>OY764342.2:0-3873338 GCA_963668405.2 Spirochaetia bacterium | reverse complement strand
ATTGACATCTGGTTTGCAGTAAGTCCGCCCGGATACTGCGTAAAAAACATGGAACCGGGGATATAGCCGATTGTCCAGCCCGGAGCTCCATGGACAGCTTCTACAGATCCTGACATTACAGCATCAAATTCCTTACCTGCAGGAATAATCGAACCGGCTGTAAAAGGTGTTATAACCAGTTCTCCGTTTGAAGCTATATTAACCCTTTTGGCAAATGCTTCAGCTGCTTCGTAAGTAGCATCCCCTGCAGGGGCCCATGACTGAAGACGCCATTTGTAAACTTTTTTAGCTGCTTCTTCTTTAGCAGCTGCCCCGTCTGAAGCTTTTGCCCCGCCGCCGCAGGAAATCAGCATTCCGAAAATCAATACAGCCAGCAAAAAAAGTCCAGATACTTTTTTTCTCATATATTCCTCCTAAATTTTTTCAGGCCCCTCTGTAAACTCAGTATTTTCCCGTTCCGGAAAAATTTTCCTCGCGCTGACAGCGCTCAGGGTTTTTAAGACCCGACCGGACGGTTATACAGAGAAAGCCGTCTATAAGCAAAAACTTTGTTACAAGTTTTACCTACCATAATTCAGCCCATATAAAAGGGTTCTCAACCAATGTATTGCAAACAGCATGCCAAGTTAAATTATATGATTTGTTTCAATGCGATGGGCAAAGATATTGCATCTTTCCGCTTCAGGCTTCAATGGTAAATATTTTACTTATACATACTGCATAACAGTAATATATTTACTATGATAACACGAATACCGTATATGTCAAGTTTGGAAAACAGACAGCCTCAAATTCCTGCCGGAGACCCATATTACAGCTTGAGCCTGATGTTTAATCCGTGCGGAGACAGTTTTTTTCCGGCGCTTTAAAATATCTGAAAAATGATTTTACACAAATCTGTATTGAAGATAACAGTATCAGGACCTGCCAGTATTTACCGGGAAGAACAGGAGGCAGGAATCTGTTCAGAATTTTCCAGGATATTTTTACATCTGCACCGCCCTATTGGCAGGTTAAAAAAATTCCGAAAAACTTCTACACTTTCCCGGACTTTGGAAGCTCAGAAACAGAAGAGCTGCTGTATTTCGCCCCACAGGGTGCCGGATTTTACAGCAGCAGCCGGAAGGACTGCCTTGAGGATCTGAAAATATTTGTTGCCCGATCAAACACATCATGCAATACTTAAATTAAACATAATTTTGTGTTATAATAATTATAATAATGATAACAAGAGGGATAATAAGATGCCGGACAGGGCTTATGCGATTCTTCCGTATAAAGAACTAACCAGTCTTATTGAACAGTCATCAACTGAATTTGATCTGAATCTGAAAATAAGGGAAGGCAATGTTGAAGCAGCATTGCCGGCAGCAATCGAGGCTGAAAAAAACGGTGCTGAAATAATTATCAGCAGGGGCGGTACTGCTGAAATAATCAGAAAATATACAAAAATTCCGGTGGTGGATATACCGGTAAGTGATATAGACATTCTGAGAATACTGTACCCCCTCAGGGATCAGAATAAATCTATCCTGATAGTCGGATTCAGAAATGCAGTTTACAGATGCCACTCAATAGCCCAGGTCCTGGGACTCAACGTCAAGGAACTGACTATCCCCTATGAAACAAGGGAATACAACTTTGATTATATTAAATGCCAGGCTGAGAAGCTTATAAAACAGTATGAAGTTGATACTATCATCGGAGACCAGACAGCATATGTGAATCTTCAGTCATTCTGCGAAAGCCTCTATCTAATCAAATCCAGCAAGGATGATGTTATAGAAGCTATCGGTAAAACAAAGAATGTACTTTCATCCTATAACCGCATGCTCCAGGCCAATGTTAATCCTGTACGCTCAGTCCTTGACTTTATTGATGACGCTGTAATATCAACTGATGATAAAGGTATTATCACTATTTTCAACAGATCGGCAGAGCAGCTTTTCTCAAAAAGTCAGGAACTGACAATAGGGAAAAGAATAGAGGAACTCCCGATAGAAGAAAAACATTTCAGCAGTCTTAAAAAAACAATAATAAAAGTACTTAAAACAAATGTGCCTGAATATCAGGAACTGGAAACCGGAACATCCGAAAGGTGCATGCTTAACACTACCCCTATCATAATAGACAACAGAATAAAGGGCTCTGTATCAACAATAAAAAACGTATCTGAATGGAAACAGATTTCATGCCAGAAACACAGGACCTGTGTGAACGGATTTTCAAGCAGATACAATTTTAATGATATAGTTACAAAAGATCCTGATTTCAGACAGATTATTGAAACAGCAAAATCATTTTCAAAAACAAATGCAACAATCCTGATTGAAGGGGAAAGCGGCGTCGGGAAAGAACTTTTTGCACAAAGCATACACTCAACCTCTTCCCGTTCGGAAAAACCTTTTGTAGCTGTAAACTGTGCGGCTCTGCCGTCCCAGCTTCTGGAAAGCGAGCTTTTCGGCTATTCAGAGGGATCATTTACAGGGGCTCAGAAGGGGGGCAAAAAGGGACTCTTCGAGCTTGCCGATAACGGAACAATATTTCTTGATGAAATAAGTGAAATAGACCAGAATCTTCAGGTAAAATTTCTCAGAGTACTTGAGGAAAAACAGATAATGCGTATCGGGGGAAGCAGGGTTATTAATATTAATGTTCAGGTTATAACAGCAACAAACAAACCGCTGAAACAGCTTGTTCTCTCCGGGGATTTCAGATCAGACCTCTACTACAGGATAAATCTTTTAAAAATACAGATACCTCCTCTACGGGAAAGAAAGGATGATATTGAATATCTTGCCTCCCATTTCATAAGAGTATTCAATATCGATCATTCCCTTCAGATCGAATCCCTTTCAGAGGACGTACTCCGGCTTATGAGAAACTACTACTGGCCAGGCAATGTAAGGGAACTTAAAAACATAATAGAAAGAATTGCACTTACAATCAGGCAGGGGAATATCAAGATTTCAGATATAAAAAACATTGCCTCTGAACTCTCTGAAAAATCCGACAAGAACAAAGACGGTATCGATAAGAATCTTTATGACGGGACATTGGCTGAAATAAAATACAGGGCAGCATATAAAGCACTGCATGATTCCAATTTCAACAAGAGCCTTGCTGCGAGAAAACTTGATATAGACCGATCAACACTTGAAAGACTGCTTGAGCATTTAAACTGACAAGACTTTTTTAATCCTCTCCTCAAATCTTGACATATCTATTATTCGTGCTATCATAGTAAATATATTACGCTTATCCTTTTTACTGGAGTAAATTATTAACTGTTATAACAAGGGGGAGAAAACATGGTGCCTTTACCGGAGATGATAAAAGTAAGGCAGATATTTGATGACAGGCATATTGAGGATATTGAAAAGCACACTCTTAATGAATGTGAAAAATATAAAACCTTATTCAGGAAAGGGGAAAAAATTGCTGTAGCTGCAGGAAGCAGGGGAATACAGAACATTCCGCTTATTATTAAAACAATTATTTCCTTTCTTCACAGAAACGGAAATGATGTAATAATAATCCCTGCAATGGGCAGTCACGGCGGAGCTACAGCCGAAGGACAGAAAGAGGTCCTTGAGAGCTACGGGATTACGGAAGAAGAAATGGGGGCCCCGATTATTTCCTCAATGGAAGTTGTGGAACTTGATTCTTCAGGACTTGAAAACAGGATTTTCATAGACAGGAATGCATATCAGTGCGACGGCATTATCCTGATAAACAGAATCAAGGCCCATACAGACCATACAGCGGAGACTGAAAGCGGACTGCTTAAGATGTGCACAATAGGCCTGGGGAAACAGATGCAGGCCAGAGAAATACACAGATACGGCAACCACGGGCTTAAAGACCTGAGAGTACCGAGCGCCCTTAAAATAATCGAACAGTCAAACATAAGACTTGGATTTGCAATCGTTGAAAATGCATATCATAAAACTTCATCCCTGAAAGCCCTTCTGCCGCAGGATTTTCTGTCTGAAGAAATAAAGCTTCTTAAAACTGCAAACAGAATCATGGGACGGCTTCCCGTATCGGAACTTGATATTCTGTGTATTGACCAGATGGGAAAGAATATAAGCGGGGTCGGTATTGATCCCAGCGTAACAGGGGAGATAGGGATACGGATAGAACCCCAGAAAATCAATACTAAAATTGAGATAATAATTGTAGATGATCTTACTGAAGAATCTCACGGCAATGCCCTTGGGGTAGGGATGGCTGATATGATCACAACAAAGCTCCATAAAAAAATTGATATGAATGTAACCTATGAAAATGTAATCACAAGCAGTTACCTTGAAAGGGGTAAAATACCGATGATTTTTTCCTCTCTTGAGGAGTGCCTTTCTGTCGCTATGGGGCTGAGAAGCTGGGATAATGAGACAATAAGACTTATAAGAATTAAAAATACACAGGAACTGGCTGAATTATATGTATCAAAAGCTGTCTACAGTTCAATCAAAGACTTTCCTTCAATTGAAAAGACCGGAGAACTGACAGCATGGGAAAATACATATGATCTATGACGGGAAAAGGAAGAGAAATGAAGCAGAATAAATCAAACATACTGGGCTCAATCAGAACAAATTATCACAGACTCTCTCCTGCACAAAAGGTTATTGCTGATTATGTCATGAACAACACAAGGGAAGTTGTATACCTTACCATAACAGACCTAGCGGAAAAATGCAGCGTAAGTGAAACTACCATACTCCGGTTTCTCAACAAAATAGGGCTGACATCGTATCAGGTTTTCCGGGTTGAAATTGCACAGCTTGAAGCAAAAGATACCCAGGATTTCACCACATCGGAAATATCATCAAAAGACAGTGCAGAAGAAATAATCAGAAAGATAATATTTTCAACATCAACAGCGGTCAATGATATTTCAAATATACTCCAGGCAGAGACAGTACGGGAATGCTCCGAAATGATACTGAAATCTGAAAGAATATTTGTTTTCGGTATAGGTGCTTCTGCCCTCATAGCAGGAGACCTTAATCACAAACTCCTCAGGATGGGAATTAACTCTGTTACTGACAATGATGACCATATGATCTCAATAAGAAGTTATCAGGCTGGGAAAAAGGATACATTCATACTTGTCTCCCATTCAGGGGAAAGCAAAACCCTTCTTGACTGCGCCGGAAGGGCCAAATCAAAGGGAGCAGGGGTTTTCTGTATAACAAGTTATGCCCACTCTTCCCTTTCCCAGATTTCCGACAGGACGCTTTTAAGCAGCAGCAGCGAAACAAAATACAGACCGGATGCAATGCTTTCAAGAATAATCCAGCTGGTCATAATAGATATAATCACTGTCTACTGTTTCATCAAGATGGGAGACAGGGGAATTGAAGCTGTAAAACAGTCGCAGATGGCTGTGGCACAGCACAAAAGATAATACTTAAAACAGGAGAAAAAAATGAGTTTTTTAAAGAAAGCGCTTCTTGCCGGCGATGCAATGATTCCGGAAAATCTTTTTGAGGACGCATTCAACAGTCTGCTCGCAGATTATGTTGAAACCTTCTCAGCCGGCAACTGGGAGCCTGTATGGGAGAAACTGCAGCACAGAAGACTTGAGGTTGAGAAAAAGGGGCCGGAAATTGAAGTAGTTCCCGATCTTGTGAAAAAAGAGGGGAAGGGGGCGGAAATACTTTTCGGGCTGTTCGTCCCTGTTTCATCCGCGCTCATGAACAGCATGCCCGATTTAAAAATTGTCGGTGTATGCAGGGCCGGTACTGAAAATGTAAACCTGAAGGAAGCAACAGAAAGGGGCATAATTGTTTTCAACGTAATGGGAAGGAATGCTGAAGCAGTAAGTGATTTTGCAGTCGGGATGATGATTGCAGAAGCAAGAAACATAGCAAGGGCCCATTTTGCAATAAAAAACGGAGAGTGGAGAAAAACATTTGTAAATTCCGACAATGTTCTTCAGCTTAAGGGGAAAAGAATCGGACTTGTAGGTTTCGGATTTATAGGCCAGCTTGTTGCAAAAAAACTGTCCGGTTTTGATGTTGAAATTGTAGTATTCGACCCATATCTGAACAGTGAAAAGGCTGAAAAGCTGAATGTTAAGCAGGTAGACAAGGAAACACTTTTTAAAACATCTGATTTTATCTCAATACACGCGAGACTGACTGCTGAAAACAAAAATATGATCGGCATAAAAGAACTTGAGCTTATGAAACCGACATCTTATCTGATAAATACAGGGAGAGCCGGACTGGTGGATTTTCCGGCACTTGTTGATGTTCTTAAAAACAATAAAATTGCAGGGGCAGCACTTGATGTATTTCCCACAGAACCGGTGGAAGCGGATAATCCTGTTATTGGACTTGATAATGTTACTCTTACAACACATATAGCAGGGACGACAACCGAAGCCCTTACAAAATCACCATTCCTTCTTATGGAAGACGTAAAAAGGTTTATCGAAGGGGAAGAAACACGCTTTATTATTAACCCTGAAGTCCTTGATAACCCGGAAACAGCTGAATGGGTAAAAAATCTGAAAAAATCTGTATAGGGAAGATTAAATGAAAACTTATATTACAGTTGATGTCGGCACATCCAGCATGCGCTCTTCCTGTTTCTCGGAAACAGGGAAAATGCTTTTCAACTCTTCCAAAATCTACTCACCCTCATATTTTAATAACGGGGCAGTAAGACAGGATCCTGAGGACTGGAGAAAAGCCCTGATTAAAACAATGAAGGAAACCGCAGATTTTATAGATGAAAACTCTTTTGAGGCGGTATGTATTGCACTGACTTCACAAAGAGCATCCTTAATTCCTGCCGACAGAGAAGGGAATCCCCTTTATAAGGCTGTAATGTGGCAGGATAAAAGTATAGAGTCGGGATGCAGGGAGATTCAGGAAAATTTCACAGATAAAGATATTTACCTGAAAACAGGACTCAGAATAGATTCCTATTTTACAGCTCCCAAAATAATCTGGCTCAAGGAAAACAAGCAGGATATTTTTGAAAAAGCTGAAAAATTTTTAGGTGTCCAGGATTATGTCTTTCATTTAATGACAGGGAAAATCAAAACAGATTTCAGCCAGGCATCAAGAACCCTTCTTTTCAATATAACCAGTCTTGAATGGGACAGTGAAATCCTTTCAAGCCTTGGTATAAATCCTGAAAAACTGCCGGAACCGGTTTCACCCGGTACTGTCGCAGGATCAGTAAACAGGGACTTCGCATCCGGAACAGGGATAAAAGAGGGACTTCCGGTAATTCTGGCAGGGGGCGATCAGCAGGTTGCAGCCCTTGGACTCGGGGCAATGATAGAAGGAAAAGCTGAAATAAACAGCGGAACAGGATCTTTCATTCTTGCACCTTCAAAAAACCCTGTATTTCATTCAGAAAGAAAAACACTCTGCAGTTATTCAGCCCTGGCAGGGCACTGGATAGCAGAAGCCGGAATTCTTACAACAGGGAGTCTTTTAAAGTGGTTTGTCTCGGAATTCATGAATATTGAAAATCCTGACAATGATGAAATACAGTTTCCTGTTTTCAATTCCCTGGTAGAAAAATCACCGCCGGGTTCACACGGGGTTATTACCCTGCCCCACTTCAAGGGGGCCGCAGCTCCCTACTGGGACCAGAGTGCCAAAGGGGTATTTTTCAACATAACACTTGCGACAAAAGAATATGATATGGCAAGATCAATTGTTGAATCAATCGGAATAGAAATTGGGGAGAATATTAAACTGCTCTCAGCCATTCCGGGTATAGATATAAAAAAGGTTGTTGTTGCCGGGGGCATGAACAAATCAGACCTTTTCAGCCAGATCCAGTCAGACATCTACAACCTGCCTCTTCTGCGCTTTGAAAAAACCGAGGCAACATCCTTCGGAGCATTTTTAAGCAGTACCCTGGCAACAGGGCTTTTCAGCAGCTATGACAACGCCTATGGAAGCTTTGCAAAGGAATCGCTCTATAAAAAATTTATACCCAGGGAAAGGGAAAGCAGAATTTATAAAATTATTTCCGAAAAGCATAACGAACTGTTTGAGTCACTTGAAAAGAGCGGTATATATAAATCTGTTGCTGCGCTTGAAAGGGATATTGAAGAAGCAAATAAGATATAAGGAGTGAAGGAAATGCTTGTTACTCTCAATGAAATACTTAAAAACCTCAAAGGAGCTGCTGCATGTTTCAATGTGGTTGATTATGAAATGGCAAGAGGAATAATTGCTGCAGCTGAAGAATCAGAGAGTCCTGTAATAATAGGAACTGCAACCAGACACTGGGAAAAAATCGGGGGGACAGCGTTCGCCCCTTCAATCCATGCACTCTGCAGAGAGGCAAAAGTACCGGTTGCCCTTCACCTGGACCACGCATCCCCTGATCAGCTTGATATAGTAAGGGATGCTCTTTTATGCGGATATACCTCAATAATGATCGACGGCTCAAAAGAGTCATTTGAAAAGAACATTGAAATAACCGGAAAAGTTTCAGAGCTTGCCCATTCATACGGAGCAGGGGTTGAAGGGGAGCTGGGATCTATTTCAGGGGCAGAAGGGGTTGCAGAAGTTGTTGACAACAGGATAAAAAAAGGGGCCTATACAGATCCTGACAATGTTGCTGAGTTTCTGAAGGAAACAGGGATTGATGCCCTTGCAGTTTCTGTAGGAACTGTTCACGGACTCTATAAATCAGAGCCTGAAATACAGTTTGAGCTGATAGAGAGAATAGCATCTCTTTCATCTGTCCCCCTTGTAATGCACGGTGCTTCCGGAATAAGCGACCATGATATCAAAAAAGCAGTAAGGTGCGGAATAAAAAAGATCAACTATTTTTCAGGGCTTCTTGTAAGGGGAATGAGAATAATAAACAGATGGAATGACCCTGAAAATAATGATTATATGACATTGAGAAAGGAGCTGAGAGAGGGGTGGAAGGATGAGGCATCGAAGCAGATCCTTCTCTATAAGGGGGACAACTGATATGGCAGTAAATATATTTTTTATCAATACTATTACCGGAGTTGAAAATATGTTCAACTCCCTGTGCGACAGGATTATAGATTCAGAGGCAACAAAAACCCACATAAGCGACCAGAGCATAATCAGATCAATACTGGCCGGAGGGGGACTTACAAAATATGCCGCAAGAAGGATCTGCCAGAATATTATTGCGGCAGAGGAATCAGGGGCTGATATTATCCAGGTAACCTGCTCATCAGTTACCCCTGTTATAAAAACGGCAGCAACCCTTGTTGATATACCTGTCCTTTCAGTCGACGGGCCTATGGCTGAAGAAGCAGTAAGGAATTATACTTCCATCGGGGTAATTGCAACAAATCCGGGAACACTAAAACCCTCATCAGATCTTCTAATAAAAACAGCTGAAAAAGCAGGGAAAAATATCAAACTTACACCGGTTCTCTGCGAAGGGGCATATGATGCCCTTTTTAAAGGGGATACAGAAACTCACGACAGAATAGTCATTGAGAATCTTCAGAAACTGATGAAGAAATGTGATGCGGTTGTTCTGGCGCAGGCTTCTATGAGCAGGGTGGCAGACAGTCTTCCTGAAAAGGAAAACTCCTGCCCGCTTCTTACAAGCCCCGGGTATGCAATAAAGGAACTGGCCCGTCAGATCAAAGGACTGGAGAAATAACTGTGTACAGCCGGATTATTGTTCTTGCAGGGCTTGAATCAAACCTTCTTTCTGCAGCACAGACAGAGGAACCTGAAAAAAGGAGAATGTGAAAAAGTATGAAAATAACAATCATAGCTGACGACAATACAGGGGCAACTGATGCAGCAGGAATGCTGACATCATACGGTGCCGGAGCAGTTCTCCTTCTGGACAGTAAAAAACTTGAGAGCCCTGAAATAAGAGACAGTTTTGATGTTGTTGTTCTCGGGACAGGAATACGCTCTGTTTCCCCGGAAAAAGCGTGGACCGAAACAGAAAAGGCTGTCTCCCTTATCTACGGGAAAGGGGCTGAATTAATCCAGCTTAAGTACTGCTCTACATTTGATTCAACCCCTGAAGGGAATATAGGACAGAGCATTGATGCGGCAAGATCAGTTATCGGTTTTCCCTCAACCCCTGTCTGTCCTGCCCTTCCGGTAAACGGAAGAACAACCTATATGGGATATCATTTTGTCGGGAAAGAACTTCTTTCAGAATCATCATTAAGAAACCATCCCCTTAATCCCATGACAGATTCAAACCTTATAAGGTGGCTGTCGTATCAGACAAAAACACCTGTAGGACTTATAGATTATCATACTGTAAAGGGGGGAGAAAAGATAATTGCAGAAAAAAGAAAAGCGCTTGAAGAAAAAGGGATAATCTACCATGTAACTGATGCACTCTGCCAGGATGATATAGACTCCATTGTCAGATCCTATTCAGATACAGGGTTTATGACAGGGGGATCGGGAATTTCAGAATCGATGGGAAGGATATTTTTCAGACAGAAAAGCAGACCTGATTTCCGGAACCGGCTTAAAAATATGGGTAAAAAAACACTTGTTATAAGCGGAAGCGATTCAATAACAACCAGAAACCAGAAAAAACATGCAGTATCCGGAGGCTTTGTTCCTGTCCTTGCAGATCCATATGAAATACTTAACAACTCTATAAGGAATGATGAAATTTACAGGCAAGGGGAGAAAGCATTCAGCTCAGGAAAAAATGTAATTATCTCAATTGACAGCAGCGGCAGAAACAGCAGCGAAATGGTCAGGGCAGAAGCTGCCCGGAAAGGGATTACACCTGAACAGACAGGCGAATTATTGGGAATCTTTCTGGGGAAAACAGCTGCTGAATTTATTTCAAATTTTGATATAGACAAACTGATAGTTGCTGGGGGGGAAACATCAGGGGCAGTCTGCAGGGAATGCGGAATTGATTCTCTTGAAGTCGGATATCAGATTGATCCGGGAGTGCCTTACTGTTTCCCTCTTGGAAAACAGAAACCGCTCATCGTTCTTAAATCCGGCAATTTCGGCAGTGAAGATCTTTTTTGTAAAATATCCTGTTTACACAACTAATTTTCCCCCTTTTTATTGATCTCATATGCTTATTCAACTATTATTTATATATCTTTTCGTAATCTTGAAAACGGAGAATAATCTATGGAAAAACCTCTCATATACCTGACCAGGGCGATCCCGGGGAAAGCTTTATCACTGCTTGAGGAAAACTTTAAAGTTGAGATCAACCCTGAGGACAGACCGCTCACAAGAAAAGAGCTTTTGAAAAATGTTGCAGGAAAAGACGGCGTAATCTGCCAGCTTACAGACAGGATTGATGCGGAAATATTTGAGGCGGCAAAAGGGATAAAGGGATTTGCAAACTATGCTGTAGGATATGAAAATATTGATATCCCTGCAGCTACAGAAAGAAAAATCCCTGTATCAAATACCCCGGGAGTGCTTACCGATGCAACAGCAGAAATGGCATGGGCACTGATTTTTGCAGCTTCGAGAAGGGTTGTCGAATCAGATAATTATCTCAGATCAGGTAAATGGAAATGCTGGGGACCTCTTCAGTTTCTGGGGGGAGAGATAACAGGGAAAACCCTCGGTATAATCGGGGGAGGGCGGATAGGAACATCTGTTGCCCTTAAATCAAAAGGGTTTGGAATGAAAATTCTTTATGTCAGCAGACACAGTAATGATATTATTGATTCAATTCCCGGATCAGAAAAAGTCATGATGGAAGAGCTTCTTGAAAGGTCAGACTTTATAACACTTCACACACCCCTAACAGATGAAACCTACCATCTGATAGGGGAAAAAGAAATTTCCCTGATGAAAAGAAGCGCCTACCTTATCAATACAGCAAGAGGTCCTGTAGTAGATGAAACAGCCCTTGTCAGGGCTTTATCGGAAAAACGGATAGCAGGAGCTGGACTTGATGTCTATGAGAAAGAACCTGAGCTCGCAAAAGGGCTTTCATCACTTGATAATGTTGTTATAACTCCCCATACAGGTTCCGCTACCACGGCAGCACGGTCAAACATGGGAATAAAAGCGGCGCTCAATATAACAGCAATGATAAAAGGGGAAAAAGCCCCTGACTGTCTTAATCCGGAAATATACGGAGAACTTTAAGTTTGGCAGAAAATAAAGTCCATCCCCTTGAAAAGGAAAAAATCCACACCCTTCTTATCAGGTTTTCAATACCGGCAATAGCCGGTATGATTGTCCAGGCTGTCTATAATATTGTTGACAGAATATTTGTCGGCCGGTATGTTGGAGCCGACGGGCTGTCAGCGCTTACAGCCTCATTTCCCCTGATGCTCATCTTTATGGCTTTCGGGATGCTTTTCGGACTTGGCGGTTCATCATTTTTTTCAATTACACTTGGAGAGAAAAAGAATGAACTGGCCGGAAAAATTCTCGGGAACACCCTTTCTCTTGTCCTTGCTGTAACAACAGTTCTTGCTGCAGCAGGGATGATAATGATATCTCCTGTTCTCATAGTTCTCGGGGCAAGCAGCAACATTCTCCCCCTCGCGAAGGAATACTCGCTAATAATACTCTCAGGTTCCGTGATAAATTCAACCGCCTTTTCCCTTAACAACTTTATCAGGGCAGAAGGATCCCCGAGAACAGCAATGTTTACAATGCTTATCGGAGGAATTATAAATATAGTACTTGATTACCTCTTTATTGCGGTTTTCGGGCTCGGGGTAAAAGGAGCCGCTACAGCTACAGTAATTGCGCAGGCGCTCAGCGCAGTATGGGTTGTAAGCTATTTTCTCAGTAAAAAATCCATAACAGGACTGAAGCTGAAAAACCTGAAAATAGAGAAAAGAATTGCAATCAGAATATTTATTCTCGGCTCGGCCCCCTTTGCCATGCACCTGGCTTCAAGCCTTGTAAACGGCATGCTCAACAACCAGCTCCAGAGATACGGAGGAGATACAGCTCTGTCTGTAATGGGGATTGTTTTTTCTATAATGACAGTAATTATTATGCCGGTATTCGGAATAAACCAGGGAAGCGCCCCTATTATCGGCTATAACTACGGAGCGGAGAAATACGGCAGAGTGATTAAAGCAGCATTTCTTTCAGCTCTGGCAGCTACATTAATTATGACATCCGGATTTATTATAACAAGGCTGTATCCCGAAAAGCTTATTCTCCTTTTCGGTAAGGAAAACAGAGAACTTCTTGTCCCCGGTCTGGCTGCTATAAAGGTCTTTTTTATGATGACACCTCTGATAGGATTTCAGGTAGTCGCCTCAGGATATTTTCTTGCGACAGGAAAACCTGTCAAATCAATGATACTGAGCATCTCAAGGCAGGTAATATTCCTGATACCCCTTATTATTGTCATTCCACTGTACATGGGCCTCACAGGGATATGGGTAGCTGTAGCAGCATCAGACGGTATCTCCTCCATACTGGCAGGATTCCTTTTTTTCACAGACATAAAATCATTTAAAAATCATGATCCCATCAGGGAAAACTCCGAGTCAGGCTCTCTGTCATCATCAGCAATATAATCTTCCTTTACACTATCAGGAAGCGATTTTGTTGATGCTGCGCCCAGAGACTTGAGGTTCTCAGAGAGCCTTACAAGATTTCCCCTTCCGGAAGTAAGCTTGTTTAACGCTTTATCATAACTCTTGCGGGAAGTCTCTATCCCCTTCCCCACATCCTCAAGGTCCGTGACAAATCCGACAAACTTATCATAGAGCTGCCCTGCCCTTTTTGCTATCTCTCTTGCATTCCTGTTCTGGTACTCATATTTCCATATATTTTCTATTGTCCTCAGAGAAGCAAGCAGTGTTGAGGGGCTTACAAGAACAATATTTTTCTCGAGTGCAGCAGAGAAAAATGTATTATCCATCTGGGCGGCAATAGAAAAAGCCCCCTCCACAGGGATAAACATAAAAACAAAATCAAGTGAATTTATCCCCAGAAGCTTGTGATAGTCTTTTTCAGAAAGGTTCTTGAGATGATTCTTAAGCGATACTGAAAGTTCTTTTGAAGCCTGAATTCTTTCCTCATCGTTCTCTGCAGTCATGTATTTCTCATATGAAACAAGAGATACCTTTGAATCAATGACAACATCCCGTTTATCAGGAAGATGGACAACCACATCCGGCTGGAACCTTTTGCCGTCCTCCGACCTGAGACTTTCCTGTATCTCGAACTCCCGACCCTTTACCAGCCCTGACTTTTCAAGGACCTTTTCAAGTATCATCTCCCCCCAGGTACCCTGGGTCTTCACCTCCCCCTTAAGGGCCCGTGTAAGATTCCCCGCCTCTTCATTTATCTGCTGATTAAGCTTTGCAAGATTTTCAATCTCTTTTTTTAGAGATGTTCTCTCCCTTATCTCATCCTCTCTGGTAGAATCAAACTTTTTACTGAACAAGTCTATCTGTTCCCTGAAGGGTTTAAGCATCTGCTCGAGAGATGCAGTTGTCTGGGATGTAAATACCTTACTCTTATTGTCAAAGATATCTCCGGCAAGGGCCTTAAATCTGGCCGAGAGCTCTTCCCGTGCGCTGTTTAAAAGCTCAACCTTTTCCTCAAACTGCTTTCTCTCTTTTTCAAGTGTGGTTGAAACAACAGAGTACTTTTCCTTGGTTTGTGAAAGACTTTCAGAAAGAAGATCAATCCTTTTGTTTTTTTCAAGGACCTCCCCCCGCAGGCTTTCCACCTGCTTTGAAAGCTCTGCTGCCTTTGCCGCAAAAGCGCTGTGCTCATAGCTGATCCGGTTTTTTTCGTCAGTAACAGATACAAGTGCTTCATTAAGCCCTGTTTTTTCTGAATTAAGCTCAGAAAACCTTGTTTCAAAATTGGAGATCCGCTCCTTCAGAGCGCTTATTTCCTGTCCTGCTGCGGAATATCCTGCATCATATGCTTTTGAAGCCTGCCCCTTTACTATAAGAAAAGCAACCAGAAAACCTGCAATTACCCCTGCCAGCAGTCCTGCTGTGAGAAAAAAACTCACCTCCATCGGTACCTCCATCTACTTCAAAAATGATAATATTCCTTAAACAGCAGGTTTGCAAGCATATTAAGAAGATCTTGCTTTTTACTTAACTTTTGTTTAGTATTACTATATGAACAGAATCTCCCGACTCAATATAAAAAATCCCCCGCCCCTGATACGCCTCTATGAAGACAGGATAAAATGCGGTTTTCCAAGTCCTGCAGAGGGTTATGCAGAAAGAGAAATCGACTTCAACACCTATATAATAGAGCATCCCTACTCCTCATACTGCTTTTATGTAAAGGGTGATTCAATGGAGGGAGTCCATATTACAGAGGGGGACCTTATTGTTGTGGACAGAAGCATTCCCCTTGAGTCGGGCAGAATAATAATATGCGCCCTCGACAGGGAGTTTACCCTTAAAAATTTTATAAAGAGGGGGGGGAGGAGTATACTCCTCCCTGCAAACCCCGATTACAATTCAATCGAGCTTACAGAAAACTCCGACTTCGAATACTGGGGAACTGCGGTAAGCCTTGTAAGAAAACTATAGGCAGCAGATGATCGCCCTCCTTGACTGCAACAGCTTCTATGCCTCATGTGAAAAAATCTTCAGGCCTGATCTCAGGGACTCCCCTGTTGTTGTCCTCTCAAACAATGACAGCTGCATAGTTGCAGCATCCGGAGAAGCCAAAGAAGCCGGTATAAAAAGGGCACAGCCCCTGTTTGAACAGAAAAGAACAATAGAGGAAAACAGAATTGCAGTCTTTTCCTCAAACTATGCACTGTATGCAGATATTTCAAGAAGGATAATGGGGATACTTAAGGACAGCTGCAGCCAGATTGAAGTTTATTCCATAGATGAGGCATTTATTCATATCCCGGAAAGGTTAAAGAGAAACGAGATAACAGAATTCGCATCCAATTTGAAAAACCGTATAACACAATGGACAGGGGTCCCTGTATCTGTCGGAATCGGAAAAACAAAAACCCTCTCAAAAATTGCCAGCAGGATGGCTAAAAAAAGGACTATAAATCAGAAACCGGGGATACCCGGGGGTATCTATATCATAGACGATTCAAATCTTGACGATGCCCTCGCTGCTACCGCGGTTGAGGAGATATGGATGGTCGGCAGGCAGTACGCCTTTCTTCTTCACAAAAACGGAATTCATACAGCCCTTGATCTCAAAAATGCCGACAGCTGGTGGATAAAAAAGCATATGAGTATAACAGGATACAGAACTCAGGCAGAACTTAAGGGAGATATCTCTTTCCCCCCTGAAGACAGCACAGAACAGCGGAAAGCAATAGTTTCATCCAGACAATTCGGAAGACCGGTTACAGAAATAAAGGAAATGAAGGAAGCTGTTTCCGAATATGCGGCAGAAGCAGCTGAGAAGCTGCACAGACAAAACTCCTCAGCCTCCTCATTCACTGTTTTTATCGAAACAAACCGTTACAGAGAAGAAGAGAAGCACTACAGCGCGGCATTTACTGTAAAAACAGAAGAGCCGGTAAGCTATATCCCTGAAATAATCAGCGCGGCACAGAAGGCGCTTTCAGCTGTTTACAAAGAAGGGCGGAGCTACAGAAAGGCAGGGATAATAATAACAGATATCTCTGACAACTCAGGAAAGCAGCTTTTTCTTTTTTCAGACAGCAGCAGCGCCAAAGACAGACTGACAAAGACAGTACGGGAATTAAATATCAAATACGGTAAAAATACTGTGGCAAGCCTTTCAAAGGGAACATCTTATAGAGAATGGGTTATGAAAAGAGAAAAACTCTCCCCCTGCTATACTACAAGGATGGATGATTTTCCTTCTGTCTTTGCAAATTAAAAGCTTAACTCAGAATTATTTATATAGTACACTTTACTTATATATATTATATAAGACGTATACATATCTATTATGCATTATTAAATCCTTACATATTAGTTTTTTACTTGATTTTAAGCTATTTATTATATAGTATACTTAATATTGTACAGAATATTATACCAAATAAACAGAAGCTTACAGGAGAGAAAAATGCTTAAGGTAAAAAAAAATATAATTGAAGAGCGCTTTTTCAGGAAAAATTCCAGATCCGAATGGGATGACTGGAAATGGCAGATGAGGCATTCCATAAACTCTGTTGAGCGCTTCGAAAAGGTTACAGGAGTAAAATTCAGCCCTGAAAAAAGAGAGGAACTGGAAGAAACAGCAAGAATATTCCCTGTAAGCATCACTCCCTACTATCTCTCTCTCATTGATATAGAAAAATACGAAACTGATCCTGTCTATAAACAGGCATTCCCCGACAGAAGGGAACTTGATATACAAAAGAATGATATTGAAGACCCGCTTTCTGAAGATATTGACAGCCCGGTGGAAGGTATTACACACCGGTATCCCGACAGGGTCCTTTTTCATGTTTCAAATACCTGCTCAATGTACTGCAGGCACTGCACAAGAAAAAGAAAGGTGGGAGACCGCGATTCAATCCCGGACCGGGAAATAATCTCAAAAGGAATCGAATATATAAAAAATAACCCTGCAGTCAGGGATGTACTTTTATCAGGAGGAGATCCTTTTATCCTGAGCGATAACTACCTTGACTGGATACTGAAGGAAATAACATCAATACCGCATGTGGAGATTGTAAGAATCGGAACAAGAACACCTGTTGTGCTGCCCCAGAGAATAACAGACAATCTGGTGAACATGCTGAGTAAATACAAGAACCTGTGGATCAATACCCATTTCAACCATCCCAGGGAGATAAATGAAACCTCTGAAAAAGCCCTTCGTAAACTTACCGACTCAGGAATCCCCATGGGAAACCAGACAGTTCTTCTGAGAGATGTAAACGACTGCAGCAGGATAATAAAAAAATTGAACCACCTGCTTGTAAAGAACAGGGTTCGCCCCTATTACCTGTATCAGTGCGACCTTTCGGAGGGGCTGACCCATTTCAGGACCTCAGTAGGTAAAGGGGTTGAAATAATTGAAAACCTTATAGGTCACACAAGCGGGCTGTGCGTTCCTACATATGTTGTCGATGCTCCTGGAGGAGGGGGTAAAATACCGATACTTCCCAACTACCTGATTTCCTGGTCAACAAACAAGATAGTGCTCAGAAACTATGAGGGGGTAATAACGACCTATTCAGAGCCGGAGAAGTATCATCCCTCATACTGCGACAATAACTGCAAAGATTGCAGACTTGATTTTTCCTACAACTGGAAAAAATATATGAATCCGGTCGGGATACAGAAACTTCTGCTGGAATATGAACAGACAGAGTCACTGGTTCCTTCAAACAATGCAAGATTCAAAAGGAGGAAAAAATTTGCAGAATAGAATAAAAGGGGATCTGATTATTAAAACAGAATACGGATTAATTCAGCACGGAAAAGAAAATGACCGGGTCTACCTGATAAAACTCCCTCCCGATGCGGATGTACAGAAAACAGTAAATTATATAGAAAAACTCTGCATGGAAAACAGCTATGGAAAAAGCTTTATCAAAATCCGGTCGGCCCAGCTTCCCCTTTTCCTTTTAAACGGCTACAGACAGGAAGCCTATATCCCCCGTTATTTTAAAGGTGAAGAAGACTGCATTCTGGCTTCCAGATATTTCAATGCGGAAAGACTTAAATTCTCAGAGAAAAGAGAGCTTCTATCACTTTCAAAAATGCTTTCTACAGGAAAAACTCCTGATAAAAAAAAAGATAAGGATAACAGTTTTGCCGCGGTGAAAGCAGAAATCAGCGACGCGGAAGAACTTTCCGCTCTTTACGGAATGATCTTTAAAAACTACCCCTTCCCGGTTCAGAATCCGTTATATATAAAAGAAACAATGGAAAGCCATGTTGATTATTTTATTATCAAAGACAGAAATAAAATAATAGGGGCAGCATCAGCAGAGAAGGATCTTTCAGAAATGAATGCTGAAATAACTGATTTTGCAGTTTCCCCTGAATACAGAGGAAAAAATTTATCAGCCATTCTTCTTGAAGCTGTTGAGAAACATCTTGCTGAAGAAGGGATAAAAACCTTCTACACCATAGCCAGGCTGAATTCCGTTCCGATGAACAGGACATTCTTCAGAGGAAAATACACCTACACAGGTACCCTGATAAATAATACAAATATTTCTTCAGGTATTGAATCTATGAATATCTGGTACAGACACCCGGATCCGCAATAGATATCTGAAACAGATATGACCAGAAGAACAGCCTTTAATACATAAAGGCTGTTCATTTTTTAAATATTTAATTTTTATCCCTTTTTTTAAATTCTATTGCGTTTACAGGACAGATTTCAATACATGTACCGCAGGAGAAACAATCAGGTATAACCTTTTCCTTATTAAGGATTGAACCCATAACATCTGTCGGGCATGCCTTCTCGCAGGCGCCGCATTCAATACACTTATCCCTGTCAACTCTTATCCGGAATATACTGATCTTTTCAACAACCCACCCGGCAAGACCAAATGGGCAGAACAGATGACACCAGGGTCTGTAGACAAAGAGGGAAGCAATAATAAGAACCGCTATAAAAACTCCTCCTGCAGCTCCAATAACAGCCGGATTAAATATCCTGAAAGGATCAACAGGATCAATAATATCCCTACCCATTGCAAAGGCAAATACAGTAACAGCAGCAAAAAAAAGGACTCTGATGCTGTTTGAAAACAGAAAAGGTATTTTATACTGTCTGAAAATACCTGCAGTATCTTTTTTGTTTCTGTTCAGCCTGAAAACAAGATCCTGAAAAACACCTGCCTGGCAGCCCCAGGAACACAGGAATTTGTTGGCAATAAAGATGCCCCCGGCCATCATTAGAATAAACGCTGCCGCTCTGGGGGGGAAAAATATGCCTGTCCGCCCGAAAAGAACAACAGCATCCTTGACAGTTCCCATTGGAGAGGGGTCCGCACCCAGAATTACACCTGAAACAAGGACAGAAAAAGCCAGGAGGAGTTTTCTGTTATTGTGATTTATTTTGTTTTTTCTAATAAGTCTGAAAACAAGATTAAGAAAAACAATCCAGAATATAAATTTAAGAAGAATCTTAACCCAGTTTTTAGACTCCTCCTCATTTGCAAGTGAACGGGCTTTATTTACTGCTGCTATTATTGCTTCTTCAGAAAGATCATAATCTGATATCATTTTATCAAGATCGCCCTTTGAACTCAGGGAAAAGATATCTTTAAGGACTGTATTTTCAAGACTGTTGACAGAAGCAAACTCCTTTAATGTCATAGAACTGTTTATTGCAATATTCCTTGCCATCTCACCTGTTTCAGGTTTCCCGCCCCACATTGCAGAAGAAATCATTGAAAAAATCATTACAGATGCTGTCAAAACAGCAAATCCGAAAACTACCTTCATTTTTTTACCCATACCTTCCCCCCGACACGGTTATTCATCCTCAACAATATATCTTTTTCATTATATAGAGTGAAAACATCTTTTTACAACAAAAAAAACTCCCGGTCCTGTTATTTACCGGTATAAAACCATAAATAAAGGTTATATCGCATTTTACCGATAAGAATATATTATGAATATAAAATATAGTTTAATATCAATATATATAATTGCAGGCTTCTATCTTGCCGGTTGCAGCAGCCCTTCAGGAGACAGCAGTACATCACCTTCAGCAGCAGAAATATCTCAGCTGGAAGAGAGCGGCCTTGTTGAGGATGAAGAAACCGGACTTGTTGCAGGGCTTAATCTCAACGATAATATATCAGACTACAGCGATATAACTGTAAGCGGTGATATCGGGTGGACAGAAGGGCTGAGCGGCCTGGCTCTCAGTCTTGACAGCGACGGTGAGTTTATATCACTGCCTGACAGCGACTCTCTCGATCTTATTGGGGGAGGGACAGTTTCAGTATGGGTAAATCCCTCTGTAAACACAAGCTTTGCCGGGATACTTCACAAAGGGGTTGAAACAGACTTTTCAGATGAAGCATGGTCTCTCCAGTACTGGACTGACTATAAGCCGGCCATATTCCTTTACAGTGAAAGCGGAATAAGAAAGCAGATAACTGCAGCAGAACCGCTTGCAACAGGAACATGGCACCATCTTGCAGCAACATGGGGGGATGAAACATTCAGGTTCTATGTCGACGGAGACCTTGAAGGGGAAATTGCCCTGACAGATTTCCACCCAATCAAAAACTCCTCCGGTGACCTGATTATCGGCTCACAGCTTCCGGTGCAGTACAACACTTCATACGGACACCTCACGTTTATCGGAGCTATAGACAGTATACTTATATTCAATCATCAGCTGAGTGAAGAGGAAGTACTGGATTTATATAGTAATTAAACCCGGAAAAGCCTGATTTGATGTTTAAAATAAAAAACCCCTTCTCTCAAAGCTGTTATTTATATTTAGGGCACCTCTAAAAACTATGTTTTTTTCGTTTACGAAAAAAATAATTCCTTACGCCATTGGCGATTAGGTGCCCGGTATGGGGATCAACCGAAGGTTAATAGAGATCCCCTTTATTCATATTTTTTTGCCAAAATTCAAATGCTGAGTAATACTTAAAACATGAGTTTATTAAACCTTCTTTTTGCAAGTTTACTGGTGAATGGTATTTTTTTTGCTGTTGCCGCTGTCCTGAAAACAGATGTCTTTACAGATATAACCTACAGCATGAGCTTTATCCTGCTGACTGTACTGACTTTTTCAGGAAGAAGCAGTTACACAGTATTTCATACCGCTGCTGCAGTTTCTGTAATTATATGGGCCCTCAGGCTTGGTATATACCTTTTCACCCGGATACTCTTTATGAAAGTTGATCACAGGTTTGATGATAAAAGAGACAGCTTTATAAAATTCGGATCCTTCTGGATTCTACAGGCAATTACCGTCTGGATTGTCTTTCTTCCTGTTTACGGCATTTTAACAACTACAACAGCGGGGAGGAATGGATATATTTTTCTGTTATTTGGATCTTTACTCTTTCTTAAGGGATTAATAATAGAGACAGCTGCTGACAGCCAGAAGTTTATATTCAAAAAGAATCCTGACAACAAAGGGAAATTCATCTCTACAGGGCTCTGGAAATACTCACGCCATCCCAATTACTTCGGTGAAATACTTGTATGGTGGGGGATATCACTTCCGGGACTCTCATTTTTCAATGATATTGAGTATCTTTATTTTGCAGGGCCTGTTTTCATAACCTGTATGCTCCTCTTTGTAAGCGGAATACCCCTCCTGGAAAAATCATGGGAGGAAAAATGGGGGAAAAATCCTGACTTTGTCGAATACAGAGATAAAACACACCTTTTAATTCCGCTGCCGTGGGAAAAAAGGAAAAAGTAAATGCTTCTCATAATTTCAGCCGCATTTTTATCTTACCTGGCCGGATCATTCCCGACAGCATATATTGCAGGTAAAATTCTGAAAAAAACTGATATCAGAAAATTCGGAAGCGGCAATCCCGGGGCTACAAATGCAATACGTCTTCTCGGAATCAGATGGGGATCAGCAGTACTTGCCGCCGATTTTTTAAAAGGCTTTATACCGGTAATTATTGTCTGTTTAAACAGCCGTTTTTTTCATGCCGGAATACTCCCGGTCATGATATTAACCGGTATTGCATCGATTTCAGGTCATATCTTCCCCCCATGGCTTCAGTTCAGGGGAGGAAAAGGGGTTGCCTGCAGCGCGGGTGTCCTGACAGCTCTGTTTCCCCTTTTATTCCCTGTTTCAATAATAATATTTGTTACTGCAGCATGGATCACAAAAAAGATGTCGGCAGCTTCAATTATTACAGCTATCTCCGTACCTGTGACCTATCATACCTCAACCCTTTTTTCAGATACAGAACCGGATCTGTATCTGAGTTTATTTACACTGATAATACCGGCTGTTATTATTTTTAAACACAGGGGCAATATAAAGAGGATTCTCCAGGGAATGGAGCCTGATATAAAATTCACAAAGGGGGAAAAGTGAAGCAGTACAGCAGCCTTACCGGTCATATGATTTATAACAGTTTTCTTTCCGGGTACAGCAATCTCCTTAAAAAAAGGGAATATCTTAACGATATCAACCTTTTCCCGGTCCCTGACGGAGATACCGGAAACAACATGGTTAATACCTTTTTATCTGCTCTTCAGATAGAAGATATAGATATTTCTGCCGGAAAAACTCTTGAATACATGGCAGACAGCGTTTTTTCCGGGGCTAAAGGTAACTCTGGAATAATTATTGCCCAATTTATAAACTCCCTTTCTGCCGAATGCAGAAACTATAATAAAATAAATACCCATGATTTTGCTTCAGCCCTGAAATCAGCCTCACTCAATACCTACACAGCAATAGAAGAACCCAGAGAAGGAACAATTATAACAATAATAAGGGTGTGGGCTGATGAGATGTTCAGGCTCAGCAGAATAATAAATGATTTTAAGGAAATGGTAATAAGAAGCAGAACAGCAGTATCTGCAGCGCTTGAAAAAACAATGGAACAGCTTCCGGTGCTTAAAAAGGCAGGAGTAGTTGATGCAGGCGCATCAGGATTTGTATCATTTCTGGATGGGATAGCAGGAATGGCTGAAACAGGAATAATACCTGAGGCTGGATCAGTTTTGCGGGAGGAAACAAGAACTGACCATGAGGATAACCATAATTATGAGAATATTTTTTCAGACGGCTTTATAGAATACCGCTACTGCTCTGAAGCTCTTATAACAGATAAAAAGATTAAAGATGATGAAATAAGGGGAACTATAAAAAACTGCGGCAATTCTCTGATTGTAACAAGCGGAAGAAATAAATCAAAGATACATATCCACACAAATAACCCTGCCTTTCTTTTCGGAAAAATAGAAAAATGGGGGAAAATTATCCAGAGCAAGGTTGATGACATGCTTCTTGAATATTCAACATCCCACACACCTGTCTCTGATACAGCAATAGTAACCGACTCAATTGCCGATATTCCCGGGGAGTTTATCGACAGATACCAGATACATGTTATACACCAGAATATTATATGGAATGAAAATCTTCATATAGACAGACTTACTATAGACAATAAAAAACTATACTCATCACTTTCAAAAGCCCGTGAATATCCAACGACCTCCCTTCCCGCACCAGGGAAAATAGAGGCTGTGTTTAAAAACCTTCTATCAAAATACAAATCACTGATTGCTGTTTCAGTTTCCTCAAAATTAAGCGGAACATGGCAGGTAATGGAAAACTGCGCGAAAAAAATGAAAGAGGAAGGATACAGAATCGATGTGGTAAACAGCCGGCTGAACTCAGCCGCACAGGGTCTTGTTGTGATAGAAGCTGCAAAAGACGCATCCAAAGGGGTTTCACATGAAAACATCATTGAAAGAACACTGAAAAGAATAGAAAAGGGAAGGATATATGTAAGCGTGCCAACACTTAAGTTCATGGTAAAAGGGGGAAGGGTCAGCCCTCTTAAAGGGATGGCAGCATCACTTTTCAACCTCAAACCTCTTGTCTCCCTTGACCCGGAAGGGAAAAGCGTGAAATCAGGAATTTATTTCTCACAGAGAGGAACAATATCAGGAATAGAAAAGCTGATAAGGGATAATAAAGGAAATATTGAAACCTATGCAGTTGTTCATTCAGACGCACCTGAAAAGGGAGAATATCTTGCACAAAGACTTTATGAAGAATCAGGCATCAAAGCTTTATATATAATGGAGGTATCCTCTTCAATCGGGATACATACAGGAAGAGGGGCCGTAGCTGCAGGAATACTGTTAAAATAGAAGTACAATTTTTATTTCCCGTAAATTCATATTATACTTGATTTTACTGTTTCAAAAAAATAAATTGGAAAAGTTTAATTTATGTTCACAAACAAAACAACAGGAAATAAATCAGCAGTTCTGACGATTGTAATACTTATTACAGTACTTCTCATGTATATTAATGACAGAATAATAATAAACAGAGACAATGAGTTACATGCACGTAAAATAGAGCAGCATATTATTCACATTGACAGACACCTTATTGCCGAAATTAAAAACGTCATTTCGATAGTTGAGAGTATATCGCATTATATAGAATATTATCCTGAAATATCCGGTCAGGAGTTCTCGGCTATTGTGAAACCCCATCTAATAAGTAATCCTAACATAAAGGTTTTTCAGATTACAGACCAAGATACCAGGATAAAATATGTTTACCCGGCAAAAGGAAATGAAATAACCGGAAACAATCCGCTCACACTTCTCCAAGACCCTTTCAGAGTAAAATACGTTAGAAAAACAATAGAAGACAGGGATTATACAATTCAGGGCCCTTATGAACTCAGGCAGGGAGGATTAGGTATAGTAATAAGATATCCGGTATTTGATCAGGACCAGAATCTTACCGCTCTTGTAATAGGGATATGCAGTCTTGATATCTTTTTAAGCAGACTTGAAACATTATTTTCAAATTCCGGATATCTCTTTTCCATAGTCAATACAGATAATATTAAAATCAGGGGGAATTTTCACCAGGAGGAAGAATACGTCAGCCATGTCTTTAATATGAGCAAAGAT
This sequence comes from Spirochaetia bacterium, assembly GCA_963668405.2. Lineage (GTDB taxonomy): Bacteria > Spirochaetota > Spirochaetia > CADAEX01 > CADAEX01. The sequence continues at coordinate 3,847,837 of OY764342.2, read as the reverse complement.
GGTTTTACCCTTAATTACTGGAGAAAAAATATTTACAGCAGGGAATTAAATACCAGAAGAGCTATTTATGCACTTCATTTTCCTGTTTTTTCAGCAATTATAGTATTGATTGTACTTTACAGCAGATCACGAACAGCCTATCTTCACAGACTTGAAGAAGAAGTAGATATCAAAACCGAATCACTAAAAAAGGAACTTGACATAAAAAACAACCTTATTAAATCACTTACCAGCAGTGAAGATAAGTTTCTGAAAGCCCTTAACACTTCCCATGAAGGAATAATCATTACAGGTGTTAACGGGGAGATCATTGAAACAAATCAGGCATTCTGCCTCATGACCGGATTTTCAAGATCCGAAATAATCGGCATGAAAATAGATGATATATTAAGGGAAGAAAAGGGATGGGAAAATAAATCACATGCTGAACTGCGTAGAAACAGAAGGTATTTCCATTTTGAAACAATTCTGAAAAAAAAAGATACCACTTTTATTGATGTAGATGTTAATTCTTCATTTTCAGGCCAGGATTTCACTTATATTCTTTCATTTATCAGGGACATAACTGAAAAAAAGGAAATGGAGGATGAAAAAAGAAAAATGGAAAACCAGTTGAGAAAGCTGCAGAGAAACGAGACAATTGCCATCCTTTCAAGTGAAATAGCCCATGATTTCAACAGCATAATCTCGCCTATTCTCGGATATGCCGATATTATAGAGTTTTCAACAGAAAAAAACAGCAATTTCAACAGATTTGCAAAAAACATCAGAATATGCGCGGAAAAAGCCAGAGATCTTACAGGCAAGCTCCTGAAACAGGGAAAAGCTTCCTCCGGAAAAGCAGAAAATATTTATATAGACAGAATAGTTATTGAAACAACCGAACTAATGAGAATGACCCTTCCGTCAACAATCACCATAATAAATAAAATTAAAGATAAAAATGTCCCGGTCTATGCTGACCCTCTTGATATAAGCCAGGTTCTCATGAATCTGATAACAAATGCCTACCATGCTTTTGAAAGCAGAGAAGACGGAATTATAACAGTAACTCTCGAAGTAAAAGAAAAAAGCGCCGTTATCAGTGTCAAAGACAACGGGAGAGGAATCAGAAAAGAAGATATCAATAAGATTTTCAACCCCTACTTCACAACAAAAGGGGAAGATAAAGGGACAGGACTTGGTCTTTCAATTTCAAACAGCATTATAAAAAGTTTAGGGGGGGAAATAACGGTAGAAAGCAGAGAGGGAAAAGGAAGTGAGTTCAGCATTCTACTGCCTGTTTATCTGGATAAGAAAGAAGATATCACTCCCGGTAAATCAGCAAAAATACTTCTGATTGATGATGAAGAAACATTCCTCGAATATGGGAAACACATACTTAAAGAAAGCGGCTTTGAGGTAATTGCATCTGAAAATCCTCTTGAGGCTCTTGATATTTACAGAAAGAATCCTTCAGACTTTGCCCTCGTAATAACAGACCACTCAATGCCCGGAGATCTTGGGGGAAGAGAGGTTTCAGAAGAAATTTTCAGGTTGAATCCGGAATCTGCTGTCATTGTATGCTCAGGGCATACCGAAGAACTGATACGCGATGAATATAAACACCTGGGTATTTCCCTGTTCTTATCCAAACCGCTGGACAGGAATGATTTTATTGAAAAAATAAACACGCTGCTTAATTCCAGTTTTTAATATCCTTATATAAGTCAGATCTCACAGCACTTTTTTTATTTTTTAAACTTTTTTTATTTTCTAAATCCGACACCCTTAATCCTGTTGTGTTATCATTTTTTTCATGGATATCATAATAAATAATTTGTATCTGAGAAAAGAGATCCACCTGTTATACAAATACTTTAAAGGAGGAATTTATGTTTAAGAACATGAAGATGGGATATAAAATCGGGGCAGGATTTGCAATCCTGATCATACTTGCAGTTGCAATAGCAGCAATAGGGGGAATAGGTCTGACAGGGGTCGCCGGCAGTGTTGAAAAAGCTGATGACGCGAACAGGATTGTAAAAACAATTCTTGAAATACGGCAGGTAGAAAAGAATTTCATAATAAGGGAAGACAAGTCTTATGCGGAGGATCTTCTGAATAAAACAGGATTACTCATAGAAAGCATCAAGGAAAACACTAAAAAACTGAAAGATCCTTCTGATATTAAAAGAATGGAGGAGATAAATAATGAAATAGAAAATTATACAAATATATTTAATGATTATATTTCTCTCCACAATAAAATGGGAGGGGCTGACAACAACATGATAACGGCAGCAAGGGAACTCGAAAAAAAGGCCAATAACATAAGGGTGGAGCAGAAGGAAGAATACTACAATCTGAAAAAAACAAAGGCTTCGGATATAATTCAGGATGACAAGCTTATCAAGGCAGATGATGCAAACAGAATTATAAAATGGCTTCTTCAGGCACGACAGGTTGAAAAGAACTACCAGCTCAGAAATGACGAAGTATATATAAAAAATGTAAAAGAGATTACCGGCAATATAATAAATCTTACAGATGATTTGTACCTCCGCTTTAACAATGCATACAACAAGGAGCAGGTTACCGGGATAAAAAACAAAACCAACGATTACTTACAGGCATTTGACAATTATATTGATATAAAAAACGGTATGAAACAGGCTGAAAACAGCATGGTTGAATCTGCCAGAAGCATTATCAAAATGGCAACTGAAGCAAGGGCCGTGCAGAAGGGAAAAATGGAGAGTAAAATAAAACAATCAGTTTTTCTGATGGTATCCGCAATTATTATTGCACTGGCCGCAGGTATTATAGCAGCTGTTGTTATCACACTTGCTATCACAAGGTCACTTAACAAGGGGGTTGTTTTTGCAAAGACAATTGCAGACGGAGACCTTACTTCACTGATAGACCTCGACCAGAAGGATGAAATCGGAATTCTTGCATCATCTCTTAACGATATGTCGGTAAAACTCAAAGAAATAATTTCCAACGTCATAAACAGCTCAAGGGATGTATCCCAGGGGGGAGATGAGCTTAAAAACCTTGCAATGAATATTTCTTCAGGAGCATCAGAGCAGGCATCATCAAGCGAAGAGGTGGCATCCGCTATTGAAGAGATGGCAGCAAACATTAAGCAGAACACGGAAAATGCCTATGAGACAAGCAGGATAGCTGAAAAGGTTGCAGTTGATGCGAAGATAAGCGGCGATGTCGTAAATGAGGCTGTTGAATCAATAAAAAAGATTTCTGAGAAAATAGAAATAATTGACGGAATTTCAAGACAGACAAACATGCTGGCGCTCAATGCGGCAATCGAGGCTGCCAGGGCCGGAGAACACGGAAAGGGATTTGCAGTTGTAGCAAGCGAAGTAAGAAAACTCGCAGAGAACAGCCAGAAAGCGGCCCTGGAAATCATGGAGCTCTCATCACACACTGTTACCAAGGCTGTTGACGCAGGGGAAAAGCTGAAAAACCTTGTCCCTGAGATTATAAAAACTTCAGACCTTATCAAGGAAATAAGCAGTGCAAGCTCTGAGCAGGAGAAGGGGGTTGACCAGATGAATATAGCAATAAACCAGCTTAATGAAGTAGTTCAGACAAACGCAGCATCAAGTGAGGAGATGGCTGCAACATCTGAAGAGCTTAATGCAAAGTCTGAGTTCATGCTTGATACTGTAAGTTTTTTCAGAATCGGAACCAGAGAAGTAAGACCAGGTGCAGGAAATAAACAGGAGAAAAAAACAGAGATAAAGAAGAAAAATGCACAGACTTCAACATCTTCCGAAAAAGAAACAGATAGAGAAAAGAACGGATTTCAGGAATTTTAGACTTAAATTTCATAAATAAACGCAAAACCATACAACTCCGGCGGAGGATTTGGAGTGAATCTAAGATTTAAATACTCAGCAGCTGTATTCACAGCGGGACTGTTAACAGTTTTTACTACAATTTTACTGTATTATTCCCTCTGTAAAAATTCACCTCTCACCTCTTTTTATGATATTTTAAAACTGATGATTGCAGAGGGGATACTGCTGACATCAATCACTACAGCTGTCACTGTTTTTGTGAACAATAAAACAGCAGGTAACATCAGAGAGCTTATTAAAACAGTAAACAGGATCGGAGAAAGAGATTTTTACCTGCAGACAAAAATAAAAACGAAGGATGAGATCGGAGAACTTGCAGACTCAATAAAAACAATGTTGCAAAACCTCAGCAGCAGTATGATAAAAAAAGAAATACTTGAAAGCGAAATAAGAACACGAAAGGAGGAGGAGAATAAATTTATAAATCTTTTCAGGACAATGGCGGAGGGATTTGCCACACATGAAATTATTCTTGACGAAAAAGGTGTTCCCTGCAATTACCGCTTCCTGTCTATCAACCCTGCGTTTGAAAAATACACAGGCATAGGTGCTGACGCAGTAGGAAAAACAATACTTGAAATACTTCCTGGTATAGAAAAGGAGTGGATTAAAACATATGGAAAAGTTGCTCTTACCGGGGAATCAGTTACATTTGAAAAATATTCATCTGCTCTTGACCAATATTTTCATGTTGTTTCGTTTTCCCCACGCAGCGGAGAGTTTGCGGTTGTTTTTACAGATATAACAAAACAGAAAAGAACTGAACAGGCCCTTCAGGAAGAACGGGAAAAACTTTCAGTAACTCTGAAAAGCATAGGAGAAGGGGTTATTACAGCAGATCTCAACGGTAATATTGTAATGATGAACAGGGTCGCTGAAAAACTCACTGGATGGAGTAATCAGGAAGCATCAGGACGGCCGATTCCCGAAGTATTCAATACTATCAACGAATTTACCAGAGAACTCTGTGCCAATCCTGTACAAAAAGTGATTGAAGCCGGATCAGCAATTGAACTATCAGATCATACCCTTCTGATTTCCCGTGACGGGAAGGAAATGATAATAGAGGAAAGCGGAGCTCCGATCACGGATAATAAAAAAAGAACAGCAGGGGCTGTACTTGTGTTTAAGGATTCAACAGAAAAAATCAAGCTGAACCAGACAGTCATGAAAACGCAGAAACTTGAATCGCTGGGAGTTCTTGCTGGAGGGATTGCCCATGATTTCAACAATCTGCTGGCAGGTCTTTTCGGCTATATTGAGCTCTCAGTTAGCTGCATGGATATGAATAAGCCTGATCTTGCAAAGGATTACCTTACAAAGAGCATGACAGTTTATGACAGGGCAAAGGGACTTACCATGCAGCTTCTGACTTTTTCTAAAGGGGGTAAACCAAACAGAAAAAAGAATGATCTGATTCCTATAATAAAAAACAGCATAACCTTTGCATTGAGCGGATCAAGCATTACACCGTTATTCTCACTTAATAAAAACCTCCGGCTGTGCGACTGTGATGAAAACCAGATAGCCCAGTGTATAGATATAATAATTCTTAACGCAATACAGGCTATGCCGATGGGTGGAGAACTTCAGATTTCAGCAGAAAATATTCAGGAACCGCCGGCAGCCCTGAAGGAAAAAGCAAAAACAGATAATTATATTAAAATAGCTATTACTGATCACGGCATCGGAATACCTGAAGAAATTATTGAAAGTATTTTCGATCCGTTTTTTTCCACAAAGGATTCAGGACATGGGCTGGGGCTTGCAACAGTTTTCTCCATAATCCAGCACCATGACGGCTGGATAGATGTGGATTCCTCACCGGGGAAAGGAAGTAAATTCAGCATATATCTGCCATCTGCCGGCGAGGATGAATCTGTTTGCAACAGCAATACTGACATCCAGTCAGGAAGCGGGAAAATTCTTCTGATGGATGATGAGGAGTTTATTATTGAGATAGTCGATGAAATGCTCAGATTGATGGGTTATGATGTTGTTTCCACAAAGACAGGAGAGGAAGCTGTTGAATCTGTAAAAGAAGCTGCCGCTAAAATGGATTCTTTTGATGCATGTATACTTGATTTGACAATCCCTGGTGGAATGGGGGGGAAAGAGGCAGCAGAGAGAATAAAACAACTCTCTCCAGAGACTGTCATAATAGCTGCAAGCGGATATTCTGAAGATCCGGTATTTTCAAATCCCTCCGGATACGGCTTTAATGACAGTATAGTAAAACCCTTCAGGATAAGTGAACTCTCAGATGTTTTAAAAAAGAATCTGCAAAGCAGACCGGTAATCAGCTGAATAGTCGAATTTTTCATCCTTATATATTTTTCTGACAAAAAGAGGATGGTTTTGATTGACACAAACATCTATGACGATAAATATATATTCTCAATATGGATGATTTCACCCGCTTTATAAAAACAGATACCCCGTTTCTCTTTATCTTTGACTATGAAAACAGGGAACCCATCATAATGCCGCTCAGGGATGCGGAAGAAAAAGGTATTTATTACGATTTCGGCGGAAAAACAAATTTCAGGGGAAAAACTGAAAAGAAGCCATCCGGGGTCATAATCGAAAAAAATCCTGTAACATATAACGAATATCTGAAAGCCTTCAGTATCGTCAGAGGCAACCTTGAAGATGGCAACTCATACCTTACAAATCTTACCTTCAAAACCCCTTTAGAGATAAACCTCACCTTAGAGGAAATATTCGGCTTAAGCAGGGCAAAATATAAACTCCTTTATAAAGACTGGTTTGTTGTGTTTTCCCCTGAAACATTCATAAGGATTGAAAACAACAGGATTTATACATACCCCATGAAAGGGACAATAGATGCTTCATTGCCTGATGCGGCAAAAATGATTATAAATGATGAAAAAGAAACAGCTGAACATATTACTGTCGTTGATCTTCTGCGAAACGACCTTAACATGATTTCAAAAAACGTAAGGGTAGATAAATTCAGATATATAGAAAAAATCAGGACTAACTTCAGAGATCTGCTGCAGGTCAGTTCCGCCATCTCAGGGGAACTTGATCGGGAGTATCCTGAAAAACTCAGGGGAATGCTTAAAAAAATCCTCCCTGCAGGATCTGTAACCGGAGCGCCGAAAAAGAAAACAGTTGAAATTATAGAACAAGCTGAAAATTATAAAAGAGGATACTATACCGGCATTTTCGGTTATTATGAAAAAGGGGTTCTTGAAAGCGCTGTTATGATAAGATTTATTGAACAGGAGAATGGAGAATACTATTATAAAAGCGGAGGGGGAATAACGATATACAGCAACCCGGAAAAGGAATACAGGGAGCTTATCGATAAAATCTATGTGCCGGTTTATTGAAACAGTCAGGATAGAAAACAGAAGACTCTGCAATATAGATATTCACAGCAGGAGAATGAACCGGACAAGAAGAATGTTTTTTGATTCATCTGAAAGTCTTGACCTGAAAAAACTGATAGAAATTCCGGATAAATATCCGGACGGAAAAATAAAATGCAGAATTATGTATTCAGACAGAATAGAAAATATTGAGTTTCTCCCCTACTCCCTTAAAAAGGCAGAAAAGGTACGGCTTGTAAGCTGCAACAGCATTGATTATTCATATAAAAACACAAACAGAAAAGAAATTGAGGAACTTTTCAGTATGAAAGGGGACTGCGATGATATCCTGATTGTTAAAAACAATCTGATAACAGATCTTTCCTTTGCCAATGCTGTTTTTTATGACGGAAATAATTTCTACACTCCGTCCGAACCTCTTTTAAAAGGGACTATGAGGGAAAAACTCCTTCTGAAAAGAAAGATAACAGAAATAAAAATAACTCCTTCAGATCTAAGCAGTTTCGAAACTCTCTTCCCAATAAACGCAATGATAGATCTGGGAGATATAGTGATTCCTGTTTTAAATATTATCAGATAGGAAGTGCTTTATGGTATAAAATGCCGATTTATAATATATTACCTTTCAGGAGATTTCTTTGAACATAATTAAATTAAAATCCTGCTGCCTGTTATTAATAACACTCTTGTTAACCATATCCATTCCTCTGCCGGCAGAAGAAGAAAGCAGAAAGGTAGGGCTTGTTCTTAGCGGAGGCGGGGCCCTCGGAATGGCCCATATCGGCGTCCTGAAAATGATTGAAAAATATGAGATACCAATTGATTATATTACAGGAACAAGTATGGGAGCGATAATAGGGGCACTTTATGCCTCAGGATACAGCGCTTCTGAAATAGAAGAGATCATTGACTCAATAGGCTGGATTGATCTTTTAAGTGACAAAACAGAACGGAAATACAGGGCTCTGGCAGACAGAGAACAGTTTGAAAAAAGCATAATATTACTCAATTTTGAAAAATTGAAACCTAAACTGCCTGAAGGACTTATTTACGGACAGAACATCTACAACCTCCTTTCGCTCCTTACCTGGCATGTCAGGGAAATCAAGGATTTCAATGACCTGCCTATCCCGTTTAAATGCGTGGCAACAGATATACAGACAGGGGAAGCAGTTGTTCTTGAAAAAGGAAACCTTGTCGATGCGGTAAGGGCAAGCATGGCCATTCCGTCTGTGTTTTCGGCAATAGAAATAGACGGGAAGCTCCTTGTCGACGGCGGTGTTGTAAGAAACATACCTGTGTCAGATGTAAAGGAGATGGGGGCGGATATTGTTATTGCATCCGATGTCAGCACCCCCAGATACAGCAAGGAGGAACTTGATTCATTTCCGATCGTAATTGACCAGCTTATCAAACTCAGGTTCAGCACACATGATGATTATGAAAAAAGCCTTGCGGATCTGGTAATTATTCACGATCTGAAGGATTACAATATTTCAAGTTTTTTAGACAGCAGGGAAATAATCGAATCCGGAGAAGAAACAGCATTGATAAATGAGGATTATTTCAGACAGCTTTCATTAAAAATAAACAGGAGGAGAAATATCACCGTCCCTCCGGATAACAAACCGGCAAGAATAGACAGGATTAATGTTACAGGGAACATCCATATTCCTGATATGGAAATTATGACAAGACTCGGAATAAAGGAGAACAGCCTGATAACAAGGGAAGAACTGAATGAAGCAGTGGCAAATCTTTACGGCACCGGTGATTACAGCTTAATCAGATATTATTTCACAGCTAACAGCAGTTATAACATACTGAATCTGGATGTCAAGGAATCAACAAAACAGGTCATATCCTTCGGAATCAATTATAATAATTATGACAATGCAAGCTTTTTGATTAACACAACGGTAAAGGACTTCGGGATTAACGGGTCAAGGATCAGGCTGAAAACAAAACTGAGTGAAAACTATCTGGTTAATCTCAGGTATTCAATACCTGTTCTTTTTGATTTTTTTGATTTAGGGGCTGACGGCGAGATTTACAGGAAGGATTTCTATTCCTATGATAATAAGGGGAACAGGGAATCAAAAATATTCTCGGATTTTTACAGCTATTCCTTTTTTCTCGAACACCTGTTTTCCAACAGCATTACTGCCGGCATCTCCTGGGAAAACAGCTATATAAATATAAAAGATGATATCTCGCTATACGATGTTGAAGAGGATGTATCCTACTCAACGTTGGGGTTCTATGCAAAAGCAGATACACTTGACCGGATACCTTACCCCAGAAAGGGTTTTAATACGGAAAATTATCTTGAATATGTATCAGTATCTGATTATTTCTCCGACAGCAGCTTTGCCGGAGCTAAAAGTATTGATAATTTTATGCAGATAAAATCAAAAACAGAGATATATTTCCCATTATTCAGTTTTCTGACACTAAGTACATCAGGATCAGTATGTTTATCCGGACTTGACAGCGCGGACAGTATCGGCTTTTTTACCGGCGGATTTACTGATGATATTGAAAAAAACTTCATTGCTTTTAAAGGTCTGTTCCCGGGCGACATGATGGTGGAGGACCTTGCAACAGCAGAAGCAGCTTTAAATATATACCTCAGAAACAGCCTGGTCGCCACCCCTTTTTACAGCAGACTTATGTATGATATCTTTGACAGCTGCGGCGATATCTACAGCTATGGTATTTCCCTTGCACTGATTACCCCTATAGGTCCTGTTGAAATTGCCGGAGCAAAAGCAGAAAGCAAGGATTTTCCGGTTTTTTACTTCAATATTGGATTCAACTTTTAGCCGATAGCCTTCTATCAGGCTGTTTTTCTATAATGCGCATTGATTAACAATTCCTCTATGTTTTGAATTATACTTTATTATAGAGAACCAAGGAGGTCCAATATGATAGTAACTGTTTTTATAGTATTATTTGTAGCAGTTTTACTGGCTATTGCTTTCCTGGAGGATTTTGACGATATCAATGGAGAGACAAAGGTCAGGCATGAGTAGATATTTAATATATCTACTCATCTCAGGTGATGAATAATAAATGTCGCATATTTTTTAAATTCGAATGTATAATACTGTTATATGAAAAAAAGACATGATGTACTGGAATTATACAGGACAGATGAAAACTTTATATATATAGATATATCCCTCTCCTACTACAGAGAACTCTATAATGAATGGGATTTTTCCCCTGTAAGAAACAGGGACCTTGATGATGATCTTCTTGAATACCTGGAAGACTGTTTCAGCGAAATTCCCCATAAATACAAAACAATAATATCCATAAATCTGCCGGCAGCAATCAGGGATCCCAATAAAGAGGAACAGGGGATTAACAGTATAAGCAATTTTTTCAGATACCAGATGAGAAAAGTCAGACTGGAAAGAAAGATGTCTGTTTTTCAGTCACTGAAATACGGCCTTACAGGTATAGTTCTTCTGGCTGCTGCTAATTCAAGCAAATATTTTCTCAAAGGAAAGTTCCTGCCTGAGGATATTGTAACCGAAGGACTTTTCATCGGGGGGTGGGTATTATTCTGGGAAATGTTTTCCATCTATTTTTTCCATATAGGGATATTTAATAAAAAGATCAACATATATAAACGCTTCCTTGCAACTAAAATAGAATACAGATATAAATAATTTTATCAAAAAAACAGACCTTTTATGAACAACCTCTCAGTCACAGGTTTCTGTAAACTGATATTTTAAAGCAGACTGCGAAGGGCTGAATAAAGGATATCTGCGATCTCTTCTCCTTCCCTGTTCCCTTGCGTGAAATATTTATTGTTGACCTCAATTTCAATACCTGTATATTTATCCGGATGTTTCTTCCTCAGGCTTGTTGTTACCGAATCTGTATTGCCCCGGTATGGGTAGTTTTTTCGAACCTTTACCCCTTTATCCAGAGAGATAATTGCGTTTTTCAGTTTTTCAGCAAACAGCTTTTCAGATACCCTTAAAGGGTCATATAGAATACCGACATCACAGTTCCTTATCACGCTGTGAAGAACAGGGGTAAATGTGTGGATGCTGATGTGAAGAACCCCATCTCCCCTTTCCACAGAAGAAGAACAGGCATTAAAAACTGCTTTCCAGTATGGATCATGATATTCCGACAGTATAAGCTCCCGCTCGTGATTATCCAGTGCTTTAAGAAAATATACATCTTTCTGATTCTTCCTGTTTCTGTTCAGCTCTACAAGAAGGCGGGTTATGTTTCCGCGAATACTGAAGTCTGATAACAGGGAAAGCCTCCTGAAAAGATGTTCTGCCCCTATATCATATCCCAGGTGTGTTTTAAGGAGTCTTTCATCAGATAAACCCATTATAAGAGAACAGGAGGGGGGGAAATAATTACTGTAATGCTCACAGCTTAGAAGTATCATTTTCCCGTATTACCAGAAGATTTGCATCGTATGTTATGATCCCAAGCATTATTGCGTTAAGAAGTCTTTGATAATGGACAGAGTAAAGATGGGTGTCGGAAAAAGGGTTGTCCCTGTATGGATCAGCTACATAGAAATGTTCATCCTTGTATCCGCATATAACAACAAAATGGCCTGCAGCTGTCCCTTTTATATCATCATATACTGTTTTATTGTTATGAAGGGTCCTTTCTCTCGGGAACTCATAAAGATATGTCGCATTTAAACCTGCAAGGACAGGAGAACCTTCAAAAATATATCTTTTCAGAAGATCAGCAGAAAGGTCCTCAAAGTCAACAACACCCCCTGCGTTTATAAAACTTATATAAGCGTCAGAGACCTCGGAGAACTTTTTTCCCTCTTTGTACTCTTTCTGAAGCTTAAGCTTTTCAGCAAGCTGAAAAGATGAAATACTGTTCCATGAAGGATCAAGGAGCCTGAGATTATAGGAATGAACAACTGCACTGAACCCGCGGGTTATCGCATCAAGACCAAGATATACAGCAAGGGTCCCTCCGTCTTTCAGGCTGTTAACAGAACCGATTATATGATCAAGAGAATAATCCCTTTTGAGATATGAATATACAGCATGAAGCGATGTAGGTCCGCATGTAACATCATTGGGCTGTGCAAGCATATGTATATTCAGGATTTTTTCCAATTTATTTATCCTCCGGATATAAGAAATTATACTATAAATCAGGTTCATAAAAAACATCTAACTCAGTCTAATAAATTTTTAATCATATTACCCAGTCTCCTGATTCCGGATTTTATTTCATCTGTTACTGGTGAGGCAAAACTGACCCTGAGACAGTTCCTGAAATGTTCCCCGCTGCAGAAAGCCTGTCCAGGTGCAAGGCTGATTTTTTCTTTCAGGGCCTGGTTGAACAGTTTTAGAGTATCAATCCTGCCGGGAAGTTCCACCCAGTAAAACAGCCCCCCTCCTGGAGAGGAAATTGCTGTATCTGACGGAAAAGCTGAGGAGAGCAGCATCTTCATCTCTGCCGCCTGCCTGCAGAATGCCTTCTGCAATGTTTTGACGTGATAATCATAGCGCCCCGTTACAAGAAAATCCGCGAGTGCTGCCTGAAGGAGGGGACTTCCCCCCAGGTTCTGTGTTGTTTTCAGGTTCCGGCATTTCTGGTGATAATCACCTCCGATCATCCATCCGATTCTCAATCCAGGACTGACAGTCTTGGAAAAAGATGAACAGTAGATAACCTTTCCTTTTCCGTCAAAACTCTTTAGAACGTTCGACAGAATGATTATGGGAGCTCTCGCTGTAAAGATCATCCTCAATAATGGTGATGCCGTACCTGTCTGCCAGTTCCACGGCTCTCTTCCTTTTTTCCGGAGGCATAACAAAACCCAACGGATTCTGGAAAGCTGCTGTCATCATAACAGCCTTCACCTCTCCGTTCCTTAGAGTTGTTTCCAGAGAGTCAAGATCCATACCATTTTGGGCAGAGGTGGGAAGAGACACAATTCTTCGGTTAAGTTCTTTCATTATCTGTATGGCCCCCATAAAAACAGGGCTTTCTATTGCTATTGCATCACCCGGTGATGTTGCTGCCTGAATGGCAAGAGAAAGAGCTTCTGTACAGCCGTTTGTAATCAGGATCTCCCCGGGAGAAACACGGATCCCCCGGATAAGAAGGATTTTGCAGATTTCATTTCTCAACCGTAAATCACCAGCTTCATTACTGTACCGCTGCAGAAGAGATGCATCTTCCCGGAGGACACGGCCTATTGACTGCTTTAATGCTGCTAAGGGGAGAAGGCTTTCGCATGGGATCCCGGCACCCAGAGGAACAATAGTTTTATCGTTGCTTGCTTCCACGATTTTGCCAATAATACTCAGAGGTCTGGCTTTTTCCGATTTAAGAGTGTAGGAATCCTTCTGAAAGGCCGGAAGAGGATTCCTTAACGGGAGGGAAGCAAAGAAACCGGATTTTTCAACGGCATAGGTTTTACCCTGTTTTTCCAGCTCCTCATAAGCCTGCATAACCACAGAAACAGAACAGTCAAAGCGAATACTCATTCTGCGGAGAGAAGGGAGCTTACTTCCGCAGGGAATAACTCCATCCACAATTGCCTGTGAGATATAACCGGCAATCTCCTCGTATTTAAACCTGGCTCCTTTACTGCTTTTCACAGAAACAGACTAATCTGTTATGGTTATAAAGTCAACAATCTGTATCTGTTATTGTTTTTATTTACCCCTTATCCTTACAGCAAAAAGGAGTTTGCCATGGAAAATATTTTTATCCCTTTATTTCTTTTTGCCCTGATTATGACGGTCACTCCAGGGCCAAATAATATGCTTTTAACTGTTTCAGGCGCCAGATTCGGCTACAGAAAAACAATCCCGTTTATTCTGGGTGTTGTTGCAGGTCTTGTAAGCCAGCTGTGTCTCAGTGCCCTGGGGCTTGGAGCTCTTTTTGAGAGATTTCCGGAACTGCAGAATATTCTAAAAGTAGCAGGGTCACTTTATATACTCTATCTGGCCTATAAAATCTCATTTTCCAGAAAGACGGTTAAAGAGAATGCAGAGATGGGAAAACCGCTGAATTTCTTTCAGGGAGCTTTATTCCAGTATATAAACCCTAAAGCATGTCTTATGACAATTACGGCAATGTCGGTTTATTCTGTTCAGGGAAAATACTATCCCCGTTCAGTCTTTCTGATTATTGCAGTTTTTGCACTCCTGACACCGGCAACAATATCACTGTGGGCAGGTTTTGGAATGTTTTTAGGCAGACTTGCAGGAAACAGGCATGCAGGAAAAATAAACCTTTTATTGGGTGCTCTTACGGCAGGGTCAGTTGTTTTTATTTTTTTCCCCTAATGAGTCCTTAACTAAAGGAGTTTCAGTCGGGTCAAAACATTATTAAAATAAAACTGAATGCAGAATAAACTATTTACTGTAAAGCAGTATATAATGTTCTTTAACTGAATCACCGTTTTTCCGGCAGTATGGTTTTAAAACTATTCTGCCTGGAAATTTTCTTTACAGCAATGTGAAGTTTTTACAGCTCAGATAATTTTTTCATATTCAACTCGAGAATATCCTTATATTTCCCGACATGAATTCCGTCTGCAAAACAATGATTCACCTGTACAGAAAAAGGCAGCATTACTTCTTTTCCGGAATTATAATACCGTCCCCATGATATTCTGGGAACAGAGTCATTCCGGTCAGGACTGATAGTATGGGATATATGTGTAAAAGATATCCATGGAATTGATGTTATATAAATAAAATCATCCCTTCCGCTAAAGTCGTTCTGAATAAAATATTCCTTTTGACTGATTGATTTCTCTTTTGCATTTAGAACAAAATTCTCCAGATTTTCTTCAAAAGGTACAGTAACTATCCTGAAGAGCTCCTCTCCCCTGTTCATATCGGTGAATGACGGATGTATCTTTTCATGCAGAACAATTTTATCATTCCGCTTCCTGTATCTGAATGCTTCTATCTGATTTGCGCTTAATGTTGCCAGATATATCATCGAATAATAAAAGGAAAGATCCTTTGCTTTTGTATAAGCCAGAAAGCCGGTAATGCTGATATCAAAACAGATATTGAAATGGGGATAATCCATCCTGGAAAAGAATTCATAATGAGATTTCCTTTCCCATTCATTTATATTTATTTCCTTCATTAAAGGCACTCCATTTATTTTCATTTATCAAATTCCATCAATTCTATCGGAGCACCGTTGTGTTCAATCATGGCGACTCTTATTCCTTCCATCGGCGAATTGGGGTCAATCAATATTTTAAAATTTCTTCTCTTTAATTCAAAATCCAGATCATCAACAACGAAAGCCAGGTGCGGAACCGATTTAATTAATTCCGGCATTTCACAGTCAGCCTCAAATCTCATCCATTCAATACCGAACGGACTTTCATTAAAACCTGATACTGAAAATTTGAATTGTTCAAGATAATTTTCATTCATTCTTTTTTCCGTTGTAGGGACTCCCAGGTGATGGAATTCCCATCCCCATTCTTCTACAGCCTGTGGTAATTCATTTTCATTTCTATATTTCATTTGATAACTCCTGTACAATTGCGGCTATTATTCCGGGGTTATATGATATTTTGCTAAGTCCAAGCCCGAAAAGGGCTGCATAACCACTGTTATAGGAAGTTTGGTTATTTATTGAGCATTTTGATGAAGCGTTTTTGGTCTTTAATAATATCAAAAC
Organism: Spirochaetia bacterium; assembly: GCA_963668405.2. GTDB lineage: Bacteria > Spirochaetota > Spirochaetia > CADAEX01 > CADAEX01. Next base: position 3,831,930 of record OY764342.2, on the reverse strand, counting down.
CATTCCTCCGATAAAATCCATGTGCATTTATTCTTTTCGCTGAAGATGCTGCGCGTAAACCTTTGCAGTTGAATTCACCTGCGATCTCTCCAGTTTTTTTCATCAGGGCAGAGCCAACCCCTTTATCTCTCCACTCTTCATCTATAACGATTGCTAAAATATTCAGCAGATCATCAGAATAGAGTGTTTTATACTTCTGTACGTGTATATAACCAATTATTTCACCTGTATTCTTACTTACTGCCAATAAGATTTTATGGTCACGATCTTTCAATATTGAACTTAAATTCTCCTTTACCAGGTTCACAGGATATTCATGCCCTAATTGAGTTGAAAGACTCTGTAGTGCTTTAAAATCGTGTACAGTTGCTTCTCTTATTTTCATTTCATTTACCAAATTTCCTATTACCTTTATTCACTGCATTAACACAATTAATCACGTAATATCCCGGAAGCGTTCCGATATTCCCATAATTAAAATACTTATCTTTTACAGATATTCAATTCTACATCCGGCAGATCGCAACTGCAAGTATTATTGATGCTGCATTGATTGTAATATTGTATATTATCAAAACAGAGTTTTCATGCTAAATATAAAAAAAGGAAAAAGCAGATGATTGAAATTAAAAGAATAGAAATGGCGGACCTTGATAGCCTCTCATTACTGCTGGAAGAGCTTTCAGGGAAAAAAAGCAATACTGCTTTAATAAGTAAAAACTTCAGGTTGATAAAAGATAATGACAGCTATTTCCTCCTCGGGGCAAAAAATAACGGCAGACTGCTCGGCTCGGTAATGGGGATCATCTGTCATGACCTGGTTGGAGAGTGCAGGCCTTTCATGGTAATTGAGAATGTTATAGTTTCAGCATCTTCCCGTGGAAAGGGAATCGGTAAAAAACTGATGACAGAAATTGAGGATACTGCAAAGTGCAGAAACTGCAGTTATATCTTTTTTGTTTCATCATCCGGAAGGGAAGATGCACATAAATTCTATGAGTCTTTGGGATACGCTCCTGATAAAGTTAAAGGATATAAAAAGCATTTAAACTGAAAAATATCAAATATGTTACAAAAACGGGCCAGGTATCAGGGAAATAAAAAAAGCCACCAGCGTTCTGCCGACAACTCTTTTTATAGCTCTACCAGAACTTTAAAGCAAATAACGCAATTACTAAGATGATAAGATAAAAATGCGACTGCAACAATTTTATCCGGTATTTCAGACACGATCACACTTCAATTTCAGTTATATTAAAGAAAAACTACAAACTGGCCTTAATCAGTGCTTCAGCAAAGTGGCATGCTATAAGATGGTTTCTATCCCCGTCAACAGCTTTCAGATAGAATATGGGTGGCTGGGCTGTTTAAAAAAATGATCCGCTGTTTTGTTTGTGACCATCTTATCCTCCTGATAAAGTTTTTGTCGTTAAAAACATTATATCTTTCGGATAACTGATGATCACTCTTTTTTTAAGGCAACTGTCAGGTGAATACCATCATTGTTCAACTCTCCATCCTATAGAGAAAGAGATAATCGCTGCCATTAACGGTTTTATAGTCATGATAAAGAGAGACTATAATTCATATTTTATAAATCACTATGGCTGTGCATATCATTCAATTAAAACAGTCTGGCCATTGCTCTTCAAACTTATGAAATGTTCAATATATTTTATTCTTTTTTCTGAATCTATTACAACTTCCAAAGCAATTCCCTTTTTTGTTTTTAAATCAAAATACTGATCAAAAATAAAATTACCGAGAGAATAATAGATTAATTTTTCATTATATATTTCTTTAGGTTGTATAACATGCGGGTGAGTTCCAATAATAATATCTGCTCCATTATCAATCAAACCATGCGCCAACTCTCTTATTTGTTTATCAGGTATCGAAGCAAATTCAATGCCCCAATGAGCAAAAACTATAATAACATCAATATTCATTGAAAAAGCATTTTTTATATCGATTACAGCTTTTTCATATCCACTTTTGATAAATTGATTATAACTAACAAATCCAATTTTCAGACCTTTTATATTTACAATGCATAGCCTTCTATTCTCATCTTCCGGATCACCAAACCATCTGATACCTGATTCTTCAAGATATTTCCTTGTTGTTTTTAATCCGGCACTGCCAAAGTCCAAAATATGATTATTCCCGATATTTAATAAATTGATATTCATTTTTTTAAGTACATCAGCTGTTCCTGAACCAAATGTAAATTTAAAATTTTTTGCACTGCCGGCAACAGTATTAATGCTTTCTGACATTTCATTAGTTATAGGCCCTTCAAGATTACCAATTACCAAATCCTTTTCACCAAGCAATATCTCAACATTACTATATATGTATTCATATCCATACCATTCGGCAGCTTTACAGATAAAGCGATCAAACATCAAGTCACCAACAAATAATAATCTCACATCGTCTTTACTATTTTTCATAATTGTTTTTTCTGAATGATCAATTATGTTGAACTTTTTAACAAAGAAAATAGCGCAGATAACTATTATCAAGAACAAGGGATATATATATTTTTTTCTTGTCACTAAGCATACCTTTAATAGCTACTCGTTGTAATTATCTTACATTACTTTTACTTATAATTCATCTCGATATTTTTCTTGAATTATTATAATATCATGAAAATGAGAAAAATAATAATATCATCTTTATTCTTTATTTTAATATCGTGTCAAAATTATGAGCTGCATGTTCATGATAGACATTCATTATCATATGATGTTCTGAAAAACTATATCAAAGATAAACAAATTTATTCGCTAATACTTTTTGATTATCACCATGACATAGCTGATGATACAAGAAATACACATAATCTGAATGAATATATTTCCTGGCCGACTGACAATCCGGAATCATCTTCATGGGCTGGGAATCTATTAGCTCAAAATAAGTTAAATAAATTATACTGGATATCAGATCAGGATCTTAAACTTCCAAATAAAAAATCCAGAGAGGCATGGCTGAAAAGAAGTATTTCAAAACTTCCATATTCTATAGCTCAGGAAATGGAAAATAAAATAGATATAATTGACTTTAATGATCTTATCAAAACAGATTTCAATGAGAAAATAATTGTAAGTATTGATTTAGATATTCTTGCTCACCATAAAGGAGAGAACCCGCTTTCTTTTTTAGACAATATGTTATCATGGATAAATCAAACGAATCCTGGTTTGATTACAGTGGCTCTCTCTTCTTCATATCAGAATAATGCTGAAGAGAGTTTTAAATATCTTGAACATTTAATTAAATCCAGCAAATTGAAAAAATATTCTCTATATTTAGAATCTGATAACAATAATAGACCTGAAAGTTATGATGAAATAAAAGCATGGAAATTATGGGATTTAGATTATGCAGCATTTAGAAAACCGCCTTATCTATTCTGGCATGATCCATGGCTATGGATTTATGCCAGTAAAACAGTAAGAAAATCACTTCTTGTACGTGATGTTAAACCTGGTAATGTATATGCAGAAGATATATTAACTGTCTGGAATAATAATGAGTTTGAGAAAATTGAAAATGAATTTACAATATCAAAGCGAAAAGAGTTTATTGATACAGCAAGAAACCAGATTTCAGATTACTGGGATACTAATATGGATTTTAATCAAGGTGATTTTTACCAATGTTTAAACCCTTCTCCCATAAAACGAGGAGTAGCTGTCAGGATATTAGGAGATAACATAGACAGAGGCTGTCTTTCACTCTATACAGGTGTATCAGATATGAATAGTGCAATTAAATATTGCAGTTTAATGGCTTGCAATGATCCAAGATACTCTCCGGTCCTTGAAGGTGAAAAAAACAGCCTCAGTCTGGAATTAAGCATTTTTGGAGAATGGCATTCTATGAATAATGCTGATGATTTTATTCCCGGTTTTCACAGTATTAAAGTAATTGATGATAAAGATGTTACCATACTCCAAAGTTCAGTAGCAGTGCAGAGAAGATATCAAAAAGAGGATGTAATTAAAACCATACTGAAAAAAGCCGGTATTGATTATAGTCGAAAAGAATCGAAAGAGTTAAAATGGGAAAAAGCTGTAACTCTATGGCATGCTGAGCCGTTTATCATCGATTAGGTCTTCTTTTCTTATAAAAAATACAAAAAAATAACTAGTAATATCATTCTCCCCTTTATTTGACAGGGAGAATGAATTTTCATGGAACATTATAAATGCGGTATCACGACCAGCACTTAATGATGCTATAGAGTAAATACCGGGCCTGTTGTCACAACCAGCATATATCCAACTTTGAACTGAAGGATTTTCAAAATACTTCATAGTTAACGTATCTTTTTTCATCGTTCCCGCATAGTTATCATGATGCGCAAAATCACTGGAAATTAAAAGAAAGTTATTTTTCCTTCCTTTTTCATCAAATGAATTTTTCAAAGCATTTGATAGTTTTTTTACCATTGGAAGACTAACAGGAGGTTCTCCCTTATAACAAATGGCAACTATTTTGGCCTTTGGGAAATATTTTTTGATATATGGAGCAAGTGTTGATATGCCATGTTCATAATCAAATACTGTATATTCTAATTCTACATCTAGATCAGAAGCAGTCTTTTGAACAGATTTTTTATCAGATTCAAGAACTCCATTTTTACATATCCACTCACCATCTGTAATTGAAAATTCATTCACAGAGAGATTCCAGTGAGAAGGACTCAAAACGTAAAATGTTTTCACTTTACGTCTTGATGATAACTCCAAAAACCATCTGTCTATTAAATTATCTGCAAGCAGATGATGACTTACAATCCCTGCCCAGGGTTTTTCTCCAGCCTCAGGTAGTTGCATAACTGGTATATCTTTTAATAATTCTATAGGTTTTTCACCTTTACTTTCCCATGTTAAATATGATCGTTGATCTTTTTTAATTTTTTTATCTGGTAAATGATAATTACATCCACATATCAACATTATGAATATAAGTATTAAAAAAACAATTTTCATTCTATTTCAACAGGAAGAGCAACATTATCCATCCAGAAAGGCTGGTATTGTGTTAAATCGCTTTCACTATTATACACTATGCTTTTCCATTTCTCATCTGTTAACCTATCACTCATTGGATGAGGGAATTCATAATAACTAAAAACATAACCCACAGCTATACGTTTACCACCTTGCCCATCATTCAAAGCAACATATAATCTGTAAGGTATTCCAACTGCAGTTTCCAGTACCAAGCCTTTTTCTGCGTTAGTAAAAACATCAGCAACCAATGCCATTCTCAGATTATCAGGATCATCAACATATCCACCTTCATTGTGTATAAGCACCAATCTGGCAAGGATACTGGATATTTTCCTGATCCAGATATTATCTTCAGACGAAATTTCCTTATCTTCAGCTTCAAGCTTAACAATTTCGGTAGCTTTTGAATAACACTCATTAAGATTCATTAAAACATTTTCGCTTTCCGGATCTAATAAATTATGATTATCAAGTATGTTATATAATTTCTGTATAGCTATTACAGAGGTTTCCCAGAAAGTTATATTTGGTTCTATATAGTGGAATGGTTCCGGTATAGGCAATGTCCGAAAAGTGGGTTCCCAATCACCGTCACCTGCTCTTTCAGCATATGATTGTTTAACATATAGAATAGTATCATGCCTTAGTTCAGCCCATGTTCCATGAGAAGAAAGCATTGATTTTATACCCCATGCAGGAGTTTCTGTAAAATAATAACCACTTCCCGGTTCAAAAATAGCAAGTGATCTAATTTGATGTAATATGCTTGAATAATATGTCTTAAACCAAAAATCATAATCAGATTGCGATATATTGGTCTGCAACAGGTTCAGTGTATTTTCCAATTCAGGAATTTCTCCATACTCTTTCTTAGCCAATAATATATCTGCAGTTTTTGAACCTGATACTTTCATTATATCAAGGCCGCTAACCATGTCTCTTTCAAATAATCTGGGTGCAGAAACCTGATCATGTATATAGCTGTCATAAGTAAATCTCTGACCAAAAAGCCTGAATCCCATGGGAGGTTTTCTTTCTGCTTCAGTTCCCGCAGAAGGTCCAGAAAATAAAGATGATCCTGAATATGCTGGTGGCTTTAGTTCATTATTAGCTGAATTGATAAACTCATAAATATTTGTTTCATCAGTTACCCATTCATTAAAATCAGCTACCTCTTTATTTTTCCATAGCGGTAACAAATCATCTATACCAAGATCATCAGACAAACCAATGATATCAGTTATTGGATTAAATAATTTTGACCAAAGGTCATATAAATCATTATTTTTATTCACAATATCAGTAATATATAATGCAATGGGAGTCATTTTTAATGAAAGATCTTGTGATGAAGACACCTTTTCCACTTCTCCCAATTGTAAAGGCTCTGGACCTTCTACAGCTAGAATAAAATGAATACGCCCAAACCACATCATAGTTTTAAAATATGCAGTTAAAATACCATTTTTTGTATAATGACCCCTGGCTTTATATTGCGAATAATCTTCTTTATAAACAACATCACTTTCTTTAAATGAAAAAACAGAAGATTGGTCAAAGCCTTGGGCCAAATCCATCTTGCCAATCTCTTCAACAACTTCAATGGGATATTCACTTAGTACTTTATCCCTGTCTACTTCCTGATAAACAATTTCTTTCCTATAACTCTCTTCATTTTCAATTTTCACAGGAGCAAGTTTCAATAGAGCGTCAGCTGTTTTAAAATATAAAAGTGCTTTGTTTTTAATATCTGCTTCAACATCACCTTTTGGTTCAATATTGTCTAATATATTTATAAACTTTTCAGTCAGTTCATTAACTAGTACAAAAAAAACTTCTTCTTCAAGCCATTGGAATAATCTGTCAAAAACTAAGTGTTGCGCATGGGCAGCAAGATCAGTTGTGACAAAAACTGGCTGTTTTCGGGAATACGCTGTTTTATGATATAAAGAGATCATATCATCAGGCAAACCTATTCCTAAACCATATTCTTTATGTGAAACATTTTGAAATACAATTTTTTCTTCCTGTAATTTATCTTTCAATGATTCTTTCAATAATGAATAACCAGTTATCGGATAAAATTCTTCATATCTTCCATTTTTCCTATATAACAGAGAAGAGATCCTGTTGGCTTCGTTGGCATCTTTTAACCCATATAAGTCCGCACCATAAACTAGACCTTTCTGTCCTTCCCATTCTGTTTCATAAAAAAAATTCCAGTTTTCCTGAAACTCAAACATCCCGATCCTTTCTGATTCACTTGATTCTATTTTTCTGAAAATAGGAATAATTGTACCAAGGGGAATTATTATTTCTGTCTGAAGTTTTTCTGTATCGGAATTATTTCCAACTGTTACATCTGGATAAAAAGAGCAAATATTGCTACCAACTACAGCTGTTTTTCCTTCAGGATATCCACCATCAGGCAAATCAGTAATAACCATTGGATCAGAAAGATACTTTTGATGTGATTGCGTTTTATACCCATCTACAGTAATTGAATATTCATTTAAATCAAATTTATTTTTATTGACTTCAACTTCTTGAATAGTTTCTACTTCAGTTTGTTTTTCAGGTATAACTTCTTCTACTACTTTTTGATCTTTACATGATATTATTAAAACTACAGCTAAAACAATATATATACTTTTTTTCACAAGATCCTCCTAAAAAACAAGATACTAAAAGGAACGCAAACCTACACAATGTATCAATTCTTAATTACTTAAACGACAGAGATTATGAATCAGTTGAATTAATGTGTTTTAATAAAATATTAAGGCTTCAATCATTTTAGCATCATCATTTTAATAAAATTGATTATACACTAACTTATATTTTTAAAAAAGTGCTTATTTTTTAAAATATATTAAGAAAACAACGTTTCTAATGTATATCCAGTAATAGTAGTAGATCTGTACTGTATATATGCTTGATTTCATATTCCTATATGTAACATTTATTGCATCAGTTTTCTGCATAATTTCATAGTACAATGACTTTACTTGTACTATGAGATTATTGATTACAGGAATAATCGCTTTAAAATGATGTACTTTGAAAATATTCAATTGTATACTTACACATGGTTCATATACATACATAGAAGAAAGGGGGACTGAAGTGAAAGAAATTCTATCAGAAAAAGCAAATGCTGAAAAAAAAGAAGTTAATCTTCAGGCAGAATTAGGCAAACTTTTACAAGCAAAGCGTCCACCGGAAGTTGCAAGTGAAATTGAAAAAATAATTCAGGGAAGTCACTCAATCGAAGATAAGATCAAACTGATTAAAAAACTTGAGAAACCCGTAGATAAATCCTTTTTAAATCGACGCGATCTTGCTGCCTCAGTCCCAGATGCTCAGATAGATAGTTTCGATGTATCAAGTATTAAAGTTCCATCTTTTTCAGATTTGCATAAAGCAAGAAATACTATAAAATCATCGATAATTCCAAGTAGTATAGGAAATTATCTATTCAGAGAATTCCCCAAGATAAAGTTCTTCGGAGCCATGACCCATGTCATATCAAGAAGCCTCCTTTTTTTTCGCCTTAGACTTGATCCTGATTTGCCGTTTTTTTTAATCTCTCACATTCAAAAAGAATTATGTGTAAATCTTGCTCCAGGACTGCGATACATATTAGAACATGGTTGGCTTTTTCTCAAAAAAGAGCAGTATAATGCTTTACATCTTCTTAATCTCTTTGTTGGTGAACTTCTTGATATTAATTTTAGTAAACTCAATTTTAAGAATCGATATTTAATAGATAATCTAAAAAAAATGGAATCTCTATATTTATCAATCCTTTCAATTCCTGACGGTATAAGCAATCTGGTTATGACAGCCGTAGGGAATGCATATATACATATTCCTACCCTTGCAGAAAAACACCCTCGCATGGAACATTATATCAACTTGTTGTTTTCACATGATGCAACTCTCCCTTCGTTTACTAACTTCATCCTCGGAGCAAATATGATCAAGTACCGTAGATTTATTGGATATGGGGACCTTATTCGCATTAATTCAGCACCAGTTATCAGTGACAGTGATTGGGAATGCAAGGTTAATATATATCGGGAAATCCAAAAACATTTATGGGAACAAGAGCAACAGATTAAACCCATGCTGCACTATTATGATGAAGTTTTTCGTTTGGCAAATTATATTCCAGTTACTATCGAAGGAGAAATCGATTACTCATCACTCATAACATTTTGGGATAGCTACTTTGAAATAGGTCATTTTAACTCAGTAAGTCAAAATATTTCCGCGTTCTCTCAACGAATTTGCGAACTCATACTTGGTCCAGTTCAGGAGCTATTAACAGGGGAAATTACATGTGAAGAAGTAGGGACTTTCAGTGTTTTTGCCGAACGTACTTTTTCAAGTGAATTTTTCAGAATTGAGACAGTTCGGGATTCTTTAATAAAACTGGCAGAAATTCAAACAGTGTTTACGCGTGATCGTTTTATTCAATTAAAACGGCATAGAAAAGGATCTATCCCAAATGAGGCAGCATTTATTCAAAAAATATCCATACTATTATCAGCAGTCCTTTCGATTGCAAATGAAATAATCGCTACCATGAAAGGACGTTTAAAAAGTTATGAATCTGTCGAATCATATCCGCTTATAGACTCTCTAATGATACGGAAAGGGAGCTTCTTTCTTCCTCATGAAAATAATAAAATTATTAAACCAAAATGCTATGCAGAAAAAACTCTTCCCGAAGCTTTACATTTAACAATCACAAATATCCTTTCCCTTTCCGTCCTGCTGGATGATCAAAATACAACATCTCTATTAATCCGGGAAAAAAAACTTAAACAAAAAATTATAGAAACAGGACTTATAATGAAGCGTCTTGCAAATGCAACTCAGTTCCCGCAATTTCAGGAATTGTATCAACTTGATTTATTCGGATTGTAGAATATCTGCTTACATTGCGATGTAAAAGTGATTCAGACATATTACAACGCAAACTTTATAAATAATAATTATCTCTCCCTAATTTAATACAGTTATTTTAATATTTAACGTTTAGATCTTGATATGTCGTTCTCCCAAAACTGTGGACACTTGATATACTATAAACTAAGGAGTATTAAAGTGACAAAGAGTTCCTACACAGAAGAGTTTAAAACAGAAATCCTGAAGTAAATAATGGAAAAAGAACACAGCGTTCTTGAAGTGTCAAAAGCAACAGGAGTAAGTGATGTTACCCTATATACCTGGCTCAGAAAGGCAGGATGGAAATTTAGGAAAGCGAAGTCCTGCTGATTTTGAAGATAAGTTTTCATCAGGATAAAGTGTCTGCAAAATCAGGGGAATGCAATTGTTACGCCATGAATAACATCTCAATTGGTCACTTAACTGGTCACACTTCAATTGATAACATTATTTTCAGTTTGAAAATGATATAGAGAAAAGATAATAAAACGAATTATTTACTTACAAGGCAAGAAATTAAAAAAACTTACCAGAAAAAGAAAAAGTCCATTTTTCTGGTAAGTTTTATGGGCCCACTAGGACTTGAACCTAGGACCACTCGATTATGAGTCGAGTGCTCTAACCAACTGAGCTATAGGCCCGATTCCTGATAAATTATCCAGAATTTGGAGAATTTGTCAAGTAGAATCAGCTTTTTTTTATCCCGATATTGGTATTCAGACAACACATACATGACAGGATATAAAACCTGACCGGAAAACCTCTCCGGCTTCGGAGGAGGCAGAAAAAACGGGGAAACAGACAACCTGCTTCCCCGTCCGGTCACTTTCCATAGGAATCCATTATGATTTCCCTGTTAAAGTTATCCCTATTTTTTCACCTCATATTCCTTGAGCATTCCGAATATTACGGAGCTCAGTGCGATAAGTGCTATAAGGTTCGGAATTGCCATCAGACCGTTGAAAGCATCTGAAAGGTTCCATACAAAACCGAGAGGAATAATTGCCCCTACAAAAACAAGAAGAACCCATGCCCATTTGTAATAGGAAGCAACCTTAACCCCTGCAAGATATTCCAGAGACTTGTACCCGTAGTAATACCAGCCCAGAATTGTTGAAAAGGCAAAGAAAACAAGACCGAAACTGACTATAAACTGTCCTACTCCAGGAAGAGAAGCATTGTAGGCAGCAGTCGTAAGGGCAGCTCCGTTAAGACCGTCCTTTACAACCATTAAACCGTCTGCACCGATATTTACCATCGGAGAGATTAATATAACCAGTGCTGTCATGGTACAGACAATTATTGTATCAATAAAAGAACCCAGTGATGCAATAATACCCTGTCTGACCGGATCATTGGTTTTTGATGCAGCATGTGCGATAGGAGCACTGCCAAGACCTGCTTCATTTGAAAAAACACCCCTGGCAACACCCATTCTTACTACAGTCCCCAGAAATCCGCCGCTTACAGCTTTGGCATTAAATGCGTTTCCGAAAATCCAGCCGAATGCTCTCGGGAGGAACTGAATATTAATAATAAGGACAATAAGTGAGCCTATTACATAAATAACCGCCATAATCGGAACAATCTTTTCTGTAACCTTTCCTATGCTCTTTATCCCGCCTATTATAACAAGAGCTGTGGCCAGAGCAATGATAATTCCGGATATATAGGGGGAAAGCCCTGTCGACTGTTCGAGAGATGCAGCTACAGAGTTTGACTGCACCATATTGCCGATTCCGAAAGAAGCAATAAAAGCAAACAGTGCAAATGCAAAACCAAGCCACTTCCAGTTGCCTCCGAATTTATCTTCCATACCCTTACTACAGTAGTACATAGGTCCGCCGGATTTCTCGCCCTTTTCATCAGTCACACGATACTTTATGGCAAGAACTGCTTCAGAAAATTTTGTTGCTCCTCCGAGGATAGCAGTAATCCACATCCAGAATACAGCTCCCGGTCCCCCAACTGCTATCGCAGTTGCAACCCCGGCAACATTCCCGGTACCAATAGTAGCAGCCAGTGCAGTCATCAAAGCTGCAAAAGGGGTTATATCGCCATCCCCTTCAACTTTTTTTGAAAACAGCAGCTTGAATGCTGTTCCAAGCTTGCGGTACTGAACAAACTTTGTACCGATTGACAGGATAAGTCCTGTAGCAAAAAGCAGGGTGATCATAATTGGTCCCCAGGCAAATGACCCGACTACACCAACCAGATTGTTTAATGCTTCCATTTTGACTCCTTTGTGCTTTTAAAATATTGTATTAAAAAATACTTGCTAATAATTGAAGATACTTTTTTACCCATCTGCCGCACAAAATGGAAAATACACTGAGTAATAATATAAATATTAAGGTAAGTAAACTTATATTTCCTGGGATATTTTACTGATTTAAATGCAGGGCTGCTTATAATCGCCGGCAATACAAAATACTGCTGTATTAAACTTCTATCTAAGCTTCTATACATATTTCCACATACACCTAACGGTTTTTTTTGAAAATACAGACATCATAACCCATTGTCGTTATGTTTAATGAATTACCCGGCAAGCTTATTTGATCAATATTTCGGTACAGACAATTTAAATTTATTATCAACCATAATAGTCAATCTGGCAAGAAAAAAAGTATTTTTTTACGATTTCTTCAAAATAAGGACTGTAAAATGAGTTAAACAATAGTTTTTAAATAAATGCTTAAACCTGTAAATCAGCACTTGAAGCCCTTTTTCTCAGGTAATTGCAGAGAATTTGTCTTGAAAATTTATTCATCATATGTTATGAATATCATATAAACATATCATAAAATATAATTTTTATGTTATTTTTCATAAACCTCCGGGGCTGCTTTATTAAAAAGCAGCCCTCTTTTAGATTGACAAAAGATCTATTATAATATTTAAAGTATATATGGAAGATATTTTTAAAAGTAAAAACACAATTTATACCTTTATATTGAATAAGGGTAATTTCCGGGGTCATTTTATTGAAGGGACTGAGATAGTAAACTCATTAAAAGAAAAACACAACCTCGGAATAATGGAAACTCTCATCCTTGGACATGCGGCCTTGGCAGCAGAACTGATGGCATCAACACTTAAAAACAATGAGAAAATCAAAATTAAAATCGAATGTTCGGGCCCTGTTAAGGGTTTATCTGTTGAAGCAGATACAGACGGAAATGTCAGGGGATATATTTTCAAAAACCCCATCCCGCTTGATAAGACACCTGAAAATTTCAATACTTCCATGATTTTCCAGGCAGGGTTTATAACTGTTACACGCTATTCACAGGGTAACAAACCCTTTTCAGGGCAGGTAATGATAGAATACGGCAGTATTGCTGAGGACCTTGCAAATTACTACCTTGTATCTGAACAGAATAATACAGCTTTCAACCTCAGTGTAAAATTTGATAAAGAGGGCAATGTAACAGGGGCAGGAGGACTTTTCCTCCAGGCGCTTCCGGAAGCTTCTGAAGAGGAAACAGAGAACATGGAAAACCTTATTGCCAATTTTCCTTCGATTGGAACATATCTTTCTGAAAACAATGATACAATATCCCTTCTTATGGACCATTTCAAATCCTCAGAAATTGAAATACTGGAATCCAAACCCGCTGCATTCAAATGCAGCTGCTCAAAAGACAGATTTACCAGATTTCTATCCTCTCTTTCAAAAAAAGAAATCAGAGAGATACTGGATGCTGATACTTTCCCGCTCCGTCTGACCTGCTTCAACTGCAATACTGACTACAGCTTTTCCAGTGAGGAGATTACTGCAATAGACAGGGGACTTTAGCATAATGGGATTCTATTAACCTTCGGTTGATCCCTATGCCGGGCACCATGCCGCAGGCACGCTTTGCGATCCCCAATGGCGTAAAGAATTATTTTTTTCGTAAATAAAAAAATATAGTTTTAGAGGTGTCCATAAAAAAAATGTTTTAAATTCCAGTTTATTATTCTATACTATAATCAAACATAAATATGAAAATACAGGAGAATAAGTATGGGTAAAAAAACAACAGCAATATTCATTGCACTTATTTGCTTTGTTTCATTTTCAGCATTTGCAGAGATAGAAGTGCCTTATGTAGATATAGAAGATGCACAGGCAAAAATCAAGACACTTGAAGAGGAAAATACAAAACTTCAGTCTGAAAATGAAAAGCTCAATCAGGAAATATCCGAAATGGAAGGAATAATTACCGAGGAGCAGAAAAGGGTAAATCAGATTTCCCTTGTTATAGCAAAAGTCCAGGATCAGAGCGGCCAGCTTTACGAGTCATATCCTAAAATTCAGGATGCAGCAACCAAAAAAAAGGCCCAGGATATTATAGGCAAAAACAACGAACTGAAGGCAAAACTGGAAGCACAGCAGAAAAAATCATTAGGCCTGGTTAACCAGAACACACAGAAAATAGCCTCCAACAGAAAGAAGGTAGAAATAAACACAGAAATAAGAAGCAGGAACAGGGACACAATAAATATCCTTAATGCTGCAATAGAAAAAACAAATACCCAGAACCAGACAATCACAGAATATATAAACTCAGTAGAAGACCTGGTATCGGAAGGGGAATCACTTATAAAGTAAAATATTTAAATATTTTTCAAAAACCCGGGCTTTCACCAGTCCGGGTTTTTTTATCTTCAGAAAAAACATAACACTTTATTGAATAAAATAATTAAAAAAATGTATATTTATTCATCAACATTTATCTGGAGTAATTATGATCAGCATTCCCGCAATTATAACCTTTTTCTGTTATTTCATTTTTTTAATGTGGGTTGGAATTCATTTCTACAAAAAAACAACAAGCATTGAAGACTACCTTCTCGGGGGAAGAAACATGGGAAGCTGGGTAACGGCACTATCGGCCCAGGCAAGCGATATGAGCGGCTGGCTCCTGATGGGACTGCCTGGCGCAGTATACCTTTCAGGGGTAAACCAGAGCTGGATTGCTATAGGTCTTTTCGCAGGCACATGGCTGAACTGGATCCTTGTGGCGCCAAGACTGCGTGTTTTCACACAGAAGACAAATTCCCTTACCCTGTCCGGCTTTTTCGAAGAAAGATTCCGTGACCCCACAGGTCTTCTAAGAATAATTTCAGCAATAATCACCCTTATTTTCTTTACAATATATGCTTCTTCAGGACTTGTCGGAGCCGGCAAGCTTTTTGAATCAATGTTCAGTATTAATTATACACTTGCAGTAATTGTAGGGGCTGTAGTCATGATACTGTATACCTTTCTGGGAGGATTCATGGCTGTCTGCTGGACAGATCTTTTTCAGGGGGCGCTGATGTTTTTTGCAATAATCTGTGTACCTGCTGCAGCTTTTTCAGGAGCCGGCGGATTTGACGGTGTATCAGCGGCTATTGAAGCCAAAAAGATTTCAATGTCCCTGTTTTCAGACGGTAAAAACCCTATTTCAATACTTGCAATTATATCCACAATGGCATGGGGTCTCGGATACTTCGGACAGCCCCATATTCTTGCAAGGTTTATGAGTATAAGATCAGTAAAGGAACTGCCTAAATCAACTGCAATAGCAATTATCTGGGTATTCATTTCACTCCTCTGTGCTGTTCTTATAGGACTTGTTGCAATACCTCTTTTCCCGCAGCTTACAGACGGCAATCAGGAAAAGGTTTTTATATACCTTATCGGGAAACTTTTTAACCCATGGATGGGGGGAATTCTGCTTGCTGCAATCCTTGCCGCAATAATGTCAACAATTGATTCACAGCTTCTGGTTTCATCTTCCACCCTTACAGAAGACTTTTATAAGCATTTCATTAAAAAGAATGCTTCAGAATCTGAACAGATATGGGTAGGGAGGTTCTGTGTTTTGATAATAGCATCTGTATCTATACTTCTTGCCCTTAATCCGGGCAACACAGTATTAGGTCTTGTTTCATACGCATGGGGAGGATTCGGAGCAGCATTCGGCCCTGTAGTGCTGACAGCATTATTCTCACGAAAGACTTCCTGGCAGTCTGCCCTTGCAGGGATGATAACAGGAACAGTTGTTCTGATAATCTGGAAAAACCTTGGACTGGGTTCTGTTATGTATGAAATTGTTCCCGGATTTATTGCAAACTTTGCAGCAATAATCCTTATGAACCTTAAATTCAAATCAGCAGCACCCGATTTTATTGATTCTGCAGAAGATGAAATCAGGGTATCATAACTGCAATTCATTCCCCGGACTTCCGGGGAAATATTCTTCAGCAATAAGGGGATAAATGTGGACGATATTAAGACAGAAAAAAAAAGGATAAGGAATGAGATCAGGCAGACTTTTAAATCCCTTCCCCGGAAAGACTTTGATTCCATGAGCAGAAACGTACTTTTAAACCTTGAAAGACTTGAGATCTGGAACAACGCTGAAACAGTCCTTGTTTTCCTTTCCCTGCCTGATGAGATAAAGACAGATATTATTATTGAAAAAGCATTCTCAGAGGGGAAAAAAATTGCAGTGCCGAAAATAAACGGCAACGACATGTTATTTTTTTTTATTGATGATCTTAACGGTAATTTTAAAAAACACCCACTTGGCATGTACGAACCGGTTTCAGACCCTGCAAAAGGATCACCTGTCAGTATATCATCTCTTGAGCCCGGGAAATCACTGGTCCTTGTACCGGGGCTTGCATTTGACAGACATCTGAGGCGCCTGGGCAGGGGAAAAGGATTTTACGACAGGTTCCTCTCATCTTTAAACAGCAATATTACGAAAGCAGGAATCGGATATGATTTTCAGATTATCAAATCAGTACCTTCAGAAGAGCATGATATAAAGCTTGATATACTGGTAACTGATGAATCAGTTATATCTTGAGCCTGAACTGTATATACATAAAACCCGCTTCAATATATAATATTTTTATCTTTAACATCAGGATTTTTTATGCAGACATTTGTTTTTTTACTGGTACTTTTTGCAGCTTTTACCCATGCTTCCTGGAATTTCTTTTCAAAAAAAATATCAGGCAATTTCACCCTTTTCTGGTTCGGTCTTGCGTTTGTAAATATACTCCTCATTCCGTTTTCTGTTTATTTTATTGTTAAATCAGGATTCACTACAGGATCTTTACCTTATATGATGATTTCAGTAGTATCTCACAGCCTTTATTACTACACACTCCTCTACTCCTACAAAAAAGGGGATATATCAACCTCATACCCTATTGCGCGTGGAATAGGGGTCGCCGGGACTGCTTTCATCTCACTCTTCTTTCTCAATGAAACAGTTTCATTTAACGGAGGAGCAGGTATTGCTGCAATTCTTACCGGTGTTCTTCTCATCGGACTCAGCAGAGTCAAGGGGCAGGTATTTCATAAAAAATCATATTTCCTTGCTATAATCACAGGCTGTTTTATATTTATCTATTCAATTGCTGACAACAGGGGGGTAAATATTCTACATCCCATAGCTTATATAAATATAGTTGATCTCATCTGCGTAACAGCTTTAACCCCTTTTGCATTTCCTGACGGATTAAAAAAATCACTCACCCTCCTCTCCTCAAATATAAAAGAAACTCTCATAATCGGCTTCGGAGGTGTCGGGACCTATATACTTATTCTTTTTGCCTTTACGTTTGAAAGAGCCAGCTATATTGTAGCTTTAAGGGAATCTTCAGTGGTAATCGCTTCAGTTATGGGATTCATTTTTCTTAAGGAAAAACCGACCCCTTTAAAAATCACTGGGATAGTACTCATAACATCAGGACTTTTCCTGCTTAAAACCGGTTAATATTTGACTAATAAACAAATAGAATGTAAAATTTAACAAAAGATATGAGGTAATGAAATGGGTGAAATTAAATCAGCTCTTGAAATAGCGCTTGAAAGAACAAACAGTGTGAAAAGCGATAAAACTCTTATAATAAAACAGAATGCTGAAGAGGAAGGGAAAAAACTTGGTGCCAGGTTTCTTTCTGACACAGAACCTATTGATACAGACACCCTTAAGGGAATTATAAAAAAAACCGGCAGTGAAGAACTTCCATTCTTGAAAAAGGGGATATCAAAGATCCTGCTTTCATATCTCAAGCTGCCAGTTGACGGGATAGAAAGCGGAACACTGAATAAAATACGGGAAGGCTTAATCCTCCTTTCCGATAAGAAAAAGGAAATTACATATATATTCAGTCAGATTGAAGCATTCTTCAGCCAGTATATACAAAACAGACAGGATTTAACAGAAAGTCTCAAACATCAGTTTTCCTCAAGACTTCATGAGAAAGAGGAATTACTTAAGGAGCAGCTAGGCAAGGATGTGCATATAAGGATGGAGGATGACAGGGAGTACCAGGAGCACCTCCACAAAGCAGTTTCACGACTTAAAGAGCAGTATTCACAGGCTTTTGCAAAAGTAAAGGAAGAGCTTTCAGGTTACTGCTAAAAAAAGCCCCGGCAGAGACCGGGGCTTTTTTGATAATTAATACAAAATATCAGTCTTCTCTGAAAAGTTCTACAACTTCTTCAGCATTTTCAGCATTCAGAAGCAGCCTGCAGAAACTTGCAGATCTGGTAATTCTTGCAATCTCGGCAAGGGCCTCAATATGAGGTCCTGACTGGTCAGGCTGTGCAAGGAGAAGAAAAAATAGTTTTGAAGGTTCTCCGTCAAGAGAATCGAAATCAACCCCTGAAGGGGCAATCCCTATTGCCATTGTAAGGTTTTTAACCTTATCAGTCTTTGCATGAGGAACTGCTATCCCTTTTTCAAGACCGGTGCTTCCCATGTTTTCCCTTGCAATAACAGCGTTGTAAACACTGTCTTTATCCTTTATTCTGCCAGCCTTATCGAGAACATCCACAAGCTCCCTTATTACCTCTGTCTTGGTAACTGATTTTAAGGGTATTTGTACAATATCACTGGATATTAAATCAACAATAGCCATATATTCCTTCCTTATTTTTATTATGGGCGACCAACCGGAGGTTTATAGTGGTCCCCTATGTAAGTTTGTTATAAATATCCCAGACCCTGTCCTCATCTTTCACAATAAGTACAGAACAAGGAACACTCCTCATCGCTCTTTCAGTTTCATTGTAAAGCTCATCTCTCCTGCTTCTTATTCTGGAGAGTTCTCCCATGACAAGAATATCAATATCATTATCCTTTACCATGTTTTTTATTTCAACATTTACAGTCCCTGAGGCTTTTAGTGTTTTTACAGCAACACCTTTGTCCCTCCCGAGCTGTTTTGCATGCTGAAGGTATCTGTCTGCATCTGTTTCAAGATCCTTTTTATATTCCTCCTCTTCTGCCTGAAGAAATATTCTTGCATTTACCAGGTCTGACAGTGCCCTTGTATTGACTACATAAAGAGCATAGAGCTCAGCCCCTGTTGCCCGGGCAAGGGATACAGCATACTGTGCCGCTGTAATAGCCTGTTCCGAACCATCAACATATACCATAATTTTACTTACAGGTCCATCCATAGTAACTCCTGCAGAATGCCGAATTTTTTTAATCCGTGCAATTATTTTTTATCCAATTTTGCTTTCTTTTTTTCCAGTCTTGTTTTAACCATCTTGAGAAGGATAATCATATCCCTCTCATTTTCTTCAAGGCGGTTCTGTATATATTTTACAGTCTCCTGAAGCTCAGGTATAGCAATTTTTTCCAGAGCATTAACTTTTCTTATAGTTTTTTTGACTTCCCTGGCAAGTCTCATTATTGAAATCTTCAGTTCAGCAAGTTTTCCCATAACCTGAAGCACTGTTTTATAATCATCAAGAGAACTGTCAATCCAGAAACTGGTTCCCATCGGACTGTAATAGGGAGGATAGTCTTCAAAAGTTGTATCTACAACCGGAAGAGCAACCCCCATGACCTTTCTCTGTGATATTTTAACCTTGCTTTCTATATTTATTGCACTTGCCACCTGGGTAACTTTCAGCTTGCCCATATGAAGAACAGCTTCTTCAAGGGTCCTGTAAGCTTCGGCAAGCGCCTTGTCAACCTTTTCCTCATGATCAGCAGCCTGGTCAACCAGGTTAAGCAGCTCAATAATCAGAATATTTCTTTTCTGATCAAGAAGTTCATAACCCAGTTTGGCAAATTTTAACTCCTGACCCAGAGAGAGCAGATTAGTCTTTGTAGGGGCAACATTATTTCTCATTATCTTCCGTAGTACTTCTCAATTTCTTCTTCAGTCACCCTGTGAAGCTCTTCTTCAGGGAGCAGACTCAGACATTCCCAGCCGATATTGAGAGTTTCCTCAATAGACCTGTCCGAATCCATAGCCTGAGAGACATACCTTCTTTCAAAAGCCTCTCCGAATTCAAGGTACTGATGATCAAGAGGAGTAAGCTCCTCTTCTCCGATTACAGATGCAAGGTTTCTTACATCCTTTACATAACTGTATGCAGCAAAAAGCTGGCTTGCAAGATGAGGATGGTCCTCTCTGGTCATACCCTCGCCGATTCCGTCTTTCATAAGCCTTGAAAGGGAAGGAAGACCTGCAACAGGCGGATAAATATTTCTGCTGTTCATCTCCCTTTCAAATACTATCTGCCCTTCCGTAATATATCCGGTAAGGTCAGGTATCGGATGTGATATATCATCATTCGGCATTGTAAGAATCGGAAGCTGGGTAATTGAACCGGCAAATCCCTTTACCATGCCTGATCTTTCATAAAGCTCGGCAAGGTCTGAGTAAAGATATCCCGGATACCCTTTCCTTGAGGGGATTTCACCCCTGATTGTGGAAATCTCCCTCAAAGATTCACAATAATTTGCCATATCTGTCATAATTACGAGAACATGCATATTCTTGTTGAATGCGAGGTGTTCCGCAAGTGTAAGGGCAGTTCTGGGGGTAATAGTCCTTTCGATTGAAGGGTCGTCCGCAAGCGAAAGAAAAAGAGCTACATTATCAAGTACACCTGTCTCTTCAAATGATCTTACAAAGAACCTTGCAACATCATGCTTGACACCCATCGCTGCAAACACAACAGCGAAGTTTGACTTGCTTCCCTTTATCTTTGCCTGTCTTGCAATCTGCGCGGCCAGCTCGTTATGGGGAAGACCGTTCCCTGAGAAAATCGGAAGCTTCTGCCCCCTTATCAGGGTATTCATCCCGTCAATAACAGAAATACCTGTCTGAATAAAATCTCTCGGGTATTCCCTTGCAGTCGGGTTAATAGCCATACCGTTGATATCAAGTTCAACCTCTGAAACCGGGGCAGGACCCTTATCAATAGGCTGTCCAAGACCGTTAAATACCCGGCCGAGCATTTTTTCACTGACCCCGAGCTTTAGAGGTTCCCCCTTAAACCGCACATGGGTTTCAGGCATGGTAAGACCCGAAGTCCCTTCAAAAACCTGAACACATACAATCTCGTCTGATGTATCAAGGACAAGGCCGAGCCTGGTGTTGCCCTTGGGATCAACACACTCGACAAGCTCCCTGTAACCGACAGCATGTGTATTTTTTACAAATACAAGCGGCCCGTCTATTCTGTCGACTCCTATATATTCAAGCCCGGATTTCAGCTTTTTCTGCTTTTCATGCATATCTATACTAGACATATACTGACTCCAATTGATCAAGTGAGCGTTCAAGCTTTACAGCCAGTTTATCGAGCAGCTTAAGATCATCGTTAGGAACGTTGAATTTCATCTTAACAATATCCTGATACACACTCATCTTTTTAAGTTTAACCAGGGTTACACCCCTTTTTATAGCCTCAGATCCCCTTCTCCAGTAAATCAGCAGGACCTGCATCATCTTCATCTGTTTTTCAACAGTTGAATATCTGTCAATATCATCAAATGCATTCTGCTGAAGAAATGCATTTTTAAAGAGGGTACATACCTCAATAATAAACTTCTGGCTGTCAGGAAGGGCATCAGGACCGACAAGCTTTACAACCTGCTGGAGCCGCACCTCTTTCTGAAGGAGCTCCATGATTTCCCCCCTGTCATCGGCCCAGGTGGCACCTGCATTCTGTTCCCACCAGGGGGTAATATCAAGAAGATACTCACTGTATGATTCAAGCCATGAAATAGCCGGGTAATGCCTTGCATTGGCAAGCTGCCTGTCAAGCCCCCAGAAGCATCGTACAAAGCGTTTGGTATGCTGGGTTACAGGCTCTGAAAAATCCCCTCCGGGAGGAGAAACTGCACCGATCAGTGTTACAGAACCCTCTTTATCATTCAGGGTCTTCATATAACCTGCCCTTTCATAGAACTCGGCAATACGGGTCGGCAGATATGCGGGAAAACCCTCCTCTGCAGGCATCTCTTCCATCCTCCCTGAAAGCTCTCTGAGCGCTTCCGCCCATCTGGAGGTTGAGTCTGCCATTACAGCTACATGGTATCCCATGTCCCTGTAGTATTCTGCAAGGGTAACCCCTGTATATATACTTGCTTCACGTGCTGATACAGGCATGTTTGAAGTATTTGCAATAAGTATGGTTCTTTCCATAAGAGACTTGCCGGTTCTGGGGTCTATAAGTTCAGGGAACTCGGTAAGAACATCGGTCATCTCGTTTCCCCGCTCACCGCATCCGATATAAACTATTATGTCAGCATCACACCATTTCGCAACAGCATGCTGGGTCATTGTCTTGCCTGTACCGAAGCCCCCCGGGATTGCTACAGTTCCCCCCTTTGCTATCGGAAATAATGTATCAATTACCCTCTGCCCTGTTATAAGGGGTATATCAAGGGGAAGTCTTTCCGATACAGGCCTCGGAACCCTTATTGGCCAGTTCTGCACCATTGTCACCCGCTCTTCACCGTCTTTAGTTTCAACAAGAGCAACAAGGTCATCAACTTTATAATCACCTTCAGGTGACAAAGCCTTAAGAGTTCCCTCTATCCCCGGAGGAATAAGAATTTTGTGGCTTATCCGTTCAGACTCCTGAACAGACCCGATAATCATCCCCTTTGAAACCAATGCTCCGGGTTCGATTTCTTCAGGAACAAAATGCCATATTTTATCTTTATTTATTGATGAGACCTGAATACCCCTTCCGATAAAGTGCCCTGAAATCTTATAAATATCCTCAAGCGGTCTCTGTATACCGTCATAGATCGTCCCTATAAGCCCGGGACCCAGTTCCACGGAGAGAGGCATGCCTGATCCGTATATATTGTCACCGGGAGAAATTCCGGTAGTATCTTCGTAAACCTGAATTACCGCATTTTCCCCTTCAAGCTTTATGACCTCTCCTATAAGACGTACATCCGCCACCCTAACAAGTTCAAGCATCATGGCATCTGTAACACCTTTTGCTTCAATTACAGGACCATTAACCCTTTTGACCTGTCCTATTATCCGTTCTTTCATTCCGAACCTCTATATTATTTCAAGCTGCCTGATTCTTAAGCAAAGAATTCGCTGTGAATTGTCTTACGCATCTCTGACTGATATCTTAAAAGACGTGTAGGCACCTGATTGTTAAATGCTGTTTTATGATTTATTGATGTAAGAACAATACCCTGAGCAAAAAGGGGATTTTCGGCTGCTTTTTTTATAGTGAGCTTTCCCCCTGTCAGATCATGATACTGCTTTTCAACATCCCTCAGATAGCTGTCAGTCATAAGGTCTAATTCACGAGCAGAGCCGTTTACTTCAACTTTCTCCTCGCCGAGACCTATAGCTGCTTCAATAAGCCAGCCCTTCAGTATATCGCTGTATTCATCAGTACCGGCTTTTTCCCGGATCTTTTCCCGGATAATTTCAACAACCTTGTTTATCAGTTTTTCCCTTATTTTAAGGGCAATCCGCTTTTTTTCAACTTTTATCGCGGAAATACTGTTTTTTTCGATAATACCGACCTGCTGTTCTATTTTTTTGGCTGCTTCCCTTTCAATAGCCTTTATCTGCATCTCTTTAGCCTGCATCTTGTCGGAAGCAACCTTTTCAGCATCAGCTATTATTCTTTTAGCCTCAGCCTCAGCATCACTATGAATCCCGGCTATCAATTCGCTTCTATCTTCACTGGACGTTTTCATATTCTTTTCCTGATGATATTAAAGTTTTATACCTATAGCTTCATTAACCATGGCTCTGATTCCCGGTCTCGAAGGATCCCGCCCCTCACGACCGGGTACCTCTACTATCAGCGGAAACTGTTCAGCAAAGATATACCGGTCGACCAGGGGGCGTATCATATCAGCTATTCTGTCTTCAATAATGACGATTCCGACATCACTGTCTTCAAGAGCTGTTTTAAAGGCTGATTCAGCCTCTGCCGGGTTCTCGGCTTTTACACCCCTGACCCCGACAAGACCGAATCCAAGTACAGCATCTTCATCGCCTATAACAAAATATTTCATTTCACCCTTACACTTTACCAAGAATCATCAGAGCAGTGATAAAACCGAATACTACAAGACCTTCAGCAAGTGCAATGAATATAAGCGCCTGGGAAGCCAATTCAGGCTTTTCTGCAATAGCCCCCATTGCAGCTGATCCTACATTACCAATAGCAAGACCGGCTCCAAGAGCTCCGAAACCGAATGCAATAGCTGCAGCTATAAGACCGAACTTTGCAACGCCTGCTTCCTGCTCTGTCATTGCTGCTTTAACTGCTGCATGATCCTGTGCAACTGCATCTGTAACACTACCTACAGTAAACATAGCCAGAGCTGCGAAAAGAAGTACAAGTGTAAAACTTACTTTCCTTTTGAAATCTTTCTTTGGGTTGTCCATAAGAAAACCTCCTTCCTTTAGTTGTTCCCTTTCAGCGATATCGGGGCATAAGCCTTACCTGTCCCGCTGAAATATTTGGAAAAGAATTCGTAATAATTTAATCTCAATGACTGAATTCCTGCTGAGAGGCCTTCAAGTCCGATTACCAAAACATTACCTGCAAAAAGGATCAAAAGTGACCAGATATTGAATCCCGGTTCTCCGTTTGTCACCATTTTTGCAATCTGATCGAAAGCGATCATAAGACTTACATGGGCTATTCCGAGCCCGGCAACCCTCATAAAGGAGAGGGTGTTTGCAAGATAACCTGAAAATATTTCAAGCATCTCAACAAGCCATTCCATTGTAAAATTCATAATTGAAAACACTGTAAATTTCTGGCGGTTTTCAGGATGTTTCCTGTTATGAAGATAAAACTCAAGAGGCGGTTTTAATGTAAAAAGAAGCGCCGGAAGTCCTATCAGCAGAAACAGAAGATTGCTTTCAGGAAGCACCTTGTAGTCGTTACGGGCAAAAAAGAAGGCTACATAGGTACCGGCAAAATACATCCATCCCCCGAGGAGCCCCCCCTTATCCATTAAAAGCCTGAACCAGTTGCCTTTGGATATACAGTTGATCCAGTTAAGGACAAGCCCGAGTCCTATGACTATTATACCGAAATAGATTGTTATAAGAAGGATCCCTCCGATATCTGTAACAAGCCCCGGACCTGCATGCCCGGAAATTATACCGTGATAATCAAACCAGACAGGCTGGAACCATTTATGACCGAAGTAGGAACCGAAAAGAATACCTGTAATAATTGCTGAAGATCCGCACCATACCATAAGCTGGAAAAGTTTATGAAAACCGCTCCCGGCCTCTTTTCTCATAAGAAAGAGACCCAATAGACCGATAAGAATTATTACAGCGCCATGACCGGCATCTCCGAACATAAGCCCGAACATTATGAGATATGCGACAGCAACTATAGGGGTGGGATCCACTGTCCCGTATTCAGGTATAGCATAGTTTGTAACAAGCATCTCAAAAGGAGAAAGAAATTTTGGATTTTTCATCTTAACCGGTACTGACGGCTCTTTTTTCTTCTCTTTTCTTATCTCTTTAGGATCACTCCATTCAAGATAACACCGCCCTTCAGTAATTTCCATTATACTCTTTTCAAGGTTCTCCCTTTTTGAAGCTGGAAGCCATCCTGAAAAAAGCATGGTACGGGAAGTTTTGCTGTAGAAGGACTGGATCCTGTAAAAAAGCTCATTCATTCTCAGGTTTGACCACATATCATCAAGACTGTCCTTTTCCTTGAGAACAAATTCTTTAGCTGAATTGTTTATCTCTTCCTGCTTCCTCTTAAGCTCAGACAGCTTTTCCCGGATCTCTGATCTCGCATTACCGCCAAGACCGTCAAGGTCTTCAGGAAGATCAACCTCTTCCCATTCAAACTTTTCAAGAACCTTATCGGTCCTGTCAATATCTCTTTTCATTGTAATCAGGAGAATATTTGAATAGCCGTGGGCTTCTGAAAGCTTTATCTGAACAGAAGGAAGTGAGTGGAATGCTTCGACAAGTTCATCTTCTTTGACTGATTCAACTTTACCGGTTTTTATTGATAAAAATGAATATTTGTCCCTGTCCTCCAGAGAGCTGCCCAGATCTGAAAAAAGATCAAGCTGCCTGTCTATCTCCTCAAGTTTATGAATTTCCTGCTGTACCCCTTTCTGTTTATCCCTGATCTTCTGAAGCTTTGAAGCCATGACATCAAGATCATTATTGCTTTCCTCAAGGTTAACAGGGGTGAGCTTTGTGATATCAAGCTCCTTGATATCAACAGGGCTGTAATTAATCAGATTAAAAAAGGTTTCTATCCTTTTTCTTGTATCCCCTATCCGGCTTTGTGAAACTTTAGGCGATACAGACGTAAGAATACTTTTTGTATCTTCCTCCACCTCTGTAATCCTGACGAAATGGAGGACCCCCTGCCTGAGCAGTTCTTTGGTTACATTGTCTGTATCCTGTTCAAGAACTATAGCTGCAAGCTGGCACATTTTAGTGGTAAACATCATCATATAACACTCTTAATTCTTTCTTGTTTTATATTGTAATATTTGGCATTAAGTATGGTCATCACTTTTCTGATCTCATTTTTTTTGAGGACAAAGTATGCAAGAACTATACCTATATTAAACGGATAACCGCCTTTAACCCTTTTAACTTCGTAAAGAATTATCTGATCAAGAAGTCTGTTGACCAGGACAAGCTTTCCCTGATTATCGGAACTCTGCATACCGAGCATTGAAGAGAGAGCTGTATATTTCTTGCTTATAAGGTTCTTAATAATATCCGCAGAATCACCTGTTGCATAAGCATCTTCAAGTGCCTTTCTGTCAAGATGGTGCCCGTATGGAATCATATTTTTAAGGGCCTGGTCCATTGTCATTTTATAGAAATCCCTGAATCTTATCAGCCATGATATATTTTCCATATCAATTTCAACGCCGATCATCCTTCTGGTAATTTCGAAATCAGGTTTTTCAAGGTTTTTGGATTTTTCATTCAGCTGTTTGTAAAAATATCTGTCAAGTGCTGTTTCAATTGAAAAGAGTGTCCGTGTAAGTTCAAGCTGATCTGAATTTTCTTTGATAATCTGTGCATAAGGGGTGCCGGAAAGGATATCGATTATCCCCTCAATTGTCTCAACATTGATAATCTGATCCACATGGAGATCGTAGTGTATCACCTCCCTGTAAAGATACCCTGTATAATCGTCAATATTTCTCTTTCTCATGACACGGTCAAACCAGAGCCGGAGCGCTGCCTTGAGATTTTCAATCTCATATTTTTTCGTCAACGCCTTTACAAAATCAAGAACATCTCCCCTTACATACCTTTCAAGCTCATGATAGAGATGGATCTCTTTTCTGTAAAGTTCAAGCTCGGCCAGTTTAAGATCCCCGGTCCTGTTATATACATCTTCAATAACCTGAAAAGAGGTATCATGAAGGACCCTGATGGTTTCAGGAAGAGACCTTGCCTTGATCATCTGATCAATAACATCATCAGAAAGAATATTGCTTATCCGTGCCCTGAGCTTTGCATTTATAAACGCGTATTTTTTTAGCCTGCCCTGTCCCATTATTAATTCCATTGTCACTCTTTTTCATATTCAGGCTTCAGAAGCCGTTCTGTAATAACCTGGGCGACAGAATCGGTCCGCTCTTCACTCATGGAAAAGAAATCGTTGTTTTCCTTTTCAGCCTCTTCAACTGCCTTTTTAAAATCCTCTTCAGCCTTTACATGGGCGGCCTGGATTTTATCCTGTATTTTCTTCTGATTTTCTTCCCGCGACTTTGAAACTGCATTGTTATACTCAGCATCAGCTTTTGATACTATCTCCGATGCCCTGTTCCTTGCTTCGGAAATAACAGCTTCAGCCTCTTTTTCCGATTTTATAATTTCATCTAGAACTGTCTTCTGCATAGCTTTTCTCTGTTTGTTTTTTATAACTATGCTCCTAAAGGTAAAACGTTGTCAAGTAAGGTGGGGAAAAGTTGGCAAACTATAACCAAAAGTATTGATGGAATATGCTTTGATAAACGTAAGACAGGAAGAAGAAACAGAGACAAGAAGATGTTAATCCTTCCAAACTAGGGGAAAAAAATCTCTCATACTCAGTATATTTTATATTTTGGATCATTTTTTTCACAAAAATGGTAAAATACCCGGTTTTATCAGTTAAAATATCGGACAAATCCCGAACAGTGACTTTTTTTCATGTTTCCAATAACATTTAGTTATAGTATTGAAAAACATCAGCATTCTGTAAAGTTACTTTACACTGACTGTATAACAGCTTTACACCTGATATACAGCAGCATTGATCAGAAGGACAGCTTTTCTATTGCCCTTTCGATACAGCCCATTGATTTTGCAAAATTAAACCTGACAAGGTTTCTCCCTTCATCCTTTTTCTCAAGATAAAATCCTTCAACAGGAATGAGTGCAACCTGTTTTTCCTTTATCAGCCATTCAGCAAACTCCATTCCCCTCAGCTCCGACAGGGAGCCAAATTCCGAAAGGAAAAAATATCCCCCTTCAGCAGGTGATAGTTTAAACCCGCACCCTTCAGCAGCATCCATAAGATAATCCCGGTGCTTTTCCATTTTTTTTCTGAAATCATCTATATGATGTCCCATTACAGGAAGGATCTCCGCCATTGCAAGCTGAAGAGGTGTATTCACAGAAAACGTGGTCCACTGCCTTACCCCCCTGATCCCTTTTGTAAGATGCAAAGGGGCTGATGCATATCCTATTTTCCAGCCGGTTGCACTTAAAGCCTTGCCTGTTGAGGAGATTGTAACAGTCCTCTCTTTCATACCCTCAAGAGAGGCAAGCGGTATGTGCTTTTTATTGTCATAAACAAGGTATTCATAAACTTCATCACTTAAAACTATAAGGTTATGCTTCTGTGCAACAGAAGCAATTATTTCAAGCTCCCCTTTTCCAAATACCCTTCCGGCAGGATTATGAGGATTGTTAAAAATAATCATTTTCGTTCTTAATGTTATTTTTTCTTCAATATCTGATGAGTCAAAACTGAAATCAGGGTAATGGAGAGTTACCGGCCTGACTACACCGCCTGCCATTTTTACAGAACTTACATAGGAATCATAAAAAGGTTCAAATACAACAACCTCATCACCCGGATTTATAAACCCTGTCACAGCCGAATAGATTGCTTCTGTAGCACCTGTTGTAACTGTTATTTCATTTTCCGGATCATAACCAATTCCGTATCTGGAGCTGTAAATATCAGAAACAGCCTCACGGAGTTCAGGGACTCCCGGGAGAGGTGCATACTGGTTTCGGCCCCTGGAAAAGGATTCTTTTACAATATCAAGCACCCATTTTTCAGTATCAAAATCCGGGGCACCCTGACTCAGGTTTACAGCGTCATACTCGGCTGCAAGATTATTTATTACTGTGAAGATTGTTGTTCCCATTCCCTTTATTCTGTCTGCAATCATCGATTCCCCCGGAAATTATTTTTAAGTAAAATGATAATCATTAATAACAAATAAATCCAATACCGTTACCCCGGAGAGGCGGGATTTATTGGCCGCCAACATTTATCAACGGTGTATTGATACAGCGTATTGAATAATTTATAATCTCTGTAATGAAAACCAGAGAAACAGGGCAAATATTATCCAACAAAAGGATTGCAGAAAACCTTTTTGAACTTAAAATTAAACTCCCGGAAATTGCAGCCATGGCTCAGCCCGGGAATTTTATAACCATACTTCCCCCGGCAGAATCAGGAAGATACTTAAGACGCCCTTTCTCCATTTCAGGAAAAGGGGATAACTTCATTACCCTTGTGATACGGGGAATAGGAAAAACAACAGACTCACTTGCCCTCCTCAGGGAGAAGACTTGCCTCGATGTTATCGGCCCCCTTGGAAACTCATATCCAAAAATATCCGGGAATATCTGGATGATCGGAGGGGGAACCGGGATTGCATCTGTACTGTTTTTAAGCAGCATGAGAAAAACTGCAGGATTAAAAAATGACCGCATCCTCTGGGCAGGACAGACAAAAGATGCCCTTCCTGATATTTATAAACACCCTGTTGCTATTGATTATTCCACTGATGACGGATCAAAAGGGGAAAAGGGAAATGCTGCCATGGTTCTTGAAAAATGGCTTAAAAGGGATAAACCTGATGCAGTAGCAGCCTGCGGCCCCCACGGGATGATGAAAGCTGTAAAAGAAATTGCAGCAGAACATGGAATAGAAACATGGCTTTCGCTTGAAGAGTTTATGGCCTGCGGAGTCGGGGCCTGTGCAGGGTGCGCAGTAAAGCTTGAAAGCGGCGGTTATGAAAAGGTATGCGATGACGGTCCTGTTTTCAGATCAGACCGGATTGTTCTTTAAAGCAGGACAGACAGAGGGAGAATATCTATAAATATGATGGAAAATGATAAAAATATACTTGCTGCAACACTCGGGACCCTTAATCTGAAAAACCCTGCAATAGCTGCAAGCGGTACATACGGATACGGAACAGAATACTCTGATTTCTGCCCTGCAGATGACTGGGGTGCAGTTATCCTTAAATCTGTATCTGAAAAACCAAGGGATGGAAATCCCCCCCCCAGATGCTGTGAAGTTGAAGGGGGGATGATAAACTCGATAGGGCTTGCAAATGTAGGAATGGAAAAGTTCCTTTCAGAAAAAATGCAGGAATTCAGGAAGAAGCATGAAAAAGCTGTCTGTATCGCAAGCATAGCAGGAGAATCACTGGCGGAATTTGAAAAGCTTTCAGAAAGGATTAATGAATCAGGAAAAATCGATGCTGTTGAGATAAATATTTCATGCCCCAATGTCTCAAAAGGGGGAATGCATTTCGGTTCTGATCCGCAGTCAGCAGCTGAGGTTATTGCATCCTGCAGACGGAATACCTCCCTCCCCCTCCTTGCAAAAATCAGCCCTGCCGCAGGTTCTCCAGTCGATGTAGCCCGTGCATGCGCTGATTCAGGGGCCGATATTATAGTAGCTGTAAATACAATTCCCGGAATGAAGATTGATATTGAAAAGGGAAAACCTGTCCTCGGGAACATATTCGGAGGTCTTTCGGGGCCGGCAATATATCCTGCGGCACTCAGGATTGCCTTCCTGATACACAGGGCGCTGCCGGAGATACCTTTAATTGGATGCGGCGGAATAGACAGTGCTGATACAGCACTACAGTTTATCATGGCAGGGTGTTCAGCTTTCCAGATAGGGACTGCAACATTCCGAAATCCTGAATGTTTATACACTATTTTAGACAATATTCGTATATTTATGCAAAAAAAGGGGTATAAATCTGTAAAAGATGCCGTTGGTATTGCAGCTGAATATTGACCTTATTTATAGTATCATATACTTTGACCGTAAAGAAACGACCTTTTTGAAATAATATGACAGCCAAATCAGGCAGAGTAAATAAAACAGCCCCGGTCATGCCGGGGATTCCTTTATAAGAGGGTTGCTTCTTAATTTTTTTAATTATGGTGGAGTATGCAGGAACATTGTTATCTCGTCCTTGACGACGGAAATATTTTCCAGGGGTATTCTTTCGGAGCCCTTCCCCCCAGGACCCATGAGCTTGAAGAGTTCGGGATAAAACGGAAAGGGGCCGGAGAAGTGGTTTTCAATACAGGTATGTCCGGGTATCATGAAATACTTACTGATCCCTCATATACAGGTCAGATTGTAACCATGACCTACCCTCATGCCGGCAATTACGGATCTGACAACAGCTGGAGTGAAATCGGCCCTGAAAAAGGGAGAAATCTCCCCGGGATAAAACTGGCGGGAATGGTTGTAAAAAAACTCTACAGGGGACCTGTTCCTGAGGGGCGAATGACGCTCGACAGATTCATGAGGGACAACGACACACCCGGCATAACAGGTATAGATACAAGAAGACTCACACTCCATATAAGAGACAACGGGAGTCCTAAAGGTCTTATAGTCCGCCCTTCCGACAGCAGCAGCACTGTTCTTACAGAAGCAGATCTTGAAGCAGTTAAACGGTTTATAAAAACAATTCCTGATATGGAGGGGCAGAATCTTATCAAAGAAGTCGGGTCGGAACAGCAGGAAATAATAAACCCTGAAGGGAAGATAAAAATGGCGGTTGTTGACTGCGGAATCAAAGCCAACATAATAAGGGAACTGACTGCCAGGGGATGCAGGGTATTGCTTTTCCCCGGAACAGCATCATCCGATGAGATACTGAAATCAGGACCTGACGGAATACTTATAGCAAACGGACCGGGAGACCCCGCAGTTCTGGAGAAACAGATTGAAATGATTAAGAACCTTATCGGGGAAAAACCCCTGTTCGGAATATGCCTTGGACACCAGCTTATCAGCCAGGCACTGGGAGGCAAAACCTATAAGATGAAATTCGGCCATCACGGTCTTAACCATCCGGTAAGGGACATGCGAACAGGCAGAGTATTTGTTACATCCCAGAACCATGGATTTGCGGTTGATACAGATACCCTTCCCTCTAATGTCGAGGCCAGATTCATCAATGCGAATGATAAGAGCCAGGAAGGGATAGTCTGTGATGATCTTAATATACTTACAGCACAGTTTCATCCTGAGGCAGCTCCGGGACCGGTAGATTCATCCTGGATTTTTGATGATTTTGTGGAATATGCGGCAAAGAATAA
Organism: Spirochaetia bacterium; assembly: GCA_963668405.2. GTDB lineage: Bacteria > Spirochaetota > Spirochaetia > CADAEX01 > CADAEX01. The sequence continues at coordinate 3,799,021 of OY764342.2, read as the reverse complement.
AGATTAATCCTGTAAAGGGATCTTCAAGGAGGATAAATTGCCTGCTCGTAAAGACTTAAAAAAAATACTTCTGATCGGCTCCGGACCGATTGTTATAGGACAGGCCTGTGAATTTGACTACTCTGGAACACAGGCGGTGAAAGCTCTTAAAGAGGACGGTTATGAGGTTATCCTTGTAAACCCGAATCCGGCAACAGTCATGACAACCCCCGGGATTGCAGACAGAATATATATGGAGCCTTTAAGTGTTCCCTATCTTGAGGAAATAATAAGCAGGGAAAGACCTGATGCAATACTCCCGACAATAGGGGGTCAGACAGGGCTTAACCTGTCGCTTGATCTCTATGATGCAGGTATTCTTGACAAATATAATGTTGAGGTAATCGGAGCAAGCATTGATGCGATAAGACTGGCGGAAGACAGGGGAAAATTTAAGGAAGTAATCCAGAAAATAGGGCTCGATGTTCCGAGATCTGTTGTTGCAAAAACAATCCGCGATGCGGTTGAACTTAAAAAAGAGGTAGGACTCCCCCTTGTTATCAGACCAAGCTATACACTTGGAGGGAGAGGGGGAAGCATTGCATATACCGAGGCTGAATTTGAGATACTGGTCGAAAAGGCACTTTCAGAAAGCCCTGTCAAAGAAGCCCTCATAGAGGAATCACTTATCGGGTGGAAAGAGTTTGAGATGGAGGTAATAAGAGACCCGGCTGACAATGCTGTTATTGTCTGTTCCATTGAAAATGTTGACCCGATGGGTGTTCATACAGGAGACAGTATTACAGTTGCCCCTATCCAGAGCCTTTCAGACAGGGAATATCAGGAGATGAGAAATGCATCGCTCGATATACTGAGAGCAATCGGAATAGACTGCGGAGGATCAAATGTCCAGTTTGCTGTAAAACCTGATACAGGCAGGATGATAGTAATAGAGATGAATCCCAGAGTTTCCCGTTCATCAGCCCTTGCGAGCAAGGCGACCGGATTCCCTATAGCAAGATGCTCGGCGCAGCTTGCTGTCGGCTATACACTTGACGAAATTGTAAATGAGATAACAGGAGAGACAGTTTCCGCTTTTGAACCTGCCCTTGACTATGTGGCTGTTAAAATCCCCCGTTTTGAGCTTGAGAAATTTCCGACCAGCTATGCCCAGCTCGGGACCCAGATGAAATCGGTAGGAGAGGCACTGGCACTCGGCAGAACTTTTAATGAAGCACTCAACAAGGCAGTCAGATCTGTTGAAATAGGAAAAGAGGGGCTGACAGCTCTTCCTGCCGATATTACAGATGAAAAACTGGAACTTATGCTGACAACTCTGCACCCTTTGAGAATATATGCTATCTACACAGTTCTTCTCAGAGAGGGGGAAGCGGCAATTGACGAGCTTTATGAAAAAACAAATTATGACAAATGGTTTCTTTATAATATTGCAGAAATTGCACGGATAGAAAACAAACTCAAAACGAGGCCTCTTTCAACAAAGCTTCTCATGGATGCAAAGCAGAACGGTTTTTCAGATAAAAGGATTTCAGCAATAACAGGTATGGGCATCGATGAAATTGAAAAGGAAAGGGAGGAAAGGGGAATCACTCCATCCTACCACTTTGTTGACACCTGCGCAGGTGAGTTCAAGGCAGCTACTCCCTATTTCTATTCCACCTTCGGTGAAATTGATGAAGGGAAAAAAACAGAAGGTGATGCTGTCATAATACTTGCAAGCGGCCCGAACAGGATAGGACAGGGACTTGAGTTTGACACAGGGTGTACCCTTGCATCAATTGCCTACAGAAATGAAGGGGTTAAATCAATAATGGTTAATTCCAACCCTGAAACTGTATCCACCGACTTCAATGTTTCAGACCGGCTCTACATAGAACCCCTTGTTTTTGAGGATGTTAAAAACATCATTAAAAAAGAGGGGATTAAGGACGTTGTAGTACAGCTTGGAGGACAGACCCCTCTCAACATGGCGGAAGAGCTTCACAAATGGGGGGTAAACATTGTAGGAACACAGGTTGATGCAATAAATACTGCTGAGGACAGGGGGCTTTTTGCAGCACTGATGAACAAACTGGAACTTCGGCAGCCTGACAACAGAACAGCAACAAGTTTTGACCAGATTGAAACCTGCGCTGAAGATATGGGTTATCCTGTTCTATTAAGGCCCTCATTTGTCCTCGGGGGAAGAAGCATGTTTATTGCCTATTCAAAAGAGGAACTCAATATTTTCCTTAAAAACGGGATTGAAGTATCAAAAGAGAAGCCGATTCTTGTGGATCAGTTTCTTGAGGATGCTTTTGAATATGATATTGATGCCCTCTGTGACGGGAAAAATGTATATATAGCAGGAATTATGCAGCATATTGAAGCTGCCGGAATACATTCAGGTGATTCAGCCTGCGTATTCCCTGCCTATAAATCAACTGATAAAGTAATAAAGGAAATGACTGAAGCAACAGTCCGGATTGCAAGGGAAATCGGAGTCGTGGGATTTCTCAACATACAGTATGCAGTCAAGAATAATGAGCTTTACATAATTGAGGTCAATCCGAGAGCTTCCAGGACTGTCCCCTTCCTGTCAAAAGCATCAGGGATAAACCTTATCCAGTCAGCAGTAAGAATATGGCGGGGAAAAGACCTGAAAACACAGGGACTTACAAAAGAAAAGGCTGACTTTATAACTGATGATGATTGTTTCATCGGGGTGGGACGTCCCCAGACCGGATGGGCGGTAAAAGAGGCTGTTTTTTCAAACGACAGATTTTCAGACTATGATCCTGTACTTGGCCCTGAGATGAAATCAACCGGTGAGGTCATCGGGACCGGGGCTACATTCGGTGAAGCATTTGCAAAAGCCCAGGATTCAGCCGGAGGGGTACTTCCAACTGAGGGGAAAGCATTCGTCTCTGTCCATAAAAACGACAGGGAAGCGATCCTGCCGATTGTAAAGGAACTTCAGACACTGGGGTTCCAGATTGCGGCTACAAGGGGAACCGCAAACTTCCTTTTTGATCACGGAATATTTGCGGAAGTCATCCTGAAGATCCATGAAGGAAGACCTAACGTAATTGATCACATAAAAAGCGGAAAATTCGCTCTTTTGATCAATACACCTCTTGGCAGGTTCGCGGAAATTGGAGATAATGCCATAAGAATTGAAGCTGTAAAAAGAAAGCTGACCTATACCACTACAACATCGGCAGCCCATGCAGCTACAAGAGCTATAAGATATCTGAAGAAAAAAGAAGTCATAGTAAGGCCTCTTATAGATGTTCTTGGAGACTTTAAATAAATTCCTTCTCTCAAATCTGGGCCGGCAGAGAATGCCGGCCCTTTTTATTTTCCCTTTGACATAAGCAATGAACAGCATTTATCTCTTTTTTATTTGATTCTGACAATCAAAACTGAAGCAGAGACTGATTATTCCGGTATATGAAAATGTTATCAGGGGAAAAAGTGAACAGAATAGACATAAAAAGCTCTGAATACCCTTCTCTTCTCAAAGAAATAAAAGACCCTCCTCCGTTTCTCTATTTCAGAGGAGAATGGGACATAAATATTTTCAATGAAACCTTAAGCGTTGTGGGGTCCCGGAGAATGACAGGATACGGAGAAATAATTACAGATGAAGTTATAAGTGCAGTTGCGGAGGCGGGGATAACCGTAGTATCAGGCTTCATGTACGGGATTGATGCAAAAGCGCATGAGGCTGCTGTTGAGGCAGGGGGTAGAACAGTTGCGGTAATGCCCTGCGGAATTGAGAGAATTCATCCTGAACATCAGGCCCCCCTTTATGAAAAGATATTAACAACCGGTGGACTTGCTGTCTCGGAATACCCCGGAAGCACCCCACCCGCCCTCTGGACATATCCGAGACGGAACAGGATTATTGCAGCCCTCTCCCCTTTTCTCCTGGTAGTAGAGGCAGGTCTTAAAAGCGGGGCCCTGATTACAGCAAGAATTGCAGCAAAATACAGAAGAAATATTTTTGCTGTCCCAGGCCCCCTTACAAGCAGTGTTTCCCTCGGCACTGCACTTCTGATCAAACAGGGGGCAGTTATACTGACAGCCCCTGAAGACATTCTGAATAAATACGGTAAATATTCGCTCACCTCTGCCGGAAACAAAAAACCATGGGAAGGTTTAAACAAAAACCAGAAAAGGATAGTTGACCTTCTTTCAGTATCCCCTGTGGGTATTGATGAGATCAAAAGAAACACCGGAAGGTCTGCCTCTGAAACAGGGGCTGATGTTACAATTCTGCAGCTTTATAAAACCATTATCCTCAAAAACGGAAAATACTACCTTAATAAAAGGGGGGATAAATGCTGATAAGGGTCACTTCAGTATCTTTCTCCGGGCTTAATACAATCCGGATTGATGTGGAGGTCAATATTGCCGACAGAGGACTCCCCTCTTTTGATATAGTCGGAATGCCCAACAAGGCGGTTGCCGAAAGCAGGGAGAGGGTAAGGACTTCACTTATAAACTCAGGGACAAATTTTCCGCTCCGGAAAATAACTGTAAACCTTGCACCGGGAGACGTTCCCAAAGAGGGGGCTTTTTATGATCTTCCGATTGCAGTAGGAATTCTTTCAGGGATAAGGGGATTCAGCATCCCCGGAGAAAGTATGTTTTTCGGAGAACTTTCCCTTGACGGGTCCCTCAGGCATACAAAAGGGACCCTGCTGGCGGCCCTGTTTGCAAAGGAGAACAGAATAAAGAACATTTTTGTACCGGAGCAGTCTGCGAACGAGGCTTCTGTTGTAAAAGGGATAAATGTATATCCAGTGACAGACCTGAACCAGATAACAGATTTTTTCAATTCTGAAATAAAACTGGAACCGGCAGTCTACCGGCAGTCAGAAGCATCAGGAAGAGGGGGGGCAGAGTTTGACATGTCGGAGGTCCACGGGCAGGAACAGGCAAAAAGAGCCCTTGAAATAGCTGCTGCAGGGGGACACAATATTATAATGATAGGCTCTCCCGGATCGGGGAAAACAATGCTTGCAAGAGCTCTTCCCGGAATAATGCCCCTCCTGAGCGAGGAGGAATCACTTGAGGTCACAAAAATATATTCAAGTTCCGGAAACATCCCCCCGGGAGGATCACTTATCGCAGCACGACCGTTCAGGGCTCCCCACCATATTATCTCCCAGGCAGGCCTTGTCGGCGGCGGGGCCCACCCCCAGCCGGGAGAGATAAGCCTTGCACACAGGGGGATACTGTTTCTTGACGAATTCAACGAATTTCCGAGGGCCGTAATAGAAGCGCTCCGTCAGCCTATTGAAGACGGGATGCTTACCATCTCAAGAAGCCTTGAAAGGGTCACATATCCGTCAAGGTTTATTCTTGTCGCTGCCGCCAACCCGTGCCCATGCGGATACCTTAACGATGAAACAAAGGAGTGTACCTGCACAAAGCGGGAGATCATCAGATACCAGAAAAAGCTGTCAGGTCCGATACTTGACCGGATTGATCTGCATGTTGATGTCCCGGTAGTTGATATTAAAAAGCTTTCCAGAGGGCTTGATAATACTATAAAAAACGAATCATCACCTGAAATCAGGACACGGATAACTGCCGCACGTAAAATACAGAAGGAAAGGTTTAAAAGTGAAGCTATTCACACTAACTCAGAGATGAAAAACCGGCTTATTAAAAAATATGTTCCCCTTGGACCTTCTTCAAGATCGCTCCTCCTTGAAGCTGCCGGAAGCTTCAAGCTTTCAGCAAGGTCTTACCTGAAGATAATAAAAATAGCCAGAACTATTGCAGACCTTGAAGAACAAACCGATATTAACGAATCCCACATAGCTGAAGCGCTTCAGTTCAGACCCCGGATTATTGAATGAACAGGAGCTTTTCAGACTCACGGTTCAAAGTTGAGCTCGGAATTAAGGGTGAAAACCTTGCCGGGGATTTTCTCAAAAGTGCAGGATATAAAATACTCAAAAGAAACCTGAGGATAGGGCACTCTGATATAGATATACTGGCCCGGAAAAACGGGGTGACTGTTTTTGTAGAGGTAAGGACCAGAACCGGGGGAGAAATGGGAATGCCGGAGGAAAGCCTTACTGCAGTAAAGCTCAGGCAGATGAAAAAGACGGCAGAGACTTACATGACTTTGAACCGTATTACCTCAAAAGCAAGAATTGATGCAGTGTGTATAGTACTTGACGATGCAGGCAGGATCAAACACTTCAGACACTACCTGAGTGTCTGCTGAAAACAGGATAATAATTATATCATAACCCCACGGTTCATCATAAACTCTGGATCAAAAATCATTTTGACTGACCTTATCTTTTCTATCCCCTCATCTCCGTACATCTCTCTCAAAAGCCCTTTTTTAAGCCTTCCCGTACCGTGTTCCGCAGATACGCTTCCCCCCATTTCAACGACCCGCCTCCCCCACTCTTTAATTATGCTTTTTCCTTCGATGTAGTCCTCTTCAGTTTCCGGGAGAATATTCACATGAAGATGATTGTCCCCGATATGCCCGAATACAGCACTTTTCAACATGCTTTTTTCAAGTGAAGAGTAATAATAATTAAAAAGTTCGGCAAAAAAGGGATCTGGAACAGAAAAATCAGTCCCTAGCTTTGTTATATCCGCCCCTCCCCTTCTTATACTGTCTATAGACATATTCACAGATTCGGGAACGGAATGACGGAACTCCTTCATCCTCAAAAGTTCTTTCTCCCCCTCCGAAACATATACATCTCTTTCACAAATTCCCATTTCCTTTATAATATCTGAAATCTTATCAAGGGCTCCGGGACTCCCGCCCGGCACGGATGAATGTATTTCAATATAAAGGGCCCCTCCTCTTTTTTCCGAGGGAAACGGGAAAAGTGATTTAAAACATCCTCCATCAACAAACGATTTAACAAGGGCGAGCGCGTCTCTGTCAAAATATTCAACAGCAGCAACAAATGCCCCTCCTGCAAATTCCTTTTTCCTGTATTCCCTGAAATATTCAGAAAGGTGGAGGTTGATATTTCTGTCTGCAGGAAAAATCAGGACCCCTGTCACAGATTCCGGTTCAGGGACAATCTGAAACTCTATCTCTGTTATAATCCCAAGTATCCCTTCTGAACCTATAAAAAGATCAATAATATCCCCATTTCCGGGGATAAAAAGACCTGCAGCATTTTTACACTCAGGAAGCCGGAGAGCAGGAAGCTTTCTGAGGGGATTTTCCTCCCTGGTAAAAAACACAGAGGGACAGCCTCTCTTCATTATCAGCTCTGATGAATCCGGAAGAAGGACAGATAGGGTATTGATATAATTTCGCGCTGATCCATAATGAAAACTTCTTGATCCGGATGCGCAGTTGGATACGATACCCCCAATGGAAGCTGACTTCTCAGTAGGATCAGGAGGAAAAAAGTATTTCCCCCTTCTTATTATATCAAGGTTTTCAAGAGACTCAGGATCAAGGGAAGAAGCGTCAAATGGATCTCCATTAAGGATGTTCTCAATCTCATACAGGGTAAGTCCTGCCCCGGAAGTAATTCTGAAGCCGCTGTCAGCTTTTCTGATCTTTTCAATCTGCTTCATCTTGCTCAGATTGACAACCAGCATACCGGAAGTTTTAAAACCGTCACAACCGGCAGGGACAGCGCCTCCTGTTATTCCGGTCCTTGCTCCCTGAACTGTTACACCGTAATTTCGCTTCAAAGCTTCCCTTAAAGCGCTTTTAACATCTTCCCTGTTTTCACAGAATGATATTAAATCAGCCTTACCCTTAAGCCGTGATTCATCTGACAGGAAACTGATATTTCTGCTGTTAATTTTTTCAAGCTTCATAATGTACCATAAAACAAAAAAAAGCTGCCGATCAAGTTAAAAACCATCCTGGCAGCCCTGCTGTTTAATTATGGGCACCTCTGAAACAATTCCCTGCTCCACCAGTGGCAATTGCAAAGCATGCCTTTGGATCAGTGCCCTTGTATGGGAAATAAAAAGGTCCCCTTATATTTTTTATCTCTGTGAATATACCTTTGAGACATAGCTTTCAATAAATCCGTCTATCCCCTTTACCCATCCGAGGAACTTTTCCGCTTCCTCTTTTGATTCATACGGCCCGAGCCTTACCCTGTAGTAGTCTGTTCCGCTTACTGTTTTTGTCTGGACAGTAGGAGCCAGCCCTTTTGAAACCAGGGTCTGTTTGGCATTTTCAGCCGAGGTTACAGACTTGAAAGATCCGGTCTGGATCCAGTATTCAGTAACATTAACCTTTTTCGGCACTTCCCTGACAACAGGTTTGGAAGCAGGCTTTACCGGCTGAGGAAGCGGTTCCGCCTTTTTTACAACCTCTTTAACAGAAACCTCTTTTACAGGGATCGCTTCCGGTATTTTTTCCGCTACAGCTTCAGGTTCAGCTTTTTCCCCTGTTTCCCCATATACAACAACAAACTCGTCCCCTTCCACATCCTTCTTTTCTTCAACAATTCCGGGGTATTCCTCGCTGCTTCTGGCCCACTCAATGGGATCAAATTCTTCAGGTGTTATCTCACGGGCAGAGGCAATAGCTGTATCACCGGTTTCCCCTCCGGCAGGAGGGCTGAACATAAACAGGGCTGATCCAAGCACAACAAGAAGCAGTACAGCCACAGAAAGAATTATCCAGAGTATTTTCTGCTGTTCCATATCTTCATCTATTTCCTTCGTTAATTTTTTTCAGTATTCCATCAACTGCATGGGGTATCCTCGCGGAATTTCCCCTGTTTCTTATAATATAAGTATCGGATTTTTTTTTCATTATATTAGCATTGAGATTTCTCTGAATTATAATTCTTTTAAGTATCTCTTTAAGCGGTATTCCGTCTCTTCGGAGTGCCCTCTTTATTCTTGAAAAAATGGGAGCATCTGCCCACACAATTATGTCGCAGAGAGAATCAAGGCCCATCTGGAAAAGAATTGCCGCATTAATAAGCACATCTCCCCCACAGTTTTCCTCTATCACCTTTTTCACCATCCGGACCATTCCGGGATGAACAACAGCTTCAAGCTTTTTTTTCTCATTTTCATCGGAAAAAACGATAGCCCCCAGCTTTTTCCTGCTGATTTCCCCGTTTTCAAGTATCCCCCGGCCAAACACATCAACCAAAGCCCCCTTCATCTGCCCAAGAGCAGTATGACCGAGCCTGTCAACATCAATATGAATAAAACCCCTTTTCTCAAACTCAAGAGCAATCGTATTTTTCCCTGCACAGTATTTACCTGTAAGACCGACAACCATCAGTGCATCTCGCCCCAGCTCTCACCTGTTTCAATGCTTACCTTCAGAGGGACCTTCAGGGTAAAAGCATTTTCCATTTCCCGGCGGACAACAGTCTTCATTTCCTCAACCTCTGAAAAGGGTACTTCGTAAATCAGCTCATCATGGACCTGGAGAACAAGCTTTGACTGAAAAGACTTTTCCGATATTACACGGTCGATTTTTATCATCGCAAGCTTGACAATATCAGCTGCCGATCCCTGAATAGGGGTATTGACAGCCATCCTTTCAGCACCGCTTTTCTCGTTTTTATTCCTGCTGTTTATACCTTCAATAGTACGTTCCCGTCCGAGGATTGTCCTCACGCATCCGGTCTCTTCAGCATATGACACTGTGCTTTCCATAAACTTCTTTATATTGGCATATCTCTCAAAATAGGATCTGATAAACTCATCAGCATGTTTTCTGGGGATCCTAAGCTCCCTTGACAGCCTGAAACCCGACATACCGTACATGACGCCAAAGTTGATCGTCTTTGCAATCCTTCTCTGCTCGGAAGTTACCTCTTCAGCGGGTATACTGAAAATAAGGGAGGCTGTCATTCTGTGGACATCTGTCCCATCCCTGAATGCTGCCATAAGTGCAGGATCTTCAGAAAGATGTGCAAGAACGACAAGTTCAATCTGGGAATAGTCGGCGCTCAGAAAAACCTTTCCTCCAGACGGGATAAATGCTTTTCTGATTTTTCTCCCCTCTTCATCCTTTATCGGAATATTCTGCAGATTAGGATTAATACTTGAAAGCCTTCCAGTCTGTGTTCCGGTCTGCCTGAAAGTGGTATGGATCCTTGAAGTTGTACTCTGTATCAGCTTTGGAAGGGCATCTACATAGGTTGATTTCAGTTTTGAAAGACCTCTGTATCTAAGGACAAGGGCAGGGACCGGGTCCTCATCTGCCAGTATCTCAAGGACTGTATTATCTGTTGAGTAACCTGTTTTGGTCTTCTTTACAGGATTCAGCTTTCTGTCTGTAAAAAGCACCTCCTGCAGCTGTTTTGTTGAACTGATATTAAAAATCTTTCCGCACAGAGCGTGTATCTCTTCTGTTATTCCGGCAATTGTTTTTTCAAGGTCCCTGCTGATATAATCAAGAGACTCCCTTCTTACCCGGACCCCTTCAAGTTCCATCTCTGCGAGTATATATACAAGAGGCATCTCTGTTTCAAAGAAAAGCTCACTACAACCCCTTTCTCCAAGCTGCGGATTCAGTACTTCGTAGAGACGGTAGGTAATATCAGCATCCTCGGCAGCATAATTGGAAGCTGTTTCAATATCAATATCCTGAAAAAGCCCCCCCCTGGGAACAACATCACTGTAATGGACTGTTTCATAGTCAAGATAGACCTCCGCAAGGCTGTCCATACTGTAGGACGATATTCTTGAGTTCAAAAGCCATGCCGCTATCATCGTATCAAACCAGATATTGCAAGGATTGAGCCCCCATTTTCTGAGTATCTTGTAATCAAACTTGGCATTCTGGCCTATAAGCTTCAATTCTTTGTTTTCAAGTATTTCCCGCAGCCTGTTCTTGACAACAGGAGAAGGAAGGATCTCCTTCCCCCCTGCAATAAGAGGAATATAACAAGCCTCACCGCTTTTAACCGAAATGGAAAAACCGACCGGATTGGCTGTTATTGTATCAAGGCCGTCTGTTTCTATATCAAATGAAAATATCCGGTTTTTCTTTACAGTATCAATCCACCTGTCAAGGGCATCAAGGGTATCTACAGTTTCATATACCCCTTTTCTGTTAAGCTCTGTCTTTATTACAGGAGCCTTTTCCTCCTGCTCCTCCTGCTCCCCCTCTTTCCCCGGGTGGTTTTCATCAAGCCATTTGACAATGCTTTTAAGGTTTTCCTTTTCAAGAAGAGGTATTGCAGAGCGGTAGCTGATATTTTCAATTCCGAAATCATCTATACTCTTTTCAAGAGGAACATTCTCATCAAGAACAACAAGTTTCCTGCTCATCAGACAGTTTTCCCTGCTCTCCTCCATCCTTTTTCTTACACTTTCCTTGAGAGATCCAAGATTCCCGTATATATTCTCAACCGTCCCGTACTCTGAGAGAAGTTCCACTGCTGTTTTAGGCCCTATCCCTTTTACCCCGGGGATATTATCAGCAGAATCCCCCGTGAGTGCAAGATAATCTATTATCTGCTCAGAGCTGACCCCGAAAAGGGAAACGACCCCCTCCCTGTCAATCTCTGAATAGCCTGATTTCTCAGAGCGGAGCACTTTTACATTTTCATCAACAAGCTGAAGAAGGTCTTTGTCTCCTGTAATTATATAGCATCCCCTGCCATCCTCCCTGCATTTTCTTGCAAAGGTAGCAATAATATCATCAGCCTCATACCTGTCCAGCCTGACTGTACTTATACCCAGTGATTCAAGAATCTTTTCAATCCTGGGGATCTGATCGTGGAGATCTCTGGGAGTCTTGTCCCTGGTAGCCTTATATTCAGGATAATCTTCATGCCTGAATGTAGGGACAAGCGAATCCATTGCAACTGCAAAATAACCTGGATCATAATCCCGTATAAAATTGAAAAGGGTACGGAAAAATCCGAATATTGCGGAAGTATTCTCCCCCTCCCTGTTAAGAAGAGGGGTCCTGATAAATGCAAAATATGATTTATAGATAAGACTATAACCATCAAGTATATAAAAAGGTTTTTTCATACTGTTATATCTAACATTTCAGATGAATGTAGAAAAGAGGAGGAATGGACTATTTTTAGTTCATTCCCTATTGAGGTCTGGAACTTCAGAATCCTGTTTTTATAGACATACCGGAGATCTGCAAGTGTTTTAAGGTTTCCGATAACAAGCTCACGGGAAGATTTTTCATACTTTTTTATTATGACACTGTTGCTGTTGTACCTTTCTGCTAACCCTTCTGTCAGAAGATTAACAGAAGAAAGGTCTCTGTAAAGGGCCTTTATTACATTGTTTATCCGCTGTATATCCCCTGTAATCTCTGTTCCGGATGCAGTCTGTGCGGACAGTTTTTCAACATCCTCTTTTTCAATTGAAACTGCCTCCATATTCAACAGATGCAGATAGGTTTCAAACTTTTTTATCAGCCTTTCCTGATATTCAAGAATTCTTTCACCCTGCAACATCTATACCCATTGAACTTGCATCAGACTGGTCTTTTGTATTCTCAATCTGCTTCCATGCCCCCCGGAGATCCTGGAGCATACCAAGTACCGGTTTTATATGGGACGAGTCCTTTTCTATATTGGCAGTCATAAGCTGCTGATTAAAATAGATATAGAGACTGAAAAGATTTGAAGCAATATCCTTCCCTTTTTCAAAATCGAGAGAAGCAGAGAGTTCTGTTATAATCTCCTGTCCTCTGATTATCGAATTGTTGACAAGGTCAAGCTTTTTATCTCTGGAATCAAGCAGTTTAATTGCTTTTTCAACAGACTTGATCGCCTCGTCATAAAGAAGAACAACCAGCTTCCCCCGGCTTGCAGTCTTTATTGAAGTTTCACGATACATGTTTAAAGGATCCATTTAGTACATCACCCCGCTTATTTATTATTTAAACCCCTGAAAAGGGGAAATATATTATTTTGCTATTTCAATCTGCTGAGATACAGGAACTATACTGTAACCTGATGAAATCAGGTTGTTTATAAGGTTTTCAAGCTGCTGGAACAGATAGTCCTTTCGCCCCTTATCCGGGCGGCCTATGGTTATGGTAATTATTGAGCCTGGTTTTTTATCCCGTGCAATATCTTCCAGAAGCTCAGCTGCTGGTTTATAAAAACGCTCTGTACCATAGTTTGTATCAAAATCAGATTTCCAGTCAAGTGTTATTACATCCCGCCCGACATAAGTATAATTCATCTGTTTTGCCGAATCTATTATCCTGCTGTTTACAAAATAGTAGGGGGCATGCCAGAGAAGCGAAAGCTCTTTACCTGTTGTCCTGAAAAACTCATCCTCATTCCTTGCAAGTCCCTTTTTTATAAAATCACTGTCAATTTTGAAACTGGCATCTGTCAGATTAAAATAATAATAGAAAAGAGATCCTGCCTCGTGCCCGGAATCGGCAATTTCCTTTACAGCACCAGGATGCCTCTTTATAAATTCCCCGTTGATAAAAAATGTAGCTTTTACACCGTAGTCTGACAGAGTATTAAGAATCTCGGTAAGTCCTGAATCGTTTTTCACAGCATTAAAAACAATGGAAACATACCGTCCCCTTGTTCTTGATCCGTGTGTAAAATTACTGAAATCAACACTATCTTCAGAATCCGGTATTCTGTCGTACTCTACAGCCGGCGGTGGGAAAAGCGGATCTGTCCTGTATTTTTTTATATCCCTGACAAAAACCATGTTCCGATAGCTTCTGCCGCTTGATTTTTCAAGATAAATCCTGTAATCATCCGATGCAATACCGTTATTCTTTAAAGTCCTCTCAGTAGTTTTTTCCCAGATACCGTCCGGATCCCACTTGTAGTAGCTTCCGCTGTTGCTGACTACAATTTTACTGTCAGTCCGGTCAAAACCGTATGCAGACGGCTGAGACAGGGTAAGAATATCACTTTCACCCGTTCTGGTCTTAATCAGAGATGTATACATGGAACCGAAAACCAGTATCTCGTCGCTGTTCTTCCAGATGCATTCAAGCGGCGCCGGATAATCATATTCCTTGATATTGTTCCATGAATCATACCATTTTATATCAATGCTGTTTTCTCTGATAACAGCTATTCTCATACTGTCATCTGAAAGAACAATATCAAAAACACCTTTGCCGTCAAGCTGCCTGAATGCTATATCATCCCCTTTCTCCAGAGTATTAAGCCTGAAAAGGGCTGTTTCAACCTTCCCCTCAACAATTGTTCCGGTAAGGATTGTGACAATTCCGTTTTCACCCCAGACCAGCTTTTTGACAGAGCTGTTTCTGGGAAGAAAGATATGGGGAAGCGACATAACATCACTGATATCAAACATTACATCCCGGTCAAGGCGGTAATAAAAATAATCTCTCCCCCCCTTGCAGACAACAACCTCATTCCCTTCAGGGGATATCCAGAATTTATCAAAACTTGGTTCAAAAGTAAACGGGATTTTCCCCTTTACTTCTCCCGCATCTATATGTTCGCTGTAAAGGGAACTTGAAAAAAGCTCTGTACTTCGTATTTTAAAAATAAACGAATCCTTGAGGTAATATACACCGTCACCGCTCCATATTACATTGCTTATCTTCCCTTCGCCGATTTTTCTGAAATTTTCAGCGATTGCATTGCCTGGAGTTCCTTTATCAACAGAATAATAGAACAGGGTATTCCCTTTTTCATATATCATTATTTTTGAATCTGAAGACCATATTACCCGCGGGCTTGAATAGGTATATTCAATATTCTCTGTTACTATTATCTCTTCATCATTATTGAGGTCATAAAGAATAAGTCTTCCGTATCCTGCTGTTTTAGGTACGATATAAACCAGATAAGAGCCGTCCGGAGAGGATACAGTATCAGGTGTTTTCCCTGTTCTTATCTGGCTGCCGTTTACAAAAGAGGGGAACTCTATAACACTCTGAAACTGTTTAAGAGTCCTGTCGCTTCTGAATACCCCGAACCTGTTGCTGATCTGTATGACCCCTTTTTCAGAAAGGTAGAGAACATTTTCCGGGAAAAATGTAAGCTGCTGCATCAGTCTGGTTGAAAGATCAGCCTGGAAAAGGGTTTTATAGCTGTTGATTCTCACATCCCCGGGCAGATCAACATCAGCAGTAAAAAGCGTCTCATTTCGGCTGTAAAGATCAATCCCGCCGAATGTTACTTCAGCACATATCTGTCCTGCTGATGAAAACAAAAGAAGAATTATTAGGGCATTTATATATCTGTTTTTCATATATAACATATTTTCGGCAGAACCTGAACAATAATTCATGAAAAATTTAAAAGGCTTGACAACTAAATAAAATACTTTATATTGATTTTTAGTGAAATTTATTGTCCCGGTTATTATAACAGTTGTATTCTCTCTGATACTTGTAGGATACGGTTTTTTTCTTGTAAATACTGCTACAGATCTACCCATGCCTGACTGGCTACTGTATACAGCACTTGCAATTATCGGGATAATCCTCCTTATAATGCCGATAATCCTTATTCAGAGGATAAAAGAAATTATTGAAGAGGGTAAAAATGATATTAGTAAATACTGATTATGTTTCCGGTAAAAGATTAATTACCCTTTCTCTTGTAAAGGGATCAACAATCCAGTCAAAACATCTCGGCAAAGATATAATGAGCGGTCTTAAAACCCTGATCGGAGGAGAGCTGACCGCATACACAGATCTGATAAACAGGGCAAGAGCCGTGGCAACCGCAAGAATGGTTGAAGAAGCTGAAAAACTTGGAGCTGACGCTGTAATAAATATGAGATATACATCAACATCTCTAATGCAGGGAGCTGCTGAGGTTCTTGTTTACGGAACTGCTGTAAAGTTTGAAAATTAAAAGGACAATTTCTCCTCCCTTTATTGCTTTAGAAACCTTTTTCTTATACTATCTCATTATATAGAAATCACTGAAATTATAATAAATCTTTGCAGGAAAACCTGCCGGATTATAATCCGCAGGCAGGGTTTAGCAGGGATAAAAAAAGGAGGAAAAATGAATACAACTTTCAGAAGAATAACTACAGTTATGATAATTGCTGCTATGATTTTCAGCGCATCTTTCCTTTTTGCCGGTGGCAATAAGGAAAACAGTGTTAAAGACACTTCAATAGAAGATGTTAAGGAAAAAGGATATTTTATTCTCGGTCTTGATGACAGCTTTCCCCCGATGGGCTTTAGAGATGAAGCAGGGAATATTGTGGGATTCGATATAGATCTTGCAAAAGAAGTTGCAAAAAGACTTGGTGTGGAACTTAAAATACAGCCTGTGGAATGGTCAGGGGTAATCTTAAGCCTGAATAAAGGGGATATTGACTGCATCTGGAACGGGATGACAATAAAACCGGAAAGGGCTGAAAAAATAGATTTTTCAAAACCATACCTTGCAAATACTCAGGCAGTAGCGGTTCTTGAAGGTTCGGCTGTAAAAAGCAAAAAAGAACTTGCTGGCAAAAAAGCAGGTGTCCAGCTTGGAAGTCCCAGCGAAGAGGCAATTGCAGCTGATGCTGAAGTCGGCGGAAAACTTGGGGAAATCAGAAAATACGGAACATACCCTGAAGCTCTTCTTGATCTTTCAGCAGGAAGGATTGATACAGTTGTAGGCGATGCAATACTTTTAAGATACTATCTTGCAAAAAAAGAGGGAGAATACAGGGTTCTTGAAGACAATTTCGGAGCCGAAGAATATGGTGTCGGGTTCAGAAAGAGCGATGATTCCTTCAGGGAAGCTGTTGACAGAACACTTGACGATATGAGAAAAGACGGTACTGCTGCTTCCATTTCAAAGAAATGGTTCGGCGATAACATTGTTCTTGACTGATCCGGATCTTTTTGTGAAATATATAATTGAAACTACAGGCTACATCCTCTCAGGATGTAGCCTGACATTACAATTATGCGCTGTAACAGCACTGGGGGCTATACCTCTTGCTATCCTTTTTGCCCTTGGAAGGGTATCCGGGCCTAAGCTCCTTGATAAATCTCTGGGACTTTATGCATGGATATTCAGGGGAACCCCCCTTCTCCTTCAGCTTTTTTTCATCTACTACGGGCTTTCTATTTTCGGCATCTCCCTCAAACCCTTTACAGCAGCAAGCCTGACATTTATCATAAACTACACAGCATACCTGATGGAGATATTCAGATCCGGGATCCAGTCAATTGACAGGGGACAGTATGAAGCGTCAAAAGCACTCAACATGTCTTACTGGCAGACTATGAAAAGGATTATTCTCCCCCAGGCACTCAAAAGAACGCTTCCCCCCTCCTGCAACGAAGCTATTACACTTGTAAAAGACACAGCCCTTGTTATTGTTATAGGGATGGGAGACCTGCTGAGGTCTGCCAAAGAGGTATTTACAAGAGACTTCAGAATAACACCGTTTATAATTGCTGCTCTTATATACCTTGTTCTTACAAGCGGTGTAATAGGATTTTTCAGGCAGCTTGAAAAAAAGCTTGAGGTATACGACTGATGAACATGATCCGAATGATAAATGTGAATAAATTTTTCGGCTCTGTAGTTGCCCTTTCAGATATAAACCTTGAGGTTAATGAAGGGGAGGTTGTTACAATAATCGGCCCTTCAGGTTCTGGAAAAAGTACGCTCCTCAGAAGCATAAACCAGCTTGAAAAGATAGATTCAGGAAGGATAGAGATAGAAGGGGAACCAGTTGTCAGCATTTCGGAAAACGGGAAGCATGAGCATATAAACAGGAAACAGATACTCAGACTCAACAAGAGGCTTGGAATGGTTTTTCAGCATTTCAATCTCTTCCCCCATAAAACCGTACTTGAAAACATAATTGAGGCGCCTGTTGTTGTGAACGGGATGAAAAAAGAGGATGCAGCACGGATCGGGCTTGAGCTTCTTGATACAGTAGGTCTTTCTGACAAAAAGGACAGCTACCCCTCCAGGATATCCGGCGGACAGAAGCAGAGAGTTGCAATTGCAAGGGCACTCGGAATGAACCCGGATGTACTTCTCTGTGATGAACCAACATCCGCCCTTGACCCCGAACTTGTGGGAGAGGTTCTTTTAACATTGAAAAAACTTGCTGAAAAAAAAATGACAATGATTGTCGTTACCCACGAGATGGCTTTTGCAAAAGAGATCTCCGACAGAATCATCTTTATGGATGAGGGGAAAATACTTGCAGACGGAAGTCCTGAAGATGTACTCAGCAATCCTGAACATCCCAGAATAAGGGACTTTGTCAGCAAATTTATTTAATATTTCCCATCATTTTCTCTGTCCCTGATATTATTTTCTCTGCAAAAAGCCTGACATCACCGGCTTCCTCTGCAGGAATTCTAAAACCCACAGCACCGGGATGACCGCCTCCGTTTTCAATTTTAAATCTTTCAATAACCTTTCTCAGATCCAGGTCTCTGTAGTCATGGTTTCTCCTCATCCGGAACTGGACAAGAGAAGATTTTTCAGGGTTATCGTGATATACAACAAGGCTGATAAAACCGCTTTCCTCTGCAAGAACATCTGCAGCATACCTTGCAACAGTAACAATTATCTCATTTGAGTATCTGCTGTAAAGATATTCCATTTCCTCAGGGCTGAGGATAATATACCCGATTTTTGCAGAACTTTTTTTTCTTTCACTCAGATACCGGTAGCAGCTGTCCTCTTCCTCAGACAGTTTCTCGAGTTCTGCAAATACATCCTCCATTGTTGAAAAATTTCCCGATCCGGTATCTGTTTTTTTATAAAGAAGATCATTAAAAAGAGAGCTGAAATAATTATAAAACCATTTTTCCCTGTTTGTTTTAAGATATTTCCCCATTTTAGAATCACTGATCATTCCGGTTATTACAGAAAGGACAAAATTCCGGCTTAAAAGATCTGAAACATGATATTTTTCAAGAATTTCCCTGGCGGCTGTAAGCTTAAGTGCAAAATATCCGATAAGCTCACAGGCTGAAGAAGCCTCGTCAACAAGGCAGTAGCCGTAATCTCCTATATATCCGCTGTCAGCCCCCAGGTGATGGTCTATCTCTATCTTTATTATCCCGGGATCTGAAATCATTTTCACCACGGAATCCGGACAGTCTGTCATGGATGGCTTAGGTGTATCAACCGATATAATTACACTGTCAGGCAATGTTATATCACGGTCAGACTCGATAAATTTTATTGAGTTGTATTTTCCAATATTTATGAGATAGGGGAATTTGTTCTGATGTTCTTTCCGGATTACAACTGATGCATTTTTATTAAGCTTTGCAAGGAGAAGCGCAAAAGCAATCATTGATGACACACAGTCCTCATCCGGATTTTTATGGCCGACAAGAAGAAAATTGCTGTTGCTGTCCACCGCTTCCGTGATCCTGGATACAATCCTTTTTTTTCCGGCTATGGTCGATATTTTCTTCTTTACCCCGGCAGGAGCCCCTTTAAATAGCACTGCACTGTCTCTCCCCCCCTCTTTTGCCCGGTAAAGTGCCAGGTCGGCTTTTTCCCTAAGTTCTTCAATTGTTTCAGCAAAAAGAGGATAGGATGCAATACCGATACTTGCAGTGACTTTTTTTATTTTTCCCTTCCTGTCCTTAAGAATATCTATTTCCCGCAACTTTGTTACAGCATCACTGCAAAGCGAAAGTGCCTTTTCCGGTTCTGTTTCAGGAAGGATAAAGGTAAACTCGTCCCCTCCGTATCTTGCAAGTATATCAGAATTTCTGAAAACTTCCCTGAATACAGGGACAGCAGACAGTATTACCTGATCTCCTGTCTCCTCCCCGTACTCCTTATTTAGCTTTCCGAAATTATCAAGATCCACCATGACAAGCGATAAAGGAAGAGATGACAGCCTTGCCTTTGCAATATTATCTTCAAGGGCGTCATCAAGAAACCTCCGGTTATAAAGCCCTGTAAAATCATCTGTAACCGCCCTTTTTCTCGCATTTTCACCCCATGTAACCATATCGGAAAGAAAAGAACCGGTTTCCTGCAGCCTTATTATAGTAGTACTGAGCATTCTGTAAAGAATTTTGATTGCTGTTGCAGGATAATTCCCGACAAGATCGAAAAAATCCTCTTTATTAAAAGCAAGAAGAGTTGTTTTTTCCCTTGCAGAACAGGTAGCAGACCTTGGAGCATTGTCAAATATAGACATTTCACCGAAAAAATGTCCCTCCTTTATTACTGCGACCTCAACATTTCCCCCTCCCTGAACCTTCACGGAAATTGAAATACTTCCTCCGACAACTATATAAAGCTCCTCCCCTTTATCACCTTCATTGAAAAGTATCTCGCCAGGTTCAATGTCAAGCCGTCTCATCAGAGAATAGAGCAGTGAAAACTCATCCTCCGACAGAGATGAAAGTATATTAATCTGCTTCAATATTTCAGAAGGATTTTTCATTTCACATCCTCCGGGAAAAGGATCTTATTCCCCCCCATTCCCCTTCCTATCAGCGGAAGTTCATGGGCCTTCTGAATAAGTTCCTCCGAAGTTACTGCATGTTCAGGATAAACTGAAATCCCGATACTTACAGACAGATTAAAAACAGATCCTTCACATGCCCTCTTCAGATCAAGATTATTCATAAATTCCTTTATTTCCACCGCTTTACTGAAAGCTTTGTCCCGGTCCGCTTGAGGCAAAAGAACAGCAAGTTCATTCCCCATAAAGCGGAAAATTGTATATTCCTGCGGCAGGAAGTCTGTAAAAGATGCCGCCATTATTCTGAGGGCCTGATCACCTGCCTCATGCCCGTATGAGTCATTTATCAGTTTGAAATTATCCGGCTTCACCATAATCAGCGAAACAGAATCATTACAGGAGGACAGTATTTCCTTAAGCCTCTCCTCAAGATAGGTCTTATTATAAAGATCTGTAAGCTTATCCCTGTACACCTGTCTGGAAAGTTCCTGTATCAACGGGGAATTTTCACTGACAAGGGCGTTTGCCTTTCTTATTCTTTCTGCAATCTGGACAAGAAACTTATGAAGAATTCTGGCAGATATTTCAGGATAGGTTTCCAGCATGTCACGGAATGAAATCCCTTTTCCGGGGAAAACAAGCAGCCTTGTATCGGAATCTGCTGTAGCTGATGCGTTTCGGACAGAATCTGTAAGCATATCAAGTTCTCCGAAACAGTCTCCCTTAAGAAATCTTGCTATATCAATATTCCTTTTTTCATCATCATATTTACTGATTACAACTTCACCGTATTCAATAACAAAAAGCTGCCTGGCAGTCTTTCCGGAACTGAATATTCTTTCACCTTTCCTGAATTTCCTGAAACTGCTGTTCTGCGCTATTATCGTCAATTCTGAACTGCTGAAGCCGGAAAAAAGTCCGGTGCTGCCGAGATAACTTATTTTTTTATTTTTTGCTGAATCGCCCATTCCATCTCCATAAACTTTCTGAGTAATAATTATCTGACATCAGGAGGATTATGGCAAGCTGTATATTTAAAAGCCTCTGAAAGATCCTTATTTGACAGGAGGCGGCTGAAATAATAGAATTTATATATAAGCTGTATCAAAGGAGATTGTAATGAAAAATTCCATAGATACCATGACTTTCTGGCCGAGAAAAATTGACAGTACAGAAGAAATTCCCTTCAAAATGAAAAACAGGGAAGAATCTGATAATGCTCATTATATATATTCAATACTTTTCCCCCCTATGCCGTTCCAGCTGAAAAAGGATACAGTCAAAATGCTTATCCTGAAAGAAACAGGAATTGAATACCTTGAGGAAGGCCTCAGCAGCTTTCTTGAATTCAGCAGAATAAGCACTATAGAATGGGGAAGTATTCTCCTTAAAGGTTTTTTCAGGATTTACCATGAAGAGAGGATCTACCAGATTATATTCAACAGTGTCAGAAACGACTTTCTTCAGCCTTTTACTGACAGCTTCAGGGACAGAAAGGCAGCAGGGTACTCGGGGAAAGCAAAACCATTTTATCACTGCAGAGAGCTTGAGTATCTTATAAAGCTGAACCTAAAATTCTTTAATATTGCAGGAGACACCCTTTCTGAAAAGGACCGGATACTGAACCACTTTTACCAGCATCCTTTTGTCCCGGGCAATAAACAGGTAACCTTTTTTACAAGATATTATACACCGTACCTTGCTGTTGAACTGGAAAGGGAATGGATAATACTGAAAGAGGATAAGCAGAAACTTTATAAAACAGGGACCTACGGATGGATAAAACAGTATATAGCAAAGGATCAGATCATTGATATAAGGATGGAAAAAACTTCAGCTTCAGATTTTATCATCTTCACTCTCAAGGGGAACTACAAGTTCAGATATCCTGTTTCTGATGAAAATGGAAAAAACATCATGGAGATGCTTTATCACTCATAATCAGCATTAAAACTGATCACCTGATCCTCATCACTCCCTGAACTGTACGGAGAGGAGATTGGGGTTTTGTAGATTGTATCCAGAAAATCCAGTTTTATATCGGTTTCCTGTGATGTAACAACAGGGAAACCATGTATATGATTCATGTATCCGGGTTTTTTATCACCGGAATATGTTTTCATAAAGACCCTGTGCTTCTCAAGTCTTTCTTCCGACATTCTGTTAAGCCTCTCTTTTGAATGAAGCACCTCCTCTTCAATAATTTCGGAAAAGCTGTTTTCGATTTCAATATTTATGCTGTTTCTGGCTGATGAAACAGATGCAAGTGCTGTCGTGCCTGTCCCTGAAAAAGGATCAAGCACTGTGCCCCCTTTTTCCGAAAACATATTGATAAGACGGTATGGAAGTTCAAACGGGAATGCTCCGCTTCTTTTTCTTATCCCCCCTTTATCCCGGATCCTCTGCCGTGTACCTTTAAACTCCCATATATCAGAAAACCAGCAGTTTCTCTCCTCCCAGAAATAACAGCTCTCTCTTCTGTTTTTCATATCAGATGATGATGGGGATCCTGTTCTTTTCTTCCTGAAAATAAGAATATATTCATGCTCAAGAGTCACATATGCCCCGCACGGCAGCATTCCTGAGCCAAGAAACTTTGCGGGAGAATTGGTCCTTTTTTTCCATATTATACATGGAAGTACTGTAAACCCGTTTTTTTGAAAGCTTTCTGTTATCCTGGAATGGTTCGGATAAAGAGAAAAACTGTCACCCACTTTTCTTGTGGCATCACCTGTATTAATGCATACAAATCCCCCCTCCCTGGTTACACGGCAAAGCTCTTTCCAGACTATATCAAGCTGTCTGTGCATCAGATCATAAGCAGCGTCTCCGTCATTATTTTTCAGTGCATTATATATTTCAGCATCAAGGGATACAAACTGGCTGTCCCACATTTTTATCATGGGATACGGAGGGGAGGTTACTGTAAGATCAACAGAATTATCAGGAATAAATTCCATGTCCTGCGAATTTCTGAAAAAAAAACAATGGGTAGTCCTGTCCAAAAAGAAGTCCTCAAACCTGATTCAGTGATATAAGGGGATCTCTATTAACCTTTGGCTGATCCCCATACCTGGCACCTTGCCTCAGGCACGCTTTGCGATCGCCAATGGCGTAATTAATTATTTTTTTCGTAAACGAAAAAACATAGTTTTTAAAGATACCCATAATAAATTTATCCTATAAATCCGGTTTTGTATATCACGATTTTATGATACCCCAGAGTGCAAATCATCTTATAAAAATCTTATACCGGTTCGATATTTATAATAACTCAGATAAAGGATTCCAATTTGAAAAACAGAACAGGCATATTTAAAATACTTACCATGTTAACATTAACAGCCGTTTTCAGCGGATGCCGGACAGATGCACCCCCCTTAATAGTTGAAAAAGAGACAGAGGAAATCCAGCAGACAGTAATAACCTATAAAGTGGAGCCTGAAGATTTTATAAGAGACAGCTCCGGTTATACCGGGATTGAATACCTTACAAGAGAGGAGGCTGTCAAAAAAATCAGATTGCGTCTTGAAAAAAACAAGGCATCGTTAAGCGACTATGAAAAAGCCTGCAGCAAAGTCCCTGAATTCGGAAATATTATTCTCCATATAGGCAGGCAGGAGCTTATGCATGCAAATACCAGATGGTATATATATACAGTAAAAAAGGGGGACGAATATATCATAAACCGCAGAGGTGAGGAAGGGATCCCCAATATAAAGGGAAGAGACGGGAACTGGTGGAACCTTATAAGTCTCCCGGTAAATGAAGAAATCACCGATAAGCTGGCAGTATACATTAAGGACAATAAGACAGGGAAAATCTACAGTTTTGTGGTCCGGCGGTTTGAAACCCTGCAGTAAAAGAATTTGCTTAGGGCAGAATACAGATTCTGTAAAGACCCTGATCAGATGAGAGATTCTATATACTCAAGAGCGTCACTGTTAATAATGGATGAAGATTCGAAAATTTTTTCAAGCCTTTTTTTAAGAAGAATATCCTCTTCAAAGACAACAATCTCCCTGATTTTATTCTTGTACTTCAGAAAAAACTGAAGATTATCTATATCTGTCACAGGGAATCCATAGCCGATGAAGTTTATCTCGTTACAAAGATCCAGATATCTTTCCCCGATATTCCAGAGCGCATTATAAAACGAGCCGTGCTTATAAATCATTTTTGATGTTGTCATCGGAATAAATACAGGAATATCGTTATAATGTATAAGTTCTCTTTCAATATCACTGTCTTCCACCAGATAAATATTATTCAGGTTATAGTTTATCCCTCCGGGTGACCTGAACCAGTTAAACGAGCCGTGAAGTTTTAAATATCTGAAACGGGATATATTATTCAATACTGAACACTTATCCAGGTCAGAATACCTGTTAAGTTTGACAATATAGTCAATACAGATCTCATCTGCCATCATCCCATGGATCAGTCTTTCAATAAGGAGATCATAATTAAATGTTATTACAAGAGTATTCCCTTCTGTCCCGTCTTCCAGTGATATCTTTCTGATAAAATCAGACACTATTACCTTTTTATCCTGATCAATTTCAGGTGCTGATATATTTATGGCCTCAAAAAGCCAGTTATGAAGCTGATTCTTGATATATTCAAAATAAAGAGTCTCTGTTGTATTGTAAAAAACTGATTTCCCGAGAACAAGGCTTGATATGCTTTCTATCGAAGTAAGTTCTTCGCAGTCATTGGACCTCTCCCTGAGTAAATTTACATAATCTATAAGAGAGTCGTATTTCCCCCTGTTTTTTTCTTCCTTCAGCATTGATGTGAGCTGTTTCATGGCCGGCATTTTACCGGACGCAGATTTGGAAAAACCGGAACCCAGTATGTAAATTCTGCTGTATTTTTTCATATCTTTATATCTTAAATTATCACGTATTTTGAAATATGGGTCTATAAAAAAACAGATTTATAATACAAATATTTTACTTAAAAAAACCGGAGAAAGGAACAACCTGCCTCCGGTTTTAATATTTACTGTCTGAAAATCGGTCTTCCTTTTAGAAGATTCATCCAGTAATCAAGTCGTGGATCCAGCCAGAGGTGCTGAAGCCTTGCAACTTTCATTCCGTACCAGTCCATAAAGTCATATTTAACATCTGAATTAAGGTACTGCTGCAGCGCCCAGAATCCCCATTTGATATCTGCTACAATTTTATAAAGTTTCATCTTCGCAAAACCTTTTTCGTCCCATCCGTTGTGATATATTTTGCACAGCTCAACATCCATCTCTTCTGTAAGATAGTTTGTAGTAGAAAAACAGCCCAAGTCGTTGTAAGGATCATTCATTGATGCATATTCATAATCAATCAGCTTGAGATCATCAGCTGCATCGTCATACATAAAATTTGCAGTCCAGAAATCATTGTGGCATGGTTTAAAATCAATACCATCTGCATGGACTGCCTCTTCAATTTCCTTCAAAAGGAAAACCATCCTGTCGTACCATGGGGGAAGGTAGCCTCCGGTTCTTGCAAGATCTATCATCTGCCATGCCTGTTCAAAAAGGGTCTGTTTTACAGGAAGTATAACCCCCTCAATATTGTGAAATTTTCTGGCAGCTTCACCAATCTTTCTGAATATCTTTTCATTATAAATATCACCGAAAATCACCTGCCTGTGGTTAGGCAGCCATTCCCATACTTCAACCCCAGTATCTTCAAAATAATAGTATACTTCAGGGCCTATGCCTGTTTCCATTCCAATTACATTAGCCTTATGACAGTTGTTCCTGTCAATAAAAGCTTCAGTTCCGGCTCCTGGAATTTTGAGGAAGAAATCTTCACCATCAACTGTAACTTTGTAGTTGGGATTTGTTATACCCTTTGTAAGCAGTTCATATTTTACATTCCTGCCTTTCCAGCTCTCTATTCCTGCTATGGCTTCATCTATATTTGTTTTTACAAGTTTATTTTTTTCCATTGTTTTTTCCATGATTTTTCTCCTTGTTATACTCCGAATCCGGGAACATAGTTGAAAACTGCAATAAATACTATACAGTTTACAAACATTGAGGTAACTGCACCGATATATGGATGGTGATGTGAAGGAAGACTCCTTGCTACCCAGTTTGCAAACGGAGGCATTACAAATGCACCTATAAAAGCACCTGTCAGAACAACATGCAGGTCTGTTCCGTAGAGAAGGACAAACGTAGGTCCCATGGTAACTACAGGAACAAATGTCGGATACCATCCAAGTTCATAATACCTGTGCCAGTAAAGGAATACCCCTATCCCTGATGCAAGTAGCTGTGAAGAAAGTATTACAAGGTATAAATTACCGCTTCCGTATCCTGGATTGAGTGGATTAAGGTATATTGTGATAAGTCCCCCAATAATAAACAGAAATCCTGCAATTTCACTGCCGTAAAAATTTGCTTCTGTAAAATCGGCAAATACCCTTTTAACAAACCATGAAGAATTCATAACAGGAGCTTCAGCAGGTACTGCTGCTGCTTCTTCCACAGCAGCTGGTGCTGTTTCTTCAGGATCAGATTCCTGTTTTGCCATCCATGGAAGGAATTTGCAGACTTCAAAAGCTATAAGTCCTCCGACAATCATCGGTGCTACGTTGGCAACTGCACCGATAAGTCCCCATGGCGTTACAAAATGCTTGAATACATAATAAGTAAACGGACATCCGATTATACCACCGATTACACCGGCTGTAACAACTTTTCTCCATTCCCCGCCGTATATAAGGACAAGACCCGGTGTTATACTGACTATCGGGATAAATGTCGGTACCCATGCGAGATCCGTTGTAATAAAAATATTCTGATAAAGAAAATTCGAGATAAAAGCTGCAATAAACTGAGAAACAAGAACTCTCCAGAAAAGTCCTGTCCCGTAGCATATCCCGAAAGTACAGAGCTTTTTGTTTTTTTCAAGGAAAACTGCAAGAGCTGCACCAAGTATCATTAACACTCCGCCGAGTGCTGTTCTCTGGTAAGCGGCATCTGTCCAGTCTCCCAAAAGCCATGCCATTTTATGTACAAAGCTACCTTCTGCTGCCCTGGCAAGCATAGTTGTATAATCTGTTATAATGGTTACTTCCGGTTTCGGAATAAAACTCCATGCATAAACAAGCATAGCAACTGCTATGA
Organism: Spirochaetia bacterium; assembly: GCA_963668405.2. Lineage (GTDB taxonomy): Bacteria > Spirochaetota > Spirochaetia > CADAEX01 > CADAEX01. The sequence continues at coordinate 3,771,549 of OY764342.2, read as the reverse complement.
TAATCAAAAAACCTGCCACAGGTCTTTTTGGCCTTGCTGTGATAACTGGCCTTTCTTTTTCTATTCTTACAGTTTCCTTTAATTCAACTGCTTCCATAATAACTTACTCCTATCTTTCCGGAAAACAGCTATATCAATTTCATAAAGCTCACAAAGTATAGCTATATATCCTTCAAATGTTTTTAACATCTCATCAATATTTACCTGTTCTTTAGGCTGATGAGCCCATTTTTCTTCAGCCCCTGAATAACCTACAGTCGGAATTCCATACAAACCGGCAGACATGCTCCCGTCAGTTCCGAATTTCCAGTATTTTTCTGCCGGATTCTGACCGATTGACTGCAGTGCTTTAAATGTTTTTTCAACCAGTTTATTATTCCGCTCGGTAATCCATGGGGGATGATATTTTTTAACAGCTTTTTCATACCCGGTGTATGTCTTTTCAGTAAAAATCCTTGGCTCGACTTCTCCAATAAACTCTGTATCATTAATCTTCAGTTCCCTGAAAATTTCTTTAAACTCTTCAAGGATATCTTCAAGCATTTCTCCAGGCATATAACGCCTGTCGATTGAGATCTCACATTCATCGGGAACAATGCTCAAAGCACCGGGGCTGACCTTGCAATTCGTTACAGTAATGGAACTTGATCCCAACACAGGATTAGAGTTAAGTTTTATCCCCTTTTTTTCAAAAACTGATTTCAGGACAGGAATCATTTTTTCAAGGGCATTGACTCCAAGTTCCGGCTGTGAGGAATGGGCTGTTTTCCCTTTTGTTCTTACAACAATTTCCACTTTCCCCCTGTGCCCCAGCGCAAGATCATTACTTGACGGTTCACACAGAAAAACAAGATCACAGTTAATATTGTATTCAGGCATGGTTTTTTCAAAAAGGTACTCCATTCCAAGCATTTCCGCTGCTTCCTCATGGACAACAGCTGTAAAAACAATATCTCCTGGTATTTCAAGACCGCTATCAACAGCCTCCTTGAATACTTTCAGTGTAAAAAACTGAACTGCCAGTCCTGCCTTCAGGTCACACACGCCTCTGCCTATGATATTTCTTTTCTCATCTATTACTGCTGAAAACGGTTCATAGGGGAGCCAGTTAGTTACATCACCTGCAGGAACTACATCAAGATGACCATTAAGCATAACATCAGGACCGCGTCCGGTCCCTCTCAATACAGCAACCACATTCCCTGCTCCATCAATAAAGGAATCCTGAAAACCTATTCCTTTAAGGCTTTTAAGCATAAAATCTGCCAGCTGCTTTTCATTACCAGTAAGTGACTGAATGTCTACCAGATCCTTCGTAAACCTTATCCAGTCAGCTTCATTTTTCCTTACAATTTCAAGCAATTTATCACCTCTTTCCCTGAATCCAGGATATTTCTGATATCAGATACTGTAATGAAATTTCTTTTTTGCATGCAATAAAATTTCATTACAAATTCAGATTAACACGGATTGATGGATTGTCAAGAAATTTTTTTTCACATACTAATGTTGTATTTTTTCACAAGGGGTAATATAATAATTGAATGATTCAGACTGACTTATTTACACGAATTCAGAACCTTAGACCTTCTTTCAACAATGCATTTCTGAATGTGGCAGATTATATTCTAGCCAATAAGGAAGAGCTAAAGTATTTACGGGTAAAACAGCTTTCAGAAAAATGCAATGTATCAGAAGCCACTATTACCAGGTTTATAAAAAAAATTGGGTTCAGCAGTTTTCACAATTTCAAAATGGCTGTTGCACAGATTGATACTGTAAGTACAGGAAAACCAAAAGAAAGTCTCATTATTGGAGATATAGAAAAAAAGGATGATCTGAAAACAATAATTTCAAAAATAAAAAATGAATTTGTTTCAACAATAGATGACACGATAGATAATGCAGATTTAAAGGAAATAGAACAGGCCGTAGATGCTATTTCAGGGGCTAAAACAATAAATTACTATTGCACAGGGAACTCAAGCGTTGCAGCAAAACATGCCTACCTCAGGTTTTACAGGGCAGGAATCAGCAGCAGGGTTTATACTGACCCTGCTGAAATGGGTGTTTCCGCATCACTTCTTGGACCTGAAGATGTGGCGATAGGGATAAGTTATTCAGGACAGACAGAAGTGGTTATAAAATCACTTGAAATTGCAAAGCAGAATGGAGCAACTACCATAGCTATTACTGGCCCCAATAAATCCCCTTTAATCAAGCTTGCAGATATAAAGCTATCAACAAGAATAGAAGAACTTGACGATTTCCAGATATCATCATTTTCAAGATTATCACAGATCGTACTGCTGGATATAATATATGCCGGGGTTGCCGTAAAAAGCTATGATAATACCCGGAAAGCTATTCAGGATTCAGCCCACAGAGTAAGAGGCGTTTTAAATAATTAAAAAAGTATAATAACTTTTTCATTTATATATCAGTTCTTCATACAGCACTTGCAAAATCAAACCAAACACCTCCAAAAAACTGAATTTTATAAAAATCAACCTTGACAGCTGAAAATTTTGCCCTGATAATTATTTAATATACATCTGATATATCAGATGTATATTAAATTACCTTATTTTAAAGGAGCAAACCTATGAAAAAATTTCTTGCTGCTGTTATTGTACTTGCAATAATATGCATGCCGCTTTTTGCAGGAGGAAGCAAAGAGGGGACTGGTGGAAAAAAAGTATCACTCAAAATGGCCGGTCAGTACGCGCCAGACCATTCAACTACAAAGCTTCAGTACAAATTCAAGGAACTGGTGGAAGCAAAATCAAAAGGGGAACTGGAAATAAAAATTTATCCGGCGAACCAGCTCGGAGATTATACCCAGGTTTACGAGGAACTGAGGAGAGGCACTATCGACCTTGCAACTATTTCGGTTCCAAGCCAGTTTGATCCAAGACTTGATGTAACCTATCTTCATTACCTCGCAATGAACTACAAGGAAGCTGAAAAAGTATATGCAAAAGGCTCTGCCATGTTCAGCATTATGGAAGAACTTCACGGGAACCTTGATGTAAAATTCCTCGGGTTCAATGTTGAAGGTTTCGGGATTCTTGGTTTTTCAAAAAAACCTGACAATATGAAAGATCCCGCACTTCCTAAAAATATTCTCCTCCGTGTACCTCCGATGGCTGTATTTAAAATAACTGCTGATGACCAGGGATTCCAGACTGTCTCTGTTCCTTTCGCAGAACTCTATACAGCTCTTCAGACAGGCGTTGCCGACGGCTGGAGCGGAGGTCCTGCAATGGTAAATTACCTGCAGTTCGGAGATGTAATCAAATATGCCCTTATAAATAATAATTTTTTCGAAAATACCTCTTATCTCATGAGTCAGGAAGTTTGGAATTCACTATCCCCGGAACATCAGAAAATAATCTCGGAAGCAACTGCTGAAATTTCAAAAGAAAGTCTCAGGGTAGCTGAAGAAAATGACAAACTTTTCCCGAAAAAACTTGAAGAAAAGGGAATCGAAGTTACATATATGAATGACAAGGAGCTCAAGGCATGGGCGGACCACTGCCGAAAGGTAACATGGCCGCAGCTTGAGGAAAGGCTTACAAAAGAAGTTATAGACAGACTGCTGGCAGATTATTAAACAGACAGGGGGGGGGAAATCCGGTATACAGGTTCAGAGAAACTTAATACCGGACCATCCCTGTTAAAACGGAGGCAACATAATGACTTTCATTAAAAAGATTGATCATAACATAAAAAAAATTCAGCAGATAATCCTTGTTGCCAGCTGTTCTTTTGTAACAATCGGGATAGGAACAGGTGCTGTTTTGAGGTATCTCTTCAAGAAAGACCTTTACGGTGCAGAAGAGTTCATAACAATTGCCGCTTTCTGGATGTATTTTATCGGTGCAGTTTATGCCACTCACACGAAAAAACATATTACAGCTGAACTTTTCAGCTCATTCTGTAAAAACAGGAAAATTGTATATTCTGTAAAAATATTCAGCCTGTCAGTTACTTTTCTGCTGGCACTCCTCTATACATGGTGGGGATGGGAATTCTTCCACTGGAGCCTGACTAAGGGGGGCAGATCTGTAGCATGGCTGATACCTCTGGCCTACGGTCATTCAGCTATTTTTATCGGCTTTATCTTTATGGCACTGTATTTTCTGGTCCAGCTGGCAGAAGAAATACAAAGTTTCATGAAACACATTTCCAGCACGTCGGAGGCAGATAAATGATTACTGTTATTTCACTTATAATTCTGGTTGCTGCCCTGATTATCGGGATACCTGTTCCTTTTGCATTTCTGGCAACAGTTACATATCTGATTTTTACAGGCGGCTACGATCCCAGCTTTCTCCTTCCCTACGGATTCAGCAAGATGAACACGGTTGTTATTCTTGCGATTCCCCTCTTTATCATAGCTGGGGGACTGATCAACAAATCAAAAGTAGGAGATAAACTGGTATCTCTTGTAGAACTTTTTGTCGGGAGAATAAAAGGGGGGCTGGGGGCTGTTGCAATAGTATCCTGCGCAGTTTTCGGTTCAATAACAGGAAGTGCCTGCGCTACCCTCTCTGCCATCGGATCAATCATGTTTCCGAGGCTTGAAAAGGCAGGATACCCGATAGGCCATTCAGCAGCTATTATGGCAAACGCTTCTGTTCTGGGAATGCTGATACCTCCCAGCTCAATCATGATCCTGTATGCGTGGGTCGGACAGACATCTGTACTTGCATGCTTTCTTTCAAGCTTTATCCCTGGAATAATACTTACCATACTCATGTGTATTGTAAATATGGTACTTCTCAGGAAAAACACTGATCTGGTACTTGAACCCAAAATGGACGGGAAGGAGTTCCAGAAACAGCTCCTGACAAGAACAGGGAAAGGGATACCGGCTCTCACAATGCCGATACTGGTTCTCGGCGGTATTTACGGAGGATTTGTAACACCTACAGAAGCTGCAGCTGTTTCAGTACTTTATACACTCCCCATAGGATTTTTAATCTACAAAGGTCTTACCTGGAGAGGTGTTGCTGAGGTATTAAAGGAATCGGCTGTAACAACCGGGGCAATTATGATTATGCTCTATACAATTATGCTGTTAAGCAGGCTGTATATCATGGAAGATCTCCCCGGAATAATAATGTCATTCCTGACATCAATATCAGACAACAGGTATATACTCATGATTCTAATTAATATTTTCATGGTGATAATCGGGATGCTTATGGATGATGTAAGCGCAGTTCTGCTTACGACACCGATACTGCTTCCTGTAGTTATGCAGCTCGGGATAACACCTGTGCACTTTGCAGCAATAGTCGGGGTAAATCTGGGGATGGGTAATGTTACCCCACCCACAGCTCCGCTTTTATATTTGAGCGGACAGCTTAACGGGGCAAAAACACACCAGACATTAACACCCACACTGTATATTCTGACCTTTGCATGGCTGCCAACACTCGTTTTTACAACATATTTACCAGTACTGTCACAATGGCTTCCGTCAGTTGTGCTGGGAATAAATTTCTAACAACAGGAGACAGATATGGGAACTCTGAAAGAAGATGTTTACAAAAACCTTAAATACAGAATTATCATGAAACAGCTTGAACCTGGTTCGGTAATGAATGAAAAAAGCCTTATGGAAGAGTACGGAATAGGCCGTACTCCGCTTAGGGAAATATTCATACGCCTCCAGAATGAGGGTCTTATTCAGAGATTTCCCCGCTCCGGAACAATAGTAGCTCCAATGGATTTCAACCAGCTGAAAGAGATTACCGCTATAAGGATACCCCTTGAAGGGGTTGTAGGCGAGCTGGTTGTTGACAGGATCAGCGAAAAACAGATCGGCAGATTAAAGGAAATATTCAAAAAAGTTGAAGATGTTGAAAAATCCGGAAGTGATGAAGATATTCTGATGTATGACACAGAACTTCATAAACTCCTTTATGAGGCTGCCGGAAATAAAAAACTTCACGACATCATCTATGAACTTCAGGCGATAGATTCAAGATACTGGTTTGCAATAACTTTTACCAGAGATGAATATCTTGATCAGCTGAAGCAGTGGGAGCACATTATCAATGCTATTGAAGCAAGAGATAAGAAACTTACGAAACAATTATTACAGAAACATGTTCAGAAATTTATAGACAGATTCAAAGACCGTCTCTGAACATTTTACTACTATCAGGAGGAATTGATATGTTAAAGAAAATTGCAATATTAGGGGCAGGGCATGGCGGACATGCAGCCGCTGCAGAGATGACAGAAAAGGGATATGATGTAAGACTGTATCAGGATCCCGATTATATAAACCTTATCTCTAAAGTCTATGAGACAAAGGAGATTACTATCTCAGGAGAGGAGAGAAGCACTGCCAGGATAAAAATCCCGATGGTAACTTCCGACCTTGCTGAAGCGGTAAAAGGGGCTGATATAATCTTTTATACAGTACCGGCATTTGTTCATAGAAAAATGGCAGAAGAACTCGCCGGCCTTGTAGAAGAGGGGCAGGTAATAGCACTTCTACCCGGAACACTCGGAACTCTTGTGACCGCAAGAATATTCAGGGAAAAAGGGGTTCTGGATAAGGTAATTCTTGCTGAAACAAACACACTCCCGTATGACACAAGGGTCCTCGCCCCCGGAGAGGTCTATGTTTACAAAATGAACAATCCCCTTCTCCTTGGAGTTTTCCCTGCTGAAAAAACAGCGCAGGCAGCAAAGGTCCTCGAAGGGACATATAATTTCATACCGGTTTCAGATGTTCTTGAGTGCGCCCTTCACAGTCATAACCCGATCCTCCATACACCCGGATGTATAATGAATACAGGAAGAATGGAGAAGGTATTCGGGGAATTCTATCTTTATGAAGAGGGATTCAGCCCGACCGTCTGCAGGGTAACAGAAGAAATGGACAAGGAGAGAATGGCAATAGGATATGCATACGGGTACAAACCACTGACCCTGACACAGGCCCTTTCAGGCCTTGATAATCCAGGCGACCTATGGAAAGAGGTAAACGGGAACAGGGGTCTCTGTTTTATAAAAGGACCTGACAGCGTAAAAAGCAGATACTTTACGGAGGATACCCCCAACGGCCTTGTTCCATGGTCTATGATAGCGGATCTTGCAGGGGTTGATACACCTCTTATTGATTCTTTTGCAACAATTGCCAGCACAGTCATCCAGGTAGACTCATGGAAAACAGGAAGGACGCTTGCTGATATGGGAATAGAAGGACTGTCTAAAACAGAATTCCAGGAATATATGAAAACAGGGAAGAGGCACTAAAAATAATGATATATAAAGTAAGAAGAGGGGCTGAAAGCTACGGTCATGCAATAGGAATACTCCTTATTGACTGCAGCACCCCTTTCATTCCAGGTGATGTAGGAAATGCCTCAACCTATAACTTCCCTGTAATCTATAAAACAGTCCCTGGAGTAACACTTCAGAAACTGATAGAGGAAGGTGACTTAAGCTATACAGAAAGGGTTATAGAAACTGCGAAAGAACTGGAAAAATCAGGAGTCAGGGCTATATCAAGCGACTGCGGTTATATGATTCATTTCCAGAGACAGGTGGCTGCAGAACTTTCAATCCCTGTTATTATGTCTACACTGATTCAGCTTCCAATGCTTGAAAGGACTATCGGTAAAAATCAGAAAATCGGGGTTATATGCGCCAACAGAAAAAAACTTACCCCCGATCTCCTTGATGCTGCAGGGGTGAAAAACAGAGAGGCCATAGTAATAAGGGGGATGGAGGAAAAACCTAACTTCAGATCTCCTATACTTGATGAGGAGCCTCTGCTTGATTATGACAAAATAGAGAAGGAGATGACAGATACAGCTTCAGAACTTGTTTCATCACATCCTGAAGTCAGTTCAATCCTTCTTGAATGCTCCAATATGCCCCCTTATGCGCATGCTGTGCAGGAAGTTACAGGAAGACCAGTATTTGATTTTACAACACTTATAAACCTGTTTTACAGCGCATCATTCAGAAAACCGTTTAATGGATTTTTCTGAAAAGCAATAATAAAAAAAAGACAGGAGCACCCCAGACTAATGTGATGCTCCTGAATTTAAATGAAACAAACCTAATGCCTTTCAAACTGAAAGGCATTTTTTTATAATATTTTAATAATTATAAGTCAAGATCTGCTTTGATTATATAAAAAGAGACCGGGACACTGATGCAGATATTAAACCGGTGTTCATGGTTCCCGTCTGTCTACAAATATACTGCTGCCAGATATATTTTTTGCAATTCTTTTTGTTTCTGTACAGGCATCTGCAACTTCAAGGTATGATCTGAAACCTTTTATAAGATTTACAGCACCCATGCTGATAGTAATTATAGGGAAACACCTCTTCTCCCCTTCTCTGTCTACAGCCTCTATACCGTTTTTTTCAAGATCTTCATCTGAATAGAATCCTTTTATGTTTCCGTCAAATCCGGCAATTATTTTTTCAGCAACAATACCGAATTTATCAGAAGGGATAATAAAAACAAAATCATCACCCCCGATATGCCCTGTAAAAGAATAAGGACAGCCTGCCTCATTTATTGCCTGATTTATCATGTTGGAAGTAAATATTATTACCTCATCACCTCTTGCGAATCCGTATTTATCATTATATGCCTTGAAATTATCAAGATCGGCATATACAACTGTCAGATTGTTTTTTTCCTTTCTGATAATTCTGTTGATTTCTGTTGCAATACTGTTGTTCCCCGGAAGACCAGTATTGGGGTTGGCATCAAGGGCAAGGCTGTTGAGCCGTCTGAGCTCCCTGATAGCATCCTGAAGAACTATCTGATTTCTGACCCTTGCCTTAACAACGGAAGGGCTGATAGGTTTTGTAATATAATCAACAGCGCCTGATTCAAATCCGCGTGATTCCTCTTCAACGTTACTAAGGGCTGTAATAAATATAACAGGAATATCACAGGTTTTTTCATCCTCTTTAATCATTCTGCAGACCTCGTAACCGTCAATATCAGGCATTACTATATCTAGAAGTATAAGGTCCACATGGTTTTTCTCAAGCCGTTTAAACACCTGTTGCCCGTTTTTAGCAATCAGTATTTTATAATCCTCTTCCAGGATCTCAATCAGTATGTCTATATTGAATTTTTCATCATCTGCTATAAGTATCTGCTTTTTTTTCAAATTTCCTCCTGAAGATCCCCTTCCGGGAGCCTTATATCAAGCTCATCTGAAAGTTTTATAAAAAGCTCATATGCATCATCAAAATCATAGTTTTCAATATACTTCCTCATCCCGGAAATATACTCAAGGCTTTTTTTGCTGTCAACTTTAGATATCAGCTTTTCAAGAGTTTCCGTCACTTTAGGCTGATCATCATGGAAATAACTGTGGATCTCTTTAATTATTTCTTCCAGTGATCCATCCCCTGAAACTGCTTTTGAAACTGTTTCGGCAATATCCTGATTAACAATATCAGGATGCTGCTCAAGAGACTTTTTCAAACTTACAATTTCATCCCTGAAATTATTAATCACATTGCTTCTTTTCTGGCGGTTAAATGAATCTGCGGACTCTATCCTTCTTGCTGCCTCGAAAAGTCTTTCAGATCCGATAGTACCTGCGATACCCTTCATTGAGTGGGCATAGATCCTTATCTCATCCCAATTACCTGTTTCCAGAGATTTCTCCAGATTAATAACCCCGTCATCAAGCCTTGCATAAAGCCGTTTAAGTAGCCGGAGATAAAGCCTTTTATTCCCCCCGACCTGTATAAGTCCGGCAGATATATTTATACCGGCAATATTTTCCGGGAGAGGCACCCCGTCCGTCTTATCTCCTGAATCAACAGACAGCATTTTTTTCCCCTTTTCACCCAGCCAGTAAAATATCTTATTATAAAGAAGATCAGGATCAACAGGCTTACTCAGATAATCATTCATACCGGAATCAAGACATTTTTCCTTCTCCCCGGAAAGAGCATGGGCAGTAATAGCAATTACAGGGACCTCAAGTCCTTTCTGTCTTATCTTCCGTGTTGCCTGATAGCCGTCAAGCACCGGCATCTGAATATCCATAAGAATAAGATCATAATTATTCCTGTCAACCATTTCAACAGCAGCTTCCCCGTCATCGGCAAGATCAACAACAAACCCTCTCTTTTCAAGCAGCTCCCTGATTACAAGCTGATTAATATCATTATCTTCAACCAGCAGCACTCTCCCCTCTTTTGACCGTCTTTTACTTACCGGGAATGGAGATCCGGAGACTGAACCTTTCCTTTCTGCTGTTCTGTTTAAAAGCTCAATAATTGAATTATAAAGAATGGAACTGTTTATCGGCTTGATGAGAAAACTGTCAACCCCCGCATTTTCAGCACTTTTCAGGACTTCTTCCCGTCCATGAACAGTCAGCATTATGACATAGGGGACTTTTATCCCTTTTTCCCCTTTGATCAGCCGTGTCCCCTCGATTCCGTCAGGACCCTCAAGCTTATAATTAATAATTACTATATCATATTGATTTTCAGATGACTTCTCTCTGATTTTCCTCAATCCCTTTTCAACAGTATCTGCAAAATCAGGATCTATCCCGAAGGTTTCAAGGATCCGGCAGATATCAGATCCCGACGCATAATCATCGATTACAAGAACATTGATCCCCCTGAGCCCCTCCGCATCAACCCTGCTGCTCTTTGCGGAATTCATTTTCCGTTCTTTTACTTTTTCGAAAATAATAGTGAAGAAAAAGCTGCTTCCTTTACCTGGGATACTTTCAAGTTCAATTTCGCCGCCCATCATTGAAACAAGCTTGCGGGAAATAACAAGACCAAGCCCTGTTCCGCCGAATTTTCTGGTTGTTGAACTGTCCACCTGAGTAAAAGGGCTGAAAAGTCTTTTCTGGTCCGCTTCAGAGATACCTATCCCTGTATCATCAACCCTGAAAACAATCTGCATCTTTTCAGAATCTTCAAAATCCCCTTTTCCTACTGATATTCGGACCTCCCCGGCATCAGTAAACTTCACTGCATTACTCACAAGATTCAGCAGTATCTGCCCTACCCTCAAAGAGTCTCCTGAAACCATTTCCGGTACATTTTCAGCGACAGTATAACTGATTTTAAGTTTTTTCTCCTCAGCCTTTACTTTTACAACATTAAGAACAGATAAAATGACCTCATCAACAACAACAACTCCCTTTTCAATTTCAAGTCTGCCGGCCTCTATTTTAGAAAAATCAAGAACATCGTTAATTATTCTGAGAAGGGAAAGGGAGGAATACCTGATTTTCTCAAGGTATTCTTTCTGTTTTCCGTTCAGCCGGGTTTCCGAGAGAAGTCCTGTAAGTCCGATTATACCGTTCATAGGAGTTCTTATCTCGTGGCTCATATTTGCCAGAAACTCGCTTTTTGCCTTGCTTGCCGCCTTCAGCACCTCTTCAGTTTTTTTCCGGTCGCTGATATCCACCGCTATGCCTCTCAATCCTGAAAACCTTTCCCCATCGAAAACAGGACCGGCATACATTATTACAGGGACTTTTTCACCGTCAGCCCTTACAAGGCGGTATTCACTCGGAATAATATGTCTGCTTTTAACCAGATCATTGATATTTTTTTCAAACTGATCCTTCTCTTCAGGGTCAACCATTTCAAACAGGTTGGCAGTCTCATCGCCCAGCTTCCTGAAATCTGTGAATACCATACCGAAATCATTAAGATATGTTATATTACCCCTGCTGTCTGTCTCAAAAATCATCTGAGGAAGGAGGTTTGTAAGGTCCATATACTTTTTTTCATTTTCCCTTCTTCTGTATATCTCCTTTTCAAGCTGCCTGTTAAGCGACCTCAGTTTATAGTTCCAGAAAAAGAAGAGCATAATCAGTATAATAAAAACAGAAACAACCTTTACGAGGTATGAAAGATCAAGCCCCCTTTCATACCTGACATTAAGCCATCTGTCATATATTTCCCTGTGCTCCTCCTCTGTAAAAGAGGCGAGGGCCTTATTGATAATGCCGGCTGCTACAGAATATTCAGGATCAATCCCTATCCGGTGTTCAAAGCGGAATTCTGTCGCCCCTGCAACCTTGAGGTTTTTCAGTCCCAGGGTCCTCAAATTCTCAACAGCTACTGCGAGATGACCGACAAAAGCATCAACCTCATTTCTTGAAAGCTTTATCAGTGCCTCTTCAACATCATCTGTCTGAACAAGCTCTATTTCAGGATAATTTTTCTTAAGAAAATGATAGCTTGTATACCCCCTCCCTACAGCTACTTTCTTTCCGTCAAGCCTTGAGGTCTTTTCAATGTATCCGATATTTTCATCAGCAATAATAACAAGGGGAAAAGAAACAAAAGGATCAGTAAGAATTATCTCCCTTCCTACAAAATCATCACTTCCCAGGGCCGGAATTATATCAATCTTTTTTTCAGCATATTTTTCAAGGACCTCATCCCAGGTATCACTTTTCTCATAAACAAATATCAAACCTGATTTTTCTGATATTTTATTAAGATAATCTGCTATCATTCCCCTGTATTCATCGGGAGAATCTGTAATTGAAAGGGGCTTCCAGTTTACCTCGCTGAAAACAAGAGGCACCTTCTTTCTTAAAAAATCGATCTCCTCTTCAGATAAATCCAGACCGTTTCTTTCTGAAACAGCCTCTCTGCTCATCCACTTATTTTTAAGCTGGGTGAATTCATCGGAGGGTATACCTGCCATCCCTCTCCTGATAATTGAATCAAGTTCGGGAGAAGATCTTGATACTGCGAAATGGACTGTTGTTGCGTCAAAATCGGGATTATTCATAATCGGAAAAACAACAAAGTCATCGAAGTAGTTTTCACTGATTATATAACTGATATTGGAATATTCACCAAACACAGCATCACACTTCCCTGACATAACAGCTTCATAAGTCTCATAAGGACCATTTACAGTTAAGATATTAATCCCAGGATATGCTGATCTCAGTATATTCTCTATATAAGTACCTTTTTCAACAGCTACTGTCTTTTTATTCAGATTTCTGATATCCAGTAATTCAGGATTTTCCCTTTTTGTAAGAATTGCTGTTTTTATTTTCAGGTATGGTTCTGAAAAAATGTATTTTCTGTCTCTTTCCGGGGTTTTAATAATGAAAGGGAGAAGATCTATCCCACCCATTTCAAAAAAACCTACAGATTCACTCCATGTTTCAGCAGGCACATATTCAAACCTCAATCCTGTTATTTCAGATATTTTCTCAAGGTATTCAGCGACAAGCCCTTTTACCTGACCGTTTTCTGTATATAAGTAGGGGGGCAGATCAGGCTGGGAGCTAACCCTCACAACCCTGTTTTCTTCTATATATTGCTTATCCTTATCAGACAAAACTTCAGGAAGCGGGAAAAGATTTAATGGAGTCAATATTAAAAACAGAAGAATAATTTTTTTCATATATATAGAAATAATAACACATTTTATTTTATTATTGAAGTTTCTGTAATAAAATAAAAAGCCGGAAGGACAGGGAATGATGGTCTATTTAAAATATTATATTATTATGAAAAATAAAAGAACTCACATCCAGGTATAAAAAAGGCTGTCCCTTTAGAGAGGACAGCCGCTTTAAATTAAAATAAAAACTATTTAAGCATTCCCCTGCATGTTTCTGCAATCTGGGGACCGAGAAGTCCGTAAAGACCAATAAGCTCATCATATGGACCATTGCTGCCGAACTGGTCATTAACCCCGATCATTTTCATTTTAGTCGGATGTTCCTCTGCAAGAAGCTCTGCAACAGCTCCTCCGAGACCTCCTGAAACATAGTGTTCTTCAACAGTCACAATCTTACCTGTCTCTTTTGCCGCCTTTAAAATCAATTCCTTATCAAGAGGTTTGATAGTATGAATATTGATAAGCCGTACACTTACCCCCTCTTTTTCAAGGATATCAGCTGCTTCTGCAGCACGGCAGAGAACAGTACCGGTTCCAATTATAGTAATATCGGACCCTGATTTCATTGTTATCCCTTTTCCGATTTCGAACTTATAATTTGCTTCGTCAAAAAGAACCGGCATAGGATCACTTCCGATTTTCATATAGACAGGACCCACATGTTCAGTCATTGCAATTGTTGCAGCTGTTATCTCAACAGGATCCCCTGGATTGAGAATAGTCATTCCTGGGATTTCTCTCATCAGAGCAACATCTTCAAGAGACTGATGTGTCGGGCCGAGGTGATAATAGGAAAGGCCTGCACATCTTCCTACAACCTTAACATTCTGTTTCATATATCCAAGATCAACTTTCATCTGATCAAAATTTCTCCCTGTAACAAAGGGGGCAATAGTTGCAAAAACAGGGATCTTTCCAGTTGTTGCAAGTCCTGCACAGATACCTGTAATTCCAGGTTCCATTATACCGAATTCAAGATGTCTTTCCGGATACTTGTTTTTAAACATAGTCATCTGTGAACCGCTTGATGAGTCAGCAGATATTGCCATAACCTTGCTGTTTTTATCTCCTGCTACAACAAGTGCTTCACCAAAGGTTTTTCTGGGGTCTTTTTTCTCACTCATTTTCAAGCTCCTTTGCAACTGCTTCTAATTCTTTTTCTGCCTGTAAAACCTGTTCAGGATTAACTTTCCAGTAGTGGGATGCTGCTGTATCCTCAAGGAAGGAAATACCCTTGGCCTTTAGTGTATTACAGATGATAAGAGACGGTTTTCCTTTTTCAAAAGGAGCATCGGTAAGGGTATCAACAATAACTTTCAGGTCATGCCCGTCAATTGATCTTACATTCCAGCCGAATGCTTCCCATTTTTTTGCAAGAGGTTCAAAATTCATTATATTGTTAGTTTCACCGCCGAGCTGGAACTTGTTTCTATCAACCATAACAACAAGATTGTCTGCTTTGTGATGGCTTGCTGCAGCAGCTGCTTCCCAGTTTGTTCCCTCACCGAGTTCTCCGTCTCCCATGATTACATAAACCTTTGCATCACTTTTATCGATTTTAAGACCTATTGACATCCCCACCGCAATAGGAAGTCCGTGGCCCAGAGAACCGGTATTACTTTCAATACCAGGGAGCTTATGCATATCAGGATGTCCCGGGAGCTTTGATTTCAGTTTAAAATATGTATTAAAAAGATCCTTGCTGAAAAAGCCCTTTTCTGCAAGGGCAGAATAAACAATGAGACACTTATGACCGGCTGACATTAAAAACCTGTCCCTGTCCTCCCTTTTGGGATTTGCCGGATCAATATTTTTCAGCACCTTATAATAAAGGGCAGTCATCAGTTCTGTAGATGAAAGAGCCCCTCCGATATGTCCTGCTGAACCGGACTTTATAATATCAAGAACATTTTTCCGCAGCTGAACAGCTATCTTTTTAAGCTCAAGTTCTTCCGCATCTGTAAGTTTGTACATAAAGCTTCCCCCTGCTATTTAATATGCTCGTTATCGTAATCCCTGAATCTCTGCACCTTTGATTCAGACCGGCATCCCGGTTCCCAGTTCACACCCATCCAGCTCTTTACAAGAACTTTCATGTGCTCAATCCCGAGTGTAAACGCACCAAGACACATTATATTGGCATTGTTGCTCAATATTGATCTTTCTGTAGAATAGACATCTGTACAGAGAGCTGCGTAGGCACCATGCACCTTGTTGGCAGCAATGCTCATCCCGATCCCTGTTCCGCATAAAAGAATACCCCTGTCATGCTTTCCTGCTGCAACTGCTTCTGCCAGAGTAATTGCAACATTTGCATATATAGGATCATCGCTTCCATAATCCTCACATTCATAACCAAGCTCAGTTAATACCTTTTTTACAACTTCCTTCTGTTCAGCTGCATTAGGATCACAACCTATAGCCACCTTTTTCATTTTTCCCTCCTGATTTATATTTCAAGTAATATAATTTACTGGATCTTTGTTATATCCAGGAAAACTGCTTCCTATTCTTTATAGTATTTTCTTTCCACATATTTTTTTACTATCCTGGCCTCTTTCCTGTTATTTATGCTTGCCTCAGGTTTATCATACCTGGACGCTGAAAAAACGGAAAAAGCAATGGCAGTCTGATCTACACTCAGAACATTTGACGGATTTTCATAATCATCAAGGATCCAGACACCGACTACATCACCGCTCATTTTACCGCCGTAGATTTCACCGGCAACATAATAACTGTCGGGATAGCTTTTAGACGGCACTGTAAAACAGTTTCTGAGTAAGAGATTATCAGTAAGCCCTTTTTCTATAACAGCCTGAAAGGACGAAGGCGCTTTTTCAACAGTATCGTAAGCCTTGTCCCTGCATCCTGTGAATATTAAAACAAAAATAACTGGCAGAAACCATATCTGCTTTTTAAACCTCATACTTTCTACCTTATTATCTTACTTAGTAAAATTGCAAAAGCTATTGCCGCAATCCCTGTCATAAGGGCTATAAAATAGGGGCTGTATCCCAGTGCCTGTCCGTGACTGTTTCCAATATAAGCACCAACTATTCCGCCGATACCTCCGCCGATAATTCCAGAAATCAAAGCTCTCTTCTTTTCCACAACCGCCTCCCGGTAGACATTCTGCAGGGTCTATACTGAATATATATACCTATCTACATATGTATATGACTAAAATATTATACACTACTACAACCAGTTTAGCAAGGATTTGATTAAAACATAATGAAAATAATATTAATAAAAATTAAAAATAAAAAACTTGACAAATGGAAATTATGCTTTAACATTATATTATTATTTATGAACAATATGAACAATAGTTGTTATTAAGTGTTTCACCTGATTAGCTGTACCATCAATATTTTTTACCATATTAATCAAACATTTTCCTGAATTCTTCAGGATTATATATAGTTATTATTTTTTAGGAGGAGTCTTATGGCAGATGCCACCCACAATGAAGGCAACCAGATGGTAAAAGGAATCAGTTTTATCGGTCTTGTTGCTCTTGCCAGCGGTACCGTAACAGGCGTTGGATTTCTTATGATGAGCGGAGACATTGTAGCAAGTGTAGGTAGTTTCAACCTTATCTGGTGCTATGTTATCGGAATGGCTGCAGAAATTATTGCAATGCTTGCAACTGCAACAGTAGCTTCAAGTTATCCGTCCGCAGGAAGTGTAACTACCTATGCCAGAAAAATCATTGGTAGTGATACTCTCGGTTTTCTTACAGCTGTAGCTCTCTGGCTCGGTATGATCGCAATCGACGGAGCAGAGCTTATGGCACTTGGAAGATATATTTATTACTTCCTTCCACAGATCCACTATTACTGGTGGGGACTTATTGTTACTGTAATTTTTATCATTATCAACCTCATGGGTGTAGTAATGACATCAAAAACACAGTCTGTCCTCGGTATTATAATGTGGTCATGTCTTATTGCTGTGCCTCTTTCTGTACTTTTCTCAGGAAAAGCAGACGTAACTTACTGGACAGTTCTCAAAGAAACAATCAGTTTCACAGACTGGATGACAGCTGTTTTCTTCGGTGTATACTGCTATGTAGGATTTGTAACTATCCTTCCTGCAGCTGAAGAAACAATTGAACCTGAAAAAAGAATCCCTGCAGCAATGCTTGTTGGAACTCTTATAACAGGTACACTCTATATTACAGGTGGTCTTGCAATTATCGCTCTCCGACCTGAGAATGAACTGCTTGCACTTGCTCCGGAAGGACCTTTTGCTTCTGTATGGGTAAAAGCAATGGAAGTACTCTGGGACGGTAAAGGCGCTATCTTCATGAACTGTGCAGCTATCTCAACTGCTCTTACAACTGCAAATGCATGTGTATACGGCGGTGCAAGAATGCTTTACGGTATGTCAAGAGAAAGACAGCTTCCTTCAGCTTTCAGAAGAATCAATCCTGGTCACAAAACACCTACAGTTCCTATTCTCGTAACCGGTGTTTTTATTCTTTTCTGCGTTCTTTCAGGCGCAATCAGAATAGTATCAGTAATTGCAAACTTCGTATTTTTTCCTCTCTGGCTCGTTATTGCTATCGCATCATACCAGAACCTTACCAACATTAAAAACAGCGGAAAAAGCTACAAAGAAGCTATACCCTTCTATGTACCTGGCGGAAGAATATGGGCAGCTATAACCATAATTATGTCAATCGGGTTTACAATTGTTACCTTCCTTGCAACAGATGATGTTGTAATCGGCGGTGGAATTGCAGTTGCATTTTTCGTATTATGCTGGGTATACTATGTATGGTGGAAAGGATACAACAAGAAACAGGGAATTGATATTGTAAAAGAAGCTGAAAAATATGAAACACTTCCTGTAGAATTTTAATCAAAGCTTATTATGATTACTATTTAAAAATACAAGAACCTGATAAGTGGTATCCATCCATCTGTCAGGTTCTTTTTCTTTGCAGGATAAATGAACCTTCAGGAGGAATAAAATGACTGAAAACCTAAATTTGCTGGAAGTTGAATTCACCGATAAAATCGTTGCTGATCTCATTCCTGAATGGAAAGATTGCGACATCGATGTTTCAATTCTCAGCGGTGGAATAACAAATGTTCTTTACAGAGCAAAATGTGAGAAAGGGGATGTTGCTATAAGGGTATACGGCGACAAAACTGAAATGTTTATTGACAGGGACAGGGAAGCCAGTGCACTTCAGCAGATGGCAGATGCAGATATCTCATCAGACCTGATTAAATATCTTCCGGAAAAAAATGTTACAATTGTAGAGTTTATAACAGGCGGATACACACTCTGCAATGATGACTTTCTTAAAGATGACTGGCGGGAAATGATTGTTGATCCGATCAGAAGAATACATTCAAGCGGAGCAACTTTAGATTATATTTTCAATCCTTATGAGCAGTGTGTAAAAATGTATAAGATTCTTACAGACCTCGGAGCGGCTAAAAATTTCCCTGAATTTGATATTGACGGAACACTTGTAAAACTTAAGAAACTTATTGATATCATAAATATAAAAGAAAGCGATTATGTAATCACACACAACGACCTGCTGGCTGACAATTTCATCATGGTTACAGATGAATACAAGGATAAGTTTTCAAAACCTCTTTATATAATTGACTGGGAATACGGCGGGATGGGGCCCAAATACTATGATCTTGGCGACATGTTCCAGGAAATTCTGGTTCCGAGAGAAGTGGAAAAAAGTATTGTAGAACACTACTGTGAAGGGAAAGATTTTGAAAAAGCTCTTTATTACAGTGATATGTTCAAACCGTTCCCTGACATTTACTGGTTTCTGTGGAGTCTCATACAGAAAACCGTTTCTTCAATTAAATTTGATTTTTATACCTATGGAAAAGTGAAATTCGACAATGCCCAGAATAACATGAATTTCCTTGCATCCGAATACAGCATCAAATACTAAAAAACATAAAAACCGGCTGTCTGTTGTTTTCCGGGAAAACATTTATCAGGCAGCCTGTTTTTTTTACCTGAAAAGAACATCAAGTTCATCTGCAGTTTCAGCAATTACCGAAGCTCCTGCTTCTTTAAGCCTGTTAAGGGATTCCTGCTTATCCGGGGCGGAATAGAGAACCGCAACCCCCTTGAATCCATGATCTGATTCTGATGCGGCAATCATATCATCAGGCATATCTCCAACATAATAGTATTCCCCGATCTCTTCTCCCCTTTCCATGACCTTATCTGCAATAGAATCAAGCATAAAAGGGTGCGGTTTACTGAAAGAAATATATCTGCCGCTCTTTTCTGCTTCCTTTTTTTCAGCATCAAGACATTCATCAAGAGAAAATATTTCTGCAAAGAAATCAAGATTATTCTTTCTTATCGGGTAAAGGGCTTCTGCCCTTGGTCTTCCTGTAGCTATTGCAATAATATTATCCTCTGCCCATCCGGATATTTTTTCAGGGCTGATATAAAGCTTCTCTCTCAGGATATAGCCCTCCCCTTTATAGAATCCAGGATCCATTCCGTATGTTGAAGTAAAAAGCTCAGGGCCTAGATAAACTTCCTGAAATATCTGCTTGATCAGATTACCGCTCCCGACATCATTTCTGTAATACCAGTCAGCCTGGCTTGAGGTATAATCTTTTTCAGCTCTCATCAGTTCTTCAAGAGGATTTTCTTTTTTTAAAAGTATTTCCGCAAGAGGAGCCAGGTCCCACATCTCCCGTTCCGGTGAACCGTAATGCAGCACCATACTCATCAAAAGAGTTATAACACGGTGCGATAAATCCCAGTCGTTGTTAAGCCCCCCGCTCTGTTTTATTGTTGAAAGCTCTTTCAGTGAAAAGAGCGGTTCTTTTAACTGATCCCCCCCGATTGAGTCTTTTAAAAAAAGGTATGCAGTCTTCCGGACAGTATCCCTGTAAGAAGCAGATACATCAACGAGAACACCGTCCATATCAAAAATTATCAGATTTTTCATAGATGTAAATTATATTTATTAATCAGATCTGTCAATTGCGGTATCCTGTCAATAAAATGGTAGTCTTTATGTTTAAGTTTCTTTCTTTTTTCCCCTCCGGGATCGATAAGAACAGGGAAAGAGGACCAGTCAAGAAGGGGGATATCGGTGTACCCGTCGCCGATTACAACAGTTTTTTCAGGCAAGAGTCCGTTTTTTTCTGCATGATACACCTTGTCCTCCCCCTTAAGAACGTTATAATCCATGCCGCTGATTCTGTTGTTTTTGTATCTGAAATAATTTGAAACAACAAATGAGAAACAGTTTTCCGCATTTTTTTTCTTAAGGGGGGGAAGACAGAGATCTCCGGTACCGCAGCTTATAATGGACATGTCAAACCCGATTTTTTTAAGCCCCTTAATCGTTGAAATATGCTCATCAGGAATAAAAGAAGCCAGATGATTGTTAACTTCGTCAAGTACAGAAGATTCTGTTTTATTAAGTATCCAGTTATAGTATTTTTTAAAGGAATGCCCTAAAAGCTCCCTGTTGTCCGCATATACTGCAAGCCTGCTTACAAGCTTTTTATAGTACGGGAGAGCCTTATTGCTTTTTCTGTTAAGGAAATCAAGCAGGAACTGCTCACTGTCATAGGGAACAAACGGGAGAATAGTCCCGTCATAGTCCCAGATTATGTGCCATTTATTTTTATTCATATTATAGTCTTGATGTTATTATTCTCTTTATATCATTTTTATCAAGTGCTGCAGGGCTGTTTTTGCCGTCAGACTTTTCTGAAACCTTTGAAACAGTTATATCTGTAAAACCGTATTTCGCAAGACCAGGCATTTCCAGTTTATCTGTCAGATAATCAAGATAATCCGTAAGAAGACTGCACCTTGCCTTCAGGGTGTCCCCTTTTCTGCCGGTCAGAATCTCACCTGCTTCTCCATACTTTCTAAGCCCCTCAGACTCAGGGGCTTCCCTGAAAAGCTTTGCTATAATAAATCTGGTTGCCTCTGAAAGTAAAGTACCGCATACTACCCCATGGGGTATTGCAGTATAAGCTCCTGCCGGGGATGCTATACCGTGAACCACCCCGAGGCCTGCATTTGCAAGGGAAATACCTGAAACATATGATGCCCACGCCATATCAGACCTTGCCTCAATATCACCGCCGCTGAATACAACTTTTTCAAGACTTCTTCCTGCCTTTTCCATTGCAAATGATACAAGGGAATCTGTAAAAACGCTCGCTCCGGTAGAAACATATGACTCTATCAGCTGTGTCAGTGCGTCCATGCCTGAAGCAGCAGACACATCAGGAGGGCATGGGACTGTAAGGGAAGGATCTATAACTGCTATATCAGGGACATAATTATCATGTCGCAGTGATTTCTTGAATCCCGTATTTCCGACACTGCTTATAACAGCATTTTTTGTCGCTTCAGAACCAGTTCCTGATGTAGTCGGAACTGCAATAAAAGGGACTTTATCACCTGCCGGCTCTTTTGTTCCTACCCCTTCAAGATAATCCCTGACACTGCCTTCTGATTTTATCATTGCAGAAACTGCCTTCCCTGCATCAATAACGCTGCCTCCCCCTATAGCTATAACAGCGTCAACACCACTCTTTTTAAGGAGAGCAGCTGCATTATCAACTATTTCAGGAGTTGGCTCCCCACCTGCTGCAAAATCAGATATATTTATACCGGAAAGGCTCCTGCAGAACTTTTCCCATGCGGAAGTGCTTCTGAATGATCTGGAACCGGTAAAAACCGCAACACTTTCCCAGCCGCTGCTTCTGACAATTTTTTCAACACTGCCAAGACTTCCTTCTCCAAAAATCAGGGACGGTGTTTTTGCTATCTTAAATGTTTTCAAAAGATATCTCCCAAAATTATTTTAAAGGATACTTTCTGCATAAAAAGTTATGCCATATTTCCTGATCTCAGGTATCAATATTACCCTTAAGACCAATCTCTTCCGCAACGCTTTTCATACCTTCAATTGTTTCAGTAATTACATCGGAAACTTCCATCCCGATCATCTGTGCCCCTTTTTCTATGATACCTCTGTCAACCCCTGCAGCAAATCTCTTATCCTTCCATTTCTTTTTTACAGATTTTGCTGTTGTATCCAGAACACTTTTAGAAGGTCTCACAAGGGCAGTGGTTGCAACAAGCCCGGTAAGCTCATCTATGGTAAAAAGGATCTTTTCCATTATGTGCTCAGGTTCAACATCACTGCAGATGCCCCATCCGTGACAAACCACAGCATGTATATAATCATCAGGCCAGCCCCTCTCTTCCATTATCTCCCTGGCCTTTATACAGTGCTGATCAGGATATTTTTCATAATCAAGATCATGAAGAAGCCCGATAATTCCCCATTTATCAGGGTCCTCCCCTTTGAGCCGGGCAAAATGCCTCATAACCGCCTCTACAGAGTAGGCGTGTTTAATCAGGCTTTCATTCTGATTATATTCCTTTAAGAGAGACAGAGCAGACTCTCTGTCCGGTGTAATTTTATCCATAATACTTACCTCTTAATCTTTTGCTTTATTTTTTTAAGCCATCCGGATTTTTTAAAAAATTCAACATAACCGCATGTATCAGGAAGATATGAACAGAAAAATGGATGAAAAAGTGTCATCTTTTTGCAGTCAGAACATATCTCAAACCTTTTTTCATATATCATGCATTTATTTGTTTCGGGATCAAGGAATTCGCAGGGATCATTTATATCAATAATACAGATGCTGTTAATAACTTTCTTCTTAAGGCAGCAGTAGCCGCACTGTTTGCAGAGATCATCCCACCATTTCATAATTCTTTATTCGGGTGAAGCAAAGTACCCCAGCTCATCCCTTCCGCTTTTTTTATGATAAACAGCTTCTATCCTTAAAGGTATATACTTTCTTCCGAATTCGCTGAACTGTTTGGAGACATAATCAAGTATATAGTAGCCGTTTTTTCTCATTTTAATATCTTCAGCAATACTCTTTATCCCTTCCGCCCTGTAAAGATAATAGCTTTTCCCTCCGGTTTCCCGGCATAAATAATCAAGTTCCTCATTCTCCCCGTCGGGATCAAGATATATATAATAAAAACCTATTTTATTATTTTTAAGAAACTGCATTGTGTCAACAAGCCTGTATTTATCAAAATTGAATTTTACCGGTGAGCCCGAATATATAAAAACAACCGCTTTTTTATCAGCACTGTTAAGAAGCTCTGATCCTCCCAGCCTTATACCGGCACCTGGAGAGCATTCCTTTGAAGAGGAATAACTCTTAAGTATCCCTGTAATTACAGTTTCCTTTGATGCATTTTTATCTGCTAAAAGCGAGGCATTCTCCCCTGCAGCAACAAGTCTCAGCCTGTCACTGCCGCCAAACGCTGTGTAGAAATCATCAACAGACTTCCTGAGGGAATCCTTTTTTCCGTTCATATATAACGATTCCTCAAATACAAGAGCAACATCTGCTGTTTCAGATTTATCACCCTGGTACCGGAGTTTCATCTCATCAGGATAAAGACCGTCTTCAGATATCCTGAAATTACCCTTTTCAAGACCGATAACAGGATTTCCCGCCCGGTCCTCCACATTTACAACAACCCTGACAGAAGGAAAACCGGTTTCAACAACACTGTCAATCCTGACAAAGAGACCTCCGTAAACTGCCGCCATATCGGAAAGGAAAAGGACCCTGCTGTTATCAAAATCAGTTACAATTATATCATTATTTATATCAAACCGTGCAGCAGTCAGTCTTTCCCCTTTTTTCCCCTTATAAATTTCATCAGCATATTCAAACTCAAGATTAAATCTTACTATTCTGTCTGTATCAGCAATCAGGAGGTTATTCTCATCAATGACAGATATTGATTCAGGCTTGTGAAAAAGCCCGCTTCCTATTGTTTCAAGATAATTCCCGCTCCTGTCAAAAACATCCAGACAGTTCCTTTCAGAATCAGCAACATAAATTCTGCCGGAAACAGCTGCAAGCCCTGTAGGACTTACAAGACCCCTGTACTGACCGGATCTTCTTCCGAAACTCAGAATATAGTTACCGTCATAGTCATATTTACACACCCGCCGGTTTCCCCAGTCAGTAACATAGATATACCCGGTCTTATCATCAGCAAGATACTGAGGCCCTAAAAGTTCCCCTTCACCGGTACCTTTTGCCCCGAACTGTTTTTCAATCGATCCGTTTTCATTTATCCTTGAAAGCTGGTTACCTTCATATTCGCTGACAATAAGGCTGTTGTCTGATATTTTTATAACATCAAAAGGATGGTTAAGGACCCCCAGGCCCCCTTTAATCTTTTTTATCAGCCTTCCGTTTAAATTAAACATTACAAGTTCATTTGTAGCAAAACTTGTAACTATTATTTCCCCTGTATCAAGCGGGATAAGAGAAGAGGGTCTTTTAAACATAAAATAACCTTCCGGTCTTTCCCCCTCTATCTCTGTCTCAAGAACCCAGGTCCTGTCATATCCCTCATTATCAACAAGCTTTCTTCTTGAGGTAATTATTTCTATCTTATTTCTCAGGTTGGTAGAACCGCCGCCGTCTTCAAGAAGGGAATTCCAGAGACTTAAAGCTGTATCATCTAGACCGGACATATAGTAAGCTCTCCCGAGCCACTCCCGGGCAAGAAGATCGTCAGGATTATAGGAAATTGATTTTTCAAAGGAAAAAATTGCCTTATTGTAATGTCCGCTGAAAAAGGACTTTACTCCCCATTTAAACTCATCCATTCCCCTGGAAATATCCATAAAATCCTGAGAGAACAGGGGGAACAGGGGAAAAACAAAGAGTATAAGACAGTAGAAAGTTATTGAATGTTTCTTTTTCGGCACAGGGTTATTATGCAATATGAATGAATTTTTGTCCAGAAACTTTATCCGGAGACGGAAAGACAAATCAATATGCGGGATTTTTCAGTCCCGCTGTCATACGAGCAAATCAACCTTTTTATCATCAAGAATGCTGCTTATATCTCCCTTTACTCCAAGGAAAAGGATACCTTTAAGTTCCTTGTCATCTATAAGAGCATGCTCTGTTCCCACTTTTGCAGGGGTATTTAAAGGCTGTATTCTTAAAGAATTTATACTATCCACCATAATTGTGCCTCTACCTAACAGAATCGGCAACTATCAGCTTTTTCTTGAATCAATTACAGTTTTCAGGTGTTTGGCAATGGTCTTATTGTTTCCCGACCTGTTATACGCATCACGCAGGATAGTCTCAGCAGAAACCGCATCACCTGCCTTGAAATATGCCCACCCAAGCGAGTCCAGAAAGGGATAATGTTCTTTTATAAGGTTGTTAGCACGGAGACAGTATTTAAGAGCTTCGTCCGGATCTATATTCTCATCAGCCAGTATATATCCGAGTGAGTTCAGCGTGTTGGGATGTTCTGAATCAAGCGACAGGGCCTGTCTGAAATAATCCAGAGCCTTATCGATTTTACCCTGATGATATTCAATATAGCCGTATGAAGAGTATACCTGAGCCGACTCATATCCGTCTTCAATAAGCCTTTTTATCTCAAACTCAGCCATCTTAAACTGCCTGGTAATAGCATAAATATAGCATAATATCATTCTGCACTGATAAATATACAGCACATTCGGATGTGTGGTTATTACCTGCTCAAGAAAAAGTACTGCTTCATCAAAATGTTCCAGCCTGGTATAGCAGAGTCCGAGATAATAAGAGAGATCTGCATTGTCATCCAGGTTATAATCGCACTTAAGAAGCTCCTTAAGGGCAAGTTCATACCTTTTTTCATTATAGTATTCTATTGCTTTTTTAAAGGTGCTATCCATTATTTTTCTCCAAAACCGCTTCCTGAGTATAACCCGGAATTAAGATCCGGTACAGGATGAAGATAGATAGGAGAAACAGATATCTTACCGCTTAATACAGCATCACAGTCACTCTGTTCATCCTCATGATGATCAATTGATGACATTCCCAGAGATATTTCGATACGGTTACTGCCGGATATTTCTTTTTTCAAAATAGAATCATGATACATCCGCCTTGCAGGTTTTGTAACTGCTATTTCATGATTCCCCGGAGGAATACTTGGAACATTAATATTGAAAAAACAATCGCTGCCCCAGGTGTCCCTGAAATATTCTATGTAAACTGCCATAAATTCAGCAGCAGTTTCAAAATAAAAGGGTTCAGTAAATGAAGATACAGAAACAGCAACTCCTGGAATACCCATAAGTGCAGACTGCCTTGCCGCGGCAGCAGTGCCTGAATATATCAGGTCTGTGCCCAGATTCGGCCCTATGTTTATTCCTGAAACAATAATATCAGGTTCAAACGGGACTGCTCCGAGGAGGGTTCTGTGAACACAGTCCGCCGGAGTTCCGTCGCATGTATAATGATTTTTATCCAGTTTTTCAATAATCAGTTTTCTATGGAAAGTAAGAGAGTTTGAAAACCCGCTTCTTTCAGAATCAGGAGCAACAACCATTATTTCATGATCTTTGCTCAGAATCTCTTCAATAATCCTGATTCCGGGGCTGAATATCCCGTCATCATTAGTCAATAATATTTTCATAGTAGTTTAATTTACAGAATAAATGACTTTTGCACCAGCAGATGGAATACATTTAATCATTTCAGCCTTGAATCCGAAAATTCTTTCATATTCATCAAGTCTTTCCTGATATTTTTCTATTGCAGTATTTTTAATAAGGGTAAGAGTACAGCCTCCGAAACCGGTGCCTGTTATCTTTGAACCATAAACACCGTCTATTTCCTGGGCCCTTTTAACAAGCCAGTCAATTTCAGGACATGAAACCTCAAAATTATCCCTTAGACTTTCATGGGATCTGTTCATAAGCTTTCCGAAGGTAACAAAATCCTTCTTTTCCAGCGCCTTCTTTGATTCCTGTGTCCTTCTCATCTCATCAACAACATGAATGCACCTGCGTCTGATATATTCAGGGACTACCCCCATACCATGCCTTAAATCGCTCATTGAATAATCCCTGAGTGATGATCCCGATTTAATGCTGTTAAGCCCCTCAATGCACTTTCTGGTATCTGATATTCTCTCCTCAATTTCGCTGTCTACAGGTATACCGGGAACATTTGATACTGTTATTATAAGACTCACATCACTGAGAGTTGATTTGATATGGGACACCTCCCGGTTTTTTAAATCAACAAATACAAAACAGTCTTTTTCTCCGTAAAGAGAAGGATAAGCTCCGGAAGGTATTTTATGCATTCCGATAAAACTGTTTTCCCCTGTATAAACCATTTTAATTATATCTTCATTCTTGAGTGTTTTATCCATAAGCGAGGAAACAGCCAGTGCTGTGGCTACTCCGATTGCAGGGGAAGAGGAAAGACCGATCCCAGGAGGAATATTGCCTGTTACAGTAATATCAAGCCCTTTAAAATTGTATCCGTAATGATCAAGTGAATATAGAATTCCCTTAATAAAATTCGCCCACCTGTCTTCCCGTTTATATTTTATATTTATTACAGTAGTCCGCTTTCTTTCAGAAAGATCAGGGGCAAAAAAGCGGAGAGAATTATCCCGCCTTCTTGAAACAGCAACCTGCACTCTGTTATCCAGCGCTGCCTGGAGCATAAATCCGTCATTTGAATCTACATGATTTCCCATGACTGTAATTGATCCTGGTGCCTCAACTATTATCTCCGGGTCTGATACATACTCGCTCTGGTGGAGAGAAAACAGATTTTCCATTTACTCAATAATATATGATAATTATTGAATGTGCAACAAAAAAAACTTATGGAGATATTTTATAATATTGATATTGTGGACATATTTTCTGATAAAAAAACACGCCGGAATTTGTATCCCAGCGTGCTGAATTTTTTGAGAAATTATTTCTGGTTTCTGTTCAAACCGTATTTTTTGTTGAATCTCTCAACCCTACCTGCAGTATCTACAAGCTTCTCCTTTCCTGTGAAAAAAGGATGACAGCTTGAACAAATTTCTATCTGCAGATCCTGAACAGTAGATTTTGTTTCAATAACATTTCCACATGCGCATTTGATCTTTGTTTCTGTATACTTCGGGTGTATATCTTTTTTCATTTCTATATCCTCCAATCAGCCCTGGAAATCTCCAGATCCTGTTGTATTCATTGATTTCAGGAATGCCTCATTATTCTTGGTTTTCCTCATTTTGTCAATTAATAATTCAATAATTTCAACATCATCAAGAGGATTTATAACCTTTCTGAGGACCCACATCTTGTTAAGCTCCTCTTCTGTGAGGAGAAGATCCTCTTTTCTGGTTCCTGATCTTTTTATATTTATAGCCGGATAGAGCCTTCTGTCTGAAATTTTTCTGTCAAGGTTCATCTCCATATTGCCTGTACCTTTAAACTCCTCGAAGATAACCTCATCCATCCTGCTTCCGGTCTCAATAAGGGCTGTTGCCACAATTGTAAGGCTTCCTCCATGTTCAATATTCCTGGCAGCTCCGAAAAACCTTTTTGGCTTGTGAAGTGCATTTGAGTCAACACCGCCTGAAAGTATCTTACCTGAAGTCGGGACTGTCTGGTTATAGGCCCTCGCAAGCCTTGTAATGGAGTCAAGCAGAATTACAACATCTTTCTTATGCTCTACCAGTCTTTTAGCCTTTTCTATTACCATCTCGGCAACCTGGACATGACGGGTAGCCTGCTCATCAAAGGTGGATGATATTACCTCCCCCTTAACATTCCTCTTCATATCTGTAACTTCTTCCGGACGTTCATCAATGAGCAGAACTATAAGATGAACTTCTGGATGATTTGTAGTAATTGAATTTGCAATTTTCTGAAGAATTATTGTTTTACCTGTACGGGGAGGAGCAACAATAAGCCCCCTCTGCCCTTTTCCAATAGGACAGAAAAGATTGATCATTCTTGCAGTAGGATCACCATACTCGGTTTCCATATTTATCCGTTCATTCGGATAAAGCGGGGTGAGGTTGTCAAAAGGAACCCTTGTCTGGGCAACTCTTGGATCATCATAATTGACAGCTTCAACCCTGAGCATTGCAAAAAAACGCTCCCCTTCCCTGGGTGGTCTTATCTGTCCCCCTACAGTGTCCCCTGTTCTGAGGTTAAAAAGCCGTATCTGTGAAGGCGAAATATAGATATCATCAGAACCGGGAAGGTAACTGTTCTGAGGAGATCTCAGAAAACCGTAACCGTCCGGAAGTATTTCAAGAGAACCATAAGCGTGAATAATCCCGTTTTTGGATGTATGAGCTTTCAGAATATTAAAAATAAGCTCCTGCTTTTTAAGACTTCCAATATTATCATGAACAACGCCCAGCTCAGTTGCAAAATCCCTTAAATCAGGAAGGCTCATGCGTGTAAGATCATTAATACTCAATTTGTTTTTAGCAGTGTCTTCAGAGTCACCCTGGAACTTCTTTTTACGACGCCCGCCCCTGTCTTCCCTGTCGGTTTTAAGTACATTAAGGAGATCATCTTCATGCTGCCCCCCGTTCCCCGGAACAACTTCTTCACTGCTGCTGTCAGACTCAGAAGACTGCTTTTCATCTTTTGCAACATACGGCATTTCTTTTTCTTCATCATCAGAGATGACAGAATCTTTTATTAATTCAACCCGGATTTTTCTTTTCCTGGGTTTTCTTTTAACAATAACATTAGTATCTGAAGAACCTTCATTACCAGTTTCCTTGTTTTCTGCTTCTTCCAACGGCAGGCCTTCCTTTTTTTCTTCAAAATCCAGCATAAAAAGGGTAATACTCCTCTTCTAAATTTAAAATACTATATTTAATTTGGCTTAAAACAGCACCTGAAACATTTATCGATTTTATGTATTGTGCTTTATAAAACAGGAATTGAAAAAACGCATTATATTCTTTAATTTAAATATAATCACCGCTTTTAATACTGTCAACCCCTACATTATCCAATATTTTTCTACAAACAATCAGCAAAGCTGTCTCTGAAGCCTTTTCCCTCACAGTCTTTCTGTCCCCGCTGAAATTAAACACAAGTGCCTGTTTTTCAGCTGCAGACATGAAAGCAAACCACACTGTTCCTACCGGCTTAGCGATGCTTCCACCTCCAGGACCTGCGACCCCTGTAACTGCAATTGATACGTCCGCGTCCGATTCCAGTAAGGCCTTTTCAGCCATTTCAAGTACGGTTTCCTCTGATACCGCTCCGTAATTTTCCAGAGTTTCAGGATTTACACCAAGCCTGATTTTAGCCCTGTTATCATATGTAACATAACCTCCCCAGAAATACCCTGAACTTCCCGGAATATCACTCAGCCTACCAGCAATAAGGCCTCCGGTGCAGGATTCGGCCGTTACAATCATGTATCCCTTCTCCCTGAGAAGTCCCCCTGCAATACCGGACAGTTCCAGATCCTGAAACTGCCCGTATTTGTCATGGATAATAAAAAAACCGAATTTACTCTTTATATTTTCAGAATATTTCTCCAGTTTTTCCGGATTAGAAGAAGAAGCCCTTATATCTGCTCCGTAATTATAGTATTTTACTTCTACAAAAATACTCTCGGCGGAAATTACTTTTAATACTTTTTCAATATTATTTTTTGTTAATACAAATATCCTGTAACTGGAAAAATACATTATCAGACAGTTTTTACAGTATTCTTGAACTTCTCAACAGTGTC
Organism: Spirochaetia bacterium; assembly: GCA_963668405.2. Classification (GTDB taxonomy): domain Bacteria; phylum Spirochaetota; class Spirochaetia; order CADAEX01; family CADAEX01. The sequence continues at coordinate 3,740,491 of OY764342.2, read as the reverse complement.
GGAGAAAATATTTATATCGGAATCTCCCTTGATCATTTCACACTTACCTTCAAAAACAACCCCATCCGCTATTCTGAGTTTGGCTGTTCTGATATTGCCGTACACCTGCCCGGTTGAAAGCATTTCCAGTTTGTCGGATGCTGTAATATTGCCATGTACAACTCCCCCTACAACAACGGCCCTCACCTTTATATCAGCCTTGACTTCAGCACCTTCTTCAATATAAAGAAAACCGGAGGACTCGATATCTCCCTCAAAATTCCCATCTATCTTGAGAGATTCTGAAAACTTCATTGTTCCTTTAAAAACTGTTTCCTTCCCTAGTGTTGTGCTGATTTTTTCAACACCTTTCATTTCATTATTTTTTGCCATATATACCCTGCTTTTACTTTGTTGTCATCACATACACACCATCCCAGTCTTCCGGTGGTGGATTCTCTATATAATAATCACATCTGTCCAGATAAACCTGGGCCGGTCCGTCATCTGCACAGACTTCAAGTGCTTTCTTGAAATAATTTTTTGCTTCTTCAAACTGCATAAGTTTATAGTATTTCCGCCCTTCGGAAAAAAGCTCAACTGCTTTCAGTTTTTCTGCAGAAACCATCTCTCCTCCTACTTCTTCACTTCCGCCATATGAATTCTGTATTTCTCTTCAAGAGCGGAAAGATCAAAAAACAAACTCTGCATCTCATCTTTTGTCTTTTCAAGTTCGGTTATTTCATCAGATATACTCTCAATAGCAGCCTTCATCTGCTTTGTCTTTTCCTTGATTCTTGATGTATAAATCTTCTTGTCTTTAAAGTCAGCAAGCTCACACTCATCAACTGCACTGTCAAGCTCTTTTATAGGTAACTCAAGGTGTTCCCTCAGGAATTCCATGGTGTTGTTAAGTGTTTTTATAACAGATATTACTTCATCCCCGTGCAGCTTCCTGCACATAAGTTCACGATTTCTGAGCGCTGCCTTGACCCTTGCGAAAACAACAGCAAAACTGAAAGGTTTTCTGATATAATCCTCAACTCCGAGGTCAAATCCTTCAACAATATCCTGAGGATTATCAAGTTCCGAAAGCATTATTATCGGGATATCACTGAACTCGGCAAATTTAGGATCTTTTTTAATATGTTTTGTAACTTCCCACCCTGTCATTACAGGCATTATACTGTCAAGTATCATTATATCAGGGCGTTCTTTCCGGATAATATTTAAGACGTCTTCACCATCCAGTGATAGATTAACATCAAAACCCAGGTTCTCGAACATGATTTCAAAAAATTCTCTGTTAACCTCATCTGAAGATGCGATCAATATTCTCCGTTTCTTATCCATTTCAGTTCCCTTAAAACAACTTTTTATTAAATCTGATTACTGTATTTTCCTATACTTCTAATCGGTTGTCAATTCCTTCTTTAATCAGACACTTTTTTCAGAAGAAGACAAACGCAGCAAAGCCCCTCCAGTCATCAGCATAACTGAAACAACTATGGAGAAAACAGCGAACCAGTCGCCGTATTTTGTATATAAAGTCCCTTTTTCTGTATAAACAGGGACATCAGAGACAATATAGCTCTCAATAAACGGATCAATACGGCTTATGATTTTTCCATTCGGATCAATTACGCAGGTTATTCCTCCGTTAGTACTTCTAATCACACTTCTTCTGTTTTCAGCCGCCCTGAAAACAGCATGCATCATATGCTGTACTTCTGATGCAACCGACCCTGACCAGGAGTCGTTAGTCATATTAACAATAACTTCCGCACCCAGATTTATAAACTTTCTTGAAAGATATCCGAAAGTATCTTCAAAACAGATGGGGGTGGAAAATTTCACCCCTGTGCTTTCAAAAACCGTATATTCAAGCCCTTTTTCCCAGAAATGGGTATCACTTTCCTCAAGAAGCCTGTAAAGCCACGGGAGCTCTCTTTTAAACGGGAAATGCTCAGTAAAGGGAACAAGGTGGGTTTTTCTGTAACGCTCCTTCATCTCTCCCCTTTCGAAAAGAATTGCTGCATTATAATCAATTCTAGTCATTCCGCCGTTTTCATCTTTCGCAAGCTGCCCGTCATCATTTCCAATAACAAACGGGACCGCTTTCCGGGACAGGTAATCCTTCAGCTCCTTAACAAGCTTATAGGATTCCTGATCAGTTCTGTAGCGGGTGTGCCATTCAATTGCAGGGACAAACGAGGTTTCTGACCATACAACAATATCAGGATCCTCTTTGAGAGCAAGATCACTCTGCCTGATCAGTCTCTTAAGGGATTCACGGTATGTTTTCACCCCCCCCTGCCAGGGATCGATATTCTGCTGCACCATTGCAACTTTCCATTTTTCCGAATTACTGTAATCAACCCTGCTTGCGTAGCCCCATACAAAAACCGCTGCAATTAGTAAAGCATAAACAGCGATGCTCATCCGGTAAATCCTGATAAACTGAGGAAACAATAATTCACCTCTGCTTATAAGATAACCTGCAAAAGCTGAAGGAAGTATTATAAGAAAGGAAACTCCCCAGACACCTGTAAGAGAGGAAAGTCTTACAAGAGGTGTAATCAGATACTGGGAATACCCTATTACTCCGTATGAATATCCAAGGAACCCCTTTGTCCTCAAATATTCATAGGCAACCCAGATAAATGCAATTACAATATAATTTTTATGAGGAAAAAGCTTTACTGCAAGTTTTAATAAAGGAAAAAGAATAAAATAATAACAGGCATAAAGCAGGGGAATAATAAATATTGTAAGGGGATGAAAACTGGAAAGCCAGTAGTTAAAGATAGCATATGAGACAACACCGTAAAAAAGTCCGTATAAGGGGGCCTGTATCCACCCCATTCTCTGAACAACCACAAAAAGGGGGATAAAAGCAAAGAAGGCAAGGAAGGGGATTCCTGCACTGACTACAAAAGAAGGGAATGAAAATGCGAAGAGAACTGAAGAAAAAAACAGCAAGGCCATATCCCTTACAGGGAGTGAAAGTCTATTCCTTTCTTTTTGACCAGACACTATTTTTCAGTTCCTTTCCCGGACGGAAAACCGCAACGCCATGAGCTCCGACAGATACAATTTCCCCTGTTTTAGGATTGTGCGCTTTATCACGTCCTTTCCTGGTCCTGATTTCAAAAGTCCCGAAACCACGCAGTTCAACTATTCTGTCTTCAATTAAAGCCTGTTTGACCTCTTCAAATATCAAATCCATTATTATATGGATATCTTTTTTGTTGAAACCGGTTTTCTCATAAATGTTTTCAATTATTTCAGCTTTAGTTAGCTTACTGGCACCCACTTAATTCTACCTATTTACTTTACCTGGTTTTAAACTGACAGCATTACAGAAAACAGATTATCCCTGTCTCCTGCAATCTCCCTGGTTTAATTTTGAACAGCTGATTATACAGTAAGACAAAACCCCGGGGGATATAACTGTCCCGGGGGTATGAATACAAAGCAAGGATAATTACCTGTCCTTACCTGGCGTTCAGTCTATTAAGCATCCTCGCAAGTCGTGATTTTTTCCTTGCAACTGTATTTTTATGATAAATTCCTTTACCTGCTGCTGTATCCATTTTTTTTACAACAAGCTTGTATGCTTTTTCAGCTTCATTTTTGTCTTCTGAAGAAACAGCAGAAGTAAAATTTTTGATAGATGTTCTAACTTCACTTTTTGCTGTTCTGTTTCTGAGTCTTCTTCTGAGACTCTGTCTGTGTCTTTTAGCCGCAGAACCTTTCTCTGCCAATGGACTTCTCCTTAATGTTTGATTTTTCGAAATTAACAGATAAAAACTCTATAGTCAATATGAATTTAAGGTCACTGTAAAAAACCGGCATATTTTTCCAACAACCATGGAAATATCCGGCCCAATACAATCATATTGCACCGATACATAAATTCAAGTACCGGTGATTTTAAATAAAGGAACCCAGCAGCCGAAATCTTCCGGAAAAGGGCCCTTTACCGGTTTCTATTTAAAATCCCTGGGTTTTCTTTCCATTCTCTTGCATTTTTCACATTCAGCAAAAGTTTTCTTTCTGCCGTTTGAAAAAATTGTTTTCATTTTTACTTCACCGCCGCACGGACATAAAAATTTCTGAGTTGCTGACCCGGCACGGGCATTCTTACTCACCTGTCCCATAAAAATCCTCCAATGTATATTTACTATAAGTAATTACAAAACTATTCAGAATGAATATAATGACAACTTAAAAAGGTGTCAAGATGATTTGGATACTCAAAATCCTGCCAGCTTCCATATACCTTTTTTATCATCATACCTGAAATGCTTTAGCGGAACATGCAGATATGAACCATCCTGGCTCTCAATCTTTACAGATAGAGAAAGTATATTAATTTCCGTTACTTTGTAGTTCTTTTCATTATGAAGAATCCTTGCCCCTTCAGGGGGGAATTTTTTTCTTTCCTCGAGATAATAATCATACTCATACGAAAGACAGCAAAGCAGCCTGCCGCAGGGACCGGATATTTTCATAGAATTGAGTGATAAATTCTGATCTTTTGCCATTTTTATTGATACAGGTTTAAGTTTATCTGTAAGCCCATGACAGCAATAGTCCCTGCTGCAGACCCCGAGACCACCTATTACCCTTGATTCATCCCTGACACCGATCTGCCGCAGCTCGATCCTCATTTTGAATACAGAAACCAGATCCTTTACAAGCTCTCTGAAATCAACCCTTGAATCGGCAGTAAAAAAGAACAGAACCTTAGGTTCTTCCAGCAGATAATGGGCAGTAACAAGCTTCATATCAAGTTTATGCCTGGCAATCTTTTCCCTGCATATCCTGAAAGCCTCTTTTGCCCTCTCCTTATTATTCTCGTATTTTCTGATATCCTCTTCAGTAGCTATCCGCGCTATAAACTGGACCTCTTTAAGCCCGACAAGCTTCTCTTTTTCTGTACTCAGAATATAACTTCCCAGCACTTTGGCAAGGTCCTTACCGTATTTCCCTGATGCTATAACATGGTCATCATGATTCACCCTGAAACCGGAAGGATATTCACAATACTCTGTTTCACTTGAGTGTATGAATTTAACCTTTATAAGTTTTTCAGGCAGATCTGAAACATCAGAAACAGTATTATCTATTACATCATCTTCCCTGAGAATTTCTTCATCCAGCATTTCGTTCATAAATATTATCCCATTAAGTCCACGAGGATTCCCTCGATCTCTTCAATTTTTTTCAGAATATTCAGCTGGCTGCTTTGATTCTGAACAATATAAGCAGCAAGTTTTTCAAGTTTTTCATCAACAACCTTTATTTTTGTCCATTTCTTTTCATCAAATACAGGAATTCCGTTTTTCAAAAATCTTCTGCTCTGTATATCTGTCTCTGTATCGTAAGCCTTTCTGACAACATATCCGACGAACTGTCTGACCGCACTCTTGTATTCCTTAATCGAGGAAAGAAAGGGTTTCTCAATCAGCTTTTCACCAGCTTCATGAATATTATCAAGAAGCTCCTCAATGGAGACCTCCTCCAGCTCTTTCCCTGAAATAAAAAAAGAAAACCCTGAGGCAAAACTGCCTTCAACATCCCCTGATGAATGGAGAAAACTGCCAGATTTTTTTGATACTTTATTTCCTTTCCTGTTCTTAAGGTATGATTTCCGACCTGAAAACTCTATTTTATCCATCTATTATATGGGATCATTTATCAGGTAGAATAATTGTTTACTGATGCCTTTTCTTCATTTACAGCCGGAGGATCAGCAACTACAGACTCAGAGGCCGCCTTTTCTTCCTGCAAAGTTGAAGTTTCAGCTATTACAGACCCAGAACTCTTAACCATACCGCCTCCTGATTCCTCTTCGGTACCGCCGGTATTATCAGTTTTTCCTGTTTTTCTGTAGTCATCATCAATAATACATTCTCCGTTCAGTATAACCCCTTCCTCCACAATAAGCCGGGGGGTATAAATATTTCCAAGTATCATTCCGGAAGACAAAACAATTACCCTTTCACTTGAATAGATATTGCCCTTTACAGCACCGCCGACTACAACTGTACTTGCATTGATAGTACACTCAGCTCTGCCGTTTTTTCCGACAAGAACTTTCCCCGTAGTTTTAATTGTACCAGTAAAATCGCCGTCTATCCTGAGCAGGCCGTTTAAATCAAGTTCACCATTAAACCTGGTCCCTTCGCCTACTATTGAATTAACAAAAGCTCTATCTTCAATAAGATTATTGCTCATCAACTACCCTACCAAATTTTTCAGCTGTGATTTTTTTAATTACCAAGCTTATTTTTTATATTAAGATACCGCTCAGGGTCAACCACCTGAGACCCTATACGTACTTCATAATGAAGATGTGCTCCGGTCGAAAGACCTGTATTCCCCATAGCCCCTATAACCTCACCCTGGGTTACAGTCTGCCCCTCATCTACATACTGCTTACTAAGATGGGCATATTTTGTAAAAAACCCGTACCTATGCCTGATCACCAGATAGTATCCAAAACCCATCGGTTCATATCCCTTCTCAACCACCTTGCCGTTTGCTGTCGATACAATCGGGGTTCCCTGCTTATATGCAATGTCAATTCCCTTATGAAGATACCATTTTTTTGTAAAAGGATGTATTGAAGGACCGAAATAGTTTGTTATCCTCCCCCTGACATTCTTAAGAGGCCAGAGTGTCGGAAGCTCAACAAGCAGCTCACCCTGTGCAACAAGAAGACCTGTTATCTCTTCAAAAGACTCCACCGATTTGTTCAGAAAAGAACTCAGCGTTTTAAGGTCTTCAAGCTCCCTCAGCATCACCACATCATCAGGCCTGTCTTTCAGGTCCCGGATATTGAAATCAGAGCGGGAAAAGCTTCCTTTATCCCCTATTTCACTGTTTTCTATACCCAAAGTACCGAGAGTTTTGGAAAGTGATGCTTCAAAAACCCTTGAAACACTCTTAAGTTCCGCAATCTGGTCTCTTATAATTTCAAGATCAGATTCCTTTTTCTCAAGAGTCTCTGTCCTGTTTGCAAGTAAACCGGACAGACCTTTAAACTGGGTCGTAAAAATCACAAATGCTGTCATCATGCAGCCCAAAAGGAAAACCATTACTATAAGGGAAAAAACCGATATCCTGAAGTTGAATATCTTTTTTTCAGAATGGGGAATAAGCATAACAGTAAACCGCTGCTTTCCCGCATTAATCATATTATTAAAAGATGCTGATATTTTACCGAAAAAGGCGGTCAATTGTTTTCCGAGGAATTCAACGACCCTGTTTTCGACTTTTTTATATTTATTCACGGGGGACACAAATCTACTCCTATTTTACCCTGAGAATATCACGCACACCAATATTTGTCAAATAATTGTTGACGACTTATATAGTTCATGATATTCTAACTATCAAAAACATATTCCATAAACTAAATCAATAAATAACGGTGTACAATGAAATACTTTGATACTCATGCTCATATTGGGCTTATAAATGAAGACCCGATAGAACAGCTTATAATTACTCAGGAAGCAAGACACGAAAAGGTGGAACATATTGTAAGTATATGCAACAGCCTCCATGACTTTTTCATTGTCTACGAAAACCTGAGTACCGCAACCAATATCTACCACAGTATCGGCGTTTCTCCGTCTGAAGTAGCCCATCCGGGTAAAGACTGGGAAGAAAAAATCTGGAAAGGTTCTTCCTTTGACCGGATAGTAGCAATCGGTGAAATCGGTCTAGATTATTATCGGAAATTCGGAGATAAAAATTCACAGGTAGAATTATTTATTAAACAGCTGGAAATAGCGCAGCAGCTTGAACTGCCTGTAATTATACATAACAGGGAAGCAGGAGAGGATGTTCTTGAAATTCTTTCCCAAAAACTCCCGGATAAGGGGGGGGTGCTCCACTGTTTTTCAGAAAACTGGGAATATGCCAGAAGAGCGCTTGACCAGAACCTCTATATATCCTTTGCAGGAAATGTAACTTACAGAAATGCCAGAAATCTGCATGAGACAGCAAAAAACATGCCGATTGAAAGGATGCTGATTGAGTCGGAAAGCCCTTTCATGGTTCCTTCCGAATATAAGGGGAAAAGAAACAAGCCGGCCTATCTTCATTCCACTGCCGAGTTCATATCTGAACTGAGAGGGCTGTCTCTCGAGGAAACTGCAGAAATCCTCTATAATAACAGTCTTACTTTTTTCAATATTAATGAATAAACAGTCACTGATACATGAAATAAAACTTGATTCCCGGGTAACAATACCCGGGAATATTTTTTTGGCCCCCATGGCAGGATTTACCGACCGTTCATTCCGGCACATCTGCACTGAAAACGGGGCAGACCTGTGTTTTACTGAAATGGTATCATGCGAAGCACTTGTCAGGGACAACGGAAGAACACTCAGTCTGGCTAAAAGGGCTGACAATGAAAAGGCATATGCTGTTCAGATCTTCACATCAACGCCGGAAAGCGCTTCAAAAGCTGTCTCTTTTATATCAGGATTCAGCCCCCTTTTTATTGATATCAACTGCGGCTGCCCTGTCCCGAAAATCATTAAATCAGGTTCAGGTTCCGCCCTTATGAAAAGTCCTGAGAAAATAGGGGAAATAGTCAAAGCGGTAAGAGGGGAAACAGATATTCCTGTTACAGTAAAGATAAGGTCGGGATGGGACACTTCCAGTATCAACTATCTGGAGACTGCAGAAATTGCCGAAAAAGCCGGAGCTTCAATGATATCACTTCATCCCAGAACAAGAAGCCAGGGTTATTCAGGGAAGGCTGACTGGGAAAAAATAAAATCACTTAAAAAAAATTCGTCAGTCCCAATAACCGGCTCCGGCGATCTTTTTTCTCCGGAAGACGGAATAAGAATGCTTGAAGAAACATATTGCGACGGAATAATGATTGCGCGGGGAGCAGTCGGAAGACCGGAAGTTTTCAGACAGCTGAAATCCCTTGCAGCAGAAGACCTCTACAGGGAAGATACCCCTGGTGAAAAACTAATTACAGCAATGAGACATTTTGATCTCTCGCTGAAATACAACGGAGAAAAACTGACCTGCTCAGAAATGAAAAAACACCTTTGTTCCTACACCAGGGGGCTTGAGGGTTCTGCTGCGGTAAGAAACCGGATTGTTCACTGCAGAAGTATTGCTGAATATCGGGATGTTCTGGGAGAATTCCTTTCATCCCTTTGATAATGTATCTTGACTATAACCCCTTTTGAATGCTAACTATCTATGTGGAAGACATACTATCAAAACCAGGCCATTACTGCGGTGTAACAGGTATTTATTCAGAAACACCTATCAATATACCGGAAATGCTTTTTTACACCCTCTTTACATTACAGCACAGAGGACAGGAAAGTGCCGGTATTGCATATCGCAAAAATGACAAGACAACAGTTTACAAAGACCTCGGAATGGTTCCGGCTGTTTTATCAAGATACCTTAAAATGGACCGCAAATCCAACACAGGGATCGGACATGTAAGATATTCAACAAAGGGGGGCAACAGAATTGAAAATGCCCAGCCAATACATGTAATCTGCAATAAGGGGCAGATTGCTCTTGCCCATAATGGAACACTTTCCAATGCTTCCGAGCTGAAGAACAGGGTTTTCTCCGAAGGGGCAATTATACAGAGTACTACCGATACAGAAATAATCCTGCATCTGCTTTCCATGTCCAGAGAAAAAAACTTCAGAGATGCACTTCTCAAAACCCTCCCTGAACTGGAAGGGGCATACAGCCTTCTGATGATGAAAGATGATTCACTTATTGCAATAAGAGATCCGATGGGGTTCAGACCACTTTATATGGGCAGAAAAGATAATATGACTATTTTTGCATCTGAAACATGCGCCCTTGATATTCTCCAGGTAAAAGAGTTCCGCGAGGTTGAACCGGGAGAAATGATTACTGTGGATAAAAACGGGATAAAATCTGAGTTGTTTGCCGAATCACCAAGGAAGTCCCATTGCATTTTTGAGTTAATTTATTTCGCAAGACCTGATTCATCAATTTTCGGAAAATCTGTTCATCTGAAACGGAAAAGAATGGGAGCGGCACTGGCTGACATTGAAACTGTAAAAGGGGATATTGTAATGTCAGTTCCTGATTCGGGGAACTGCGCTGCCCTTGGTTATGCCGAAAGATCTGGACTCCCGCTGGAATACGGCCTTTCAAGAAACCATTATGCCGGAAGGTCCTTCATCATGCCGACAAAAGAGCAGCGGGAACTTATGGTAAGAATGAAACTCAATCCTGTTAAAGAGGTTGTAAAGGATAAAAAGATAATACTTGTGGACGATTCACTTGTAAGGGGAACAACAAGCAAGCTTATTGTAAAAATGCTGAGGGAAGCTGGTGCCAGAGAGATACACCTGCGGCTTTCTTCCCCTGAAATAAAAAATCCGTGTTATTTCGGAATAGACATACCTACAAGGGAAGAACTTATTTCAAACCGAATGACACCTGAAGAGATAGCAGGACAAATCGGTGCTGATTCAGTATTTTTTCTTCCGGTGGATAAGCTGAGGGAATGTGTATCAAATCCGGATGATTTCTGTTATGCATGTTTTACAGGAAATTATCCGTTGGAAATCAGGGAGGACTGAAATGGAAATAAAATCATATGCAGATGCCGGAGTGGATATTGAAAAAGGGGACAGGTTTGCCAGTTTTATAGGCTCCATAAAGTCAAAAGCAGTATCAGGAGAGATCGGCGGTTTTGCAGGGGGAATTGAGATTGATACTGAAAAATACAAAAAGCCGGTGCTCCTCTCAACAACTGACGGTGTAGGAACAAAACTGCTTCTGGCAAGGCAGCTGAATAAATATGACACAATCGGAATAGACCTTGTAGCAATGTGTGTCAATGATCTTATTGTCTGCGGGGCAGATCCGGTTAATTTCCTCGATTATATTGCATGCGGAAGACTTAACGAAGAGGTAATGAAGGAAATCATAAACGGAATAGTAGCAGGCTGTGAAGATGCCGAATGCATCCTTGCTGGAGGCGAAACCGCCGAAATGCCTGATGTATATAAAGAAGATGATTTCGATCTTGCAGGTTTCTGCGTCGGTCTTGTCAGTAAAGACAACATGCTTCCCAGAAAGGATAAGATTTCAAAAGGCGATATAATTCTGGCCCTCCCCTCTGAAGGGGTACACTCGAACGGTCTTTCACTTGCACGGAAAATAATAAGAGAAGATGATATCGAAGGAAGAAAAGAGCTTTTAAAACCAACAAAAATTTATGTCAGAGAACTTAAGAAACTGCTTGCTACAGGAAAAATACTTTCTGCTGCGCATATTACAGGGGGGGGGCTTGTCGGCAATCTGATAAGAACAGTCCCTGAAAATCTGAAACCGGAAATTGACTTCTCAGCCTGGAAAGTCCCCGATATCTTTAACAAGATGCAAAAAGAGGGTAACATAGAAGAAAAGGAGATGAGAAAGGTTTTCAATATGGGAATCGGAATTGCATTTACAGTAAAAAAGGGTGATGAAGAGTCTGTTGTCAAAACAGGCATGGAATCCGGAATAAAAATACTGAAAATAGGAGAGCTTGCCTGATGGCAAATCTTGCAGTTTTCACATCGGGGAACGGCTCAAATTTCCAGGCCATCTCTGAAAAGATTCTTGCAACAGAACACAGGATAGGCTGTATGATCTGTGACAGAAAAGATGCATGGTCATTCAGAAGAGCGGAACTGATGGGTATAAAAAGCTATTATGTCTCATACTACAAAAGGGAGAAAACTGAAGCAGAGAAAGAGATTATAGATATCCTCGAAAATGAAAGAATAGATATTATTGCCCTGGCAGGTTTTATGAGGCTTCTGACCCCTTCTCTGATAAACCGGTACATAAACAGAATTATCAATATCCACCCTGCCCTGCTGCCGAAACATCCGGGAACACACGGAATTGAGGAAAGCTACAACTCGGACGATAAAGAGCTTGGAGTCACAATACATTATGTTGACGAAGGGGTAGATACCGGGCCTGTTATTATGCAGAAATCTTTTATCCGCAGCGGAAATGAGCCTATTGAAGAAATTGAAAAAAAAATACATAACATAGAACATACTTATTATCCGGAGGTTATAAAAAAACTTCTTGATAACTATTGCCCGTAATCGAGAAGCTTGGTTTTTTCATCAAAAGGAGGTATTACATTGAAGGTATTGGTTCTGGGATCAGGAGCAAGGGAACATGCTATTATCTGGAGTTTTGCAAAAAGCAACATAATTACAGGTCTTTACGCGGCTCCCGGTAATGCAGGTACAGCGGAACTGGCTGATAATCTTTCAGATATTGATCCGTGCAATAAGGATATGGTAATAGATGCCTGCCGGAAACACCGGATTGATGTCGTTTTTGTCGGACCGGAAGCTCCGCTTGCAGCCGGAATAGTTGATGCCCTTCATGATGCAGGTATAAAAGCTATCGGACCCCATAAAGCTGCTGCCATGCTTGAATCAAGCAAGGCATTTTCTAAAAACTTCATGATCAAATACAATATACCTACAGCTAAAGCAGTTGAATTCGATAATAAGGATAAATTCAGGGAATTTATCGAAAAAAACAGAGGCAAGATTGTCATAAAAAAAAGCGGCCTTGCGGCAGGCAAAGGGGTTCTTGAATCAGATAACAAAGAGGAACTTCTTTCTTTCGGACTGGATATACTTGAAAACGACAAGCTCCTTATTGAAGAATATCTGACCGGCTGGGAAGCTACGATTTTCACCCTGTCAGACGGGAAGGACTATGTAATACTTCCTTCCTGCGCAGACTTCAAGAAAGCCTATGACAATGACGAAGGACCTAACACGGGGGGAATGGGAGCAATCTGCCCGGTCCCTTCAGTAACAACCGAACTTCTTGAAAAAATAAAAAAACAGATAATAGAACCGACTTTCAAAGGTCTTGTCAGCGAAAATCTCAGCTATAAAGGGGTCCTTTATTTCGGACTGATGATAACTTCAGAAGGACCCAAACTTCTTGAATACAATGTAAGATTCGGAGATCCTGAAACCCAGGCACTGCTCCCGCTGATAAAATCAGACTTCGGAGATCTGATAGAAACAATAACAGAAGAAAAGCTGAAAAACTTTCCCCTTAAAATATCAACCGATTCAGCAATAGGGGTGGTTGTAGCATCAGGAGGATATCCCGGTGAATATAAAACAGATATTCCTGTCGATTATATACCTAAATTCAATGAAAAATATGTAGCGCTTTTTCATGCAGCAACAAAGCTTGATGAAAAAGGGAATGTTCTTACCGGAGGCGGCAGATGCTTTACCGTTGTCGGGATGGGGAACAACTATGTAAAAGCAAACAGCATTGCCTACCAGGCGGTGGAAGAGGTCTATTTCAAAGACTGCTTTTACAGAAATGATATCGGTAAAAAATTCTTTGAGAGGTAAATCAGCATGAAAGATATTCTCTTTATAATCGGGTCGGAATCAGACAGGAAAAGTATTGCCCCGGGGATTGATCTTATTGAAGAAAAAAAGATGACCTTCGATCTTGCTGTATATTCAGCACACAGGAACCTTCCGGAGCTTATGAATTTTCTCAAAAAAGAAGAGGAAAATTACAGAATAATTATTACTGCAGCAGGTCTTTCAGCAGCTCTTCCGGGGGTTGTAGCCTCTATTTCGAAAAAACCTGTTATTGGAATACCCCTGGTTGCCGGTGAGCTTTCCGGTATTGATGCCCTTCTGTCAATACTGCAGCTTCCCAAAGGAATTCCTGTAGCAACTATGGGAATAGGCAAGCAGGGTGTACTAAATTCAGTGCATCTTGCAGAAAGAATAATAAGAAGTTTTACATAATTATTTCAGAGACTGCTGCCTTACAGCCTCATAAAGCAGAATACCTGCAGCCACCGATACATTGAATGAATCAACATGACCGGATGCAGGTATTTTTATTATACCGTCACTGCTTTCCGTAAGCAGTCTTGAAACCCCGCTTCCTTCACTCCCGAGAATAAGAGCCACCCTCCCTTTAAGATTAACATTCCAGCAGTCCTCTCCTCCCATGTCGGCTGCATATATCCAGTAATTGCTTTTTTTAAGCAATTCTACAGCTCTGGAAAGATTTTCTACCGCACAGGGAACAAATTCCGATGCACCTGAGGATATTTTACGTACTGTTGTATTATCGCCGGCACTGCGCCGTGCAGGAAGAATAACAAGGTCCACATTAAACTGGTCAGCCGACCTCAAAATTGCTCCAAGGTTGTGTGGGTCAGTAATACTGTCAAGGAGAAGAACAATAGAATCCGCCCTGTCTCCCTTTTTAATTTTTTCAAGAAAGCCCCTGAGGCTTGTCTCATTCCCTTTTTCCTTTTTACCATAGGACTCAAGGAGAATCCCCCGGGCATCATCATTCAGGCTGAGGGTCTTTTTTTCAATAACACTCTCAGAAACTCTTGAAACCCTGATCTTGCGGCTCTTTGCAAGGGCGATGATCTTTTCATGTCTTTTACCCTTTCCGGATACATACAGTGTTCCTGAAAAATCTCCGCTTTTAAGGGCTTCCTCAATTGCATGAAAACCTATTATCACATCTCCCGCAGCTGAAAAAGAAACTGAATCTTTATTATCCATTACGACTGAAACCCTTTATTTACTGTAATTACGGACATAATCAGCTGTACCGTCAAAATCCTTGTCCTGTTCAACTTTCTCAATATAAATCCCCTCATCTATATAGACCCAGATATCAGGAAGTGTATCATAATTGGAATCAATTTCATGCCTTATCAGAACCCCGTTTTTATAAAAATAGAAATCATCCATTTCCCCGTCGCAGTTAAAATCTTCAGCTTCCCTGATCTTTCGGCCGTCCCCATCATACTCAAGTTCATAGTCAACAATTCCGTCAAAATTATTGTCAGACCTGATTATCTCTTCTCCGGCTGATGATATTTCAAACCACCTGTCAGGCTTTCCGTCATTATTTCTGTCAACAGTAGTATCTGATGCAGACAACATAATAAAACAAAATAAAAAAGCCGGCAGTATAATCAATAATTTTCTCATAATACCACTATCGGTAACACACCGGTTTAATTAAATACTACAGTTCAGATATTGAAGCGATATTTAATTTAACTTAAGATCAGACTTAGATGAAAATAGCTGTTATCATTCCCCCTGTCGAGGATTTTTATTTCACATATCACCGTTTCTCATATATGGGAGCTGTAAGGATTACTGAAATTCTTAGAAAGATCGGGAACCATGAAACTGAAATAATAAACTTTCCTGTCATGGGAAGAAGCCAGCTCGCCCTTCCCCGCTATCTTGATTACCTTAAAAAATATATTATACCCGGCGAAACAGGGAGCTGTTCTTTTTTTTCTGTTTTCAGAAGATACGGACCCGATCTGCCGGTATGCGCTGAAATTATAAAAAAAAGCAGTCCGGATATGATAATGTTTTCACTTTTCGCCTACTGCTATGCCGAACCGGCTCTGTCCCTTGCAGAAATACTCAGGAAAAAAATGCCGGAAATACCGCTGGTCTGCGGAGGGGCCGGAGTTTCGGTATTTCCCGGATACTTTGACAGTTTTTTTGATTATGTACTTGAAGGGGAGGGGGAAATTACCATACCTCCTTTTCTTGACCGGATAAATAAGGCTGATAAAACCTGCCCGCCCACAGGCAGGCATACTGAAAACGGAGAATTTGAACTATCCGTAAATATTGCCGCATCAGACAGAAAATCTGTCAGTATCTCTGCCCTGCTCTCAAGAGGATGCAACAACAGATGCAGGTTCTGTTCAAATTTCATAACCCATGGGAGAAATTTCAGAAAAGTACCCCTTTCCTCTGTCAAAGAAAGTCTTTTAAGCAGAAAAGAGATTTTCAACCCCCATTCAGGTAAAAAATTCTATATAAATTTCGAGGATGACAACCTGCTCACAGACAAAGACTATTTTTTTGAAATAATCGATATTTTCACCGGTTTTTTTTCACAGTTTGCCGCAGGAGATGAAAAAAATATTTTTTTCTCTGCTGAAAACGGGCTTGATTATACACTTCTCCCGGAAAGCACCTGCCAAAAACTTATTGAAAAGAATTTCAGACAGTTTAACTTTACCATGGGGTCCCTTAAAAGCGATATTATCAGATCCGAGAACAGGAGCGGAAACAGCAGCAAACTGGAAAACCTGCTTATTTATTTAGGTAAAAAATCTGTCCCGGCTGTGACCTACTTTATTGCAGGTCTCAAAAACGACACACCGGAAACAGTAGTTGATTCACTTCTTTTTATTGCCCGCAATCCCGGAATATCAGGTATCTCAATGTTTTATGCAGTCCCCGGACTGCCTGATTTCAGCAACCCGGATTATTTCCGCCTAAAACCTCCGGGACTTCTCAGGGGCAGCTCAGCATATCCCTGGAACAGCTCCCTGACAACCTCAGAGCTTATAACAGCCTTCAGAATATCCAGGACAGTTAACCTTTTCAAGAAAGAAAGTCTTACAGAAGATGAGGTAAGACTCAAGGATGCAGTAATTGGCGGAAAAAAACTCATGACATTTGAAAGAAAAGGAAAAGAATTATTCCTGAGAGAACCTCCGGAAATTGACAGGAAAATGGAGTCACTTTTTTTCAGTAAATATCGCTGTCCTGCTCCCATGTAGACCATGCCAGGTTGTCAACATACCACTCAACATTCTGCTCCCTGTTTCTGACAAGGGAAGCAGGATACTGGATTACCCCCTTTTCATAACGGCAAAGTGTTCTGACAATAGGCCTTTTCTCAGCGCCTGTGACAAGAAAAATTATCTTCCCCGCATTGTTAATAACAGGAAGGGTGAGTGTTATTCTCTTCTGCCCGTTTTCAGGGGAACGGGCAATACCTGTAAATCGTTTTTTCTCCTCCAGAAGAGGACTCCCGGGGAAAAGACTTGCTGTATGACCGTCTGTTCCTACACCAAGAAAAACAAGATCAAAGAACGGGAAAGAATTTCTGAATGGAAGATTTTCCTTCAGTACCCGGCTGTACCTTTCCGCTTCTGCTTCAGGAGTATCCTCCCCCCTTATCCTGAAAATCTTTTCATCCGGTATATTGCATTTATCAAGAAGAAGTTTTTTTACCTTGCTGTAATTGCTGTCAGGGGATTCCGGAGGAACGCACCTCTCATCAACCCAGAACAGCTTAAGACCGGAAAGAAGTTCCTTCCTTTCAGAATCAGCCTCTGATAAGGCATTGTAAAAAAAATCAGGGGTCCTTCCTCCTGATACAGCTACATTAAGCTCTCTTCCTTCCCCGGCTGCATTTTCAAGATGATCAAAAAATTCACCTGTCATGCATAATACAAGATCATCTGCATTTTCAAATATTTTAACAGCAAAATTACAATTCACAGTATTGCCCTTCCTCTGAAAGATTTCGGCACGGATACCGCCAGCTGTGCCCTGCCTTCCCTGTAAGTATTTCAGCTTCTTCAGGGCCCCAGGTCCCTGCCGGGTATGTATAAACCGGTGCATCGATATTCTTTTCCCAGTAATCGATTACAGGATCAATAAAACTCCAGCATTCCTCTACACCGTCAGCCCTTGTAAACAAGGTCTGATCGCCCTGAACAACATCATAAAGAAGCCTTTCATATGCATCTGGAAGTCTTTTATCAGATACTTCAGAATATTTAAAATCCATCTTCATTTCCTGGATATCAAACCCTCCGCCCGGTTTTTTCATTCCAAGGGTCATAAGTACCCCTTCGTCAGGCTGTATCCTCATGACCAGTATATTTTCACACATACAGCTTTTATCTTTTCCGCTGAAAATCTGATGGGGTGTAGGCTTGAAATGTATTACAATTTCTGAAACTCTGGCCGGCAGTTTTTTCCCTGTTCTGAGATAAAAAGGAACCCCTCCCCATCTCCAGTTATCTATGAATAATTTAACTGCTGCAAAAGTCTCAGTCCTTGATGACTCAAAGACATCATCCTCATCCAGATATCCTTTCACCTCCACACCCCCTGAAGCAGATCCTGAATACTGCCCCTTTACAACATGAGCCGGTATCTCAGCACCCTTAAATTTCCTTAGAGCCTGAAAAATTTTAAGGGTTTCCGTCCTGACACTGTCTGCATTAAAAACAGCAGGGGGTTCCATGGCAGCAACTGCTGTGAGCTGGAGTAGATGATTCTGCACCATATCCCTTAAAGCTCCGGACTTATCGTAGTACCTGCCTCTCTTTTCTATGCCAAGACTTTCTGCTGCTGTTATTTCAACAAAGCTGATATAATTCCTGTTCCAAAGAGGTTCAAAGATACCGTTTGCAAAACGGAAAGCAATTATATTCTGAACAGTTTCCTTTCCGAGATAATGGTCTATTCTGAAAATCTGGTTTTCAGTAAATCCTTCGTGAAGTCTGGTATTAAGAAGCCGGGCGCTTTCAAGCGAACTGCCGAAAGGTTTTTCAATAACTATCCGGCTGCAGCCTCCAGGACTTTCAGATTTATTCAGAGATACATTACAAAGTCCGTCAATGATTTTTCCGTACATGACGGGAGGAACCGCTAGATGGAAAATATATCTTCCGCAGCTTTCCCCGTTTTTATCAAGATCTGAAAGCCGTTTTTTGAGCCGTCCGTAGGATAATGGATCTTCAGTATCTAGCTGCTGATAAAAGAGGGTGCTGTTCTTTTCACTGTAATCTGTATAACTCCTGAACTCCTCATCAGTTATATCACTCCTTCCAACCCCAAGTATACGGGTATTTTTATCCAGTGCCCCCTGTTTTAGAAGGTCTGTCAAAGAAGGTATCAGTTTTCTTTTTGATAGATCTCCTGTTGCCCCGAAAATAACGAAAACAACACTTTCATCACTATACAATCCGCTCATTATATCCCTTTTATTACTGTATGAAATTCAATGTTTACTTACAATCTGTAGTAAATTTAACTCAACCTTTTAGTTATTGCAAGAAAACAAATATTTGAAGATAAGCTCAGGAATCGCTTTTATTTCTTTTTATTTATCCGGTTTAGAAAATTTATGGAAAACAATACCGCCTAAACAGTAATGGGCTCACAGATGTGGGGCGGATTTTCAGGGCTGAACCCCTGAGGACGCAGTATACTGCACTGAAGGCTGCCGAAACGCTTTTCAAATGCGCCGGCAAAATCATTACAGGCCTTTATAATGCTCTCATCATCCATTTTGAGCGATCTGCCCAGAATCCCTGTAAAGAGGAGAGGCCCCTCGACAAGACCGCACTGCGCCCCGTATTTTCCTGCCCCATGCATTCCTAAAGCTGAATCAAATATCTGACTGTTAAGGTCTATCGAAAAATACTCGGAAAGGATTTTCAGAGAGGTTGTTGCACAGTTGAAATCATTTTGCCAGTAGCATTGGGCAACTCTGGATTTTACAAAATCGTCTATAATCATAACAATAAAATATCAGATAATACATAATTGTCAAATTAAATAGTATACATTTATGAACTCTTGACCTCAGCGGGAAAGTTCTTCTATTATTCAATCAGTGTTTGAGAATACCGGTAAAATTATACATCAATTTATTGTATTGAGGAATTTTATGCAAACAGACCGGAATATCAGTCAATAATATATAATAGTCTGAATAATATACATTTGGGCTAAAACAGGTTATTATAATTTCCATCAACTTCACTTTTATAATTTGGGAAAAAGCAGTGAACTTCACTGTTAAAAAGGAGAAATTTATGAATAAAATGAGCAAGGTAATTCTTATCATGATCGCAGGTGCCGCAATTTTGCTAAGCGGATGCGGCAGATCATCAAAAACTTCTGATTCCGGAGCAAAGCAGGATCAGGAGATCAGCGAACAGACAATCAAACTGGCGCATGTTGTAAATGAAAAGGATGGTTTTCATATCGCAGCAATGAAATTCGAGGAACTTGTAGAAGGAAGGACAGAGGGCAAAATTAATATTGAAATATATCCCAATGCTACTCTTGGAGATGAAAGAACACTCCTCGAAGGGATGCAGATGGGGACAGTGGATATGGGGCTTATAACAAACGGCCCAATTGTTAATTTCATGGAAGATATCGGGGTTTTTGAACTGCCATTCCTGTTTGCAAGCCCTGAAGAAGCATACAAAGTCCTTGACGGGAAAGTAGGACAGATGATTCTATCCAAACTTGACAGCGTGAATATCAAAGGACTCGCATATGCAGAAAGGGGATTCAGGAACCTGACAAACTCAAAAAGACCAGTCTCGTCACCGGCTGA
The DNA here is from genome assembly GCA_963668405.2 of Spirochaetia bacterium. GTDB lineage: Bacteria > Spirochaetota > Spirochaetia > CADAEX01 > CADAEX01. The sequence continues at coordinate 3,720,232 of OY764342.2, read as the reverse complement.
TATTGACGGACTGAAGATCCGTGTAATGGAAAATCCGGTTTATATTGATACTTTTAAATCCCTCGGGGCAAATGCTGTTCCAATGGCATGGACAGAAGCCCTTACAGCTCTTCAGCAGGGAACAATTGACGGTCAGGAAAATCCTGTTAATGTTATCTACTCTTTCAAGCTTTATGAAACACAGAATTTTCTTTCAATGACACGACATACCTATGCTCCGGCAGTGTTTGTAATGAGTCTTGCCAAGTTTAACAGTCTCTCCCCGGCCGCCCAGAAAATTTTCAGGGAAGCTGCCCAGGAAGCTGCGGAGTTTGAAAGAAAAGCAAATGCCGAAAACGAAGAGGAACAGATGTCGAAACTAAGAGAAAACGGAATGGAAATTATTCAGCCTGATATTAAAAAATTTCAGGAAGCTGTTGCCCCTGTATATGATAAATATGGCAAAAAATACGGCGACTATATAAAAATGATAAGGGAAGAGCTTGAATAAAGGCACCTCTAAAAACTATATATTTTTTCGATTCAGAAAAAATATTTCTTTAAGCCATTGGCGATCGCAAAGCATGCCTGTGGCAAGGTATCCGGTATAGGGACCAACCTAACACGAAATGGATAGAGGTCCACATAGTATTTCACCAGTCCCGGCCAGGCCTTGGGCCGGGACATAACTTATATCAAACAGGGGAGGCCGCCTGGTGAACATAATTCTTATAATTCAAAAAGTCAGTCATAAAATTGACAGTGTTATAAAATACATGACTTTTCTGACAATAATCGGGATGATAACAGCAATTACAATGCAGATTGTTTTCAGAGTTTTCTTCAATGCCCTTAGCTGGTCTGAAGAAGCTGCCCGTTATCTTCTGGTATGGTCAACCTTTCTTGGCGCGACAATGGCATACAGAAGAGGAATGCATATAGCTGTAACATTTATAGTTGAGGCATTTCCCGCAGGAACAAGAAAGATTCTGCAGATCTTAAGCCATTTTCTGGCTGCAGTTTTTTTTATAATAATCGTATATTATGGAATCAGATACATGCAGATGCAGGCAATCCAGGTTTCAGCTTCTCTCCGCCTGCCAATGAAGTATGTATATGCTGTAATCCCGTTTTCTGCAATTGTAATGGGAATTCATTCTGTAAATAAAATACTTGAAGTAATTTTCCCGTCACAACCAGGTAATACAGCCGGAGAGGAGGTATCGTAATGACTCTTGTATTGTTTGCATCCTTTTTTCTGCTTCTGCTGCTCGGGGTCCCGGTTGCCATAGCAATTGCCCTTTCATCAATAACAGTTCTTATCAGGGAAGGAATACCTCTCCTGATTGTAACACAGAGAATGTTTGCAGGAACAGACAGCTTTGCCCTGATTGCAGTTCCTTTTTTCATCCTGGCAGGAGACCTGATGGCAAAAGGAAAGGTCTCGGAAAAACTTGTGGATTTTGCAGATTCAATCTTCGGATTTCTCAAGGGGGGGTTGTCCATTGTTGCAGTTCTGGCAGGAATGTTTTTTGCAGCTATATCCGGTTCAGGAGCGGCAACTACAGCTGCTGTAGGGACAACGCTTGTCCCTGAACTGAAAAGAAAGGGTTATAATGAAGCTTCATCAGCTTCCCTTATAGCCGCAAGCGGGACAATAGGAGTTGTAATTCCTCCATCAGTTCCGATGATCCTTTATGCAGTTATTGCGGACCAGTCTGTAGCAAGGCTGTTTTTAAACGGATTTCTCCCGGGGACACTGATGGGAATTACCCTTATAATTATCGCAATAAACCAGGCGTACAGACGGAACTATCCAAAAGGAGCCGAATTCTCAATAAAAAATATATTTAAAACATTTATAGATGCTCTCTGGGGACTTCTTACCCCTGTAATAATTCTGGGCGGTATTTTTACAGGCTATTTCACCCCTTCTGAAGCTGCTGTAATTGCTGTCAACTGGTCCCTGATTGTATCTCTTTTTATTTACCGGGACATGAAGCTTAAGGAGATTGTTAAAATCATCTCCAGGTCAGCCATGACCATGTCTGTAATTATGTTTATAATAGCAACTTCCGCAATAATGAGCTGGATCCTTGCGAACTGGAATATCCCGTCAATTATTGCAGCCGGGGTACTTTCACTTTCCTCAAATCCCTACATAATTCTGTTTCTGATCACCCTGATTATACTTGTTACAGGTGTTTTTATGGAAACAGCATCTGCTCTGATTATACTGACCCCTGTATTTCTTCCCCTTATAAATCAGATAGGGGTGGATCTCATACATTTCGGTCTTATCATGGTTGTCGGATTATCAATAGGGATGATCACTCCCCCGGTCGCTATAAACCTGTATGTGGCCTCTACAATAACAGGGCTTTCAATCGAGAAAATCACCAGAGCAATACTCCCGTTTTTACTCGGACTGCTTACAGTCCTGTTCCTTCTTGTGTATTTACCTCTTATGATACCGATGATTTTTTAGCCTGTCTGGCAACTGATATCAAAAAAGGCAGGGCTCCTGTTTCAGATACAATAAATCCGGAGCTGTTATGCTCCGGATTATTAAAATAATTTTATATTTTGACAGGCCTCTCCAGAATAAGGTCTGTCTGGATCTCGTCCCCCATCCTGAAACCGTGACGGCCTTTTTCAGTAAACCCTGATTTTTTATAAAAACCAATTGCAGATTCGTTTTTTTCCCATACCCCGAGCCATACATATTTTTTATCTTCCGCAGATGCAAGATCAATTGCATAGTTCATCAGTTTTTTACCGATCCCCCTCCCTTTATACTCACCTTTAACATATATCCTTTCTATCTCAAGAGAATCAGGATCGTTTATATCTGACTGGGCCGGAGCAAAATTAATCTTCAGATACCCTGACAGTCTGTTATCACTGTAAACAAAGAAAAAACGGGAGGCAGGGTTTCTCAGTTCAGACAGCAGTTTCTCATCACAAAAAGCCTCATCAAGATACTTTTTCATAGTAAGGGGTGTATTCATTGAACGGAATGTTTCATCATATGTTTCCCTTCCCAACTTCTGAATTACTGAAAGATCTTCTTCACAGCATGATTTGATTACAGTTTTCACCATTACAACTCCGATATTTATTCCAAGTATATAACATAATATTTATTAATATCCTTATCAACTCCGCCCGGCCCCGATAAGTATATTACCCGCCGGATGAATTAAAAATCCCCCTATATTATAATTCCCCTGTATGGAAAAATATTTATTTCCTGCTATAATAGGCCATGTATTTAGGCAGTATCCCTTTCAAACCGGATTATGACACCATATTCTCAAGGCTCGGGTATAAAAAACGGACAGGGACAGTGCCAGCTTCATTCAGAGATGAAGTCAAGGGCTACATAGAAGAGGCGTCTTCTCTTATCAAGCTGAGAGGTTCTGTGCAGAGGCTTAAAATAGATAAAATTGATTCAGATACAATCTCAGTCAATACCGCTTCATCTGACAATTTTACCATAAACAGCAAATCACTTTCAAAATTCCTGAAAGAATCAACAGAACTCCTTTTTATGGCAGTTACAGGGGGGGATGAGATAATGAAGGCAATAGAGAAAGAGCAGAACAGGGACATGACAAAGGCTGTTGTTCTTGATGCAGCAGCAGGGGAAATTGTCGACTCAGGACTTGATTATATCACAGCTCTTTACAGGAGAGATCTTTTAAGAGAATCAAAAACCCTCCTTGATAAAAGATTTTCACCGGGGTACGGAGATCTCGGTCTTGAAATTCAGAAGGTAATATATAATATTTTAGCCCTTGAAAAACTAGGTATCACCCTTACTGAAAGCTTTATGATGGTTCCCCAGAAATCTGTAATTGCAGTGACAGGAATTATCTGAATAAATGCAGAGGAAAAATTATGATAGATAAAAATGATATTAATAAAATGCTTGAAAAGCGGGTACTCATTCTTGACGGAGCGACCGGAACAGAGCTTCAGAAGAAGGGGATGCCCTCAGGAGTATGTCCTGAGCTATGGGCAATCGACAACCCTGAAGTACAGAAATCAATATATAAAAGCTATGCCGAAAGTGGATCTGATATCATCTATACCTGTACTTTCGGGGGAAATATTTTCAAACTGAGTCAATACGGCGAGGATAATGTTGAAGAGGTAAACAGAAAACTTGCTGAAATGGCAAAGGAAGCTGCAGGCGACAAATCCCTTATTGCCGGCGATATCGGACCGTGCGGGCATTTTATAAAACCCTTCGGGGATCTTGATTTCAACAAAGCAGTCAATTTTTTTAAAAGACAGATACGGGGTCTTATTGACGGGGGAGCAGACCTTTTTGCAATTGAAACCCAGATGGATATTCAGGAGGCAAGGGCCGCCCTTATTGCGGTAAAAGAGATAACAGATGCATTTACAATTGTTACAATGACATATGAGGCCGATGGAAGGACACTAAACGGGACATCACCTGAAGCCGCTCTTGTCACACTCCAGAGCCTTGGAGCAGATGCAGTCGGATGCAACTGCTCAACCGGGCCTGCCGAAATGCTTGATTTCATAAAAAGGATGAAAAGGATAGCCGATGTGCCGATTGTCGGAAAGCCCAATGCCGGTATGCCTAAAATGGTTAACGGGAAAACAGTATTTCCGATGGACCCTGATGAGTTTGCATCATACGCAGAAAGTTTCAGTAAAGCCGGGGTAAATATTATGGGCGGCTGCTGCGGAACAACTCCTCTTCATATAAAAGAACTCAGCAGAGAAATGGAAAAATGCATCCCCCTGCTTCCCCCTGAAAACGGGATTCAGTGTTTTTCCCTCTCAAGCTCAAGAGAAGCTGTAATTACCTGGGGAAAAGATCCTGTAAGGGTAATAGGAGAACGGATAAATCCTACAGGGAAGAAAAAGCTTCAGGAAGAGCTGAAAGAAGGCAGATTCACAACTGTCAGAAAAATGGCACTTGAGCAGAGAACAGACGGGGCTTCATTTCTTGATATAAACGCAGGAATGCCTGGTATTGATGAGAAAAAAACTATCATTGACTTTATCGATCTTCTTTCACCAAGCACTGACCTCCCCCTCGTAATTGATTCATCAGATATTTCAGTAATCGAGGCAGCACTGAGATACTACCCCGGGCGGGCTCTTATAAACTCAATATCAGGCGAAAAGGAAAAGATTGAAAAACTTCTGCCTGTAGCAGCAAAGTATGGATCAATGTTTATACTCCTTCCCCTTACTGACAATGAACTTCCTTCAAAAAGCTCAGGAAGAATTGAAATTATAAAAAACATTTATAAAAAGGCTGAAAAACTGGGATACAGGGAAAAAGACATCCTTGTAGATGGCCTTGTCATGACAGTCTCATCAAAACCTGAAGCAGCAAAAGAAACACTCAAAACTGTAAAATGGGCATCCGACAATAAATTCGGCTCAGTTCTAGGCCTCTCAAATATATCTTTCGGGCTCCCGGAAAGGGGCCTGGTCAACGCAGCATTTCTTGCAATGGCGGTCAGCAGCGGGCTTTCACATGTCATTGCAAATCCGGCCAATACTCTTCTCATGGAAATCAAGGCAGCATCCGACCTTCTGACAGAACGGGATAAAGATGCTTCAGAATATATTTCATTCTGCCGGGACCATTCAGATTCTTCAGGGACAAAGACAGGAAAAACAGTTATTAATAATATGACACCGGAAGAAGAGGTCAGAACCGGAATAATTGAAGGAATTAGGGATGATATTTACTCATCGATAAAAAGAGCTCTTGACAGCGGTCAGAACCCGTCTGAACTTCTTGAAAAAACAATGATCCCGTCCATTATCCATGTCGGAGAGCTTTACGACAGAAAAGAATATTTTCTCCCGCAGCTGATTGCAAGCGCAGAAACAATGAAAAAGGGGTTCCAGCAGATTGAACCTCTTCTTGAATCAGATTCAGGGAACAGCAAAGGTAAAATTATTTTTGCTACAGTTGAAGGGGATATACACGATATTGGAAAGAATATTGTTGTTCTTTTAATGAGAAACTTCGGTTTCGAGGTAATTGATCTTGGAAAGGATGTCCCTGCAAAGACAATCATAGAGCAGGCAAAAATACATAAGCCCCAGATAATAGCACTTTCAGCTCTCATGACAACAACCATGATAAAAATGCCTGACGTTATTAGTCTTGCTGAAAAAGAGGGAATAAGCTGCTCTTTCATGGTGGGAGGAGCTGTTGTTACCCGTGACTGGGCTTCATCTATCGGCGCTTCCTACTCAAAGGACGGAGTAGAAGCAATTAAGGTTGCAGAGGAAATACTTAAAACCCCAGCAAACCCCCTCTCATAGAAAGGGGGTCCGCAGGGGGGGTATTAACCGGAGAACTTGTCGATATATCCCTGGATAAATACAAAAATCATAATAAGCGGAATTACATACTGTATATAAGGCCTGATCCATTCAGGGAATTTTGTCCCCTTGCCTTCATTCGCCTCTTTTACAAAATTATCCCATCCCCAGCCGAACTTATATGAACAGAAAAGGACAAAGACCAGGGATCCTATCGGAAGCAGGTTATTGCTTACAATAAAATCCTCAATATCGATTACTGCGGATCCTGCACCGAGGGGCTGAATGGCGCTCCAGATATTAAAACCGAGGGCACATGGTATTGACAGGACAAACATTACAATACCGTCGATAAGTGCTGATTTCTTTCTTGACCATCCCCATTCATCCATGGTAAATGCCATAATATTCTCAAAAACAGCTATTACTGTTGACATCGCTGCGAAACTGAGAAAGAGGAAGAAGAGTGATCCCCAGAGTCTTCCGGCAGCCATTGTATTGAAAATATTGGGAAGTGTTACAAATATAAGCCCCGGGCCTGCTCCAGGGTCCTGTCCGAATGCAAAACATGCAGGGAATATAATCATTCCGGCAAGAAGGGCAACAGTTGTATCAAGCAGCATTATATTGACTGATTCGCCTGTAAGAGACCTTTCCTTTCCTATATAGCTTCCGAAAATAGCCATACTTCCTATCCCGAGGCTTAATGTGAAAAAAGCCTGTCCCATTGCAGCATACACCGCTTCCCAGAGACCTGTCTCTGCAAGCTTTCCGAAATCAGGTTTCAGATAGAAAGCAAGACCTTTTCCAGCACCAGGAAGTGTAACAGCCCTGAAAACAAGGATAATAAGAATTACAAATAATGCTGACATCATTATTTTTGTTACCTTCTCAACACCTTTCTGAAGACCTATTGAACAGACAAAGAATCCGACAACTACAGCCAGAAGCATCCAGAAAACAAGACTCCCCGGCTGACTCAGAAAACCTCCGAAAAATCCTCCTATCTGGTCAGGAGTAAGCCCGGAAAGGTCCCCTTTAAGCATAAAGAAAAAGTAAGCCAGCATCCAGCCTGCAACTGTGGTGTAGAACATCATCAGAACCAGGTTGCCGAGAATTGCAAAATATCCGTACAGGTGCCATTTTGACCCTTCCGGTTCAAGAGCCCGAAGAGCGCCTGCAATATTTTTCCTCCCTCCCCTTCCTATGGAAAACTCCATTACCATGATAGGAAGTCCGAGAATGACAAGGAATACCAGATAAATCACAACAAATGCAGCTCCGCCGTATTTTCCTGTTATATACGGAAATCTCCATACATTGCCAAGACCAATGGCACAGCCAGCAGAAATCAGAAGAAACCCCAGCCTGCTCGCAAGCTGCTCTCTTTGATTTTCAGTGTTCAAAACAATACCTCCTTAAAAATAACTCCCAGTATATTTTAAATAATTGTATTTCAGCAATATTCGGCTGTCAAGAATTTTTACCATATCATATTCGGCATTCGCAATAATGAACGGAATAATATATCACTCCTCAAGATGAATTGCTGTTTCAGATTTAATAGTGGAAAGAACAAAGAGGGTACTTATCTTTCCTACATGAGGTATAACGGCAAGTTTTTCAATAGCAAAGGTTTCATAATTTTTTATACTTCCGGTAACTACCTTCAAAAGAAAATCCTTATCACCTGAAATATGATAACATTCCAGAACCTCCGGAATTTTCAGAATCTCCCTGTTGAACATCTTTATGGTTTCAGCTGAATGATCATTCATGGATATCTCAACAAACGCAATTATATCCCTGCCAATTTTCTCTGAATCCAGCAGAGCAACATATTTTCGTATAATCCCTGTCCGTTCAAGTTTTTTAACCCTCTCAAGAGTACTTGCTGGTGCAAGACCTATCCTTTTTGCAAGTTCAAGATTTGTAATTGAACCGTCGCTCTGGAGAATTGAGAGTATCTGTCTGTTTATTTCATCAATCTTCTTCATATTCCGATTATTATACGGCCAAAATTAAAAAAAAGCTATTTAAAGATGATCCCGGGCAATATATTTCCGACCTCCACCCTGCTTCATTACAACAGTCAAATTCAGAAATAAAGTCTCATCAGTTAAACTTCCTGAAAACCCTTTCAAATCCGGCTATGGATCTAATAATTGTTTTATCATCAGTACAGAAAGCCAGACGGAAATAACCATCCATTCCGAATCCTCCCCCCGGGACGGCCAGTATCATCTCCTCCTTGAGAGCTTCCATGAAAAGAGAATCATCCTCACACGGCACTTTTACAAAAACATAAAACGTTCCCCTCGGTTCATGAAAACTGTACCCTGCCTTTCTCAACCCCCCGCACAGCAGGTCCTTTTTCCTCTGATATTCCCCCATATCAGCTGTATCAAAGAGCACTCTGGCAACAGCCCTCTGCATAAGAGCAGGGGCATTGACATATCCAAGTATCCGGTTACAGATTACCAGAGCTCCAAAAAGCTCATCATAATCATCTGAAGAAGGATTTACAGAAATCCAGCCTATCCGCTCACCTGGAATAGACAGGTCCTTTGAACAGGAAGTTGCAACAAGAGTGTTCTCATAATGCGGGAAAACAGGAGGAACTTCGAAGCCGTCAAAAGCAATTTTCCGGTACGGTTCATCGCTTATAAGATAAACAGTTCTTCCGGTTTCCCTGCTTTTCTCCCTCAGAAGATCTCCGAGCTTCTTTATTGTTTCTTCAGGATATATCATCCCTGAAGGATTATTCGGGGAGTTTATCAGAACAGCTGCTGTTGTACTGTCAATCGCCTTTTCTATTTCGTCTATATCCAGGTCAAAATCTTCACTGGTCCTGACAAATCTGATCTTTCCTCCGTAATTTGCGACATAGAATTTGTATTCCACAAAATAAGGAATTGAAGCTATTACTGTGTCTCCGGGATTGAGAATTGATCTTAAAATTACATTAAGCGCCCCTCCGGCTCCCCCTGTCATTAGAATACTTTTTCCGGAGACAGCGGTTTTCTGCTCCTCAGAAACCCGAACAGAAACTGCATCCCTTACAAAATCATATCCGGCATTTGACATATAACTGTGAAGCCCCGCCTCATCACTGCTGATAATATCTATAACAGCCTTTTTAAAGGATGCCGGAGGCTCCAGATCGGGATTACCAATTGTAAAATCAAAAACACTGTCTTTTCCGTACTTCCGCCTCAGGGTATTTCCTTCTTCAAACATTTTGCGTATAAAAGAAGAAGAGCCGAGATATTCCTTTATTTCCCTCGAAACAGCCATCTAAAACCTCCTCTCCCCTGATCCCTGTTTCAAAACAAAAACACAATCAAGAGCAGTCCATACTCCGCCGCTATAGACCAGAGGATTAATATCAACCTGGCTTAAATTCCCTTCAAAGTCATCAATCAATCTGCTTATCTTTGATACAATCTCTGCCAGAGAATAGAGATCAAGGGGACTCCCCCTGTAACCCTCAAGCACAGGAGAGATCTGGAGCTCCTTCAGCATTCTCACCGCTTCCTCTTCAGAACAGGGGCAGAGACGGAAAACAGCATCCTTATAAAGTTCTGTAAGCACCCCCCCAGCACCGGCCATTATTGCAGGACCGAAAACCGGGTCCAGAAGTCCTCCGAGGATAAACTCCGTACCTGTAACTTTACACATAGCCTCTGCAAGAAGAGGAGAAGAGGGGAATTTGCCTTCAAGCTCCCGCTTTACTTCTGAAAAAGTATCCCTTCCCACATTAAGCTTTACCCCGCCCTGTTCAGTTTTATGGATAATTTCAGGATCACAGACCTTTAAAACAAGAGGATAATCAAATTCATCAGGATCAGGAGAATCTCCCGGCATTATTCTTCGTCCGGAAGGTATATTTATCCCTATCTGTGAGAGAAGATTTTTCGATTCCCATTCATCAGGCTTTCCCCCGACACGCAGGTTTTCAAGCCACTCTCCAATTATCTCTTTCATGCTTCACCCCCAAGATTCTTCAGAAGCTGTTTTCTTTCAACAAGAAATCTTGCAGCCCTTACTACTCTTGAAATTGTGGGAAATCCGGGGATTCCCTCATTATAGAACCGCTTCAGATAGCTGTCTGTAAAAGGGCCGTATTCACTGAACACAAGAACAGGTTTGTCATACTTCTGAGATACCTCCGCTATACTCGAAACAAGATCATCAGACATTCCGACAGGAGAAAAAAAGGCAACACAGATAACAATATCAACACCTTCATCTTTAAGCAGAACTTCAAGATTATCAGCATATGTTCTGCTGTCAGCAGCAGCTGTAATATCAACAGGATTTCTGGACGATGCAAATCCGATATTTATTTCCCTGAGTCTTTTTGAGGTGGACTCAGACAGGCTGGCCATGACCAGGTTCCCCCGCGGCGACTTTTCCTCTATATAGTCAGCACACATAACCCCGTATCCCCCTGCTGCAGTCAGAACAGCAATCCTGTTCCCCTTAGGCAGGGTGGTCATGGAAAGAACTTTTGCAGCATCGCAGAGTTCCTCGTCATCCAGAACCCTCAGGATCCCGTACTGCCTGAAAGCGCCGTCAATTACACGGTCTGACCCTGCGAGCTTGCCTGTGTGTGAACTGACGGCAGATTGTCCGGCAGCTGTCCGTCCGGCCTTTAAAACAATCACAGGTTTTTTACGGCTGACCAAAGCAGCTTCTTCAAGGAATTCCTTCCCTTTTTCTATACTTTCAACATACACTGCAATAGATTTTGTTTTTCTGTCCTTACCGAAATATTTCAGGAAATCAAGCTCATCAAGATCTATTTTATTCCCGAGACCTACAAAAACCCTCATCCCGAAACCGATATTGGAAGCGTATCCCAGCGCTTCCGAACCGACAGAGCCGCTCTGCGTTAAAAAAGCAACACCGCCGCCGCCGGCAAGCGATCTGTCGCCGTGTTCAACAAATATTGTATTAAGACCGTTCTCAGGAAGAAAAACACCCAGCGTATTGGGGCCTAGAATCCTTGTTCCGTATTTCTCCCGGATTTCACCAAGCCTTTTTTCAAGGGCAGAACCCTCTTCTCCTGCCTCGCCGAAACCACTTGCAACAACAATAAGAACTTTTGTCCCTTTTGAGGCGCATGCTTCCGCCGCCTCAACAGCACCTGAAGCCCCTATTGTAATTACTGCAAGATCAAGATCATCAGGAAGGTCTTTAATATCATTGACTACAGGAATTCCCTCAAGAACTGTTTCAGTGGGATGAACAGGATAAAGACGCACCCTGGTAGTCACAAGCCTTTTAAGGATAATATTCCCTACCTTTTCAGGCCTGGATGTTGCCCCTATAAGAGCAACATTCCTGGGATAAAAAAGCGGGTTCAGAGCGCTGCTGTTAATCATTTCCCCCTCCTGCCCTTCTCCCCAGGCTGAACGCTTTAAGATTACAGCTTACTACCTCCTCTCCCTTGGATGTAAATTTATCCCTGACAGCATTTTCTATGGATTCAGGTTTTACAGGAAGTTTTAAAGATAATGCCCCTACAAGGACCATATTTACCGCACGCACCGCTCCTGCCTCTTTTGCAAGATTTTTGGCATCGATCAAGAGGGAAAAAGGCTGCGCCTCTACCGCCTGATGGATTTTATTGATATCCGGATAGTCAGAAATATTTTCTACAGCTTCTTTTGCTGTAATAAGTGCACCGTCCGGTTTCAGATATTCAAGGTACCTGAGTGACTCAAGAGGCTCCATGCTTAATACGACATCTGCACCGCCCCTGGGGATAAGATCGCTTTCAATAACACCTGAGGATATTCTGAGGTGGGCAAGGACTGCACCTCCCCTCTGTGCCATACCGTGAACTTCAGACTGCCTTACTTTAAAGCCTTCCTTCATTGCAGCCATGGAGACAATTGCTCCTACTGACAGGACCCCCTGCCCTCCGACACCTGATAATATAATATCTATCTTTTCAGCCATAACCTGATCCTCCTATACCTTCTCTGCTGATCTGGATTTTTTCTGCCTGAGAGTCTGAATACACTCACGGAGAGGAATAACAACCGATAATCCCGGGTGGGAAATCTCATCCATAAGTATCTTCACATTTTTCTCATGGTTCTTCGGGAGGGGAATAAATTCCTTTAGGTGATCAGGATCAACCCCGCAGCCGAGAACAATCTGTTTAATCCTGGAAGAGGAAAGTATTGTATCCTGCCCCCCTGTCATGGCAGTGGTTGAGTTATCAAGTATTATCAGTGTCATCGGGGTGTCGGTAGAAACCGCATCTATAAGCCCCGTAATTCCGGAATGGAGAAATGTGCTGTCTCCGATTGTTGCCACAACATTCTTCAGTCCCGATTCAGAAGCACCCCTTGCCATACCGACACTTGCCCCCATACAGAGGATTGTTTCCACAGCATTATATGGAGGATATGCGCCAAGAGCATAACAGCCGATATCACTTGTAACAGTCCCCCCGCCAAGTTTTTCCAGTGCCTCATTCAAAGCATTAAAACTGTCACCGTGAGGACATCCGGCGCACAGCTGCGGAGGACGCCCGGGAAGGGAAATATCTGCCGCTTTTCTTGCAGCCCTTGGAGGAAGGGCAAGAGCCTTTCTGACATTGTCAGGATCCAGTTCCCCGGCAGGAGTAACAACACTGTTCATTTTTCCGTCAATATTCCAGCTGCCCGGAAGAATACCCCTCATAAAACGTTCAACAAAAGGATATCCCTCTTCAATTACAATGGTTTTTTCAGCGCTTTCGCATAATTTTCTAACCTTTTCTTCAGGGATCGGGTATACACCGATATGAAGATGGGAGGGCACAGGCGATAAATCTGAAAGGTTTTCCATATAATAATTACCGGCAAGACCAGTTGTAATTACTGCAATATCCTTATTTTCAGGATTTATTGTAAGAGGGTTAAATCTGCTTTTCTCGGAGTATTCAAGAAAATCCTTCTGAAGAATAAGATGATTCTCCCAGTTCCCCCTGGAAAGAGCAGGGATAGCCATCCATCCCTTTCTGTCAGGGGCCTTCCCGAGAGTTTTACGCCCTGCAGACCCCCCCCTGTTGATAACAGCTCTTGAATGGGAAAGACGGGTGACAAGCTTAATAATTACAGGGACATGAAACAGTTCTGATATTCTGAAAGCTTCAATCGCCATATCATAGGCTTCCTGATGACTTTTTGGTTCAAAACATGGAACCTTCGCAAAATCGGCAAAAAAACGGGAATCCTGCTCATTCTGAGAGGAATGCATACCGGGATCATCTGCTACAGCAATAACAAGTCCTCCATGAATTTTCATTAATGCAGAATTCATAAAAGCATCTGAAGCAACATTCAAACCCACATGTTTCATTGTAACAAGGGCCTTTTTCCCGCCGAATGAAACACCTATCGCCCCTTCACAGGCTGTCTTCTCATTTGTGCACCACCTGGCAATAAGTCCGCTGTCTGCAGACCCGCTGTAATGGATAAGGTATTCCATGATTTCAGTAGAAGGGGTCCCCGGATATCCGTATGCTACAGATAATCCTGCATCCACAGCTCCAAGTGCAAGAGCCTCATCACCCAGCACTAATACTTCCTGCATGTTAAACTCCTATTAATAATTATTTTATCGAAAAACAGCACCTGTTAATCCGGTACTGACATTTATCCTGATTCAGCTCTTTAAACGGCAGCTTCCTTTATTTCATCTTAACCCCGCTTTATTCGGCAGTCAAGTTTTTTTTCCTGATTATATTCGGCTTTTTAGCTATTATAATAAATTATCAACGCCATTGACTTCAAACTCCCAGGATGGGGGATATAAAGAGTAAACAGTTTCATAATTACTTATTGGTCGGAGAGGACAGAGATAACAGGGATTCCTGTTTAACAAGATAAAAAAAAGGGGCAATACGATCCCTGCCGGATTATCCCTGATAATGAATCCTCAAAAGAGGAACAGGTTACTGATCCTGATCATTTTTTTTAATATACAGATATCTCTTAATCTTTTTTGTCGGGGTTTTTTCAAAAGGATCTTTCTGCTCAACAACATCACTGATCCTTGAAAAACTGTTCAGCTGCTGATTAACCCTTTTCTTGATTTCGGAAAGATGTGAAGTAAAAAATTCCTGCAGCTGCCTTGTCCCTTCTACAGCTTCATTTTTAAACTCCTCAAACCTTGCCATTACCTCGTCCCGGTTAAGCTGAACAAGTGCTACGATTCTCCCCTTACAGTCATATACCATTGAATCCTCGACAAAATCACAGCTGTTAATAACACCTTCAATTGTTTCCGGATAAATATTCTCACCGCTCGGTCCCAGTATCAGGTTCTTGGTTCTCCCTTTAATATAGAGGTATCCATTTTCAAGATACTCTCCGAGATCACCTGTTCGGAACCATCCGTCAGAGGAAAGAACCTCTGAAGTAAGTTCAGGATTTTTAAAATAACCCTTCATTATATTGGGCCCCTTAACAACTATCTCCCCCGCCCCTGTATCGGGGTCAGGATTTTCTATCCTTATTTCAACCCCCTTAAGAATCCGGCCTGTCGACATATACCTGGTATTGCGGGCATTATCACCTGCCAGAAGAGGAGATGTCTCTGTAAGACCATACCCGATCGCATAGGGAAAACGGGCTTCTCTCAGAAATTTTTCAACATCAGGTGAAAGCTTTGCCCCCCCTATACCGAAAAATATAACCTTGCCGCCGAAAAGCTTCCGAAGCTTTATACCTGCTATTCTGTTTAGAATTTTCCGTACAGGGGGAAAGCTGTAGAGCATTTTCATGATACGGCTTTTTGTAAAAGTTTTTAGTATTTTCTGTCTGTAAATCTTTTCGATGAGAAGGGGAACAGAGAGCATAGCTACAGGCCTGACCTTAAGGAGGGCAGGCAGCATAACTGAGGGTGTCGGCGGCTTCCCCAGATAATAAACAGCAGCGCCAACATAGAAGGGGATAAGGAATCCGAGTGAAAACTCATATGCATGAGAAAGGGGAAGTATAGAGAGCATCCTGTCACCGGCAACCATCTCAGGTATAGGAGCTGCATTAACAGCATTAGAGACAACATTTCTATTGGTAAGCATTACCCCTTTTGACTGCCCGGTTGTACCTGAAGTATATATAATTGATGCTAAATCATCTTCTTCTGTAATTGCCTCAACAAAGGGTTCCTGCGAAGTTGAAACACGAAGATTAAGGCTGTCATCTTCAAAAACAAAATCATCTGCAAAAAGAACCTTCAGATCAAGTTCCGGATCATCAATCTTAAACCTCAACTTCCTGGAAACTATAACCGCGTCACACTCAGCGTGTAAAAGAATATTTTTTATCTCATTCGGATGAAAATCGGGAAGAATTGGGACATTAACCCCTCCGGCAAGGGCAACAGCAAAATATGAAATACCCCAGTGCGGGGTATTTTCGCTTAGAATAGCAACATGACTCTCTTTTCCGATACCGGCCTTCTGCAGCATATGTGCAACTTTTTCTGATTTCTCACCGACTTCCATGAAAGAAAGGGGTTTTGAATCAACAAAAGAAAGTGCCGGCAGATCACTGTATCTGGATACACTGCTTTTTATCAGATTACGGATTGTAAGTTTTTCAAGTTCCTGCATGAATATCACCTCTTTTGATGCCGATTTATTCGAAACGAAACAATCCATAATAAAATGATTACAAAAGTTTTACAAATAAAATCATATTCCTGTTTTGTAAAACTTTTGTAAAACCATTATTCCTTCATTTTTTTGATATAGTCTCTGACAGTTTCAGCTTCAATTCCTGTCTCCTTAAGAGGAAGGAGGAATTTCTCATGGGTCAGGCCGAATTCCTTAATAATAACTTCCTCAGGAATTCCTGTTGCTTCGGAAATCTCTTTGAAAGTATATTTCCCCCTTATATCATCCGGATTGAATTTTTCAAGATCAGCAGAATATCCCAGGGATGGCATAAGCCATGTAAAGCTTCCTGACACGGAAGTTATCCCGACAACTGCCAACATTGCAACAAAGGTGATAACTGTAAAGGAAAGTGAACCGATCCTCCCCTTTCTGCTTCCTGATATAGTGAGGGTATTTTCAACCGGGCAGACATTAACGCATTCATTACAGTTCAGACATTCAGATGACCTGACATCAGATATCTCATGAACTTTTATATTAACAGGACATACTTTGGTACAGAGTTTACAGTCTATACATGTCGTTTCGTTTCTCCTTACCCTGAAAAAGCCGATTTTTCCAACTATCCCCAGAAAAGCCCCCATGGGGCAGAGATATTTACAGAAAAAGCGGTCATAAAAAAATGACCCTGCAAGTGAAATTGCAAGAATTACAAGCGCAGCTGAAAATTCTGCAATAAGATCATCTGAGAGAAGATGATGATAGGCTACCCATGGGTCATAAGGCCTTATGACAAGATCTCCTATTTTCCATGTTGCAGCTATAAAAACAACAAGTACAGCATATTTAAGATATCTTAATGGTTTGTCAATTTTCAAAGGTATTTCATATCTCTTTTTTGTTATCTTTATTCCTCCCTTTGAGAAAAGTTCCTGCAGAGTACCCAGAGGGCATAGGTTGCCGCAGAAAGTCCTTCTGAAAACAAGAGCAAGTGAAACAACAATCCCTAACAGGATAAAATCATTAAAATTAGTCCTTTTAAGCATATTTCCGTCTGTCACAAAGAGATAAAGGGACTCAAGAGCGCCGAAAGGACAGAACGAATCAATTGATGCTGTTGTGAAACTTTTACCAAACTGATGCATCAGACCGACAGCTGTTGTCAGAATAAGAACAAAAAGGAGAATCCACAATCTTACAGACCTGTTTCTTTTTCCGACTTTTTTAATATTTGGTTTCATTTTTCCTCCAAAACAAAATATATCTTTTTTAATATATTACAACAGTTTTATCTAAAGACTGTATGTTTTTTATATGAAGATTATATATTGTTATGAATATTTTGACTGATGATACAAAATATAACTATATTATATATATAAAAAAAACAGGAAGGCAAATTTATGGGTAAAAAAATATTATTTTCTGGATTGCTGCTGGTTGTTTTGCTTTTTGCAACACATGCACAGGCTTCAGATAAAGGTGTTTTTGAAGATCTTACTTCCTCAGAATTTACAGAAAAAATGAAAAGCTTAAGTGAATCAGACGGTTTTATGATAATTGATGTCAGAACACCGGAGGAATTCAGGTCTGAACGGATAAAGGGGGCTGTAAATATAAACAGATACGCAAGCGGTTTTGACAATGAAATTGATAAACTCGACAGAAATAAAACATATTTCATCTACTGCAGATCCGGAAACAGAAGCGGGCAGGTTAAAAATATTATGAAAAAAATGGGTTTCAAGGAGGTATACAACCTTAAAAACGGAATAACCTCGGATACAAAATCACTTGATTTGGAAAGATAAATAAAGGCTGCCTTTTTTCGGCAGCCTTTAAAGACAGATCCTAAAGACCGTAGTTTTTACCGTATTTTTCCACAACAAAATCTATATCCTTGTCTCCCCTTCCTGACAGGTTGATAAGAATGGTATCATCTTTTTCGAGTTTTGCTGCAAGTTTCATTCCGAATGCAACTGCATGGGCACTTTCAAGAGCAGGTATTATACCTTCAACACGGGAAAGGGTGAAAAAAGCATCTATAGCCTCTTTATCATTGATATATTCATAATTCACCCTGCCAATATCCTTCAGATAGCTGTGCTGGGGACCAACTCCCGGATAATCAAGACCGCTTGCAACTGAATATACCGGCTTGGGCTCCCCCTTCTCATCCTGCAGAAGATAGCATTTGAACCCGTGGATCATTCCAGGAGTTCCGAAACTCAAGGTACATGCATGCTCTCCGTCTTTAAATCCGATTCCTGCCGGTTCAACACCGTATATATTAACCTCTTCGTTATCAAGAAAAGCATTAAAAAGACCCATTGCATTTGATCCGCCCCCTACACAGGCGACAAGATTGCCCGGCAGCTTTCCTGTTTTTTCAAAAAACTGCTCCCTTGCCTCTTCTCCGACAATCTTCTGAAAATCACGGACCATCATTGGAAAAGGATGAGGTCCTACTACTGATCCTATAGCATAAAGCTGATTTACCGGATCCTGAAGATATCCCATAAATGCCTCATCAACAGCCTCTTTAAGGGTCTTAAGTCCTGATTTGACAGGTATTACATTTGCACCCAGGATTTTCATCCTGACAACATTAGGGTGCTCTTTTTCTATATCAACTTCACCCATATAAATATCGCATTCAAGATCCAGAAGGGCTGCTGCTGTTGCAAGTGCCACTCCATGCTGACCTGCACCGGTTTCAGCAATAACCTTTTTCTTTCCCATTTTTTTCGCAAGGAGTGCTTCTCCCAGGCAGTGATTTATTTTATGAGCTCCTGTGTGATTAAGATCCTCCCTTTTAAAATAAATCTGAGCACCCCCGGCTTTTTTGGAAAGACTTTCTGCATAAAAGATAGGACTTGGACGACCTACATAATCTTTATAAAGCTTTAAAAGCTCTTTTCTGAATTCAGGATTATTTTTCTGTTTTTCATATTCATCAGCAATATCCTGAAGGATCCGGGTAAGCTGCTCAGGAACAAAACTTCCCCCGTATTCTCCAAAATATCCTTTTTCATCCGGCAGCATCTTTAAGCTTGTCTTGGCTTCCATAATATATCTCCTCTATTTCTATTCGTAGTAACGTTTCTTTGAGTAGTAACATATATCATTTAAAAGGATCTGTCAAGAAAAAGAATAAAAAAAACAATCCGCTGCCGGGAAAAAAATAAAAAAGGCATTCTGCGTTTCTTCAGAGTACCCTTTAATATCAGCTTAGAAAACTATAAATCAAACCTTGCCGGGAAGAGTTTTTTTTGCTGTTAAAAGGGAAACAGCAATAAGGACAAAAAATGAAAGGGGTATGGAGATAATCCCGGGGTTATCTATAGGAAATACAGCATCCGCCGGATTAAACCCGTACTTTGCATACATACTCGGGGAAAGCAGTATGATTCCAAGGGCTGAAACCATTCCGGTTGTTATGGATGCGGTAACCCCGGCAGCAGTAGTCTTTTTCCAGAACAGGATCATTATTATTGCAGGGAGGTTTGCTGAAGCCGCTATTGCAAAAGCAAGACCGACAAGGAAGGAGACATTCATCCCCCTGAAAAGGATCCCGAGTAGAATTGCAATTCCTCCCACCACTACAGCAGATATTTTACCTGCCTTTACCATCCCTTTATCAGATAATTTTATTCCCATAAAGCTGCTCATAAGGTCACGTGCAACTGCGCCGGATGCTGCGACAATCAATCCGCTGACAGTACCCAGAACAGTTGCAAATGCTATTGCTGATATAACTGCAAACAGGAAGATACCGAAAGTTTTTGCAAGAAGAGGAGCCGCCATGTTGCTGCTTTCAACATCAAGGACCCCGTTAACCATTGCACCTATTCCCATATAAAGTGTAAGTACATAAAAAAATCCGATAGCTGCAATTGCCACAATTGTGGATTTTCTCGCATCAGCCGGACTTGGAACTGTATAATATCTTATCAGAACATGAGGCAGAGCTGCTGTCCCGAAAAAGAGGGAAAGCATGAGAGAAACGAAATTCAGCTTGGAGGTAGTGGAAGCACCTTTATCTATCTTAAACTTAAGGCCGGGCCTTAATATCTTCTTCCCTTCAGTTTCATTCTGATACCACACGGTAACTTTATCTGCATTATCAGATATTACAGTTTCAGGAAACCTGACAATTCTGCTGTCTTTTATAACAGAAAAGAAGCTGAACGGCCCCAGAGGCCCGGTACTGTCAACCTCCCTGCCTCCGGAGGTGATACTGCTCATATGCCCGACCGGAAAGAATTTACCGGCTTCCTTTGCTTCCCCGTTATATAAAACAGAGCCGTCGGCTTTTTTTGTTCTGGAAAGACATTCCTGCATATAAACCCCTTTCCCGCTGTCTTTTACAAGCCACCATCTGTCTACTCCGTTTTTTCTCATTTTAATAAAATCAAGGTCCCCGGATCTCTGCTGTCCGACAACTGTATATGAAGGATCTGATGATATAACTCTGCCCGAGGAAATCTCTGCTTTGACTGTAGCAAACTCATGATATTCATCAGAAGGTTTTCTGCTTAGCCCTTTTGAAAGAATACTGAATACAAGAATTGTTGAGAAAAGAATAAGCAGTCCCCCTTTGAGAAACTGAACATATGTAGTTGATTTCATTCCTGCAGTTGCAACAATTATTATTACAATAGTTCCGACCATAATTACCCCTGCATAATGGGGGAGACCAAGCAAAGGGGTAACAAGCGCTCCTGCCCCTACCATCTGCGGAATAAGATAGAATATTGAAACAACAAGACTGCTGATACCTGCTGCAAGCTGGATCCCTTTTGAGTTGAATTTAGAATCAAGGGCATCCGTAAAGGTATACTTACCAAGTCTTTTCATGGGTTCAGCAACAACAAAAAGTGCGACAACCCATCCTGCCAGATAACCAATGGAATATAGAAATCCGTCATACCCGGCAGTTGCGATCATCCCGCAGATACCGAGGAAGGATGCTGCGGAAAGATAGTCACCGGCGAAAGCAATACCGTTAACAGGCCAGGAGATTGTTCCGCCTGCAGTATAATACCCCTTTGATGAGGATGTCTGCCTGGCAAAGTAAAAAGAAATTCCCAGAACCGCAAGAACAAATATTGTAAAAATAACAATTGCAAGAGGTGATGCTGCATAAATCATATATTTTCCCCCTCTTTATCTGTATTCAGCTCAAGTTCCTTTCTTGTGCAGACATAGTTATAGATAACACCAAGGATAACAGCAAATAAAATAAGACCGAACCCATAGACAATCGCAAGGTTCAATCCTGCGAAAATCTCCTGTTCCATCATGACAGGATTAACAGTATTTATAAAAACAAATACTCCGTAGACAAAGGCATAGAAAAAAAACAGAATTAATCCCAGTCTTGTCTTAAAACCTGCAGCATTGTCAGGTCCGTACTGGACAGCCGGTCCATGATCCATAATACCCACCTCCGATTTTTTAATAAATCATTACCCTGTTTCATGATACTGGTCAAGATCATTACCGACTGTTTGGTCGTTTTTTTACACTTTTCTTCTCCTGTTTTCTGTTGTACCATCAATTATGGATAGCATAAGGGTTAACCTTCACTCACATTCAAATCTCAGTGACGGATATCTTTCCCCGGAGGAGCTTGCAAATCTGCTCGCAGACAACGGTGTCCAGATTGCATCACTGACAGATCACGACACAGTTAAAGGACTAAGAAGTTTCAGAAATACCCTTAGAGAAAGGGGAACCGGCTTTATCAGCGGCATAGAAATCACAGCCTTCTCTGAATGGGGACAGCTTCACCTGCTGGGATATAATTTCGACATTGAAGATCCTGTAATAAATAAATATTTCTCAGGCAGTACCGGCGATATTCCCCATTATACCAGAGCAGTTGAGATGATTCATAACAGCGGAGGGAAGGTTTTCCTTGCCCACCCGCTTACTGTTTCAGAGAAATTTGAAACACTGGAAAATATCATTAAGCAGCTTAAAAAAGGGGGTATCGACGGTATTGAAGCTTTTTATTCTTCCTATGACAGAAAAACTGTTAAAAAGCTCAAAGATATTGCTGAAATCAACAGCCTCAATGTTTCTGCCGGAACTGATTACCATGGAAAAACAATAAAGCACCTGTCTGAACCATCCATAACGGTCAACATCAGAGAGTGGCGGTCATTCAGAAAAAGCCTCGGGAGTTTCAGAGAAGAAGAGTTTTCAGGAACTGTTGATGAGGAGAAAAAGTCCCGGCGCAGAGACAGAGTATCAGGGGCTCTCCCTTTTATTAAAACAATACTTCCCCCTCTCCTGGGAATAGTGTTATTCACATACTCAATTTTCAACCTCTTTATTCCTGAAGTCGAAAATATCCTTTTATCCAGAAAAAAAGAGATGATAAAAGAGCTCACCCATTCAGCAGTCAGCATTCTTGATGAGTTCAACAGTGAATACGAAAAGGGAACAATGACCCTTGATAATGCCAGAGAAAAAGCCTCTGCCGTAATAAATCACATCAGGTACGGAAAAGAGAATAAGGATTATTTCTGGATTACAGATATGAAGCCGTCAATGATAGCACACCCGTACAGAAAAGACCTGACAGGCAGCGATCTCAGCACTTACATGGATAAAAACGGGGAATTTGTTTTCATCAAGATTGTTGATACAGTCAGGAAAAGCAGCGAAGGTTTTGTAGAATACCAGTGGCAGTGGAAAGACGAGGAAACCAGAATTGTTCCCAAGATTTCATATGTTAAACTGTATGAAAAATGGGGGTGGATAGTCGGAACAGGTATCTATGTAGATGATGTTATGTCTGAAATCAGCAGACTTGAAAGATATCTCATTGATATATCACTTTTCATTGTCATGCTTCTTTCTATTATTCTTCTTTTAATACTTTTCCAGAACATCAAAAAGGAAAAAACAATCAGGGAAAGCAGATTAAGGCTTCAGAAATCAGATGAAAAATACAGGGCTCTTGCAAACGGATCCATAGAGGGGACTGTAATAATTCAGAAAGGGAAATGTACCTATTCAAACCCATCTGCGAGGAAAATTCTAATGCTCACAGAGGATGAACTTCTCATGCTTACAGCATCAGAAATATTCAGGACCCCTATCAGGGAGGGGGAGAAGGAGACTATCGGGGAAATGCTGGAAAAGGGGGAAATTATACCTTCTACAATTGAAACAGAACTCTCTCAGAGAAACGGGGAAAAACTGCCGGTCCTTATTGAGACCGGGATAATAAGAATATCAGGAGAAGAAGGATATATTGTAAATATCCGGGAAATGAGAGGGAGAATAATCATAAACAGAAGTGAATTAAGAAGAAACAGGATTATCAGCGAGCTGCAGTCATCCCTCTTCTTTCTCAGTGAGCCTGCAATATCAATTTCAGGAAAAGTCCCTGTCATCAACTATAGGACTAGTATAAAAAACGCAGCAAAACAGATGAACAGGAGCAGCTCTGATTCATTTCTCGTTGAATCAGAGACAGGAGAAATACTTGGAATTGTATCGGACCGTGATATAAGAGGAAGAGCTGTGGCAGAAGAAAAAAGAACTGATGATCCTGTCTATACCATAATGAGCTCCCCTGTTATAAAAGCAGACAGCAAAATACTGATTTTCGAAGCTGTTTCAATAATGAAATCACACGGTATAAGGCACCTTGTTCTTTCAGGCACAGACAACAGAGATGAATATGTAGTATCTTCAGAAGATCTTATAGAATTTTACAAATATCCTGCATCAGTTACGGCAGAAGAGATAGATAAATCATCTTCACTGCCGGAAATCCGTAAAAGTTACAGTAATGTGACATATATAATTAAGACACTTATAGACTCAGGAAGCAGACCGAGAAATATATCAAGAATTTTATCATCTTTCACAGATATTTTTATCAAAAAGATAATAGATATTGCAGTAAAGGATATGGGGACCCCTCCTGTAAAATTCGCTTTTATCTCGCTTGGAAGCCGGGGAAGGGCCGAACAGACCCTTTCCTCAGACCAGGATAACGCTATAATATTTGAAACACCGGAGGAAAAAGAAAAAACAGATCAGATCAGAAATTATTTCCTGAAACTGGGGAAGATTGTGTCTGATGAACTCAATACAGCAGGACTCCCTTACTGCAGCGGGAATATAATGGCAATGACTGAAAAGTGGTGCCAGGATATCAGTACATGGAAAAAATATTTCAGAAAATGGATAACAAAACCTGAGCCGGAAGAACTTCTTCATTTCAACATGTTTTTTGACTTTCGTCTTATCTACGGGGATTCTGATATTACAGAATCCCTTAAAACCAGTATTGACGGACTATTGAGAAGCAATCCCGGATTTTTTCTCCATCTTGCTGATAATGTTTCCCTGTATAAAGCCCCTGTAAACCTGTTCGGAAATATTATATTTGATTCAAAAGACAGCAGAAACAAATACATAGATATCAAAGAACTCATACTGCCTGTAGCAGGTTTTGCAAGACTCTACTCACTGAAACATGATATCAGGGAAACAAATACATATGACAGGATAGATTCTCTTCTGGGAAAAGGAGTTCTCCATCCATCCACACACAAGGAGGTTATAAACATCTATGACTTTCTCAATCAGATAAGGTTCAGAACCCAGGCTTCTGCAGTCTCTGAAGAGAGGCTGCCGGATAACCTTGTTCAGGAGAACAGCCTTACCGGCATGGAAACAGCCATGCTTAAAAATGCAATTACAGGTATTACCGATCTTCAGAAAAGGATAAACTTTGATTTCAAGGGATCAGTATAAAACATGTTTCCTGAGCAGTTTATTTGACTTTTTCCCATATTAAAACAAGAATTTAGTATATTTAAACCAGGAGAAAAAAAATGAAATATTTTTTACCTTTTCTGTCTCTGCTTCTTTTAAGTCCTTTTGCAGCCTTCGGTGAAGAAAAGTTTGAATCAGATATTATTAAAACAGATGGCGGCGACCTTAAAATAATATTTGTAGGACACGGATCAGTTGTTTTTTATTATATGGGAGTAGTTATCCATATTGATCCGTACGGAAAACTTGCTGATTACTCCATGCTCCCTGATGCAGATATTGTTCTGATTACCCATCAGCACAGAGACCATCTTGATCAGGAGGCCCTTGAAAAAATAACAAAAGCCGATACTGAGTTTGTTGTAACAGATGCTGTATACAGAGAACTCGGGAAAGGGAAAATCATGGCTAACGGAGATTCAATAAAACTCAAAGGGATAAACATTGAGGCTGTACCTGCATATAATATTATTCACAAAAGGGAGAACGGGGAGCCTTATCATCCTAAAGGGGAGGGAAACGGCTATATTCTCACAACAGGAAATAAAAGGATATATATAGCAGGTGATACTGAAAATATACCGGAAATGGAACTTTTAACAGGAATTGATATTGCATTCATACCGATGAACCTTCCATATACAATGGACCCCGGAATGGCGGCTGACGCTGTAATGAAGATAAACCCGGAAATTGTCTATCCATATCACTATGGAGATTCAGACACATCTCTTCTTGTAAAAGCGCTTGAAGATAAAAACAGGACTGAGATAAGAATCAGAAATATGCAGTAACATAAGGGCATTTCAAAAAACATTCCTTTACACCACCGGGAATGGGTAGGTGCCAATAATAAAAACCCTCCGGCTGAATCTGACGGAGAGTTTGATATTACAGCCCCTGCCTGCAGAGAGGTTAAAACCTGAACACTGAGTTAAGCTCAAGCCCAAGATAAGAACTGCCATTCCTGCCTGCAACTGTAAAGGGAAGGGAAAGAGAGAAACTGACAAGTTCATTTAACATATAATCAGCCCCGGGGGAGAGGGTTATCAGATATCCTGCAGAATCATCAACAGAATCACCGTCATAAGTCTTGTCAAAACTCATACTGAACTCAGTATCAAGAAATATACCCAGTTCTTCTTTCAGATAATATTCAGGGTTCAGATAAAAAGTCAGGCCATCCTGTCTGTATTTATCATCACCTTCAAATGTCAGATTATATTCAGCAGCTGCATCAATCCCAACAGCATCAAAAACCGCCTCATACGCAATACCTGCATCAATCTCCAGTTCAGGATCAGCGCCTACTATATCTTCAGACCCGAGCGGCAGAACCAGATCGGCAAACAGCCCTATATTGAAAACAGGAGAAATATACTTTACAGAGAAAACAGGCCTGTCAAGTCCCGTAACATCTCCTGCATCTTTGTTATCAGCCTCAAATGTAAAGATCATCCCGGCTTCAAGTCCGTTAATAATTCCGTAGCTCACAGAAAAGGGAATCAGAAAAAAAGCCGGGTCGCCTGCGATATCCTGTTTTTTCCCGTCTTTATCATATAATCCGGTAAATTTAACATATTCAAACCCCACCTCAGCTTCAAACATCCCGGACTCTGTTATCCCCCCTCCGTCATAGGCAAACAGCGCTCCCGGCAAAAGAATAAGGACTGCAAACAGTATTATTTTTTTATCCATTATTTAAACTCCCTGCTTATTTCAGCAATAAAATTTTCTGTACCGGATAATTATAAACTCATATTACTTAAGTTACAAACTCTTAAATCATAGAACAAATCCATTATAACAGCAGGGAATAAGAAGAAACATCCCGATCTGCCTGTTTTGTTTTTTCAGAAGGAAAGTTATAATTGGCAAATGAAGATAATCAGGGGAAATACCCTTAAGGGGATCATTTTTGTCAATCTCGCCACATTTTTCTGGGCCACAAATATAATTCTCGGAAGATACCTCAGAGGATCCATAGGACCTGTTACACTGACTGCAATACGGTACTGCATAGCTGCCCTTTTATTTGCAGCTGTTTACAAAAGGCTCCCGCCTGAAGAAAAAAAGGCAGGACGGGATTTTCCTCTGCTGGCGGGAATGTCGCTTACCGGAGTAATTTTATTTGCACCTGTCCTTTACTACGCACTCAGATATACAACAGCAATAAACGGGACTCTTATAAACGGACTGGGGCCCCTTCTTGCAGCACTTTTTGCAGCAGTATTTCTGAAAGAGCCGTTTTCAAAGGGGCAGACAGCCGGGGCTGCAATCTCTTTTGCAGGTGTGATCATTCTTATATCAGGCGGATCATTAAACTTTTTCAAAAAGACCTCACTTAACACAGGGGACCTTCTGATGATTCTTGCAGTTTCCATATGGGCCCTTTATTCTGTAATAGGCGGAAGGACTGTAAAAAAGAGATCCTCTCTTTCAGCGACTGCTCTCTCAATTTTTATGGCACTTCCGGTACTTATTTCAGCAGCCTTATTTGAGATCAGAGATATTCCGCTGGTTTTTAATCCGGGAATGGCGGCTTTACTTATTTATATAGGTATAGCACCTGCAGCGCTTGGATTTTTCTTCTGGAACTCCGGAATACAAAAACTCACAGCCGGAGGAGCTATGGCTTTTTATAATACACTACCGCTTTACGGAGTTATTCTCGGGGTTGTTTTTCTCGGAGAGGAGGTTGCCCTGCCGCATATTGCAGGAGGTATCCTGATTATATCAGGCGGGATCACAGCAGCTTTAAAAAAGGGATAATCACTATTATATCCATAAAGCTTTCATGATATCAGGTTATGAACTTTTTCAGCAAGTTCCCTTATATTAAAGGGTTTATTAATAAAACCGTCAACGCCCCCGTTTATTACATCAAGAACCCTTTTGTCATGACTGAAACCGGACGCCATGAGGATCTTTATTTCCGGATATAATTTCCTTATTTCAATAAAGACCTCTTTGCCGGACATATCAGGCATTGCCATATCAAGTATAACAAGGTCAATGCCCCCCCTGTTCTGCTCAAGTATTTCAAGCCCTTCAGCCCCTCCTGAAGCGCACAGGACCCTGTATCCGCACAATAACAGCATGTCACGGGTAGTATCCCTGATTATTTCTTCGTCATCAACAACAAGAACAGACCCTTCGCCATGGATAAGCTCCTTCTTTACAACTTCTTCTCCTGAATCGGGAGATCTTTTTTTATCTTCTGGCAGATAAATTCTGAAATCTGTCCCTTTCCCTGTCTCTGATTCAACATCAATATATCCTGCATGCTTCTTTATCATGTTATATACCATGGATAGGCCCAGGCCGGTGCCTGTTCCCTCCGATTTTGTAGTAAAGAAAGGATCAAAAACTGATTTAAGATTTTCAGGGCTGATTCCCACACCGGTATCTGAAACAGTTATTTTAAAATAATCCTGATCCGGGCTTTTCCCGGCCACCGCTGACACATCTTCCCATGAGGCTTTCCTGATTGTCAGAGACAGCATTCCTCCGTAATCCTCATCTTTTCTCATTATACTCATTGCATGGGAAGCATTTACACATATATTCAGAAGGATCTGCTCAATCTGATTGGCATCACCGTATATCACAGGATCCCCGGGATAATAATCAGTATGAATTGTTATTTTTTTATCAAAGGTATTTCTGCATATGGAAATTACATTGCCGGCCGCTGTATTAAGATTTACCGGGCCCATTTCAAGTCTGTACTTTTTCGAAATGGTAAGAAGCTTGTTAACCATACCTGAAGCACGTTCAGATGAGCGTTCAATCATATCGATATCGGATGAAAGTTCTTCCGGTTTAAGATCTCCCTGTTCAAGTTTGTATTTTATCAATGAGGTTGTTCCGACTATCCCTCCAAGAACATTATTAAAATCATGTGCAAGTCCTCCGGCAAGGGTACCGATGGTCTCCATTTTCTGTGACTGCCTTAAAAGCTCCTCCCGTTTCTCAGCCTCTGTTATATCATCAAGCCTTATGACAGCGCCAGATGTATCTGTAGAGATCAGTGGAAAAATTGATATATCAAAATAAAACTGCCCGGCTTTCTCCATTTTAAAAAATTCAGGGATTTTTTCCTTCAAAACAGATTCTACAGATGATTTATAATCTTCAAATAACGGGAAAACAGAGGTAAAAACCTCTCCGGCTGCTTTTTCCCTCCCTATCCCGGTGTATTTTTCAGCAGCTGTATTCCATGCCGTAATCAGCCCCCTCTCATCTACGGAAAAAAGAATTGAAGGCATTGAATCAATAATATTTTCCATCATATAGCGGATATTAAGGACATTATTGTATGAATAAGATATCTGGGAAGACATCTTGTTAAAGTTTCTTGCAAGCTCTCCTATCTCATCATCTGATTTTATTTCTATCTGCCCTCCATAGTATCCGTCAACAATATCAGACATGTTTTCAATAAGATGATTTACAGGACTTATTATGGTTTTTCGTATTACTGTATTGATTATAAGCAGAAGGGCTGCTGTAATCAGAAAAAACGTCCAGGTAAAAATAAGGACATTCTGAATTTCCCGTATATTCATATCTTCAAGAGAATATTCTATTAAAACAAACCCAAGGCTTTCGTCATACATTACAATGTTCTGGAGGTACCACAGGCTGTCATTTTCAACCCAGGTTGAAACAAGATGATATAAAGCCTCTTCAAAACGGGGCTTAAGCTTTTCTTCAGATATACTGCTGCTGGGAGTTGACAGCATCCTGCACGAGGAATCAAAGACCACCGCATCCCTGATATCATCTATCTCCCTGATCTTTTTCATCCTGATATCAAGGGCTTCCTTTCTGTTTTCAAATATAGCGTTGGCTATCCCGCTTGTGTCCCTGGTAATAAACGTCTGCATAAGTGATATAAGCTTTCTGTTTGTAATTTCTGCATAATTTTTCTGAACAGGAATTATTATTATTATACAGATTACAGCTATTGCAGCTATCGATTCCGCAATTACTATATTGATCCGGCGTCTCAGTTTCAAAGCATGCTCCAGAAGTCATTCTATCTGCTTGATAAAAACAGAGGACCTGTTTTCAAATTTCACTATTACAGCAGGTTTCACAGGATCCCTGTTTTCATTGAAACTGATCTTCCCTGTTACTCCTGTAAAACTTTCTGTTGAAGCAAGGGCTTTTCGTATCATTTCCCTGTCATCTGTCCCGGCCCTCTCGATGGCATCTGCAAGAAGATAAACCATATCATACGACAGGGCCATTCCTGCATTTATCTTATCATAGGGGAAAATTGTCTCCATTTTTTCGAGAAAATCCCTGCTTTTTTTATCCTTCATTGATTTGTGCCAGTGGGTAATGTAATAACAGTTTTCTATAGATACCGGGGCATAGTTATACATAAGATGGCTCCATCCGTCCCCCCCTAAAAATATTGAAGTTACCCCTTTATTCCTTGCAGTTTTTATTATCTGGGCTGAATCCCTGACATATCCGGGGAGAAAAACAGCATCAAATCGGGACTGAACAAGTTTATCTATTAAATCACCGTAATCAGACATGTTTTCGATATATTTCAGTTCTGCTGTAATTTCCCCGCCGGAAGAAATAAATGATCTGATAAACTCATCAGAAAGGCTGATACTGAAAATCTGGTCAGAATTGGTGAGGACTGCGATCTTTCTCGCTTTAAGATCGTTATATGCAAATCTTGCAAGTGCATTCCCCTGGAACTGATCAATAAAACAGACCCTGAAAATATACTTTCCGGTTTTAGTTACTTCAGGGTTCGTTGCGACAGGGGTAAGCAGGGGAACCCCGGCTTCCTGAAAAACAGGGGCCATTGCTAGGACATAGGAGCTCCACGACCCCCCGAAGGCAGCTGATATCTCTTTTTTAACAGCTGTTTTAGCTGCCTGTCTTGAACCGAGAGAAGTGCTTTCATTATCAAACTCAATCAGTTCAATCTGCCGCCCGAGGACACCTCCGTTATTATTTATCTCCTTAACAGCATATCTTGCAGTAACCAGATGCTCATCTCCAGTTGATGCTGCTTCACCTGTAATGGAAAATACTGCGGCAATTTTAATTGTGTCCAGGGCAGGAGAAAAGGCAGATATTACAATAAATAACAGGGCTGAATATACAGTTATTTTCATTTTACATCCAATAATCAGTATACTATATGAATGTTGCTATTTGCCAGATAAAAATATTCAGCAGCATCTGACCTTCCGGAACAATAAATGAGAATAAATGATTATTTTATTGCATAAGACTACTTAACCGGATGCAGTTTTATTATTCCGTCTGACATATCATGCTTCTGAAACATAGGGATAAGGATTATCTCTTTTTCAGATTCAACACGGAGTTTAAATCTTACGTCAGGGAAAGCATCATCTGTTTCAAACATATCATTGTCAACATATTTCAGATAATGCCAACCGTCTTCATTGTATTTTGATGCCCAGTCATAATCCGGAATATAAATAAGCATTTCATAATCACCTCGGACTATCCGATATTCACTGTATTCACCAGATCCTTTCTCAGATTCCCAATCGCCATAAAGGAAGTCTGTGTCTTTCTTGTAATTCCAGTTAAAAACTCTATAATAATCAAATGTTGTAGGATGCATTTTTCCATTTGATAATCTGATTATTGGCCCCTCTATTATGAATTCTTCAGTACTGAGCTCCAAAATCTTACTCCCTTCATCATTTTCATCTTCAGGGAAATACGTCTTCCCATTGACAATCTCTCTGAGAAAATAATCAAATCCTTGCCTTCTGATTTTATACAGTTTTGATCCCTCTTTTTGTTTGAAGGGTTTTATTTCAAAAGTATGAATATCAGAATCATAATTATTTACCCCTTCCCATTTATTATCAAATAGAAAAATATATTTTTCATAATTGAATTTCTCTTCTGCATTAATACTGAAAGCAAGAAAAAATCCTGTTATCGCTAATATTTTACAGTATTTCAAAACATGTACTCCTCTTCACAACTCCATCCATTAGGATACAATTTTTTTCTTAAATCATTTTTATATGTTTCACTGATTTCTGCTTTAAAGAAATCAAATCTCTCTATTTCAGAGCCTTTGTAATTACTCTTTCCACCTTTCCATGAATTCAATACTTCAATCCCTGAAATATATGAACTTCCTTCTTTATCCCTCGCTACAGTAAAATCCTTTAAAACCGTAAAATGCGAACCTGTATAAATTCTTACAGCTTCAAGGTCATTGGAGTTCTTAGCTTCTGTCAGTCGGTCTATTATTGTTTTTTCAGAATATTTATCCTTGCTGTAGGATTCAAAATCAAAACTGTATTTTTCTTCAGTCAGTATTTCCAGAGCTTTTGAAGAATCAGTGTAAATCAGATTGCCTGATGCAAACTGGTTGTTATCTTTAAGCATTTCATTTGCTTCTTTCCCTGTCAGTTTGTTTGAAGTAATGGCATTTTGAATGTAAAGAAGGGAATATAGATTGCATCCCGACTCTGATATTGTCTCATTTGTATAAAGGTCTACTTTATATTTTTTTCTTATTTCTTTATCATTTTTCCATAATTTTTCAAAATCATTTTGAGAAAATATTTCTCCAGAAAGATTTTCCTTTTCTAAATATCTCTCATACTGAGATTTAAATCTCTGTTCGTTAACATATTCTTCATCATACCCAAGAGTTATATTATCATTACCTTCGTCAGCGTTCTGGGTCATCCCAAAATCATTGAACTCCGGAAAGAAAAAATCACCATCTTTACTGTTATAAGCTTTTGCTGCATATTCTTCAAAAATCCTGGAATCACCGGTTTTTTCTGAAATATCCAAAAGCTGGGATTCTGTTTTCAGATGCAGATCATAATCAAGAAATCCATTATAATCTTTTTCAATTTCTTCTGCCATTTTCACATGGGCTTTTACTGCGTCAATTGTTTCCCTGCTGTTGCTTTCAAGAGTTACAACATTGCCATTTTTATCCACACTTCCAACTTTGTATCCGTCTCTGTATGCTTCATGACCGAGAACAATTCCTAAATGGAGTCCGTTCATTTTACCCTTACCAATATTGTTTAACAGGATAGTTCTCCCCCCTGTTTCAGTATTTTCAACTGTCTCTGCTTCTCCTTTTATTGATTTATCAATTCTAAGATTATCCTCACCCGAAAGCAAATTTTTATAAAGTTTCATTGCCTCTTCATCTGTCCCCCCTCTTGAATAAAGGGCCCTCATTCCGACCTTTGCCTCTCTTATATTATTCTCTTCTGATGAGTATATCTTCATGTTCTGGTAGTATGTGTTAATCCCTTTGTATGCTGCTGACAGGTTTGATGCGCTCACGTTCTGTCCCTCTGTACCGAAATTAAACACGCTTCCACCGTCTCCTATTCCGAACTCAAGAAGCCCAACTCCACCATAATCCTCTTTCAGTTTATCAGCTCCAAGAAAGGATAGTATATCACTTGTATTAAGCACATTAAGCTTTGTGCTTCCAAGTGCGTTATACTCATACATGCTCGCTGCTGTCCCTGCAATACTCCCGCTTAATGCCTTTCCGTATGCAAGGTCTTCTCTGTAGAAACCGGTCAGGGTTGAGTTCAGCCCTGCCGCTCCCATGCTGCTTATATACCCCGAAACAGCTCCTTTCCCGTATAAATCATCCTGCCAGTTACCGGCGAAGGAGTTTGTATTAAAGTATAACCCTTTTGAGTTCAAATCGAAAGAATTTATTGCAGTTCCCGCAAGATTCAGAGAACCTGTTTTTACCCCTGCAGCAGCTGTTGATGTTAAAAAATTATTTGTCTCAATCTTGTCAAATCTCCCCCCTATTCCGGAAGTCACAAGAGAAGTTCCGGCCTGTTTCCCGAGACTCAGCATACCGTCGTCCCAGTCGGTAATCCCGTTACCTACATCCATTGCTGTAAAAACAGCATCATCCAGCATGTTCACCGCAAACGCCCATGCCCCGGCCCCTCCGGATGCTATTGTCATTGCAATACTCCCGATACTCCTTATACTCGGTGCACCGAGAAGTCCGTCAGACTCACCATCATTGTTCTTGTCATCATCCCAGAGTTTCTGCGAGTAACAGGGTACCTCAAAGCTTGCAAGGCCCCTTCCGAGCCGTGCCTCATTCCTTAGAAAAAGCCTGTAGATCCTCCCGTACTCCCCGTATCCTTCTGTCTTCACCTTTTCTGGGTTTTTGCTCTTCATTACAGGGGCATATCCAAGGTGCATATAGAAAAGACCTTTTGTATCCTTATATTTCCCATACTGCTTTGAAGAGGCAAACCTCTCCTCCATCTTTTCTGTATAACTCCTGAAATCATCATCAAACCCTTTCCAGTTTGTAGTGTCTTTCGAGGTCTTTCCTCCGAATATCAGATCTGAGTACCTTTCAAGGTTTTTAACTGCCTTGTCCACCTTCATCTCTATCTCGCCGCTGCTTATCCCCTCAAGAGATTTTTTTGAAAGATCAACCCCGGTTTCAAAGTCAGGCGCCTTAAAATATTTATACCCCTTTATCTCATGAAGCTCCTCTTCTATCCCCCCGAGAAGACTTATATCTATTACAGCCTTTCTTGTAAAAAGATCACCGCTCCTCCTGTACCCCTTCCCTTCGAGGGTATCTGATATGCTTTTCTCAGTACTCTTGTTTGCAAGGTTTATATTCTCTATTATCCCGTCCTCTACCTCTTCTACTGTCTTTGCCATCTTGAGCGCCTTAAGGAGAGCAGAACGTTTTTTTATCTCACCTGTAAGGCTTTCAGCATAGCTGTCAAGAGAAGCGCTTTCAGGTGAAAAACTTCCTATTGAAGGGAGGTATGAGGCTATTATTGTTTCAGAGGAATCCCTGTTTTCTGAATAATAGCGGGCCGATTCTATCAGGCTGCTTAAAAGAGACTGATCTGTTACCCTTTCAACTATTGATCCCAGACTGACCTCAGGTTTAATATCAGGAATTATTATACTCTCTGTTTCCGCTATCATCTTCTCAGCCCTTATCCCTGTCTCCCTTGCAAGGCGAAGAGACTCTCCACGGGATACTGCTGCTGTGCTTTCACTTACCCATCTCTGTTTATTCTCACTTAAAAGATTATATTTATCATTCCAGAGCTCCTCTTTCTGAAGCGCTTCCTTCCTGAACTCCTCCTGCCATCTCTTCCTCTTACCGATAAGGTTATCAAAACCGGATGACCATTCTACCGCCCCTGTCTCATAAAGCTCAGCTATCCTTTCCTCCCACTCACCCCTTTTATCAAGAAGCTCAAGATAGCTGTTTCTCATAACCATATCATTTGAAGCTGTACTAATATCAACCGAGGATGAAAACAGCTTAAGGAGATCTACAGATGCATAGCGGAGGCTTCTTTCCCTCCCCTTAAGATCACCTGAGTATGAGAGAAGTGAAGCTTCAATCCCCCCTTCGGCGCTTTCTTTGCTGCTGTATGAAGGGTTATAAAAAAGATTGATAAATGATTCTTTTATCAGGGAAGTATCAGCTTCAGGATCACTCAAGTCCTCCCTGTACCTTTCTATTGCAATCTCCCTCTCAAGCTTAAGGTTTTCATCCAGAAGAGAAAGCGCCTCCTCTTTTTCAGAAAGCTCTCTGCTTAAAAAAGATAAAACTTCATTTGCAAGGGTATAGCTTGAAGTTTTTTTATCACTTCCGCATCTGCT
The DNA here is from genome assembly GCA_963668405.2 of Spirochaetia bacterium. Taxonomy (GTDB): domain Bacteria; phylum Spirochaetota; class Spirochaetia; order CADAEX01; family CADAEX01. The sequence continues at coordinate 3,684,798 of OY764342.2, read as the reverse complement.
GTAAATCTCTTCAAGGCTTTTCAGGAAACCGCTCCCCCCCTCTGAGGGAAGACCCCCTGAGACCTCTTCCAAAGCCCCTGTAAAGTCTTCAAACCCTATCTCACCGTCTCCGCTCCCCCCTGTAAGGAGAGCTATCTCAGATCTTTTACTTAAGAAACCATCCCTTGCCTCAAACACCTTGAAAACTGAAGAAGCCAGCATATTCCTCTCTTCACTCCCGTTTACATCTGTCATATTGTGCCGCATACGTCTCATTTTTTTGGCGGTTTTATTCCAGAAGTTGCTCCATTTATGGTGCTTTTTTATATGTTTTTCCTCTTTTTTTGACCGGTCCCAGAGATAGTCATGGGCAACCTCGCTCACATCCTTTCCCATAAAGGCAGAATCAAAGGTTGTTTTTCCCGAAACCTGCATTACCTTGAAAAAGCTGTATAACCTGTTAAGCTCACTGTCACTTTCTATATTCAAAAGAACACTTTTCGCATAGTTATCAGCATACTTTTCAGGGTCCCCCCCTGCATACTTTCCCTTTTCAAGCATCTGATAGTTCTGGTCACTGTAGATTGCAACGTTTACCTTTGATTTGAACTCGCTGTAGTATGCGATCCCGAACCTTTTTATCAGTGAAAGCGCTCCGCTGTATCCGTTCTCAAATATCTTATACGCCCACCTCAAGGTATCATTGCTGTAGATCACATCAGCATTTTCCTGTGAAAAGTAACCGGCAACCCAATCCTTTATCTGCTCCTCACCTGTAAGGGAACTAAAATCTGTAATCTCTCCGTCAGTACTGTCAAGGTCAGGGGAAAAGTTAAGCTCATAACGGAACATACTCTTCATCGAATCCTTCATAACCGTATAATACTGACCAGCCTTTTCCTGAGCCTCACTTATCTTCTCACCAAGTATATCAACCGATTCAGAGATATAATTTACACGGCTTAAAAGCTCTTTCTTTTCATCAAGATATTCAAGGTATTCACTGTCAAGAATATCTTTATATTCCTTCCTGGCAATACTCTCTTTTATGCTGACAAGCTCGCTGTAGATCTCATCCGATCTTTCAAAATCATCCCTCCTCTCTTCAAGCACTGAAAGCGGATCTGTATTTTCAAGTTTATAAGGAGATGATGCGTAGTCCTTAAGCTCTTCCGCCTCATAAAGCTCCCACCTCCCTTCACTGTAAAGATCAAAGGCATTATCAACCTCGTTTTTCTTCCCGCGGTATTGCTCTGTAAGTGATGTAAACTCATCAAGCAGAACCTGAAACTCAAGTCTCAGATCAGAGACCTCTCCCCTCCTCTCTTCAAGTACGCTTTTTTTCTCCGCTATATTCTCTTCAAAGTATACTTCCTGCTCATTCTCCCACTTTGAAAGCTTATCTTTTAACTCTGCGAGTTTATCCTCATTACTTCTGTTTTCATTTTCAAGTGAAAGCGCTATATCCCTCTTCCCCTTTGCCATATCCTGGTTCGTAACAAAATCAAGCTCCATCAGCAGGGTATCGAGCGCTCTGACAAGTATATTTTCAGATGCGGATTTCCCTTTTTCAGGGTAATCATTATCAAGTGATTTCTTATATGCCGTCTTTGCAGCATTTATTGAATCTATTTTCAAGCTAAGAGTATCCCTTTTCCCTTCAAGTTCCTCAAGGGAAAGAACATCATCACCGTTATAATTCTCTATCCTTGCAGTGTAATCCTCCAGTTCCGCCTCATCCGAAGATGTATCATCTTCAATCACAAAACCATTGCTCTTTATTACAGCCCCCATCACCATCTCTAACGCCTCAAAAACATAGACAGGAACATTATCAAGCCCCATGAGCTTTTCATAAAACTCCATTACATCAGATGAGTTTTCAAACATAACGCTGAGTCCTGTAGACTTGCCCCCATCTTCTCCTGCAAGAGCAGTCATTTCAGAAAGCTCTCTGTATAAAGCCTCTCTTTCAAACGGACTGAAAGCAAGGCACAGGGGGGAGTATTTCTCTACCGCCCCTTTCTCCCCTTCAAGAATGGCAATCTCCCTTATTTTCCCCAGTAAATCAGGATCTTCAATATCAATGTTTAAAGACTCAAAGTCAGCTTTACTTAAAAAGCTTAAAATATCACCCCCGCTGTATTCAAAGAGTCCCCCCCTCTTTTCATCAAGCTCCTCTTCTATATCTGAAACAATCTCTTCCGCACTTTTCTCCGATTCTGAAAGCGACAGGAGCTCTATCCCTTTGAGGGTTTTCATGTACTCTGTTTCAGACTCAAGTTTTATTATCTCATAATAAAACCGCCCCCCCGCATCCATTCCGTTTTCAAGTGAATCAAAAAAACAAAGAAAAAAGGGTGAGTCAGTATCAAACCCGTTAAGGGTGAAGTTTGTCTTTAATGCCTCAATATCAGGATTATCATAGTCTATTACCAATCCCTCAAGAAAATCCTTTTTCCCTTCAAGGATCCCTATATCCGTATGGTTATCTTCTTCCCCTATCCCCATCAGATCATCTTTTAATTCCTCAGCCTCCCATCCCTTTTCATTCCTGAGCGATCTTTCCATATGCCTAAAGTATTCGCTCCACGAACTTTCCATATCTTCTGTATAGTAGTCTTCTATATCATCCTCAAGGTTTGCAATCGAGGTTTCGAGTAAGCTTGAATCCTTGAGCCGGAATATCTCCATCCCCGACTCATATTCCTCCCTGGCTTTTTCAAGAAGAATTTCTGCCTCACAGAGCGCCTCTTTCTTCCCCTGTATCGATGCCTCACCCCCTGCGAGTTCATTCTCCACAAACTGGTCAAGGTCCTCTATTTTGGAAAGGTATGAATCTTTTAAAGCGTTAAAGTTCTCAAGCGCCTCTTCATACTTTTTCTCTGTCTCTGCCTTTCTCTCTCTCCCGGAACTGCTGTCAAGCGAATACTGATAAACCCTTTCTGCTATCTCAAGCTTTCTCAAAAGGATATCACGCCTGTCTTTCAGTATGGCAAGCTCTGATTCATACTCATCCCCTCCGTAAACCCCGCTGTTTATCTCCTCTTCAAGCGCTATAAGATTTTCTTCCGCTTTTATCCTGTTCTCTTTATAACTGTCCTCTGCATTCCTCCAGAAGGAAAGCTCCTCCATGTAGGCGTTAAGCTCATTGTCTTTTGATCCCTCAAACTCAACTGCCCTTTCAAGTTTTTCCCTGAGATCAGGCAGCAGCGCCTCTTTCTCTTTGATTTTCTTTTCATATAACCTGATAAAAACTCCGCCTAAATTTATCCCCCCCTTATGATCATCATCCTCATCTTTATCTTTGGACGAAGATATATAGGCTTTATAGCGGCTTATCTCACTGTTTATCGCTGCTATCTCACTTCTGTAGCGGTCAACATATTTCTGTTGACCTCTCTTATAGCTTTCTATCCTTGATATCTCACCTTCAAGATATCCGATATTATCCGAGGCCATTGCCTCTACATTACGGCTTTCCGTATATATCGAAAGGTATGAGGAAACCTCTCTCTCAAACCTCGTCTTCTCCTTTAAAGAGGCCTCTTCTATTTCTTCCGTTACTTCCCTGTAGCTGTTGAAAAAATCATACTCCCTCTCCTCCCAGTACTCCCTTCCTTCCTCTATTATCACCTTCATCCCGGATGCCCATCTCCTCCTGGCATCTGTAAAATCAAGTATTGCCCTGTCCCAGTCCTCTTCTGCCTTTATATATCCTTCCTTTGCTTCTGTTTCCCATCTTATCCTTTCGCCAAGGAAATCCTTCTCAGCCTCTTCCCATCTCTTTATCCCGTTTTCAAACTCAGTCCTGAAACTCTCTTCCCACTCATTCATATCAAGCTCTATTTTATCGGCCGGCAGGGTTTTAAGATCATTCATATCATTTTCAAGTCTCATGGAAGCCTCTCTAAGGCTCTCCTCCACCTCCACTATTCTTCTTTCAGCCTCTTCCCCTGCGCTCTCCCCCTTGCTCTCCTTTTTCAGTGAAAAGCTGTCAAGGCTCCTCCTTGTTATAAAACTCTTCTTCCCTGAAAGATATATATATTCAAACTCGGATTTGATCCTGTCCCTGTATTCACTGAAAGATACACAGACCATGGGGTTAATCTCATCTGAATACTCTCCTTCAAAACCCTGTATCTCATCATATTTAATTTCCGCCCTGTTTTCCCAGTCGCTCAAAAGGCCGGATATAAAGCTTTTTATTCCATTCTCCCAGTCTTCCGTATCGCCCTCAAGTCCTTCCAGTCCCTTATAGACAGGTTTCCCGTTTTCATCGAAAACTAGTCCCCCCCCGTCATGAGTATAAAGATATTTATTATTATTTTTCTCAATTTCAGATAAAAGCGCTTCAACTTCAGGGAAGGGTAATTCCTTTTCCATCTTCCCCCACTCCCACCTTGCAAGCCTTTCTTTCATCTCGAAAAGCCCCTTCTCCCTTTCGCTTTCACTTAAAAGCCCTATTCCTGTCATGGCTGTCGACAGCCACATATCCCTGTCTCTTTCCGCATCTGCCCGGTCGTAGTATATTCTTATATCTGAAAAGGATTTATACCCCTGATCTTCCGGCTCAGACAGCCGGGGCTGTGACAAGACCTGATCCGGTAAAAAAAATATTATTACTGTAATGAATAATAAAGATATATTTCTCCTCATATATCCCCCTTCAGGAAAGCAGAATATCCTGTATTATTTATTACAGCAGAATTCAGAGGGATACTTCAGAAAAAACAGAAAAAATTATTAAATCCGGCATTTTCAACCTTTCTGCCGGTATTCACAACTTAAATCAGATCTGAATAGAAAGAGGATTATTCCTCTTTTTTTTTGGTAGAAAATTTCAACGGCAGGTACAGGGGACAAACTCCGGTTGCCCCTGTTGCAAGGAATGCAACAGCGATAATACCTAGAATTACAGCAGCAGTACCGGTTATCTGCCCGGCGAAAAACAGCAGGACTATTACGATAGATAGAACGATCCGGATTATCCTGTCAATGGAACCCATATTTTTTTCCATATCAGTCTCCTCCTGATATAGTATAGAATATGCAGAAGAAATAGTACAAATTTTTAAAACAATACAAGAGCGGATCAGGACTGATTAAGATTTTTATATTTGATTTTTTTATTCAAACAGCTATACTTTCTCCGTAATAAAGGGATATAACATGTTTTATTTAATCCGGCATCATATGAAATATATCATCAGGTGTATCTATAATAAAATAAACAGATTGTTTTCTCTTTCAAAAGGTACTTTTCCAGGTGCTGCTCTCTTTATACTCCTTTTATCAGCTATTCTGCCTGGAGAAGCCTGGCCTCAGAACAACTCCGATTTTATTTCCTTCTCAGAGAAGATTGTTTACAACGGAAAAAACAAATCTGTACATGATGAAATAGAAAAGCTTAATGCAGAAAAGATCAATTTCAAGGCGCAGACTGTATTTTCAATCCCCCTGCTCCGGGGCAGGAAAAATGGAGCTGATGCTGTGAAAAGGGCAGAAGAAATTCTGACAGATGTGAAAAATTTTGAAGAGATACCCTACTATTCAAAAAGACATGAATCGACCTATCCACTTTTTAAGGATATCAGAATAATTGAAGATTATAATGATAAAGAGGGCAGCAGAATTATCATTACAGAACAGACAATTCTCCCTTTCAACCCTGCCAGAATGAAATACATAATTACAAGAGATAAGAATTCCATAATTTTCAGGGCGACGAATATAGACAAGGTCAGCTGGTGGATACTTCCGATTATCAGTGAAAACAGACTTCTAACAGTATTTGCAGCTGAAACTGAAGGGGACAGCCTTGAATGCTACGGACTGGGGGTCGCTGATACCGGATCATTCTTTTTCATGAGAAAACGGCTCAAAGACGCATTCAACGGAAGAACCGAAGCCCTTATAAGGTGGATTTATTCAGAATTAAGCACCAAACTTGATTCCTGACCTTTTTCTTTGACAAACCATTTAAAATTCCGGCTTTTGATGCTATAATATATGTAAATACATTATCCGATCTGAAAAATGTCACTCTGAATGACCTGTTATATATAAAAATCTATAACGGAGGTTATAATGAGATATTCAATGAAAATCAAAAATATTCTAGTTCCAGTTTTTATTACTCTTATCCTGTCCTGTTATATGGAGCCGGAACCTTCAGGAGGCGCAGTTTCAATAAGGCTCCAGTCTGATGTCATGAGAGCTGCTCCTGAAGGATATGACGGAGAACTCAAGCTGAGGTTTTTTTCAGATGGAGATCTTGATTCGCTGGTAGAATACTCAGGAGGCGGTGCATCTCCAACAGTAGTAGGTTATCTGGGGACCTTCCCCTCCCCTTTGGGGGTAGGAATAAACAGTACAGTTACAGTCCCTTTTATTTATGAAAACAGAACACTTTCAGTGCAGAATGTCCCGTCAGATAAAAAACTTAATGTTCTTGTTGAGCTTTACACTGATGAATATTATAACGGAGATTATTACTATTACTATATGCCGTATGCAGGGCTATCAGAATCGTTTGAGGTAGAAGGAGGTGGAACGGCTGAAGTTGCAGTTACACTTTATGAAACAGCATCCGGGACTATTGCTGTCGATGTTTCAGATAAGGATTTTTCACAGGTTTATGTCAGAATTTTCGAACCTGAAATTCTGGATTCATATGTCACTATAACAGAATCAACAATCGAATACGACATTGAATCATATCAGGAAATTGATTCCTATGGCAGTGAAGGGATTCAATCTCCGGAGCTTATAGAGATGATGCCCGGGAAAAATCTCAAAATACTGGTTAGTGAAAATTCGTATCCTGAAACAGGTGACTTGATTGGAATTTCAGGGACTTTTGTACTTCAGCCGGGAAGAACACTGCCTGTTCCTGTTACATACTACAGCTATTATACACTCCCGATCCCGCAGTAATAATTACAGGATTCAGCAGGACTCAAGTTATAAGAATTTTCTGAATTGTTTCCTCACACCAGCTTTAGAAATGCTTACAATTAAACAGGAGATCACAGCACTTGGGATAAGTTTGCATCTTCTCACATTATTTAAGGTGGATTTATGCAGAATTAAGCACTAAACCTGACTCCTTATTTAATTTTAATAACCCTTCATAAATACGGCTTTTGATGCTATAATATGTGTAAATACATTATATGATCTGAAAAAATGAACTTTGTATGACCTGTTATGAAAAAACTTTATAACGGAGGTTATAATGAGATATATTTCTTTTCTTTTTATCATACTGATACTAGCCCCCACAGCCTTTTCAGCAGAAACTATTACCATCACTAAACTTTCCGGAAAAGTCGAAATAAAAGAGCCGGGAGGAGGATGGAGCAAGGCTTTTGAAGGGAGGGAAATCCCTGCCGGAACCTTGATTTCAACAGGATTCAAATCCGAAGCTGTAATTGATATGGGAGGTTCATCTGAAATTTTCGTCAGGCAGCTTACACGAATGTCTGTTGATGAACTTAAAATATCAGGGAACATGGTAGATACAAAACTTAACCTGAGACTCGGTAGAATTACAGCTGATGTTAAAACTTCAGAGGGGCTTAAGCATAATTTCACACTGAGGACCCCGGTTTCAACTGCTGCTGTAAGAGGGACAAAGTTCAACTCATCGGTAAGAAAGCTTGAGGTTGTATCCGGGAAAATTAAGTACTCAAATAATGCCGGGCAGAGTACCACAGTAGGAGGGGGTTCTTCCTCATCGATAACGGGGAACGGATATTCTTCAACCCCGCAGACAAGCTTTGAAAATACAACTGCCGCCTTCGAAGTTGAAACATCCACCCAGCCCGATCCGGTAGTACCTTCAATTATAGTTCCCCCGGCACCCACTACAGGTACAATAATAATAAACTGGGATATAATAGAACAACTTCCAATGTAAAGGGGAAAATTATGATAAAAAAAATGATTATAATGTTGCTTATTGGATTATCCTTTTCCTGCTATCTTGAAAACAAGGATGACCCGGACGGAAATGTCACCATAAAATTATATTCAGATCTCATGAGAGCTGCTCCTGCAGGATATGACGGAGAGCTTAAAGTGAGGTTTTATAATGATGGAGAGCTTGATTCAATATTGGATTATTCATCTGATATCCCCCCTCTTGTCAGCTACCTTTCAGATCTCCCCACCCCTGTTTCAATAGGGGGAAGCAGTATAATCACTGTTCCGTTTATTTATGGAGACAGTCAGCTTTCAGTCCTGAACGTTCCCAAAGATACAGCCCTCAACGTATTAATTGAATATTTTGATGGAGATGATTTAACCGACCCTTATTATCTTACTTATGCTGGTTCTTCTTCTTCGTTTCAGGTAGGTGGAGGAGAAACAGCTGAAGTTAGCGTTATACTTCAGGAAACTGCTTATGCAACAATAACAGGGAACGCTTCTTCAGCTTATACAGTATCATCTGTTTATATCGACTGCTATGATCCTGAAGAAATTGATTTGGCATTCTTTTTCGATTCTTCGTATCCTGACAACATAAATCAAAGTTCAAACTATGGCTCATATGATCCGTTCACCTCCGGGTCAGCAACAATTGATAATCCGGCAACGCCCACCTTACTGACCTTTGATGCAATCCTTCCTGGGAAAAAAACAAGATTGGTAGTAAAACCTAATACATATATGAGTGACAGCGATTACATAGGATTATCTGAAGAAATTGAACTTTCTCCCGGCAGTACCCTTGAAAATATAAATATTACATATTACAGCTTTGCAAGCTGGTTAAGCTGAACCAATATTTCACTCAGTTGAACAATAATATGGATCATTTGTTTTCAGGATATTCAGTCACTTTTAAAACAGGAAAAGGATCTTCTCTTGTATATGACTTAAAAAATAAATCCACACGCAGCCTTGACAACATGGACAGGAGAAAGGTTGCAAATTTAAATAAAAAAGGCAGTAATAATTTTTTGCAAAAAAGGAGCCATCTATCCTTTAAGCTGGAATCTGATATCATCTACAAAAAAGACAAGTACTGTAGCAACATGCCGGAAATAACAATAATTACTCATGAGAAACCTGATTCCCTCTTAAAAATAATCAGCAGCATAATTGATAATGTTCTTATCAGATATCCTGATATTGAATTAAAGGTTATTGACGACTCTATTGAAAATGATGAAAAAAACAGACACCTGATCAATAAAATAAAAAACGAGAAAGGATACAAAATATTATATTTCGGAAAAACTGAAAAAAACCTATTACAGAAAAATATTTTATCTGGTACTAAAAAAAACAGTCAGATGGAAAAAGCAATCAGTTTTGCAATTTTCGGAACTCACGATCTCGGATCTGTACCAGGTCCAGGTGGAAACAGGAATTCTTCATTACTTATATCAGCCGGCAAAAAAATAATAAGTTTTGATGATGATATAATTATAAATATCAAACAGCATGAAAATATTGCTAAATTTATTAAAGTTTCTGAAAATCAGATCCCTGAAATAAACCTTTATCCCGATTTAAATATGCTGGATAAAAAGATCTTAAATTCAAATATTGATATTATAAATTATACAACCAACATACTGGGCAATTTCCCATCATCTTATGTCTCAAGTGTTTACGATGATTATAATACCATAATTCCGGAGAACATAGCATTTGGCAAATCCATTAATATTAAAGCCGCAATGCTCGGAATTTACGGGGAAAGATGGAATGATAATCTGTTGGGAATTCTTCTTAATGACGGTTATGATAAAAAAACTTCTTATAAAAATAAATACAAATACAGTCAGATCAAAAGCAAACCAGTTTCATTATTGCTTCATGATGAAACAATAATAACACGAGCACCATTTTTCGTATCTTCAGCTATTGGCATAGATAAAACTGAAGTCCCCCCATTTCCCCCTCACGGAAGAAATGAAGACGGTATCTGGGCAGCAATAATTATTGCCCTGTCAGATGAATCATATATTTCCCATTCTCCGTTTGCAGTTAAACACTCAGAAAACAATGCTAAAATATTTACTGAGCAGGATTATTACACTTTTTCAGCCGGATTTGGATTATCAAACTATCTTCTTATTCAGAATACAATAAAAAACATCATTTCAAATTATTTAAAAGTTACCTATGAATCTCTTGGAAAAAGTCTTATAAATATTTCACATTTATCCGATTCTGACTGGATTAATCTATGTCATGATCTATGGCTTGAATATGCAGGAAAAACAATTGAAAAATTGGAACTACTTCTATCCAAATATAAACGGAAACCAAAACACTGGGCAATAGATGTTGACAACTATATTTCAACTATAGAAAGAGAAATTGTTGTAAATTCAAATGCATTGCCAAAAGAACTGCTAAAATTTCATGGAATACAGAAGTCAGTAAAACTTCACAAACTATTTTTCAGAGAATATGGAGAACTGCTTGTTATATGGCCTGAAATATGGCAGACAGCAGAAAGAAACAACAGGATTAAAACATTTGGATAAAAAATACTATCCATCTCACAATAAATATATAAAAGCAGGCAATAATGAATATTTTATTAAAAACTTTAATACTGGAATAACTTCAATTACAGGATCTTTTGAAGCATATTTACTCCAGAATTTATATGGATGCAGAAGTATATCAGAACACTTTAAATTGTTAAAAAATGTCGACCAATATGAATTAGATGATTCGGTAATAAAAAATACTATTAATAAATGGATAAAACAAAAATTCCTTATTCCAGAGGAGCATATTTTTGAAAAAACGGAATCCATAACAAAAACAGGCAGCTCTAACATTATCTCCGGTTGTATAACCTGTAATCGCCCTGATATGCTTAAAAAGTGGTTTGAAACACGTATACAACATGAAAGCTATAAAAAAAGAAAACTATCAATAATAATCTGTGATGATACAAAAAACACGCTGATAAAAGAAAAAAACATAAAAACAGTTGAAACTTTCAAAAACAGTTATCAGGGTAAAATAATATACATCAGTGATAATGAAAAAAAAAAGCTCTTCCTGAGAATCGCAGATATAACAAACAGCAGTATACCCAGAGAAATAATTGATTTTACATTTTCATTTTCTTTTCCCAATGTACAATCAATAACATCTGGAAGCAATAGAAATACACTTTTTGCTGTTACAGCAGGGAATTGCCTTTATACAAGCGACGATGACAAAGAATTCCGTTTTTTTTCAAGAAAAGATCAAAAAAAAAGAATTTTCTCCTTAACAGACAGTTACAGATATCCGACAAATTTTCACCCTGATACTAAGTTATTAATGGAATCTGTTAATAAAGTAAATATTGATCTTATCAATATTTACGAAAATTATATTGCATCTGATGCTGTTACGGTTATTTATCAAAGAGCGAATAACTCTCTTATGAATATTACTGCGGAAACAGCAGCAATGATAGAAAAGGGAAATCCTGTTATTAATACAATATGCGCAGGTTACTGCGGAGGCCGATGGTTTCAAAACCCCTATCTTCCTCTTTTTCAGCAAGGTGATGAACGTGAACATATATTTGATGAATATAAAAATTACAGACTGATTAGAAATAACGGAATAAATATGACAGCCCCCATAGAAAACTATATTATCGAATCGGGGAACTTTTTGATGGGAGGAAGTCTTTGTATTAATAACAAGAGTTTAATTCCCCCGTGTCTGCCGTTAGGAACAAGGGATGACACAATATTCGGGACCCTTTTTAACCGCTGTCTGGAACCGGGCTTCACCTTGCATCTCCCTTTTGCACTTTATCATAATCCGTCAGTAAAACACTCTTTCCAACCTGAAAACTTTACAGATATTTCAATCGATACAGGTGTTTATTCAACACTCATCATTGAAAAACTCACTTCATCTTTTATACAGCCGCATGGGAAGGAACGTCTCAAAGAACTGGGCTTCCGTTTTCAGGAATTTGGGGAACTAAAAATTGAGGATTTCGAAGAGCAGCTGAAACTTATTCAGCTTGGTTTTTTATCAAAAGCTATGAACCATATAAGCTACCTTCTTGATCTCTATGAAAGGGAACCCGTATGGTGGGCAGAGGATATGGAAAGGTATTACAGCCTGTTAAAAAAAGAAGCACTTGGAAAAGATACTGCTGTCCCGAGGGAATTACGCAGTTACGGAACAAAAAAGGAAGCGCTTACTGTTTTTAAAAACTATCTTTTTAAATGCGGCGAAATGCTTCAGTGGTGGCCTGAGATATGGGAAGCAGCAAAAAACCTGAACGAAGAGAAAAAGGGGCTTCTGGATATTTGAATTAATTATATTTAACCATTCGCGGGTTCAAGAAAAAGTTTGAATTAAAACCTATGCATACAATAAATACAGCACAACAGGCATTGTAAATAAAAACAGTATCATAGATACAAAGGTTGTTCTGGAAACAAAGGCCGGGTTGCAGTTATAACGCTGTGCCAGAATAATATTAAGCGAACCGCAGGGTAAGGCACTGAGAGTAATGCATATTTTTGAGACTGTTTCATTTATATTAAAAAGTTTTAATATAAAAAAGAAGAGAATCGGGAAAAAAAGTAATCTTAAAAATGCCACAACTAAACTAATTTTATCATCAAATAAAGTTGTTATTTTAATTTTACTTATGGCAGCTCCAATTAATATCATGGAGAGAGGAACCGTTACGCCGCTCAAGAGGTCAAGACTATTAAATATCACCTTGGGGATATTTATCTGACCAACAAAAATTACAATCATTATCAATGTAGAGATGGTACATGGATTAATAAATTTTAATAAATCAATTTTTTTATCACCGGAAAATAAATATATTCCATATGTCCACATGAAAACGGAAAAAACCAGCAATGTTACTGAAGTATAAAGAACACCCTCCTGACCGAATAAGGCTTCGGCAAAAGGGTATCCTATGAAAGCAACATTAGCAAAAACAACGGAAGAAATAAAGCCTTTCTTTACAGCACTTTCAAGTTTTAAAAATCCGGCACATACATTTGCGACAATAATAAAACCCAGATAAAATATCATGGAAATTATTCCTATCTGCATCATGTTGGGAATTATATCATCTGAATATTTATAGTTACCCGATACTATTACAGTTGCAGGAATAGTGATATTTAAAAGAATATTTGACAAACCACTTTGTATTTCGCCAGAAAGCATTCTTTTTTTCGCTGCAATATAACCGATAACAATTACTACCAGGAGAATAAAAACTTGTTCAAAAAGAGTTTGTACGATCATCATATTCCTTCCGGTATTATGCTTACTTTATAACTACTTTTTCCGATGCCTTAATAGTCTCCTCCGTGAGTTCCTGTCCGATTCCGGGCAGATCAGGAGTTTCGTAATAACCATCTTTCGGCTGATAATTGTATTTACAACTATTTATATTATGTGGAAGAAGTGCACCTGCATGATGCTCATGGATAACAAAGTTCGGGATTACTGCCTCCAGCTGCAGGGCAGCAGCTTTGGCAATCGGGCCTCCGCAAACATGAACCTGTACACCAATATCATAGACATTTGCCATATCACAGATTTTCTTTCCTTCTGTAATACCACCCACCAACCCAAGATCAGGCTGTATAATCGATAAAGAACGGTTTTCAAAAAAAGGCCTGTAACCCCATCTGCTGTATATTCTTTCCCCGCTCGCAACAGGTATTTTAACCTTATCTGCAATTTCCTTCATGAGGGCAGGATTTAACGGCATAGTTGGTTCTTCATAATAAAAACAGTCAAACTGCTCCAGTTCTCTTCCCAGTTGAATTGCTGAATTTGTATCTGTTAGTGAATGGAGCTCTATTATAATATCCATTTCCCTGCCGCCGGTTTCCCTCATTGCCCTTACCCGTTCAACTGCTGTTGAAAGCTGTTTATTTTTGAGAAGACCTGTTGATTTCCATTTCATCCAGTTCCCTTCAAGATCAAACCCGATCGGATCAACCTTAACACAATCATACCCGTCATCCAGTGCTTTCCGGGTTGCCCTGGAATAATCATCAGGAGTAATCATGGCGTTACTTTCAGGCCCCCAGTCAAACTGCAGCTGACTTGCGTAAGCCCTTAATTTTTTATTGGTTTTACCACCCAGCAGCTGATAAACAGGGGTGTTCAGGGCTTTCCCCTTAATGTCCCACAGGGCAATATCAATTCCGCTGATTCCTGCAAAGACAATAGTTCCGCCTCCCATACCCCAGAAGGTATTTCGGAATATTTTTTCCCATATTTCTTCATTATTCATAGGATCCATTCCTATGATAACTTTTGCAAAATCCACTGCCATACCGAATCCGGCATCACATGCATTGCCGTATGCAACACCTACTTCCCCAAAACCAGTTATGCCTTCGTCAGTTTTTATCATAACAACTATCGGGTTCCATGGAACCCCTTCAACTCTCTTGCTGACTCCTGTATTTACCTTTACAACTTCAACACTTGTTATCTTCATTTGAATACTCTCCTTTAAAATCTATTATTCAGATATTCATATTTTTATTTTAATAAAGTTAATAATCCCAAACTCACCTGCGGGAAGAATGTTATAATCAAAAGACCTGTAAATAACGCAAGAATAAAGGGCATTGCGACTTTGGCAATTCTGTCTACAGGTATTCCTGAAATACTGTGTGCAACAAATAAATTGATTGCAACAGGGGGTGTGCAGAAACCTATCGCAAGATTGACAGTTATTATCAATCCCAGGTGTACTGGATCAATACCGTAGGCCCGCAGAGCAGTAAGTAAAATAGGTGCCAATATTATTATTGCTGTTGTTGTATCTATTATCATCCCTATAAATACAAGTGCTATATTAATAAGAAGAAGTATTACAAACTTATTAGTTGATATTGCCATAAGAGTATTAACAAGTGAATTCGGAACATCAAGCATTGCAAGAACCCCGCCTAATGCTGCAGCCGGGGCAAATGTAAGCATCATCTGTCCGACAAAAGTAGTATTATCCAATAATACTTTTAAAAGATTTTTAAATGTTAATTCCCTGTATATAAAAAAACCGATTACTATTGCATATGCACATGCAACTACACCTGCTTCAGTAGGGGTAAAGACCCCTCCATAAATCCCCCCAAGAATAATTACAGGCATTATCAGCGCCCATTTTGCATCCCAAATTGATTTCAGTAATTCCTTAATATTGAACTTCTCATCAGTACCTCTATAGTTACGTTTCTTTGAAATAACAAAAGAAACAATAAATAAACATAACGCGACTACGACTGCAGGGCCGAATCCGGCAAGGAATAAATCTCCAATAGAGGTATTTGTGGCAACACCATATACTACCAGAGGAATACTTGGCGGGACGATAACTCCAAGTCCACCGGAGACTGCAATCAACCCGGTTGCATATTCCTTATGATATCCGTACTTAACCATTGCAGGTATCATTATTGCACCAATAGCAGCAACAGTAGCCGGTGAAGAGCCAGATATAGCGCCAAAAAATAAACACGAAACTATTGTAACAGTTCCCAGTCCACCTATAGTATTTCCAACAAATTTATTTGCCACATTTATAAGTCTTTTTGATATGCCGCCAGACTGCATTATTGATCCGGCAAGAATAAAACAGGGAATTGCAAGAAGAGGTAATGACTGCAAACCGGAAAACATCGATTGCGCTACAAATTTCAGAGAGGTTATTGGGAAAAAGAGCATTGTAGTAAGCATGCCTAACCCAAGTGATATTCCGATAGGTACCCCTATCAATATTAATATAACAGCCAATAAAAACAATAATGCCGTTGCCAATATGATTCCTCCTATTCAATACTATTTAATTTATTAAACCCTCAAGGATCCCGGTCATTTCCTTTTCAGTAATTTTTACAGGCAAAAGATTCGTCATCCCGAACTTCATGGTCTCTTTCACCAGATATTCTATATCACCTTTAACAGCTCCGACTTCCGATAATTTCTGAGGGATCTTCATGTCTGAAATCATTTGAGAAATAGTGTCTGCAAATTCAGTTATTGAAGAATAACCACAATAATTTATTAATTTATCCATTTTTTCTTTTGCAGAGGGATAAACATATTTGATGAATGCAACCAGAGATAAGGCACAGGCAATACCGTGATCAATTTTATATAAATCAGCCAATGGAAAACTTAACGAATGAATTACGGTTGTTTTTGTTTGTCCAAAAGCAAATCCACCCATCATACTTGCCAACGCCATATTTGATCGCGCAATTGAGTTTTCAGGCTCCTTGTAACAAACGGGAAGATTTTTTAGTACCAGGTCACAAGCACTCATTGCAATCATATCTGTGATTGGTGAATATGTAATATTCCAATAGGACTCAATAGCATGAGTGAATGCGTCAATTCCGGTTACAGCTGTAACTTTTGACGGAGCAGTGTGTGTTAAAACCGGATCAATTACTGCAGCATCTGCACGCATTTCTGCTGAAAAAAACGGTAACTTTTTGTTGTTTTCATGATCTGAAAAAACTCCGACGGATGTACATTCACTGCCAGTTCCGGATGTAGTCGGAATTAAAACCAGCGGCAGACGTTTTTTCTGAACCGCTTTTTTGTTATATAAATAATCAGATAAGATGCCTTTGTTTGGTGTTATACATGCAACAGCTTTCGCTGTATCCATAGAGCTTCCACCGCCCAGACCTATTACTGTTTCAACTTTATTTTCTGTTGCAAGCCGGATTGCTCCGTCAACAGTATCAAAGTCAGGATTAGCAGTAACACCGCTATAAACAACAACCTCTTTTCCGGTTAAATATTTTCTTAATTTTTCAAGAATTCCTATTTTTTCGATTATTGGATCACATATTATCAGGACTCTGTTTCCAACAATATATTCAGATGTTTTACCCAGCGACCCATCACCAAATATCAATTTGGTTGGCATCAAGAACTCAAAATTCATCAATCACTCCCTGTACAGCTATTTTAATATTTTCTAAACAATCTCTTTTATTTCTCTTATGTGTCTCAAAATATCCTGTACTAATCTTATAATCATCAACACGAAACAAAATGGTAATACAGAATATAAAATCCACTTAGGGATTCTTGTTATAACCATTACTGAACCGTATTTAATCAAATTCCCAACTATTCCATAAAAACCGATAAGAATCACAAAGGCAAATATAATAAAAAATATATTGGAAATAATGCCAAATATATGCTGTTGCTTTTGTGTAAAACACGATGTTAGTATCTCTATTTTTATATGCGCCCTTATTTTTATGGCATAAGTTGCTCCAAAATAAACAGACATAATAAAACAGAGCACTGCCACTTCTTCTGTCCAGGAAAATGCTTTATTAAATACATATCTGGAAACAACCTGTAAAAATAAAGAGATCAGCATGGTTGCAGCAAATCCAGTACTAACTGTTTTTTCAAAATTTTCGTCTAACCATTTCAAAACATTCAAAATTCCACCTCATTCAAATAAATACAAATACGTATTTCTTTTGTATTTATAAGGGGCTTTACGCCCCTCATAATCTATTTATTTACTATCTTTGACTGAGCCTTATCAATCATCTGTTTTATTTCATTAAAATAACTTTCACCGATAATTTTTGCATATTTATCAGAGTCAGCCATAGCTACTTTCTGGAATTCAGCAAGCTCTGCAGAAGAAGGGGTGTAAACTTTCATGCCTTCATCTTTTAATATTTGAAGTTCTTCCTTATCAGTAATAAGCAACTTCTCCTGTGAATATTTCTGAGCAGCTTTTCCAGCCTTCATAATGCCTTCCTGAATATCTTTAGGAAGACTCTGAAAATATTCTTCATTCATAAATACAGGAGCAACTGTATAAAGATGACCGGTTAAAGAAAGATATTCCTGAACTTCGTAAAGTTTGGAATCAACAATATTTGAAACAGGATTTTCCTGTCCGTCAACAACGCCCTGCTGCAGACTTGTAAATAACTCTGCATATGCAATAGGTGTTGGAGAAGCTCCGAAAGCACTGAATCCCTTCATATGTAAAGGATTTGTCTGTACCCTTATTTTCAGTCCCTTGAGGTCTTCCGGTTTCTTTACAGGTTTTCCCGAGGTTGTGATGTTCCTGAAACCAATTGAATTATAGAAAATAATTCTCAATCCTGTTTCTTTAATACATCTTTCTGCCAAATATTCACCTACTTCCCCATTAAGAATTTCATTGGCAACATCATTATTCAGAATTAAATACGGGACATCAAACGGCATAAATGTATTGGTATATTCTGCAAAACTTCCGGTACTCCAGTCAATAAATTCAAACATTTTATTCTGAAGCCCGCCTATTACCGCTTCGTTTGTTGATCCCAAAGAACTGTTAAAATATATTTCCCATTTAATCTTGTCTCTAAGATTTTCTTTAACCTGATCTACAAAATACCCAAGAACCCTTGCCGGCGGGTGATTAATAAAATCTTTCGACATACAATTGAATTTAAATACAATCGGGGCCGTAGTCTCCGCTTCTGCAGAACCGGCTGCTTTTTTCTGTCCACAGCTGATTAATGGAAACATTAAAATCATGAGACAAAAAACCGCAGTAATAATTTTTTTAATTTTTTTCATAACAAATCCTCCTATATTTTTGGTATGGCAGCATCGCCATAGGTTTTAAATTTCACTAGATGCAACTCCATTTCTTTCTCTGATAGAATAACTGGATCTCCGAGACATTTTGTTCTGAAGTATAACTGCGAGCAATATTCGATTTCCTCTAACTTTTTAAAGGCGTTAGGTAAATCTCTTCCACCTGTCAGTACACCATGATTAGCCAGCAAAACTGCGAATCTGTCTTTCATCGCTGTAAAAACATTTTCTGCCAGCTCCTTTGTTCCATAAGTTGCATATTCAGCACACCTGACATCTTTTCCGGCCAGAGCCACCAGATAATGGACCGCGGGTAAATCCCAGTTCATACATGCTATTGTTGTTGCAAAATCAGTATGCGCATGTATAACAGCATTAATATCAGATCTTTTTTCATAAAATACTCTATGCATTTCATGCTCAGTTGACGGTTTACGTTTACCATCAATAATGTTTCCTTTTAAATCCAGAACAACAACATCTTCAGGCTCTGTTTCGAAGTAGTCAATTCCGGACGGACTGAGAGCATAATATCCAAGCTCCCTGTTTACCATACTTACATTTCCACCTGTTCCTTTTGTGAGGCCGGCAGTAATGAGCTTTTTCCCGTACTCAACAACTAATTCTCTTTCATGCTGCATTATCATTTTCAAACTCCTTGATTATAAATAAGATGATATCTAACTAATGCTATAAATAAGTGCTTCCCCATTAATGTATCTGCGAACATCACCTATTACTATTTTTGTATGATTAACTATTGAATCAACAGTTGCACCTGCAATGTGAGGAGTTACAACAATGTTTTCTATTTCTCCGGAAACAAAGGGATGATCTTTGTAAAGAGGCTCATTTTCAAATACATCAAGAGCCGCACCAGCTATTGCTCTGGATTTTAAGGCTTCTATCAGATCACCCTCCTTCACAACACCCCCTCTTGAGCAATTAATAAAAAAGGCAGATTTTTTCATCATTTCAAACTGCTTTTTTGAAAACATTTCCCTGGTTCCATCAGTCACTTTACAATGGCATGTAATAAAATCCGAATTCTTCAACAACGTTTCGAAATCAACCTTTTTCTGCCCCGGTTCATCTACATTAATCTCAGAGACATAAGGGTCATAAATCAGAACATTCATTCCGAATCCTCTGGAAATATTTCCTACTCTTCTGCCGATACTACCGTATCCCACAATACCTATTGTTTTATTTTTAAGCTGTGTACCCTTATATTTAACATAAGGGCTGATGCCTTTAACAACAGACCAGGTAACATCCTTTTTCTGTTCAATCGGTTCATCCAGAACAATGTCTCCGTCTTTTATAGCTTTATAAGCCATAGGTATGTTACGGGAGATATTGAGCATCAGAGAAATAGCAAATTCTGCGGTTGAATCAGAATTTCTTTCCGGTGTATATACAACCTTTATTCCTTTCTTTTTTGCAGCTTCTACATCCACATTAACCGGATTAGATCTTGTGCAGGCAATCAGTTTCAATTTTGGAGCATTCTCAATTACCTTTGCTGTAACCTTGTCATAACTGGTTATCAAAATGTCAGTATCATCAATTAATCCGAGAAGCTCGTCAGCCTCAAGTTTTTTGTATTCTTTTTTCCAACCTGCTTCTGTTACATTTCCAAGTTTATATATTTCTCCAACCTGTGCTTCATCAACTTCTGCAGTAAGAAGAATATTGTATCTTTCCATATTCTGCTTTTCTCTCTCCTTTAATTATATTAATTAAGATTATTCTTTAAATAATCATGTCTCCATTCCCAGAATGAGTCTGACTGGATTCTCATTTTTTTATACATGCTATATATTTCATCATATTGTTTTACTTTTTTCATATCCGGTTCAAATCTATGTTTTACCCGGCAGAATACTTTTACAGCTTCGTTTATATTCTTAAACAACCCGCAAGCTATACTTGCAGCAATTGCACCTCCCTTTGCTGAAAACTCCCGGCCTTCCCCAATAACGACTTCTCTTCCTACACAGTCGGCAATCATCTGAGCCCAGAAACAACTGCGTGATCCGC
The DNA here is from genome assembly GCA_963668405.2 of Spirochaetia bacterium. Classification (GTDB taxonomy): domain Bacteria; phylum Spirochaetota; class Spirochaetia; order CADAEX01; family CADAEX01. The sequence continues at coordinate 3,664,143 of OY764342.2, read as the reverse complement.
CACCTGACAAGAACATCAGCCCCTGTTCAGTAAAATTCGACAAACAGTCCTTTGCTGAAAGAGCAATCCCTTCATAAATACTGTTCATTATTTCATATTTGGTGGTAGCGGTATTAAAGCCTGAAAGCTGACCGGCCGCATATGGATTGAAGAAAGGAGCCCTTTCTCCTGACAAACTTATATAAGGATGATAAATTAATCCGTTGGAACCTACTGGTATTTCCAATAACTTGACTTCCAACGCACTCAGGTAATCCTGATCCAGTTGATCTATCCCCATTATATTTTTTAAACCCCAGTCAATGTTCGGAGTTCCGGCCATGGCCCCGGCTACATTGATAAACAGATCATCAACAAAATGTCTTTCCCAACCGGTCATGTTTTCTTCAAAAACATACTTATTTGTTGTTATCTCGTTGATACATGAGGTACCAAGAATCGTGCAGACATCTCCGACATTAATTGCCCCTGAACCCACCGATGTGGATACTATATCCAGCATTCCTCCGGCGACACATATCCCCTCAGGAAGCATTGTTTCTTCAGATGCCTTTCCAGTCACATATCCGGCAATATCTCCCGGCATAATCAATTGTGGAAATATTTTTTCTGCGCCGGCAATCCCCATCATTTTGAATATTTCTTCAGAATATTCCTTTTTCCGGATATCGATATAGGAAGTTGACGCGTCAGTAATATCGCAGTAAAATTCTGAAGTTAATTTGTACCTAAGCCAATCCTTACATGAAAAACAATATTTTATTTTATCGTACTGATCCGGATGATTTTCTTTATACCACTTCAAAAGAACTATTGTTGAACCTGATTTGGGATATGAACCTGTCAGAAGTTTGATTTCATTATAAAAATCTTTATCCTCTCTTATTCTATTAACTATTCCGACTGCTCTGCTGTCATTCCACAGAATAGCTCTATTTATAGGTTTTCCCTCTTTATCTACAATCCAGCAACCTTCACCCTGCCCTGAAACAACAACAGCCTTAAGATTATTTACTTTTATACCTGATTTTGTTATTAGTGTTCTTATGCATTTGGCGGTAATATCCCAGAGTTCATTCATATCCTGTTCAACCAGGCCATTATTCCCTTTGTATATCCGGCTATCATCTGAGACAAGATCCACTTCGTTGCCTTCTTCATCAAATAAAACTACTTTGATTCTTGAGGTACCTGCATCAATACTCACAATATAGTTCTTATTATTCAAATGCTGCTCCCTCTCTTTAATGCGCTTCTCATTTCAATAACTCTATTGCTGTATTTTTATCTGTCACCAGCACATTTACATATTGACCCCGTAGTGCTCCCTTTATTGCTTCGACTTTGTCAAGACCCCCTGCAAGTCCGAGTCTCAACGGGATCTGTTTAAAATCAGCTGTTTCTATCCCGATTATCTTTGAATCAACATCACCATTTACTGAATTACCATCTATATCAAAATGCCGGGCACATATTTCTCCAATTGCTTTTCCGTTTAATATTTTCACATAATCTTCTTTTGTTATCCTGCTCGTCCTTTTTTCATCATCTTTATCAAACGTCTTACCAATCCCGACAACAGCAACAGAACAGTTTTTAAGTTTTTTATATACATTGATAAATGAATCCTCTTTTATTAATGATTCCTTGAGCTCAGCACTTGTAACCACTGTAGGTGCATATAGATAATATGCTCTTGCGTTCAATATCTCAGAAGCCTTTCTAACTATGGCATCATAATTCAGAAAATCTTCTCTGCAATTATCACCTCCGACAAGTTGACAGACTGAAATATTTTTGGAAGTTACATTGTCCATATTGTTTAAAAGGGCAGAAATGGTTCTTCCTCTTGAAAAACCGATAATATCATTATCCCTTATAACTCTTCTAAAATAATTAGCAGAGGCCTTTCCCAGAGACTCATAAATATTCTCACTTGCATCGGTAATAACAGCTTCCTTAAGGCTGTATTTCTTTTCCAGCTCCATCTCAATATCAATGTCATATCGCTGATCATCCTGAATTGTTATTTTAACTATCCCGATCTCAATACATTTTTTAATTACCCGGTTAACTTTCTGCCTTGAAATTGAAAATTTATTTGCTATTTCTTCCTGGGTCATCCCCAACTCATAATAATAGGTAGCAATTTTCGTAAACTCTTTTCTTGTTTTTGAATCAATATTCATTTACAGCTCCTTAATGTTACATTTTTCCAAGTTTATTACTTTTGCTCATTATTGAGTATACTTTTTTTATCAAACCTTTATTTTTTAGTTTGATGTTTTTAATTCAATTATTTTCAGCTTAATTCTTCGATCTAAGCATGTTCAAATATACGAATAAAGCAAAATATTCAGCTAAAAAAAACTCAAAATCAGCAGACAACACATAGTGTTACATTTGCTCACTTATATTACTTTTGCTCTCTTTAAAAATATATTATACCCACTATTCCTTTTTGTAAACAAATTTTTTCTCTTAATAATAAATATTATGAATTAAAATTTATAAAAAACAGTATAGAGATCCTTTGGTCTGCTATTTAACAAACCGGATCCCCAGCCATTTGGAAGGATCTGCCATTGCCGCATCTATCTGTCCGATTGCAATATCCCTTGTCATCTCTGCAACAAGATAATTTTTTCCATTAAAATTAAACCTTGCCCCTTTCCCTTCTATATCAACAGCAGCCATGGAATGGGAGTATTCAGCAGAAACCATCAGTATCGCATCAATTCCGAAACGCTTCAGAAGCATTATATACAGAAGGGCCAGAGAATCACAGTCGCCTGAATAATCTTTAAGAAGCTTTAATGGGGGGGAAAAATCCGCAATTGTACCGGTCCTTGAATATGAAAACTCTTGAAACCAGGAAAGAAGCCTCTCCGATATTTCCCTGCTGTCGGTAATTCCTTTAAGATATTCTCCACTTATCTGATTAAAAAGCTGGTCCACCCTGCTGAAATTGTCCCGGTATATCATCCTGTAAAACCGGCTCCAGGCATCTGTGTCTGATGCTGTATAGCCTGATAAAACACGCGCCTCCCGTTCTGCGGCAACTTCTGATGCCTCTACAGCATGTGAATCAGCATTGAAAATAATCCTTTGTTTCTCAAACGGCACTTCAATCTTAACAGCATCAATAACACCGTAAGATGTCTCATAGAAAGAGCTTACAGGTCCTGGGCTGAAAAATGCTGTCTCATCAACAGAAAACGAATCCAGTGCAGAGAGAAGGAGAAAATGGAAGGATTCATAAACCGCTTCTTCACAGAAGGAAAGTATCACCCAGTCATATTTATCACCGTTTACAAGCAGGCTGTATCCCCTGTATGCAATCTGATTCAGCATAAAGTTGTAATCAGCAAATACAGAATCTCTTCCCTGATAAATAAATGAACCCCCTTCCCCCTCAGCGTTAATTTTCATCTTAACATCCTCAAATATTTCAGACGCTGATTTATACTGCTGATGCGGATAAACCTTGATCTGGAAAAAAAAGGTTTCCTCCTGATTGCTGAACGTTGCTTTTGTATCTGTAATCTCTATCGGTGTTATCCCCTGTGGAAGATCCGCAAAGCACTGCCAGTCTTCGATATAGTATTCTTTTGCATATAAATACGGAGAAAATATATTCATCAAAATAAAAAAAAGAACTGTATAAAATCTGAAGTTTCCCATTATCCCCTCATGTGATTATTATAATACAACAATCACTTTTATAATTATCGGACCGTTTCAGACTTTTGTTATCTCATAGGAAAAACTTATTCATTTACTGAACCAATATAAATCATTAAAACCTATTCCTTCAGAAAGAATAAAAATGATTTACTTCTTATGCCGCGGGGTTTATGATTATATGTATTAACCGGAGGAAACCATGAATGATGAACGGAGAAAATACCCCAGAATCAGCCTTAACCAGTGTATCCAGATATCGTTCGGCAGGGAAACATTTATCGACGCTGAAGCTGTAAACATCAGCCAGAACGGCATTCTCTGCAGTACCTCAGAACCGATTGAAGACCTGGACAGGATATTCCTTATGATCGATATCCCTATAATGGATGAAATAAAGACAATACAGTGTGAAGGGATTCCCATGTATACAGAATCAGTGAACGGGAAAACCCAGTTCGGTATTCAGTTTATAGAAATTGATGAAGATTCAAGCGATATCTTAAAACACTATCTGGAGCTTAATATATAAAACTTAGAAATTTGAATTTATCCGGGCATTAAAAATATTTTCATACAGCTGAATCAATAAACTACGAAGGACACCTGTCTGGAAAAGCAGATTTTATGACCATATTATAAGAAATGCTGATGATTCAAATCGAATACGTAATTACATTATTAACACCCCCCTGAAGCATTTGAATCATTACCAATATTTTCCTGTTATATATCATAATGCTATTTAAAATTTCATTATTATTTACTGCCCTGTTATCTTCCTGCTCGTATGGCAGTAATGGAGATTATGTCTCTGAATTCAAATCAGCAAATACCTGTTATATTAAAGGTGAAATGAAAGAGTCACTTGAAATCCTGTCAGAAATTGAAAAACAAAGCCCTGATTTTATCCCGGCCCTGTTCCTGACAGGTAAAATTTATTATCTGCAGAATAATGTACAGGGGGCGCAGGAAAAATGGGAGGCAGTATTAAAAATAAAACCCTTCCATATCAATGCCGGCAAATGGCTTATCAGGCTTTATATTTCTAAAGAAATGCATGAAGAGGCGGATCAGCTTCTTATAAAACTCCTTGAAGTGTCGCCTGAAGATCCTGATCTCCTCATTATAGCCGGGAAACTCAAAAAGAATGAAAAACAATATCTTGAAGCTATCGAATACTTTGAAAAGGCATTTCTTTATGAAGACAGGTTGATTGATGCACACCTTGATCTTGCAGAAATATACAGCATTTTCGGTATTAAGGAAAAAACATTGATCCACCTGGAAAAAGCATTGTCTATAGGGGGAAAAGAACATGAGCTTTACACACCTGTCAAATCTCTTGTCAACAGCATGGAATAAAAGAATTGTTTTATCCCTGCTGACCTTATTATTATTTTCCTCATGTTCTCTATTGTCAGGCAGCATAAGAAAATCAACAGAATCTCAAAAGGATTTTAAAGAGAGAATCAGGACTGAAGGCCTTCATATAAATAGCATTGTTGTAAAAAAAGGCTTTGACAGCGCTGCTGTAAAAGAAAATGCGGAATATGCCCTTTCAATTCTTGTTCCGGAAAATACAACAGATCCTTCAGATAAAATGCAGGCAGATGTTGTATTAAAAGAAGAATCTTTTATAAAAGGGTTTAAGCAGATAAATACAGTCTCACTTGAACTTATAATCCGGGACAGAAATGAAAATATCCTGAAAATGATTCTAATATCAGAAGAAACTGAAAATACCCTTTCCTCATACAAATATCTTTACAAAATACTGGAAAAGGGGATCAGGGAAACAGGATTGTAGGCAGAGGAAATGAAAAGGATTTTAATCTCCTGGATTTTGATATTATATCCTTTTAATCATAATGTCTTTGCGGAGGAAACTGTGATACTTGACCTTGATAAAGCAGTTCATACAGGACTTGATAATAACAGAGACCTTAAATTTCTGGGCAGAGAAAACCTCATTGCAGGTAAGAATCTGAATCTCAAATACAGAAACTTTTTCCCCGAATTAAAACTTGGATACTCAGAATCTTCAACTGTAGCATATTACAATCCTGATTCACATATCAAAAAACTGTCATTCGGCCTCTCCCAGGATATCTATGACAGAGGCCTTAAAAAGGCTGAACTTAAACTTGGAAAAAAAGAACTATCAATAGAGAAACTGAAACTTTATGAATCTGAGGAGGAGTTTACCTTCCGGATAATAAGCAGTTTCAAGGAAATACTTAAACTTGATAAGGAATATGAAATATTCAATGAAACATACAAAAACACATCTCTTCAGCTGGAAATCGGGAAAAAAGAACTGGAGCTAGGGGAAATCACAGAACTCAGTTTTCTTGAAATGGAAATAGCGTTAAGCAATATAGAAATTGTTCTGGGGAAAAAGAAACTAGAAAGAGAAAAAATGCTTTTTTCATTCTCAAGGCTTTTGAATCTAAAGCCTGAAATAACTCTTAATATTACTGGAGAAATCAACACGCAATATTCAGGTTTTACAGATAATGATCCTGACTTTTTTATAAAAGCAGCAAGAGAAAAAAGCACATCCTACATGGACAAGCTGCTGGCACGGGAAAAAGCAGTAGAAAATCTGAAAGCAGTAAAAAGGCTGAACATTCCTAATATAAAAGCTGACTGCGGTTTTTCAATGTCAGGCGAGATCTTCCCTCTGACAGAACCCGGACTTGATATCTCGGTAATTTTCAGTTTTCAGAAACCGGGTATCCCCGGAAGCTTATCCACAGCAGTCAGCAGGGAGGAATATGAAAGATCAAAAACCGTCTCTGCGGAGGTAAAACCCCTCTCCTCTCTTGACAGTCTCTACTCAGAAGATACTGCACTGATAAATCTTGAAAAGTCTGTATGGGATATTGAGGATTTCAGAATCAGCAATGAATTTTCAATCAGGGAGATACTGCTTGAAATTGAAGCTGCAAAGCAGGAACTGGACCTTTTAAGGAAAAAACTGAAGATCAGTGAAAATAAATTCCTCATTGAAGGACTGCAGCTCAAACTGGGAGAAATAAAGAGAATTGACTATATAGAAAGCGGTATTGATCTTTCAAAGGAAAGGATAAATCTTGTAAACAGTATTACGGAGCTGTATCAGAAGGAAATAACACTGTTAAAACTATGCGGGATAAAAGACATTATAAAAACAGGGAGTATGATAATTTGTTCAGCAAAAAATCTGTGAAACATATCTTTATTATCAGCCTGATTCTCTTTTCAGGGTGCAGCGGAAAAAAGGCTTCAGTTATCATGACACCACCGGTCGGAGTCAAATGTGCAGAAGCTGTCAGCGGAACAGCAGTCCCGGCTGTAACAACCTTCGGAACTGTTCTTTATTATTCAAAAGCAGATGTATATCCCACTACTGAAGGATATATAGAAAAACTTCATGTAAAAGAGGGTGATTCTGTCAACAAAGGGGAAAGACTCGCAAAACTCAGACAGGAAAAGCTTTTCATAGAACGGGACAAAGCTGTTTCGGAAGTAGAATCAAAAGAATCCCTTTTAAAGCTTTCAGAGGAAAAACTGAAAGAGGGAAGAAAAGAGGCTGAGAAAAAGATTATATCCATAAACGGGTCAATCACCTCATTAAAACAGAAAGAACTTGAACTTGAAAACATGAAAAGAATCTACAACAATAAAAAAGAGCTTTTTGAGGCAGGGGGACTTTCTCCTGAAGAACTTGAAACAGTAAAAATGACCTATCTGAATACAGAATATGAATATACAAAAGCTGAAAATGATTTCAACTATATCAGGACAGGTTACAGAGATGAAGATATAACAGAATACGGCTATGAAGTTCCTGATGACCCTGAAATAAAAAAAGAACTTCTGATAAAAATAAATACATCTATTCTGGAAGCGGAAAAACAGGTAGCCCAGGCCCAGCTCAACTCGTCTGTTTCAGAACTGGAAAGAATTGATCTTCTTGTCAGTGAAACTGAAATCCTCTCTCCGATAAAAGGAATTATCGGGAAACGAGATCTTGATATCGGGGAAAAAGTCAAACCTGATACCAAAATGTTTACAATTTTTCAGAGCGAAAAGGTCTTTATCAGAATTGAAATAGAAGAAAACAGGGCTCTTGAAATCAACAAAGGGGATAAAGCGGAAATTTCAACTGATTATATCAGCCTGACAGGAAAGGTAGAGATTGTATCTCCCGTAATAAACCCTGAGACAAGATCAAGAGAAATGAAAATAATTGCACTAAACCCGGAAGGAGACCTTGTCCCGGGGAGCTTTGTACGGATTAAAATAAAAACCGGCGAAGAAAAACAGGAAGTCATGGTCCCGGAAGAAGCTGTCATAAAAAATGAAGCAGACAATACTTATTCAGTTTTTATAATAAGAGAAGGGAGGGTCTTTAAGAAAAAGATCATGATTCCGTACTTTTTTGAAAACAGGGCTGTTATATCTGAAGGATTAAAACCTGGAGAACTTGTCTGTATTGATCCTCCCCGAAACCTCCAGGAAGGAAAAGAGGTGCTCATATTAAAATGAAAAATCTCATATTCCCCTTTATGCTGATAATTTTAACCGGCTGTTCCATTGTTGATTTCTCTCCGGATGAAAATGTAAGCTCAAATCCTGACAGAGCAAATCAGCTTATCGGAAAAGATGAAAATATTTATATAGCTTTCAGTTTTGATCCGGATAAAAATTCTGCTGAATCACTCTTTAAAATCGCTGATTATCAGGGTGATCTTGACGGGGAGTTAACCTGGGAAGACAGAAAATTATTTTTTAATCCTTCAGAGGAAATGATACAGGGGAGAAGATATACACTTTATTTTTCAGGCAACGTGAATAAAAAAGAGGGGGGAGACGTACGGGTTGAAATAATTTTACCGTTTTATTATATAACAGAAGGCTCTTGTGCCCCCTTTATTACCGGAACCTCCCCTTCCGGCGGATCTGTTATCGGCACAGAAGAAATTATAAGGGTGGTTTTTTCAAAATCAATCGATACAGGAAGTTTCAGAAAGGGGTTTTCAATCTCTCCTGAAAAAGAACATACCCTTCTATGGGAAGATGAGGATAAACAGGTCCTGATAACACCTGATGAAAAATGGGAAAACCTTACATCATACTGTTTCAGCTTTTCATCCGATATATGCTGCACAGATTCCATACCGCTTGATGAGGATTCAGAAATAACTTTCTACGTTGACAGTTCCCATACAAATCCTGAAGTTGTTTCAACTGAAGCTGCCATGCGGGATATTGCAGCATCTTTTCCCCCCTTTTCCCCGGACCTCAATTCAATCAAATATAACGATGTCATAAGAATCATTTTTTCCGAAGACATGGACAGGGAAAGCGTTGAAGCAGGTTTTTCAATCACCCCCTATACTGCAGGACGGAAGATATGGATTGACAGGAAAACATTGATATTCCAGCCGGAATCCCTCTGGAAGTGGGAGAATAAATACACAGTATCAATATCATCTTCTGCAGAATCCGAAATGAGTATAAACCTTATAGATGAGTATCATGAAGATTTTACAGCAGATATCAACGAACTGACCCTTTCCTCACTTGGCGGAAAAGCAGCTGACGGATTTCCCCTCACCTCTTATTCAGAATCTTCTTTTCTGGAAATAGAAACAGATCCTGTGGCACCATACACTTATAACTTTATTTTTACATTTTCCGAAAACTTTCCATCTGACGATGAAAAGGAAAATGCTCAAAACAACATAAATATATCATGTATTTTCCCCCCCGACGGAACAAGCACCCATTCGGGCACAAGCCCCTTTCCTGTTATCTACTCATGGCTGTCAGATTCATCGCTATCGGTAAAATACTCAGGATTTACACCGTACAACAGTATCGATAATATCCATTATTACTACCTTGTCAGATTAAAAGGGGGAACAGAAGGGGTAATTAATAAGACAGGAAACTATTTCTCCGATGATATAAAACAGTTATTGAGGACAAAGTAGATGAAAATAGCAATGCTTGTCCTGATTTTGACAGGATGCCAGGCAATCGACGAATTCTTAAATATGGAAACTCTGGAAATTGTAAACTACAGTCCGTCTGAAAAAATAGTCAATTACTCAGCCATATCTGAAGTTACAATAACCTTTTCAGAGGAGATGAACAAAAGCAGGACAGAAGACTCATTTTCCCTTACAAAAGACTCATCAGCTGTTCAGGGTAATTACAGATGGAAAGGTAAAACTCTTGTTTTTACCCCCCTCAGAATAGAGAATAATTCTGCCTACATGATTGAACTGACAACTGAAGCTGAAGATAAATACGGAAATTCCCTGCGAGAAAAGTTTGTTTACTCCTTTTCCACAGCAGCCGAAGATGAGAATCCTGTATTTATCTCGTCCTCACCGGCAGACAGGGCAACAATAACAGATCCGCTTCACCCCGTTACAATTGTTTTTTCCGAAGCTATAGCAGATGAAAGCCTTTATTCAGCATTTTCAATCTTTCCGGATATAAGAGGGGCTATTACTTTTGAAGGGGGAAATACAGAAGTAATATTCACACCGCTTGAAAAATACGAGACTGGTACTGACTACACAGTTTCAATTTCCGACAGGCTTGAAGACCTTTTCGGGAACAGAATAGCTGAAAAATTTGAAATATTTTTCAGCATGGGAAACGGAGAGGAAGGGGAAATCATCTGGTTCGGAGATTCAGATGACAATGAATATTCAGATACAGATATTTCCATAGTAAATCAGAATATCGAAAAGGGGGTTGTACTGAAACTGCGCCTTGACAGCGAAGCCGGCGAAACAATGAAAAAATCTCCTGTAACAGTATCCCCCTCATCCTCATACAGCGAAGAGTGGAATCCTGGATTCACAGAATGCCTGATCAAGTTTGAAAATCCGCTTGTGTATGATGAGATCTATGAAATCCAGTCCGGTCAAAAGCTTTACAGACTCCATATTAACGGTCCTTCATCAAGGCCCCCTGTTCTGGAAAAAGTGCTATTCTGCAATGATTCAGCAGCCCCTGTATTCGAGGAGCTTACCCTCAATAAAGGGATAAATTTCCAGACTTCGGATTCAGCTTTCTTTGATTTTTATTTCACCCTCTCACAGGGGGCAGCACTTTCAGATACAGCAATATTCAATTCAGTGGATTTCAGAACTGTAAACGGAGACCTTTCTGTAAATCCCCTCAGAGTGGTAAATCCGGCTTCAACGGCCTCCCCGTCCCCACTCCCTTCAGCCGGGCAGTATATTTTCAGAATTGAATGCTCTGTCACCGCCGGAACAAAAGTATCCCCTTTCAGAATCGAAGTTGATACAGAACTCACCGATACACTCTTAAACGCTATTAAAGAAGAAGCTGTTGTTCAGGTAACCAGCCTGTGAACATTCCCCGTCTCTGTGCAAGGCACCCTGTTTCTGTCCTGATGATTTATGCTGCTTTCATCCTGACAGGGGTTATAAGCATCTCAAAACTGGAAATCAATCTTTACCCTGAAATAAGTATCCCGGTTGCATCTGTGATTACAGACTGTGAAGGTCTTCCTGATAAAGATATTGAAACAATGATAACATCTCCCCTTGAAAATGCCCTTTCCTCTGTAAAAGGGATAAAAGAGATATCATCAGTATCAAAAGAAGGTATATCCTCTGTCACCCTTAAATTCGGCTGGGAAGCTGATATAAACAGGACTGGCGCTGAAATCAGGGAGAAGATAGACACAGTCTACCCTATCCTCCCTGCAAATTCAAAAAAACCACTTCTGATTTTCAAAGACCTCTCAGACAGCCCCCTTCTCACCATCGCCCTCACCCCCTCAAAAGGTAAATCAATTTCAGACATAAGCGGAATTGTTGAAACTGAGCTGAAAAGCAGAATCCTGTCAATTAAGGGGGTTTCTGAGGTCAATATTTCGGGAATAAGCGAGAAAGAAATAAAAATTGATGTCGATTATCCATCTCTGATTAATACAGGGCTTTCCTTAAATGAATTCAGCGAAACTGTTGCATCCTCTGTATTCAGTTTCCCGGCAGGAAAGGTTTATGAAGGTCTCCATGAATACAGGGTAACTGCAGAAACAGATATAAAAAATATCAGAGATCTTAAAAATATCCCCCTCCCCGACAGGGGAGGACTTAGGACAGGAGATATTGCAGATATATACGAGGGGGAAAAAGAAAGAAGCTCCTGGTTTCATGCTGATGCTAAACCCTGCATAGGACTAGAGATTATCAAATCAGGGAATTCAGGTATGCTTAATGTTTCACAGAGACTTAAAGAATCCCTTGATATTCTTAAAGATCTTTTTAAAAATGATTTTACCATTCAGATTATCGAAGATTCTTCAATTCCTCTGCAAAACTCTCTTAAAGAACTCCTTCTGGCAATAGCAGCAGGAATTATCTCCGCGTCTTTAGTTCTGGTTTATATTTTCAGAAACAGAAAAATCTCTTTAATTGTAATATCTTCACTTCCCTCCTCCATGTTTATGGTTTTTACTTTCATGTTTTTTGCCGGTATATCAATAAATATTATATCGCTTCTCGCTCTTGTAATTGGCATAGGGATGGTATTTGACAACACAATAGTGGTGCTTGAAAAGCTTCTTGATAAAAAACCTTTATCATGGGAGGAAACAGGAGATATTGTATCGGGAACTGTTCTTTCGGTATCAGGCTCTACAGCAACCACAATTCTGATTTTTCTCCCTCTTCTTTTTGTATCAGGAATTGCCGGCAAACTTTTCAGAGACCTTGCTGTAACTGTAATAGCTTTTATAACTGTTTCAGCTTTTGCAGCTATGACAATTACCCCGGCACTGTATATTCTTATGAATATTCAGAAAGAAAACACGGCAGAACGGGGGAAACTCATAAAACACCTGAAAAGTGTTTATATCAAATACCTTGGTATAGGGGGGAAAAATATTCTTTTTCTGACAATCCTTTTTCTTCTCCCTCTTTTTCTTCTCCTCCCTGTTGAAAAAGAGACTATCCCCTCCGGTTCAGACAAAAAGATAACTGCTGTAGTTACATTTCCCCCGGGATTATTGCTTTCAGAATATTCTGATAAAGCATCAGTGATTGAAAAAATACTTCTTGCTTCAGAGTGGATCGAAAAAGTACATGTAAAGGGGGGGGTAGAAGCAAAATCGCCTGTTGACAGGGGAAGTGAAAATAAATCGATCAATAAAGCGTTTTTTTTTATAAGCGGTAAAAAAAAATTTAGCGGAGATACAGATGATTTCAGAACTTCTGTGAGCTCCCTGTTTTCATCACTGGATGTGGATGCTGAAATAAAAAGAAATGACAGCTTTCTGGATAAACTGACCGATAAAAATCAACAGACAAGGATATTAATAACATCAGATGAGAGAGAGAAAGCCGGAGAAGCAGCCCGGGAAATAAGCTCCTTACTTCTGGAAAAAGGATTAGCAGAAAAAATATCCGGAAATCATCTTAAAGATAATCCCGGCTATACTATCAGATTCCTCAAAGACGGTCTATCAGAGACCGGAATAACTGCTTCAGACATGGGAATGATCCTCCTTAACGCTGTCAGGGGTAGCGTGGCTGCATCTCTTGATACCGGAGAAGAAAGAGATACAGACATAAGAATCAGATATAAAAAAGAATACACTGATTCTCCTGATAAAATAATAGCACTTAAAACTCCTGTAGAAGGGGGACTTCTTGATTCCTCCTCACTTGCAGCAGTTGAATTCAAAAAGAATTATCAGTCACTCACAAGGCATAACCGCAAACCCTCATTCATCCTTAATATTTCCCGGTTGCCGGGAAAGGAAAAGGAGATGAAATTCTTTTTTGATAATTATATAAAAAACAGTGTTGAAATAAAATCTGATGCACTGTCATCTGAAACATATTCAGAAACTGGATGGCTTTTCCTTTTTGCAGTTCTTCTTGTTTATCTTATTCTGGGAGCACAGTTTGAATCTTTTATAATACCTTTATTTCTTATGTTTACAATACCTCTTTCAGTTTCAGGAAGCCTGCTGCTCCTTTTTATTTCAGGCAGCTCCCTTAATATAAGCTCTTTTCTTGGAATTCTCATTCTTACAGGAACAACAGTAAACACTGCAATTCTCCTCTTTGCAGAGGTAAAGGGAGAAGGCAGCACAATAAAAGAGGGAGCTGAAAAAAGGTTTATCCCGATTATTGCGACCCTTGCAACAACAGTTACAGCACTGCTGCCGGCAGCCTTCAGCAAAGGCAGCCCTCTCCAAAGCTGCGCTTCATTATCCCTGATCGGAGGACTCCTTGCGGGGGGAGTCTCTGTTTTCCTCCTTTTCCCTTTTATTTTCAGGAATATATCACTGAAACAGGAAAATAAAATTGGATCCTTATAACAGATACTTAAAATCAATAACCAGGAAAAAACGGACAATTTTTATATTTACTGCAATAACAATAATATCATTATTATCTGTTAAAGATATTTCTCCGGCCCTTTTCCCCTCCTCAGGAGAAAAAGCAGTTTCTGTTAAAATAGAGTATAAAGGTGCTTTTGAAAAAGAGGTTGAAAAACTGCTTATTGACCTTGAGGATGGGCTCTCCGGAATCAGGGACCTTGAAACAATGTATTCAGTTTCAGAACCTGAAAAAGGGAGTATATACCTTACCTTTTCCGACAGTTCTGACGAAGACCAGGGTTACACTGAAGTCAGGGATTGTGTAAACCGCGTGTATTCATCATTCCCTGAGAATGTACAAAGACCTGTTCTGACAAGAAACGGGGAAAACAGTTTCCCGGTTTTTATAGCATCTTTTGACAGAAAAAAGTTTCCTGACAGCAGAGAACTTGAAAGGATTTTTGAGGGGATCAGAGGGTGCGCTGAAGTTGAAACAGGAGGAGATGGGGGTGAAGAAGTTTTTATATCACCTGATATGGAAAAACTGCTCCGCTCCCCTTTTAATATTGCTCACATGGGAAGAAAAACTGCAGGTAATAATTTTTCCGGTATAATCTCTGATACAGATGGAATCAGTATTAAAGTTGAAAATAGAATAAAATCACTTAATGATATCAAATCTGTTTATTTAACTTCAGGTGTCAGAATCACCGATTTTGCATCAGTTAAAATGAGCAAAAAGGAAACTGAATCTTCAGGAAGGATAAACGGGGAAAAATGCCTTGTCCTTTACATCATGAAAGCAGGAGGGAGCAATACTGTAGAGCTATGCAGAAAACTTAAAAAAAAGTCTTCAGAGCTTGGGGGGAATATTATATACAACAGCGGAAGAGATATTGAAAAGGCATTGTCAGATACAGCAGTATCTGTTGCAGCAGGGATAATTGCTGTTATATTTACAGCTTCTGTTTTTTTCAGGACTCTGTCAGCTTCTGTCCTCATTACAATGAACATCCTTTTTTCGCTCCTTATTTCAGCAGCAGCAGTCAGGGTCTCTGGATTCAGTATGGATATAATGACCCTATGCGGAATGTCTGTTGCGGGGGGGCTTGCCATAGACAACTCAATAATTCTGATTGAAAAGTTCAGATTGTCAGAAGGAAATATCAGGAAAACTGTGGAAAACACATTCTTACCCCTTCTATTCTCCTTTTTTACAACTACAGTAGTTTTTATACCCCTGTTTTTTGCAGGTGAAAAGATCAGGGTACTGTTCTCAGGTATGGCAGTTGCTGTAACAGCAGGGCTTGCCGCTTCATTTTTCTTCACATTTCTTTTTATCCCCCCTTTTCTAAAAAAGAGAAAGCCGGCGGCAGAGGAAAACAGGAATACTGAAAAGAGTCCTGGGTTTATAATTAAAAAATCGATGCTCTTTTTTTCAGGGAACAGGCTCTTTTCCGTTTTTACAGTATTTATGCTTCTTTCAGCAGTGATATATCTTATAACATCAATTGATTATGAACTTTTCACCTTCAAAAAACAAAACAACCTCACATTGTTTCTGGAATATAAAGAGGGAAGGAGGTTTGAATATATTGAAAAAACAGCTCTCCAGGTTGAAACCAGACTTAATAATTTTGAAGGGGCGACTGTAACAACAAGACTTGAAAAAGAAAGAGCCAGATTTGATATCTCTTTTCCGGACAGCAGAGAGATGAGAAAAAATGAAAAAATGATCAGAAAAATGGGAAATGAATATAATGATATTTACTTCCATTTCCCGGACTCTGATGAAATAAAAAACAGCTATGATGTTAATATCTATGGAAAAGATATTGAAAAGATATCAGATGCAGCATCTGATATCGGAAACCGTATTGTAAATTCCGACAGAAAATGCTCAGTAATTTATCACTTCAAATCTCCCCCCCCTTCCCTGAATATTATTATAGACACGAGTAAAACTGCACTCTCCGCAATAATTCCAGCAGATATATATAAAAACCTTTTTACATCGCTCACAGGGCCTGTTATTTCCAAATATTTTAAAGATTCAAATGAAACAGATATCAGACTCGGATCACAATTAAAAAAAACTGTTCAGGAATTAAACCGGATCCCTGTCGGAAGCAGAAATAAAAAAGCTGTTTACCTGGGCGGAATTGCGAAGTTGGAAAAAAGTTTTTCAGTAAACAGGATTTATCACAGAAACAGACAGAGGGTCCTCTCCTTTTCCGTTGTAAACGGAGATCCAAAAAAGATAAACAGTATTCTTTCTTCCTACCCTTTTGAAGAGGGTTACAGAGGAGAAGGTGGTGTCATCTACAGGAAAAAGCGGGAGGAAACAGAGGAATTTATGTTTCTAGTTATGCTGTCATTTATTTTTATTTTTATAACCCTGTCAGTTCAGTTTGAGTCATTTCATCTGCCGCTGCTGATAACAGGACAGCTTCCTCTATGCTTTGCCGTACCGCTTGCTGTAATGGAAATAACAGGAATAAATCTTTCTGTAATATCAGCTCTCGCACTCCTTCTTACTGCCGGGATAAGTGTTAATAATTCAATTCTTATTCTTTCCCCCTTTAAATGGAAAAAAAGACTGACAGTATCAGAAGTGACAAATATCTTTTCGGAAAAGGGAAGATCAATAATAATGGCATCTCTTACTACTGCATTAAGTATCCTCCCACTCCTGCTCGCAGGGGGAGGAGAAGGGAGCATCCTGGCCCCCTTCTCAATAACGCTTATATCCGGAATAATCGGGTCAATCCTCAGCCTTCCCCTCACATTAAGCTTTGCCTGTGTCAGGACAGAATAGAATTAACGCGGCTGATAAAAAGGGGATTCCCGCTTATCTTTGATCTTTCAACAAACCAGGCTGAAATATTTTCATCCTTAAATGCATCTTTTAGAACAGACATTGCATCATCGACAAATACGTTATCTTCCATTTCAAGAAGCCTGGCAACAGGCTCAAGAACATCAACAGGTGTTCCTGAAATTGCCCTTTTATATAAATATTCCACCTCTTCTTTCAAAAGAATATAATATCCGTTTCTTATACCGTAAAACTTCCCGAGTTCAAGACGGGTCTCCGCTGCGAATTTCGAAAACGGAAATGCGAGTATACACCCCTTTAAAAGGGGAACTGCATTTTCCTTATTATAGTCAACACCGCTTTTTTTAAGTCCTTTCCAGTAATTATAATAAAACCCCTGCATATCTGAATAGTTTCTTCCAAGTGTGGCATAATTGCTGAAATCCTCTTTTGTCCCTGTTCCTGTCTCAATCCGGGATGCAAGTTTGAGATAAAAATAAAATGTAACAGGTATTTCCAATTCTATCTGTGTAAAAACAGAATCAGCAATCTCCCATTTTTCATCAATAAAACTTCCATATCCTTCAATCAGTTTCAAACCCATCTTCCCGGATTCACCCTGCTCAGGAGAACGGAACCTTTCAGAAAGGGCCGAAAGGGTTTTGAGGGTCCCTTCATCATCTATTGTCCTGTTATATCGTGCCGCTTCTATCTCTGAAAAAACCGAAACAAGAGCACTGAGAGGAGCTCCTGCCTGCTCAAGGATCTCAGCCTGTTTGAGGCCTATCCCCTTTATTGAAGGATTTTTCACCTTAAGCTCATCCATAAGGGTGATCATTATTACAAGGTTTTCATTGTCAGGAGGGGCTATTCCCATTATCGATATAAATGTAATTATGTCTTCTTCCGTAAAAAGGATCCCTTTGGTTTTCCACATCTCCTTGAAAAGAGAGTATGCATCACTGTATTTTTCAAGTGCAGTCAGTGACCTTGCAAGTGTTAAAGTAACCCCGAGTGTATCATCATCCGTATTTTCCAGGGCTTTTCTTGAAAATTTACCGCTCTCTTCGTAATTACCTTCTTTGAATTTATACTCTGCATAGTTTGTATAAAACATGTATTTTTCATCGCGGCTTTTGCTTTTCTCCGCCAGAGGCAGCCCCTCATTAAAATAGGGAAGGGCCTTTTCCAGATCACCGGAAGACAGATGCAGAGCAGCAAGGTTTATCTTCAACGGAAGTCTATCTGGATACCTGCTGTCAAGCTCCTCAAGGGCTGCAACAAGCTCATCCCCCTGTTTTTCATTCATTGCAGAATCAAACTCCTGCCTGAACTCGCTGTCACCGCTTTTGCATGAAAGAAGGAGCAGTGCAAGAAGAGATAATAATATTATTATTTTTTTCACGCTATATTCCTTAATTTAATTATTCTGCCATTATAACCGGATTTTTTTGAAATGAACAGGAGATAAAAAAATAGCTGAAATCTGAAGAGATAATGTATTATATTCATATTATGAAAAAAAATATTTTATTGATAATACTTGTTCTTGCATTTGCAGTCTCTGCAGCGGCGGAAAGTGATTTTGATAAATGGAAGAAAGAGCAGCAGAAGGCTTTTACCGGGTTTCTGTCGGAAGAGGAAAAAGCCTTTTCAGATATGCTTAAAAAGGAATGGGAGGAATACCGGACCATGAAGGGTTTTATCCCTGATACAGCACCCAAGCCGGAAAATCAGCCGGTCCTGACAGTTAAAAAGGAGGCGGACCTTCCCCCTTCCACGAAAAACAGGGAAGAGAATGAAGTCACGGGTCCCCCTGCCAATAAACCATCCCCCTCCCCTTCAAGACCTTCTGAACCCGCAGAAGAAAAAAGAAGCTATGAAATAAAACCAATTTCACAGACTGAAAAAAACATTAAAATAAACTTTTACGGAGTACCTGTGGCAATCCCTCTTTCTGATAACTTCAGAAGAAAAGAGATAACACAGACAGTCACAAACAAATCTGTTTCCGGTTTTTTTGAATATTATTCAAAACAGGATCTTGCTGTCACAATAGACTTTATCAAGTCCCTTAAAACAGATTACAGTATGAACGGATGGTCTTTAATTAAAATTACAGACAGGATTTCTGAAGAAATATATAATGACAGTGCAAGAGACAGGATACTTTTAAACTGGTTTCTCCTTATCAAATCAGGATATGATGTAAAAATTGCATATTCTGACAGAAATGTCTATCTTCTTTATCTTCCGGAGACAATAGTATATTCCACCCCATATATTACAGAGGGAAAAAAGAACTACTATTTTTTCAACAAATCAGATTCAAATAATGAAAGAATTAAAACATATAACGGCGATCTTTTAAAAAATCCTGAAACAGTTTACATGAAACCTGAAAACCCTGAAAACTTTCAGACTGACATGATGAAAAGGAAAACTTCATTCATTTTCAATAAAAATAATTATTCCATACAGCTTGAATACAATAAAAACCTGGTTGACTACTATAAGGAATATCCCCAGGTTGATATTTCATACTATTTCGGAAACAAGGCATCTGAAAAAGCCCTTTCATCTTACAGGGAAAGCCTCTATCCGTATATTGAGGGGAAAAGCGAGACTGAAGCGGTCAGCTTTATACTCAGTTTTGTACAGAAGGGATTTGAATACAAAACCGATGAGATGCAGTTCGGATATGAAAAACCGATGTTTCCTGATGAAGCGATTCATTACCCGTATATTGACTGTGAAGACAGATCAGCTCTTTTCCTTTCAATTGTCAAAGAACTTACAGGTCTTGATGCTGTTGCGCTTGATTATCCTGGACATATATCTGCAGCTGTAAGCTTTAGAGGCGATGTTAAAGGGGATTCTGTTGATTTCAGGGGGAAAAAATATATTATCTGCGATCCGACATATATAAATGCTGATATCGGGATGAGTATGCCGGAGTTCAGAAATATAAAACCTGTAATAATTGAAACAGAATACTGAAGGAGAATACAGATTGAAAAGTGTAATAATGGACAACAGGAAAATTGCGCCTTCAAAAATCGTATGCGTGGGAAGAAACTATGTGGAACATATAGAAGAACTCGGTAATGAAGTCCCGGATGAGATTGTAATATTTATGAAACCGAACTCTTCCATTGCATCGGAGCTTATTTCGTTCCACACAGAAAAGATCCATTTTGAGGGAGAAATCTCCTTTCTCTATGAAAAGGGGGAGTTTACAGCGGCTGCTTTCGGCCTTGATCTAACAAAGAGAGAGCTTCAGAGTTCGCTTAAAAAAAAGGGACTTCCGTGGGAAAGGGCAAAAGCTTTTGATAATTCTTCCCTCTTCAGCCGTTTCGTAAAAATTGCGACATGTGAAAACATCTCCCTCAAACTTGAAATAAACGGCAGAACAGCACAGTCATCCGCCACTGAATATATGATATACAAACCTGAAACAATTCTCGCAGAAATCAAAAAGTTCATAACACTCTATGACGGAGACATTGTCATGACCGGTACTCCAAAGGGGGTAGGCATAATTGAGAAGGGAGACATATTCAAGGGCAGTCTTGAGACAGGGGGAAGAATACTGACATCAGCCGAATGGGAGGCAGTATAAATAATGGGAAACAGAAAATTCAACCCGGAAAAACTCGACAAACTGAACAATCCAGAAAGATTAACAATCATTCCTCCTCAACACATTCTGGAGTTTCTTGATCTAAGTCAGGAGTCAACCATTGTTGATATTGGAGCAGGCACCGGGTTATTCAGCAGGGTATTTTCTGAATATCTTATTAATGGCAGGGTTTATGCGTGTGACATTTCTGATCTCATGGTCGACTGGATGAAAAATAGTCTTTCAGACAGATATCCTGAGGTAATTCCTGTTTTAATGGAGGAGAATAAGGTACCTCTGGCCTCCGGCATCGCCGACCTTGTATTGATGATAAATCTTCATCATGAACTTGAAAACCCTGAGGTAATCCTTAAGGAATCATTCAGAATAATTAAAAAAAACGGAAAGATATGTATAATTGACTGGAAAAAAGAGAAGACAGGTTCCGGGCCGCCGGCGAATATCAGAGTCACCACGAAGGAAGTTGTCAATCAGCTTATCACATCCGGATTCACCAATCCCCTGATTGACGAAAGTATGATTAATAATTTTATGGTAACAGCTGAGAAGATATAACGTTTTACAAATAGCTTGTAATTGCTATCGTGACCTTGCGGCTATAAGCTATTCTGGTGAAGCCGAAGGCAGCACCAGACATCTGCTGTTATTTATGGGCCTGTTTTTATCATTACAGTTTAAGAAAGTGCTAAGGACAGCACCTTCTGTTCTCTCATATTTAATTAGCAAGAACCATTTCCTGAAATTGCGAAATATAATCCTCATATTTTATACTGTATACGGTATAAAACACAGATTCATTATCTTTATCAGCCATAGACCTTTTCATATAATTTATAAACAAGTCTTTCCCAAACCGATGAATCAGATCTTCAATAACACAACCAAGTTCAGAATAGATAAAAAAATATTTATCATTTCCAGAAAGTGGGAAATTTTCAACTACAGGACTTTCAGGAACCAGGAAACCTGATTTCCAATCTATAGGATTCAGGAAGATCCCTTTTTTAATTGTTTTAAACACTTCTTCCTTGGAATAATACGAATCCTGTCCGATCATTCCGGAACTATAGGTTGCAATACCTTCTAAAAGCCAGCCTGGAACAGTATTCCGAATAAATTGAAGAGAAGACATATTTTGATATATTAATAAATGGGACAATTCATGTTTTAAATATGCGTAAATATGTATTTTATTATTTTGACTATCTTGAATATTCCTTCCCGAAACAAATATTCTGTTTTTGACAGCTAAAAACCGGAATTTACTGAATGTATACCTGTAAAACTCTTTTTCAGATTTAGTCAGGATAATTTTTGTTTTATTCCTATATGATAAATTGTGGAAATCTTCTGTTTCTGTAATGATCCTGGATAATTCTTCGATATCAAGATATAAGTTCTTATGGTAATAAATAATGACTTTCTCGCCTTTGACTTTATTAAATCCAACCATTACAGGGGAGTATGGGAGAAGTGCTCCGAATAAGAACTGTTCTATGAGTAACACAAATAATATCAGGATTAAGATAGAAAGGATTTTTTTTATTTTGATTTTCATTGATCAGCTTTAAAAATAGAGGCGTAGCTTTTTATCCAGGGGAATATTCTTTCAAAGCACTGCCCTACTTTTCCGTAAACCGGCAGCATAAAAACAAAGATCCTTTTGTGTTCCGGAACAACAGCAATATGTCTGATTTCCCCCGGATCTTCAACACTTTTCAGTATGCTGTTAAAAAAGTTTTTCCCGGTTTCATCCTTATAATATATCAAAAACTGTTTCTCCCCCCAGGATCTCTCTTCAATACTGAAATCTTCAGGATTTGTAATCCTTGCAGTTTTAAAGGTGGAAAACTTTTTTTCAATAAGATGGGTTTCAGAGATACTTTCTTCAAAACTGTTTCTGAGGCCGAAAGCAATAAACAGCCGGTCGAACCGCATAAAATATCTGCTTATCGGAAAATAAAGAAATGACTGTCTCGGAAGAAGGGTAATTGTGGCTTCAACCTTTGAAAAGGAGCTGTTCCCTTTCATCCTGAAAACAGCATGATAACCTGTCAGCCCGCCGATATTTATATACTCTTCATCCTTCGGTTTCAGGATGTCCCTGATACTGTTGAATGCTGAAAGATATATTTTCTTGTTTCTTCTGCTCCCCCAGAAATATGTAAGTGAAAGCATTACAGAAAAGGAAATAAAAAGATAAAAAACCGGCTGGTAAATTACTTCCATATTATTCAAATCAGTACTCCTGTAGATAGTATTCAGTTAAATCTGCCGGTATTGAATAACCCGGACTGTTTTTATGATCTGCAAAACCTATCCTCTGGTTTTTAATACCCGATCTTCCGGCAAAAAGCTGTTTTTCAATTTTATCTGCGTCTTCTGAGAGGCAGCTGTCATATTTATTGTTGAAAGCAAGACGGACAGGAATTCCAAGCTCATCAAGGCTGCTGATAAGCCTCTCTGATTCTCTCAGGGAGAGAAAATCAGGATTAAAAACTACAGAAACTGTATTGTTTTCCCCTTTTATCATGCTGTCAAGTTTTTTATATTTTTCATGCATCAGATAGAGCTTTTTTATTACTGTATCATCAAGTTCATTGTAAACAAGTTTTTCATCCCCGGTACTGATCCCGTCCCTGATATGCCTGATTGTATACCTTTTTTCAAGTATCTGCTTTCTTATTCCTATAAGCTGCTCCAGCCAGTTTACAGTAATAGTCGGCAGTGCCATTATTCTTAAAGTAATGCCGGTAGGGGGAGTATCGAAAACAATAAAATCGTATTTAATCCCCTCTGTAAATATTCTTTCGATTTCAATAAGGGCGGCATTTTCCTCCATTCCAGGTGTATACTTAAGTACATTAAAATACCGGTCAAGATTAAGGACCTTCAGATAGCCGTAAACCTCTTCAAACACTTTCGTATTTTCCTTAAGATACTTTTTTGATGCCTTTGAAAGATCTACCTCGGCAAGGAAAAGATTTTCAGCAAACTTAATTTCCCTGTTTTTAAGTCTGGTATTAAAAATATCTCCCAGATTATGCGCCGGATCAAGAGAAACGATAAGTACTTTATACCCCTTCTGTGACAGCTGATAACCGAAGGCTGAAGACAGGGTGGATTTTCCCACTCCCCCCTTTCCTGTAAAAAAAAGTGATTTCATTTTATTTATTCTCAGTCTATTCCTATTGTCCCTGCAATCTCATTAAACGCGTCAAAAGCCTCTTCAGCCCTTTTATTCAGAAGCTGAATTTCCCTCCCGAGATGAGGTATAAGCTCTGCCGAGACAAGAGAAGAAGGTGATGGGATCCCGGTAAAGGACCCCATCAGAAGAAGCACAAAAAGATTTTCAAGTTCACGAAGTTCATATTCTGTCACTTCGGCAGCTTTCATCCTGTGTGCCTGGTCAAGTGAAGAGATAAAGAAGATTACTGATCTGTATATCTTTCTGATTATCCCCTTCATTATTTATGATTTAACTTCTTTTTTTCCCGATTTTATAAAATCGATTATAAATATAACATTCATAAGAAGCATTACTACTTCAATTACAAGGAGAGTAATCCCTGTAGAAGGATTTTTCTGAATTGAAGCAGGAAGAATAACTGCTGAAAACCATATTATTGCAGCAGTTACTGTTACCCAGAGAGCATATGCAGGAATCATTACAGCTGTCCCCTTTGCACCTAGTTTTTTTGTAACCCAGGAAGCTCCTGTAAGAAGAGCCATTGAGGCAATAAGCTGATTTGCTGATCCGAAAGAAGGCCATACAATTGTAAAACTGCCGCTCCAGGCCAGCCATACGCCGATAAGAGCCGGAACAAGAGATGCTATCCACTTGTTTGTGAAAAATTTATATGCAGATTCGCTCTTACCCTTAAGAGGAAGCATTATCTCTGCAAAACAGTATCTTCCGAGCCGGTTGGTGGTATCCAGTGTTGTCATGGCAAATGACGAAACCCACATGCCTGCAAGAAGTTTTACAGCACTGGTCGGTATAAACTTAAGCCAGGTTGAAGCAACCATTACTGCATAGCTTTCTGTAAACATGGCTGCACTTGGAAAACTTTTCATCATAGCAGGGGTATATTCTGTCCCCCATCCTGCTGCACTTATTGTCATACCTGCATCTTTCATTATTCCGAAACCGAAACCAGCGACAGAAACAACAACTATTGTGGAAAGAAAACCTTCTGTAAGCATTGCGCCGTAACCTATTGGAAGCGCATCGGATTCTTTTGCGAGCTGTTTTGATGTTGTTCCTGATCCTACAAGTGAGTGGAAACCGGAAAGAGATCCGCATGCAATTACAAGCGGAATTGCCGGCCAGAACGGTGTGGGATTTCCGCCCATAACTATCGGGGAGAATGTTGTAAATGCAGGGGCTGTAAATCCTTTAAAACTGAAGATTGCACCCAGCGCTCCAAGGATGAGGCCTGCATACAGGAGGAATGAATTCAGATAATCCCTCGGCTGAAGCAGTACATTTACAGGGACTGCAGAAGCTATGATTATATAAAAGAAGAATACTGCGAGCCAGGTTTTTCTGCTTGCAGTTATCGGCATCATTGCTCCGCCCCAGAGAGCTAATACAAGCATTACAATTCCAATAACTGTAGCAAGGGTAAAATTCATATTTACCCGGTAGATCAGGACACCCAGAATGAGGGCTGCACAAATCTTTAAAATGTATGAAGTTGGAATTGCAGGGTTTCCTACAAACATACCGGCACAGACTGCGGCGAAGGCTGCAATAACAAGGATAAGAAGGAAAAATACAATCCAGTAGAAAAGCTTTCCTGACCTTTTTGTTATAAGGTCTGATGCTACAAACTGTATTGATTTCCCGTCATACCTTACAGAGGCCATTACAGACAGATAGTCATGAACAGCACCTATAAGCGCATTACCGAACCAGATCCAGAGTAAAGCCGGTACCCAGCCCCAAGCCATTGCAAGAACCGGGCCGATTATAGGCGCTGCTCCAGCAATTGATGCGAAATGATGTCCGAAAAGGACAGGGGCCTTGCTTGGGACATAATCAACACCATCATAATAGGTTTTTGACGGTGCGTCATTTTGATTTGTTGCTTTTACTACATTTTTTTCAAGACTCTTTCCGTATTTCAGATAAAGACCTATGTAGATTAAAGCACCCAGAATAACAATTAAAGTTGTCATTCGAATCCTCCTGTTTTTAGATAATTATATGGTATTACATATGGTGAATGTACGCAAGTTTTTTATTGATGGAGAGGCAGGTGTATGTTATTATAAATTGTTCAATCTATTATTCCGATAACTTAAGGGTACATCTATCCGCTCTGTATTCGGGAGATCCCTATACCGGACACATTGCCACCAGCACGCTTCACGGTCGCCGGTGGCATAACTAAATATTTTTTCTGAACAGGAAAAATATTTAGTTTTTAGAGGTACCCATAAAAGAATATACTGCAGCATGCTTTTAAGGAGAATTATGTTCACCAGACTGTCTGAAAAGCTTAAGAATATACAGATATCTCTTTTTATTAATGCTATTAAAGAGTTTACCAGATGGAAATTCTTCCCTGTGTTTGTCAGTACCTTTATAGTATTTTCAATAGTTACAATACAATATGCAGAAAGCCGTCAGTATATAAAAAAGGATCAGCTTCAGAACAGTGATAATGTTTTTGAACTCGAAGTTAACAGATATGAAAAGGAATTCATTGTAAAAGAGGGTGAGACACTGGGGTCTCTCCTCGAAAGCACAGGGGTAAAAGGGGATGACATTTCTGAAATTGTCAGAGAACTTAAGACACTTTATAATCCGAGATATATCAAACCGGGACAGAAAATAAAACTGATCCTTTTTAAAGGGGAGAACAGCCAGAATCCTTTCATCGAGCTTCTCAGAATTGAAAAGGAAGCAGGCCTTGAAGTACGCGTATGCCTGACTGACAACATATATGAGGCCAAAACAGTACAGGTAAAAACAATTTCAATAAAAAAAACAGCAGAGGGGACAATTACAGGCAGCCTTTACTCTGCAGCCGCAAAGGCCGGTCTTCCGGATTCCGCTATAATGGATTTTTTCAACCTCTGTTCATTCGATGTTGATTTTCAGAGAGATATATACCAGGGTGACAGTTTCAAGGTTTTTTATGAGGACATAATGAACATGGACGGAGAAATTGTCTCAAAAGGAAATATTATCTTTGCCCGGCTCAATCTCCAGTCGAAAGACAACCCCCTTGAAATTTACCGTTTTAAAACTGATGACGGGAAAACAGACTTTTTCAATGAAAAAGGGGAGAACATCAGAAAAACATTGCTAAAAACTCCGATATACGGTGCCAGAATTTCTTCAGGGTATGGAAGAAGGACTTCTCCGATTTCAGGCTATTCACATGTTCACAGGGCACTTGATTTCGCAGCTCCTAAAAACACCCCGATCATGGCTTCAGGAGACGGCATAGTGGAACAGGCGGAATGGAATAACATTTATGGCAGGTTTGTAGTTCTTCGGCATGCAAATCAGTATAAAACACTCTATGCCCATCTCAACCTTTATGCAAACGGTATCAGAAAAGGACAGAAAGTAAGACAGGGGCAGATAATCGGGTATGTTGGAACAACAGGAGCTTCAACCGGCTATCACCTCCACTATGAAGTCATATTCAGAGGTATAAAAATCAATCCTTCAACAATAAAAACACCCCCGGAAAGAAAACTGTCAGAGGAAGAACTGGTCAGGTTTTTATCAGAAAAAGAATCCATAGACAGAGAATACGAAAATATCAGCCTGAAAAATAGAGGTTTATCCCTTTAAATTGATATCATTTTATTGTATGGTATTTCCTGATTTATATACTAAACTTGGAGAAACATACAAATGGCTGATACAATAATATTAAAAAAGGCTGCAGGTATTCTTATGACAGCTATAGGAATAACTTTTTTTCTGCTTGAATTCAAAGCAATCCCGCACAATCCCCAGAATCCTGAAAAATGGGACGCTCTTCATGCCAAATACTACAGATCAATAAAAATGTCTGCCAGAATTTTTCTTCTGCTCGGCCTGACATTTCTTCTTACCTAGTTTTCCTTAAGGGGAAAGCCCTGTGCAACCTCTTCACTGTAGGAATCCCGGATTTTCAAAACCTTCACATCAAAAAAAAGGGGTATTCCTGCAAGTGGATGATTTGCATCAACTTTTACATTATCTCCCGCGACTTCAAGAATAGTCAGGACATACGGGGTGTCATTAATCACAGTTTCAAACTCCATCCCGGCTTCAAGCTTTCCATCATCCTGGTCATTTTTAAAATTCTCAGCAGGTACAGTAAAAATCATATCCTCGTCACGTACACCATAACCCTTTTCCGGGGGAACTGAAACAGTAAATGAATCATCTACACTCTTTCCTTCAAGAGCCTCTTCAAGCCCCTGTATTATATTTTTAAATCCGTGAAGATATGTAAGCGGACCATTTGACTCACTTGAATCTATTACATTTCCCTGTTCATCTTTGAGGGAATATTCAATCGTTACAACAGTTTTACGTTTTATTACCACAATAGGACCCCTGTCTGTCAAAAATTTCATGATTAATATACTAATGTTTCACTATAATTACCATAGAAATAATAATAATTACACTGAAATTAACTTTGACAATACTTGATTAATATAATATTTATTGAAACATGCTTCAAAAATATATACAGGTATTAACACTGATCAGCATTTTAGTTGCTTCAGGATGCACTACCGGGAAAACAATATCTTTCAACGGTGCTGAAGATTTGGCTGCTGTTAAGAAATATGCAAAAAAATATGATATCAAGCCTCCATATGCATCATCATACCCGAAGCTGTACTTTAAAGGCGATGAAGTCAGAAACGGGATGATTGACCTGATAAACAGGGCTGAGAAGTATATTGTAATCAATACATATCTGATTATTAATGATGAATACGGCAATATAATCCTTGAAGCTCTAAGGAAAAAATATGAAGAAGGGGTAAATATCTATGTAATGGCTGACTCATCAAGCCATTTTATGGGAGAGGAATCCGGCTTCATTTATCTTCATAAACATAATATCCCTTTTGTAGAATATAATCCTATCAGATTAAGGAAGCTTCTGACCCCTGTAAAGCTTTTATACAGAGACCACAGAAAATACTGGGTAGTGGATGGTAAATATGTACTTATCGGTGGCTGCAACATAATAAATACCTCACTCCAGCCTGTAGAGGAACGGGGGAATACGGACGGGATGGTACTTATTGAATCGCCTGGGGTGGCGAACCAGCTGATAAATTCCTTTATAGATAACTGGAATAAGTATTCCCCATATGATATAAAAAGTGATTATTTCACCATCCCTGAAACAGAAAAATGGGAAACAAATGTGGTTTTGTTTAATCAGGAGGCATCTGAGAACAAACCGGTTATTGATTTTATGATAAACAGTATCTTTGATACTGCTGAAAATGAAGTCTGGATAATTCAGCCCTATACATTTGTCGATGAAAAAATAATCAGCTATGTTGAAGAGATGGAAACCCGGGGTGTTGAAGTTTTTATAGTCCTTTCTCTTCTTGTTAATCATGAAAAATATCATTATGCATCCTTCTACGGAATTAAAGACCTTATTGATGCAGGGGCTGATGTCTGGATTTATTCAAATGAATCCTCACCACTCCACTACAAAGCTTTTGTTATAGATGACAAACTCTTTTCAATAGGTTCTGCAAACTTCAACAACAGATCCATTAAGCTTTCAGATGAAGCAAATCTTCTGTTCTACGATAGAAAATCGTTTTACATACTTGCAAGAAGCCTGGCAGAAATAAGAAAAGAATTAAGAAGAGTAGATGCTGAAGAAGCGGCTGAATATAAAAGATGGGATTATATCAGGTGGCACCGGATAATGAAAATTGCCGGATAAAAATAAGATTCTTGCTAAACACGGAATTATAAAATATCATTATAAAATGTTTCTATCTGGCAGGAAATTACAGAATACAGAGTACCTTACCAAACAGTTGCCTGACGGATACTTTTCCAGCCGGGAACTGATATTTTCTTTTTTTATCATTAACATATTAATCCTTCTGATTATCCTGTATACGTTTTCATCCGAAAGGCAGGACATCAACAGCGTTTCTGCAGAAAACGGTATAATACGAATTTCCCGAGCTGACTTAAAACACAGTAAATACATAGCATTGAATGGCAACTGGTCATTCCACTGGTATCCTGAAATACCGGAAATAACGGACAGCAGTATTATTCCTGAAAAATATCATCATTTTGAAAGAGTGCCGGGATACTGGAAATCGGGAGAAACCGGTCTGGGAATATATAATCTCAATATAATTTTTGATCCGGTTATTAAAATACCTTCCCTGAAAATTACGAATGTAATGGACACATATAAACTTTTTATAAACGGCAACGAATACTACAATGTAGGAACAATATCCCCCGATATTGAAAGATATAAAGATGAAAGCAGACCTGTAGTCATACCCCTGCCCCCCTGCAGTGAAAATATTATTGTTACAATGATGGTAGGAAATCTGACGGAAAAAAGGGGGGGGCTTAACCGGATAATTTATTTCGGGGAATATGAGACACTCAAAAATTCAAGGGAAAAACTGCTTGTCTATAACAGTATCCTTCAGGGGATATCACTCACAGTAATATTCTACAACCTTCTGTTTCTTCTTATAAACCGTAAAAAAGGGGGATGGAACCATTTCTTTCTTATTATCCTCTGCCTTTCCATTATCTTTTTCTGCGGTCTTAAACAGGAGATGGTATTAAAAACATTTTTCCCGGATCTTACCGGTGAAATGCGGGCAAAACTTATTTATATGTCATTCATGCTCCCGTTCCCGGTTTTTGCCTGCTACATAAAGAGTGTTTATAACAGGATTTTCAACAGAAATACATATATAATTATAATATTATCAAGCCTTATACTTATCTGTTTTGTTGTTTTTTTCAAAAGCAGTTTTTTTTCAAAATATCTTATCTATCTTGAAGGGATAAACCTTATCCTGGCTGTTTTTCTGACGACCCGTCTGTTTTACCTTTATATAAAGACAAGGGAAACAACACCTTTATCACAGCTGATAGGCCTCTATATTTTTCTTGCCGGTTTTATTACCGCGATTCTTGATGATAATCTTGCAGTCCCGTCTGCTACCCCTTTCATACTGCTGACAGGATTCATCCTGTTCCTTACCGCAGGAAATACTATTCTTTCAATAAGGGCTTTCAACAGGATGAACCAGCTCCATAATGCACTGATCACGTCAGAAAAGGATAAAGAAAACCTCAGAAAACTCTCATATATTGATTCATTGACTGAGGTCTCAAACAGAAGGCATTTTGAGGAATATATCAGTCTTCACTGGGAAAAAATCAATTTTATCGGTGAAAGTACAGCAATACTGATGATTGATATTGATAATTTCAAACTTTTTAATGATACCTACGGACATCAGGAAGGAGATGACTGCCTGAGGAATGTGGCACTTGCAATAAACAGCGAACTGAACAGGGAAAATGATATAGTATTCAGATATGGCGGAGAGGAATTTGCTGTTATAATTTCAAATATAAACAGATCCGGGGTGATAAAAATTGCGGAAAAACTGAGAAGTACAGTTGAAAACATGAAAATCCCCAACAGAAATTCGCTTTATAATTATTTTGTCACAATCAGCATAGGAATAAGCATATATAATCCGGAGACCAGATCAGCGGGGTGGAAAAAGGTATTGAAAGAATCAGACACGGCCCTTTACAGAGCCAAGATAAAAAAGAACTCTGTCGTTGTTTTCGATTATGGAGCAGAAAAATATGAGTAGATTTTTTGCCGGTATAGATATTGGGGGAACAAACACAAAAATCGGAATTGTATCTAAAAACGGTGAAATACTGAAAAGGGAAGCGTTTCCTACAGCTGACTATCCTGTCCTGGAAAACTATAAATCGTTTCTGAAAGAAACAATATCCCGAATGAGTATTGAATCGGGAACTCAAATTTCAGGAATAGGAATAGGAGCGCCGAACGGTAATCACTATACTGGCTCAATAGAATTTGCCCCCAATCTCCCCTGGGAAGGGGTTGTTGATATTACTTCAGGAATTAATGACAGTGTACCTGTAATACTTACAAATGATGCCAATGCAGCTGCTATCGGGGAAAAACAGTTCGGCAGCGCAAAAAACCTTTCAGATTTTATTGTTGTAACTCTGGGGACAGGAATCGGAGGGGGGATATATACAGATTCAAAACTTCTTTACGGCAAATTCGGATTTGCCGGTGAAATAGGACATACAATAGCTGTTATGAACGGAAGAAAATGCAACTGCGGAAGAAACGGATGTATTGAAAGATACGCGTCAGCGACAGGATTTATTGAGACAGCCAGGGAAATACTCTCAAGAGATAAAAAGGGATCAATCCTGAGGAGAATACCCCTTGAAAAACTGAGCGCCAGAGATGTTTATGAGGCAGCTCTGCTTGAAGACAGTACAGCTCTCGGAATATTCAGTTATACAGCAAAAATACTGGCTTCATTTTTTGCAGATCTTGTACATATCTTTTCACCTGAAGCAATTATTGTATCAGGGGGACTTGCAAAAAGCGGAAAAATACTGCTTGGACCTGTCAGAGAATACTTCAGAAGTGAAGTGCTGGAAATATATCACAGGAATTCCATCCTTATAACAACATCCTCTCTGCCGGAACAGGATGCAGCAATTCTCGGAGCAGCCTCTCTTGTTATCAAAGAGTAGAAAAGAATCAGTGACCCCGTTTTTTCTTTTTCCTCTTTTCTGACATTTGACTGTACCTGATATCCATATCACGAACGGACTTTCTTTTTTTCTTCTCTTCCTCAAGATAATTTTTTAATCCCTCATTATAAAGCCTGAAGGAGATGGAACACGGTTTCCGGAGTTCTCTTCCCCCCTTTTTAAGCGATTTTTTAAATCCGGTTTTTTTAAGTCCGCCATCAGCAGGATTGCCTCCGGGATCCGGAATACTGAAAAATTCAAGCCTGCCAAAATCATCGCGGTAGAATTCCAAAATTTCACCGTTTGAGGGTTCATTTCCGAAAACATGTTTTGCTGCTTTTATACCGGAATCTGTATAATGAATACATAATCCGATCCAGAAAGGTTTTTCAAAATAAATAGTGAATTCCATCCTGTCCATACAAATCCTCCCTAAATTTATCAAGGAGACAGTGAACGGACATTCTTGCCAGAATGGTTACTTGAAGGACAATCCCTCTACCGGGCTACCTACCGGTCTGCGTTTTTTTCATTGCCGTTTTTGAGAAATAAATATAATTACTTAATAATAAGGCAAACCCCAGATGCCGGTCAATATATTTTCTGTTTTACAGAGGACACATCTGTTATAAAATATATTATTATGCTATATAATTATAATATATAAACTGTGCCAATAAAGCCTCCGTAATATTCTTCAATATTTTAAGCCGCAGACTTTTAAGCCGGTTGAGAAATTTTATTAAAAGATCAGGATGGTATACTATCAAAAAACTAGACGCATTCGAAAATCTCGGATTATCAGAGATTACACTTAGAGCCCTGGCGGGAAAGGGCTTTGAAGAACCTACCGGAATACAGCAGAAAATTATTCCGATTCTATTAAACGGGACCAAGGACATTATCGGGCAGGCACAGACAGGTACAGGGAAAACAGCAGCATTCGGACTTCCCATTCTTGAAAAAATAAAACCGGGCGGGAAAAGCATAAAGGCTCTTATCCTTACCCCCACAAGGGAACTGGCTATACAGGTTGCAGAGGAACTCAATTCACTTAAAGGGGAAAGAGATATAAGAATAATACCGGTTTACGGCGGACAGGCAATCAGCCAGCAGATAAGCAAACTAAGAGGAAATGTTGATATTGTTGTCGGCACTCCTGGAAGGGTAATTGACCATATTAACAGAAAAACCATGAAGCTTGCAGACCTTTCATACGTTATACTTGATGAAGCTGATGAAATGCTTAATATGGGATTTATTGATGAAGTTGAAGAAATTCTTGAAACAACAGGGGAAGAGAGGAGGATTCTTCTCTTTTCTGCAACAATGCCCTTTAAAATCAAAAAAATCGCTGAAAAATACATGTCTGAGTATGAGCATATTATTTCTGAAAAGGAGCAGCTTGTAACAGGGCTTACTGAACAGATATACTTTGAAGTAAGTGAAAGGGATAAATTTGAAGCACTATGCAGAATAATTGATATTGAGGATCACTTTTACGGTCTGATTTTCTGCAGGACAAAGGTAGCTGTTGATGATATTGCAGGGAGACTTTCCGACAGGGGATATGATGCGGCGGCACTTCACGGGGATATAACACAGGCGCAGCGCGAAATAATTATAAAAAAATTCAAAAAGAAAAATATTTCAATACTCGTGGCAACAGATGTTGCAGCAAGGGGAATTGATATCGAAAACCTCAGTCATGTAATTAACTACTCACTTCCCCAGGATCCTGAATCATATGTTCACCGTATAGGAAGAACCGGGCGGGCAGGAAATGAAGGGGTTGCAATAACCTTTGTAACATCTGCAGAATACAGAAAACTTACATTTATAAAACGGGTTGCAAAGACTGAAATTGAAAAAAGACAGATACCTGGAGTAAATGATGTTATTCAGGCAAAAAAAGAAAGAATCCTTGCTGATATTGAAAACATTGTCAGCGAAGAAATAAGTGATGATTTCAGAAAAATGGCGGCTGAACTGACAGAAAAATCTTCTCATGAAGACCTGCTGGCAGCAGTACTTTCATCAGCTTACAGGGATGAACTTGACAGAAGCAGTTACAGGGAAATACAGCCGGGATATGGGGACAGAGGTCCCAGAAACAGAGACTTTGACGGGAGAGGGGCAAAAGGCTCCAGAGGCAGAGACTTTGACGGGAGAGGGGCAAGAGGAGCCCGGGACAGGGACTTTGACAGCAGGGATGCCCTTGACAATCAGGGAAAAGCAAGACTCTTTATCCAGATGGGAAAAAAGGATAATCTTACAAAAAAATCACTTGCTGAAATGATAGAAAAGAAGTCTGGAGTTAAAGACAGGTTTCTCAGGGACATTCAGGTTTATGATGCTTTTTCATTTATAACCGTTGCCTATAATGATGCTGAAACAATAATCCGGGAATTCAAAAAAACAACAAGAGGAAAAAGACCTATTGTTGAAATGGCAAAAACGGAAAGAAAAAAGAAATAGAACAAATCGGGTTGTTAAACGATAGATAAGCTGTCAAAACTATTGTTCTGACAGCTTTTTTTGTTATATATTTAAATACTTATGATCAGAATTACATATAACAAAAAATATATGCGGATTACAGGCATTTTAAATCCGCAGTAGTTTCGTACCTGCCGAGAAAAGCCCTTTCTGAAAAGGGACAAAAAACAGAAATACCCAGAGGTACATAAATGCTTAATAAAATAAAAAGACTGATTGATAAATTTGAAGAAACAGAGAAAAAACTTGCAGATCCCGAACTGGTCAGGGATGTCAAAAAATATAAAGAAACCATGCAGGAACATTCCTATCTGAAGGAAATAATGGACGCATATGAAAAATACCGCAAAATTGAAATCCAGCTGGAAGATACAAAGAAGATGATAGCGGAAGAAAAAGACCAGGAAATGAAGGAAATGGCTAAAGAGGAACTTAAAACACTCGAAGATGCATTTGAAATACAGAACACAGAACTAAAACATCTTCTTATTCCTAAAGATCCTCTTGATATGAAAAATATTATCATGGAAATCCGGGCAGGAACAGGGGGAGATGAAGCAGCACTTTTCGCAGCCAATCTTTTCAGAATGTATTCAAAATATGCTGAAACAAAAAAATGGAAAATTGAGATTATGTCGGCAAACGAGATCGGAATCGGCGGGTTCAAGGAGATCGTCTTTTCCATATCAGGAAAAAATGTATATGAAAATCTCCGGTATGAAAGCGGGGTCCACAGAGTGCAGAGGGTCCCTGAAACAGAATCAGGGGGAAGGGTGCATACCTCAGCGGTGACAGTTGCGGTTCTTCCCGAAGCAGAAGAAACAGATGTAAATATAAATCAGGAAGATATAAAAGTTGATGTTTACAGGTCGTCAGGCCCTGGAGGGCAGAGTGTAAATACAACTGATTCAGCAGTAAGACTGACTCACCTCCCGACCGGCCTTGTAGTAACCTGTCAGGATGAGAAATCGCAGATTAAAAACAAAGCAAAAGCCCTCAGGGTACTCCGATCCAGGCTTTATGAGATAGAAGAGGCAAAAAAACAGAAGGAAAGATCTGAAAACAGGAAAAACCAGATCGGATCAGGAGACAGGTCGGAAAGAATCAGGACCTACAACTTTCCGCAGAACAGACTCACTGATCACAGGATAAATCTGACATTATATAAACTTGAATATATCATGGAAGGGGTGCTTGATGAGGTTGTAGATTCCCTGAAAATGAATGCCAAGGAACAGCTTCTCAAGGTGTAGAGATCAGGTAAAAAATGACAGTAAGAAAACTTCTCTCGGAAGGTGCCGGTGCTATAAAAACAAGATGGCCGGATACCCCGCAGCTGGATGCCTCAGTAATTCTGCAGAATATCCTGGATATTCCCAGGGAAAAGCTTCTTTCATCCTATGAGACTGAAGTTGATGAAGAAAATACCTCAAAATTCAGAGAAGCTGTCGAAAAAAGGATCAGCGGATATCCTGTCGCCTATATAACCGGGAAAAAAGAATTTTTCGCTATTGATTTTTTTGTGGAGGAAGGGATCCTTGTTCCACGGTCAGATACTGAAATTCTTGTTGGAACTGTTATTGATATGGCTGTTTCATCCGGCAGGGGAAATATATCAATACTTGACCTTTGTACAGGTTCCGGCTGCATCGCAATATCCCTGAAACAAAACCTTCCAGGCGCCTGTATAGAAGCCTCAGATATTTCAGAAATATCCGAAAGAATATTTAAAAAAAACTGCTTTAATTTACTGGAAAAAGAAATTAAATTTATAAAAAGTAATCTTTTTAAGAATATAAAAAGAGAATACGATATAATTGTATCCAATCCTCCCTATCTGACTGATGAACATGTTGATTCAATGGTTTCATTAAACTGGCCGGAACCTGAATCTGCCCTGAGGGGAGGAGGAGATGAAGGACTTGATTTTATACGGGAAATTATATCTGAGAGTAAAAACCATCTTTCTGACGGCGGAATTATTGCACTTGAGGCAGATCCGTCCCAGATGGTGAGGATAACAGATCTCCTGAAAATAAATTCATTTACCGGTACAGTTATAAAAAGGGACCTTGCCGGCCGTGAAAGGGTAATAGCAGGTATATTCAGAAAATATGAGAATGATAGATAACGAACTTGATAAACTCCAGAAATTACTCATAAAAAACAGATATGCAGATGCAGATATTAATAGGATCATGGAGGCTGCCTTCTGGGGAGCTGAACTTCACGGAGAACAGAAAAGGGCAAGCGGGGAACCCTATTTTATCCATCCGGTAGAGGTAGCATTCATCCTGATAGAGACAAATCTTGATACAGAAACAATCATAGCGGCCCTTCTTCATGACACAATTGAGGATACAGGGACCTCTCGGGAAGAGCTTGAAAAAAAATTCGGAACAGAAGTAGCACAGCTGGTTGACGGTGTAACCAAAATAAGCATTGTAAAGGCAAAAAACAAATCAGTTCAGGAAATTGAAACAATCAGAAAAATGCTCCTCGCTATGGTAAAAGATATAAGGGTAATACTTATCAAACTCGCAGACAAGCTCCACAATATGAGGACACTGTCATACCTGAAAGAGGAAAGGCAGAAAGCAATTGCAAGCGAATGCCTTGAGATATATGCACCTCTTGCAGGTCAGCTGGGGATATCCGGAATAAAAGCTGAACTTGAAGACCTTTCGCTCAAATACCTTAATCCTGATGTTCATCAGCAGATCAAACAGTTTCTGGCCCTCAAAAAAAAGAGACGGGCTGAATACCTTAAATTTATCGGCGATAAAATAGCAAAAGCTGCCGGGGAAGAAAATATAGATATTGAAGTAACCACCCGGGCAAAGCATTTCTATTCCATCTATAAAAAAATGGCAAGAAGCGGAAAGGAACTCAATGAAATATACGATCTTTTGGGGATCAGGATTTTTTGCAAAACTGTAAACGAATGCTATGCAATGCTTGGCATAGTACACCGCATCTGGATACCAATAGAGAGAAGATTCAAGGACTATATAGCAGTTCCCAAGTCAAACAGATACCAGAGCCTCCATACAACAGTAATGACAGACAACGGAAAGATCCTTGAGGTCCAGATCAGAACCTATAATATGCACAGAACAGCTGAATACGGAATTGCAGCCCACTGGCTTTATAAAAAAGGGAATAATCCTGAGTCAATCAATCAGAAAGATATTGCTCTGATAAACAAGCTGAAGAAATGGAATACCCTTGCCAACAGCAATGTCAATTTCCTCAATGATCTGAAAAAAGAGATATTAAAAGATACAATTTATGTATTTACACCTGCAGGTGATGTTTTTGAAATGCCCATTGGATCAACAGCAATAGATTTTGCATATCATATCCACTCAGAAGTCGGGAATCACTGCGCCACCGCTAAAGCTGACGGCTACATAATACCTCTCCACAAGGAGCTTCAGAATACCCAGGTTGTAGAAATTATTACCAATAACTCAGCCCACCCCCACCTCAGCTGGCTCAGAATGGCAAAGTCAGCAAGGGCCAGGTCAAAGATAAGGCAGTGGCTGAATAAAAACGATGACTCGGTTATTATCAGCAAAAATATTGTTGCTAAGAATAAGCAGATACTCCAGAACCAGAACCTTGAAAACAGGCAGAACATCCTTTCAGCTGCTGAAAAAAACCGGGAAAAAGAGAAAGAAGTTGTAACAGAAATCCTTGATACCAAAAAAATAGGATTCAAGGTGAACGGTGAAAAAAACCTGATGATCAGCTTTGCAAAATGCTGTAAACCCAAACCTGGGGATTCAATCATCGGTTATGTATCAGTAGGAAGAGGAATTATTGTACACAGAAAGAAATGTCCGAATGTGATTCATATAAAAAATTTTGACCAGAGATCAATCGATGTTGAGTGGGAAGCCCTTTCCCCCAAGGCAACCAAAAGATTCAAGGTAACAGCAAAAAAAACCCACGATCTGTTTGCTGAAATTGAGGGAGCTGTAAAAAAATTCAGAGGACACCTTATCGAAGGGAAACTGGTACATGAAGATAATGACAGACTCAGCGGATATTTTACAATGGAGATTGATAAATCAGACGACTTCGGGAAAGTGGTTAAAAGCATCAGAACAATTCCTTCGATAATTAATATAAATACTGTTTAAGACAGAGGTACCTACTTCCTCTTAAGGTCGATACCATAATAAGCTGTAAAAAAAAATAAAAACATGGTAATATAATCTTCCGTAGGACGGGTATCAGTAGAAACATCAGGAGCAGTAAATGAAATTTGATTGTCTTATTGCAGGAGCAGGTCTTTCCGGCAGTACCGCTGCAAGGTTACTTGCTGAATCCGGCAGAAAAGTACTTGTTCTGGAAAAACACAAACATCTGGCCGGGCACTGTCATGACTATCTTTCATCAGAAGGGATAACTGTTCATACACACGGCCCCCATATTTTCCATACAAATATTGCCGAAGTCTGGAATTTTCTGAAAAAATATACAGATTTCAGATTTTTTCAGCACAGGGTGCTCAGCTATGCCGAAGGGATGCTTGTCCCTTTTCCCATAAACAGGGACACAATAAATCAGGTATTCGGTGAAAATATAAATACAGGCTCTGTAAAAGCTTTTCTTGAAAATGAAGTAGAAATGTCCTCGTTTTCCATGCCACCCGCAAATTTCAGGGATGCAGTTGTTTCACAGGTCGGAGAAAGACTTTATAATCTCTTTTTTAAAAACTACACAATGAAACAATGGGGAAGAGCCCCTGAAGAACTGTCAGCAGAGGTTGCCAGCAGGATCCCTGTAAGATCAAACAGAGACAACAGATACTTTTCAGACCAGTATCAGGGGGTCCCGGTTTCAGGTTATACAGCAATGGTTGAAAATATCCTTGATCACGACAATATATCCATCATGTACGGAATTGATTATTTTGATTTCAGGAAAGACTGCAGTTCACTTTTTGATGAAAAAGAGGGGCTGACTGTCTATACAGGGGAACTTGACCGTTATTTTGACTACAGACACGGCAGACTTGAATACAGGTCCCTTCATATAGAATTCAGAACACTTGATAAAAAATGGCACCAGGAAGCTGCCGTTGTAAACTATCCCAACGACTATGATTTCACAAGAATAACAGAATTCAAGCATATGACCGGGGAGGATTCAGAAAAAACTGTAATATGTCTGGAATACCCTGTTCAGGAAGGGGAACCCTACTATGTTGTCATGACTGATGACAATATGGGAAAACGGAGTAAATATATCAGGGAAGCGGAGGCCCTTGAAAAAGGGGGTAATTTCATATTTACCGGAAGGCTTGCAGAATACAAATACTACAACATGGACCAGGCAGTATATGCATCGATAAACAAGATCAGGAACTGTCTCAAATGAAAAGAGTTATATTTTTCTGTTTTATTATGGCAGCAACTTTTCCATCTGCGGCTCAGAACCTCAGGAATATCCCGTACACAGATCCTGTTTATCTTTTTCTGGACAAAGGCTATGCAAAGGGATGGATCGGTTATCTTCCCCTTTCAAGGCCCTATTCAGAAAAAAGGGTGATCGAGTACCTGAGTATTATTGAAAGTTCATACAAGACCTCCCCGGAAAAATTTTCAGATCCTGAAATTACAGAGCTTTATTCACATAAAAACCGGATTGAGGGGGAAAGATATTCATTCATCAGATCTGAAGAGGGGAAGTTCAGCGGGGAGATAAACATGTCTCCCCACATCAGCGCATCAACAGCTGCCGGCAGGATTTCCGATACTGATGCAGTTACAGGATCTGAACTTTCGATAGATCTTTATGCAGGTGACAAACTTTACATGGGGCTTTCAGCAGACTCATACGCAGAGATTGAGACATGGGATAAAGAACCTTACAGAAAATTCAATTCGCCGCTCAAACCTGATTTCAATATGTATACCTTCAACCTTGACAATGGAGATCAGGGATTTAATCATGAAGCTATCCATTCAGAAGGCGACACTGAAATATCGCTGAGGATGAACCAGCTTAATCAGACAACAATTGACGCAGGACTTATCATGCTGTCATTCGGAAGGAACTCACTCTCATGGGGTCCCAGCCGTTTTGCGAACCTTGCCCTTTCCAGCACATCAAAGCCGTATGAGTATTTGACTTTTGATATACCTGTAGGGGAAAATATGTATTTCACATGGATGACAGGTTTTCTCAGACAGACAAATGAACTCCAGGAGGAAGGGGGGAGCAAGATTATTTCCGGACACAGATTTGAATATCAGATGACCGACTGGTTCATGTTCTCATTTTACGAGACTGTTGTATACACAGACCGTTTCGAACTCGCATATGTCAACCCTTTTTCCCTTTACCATATCAGCGAAGTAACGCAGGGTGATCTTGACAACAAAATGGGAGGATTTGATTTTCTTTTCAGGTTTGCATCATCAAACCTCTACCTTTCCCTTTTTGTCGATGACTGGGACCTGGGACAGATTTTAAACCCCTCTTATTTCCATAATGAAATGGGAGTTACACTCGGCTACAGAAACTATGCTCTTCTATCAGGGCTTACACTGACGCTTGAATATACATACCTTGATCACTGGGTCTACAGCCATAAGACTGTTAACGGTGACAATAATAACTATACAAATTACGGGAGTAATCTGGGACATCTTCTTCAGCCCAACTCACAGATGATCTACCTTGACCTCCGCTTTGACGCTGACATCAGAAAAACCTTCGGGCTGTCATTCTGGTTTACCCAGCATGGATACGGCGATGTTTACACCCATGCCAGCGATGAAGGCGTTGGATGGGACATGGACGGGCTCTATGAGGAAGGGGTTAAAGACTACAGCTTTCTGGACATAGGTGTTGACGGTGCGGTGCTTGAAACAAATGTTGATGCAACACTATATACAGAATACAGGATCCCGTTCTACGGAATAAGTCTTTATGCATCCTACTCAATTGAATATACAGGAAACGAAAATCTGGTAAAAGGAGAGAACAGTTGGGACCACATACTGACTGTTTCAGGGAAATGGAAGGCTTACTGATATATAAAAGGTTTTTCACCTGTTTATTCTTATTTATTCTGCTCCTCTCAGTATTAAATGGAGAAGAAAAAAACAAAAACCGCCAGAGAATAATCCCCCTTGACTCCCCGCTTTATGAGGAGATAGACAGACTGTATCTGTTAAACGGTCTGGCCCTGCCGTCAACAGCAAGACCATGGTCTGAGCAGGAGGCATTACTCAATCTCAAAAAACTCCCTTTAACAAAGCTCTCAGAGCAGGAGTCAGAATCATTTAAAATAATTGACATGGAACTTTCAGATGATATTGACGGAGGGGAAAGGGGGGGACTCGCCTACAGAATATCAGGGGAGATTAATATTGAGGGATACCTGAAAGGTAATAAAGACAGGGAGGAATGGGAGCACGGGTATGAGGGAAGAAAACCCCTGCTGACAGTTCCTCTGGAAGGGTGGTTTTCAGAAAACCTGTATTCCACCATTGACCTCACCCTTAAAGAGGAATACAGGGCGGTTACAGAGGTTGACAATAATAATACAAATATTCCGTCCAGCCTGACACAGCTTGACTGGTATTTCCCGTTCAGGTCTTTTATCTCATTCGGGGGGGAGAGCTGGAACATACAGGCAGGCAGGGATAACGCCGACTGGGGGATGGGGCAGACCGGGAACCTCCTTCTTTCCGACTATTCCGACTTTTACAACATTATCAGGTTTACAACTTTCTGGGAAAAGTTTAAATATACAGCTGTATATATCGGCCTTGATTCATGGCTTACAGATGAGGAAAAAGAGATTGATGAAACAGAGAACGGCCTTGCCGGAGGATACTATAACTTTAAGGAACAGTACAAGGCACTCCTTGCCCACCGGCTGGAGTTCAGAACAACAGAACAGTTGAATATTTCATTCAACGAGTCAATTATTTTCGGAAATAAATATATTAATATTACTGAGCTGAATCCTGTATTTGTATTTCATAACCTGTTTTCCCCGGAATATTCAAATGCGATGATTTCCATGGAGGCAGATTATACACCCATCAAGGGACTCAATATCTACCTTCAGTATGCCCTGGACGAGTTTCAGATCCCCGGTTATGAAGATGAGGACACAAGACCGGCGGCAGACGGTGTTATGACCGGGTTCAGATATATAGAGCCGGTTAAATCCGGGTATCTTACCTTTTCGGGGGAGTTTGCCCTCACAGACCCCTATCTTTACAACAGATGGCATCCTCTGACCCGCTTTACAAACCGCAGAAGGATCTGGTCAAACATAGAACCTGACGGCTATGAATATATCAATAAGCCGATAGGATATCAGTACGGTCCCGATGCAATAATATTCTATGCA
Source organism: Spirochaetia bacterium (assembly GCA_963668405.2). Taxonomy (GTDB): domain Bacteria; phylum Spirochaetota; class Spirochaetia; order CADAEX01; family CADAEX01. Next base: position 3,620,926 of record OY764342.2, on the reverse strand, counting down.
AAAATCGGATATTCAGTAAGCGCCCTTTATTCAGCAGATATTGATGCCCGATACAGTATAAAAGGGGAGCTTAATGATTCCCTTGATGATCCCCAGTCATATGAAACAGGGGAAGATGCGAACAGCCTCTCTGCCGGGAGCGGTATAACAGAGAATGAGCTTGTTGTAGGATTTCATTCGACTGTATTTCCTTTAAGCAGATTTTCCCTGTCCGCCGACCTCTACTGGATTGACATTGCCAACTATAACCACGCAAGTGGGAAATCGGTTAACGATCTTGAGCTGGCGGTTTCTGGAAAAATAAGGTTCTGAGATACAGTGAATATAATACCTTTATTTATTGTGCCTGTTTTAATTATTACGATTGACAGCCTAAGCATGACTTTCTATAATTTTTCATACTTGGTTAATATGAAAAAATATTTATTGATTTCTTTTTTCTGCGCCTCTGTACTTATACAGGCCCAGAACAACCAGAAAATAATACCTCTGGATTCAGAATTATACAATATAATGGACCTCCTTTTCCTTGAACAGGGACTTTCAAGGCCTTCCACCGCCCGTCCGTGGTCAGAGGATGAGGTTATATTCATGCTTGAGAATATAGATTATCAGGCAATTTCGGAAGCGGGAAGGAAGGGGCTGGATTTTATAGATTCATCAATCGATAAACCGCTTTCCTTTAAAAAGGGAAGCGGACCTGTCAGAGCCGGCGCATCACTTGAACTCAACTTTGAAGCATACCTGAAAAATGTATTAAAAGAATCCGGGACTGATGATGATTCCCCATACCAGTGGATGTATGGATATGAGGATCGTCTTCCTCTTGTAAATATTCCTCTTGAAATGGAGTTTTATGACTTCTTTTATGCTGATGTTGAACTGGAACTGAAAGAAGAGCCGAACGTAATTGAAGAGATTGATAATAATTACACCAATATTATTACTGACCCGATGCATATTAACCTTCAGTTTCCTTTCAGAACATTTCTCTCCGCAGGCGACAGAAACTGGAATATTCAGTTCGGAAGAGACAACCTTTCATGGGGAAACGGGTTTACAGGCAATATGATGCTGAATGACAACAGCGAGTATTACGATTTTGTAAAGGGATCTGCCTGGTGGGAAAAATTCAAGTTTTCAACTGTGTATATAAGCCTTGAACCATGGCTGACTGAAGATGAACAGATGGATAATACGGTCATAACAAAAAATGGCGCTGAATTCGACGAGGAACTTTATAAGGCATTTTTCGGGCACAGACTTGAATTTGCCATTTCCCCCCGGATCAGCATGGCTTTATCTGAATCGGTAATTTTCGGAAGAAAATATCCCGATCTCAAGGATTTTAACCCGTTCATGATTTTTCACAACTGGTATATCGAAGAAAGGGCAAACTCCCTTATTGCGGCAGAGATAGATATAACCCCTTTCAAAGGGATCTCAGTTTACGGACAGGTTGCTGTTGACCAGTTTCAGACTTCAGGAGAAAAGGACACATACGGTGACAATGCTGACTCTCTGCCGAACGCCTATGGTTTTCTGGCAGGGATCAGGGGTTTAAAGATTGTTGCAGACGGCTACCTGACCGGGAATATCGAATATGCATACACAAACCCATGGATGTATACCAGCAACCACACGCTTCTTTCATATACATCGAGGTGGAGGGTAATAAGCAATGTCAAAGGAGACACAGGCTACAAGCTTTATGACAAACCCCTTGGTTATGAAACAGGACCTGACAGCCGGATTATATATACCAACATCAATTACACAGTTCCGGACTATTACTCAATAGGCCTTGAAACTACCTACAGGCAGCAGGGGGAAAATACAATTTATACTGAATACGCTTCAGGAGATGACCCTACTTCTCTGAAAACCCCTTCAGGAGACAATCCAGTCCACCAGGTTATAACACGGTTAAACGGGGAAATAAAACTGAAGGAAAATCTCAAAGTTGGGAACCGGCTTTACTGGAGCTGGGAATACAATGCTGATCATATAAGAAGAGCAGTAAGGAACAGGATAGAATGGATCCCCTTTATATCAATCAGCTACTAGATGAGGATTATATGTACATTAAAAAAGCTTTATTACTGATTACGCTTATTTTATTAACTTCTTTTTTATCAGCACAGACAACATGCGATCCTGATGATGATATATATCTTGATCTGTCTATATGGGAAAGCAGAGGCTATATTGAAAAACTCCCCCCCTTACGGCCTTACCCTGTTAAACTGATAATCAGTCTCTTAAAAGATATAACAGTATCTGCAGAAGGGAGGGACCTTGAAAAAGCGGAAGAGTATCTTGAGAAACTTGATCAAAGCTATTCCGGATCACTTAAGTTAAAACACAGCAGCCGTATTTCAGACAGCCTGTATTACGGCGAAACCGGTATAAACGGCGGACTTGAAGGTACCCCCTCCCCGAACCTCTCTCTGTCAGGTGATATGAACCTTTTCCTCATTGACCAGGGGGATTCAGATGTACTGCCGGCCTACAGCCGTCCCAACCAGGATAAGCTCCCTGACTGGTCTGATATCGACCTTTTAGGAAAAAACTACAAGGTTCAGCAGGGATTAAGCGCTCTCACAGCCTTCAGCGGCGAATCATGTTATTTTCAGGCCGGGCTGGTAAGAAACTCCTTTGGCCCGTTTCATGGCGACAGCGCTGTATTGAGCTCTAACGCTCCGCAGACAGGGCATTTTTCGTTTACCTGGATGCAGGATTCATTTACCTTTACAACTGCACTCCTTGAGCTGACAGCAACAGACGATTACGGTGAAGATACTTTTACGGAAAAATATCTTTCCCTCCATTCAGTGTTCTTCTATCCTGCTCCCTGGCTTGAAGCCGGGATCTTTGAAACAGTTGTTTACGGAGGGCGGCTTGAGCCCATGTATATGCTTCCCATGTCAGAGTTTTTTTATTCCCAGGGATATCTTGGATTCCCTGATAATTCCCTTATAGGGCTGAGTGCGAAATTTAAATTACCTGAAAACATCGGCTACAGTATTCTTTTATATGCAGATGATCTTCATTTCAACGATATGATAAGGTTTGATTTCGACACAAAATACAAGCTTGCCCTTCAGACAGGATTTGCATGGACACCGGAGAAATCCAGAATAAGGCGTTTATCAATAGATTACCTGATTGTAACACCATATATGTATACACATAAAAATTCAGAAGATGAGACAGATCCAAATTACCAAAACTACACTCACCAGGGGGTTAACCTGGGTCCTGACCTTGATCCGAATTCAGACAGGATAACACTTACACTGCTTTTAACTCCTGCCGAAAAGGTTGATCTTGAGTTTACAGGAAGGTATATAAGACACGGGAACGGCTCAGTTGACGGTTCTGTAAATGTCGGGGACGGCGACGGATCAATTTTTGATGACGGGTATGATGATGACGGAGAGTGCACCTTCCAGGATACGACCCGTTTTCTCCGGCAGGATATTATTGAAAGGATATTCCAGATCGGTATTCAGGGTAAAACTGTTTTCAGATCGGGAGAGAATCTTATAACAGGGACAGCAGGCTATACCCTTGAATATGTAAACAACAAAGACCTGACCTCAACTGATGAGTGGAACCATTATTTTAATATTGGTGCCGGTATTTCTTTCTGAAAAATACGCAATTATTCTGAAAAACATCAATCAGGACAGATTATGAGGTTCCATATCTCCTGATAAATATATATATTTATCAGGCAGCTTAATTATCAGGAGAATTTTTCCTGTTTACAGCAGATGCAGTAATTGAGTTTTAAAATATTCACCGGAGCCTGTTAAATGAGACCTTTTTTAATTATTATTTTATTATTATTGACTTCCGCTTCTCTTCTTTCAGCTGAACAGCCGGAAATCAATATTAAGCAGCTTGATAACGGTAAATACATCTACACATATGAAGAGGATTATTATAACGGAACCGGGGAAAGTTTTTTTTCCATAGAGAAAACAGATCTGGGCTACATAGCTGTCTGGAACGGGATAAATGATGTTACGGAAGTTTATGCAGATAATGATTTCAAAACAACAAAGATTATAATTACCGACTGTGACACAAGGCTTACAGTAGTAAGAAACGGTGATTTACTTCAGGTATACGGAATAACTTCAGGTAAAGAGATCAAGGAAACACTGGAGCTTGGATCTGAAAACTGGTTTCAGCTTCTCCCTTTTTCTCTTATCCCCTTCTCGACATCAGATGATGAAAAAATCGTTTTCTCCATCTTTGACCCTTATAATATTAAAGTCAGGGAAATAGAGCTTGAAAAAAAGAAAACTGAAACAGCTTTGATCAGCGGTAAAAAATACTCTGCAGTAAAAATGACTATGCGGCTTCAGGGGCTGCTTAAACCTTTCTGGAAATCAGAACTGTGGAACTGCAGGGAAAGCGGACTTTACCTGAAATATGAAGGGCTGAATGTGATTCCGAAACTTCACAAGTCCAGAATCCATATAAAAAATATGGAATTCATAAGCATTGACAGGCTTGAAAAGAAAAACCAGGGCTGAAGAAATCCCTAAAGGAGTTTTTTGTAGATCTCTTCAAACTGCCCGGCAACCTTTTCACCGTCAAACTCTTCCCTTATTTTAAGCCCTTCATTGCAGCATTTTCGAAAAAGTTCTTCATTACTTGCTAATTCAAGCATAATCCCGGCGAAAAGTTCACGGTTATTCTCAGGGAAAGACAGTCCGTTGCCTACAAGGAGCTCATTTATACCGTCAACATCAGGGACAATAATCGGGGTATTGCATGCTATTGCCTCTATAACAGTAATCGGCTGGTTCTCAGTTACACTGGCAGTAACAAGGGCTTTTGAATAATGGAAAAGACCGCTCTGAAGCAGTTCCTCATGATCTATCCTCCCTAAAAACAGGATAACATCCTCAAGGGAATTGTCCTTAACATATCTTTCATATTCGCTCCTGCCGGGTCCTTCCCCTATTATGAAAAGCCTGAGTTCAGGGTCTTTTCTGTATGCAAGGACAAACGCATCAAGAAGAACACTTATTGATTTTTCCTCTCCAAGCCTTCCCACAAACAGAAAGGTCTTCCGGTTGAACTGAGGATACTTTTCCAGAAGTGTCTCATAATCGGAATACCTTTTAAATACTTCAAGATCAATTCCGTTCCTGATATGTCTTATATCTGCCTCAGGAAAATGCTGTTTAAGAACATTGCAGGCATGGAAGCTGGGAGCAGTTACTATATCGCTTCTGTTTATATAAAGTCCTATGTATTTCCATGCAATAAAACGGAGGAACGGAACCAGAAGCCGTGTTCTGAATACATAATAAAGATAATTATCCTCATAAATAAGGGTATGAAATGTATGGACAACAGGAATATTATGCTTTTGCCCGGCCCTGATGGCAGCCCATGTCAGAAGCCATGGCCCGGTAATATGTATTACATCAACATTTTCCTCAACCATTACCTTTTCAACCTGTCTGTTGAAAGGGGAAACAAACCGCACCCCGGGGTACATGCTTGTGGGAAGACTTGATATGTAGCGGACCGGAATACCATTTATATAAGGATCGTCAAACGCTTTCCACGCCGGAACAATAAAGATTACTTTATGTCCCTTGCTCCTCAGATTTTCCGCCAGATTTATAGTTGTAGTAATAACGCCGTTAACAACAGGAAGAAATATTTCAAATACTATTGCAATGACCAAGTATATTCTCCGTAATTTACAAAATAAAAATATTATAGATTATCTTAAGACCTTAGACAATAAAGATTTTCATATCTGTTATCCCTTTTCAGTCAATCTGCCTTATTCTCCCAGGTTCTGATATCAGGTTATTGTATAGTGCTTTGTACTTGTTTCCGAAGATATCAAGGGTGTGTTTTTTGAGGATATATTCCCTCCCTTTCTCCCCCATATCCCAGAGCCTTGATATTTCAATATCTTTCAGAATGTCAAAAAGCTCATCCCCTTTCCCGGGTGAAAAAAAGAAACCTGTCTCGTTTTCCTGGATAGCTTCCATATTGCCGCCGCATCTTGAAGCTATTACTGCTGTTCCGCTTGAAAGGGATTCCAGAGGTATATAGGAAAAAGCCTCATCCCATCGGGTAGGGAGAACAGTTACATCAGCTCCGGCATAGATCTCCCCGACTTTTTCAGGACTGTTAAGAAATCCTACCCAGTTAACAGCGCTGTTCCCCCTTGTCTTTTTCATAAGAAGCGGTTTCAGAGTTCCGTTGCCTACTATATTAAGTCGTACTTTCCGGTATTCATTTAATCTTGTAACAACACTGATAAGCTGGTCAATCCCTTTTTCAGGGGTTATCTGCCCTACAAAAGTAATGTTTAACGTATCATGCTTCTGATACTGAACAGGTTTAAAAACACCGGGATTAACACCGGCATAAAGAAGCACTATCTTTTTATCAGGAACCCCGCCGATCTCTTCAAGCTGTTTTTTCACAAACCTGCTTATTGCGACATAACAGTCAGCATTTCTGAAGTTTCTTCTGGTTGCAAGGAAAAAGGCGTTCATCCATTTGTCCACCATATATTTCCGTGATCCGACCGACATATGAAAAGTACAGACAAGAGGCTTATTAAGAGCCTTTTGAAACTTTGCTATATTAAAATCAAGCCTTCCGGAAGGGTGGTGATGGTGAAGGATATCGGGGTTGAAATCAAGAAGCCTCTCTTCAACCTCGCTCACGCTCCGTGCCCAGGGGACTATTCCCCCTATAAGATATGATTTGGGTTCATAAACCGGTATCCTCTGCTTCGTCCATTTGGCCTCACTTACAATAAGCGACTGATCTCCGGAATCCTTGAAAAAATTATATAAATTAAGGGCGTAGGAAGCTATCCCCCTTACGCCGCTGTGTATATGGGCAATTTTCATAAGAGTTAAAATAGCAGAGTTTAGGTTAATCGTCAATCAGCATCTGATTTCATCCATGCATCTACAGCCTTTTCGGAAGTTTTTTCTGCAGGTACTCGCCTATTGATTTTGATGCAATCTTAACAGCCCTTGAAGCAGAGTCACGGGCAACCAACTTAAGTTCAGCATCTCTGTTATCTGAAAAAGATATAACAGCGCTGTTCAGTTCTTTAATCAGGCGTTCAATATTATCAAGCTTTACATGTATAGGTTCAGGAAAGTCCGCCTCTACTGCCCCCTCTTTATTCTCAATATAAAGCCCTTCATTCTCCGGCATGAGAACCGGCAGATCAGCAGTTTCAGGAGCAGGAAGGCTTTCATCTGTAAACATTGAAGGCTGATCCAGACTGAACTCTGTTTCAGAAAACATGGTACCGGGGATAGCCTGAAAATCAGGTGCAGTTTCTATACTTTCTGCCAGCTTTGCCGCCATTTTAATCAGACTGACAATTTCATCCTCTCCCTCTTCTATCGAAAGCTCCCCTTTTACCGCATACTTTTTTGCTTCCTCTTTAAGCAGCCAGTAATCCTCCGCATCCACGGAATCATTTATCAGCTGTACAATCTTCATATCCCTGGCAAATATATATCCAATATAGAAAATCAGTATTACAAGAATTATAACAAGCGATGAAATCAGAATAAGCATAATAAAATCATGCTTTTCCATAAGAGCTGATGCCTCAACCATTATCCCTTCGACCGGCATGATATTTCCGCCGTGATCAACAGAGTTATCTGAAAAAGCAACCTCAACGTACCACTTATTCAAACCCTGAAGTTTTTCACTGTAATCGTCATAGGTTTTTACAGGATTCCCCTTATTATCATAAAGTACGCCGTTATCTGTATAATAGACAACATTATCTATCCGCTCTGACGCCTTTGCGACCTTGTTCCGTGAAAGCTCCATAACAGTTCTGATATTATCCCTTTCAAGGCCTGTAAGTATTTCAGTAAGATAGTAGTCTGCAAAACCCATACCTGCCACAAAAACTATCACAATGGTTACCCCGATTTTCATAATTCTTTCCTGGATAAATACCGAATCGCCTTTCATTTTTTTGAGGAAACTGAAAATACGTAGAAATCTGAGAACCCTTATTATTTTGAAAAAACGGCCTATCCTCATCACTTTAAAGAGACCGAAATACTGCCCGAACTGCATAAAAGCTGTAAAACCGGGAATAGAGGCGAGAAAATCAACCCATCCGTATGATTTAAAAAAATATCTGCCGGAGGGATAGGATATCAGTCTCAGGAGAAAATCCCCGACAAAAATCATGTCAATGATCCTGTTCGGAAAAAGGATATACTCTTTATAGGATGTATATTCCAGAATCAGTCCGATAATGGACAAAAGAACAATAACAGGATTAAAGAAATCAATAAACCTGACTATAAAAGAAAATCCTTTTCTGGGTTTTAATATCATTACTTTTCTCCACTCTATAAATTGTAACTTGTTTTGAAAATATCATCAGGTTTTATGAGGTTTCCGTATCTGGATAAAAACTTCTTCATATTCGGAATTATTTCCCTTGACTCGGACTTATATGAAGATATTTTCCCTGAAGCAATGTTAAACGCATTTGTTATAAGCATATTAATCCTTTCATCCGAGTTATACAGTTTCAGAAGTTTGGATTTCTGCTGATCAGGAGAATTCATAAACTTCCCGGATATTTCAACAACCTGCATGACAAGAATATATGTAAAGACAGTTACAAACAGTATTGCACAGTAGTAGACCGGATGGATCCTTCCCAGCCTGTCTGAGATAAAGTTTCTGAGACTTGCAGCAAGATCCATATTATCCAGAATATCCTCCCCCGCTGAGTTCAGGAGCTGATATGCTGAAAAAAACGCGAATATTTCATCCTCATTACCGCCCCATCTGGATACGACCATTTTAATGTATTCCCTGATAAAAACCATATACTTATCTGTTCCGTATCCGAACATGAGAAGATAGACCCGGGGGTTATGTACGCTTTTCCTGAACTTGCTGCCGAGAGCATCTGCAAGAAGCCTCCTGTCAATCTCCTTTTTTTCATTTACAAGAAGAAGTCTCTTTGAATCGGCAAAGTTTTCAGAAAGAAGCAATATAATCTTTTCAGGATAATTAACAGCACCTTCGCCGATTATCTTTACACCATCTCCTCCTGATTTTGCCCCCTGCGGAGGTGTTTCCTGCCTGTTTGAATAAAGCTTTGAGAGGATATTAATTTTCAGGAGATTATAGTAGATTATTACCTCCTGTTCAGTCAGAGCAATTGATTCATTTTTAAGTTCCTCAACCAGACTCCGTTCGATATCAGGGGTCAGACGGGTAAAATCAACCGATGAAATCTTTTTGCGGAACACCTGCCGGTTGATAAGTATTTTCTCCTCCGGAAGATACATTTTCAGACTGTTCTCGGTCAAGCCCTCCCGGAAACCCCTTGTAATTATCAGAGGTTCATTGATATCTCTGGGAGATTTACCCTGCTCAAGATAGTCTTCAGTAATCCTCTTCCATTCAGAAATAACTCCGGATGAGAAAGAGGGATCAAACCCGGGCATCATCCTGAAAAGTCCTGCGACAATCTCAACCGGAATAATATTCTCTGAATTAAAAACCTTAAAAAGATAGGAGGCAATCGTGTCTCTCTTTCCTTCATCCATATTATTATACACCAATCCTGAAGTTATTTTTTATTCTCAATCTCTTCCCGCCGTATTTCGGCAAGTTTTTTTATTGATTCTGTAAAATCGGGATACCTTTCAATAACCCTTTCAAAAGTTTCCTTATCAAGGCTGTAAAGATCGCAATACTCTTTTGCCTTTATCGTAGCTGTCCGGGGCATACTTAAAAGAAGAGCTATCTCCCCGAAAAACTGCCCTGCTGAAAGTGTTGCATATATTATCTTTTCATTCCCAGACATAACTTCAACAGAGCCTCTGCTGATAAAGAACATATCGTACCCTATCTCCCCCTGCCTTACCACATAGTCTCCAGGGGTAAAAACAACAGGTTCAAGATTGAGTATTATCTCTCTGATGAGAGCATCATCTGCCCCTTTGAAGATAGGGACCTTTTCTATCATCTCCTTATTGAGAAAAATAGATACAGAGGTTTTAAGCGACCTGGGAAGGTCTTCGAGTACTGATGACTCATCATACCCCCGCCGGCTTTCCCAGAGATAGCTGTAATAATCATTTACCCTTTTCTGAAGTGATGACGGGAGGTTCCTGTACTGCATGAATGTATTAATCTTTTCAAGCTTGCTTCTGTGCTGTGAACGAGCTATATCAATATTTGCAATAAGGTTTGCAATATTACCGATAATAAAACCGTAGAGACCGGCACCAATAATCTCAACAAATATAGTATAGATTATCTGACTCTTTGCCGACGGGGTTATATCGCCGTATCCTATGGTTGTCAATGTAGTGATTGTCCAGTAAAAAGCATTCAGATACTGCATTTCATTCTGCATATCTGTGGAAACCCCTTCAAGGAAGATCCATCCGCATGCAACAAAATGAGCTGTCAGAATTATCCAGAAGATAAGAAGGACCATCCTCATTATGTTGGGATTAACAAAGCTTACTCTCCTGAGCTTATTGAGCGTCTGGATCATCCTGAAAAGTTTTATTACCCTTATGAGCCTGAAAAAACTCACTACCCCGAAAAAAGGACTTAAAGGAAATAAACGCAGCAGTATCCAGAAAGGAAAAGCTGCGGCAAGATCAATCCAGAACCACCCTTTAAGATAAATTGAAGCTACTTTATGACGGTCAGTAATTAAATCCATTCTATATACAACTGCTGTATTAAGCCTTATCACAATATCAATAAAATATATAAAAGAGATTATAACTTCAAAAAGCAGAATTTCAGATTCTGTAGAACCGCTGAACACTACAGACAGCGGTATTTTTATAAAAACATAAATAGTTACAAGAAGTATAAATATTTCCCAGACTATCCGGGTTTTATTTTCCGGTTTTAACATTTCCTATCCTGAGTTTTAAATTCCTTTTTTTTATTTATCGCCATCCAGTGTATATAATATTAGGCTGTTCTTTATCAACCCCTGATTATTTCCCCCTTCAAAGCTGGACAGAGGCAGATATTATGCATTATTAAGCATCTGGCTGCTGCTTATCATCTCAAGCTCTCTGGCATTCAGAATAAGCATCTGGAGTCTGTTTTCAACATTGGCAATACTTGTATCAGGATCATAATCAAGAGCAATAATCTGAATATCCGGAAAAACCTTTTTCACTGTCTTGATCATACCTCTTCCTGTTACATGGTTGGGGATACACCCGAAGGGCTGGACAATAACAAACGACCTTACCCCGTCTTCAACCATCTGCATTATCTCGCCCGGCAGCTTCCATCCTTCAGCCCCGAAATAGGTTATATCAATATAAGGCTTTATATGCTGTACTATCCTGTTTATATTTCCGTAGCTCTCGGAAAAGCGGAATTTATCCCTGATAATGTTCCAGACAGAATTATGGACATAGTTATAAACCTTTTCTGTCATATCATTGACAATATAGTGAAGAATAGGATTAGGGGCCATTTTCCTCCTGCCGAGCTCCTTTTCTATTACCGGATTCTTTCTGAAAAAATCATGCATTGCCGGCTGTACCACTTCCATTCCGTTTTTTTCGAGATAATTTTCAATAAAGCAGTTGGCAACCGGATGATAATTCATAAGTATCTCCCCGACTATTCCCACCCTTGGTTTCCTTTCAGTAAAATTCACCCTTACAGAATTAAAATCCTCTACAGCATTCTGGACCATCTGAAGAAGACGTTCCCGGTTCAGACATATATTTTCACAGACCTTTTTTATATGATTATTGTAAATTCTTTCAGCCTCCCCCTCTGTTTCCTCGTAGGGCCTTATCCTTCTGAGCATCATCTCCAGGCTGTCGATTATGGTAATCCCCCAGAGAGTTTTAAGCTGACGTTTTAAGGAAAGACTGAATCCGGGGTGAATTTTTTTTGTATCTTTGCCTGTAGTAACTATGGGAATACCGGGGTAACCGGCCTCATCAAGTGCTTTCCTGGCCAGTGCTGCATACTGCCCGGCCCTGCAGGCCTCACAGTTTTTGGCAACCCCGAGAGCAAGGCAGGATGGATCATAGATATTTTTTTCAAGCATTGAGAGGGCCTCACCTATATTAACCTGAGCCGGAAAACAGATATCATTGTGAACATACTTTTTCCCGAGAGCTATGGCCCTGTCATCTGCGATAGGAAGAGGCTCCATCCTGATCCCGTCTTTTGAAAAAACCGATGAAATAAGAGAGGAAAATGCCGGGGAGAGATTGGGAGCAAGAACAATTCTCTCTTTTCTGTCTTTCTTCGTATATAAGACCTTTTTGTCCGCTGTTATTTCACTCCCGCTGTAAAATACATTTTTCTTGCGCCTGGCTGCAACTGTCTCGATAAAGGATTTTATCCTTATATTCAAAGGCCCTGCAGATTCCCCCTCATCAAGCTTAAGAATAAGAAGTTCCTTGTCGCACCTGTTTCTAAGCTCCCTCATCATTTCATCAGAGGTAATAGCATCATGACCGCATCCGAAACTCACAATCTGCACTATCTCGAGATTAGGGTGGGAGGCTGCGTAAATAGCAGCTGAATCAAGCCTTGTATGAAACGGTATTGTTGTCTCCATCCTCACATTACTTACATTCTGCCTGTGTAAATCCGGCAGGGAATCGAGGGAAAGAACAGGTATCCCCTGGGAAGTAAAATAATTGGGCAGGTTATGGTTCACTAGCATATCAGAATGATAAGGACGCCCGGCAAGGACCACGGCAAACCGGTCAGTTCCTTCGAGCGATTTCAGAACCTTTCCCCCCTCAGAAGTCATTTTATCCCTGAACTGCTTTAATGAAGCATTACCCTGTTTAACAGCTTTAGCAGCTGTTTTTTTATCAATACCGAAAACACTGCAGAAAAAATCTGCAATCTGTTTTGTCTTCAGTTTTTCATTATACCAGTGAAAAATCGGGGAATCAAAACAGACACCGGAGCGGGAGAAAACCTCGTTGCTCTTATCAACAACCATGGGATAACCCTGAAGCAGTGCGCATGTATGGTTCCCTTCGGCAGTAGGGTTCTCCTGCGGGACTCTGATCATCAGGGGGGCAAAAATCCTGTCCACCCTTTTCTCAACAAGATTTTCCACATGCCCGTGCATAAGTTTGGCAGGAAAACAGACAGTATCAGAAGGGACATACTTAAGTCCCTTTTCGAAAATATCATAACTTGACCTGGAAGAGAGGACTACTTTAAACCCGAGGGCAGTGAATACTGTTTTCCAGAAGGGGAGACTGTTCCAGAACTCAAGGGTGACCGGAATTCCGACAGAAATACCCCTGTCACCGGACAGCCTCTGAAAATCATAGTCCTTTATAACCAGCTCATTATGAAGTCTGAACATATCAGGGACTGAGCTGAGCCTTCCATGAGTATCTTTAAGCTGTTTTATTATTTCGGGATTTTCGATCTCGCCTACTATTTCCCCCCTTTCGCACCTGTTTCCTGTTACATATTTCTCTCCGTGATTAAAATATATAACAGTCCTGCTGCAGTTGTTTGAACAGAATCTGCATATGACACCTGGATTTTTTGTATATGTATAGTTTTCAATCGCATCAAATCCAGGGAAAGCACTGGAAAAGGAGGGATTCTCTGCTTTTTTCTCTTCAATATATTTTTTTGTAAGGATGGCTATTCCAAATGCGCCCATCTCCCCCGGAAAAGGGGCCCGGAGGACATTTCTCCCTGTATATTGTTCAAAAGCACGGAGTACTGCATCATTTTTAAAGGTGCCGCCCTGAACAACAATCTTCTCCCCCAGATCATCAAAATTGGAGATCCTTACAACCTTTGTGAATACATTCTCAATTATTGATCTGCTTATTCCGGCAAGGATATCGGCTGTTGTTTTTCCGTTTTTCTGTTCAGTAATAATAGAGCTGTTCATAAAAACTGTACACCGGGATCCAAGTCTTGATGGATTGGTTGATCTGAATGCGTATTCGGAAATCTTCTCAACAGGGACACTTAAAGATTTGGCATAGGTTTCAACAAAAGAACCGCATCCGGCTGAACACGCTTCATTGAGAACTATTCCTGTGACAACCCCTTTTTTGAGACTTATCGCCTTCATATCCTGTCCCCCGATATCAAGTATAAAACTGACATCAGGGACAAAAAACTGGGCAGCTTCAGCATGTGCAACAGTTTCAACAGTATGATAATCCGCCTTGAATGCTTTTGCGAAAAGTACTTCTCCGTATCCTGTGCTGCCGAGCCCCAGGATATTAAGGGTAATCCCCTTTGAAACATATTTATCTCTCATTCTGAGTAGAGCATACTTGATAACCTGAAGCGGTTCCCCCCTGTTGCTGGAATAAAAGGTATCAACAATCCTGCACTCCCTGTCAATAAGGACAAACTTTGAAGTTGTCGACCCTGCATCTATCCCTATATAAACATCAAGGCACTCATCTCCTGCCGGGGGAACAGATATATATTTCTCCGGGTTTGCAGTATGCCTTTCAATGAAATCCCTGTATTTTTTTTCATTACTGAAAAACAGCTGATCACTTTCCCCGTTATGCTCTGATATATTGTTCTGCCTCGTTTCAAGAAGAGAAACAGCTTTATGTATTGAAAAATTATTCTCAGCCTCTCTGAACATTGTATCGACAGACATTGCTGCCCCCAGAGCAACAATGGTTTCAGGATTGTCAGGTATAATAATCTCGTCTCCTGAGAGGGAGAGTCTTTTCTGAAAAACCTCCACAAGAGTCTTGTTGAAGGTCAGAGGCCCCCCTTCAAATATTACCTTGGGCCTTATCTCCATCCCCTGGGCAAGTCCCCCTATCGTCTGTTTAGCTATAGCATGGAATGAGGACAGTGCTATATCCGCTTTTGAAACACCCTGATTCAGAAGAGGCTGAATATCAGTTTTTGCAAATACTCCGCACCTGCCAGAAATATCATATACAGTCTCTCCGGCAGAAGCAAGCATACCCATATCTTCTGTCCTGACATTCAGGAGTTCTGCGATCTGATCAATAAATGCCCCGGTACCGCCGGCACAGCTGCCGTTCATCCTCATGTCTGAAGGGACAATCTGACCTGTATTTTTTTCATACCTGAAAAAAATTACTTTTGCATCCTGCCCGCCAAGCTCAATAGCAACCCTTACATCCCTGTAGAAATTTCTTATCACAATGGAGTTCGCAACCACCTCCTGTATGAAGTGGGCATTGATACACCTGGCAAGAGTCTGTCCTCCGCTGCCGCATACAGCAGCAGAAAACTCATTCTCTCCGAATTGATTTTTTACTTCATTAAGGACAATACATAAAGTCCCCGACTGATCAGCATTGTGCCGTCTGTAATCTGAGAAAAGAATTGAATTATCTGCAGGATCAGCAACCACAACTTTTACAGTTGTTGATCCGACATCAATACCAAGATTTAATCTACTTTTTTTCCCCATAGTCTTCAAAATCTATTTCTTCCTCCAGATGTTTTGGAAGATCGATTATATTGTTTTCCTTATTGACTTTTTTATTTATATACATATCTTCATCGACCCGGCTTAGGACCTCTTCCATTGATTCGTCCCTGGCCTCAAAACAGCCTATGGTAACTGTAAATGGGATTTCAAATCCGGCGTTTGAAATCTTTTCATTGATCCTTTTTTTTATGGCTTCAGCATCTGTCTTCTCCGTTTTAGGAAGAAGGACAAGGAACTCATCCCCTCCAAACCTGAAAAGAAGATCAGCAGTCCTTATCGATTCATTAATTACAGTTGTAACACTTTTAAGGATCTCGTCACCGGCCAGATGACCGAATGTGTCGTTTATCTTCTTGAAATCATCAATATCCACAAACAGGAGAGAAATAACAGTATTATCCCTTTTGTTTCTCTGCAGCTCTTTCTGAAGATAAAACTGAAGAAACCTTCTGTTGAAAACCCCGGTAAGAGGATCAATATTTATCATCTTTTTCAGTGTGGAAAGATAATAAACCTTTTCAACAGCAATAGCTGCAAAATCTGCTATAGTTGTCAGGAGCTTCAGGTCAAGAGCTGAAAAGGGGGAACCGTCAAGTTTGTTTACAAGTTCAATAACACCAAAAACCTTACCGTTGCTTTTAAGCGGTACTCCTATAATAGACTCTGTTTTAAAACCGCTCATAATATCAAAAGACTCATCAAATCTTTTATCTTTCTTAACATCCTCTATAATAATCGGCTGCCCGTTTTCAGCTATCCAGCCGACAATACCTTTACCCCTTTTTACAATTTTACCTTCCAGAACTTCTGCAGCCTCACCGACAACAATCAGGAATTTCAGATCTCCGGTCTTATGATTCCTGAGAAGCAGCGACCAGTTATAGGGTGCGAAAATCCTTCCGATGTGGTCCATCACCTGCGAAAGGGTTTCTTTCAAAGTCCTGGAAGAGGCGATACTTCTCCCAATGTTATTAAAAAAGGATAATTTCACCAGCTCTTCAGTATTGTCAAGCGAAAAAACCCTTGAATTATCATCATTTGACACTATAAATCCTCCGGATCAGCTGTTTTTATCAGCTTAATTTTATCTGGCCGTTTAAGCCCCTTTATCTGAAGTTCCCTTCTGGCAGCATTTGCCCGTCCATATATTTTCTCCAAATAAACCAGCTGAACAGGACGCCTGGTTCTTGTATATCTGGCCCCTTTCACATCAGAGCTGTTATGCTCTTTTATCCGTCTATCAATATCTGTCGTTATTCCAGTATAATATGTTCTATCGTCACATTCAAGAATATAAACATACCAGATTTTTCCCCCGTTAAGATTCAGCTCTCTCCCCTTTTACTATAATATAAATATAACTATAATTCTCGGACGGAGGTTTATATGTCATTAAATATTGTGCTTGTAGAACCGGAAATACCTCAGAACACAGGTAATATAGCAAGAACCTGCGCAGCTGCCGGAATGACTCTTCATTTGATTGAACCCCTTGGTTTTTCAATCAGTGATAAATACCTGAAAAGGGCTGGCCTCGACTACTGGGACAAACTTGAAGTAATAACCTACAAAAATCTTGATTTTTTTATGGATAGCGTAAAACCGGAAAACTGCTTTTATCTGACGACAAAAGGGGAGAAAACCCATTCTGAAGTAAACTATACATTAAACTCATACCTTTTTTTCGGAAAGGAAACAAAGGGCCTCCCCGAAGATCTTCTTCACAGGAATTACGGAAACTGTATACGGATCCCGATGAAAAAGGAATCGAGGTCCCTTAATCTCTCCAATTCTGTATCAATTGTTGCGTATGAAGCACTCAGGCAGCTTGATTACCCTGATTTAAACAGGAATGGGAAGCTGACTCTTTACTAGATAATCTATATCTTTACCAGGATCATGCTTATGTTGTCCCTTCCCCCGGCATCAAGGGCCTCTTTCAGGAGTTTTTCCGCCTTGATCTCAATCCCGTCATCCTCAGCCATTATATCCTGTATAGTCCTTTCCGGTACTGAATCGGAAAGGCCGTCGCTGCATATTAGAAAAATATCCTCAGGATTGTTATCAATGGTGTATCTGTTAACATTTTCAGCTGTCAGGTAGGTCTCCGCACCTACCGCGTATGTTACAATATTACTTTCCGGATGAACCCTTATCTCTTCTTTTGTAAGTACCCCCTTTTTATAGAGCTGCCACACAAGAGACTGATCTTCTGTGATCTGTTTAAGAGTATTGTTTCTGAAAGAATACAACCGGCTGTCTCCGACGGAATTGATATAGGATTTATCATCCTTCACAAGAAGTGAAACAAGAGTTGTTCCCATACCGTATAATTCTGTATTATTGAGGCCGTGAATCATTATTTTCCTGCTTATGTCCTTGATCATTACTGAAATCATATAACCTGGATCATCAGGGTAATGATCTGACGAATAATATTCCCTCATAAGCATTTCGCAGGCCATTCTGCTGGCAACCTCCCCCCCGCGCAGCCCTCCCATACCGTCACAGAGGATAAACAACAGGCCCTGTTTTTCTGTCTCTATGGAATCAATCCCATAGAGCTGGTGGTTTTTAAAAACAGCAATATAATCCTCATTGTTTTCCCTTACTTTTCCTGTGTCAGAAACTGTAAAATACTTCATTTGCACCATCCTGCGGCAGTTTAGGATTATAACAAAGTCTACTCCCACGGATAGTAAAATACAAATATCATATTTAATGAGATTATTCGGGAAACAGGGACCAGTTCTCTTCAGGGCCGGATTCAGTAACAAGTGAATCAGTAAGACTGAGCCACTGTGCCTTATAAATGTTTATTTCCGATTCATATTCCCGTTTTTTTATTCTGTTTTCATCAAGAGCGTTTATTGCATCAATCAGGGAACTTAAGTCTGTCTTCCCTATATTGAATTTTTTTCTTTCGCTTTCAAGAATCATTTCTGAAAGTCTGATTTTCCTTTCATATATTTTTATGATATTTTTAAGATTATTTATATTTCCTGAAACAGTTTTAAGTTTTATATCAAGATCATTGACTGAAATCCTGTTCTCAAGCATCTGTTTATCAAGATCTATCCTGGAAGTTTCAAGGGCTGCCCTTTTATATCTTCTCTCCCCTATTCCTGACAGCGATATCCCCAGCGAAAGGGTCCTTTCAGTTTCATCCGAAACACCATAGCCTTTCCCTGATGCCGCGACCTCGGAGAAAAGGGATACAGAAGGGAGAAGGTTGTGCTTCTTTATCTGAACTTCTGTAATTCCGATTTTTTCATATAGAGAAAGCATTCTGTATGTCCGGCTTTTCTTCTTTATATCATCCGTATTCAGATTCCCGGCATCCGGGAAATCAGATGAAGGATCAACAGGATAAATAATATCTTCTGATACACAGCCGCAGGTATCACGCAGCAGATCTGTAATGTTCCTGTATTCGTTCTCAGAAAGTGAAACAGATTCCTCCTTGGAAAGAGACTGAAGAGTTATCCTGTTAACGTCAGAATCATCTGCAATGCTGTTTCTTTTCCTGTCTGTAATATTATCAAGGAGTTTTATACTCTCTTTATAGGAATTTCTTGCTGTTATCATTGTTCTGTAGGATGAAAGCCAGTCAAAATATACTGTGATAAGATAATAAATATAATCCTCATAAGCTTCAGCGATCTGATAACGGATAATCTCTTTTTCAAAATCAAGGTTCTTTTTTTCAAGACGGTACCTTTTGCCGAATGCATTCCCGGCTATCTCCTGAGATATATTTATGGATACAGCGGAATTCCTGTCTAAAACAGCGGGAGAAGTCTGATAATTCAGGCTGATTTCTGTTCCTGTATCAGGAAAAAGCCTGCCGATTGTTATTCCGCTTTTCATTCCCTCTGCATCTGTATCAAGAGAATAAAGATAACTGGTTTCAATTTCAGCAATAATCTCCCCTATATCAAGGTCAAGATCATTCCTGTATTCCAGATAGAGTTTTTCAATAAGAATTTTTTTAAACTCCGGATTATTACGGCAACTGGCTTCAATATACTCCTTTACTGAAAATCCTTTTCCTGCCTGACTGTTTTCTGCTGGAACTCCCGGCAGGACGATAATAAATAAAAAAAGGATCCACCACTCAGTTAATCTTCTGCACATTATCTTCATAGCTCCTTTTACCGTTTATCCTGACTATTGAACAGTAAAGCATCGGGATAAGAACAAGTGTTATTATTGTACCGAAAATCAGCCCCCATGCCATAACCAGCATCATATCTGAAAGCATTGAATCATAACCAGCCACCCCGTACGCAGTCGGCAGAAGTCCTGCGACAGTTGTCAGTGTCGTGAGAAAGACCGCCCTCAGCCTTGTTTTTGCAATATCTGAAATTTCCTTTATATAGGATGTTTCTCCCCTTTTCCCGTATTCCCTTTCAAGCTTTACAATCATTACGATTGAATCGTTTACAACTACCCCTGAAAGCCCTATCAGACCTATTGCGGTAAAGAAGCCATAGAGTGTAATACCGTGAAAATAAAGAGCATAAACAGCACCTGCTGCGCCGAACGGAATTGTAAGAAGAATAAGAAAAGGTTTGAAAAGAGAGTTAAAAAGAAGAGCGAGAATAAAATAGATTACCGCTATAACTGTAACAACCGCATATATGATATCACTTCCTGACTCCCGGCTGTCTTCAATTTCACCTGAGAAACCCAATGCAACAGTAGGATATTCAGAAAAAATATCGGGGAAAACATCTCTCTCAAGAATTTCTGCTACCTCAAGAGGTGTCACCTCGGCATCGGGATCTATATCACCGAAAACCTTGATAGTCTTGACTGAGTCCTCCCTTATAACTGAGTCGGGGACCCTTACCTTCTCATAATTAATTACCTTGTAAAGAGGGACAGGATAACCGTTTTTATTATTAACAGTAAGGGAGAGGAGCTTTTCAATACTGTCCTTGGTTATATCAGGGAGTGTAACATTTACATCAGTCTCTTTTTCATTCTTCCTGACAGTGAAAACAGTATAACCGTTCAGTATTGTTTTAAGGGTTATCATGACAGCGGAAGATGTCACATTTAGCCTGTTCAGCGCTTCACGGTTTATATCTATATGATACTCCGGATACTTTCTCTGGACTTCGGTTTCAGCATTTGATATCCCCCTTATTCCGGCAAGTTTTTTCCTTACCGCCTCGGCAATCTCATCTCTTTTTTTGTTGTCGTTTTCCTGTATTTTTATTTCAACCGGGCTTCCGCTTGACTGTCCGAAATGACTCCTGAGGATTTTAACCTCTTTGAATCCTTCAAGTTTTTCTATCTCACTGTTCCATTCAGCTACAAGCTGATTCAGTGATTTATCCCTTTTATCCCTTGAAACCAGCTCTAGACGCAGTGAAAAGCGGTTTTCCTCTGCAGAGGCTCCTCTTCTGCTCCTTGCAACTGATGTCCTGGATGCTATAACCTCTTTTCCGATATAGGGATCAAATATATCCTCAACCCTTTCAGAGAGGAGAGCAGTCTCATATCTTCTTGTCCCCTCAGGAGCAATCCCGTCAATAGAAACACTGGTTGATTCCTCACGCGGAAACATTACAAAGGTCATTTTATCCCTGGCAATATAAAATGCCCCTGCAAGAATAAGGATAAAAATAATATACATAATAAACCGTTGTTTCAGTAATCTTTCAAGAATTTTACCGTAACTGTTTTCAATATGTTCAAACCAGTGCTTCCTTATCTGTTTCTTTCCGGCCTTCCAGGGAAGATGGATTGACAGGTGGGAAGGGAGAATTAAAAGCGCTTCAAAAAGACTCCCTCCCAGCATCAGGATAATTACAAGTGGAATAAATCCTACAAATTTCCCGAACCGCCCCCCGAAAAAGTAGAGAGGGATAAAGGCAACACAGGTGGTTATGATACTGGCAAAGATCGGCTTTACAACATAATCAGTGCCGTTTACAACAGCGGCAAAATTATCCATCCCTGAGCTTTTAAGACGTGTAACATTTTCAGCTACTACAATAGCATCGTCAACAATCATCCCCATTACGATAATAACAGCTGCAAGTGTCATGTTGTTTATCGAATATCCTGAAAAGTAGAGGAAAAATGTCGCAAAACAGAAGCTGAAGGGGATTCCCGCTGCAACCCAGAGTCCGCTTGAAAAATCAAGAAAAAGAAAAAGTGTTATCAGAATAAGGACAAATCCTATCATGCCGTTCAGGGAAATAAGAGAAAGCCTGTCTTTCACAGACATTGATTCATCATCCATAATGACTGTCTCAACAGAGGTTCCGGATAATGCGTTTTTTCTGAATCTATCGACTTCCTTTATAATCTCCCTGTTTGATTCTATAATTCCGAATGATGATTTTTTAACTACATTGAGGCTTATCCCCTCCCTCCCGTTAAACTTAACGATTGAAGTGTTTTCCTCAAATCCGTCTTTTACATCGGCAATCTGGGAAAGTCTGACAACAGTTCCCTCAAAAGTCCCCCTTATTATAAGGTCCCGGATCTTCTGTATTGTATCAAGTTCCGATATCACAGATACCTTGATTTCCTCTTCATTTTCAATAAGCCCGACCGGGGTCCTGAGATTGTTGGCTTCAAGAATGTCAATAATTTCATTAACCGAAATATCATAAAAACCCATCTGCACCGGATCCGGCAGTATAAGTATCTCTTTGTCAAGATAACCGGAAGAATTAACCTCGCTTACAGAGGGGAGCTTTTCAAGCCTTGATTCAAGGGTGTCTGCAAATCCCTGAAGATACTCCCTCCCCTCTCTGTCAAGAAGTCTCCTTTCCGTGTCGATAAAGGCTATATCAATAACAGATCTCTCTGTTGTCTTGAATTCTCTCACTCTTGGAGTTTCAGCATCAGATGGAAGATCAGTTTCAAGGACAGCACTCTGGATATCGGAGATAATAGATGATCGCTCTTCCTGATCATCTATTATTTCAACAGTTATCCTGCTGCTCGAACCTGAGGAAATACTTGATACACTGATAATACCGCTGATCCCTTTCAGAGAATCTTCTATGGGGGATGTTACAAAAAAGTCCACATCTTCAGGGGATGCGTTTTTAAATGTTGTAGAAATCCTTACAAAATCAAATGAAACATCCGGCATTGCCTCTTTACCTATTGCCTGCCAGGCAAAAAAAGCCCCGATAAAAAAACCGACAATAATAAAGTTCGCAAGCAGATGCCTTTTCGCAAAATAGCTGATTATATCCCTTAGCATATCACCTCTGAATTTATATTCAAAAAGTATATCACAACTGTAAAAATTTTATATTTTTTTGTATAAAAATAGAAGAGAATTTAGATTCAATCAATCAGGAAATTAAATACAAATAAATTTCAGCATTAAGGCAGCACACTTATAAGCATGCTGCCTTGATACTGATTTCTCTTTTTTATTTAAGAAGTAAATCTGGAAGCCACATTGCAAACCCATCAACATATGTAATCAAAAGAAGGGTTGCTATCATTGCAATATAAAAGGGTACTGTGGATTTAAAAAGTTTTTCAATGGATACATTCCCAATTGAACTACCGACAAAAAGGGTGACCCCTACCGGAGGAGTCAACAACCCTATCCCCAGATTCAGCAGCATAATAATACCGAAATGAACAGGAGACATCCCAAGGGATGTAATCAACGGTAAAAAAACAGGAGTACAGATAAGAATCAATGGCGCCATGTCCATTATGCATCCAAGGAACAGCAGAATAATATTTATCAAAAGCAATAAAATTATTTTATTGGAAGTAATTCCTATTAAAAAATTGTATGCCATTTTCGGGACCTGAAGATAAGCAAGAAGATACCCGAATGCATTGGCAGCAGCAATTACGGGAAGTACTACCACAAGGGTAGCAAGTGTATTTTTCAATATCTTTTTAAATGATTTAAGCGGAATCTCCCTGTATATAAAAAATGTCACAATAAATGCCCACAATGTTGCAACTGCAGCAGATTCAGTTGCTGTGAATATCCCCGTCAGTACTCCGCCGATAATTACAACAGGAGTAAGAAGACCGAAAAAGGCATCCGTTGTTATTTTTACAGATTCCTTAAACCCTATCGCTTTTCCCTTTGGATATCCCCTTTTAACAGCTAGGATATAGCTTATAACCATCTGTGAAATTCCAAGCAGAATACCTGGAATTATACCGGCAAGAAACAGGGACCCGACAGATACCCCTCCTGCCGCCAGAGAATAAATAATCATGTTATGACTTGGAGGGATCAGTATCCCCTGAATTGAGCTTGTTATTGTGACGCTTGTCGAATAGTCCGGATCATATCCGTCTTTAACCATTGCAGGAATCAATATTGATCCTATTGAGGAAGTGTCTGCAACTGAAGAGCCTGATATACCTCCGAAAAACATGCTTGTCATTACATTTACCATTGCGAGTCCACCGCGCAGTCTTCCTACAATTACTTTGGAAAGATTAACCAGTTTTTGAGAAATCCCCCCCTCGCTCATAATCTGCCCTGCAAAAATAAAAAAGGGGATTGCAAGAAGCGCGACCTTATTCACCCCGGCAACCATGGACTGGACAACAATTCTTACCGGCAAACCAAGATATATTGTAGTAAGTGTTGATGATATGCCAAGTGCTATGGCTATCGGCATTCTGAATGTGATTAATATTAAAAAGCTGCCAACTAAAATAATTATGGCGATGCCTGTTACTGTCATAAAAATTATCCTTTACTTACGATTTAATTTGCCTAATTTTTTTCCATGCAATAAAAATTATAAATACCGTTGAAAAAAAGCCTGCGACAGGAACCATGATGTAAAGCGTAGAATTGGGAACAGGAATACTTGATAACCTGGACCTTGATGTTAAGACGACCATCTGAATACCGTTATACGTCATAACATACAGCACAAAGAATAATATCAGCAGATGATTGACAATATCTATAATCCTCCTGAACTTTTCAGGAAATCTGTCATAAAAAAGAGACACGCTCAGATGTTTATCATCCCTGATACCGATAGTTATTCCGATCATTGTAACCCAGACCATAAAAAGACTTGTCAGCTCTTCAGACCATGAAGGGGTTATATTAAAAAAAAACCTCATAAAAACACGGATTATAATTATCAGGGTCATTACAATAATCAGAAAACAGGAAAGGGAATCAAAGATAAGTTCTGGTTTTTTCATAAGCTACTCCTGAAGAAAGCTGCCCGAAAAAGAAATCGGACAGCCCCCCTTTT
This sequence comes from Spirochaetia bacterium, assembly GCA_963668405.2. Taxonomy (GTDB): domain Bacteria; phylum Spirochaetota; class Spirochaetia; order CADAEX01; family CADAEX01. Next base: position 3,596,182 of record OY764342.2, on the reverse strand, counting down.
TACCAGTTATTCAGCTGCGCTGATTCTATCTATTGTTGCCCTGTATTTTGCACCATATTTTGCATAAACCGGCTCTACTGCTTTTCTGAAAGCATCCATTTCTGCATCAGTCGGTGTATAAAAAGTTGTCCCTTTCTCTTCCAGAACTTTAATTGCTTCTTTTACACTTTTATCCCAGAGTTTTCTCTGGATTATTTCAGCTTCAACACCCGCATCTATAATAGCCTGGCGGTCCTCTGCTGTTAATTTATCAAGAGCAAGTTTACTTCCGATGACAATATCAGGAATTCTGACATGCCCGTCATGAACATAGTATGGAGCTACTTCGTACATTGAAGTGGCAAGGTATGATGGCGGATTGTTCTCCGCGCCGTTTACAACACCCTGCTTTGTAGCGCTGTACTGTTCACTGTAGCCCATTGGAACAGCTGATGCTCCTAATGCATTTATACCGGCAATACAGATTTCATTCTGCATTGATCTTATTTTAAGCCCTTTGAGATCATCTATAGTCTTTACCTGCTTGTTTGTAAAAAAGTCTCGTGTCCCGGCATCAAAATATGCAATACCGTAAAACCCGGATGATTCAAGTCCTTTGTAGAGATCTCTTCCTATATCTCCGGACAGAACCTTCCAGAAATGATCCGCATTTTTAAACAGGAAGGGAAAAGCATAAACATTCATCTGCTCGCTGAACTGCCCCATAGGTCCTGCAGATACCCTGCATAAATCAAGAGATCCCATTTGAAGCTGTTCTATGTACTCTTTTTCATCGCCCAGCTGGCCGCCCAGATAAAGCTCTACCTTGATTCTTCCATTGGAATTTTTTTCGATTGCTTTACAGAATGCAATATCAGCCTGCCCTACAGGATTTGTTTCCGGATGAATATCGGCAAACCTGAGTACAATTGGTTTATTTTCAGAAGCTGCGGAATCCTTCTGCCCACCCGCAAAACTAATGCCGGAAACTATACCAAGCACTAACAAAACAATAAGTGTCTTTTTCAAAATTATTCTCCTTAATTATGATACCTGGTAATTATTGTAAAATAAATCAGATGAAAAAAGGGGAACAATGATCTTTAATTAATTGCTGTTTCCTATAATTTATTGCGGTGAAATATTAAATAATCACTTGCAAGAACCCCTGTTTCCTTCTTAAAAACCACACTGAAATAATTTGGATCATTAAAACCTGTTTCATATGCAACTTCCTTGATGGAGTATTTTCCGGTAGCAAGCATTATACGGGCCTTTTCTATTCTTATTTCCTTGATCTTTTCAATGATATTCAATCCGGTTATTTTTTTATACAACCTGGAAATATATGCCTGGTTTCTGTCAGTTAAAACTGACAGATCGTTTAAACTGATATTATTCATATAATTTTTATTCAAGTAATCATCAATCATTTTAATGATCACATTATTCTCAGTTGATGCGGAATTGTGCTCAACCAGTTTATTTACATTAACAAGAAAATCATTTATCAAAAGAAAAAGAGAGCCGGTTTCCTCTTCCCCGACAGAGATACGTTTAAGCAGTCTTTCATTTATGCTTTTATAAAACTCATTTTCAGGAAGTTTAAGGCTGTTAAAAAAATAATCCATAACCATAAGAATAATACCCAGTGTCCTGTGGACAGAACCTGCTGTTGAGGCTAATACTGCTGAAACCATCAGCCTGGAAGCCTGGTCTGTATTACCGTCAAGTGACAATCCCGAAAACCTGTGAAATATTTCTTTATACTCACCGGTGTTACTGATTTTTGAAATCCATTCATCTGTATTATCAGGGACTATCAGTTCACTGAGTATTGAAACCAGATTTTCCCGTTTTTTCACATTGCTGATCATAAGGTCCATAACTGAATCAAAATCCTGCATAAGGACCGGTTTAAGAAGATAATCACGGACACCAAGGGATATGGACTGTCTTGCATATTCAAAATAATTATATGCGGTAATAATTACAACCTCCATATCCTGATGATCACCCCGCACTTTCTTCAGGACTTCAATACCGTTCATCCCCGGCATCTGAATATCAATAAGCAGGATATGGGGATCAAGTTCATTGATTTTTTCAAATGCCTGAAGTCCATCAGAAGCAGACTCTATTAAAGAGAAATGTTCTGAATATTTTTCCCTCAAAAGCATTAGAAGAGCAGTTCTTTCTGTTTTCTCATCCTCTGCGACAAGTATCCTATACATAACTTCCGACTTTGACAGGAATTACGAGGATAATTCTTTTTGATCCCGCATCTGCAGTTTCAGAAAGAACAGCTTTTTCATGATAAATAATCTTCAGCCGCTCTTTCAAAGTAGAAAGGTCATCAGGAATTATATTTGTATTGCTGTAGATTATTTTCCCTGTCTCTATTTTTTCAGCTGAATATATAATTTCAATTTTCACAGTTTTATCATTATCATTTTCTGTAATGGAAATCTCGATACTGCGGTTATTGCTGCTATAGCCCGCTGTATTTGAAAGTATAGTCTCAATCAGCGGCTGAAGAAGAAAAGGAGCTATAAACAGCCGGGAAAGTTCACAGTCAATTTTTTTAATAACTGTCAGTTTTTCATCAAACCTCAGTTTATGTATATACATATAGGAATCAAATACTTTCAGTTCCTGTTCAAGCGGAACAAACTCCCTGTCAATTTCTATATTATAACGCAGAACATTTGCAAGAGCCGAAACTATATCCATTATATGTTGTTGTCCTGAAAACATGCATTTTCTGTAGACAATATTCAGTGCATTGAACAGGAAATGGGGATCAAGCCGTTTTGCAAGCATCTGGTACCTTGCCTTAAAAAGTAGCTTGCTTTTTTCCGCATTTTCTTGACGCTCTTTTCTATATCTTATTTCAAGATCCGCATTATGTTTTATTTTTATAAAATATTCGTTAAGGCTTTTTTTCATAAGATTCATAGCTCTGGATAATGTATTAAGTTCCTTTATACTGTTTTCCGGAAGATCAGCAATCTGCCATGATGCTTCAGTAAGTTCTTCCGCATGCCGTACCATGGTATCCAGCTGTGCAATTATTTTCTTCAACACATAAAAAGCAACAACGAAAGTAATAATTATCAGCATAAGAAAACTGATGATCATGGAGTTATGTATTCTCTTTTGATCCATCATGGTTTCCTGGAAAACAACCCCCTCTTTAGAAATATAAACAGACAGCAGGGAACCGATATAATTGTTCATAACAGAAAATGCCTTAATAACAAACTGCTGACGGGCATATATATCCGGATTATTTTCCTGTGGAGTCAGATAATTACTGATGGAAGATATGCAAAAGTCATTGATATTTTCTATTATCCGGATATCAAGAGCATAATCAGTATTCAGAAACTTCTTTTTCAGAAATCCTATTTTCTCCGATATCTCCAGGCTGACCGGTACATATGAAATATAATAGTCCTGTTCACCTGTTTTAAAAAAGTGGTCAAGTTTATATTGCGACTGGTTAATATCCAGCGATAATCCTGAAAGTGTTTCCATAACCTGCGTGAATTCAGCGAATTGCCGGGACTGTTTGTTTTGCGTAATATATGTAACAAATCCGAAACCAAGAAGAACTGTTATCAGGATAAGAAAAAAGACCGTAAGAGGACTCTTTACTGATTTATTTCTAATTATATTATCTATTTGCCTTATCACAGCTTCACTGGTCCAATAAAAATGAAAAATTATATAATCCAAAAAGATATTACATCAGTCAAATAAAGAAAACAAGTATTAATGATCATGGAATACCTTTAGGATTAAATCTTCTCCTGTCATTATATTCTTTTATTTTTTTTGAAGAACTTCTTTTCTTTTGCCTAATCCATTGACCGGATTTATAATTGAAATATCAGGAGAATTTAAAAATGAAAAAAAAGAATATCGGAATTATTATCTGCGACAGATACAGAAAATGTGCAGGGGGAAAATGCTTCAGATCTGTAAAAAACAGGGAAGGGGCTTTTAAAATCTACAAAGGCATAGAAGTCGAAGTAGTAGGCTATACAACATGCGACGGCTGCCCGGGGGGCAACATAGAATATGCGGTTGATGAAATGATCAAAAACGGGGCTGATACTGTTCACCTTGCAACAGGGCTTATAGTCGGGTATCCGCCATGCCCCTATATTACCTATTTCCACGATTTTATCACAAAAAAATACAATATAGATGTTGTATACGGAACTCACCCGATACCCCAGAAATATATTGATATGCATGAAAAACTCGGGACCTGGAGTGATGAAAAATGGGAAGAAATTACAGCACCTGTAATGGACAGCAGAGAAATAAGTACAGCATATAATTAACCTACTTCATTCTTCCTGTAAACCTTAAGAGTGCATCAAGAATTGTCAGAGGATGGGGCGGACATCCCGGAATGTAAAGATCAACAGGAAGGATATCACCTGCCCCGTTGAGATTTTTCTCTCCGTCTCTGTAAATCCCCCCTGAGACAGCGCATGAGCCTACAGCTATAACGCATTTAGGATCAGGTATTGCATTGTAGGTATCAAGAACAGCTGATTTCATATTATCTGTTACAGGGCCAATAAGAAGAAGGGCATCCGCATGACGGGGGGAGGCTGTAAAGTGTATACCGAACCTGCTTAGATCCCAACCGATAGTGGAAAGAACATTTGTGTCAGCCTCACAAGCCCCGCACCCCCCCGCGCTTACAACCCTTATAGAAAAGGACTTTATGATCAGAGAAGAAATCCTTGACTTTTTGATTTCAAAGGATTTTTCAGACGGAGATTCCAGCAAAAGATCTTCCCTTACTGAAGATGCTGTTCTGAAATCACCGGTAAATTTTATCCTCTCTTCCGGGCAGATATTTTCACACTTTCTGCAGAAAATGCATCTCCCTGTATCAAGTATTATCTCATCCCCCTTCCTGGATATAGCCCCGGCAGGACAGGCGGATATACACTTCCCGTCACACCCCCTGCAGCTTCCCCCGGAAAGGAGAGCTCTCCCTGTAAACCGTTCTGAAAGTTCAGGAGGGCTTCCGGCAGGGTATTTTATAGTCAGTTTTTTATATTTCAATCGAGATCTGAGAACACTTAATATCATTTCATACTCCTGTCTTTCAGAGATCAAACCCGCAATATGACAGGTTGAAGCTTTTATTACAGAGGGGAAAATCCGATATTCCTTCACCCCTCATGGCGTAGGAAAGGGCCGGCCAGTTGCTGAAACTCGGATCAGTAATCTTATAATCAGCCAGGTTCCCTTCACTGTCAGTCATTCCGATATGAACAACTTCACCCCTCCATCCCTCAGTCAGGGAAAAAGAAACCCTTCCCTTTGAGAGAGGGGGGGAGGATGTGATAATATCTGAAGAAGAAACCTTTTCCGGCAGGGATTCAAGAAGCTCCTTTACAAACCTGAATGATTTTTCAGTCTCAAGCCTTCTGACTAAAGCCCTCCCGAGAACATCACCTGAGCTGCAGACTGAAACAGGTACCTTTCTGTCTCTGTAAATCCCGTCAGAAAAATCGCACCTTACATCCCTCTTTATACCGCTCCCCCTTGCAGAAGGGCCTGTCAGCCCGAAATCAAAGGCTGTTTCCATACTGACAAAACCGGTTCCCTCAAACCTTGAAAGGACAGATGGGGTATTGAAAAGAAGAGCTATTGTATCTTCCGCTGATATACGGATTCTTTCAAGAGATTCCAATATCCTGTCCCTGATCTCACCGTTTATATCAAACCCCACACCACCCGGCAGGACAAGGTTCCGTGAAAACCTGTTGCCGCAGATCAGGGCGGTGAGATTTAAGACATCTCCCCTGAGTTTTCCGCAAAGGGATGAAGTAGGCAGAAAACCTACATCACCTGAAAGTGCTCCGATATCACCGATGTGGCAGGCAATCCTTTCAAGCTCAAGCGCTGCAGCTCTTACCGCTGAGGAATAAGACGGAACAACACATGAGGAAAGCCCCTCAACAACCCTGCAGTAGGCAATTGAATGGGCGGCAGTTGCATCGCCTGAAGCAGTTTCAATGAGATGGATCCTTTTATCAGGGGAAACATCTTTCAGCTTTTTCTCAATCCCCCTGTGCTGATACCCGAGAGAAATCTCCAGATGCCTGACAATTTCTCCGTAGCACTGGAACCTGAAATGTCCCGGTTCAATTACACCGGCATGGACAGGCCCAACCCCGACTTCGTGGATCTCATCCCCTTTATCGCTGAAAAAAAACATCTCCCCGATTCCTCCGTCAGGAAACCTTACAGGCTTGAGCCATCTGTGGCCTGAAGGGAGGATCCTGTGGGTTTCAAAAATCTCCCTTTCAAAAAGATGGGTCCGGGGGGAGATATCTGTAAATGTCTGATATTTTTCTCCTGGAACAAAAGAACTCACCTTAAGAACTGATTCCGAGCTGTCAGAAATCACGCCGAAAATCTTTTTACTCCCCCAATCCCCTGAAGCAAAAAGGGCTGAGAGATGATTGCGGGAGTTTTTTATCTCACTTTCCAGAAATGACCTGAAGATATCTTCAGAAACAACAGGTATATTTTCAGTATCAATCGCTTCCCCGTTCCCGCAGGTTATATAATTATCCATAAATCAGCTATCCTCCTATCACAAAGGCTGCAGCTTTAAAAAGGCTGCCAACAGGGGCCGGGATCCAGAAGCCGGAAACTACTATAATGACAAAAAGAAAAACAAGGGGAAAAGAGGAGTAAAACCTCCCTTTGAAAGGTTCTGCCGATTTACTTGCCGGGGTCCCGAATGACATATCAGTAACTGCCCTTGCCATCCCGATAAAAATTACTGAAAGAGAGACCAGAAGAAGGGAAAGTGTCAACCATCCTCCCCCATTTATAAGCCCTTTGATTATCGAGAACTCGCTTATGAATATTCCGGAGGGGGGAAATCCGCATATTGCAAGAAATCCCCCTGTCCACATCACCCCGGTAAAGGGAATATTTCCAAGCACCCCCCCGACCTCTTTAACATTTTTTGTTTTGTAAAAGGAAAGGATATTGCCTGCAGCAAGAAAAAGAAGCCCTTTGGTCAGAGAATGATTAAATGCATGGATAACAAGGGGATAGCTGTTATATACTGAACTTCCTGCTGCAATAGACATAATACCTACATGTTCAATACTTGAATAGGCAAGAAGCCTCTTGTAATCGTTCTGGTTTACAATAAACCAGCCGGCAAGAATCACGGAAAAAACTCCGAATACAGTAAGAAGGGAACTGCTGAACTCAAAAAGTCCGGCTGCTTTCATTAAATTATGAAACCTGAGTATCCCCAGCATGGCACAGTTTAAGAGTGCCCCGGAAAGAAGGGCTGACACAGGGGAAGGGGCCTGACTGTGGGCATCAGGAAGCCATGTATGCATCGGGACAAGCCCCATCTTTGTCCCGTAACCAATTATAATAAATATAAACGCCCCCTTAAGCCATACCGGCTGAAGTAAATCCCCTTCAGAGAAGAGCACTTCAAAAGTATGGGGAAGGGATCCGAGAGAAGGAACAAAAGAGGCGGAAACTGAAAGGAAAATATTTCCGGTCAGAGCAAGTGCAATACCAACAGAACAGATCAGAAGATACTTCCATGAGGCTTCAAGAGAATAGGCAGACCTGTGAAAAGAGATCAGAGGAGCACTTGCAAGGGTGGTCGCCTCTATTGCTATCCAGAAAACCCCCGGATGCCTGCTTATGATTGAAAGGGTCATGGTTGACAGAAATATCTGAAGAAGGGCTGTAAAAACAGCTTCCCTTGAAAAAGCCCTGTTTTTCTTTCCCATTGAATCACCATGTGAAAGATATCCTGCCGTGTAAAATGCCACAGGAAGAAAAAGAAGCGCTGTAATGAACAGAAAAAGGAGTGACAGCGGGTCAATTCCCAGAAGATCCTCCGGCGCAGGAGAATGCGGAAAATATTTCCAGATCATTATCACAGCGACGAGGTAAAAAACTGACACCAGCTGGAGTAGAATCCTCCGCAGAAAGTCTGATGCTGTAATAAGACTAAAAACGCCCCCTGTCAGGGGTAGAATAAGCAAAATCCACATCATATTTTTCAATCCCTGAGTACTGCAAGTTCATCTGTATCAATATGATCAAACTCACGTTTTATTTTCAGAATTACGATACCCATAATAAATACCCCTACAAAAAGATCAAGGAGTATTCCAAGTTCAACAATTGCGGAACTGCCGCCGGCAGAGAGGGTCCCGAAAAGATATATGCCGTTCTCCATGGATAAATAACCAATTGTCTGGGTTATTGCCTTCACCCTTCCGACTATGAGAAAAAGCCCTGTGAAAAAGGTAAAAACAGAAGCCGAGACTGTCATATTAAATACCCCTTCAGGAAAAGGAAGCATCTTTATCCCTTTAACGGAAACAAGGAAAAGAAGAACTCCGGTGAGAAGAGAAAGGGAATATCCTATCACCGGGGTAATTTCCCTCCTGATTCCTGTTCTCACAAGGGCCTTTTTAAGCATTACAGGAAGAACAACTGATTTAATTACAAGCGAGGCTGCAATAAGGTAAAATTCCGGAGAAACAAAGGAAAGGTCTGTCGATATAACCGTAACAGCAGCAAGAATAACAGCCTGGGCGGAAACAGCAGTGATAATCGGAGACAGCCGGGATGATCCCAGCATATAGAAATTGGTAAGTATTAAAAGCGCTGTCATTATATGAATAAACATATTTCTACCTCACAATCCAGATAAACCACAATGCTGAAAAAGCGGAAGCAATCACCAGAAGCCGCGGTATCTGTATCATCTTCAGTCTTGCCATAACAGATTCAATTACCCCGATAAATGAGGAGAAAAGAAAAAGAAGTAAGAGATAATAGATTATGGCCAGATATTGCGGAATACCCGGAAAAACTGGGAACAGAGATGTTAAAAGAATCCCGAATATCCAGAGTTTAAGAGACCCTGTATATTCAATAATCGCGAGATCAGGGCCGGAATTATCAAGAATCATAACCTCATGGATCATGGTAAGTTCAAGGTGGGTCTGGGGATCATCAACTGGTATTCTTGAGTTTTCAGCAAGAAATATTATAAGAAGTGAAAAAACTATAAATACAAGGGCCGGAATAATTTCCGCAGAATAGGCAGACTTTGATATCATGGAATATATACCGCTGAGCGACAATGAACCTGTAAAAGCGCTCAAGCCTGCAAGAGCGAAAAGAAGCGCCGGTTCTGTCAAGGCTGAGTAAAAGGTTTCCCTGCTTGCACCCATCCCTTCAAAGCTTGAACCGGTATCAAGAGCAGAAAGTATCATGAAAAACCTTCCGGAAGCAAGCAGATATACAAACAGAACAAGATCACCTTCAAAGTTGATTATCGAAGGGAGGCCGAAAGAGGGAAGAAAGAGCAGTGCTGTAACTGCTGCACCCAGATTTATTAAAGGAGCTGCTTTAAATATCCATGTTGTTGTTTTACTGTATACAGAGCCCTTTTTTAAAAGCCTGAAAAGATCATAATAAGGCTGAAGAAGGGAGGGCCCTTTCCTCCCTCCGAACCAGGCTTTTACCCGGTTTATAACTCCCCGTATAAGTGGGGAAAGAAAGAGGGAAAGCAGAAAAACAGCAGATGAAAAATAAACTGTCATAAAATACTCCAGATAATAACAGCTGACAGGGTTGCAATAATATAAAAAATATAAAGATGAAGACTCCCCTGCTGGATCCCCTTCAATTTTGAGAAAAGCGCTGCTGAAAAAACAAAAAGCGGTTCAAAAAGACTCTTCATCAGAGGATCAGGTAATTCTGTAGAGAACCGGACAGGTTCCGGAAAATAGCCTTTCTGAATTGCTCCCCTCTTTTTAATACCCGGAACCGGGGCAAAAGACTCTGCCAGGGGCTGAATAAAAGAGGATGAAGTATACTGCATTTTAGGGCCCGGATTATTAAATCCGCACCCCCATGTAGGAGCATATCCGGTCATTTTCCTTCCCGGCAGGAAAGTGCGGAGCAGGAAAAAAACAAGGATAATTGATATAAAAAGAGCAGCTGTAAAAGTTATATTTCTGAAAATAATAAATATCAGCTCTGGAATCTCTGCTGCTGCAGAAGAATTTCCTGCAGGATGAATAACTGATACAGGAGCAATTACTGCTTTTAAAAGCACGGAAGGTAAAATCCCCGCCAGAAGAGATATAAGCGATAATACAGCCATTGGGATAATGGCGGCTCCTCCGGGATCCCTCCCTTTTAAAACACAGATGCTTCTCCCCTCTCCCAGAAAAACAGTGCCATAGAGTTTTACAAAACACACTACCGCCAGTCCCCCGGTAAGGGCAAGAATTCCAATAACAGTAAACCCGCTGAAACCAGTGGCAAAGTTTAATGCGGTATCATCTGACAGTCCGCTGAAAGAGGCTGTATATAGGAGAGATTCGCCGACAAAACCGTTAAGAAACGGAAATCCGCATATTGCATAAGAGGAAACAAGAAACAGGGCTGATGTTATTCCCATCTTTTTCCCCAATCCACCCAGAAGGTCGATTATCCCGGTTCCGCATCTTTTTATTACTGTTCCCGCTCCGAGAAAAAGGTTTGTCTTGAAAAGTGAATGATTAAATACATGAAGAAGAGATCCCGCAAATGCAACTGCTGATGCAGGATGATTATGGTTGGCAAAGATTATTCCGCTACCTGCCCCGAGGAGAATAATCCCCATGTTCTCCACACTGCTGTATGCAAGGAGCTTTTTAATCTCATGCTGTGAAAGAGCAAAGATTATTCCGTAGAGGGCAGACATTCCCCCCGCAGCTATCAGCAGCCATCCCCACCAGTCCTGCCAGGCATCAAGAAGTGTAAGGACCCGGAATATTCCGTAAATTCCTGTCTTTATCATTACGCCGCTCATTATTGCAGATACATGGGAAGGGGCTGCCGGATGTGCTTCCGGGAGCCAGACATGAAAAGGGACAAATCCCCCCTTTGTCCCGAACCCGATTAAAGCAAAAAGAAAAACAGCCGCCGTGGAAAGAACAGGACCCGGAGCAGCAGTAAAAATATCAGCAGAAGCAAAAAGGATAAAAAGAAAAGCTGTCCCGAGATGGGTTGCAGCAAGATATACCCATCCTGCTTCCCTCACCCTTTTCTCTTCATGATCAAACATAACCAGAAACCATGCGGAAAGAGACATTATCTCCCACGAAAAAAGGAAAAGAAAACTGTCGTACGCGAGAAAAACAGAATAAATTCCTCCGGCTAGCAGGTGGAATGAGAACCAGTGGAACCCGTATCCGGATTTTTCCCTTTCATCATAAAGATACCATGTTCCGTATATGGCGCATAAAAAAGCAATAATCAGAAGAGAAATGGAAAACCATGCAGATAAGGGGTCCATAAAAAGATGAAATGATCCCGGAAAATAATTCCAGTCGTAATAAATTTCCACCGCTTTCCCAGTCACAAGAACATTCACCGCAACAGCCGATCCTGACATCAGGGCAGACAGGGCTCCTGTAATACTGAAAAAATTACAGAAAGATCTTTTTCTGAAAGACAGAAGCGAAAGCAACGCAGAAGCAATGAAAGAGGCCAGTGAGAATAAAAGGAATATTTTCATTATTCTTCCTTTTCAAGACGATATAGTATAAAGTCAGCCATGAAGACTGTTTTTATTATATATTCACTCATAATTTTTGCTTTAATGCCATTCATGATCCATGTTATGCGGGGAAGAAAAGCCTTTATACAGAATCCCGGCAGACCGGATCATGGGATATTATATTTGGAGAACAGACCTGATCAGGTCCATCACCACCTGATAATAGATCCACTTTTATTTTCTTTCAATCGGTATCTGTCAATAATTTTTATTTAATTGAGAAGTTCAGCAGTTTCGTTTAAAAGTTTTTTCCAGTCCGCCGGTATAAATCTTTCAATAGAGGGGTGGGGAGCAGCCTCAATACAGAGGTAGGGTATATTTATCCTTTTCAGCAGTCTTCTGACCTTTTTCCAGTCCAGATCACCGTATCCGGGAGGCAGGTGAATATCATCCCCCCCTGTATTGTCGTGAAGGTGGACAGCGGTAATTTTTTTCTCCATGAAATCAAACAGTTCATCATACATGTTCCCGTATCCGATATATGCATGTCCGAAGTCAAAACAGAACATGAGAGAGGGGGAATCAAACCTTTCCAGTATCCTTTTAAAATGGTCTGTTTCCGAGCAGAACCGCCCCTTTACCGAAGGGTTATGGTTTTCAAGTGCAAGGACTATCCTGTTTTTTACTGCTGATTCAAGTACCGGTTCAAAAGACTCAGCAAAACGGTCAACCAGAACCTCTATATCGGTTTCAGGGCTGCCGGAGAAAAGTGTTGTCCCGTGTATTACAGCTTTTCCAGCACCTAAAAGAGCTGCTTTTTCAATCCATTCCCTGTAGATAACAACAGCCTTCTCTCTGTATTCCCTGTCAGGGTTTACAAGATCAAGATCCGGGTCCTGTGAACACGGAAGATGAAAAGTAGGTATTTTTATCCTGCTGTCTGAAAATATTTCCCCGGCCTTTTCAAGGTGCTTCCTGTCAAGTCCGTAAAATAGTCTGTGATGCCCTTCTATACCGGAAAATCCGGATATACTGCAGATCTCTACAACCTTTTCCATGTTTGAGCGGAAACGGTCAAAATCAGAATGGGAAACAGAAATCAGATAATTCAACACTCTACCTCAGATATAAAAGAATAATTTCAGAAAAACCAGTTTAAAAACTGCCTGTAACAGCAGATATCAGTATAATACACACTATTGTAAAAGTAATAAATGAGTAGACAAACTCTTTTTTTCTGAAAAATAAAATGGAGAGAAATGAAAAGGAGATAATTACGGAAGAGGAAAGAAGTTTTACAGACCAGATGACAGTCTTAAACGGGAAATCACTTTCCACTCCCTGATTCCCATGAAGCATGGTTGCAGCATATCCGGCGGCAAGTTCAGGGTCGAACACAATCCTGAAAGCGTGATATAGAAAAGCAAGTATCATTACAGTAATTAATACTTTTACTACTGCGGCAAAAAAAGCGGCATATCTTTTTTCCAGATTAAAGTCATCCAAATCAGTGATCCTTTAAAAAAACAATTTCCCGTAATTTACAATTACAAGTCTTATACCGGACAGTAAAAGAAATACAATGACAGCAAATCTGATAAATCCCGGTTTTACCCTGCAGAGAAGTGAGGCACCTATTCTTGAACCTATTGCCATTCCCAGAAATGAGGGAACTGCAATGAGGGGGAATACCGCGTTATTCTTTAAATAAACCCATATTGCAGATGATGCATTTACAGATATTATTATACTGCTTGTACCGGCGGCAATCCGAAGAGGAGCCCCCATCAGAATATTGAGTACAGGAACCCCTGCCCAACCTGCTCCCAGTCCGAACATGCCGGCGATAAACCCGATTCCAGAAAATATAATAAATGCTGATAAAATTCTGATTTTACTCCCGTTTTTGAAAAAGTCAGCCGGATTATATTTTTCATCATCCGATACGCACCCTCCCCGTTCCGTCTTCCTGAAAAGCATGAAGAAGGAGACAAAAACCATCAGTATCCCCAGAAGAAGGCTTATAACCCTGTCATCAGTACCAAGTCCGATTCTGGCGCCAAAGATGGAAAACGCAGAGCCTGAAAGGGCAAAAGGAAGTGCAAGCCTGAGATTGCCGAATCTGTTTTTAATAAGATCGGGACCCGCAGAAAGAGAACTGCCGAGAGCAACAAAAAGCCCTGCTCCCCTGATAAAATCAAAGCTGAACGGGAAAAATGCGGCAACCACAGGTACATAGAGAGAACCGCCCCCGATTCCCCCTATAACAGCTATGATTCCGATGAAGAAAGATATAAAAAAAAGCAGTACACTGTATATCAATAGCATTATCAGTAGATATTAACCTCTTTATCCCCATTCAACACTGAAATCCCGTTCATTGCAAGTGCCTTCATCTCTTCACAGTCTGGATACAGGTATACAGGGGCAAGAAAAGAGACCCTTTCCCGTATTATATCAGTAAGGGTTTTTGAATTGGAAAGTCCCCCTGTCAAAGCTATGGCATCCACCCTGCCGCAGCTGACTGCAGAGAATGATGTAATTGTTTTTGCTATCTGGTATCCCATTGCATCAATTACTTCCATATATTTTTTATCTTTTTTTGCCTTTTCTGCTATTACACTAAAATCGTTTGTTCCAAGGTACGAGAAAAGCCCCCCCTGCCTGTTTATAAATCTCTTAATATCATTAAAAACCATATTGTTTTCCATGAAATATTTTACCGCTGAAAGAACAGGGAGGGAACCGGTCCTTTCCGGGGTAAAGGGACCTTCTCCGTCAAGAGCATTTGTTACATCAGTTACCCTTCCGTATTCATGGATCCCGACTGTAATCCCCCCACCCATATGGGCTATTATAAAAACATTCTCTTTTTTTTTCAGTCCTGTATCTTTTTCAATAAGATCAGCAACCGCCTTCTGATTCAAAGCATGGAAAATTGTCCGCCTTTTTATTTCAGGATGCCCCGAGTACCGTGCAGCATCTGAAAGTTCATCAACAACAACAGGATCTGCTATATACCCTTTTACTCCGCATTCATCTGAAAGCTTTCCTGCAATAAGGGCACCGAGGTTTGAGGCATGCTCCCCATAGCGGCAGGAGGAAAGGTCATCAAGCATTTTATCGTTTATCCTGTATACACCCCCTTCAAGAGGCCTCAGAAGTCCGCCCCGGGCCATAATACAGTCAATTTCAGACAGCCTGACCCCTTTGTTTTCCAGAAATTCCATGACAGCGCCGGTCCTCATCAGAAGCTGCTCTGCAACAGGGGCATTCATATCTATATCTTCCCGGCTGTGACTGATATTTCTCTCATCCAGAATTTCAGAACCTCGGTAGAGTGCTATTTTTGTAGAGGTGGAACCTGGATTTATCACCAGTATCAACGGTTTTCCAGCCATTTTTTCATCCTTGTTCAGCTTTTTTGTTTTGAAAAATTATGTGCAAGATATATATTTACCCCCATGGAATAAAGCTTGCTCTCTGTACTGTCAGCCCTGCTTATAATAATCATAGGGGTCCTGCTTCCTGTCAAAACCCCGGCAATAGGACTTTTATGAATTGTAGAAACAGCTTTATAGATAACATTTCCGCACTCGATATCAGGAACAATTATTATATCAGCCCTGCCCGGGACAATGCCGGGAGTTCCTTTGGTCTTTGCAGCGTGAGGACTTAATGCGATATCAAGGGAGAGTGGGCCTTCGACCCTGCAGCCTGTGATTTCACCCCGTTCATTCATCCTCTGAAGTATTAAAGCATCACGGGTCGCAGGCATGGCATGGAGCTGAACCTTTTCCACCGCTGCCAGAACTGCAACATTGGGATGATTAATACCCAGAGCATGGGCGACCTGTACCGCATTTTCTATTATCCCGGCTTTCCTGCTTATATCAGGAGCAATATTCATTCCCCCGTCAGACATTATTACCAGCCTGCCGTCATATTCGAATATACCTATATGGCTGAGTATCCTGTCTGTCCTCAGCCCGTATTCCTTTTTAAGCGCAGTCTGCATCATTTTGCCGGTACTTACCTTCCCTTTCATGAGAAGATCAGCCTCCCCTTTCCAGTAGCTTTCCATACAGAAAATAAGGGCATCCTTTTCATCAGGAATATCTATTACAGTAATTCCTGAAAGATCAATACTGTCAGTCAGTGCAATTGATTCAATATTATTTCTGCCCCCTACAAGGGTTATATCTGCAAGCCCCTCTCTGTATGCAAGAGAACAGGACTCAAGGGCTGCATGCTCATCTGCAGCAGCAACAAATATTCTTTTTCTGGGAGTAATGCTGCGTGCAAGAGAGGTTATATCCTCAAGTGATTTCAACACTTTCAGCTTACCTCCTCTTTTTCCATAACAGCACGGCCTGACCTCGTTACCCTTATTATGCAGTATTCCTCAAGGGCCTTGATAAACGCATCCACCTTTTCAGGAGAACCGGTCATTTCAAAGGTCATGCTTTCTTTCCCGATTCCGAGAACATCTGCTGAAAACATTTCAGCTGTCTGCATAATCCTTGCGGTATGCCCGATTTCACATCTGACACATACAAGCGCAAGTTCCCTTTCATAAATATCACCCCGGTCTGCGTCCTTTACCAGTATATAGTCAATCTTTTCCCTCATCATCTGCTCTATTGTTTCAGGAGCAACATTGCTCTTTTCAGAAACTATGACAATACTTGATTTCCCCATCTGGTGAATTGGAGCTGCACAGATTGACTTGATATTAATATCAAGTTCCGCAAAAATATCAGCTACCCTCTCCATTACCCCCGGTTCATTTTTTACAGTACAGATAAAAATAGATTCCTTATCAGCCATTTAAACTCCTCCCCAGAGAATCTCTCATATGCTTATTATAAATGAGCATGCTGTTTTTTTGAATTCTTTTCTGAAGATGTACTATATTTTAATTATGAAAACATTTTTTCTTATTTCGATCCTTTTGGCATTTTCTATTTTCAGCATATCTGCCCAGGAATCACCTGAGGCAGGAACAATAGTATATCTTGAAGGTGATGTTGATGTTTACAGAGACGGGGAAATTATTGACCGGAGCATTGTTGATATAGGGTTCCCTGTTGAGATATACGATATTATTGAAACAAAATCAGACAGCATGGCAGAAATATCAATGACTGACCACTACGGAGGAGATTCGAGGATAATTGTAAAGCCGGGGACTGTATTTGCTGTTGAATATACTGAAAAAGCCGGATCAAGACAGAATCTGCTTCAGATGATGAAAGGGTCCATAGGGGCCAGAATAAAACGTCTTGCAGGTACGGAAGGATTTATGCTGAAGACAGGGTCTGCAGTTATGGGGGTTAGGGGCACTTCGTTTGATGTACTTGAATCACCTGAAGGGGGAATACTTGTAACCTGCGATGAGGGGAAGGTCTCCTGCAGGGATATTGACGGCAATGAGGTAATTGCACGGCCCGGCTCTGCTGTTGAAAATGTAGCTGAAAAAGATATTTCTGTGCTGAATGTGGCAGTTGAAGACATTGAACTTTACCAGCAGTTCTGGATGAAAACCAGGCAGGAGGTTTTCAGAAACGGCGCCGAAGTGTTTATAAAAAGCTATGTAAATCAGTATATGGAAGCCCTTCCGCGGTTTCTCGAAGCATACAGAGAGCTGACCTCAGAGCGCGGTACCCTTGAAAAATACGGGATTGAGAGTAAAGGATTTTCCCTTGGAGATTTAATCAATGCAAAAACAGCTGCAACGCCTTCAGTTGTAAAAATGCGGGGGACACTTCCTTTATTTGAGATGGTATATTTCAGGCTTCAGGAGCTGAAGGGATATCACGACCAGGGGCTCGGATACGGGAAGCTGGAATCCGGTCTTACTACAGAAGATTTTTTCAGGGATTTTTCGAAACAGAGTGCAGGAATGAATCTTTTTCTTTCTGATACAAGGTATCTTCTGAAGCTTTATTTCAATATTCACGAAGCATCAGGAGGGGGGCCGTCCATCATGGATGATCCATTCGGAGGAGACCCCCTTTTCCAGGGTCCCCCGGGAAAAAGCGGACTTAATTTCTGATCAGTATTCGTCGACTCATAACGTATAAAAGCAGCTTTGTGCAGTTGTCCCCGGTCCACCCAGGACATGAGGAGGAAGAAGATCGCCTGGACCGCCTGTCAATGGAAATGAAGAAAAACATGATATTTATAATTGCCATATAAGTCTTAATATAGTGCAATATATGCACTGGTGAGGGCTAATTATGAATTTACGAGAAGACATAAAGCCAATTTCATATATCAAAACAAATGCAGCGGATATGTTAAAACGAGTAAATGATACGCATAATCCGATTATAATAACACAAAATGGTGAGGCAAAAGCTGTTTTGATGGATACAGAATCTTATCAAGAGATGAGAAATAGTCTTGGAATTTTAAAATTACTCGCAGAAGGAGAGAGGGATATCGAAAAAGGTGATATCTATTCCCAGGAAGATGTTTTTGAAGAAATAGAGTCAGAATTAAACAAGATGAAAAAGAAATAATAATATGAAAATTATTTGGGCAAAAACAGCAAAAAATGATTTAAATGAGACAGTTGAATATATAGCTAATGACTCTGTCGAAATAGCATTAAATAAATTCTATGAAATAAGAAAAAGTACAAGGCAATTAGAAAAATTCCCTGAACAAGGGAGAATAACTCCGGAATTAAGAAATGAAAATATATTGAGATATAGAGAAATTATAATATCTACCTGGCGATTAATATATAAGATTGAAAATAAGAAAATTTATATTATGGCTGTAATAGACGGCAGAAGAAATATTGAAGACGTTTTAATGAAAAGACAGCTTCGTTAAATGATACAAGAGGAGAAGAATCCAGACCTTGACTCCGCCGAACGGCCTGAATGAAAAGCTGGGGAACTTCAGCTGACACGAGAATATGCAGTTCCGGACATCAGGCCTTCACCAAAACTGACCTCCCATTCGGCAGGTCAGCTTCGCATATTCCATGTTACTTATGCGCAATTTCTGGCATAATCCATTTTGAATCCCGCCATCCATGCCTTAAAACAGATATTTAAAAATTAATTTTACAATTAAAAATTATTTATTTACTATTTCTCTATCAAAGAAAGAGCAGGAAAGAAAGATGAATATACAGAATCAGTTGCCGCCACCTCAATACGATTTAGATTTCCCATTAATGAAAGCACTGGAGAAGCGGCGGACTAAAAGGAAATGGATTCAGTCAGACTTCACAAATCAGGAATTATCAAATCTCTTATGGGCAGCCTGTGGTATTACTCATAAAGAATCAAAAAAAACCAAAAGTCGCCGAACAGCGCCATCTGCCTGCAATACACAGGAAATTAAAGTTTATATTGCCCTCTCAAAAGGATTATTCCTTTATGATGAAAAGGATCACCAACTTATTGAAGTATTATCAGAAGATATAAGGGAGTATATTGGAACGCAAAAAATGATGAAATCTGCACCATTAGGGTTAATCTATGTTTCAGATTATTCTAAGTTTAAAAAATTTATCTTTGGCAATGACAACAATAAGAAATGGTTTACATCAACAGCAGATACAGCATTTATAAGTCAAAACGTTTATTTATTTGCTGCAGCCGCTAATTGGAATACTGTTCTGTTGAGTCTTGTCGACAGAGAAAAGCTGCATAAAATTATGGGGTTAAATGAAAATGAAAAGATAGTTTATACTCAGGCTATAGGGAAAGTCCAATAATAAAAAAAGGCGCAGGTTTAACAACCTGCGACTTAACTGTTTTTTATTTAATTTGCAAGTCCGGCTTTTCTTTTACGCAAAGCCTTTTTCCCCATTGTTATAAAAGGGGGTGCAAGAAGGGCAATGATTAGTGCCCACAGAATCCATGCTATTGTACTTTCAAAAAATATTGCACCTGATCCGTCTGATACTGCAAGCGCCTGGGCAAAACCGTTTTCCGCTATAGGCCCCAGAATAAGCCCGAGAACTACAGCGCTTGTTGAAAACCCTGTTTTATTCAGAATAAGACCAATAAATGCGAATATAAGCATAAGCCAGATGTCAAAAACACTGTTGTTCATCGCATATGCTCCGACCACTGCAAACATGCAGACCGCAGGAATCAGTATTGAAGAAGGAGTGAGGGAAATCTTTGAAAAATAGGGGGCAAAAAATGTCCCTATGGCAAGGAATATAATATTTGCCAGAAAAAGAGAGAGTATAAACCCGTATGTGATATTGGCATGATATGTAAAAAGCTCATGACCAGGTATAAGGCCGTGAATCATCAATCCCCCGAGGAGGGCAGCAGCAACACTGTTTCCCGGAATACCGAGAGTAAGGAGAGGTATAAGACTTCCCCCGACACATCCGTTGTTCCCGGACTCTGCAGCCGCAATACCTTCAGGATTCCCTTTGCCGAATTTTTCCTTGAATTTTGATATCTGTTTTGCAAAATTATAGGATACAAA
Organism: Spirochaetia bacterium; assembly: GCA_963668405.2. Taxonomy (GTDB): domain Bacteria; phylum Spirochaetota; class Spirochaetia; order CADAEX01; family CADAEX01. Next base: position 3,576,135 of record OY764342.2, on the reverse strand, counting down.
TGCCGCTATTGTGGCCCCTTCACCCGGGAGTATTCCTACAACAGTACCGGTTGCAGTACCAAGAGCAATGAACTTACCCATCCCTTTAGGCATTTTCTCCCTTTTGATCGATTTTATGTCTACCTTTTCAGTTACAATCCTGTCAAACCCGGTAAGTTCAAGCATCTGGGTAATGGAGAACATACCAATAAGGGCAGGCATGAAAGAGACCCCGTCATAAAGGTCATGAAACCCCATGGTATATCTTAACTGCCCTGATATTATGTCTGTTCCGATTACAGCAATGACAAGACCGATGAATCCTGAAATAAGACCTTTGATTACATCTTCCTCAGCCAGGGAAACAATACCGCAGAGCCCCATCAGGGCAAGGAGAAAATACTCGGCAGGGCCGAATTTAAGTGAAACCGATGCAAGCGGCTGTGCAACAACCAGAAGCAGAAAGGCCGAGAAAATTCCCCCAACAAAACTTGAAACAACAGAGACCTTTAATGCAAGGCCCCCGTGCCCCTGCTGCGAAAGAGGATAACCTTCAATAGCAGTAGCAGCCGCAGCAGGTGTTCCGGGAGTGTAGAGGAGGATTGCAGGGATTGAACCGCCGTACATGGCACCGCAGTAAACCCCGCCCATGAGAATCAGCCCTGTAACAGGCGGCAGAGAAAATGTTACCGGGATAAGAAGGGCAACAGCCATTGTTGCTGTAAGACCCGGGATACCCCCGACAACTATACCTGAAAGTGTACCGAGAAATACAGCAAGCAGGTTTTTGAAGCTGAACAGCGTCATTATTATATATACAAAATCTATTTCCATAATTATTAAACCTCTGTATTCCTGTTTATCCGAATATCATCCCTTCAGGAAGGGGAACCTGCAGCAGTGAAACAAAAAGTATCTGCAGAAATAGAAGAAGGCCTGCAGAAGACAATACTATTGTTATTTTTCTGCGGTGTCCCATCATATACATTGTAGAAGGGAGGAACAGCGCTGTTGAGAGCATGAATCCGAAGAAAGAAATCATCAGCCCATAGATAAACAACAAAACTACAAGTGTTAAAAATCTTTTTTTATCCTTATAAAACTCAACACTGCTGTTATCATTCTGTTTATAGTTGGTATAAAGCTGTATCAAACACAGTATACCTAAAGATAAAGCCAGAAAACGTACATAAGCAGCTGTGCTGACCTGGCATATCTCCGGATAACTTGCAGTACTGCGGTGAAGCAGTACTGCAATAACAACACAAAAAACTAATATGATATAATCAACAAATTTTTTTGTCATCGTTTTTCCTATTTAATTCCGATTACCAGGGATTCGCATTATAAACATCCTGGGTCTGAGCCAGAAGTTCTGCAAGATATTCCCTGTATTCCTTACCATCCATAGGTGCCATGGCAATAAGCTGTTTTTCCATTGCAGAAGCAAAATCCTTGTCAGCAAGAACTTTCTTCATAAGATCATCAAGCTTTGCCTGAATTTTAGGATCAACTTCCGACTGGCAGACAAGTCCTCTTGTAGCTGTCATATAAAGCTCATACCCCTGCTCTTTTGCAGTAGGAATTGAATCATCTATTGCAACTCTCTTTTTGGTAGTCATTGCAATAATCTTACATTTTCCTTCCCTGTGATTTGAAAGCATCTGGGAAAGGTTCATGAAACCGACATCTACATGACTTCCGAGAACTGCTGTTTTCTGTTCTGTTGACCCTTTTGTAGGCATAAGGTTGAACTCAACTCCTGCAAGTTTTTCGAAACTTTTTGCAGCAATATAGTCATCGCTTCCGATTCCGTTTACAGTTGCTACCACCTTTTTTTCCTTTGAAAGTTTTTCAAGATCAGCAAGGTTATTTACAGGACTGTCCGGAGGAACAACGACAATACCCGGATCTTCCACAATGTTGCCGATAATATGGAAACTGTCGAGTGTATAATGCGACCTAGCTGATGCAATATGAGCAACAAGCTGGGGGGTAAAAACCATACCGAGATTGTAGCCGTCAGGTTTTTCACCTGCTATCTGATCAAAACCTTTAAGACCGCCTGATCCACCTACATTAACAACAACAAAGTTTGCCCCTTCCCAGTATTTCTTTGCGACCTGGGCGAACTGTCTTGCTGTTGCATCTGTAGAACCTCCTGCATTGGAAGGAACAACAATATTGATTGTTTCGGAAGGATATACTTCCTTGTCCCCTGATGCAGCTACAGGCAAAATCATTACAGTAATTAAAGCCAGCAGAATAATAATCTTTTTCATTCATAAACTCCTTTTTCATTTTCTTGGAATGTGTATAAAACATATGCAAAAAGAGTGCCAACCGATAATACAGGTTTATTTAACTGATAACAGGGGAATTATACTGCTGTTGTTGATTTTTAATCAGAAAAAAGATGCTCATAATGTGCTAATCAGCACACTATGAGGATTATCATGTGCCGTTTGGCACAATAATATTATACTTTTTGATCCTGTTATAAAGAGCCTTCCTGTCAATATCAAGAAGTTTTGCAGCCCTGGATTTGTTCCATTCAGCCTTCTCAAGAGCCTCGACAAGAACATCCCTTTCAATTTCAAAAAGATTCAGACTGCCCCTCTCAGAGCATCTGTCTGGTGATAAAGGATCCTGCTCTGTAAAAAAAGAATCCACATCGAGGAAGTCCCCTGAGCTGATAACCATAAGTCTTTCGATACAGTTTTCAAGCTCCCTTACATTCCCCGGCCAGTCATGCTCCATAAACTTCTCCATTAGAAGCGGAGAAACCTTTTTTGGAGAAACATCATTCTTTTTCGAAAATTCTTCTATAAAACTTTCAACAAGGAGCGGAATATCTTCTTTCCGCTCCCTTAAAGAAGGGGCTTTAATGGTAATAACATTGAGCCTGTAATAAAGATCTGATCTGAATCTCTTTTCTGAAACCTCTTTTTTAAGGTCCCTGTTGGTGGCAGTTATAAGTCTGAAATCAACATTAACAGTTTCAAGACCGCCGATCCTCTGGATCTGTTTTTCCTGAAGTACCCTCAGCAGCTTGGCCTGAAGCTCAAGGCTCATCTCACCGATCTCATCAAGAAACAGAGTCCCTTTATCTGCAAGCTCAATCCTTCCCTTTTTTCTGGCCAGAGCACCTGTAAAAGACCCCTTCTCATAACCGAAAAGCTCGCTTTCAAGCAGACCTGCAGGAAGCGAGGAACAGTCCACAACGGTAAAAGGGGCGCTGCTTCTCCTGCCGTTGGTATATATGCTCCTGGCAATAAGTTCCTTGCCAGTACCGCATTCCCCTTCTATAAGTACACTTGAATCAACAGGAGAGACAGTCTTTATAAGCTTGAACATTTTCTGCATTACCTGTGACTTCCCGATAATCCTGTCAAGACCCCATTTATCCTTAAGCTTCTCTCTCAGATCAAGATTCTCATTTTTGATTTTCATCTCATCAAGGGCCCTGTTCATTTTAATTTCGAGAAGATCATAGTCAATCGGTTTTGTAATGTAATCATATCCTCCTGACTTTATTGCATCAACAGCGCTTGAAATTGAACCGTAGGCTGTCATTATAATAACAGGAAGGGCAGGATCAATATCCCTTATCCTTTTAGTCAGCTCAATCCCGTCCATCCCGTCCATTTTAAGATCGGTAAGAACAAGGTCAGGATGGTATTCTTCAATCAAATCAAGTGCTGATTTGCCGTTTTCCGCATCAGACACCTGGTACCCCAGGTTCTCAAGAATTCCTTTCAGCACCATCCGGATATTTATTTTATCATCAACTATCAGTATTTTTTCATTCATCTGTATTCAAATTCCTTACGTACTGTAAACAGGAAGCAATATCTGTACCATTGTCCACTTTTCAGGCTCACTTTCAACATTAATTCTTCCGCCGTGCTGCTCAATTATCCTCTGACTGGTAGTAAGTCCTGTACCTGATCCTTCAGCTTTTGTTGAATAAAAAGGATCAAATATCTTTTCCAGTTTATCCTTTTCAATTCCCCTGCCATGGTCAGTTATAATCAGCTCTGCCATCCCATGATTGTAATCTGTCGAGACCCTGATAAAACCGTGTCCCTTTCCGGCGGCCTGTATTGAATTGAGTATAACATTCAGCACTACCTGCTTCAGCATCGAAGCATCACCCATTACAGGGGGAAGTTTATTATTCTGCGATATTTCAACTTCAATATGCTTATCCTCTATCATTTTTTCAAGAAGAATGAAAGTCTTGTCTATAAGGATATTCAGATTTATCTGCCGGAACTCAGGGTCCCTCGGTCTTGCAAAATCAAGGAAATTATCAATAAACGAAATAAGCCTTAATACCTCTTCCTGTATAATTCCGGCAAACTTTATTATCTGCTTTTCCTCCGGATAGTATATTTTAAGCAGTTCAGCAGATCCCTTGATCGGCTCAAGAGGGTTCCTGATCTCATGGGCTAAAACAGATGAAAGCTGTCCTATAACGGCCATTTTCTCATTCTTGATCCTGGATGCTATATTTTTATCCAGCCGCTCTGTCATATTTCTGAAAGATGCGGCAAGTTTCCCGATTTCATCCTTTGAATTAATAACAACATCCCACTTGAAGTTTCCGCCGGAAACAGATTCAGCCCCTTTTACAAGCTCCTTGATAGGACGGGAAATCTGTGTTCCCAGAAAAAAGGCAAGTAAAACCCCTACCAGCAGGGACAGAATTCCAAGCATTATCATTTTTATCCATACAAGTCTTATGACATGAAGATATGCTTCATTTGTCAGGGTTATATGGAAAACCCCTATTACTTCTTTTTCCACAAGTACAGGACTGTAGAACTCATACCTTACCAGCCGATCCTTTCCCAGTGCTCTTCTGACAACAGTTGAATCAAATTCATCCCCGGCTATTCCTGTTTCAACATACTCTCCCAGCCTGTCAAGATCAGTATGCATTTTCACAATAAAATTATTATCAAGAAGCTCTCCTGACAGTACATCGCTGTCTTTTGAAAGGGCATCAAAAAAAAGCTTAACTGCAGAATAATCATAATTCAGCATCGGAATAATGGATGAGACAGAAAGGATTTCAGATAGAACAGTTCCCTTTTTTTCTATCTGCTCCTCAATAAGTCTTTTCTGTGTATTTGCTGAAAAAGCAACAAGAATAGTCCCTGTAACAAATACAATAAGGACTATTGAAAGAATAAACTTTGTCGTAATCTTCATCATTATCTCCGGTTAAACACTAGCATGAACTGTTTATACCCTGAAAAAATAAAATTGCCCTGTAATAAAACTTAATTTTTATCTATAATTATTTCAATGGCTAAGAGAAAAGATAAGTTTTTTATTATTATATTATTACTTATTCTTCCGTTTATTTCATTCGCTGATCCGGAAGTGGAGAAACCATTGAAATTCGGCCATGCCTATGGTGAAAACTCAGCAGTAATTTTTAATAAATATGCCCCGCTTATCCACCTTCTGTCTGCAGAGCTAAACCGCAAAATAGTTTTTGTACTGACAAACACCTATGAGGAAATGCAGATTGGATACCTGAATAATGAAATAGATATGGGAATAATAAATGCCTATTCATTTATAAACATAATGGATTCCCCGGAACTTGTTCCGATTGCTGCCAGGGTAAAGGAAAACAATAAAAACTATACAAGCCTCTTTATTGTAAGAAAAGACAGCAGGATAAAATCAATAGGAGACCTGAAAAACAGGACATTCGCTTTCGGTGACCCCTATTCCACAAGCTCCTTTCTTGTCCCCATGTATCATCTGAACAGGTTTAATATTAAACCTGAAAAATATTTCAGCAAAACAGTAGTGATCCCGAAACAGGATTCAATAATCTACTCTGTCCTTAATAAAACTGTGGACGGAGGAGCGGTTGCATCATTTATCTTCAATGAACAGGAAAAGGATTTAAAAAATAAATTCAGAATTATTTTTGAAAGCGATCCGTTCCCCCTCGGCCCTTTTGTTGTAAACACCAGTATAGGAAATGACATAATGGAAAAAACACGAAACTTTCTTCTTAATCTGGCAGACTCGGAAGAGGGAAAAAAAGCTCTTTCACAGGCAGATCTTGACCCTTTTACATATGTAGAAAAATCAGATTACAACTGGCTTAAAAAAATAGCCGGATCAAATTATAATCTGGATTTAATGACAGGAGAAGATGATAATGGATAAAATCGGGATTATCGGTTTCGGAAATATGGGAGAAGCAGTATGTGCAGGGCTCTTAAGGCAGAATCCGGATCTTATAATCAATGTCTGCAGCAGATCAGTAAGCAGGGAAGAAAAGGCCGGAGAAATGTACGGTGTAAAACTGCTCCGTTCTCCCGAAAAACTGGTAAAACAGTCTGATATCATAATAATTGCTGTCAAACCGCAGGATTCTGTCCCGCTTCTTGAAAAAATAAGAAATGTTTCGAAAAACAAAAAGTTCATATCTGTGATGGCGGGTAAAAAAACAGCTTTTCTGAAAAACTACCTTGATACAGATGAAATATGCCGTTTCATGCCCAACCTTGCGGCATTCTCCTCAAGCTCACTCACTGCTGTATCCCCATACGAAAAAGCTTCCCGGATTTTTACTGATGAAGCACTGAAGATAGCAGGGGCTATCGGCGAATCGCTGATAATGCCTGAAAAACTTATACCGGCCGAAACAGCAATGTCAGGATCGGGAATTGCATTTGTATTCCAGTTTATACATGCGATGTCTCTGGCCGGAGTAAGATGCGGGATACCATACAGAAAAGGTGTTGATATTATGCTTCAGACACTTACAGGTGCTGTTGATACACTGAAATCAGCAGGGAAATCTCCGTCCGATCTGATTACTTCTGTAACTTCTCCCGGTGGATTAACCATTGAAGGAATTACAGCTCTTGAAAAAAACAATTTTAATTACTCGGTTATGGCGGCAGTTCATGAAACCTATCTGAAAGCCATTGATATGGAAGAATAGCCAGCCTGCATATCTATGTTTCCAATAACGCCTTTAATTAATTTGACAATTCGACCATCTGGGTATAAAATTTCATAAATGATATTTTTTATTATTTGGCAATAGAGTTGGAGAGCCGGATAAACAGAACATAAAAACTGTCCTGTTTATCCTTTTTTTATGCCTATCCATGAAAAACGGCATGCTTTGCATGTTTACAAATATTTTCTGGAGGTAAAAATGAAAAAACTGATTGCTGCAATTCTTTTATGCTTGATCGTATTACCACTAACATTTGCAGGCGGAACAAAGGAAAAAAGTAAATCCCCTCTCGATTACAAAATTCCTGAAGGGACAAAACCGGCTGGAACTGTCACTTTCTGGCATGCAATGTCAGGGAGCCGGCAGAAAGTTGTTGACAAACTTGTCGAGGATTTCAATGCAAAAAATCCGGATATCAAGGTGGAAGCGCTTTATACAGGAAGTTATGACGAGACTGTCACAAAAGGGCTTGCAGCTGTAAAAGCAGGCAACCCTCCTGTCCTTCTCATGTCCTATGAAGTAGGCACACAGACGATGAAGGATTCAGAAGCAATTATCCCTGTAAAAAACCTCAACAACGGAGATGTTGATTTTAACGATCTGGTTGAACCGATAAAAAAATATTACAGCTACGATGGAGAGATGTACAGCTTCCCGTTTAATTCCTCTACTGCCATGGTTTATTACAACAAGGATATGTTCAGAAAAGCAGGCCTTGATCCTGATAAACCGCCTAAGACATTTGATGAACTTTACAATGCTGCGAAAATAATTATGGACAAAGGGCTTGCAAAAGGGGGAATTTCCTTCGGATGGCCGGCATGGATTTATGAGCAGATGTTCGCCCTTCATAACATGTACTATGCTGACAACAGCAACGGAAGAAAAGGCAGGGCAACAAAAGTCAACATAAATTCGGATTTTGGTGTAAAGGTAATGACAGAATGGCAGAAATGGGCCAAAGACGGCATTATGGTTTACGGCGGCAAGGAATACAAGGCAAACGATCCTTTCCTTGCAGGTGAGTTCGCAATGCTTGTCCAGTCAACATCAAGCCTTGCAGGTATTATAAAAAGCGCAAACTTTGATGTCGGAACAGCATTTCTTCCGAGAGTAAAGGAATATACAGACAGAGGGAACAGTGTTGTAGGAGGAGCAAGCCTCTGGGTTATGGCAGGACACAGCGATGAGGTCTATGCAGCAACATGGGAATTCCTGAAATTCGTTTTTGAAGTTGACAATTCAATAGAATGGCACAAAAAGACAGGATACTTTCCTACAAATACCAAAGCTTATGAAGCGCTGAAGGCTGAAGGCTGGTTTGAAAAAGACCCGAGATTTGCCACAGCATTTGATCAGATCAACAGCGGCACAACAGGGTATGCGGCAACAGGGGTACTGCTCGGGAACTTTGTACAGATAAGGGATGTTGTCGGGGTAGCAATAGAGGAAATTCTTGTCAATATGAAAGACCCTAAAACTGTCCTCACTGATGCAAAAGTCAAATGCGACCAGATTCTCAAAGATTATTTATCGACAGTGGAATAACAACTATTCTGCTGTAATCTTTCACCTGCCGGATACAGTATCCGGCAGGTTATGTTATTTCAGCTGTCTGTAATAACAATATTTTAATAAAGAAGGACATCCAGTAATGCAGGTAAAATTTAATTCACAGAAATGGCTGCCTTATGTGCTTTTGTCCCCAAGCATTATAGTCATTACAATTTTTTTCATATATCCAAGCTTTCAGAGCCTTTACTACAGTTTTTTCAGGATAAACGCAACAGGGACACGGAAAATATTTGTAGGGCTGCTCAATTTTACAAGGCTTTTCAAAGATCCTGATTATCTCAATTCACTGATGCTCAGTCTGATATTCTCATTTTTTGTTGTGGCTCTGGGACTGCTTATCAGCATCTATGTAGCAAGAATTGCAAACAGGAGATACAGGGGTTTTGAAATATACAGGGTATTTTTAATATGGCCATATGCCCTTTCACCGGCAATTACCGGTATGATATGGGCTCTGATGTTCAATCCCACAATCGGAGTGGCAACAAATTTGCTGAGTTTTATCGGTATTAATTTTGAATATGTATCAAACGGAATACATGCCATGATTTTCATAATAGTTGCAGCTATATGGAAAATGATGGGCTACAACATAATTTTCACACTTGCAGGACTCCAGAGCGTGCCTTCAGAAATTGTCGAAGCTGCAATTATAGACGGGGCCAGCAAAGGAAAAGCATTCTGGAAAGTCGTCTTTCCGGTTATATCACCGACAATATTCTTTCTGTTTGTTATGAATACCCTGTATGCATTTTTCCAGCAGTTCGGACTTCTCCATGTAGCAACAGGAGGAGGCCCGGGAAGAGCAACAGACCTTCTGGTCTACAAGCTCTACAGGGATGGTTTTATTGCAATGAATACAGGTGGAGCTTCGGCACAGTCGATCATCCTCCTTCTGTTCGTTTCTGTAATAATGACAATTCAGTTCAGATTTGCCCAGAAATCAGTCTTCTACGGAGCTTAAATATGGAAACAGATTTAATTAAAAAAAGACTAAACTATAAACAGCTGGACCGGATTTTTTCCCATTTTATAATGATATCAGTACTGATAGTAATACTTTTCCCTATGCTGTATGCAATTATTGTCAGTACACAGACGCTGAGAGAATACTTCCAGTTTCCCCCCAGGCTGACACCAGGAAGCGGAGCAGCTGCAAATTATCATGAAGCATGGACATCGGCTAACCTCGGAAGACTGCTTCTGAACTCATTTGCAATCTCAATTTCTGTAGCTCTTGGAAAAATCATACTGAGTATGTTTGCCGCATTTGCATTTGTTTTTTATGATTTCAGGGGCAAGAATGTTTTTTTCATTATTGTAATGATTACCCAGATGCTCCCACTGCCGGTAAGAATCGTACCTTCCTACGGCCTGATGAGTTCACTGGGATGGGTTAATACCTACTGGGCACTTACAATACCCTTTTTTGCAAGTGCAACAGGGACACTGCTTTTCAGACAGCTTTACCTGACAATTCCCTCTTCATTTGTAGATGCCGCTCTTGTAGACGGAGCTTCCCCCTTGAAATTTCTATGGCATGTAGCTCTCCCTATATCAAAAACAAATATTTCAGCCCTGTTCCTGATAGAGTTTATATTTATCTGGAACCAGTACCTCTGGCCGCTGATTGTGGCCAATGCCGATTCAACAAGGGTAATACAGATAGGGCTAAAATCACTTATAGATACGGATGCTGCCGTCAACTGGAATGTAGTAATGGCTGGCACCGTTTTTGCGATGATTCCGCCGCTCATTGTTCTGATAATTTTTCAGAGCTCCCTGATCAAGGGATTATCTTTAAGCAGCAATAAATAAAAGGAGCAGAGAAAATGGCTGAAGTTGAACTTAGAAATGTATCAAAAATTTATGAGAAAAACTCGTTTAAGGCAGCAGAAGATATTGATCTTAAAATAGAAGACAGGGAATTTGTTGTTCTTGTCGGCCCTTCCGGCTGCGGAAAAACAACGACCCTCAGGATGATTGCAGGACTGGAGGAAATTACAGAAGGGGAACTTTTGATTGACGGAAAGGTCGTAAATGATATACCACCCAAAGACAGGGATATTGCAATGGTTTTTCAGAATTATGCCCTGTACCCCCACATGTCGGTTTATGACAACATGTCGTTCGGTCTCAGGATGAGAAAGTTCAGTAAAGAGGAAATAGACAAAAGGGTACGTGAGGCTGCGGCAATACTGGGGATTGAAGAATACCTTGACAGAAAACCGAAAGCCCTTTCAGGGGGGCAGAGACAGAGGGTTGCAGTCGGAAGAGCAATAGTCAGAAAACCGAAGGTATTTCTTTTCGATGAACCGCTGTCAAACCTTGATGCAAAACTGAGAGTTCAGATGAGGGCTGAACTTTCAAGACTTCATAATCAGCTTGAAGCAACCATGATATATGTTACCCACGACCAGATCGAGGCAATGACAATGGCTGACAGGATAGTGGTAATGAATAAGGGCCTTATCCAGCAGATCGGGGAACCGCTTGAACTTTATAACAATCCGGCAAACAAGTTTGTAGCAGGATTCATAGGATCCCCCCCCATGAATTTCATAGAAGCAGAAATCAGGGGAAGTGCCGGTGGATGGTTCATAGAAACAGAGACTTTAAAAATTACAATACCGGATTATGCAGCAGGAAACGGCAGGAAATCGATATGCTACGGTATAAGACCGGAGAGCCTTACGATTAAAAATCCTTTACCGGGAGAATCCTTTATAAAAGGGGTTGTTGATGTTGTCGAGCCTCTTGGAGATGAAACCCATATCTATATAAATTCAGGAAGCATTAAGCTGCTTGCAAGAATATCATCCGATCTGAAGATGCACACAGGAGATAAAATAAATATGGTCCCTGAGCCGCGAAAAGCATCCTTTTTTGATACGGAAACAGGAGAAGCTGTTATTCCCTGATCCGCCAGTCAGATTGGAAGAATTTCTAATCTGACTGTTTTTTTTCAAGTTCCAGAAACCGCTTTCTTGCCTTAAGACTCTCCTCTACCCTGCCAAGAATCTCACAGGTATCTGCAAGATTAAACCAGCTGTCAATATTGTTCTCATCGTATGCAACAGCCTTTTTAAAATGTTTTTCAGCTTCTTTATAATTACCCCTGACAAAATCAAGAACACCCATGTGGTTCTGAAGTGAGCTGTTTTCAGGATCTGTTTTTTCTGAAAGAAGATAATACCTTTCAGCCTCATCATAAAGCCCTTCATCATAACAGGCTGTTCCGCAGTCGGCAATAATCATACAGTCACCGGCAATTTTATCGAAAACCTCAATTACCTTTTCCTTTTTCCCTGCCTTCAGGAAATTGAACCCGTAGTTATATAAAACACTGATATTTTCAGGTTCAGATTTTAATATTTCTTCAAAAAGGGATAATGCTTCTTTATAACTACCATTATATGTAAGTTCAACCGCTTTGTTATTAATCTTTGAAATACTACTCTTCTTCATCCTTTTTCCCCCCGTTCAGATGGCTGTTTTCAGGGTATATATAATAAAATATAAACGATAATGAGAAGAAAAGGACAGCAAACAGTGTTGTTCTGTATATTCCTGTTATTTCCGGTTTTTCAGGTACTTTTGTCAGGATATCGGCAAAAGTGATCCCGTTTCCCGAGACAAGTATTACAGGCAGAATTGCAATTGAAACAAGAAAAGCCATTTTGAGAAAAAATCCCTGTATTCCGAAAAAGATCCCTTCGATCTGCTCCCCCTTCCTGTCAGATACCCTTGAACTTATCTCGCTCAGCATTGCCGGGGGGAAAATAAAAGCAGCACCGGATACAGGTATCCCGAAAAGGGCAAAAACAGCAAAACCAGATGAAGCGGGGAGAAGTTTTCCTGTCTGATAAAGGAGAACTGAAAAAACAATGAGTAGAAAAAGAGAAATAAGCATCAGTTTTCTGTAACCGGTAATACGGGCCATCCTGTTAACCGGAAAGAAACAGAGAGCAGCCGCACCGAAAAGGAGGGATGATGCAAGTGTAATACCTCCTCCCCCTTTTCCCATGATGTCTGTCACATAGTAGTTAAGGGATGCCCTGAGTATGTTAAACCCGATAAAAAAGAACAGAAGCCCTCCCAGATAATAAATAAAGGCCCTGTCGCTGAATACAAACCTGAGCGAATTCCTGAATCCTGCATCAGAAACCTTTCCCCCTGAATACTTTCTCTCGTTAATTGTAAAGGATGTCAGGAAAAGCCCTGCTACTGCCATTAAAGACAGAATGATTACCATATACCGGAGCCCCTTTTCATCATCACCATTTCCAAGGAGACTTATCATGATTCCGGGAAGTATCATGGCAACAGCAGTATATATAAGACGGAAAACCGCCTGCCAGGTGGATAGATTAAGCCTGTCGTCTGATGTTTTTGAAAGCTCAGGAATAAGGGCATTATATGGTGCCCCCACAATAGTATAAAAGATAAAGAAAATACTTCCTGTAATTGAAAGATATATAAAGGTTTCGCTGCCGCCTGATTTAGGCGGATAAAAAAAGGCTATTGTTGAAAGGGCAAGGGGGATTGTTCCAAGCAGGATAAACGGGATCCTTCGCCCCCATCTGGTGTTTACCCGGTCAGACCAGAATCCGACCAGAGGATCGGCAACCATATCAACAAACCTGGAGATAACCAGGGCAAGGGCAATAAATCCCGGAGAAAGAAAAGGACGAAAGCTGAAATTGTCAGGGGGCAGATAGTAAGTCAGCACCCACTGTGCAAAAATCTGATCAAAAATTGCATAACTGACCCCGATCCCGTAAACAATCTGTATATAAAGCGGAAGTTTTTTCATAAACAGAATAATATAGCGGCTTAATTAAAAACGCAATCGCCAAAAACCGCCGCTTCTCCTGTAATAACACAGAAGTTCAATTAGAAAAGTTTCAGAACATCTGCATGCTTATAATCAATTTTTTCCGCATGGCCTGTTTTTAACCAGGCATCTTCTTTGTGAGTCAAATCCTTAAGTTCTGTAGCTGTTTTATCTTTTAACTTTAAAGTAATTCTTTTTATTAAATCAAACTGCCCAGAAGTAAAAAGAAGTTTCATCTTATCGATATCAAAGGAATCTGGAAGACGGAACAGATCACCTGTTTCAAATTCATCCGGTTCAAAGGAAAGAGCATTATTTTCTTCTGCAATTCTGATTATGGTTTTCCAATCTTCAGGTACAGGTCCATAAGGAAGTCTTGCATAGGGCCACCCTGTTATTGAGCAGACATTATATTTATAAGAAGTAAAATCTATATAAAACAATATCTTTAGAAGTACCATTTTATAGATTGATTTTCCTGAATAGAACAAAATCAGCTGCATAACTGCAATTACCTTTTCCCAGTCAGCCCTTCTATAACCAGTATATTTCTCCTTAACCCCAACCATAATATCAGGATCAGAGTTATAACAATGAATTATTTGTTCAGAGAGTGCACTTTCAATCTTTTTTATCTGATGATCTGATAGTTTTGATTTATTTTTTTCAAATAAATCAGTAAAATTTTCCAGTTTTCCCATTAAATTAATCAGATTACTCACAGATTTTGACGGTAAAGCGCCCTGTTCAAAGCTGTTAATAGTAAGTTCCCCAAGATCAAGAATTTTAGCAAATGCTTTCTGACTCACATTGTATTTCTCCCTGATCCTTATAATTTCATCAGGAAAAATTATATTTTCCAGCGTTCTAAAAACATTATAGCTGTTCCTCAGTGTAATATCCATCTGTTCAAATGTTGCAAATTCCTTGTTGCAGATTGTGCAAAGAGAATATTCTGCTTCAGATTCTATTTTTCTACTGCGGATAATACTTTCTTCATTTTTTTTAATAATTTTAATTTCTCGCATATCTTCACAATATGGGCACATAGTTTTCATAAATTATTTCCTCTAATTATGAAATGAAAGGATCTTTACCCAATCCTCATCACCTGCTGTAAATAGTTTGAGCTTGATATACATTGTGCAGTCTGAAACCGGATGATGAAATACCCAGATAAAACCATCGCTATCATTATGATCGTTCTCTGGCCCTTTACAATAATCATCTACTGATAATCCACTGATTATCCTTAAAACATCATCAATAGAGAGGGAATAAGTCTGAAGAGTTTTTTTATTCACATCTCTGTCAATGAAAACTCCCCTTTTATTTTTTACAGCTTCTTTTATTCTTCTAAGGTTTATACTAATAAGCTGTTTTTTTATATCCCTACACATATTATCGTACCTTTTTGGTATTAATCAATACCATTTTATTAATATTCAGATAAGCAGTAAATAATAATATCAGCTCTCTACTTGACCCCTGTTATAATAACATGTTTCTTTACAGTGCTTTGAATTTATTTTTATCTGAATAGCACAGGATAGTGTTAAAACAAAAAAAGGGGCAGAACAGACATTATCCCCGCGCTGTCTGCTCTGCCCAAAAAATGAAAATATTCTGATAAGCTATTCAAGCTCTAAAAGAAGATCATCCTTTTCCACCTGATCGCCGATATCAAAAAGAATCTCCTTGATTCTCCCGGCAATTGGCGCTTTGATATTTGTCTCCATCTTCATGGCTTCTGTTACAATCAGGACATCTCCCGGTTCAACCTCATCACCCTGCCTTACAAGCAGTTTGAAGACCTTGCCCGGCATCGGCGCTCCGACATGATGCCTGTTGAATTTGTCAGCCTTTTCCCGCTGCACAAAATCACCCCCGGCTGTGCTGTCCCTAACAGTAACCTGACGGCTCAGACCGTTCAGTTCAAAGTAGAGATGACGTGTTCCGTCATGATGAACACTGCCTATGGCAACCAGCTTTATAATAAGTGTCTTCCCGACATCGATATCAACAGAAACCTCCTCTCCAGGCTCAAGCCCGTAAAAAAAGGCGGGAGTTGGTATAACCGATGTATCGGAATACTCAGTTCTGTGTTTATCAAAATCCAGATACACATTGGGGTAAAGTGCATAGGATAAAAGCTCTTTATCATCAACCTGATGCCCTGTTTTTTCTTCAAGCTCCTTTCTCTCTTTCTCAAAATCAAAAGGCTCCAGAAGTTCGCCCGGCCTGCAGGTAATCGGCTTTTCCCCCTTAAGAACAGCTTTCTGAAGTTCAGCAGGGAATCCCTGGTAAGGCTGTCCTATCATACCTTTAAAGAATTCCACAACAGACTGTGGAAAACTGAGCTCAGGTGCTTTTGCAATAACATCTTCAACTGCAATATTATTCTGGACAAGGAAAATAGCAAGGTCAGCCACAATTTTTGAAGACGGGGTAACCTTAATAATATCACCGAAAAGCACATTCACGTCGTGATACATCTGCTTGCACTCTTCCCACTTGTGAATAAGTCCGACCCCGGCTACCCTCGGTTTATAGTTTGAGTACTGACCTCCGGGAATCTCGTGATAGTAAACCTCGGCTGTTCCGCTCCTCAGGTCGGATTCAAAAGGCTTATAATAACTCCGCACTGTTTCCCAGTAGTTTGAAAGCTTCTGAAGTCCTTTACCGTCAAGAAGAGGATCCCGTTCGCTGCCGGAAAGAGCGGCATTAAGCGCATTAAGATTCGGCTGTGCAGTAAGCCCTGAAATCGCGGAAAGCGAAGCATCAACAATATCCACCCCTGCCTCGGCCGCCCTGATAAGGGTTGCGCTGCCGTTGCTTGAGGTGTCATGTGTATGAAGATGAACAGGGATGCCGACCTCATCTTTCAGAGCCTTTATAAGTTTTGTAGCTGCAAATGGCTTAAGAAGCCCGGCCATATCCTTTATTGCCAGGATATTCGCCCCCATTTTTTCAAGCTCCTTAGCAAGCCCCACATAATATTCCAGAGGATATTTATCCCTTTTTGGATCTGTTATATCGCCGGTGTAACAGATTGCAGCCTCACACAGTTTCCCGTTTTTCCTTACCGCATCCATGGCAACACCCATTCCCTTTGTCCAGTTAAGGGAATCAAAAATCCTGAAAAGATCTATACCTGAATCCGAAGCCTCGGATACAAATTTTTCAACAACATTGTCGGGATAATTTGTATATCCTACCGCGTTTGATGCCCTCAGAAGCATCTGAAAAAGAATATTAGGAATATTTTCCCGCAGTTTGTGAAGCCTCTGCCATGGACATTCTTTCAGGAATCTCATTGAAACATCAAACGTTGCCCCTCCCCACATTTCCAGTGAAAACAGGTCTGAAGCCAAAAATGATGTTGCCTCAGATATTTTCAGTATATCATATGTCCTTATTCTTGTAGCAAGGAGAGACTGATGTGCGTCTCTCATCGTTGTATCTGTTACAAGAAGTTTTTTCTCATCCCTTATCCAGTCAACAAACTTTTCAGGCCCGAGCCTTGTAAAAAGGTCTCTGGTTCCCTCTTTTCTGATACTGCTGCTCTTAATTTCAGGTAAAGGAGCTTCAGGAAACAAAAGCGCCCCTTCAGGCTTCTTCATTCCTTCGGCCCCATTAATCTCTGTATTTCCAATATAATTCAGTATTTTGGAAGCCCTGTCCTTCTTTTCATGGAATTCCATAAGTTCGGGATGGTCGTCAATAAATGATGTATCACATTTACCAGCAAGGAAAACAGGGTGTTTAACCACATTCTCCAGAAACGGTATATTTGTTTTAACACCCCGTATTCTGAACTCTATAAGCGACCTTTTCATAACCCTTGCTGCATGATCAAAGGAAAGCCCCCATCCGCTCAGTTTTACAAGCAGAGAGTCATATGAAGAAGTTATCCGTGAACCGGTGAAAGCATTTCCTGCGTCAAGCCTGACCCCGAATCCGGCAGGCGATCTGTATGCCTTCAGTGTCCCCATGTCAGGGGCAAAGTTGTTCTGCGGGTCCTCTGTTGTAATACGGCACTGTATTGCATATCCGCTTTTCTTTATGCTTTCCTGGTCTGGTATGTTTATTTCAGGATCAGAGAGCCGATATCCCTCGGCAACCCTGATCTGGGTCTGAACAAGGTCTCGTCCTGTAATAAGTTCAGTTACAGTATGCTCAACCTGAAGACGGGGATTCATTTCGATGAAATAATATTTACCGTCCTGATCCACAAGGAATTCCACAGTCCCTGCATTACGGTAAGAAACCTGCCTGGCTATTTTAAGGGCATTATCACAAAGCTCCTGTCTCAGTTCTTCCGTAATTGAAAGTGACGGGGCAAACTCTACAACCTTCTGATGACGCCTCTGTATGGAACAGTCCCTTTCAAAAAAGTGGACTATATTGCCATAACTGTCCCCCATAATCTGTATCTCAATATGTTTGGGCCTGAGCAGATACTTTTCAAGGAACACTGTATCATCCCCGAAAGCAGCTTTTGCCTCACTCTTTGCGCTTGAAAGCCCTTCGACCAGCTCTTTATGGTTATTTGCAACCCTCATCCCCCGGCCTCCCCCGCCGGCGGCTGCTTTTATAATAATAGGGTATCCTGCCGATTTTGCGAATCTGAACGCATCCTCTTCATTATCTACCGGCTCATCCGTCCCCGGTACCACCGGAACCCCTGCTTTGATAGCGGCTGTCCGGGCGGAAACCTTGTCTCCGAGAAGTCTCTGCTGCTCTGCAGTGGGGCCGATAAAAATCAGCCCCTCTTTTTCACAGCGGTCGGAAAACTCAGGGTTTTCTGAAAGAAAACCATAACCGGGATGTATGGCATCAACATCCTTTCTTTTCGCAAGTTCTATTATCTCATCAATCCCCAGATAGGCATCAATCGGATTTTTACCTTTACCGACGAGATAAGCCTCATCCGCCTTGGTTCTGTATAGAGAGAGTCTGTCTTCTTTTGAATATATAGCTACAGTCCTGATCCCTAGTTCCATACAGGCTCTGAAAGTCCTTATAGCTATTTCCCCCCTGTTGGCAGACATGATCTTATTAATCTTTCTAATTTGCATGAAATTACTCCTGCATGGTATATAAATGGGGGTAGTTTACAGACAATATTTTATTAATACAATCTTTTGTAAAAATAAAATAAAGAGATGAGGGGTAAAAACATTGATATTTCCAAAAAAAAATAATTTTACTTCTATTTTCCTATGATTCTGATACAATTTCAAATGAATAATCAGAATTATTCAACACTTTTGAATAATTCTGATACATTTTTTCATGAATCTTCAGGTTCTTCACTGCCTTTTACCCTTAAAAAACCGAAAATACTGCCGCAAAAGCCTCCGGCGATATGTGCTGTATGTGAAATTCCATCATCCTGCGGATATACAAACTCCTTCAGCATAAAGAGAATTATTATCAGAATAAAAGTAAGAGGTATCTCCCCCTCCTTTATATTTGTTATTGATATAAGGATAATCATCATAAAAACAATTCCGCTTGCCCCGAGAAGGAAGGCGGGAGAAAAAAATATATTAATTAGGCCTGTAATCAGGGCAGTAAAAAGAAGCATAAGAAGAAAGGGAAACTTTTTATATTTTTCCTCGAGAATCGGGCCGAGAAGGAGGATAAAAGTAAAATTGCTGACCAGATGGGTCCAGCTTGCATGGCCTGCCGCATGGGAAAACAGCCTAAGAAACTGAAGGGGGGAATGATAATCAAAAAAGCCTTTCCCCGGTACGGAAAACCACCCCCCCATAAGCCTCCCCCCTGTGAGCGGGTTTATAAAAAATACCAGCACAGAGATCATGGCGAATGTCAGAGTCACCGGTGCATTATAGCTGATCTTAAGCCTTCTTCCCATTTTTTCCCCTATAGTTTTAAAAGCTCTGTTTCTGCATTTTCCCAGAGGAGCGAGAGATTTTCCTGCTCCTTACGGTTTTCATCAAGTTTTGCTTTTATCTTTTTGATTTTTTCACCGTCGGAATAATTATCAGGAAGGCTCATCTCAAATTCAAGCAGTTCAGCCTCTTTCTCAAGAAGGTCAAGACGATGAAGCAGGTCCTCTGCCTTTTTTTCAATCTTTTTACGCTCTTTTTTTATCTTCTTCTCTTCCTCCCTGTCAAGCTTCACAGCTGATACAGTTGAATCCGGAGAAATGTCAGCACTGCTGCCTTCATCCTGCTGTCTCTCTTTTTCCTTAAGCCAGTGATAATATTCATAATCACCCGGGTAATCCTTTGCCGATCCCCCCTTTATCTCAATAACCCTTGTTGCCAGTTTTTCAATAAAATATCTGTCATGGGAAACAAAAAGGAGGGTACCTGAATAATCCTGAAGTGCCTCCAGCAGTATATCCTTTGAATTGAGATCAAGATGGTTGGTAGGTTCATCAAGAACAAGGAGATTGACAGGACGGAGAAGCAGCTTTAAAAGAGCTACCCTGTTTTTTTCCCCTCCGCTAAGAACAGATACCTTTTTATATATATCATCTCCCCTGAAAAGGAATGCCCCCAGAAGGTTTCTCAAAACAGGAACCATCTCTGTGGGAGATGTGGATTCTATTTCTTCAAATACATTGAAATCATTATTAAGTGTTTCCTCAAAATCCTGGGAAAAATACCCCCGTTTGACATCTGTCCCGAGCCTCAGAGAACCGGAAAAAAGATCATCATTCCCTGATATTATTTTAAGGAGGGTTGTCTTTCCTGCACCGTTCTTTCCTGTAAAGACAACCTTTTCCCCCTTCCTGATACTGAAGGAGATATTATCAAGCACATTAAGACTGCCGTAGGATTTTGAGAGATTATCGATAATTAGTACTTCACGCCCTGAATGCGGGGGGGAAGGGAATGTAAAATGGATTTTTTTCAGACTTTCAGGTATTTCAATCCTTTCTATTGTTTCCAGATACTTTATTCTGCTCTGGACCAGAGATGCTTTGGAAGCATTGAAGCGGAATTTTCTGATAAAAAGCTCTATCCTGGAAATTTCCTCCTCCTGCTGCCTGTATCTTTTTACCAGATCCTCAAGCTCGAAAGCTCTCTTTGCCTCATATCCTGAATAATTCCCTTTGTATCTTTTAAGATCACCGTTAAAAAGCTCAATTACTTCATTTACCGTTGAATCAAGGAAAAACCTGTCATGAGAGACAATAACTACCCCACCCGGATATTTTAAAATAAAGTCCTCAAGCCATTCCCTTGCTTCAATATCAAGATAGTTTGTCGGTTCATCAAGCAGCAGGATATCCGGTTTTTCAAGGAGAACCCTGGCAAGTGCAATTCTCATCTGCCAGCCACCGGAGAACTCATCAGTCATTCTGCTGAAATCTTTTTCTGAAAACCCCAGCCCGGTAAGGATCTTGTTTATTTCCCTGTCTCTGTCATAAAAGCCGCTTGCAAGAAGTTTTTCCTGAAGCTGATGATGTTCCTCTACTGCTTTTACTGTTTCATCTGTTTCATCGGTAAAAGTGGAAAGCTCCTTCTCAAGTTCTGTTATTCTTGATAAAACAGGATCAAAAATAGAGAATGCTTTCTCAGCTTCTTTATAAAGGGTAAGCCCTGAATATGTTATACCTGACTGCGGAAGGTATGAGACTCTTGAGCCTTTTTCAACTGAAACAGTGCCTGAATCAGGAAGAGTAAGTCCTGCCGCAACCTTAAGCAGAGTGGATTTACCGCTTCCGTTTGCTCCTGAAAGGGCTATTCTTGACCTTCCGGAAATATTGAAATTGATCTTTTTCAGAACATCCCTGTCTCCGAAAGCTGCTGATATATCTGACAGTTGTAAAAATGCCATCAGAATACCTGGCTGTCCTCAAGACTGACAGCCTGCCTGAAATAGTATATTTCCTTTTCATCAGGAAGTTTCTCAACAAGCCCTTCCTCAATATATTCAGGAGGAAGATAGATCAACTCAATCCCCTCTTCATCAGTCATGTAATAGACAAAGCTCACTTCTTTGGAACTCTTTTCAAAAATAAAGGTCAGAATACCGTTGTACTGTCCTGACAGGCCATCTGAAAGATAATACTGGTTTTCCACTTTCCCGGATATTCCATATCCGGAAGGAATAATATCAGGGACAAGGTTGACATATCCTGTCCAGATGAATTTCCTGTCCTTTTTAAGGACAATGGAGCCGTAGAGATTGCTGCTCAGATACCCCCCCCTTCCTGTAAGTTCAGAATACATGCTGTTTCTCCTGGAAATTTCTTCAGAAACATATTCATCAATAGTTTTATCAAGACGGGTATAAAAACCGCTGTAATCAATCCCTTTATAAACATATTTGATATTTATACTTTTATTGGGATAGAAATTTATTTCGATTGTTGTCCCTTCAAAAAAGTATCTCCTGTCGCTGATTTTAGTTATATTGTCATAATAGAATTCAATTCTGTCATCCTCAGTCTGTATTACGAACAGCTTCTTATCCCTGTCCAGAAACAATCCTTCTCCTGTTTTCAAACTGCTGATTACAATCCTTCCGCTTTCAACAACTTCCCTGTACCGGGAAGGATACCATCTGTTGCTGAACAGTTCTTCAATCCAGTCTTTCCCTTCATCTTCTGAAGTTTTTTCGCTGTCAAGCTCAAAAAATTTAAGATATTCATCAAAACAGAACCCCTCATACCCGTCTTCAGTAAGCACGCGGTACCATTGACCGGTAAGATTTCCGACAGTCACGACCTCTTCTTCCCTGTCTATTATCTTTACAACCTGACTTGGCCTGAGCTTATATATACGGGGAGACAGTGTATCAGGGGTTTCCCTGACAGGTATGCTTTTATCTGAAAAACCGTACATATCTTTAAAATCCGAGTATTTTAAAAGATATTCCTGGGCATCCTTTTTTTTCTTAAAAAACCGTCCTGTATATCTCGGGATCTCGGCCCTGTATTTATCACTCTTTTTTTCAACAACATACACATTTCTTATATCAGACTGGGAAATAACACTTATAATTTCCCCGCTTTTTGCATTAACATTATCAGGCGGCCAGAGCATAACAACATAGCCGATCCTCCCGCCGGAACAGGAAACTGTCAAAATAATATAAATAAGTAATAATCCTAATCTCAACCGCAATTTCAATTTCATCCTCCAACAATTATGTGTATAATATAACATAAAAAGAAGTTATCAAGTCAATGATAATTGTAGTAATCCCTTTCTGCGGGAAATAAATAACTTGTAAAGGAGACTGGATATATGGATATAAAAGAAAAAGTACAGACATACATGAATGAAAAAGAGAAAGAGATGATTGAACTGCAGACAATTCTGACCTCATGCCCGGCAGTTTCACCTGATTCAGGCGGAGACGGGGAAACAGAAAAAGGGAACAGGCTTGTTAAGTGGCTGAAGGGAAAGGGATTTAAAAATTTCGAATTTTACAATGCCCCTGATAAAAGGGTTTCATCAGGAGAAAGGCCGAATATTGTTGTTACAATTCCGGGAGAAAAAGATGACAGGAATTTCTGGATAATGGCACACCTTGATGTTGTTCCCCCGGGAGAACTTTCACTCTGGGACACAGACCCGTATAAGGTTGAATACAGGGACGGAAAACTTTACGGGAGGGGGGTTGAAGATAACCAGCAGGGACTGACTGCAGCTGTCTTTGCAGCATTATCTCTTATCGAGAACAATATAAAACCGGAATATACTGTTAAACTTCTCTTTGTAGCTGATGAGGAGGTTGGTTCTGATTACGGTATAAAATATCTTTTGAAGGAAAAGAGCCTTTTCGGAGCAGATGATTTTGTGCTTGTACCTGATTCCGGGGACGAAGACGGCAAAACAATAGAAATTGCTGAAAAAAACATACTCTGGCTTAAGTTCACAACATCAGGGAAGCAGTGCCATGCATCAAGACCTGATCTCGGTAAAAACGCATTTACAGCAGCCTCGGAAATGGTATACCGTTTTTCAGGAATAGAAAAAATTCTTGATGACTATAATGAAATATTTGATCCTCCCCATTCAACAATTACCCCGACAAAAAAAGAGGCCAATGTTCCAAATGTAAATACACTGCCGGGGGAAGATGTATTCTATCTTGACTGCAGAATTCTCCCTGAAACCGGGATTGACAGGCTTTACCCTGAAATAGATAAAATCATCGGCGAAATATGCAGAAAATACGATGTGACAATTACATATGAGCATGTTCAGAAAACAGTTTCAGGAGCTACTCCGGCAGACTGCCTTCTGGTAAACAAACTGCAGGAAACTGTCAGGGAGGTTTACAGCACGGAGACAAAACTGGTCGGAATAGGCGGTGGAACAGTTGCAGCTTATCTCAGAAACGAGGGAATAGATGCTGTAGTGTGGGGTAAAATTGACGAAACTGCCCATATGCCGAATGAATACTGCAGACTTGAGAACCTTAAGGGGGATGCCGCTGTTATGGCCCTTATTATGGCAGGTCGCAGATAATAATAAAACGCCCCTCTTTTATAAGATCGGCGTTCCTTTTTTTATATAGAAGATAATCTGCTGTTTCGGAAGGGAGGACAATATCTGTTCTGTTCCTTCCGAAAATTTCTCTTGCCATTGAATAAAGCGGTTTATCACCTACCCTTTCTTTTACCGATTCATCAGTTTCGCTGTCTGTATAGCCTGCTGTTCCCCATTTTGAGAGATATTCGGGAGATACCATTTCAGGTGAAAGTATTTTCTCCATCTCAACTGTATAAACAGACGGGAAAACTGCAGGATTCAGCTTCCCCTTTTTTGATTCCCCGTGAACAGGGAATTCCCCTTTTGCAAAAATCACAACACCTGTATATTCATCAGCCGGTACCCAAAGCATTTTTTCAGCAGGAAGTGAAGGGATTTTATGATCAATAAAATAGGGGACTACGTCCCGGTATATATTGAATTTATACAGCATCTTTACACCGCTCATATCCTGATGGTAAACATTGTAAACCTTCACTGCCCTGTTCTTAATCAGTCCGATATCCTTGAGAATTCCGGGAGATCTCTGAATCATATCTTCCATGGAAAAAAAAGAATTGAAATAAACCTTATCATCACCGGTTTTCCCCAGAGAATTAATAAAAATATCGAAAAACATTTCATCAAAAAGCTTTTCACTGTTATCTCTCATCCTGAGTTTTTCACTGTCCGGAGTGTAGTTCACATCAACACTTATCATAAGTTCTCCGGTTTTCCAGTCAATCTTTGATGAATAATCATAGCTTTCTTCTGAATAAAGGGAAAAAGGGATTAAAAAAAATATAAGTAAAAGAAATCTGGGAAGAGACATATTTTTATCTCCTGTATTTATTAACTGTCTGTTTCCGGAACTTTCAGCTGCATTCCGACAGAAAGGACACTGTCTATGTCGATTCCGTTGTGATATGCCACATTATATGGATCTGTACCATGCCTTTTTGCTATGTCCCACAGGGTATCCCCTGTCTTTACAACATATGAATGAATATAATCAGATTTATCATCTATCCTCCGCTCAGAAGCTGACGACCTTTTTCCTGAATAATACGGGACCTCCTTCACTGCAGGAACCAGTATCTTCTGATCAATCATCAGTCTTCCCGGATCAACAGATCTGTTATAACTCCTTATCATGGAAACTGATACCCCGTAATGGCGTGAAAGATCATAAAGGGTATCACCGGCTTTTATTTTATAAATATAGAACCTCATAAGAGAATCTTCCCTGTCTGCAAGAGCAGTCTCTACCGCACCGGCAGATCCTGAAGGGATCTTCAGATAATAGTTATAACTTCCGGGGGGGGTAATGTCGTAATTAAGCTCAGGATTTCCCAGTTTTATCAGACTGTATGGGAGAGCGGCTTTTTCTGCAAGCCTGGAAAGGCTGACAGAATCTGAAAGCCTGATCCTTTCCCATCTTACCGGTCCGCGCCAGGAGTCTGAAACATTCTCCCGCCCTGAGTACATCATAATCCTGCTGATGGCAAGAAAACGGGGGATATAATGAACAGTTTCTTTAGGAAGAAGTCCCCTTTCAGCAAGTTCCCAGAAATCATCAATACCGGATGCAGCTATTGTTCTCTGCACCCTCCCCAGGCCGCAGTTATAGGCAGCGATGGCAAGCATCCAGTCGCCGAGGACTGAATAATTATACCTGAGCTTTGCAACAGCCCCCTTGGTGGTTTTCCAGAAATCCCTTCTCTCATCCATCCACTCGTTTACACTTATATCATAAGGGGCGATACTGTTTTTCATGAACTGCCATAAACCTGTTGCTCCAGCGACAGACACAGCATTAAATCTATAGGCAGATTCAACAACAGGCAGGTACAAAAGCTCTGGCGGCATATCGTTTTCTGCAAGTTCCATGTCAATAAAATCAATATATATGTCAGCCCTTGAAGACACAGTTTTGAGCCACATCAACCACTGAGGAGCCCGGTATTTTTCAAGATAAAAATTATAAAGACTGTTATCCGGTACATTAAAGCTTGTTACAATTTCACCCGCATGGCTCTGCAGAGGTTTTATATGCTCCGCCCCGTTTTCCGGAAAGGGGGTAAAATATGCACCGTCATTTTTCAGGCTGACATCCGGGGGGAAAGGGAAACTTGATGAAAATGAAAACACTGCTGATATAAGCAGAAAAACTAAAGTCAGTATCTTTTTTTTATGTTTATCACGATTCATCAGAATCAGAAAATGTTTTATCGCCAAAGTAAATACCTGCCCATTCCCAGTTTCCATGAATTTCAGAATCTGCCGGGAAATTTATTTTTCTGAAATACAGATACCATGTACTTATCCTGTAAGACCAGCCTGTTGTTTCAAGATATGCTTCCTGTGAGTTCGATGCTTTATCCAGCTCAGAACTTATCTGGACCTTAGGGGAAAGAAAAGTTCCGATACTGTCGGTAAAGTCCGGATCGGTTGAACTCTGCTGTTCTTCCCAGGAAACAGCAAAAAAGTTCACTTTTGCCATATACTTTTTAACCAGGCTGCCGTTTCTTCTGTATTTTCCGCTATAGATTGCACTTCTAATATTTTCGACAAGTTTATCCAGAGTCTCAACTGTCCAGTTCTTGTCTGTGTTGTAAAATGCTATAAGTTCTGAAATTCTGTCTCTCGCATACGAATCCCCGGCAATTGTAACATCCGGATAATCAAGATATTTCACATATGCCTGAACAGCCTGTTCCCATTCCCCTGTTTCAGCATAGGTCTTTCCGAGATAATAATAGGTCTCTCCTATGTTTATCTCATCGCTGAACCGGGCAATCAGGTCCTTGTAATATGTAATCCTGACCTCAGGATCTTCCACAAGTTCAATCAGGTCTTTCAGGCAGAGAAAATGAACAGACTGTCCCCTGACCAGAAGATCCTGATAGTTTTTCAGGATACGCTCATAATAATGGATAGCAAATGGATAGGCCAGCTCATCCCTGTAGTTTCTCGCAACAATCATAAGGTAATATGCGTTAAAGGGATCAGCCGGATTTTTCTCAACATAGGTTGTTAGAAAAAGATTCAGTTCACCGTTGTCTATCTTCCCGTCCAGAAGATCAAGGATCTGCCGCATGATTATGAATTTTTTTTCATATATGGTTTCGCTGTACAGAGCATCATGAAGATTATTGAATTCCCGGCTGTCCTTTCTGTTTATTGACATATAATGTTCATGACTTCTGCAGCTGACAGCAAAAAAAGATGTTATAATAATTAAAAGTAATAGTTTCTTTATCATATCCTGTGATTGGCGAAAGTATAACACAGTGAATAACTGTTGGCAAGAAGGCTGTGATTTGTTAATATTGCTGAAACTCAAGGGGAGAATTATGGTAGACAGAGAAAACAAGATTATAAAGAATGAAAAAGGGCTTACTGTCCCTGACAGTCCGGTCATCCCTTTTATAGAAGGTGACGGAACAGGCCCTGATATATGGAAAGCGGCAAAAGCAGTTATTGATGCTTCTGTTGAAAAAGCATATAAAGGCAAAAAAAAGATTATCTGGAAAGAGGTTTTAGCCGGGGAAAAGGCATTCAACAGAACAGGGGAGTGGCTTCCCAAAGAAACACTTCAGGCTTTTATGGATTATCATGTCGGAATAAAAGGCCCACTCACAACCCCTGTAGGGGGAGGTTTCAGGAGCCTTAACGTAACTCTGAGACAGACTCTGGATCTCTATGTTTGCCAGAGACCGGTGAAGTATTTCCCGGGAATTCCTTCACCGGTAAAAAATCCCGAGGCAATTGACATGGTTGTTTTCAGGGAAAACACAGAAGATGTTTATGCCGGATTTGAAACCAGGTCTGGTGAGGAAAAAACATTAAAACTTATCAACTTTCTGAGGACAGAATTCGGATGGCACGTTCCGGAAGGGTCAGGAATAGGGATAAAACCGATAAGCAAAAAAGGGTCGGAAAGACTTATCAGGGCTGCAATTGAATTTGCAATTAAAAATAAAAGAAAAAGTGTTACCATTGTACATAAAGGCAATATCATGAAGTACACTGAAGGTGCATTCAGGGAATGGGGATATGAACTTGCAAAAAGGGAATTTCCCGATGTAACAGTAACATGGGATGATATAGACGGCGAAATACCGGAAGGGAAAATCCTTATCAAGGATGTGATTGCAGATGCCTTCCTTCAGCAGATTCTGACAAGGCCTGCTGAATATGATGTTATTGCAACAATGAACCTGAACGGTGACTATATATCCGATGCACTGGCAGCCCAGGTCGGGGGGATAGGGATAGCACCGGGAGCAAATATCAATTTTCAGAACGGGATCGGTATTTTTGAAGCTACCCACGGGACAGCTCCTAAATATGCAGATAAAAATATGGTCAATCCCGGATCACTCATACTTTCAGGTCAGATGATGCTTGAATACCTCGGGTGGAAAGAGGCGGCAGCCCTGATCGATAAGGGGATAATAGGAGCTATAAAAGGCAAAAAAGTAACATATGACTTTGCCCGGCTTATGGAAGGGGCTGAAAAGGTTTCAACAAGTGAGTTCGGCAACTGCATTATAGATAAGATGTGATTTATATGGATAAGAAGGAAAAACTGCCGGTAAAACTATTAATAAGCGGTACTATCTTTATTATGACCGGGTGCCTGCTTTTACTCTGGACATCTGCAAGCCTTACATACACAAAACTTCTCTGGCCGCTGTTCCTCATGCTTCCGGGACTCGGTTTCCTATACAGGGGATTAATAAGGAACGGATCTGAAAAACATACTATTCCCGGGACTTTTCTTACACTTGCCGGAATTTATTTTTTTCTTGTCAATACTGTCCTTCCCAAGAATGAGATAGAAAGAATCTGGCCGATATTTATGCTGATTACAGGTATATCAATGGTCCCCTACGGTATCGGGAGAAAAAACAGGGCAAGGATAAAAATCCTGGTCCCGGCCGGGGCTATAATAACCATGTCACTTTTTTTCCTTCCCTTCAGTCTGAGGCTTCTGTCAGTCAGATTTATGAACTTTGCAACAAGATGGTGGCCGGTTCTGCTTATAATTCTGGGATTCATTTTTCTGACAATCTTTTTTACAAAACTGCATATCCGGGGGAAACGTGAAGAATAGAAAAATACTGCTTATGCTTGCGTTTTTATCTGCATTTCCCGTTTATCTGACTGCTGAAAATGAAAATGGAGTTTCTGAAGTGCAGGATCCCGGGGGTAATTTTAATATAACCTCCCCCGGGGAACTTCTGGGACTTTCTCCCGAAGAGGCTATAGAAAAGATGGGATCCCCTTCTGAGGTATTTTCAATGAGGGGTGATAAAGAATGGCAGGATGATGTTGTGTTCTATTATAAAAACCATCTGTACCTTTTCTGGTTTAAAAACAGAATATGGCAGTTCAGGGTTGATAAAAGGTTTCTGGGGACTGTTATGGGTATTAAATCAGGAACAGGACGGAGTGATATTAATAAGCTGTTCGGGAAACCATTAAAAAATGATGACTCATCAGAAATATACCTGAACCCTCTCAGCATAACCCGTGATGAAACAGGATATCCCGTAAGGATCCGTATATACTATGATGAAAACAACAAAGCATCCGATATATATGTTTACAGGGGAGACTTCTGAACCTTATTTCATAAAGAGAGATGTTTTTATCTTCTTGACAAGACTTGCTTTCCTGATAAAAATCTTTACAGGTTCTTCATCCGGGAGAGCAAGTCCTTCGAGTATTACATCCTTGCCTGACTTGTTGATTGCTTCCGGTTTTACAAGACTTGTGACCGGGATATCAGATTTCCTTTCTACAATTTCAAGCAGATATCCCTGGTTTTCAAGAGCCTGCTCTGCAATCCTGAGCTTACCCATATAATCAAGGCCCTTTGCCTCATTTTTTTCATATCTGGCGGAGCCCTGAGTAATCTGCTCAGGCAGAAGAATTATCTTCCTTAAGATCCGCCGTTTTATAATTTTTTTCTGTTCAGAGGTGAAATTCAAATCTTCGATTCTTCTTTCAAATAGATCCATATCTATATCCACAGTTTCAGGATACTGGACAGATCTGAAAAAAAGGTTCTCAAGAGCTTTGAAGTTTTTAAGCCCGGCTATATCATTTTCATACCTGTTATTATTGAATGATCTGTCGCTGAAGCTTTCCGACATGTGCTCCTCAAAAGGGGGAACATTTTCTATTCCTGACGACCTCAGAGTTTTTTTGAGATTTTCGATATTTCCCGGATTAACAAGATAGATACCTTCTCCCAGTTTTTTAAGAATTCTGTCACAGAGATATGGTGAGTTATCAATAATTTTCCTCTTCTTTTCATCAGCAGTCAGAATAATTCCGCTGAAGATCTCTATACTCCTGAATTCCTTTTCCCAGCTCTGAAGAGAAAACATTACATTCTGGGGAATACCGTGTCCTGTATACTTTTTAAGATGAACGATTATATCTTCCCCTGTAAACCCTGCTTCAAGACCTCTGACAAAACTTTCTTTTGTAAGTCTGAAACTTAAAAGATCCGAAAAACGGGTTATATCAGCGAACAGGGCCAGGATAACTCCCGAATAAAAAGGGATCCTCCTGTCTGCTATTATATCAAAATTAGGCTGGAGAATAAATTCAAGTTCAGTACTGCCGGCTGCCTCATAAAGCTCAACCTTTGCCGGATAATAAAGACCGGAGGATTCAGTAAGAATTCCAAGGGTACAGAGCACATCAATAATATTATCAGCATGTTCAGGAACAGGAATACTGTTCTTTACAGAAACAAGTTCAATTATCCTGACCAGTGCGCTCCTTGAAAAACCCCTTGCACATTTTACAAGGCTTTTTATAAGTGCCAGCATGAAGGATCCTGAAACAGGATAATCATCAGAGACTGCAGCCCCGAGAAAGAGTTCAATCCTTTCTCTTCCTGTAAGTTTTCCTATTTCAAGCCATCTTTCAACAGCAGGCCGGAACGAATCCTCTTCCTGAATTACCAGGGAAAGCCGTTTTATAATATTTCTTACCAGATCAACACGGTTTTCAGAATCAGCTGCCAGTTTTTCCGGAAAAATATCCATAAGCTCTTCAACAACCTTTTTCCTGAAACTTCCGTCAAGCTTGAGGATCTGGTCTTTTCTGAGAAGGAAAGAAAAAATCGAAAAAATAACTGAATCATTAAGCCAGATATATTTTACAGCAGAATCAATTTCAGTATGTTTATCCTCAGCCTCCGGAGGATAGGATTTTATAAGATGCTCAGCATCTATAACCTCTCTGTTGAAAATATTCCGGTAAACAGGGGATATTGATATAACCCCCTCACCTTCCCTTTCTTCCCGGTATATAAGCATTCTCTCCTCAAGATTAAGCAGAGTAAGATAAAAATCATAATAACTCTTTTTAGAGCAGAAAACCTGATAAAGCTGCTTAACAGACGGAGAATCAAGGATACTCACAGCTGTCAGCATTTCAGCATCAGACTGGTCCAGCAGAGATATTACCTTTGACGAGGTTTCATCTTTCATCAGAAACGCCGTAAGCTTGTCGACAAGGTCATGTTTGTTGAAAGGGGTTCTGACATCACCCAGATAGTTTCTTATTATTTCGAAAAAGACCTGTTCAGGGAGAGAGAATATATATTTTTTCCATTTATCAATCTCTGTCATATATTTTTAATTCTGCCACCCTTTAATTTTATTCTCAATAAATTCAATAATTTCACGATGCTCCTTCTTCCCTGCCCCATCAACTGGAACAGCTTCGCCGAATTCAAAATAGACAGTTCTCTCAGGATACAGATACCCGAAACTGCTTATCATTTTACCGTTTTCCCAGAAATCGGTTTTTACAGCAACAGGAACTATT
The DNA here is from genome assembly GCA_963668405.2 of Spirochaetia bacterium. Lineage (GTDB taxonomy): Bacteria > Spirochaetota > Spirochaetia > CADAEX01 > CADAEX01. Next base: position 3,544,409 of record OY764342.2, on the reverse strand, counting down.
TTCACACCGCCCCTTTTTGCAAGTTTAATACCCAGTGAATTGAATTTTTCAGGTTCAAAAAGAGAACTTCTTGTTGCCTGAGGAAAGAGTATAACACTTATTCCGTTTTTAATAAGGGCCGAACCCTCTGTCATAACAAGATCCAGATCTTTTCTCGGATCCTTTCTTTCAACAGCAATCGGGTTCAGAAATTTCATCACTGGTCCGAAAATAGGATTTGTAACAAGACTTTTCTTGACTACAAAGGAGCATTCCTTTACCGATCCGACCAGAAACGGGAAAACAAAAGTCTCGAGAGTACTCATATGATTTGCAACAACCACAACCGGACCCTCTTCTTTCCGGAGATTATCAATCCCTGTTATATTTATCCGGGCCCCTGTTTTCTCTATATAGCTGAAAACACGCCGGCTTGATCCTATCATGTCGGTAAAATCATATTTTCCTTTTAAAACACCTTTTCTGGCCTGCAGCACTACGTCTGCTATGCCTGCATAAAAAGCGGCTGTTCTTAAAAAAGACAGCTTCCCCCTTTTTACCGGATACAGTCCTTCGGCAGTCCTGTAACTATCACCATCAAGTATTAAGCCTTTTTTATCATCCATGATTTATACCTGTCTGTTAAATTGATAGGGGGTATTATATTGTAAATTGTTATTTTTTTCCAGCCTGTATAAGAATATATAACTGATTATATAACAAAGCTTTAAACTCAGAAGTTGGGATATATTACAGCAGATGCATAATACTTCATATAAATTTAGAATAAAATACTGTTATTCCAGATTTGTGAGCTTATTAATGGAATGTTCAAAAAAAACTTTTATCTGTTCCTCATCCCGGAATTCCGGAGCAGCATCAGGGACTCCCTTGTAATAAATCACAATCTGCGGATTCTTTTTTGAATCCTTTTCCCCGAAAAGAAGGATAGATCTCTCTGACATGTTTAGAAATTCAGAGTATTTCTCCTGAATGATATTTTCTTTTTTCAGTTTCTTATAATTTATCAGAATTTTTTCCTCACCTGAAAAAACATTGGATGCCATTACACTGAACTTACGGTATTTCCTTTTTTCAGGATCCAGCGGGACCACATTGATATACACTATATTGGAATTTACATCTTCCCCCTTCAATACTGCCCAGAAAACAGCAATATCATCGACCTCAAAAATATAATCCGCCCCATAATGTCTTACTTCCTGGGAGAGCAGAAACGGGGAAGATATTATAAAAACAGCAACTGTAAATAAAAGAAGTTTTCTCATAATATTCCTACCTTTCAAGAATCTTCATTCTTTTTTCGTCCAGAATTACCCCGACTTTTTGATTACATTTAAAAGTTAACTGTCCGAAAGAATCGTACAATGAAACTTTTATTCTGAAGCTGTTTGATTCAACAGTATAATCAACCCTGTCTCCCAAAAAGGATCTTTCTGCAACAGTAGCTGTTATCTCTGTACCGGAATCAGCTTCATTCAGTCTTATCGCTTCAGGTCGCAGCAAAACATCCACATTGTCCCCGGTCCTCACTTTTTTGGTTACATTGCTGACTGAAAATTGTTTTCCTTCAATTTCCACTACTGCGCTTTCAGTGCCTCTGGAAACGATTTTTGCAGGAACTGCGTTTATTGCACCGATAAATTTTGCAACAAATTCTGTTTGAGGATTATAATAAAGTTCTTCAGCAGTACCTATCTGAATAATATCTCCATGATCCATTACAATTATTCTGTCTGAAATTGCCATAGCTTCTTCCTGATCATGGGTAACATATAAAGTACTGATAGACAGTGATTTTTGTAAATTCCGGATCTCCCCGCGCGTTGAAATTCTCAGTTTTGCATCAAGATTGGAAAGCGGTTCATCCAGCAGCAGCACTTTTGGTTTTATTACCACCGCTCTGGCTAAAGCCACCCGCTGCTGCTCACCTCCCGACATCTGATGAGGAAATTGTTCCTCATAGCCATCCAGTTTTACAAGGGCAAGTGCTTCAACAATCCGGTCTTTTATATCCCTTTTGACATAGCCCCTGACTTTTAAACCGTATGCTACGTTTTCATATACTGATAAATGGGGAAATAATGCATAGTTTTGAAAAACAAACCCGATATCTCTCTGATTTGCCATCTGAGAGGTTACATCTTCTGATCCGATAAAAACTTTACCGCTGTCAGGTTCTTCAAATCCTGCAAGCATTCTCATAGTCGTAGTTTTACCGCATCCGGAAGGCCCTAATAAAGTCAGGAGTTCTCCAGGTTCAACAGTAAGGCTTACACCGTTTACAGCTGCAATCCTCCCTTTAATCTGATGCATGTAGGTTTTTACAAGATTCTCAAGTTTTATATCTACCGATTCCATTTATAACTCCTTTATGCCCCAAAAAGGGATGTCATTCTCATAGCACCAGGCTGCCTCAGTAATTTAAGACAAAAACTAATCCCCGTAATAACAGCAAAAACAACTACTACCACAAACACTGAAAAAGCTGCAGATACACCCAGATGAAGTTCTGTCATGTTTTCAAGAATACTGACGGTTATAAGATTCCAGTTTAAAGAGACAAGAAATATTGCAGCACTTATTGCAGTCATTGATCGGATAAAGACTATACCCAGACCTGAAAAGAGCCCCGGCAAAACCAGAGGAACAGTTATTCGCCTGAATGTATATATTGAACTGGCCCCCAGACTCAGAGAAGCTTCTTCAATACCAGGATGTATCTGCTGAAGTATGGCAACAGTGGATCTTATTCCGTATGCGCCATACTTAGCGACATTACAGATAATTATTATAAGAGCTGTGCCTGTCAGCAGGAACGGGCTTTTGTTGAATGTTATAAGATAAGCAATACCAACTATTGTCCCCGGCAGGGCATAATTAACCATAGCGATTATTTCCATCAGTCTTCTCGAAAGAAATTTCTTCTTTGCAGTTATATATCCTACGACTACTCCGTAAAGACCGCCAAGCAACATACCAGATATTGAAATAATCAGCGTATCCTTAATAACATCCCTGCCCCTGGTAAATATTACCTTATAATGGGTTAGGGTAAACGTATTATCTGCGCCGAAAGCCTTAATCAAAGAGGCAAACAGCAAAAGAATATAAAAATACAATATAAATATAACGGTAAGAAGACAGACAGACAGAAACAGATATCTTGTCTTATTCCCAACACTCTTGAATTTAGTCTGCGATCCTGACTTTCCGGTAATTGTTACCAGATTTCTTCTCCCCACCCAATAACGCTGCAGGAAAAATACAGCCAGCGACGGGATAAGCAGAATAAAGGATAAAACAGAGCCTCCTTTCATGTCAAACAACCCTGTAATCTGTAAAAACGCTTCAGTCGGCAGAAGGGGGAAGCTGTTTCCTGCCAGAATGAGCGGTGTAGCAAAATCAGCCAGAGAAGCTGCAAAAAGAAGGAGAAAAGAATTTGCAAGTCCGGCTGTTGATAATGGCAATGTTACCTTACGGAAAACATCCCAGCGGGAACTTCCAAGACTGAAAGCCATATCTTCTACTGTGGGATCAATCCCTCCAAGAATTCCTTTCAGTGTAATATATGAAATTGGAAAGTAGGTTATCGTTTCAGCAAAAAGTGTACTCCACATTCCGTATACATTAAACTGATCCATCCCTAAAAGACTATGTGTAATCAGCCCTCTCGGTCCAAATGAAAAAATTACAGTTATAGCCATTGTAAAGGGGGGAGATATAAGAGGCAGAATTATAGCCCAGTCAAGCAGCCGCGACCACCATTTCGGCAGGTTAGCTCTTACTGAAGTAAAGGCAAAGAAAAAACCCAGAGCCGTCCCGCACAAACCGACAAGAGCCCCCAGCAAAATACTGTTCCAGCCGGCAATCATTGTATACTTCTTACTCAATATTTTAATAAATCCGGACAGATTAAAATGTCCGCCTTCTGTAAAAGTTATTATAAGTATTTTTATAATCGGAAAAAGCACAAACAAGCCAAGGAAGGCCCATACAACAATAACACTTATAAATAATGCAGGGTCCCTGACCAGGTTAGAGAGTGTATCTGTTTTTTTACTTTTAGCAGCAATGACGGACATTTTTTTTCCTTAAAATATGATATTTACTGTTGCAGAACTGTATCAATCCATATATCAACAATACGTTTTCTGTTATCTCCTGAATATTTGGAATCTATAGGGAATATTCGTTCAGCGCTCTTTAGTGCTTCCACAAGGCTCGGCTGGGTTTCCACCCCGGGATAAACAGGAATAAAATTAATTTTATAGGGAGCATAGTGGTTCTGCATCTGTTCTGTTGTTGCCCAGTCAATAAGTTTTTTTGCAAGTCCGGGATGTTTTGCCCCTTTTATCAATGCTATACCCTCGGCTGCTGCGCCAATACCTTCTTTGGGAAAAGAAATAACAACATCATAACCAGCCTGCTGTGTTTTAAGAGCATCAACAATGAAAAAGATTCCCATACCGGCCTGACCCAATCCGACAGGAATAGTCCCGCCGCCGCCGGATTTTGTATATACCTGTACATTTGAACTCAGTTTTTTCATATATTCAAAAGAAGCAGCTTCATCCCTGTTGTTTACCTCAAGAATAGAAAATATTCTTGTAACTGCTGTCCCGGAAGTTCTTGCATCAGCAAACTGGATCATTTTTGAATATGCCGGATCAAGAATGTCATCCCATGATGTAGGCGCTTTCAGGTTATTTTCCTCAAGAAATTTTTTATTGCTCATAAAACAGAGCGGATCATCCGCAATAGCTGTCCAATAGCCATCAGGATCCTTAAACCTGGCTTCGAGCTTGTCATAAGCCGGAGCCTTATATGCCTCAAAGACCCCTTCCTTTACACCGGCCCCGAAAGTTTCAATTGGCCCGCCGAAGAGGACATCAACCATGGGGTTATCTTTTTCAGCAATAACACGGGTCAATGCCTCTCCTGAAGAAAATCTCATAAAATTAACATGGATACCTGTTGCTTTTTCAAACTCCTCAAACATAGGAGTTGCCCAGTTTTCAGGCCATATTGAATAAGCATTTAAAACTGTACCTTCATCCTTTTTTTCTGCAGATTCCTTCTTGCCTCCTGCCCAGAGAAAAGAAAAAGGCAAAATAAAAAGACAAACGATCAAAACTGTTTTTCTGAAATTACCCATAATTACCCTCCTGCGGTAAATAATTTTTTATTGGTTTTCACCTTGTGATCCGGAATAAAAAGAGCCCAATAAAAAGAAATATTATTCATGATATTGCCTGAAATGTTAATTGTCAAACATTTTAACCCCGTTAATGAGCGCGTCAATAACTTTTCATGATATATTATGGTTTTTTCTTAACATCTGTATTACATTTTAGATTCAGATGTTGATATTCTGAAGCAAGAGATATAGGTTGGATATAACAATGAAAAAAGAAAACCGGCACAAACTGATTATAGAAATTCTCAGAAAAAATAAAGCCTCCAATGTAAAGAATCTTTCCCGTGAGCTTGATGTTTCTCACATGACTATCCGGCGTGATATTAATGAAATGAAAAAGCAGAATCTTATATCTGTGCTTCACGGAAGCTTTTTTCTGAATACACCTGAGAACCTGTCCACAAACGAAAAACCATATTCACTTCTGACCGCAGAATCTGTGCATACTGAAGAAAAGCGATTAATAGGGATAATGGCAGCTTCATTAATCGACCCGGAAGATACCCTGATCATTGACTACGGATCAACAGCAGAATATTTTGCAAAAAATATTCCGTCAGATATTCCGCTGACAATATTAAGTTATTCCCTGAATGTTATTACAGACATAGCACATAAAGATAATTGCAGACTTATTTTTTCAGGAGGAGAGTTTCATAAAAGTACTTTATCATTTGAAAGCCCTGAAGGGCTTGAAATGATAAAAAATTTCAGGGCTAACAAGGCATTCATAACAGCGGCCGGCATAGATGATAAATTCGGTGCAACATGTTCAAATTATTATGAACGGCCTACAAAAAAAGCGTTACTTCAATCCTCTCAGAGAAAAATACTGTTAGTTGACTCTTCAAAATTCGGGCAGATAAAATCTGTTTATTTTGCGGACCTTAATGAATTTGACGAAATAATTACAGATAAAGGGATACCGGACAAATACAGGGAAATTATTATTTCCCTCGGGATTAAACTGACTATAGCTGAATAATTTTTAATTTCGCTATTTATCAATTTTGATATTTTTTTTACTATGAATCATGGCTGTATTTACAAAACGGAACGGATACAACACAAAAGCCCATATGGGAATGATTGATATTACAGCGGACTTCCGCACTGCACTGGAAGAAGCATTCGCTGAAAAAGGGATCAGAAGCGGAATTATCACAGGGTTTACAACAGGGGGGGTAGCAGGGCTTACAACACTTGAGTTTGAACCCGGTCTGGTTTTTAATGACCTTAAAAAAGCAATGGACATGTTTTCACCGTATCAGGATGAAACAGGGAAAGTTATCCACTACAGACACCATGACACCTGGAATGATGACAACGGATCAAGCCATATCAAGGCATCTCTCCTTTCCCCTTTTATAACTGTCCCTTTTACAGACAGGAAACTGGATATAGGCCCCTGGCAGAACCTTACGCTAATAGAATGCGACACAAGAGACAGACACAGGGAGGTTGTCTTCAAGGTAATAGGAGAATAAAGGGAGTTTTATGGGTTATTTTCATATTTTTGCAATAGCAGTTGCCCTTTCTATGGATGCACTTGCAGTTTCTGTTGTTAACGGATGCATAATTAAAAAACTAAACTACAGGCATGCACTCAGGATTGCCTTCTTTTTCGGTTTTTTCCAGGCAGTAATGCCCCTTGCAGGATGGGCTTCAGGGTTCTACTTCAGAAATTACATAGAAAATGTTGACCACTGGATAGCTTTCGGACTTCTTGCTTTTATCGGCGGCAAAATGATATTTGAATCAGGTGTTGTTAAAAAGGATGTATGCGAAATAAATACCGACAAAAAAAACTGCCTTGATTTTTCAACCCTTATTACTTTATCTATTGCAACAAGTATTGATGCACTTGCAGTAGGTATCAGCTTTTCACTCCTCAATGTAAATATTATAGAACCTGTCATAATTATAGGAGCTGTTACCTTTACAATATGTTATGTTGGTGTTTATATCGGGGACAGGATAGGCCATTTTTTTGAAGATAAACTTGAAATAGCAGGGGGAGTTATCCTGATAATACTTGGTTTCAAGATACTTCTGGAGCATTTATACTGATTTTTAATTTTTTCATTGTAAAATTCATTATTTGTTATAAAATTAATTCATATTCTGTATCAAAGTAAAAATTAAAAAATGAAAAGGACAGATAAAACAGTTCCGGGAAAAAGCAGTTCTGATCTGAAGAAAAAGATTTATGATCTGGAATCAGAGAAGGAACAATTATACGAAAGGCTCCATAAAATTGTAGATATAACTGCCGGGTTAACATCCTGCACAAACATTTACAGTTTTGGAAAAGAACTTCTCAGTATAATCGCTGAAAATATGCTTGCTTCCGGAGGAAGTCTTTACAAGGTTAATTTAAAATCATTAAAGCTTATACACTCACTTGACCCGGGTCATGCCCCCTATAAAATTGAAAGACCGCTAAGAGAAGACAGCCCCTTCAGAAAAGTAATTGAATCAGGAAACCCCCTGCTTGTAAGTGAAATAGATAAACAGAAAAATTTATCCGGAAGCGGATGGTCTGGATACAGAGACTCTTCGACAATAATATTTCCTGTTTCCAGCGATAAAAAAATAATTACAGCAATTCTATCACTGCACACAAAATCCAATCCCCCTTTTACAAGGCAGGACCTTGAAATAGGCATTATTTTTCTCAGCAGTATATGCGAGAAACTCAAATCTGTAAAATATTCCGGAAGGCTCCATGAAGCTGAAGCAAAATTCAGATCTATTTTTGAAAAACAGTCATCCGGTATTGTGATCTATGATAAAGAAACCGGTCAGATTACAGATGCAAACAACTATACTGTTCTGAAAACAGGGATAAAAAAGGGAGAACTCAAAAAGAAAAATATTAAAGACCTTTTCCCTCATCTTTCTTCAGCAACCGGTGAAAAAGGGGAAACTATCCACTGTTTCCTTTATGCGGGAAATAAAAAACTGCCTGTCATCACAAAAACAACCGATCTGCTTTTCTCAGACAGGAAGTTAACTGTCCGGACCTTTACCGATTTAACTGAAAGAATTGAGATTGAGAAAGCACTTGGGAAAGAAAAGGACTTTATCAAAACACTCATTGAGATTGCTTCAGTAATTATCCTTGTCCTTGATCCTGAGGGAAATATAATCCTTATAAATCCCTTTTTTGAAAAACTTACAGGCTACAGACTGAAAGAGCTTAAGGGAAAAAACTGGTTTGATATTTTAATACCTGATCATGATAAAGATCAAATAATAAACTTTTTCAAAAAAACAATTGAAGAAAGAAGTACAGAGGAAAAAATCAACCATATAAGGGCAAAAGACGGGAAGCAGATTGAAATCATGTGGAACAACAGTGCTCTCATAGGAAGTGACGGAAGTATAGAAGGAATCCTCTCCATCGGACAGGATTTAACAAAGATACAGGAACTTGAAAGGAGACTATTTCAGGCGGAAAAGCTGGAAGCAATCGGTCAGCTTGCCGGCGGGATCGCCCATGACTTCAACAACCAGCTTGCAGGAATTTCCGGATATGCTGAAATGCTTAAAGCAGAAACAGATGATTCGTCTGAGTGCCGCCAATATATAGAAAAGATATTGAAAGCGGTAAACAGGGCATCAGGACTGACTTCACAGCTTCTGACTTTTTCAAGAAAAGGACAGTATGTTTCGCAGACGGTTGACCTGAATGAAATTGTAAACGAAGTAGTGGAGATTCTGGAGCATTCTGTAAACAAAAAAATAATTCTGAAAAAAAACTTCAAAATAACCGCGGCTGTAGTAAAAGGGGATATTTCACAGCTCCAGAATGCTGTTTTAAACCTTGCACTGAATGCAAGAGATTCAATGGAATCAGGAGGCAGTCTTCTTTTTGAAACATCACTTGCTGATACCGGAGTTTTTTATCCGGAAGATCTGATATACAGTATTGAAAAACGGAAATTTATCATTCTTACAGTAAAAGATACAGGAACCGGAATCCCTGAAGAGATTATGGAACATATCTTTGAACCGTTTTTTACAACAAAGGATAAATCATCCAATTCAGGGTTGGGGCTGGCGTCTGTTTACGGAACAATACAAAAACACGGTGGAGGAATAGGGATCAAATCAGGAGAAGGAAGAGGGACAACACTCAAACTCTATATACCATATTCAGATGATTTTTGTCCAGAGCAGAAGCAAACCCCCAGGCAAGAAAAGAGTATTTCCAGCCTTAACATTCTTCTCATCGAAGATGAACAGGTAATATGTGAAGTAACAGGTAAAATGCTCGCCAGGGAAGGACACAATGTCAGATGCTTCACAAGCAGCAGAAAAGCCCTTGATTATTACAGGAGTAACTGGAAAAAAACAGACGTCGTTATACTTGATATGGTCATGCCTGAAATGGACGGCAGGGAAACCTATTTTAAAATGAAAAAAATCAACCCTGCAGTTAATGTGATAATAGCGTCAGGATACAGTTTTAACCAGGAAATCAACGATGTTATGAAATCCGGAGTGAAAGCATTTATCCAGAAGCCATACACAATAGGGGAACTTAGAGAAAATATCAGCAGGATTACAGAATGAGTATAGTCAATCCAAGAATTATCCTGTAAACGGCAAAAGGAAGAAGCCCCTTTTTCTTAAGATAATCCATAAAAAACCTGACGACAAGAAGTGCGGTGAAAAAAGAAACAACCGTACCGACCAGTATTGCCATCCATTCATCAGATGAGTACTGCAGTCCTGTTTTCAGAAGTTTATAGAAGGATGCCCCCATAATTGTCGGTATTCCCAGAAAAAAGGAGAATTCAGCGGCAAGCGTACGGGAAAAACCGCAAAAGAGACCGCCTGCAATTGTAGAAGCAGACCTTGACATTCCAGGCCACATGGCAAGACATTGGAATAAACCGATAATGAGGGCCTGTTTTAATGTTATTGAGCCGGGATTATCAACAGTCTCTGATTTCTGGTGTTTTTCCGCAATTATCATGAGAAAAGCCCCGGCGACAAGGGCGATTGAAACGCTGAAGGGATTGAAAAGATATTTTTCCAGAGTTTCATCTATCATTACCCCGATAACCGCAGCAGGGAGAAAGCCGATAATTATTCTCTCCCAGAGGGTTACAACCCTTTTTACTTCACTTTTTTCTCTATCAGTCCGGAATCCCGGAAATATCTCCTTTCTGAAATAAAAAACAACCGCAAGAATAGCCCCGAACTGAATGACTATATCAAACATTGCTTCAAACTTCCCCCCGAAACTGAGGAACTGATTGGCCAGAATAAGATGACCGGTTGAGGATACAGGGAGAAACTCTGTCAGCCCTTCAATTATTCCAAGTAAAACAGCCTTAAGTATCAAATTTTCATCCTTCTAGTGTCTCATCCGTGCATATAATTTGAATATTTCATTTCTGTTTATTCTCCCGACAAGTTTTGTAGGCTCTGCGGGATCAACAACAGGAAGCCTGTCATAGCTGTTTTCAAGAAGTTTCAGAGAAGCCTCATAAAGATCATCACCGGGAAATACAAAACTCGGGGGGTCTGCTACCTTCATTATGGAAGTGGTCTCAGGATAACCCCGTACATATTTATAGTCGATAAGCTTTTCCAGTTTAACAAGGCCCTTAATCCTGTTTTTACTGTCTTTGACAACAAGAGGAAAATAGCTTTCATTCCCCTTCAGGTCAGAAACCAGATCCTTTATTGTTGCCCTGCTTGAAACCTCAGCAGGTATCTTGTGCTCCATAAAATCATAAACAAGCATCCCTGAGAGAAACCTGTCTTCAAGCTTGCTGCTGTGGGCCGGGGATTTAAACCTGTTTTCGACCTGGGTTTTATATATTGTAAAACTTTTTGTTAAAACAATTGTTGTCATACATACAATTATAAGGGGGGGAAGAAGCTTGAAAGTACCGGCAATTTCACAAACCATAATAACAGATCCGAACGGGGCCTTTGATACAGCGGCAAAAAAACCTGCCATGGCAACAAGCATCATAGCTTCAGGCTCAGGAACAGGGAGGGGAAAATCAACTGCAGTAAGGAACTGCGAGAACCCTATCCCTAGAAGTCCTCCGATCAGGAGAGAGGGACCGAAAACCCCCCCCGAGCCGCCGGTACCAATCGCAAAACATGTTGCTATCAGTTTTGCAGCAAAAATAGCCAGAATTATCATCACCCCTGGTTTTTCCTTTATTACATCCATTAAAATAGAAAACCTCGGCCCCAGAATATGAGGAAAGACAAGCGAAATAAGGGCAACCCCGATAGCCCCGAAAAACGGGAAGAGATAATCTGGAAGAGGTGATTTTTCCGCATAACTTTTAAAGAGATCAAAAATTTTAACCAAAACCCAGCCGGCACCTGAGCACATGAATGTAAGAAGAATATAGGCAGGTATCTCCTTTATCCCGTAAAAATTATAGTTCAGGTTCTGTATGATAAAACTGCCGCTGTTCATACATGTTGCTACAAAAAAACCTGTAACTGATGCGACAAGAGCCGGGACAAGGGCCCTTGTTTCATAGTCCTCCCGGTAAAGCATCTCGATACTAGTAAGAGCCCCTCCAAGGGGGGCCTGGAAAACAGAAGCAATACCGGCTGCAGCACCTGTTACCATATAAATATGGATGTCTTTTTTTGTTTTTCTGAATTTTCTGGAAAGCCATGATCCGGTCCCTGAGCCGATCAGGACAATCGGTCCTTCAAACCCGCCTGAGGTTCCGCAGCCGAGGATTGAACTCGATGAAAAGAACTTCACAATTGTTGTGCGAGGTTTTATTATACCGTTTTTATAGTGGAAAGAATTAATATAGGAACTGCTCCCTGTACCTGCTGCTTCAGGGGCAAATTTTGAGACAATATAGGCTGAAACAAGGGTTACAAGAGGGAGAAAGATCAGAATGCTCCATACGGGTAAAACATAAAAGGCTGACGGATCGCCGTTGGAAGCAAGATATGTGCACTTTCCCAGAAAAATTACTGTAGACTTAAACAGCACCCCTATGAAACCGCAGACTAGCCCGATAAAAAGGGAAAACCATATTCTGGTCCAGTCTGTTGTTCCTATCTCTGTTTCAGTAATATCGCTGTATTTAAACGGACTCTCTTTAATACCCTTTTTTTTCAGCCTTTTCCAGACAAAGAGCTTATTAAACAATTCCATCACCGATACTTCAGATAACTCTGTTGACAGGTTTTCCGTCAAGCCAGCTGAAGATATTACCAAAAACAATATCAGCCCTGATCAGAAAAGACTGGTCTGTTGCAAATGCAACATGGGGGGAGAGAATTGTATCCGGAGTATTTATAAGCGGATGATCAGATTTGATTGGGGGTTCTGTTTCAAATACATCAATACAGGCCCCTCCGATCCTGCTGCTGTTAAGAGCCTCTGCAAGTGCATTGCTGTCAACTACCCCGCCCCTTGCAGCATTAACAAGTATAGCTGTTTTTTTCATTTTTGAAACAAGCTCGCTGCCGACAAGTTTTTCAGTTTTTTCGTTAAAAGGGAGGTGCAGGGATATTATATCACTTTCGGAAAAAAGTTTTTCAAGAGAAACATATTCAATCCCTGCTTTCAAAGCATCTTCACGTTTACTTCTGCTCCAGCCTGTGAGACGGCAGCCGAAAACTGAAGCAATCTCTGCTACCCTGATTCCTATGGCACCTGTTCCGACAATGCCCAGGGTCTTTCCCTTCAGGGTTGTCCCTACCAGACCTTCTCTTGTCTTACCCTCTCTGACAGCTTTATCGCATTCATTCAGGTTTCTAAGTTTCATGAGTATATGGCCGATAACAAGCTCGGCAACAGAGTCAGTACTGTATCCGGCAGAATTCGAAACTGTTATCCCCTGTTTTCTGCATGCTTCAAGGTCAATATGGTCAACACCTGTAAAACCGACTGAGATCAGTTTAAGATTTTTACATTTCTCAATAACGCTTCTGCCGAAAGGGAGATTTGTAAGAACTATTATATCTGCATCCTTTCCCCTTTCGGCCAGCACATCAGGATCTTCAACCCTGTCTTTGTATGATATAAAATTATGTCCTGCTTTCTCAAATTTTTCCCTGAACCCATCAACAACAGGCCGGGAAACAGATAACGGTTCAATTAATACAATATTCATAAAATCCCCCTAACGAAAGAGTATTATGTTTTAAACGGAAGCCTTGATCCTGTCAAATCCGGTATAAGGCTTCAGCGCATCAGGGATAAGGACAGACCCGTCCTCCTGCTGATAATTTTCCAGAACAGCTATAATAGCTCTTGAAAGCGCCATCGCTGTCCCGTTCAGCATGTGAAGGAACCTTCCCCCGTCATCTGATTTATACTTTATGCCAAGCCGTCTTGACTGATAATCTGTACAGTTTGATGTACTGGTGATTTCTCCCCAGTCCCCGCTTTCCCCTCTGCCGGGCATCCATGCTTCAAGGTCATACTTTCTGTAGGCTGACGCCCCCAGATCACCTGAGCAGGTATCCACTACCCTGTAAGGGACCCCAAGACCCTGAAAGATCTCTTCTTCCGTAGCAAGGATAAACTGGTGCATCTCATCGGACTTTTCAGGGGTACAGTAAACAAACATCTCAACCTTGGTAAACTGGTGGACCCTGTAAAGACCTTTTGAATGCTGGCCGGCCGCCCCGGCTTCCCTTCTGAAACAATGGGAAATTCCTGCCATCATAACAGGCAGTTCTTTCTCATCAAGAGTGCTTCCGGCATAATAACCGCCCAAGGTGATCTCCGCTGTCCCGACAAGACAGGTCCCTGTCCCCTCAAGAGTATAGATATTACTTTCAGCTCCCCTCGGGTTAAACCCTATCCCCTCTGCTATCTCCTCTTTGGCAATATCAGGTGTTTCAACAAGAATAAATCCCTTTTTCCTCAGAATATCGAGGGTATATCGGATAAGGGCAAGCTCAAGTATAACTGCATCATTTTTAAGATAATAGAACTTTGTTCCGGAGACCCTTGTTGCTGTTTCAAAATCCACCAGATCCAGCTCTGAAGCAATTTCAACATGGTCTCTGGCCTTGAACGAAAAGGAGGGAACTTTACCTACCCTTTTTATCTCTGTATTATCCTTGTCCTCCTTCCCTACAGGAACATCAGGATGAGCCATATTGGGTACAGACATAACAGCTTCTTTATAGGCTTTTTCTTTTTCAGAAAATGTTTTTTCTGCTTCTGCTATTTTATCCTTAAGAAGTTTTCCTTCCTCAATAAGAATATTTCTCTCATCAGGCGAGAGTTTCCCCTTCATTTTTTTTGAGTTCTCATTTCTCTGCTGCCTTAAAGAATCAATTTCCTGCTGGAGAGCATTCTTTTCATCATAAAGGGATACTGCAAGATCCGCATCAGCATTCATATTACGGTTTTTAATATTTTCTCTGACTGCGTCGAGATTTTCCTTAATAAATTTTATATCTAACATAACAATGAGGATTTTATAACCAAATCAGACATGTGACAAGATCCCGCAGCTAATTAAGGCCTAAAGCCTTTGACATAATCATGAAAAAATATTTTAATCAGACAATGTATGATAACAACTCCAATCAGGATAAAAAACCCATAATAGTGCAGAGTGACGGTTCACTGCTTCTGGATGTCCATAATCCCTCTTTTGAAGAAGCAAGAAGTGATATCTCTGTTTTTGCAGAACTTGAAAAATCACCGGAACATATGCACACATACAGACTCTCATCGCTTTCCCTCTGGAATGCTGCTTCAGCAGGTATAACTCCGGAAGAAATGATCAAAAATCTCAGCAGATGGTCAAGATTCGAAGTTCCGGAAAATGTAATTTTCAGAATTACTGAAAGCGCAGGTATATTCGGGAAAATAATACTGAAGGAGACTGATGATCCTTATGAGCTTATTCTTACTGCATCTGACGACAGATTGTACAATGAGATAAAATCAATAAAAAAACTTCAGAAAATACTTCTCCCGACAGCGATGAAGAACACATTTTCCCTGAAACTTGTAGACCGGGGGACTATCAAGCAGGAGCTTATCAACTCGGGGTACCCTGTCAAGGATGAAGTTCCTCTTAGAAGAGGGGACAGCCTTGAGGTTTCACTCAGGAACAGAACACTTTCAGGTTATGACCTTGTAATAAGAGACTACCAGAAAGAAGCAGCCAATGCCTTCTACGGCGGAGGAAAACCCGGAAACGGTTTCGGTACAATTGTACTTGCCTGCGGATCAGGGAAAACAGTGGTAGGCATGGCAATAATGGATATCTATAAAACAAAAACACTTATTATTACAACAAATATTGCTGCTGTTCATCAATGGAAGGATGAGCTTCTTGACAAGACAACACTTTCAGAAGATGAGATCGGGGAATACAGCGGGGACAGAAAGGAAATAAAACCGGTAACAATTGCAACCTATCAGATACTTACCTGGAGACCGGACAAAAAATCAGACTTCCCCCATTTTGATATTTTCAGGAAAGACAACTGGGGTCTTATAATCTATGATGAGGTACACCTCCTTCCGGCCCCTGTCTTCAGGGTAACAGCTGAAATTCAGGCAATCAGCAGGGTAGGACTTACTGCAACGCTTATAAGGGAGGACCGAAGAGAAGCCGACGTTTTTTCCCTTGTCGGGCCGAAAAGATACGACTGCCCCTGGAAAGAGCTTCAGTCAAAAGGATGGATTGCAGAAGCCAACTGTTTTGAAATAAGGGCGGAACTCCCTGAAAACCTTGAAATTCCCTATGCAGTTTCAGACAAAAGGGAGAAATTCAGGATAGCAGCAGAAAATCCTGAAAAATTTGAGATTGTAAAAGAGCTTATTGAAAATCACAGGGAGGATTCTATCCTTGTAATCGGTCAGTATATTTCCCAGCTGAAAAAAATGCAGAAGATCCTCAACGTCCCGATTATAACCGGGCAGACGCCGAACAAGGAACGTGAAGTTATTTACTCACTTTTCAGAAAGGGGAAGGAAAAGGTCATTATTGTTTCCAGGGTGGCAAACTTCGCAATAGATCTGCCTGACGCATCGGTTGCTATACAGATTTCAGGAAGCTTCGGCTCCAGGCAGGAGGAAGCGCAGAGACTTGGAAGAATACTCCGTCCCAAGGAAAAAAACGCCTATTTTTACAGTATAGTCTCTCACCACACAGTTGAAGAGGAATTTTCAGCAAACAGGCAGAAGTTTCTTACAGAACAGGGGTATAAATACCATATTGAATTGTGGTGATTTTTCACAATAAATTATTCTGTTTTATTGCTTTATTTTATTATTTTTATTATGCTGTAATTTCAGTCATGAATATAAACACAGATAATGAATTTTTTGATGTTGATCATACAATAACAAGAAAATCGACAGCAATCAGCTTTCTGCTGCTGCTGATAAAAAAGAACTATCTTCCGATCTCAATATTAAAATCTGTTCCTCTTGTCTGCCTGAACTATAAATACGGTAAAATGAATGAAAAGCACTTTAACAGAAAAATTCCTGAGCTTGTAGGGATAAAAAGGGAGTTTTTCGAAGAAATTGCCCATGAAAACTTTATCAGATATATTAAACCATCCCTCTATCCCGGTGCTGTTGACTATATAAAAAAACTCAAGGATGACGGGAAAAGGATTGTTTTCGCTTCATCTTCAATGGAGATTGTACTGAGACCGCTGGCAGATTTTCTTGGTGTTGACGACCTTATCGCAACCAGAATCAGTTTTGAAAATAACCTCTGCTGCGGCTGTTTTGAAGGCACCCCTGTCTTCAGAAATGAAAAAAAGAAACAGGTGCTTGATTTTGCAAGAGACAACAGTATTGATCTGGGAAAAACAGCTTTTTATTCAGACAGTATTCACGACCGCCCACTTCTTGAGGAGGTCGGGAAACCGGTTGCAACCAATCCTGATTTCCGCCTTAAATTTCTCGCGAAAAAGAGGGGATGGGATATTCTCAATTTCTGACAGCCTCTTCTGGATTTTTTTAATTAAGGGGATCTCTATTAACCTTCGGTTGATCCCCATACCGGGCACCTAATCGCCAATGGTGTAAGGAATTATTTTTTTAGTAAACGAAAAAAACATAGTTTTTAGAGGTGCCCTTAATCAATTAGCAGCTTAATTCCCCATTTGATAAAACGCACAACTTCCTGTGAAAAGAAAAACTGCTTTCAGGTTTTACAGCTACCTGTATTCAACTGAAAACTCTACAGGACTTGAAAGGGTAAGAAATTTCAGCAGAGGTATTCTGAAAGCAACTCCGGTGTCTGTGATCCTGCCGTTATCAGCTCTGAGGACTTTTCCCTCTGTTTTTATATTAATTTCAACCATTGCCCGGGAAACGGTAAGGGCTGCCATATCTCCCCCCTTATAATCTGAAAAAACAAAATCAACCATATCAAGATACTCATCATTACTGTAGGGATTGTCAGGCTGCGGAGTGAGAGCTGATAAAACAGGATTATCTGCAAGTCCGACCAGACGGCTTAATACAGAATAATTATCCATGTTGAGATTAAAGGACAAAAGGCTTGTATTACCTTTTCTGCTGAATTTCAGAACAGGATTCCGGGTATTTTCCTTAAGAATTTCTTCAGGATTACTGAAACTCAAGTCAACCTCAAGCTTTCCGCTTCCTGAAATTCTTACATCACTGAGTACGGCATCAGAATACTGATTAAATGCTTCCTCTATAGCTGCTCTTTCAAAAACAGAAAAATTATCACTTCCGCTTCCTGCTGCATCAGAAAGATCTCTAAGATAATCAATAAAAAAGCTGTCAAGCTCAACACTAAAAGTGCAGCTCCCTTTACCGGAAGAATTGATAGTTATATCCTGTTTTGATGTACAGGATATAAGAGTAATAAAAAGGGCAATAACTGATAAGCTTTTTCTAAACACCATAAACAGACTCTACAGTTATTACTTGATAATCGTCAACTGGAATTTAAGGCTTATAACGGAAAGTTATAATTAAAACAATTACAACTTTCTACTTCATCTTCTACCCTATACTCCCGTCATACTTTGCATCTGTACCAGAACGTATGAGATACGTCATATCACCTATCCAGCTGAGCTCAGAAAGGTCTTTAATACAGAAATGATACATATTATAATAAATCAGCCTCCTCCGCGCTGATAATCACCGATAATTTCTGCCAGCTGGTCACAGCCGTTATCCTGAAATGAACAGTCCTGACAATGCCTTATCCGCCAGTCCATGCTGGAAAACTTGAGAGGAAGGGTTTCATATAAAGCTTTTTTATTAAAATATTTTGTCTCCCAGTACTGGGTATAACCGGCTGCACATATTACAAGGTCAAAAGCATTGAAGTAATCAACTGCAGGGAATATCCCTCCCCCTCCCAGGTTTGTGGACCTGACAAGGGTATATCCCTCATTTTCAAGATATGAATATTTTTCCTCAAGTAGTTCAAGATGCCCGGGTTTATAGTTGATTGCGGTTAAACAATATTTTCTTCCATTTTTATTTAATCCGAGTTTTTCAAGGGCGGAATCACGGGAAAGAATCTCATCCCTGTTTCTGATTATCATGGGAGCAAGTTTTTCAGCATGAAAGGGAGGATTAAACGGCTCTATTGTGAAAACTCTTGAATACTGTTCGGGGCAGAAGCTGATATCGCTGCCGCAGGGAAGTTTTATATAAAAAAAATTATCAGAAACCTGAATAGTAAAAAATATTTTAAGGCAATTAATTCTGTTTATAAAATGATGAAGAGAAAACCACAGCCTGTCTACAATAAGTATGTCAGGCTGAAGTTCTCTGAGAGTCAAGTATAAAACTGAGGCACCATAGTTTCTGCTGTTAAGCTGATCGGAATCTTCAGGGGGAATTTCTATGTGGCTGACTGAAAGCCTGTCTGCAATTGAAGCAACATCAGGAGATGCATTGCTGAGAATGAGAAATTCGCAATTTATACCCATCCTTCTCAGCCCCATACAGATGGAAACTCCCTGAATAATCCTTCCGGTACCTGCAATGCTGGATGTGTAGTATACTATTTTCATCAGTCCTAACAGTGCATATAGAAATAAAATGGATCATGTTCAGGAACTGCTTCAGAAGGATTAAAAATAACAAAATCCTCTTCCCTCCTTGTATCAATGGCAACTATCCGGTTCATTAAATACTTATTTTCATCACTGAATGGGACCATTGTATTTTCATCAATAACATAAAGCCACCTGGAATCATCTGCAGGAAGAAAGCGGCTGGGACCATAAAAATGTTTATCCGATATATTTGATGAGCTGATTTCCTGAATAACATTTAAAGAAGCATCAAAACAGATAATCCGATTGTTCTTATAATCAAAAACCGGGCTCCCTCCTCTCTGTTCAAACACAGAACCGTATATTTTCCCGTTAAGGATTGTAATATCCTTCGCACACTGCCCGGAAGGAAGTGTATAAGATCCAAGCAGGGAGCCGTCTGTAAGACTTATCCTGCAGAAGCCGGAAGAGGCACCAGGACCTGCCGGCTCATAAGCAAGATAGAGATGACTGTCATCATCAAGGCACATCCCGTTAAATTTATTATCCCGGTATCCGGGAAGCATCTCAATACCTGCAACAGCTGAATCAGGACCTGATCCGTTCATCGGGGCTTTAAATACTTTTCCAATATAATCATTAAGTGTATAATAGTAGATTCCATATACAGTATCTATTGTAAAGGCGTCAACTGCATAGCCGTCAATGATCATCTGCTTTGAAGGCGAGTCAATAGATGAAATAGAAAATATTCCTGATAAACCGTTCCCTGTGCTTGAAACATAGATATTATCCATATTGTCAATAAATATATCAGAAGGTTTAAACCCGTATGAATCTGAGCCGATATCCGCCCCTGTAAACTCTCTCCAGACAACCGGTCCAGGCTTGATTGTATTTACAGATATAACCTTGCCTGCATCAGAATCAGGGATCACAAGGGAGGCTGAAGGATAACTTGATTCAGAGCTTCCTCCACCACCATCTGAACTGCACGATGACAGGATGAGAAATACAAGAATCAACCCGAATTTCATTAAAGCTTCAGCAACAGGAATGCTTTTTGCTTTTTCAATTTTATTTTCTCCTGTGATAACATTAATAACTGCATTGTTCATAATAAACTCCTTAATCAGTCTATGCCTGCCTGTTTGGACAGACAGGACAACACTAATCTTTTTGATTAAGGAAAACTTTTCATAACAGGATTAATCCTTGTCCAAAAGGGATTAATTAAAGGAATTGATTATTATCCATATTCCCGGTAAAGTCATTTTTACTTCGTTTAAGTTTAACAAACGATCCAAACAAAAAAACAGATTAAAAGATTCTTATTAAAAATGATATAAAAATGAATTACGCAGAAAATATTTCATTCAATATAGAAAATTCAAACTCAACAGAATGCTTCAAACCAAGCAGTATAAACGGCTTTGGAGAATGCAGAATAATAAATTTCGCATCAGGTATTAAAATAATAAGCATGGATATTCTTACCAGTGAGGATGAAGTAATATACTGCAGAGAGAGACTTCCTGAAAACACAGTGATAGGTGTTTTTTCTCTTAAAGGCCGATCATACTCAACTCTGCATGATACAGGAAAAATATTAAACCATGATACAAACAGCTTCTTCATAGGAAATCTTCCGGGTGAAAAATGTTCGGCACATATTCCGGCAGGGGAAAGGGTCAGCACACTTTATATATGTATAAATATGGATATGGAAAAATATCTGATCTCTGCCGACTGCTGCACAACCAACCCCCTCTGGAGAATTTTTTCAGGAGCGGAAAGGGGGGTTTATGAAACAGTATTCAGCGACAGATCAATAACAGACCTGATCAGGAATATATCCGCCCATCCCCCTTTAACCCCATGGGAATGGATGAAAGCTGAATCAGGAATTCTCGTAGCAATATCAAAAATGTTTACCTTTCAGGAAAAAAAGAGACTGTTCTCTGATTCATGCATTACATCAGACATTGAAAAAATAAAGACTGCAAAAAATATCCTCACAGAAGAATTTAATAAAAATATCTCCATAGCTGAACTTTCAAAAAGATCACATATTAACGAATTCAAACTTAAAAAAGGTTTTAAGGAGGTGTTCGGAAATACTGTCCATGAATACCTGAGAGACTTAAGGCTTGAAAAAGGTTTACTTATGATAAAAAACGGAGAAGCAAATATAACAGAAGCAGCACTTGAAACAGGATTCGCAACACCATCATCTTTCACAAGATCGTTCAGGGGAAAATATGGTAATTCACCTAAAAAATATATGAAATCACAGACAGAAACATAAAGAATGAGCAGAACCAAAACAACCTATACTGATTATGAAATCAGCAGCAGCAAAATCCAGCATTGTATCCCATTCCACTCAAACATACCGGGGGGCAACGGTATCAGCAGCTTCACGATTAAAAAAAATGACTTTTTCTCTAAATTTATCAGAATAAAATTATGCAGAGGTATAGAATTATGTGTTGAATATGCAGAGTCAGAAAGAGACTTCAATATGCTGCATACAATGAAAAGCCTTGATAACGGAAGTGTTGCAACAGTAGTTTTTTACGGTAACCATTCCAACAAACTGCCTGATTGCAAATTCAATCTTGATTTCAGAAATAAAATAACATGGAACAATTTACCGGGAGAAAGATATACATCCTTTTTTAAGGGGGGGATAAAAACACTTGCCTGTCATATCTGTTTTAAAAAAAGGATGCTGGATACATACCCTTTTTTTCATGAGAATGGAAAAAACAATAATATAGATATTATATCAGGCCGTTCAAAGGGATATTTTTTTACAGAAGCAGTGGTTCCTGAACTCAGATCATTCATAGTTTCTCTCTACAGTTTGAAAATAAACAGCCCGTGGGACTGGATTGCTTTTGAAGGGAGGGTTCTGGGTATTTCATCAAAACTTTTTGAAAGCTATCTCGCCGGCAGTAATGGTAAAAATGTTTTACAGCCTGAAGAAACCGACAAAATAATATTTGCAAAGGAAATTCTTGAATACAGATTTGATTCACCTCCCCCCCTGTCAGAACTTGCAAAGATCACCGGTCTTAATGAGTTTAAACTAAAAAAAGGATTTAAAGAATTATACAATAATTCTGTCTACAACTATATCAAAGATTACAGGCTGGAAGTCGCATCTCATAAACTTGAAAAAGGGGAAATGAGTCTCAAGGAAATAGCTTCCTATATCGGCTACTCTAATCTTCAGTCTTTTTCAAAAGCATTTACAGGGAAATACGGAATATCTCCAGGCGGATACAGAAAAAAAATATATTAAGGAAACCTGTATACACTTCGTGTTCGGCTCCCCCCAGGCGGGTACCTATATAAAGATAACAGGGAACAGCAGGTCAGCTTGTGGACTTGATTTTTACCATCAACATAATGATAATAAAAGGATATGAAAGGTGTAATAATAGCCGCCGGTTACGGCACAAGATTTCTTCCGGTAACAAAAACCGTTCCCAAGGAGATGCTGCCTCTTATAAACAGGCCGGCAATTGATTTTATAATAGATGAGTTCATATCATCAGGTATAACTGAGATCCTGATAATTACATCCAGGCGAAAAAAGGTTATGGACGACTATTTTGACAGGGAAATTGAACTTGAATCAGTTTTCACCCGTGAGGGAAAAACTGATAAACTAAAATCCATAGAACCGTGCAAAGCTGAAATATTTTTCAAACGGCAGACAGAGATGAAAGGGACAGGCCATGCACTTCTTCAGGCAAAAGCATTTATCGGAGACAGTCCGTTTATTGTGGCATACCCTGATGATCTCCATTTCGGCAAAGTCCCCCTTTCAAAGCAGCTGATTGAAAAATACAATGAAACCGGATGTTCTGTAATGTCCACACTGCATGATCCTCCGTCACTCGAAAGATATGGAGTACTTGATATCTCCGGAAATGGTTTTGTAAAAAATATTATTGAAAAACCTTCTCCAGGCACCGAACCCAGCAGAGAAGCATCTATAGGGAGGTTCCTCTTTACCCCGGACATATTCGCCTTTCTTGAGGAGGGCTGGGAAATCCACCTGAAAGAGAAAATCAGCAGTGAATATTTCCATGTTTATGCCCTAAAAAAACTTATGGACCTCAGCCGGGTTGTATATAAACCGATTGAAGGGGAAAGACTTGATACAGGGACCCCTGCAGGTTTTCTCAGAGCTATAATTAAATATGCATCAAATGATCCTGAGCTTCTTGCAGTGCTTAAGGAAGAAACCGGATTCATATGGAAAAACTGAAATGTGTTTTTGCAGGGCTGGGGAGAATAGCATCGCTTTTAGAAGATGACCCGCTGAGGGAAAAACCCTGCACCCATGCAGGGGCTGTTTCTGAAAATCCGGACTGTATTATAGCAGGAGGTTTTGATATAGATCCGGAAAGGGCTGCCCTTTTTGCGGAAAGATGGAACTGCACTGCATTTGAAAGTATGGATAAAATGCTGATCGAGGTAAAACCTGACATTCTATTTATAGCCACACATCCTGACAGTCATCTCAACCTTGTAGAGCAGGGGATAAAGCATGGAGTTGGAACAATGGTTTGTGAGAAACCGCTTGCAGATTCACTCAAATCTGCAGAAAAAATCGCCCGCTTCCACAGAAAAAAGCAGTCAAAAATAATGATAAACCATGAGAGAAGATATTCGAATAATTATAGTGCTGTAAAAGAGATTATAAGAGATGAAAAATACGGGAAACTCCTTTCTCTCAAAGGAACTCTCTATATGGGGAAAAGTCAGAAAATCAGAAATGTTCTCTGGCATGACGGTACACATATGGCAGACATAACAATGTTTCTTACATCAGGTAAACTTAAAAAAAGGAAAATAGCAGGGAATATTAACAGGACATCGGGAACCGCATTCATAGCATGCAGATCGGGAAATGTACCTGTCCTTATCGAGGCAGGAGCAGGAAGGGACCATCTGGTGTTTCAGTTTGAGCTGAGTTTTGAAAAGGGGATGATAAGGATCGGAAACGGGATATTCGCCGAGTTTAAAAGCACGGAAAGTCCCTATTACAGCGGATTCAATTCCCTTATTGATACAGGCAACAAAGCAGAGGAAAAAACAGCATATTTTGAGAACATGGTAAAAGATGCAGTAAGGTGTGTAAAAGAAAGAGATTACTATCCTGTTTCATCTGCTCTTGACGGGCTTAATGTAATCAGATTTCTTTCGTCTCTTTAAGCAATTCGCCCCAATATTTTATACCTTAAAGGGTATAATAATTTTATCTCAATAAATATTCAGGACAGATTATTGATACTTATCCGGTATAATTATAACGTTTCTGCAAGATTTTCATAATGCATGGCTTCTTCCGTTTTCCCCCGCTTTCTGCAGCCTGCAGCATATATTCCGCACTTTCTCCTGAATATTTCCTCTGCCAATATCTTTTTTTCACCCTTAAAATAGTCCTGTTTTAAAAGCCCATAAAGGGCATCTATTCTGAAGATCTCGATCTGGCCGTACTTTTCCGAGAGCTGCTCCCAGTCCCCGGCCCTTTTCACTGTAAGCATTTCGTCAATATATCCTACCTTTTCACCTGCAGTGATCCTGAGCCACAGCTCGTAATCCTCTGCAACTTCAAGGTCATCCCTGAATCCTCCGGCCTCATTAAAAAGTTTTTTTTCCATCATCACGGTAGAAGGGCCGATAATGCATTTCCAGAGAGCATCTTCAAAAATATCCCCTTCCCTTTCATGCTTCTGGGACTTCTGGGAAACTGTTTTCTCACTTCTGAGCCATTTTTCCCTTGTATGGGTAATCCTGATGTTTTTATCTTTTAACCTCTTTATCAGAAAAAACTGTTTTAAAAGCTTATCTTTTCCCCATAAATCATCAGAATCAAGAAAAGCTATATATTCTCCCGCCGCAGCATAAACACCACTGTTTCTTACAAGACCGGGCATACCGGTATGTTTTTCAAGGGTAATTATATTATAGTTTATACTTTCTATCCCGGGAACAGACATGACAGCCCCCCGGATATCCTCATCAGAACAGTCATCAACAATAATCAGCTCAAAAGATCTGAAACTCTGGCTTAAAACCGAATTTACAGCATCAGAAAGGAGGTCTTTCCTGTTATAGGCCGGAATTATTACAGATACAGCAATATCAGTCATAATCATTTTCAGGCTGTATAAACCCTGTTCCTCCCCTCTTTTTTAGCATTATATAATGCAGAATCAGCTCTTGAAAGGGCACAGTCAAAAGATTCGTTTTCATCCTTTTCAGATATGCCGGCAGTAATTGTTACGTATGAATTAATCTCAACCTCCTCTCGTATTCTTTCCGCAATATAACCGGCATGTTCGATATCAGCAAAAACAAGAATTACAAACTCATCCCCGCCCCACCTTATAACAAAATCCTTATCCCGGATATAGGATCTGGCAGTATCTGATACTGCTTTGAGGATTCTGTCCCCTTCCAGATGACCTCTGGTATCATTAATTTTTTTAAAATAATCTATATCTACAACAATAAGGGAAAGAGGATTTCCCGCCCTGTTTAAAGTCCCCAGTCCTGATGTAAAGAGGGATTCCAGAAAACGCCTGTTGTAACTTCCTGTCAGAGGATCTATATACCCCCTTCCGGCAAGAACCTTGTTTGATCTGTGAATTATAATGATATTGAGAATAACTATTAAAAGAGAAAGGAACAGTCCTGAAAGAAAACTGGAAAGGAGATGTTTCCTCAGCCCATTAAGAAGCGGTGTGATATCATGTTCAACGACGAGAAAGGTATCAAGTGATGGCACATGCCTGATATAGAAAACAATATCCTTTCCATCTTCTGCAGTCTGTACAAAGCGTTCATACTGCTCCATCCTGCTTTCCGAAAGTTGAATGTTTTCAAATCTTAAATTATACCGGTCATAAATATTACTGCCTCTTAAGGCAACAGGGAACCTGTACTCTCCCTTTTTATTGATAAAATAAAACTTTTTGCCCTGACCGATATTTTCCGCCTTTTTAAGAATGGATTCAAATGAAACACCTATCCCGAAAACTGCAAAAACATCTCCGTTATAATCTCTTAATTTGGTATCGTAATATAATGCAAAAAGTTCCTTGTCATTTTCAGGGTCATAGAAAGTCGATTTAAAATCATAATCCGCCTCGACAAATTCCTTTATCCATCTGTCTCTGTCTGATTCTGTGTCAATATCAAGAACAATCCCTTGACTGTCGTAATACCGGCCGGTTGCAAGAGATACAAGCCCTGATGTCTTAATATCATCGGTAATTTTCAAAGATGACAGATATGAAATAAATTCCTCCCTGTTATCATAAATATTACTTCTTTTAATCAGATCTTCAAAAACAGGGCTGCAGCTGATAAATTTAACAGCAAGAATATATTTGCTGTTAAATTCTTCGATGCAGTTAAAAATATTCCCTGAAGAAGAGGGGAGAACAGAATTAAAAAGATTCCTGCGGAAAGCGTCTTCTCCTGTGCTGTAATTTATAAGATTTATGGAAAAGAAGCCGATTATAAATACTAGTGTAGAGATAATAATGGTTTTATGATATTTTATATTAATATTTATCTTTTTAAGCAAAATTTAAGTCCTCAATTATTCAGGTAAAAAAATAGACAACAGCCGGAATAAATAATATATTAATAGTAGGAATACATGAAGTGAGAAGGATCAGTTTTTCTGTAATAATTTTACTCATTCTCATCTCCTGCTCTGATGTCCCGGATATTACGGAATATCAGGGGGTTAATTATATTCAATACCGCCCTCTGGATGTTGCGATAGGAAACATCTGGACATCGGATGATCCTGTTGAAGGGGCTTACCATTATATGGGATTCAACACCGATTCAACCGGGGCGGCAGATCTTCCCGCTGTGGCTGTCTTTACAGGGCTTCCGAACAATGCTGATTCAGGTGACATATCCCGGCTTGAGATTTTCAACCTTGTCCCTGACGGAGGCTTTGAATCGGGGACTGCTGGCTGGGATAATACTGGTACAACTACAAATGCAACTTTCCCAAGGGAAAATATCGATCCTCTGAGGGTGAACGATGATGCAGGGAACAACAGCCTGGAGTATACTATTCCGGCTCCAACAGATATTCTCAGGTTTGATCTTTCAACACTCTCCGACACCTT
This sequence comes from Spirochaetia bacterium, assembly GCA_963668405.2. Classification (GTDB taxonomy): domain Bacteria; phylum Spirochaetota; class Spirochaetia; order CADAEX01; family CADAEX01. The sequence continues at coordinate 3,517,031 of OY764342.2, read as the reverse complement.
CCTCCTGAACAAAAACTACATATCAAGACTATCCTTCACAAGAGCGACAACAGATGATACTGCGGTATTTGAATACAATGACGGATCATCTGCAAACATTTACAGAACATGGACACCGAAAGTGGAAATAGGATGGAGTGGAGGCGATACTGCTGCTTTTACAAGATTCCCTGATTACGGGAACCTTGATACCGGAATAACTGCAAAAGCTGGTAGCTATTTCTGCATAGGTTCTTTTGATAATAATTATCCCAAAACCCAGTATGGATTTATTGATGATTTCAGGATAGTAAGAAGCGACCTTGACTATTACCTGAGACTGACAGTACCGTATACAGATACAGGCCGGCCGGAACTTTATTCCGGAATATACCGTTTTTCAGTATATGTAAAGGGGGAAGCTGATGCTGACGTCTCCCCCAGCCAGAACAGGTTCAGGTCTTCAAGAATATCCCTGGGGATAAACAACTATGTGACAGGGTTCCCGTCATCATCCTACAGCAGCACATCATGGAAAAAAATCTCAGTTGAAAAATTCATACAGATAGATAAAGGCGATACACTGGAACTCAGGATATCACCTTCCGATTCAACTGCTCTTCCCAATTCAATGGATATCGGTTCAGTACTTATTGCAGCCCCTTCACTTTATTATATATCAGAATAAAGTCCTAATCCTTAACTACAATAACCTTCCTGTATTCATCAATATCAGGGCCCACAACCCTTACAAAATAAATACCCCTTGCGACTCTTCTTCCTCCGGCATTGGTCCCGTCCCAGGTATAGCTGTAGCTGCCCTTAGGCTGTCTCCCCTTGAAGACAGTTTTTACGACATCACCTGAAAGACTGAATATATTGATTGTAACAGTCCCTGTTTTTGAAAGATCATATTTCAGTATAGTCTTTTCCCCGTTTGAAACATTTATTACATTATTGAGTATTGTAACTCCGCTTCTCTGTTTTTTAATACCTCTTATCGGGATCTTCCACGGCGCAATAGTCCTTGGATCGGAACTGTCAAGAAGTCTTCCCGCATAAAGCCCCCCGATATTAAAGATAAACTCCAGGTCCTTCCCGGCTGAAACCTCACTGTCGCTTTCAGGAATAAGAAAATCCCTTAACGCATTATTGGTGCTGAATGGATTAAGCCCCCTTGCCGAGCTGTTTGCAGCTGTATTATACCCTGCAAAAAGGGTCGGAAGCCAGAAATTATCAACTTTTACGCCGGAGGGAACATCAGCATCATAGAACAGGGTAAGGGGAAGTGTTGTATCTGTTGTATTTATTCTCGCCTCAAGGGTAATATCTGTTGCCTGGAGGCGGTCCTTTCCGGTGAAATCCCTTATGGATTTACTGTCGTAGCTTGAATTGTCCGCATTATAGCTGTCAGCGGCCCAGACAGGTTCTGCAAGTCCCACCGCGAAATCGCTTATCCGGTGCAGATCATCATCATACATCTGGGTGTCAAAATTATCACAGACAGCTGCAAGGACCGGATCAATCCTGATTGTCAGAAGATCATCAACAGCAATCTGGTTATCCAGTGTAAAAAAGGCATCAAGGACCCCTATATTCGGACCTGAGGTTTTTGTCCCGATCGGTGTAATTGAGGTAATATTGTATGCCCCTCCGTTGATAGTGAAATCCGCCGGCTGAATAATGGTTGTTTTATCCGCTACATGAAATACATATTCTGAAAATCTGACATATACCCTGTCAAGACCTGCAGATCCAATTGTATAGAAGATCGTAGGGGGAACCCTTTCCATGCAGTTCCTGGAAGGAAGTACATCAAGAAGAAGGTTTCCTGCAAGATCGGTAATCCTTCCAAGCGATGAATCATAGGAAAAAACATCTTTTGAAAGGTAGTCAAGGGAAAGTGCGCTGTCGTCAAAGGTAAGTGAGAAATAGGTATCATCGCTTTTGTTTACAGCAGGAGCGGGAGCCGGATTAAAAAGTGCATTATCAACATCAGTTGCAAATGTGAATCCCCCGGCCGGAACGACAGGAGCAGCCCCCTCAACATTTATTCCGAATCCGTCAAGATCATACAGAGAAGATTCCCTTATCCCGTACCCGGTTGTAAAATCGTTAGCCTCGCTGTGATCAGCATCTGAATCCCATATATCAGTATTATTGTCAAGTATATGAAACTCAAGCCTGTCTATCAGACCATCGCTGTCAAAATCAAGTGTCATAACCTCACTTACAACCAGGGGGTCGCCGCTGTACGGGGAGACAGAGGGCTGAACCCAGTCACAGGCAACAGGATTTGCCCCGTCATCCTGTATTGTAAATGTTGTGGGATAGATACTGTTCCCGTTTGCATCAATTATCTGGTCGTTAGTTTCAATTGCCGCAACCTGAGTATTAGGGTCTGTAACATCATACATAAACCCTGTCCATGTTGTTCCGTCGCTGTGCCCTGCCGCATATATCCTGAGTCCAAGGTCGCCGTATGCATTGGGAGCACCGCGGAACAGAGAGCTTACGGCTGGATCAGCATCAAGAGGGTTCCGTGTTCCGGATTTAAATCTGCCGGGATAGCTGAAATAACCTTCAGCTGTAACAGTTGTGTCAGCTACAGTTTCATGGATATAGCCGCCGTAATCACCTGCTGCAGTGAAATCTGTCATTGCCCTTACATTATCAGCCCCGCCCCCCGCAACAAAAGCCGCAGCTGTTCCGATATCTACAGGTTCAGAATATTTTATCTGAAAATAGTTATGCCAGTTATATTCTGTTGCGGAATTATTGTCTCTGCCTGTTTCTATCATGGCAACAACAGGCCTGCAGTGATCTGTCACTCCGGTAAAGGTTGATCCGACAGGATAATGGGTAATTCTGTTCTTTCTGCTGTCAAGAAGGGAAAGATACAGCTCCGTAGCAGCATCAAATCCGTCTGAATGGTCTCCCAGCCCTTTAGGGGCAAATATATCAGCAGTTACAGTTTTATGGGATGGAAGATCAGGGGCGGCGGGGAGGGCGACAGGTCTTCCCATGTCAGTGCTTATGGCATTTCCAGGTCCGGTACCGGAAGCATCTGTGTTCCATGTGTCAGCATCAGCCACCTGAAGATAGAACACAGATATATCCCCCTGTCCGTCTGTCGATGTTGTACAGTCCCTGTCAATAAAAGAACCGGTGAAGTTGACTGTTCCGTTGTTTGTCCTCAAAGCGCCTGCTGCAACAGCACGGCTTATCTCATTGCTGCTGTTTTCGAAAACCTTTGCCGTTCCTGAGGGCCCTATTTCCACACGTATTACATTATCATAAACAGTTACACATCCCGCGTTATCACTGTCAACAGGATATGGATTTGTGAGAACTGAACCGGTTGCTTTATCCCAGTCGGAAGGTGCTGCGAGAGCTGCCGCTCCGGTCTGCAGAGAAGAGGTGGAAAACTCCCAGTTTGAATTATTAAGGTTGTCGGCAACATTCTCCCCTGCAGAAACCCAACCTGGAGATGCCTGTGAATAACTGACACTCATGTTGTAAGCCTCAGCAAACCCTGAAGTTATGCTGTCATTATCAGGGATTGAGAGGGTCCAGTTCCCTGTACCTGTCATATTGCAGCCGTTTACATAGAAATTGCCTGAAATGTTCAGTAAGGATCCGCTCAGATCAGAAAAACTGCCTGCGTAATTAAGCTCTGTAAATGTTATAGCTGTCCCCGGTATAGCTGATACAAGGGCAACCTGAGGATTAGGCATTAAATTCCCCGGGAAGTTGCCGTCATCGCTCCTTGCAGGGTTATCATATGTAAAAAGGTCTGCTACACCAGTCCCGATTACAGAATCATATGCAGAGCCGAAAGCGACAAAGTCCTGAGAAACAGCAAGGTCATTTCCAGACAGGTTTATATTTCCGCTGTAGAGGACAAAATTCCGGCACGAGAAACTGTTTCCGCTGAATATAATATTGCGGAGAGGTGCATATATATGAATATCCTGAAGAAAGATCAGGTTAACAGCTCCTGTATTAAAAGTCATGTTGTCAGTTGAACCAGCAAGATATGCGGTTGCAGTGAATGTTACTGTATCATTTGTAGTGGATATCCCCCCTCCTGATACACTCTCACCTGCCCCGTTCTGAAGGAAAGCCCCGTCAAGAGTCATGTTACAGCCGTCCTCAAGGGTCAGAAGCCCTCCGTTTGTGACAGTTACTGTTCCATTATTTGTGGTTGTTACTGTATCAGCTATATCTACAGTTCCGGCAGATACAAGAATAATGTTTTCATCATCTGCAGACAGGGTACTGTTTATATCAATGCTTCCTGAAGAAGTTACAGCCAGGCCGCTTAAAACACCTGCAGCTCCATCCATTACAACATCGCCGCTTGCTGCAGACAGTGTAAGAAGAAAATCACCGTCAACTGCATCGCTGAAGGTTATCCCGTTTCCTGCTATGGTTCCTGCGGTTGTTATTGAGATATCACCGGTAAGGGTGACAGCACCGGCAAAACTGACTGCATCATCCGTTGTTGTTATATTTCCGGCAGTATCTGTATCCCCGGCCCCTGTTTGTGTAAATGCACCGTCAAGGCTGAAATCAGCACCTGTTATAACCGTAAGAAGACCGCCATTGTCAATAGTCACTGTACCGCCGTTTCCCCCTGCAAGGGTATTTACCGTGCTGTTGAATGTAAACACACTTCCTGTAAGGGAAAGACCTGTCCCAGGGACTGTCCCGTTTGCCCTTAAAATAAGAGCTCCGTCAAACTGCGTTGTCCCTGTCCCTGCAGTCTGGGTTATACTGTCAGCTGTCACAGCCCCGTAGAACCTGGTATTTAAGGCGCCTGTAACTGTGATGTCCCCGACAGGTGTCCCGGCACCTACCGTATCTGCTGCCCCGTCCCCGAAGTTTATACTTCCTGTTCCTGCAAGTACTGTCAAGTCTTCTGCATAGGCTGCATTGCCGTTCAGTGTACCGGTAAAGGTTATATTCCCCCCCACGCCTGCTCCTGTTGAAAAAGCCACAACAGCGGCGCCTGTAAGGGTAACATTTGATATAAAATCTATATTATCTGCTGTTGTTGTAATATCTCCAGCTGTAATTACGGCTCCTGCCCCGTTCTGAAGGAACGCTCCATCGAGACTCATATCTGCAGCTGCGACTATTGTCAGAAGCCCTCCGTTTGTGACAGTTACTGTTCCATTATTTGTGGTTGTTACTGTATCAGCCATATCTACAGTTCCGGCAGATACAAGAATAATGTTTTCATCATCTGCAGACAGGGTACTGTTTATATCAATGCTTCCTGAAGAAGTTACAGCCAGGCCGCTTAAAACACCTGCAGCTCCATCCATTACAACATCGCCGCTTGCTGCAGACAGTGTAAGAAGAAAATCACCGTCAACTGCATCGCTGAAGGTTATCCCGTTTCCTGCTATGGTTCCTGCGGTTGTTATTGAGATATCACCGGTAAGGGTGACAGCACCGGCAAAACTGACTGCATCATCCGTTGTTGTTATATTTCCGGCAGTATCTGTATCCCCGGCCCCTGTTTGTGTAAATGCACCGTCAAGGCTGAAATCAGCACCTGTTATAACCGTAAGAAGACCGCCATTGTCAATAGTCACTGTACCGCCGTTTCCCCCTGCAAGGGTATTTACCGTGCTGTTGAATGTAAACACACTTCCTGTAAGGGAAAGACCTGTCCCAGGGACTGTCCCGTTTGCCCTTAAAATAAGAGCTCCGTCAAACTGCGTTGTCCCTGTCCCTGCAGTCTGGGTTATACTGTCAGCTGTCACAGCCCCGTAGAACCTGGTATTTAAGGCGCCTGTAACTGTGATGTCCCCGACAGGTGTCCCGGCACCTACCGTATCTGCTGCCCCGTCCCCGAAGTTTATACTTCCTGTTCCCGCAAGTACTGTCAGGTCTTCTGCATAGGCTGCATTGCCGTTCAGTGTACCGGTAAAGGTTATATTCCCCCCTACGCCTGCTCCTGTTGAAAGGGTTACAAGAACTGCGCCATCTCTGACAGTGTCATCAGAGAATAATATACTGCCGCCACTTGTTGTAATATCTGCTCCCAGATAAATCGGGCCGACAGCTGATGATAAAAATTCAATCTGACCTGTGGTTGAAGTCACAGTGCTATTAATATCAATATATCTTCCCGCAGTAACTGTAACTGCACCTGTCTGCCCTGATATGGTATTTTCTATAATCACATCAGACAGAGCCCCTGTAGCTGTTATATCTATGCTCCCTGTCCCCGAGGCTGATACTGCTGTCGCTGCAGCTGAATCAACTGTTACCGTCCCTGCTGTTGATGTGAATACTATATTGTTATTCGCACTGCTCTGAATAAGATTCAGGATTGTTACATCATCGCTTTCTGTTATCTGCACAGAACCGCTTGTTGAGTTCTGGATATCAACACTTGTTACTTCTGTTTCTATCGCGTTTGCGGGACCCACCCCTGTCACTGCTGTGATAACAAGGGCTCCGCAGTCTATGTCAACTCCTCCATCCCCCGCTCCAGCCTCAGAGACGTTTCCAGCCGTCGAGGTAAGAGTTACACCATTATCTCCTGCAGCTCCTGCAACTATCGAATCAACCGCTATATTACCGGTCGTACTTGTTATTGTTATTGTTCCGGCTGTTGTTGTCGCGGATGTCACTGTAAGCCCGTCAACTTCATCAAGCGATATATTCCCCGCTGCCGCCGCACTTACCGTTAATGTCGTAACATTGATATCAAGGCTTACCGCACCCTGCGATGTCAGATTAAGGTCCGCACTCACTATATCCGCCGCTCCGTCCGCCGCACTGTCACTTACTGCCCCCGCAGAGGTTATTACAGCATCCCCAGCTCCCGCATTTATCAGCCCTACAGGAAGGTCTCCTGTTACATCATCTATCGAGATGTCCCCTCCCCCGCTTGATGCATCAAGATTTGTTACCGCATTTACATCCAAAGCCCCGTTTGTCTGCCCTATCCCGTCTGTTCCGCTTGAAAGAACAATAACTGCTCCTGTTATATTCGATACCCCGTCGCTGGCTGCGTTGTTATCTATCGCACCTGCTGCTGTTATCGATACTGTATCATTTACCGTATCTGCACTTACCAGTGTACAGGTTATATCAGAACCGGCTCCTCCTGTATTGCTTATTGTTACATCCCCGTTTGTATCTGCTACAGAAACAAGGGCCAGTGACTGGTTTCCGCTCTGTGCATAGTTGATTGTTCCGCTTCCGCTGCTCATTGAGGTTACAGTAACCGCCGCATCTGCTGTATTTGAGATATTTATATTCCCGTTAACAGTACCTGCTGCCGTTACTGTATCAACTCCTGCAAGGTCTATTACCTGCAGATTCCCTATTCCGCTATTCGCTGATATGTTTACCGATGCCGATGTTATGTCTGCCGTTCCGGCTCCGTTCGAGCCGTTCACAGCTCCTCCAGATGTTATTGCTGCCGCATTTGTTACTGTTATCGCACCGATGAGAAAGCCGTTTGTGTCCTCTACATCAAGCGACAGCCCTCCAGTCACTTGTAAAGGCTCCCGTAAAGTCATTTCCGCTCTCGCTGAGTGTTATTGCAAATCCTGTCGCTGTTATTGATGTCGTACTTGTTACACTGATAGAGCTCAATGCGCTCTGTGTTACAGCCCCTCCCGCCGTTACTGTCAGCGTTCCCCCTATGCTCATGCTCTCAAAATTTATCCCTGTATTCGGATAGTCAAACTCAACATTCCTGCTCACTCCCCCTATGTCGGTAACTGCTGCCACTGCGCTTATATTTCTGATAAAGTAATCCCTTATCGATCCCGGCGCTTCCTCATACAACGTGATTGTCCCGTCTATATCATTATCCTGTGTATTCAGGGTTATGTCCTGATCAGCGTTTGTTTTTATCCGAAGGTTCATCGCACCTGTCAGGGTTATTGCTCCGCTCTGTATTATGCTCCCGGCCGACCTGAGATCAAATGAGGATGCTGTCACAAGCGCTATGTCTGTATCATTATTTTCTGTTATCTCAACAGTTGTCGCGTTTACAGCGCTTATTGACCCAAAAGTATTCAGAGGTGAATCAAGGGTTATTGTACTCCCTCCAGCATCAAGGGTAAGCGCCCCTGCTACACTGAGTGTCCCTGTATCTATTATTGTCCCTGCCGATGTTACGCTTAATATGCCTCCCGCTGTTACTGCGTTGAGAGTTACGTTTCTCCCAGCTGTCAGAGTAACTGTTCCTGTCCCGGATGTGAGCCCGTCATTAAATATCAGATCAGATGCTGCTCCGGATGCTGTTATATCTATGCTCCCTGTCCCAGAGGCTGATACTGCTGTCGCTGCAGCTGAATCAACTGTTACCGTCCCTGCTGATGATGTGAATACTATATTGTTATTCGCACTGCTCTGAATAAGATTCAGGATTGTTACATCATCGCTTTCTGTTATCTGCACAGAACCGCTTGTTGAGTTCTGGATATCAACACTTGTTACTTCTGTTTCTATCGCGTTTGCGGAACCCACCCCTGTCACTGCTGTGATAACAAGGGCTCCGCAGTCTATGTCAACTCCTCCATCCCCCGCTCCAGCCTCAGAGACGTTTCCAGCCGTCGAGGTAAGAGTTACACCATTATCTCCTGCAGCTCCTGCAACTATCGAATCAACCGCTATATTACCGGTCGTACTTGTTATTGTTATTGTTCCGGCTGTTGTTGTCGCGGATGTCACTGTAAGCCCGTCAACTTCATCAAGCGATATATTCCCCGCTGCCGCCGCACTTACCGTTAATGTCGTAACATTGATATCAAGGCTTACCGCACCCTGCGATGTCAGATTAAGGTCCGCACTCACTATATCCGCCGCTCCGTCCGCCGCACTGTCACTTACTGCCCCCGCAGAGGTTATTACAGCATCCCCAGCTCCCGCATTTATCAGCCCTACAGGAAGGTCTCCTGTTACATCATCTATCGAGATGTCCCCTCCCCCGCTTGATGCATCAAGATTTGTTACCGCATTTACATCCAAAGCCCCGTTTGTCTGCCCTATCCCGTCTGTTCCGCTTGAAAGAACAATAACTGCTCCTGTTATATTCGATACCCCGTCGCTGGCTGCGTTGTTATCTATCGCACCTGCTGCTGTTATCGATACTGTATCATTTACCGTATCTGCACTTACCAGTGTACAGGTTATATCAGAACCGGCTCCTCCTGTATTGCTTATTGTTACATCCCCGTTTGTATCTGCTACAGAAACAAGGGCCAGTGACTGGTTTCCGCTCTGTGCATAGTTGATTGTTCCGCTTCCGCTGCTCATTGAGGTTACAGTAACCGCCGCATCTGCTGTATTTGAGATATTTATATTCCCGTTAACAGTACCTGCTGCCGTTACTGTATCAACTCCTGCAAGGTCTATTACCTGCAGATTCCCTATTCCGCTATTCGCTGATATGTTTACCGATGCCGATGTTATGTCTGCCGTTCCGGCTCCGTTCGAGCCGTTCACAGCTCCTCCAGATGTTATTGCTGCCGCATTTGTTACTGTTATCGCACCGATGAGAAAGCCGTTTGTGTCCTCTACATCAAGCGACAGCCCTCCAGTCACTGTAAAGGCTCCCGTAAAGTCATTTCCGCTCTCGCTGAGTGTTATTGCAAATCCTGTCGCTGTTATCGATGTCGTGCCTGTTACACTGATTGAGCTCAATGCGCTCTGTGTTACAGCCCCTCCCGCCGTTACTGTCAGCGTTCCCCCTATGCTCATGCTCTCAAAATTTATCCCTGTATTCGGATAGTCAAACTCAACATTCCTGCTCACTCCCCCTATGTCGGTAACTGCTGCCACTGCGCTTATATTTCTGATAAAGTAATCCCTTATCGATCCCGGCGCTTCCTCATACAACGTGATTGTCCCGTCTATATCATTATCCTGTGTATTCAGGGTTATGTCCTGATCAGCGTTTGTTTTTATCCGAAGGTTCATCGCACCTGTCAGGGTTATTGCTCCGCTCTGTATTATGCTCCCGGCCGACCTGAGATCAAATGAGGATGCTGTCACAAGCGCTATGTCTGTATCATTATTTTCTGTTATCTCAACAGTTGTCGCGTTTACAGCGCTTATTGACCCAAAAGTATTCAGAGGTGAATCAAGGGTTATTGTACTCCCTCCAGCATCAAGGGTAAGCGCCCCTGCTACACTGAGTGTCCCTGTATCTATTATTGTCCCTGCCGATGTTACGCTTAATATGCCTCCCGCTGTTACTGCGTTGAGAGTTACGTTTCTCCCAGCTGTCAGAGTAACTGTTCCTGTCCCGGATGTGAGCCCGTCATTAAATATCAGATCAGATGCTGCTCCGGATGCTGTTATATCTATGCTCCCTGTCCCAGAGGCTGATACTGCTGTCGCTGCAGCTGAATCAACTGTTACCGTCCCTGCTGATGATGTGAATACTATATTGTTATTCGCACTGCTCTGAATAAGATTCAGGATTGTTACATCATCGCTTTCTGTTATCTGCACAGAACCGCTTGTTGAGTTCTGGATATCAACACTTGTTACTTCTGTTTCTATCGCGTTTGCGGAACCCACCCCTGTCACTGCTGTGATAACAAGGGCTCCGCAGTCTATGTCAACTCCTCCATCCCCCGCTCCAGCCTCAGAGACGTTTCCAGCCGTCGAGGTAAGAGTTACACCATTATCTCCTGCAGCTCCTGCAACTATCGAATCAACCGCTATATTACCGGTCGTACTTGTTATTGTTATTGTTCCGGCTGTTGTTGTCGCGGATGTCACTGTAAGCCCGTCAACTTCATCAAGCGATATATTCCCCGCTGCCGCCGCACTTACCGTTAATGTCGTAACATTGATATCAAGGCTTACCGCACCCTGCGATGTCAGATTAAGGTCCGCACTCACTATATCCGCCGCTCCGTCCGCCGCACTGTCACTTACTGCCCCCGCAGAGGTTATTACAGCATCCCCAGCTCCCGCATTTATCAGCCCTACAGGAAGGTCTCCTGTTACATCATCTATCGAGATGTCCCCTCCCCCGCTTGATGCATCAAGATTTGTTACCGCATTTACATCCAAAGCCCCGTTTGTCTGCCCTATCCCGTCTGTTCCGCTTGAAAGAACAATAACTGCTCCTGTTATATTCGATACCCCGTCGCTGGCTGCGTTGTTATCTATCGCACCTGCTGCTGTTATCGATACTGTATCATTTACCGTATCTGCACTTACCAGTGTACAGGTTATATCAGAACCGGCTCCTCCTGTATTGCTTATTGTTACATCCCCGTTTGTATCTGCTACAGAAACAAGGGCCAGTGACTGGTTTCCGCTCTGTGCATAGTTGATTGTTCCGCTTCCGCTGCTCATTGAGGTTACAGTAACCGCCGCATCTGCTGTATTTGAGATATTTATATTCCCGTTAACAGTACCTGCTGCCGTTACTGTATCAACTCCTGCAAGGTCTATTACCTGCAGATTCCCTATTCCGCTATTCGCTGATATGTTTACCGATGCCGATGTTATGTCTGCCGTTCCGGCTCCGTTCGAGCCGTTCACAGCTCCTCCAGATGTTATTGCTGCCGCATTTGTTACTGTTATCGCACCGATGAGAAAGCCGTTTGTGTCCTCTACATCAAGCGACAGCCCTCCAGTCACTGTAAAGGCTCCCGTAAAGTCATTTCCGCTCTCGCTGAGTGTTATTGCAAATCCTGTCGCTGTTATCGATGTCGTGCCTGTTACACTGATTGAGCTCAATGCGCTCTGTGTTACATCCCCTCCTGCCGTTACTGATAAATTGCCGGTGATAGTGACATTAGGTAAATTAATCGCACCCCCTGTAGAAGTCAGAGTAAGATTACCGGGATTAAAAGTGTTCCCGATATCTCCCCCCAGGGAAATAGTCCCGCTACCTGCATTTACAGTTAGATTCTGAGTTCCGTCTATTGTGCTGCTGAAAGAGATGTCTCCCCCTGTACTGTTAACTACAGGATTACCGGTAAGGGTAACCGGGCCTGTAAAATCTATTGTTCCGTTTGATGTCCTGACATTGTTTCCCAGATTGATAGCTCCGGAAGTCAGGCTCACGCTGCCCAGCTGGGAAGCTCCTGTCCCCAGTGAAGAATTTACATTGATAGTCCCGGTCCCGGCTCCAGTAGAAGCAGATAATGCAAAATTACCTGTAAACTGATTATTGAAAGTAATTGTACCCGCCGCAGCAGACAGATTTGTTGTACCGGCAAGGGCAGCAGTCCCTCCCCCTGTAAAGGTGATGGTTCCGGCGCCTGACAGGGTTATATCACCTGCAAGAGATGCGCTGTTTATCTGAACAGTCTGGGCAACTCCGCTCAGAGCTGTCGCGGACTGATGATCAAAGGTACCACTGACAGCGATGTTACTGCCCAGAGATCCCCCGCCATCAAGGGTCAGGTTGTTGAAAGGTTCAGCAATCCCGGATGTTGTAATTGCCGGATTTGCCGATGTCATGCGGATGGTGCTTGTATCTGCATTAAAGGTAACAGCAGAAGAATTCCAGCCCCCTGTAATCTGATGAATATTATTGCCTGCATTCCAGGTACCGCCTGTAAGGGTAAGAGAGTTGGAAACAGTCCATGCACCGGTAGAAGTGACAGCTCCTGCAGCGTTAATTTCAAGATCATAGAAGGTATAACCTGCTACATCAGAAGTTGTGGCAGTGTCAAGAACAACGCTGCTTTCATTGGCAGTAAAGTTGGTAACTGTAAAATTTCCCCCAACAGTAATTATTTCCTGTAATCCTCCGGCATTAGCTCTCAGCTCTCCACCGCCTGTAATATTTTGATCAACAGTCAGATTACTATCATTTGTAAATAAAAGACCGGTAGTAATTGTTACAGCTCCTGTTACAGTCATCCCCTGAGAAAGAACCAGATTACTTGATCCGTCAATTTCCAGAGAAGCCAGATTTGCAGCAGTATTTCCGGCAACAGTATCGCCGGTATTTATCAGAACAGTATCAGTACCTGATGCGTCTTCATCAGGATAAGTACTTCCTGATCCGCCGGCAAAAGACCAGTTCCCGCTGTTATCCCAGGTTGTCCCGTCAAATGTCCCGGTCCAGGTGAAACCACGGTTTGCTCCCCAGGAAGACAGAGTAATATATACAAAGAGGATAAAAGATAATCCAATACGTTTATTCATATAACACCTTTTTGCTAATTATTATAATACACTCATTCATATTATCAATAATTCTATATAAACATGGTGTATTATAAACAGGGAATTTGCTTTTACTGAGTTATTATATCACAAAACTACTTAAAAATAATTCATTTATCCTTCCCATTTCATCAGTAAAGTTATATTTGATATTAAAAAAAAGGCTGTTCAAAAAGAACAGCCTATAAAAAATATTTCACTGTAAACCTACCAGGAAGGTTCAGCAGCATCCATGATTAAAAGAGTTCCGGATGCTGAACCGTCTGATTCAACTGCATAGATATTGTTATTCCTGACATAAGCTATCCTGCTCCCGTCAGCTGACCAGGAAGGATAACTATCCCCATCCTGGTTATTGGTAAAATTAACCTGTGAAGTACCATCTGAATTCATGACATAAATCTCATAATTGCCATCTTTATTAGTAGAAAAAGCTATTTTTTCACCATCCGGCGACCACGAAGGTTTCTGGTCCTGAGCACTGTTTAATGTCAAATTGACGGAGGTACTGCTTCCTGAAACATCCATTACATAAATATCATAGTCAAAATCTTTATTTGAAGAATACAAAATACGGTTCCCGTCAGGTGACCAGTCCGGGTCGGTCTCTTTTGGAAAGCTGGCTGAATTTGTTAAGTTTGAATTGCCTGATCCATCTGTATTGATGATATATATATCACCGGAATTATCATAAGCAATTTTTGACGCATCCGGGTCCCATGAAGGATGCCCATCGTATGCACCGCTTAAAACAGCTAAAGGATCTGACACTCCGGATCCGTCTGAATTCATAGTATAAATTGCCCAGGACCCGCTCCTGTCTGAAACAAAAGCAATTTTTGTTCCGTCTGCAGAAAGGGCAGGGTGTTTATCAGTCGATGAATTATCTGTAAGCTTTGTAATCTCCTCTGTATCAGTATCATAAGAATATATTTCAAAATCCCCGTCACGGTCAGATGAAAAAACCATGCTGACAGGATCTGAAGGATTCGTGCCCGGATCATCCGGAGCCGCTTCAATACTCAGTACCTTTTTTACAGTGACGACAGCAACAGAAGCTGTCCCCTCATCATCAGTTCCGTTTATTATATATTCACCGGGATTATCACCAGGCTCCACACTTTCAGTCATTGTAAGATATCTGTCATACCAGCCGAAAAAGAAGAGCCTTAATGAATGGAGCCATCTGAATCTGTGTCTGTATCCCGGTTTCCTGATTTCTTCCCTGTATCTTTTCCACCAGTCATTGTCTCTGTATCCGACAACCATTGCACGGGAAATATGATAGTATCCGTCAATATCCTCAATAACAGACCAGTAGATACCTATAGTTGTACCCGGATCAATTCCAAGCCAGGAAATTCCGTCTTCATTTTCGGCATAACCGGCAATAACTATCTCATTCCCGTTTACAACCATATCAAGAGCTTTATAACTCCATCCGAACTGCTTAAACAGGGGCTGCCTCGCTTCAGCCATTTCAAGCAGTTCTGAAGTTTCAATATCCTCGCTGTTTACAACAGGTTTAACAATCCCCCCTGAGTAGACAATCCAGAGCCCGGGACATCCATCATTCCGGTATCCGAGAATAACAGCCCTTTTCCTTCCTGTTGTTTTTACTGATGATTTTGATATGGATTCTTCTTCATTTAAAAGAACATAATCAATGACATTTTTACAGACAACAGTTTCCCCGTCTTCAACAGACTTTACAACTGTTTCAACCCCTGTCTCATCAACAAAAACAACCCCTCTGGAAGAATCTGTTACAAGATACGCCTCTTCAGAACTGTCAGAACTTACAGAAACATCCGGCCCCATTGAGTTATTACATGATATAAAAACTGCGATCAGCAAAATTGCCAGTAAAGTAATACTTTTTTTCATCTTCCCGCCTCCCTGATTTTTATGCGGTACAAACCCGAAATCCGATCAGTTTAATAATTCAGATCCCCGGTTATTCGGAATTTCATTTTTTATAATTAAATTTGCTCCAATAGATAAATTTTAACCTATTAAATCTGTAAAATCAATAATTTACAGTAAAAAAAGGGGTATTCATAAACTGAATACCCTTTATATCAATAAACAGGAATTAATCCTGCTGCTTTTTAACTAACAGCTCTGCCCAGAACCCTGTTGAGCCGTTTCACAAAATCTGCCGGGCTTTTTATTTCACCGCCCTCTGCAATCTTTGCCTGCTCAAGAAGGAGAAAGCTGATATCATCGATGAGGGACTTATCATCAGAATCCGAGAGCTTTTTAATAATTTCATGATCAGGGTTTATTTCCAGAATAGGCTTGAAATCAGGAAGCTCCTTCTGCCCCATAGCTTTAAGCATCTGCTGCATCTGGATAGTAGGATCATCCTCATCTGCAACAATACAGGAAGGGGAACCTGAAAGACGGATTGAAACTACAACATCCTTCACATTATCCCCTAGTGCCTCCTTGATTTTTTCAATCAGAGGTTTTACCTCTTTTTCCTTTGCCTCATCCCCCTCTGTCTTAAGGTCATCGCTTGAACCGCTCTTATTGACAGCCTTCAGCTCTTTTTCCTTATACTTTCCAATTGTGGGTATTACAATATCATCAATTTCATCATCCATAATAAGGACTTCAATACCCTTTTTCCTGTAAGCCTCAAGAAGCGGTGAGTTTCTCAGGGTTTCCTCGTTTCCACCCGTGATATAGTAGACAGCCTTCTGATCTTCCCCCATCCTTTCAACATAATCCGCAAGGCTTACAAAACCCTCCTTTTCAGAGCTTTTAAACCTTACAAGCTCCTGAATAAGCTCCCTGTTTGAAAAGTCGGAATAAAGCCCCTCTTTCAGAGGTCTGTTATACTGTTTTATGAATTCAAGATATTTATCCTGGTTGCTTTCAGAAAGGCTTTTCAGCTCAGACAGTACTTTCTTTACAGATGAGCTTCTGATATTTGCCATTACCCTGTTCTGCTGTAGAATTTCCCTGCTTACATTAAGGGGAAGATCCTCAGAATCAATTACACCTCTCAGGAATCTCAGGTATGTGGGCAACAACTCCTTGTCATCGTCTGTAATAAACACCCTTGAAACATACAGTTTTACCCCCGGCCTGTAATCCGCCTGATAAAGATCAAAAGGGGCGCTTTTCGGTATAAAAAACAGGGTTGTATACTCCATAGTCCCTTCAGCTTTTGTATGTATATAATAAAGGGGATCTTCCGTATCATGTGATACTGTTTTGTAGAACTCATTATAGTCCTCTTCTGTAAGGTCTGATTTGGACCTCTTCCAGAGTGCTGAGGCTGAATTTATCTGATCGGTTTTCTTCTCTTTCTTTTCTTTTCTGCTTTCCCCTTCCCCCTCGAATTTTGTATCTGTATATTCAAGATATATAGGGAAAGGTATGTGGTCTGAATATTTCTTTATTATGGACTCTATCTGCCATCGGTTGGCATATTCATCCCCCTCCTTGTTGAGAAAAAGGGTTATCTCAGTTCCGTTTCCATCTTTTTCAGCTTCGGATATTTCGTAGGACCCTTTTCCGTCGCTCACCCATTTCCAGCTCTTATCATCTCCTGCCTTTTTTGAAAGGACCTCAATTTTATCGGAAACCATGAATGCTGAATAAAATCCAACCCCGAACTGGCCGATAAGACTGGAATCACTTTTGGAGTTTCCTGTAAGCTGGCTGAGAAAGTTCTTTGTCCCTGAACGGGCAATTGTACCTAAATTCAGGACAAGGTCCTCATCATCCATCCCTATACCTGTATCGGAAATAACAAGTTTTTTTGCATCCCCGTCTTCAAACCTGATATCAATTCTCGGATCAAAACTTATTCCCTTGTATTTCTCATCAGTCAGAGTAAGATATTTGAGTTTATCCAGAGCATCGGAAGCGTTTGAGATAAGTTCTCTCAGAAATATTTCCTTATGTGAATAAAGAGAGTGAATTATTAGGTGCAGAAGCTGTGATACTTCTGTCTGAAACTGGTGTTGGGCCATTTTCTTCTCCTGTTGATTTTTTATATTTTTCATATCTGATTTTTTTAAAATATACAAATATTTACAGGATCCGGCAATTGGAACTGCGATAAAGGTTTATATCTTGCTTTTTTTTCCACTCTCCTTTAAATTTCCCCTGAGTTAAAGAAAAAAAACAGGGAATATTTATGGATAACAGCACTGATGAATTCCAGAAACTGATGAACAGGGACCTCAGACTTGAAAGAAGCGCGGCAGTAACTGTACGGGATGTTCTAAAAATAAAAAAGGGGGAGAAGGTCCTTATAATTACCAACCCGGACGAAGAGACATATCCTGTCTCCGAGTCGCTTTTCAATGCGGTGAATGAGGCGGAAGGTATTCCCCTGATAGTTATCCAGAACCAGAAAAGCCAGCTTGATTTTGCCGAGGAAGGGGTAATAGGGGCAATCAGGACAGAGCCTGATGTAATAATCTCGATAAGCAAAAACAAGCTCGGTAAAGACAGGGAAGCTGTTGCAAAACCTTTTGAATATAACGGGAAAAAATACAACAATACCTTCCACTACCTTATGAACGGTCTGAAAAAATGCAGATCATTCTGGTCTCCCGGTATAACAAGGGATATGTTTATCAGGACCATCCCGGTAAACTATGAAACAATGAAGGAAGACTGTCTTTTCCTTAAAAGGCTTCTGGACAAAGCTGTGGAACTGAGAATAAAAGCCCCGGCAGGAACAGATCTTGTAATTGACATAAAAGGGAGGGAGGCATTCTGTGATGACGGTGATTTTTCCGCTGCCGGGTCAGGGGGCAACCTTCCTGCAGGAGAAACATTCATATCCCCTGTAGTGGGTAAAACCGAAGGTATAATTGTATTCGACGGCAGCATCTCGACAAACTCAGGCGATATTATTATTGAGACTCCGATAATTGTCTCTGTAAAGAACGGATATGTATCAGATATCAGAGGATCAAAAGAGGCTGAAATCCTGAAAGATACAATAACAAAAGCTGAGATCAATGCTCTGGAATTTGAAAAAGACGGAAAACTTCCTGCCGGGGAAGGAAAAAAATATGCAGCGAATGCCAGAAATATCGGGGAACTTGGAATCGGGCTCAATCCCCGGGCTGTAATAAGCGGCAACATGCTTGAGGATGAAAAAGCATTTAAAACCTGTCATATTGCAATCGGAAGCAACTATGACGAGGATGCACCTGCTCTCATCCACCTTGACGGACTGATCAGGGAACCTACAATAACCTTTGTATTTGAAGATAAAAGTGAAAAAACCGTGATCAAAAACGGTGAAATACAGAAATAGAGAATTTCACCGCTTTTTGAGTCTCAGGATA
This sequence comes from Spirochaetia bacterium, assembly GCA_963668405.2. Taxonomy (GTDB): domain Bacteria; phylum Spirochaetota; class Spirochaetia; order CADAEX01; family CADAEX01. The sequence continues at coordinate 3,498,543 of OY764342.2, read as the reverse complement.
ACCGATTTGACCTTTCTGCTTGATACGGAATTAACAGTAAGTTCACCGCTCGGGATGACAATCTTTTCATTGACAGAGGGTATTCTTCCAAGCTCGTCAATTATAAAGCCCCCCAGCGTCTGGGAAAGCCTCCCGATCGGTATATGGATCCCGATCCTGTCATTCAGCATGCTGATAGGGGTATTCCCGAGAATGAAATATTCATTCTCATTCCTTTTAACTATCTTTTCAGACAGCCGCTCCTCATTTTCATCATACATTTCCCCGACAACTTCCTCGAGAATATCCTCCATTGTTACAAGCCCGGAAAGACCACTGTACTCATCAAGAACAATAGCCATCTTTTTCTTTTCCTTTTTCATAAGAAAAAGAACCTCTCCAACCTTCCTGTTTCCTGATATGAATATGGGGGGGCGTGAAATTTCCTTCAGTTTCAGTCCGTTGTCAATTTCCGAATAGCTGTTGAGAATATCCTTTATATAGATACTTCCGGTTATGTTCTCCACACCGTTCTCATAAATAGGAATCCTTGAAAAACCTGATTTCATGATCTTAGGGAGAGAGCTCCCCAGTGTATCATTTCCGTCAAGGCTGAAAACATCTGTCCTGTGTGTCATTATGCTCACAATGTTCTGCTGGGCAAGCCTGAAAACACCATGGACCATGTCATTCTCATAATCCTCAACAACCCCTTTTGCCTCGGCATACCTTATCAGGAGAAGAATGGAATCCATCGAGATCCTGTCCTTTGGCCTGACCCCTATCAGACTGGTCACTAAAGTACTGACCCAGCTTATAAAATTCACAAAAGGCCTGAGAATTACCATAAACCCTTTTATCACAGGGGCAGAAAATACAGAGATCTGCTCATTATAGGCAATAGCAAGGTTCTTGGGGATAACCTCTCCGAAAATCAGTACAGTAAGGGTAAGCACACCTGTCATAATCCCTATAAATGAATTCCCGAACAGTTTAATTGTAACTTCAGTTGTTATTGCTGTAAGTGAAATATTTACCAGGTTATTTCCTGTAAGTATTGTTGTAAGAAGATGCTCCGGTTTCTTAAGAAGCTTTTTTACCAGCCTCCCGCGCGCCCCTTTTCTGGCGGCAAGGGATTCTATCTGGGAAATCGAAAGAGATGTAAAGGCTGTTTCAGAAGATGAAAAAAAGGCCGAAAGCAGCAGAAGTATTATAACTGTAATATATTTAAATACCATACTTCAGATTTTGCGTTTTCACGCATTACCTCCACGACCCTCCCCTGTTTTCAGGGCAGAAGGCATCCTCTTTTCAAGCTGTGCCATCTGACGGGCAACCTTTTTAATCTCATCCTTTAAAAGGAAAATACAGTCAGTTTTATCAGCATGCCCTCTTACAATATCCTCGGCAAGGGCTCTGCAGGTGGGGGCCCCGCATGAACCGCAGTCAAGACCGGGAAGTTCCTCATTTATCCTGTCAAGCTCTTCCATCATCTGCATGGCGACCCTGATATCCTCGTCCAGTTTCATTATAGGGCGGGAATATATCTCTTTTGTCCAGGATATATCAAATCCGGGCCTGTTGAAAATATCCCTGCTGATGACCGGATTACGGTTTTTTCTGACAATCCTTTTAACCCTGGACCTTGCAATAAAAGGGTTCTCAATACTTAAAGTCCCACCGACACATCCCCCGGGACAGGCCATTGCCTCAATAAAATCTATATCTTTCATATCCTCATTTTCAATCTGCTCAAGGACATTAATAACCTGATGTATCCCGTCAACAGAAAGACTTCTCTCTGTATTCACAGAATCACTCTCCCCGTCTGAATGGGCCCAGCCTATTCCTGTTCCGGATGCTGTTGAAAGCCTTGCAGGTTTTACAATCTTTTTCGCAATTGTCCTGACTAAAGGGTAGATATCCTTTACCGCTATTACACCGTCTACACATGACATCTCATACCCCAGAGGGCTTTTTACAACCGAAACCTTGGCCGGACAAGGGGATATGAAAAAAACTCCTACATTTTTCTTGTCCTTGTGAATGTATTTTTTAACAACCCTGGCGGCAACCTCCATCGGAGACTGGATCTTGATCACATGCTCTATAAGACCCGGAAACCTGACCTGGATAAGTTTTACAACTGCAGGACAGGATGATGAGATCAGAGGCTTGGGATACTCCCCCGACCTGATCAGCTCCTGTGTCGCCATGGAAACAATATCGGCAGCCCTTGCCACCTCATATACATCGTCAAATCCTATTTCAAGAAGGGCCGACAATACCCTGTCAGCCCCTATCTCATCCCGGAACTGTCCGTAGAAACTTGGAGCAGGGAGTGCCACCCTGTAATCAAATCTTTTTATTATATCAAGAGGATCAGAAAGAGCTTTTTTTGCATGGGAAGGACAGCTCCTTATACATTCACCGCAGTCTATGCATCTTTCCTTGATAATATATGCCTTGCCGTCCCTGACCCTGATTGCTTCGGTAGGGCACCTTGAGATGCAGTTTGTACAACCCCTGCACAGGTTTTCATCCAGAGTTACAGAATGAAGATATTTAGAGCGGCACATTAATTATATTCCCTTTTCTTAATACAGGGGATTTAACAGTTCCCCTTATATTTTAACCTTTATTGTCACAGTTGTTCCCATATCCGGTTTGCTGTCGATATGAAAATAATCTGAGTTTTTCTTTATGTTCGGAAGCCCCATACCTGCCCCGAAACCCATTTCCCGTATATCATCGCTGGCTGTTGAATACCCCTCCTGCATGGCAAGATCAATATCCGCTATTCCGGGTCCTCTGTCAGAAAGAACCAGTATAATCTCTTCCGGAGTAATTTCAATATCAATATCCCCCCCGCCGCCGTGGATTACCATGTTTATTTCAGCTTCATAGAGTGATATTACAGCTTTTTTAACTACATCAGTAGGAATACCTATCTGCAGCAGTTTTTTTTTCAGCTGTGTGGAAGCAATCCCTGCAAGCGACATGTCATTTTCAGGGATTGTAAAATTCAGTTTCATCACCACCTGAACTTGACGACAGGAGGATATGCTTTTTTAACAGCAGCAGCCAGAGAAATACCTCCGATTACACCAGCTAAATTCTGAAAAACATTACCCGGAATTTCCAGAGCTGCAGCACCTGGACCTACCATAAAAATACCGGCTGCAAAATAACCTGCAACCATTACAGATGCACCTGCAACAAACGGGAGCAATCCCTGAAGGAAAATACCGGCCTTACCACCTGCCTCTTCCTTACGGAGAATAATATTATACACAAGACCTATGATAAAACCCTGCAGTCCGTGTACCACAAATGAAATGGGAGCCCATTGTCCGAATCCCCCCAGTATATCAGCAATAGCTGTTCCAAGCCCCCCGGCAATAAATGCTGTGACAGGGCCGAAAATAAACGCTGCAAAAAAGATGGCGACATCCCCGAGGTTTATATAACCCCTTGTCGGCGCCACAGGTATCCTTACAGCAATAGTAAATATTGCAACAATTGCCGACAATACAGCTATCGAAGCAACCCTGAATGCGGCGGTATTTGTAAATTTATCTGAATCAGTCATTTATTCACCTCCATGTTAAATAAAAACGTAATATACAATAATCAAAAACAGGAAAAAAGACAATATTATATCAGGAAGCAGCTTTTTCATGCTTCTCATTTTTCTGAGCCTTCCGGGGGGATTTTTCCTCCCGAAACCCCTTGTTTCAAGCGCCATTGCAAGGACAGGGATCCCCTTTACAGCCTGTATAAGTACAGATGTCAGAACTGAAAGGAGGTCTCTGAATTTAGCTGAAAAATTCCATCTCCCGGGTATTATACTGAAAACAGTAAGTCTCATTTTATGGGCATCAACTGTATTTTCATAAACAGAAAGTAGATATGGAATATACCGAACAGTTATGGTAATTACAAGGGCAATCCGGTGGGAGAGACCGAAATACCTCAGAGCAAGTATAAAATCATCAATACGTGTTGTTCTCAGAAAAATAAAAAAAAGGATTGTAACCCCGAGAAATCTTCCGATCAACTGAAGGGTTTCCCTGAGACCGTCAGAAGTAAGAATAATCATATTACCGGAACTGAGTAGAACATCTCCGCCGGAATGGAAAAGGGGGGTAAGAACAGTTATAAGGAGAAGAAGGGGAGTTATAATTTTTACCGGTTTTAAAAGATCCCCCAGTCCTGTTGCAAAAAGGGAAGATATGAATATAAGGGAAAAAACCGCGTAATACTTCATTAAAGGGACAGGAAGAAAGAATATAACAGAGAAAAACAGGAGATATATAATTTTCAGCCTCGGATCAAGTCTGTGAAGAAATGAATTCCCTTTACGGTATGTTTCAGAAAACATAAATCAACCTCAATTAAAAAGTAAGCTTTACAAGTTTTTCAAACTCATCCTCAACCCCTTCTTCAATCATCCTTCCTTTTTTCATTATAATTATCCGGTCTGCAATTTTGGCGGACAGCTTTATATCATGAGTGATAATCAGGATTGAATGGGGGTTTTCACTGCTGTTAAGACGGTCAAGTATCAGAGAATAATCATCAAAGGAAAGCCCTGAATCAGCTTCGTCAATAATAATTATCTTTTTTTCAAGCAGATAATAAATTGCGGCCTGGAGCCTTTTCCGGGCCCCGTAGCTCATGAGGGCAGGAGGCACTTCAGAATGCTCCAGTCTGAAAAGATCTGAGGCAGCTGCTGTTTTTTCAGCAATCTCCCCTTTTCCGATTTTCTGGCTTTTCAGCCCGAAAGAGAGTTCATCCCCCACTGTCGGAAGAAAAAGCTGATAATCAGGGTTCTGAAAAAGATATGCAACATTCATGTTTTTCCCCCGGCTATTCAGTTCAGTAAATCCTCCGCCGTTTTTCAGAGAAACAGTGCCTGAGGAGGGGGAGAGAAGCCCGGCTATTATCTTTGCAAATGTTGATTTACCTGAACCGTTATGTCCGAGAAGGGCTACAACCTCCCTGTTTTTCATTTCGAATTCCTTTATTTCAAGAGAAAAATCAGAATCAGGATAAGCGAATATAATATCTTCAGCCTTTAGAAGTATATCCCCGCTGCTGACGCTGCCGGAAGCATAATTCATCTGCGGAAAACTCATATTTTCATGTTTCAGAAAAACGCCGCTTTCTACAGCCTTTTCCATAAAACCAGCACCTGGCATCCCGGTTTCAGAATAAAGTTCCTTCCCGTTGAAAAGAAAAAATCTGCTGCAGTAGTTACTGTATATATCAAGCATCTTTGAAGTCAGTATCAGTACTGTTTTTCCGCTTTTTTTCAGTTTATCCAGTATGTTTTTTCTGGCAGAAGGGTCAATCTCCTCAAGAGTTTCATCAAGTATCCAGAGCTGCGGACCGGAAGCAGCAAGGCAGGCAAGAAGAAGCTTCCTTTTTTCCCCTCCTGACAGGAGGGCAGGATTTTTTTCCCTGAGCATATCGATCTGCATAAAATCAATTGCGTCCTCGACCTTTTTTTCAATATAACTGTGGTCAAAACCTGAGGATTCCAGCGAAAATGCTATCTCACTTTCAACCATAGGGGTCAGGATCTGCTCTTCCGGGTCCTGAAAAACAATTCCCACCATTTCATTAAGGTTATAGGGTTTTTCTTCCTGAACATTGATTCCTGAAACAAATATCTCCCCCCCAAGCTCACCGCCGGTATATCTCGGAACAAGAGATGAAATAAGCCTTGAAAGGGTAGTTTTACCCGATTCAGGAGGAGCAAGAAAAAGGGCTATTTCCCCTTCTTCAATGCTGAATGTAAGGCTTTCATATAACTTCCTGTTTTTAAGGGATGAATACTCGGGATAACAGAATGAAAGACTGCGGACAGATAAAACAGTTTGCATGGAATAATAATAACAGAATAAAACAGTTATGTCTTTAGAGACAGCAGAGGTTCAGAAAAGAGAACCCCTGCCTGAAAACTGTATCATGTTATATTTTTTTAAAAATCAGAATCCCGTTATGTCCGCCGAATCCAAGTGAACTTGACATCGCATAATCAATTTTGAGATTAATCCCTCTGTTGGGGATATAATCCAGATCGCACTCCGGATCGGGAGTTTCATAATTCATTGTAGGGGGAGCCCACTGGTCCCTTATTGCAAGTATCGAGGCTACCGCCTCAACCCCTCCTGCTGCACCCAGGCAATGCCCGGTCTGGGATTTTGTTGAAGATACCTTCAGGTTGTATGCATGATCGCCGAAGGCCTTCTTAATTGCAAAGGTTTCTGTTTTATCGTTAAGCGGTGTTGATGTACCGTGCGCATTAATATAATCAATATCCTCAGGTTTTATCCCTGCCCCATTAAGAGCCATATTGATCGCCTGGACCGCCCCTTTTCCTTCCGGATGGGGTGCAGTTATATGATTTGCATCACAGGATATTCCGTATCCTGCAAGTTCACAGTATATACGGGCCCCTCTTTTTACAGCATGTTCATACTCTTCAAGTACAAGGATACCGGCCCCTTCAGCCATTACAAAACCATCCCTGTTTTTATCAAAAGGGCGGCTTGCTTTTTCAGGTGTATCATTGTATTTGGTGCTTAAAGCCTGTATTACATTAAATCCAGCAACTCCCAGCCTGGTAATAGGAGCTTCAACCCCCCCTGTAACCATCATGTCAACAGTACCGGATTCTATCCACCTTGCAGCATCCCCGATTGCATCTGTACCGGAGGCGCAGGCTGTAACAACTGTATAGCAGGGCCCCTGGGCATTAAGGGCAATAGCAACATTGCCGGGACCGAGATTGGAGAGCATTTTGGGAACTGTCATTACAGGAAGCCTTCTGGGGCCTCTGTCAAGGAGTTTTTCATATCCCTCTTCGATTGTCTCAAACCCGCCGATACCGTTACCAAGAATAACCCCGATCCTTTCAGGATCAACATCACCATCTTTCAGTCCGGCATCTTTTACTGCATCCAGGGAGGAGGCAATTGCAAAAACAGAAAACCGGTCAAGTTTCTTTGCCTCTTTATTTTCCATATACAAGGAAGGATCAAAATCCTTAACTTCGCCGGCTATTGTGGAAGCAAAACCTTCAGTATTAAACCTTGTTATACTGCCTACTCCGTTTTTCCCTTCCCTTATCCCGATCCAGAAATCATCTACATTGTTGCCGACTGGATTTATTGTCCCCAGACCGGTTACTACAACACGTTTTTTCATATATTCCACTACATCCCCATTCCGCCGTCAATATTGATTACCTGACCGGTAACATAGGAAGAAAGATCTGAAGCAAGAAAAAGGACTACCTTTGAGACTTCCGACGGTTCGCCAAGTCTTGAAAGCGGTATTTTATCATAAAGGGCTTTTTTCTGGTCTTCATTAAGCTTGTCTGTCATTGGTGTTTTTATAAACCCGGGAGCAACAGCGTTTACTCTCACGCCGCGGGATGCGACCTCTCTTGCAAGGCTTTTACTGAAACCTATCAGACCAGCCTTTGAAGCTGAATAATTGCACTGTCCCGCATTTCCTATTACACCCACTATTGATGCAATATTCACAATAGCCCCTGATTTCTGTTTAATCATAGCCCTTGAAATAACCTTGCTGATATAAAAAGCGCTTGTAAGGTTAATTGTGAGGACATCGTTCCAGTCTTTTGAACTCATTCTGAAAACAAGACCGTCCCTTGTTATTCCTGCATTGTTTACAAGAATATCAATACCTCCGCTTTCAGAAAGTATCTCCTCACAGACAGATGTTATCTCATCCTCATCTGCCACATTAGCTTTTTTAAAAACAACAGTGCAGTTTTTTTCTCCTGCAAGAGCCTCATACTCTGACATGTATTCGCTCTCATTAATATCGATAAAATATACACTTGCGCCGTTATTTATAAACGAGAGAACAATCTCCCTTCCGATGCCTCTGGCACCTCCGGTAACCAGTGCTTTTTTTCCTTCAAGTAACATAATTTATTTCTCCTTTATATATTTGAAATATTTTCAAGTGTTCCGCAAGGGATGCACACAGGCTCCCCTCCGGCAGCTTTCCATAATCCGGCAAGAACAGATCCAGGTCCTACTTCAAGACACCTGTCCGGCTTGAGGGCTGTAAGAGCATTTTCCTCTTTCACCCATAAAACGCCTGATATCAGCTGTCTTGAACAAAGCTCTTTCGCCATATCCCCGCTGGATATTTCCTCTCCTGTAACATTGGAAAAGACCTTTTTCACCGGATTGTTGAACCGGAACCCCTCAAGAACCTCACGGTATTCAAGTTCTGCTTCCTTCATAAGGGGGCAGTGAAAAGGGCCGGAAACTTTAAGCCTGATAAAACGTCGTGCCCCCTTCTCCTTAAAGACCTCCTCCCCTTTTGAGAGAGATTCATCTGTCCCTGATAATACTATCTGGACCGGACTGTTGTAGTTTGCAATATACAGATCCTGAAGGTTTTCTGATTTTATAATACTCTCTGTCCTGTCATAATCCAATCCGATTACAGCAGCCATCCCTGGAGAACCTTCCGGAGTATCAAGAGACCGGCTGACCTTCTCCATTATTCTGCCCCGTGCGCTGACAAGGGGGAAAAGATCTTCAGAAGATATAATTCCGGCATCCCACAGGGCTGAAACCTCCCCGAGGCTGAATCCGGCGCACAGCCTGCTTTCAATACCTTTATCCTTCAGAAGTGTTGCTGCCGCAACATTAACAAGTGTAATTGCAACCTGTGTTTTATCTGTAGCTTTCAGATCATCTTCAGTCCCCTCAAAAAGAAGTTTTTTAAGATCAATTGAGGTACTTTCCGAAGCTTCTGTGAACATTTTTTTTACTTTATCGCTGTACTCCCACAGGTCCTTCCCCATCCCTGGATACTGGGCTCCCTGACCCGGGTATAAAAAACAGTTATTCATTTGCAACCCCTCCATATGGTTATTAAAAGCAAAAGTCAGTGCTGAATTAAACGGCGGAAAGCTATCACATGTAATGAATAAAAGTCAAGACAGAAAGAGTTATATAAAAAAATTTCAGAGCTCTTCCAGTACTTCTTCAACTTCCTCAATATCCTCATCAAGTTCAGCCTCAGAAAGATACTCATAGATACTGGCTCTGATATGGAGAAAGAATGACGGGTAAAGCATGTCATAAAAATATGTTCTGTAAAAAACAGACAGTTTTTTTTCATCGAAATAATCAAGTATTGTTTTCTGGCTGTTGTCAAAATACTGCGCATAATTATTAAAACCCGATATACTTGGATCATTATCCGGAATTGCATTAATTCTGTCCTGGTAAAAGCCGAGTTTGCAGAAAAGATCATAAAGACTATAGGTTTCCCTGATAAACTGTCTGACCTTATTCTCATCAAGATCAAGTCTTTCAAGAAAAATCTGGTATTTTTCAGGATACATTGTTTTGAGGATTTCCTCTTTTCTGATATGAAGCCCTTTCTGTATAAAAACCGATTCAATAGCACTTATTATAAATTTATTGCCCCGGTAATACTCCAGAAGCTCAATAATCCGGTCAATTCCTGTTACCCCTTTTGTAAGAAAAATCCTTACCTGATCTGAAAGAGCTTCAGGAAGAGCAGGGTTCACCTGGACACTGTAGCTCTCAAAAACTGCATTTTTCTTATCCTTCAGCAGTACCTTCTTATAGCTGAACAGCTCATCAAGGGATATATCCTTAAAATAACCCATCTGAATCTGGGCTTCCTGTTTAAACTGGTTATAATATGAATCAACAATACCGGTATCTTTCAGAATATCATAATAGCGACCGGAAATCCTGAGTCCCCCGATAGGTGATGTGGATTCCATTCTTTTTGCCTCAATTACCGGAAGCCCTATTACATCCCACTGCTTTGCCCCGTCAGGGCCGAAATTCCCGAGGGTAACATCCCCTATATTGGCACCTATCCTTATTCTTATCTGAAAGAGTGCATTCATAGAATAGGAAAGCTCAAAACTGTTTCTAAGATTACTGATTATATCAAATGCCTTCTTTATGGCCTTTGCAGTTTCCTCCCCTTCATTACCGTCAAGAAAGCTGTCATCAGCCTGGTTGAAAAGAAAGCATGTCCTCTGCATCTCAACACAGGTGTAGAATAGCTCCCTGGCAATATAGGTAAGCCCCTCTTCCTCCTCCATATTCCGTGTCACAGGGTCTGTAAGGCCCCCGAAATGAAACATCAGGCTGTCCCCTTCTATCTTGTTGAGATAACCTGAATGCTTTTTCAGAATCCAGTTAAATGCTGAAAAAAGACCGTTAAGGACAGACTGGTTCTCCATCGGGCTTAAAAATTTGGAAATATATGTATAGTCAACAAGATCTACAAATGCAATTCCTATTTTTGTCTCTATCGAATTCTCCGGGATATGACCCAGTTCCATAATTGCATCAACAAGCTGCTGGGGAAGATAGTATTCCTCAATCTCCCTCCTGAACTCTATCTCCCGGGAAGCCTTCCGCAGGGCCTCTTCCAGGTTATTGGAATCCCCTTCCTCAGCTATATCTTTTTTATCTTTATCAGCAGGGTTCTTTAATTCTGCTGCATATCTGGCGACAAGTTCCTTTATCTTACCGGTAAAAATATCTTCAGGATCTGAGGGTGTGTTGTTTTTCAGAAGTTCACTCAGATAATTGACAATATAGGATGGGGAGGCTTCATATTTTTCTACTATGGAAAGTGAATGTTTATATAACAATTCCGGATCAATAATCATTTTTAACTGACTTGCCCCTTATATTTTATATTATCATACATCATATATCGGCAGACAATATTTATAAAATTTATTATTTCTTTTTATTTCAACAATTTCAACAGAAGTTGAATAATAATCAGAAACATTTCCCGAAATAAGAACATCCTCAGTCGGTCCTGAAAGGGATTTTCCGTTTTTCCCCAGGAAAAGTACCTGGTCTGAAACAGCAAGGGCATGTGAGGGATCATGGGTGGAAAAAATAACAGAAAATCTGTATTTTCCGGATAATTCCTTTATAAGTTTAAGAACCTGCCCCTGGTTTTTGAGATCAAGATCACTTGTCGGTTCATCCAGAAGAAGAACATCCGCCCCTGAAGCAAGAGCTCTGGCAATTATTACAAGCTGCTTTTCCCCACCGCTTATATCTGAAAAATTACGGCCGCTTATATCTTCTATTCCCGCCTTTTCAAGGGCGGAACAGGCCTTTTCCCTGTCTTCTTTCCCGGGACTTGAAAAAAGTGATACATGAGAGGCTCTTCCCATCAGAACCATATTAAAAACCGTATAATTGACAGTACTTGAAAAAATCTGAGGCACATATGCTATCTCTTTTATACTGCTTACACTCCCTGTGAAATTCCTGTTCAGACCGGAGAGTATTTTAAGAAGTGTTGTCTTGCCGACCCCGTTCGGTCCTAAAATGGAAAGGACCTTCCCCTCCTCAAGGGTAAAAGAGATATCCTTCAGTACCCTCCTGTCCGGATAGGAAAAAGAAAGATTGTCAACCTGTATCATATTACCCAGTTCCCTTTTGATTTTATAAGAAGATATATAAAAACAGGTGCCCCCAGAACAGCTGTTATAATACCCAGAGGGATTTCCACTGAAGAAACTGTACGGGCTGCCAGATCAATAAGCATAAAAAGGACTGCCCCTGCAAATGCCGAGACCGGAAGAAGCCTGTCATGATCAGGACCTGTAACCATCCGGGCAAGATGAGGAACTATAAGCCCGACCCAACCGATAATACCGCCGACAGAAACAACAGCTGCGACTGAAAGAGTCGAAAAAAAGAGAACAAACAAAAGACTTTCCGTTGTTCTGATCCCGAGCAGTTTTGCATCTTCAAGACCGAGAGAAAGAACATTAATCCTCCACCTTGCCGCAATAAGCAGCAGAGAACTTATGAGAATAAGAGGTATTGTAAAATAAAAATGACCTGTCCCGGCCTGGGCAAGAGAGCCCATCAGCCAGTAAACTATTGAAGGGAGTTTTTCTTCAGTATCTGCTATTATCTTGATAAATGAAATTCCGGCCTGAAAAAACATGTTTACTATCACCCCTGTAAGGACAAAAACAAGGACCGCATTCCCCCCTGTTTTTTTCGTGATGAGAAGAGTCATTCCGAGAGCTGCAAATCCGAATATAAAGGCGCAGAGCTGGGACCCGATTCCCCATCCGAAAAGGATAATTCCCAGGGAGGCTCCGAACCCTGCCCCTGATGTAACCCCGATCACCCCGGGGCTGACAAGGGGGTTTCTGAAAATCCCCTGATATACTGCCCCGCATACAGAAAGACCCATTCCTGAAACAGCAGCCAGCACAACACGGGGAAGTCTTAGAGTAAGGATTACTGTTTCCTGGACAGGGAGCCAGGTTGTTTCCTGCGGAATAATCCGCGAAAACAGGATCCTCAAAACAACAGGAAAGGGGATGAAAAAGCGCCCGCTTGAGAGAGCTGCAAAAAAAACAAGCACTGTAACAGGAAAAAAGATAAAAAGAGCTTTTTTCAGAGTCATCAGAAGCTGCCTGATGATTCCGGAAGGAGTATTTTATCTATTTCCTCTTCAGTCAGCGTGTAACTGTATTTATCAGAAAAATATTTTTTTATTTCATCCCTTATATCCCAGCTGAAAAGTTCAGGATAATTCATACGGGCCATCCACTTCAGCATGAGAGGACCGTCAAGCCCTGGAGGATACCATCTGTATATTCCGAGGGGGATTTTATATACAGCATTGTTTTTAACAGCCCTTACACTGCTCCATTTTTCTTTAAGAGTACTGTCTGTATAGAAATCTTCAGCTGAAGTAGTATCAAAGTTTGTGATATATATTATATCCGGATCCCACTTCAGAATATCCTCGAACCCTGCAACTCTTGACATGGCAGGATGATTGCCTTTAACAGAAGCGGCCGCATTTATTCCCCCTGTCAGGGAAATCCAGTACTGACCGAATGAATTCCCCCCTGCCACCAGCCCCTCTTTGACCTTGAACATTATCAGTATCTTTTTTTTATCTTTATCAGCAATAAAACTGAGCTTTTCAGAAATCTCCTTTCTGGTTTCTCTCCATTCCTTCATAATGGAAAAAGCCTTTTCCCTGTCAGTTCCCAGGACCTCTGATGTAATCCTTATCCAGTTTTCCATCGATTTTTCAGGGCTGAATACTTCCCCTTCCGGAAGTATTTCCTTTTCAAGTCCGAGATATGCTACAGGGAGGGAGGACTTCTCCAGATTTTCCATCCCCTGAAGAACTGTATCTGTAAAAAAAATATCAGGATCCAGCCTTAAAAGCTCCTCGCTGTTAATATTGCTCCCGGTAAGAAATCCGCTTTCTGTTTCAAGCAGCTCACCGGCGATCCTTCCCAGAACTGACGCGGCAGCAGCTTTTTTTGCCAGAGGATGCAGCCCTTTGATCCTTCTGCCGTTACCGTCAAGATAAACAATCACATGGGGATGAGGGACAGGAAAAGTTGCAATTGACTCAATCCTTTCAGGGATAAAAACCTCAACCCCCCTGCTGTCAGCAATACTCCTGAGCCCTCCGCTCCCCTCTTCCCCTTTTTTCTTCTCGGTACAGCCGGAGAAAAAAGAGACGAGTATAATAAATACTATTAAAATTCCAAACCTGATCATGATAATCTCCAGAGGGCAATTATAGTATTTTTTTTCAGATTGTTAAATATTTGGCTGTAACATTATCAAGATCATTGAGTTTAGCTATCATTTCCTTTACCGGTTCATCATCACCTGACACCTGAAGGAAAATAAGGCCTGAAGGGGAACATGCATTACACGGGACATCATGAAGCCCCAGCCTGATCTTTATACTGCAGCCGAAATCTGTAAGTATGGCCTGAACCTCTTCTGCCGAATCTGTTCTCTGTTCCACTTTTACAAGAACAATTTTATACTCCATAACGATCCTCCTGAATATTATTACTATTCAGTCTATTATTTAGAGCGACCTGAGTCAAATTTATTCTATACCGGAGGGAATTTCCGGATTAGAATAGATCTATAAAACAATTCACGGAGTATTTAAATGAAAGAGTTCGGGGTTATAGCTGATTATCTTCTTTCAGACCTGGAAAAAAAAGAAAACTATCCTTATTCCGGTGAAATAAAAGAGTTCATAACCCTGATAAAGGGAAATTCAGCCTTTCAGACAGGGAAAGCAGGAGGGGGAATTATTTCTGATTTTTTTCTCCGGGCATCAGAAATTATTAATAAGGAAATTGATGAAGCATGCGGGAAATACCCTGAATTTAAAGAATCGCTCAAAACCCTTGCCTTTTCAATAAAACAGGATCAGGGGACTGATATTGACAAACGAAGCCTGTTGTCAGTTTTCCATCCCGAAGCTGTGCAGGTCCTCGGGGACAGAAAAAAGGCTGTTGAAAAAATCAGAGAGAAAAGAACAGTCAGGATAAAAAAACTGAATAAGAACAGTATAAACGATCCTGCAGCAGAAATCATCTTTACATCCAATTTCATGCTTACAGTTCCCCCTTCTTCGGGATTTTTAGATAAAGCGGCTCTGCCTGAAGCTCTTAAAGAGGAACTCAGATCAATAATGAAAGACAGACAGAGCTATTGGTTTGACCATCCGGTCCCGGCAGGGGTGGCAGATGAGAACAATGAACTTATCTACGGCCTGAAACATCTTGCTGAAACACTTGAATATGAAAAAAAAAGGGGGACCTGTAAAATTGATTCAAAACTGACAGTATTCATTTCTGTGTCTGTAACACATGAGAGGCTGAGAAACATCCTTCACAGCTATCTCGAACATATACTGGGGAAAATACGGGAGTTCAGGGACCTTGATATCTATATTTTTACAGAAAAGGATACAGAAAAAATACTTGCTGAAATTCTGCTGCCTGTCTCGGACAGATTAAACAGGGGAAATACAGAATCAATGAAAAAGGTCTTCGGAGTTGACGGAGAATACGGCAGACACTATTCATTTCTTAAAGCAGTAACAGCGCTATGGCATGTTCTGATAGACAGAGGGAAAAAAGGAACATTTAAGATTGATCTTGATCAGGTATTCCCGGAACCTGTTCTTGCCAGAGAAACAGGGCTGTCAGCGTTTGAGCACTTCAGGACACCTCTGTGGGGGGCAGAAGGGGAGGACCGTGAAGGAAGAAATGTTGAGCTCGGGATGATTGCGGGGTCACTTGTAAATGAAAGCGATATTTCAAAATCCCTGTTTTTCCCTGATGTCCCATACCCTGATTCCTGTATTTCGGGAGAAGACATAATATTTTTCAAACAGCTCCCCATGGCAGTTTCCACTGAGGCTGAAATGAACCTTGATAAATACAGGGATCCGGACTTATGCATAATGCGCTACCATGTTACCGGGGGGACAAACGGTATACTTATCAGCCATTTAAGAAAACACAGACCATTCACCCCCACTTTCATCGGGAGGGCGGAAGACCAGGCATATCTGCTGTCGGTTCTTTTTTCAGACAGGAACAGCAGTTTTCTGCGCTACCTTCATAAACCGGGTTTAAAGATGAGACATGACAAAGAGGCTTTTGCGTCTGATTCAATAAAAAAAGCAAAAACAGGGACTTATGTCGGGGATCTTGTCCGGATAATAGCATTTTCATCCTACTGCGATATACTTGAAGGGGGGAAGAAGGGGGTCAAAGGGGAAACAGACCCTTTTACAGGAAGTTTTATAAGCAGGATCCCCTATACCATGGTATTTTTCAAACTTCTTTTGCATATAAATGAAAAACTGAAAGAAACCCCGCCAACTTTTTCAGAAGAATACATTGAAAACCTTATCACAACTGCAGCCGACAGGATTTCTACCGCTACAGATTTTTTTTCCGACAAAGAAGGCCTTAAAGCAGCTTATCTCAGAGAAAAGGAAGGCTGGAATACTTTCTATGATATTATTGATTATCTGGAAAAGGAGACAGGTGACAAAACCGACCGGGGCAGAATATTTACTGAAAAAGGTCTTGAGATTATGCTGAGCTGTAAAATATAGATAAACAGCGGTAATTCAATTGCTTTTTTTAAAGCACTCAGTTAGAATGTTTTCTGATATGAAATATACAGAAGCGATTTTTTTAAAAAAACAGAGACATCAGTTTTTTTTGTGATATACAATGTCGGCATTTATAGCCGGCATTTTTTTTGCATCAGTGCCCGGAGTAAATATTTTCCGGGACAATCTTATATTAAAATCAGGAGTAGATAATGGCAAACCTGTTTAAAGGGAGAACCCTGGCTGTAATAAACGATTTTACCCTTGAAGAGAGACTCTATCTCTTTGAAAAAACCAGAGAGCTTAAACAGCTGCTTCAGGGAAATGACAGTAAAAAACTGGAAAAATACAGGATCAATAACAGCGACTTCGGGGTCTATGAGGTATTTATTGAAGATTCAACCAGAACCAAGGAATCATTCAAAAACTCGGCGGAATTCCACCGTGTAAAGCTGAATACACTTGAGACAGGCAGTTCATCAATAAACAAGAGTGAAAGCTTTGCAGATACATTCAACACCCTGTGCGGTTATGACAACTCTGTTTATATAGTAAGGAGCAAACACGAAGGACTCTGCAGATGGCTTGAGGAAAACGGGAAAAAATACGCGGAAAGGAACAACATGTCAAGGCTCCCTGCCTTTATAAATGCAGGTGACGGGAAACACGAACATCCGACCCAGGAGCTGCTTGACGAGTTTACATTTCTTGAGCACAACAGCTGGAAAAGGGATTTTCTCCATATCGCCCTTGTGGGGGACCTCTTTCACGGAAGGACTGTACATTCAAAGGTTGAAGGGTTGAGGATCTTCAATAAAATAAAGGTTGACCTGATTGCCCCTCCTGAACTTATGATGCCTGAGCATTATATAGAAAGAATGGAGAGAAACGGTTATGAAATAGGAATTTTCAGTTCAATTGAAGAGTATTTAGAGGAGAACATGATCGCCCCGGTATGGTATTTCACACGTCCACAGCTTGAAAGAATGGGTGATGATATCCTGAAAAGACAGGAGGAACTGCGGGGGAAAATAACATTCAGGAAAGAATTTATAGATCAAATACCTGAAGGGACAGTATTCTATCATCCCCTGCCTCGTCACAAATTCCACCCTACTATCCCCACATTTCTCGACAGCACCCCTTTAAACGGATGGGAAGAGCAGTCTGCAAACGGAAGGATAATACGGATAATACTGTTAGGCCTGATTGCCGGTATAATCGGGGATGATTTCACCCCTTCCGGAGCAAAACCACAGGCACCTGAAGATAATGAGGACTTTATAGTCTCCCAGGAGATAAACAGAAAAAAGCCTCTTAAAGACTATGCGGAAGGGGTAAAGCCGATATCAAACGGAATTGTCATAGACCATATCGGAAGCGCAGACAATGAAAAGGAAATAAGGGAACAGCTGGCCAGGATTATCAAGGTGCTGGAACTTTACGGCAAGGGGGGCGAGTGGATCAGCTATTCACGGACATACCCTGAAATGATGAAGGGGATTATTTTCAGACCCGGCGAACCTGAACCGGGACTTAAAAAAATGAAACAGCTTGCAGCCCTGGCGCCGGGGTGCACACTTAATATCATAGAAGACAGGAAGGTTGTTAAAAAACTCAAGCTTGAAATGCCTCCTAAAATATACAACTTCCCCAATATAGGATGTAAAAACAGCGACTGCATAAGCCATGAATCCCACGGCGAAAATATACCGGCTGAGTTTTCAAGAATACAGGGCGACAGATTTATCTGCAGATACTGTGAAAAACCCCATACATTCAAGGAGATATGGAAGTAAAATGGCCGGTGCTGTAATATTCGACATGGATGGTGTGCTTGTAAACAGCGAACCATACCACTTTGAGGTGGAAAGAATTCTTTTAACAAAAATGGGATTCACCATAACTGATAATGATCTTGAAAGTTTTGTCGGACTGGGCGTCAGCAGAATGTGGTCGGACATTAAAAAGAGATATAATCTTAAACAGGAAATAGAAAAGCTTGTGGAGATGGATACTGTTTTCAGGGTTGACTATTTTTCCAGGCTGGAAAAACTTGAACCGATAGAAGGGATAAGAGAGCTCCTGGAATCTGTAAAATCATACAGCCTTAAAACAGCTGTAGCTTCATCCTCCCATTCCGATCTTATTTCCGTGGTAATGAAAAAAACAGACCTTTCAGGGTATTTCCCTGAACTTGTCAGCGGATTTGACGTTGAGAAGGGGAAACCTGAACCTGATATTTTTCTGAAAACCGCATCCCTTCTGGGAATGAATCCAGGGGATTGTGTTGTTATAGAAGATTCTTTCAACGGTGTCACTGCGGCAAAAAAAGGGGGAATGAAATGTATTGCCTACAGAAACCCGGAATCAGGAAATCAGGACCTCAGCGGGGCTGACATGATAATTGACAGATATTCATCTATATCAGGAAGCTTTTTGAAAAGCTGCTGAATCACTGAAGCATCTCTGCCTCAGTGATCCTGCCCCGGGGCCTTATGCCCCGGGGGTTTCAGCTTTTCCTTGACTGAAATCAGAAATATATCTGTTAAACTCCACTGCAGAAACAGTTTCAACTTCAAGAAGCCTTGAAGCTATCTTTTCTATTAGTTCTCTCTTCATTGAAAGAAAATCAACCACATACCTGTATCTGGAATTGATAATTTCTGTTACCTCGCTGTCTATATACTGCTGTGTTTTCTCCGAGTACTCCCTTGCAAGCTGCGGGGTTGCCTGTTCTCCGAGAAATGCCCCCCCCCTTTTTGTCAGAACTACATTTTCGAATTTATCGCTCATTCCGTAATCGGTAATCATCTTTTTTGCAATATCTGTTGCCCTTGAAAGATCATTTGCTGCCCCGGTTGAGACAGCCCCGAATACTATTTTTTCAGCAGCCCTTCCACCGAGAAGTACATCTATCTTACCGAGAAGTTCCTGTTTTGTGAGAAGAAACCTGTCTTCGACAGGGGTCTGAATAGTATATCCAAGAGCCCCTATCCCTCTCGGGACAATTGAGATCTTTTGAACAGGATCAGATCCTTCAGTAAAGACAGCAGCAAGTGCATGCCCTGTTTCATGATATGCAACAACCCTTCTCTCGTGCTGATTAAGCACCCTGTTTTTCTTTTTCAATCCGGCAATATTTTTTTCTATAGCTTCGTGGAGATCTTCCTGGCTTATCTTTTTTCTCCCCTCCCTGACGGCAAGAAGGGCTGCCTCATTAATAATATTGGCAAGATCCGCCCCTGCAAAACCTGATGTGGATCTTGCAATTGCTTCGAAATCCACGGTTTCATCCATTTTTACATTTTTTGCATGAATTTTCAGTATTGCCTCTCTCCCGACAAGGTCAGGTTTGTCAACTACCACCTGACGGTCAAAACGCCCTGCCCTTAGTAGTGCCGGATCAAGAACTTCCGGCCTGTTGGTAGCTGCAAGTATGATAACCCCTGTTGTTGAATCAAATCCGTCCATCTCAACCAGAAGCTGGTTTAATGTCTGCTCCCTCTCATCATTGCCCCCTGCAACAGCGAGCCTGCTTTTGCCTATAGCATCAAGCTCGTCAATAAAAACAATACATGGAGCTTTTTCCCTTGCCTGTTTGAAAAGATCCCTGACCCTTGCAGCTCCCACTCCGACAAACATCTCTACAAAATCCGCACCGCTCATTCTGAAAAACGGAACACTTGCTGTCCCTGCCACAGCCCTTGCAAGGAGTGTTTTCCCTGTTCCGGGAGGGCCTACAAGAAGTACCCCTTTAGGTATCTTCCCCCCGATTTCCGTATATTTTACAGGCGTTTTAAGAAAATCAACTACCTCTTCAAGCTCTTCCTTTGATTCATCCACCCCTGCGACATCATCAAATGTTACACCTGTATCCCCTTCAGCCACAATCTGCGCCTTGTTTCTTCCGAATGTCATAACACCGGCTCCGGGATCACCCATTTTTTTAAACATTATTTTCCATATAAACATAAGTATAATAAACGGAAGAAGCCAGCCCAGCAGTATATCAAGGATATAGGAGTTCTGTTCTTTTATTGCGCCATAACGTACATTTTTTCTGTCAAGAAGCTCAATAAAACCGGGATCCTGAACAGGAACAGTTTTATAGACAACAGTTGTTGAAGTCATTGTTGTATCATCAGAAAACTTGCCTGAAACTCCGTAATAATAATCCGGCTTCATCTGAATAACAGTAATCTCGCCGCTTTCTACCTTCTGTTTAAACTCACTGTATGGTATTTTTTCCTGAATCTGGTCTTTCACATAGGTATTCACTGCCATTATCAGAAACACAGCAAGTACAAAATACCATATTGAAAAATGGAACTGCCCCTTGTTTATCTGGGGAAAAATCGGAGGAATATGTCCTGGACCGCAATCCTTGCAGTCCTTGTTCCAGCCCCACTTACTGCTGTTCCTGTTGTTGTTTGAATTTTTTTCCGCATTGACAGGTCCCCTGTCCTCAGGATTATTGTTCTGTTTATCTACCGGCAAATCAGCCCTCCATCAAGTTATATACCTTATTAATATAGGTTTTAAGGAGAGGCAAAGTAAAGAAATTTATGATTTTATTTCATGAACAAGGGCATCATACAGGGTCATCATGTCATTCTGTACTTTCCTGACCCTGTCGGCAAGTATTTCAGCTATTTTCATTACAACAGGAAGACCTGCTGAAGGATGTGTTGAAGATATTCTTTTGAAACTTTCACCTGAAAGAATCAGGCAGTCTGAATCATATCTGGCCACTACTGTTATATCATAACTCTCCGGTTTTATAAGACCTGTTTCACCGAAAAAAAAGTTCTCATCATCAGATACTGTTTCAACATTATAGGTATCTCCTGCCGGAGTCCTTTTTACAAGATCAACAGCACCGTGGAAAAGGATAAAAAGCTCGCTGCCTGAATCCCCCTCTTTAACAATAACCTCTCCCTTTTTAAAACTTCTTCTGCTGAACTGCTTCAAAAGTATTGAAAGTGAAACCCTGTCATCCACCAGTGCGGAAAAAACAGGATTTTTTTTTATTTTATCCAGGATTATTTCTTCTTCAGGTGTCATGATAAGTTCCTCATATTTTCAAGAATAATTGCCATTGAATGGCCTGAAATCAGATATTCATCATCAGGAACAAACATGGGCCTGTTGACCTGAAGATCTTTTACACTCTTGAAGTTTTCAACAAGCATTGAAACATCTGATGTTTTCTGGGCCTCTCTCAGCGCTTCTATCTTCAGATGGTGGGGAGATCCTGTATTTTCAAGTATACCGATAAGTACCCGGTTTCCCCTCGTATCAAAGGAATATCTGAAATCACGGTATTTTTTCCCGATATATCTGTCAGGGATTTTTTCCGTAAGAAGCCTTGTTGTTCTGTTTGAATTGGAAAGCATTTCAAAAATTATATTGGACATGCCGTTTATGAGAGTGGCGCTTGCCAGTATCTTTCTGTTGAATTCATTCGGGAATATTATCTCGTCACATTTAGCATGTTTAAGATAATTTTCATACTTGATATCCAGAAGTTCAGCACAGGTATAGACATCCTTTGCTATACTCTTGATTGTAAATACTGTCATGACTGTTTTGGAATCTGTTTCAGTCTGGGTTTTGTTCTCAAAAGTGTCAGCCAGGACAATAGCTTTTCTGGCCCTTTTAAGGTTTGCCCTTTTAAGGGCTGGCTCTGAAAAATAATCCCCCCTTACAAACACCAGCCCCTTAAGGCCGTCAGTCTCTTTTAGTGCTGATACTCTGTCTGCCTCAACATTTGATATGAGAACAAGTTTTGAGGATGACATATCCTGCCCCATGTTAATAATATCATACAGGATATCCTCCATCTGCTCCTTCCAGCCGCATATAATTATATGGTCCTTCTTTCTGGAAAAATCCATCAGCCCCCTCCTGCTTCTTGTTTTCCGGTCAATAAAGACCGAGGCGAATATACCAGAAAGAAAACTCATCGAAGCAATTCCGAAAATTATTGTAAAGACAGTCAGAACTCTCCCGGCGGTAGTTACAGGAATTTTGTCGCCGTAGCCTGTTGTACTGAAAGTAACAATAGTCCACCAGAAACTGTCTGCCACCGAACTGAACTGGCTGTTTTCTCCCTTTTCAAAATAAAATATAAGAAGCCCGGATAAAATAAACACACCTGCAACAGCAAGAAGCCCCTTGGTATATCCTGAATGACTGATACTGCTGAACTTTTTTTTAAGATCCCTGTAGATCATCTGTATCCCCTGTCCCGGCCTCTAGTTTTCAAGAATTGTTATCTCGACCCTTCTGTTTTTTCTTTTCCCCGTCTCTGTAGTATTGTCAGCAACCGGTTCCTCTGCCCCTTTCCCCTGGATTGTTATCTCCTTTTCGGTTTTCACCCCCAGATCAAGAAGATATTCAGCAACTGCCCCTGCCCTTTCAAGAGAAAGTTTCTCCCTCCCCTCTTCAGTACCGGCAAGAGCTGTATGCCCTGTTATAAGAATGTCCCTTCCCTTCTGTGCTTTGATAATCTCGCCGATCCTTCTTATTTTATCTTTTTCACTGCTTACAAGATCTGAAGAATCAGGCAGGAACTGGATATTCTCTATTACAATTTTCACCCCTTCATCTACACTTTCAACCCTGACATCATTATATCCGGAAGAATCAAGATCCGATCTGATCTCATCTTTTACCCTTTCACGGTCCAGAGGAGAAGCAGTAATAACATCCCCTTTTGACCGGCCGATATACTCAACAGAATCTCCGGATGAAAGATCAAATATCATATGAAAATCCTCTGTATAGCTCTGGGGTCTTCCGTTGAAATTATCCCATTTTATCAGCTGGCTGGAAGATCCTGAAACCCTTACAGGATATATTGATGAGCGGCTGTACAGATCTGACTTATAAAATACAGAATATTTAACACTGACAAGATCATAAAGACCGGATTCATCCTTTCCCAGATACTGATAGGCAACAGTTACAGGAAAACTGAAGGGCCTCTCCAGACCGAAACCCCTTCTGAAATCATGGACCTCCCGCCCCTCACCGCTCCAGGTATCTCCCGGCCTGAGGTCCCTGTCAGGGAGAAGAGGGACATTTCTCACAACCGGCATAAAATACCTGTCCTCTATTTCATAACGGCCTCTTTCGTCTCTCCAGAAAACAGATTTATACTCTTCAGAAAGGGAGTATGCTGAAGACCTGGCATAGCTTCTCTCTGAGGTCTGGAACACCCCTGACAGAAGCCCTCTGCCCCCCTCGGTATCAGTTATTTCGACTGATATTCTGTTCAGGATCTCTGCGCTGTGCGACAGAGTGCCGTTAAGATATACATCCTCGTCTACTTCTGACAGGATCCTGTATATTTCCCCTTTTTTATATTTAAACTCAAGTACTTCCGCATAAAGCGGCTGTAAAGAGATTATAAACAACAGAAAAGCTAAAATCCTTTTTATCATCCTTTAACTCCTATTTATATATTTTAACATCTTTTCTTGACAAATTTCAAAACTGATACTATGGTAACAACAAAGTTTTAAAATCTTGCAGGGAACAGTTTTGCTACAAAAAATAGATCCTAAAATCGGTGAAAAAGTTGATTTGCTTTTGAAAAAGAGCGGCTACAGGGAATTGACCCCTTTACAGAAAGCGGTTATTCCGGCTGCCCTTCAGAAAAAAAACATTATTGTCCAGTCGGAAAAACATTTCGGGCAGACAATAAGCTATATAATACCGCTTATTCTCCAGACCGATTTCTCATATCCCGGCCTGAAAATAATTATTATTGCATCCTCACCTCAGAACGCAAAATTAATTAACCACCAGTTCAGAAAATTTTTTGTAAAAAAACTGACCAGCCTGCAGGCAGTAACCATAGGAATAGAAAGAAACATTAAAAAAGAGTTCCGCCTCCTGCTTAAACAGCCTGATATAATCATCGGCACTGCCGAGAGATTTATTGACCATATCAGAAGGGATAATTTATTGCTGGAAGGGATACAGGCAACTGTTATTGAAGACAGAGATATAACCGATTACAAGGATTTTGAAAGGGATCTTGAATTCATAATTTCCAAAATTCCGGTAAAGCCTGTATTCTACGCTTTTTCTGAAGAAAAAGACAGGATAGATATACTTGGTCAACTCATTAAAAAGGCTTCAGTAATATACAGGGAAGACTGGAAACCAACGACAGAAGAAAAGTCTAAAGGGGAAAATATGGCAATATCAGCAGATGATAAAGATAAAAGTGTAAAAGAGGCAATAAAGATAATCCTCAAAGAGGTCAGGGAAAACGCCGACCCTGTGGAACTTAACAGGATCAGCAGGATTATTAAAAAAAATGTACCGTTTTTTATGAGAAAATATTTTACCGCCTATCTTTTCAACAGTATACGAATGCCTGAAGGGAGAGTATCTGCTTCCGGCAGCAGCACAACACTTTTTCTGAATACAGGAAAAAACAAGGGACTTTATAACGGAGAACTTCTCAGGATTATTAAAACAGCAGCAGATATTGACAAAGAAAATATAAAGCAGATAAGGATCCTTGACAACTATTCTTTTATTGAGGTAAAAGAGGATTCAGCAGATATAATTATTGAAAAACTTAATGACTTCAACTTCAGGGGAAGAAAATTCAGCTTAAGCTATGCAAAAAACAACAGAAAAACAAAGCACCAGAGTAAATCACCTGATTAATGTCAGAATATAGAATGTAAAGGCAAAATTAATAATAAGCCCTGCAGCAAAAGCAAACAGGGACAGAAACTCATTTTTTCTTGCCGCAGCATTGCACTTTTCAACAGTTCGGTACGGGTTATTGCATATGATCACATTCTCAAGCATGGGATCATACGATGTGGGATCTTTTTTCCCCTGATTATTCCAGAAATAATAATATATATCTCCGGAGCATCTGTCGGCTGAACTGCTGCGGATTTTCAGCTTTTTATCACGGCAGAGCTGTTCCGCCTCTTCCGGTCCTGTTAACTTCCTGAAACAGTATTCCACCTCTTCAGATATGACGCAGCATTTTTCATCATAAAGGAGATCGTTTTCCGAAAAAAAACGGAGGGGTATTTTAATGACATCTCTTTCCCCCCTTATAAAACGGGCTTCCTTCCATTTCTTCCTGTATATAAAAAAAAGGACAACTCCGGGAGGGAAAAGAGGCATAATCGGGAGCAGACTCAGGCAGATTGAAAATATCTTGAAATATTTAAGTGAAGCTCCGCTGAACATAACATAGGTAGCTGTAAAAAGGGCAAAGGCACC
This sequence comes from Spirochaetia bacterium, assembly GCA_963668405.2. Taxonomy (GTDB): domain Bacteria; phylum Spirochaetota; class Spirochaetia; order CADAEX01; family CADAEX01. The sequence continues at coordinate 3,473,286 of OY764342.2, read as the reverse complement.
GGTTATTACTGAAACAGGGGTAATGGAATTCCAGAATTCATTCCTGTGTCTGCCGCTCCAGACTGCCCTTTTCAACAGGCTCTCTTTTGTGCCGTCGAAAAGAAGCACTGTCAGCGTCTCTGATTCAGTCTGTCTGAATATTCCTTTACCGCTCTCCCTGAAAAGAGGGCCTGCAATCATCATTTCGCTGTTTTCTGTCAGAGAAAATATTCTGCTCCATGAAATTACCTGGGGCATTTCATCAAGAATAATCTCAGAATTGTTTTCATAATTTTCAGCATTATTTTCAGAGGATACAAATCCGGGAATTATATATATCTTCACATCTCTGAGATCTGCAGATACTGTAAAGTTGCCGTTTCTGAGCCAGATCTCATTATCGTTCTGAATTGCTTCAATCCTCCCGAAAAAACGGTAAAAAACAGGCAGATCCTCATTGATGACCTTACGGAATCCATGATAATCAAGAACAGGGTAAAAACTGATCTTTAATAAGGTCTTTCTGAATTCTTTCCATTTTTTTCTGACATAAAAGGCGCCGCCACCAGGAAACAGCAGATAAAAGAGCACTACTATAAGTGAAATAAGGATTATAAGAACCATTTTATGCAGTCATATTGAGAACAGAGCCGGGGGTATAAATACCTGGCTGGTATTCTGATAGCCGGGAAACAACCTGTTCCCTCAGTATTTTTGAGTATTTTTCGGTTATTCTGTCAAGCATTTCAGAGTCAGCCCCTTCCATATCTACAGAAAAATTTTTATTTTTAAGTCTGCTTATATAATCTATCATTATGTCAAGCTGCTTCAGCCTGTTCACCGGAAGTCCTCCGCTTCCGGCAGGGGAAGGGACACCAGTAATATGTTTGAACCGTGCATATACAACAGAGGAACTGCTTACCGGAACAGAGATTTTACCGCTTGAATAACTGGCTTTAAATAAATGGGTGAGAGGTATGCTTGTATTTATTGCCGCCGTTTTTAATTCCATTATTGTCCTCAATTAATATATCGGACAACAATAAATACATGCTTAGCAATTATCTGTTAGATTTCTCTTCAGATGTTTTACATTCTATGCACATCAATGCATATGGGATAGCTTCAAGTCTTTCCTGAGGGATTTTCTTGCCACATTTCATGCAGACACCGAAACGACCATTTTTAATTCTTGAAAGAGCTGAATCTATAAGCCTTAAACGTCTTATCTCCTGTGAACTGACAGCCTCAAGCATTTTCCTGTCAATATCATCTGTTGCTACATCAACAAGGTCCTTGGGATCCATGTCTTCCACTAGAGATCTGAATGAATCATTCTCAGAAATCAGATTCTGCATGATTTCTTCTTTCCGTTTTAACAAAGATTCTTCCATTCTTTCTTTAAAATCTTTTTCCATAATTAAAACCTCTGCATTGCAATTCCTTACAGAAACGTAATTTGCACAATTTATCACTGATTGTCAACCGTTATCTTTGTTGACAAACGTTTTTTATTAAAATATTATAAGTAAAATTTGGTTTCAGAACAAAATCATACGGAGGAATCTTGGCTAAAGAAGAAGCTATTGAAATTGACGGAATTGTAAAGGAATCCCTTCCAAATACAATGTTTAAGGTTGAACTTAAAAACGGACATGTAATTCTTGCTCACCTTTCAGGGAAAATGAGAAAATTCTATATAAGAATTGTTCCAGGCGATAAAGTAAAAGTTGCACTTTCACCATATGACCTTACCAGAGGCAGAATTATCTACAGAGAAAAATAGGGCAGTTTTGCTCTATTTAATTATTACCCATACAGCTCCGGATCCCCCCTGGGACTGATCCGGAGTACCAGTCATACCTGTATACGGAGAATTTCTTAAATATAACAATACTGCATCTCTCAGCACTGGTCCGTTGGGGGAATGATTGCCCTTACCATGTATAATCAGTACCTTTTTCAGTCTCATTTTGCGGCACTGCAGGAGGAACCTGTCAAGTTCCGCTTCAGCCTCTTCGACAGTCAGTCCGTGAAGATCAAGAACCCCCTGGGGCTTTTTCCTGATAAGCTCCTTTGATGTCTCCCCTTTCCTGTATTCTGACAGTATCCTGTCTTTGTCTATATAAGCTGATTTTTTATTTTTTTCCCAAATTTCCAGTATTTTTCCGAAATCATTCATTATTCAAGCCTGATATTTTCTTTTTTAATCCACCCCTCATCACCGTCGGAAAGCTCTATCAGATAATAATCGCCATAGAGCCCCTTTACAAGGACCCGTCCCCCGTCATATATTCCGGCCCCCGCCAGACTCTTCTTCTTTATGCTGCTCCCTTCCTCCGGAACAGTCATAATCTCAGGAGGCTGTGAATTGGTAAAGATAACACCATAAACTCCCTTTTCCCTGAAGACACGGTAAAAGAAAAATCCGCTGACAATTAAAATAATAAAAACTACCGCCAGAATAAAATAGATTTTCCTTCTGCTGTACAGAAACATGACAAACATTAAAACCGCAGCAGATGAAACACCTGCAAAATAAAGGAAAATGAAGAATCTGCTGTCTTCTCCCTGAGAAGCAACAGGGTCTGAAATTTCAGGTATCCTTGTATTCGCAGTTAAGAAGATATCCTCTTCCCCCCCCCTCAGTGTATAATACTCTCCGTGCCTGTCTCTTCTGGTTTTATCTACCTCTTTCATTGCCCTTATATCGGGAATGATAAGCTTGAAAGTCTCCAGATACTGCTCTTTTTCAAGGTCAACCGGCCTGATTCCATAACTTATATCCCTGAACCCTGTAAACCATCTTCCGTCAGGACGAACAGAGAGATTGTCTTTCAGCTTCACTATTTTAACAAGGCCGGGTTTATCAGCATACGGGAGAGGTGGTGTAATGCCGTAGAAATTACCCGTACCTGATATTCTTGTTCTGACAACAATAATATCATCCAGGAACAGGTTCCTGTCGGAAATTGTATAGGAATATTCAAACTCTCCGACAGCCCCTGTTGTTTTTATCTGTTCAGGAAACGGGATGATATCGATGGTTTTTCCGCTTATGAAAACGTTGTGACTTTTTTCATCCTTTGAAAGAAAAACCTCAGCCCCAGGAAGGACTGCTGTTCCGGAAGAAAAAGGGATAAATATATAATCATGGAAAAGGACATCAAATATCTCTCCGGTAAGTATCTTTTTGGTAATTATAATTTTTTCATGTTTTTCGCCGTTCCTGCTTATCCTTTTAACCATCCCTGAGTTATTGGAATATATGGAACTTTCAATCATTATATCGCTTGATTCAAGGTTTTCAACAGCAAACATCAGAGGAATTATTTCTCCTGGATAGTATTTCTCTTCAGGGATCATCCATTTTACCGACGGAGGCACATTGTCGATATCACTCAGCTGAAAGTTATTCTGTCCTGCCTTTATGAGAACAGGCAGGGTATGTCCTGTTTTATCAGCTGTTTTCAGGCTGAAACTGCCGATTATAAATCTCCCGGCTTTTTCAACCTTGAAATAATAATCAACAACAGTTCCGCTTTTCCCGGGTCTCATATACGGCCCCTTGATATGATGGAGTCCGTTGGGAAGCCTAGGGGCTTCAACTGACAGAAGCAGAGGAGCTATACCGGGGACAAGGATACTCAGCTGAAACTCCTCCCCGACTATGAAGTTTGTTTTTTCCAGTATGATTTTACCGGTAAAGTCTTCAGCGGAAAGGACTCCGGATGACAGGAGTAAAAGAAAAACTGCTACCAGTCCGGTGTACTCTCCGATGCGTCCTCTGGACTTTCTAGCCACACCGGTACCTCCTCTGAAAATATATAATCAAGAATTTCCACTCCGTTCTGTTCCGGGAGATAACTGCTTTTTTTATCAGTTTTTCCCCCTTCATCCTTTTTTTTATTTTCCATCTGAAAAATGGAAAGCTCCAGATTTTTCAATAATTTTATATCACTATTGTCTATTTGGACAGATTTTTTGAAAAAAAGCGCTGCTTCATAATATTGTCCGGAATTATAGGCAATGACACCTCTCAAATAATTATTTCTATAGGTAATTTTTTCATCAGTGCTGTTCATTTTATCAGCAAGAATTCTTACAGCAGCCTGTGTTTCTCCAATATCGCTGTAAACCCTGCTTATATTATAATTGACATACCCTCTCTTATCACCGTACGAAAGGGCCTTCTTGAAATAGAGCACTGATTCCCCGAATTCCCCCGTTTCCAGTGAATATACACCCATCAGATTATTATAACATGATCCGGTATAACTGCATGAAACAAAAATCAAAAAAATTGCAGGGGAAAAGAGAATGATATATTTCAAAGTTTTGATCTCCTTATAAAGATTGATCCGAAAAGAAAGAGCACTGAGAAAAAAACATAATACAGCGAATAATCATTTTCATCCCTTATTCTTCTCTGCATAAGACCCGCACCGGATTTATTGAAATCACTGAACCGTCCGACAGCCCCGCCCCATAACCGGGCCGCTTTTTCCATCCGGCTGTAATCTGGAATACTTATATGCTGCTCTTCCCCCTCCCCCACAGCAGAACCCTCATCAGAATCAGGCATGACAATCACAATCTTTATATTATCGGCAAGCACCTTTTCCGCAGTACGCCTGCCGGTTATTTCGAGTCCTCCGGGAAAAGAGTCCTCTCCGTCTGTATAAACAATTATTTTTTTCTCCCGCTTCTCGTTTTCAGGGAAAATATCCAGACTTCTGATTATGCCGGACTGAATATCGGTTCCGGATGAGGTCAGCATGTCGGAAGACAGACTGTTTATGGAATTGACAATCAGATTTTTATCCGAAGTCAGAGGAAGAAGGATATATGATTTCCCCTTGAAAATAACCAGGGAAAATCTCCCCTCCCCTTCAGTATAAACCAGATTCCTTGCTGAACACTTGCTCTTTTCGAGCCGGCTTTCCCCGTTGTCATCCCCGTTCATACTGTTGGAAATATCAAAAACAAGGACAAAATCACTTTTTATATCATCAGAAACACCCCCCCCCTCGGAAACAGAAAAGGGATGGGAAAGGGCAATAATTATAAACATCATTGCCCCCGTATTTAAACCGACACTCATATATCTTCTTGTCATGAAGCCTGATATCTTCCTCTCCTTGCCGGGGAGATGGGAATAGGTATAAAACTGTTCAGCAGCCTTCAGAGTCTCAAAAAGCTGCCAGATAAAATAGGAAATCGGCAGAATAACAAGAAAAAGCGCCTCAGGATTCTTCATGCTTCAATATCCCTTAAAACTACAGACCTTATACACAGGGAGAGAAAGAGAAATATAAATCCGGCAATAAGAAACAGATCAGTTCTGCTTTCAAATACTATAACCTTCTCAACAGTCCGCTCTCTTTTTTCAATCCTCCCGATAAAAGAGACGGCAGATTCAAGACTTTCAGCATCATCCCCTTCAAAAAAAAGCCCCCCGGTAAGAGATGCTATCTTCCTGAGCTGTTCAGGCTGATAATTGGCATCAGACAGTCCGCTGCCCATAGCTATGGTATAAATCCTTATACCGTAATCAAAAGCAATTTCAGATGCCGCTTCAGATGAAAAAGACCCTGTATTCCCCCCTCCGTCCGAGAAAAGAATTGCAAACTTTTCACCCCCGATGTTTTTTCTGAGGTAAAAACAAGCAAGCGCAACCGAGTCACCGAGAGCAGTACCTCTGTCAGGATAAATAATATCAGCAGATTTCAGTTTTTCATCAAACCACCCGTAATCAGGTGTCGGAGGTACCGAAAGAAAGGCTTCATCAGAAAAAAGGATCAGTCCCGGACAGTCATTACCTCTTTCCTCCCTGAACTTCAGAACCATCTCTTTAGCAGTATCTATCCTTTTTCTGCCGCCGGAATCCAGGATTGACATACTGGGAGAAACATCAAGTATGAAGAAATAGTCATTCCCACTGGAAAGATACCTTTTTTTTTCAGACCTGAGGGATGGAGAGGAGAGAGCTGTGATAAGCGTAACTATCGATAATAAAAAAAGGGTTTTTGAAAACAGATCAAAATAGAATCCTGCAGGCTGTCTTTGCGGAAGCATCTTTTCAGAAACATGAAACAGCGAATTAAGCAGATTCTTTTTATACATAATCAGAACTGCAAGGGGGATAAGAAGTATAAATGCTGAAGGATTTGTAAAGCTCATTCAGGTCCCCTTTTCTTCTTCAGAGGTATTATAAACTGATTCTGATAATAATATTACAGATTCTGCAATTGTATTTAAAGCCCCTCTTTTCACAGGCACATCATTTCCGAAACGGATCCTGTCGCTGAGACAGAGGGATTTCTCCAGAGATTCAACAAGAGCCTTATCAACACCAAGACACCTTAACTTCCCGTTTATCTCACATGATGTATATGCGGTAAACGGAAGACAGTATATCCTTTCAAGATAATTTTTAAAAAGATTATTAATATGCAGACAGAACAGCCCGGGTTTATCAGTATATTTTCCCGGATCCAGACGTTTCATTCTGAGTAAAAGATCTTTCTTTTCCCTTTCAAGAAGGATTTCTGACACTTTTCTGCCCAGCGGATAATAAAACAGTTTTTTTGAATAAAACAGGATAAAAACAAGAGAAGATGCGGCAAAAAATATAAACGCCAGATAAAGCCTGGTTCCGGGAATAAGAACAGCATCTGGGGGCTGGGAAATCCTGTCACCGGGTTCTACTGTTTTTTCAATATCAAGAGCGATTTTTTCCAGACGGAAACGGCCGGTTTTTATTTCGGGAAGATACCGGCTGAAAGGATTAAACGGAACAAACCAGATAAGTATTTCATTGGATACCATGCTTAACCGTATTTCCCTGATTTCAAACCATTCATCAGCAGCAGCTTCAATACTTTGGGCATCCAGAGGATCCAGAGGTTCCCTGGTTTTTATCCGGCAGAACCCGTTTCCACCTGTTCTGAGTATTTCAGGTTCAAATTCAACAGATTCTGCACTAAAAACGGGAAGCTCTTCTGAAAATCCGGGTCCCGCTGCAATGGAAAAGAGCAGAAGAAAAAAAAGCTTTATCATCTTCGTCTCTGCCTGAAAAAACTGTTCATTGTGCTGAATATATTACTGTCGGTTGAAATATCAATTAACGGGATCCCTGCATTAATAATAAGCTGTCTCTGCTCTGAAATGTATTTTTCAGCACTCCCGGAAAGCATTTCCCTGTCCTTTTTCATGAAGGAAATATAGCAGCCTTTTCCCCTGTCTCCTGATGTGAACGGGGAAAAAGAAAAACCGCCCGCTATAAAAGTATCTGAAGGATCAGTGATTCTTATAAATATCAGATCTGTTTTCCTCCCCGTTGAGTTTAGTTTTCCTGCGGGAACGGGAGATTTGAAATCAGATATGATAAAACAGCTCCCTTTCCGGAGAGACTCTGACGGTATTGCGGAAAGAGCATTACTGATATCAAAGGTATTCTGACCTGAAACACCTTTTTCCTTTTTCCCGCGGGAAGACCTGTCATATCCAGGATCAAAATCAATCAGACTGAAAACCATATCAGCAATATGCCTTGGATCTTTCATCATCGGGATCTCTTTTTTTATGCTGTCAGTACAGAATACTGCACCTGCCTTATCCCTGTTGAATACTGCGGAAAAAGCAAGACTTGCAAGGACCAGTGAAGATGTTTCAATCTTGCTTCTTCTCCCTTTTTTATGCGAACCGCCGGTGTACATTGAAGGGGAAATATCAATAATGAAAAAAAGGGGGATTTCTCTCTCCTCCTGAAAAAGTCTTGTGTAGGTCTTTCCGCTTCTTGCACTCATGTTCCAGTCTATTGATCTGAAATCATCATCAGGAGAATACTCCTTGAATCCTGCTGTTTCAATGCCCGAGCCCTTTAGAGCGGATCTGTAACTGCCGCTTAATGAAAAGGGAGATCTCATTCTCGAAACAATTTCAATCTTCCTTATCTCTGATATAAGCTCTTCTCTGTTCATTGATTTACGGTGTCTTTACCTTTTCCAGTATGGATTTGATTATATCATCAGGTTTTATTCTGTCCGCCTCAGCCTCGAAGGTAAGTATCAGACGGTGGCGGAGAAGATCCGGAACAACCTCTTTGACATCATCGGGAGATACCCAGTCCCTTCCTGCGAGAAATGCATTAATCCTGCTGCATTTGAGTATGGAAACAGAGCCTCTTGGTGAAGAACCGAACTCGATATACCTGTGACTCCCTCTGGTTTCCCTTACAAGGGCAACAATATATTCCTTTATTTTCTCTGAAACACTGACCCTTGAACAGATATCCCTTAAAAAAGCACTTGCAGAGGAATCAATCTTTTCTTCCGGAGGAGCTGTTTGCCGACTGTTCTCCTGATAAAGACCAAGGATTCTTACCTCCTCATCCTGCGCAGGATAATCAATCAGGAGTTTCATTATAAACCTGTCAAGCTGAGCTTCGGGCAGCCGGTAGGTACCTTCGTGTTCTATCGGGTTCTGGGTAGCTATAACAAAAAAGTCATCCAGAAGAGAAAGGGATTCTTCCCCTATGGTAACCTGTTTTTCCTCCATTGCCTCAAGAAGAGCGGACTGAACCTTGGCAGGGGCCCTGTTTATCTCGTCAGCGAGAAGAACTCCTGAAAAAATCGGACCTCTCCTGACTACAAAATCCCCTGTAACAGGTCTGTAGATCATATTTCCTGTTATATCAGAGGGAAGAAGGTCAGGTGTGAACTGTATTCTTGAAAACGGTGTATTAAACAGAGATGAAAGCTTTTTGGCCGCTCTGGTTTTTGCAAGTCCGGGCACCCCCTCCAGAAGGACATGCCCCCCTGCAATGTATGCTGTCAGAAGCTTTTTAAAAAGACTCTTCCCCCCTATAATATCACTTTCAAAAGAGCTTTCAGCTTTTTTAATTCTGTCAAGAATGTTTTCAACTTTTTCTTTTTCCTGTTTCAAATTATCTCCTGATTATCAGGTTTTATCAGGATCTGTAGTCTGCATTTTCCCTGACATAACCGTATGAAAGATCAGATCCTGTTACAGATCCCAATCCCTTGCCGTTACTGCTTATTCTGATATCTATATCAACTGTCAGATCATGTTCAGGGAAACTCTTCCCTTCAGAATCAAGCAGTCTTTCTTTCAGATACCGTGAAAGTCTTACCTCTTTCTCCTCATCAAGACGGAAAGCCCCGTTTTCGAAAACAGTCTCCTCCCCGAGTTTAATAATTATCTCATCCTTATCAAGCTCAAGTCCTTTGTTTCCCATATAATCGCCGACAGCTGCGAGAAGTCTTCCGACATTCGGATCGTTTCCGAAAACAGCTGTTGTGACAAGGGGGGAATTGATTACCGCTTTTCCGATTTCCCTTGCTGTAATATCATCAGGTGCCCCTTTTACAGAAACCTTTATTACATGCCCAGTCCCTTCAGCATTCCTTATAATATCCTCAGAAAGTTCCCTGCATACTTTTAAAAGGGATGTTTCAAAATCTTCAATTGAGATTCCCCCCTTCCGGCATGAACTCATGATAATTACAGAATCGCTGGTACTCTGATCACTGTCAACAGAAATACAGTTAAAAGTCTTTTCCACAACCCTTCTGAGAACACTTCTCAGCTCATTCCTTTCCATAATGATATCAGTCATTATAAAAGAAAGCATTGTCGCCATATTGGGCTCTATCATCCCGGCCCCTTTTGCAACTGCGACAATCCTCCCCCCGCCGATCTCTGCTGACCGTAATTTCGGAAAAGAATCGGTTGTCATTATCCCTTTTGCAAGCTTGAGAGCACCTCCCCCTTCAAGCGCCTTGACAAGCGAAGGGGCTGTGGATTTCATTTCCTCAACCGGCAGTCTCCACCCGATAATACCGGTAGAAGCCGGGAAATATTCAGAAAAATCTGTTCCTGCCGCCTCTGCAACTGCTTTCAACACCTCTTCAGAGTCTTCCACCCCTGTTGCGGTACAGACATTTGCAATCTTATTGTTTATGACAACCCCCCGGATCTTCCTGCTGTCAAGCAGCTTTTTCCCTATCAGGACAGGGGCCCCGGGGCATTTATTTCTGGTAAAAACAGCCCCGAAAACCTCTGTAGGTTTATCAAGACTTACCATTGAAAGGTTCATGGGAAGGGGTTTGTCTACAGGCCTTTCCCCCGGGCTGAAAACAAGGGGAACAACTGCAGTGCTGAAACCTTCAGGCAGTCTTCCCCTTTCTTCAAGTGCTGTAATGTATTCTTGTTCTGATTTATATTTTTCCATAGCAAACATAATATATTCAGAAAGGGGGATTTGTCCACATCCTCCCCCTTCTGAAATTCAGCAGGGATAATTATTTTAAAGCATCAGGATTAACAACAAGAGCGCTGCCGTCAGATTTTACAGCAAAGATCCTGCCGTCTGAAAAGCTTATTCCCTTTATGTCTCCCTCAACAGGACCTTCTCTGAGAAGTCTGCCGTCGGCAAGGCTGATACCGGCAAGGGTATTCCCTTTAACATACCAGATCTCCCCTTTACGGCCCAAATCAAAGTCATCTATATTTTCAACAGCTTCAAATCTCCGGTTTCCGTCAAGGCTGTAAACATTAAGTATATCACCTGTGTATATTACAATACTGTCTCCTGATACCATGATCTCAGGAAGGTTTCCGGCAGCATCAGGTTCAAAGCTGTTTTCCCAGATAAGAGCTCCTGTCCCGAGATTCATTGAAAAAACCTCCCCTTTTGTCCCGGCAAAGTAGCCTGTTTCACCTGAAGCTGCTATATCCATTCCGCCGGGATTTCCGCGGGAGACTGATATTGATGATTCCGGAAGCTCCTTTTCCTTAAAAAGGTGAAGAACCCCCTTATCTGTTACAGTAAGAAGCCTTCCTTCCGAATAACATGGATTTGATACAGTATTATCCGGCACGGTATACTCCCTTTCGATATTCATTGAAACAGGGTTGATCCTGATAATTTTATTCCCGCTGTTGACAAGGACAGAGCCTTCGGAATATACAGGCTTCTGATATAGAGATTCAGAGAGCCCCGGACCGGATACAAGCTCACCCGTTGATATATCGATTTTCCCGAGCCTGCTGCCGGTAACTACAAAGAGGCCCCGGTCTGTTAAAACAGGTTTCCCACTGTATACAATATCGGAACTCCATTTTCTTTCCCCTTTCTGTGAAAAAAAGCTAAAGCCCCTTCCGTTTCCTGCCGATAATAGGTTCCCATCCTGCCCCTTTAAAAGGAATATGGCGGAATTGAGACCTGTCTGGAACCGGAGAGGGATAAGCATCGGCTCAAGAATAACCTTTTCTGTTAAGGATTCCCCTTCCCTGATTTCAAACCGGAAATCCTTTGGAACATATTCTTCCTTCCTGACAACCACATTGACAAGGCTTCCCGGATCAAACACGCCGGAGTATTTCCCCTTGAAGCTCCCTTCACCGTCCACAACAATCTCGGAATCCTCAGGATATGCGGAAATGCTCAATCCGCCGGAAAGTTTTTCAAGCTTAATTATATAAGGTGATTCAGTAATATCACCTGCCCTGATTTCCTTTTCAAACGGTTGATATCCCTCTTTTTCCACTTTAAGCCTGATCTTTCTGTCCTTTGAAAAAAGGGCTTTGAGACTGCCGTAACCTGCCAGGTTGTTGTCAAAATAGATTAAAGATCCTTCAGGGTCTGTCTGTATATGAAGTTCACTTTCAGAGACCGGCTCTTCAAGATTATAATTTTCCGTATATGAAAGCTTTTTAAGACTCTCCTCTGAGATATTAACCGGATCTGAAATATCAAGGCTTCCGACAGAGGAGACAAGGGTGGTTTTAATAACTGACAGTGCCTCTTCTTTATTAATCTCACCTGATAATGCTTTATCCAGTGCAGCTGAAAGCTCATCAGGATATCCGGCCCCTTTTGTCATTCTTATGGTTATTTCCTGGTCCGCCCCGATTAAAGGGGATGCTTCTTCAACTGCTTTATAGGCTTCAAGATAATCCCTGTCTCCTGAAAGTCCCTTTTTTTCAAGCATCTCAAGATAATCCGGATAAAGTGATGCGATAACCTTTCCCCTTTTTACAGCCAGAGTGTCTGTTCCCCCTTCTGTCTCTACAAGGAATTCCGTACCTCTTACACCGAATGCCGCACTGGCCGTCCTGACTGTATAGTTCTCGTTTCCGGTTATTTTCTTTACCTTCTGTATAACAGAACCAGCTAAAAGGGATATTGTTATGTTTCCGGGTGAAAGCTCAGTCCCGCCTGTCAGATCTGTAAGGGAAAGCCTTGTATCAGCACCCATCCTGATAATGCCTGATTCTCCGATTTTCAGCTCAAGAAAAGAGTCATACATGGTAACAAGTGTATCCTCAGGAAGGACCTTTTCCCCTATCACAGCCCCGTTTTTCTCTCCGTCCTGCCCGATTACAAAAGCATCCCCGGAAATAAAGGTTATAACAGCATCAGGAATTACCGGCTCCGGTTCTGAAACCGCTTTTTTACAGGAAAAAGTGGCAGCCAGCATAAAAGCGGCCGCAATAATAAGAAATATTTTATTTGTATTTTTCATGAACTTCCCCTCAATACCTCTAATATAAACAAAGGTAAAGGTTATTTCAATAAAACCCGGAAAAGATCAGACATTTGAAACAGCCTGGAGCTCAGCACTCTTTATATTTGACCTTACAAGCTTTCTTGAAAGAAGTTTCGCAAGGAAAAGCCCGTACTGGGGATATCTCTTGATTATTTCAATAAAATTCTTTCTCGGCACTTTGATCAGTATTCCGTCGGATTCAGCAATAACAGTTGCGCTTCTTTCATTGTTAAGGAAGAACGACATCTCCCCCATAAAAATATCTGACGGATCAAGTGAACCGACCTTGCTGTCCCTGTGCCATACAGAAAACCTTCCCGATGAGATATAGTAAAGCGCATCCCCCGCATCACCCTCACGGCAGATAATGTCCCCTTTTTTGAGATAAATTACCTCTTCATTTGAAAACCCTTCCGGGACCTTTCTCGAGGCATCCTTATCATGCTCTATTTCAACAAGGACTGCATTCCCCTTCCTGTTGAAGGCAACCCTTCTGGCAAAAAGACTTGCCATACGGATCCCCCTTCCGTGAAGGGCATATGCCCCCTCCTTTTTTATCTTGTCGCGCAGTGAAAAGATATCAAACCCTGCCCCCTCATCCCGTATTATGAATCGGGAAAGGTCTTTTGAGATATCCCACTCAAATCTCACCCGTTTTTCAGATACAGTCCGTTCGGTATTTTTTGAAGCAATCAGATCTACAATATTTCCCCCCGTGTCAAGAAATGCGGTTTTTTCATCATATGTTATTCCGCAGTTCCCGTGTTCAATACCGTTTATCATCAGCTCTGACAAAACCAGCTGCAGATGCATTCTTGACTCGGGTTTGATAAATCCCCGCTGGACAAGAATGGATGATGCAATACCTGCATAGATGGAGACTGCAAGGGGATCATTTTCAATTTCAAAAGATCCGACATCCTTGTCAAAAAGCTTTTCCGAAAGGTCTTTATTGAAAACTATCTGCTTGTTTTCAAGTATTATGCTGATACACTTGATCAGATAGGATTTGATCCTGATATAATCCAGGAGGGAAAGGAGGTTGTAATCCTGATATTTTTTGATTATCTGCTCCTCTGTCATCTCTTCATGATTATAAAGCCCCAGTATTCCGAAACTGTTGAGCCACGGGTCCTCCTTTATCCTTGAAAGGACCTTTTCGAGGTCAATTCCGCTGTCAGAAAAATTTATAAGAATAAGCTCAGGCAGTTCGAAATTTATAAAATCTATTATATCCTCTTCATCTGAAAGGAATTTGGCATTCCTGATATCAGACCTGTCAAGAAGTATTTTCAGGTCTTTCCCCAGATTTTCATCAGAATTGATAACCCCTATATAACTCATACCGACTCCAGATTGTGTAAAAATATTGTAATTTCCCTTTTCCTGCCCTTGACCCTGACAGGCAAAAAGTTATAGATTCCATGATTCCATGATAGACTGTTAAACTGATTATCGGTTGCAGAGTCTATAAATTATAGGTCCATAATAATTATGGAGGTTAAAATGATTATTCCTTATATAAAGGGGCTGGGGATCTATGTCCCTGAAAAAACAGTTTCCAATGATGAGCTTACAGAATTTGTAGATACATCAGATGAATGGATTTTTTCACATACAGGCATAAAGAACAGGCATTTTGCAGGTGAAAAAGAAACTACAGCTGATCTTGCTGTTCATGCTGCTGAAAAGGCGCTTGAAAACAGCGGAATAAGCAGCAGGGAAATCGACCAGATAATACTGGCTACCGGGACCCCTGATTATATCGGTTTTCCCTCGACCGCCTGTATTGTACAGGACAGGATCAAAGCGGTTAATGCTGCAGCTTATGATATTGCAGCTGCCTGCTCCGGTTTTGTCTACGGGCTTGATATAGCCAAAAACTATATCAGGGCAGGGGGAGCTGAAAATATCCTTGTTATCGGGGCTGAACTTCTCACCAGAATAGCAAACTGGGAAGACAGGGGGACCTGTGTCCTTTTCGGTGACGGAGCTGGCGCTGCTGTTATAAGCGGGCACAGCGGCACGGACGGGAAACCTTCAGCAATCCTGAACTCCTACATGAGGGCGAAAGGAAGCGGAGAGGATTACCTCAAGCGCCCTGCAGGGGGGATAGCAGAACCCTTTACAACAGAAACCGACCCTGCCGGGACATTTCTTGCAATGAACGGAAGAAGGGTCTACAACTTTGCAGTAGGGGCAATAAGCGATACTGTTGAAAAGCTTCTTGAGGATGCAGGTCTTACAATAGATGATATCAAATATATTGTTCCCCACCAGGCAAATGTCAGAATAATTGAAGCTGTCGCCAAAAGGACCTCAATACCCCTTGAAAAATTCTTTATGAATATTGAAAAATACGCAAATACATCATCTGCCAGTATTCCGATAGCATTCAATGAGGTGCTTGAAAAGGATCTGGTAAAAAGGGGTGATTATATCATATTCGTAGGGTTCGGAGGGGGACTCACCTACGGCGGAAACCTCATCCGGTGGTAATAAAAGACTGATCTTCCGTATTCAATACTTTATCCAGGAACTTATACTGCTCCTGGATGAAACGGAAGATTGATGATCTTTTTTTATCAGGATTGTCCCGGTGTATTATAAATTTCTTTTTCAATAAAAAAAGACACAATGTCACTGTCAAGCTTGCCGTTTTCAGCTTCAGCTTTGAGTATGTTAAGCGCCCTGTCAGCGGGAACAGCCTTTTTATACGGTCTGTCGCTGGCGGTTAGGGCATCATAAATATCTGCAACAGCCATAATTCTCGATTCAAAAGGGATGGAATCAGCATTCTTTCCGTCCGGATACCCTGTGCCGTCAAGAGTTTCATGGTGCCCCCTGGCAATTTCCGGTATTCCCGACATATCCTCTGGCCACGGAATATTTTTCAGAAAATCATACGTATGCCTTACATGGGACTGGATTTCTGCCCTTTCCTCATTATTCAGACACCCTTTTGCTATGGAAAGAAAATCATATTCCTCCGGAGTAAGAATACTCTTCTCAGTTCCGTCTTCATCGGTATATTTTTCCGATGCTGCAGATGCAAGAGATGCTCCCGGATCAGAACTGAGAACTGTAGTTTCATTTGCGTTTATTACAATATCCCGTATTGCTTCAAGCTTTTCAGTCTTTTCCCGTATTGTGCTTTCCACACTGTCAATGGAGATATCGGAACTGTACAACTGTCTGAGAAGCTCAGACTCTGTCTTTTTCCTTATATAATCAAGGCGCATCATGATAAGCTCAAGCATACCTGGATAGAGCTTCTTTGCCTTTACAAGCACATTCTCCCTGACCCCGACCTTGCCGAAATCATGAAGCAGGCATGCATACCTGAGCCCTTTCAGCTGGTCGTCAGTATAGGTAAGATTTCTGAACCTGCCGGAACTCTCTTCAGACATTGCCCTTGCCATGGAAACAGTATATTGTGCGACCCTCAGGGAATGACCGCTTGTCGCAGGGTCCCTCTGCTCTATCGCCTTTGCAGAAGCCTTTACAAGGCACTCGAAAAGGTTCTCAATCTCGCTGTACAGCTGGTTGTTGTCAAGGGAAACCGCGGCAAGGGATGCAAGGGCAAGAACAACCTCCTCATCTGTCTTTTCAAAGGGCTTCACATATTTTTCTACAGCCGAGTCGCTGTCAAGGATCTTATCGGGAGAGACCTTTTTATTGATAAGCTGGATAACCCCGATAATCTTCCCTTTGTGGTTTTTCATCGGAACAGTAAGCATACTCTTGCTTCTGTAGCCTGTACTTCTGTCATAATCCTTGTTGAAGTTGTATTCTGAATACTCAGGTATTTCATAGGCATCCTTCAGCTTTATAACCTCGCCTGTAAGGGCCACAAATCCTGCAATGGACTGCTTCTTGACCGGCATGCTGAATTCTGTAAAATCTGTAGGATTTGAATCATTATGGGCTATCTTAAAAAGAAGTGATAAAGAACCGGTTTCCCTGTTTTCATCAATCAGATAGAGGCTCCCTGCATCTGAAAATGTTATTTCCCTTGTTTTTGCAACTATAAAATCAAGGAGCTTCCTGTTGTCCCTTTCGGCAGAGAGGGCTATCCCCACGTTCAGGAATTTTTTGTTTATAACCTCTTTGCGGGCAATCTCTTCAAGATATTCATGTCTTTCTTTCTGCTGTTCAATATATTCCCTGTAGTTCCTGAATATCTGCCTGAAATTAAACAGATCGGGAAATGAGCGGAATTCAAAATAAACAGTATTTTTGTCAAAATCTTCACCGGGATTGAATTCTCCGTCAAGGTTCCACAGAAGAAACCGCCCTGCTTCGGGATTATCCTCAACCATTGAAGCATAGTCAGGGGAATCGAGAAGGAACCCTGAGTAGGGAAGAGGTTCGGTCTCCCCTTTTATATACGGGACAAAGACAATATCCGCTTCTTTCAGCTCTTCAGGCAGATAAATGCTCTCTGTATAGTACAAATGAAAATTACTGTTCATATCTTTACCGGTAAACAATTCAGTTTCTTTTTCAATCGGCGTTATTCCCTTTTCCCATTATTATTTATTTCTGAAAAACAGACTTTCTTATTTTTTCACAGTATTCACGGTATCCGGAAAGAATAAAATTCTCTGTCATTTCCCTTTCAAGAAGGGGGGTATAATCGATTTCCTTTCCGTCATAATATACTGTTTCAAGACCGTAGTTCCTGACCACAGCATGGGCGGCGGCAATATCCCAGATACTGCATCTGGGAATAATGGATGTCTTTACATTGCTGTGAATTACAGGTGATATCAGACTGATGACTGCGGCTCCTGCTGCCCTGATTTTCCCTTCAAACCTGCTGAGATCAAAATATTTATATACTTTCGATCCTACCATAACCTGAAAACCCTCTGTATCAGGTTCATTATCGGTGTATTTCAGAATAATTCCGTTAACCTCTACAGATTTATCAAGATCACTTACTATCAGGGTTCCCCCTTTTACCCCCCAGGAAGGGGCATATATAATCCCTGCGACAGGGGTCTTTCCTTTCAGAAGCCCGACCGACACACACCAGCCCGGCATTCCCTGGCTGTATGCATCTGTCCCGTCAATCGGATCAACTGCAAAGCTGTATTCAAGTTCACTGTCATAGCTGCTGTCAGTTTCCTCTGTAACAAGGTTTACCCCCGGATAGAGACCGGTAACTGCTTTTGACAGATAATCATTCAGTTTTTTATCCACATGGGTTACAACAGAACCGTCCTTTTTAATATCACGGTAGACACTGCCCTGCTCTTCAAAGGCCATGTCACCCCCTTTTACAACAAACTCCACCAGATCCCTGATTGACTCCATACTCTGTTCCCCGCTTTTTAATTTATGGGGATCAACCGTACCAGATAAGGATCCCCTTTTAAATAATACCGGATAATAAACTTTTTTAAGATATTATTCAAACAGTACAAAAATAATTGACAGGTATTTAGCCCTCCCCGGAAAAAAAGGGGGGAGACGAGGGGGCAGGTTTAGCAGCATAAATTGTTGACAGGCATAAGCTGCCACAGTATAGTTATTAAAAAAAGGGGGTGTAGCTCAGTTGGCTAGAGCGCGTGAATGGCATTCACGAGGCCGCGGGTTCAATTCCCACCACCTCCAATTATTAAAAAATGAGTGATAATAATTTTTTTTCCAGCAATAACGCCTCAAAGGAACTTGATCCTGAGATTGCAGATCTTATAGGTATCGGCGGATATAATTCCGACGCAGACCCTGATTTTTTCGATCTTTTCGGAGATGAAAAAGGGGGCGGTGAACAGCCTGCCGAAGCTGATGATAATTTCAGGGAAAACTTTTTCTCTGTTACCGAGTACGAAGAGGCTGCAAAACCCTATTTCGCTGATCCTGATTACTACAAGAAGGTGCTTTCAGGGGAAGGGGATATAGCACAGAAAGTCCACAAGCTTCTTTCTGATTTTCTGAAAGCTGAAAATCCCAAGGACAAGACCCTGTTCAGGGAGAGGCTGATTACAGCCTACTGGGAGCTTGCAATATCAATCTCCCCGAAAATATCACCCTCCCTTCCAGTCCCGAAAAAACTGCTCCTCCGCTACGGAATTCTTCTTCCGACTTTGATAAGCAAGGAGCAAAGGGTTTTAATCTCAAAAATAATTGAAGAGAACAATACGGGAGAACCGGTCCACTATGTGGATGAATGGCTTTCAAAGATTGCTGCAGGGGAAATTAATCCCTCTGCAACTGATGAAACAAAAAATATTAAAAACAAGAAAAGCTCCAATATAAAACCTCTTCTGGATAAAGCAAGAGGGCAGAGAGAGGCCTCCCTTAACCTTTTAAGGGCAAAGTCTTCCACAATAACTGAAATTGAAAACATACTTCTGCAGAAGATAGCGCTCCTTCAGAAGCATGACACAGTTCAGGGAATCAATATAAAATCCGCATACAACCAGATCCAGAAAGGGGCAATTTCAGAAACAATCGAACTCCTGAAAAAACTCAGCCAGAATGACAGGGAAATCACCTCAATGATCCAGAACCATAGGGATAATGTCAGCAAGGTTGAGGAGCTGGAAAGAAAGGCTGCCGAGGAGGGGGAAGTTTCTGTTGTTGACAAGCAGGTTATTACTGATGAGTTCATGGCTGTAAAACAGATGGCAAAGATGTGCGTCGGGAGAAAGGGGAACCATTTCCCTGTCCTTATGCAGCAGTATATGAGAACAAACATCAGAGACATTGCCACCAGGGAAAATATCATTTCCATAATGTCGGAGATTGAAAAGATTGATCCCGGCCTTTTCAGAAGGACTTTCAAGAGGCAGACAACCAGGATTGTCCCTCATGTAATTCTTGTTCCCTGTTTCGGCGAATTCGGCGTATGCTGGGAGCCGTATGAAAAATTCAACAGGGCTTCAAGCAGGGGAAGAATTGCAATACCTCTCTTTCCCAAGGAACTTAAATCCGCTGTTATATATGCCCTTGCAGATCTCAGGTGGCAGGTCGCCAAGGAGACTGCCTCCTACTACTGGATGGAGGAAGGGCTGACCGGGAAGTACTACCAGTGGTTTACCGACGAGAAAAAAAGGGGGGATGTCAAGGAATACTTTATCAATGACTATTTCCTCTGGATTACCAAGGAAAGCGACGGTATGCAGAAACTTGATAAAGAGGTCAGGGGGATTTTCTGGAGAAATATCCCGTTCCCCCAGAGTATCAAGGATATACTCAGAAACAGGGGTTTTGTGTATAACGAGCTTTATAAAAAAGATATCAATATTGCAATGTCTGACGGGTATTGATACCTGTCTCAGCCCCTTTCCTTTGTTTCCCTGCAGAAAATGCGCGTTATCACGCGGATAAGTTACCTTTTCAGATACCTGAACAATGATTTTACCAGCCTCTTTTATATTATCCAGTAATTAGAAGCGGATTTTGCTTTTAAAATACGCGTGACGGGAGTAAAATGTAATCTGGTTTAAAAAGTTGTGATTGGATGAAATGTTTTAGATATAAAAATTAAGACCGGATTAAGCCTGCAGAGTATGTTGATACAAATCACTTCGTCTAACATCAAGTTATGTGCAAGGCATAGCACAAGGAGTCTATAAACAAAATTGTTGATAGTGAAAATCACCCGCCCTAAGACGCCCAGCATCCGTGCCGGTCTAAAAGAAACAAATCTTTTGAAAAGGATATATAATACATGCATTTCCTTTTAGATAAAAGTTTAAATAGTCTTAATATTCCATACACAGATTTTAGTAAATACTATAGTTCTGTAAAAGAAAAGTTATTATTTATACTAGAAAACATTAATCAAAAAGAATCTTTTTTTCATAAAATAAAAGATGAGTATGTAGAATATTTACAGGTCATTGAAAAGCAAGAGAATATTGAGAACCGTGTTCAGGAATATTTAAATAGAAATAGGGACTCTTTTACTAATTTCTATAATTCAAACTATTTAAAAACCTATGGATTTTTACAACGTTATATTGTAATTAAAGAAGAAGAAAAAATTATTGCTCCCATTCCTACAAGTCGATTAACTTATTTGCCATACAATAAGAAACAATTAGTAGATAAAGAAGGACGTTTTAATAAATCTGAACAAATCAATCTATATTTAGGAGAATCATCAATAAATTGTCTGAATGAAATAAATATAGAGAAGTTGGATGAAACGATTTTTTTCGCCAAATTTGTATTACATGAGAAAAATAATTTTCTTTATATCCATAGAAAGCCAGAAGATATTTATTATTTGTACAAAAAAAGGAAAGAGTTTGCGGAACAATTTAATGTTAATGAGAATTTATTAGTCGAAAATGCATTACAACTTTTACCATTGGTTATATCAACAGGATATAGTAGACAAAATAATAATTGTTCTTATATTGTCTCTCAAATTTTGAGAGATTGGGTGAAGAAAGAAAAGAATCTACTTGGGATATGCTATAGATCAAGTACCATAAACAGTGAATTACTTGGGAGAAATTATGTTATTCCAATAGATAGTGATAGCATTTCATATTCTATTAGCAAGCCAATTAAATTGAAATTAGAAGAAATTGATTCATGGATTAATAAATATGAAATCAGCCCTGATCCATATCAAGAGTTCTTATTTAATGAATACAACCGATTATTTGAGAGTAATGGTATAAAAGGACAACTAAAAGGAGCTGAGAAAATCGACTTACTATGCAAATACATGAATGTTTATGACCCAAATACAGAGTTTAAGGACAATATTATTGGATGGGATGATATTGATTTCTGCAATGATATATAATTGTACTATAGAAGAAAGCCTCCGTACGTCCTTATATGAGAAGCTATTTGTATATCTTATATATTTTTCTAAAATTTATGGCAGGAAAAACTGAGTACAAATATGTTATAAAATTAAAATTATATATGGGGATCTCTATTAACCTTCGGTTGATCCCCATACCAGGCACCTAATCGCCAATGGTGTAAGGAATTATTTTTTTCGTAAACGAAAAAAACATAGTTTTTAGAGGTGCCCATATGATATAAATAATAAGCGGTCTTAAAATCCCCGCGCCCCAAGAAGTCCGGCGTCCATGCCGGGCTAAGAAAAGAAAGATTAAATAGAAGAGGAAATAAATGTTTGAACAAACATTCAAGAATATAGATGACATTTTACACAAAGACGCAGGCTGTTCCAGTGAACTGGATTATGTGGAACAGACTTCATGGATATTGTTCCTGAAATACCTTGATGACTTTGAAAAAGACAGAAAGACTTCCGCTGAATTGGCAGGGCAAACATATTCTCCTATCATTGACAAGGCATACCGCTGGAATGTATGGGCAGCACCTAAAAAAGGCGGAAAACTTGATCATCATGCCGCTTTAACCGGCGATGATTTAAAGGATTTTGTTGATCTGAAACTTTTTCCCTATTTCAAGAAGTTTAAAATCAGTGCAGAAAGCCCGGAAACAATCGAATATAAAATTGGTGAAATCTTTAATGAATTGAAAAATAAGATCCAGAGCGGTTACAATCTGCGGGAAGTATTGAACCTTGTTGATGAACTGCGGTTTCAGTCAAAGACCGAAAAGCATGAGATGAGTCATCTGTACGAAGGTAAAATTCAGAACATGGGCAATGCCGGCCGTAACGGCGGTGAATACTATACGCCCCGTCCACTTATTAAAACCATAGTGAAAGTTGTATCTCCGAAAATCGGGCAGAGAATCTATGACGGAGCTGTCGGTTCGGCAGGGTTTCTTTGCGAAGCCTTTGAATACTTAAAGAACAGCAAGAATCTGACAACCAAAGACGCGGAGATCCTGCAAAAAAAGACTTTTTACGGCAAGGAAAAGAAATCGCTGGCCTACATCATCGGAACCATGAACATGATTCTGCACGGTGTGGAAGCACCGAATATTGTACATACCAATACACTGTCTGAAAATATTACAGATATTCAGGACAAAGACCGCTTTGACATAGTGCTGACCAATCCTCCCTTTGGGGGAAAAGAGCGCTCAGAGGTTCAGCAGAACTTCCCGATCAAGACAGGAGAAACAGCTTTTCTCTTTTTACAGCATTTTATCAAGATCCTCAAAGCCGGAGGCAGCGCCGGTGTGGTTATCAAGAATACTTTTCTTTCCAATACGGACAATGCTTCGGTTTCGCTGCGAAAACTGCTTCTGGAGAGCTGTAATCTCCATACGGTTCTTGATCTTCCCGGCGGTACATTCACCGGTGCCGGGGTAAAAACAGTTGTTCTCTTCTTTGAAAAAGGTGCGCCGACAGAGAAAGTCTGGTTCTATCAGCTGAACCTCGATCGGAACCTCGGAAAGACCAATCCGCTGAATGAAAATGATCTGGCGGAATTCGTTGAATTACAGAAGAAGAAGGCGGATAGCGATAATTCATGGTCGATAGTGGTAAAGACGCAAGATCTTGCGTCTCAACAGTACGATCTCTCCGTAAAGAACCCGAATAAAAAAGATGATACGGTTTTGCGTGAGCCTAAAAAAATACTGAAAGAGATTGCCGCCCTGGATAAGGAAAGCGCCGAGATTTTGAAGAAGGTACGAGAGCTGGTATGAAAAACGAGTTAAGAGTCTTTGATGAGAAGAAGGTGCGTACTCTTTGGGATGAAGATCAGGAGAAATGGTTTTTCTCTGTTGTGGATGTTATAGCGGTTTTAACTGACAGCGATCGCCCTCGAAAATACTGGAATGACCTGAAGATTAAACTGCAAAAAGAAGGCAGCCAGTTGTCCGAAAAAATCGGACAACTGAAAATGAAAGCGGCCGATGGCAAGAACTACAATACCGACGTTCTCGATACGGAGCAGCTTTTTCGTCTGATCCAATCCATACCTTCGCCCAAAACTGAACCTTTCAAGTTGTGGCTGGCAGAGATTGCCAAAGAACGCATTGATGAGATGCAGGATCCGGAGCTCACCATTGATCGCGCACTGTTTGAGTATAAAAAGCTGGGTTATTCGGAGAACTGGATAAATCAGCGTTTAAAGAGCATCGAAATAAGAAAAGAGTTAACTGATGAGTGGAAAAAACACGGTTTGCAGGAAGGTGTGCAGTTCGCGACTTTAACCGACGTAATTTATAAGGCATGGGCGGATAAAACAGCGAAAGAGTATAAGCAATTCAAGGGGCTTAAAAAAGAAAATCTTCGGGACAATATGACAAACAAGGAACTGGTTTTAAACATGCTTGCCGAGCTCTCTACGAAAGAAATTTCGGAAGTAAGCAATCCTGAAACATTTTCTGATCATGTTGATGTTGCAAACCAGGGCGGCACTGTTGCAAAAAACGCCCGACTGGAACTGGAACAAAAAACCGGGAAACAAGTAATTTCTCCCCTCAATACCAAGAAGGTTATTTTGGTTGATGAAAAAAAGAACGGGAAAGAGAAATGAAGAACTGTGAAGCACTGATGCAGAAAAAAGAAATAACCACGGATAAACACGGATCAACACAGAAGAAGAAACTGCTGTATGGGTGGGAATGGAAGAAGCTGGGGGAAGTGTTTAACGTTGAAAGAGGTGGATCACCAAGGCCTATCAAAAAATATCTGACACATTCCCCTGATGGAATTAACTGGATAAAGATTAGCGATGCCACTTCGTCTACTAAGTTTATATATGAGACTAAAGAAAAAATCACAAAGGAAGGTCTTAAAAAAACAAGATTGGTAAAGGAAGGAGATTTTCTCCTTTCAAATTCGATGAGTTTTGGACGTCCCTATATAATGAAAACCACAGGTTGTATTCATGATGGATGGCTTGTACTACATGATGCTAAACAGTATGAAATCGATCAAGATTTTTTGTACTATATTTTATGTTCACCAAATATATTTTTCCAGTTTGATTCCTTGGCCGCAGGTTCAACTGTTCGGAATTTAAATATTTCATTAGCAAGTTCGGTTGAAATCCCCCTTCCCCCGCTCCCCGAGCAAAAGCGTATTGTTGCTATTCTTGATGAAGCATTTGCCGCCATTGACAAAGCGAAAGCTAATGCCGAGAAGAACCTTGCCAACGCTAAGGAGCTGTTTGAGAGTTATTTGAACGGTATTTTTGCCAATCCGGGTGAGGATTGGGAGGAGAAGAAGCTGGGGGAGGTATGTGAAATAAAGGGCGGAAAGCGTCTTCCAAAAGGACATAAATTAACAACTACCAATACAGGATTACCATATATTAGAGCAAGAGATCTAAAAATGGAAACAGTTCTTACTGGCCAGGTTCAATATCTACAACCGGAAACACAAAGCCAAATAAAGAATTATACTGTTGATTCAGGTGATGTTTATATAACAATTGTTGGTGCAAATATTGGTGATGTAGGAATTATTCCATCGCATATGGATGGTGCAAATCTAACTGAAAATGCAGCAAAAATAATTACTAAAGATATTATTACCAATGAATATTTAGTAAAATGGCTGGTATCTGAACCGAGTAAAAGAAATATATCAAAAGCTACAATGGCTGCCGCTCAAGGAAAATTAGCATTAATAAGGATAAAAGACTTACCTATTCTTTTCCCATCTCTTGATATACAAAAAAAAATCTTAACAAACCTTAAACTTCTCTCAAAAGAAATAAAAATATTAGAAAATATTTATTGTAAAAGAATTGTCGCTTTTGATGAATTAAAAAAATCGATTCTCAAAAAAGCGTTTGAGGGGGAATTGTGACCCTGTATAAAAACAGATATCGTGTTGAATCTGCCCGTTTGAAGGGTTGGGATTATTCATCAAACGGCGGATATTATATTACTATTTGTGTAAAAAACCGTGCATCCATTTTCGGATATAATGAGAACAATAAAATAATCCTGTCGAATATCGGAAAAATCGCAGAAGATTGTTGGCGCGAAATACCAGATCATTTTCCATTTGTGAAATTGGATGAATTTGTTATCATGCCGAATCATGTGCATGGTATCATTTTTATCGAAAAAAACAAATGCACATATGGATCGGCATCGGTATGTGGATTGGAAACGGAAAATAAATCCGAGTCCGTATGCGGGAGGGAATCCGTACATGGACCGTTTTCCGTACCGATTACCGTAGAGACGCAAAATCTTGCGTCTCTACCATTGGATATGACACGAAGATGCCCGCCGTCACCATTTGACGATTCATCACGAATGCATGCATCACGATTTGACAATCCATCACATTTGGAAAGGGAGCGGTCTCAATTTGGACCGCAATCGAAAAATGTGGCGTCGATTATTCGGGGGTTTAAAATTGGTGTTACAAAATATGCGGTGAATAATAATATTTCATTTAAATGGCAACCACGGTATTATGATCACATCATTAGCAATGATTATGATTTGAACCGCATACGCCAGTATATAATCGATAATCCATCAAATTGGGTAAATGATGATAACTACATAACGGAGGTAACTCCATGAACCAATCCCAAATTGTCCTCTATACCACCCCCGTAAGTGATATAAAAATAGATACCCTCCTTCAGAAGGAAACAATCTGGCTGACCCAAAGTATAATGGCAGAACTCTTTGATGTGAATGTTCCCGCCATATCCAGGCATCTGTCCACCATCTGCAAAGAAGGAGAACTGGTTAGAGAGGCAACTCTTTCCAAAATAGAAACAGTTCACGGAGGCTCCCATGCCTAAAAACAAAAATATGCCAGCTCCAAATGACACCTTCAATGAATTCCTTCTTTACACTACTCCCAACGGCAAGGTAAAAGTTGAAATATTTTTACACAATGAAAACATCTGGCTCACGCAGGATAAAATTGCACTTTTGTTCGGTGTACAAAGGCCGGCAATTACCAAACACCTTAAAAACATCTTTGAAAGCGGAGAGTTGATTGAAAATTCAGTTAGTTCCATTTTGGAACATACCACTCCTAACTGCAGGGAGATTCAGTATGTGCAAAAATTACACATACTGCCGCAGACAGGGAAAAATACCCGCCTGAATTATACAATCTGGAAGCTATCTCTTGGGTCGACTGCAGATTCTTCTCTATCAAGGAACCGGTATGAGTGAAAAAATATCTATACGCTTTTTTGATGATCGTGAAGTGCGCGCCCTTTGGGATGAAAAAAATGCCAAATGGTGGTTTTCGGTATTGGACATTGTTGCTGTTCTTACCGGTCAAAAAGACTACACAAAAACCCGTAACTATTGGAAATATCTAAAAGCCAAGTTAAAGAAGGATGGTAGTCAAGTGGTTAGTGCCACTACCCAGATGAAACTGCT
Source organism: Spirochaetia bacterium (assembly GCA_963668405.2). Classification (GTDB taxonomy): domain Bacteria; phylum Spirochaetota; class Spirochaetia; order CADAEX01; family CADAEX01. The sequence continues at coordinate 3,446,485 of OY764342.2, read as the reverse complement.
GGCCCCTGATGGTAAAAAACGATTAACCGATATGCTCGACTATAATGGCATTATTGCCTTGGGTAAAACATTTCCCGGGAAAAAAGCCAACCGTTTTATTGAATGGTTCACCTACAGCGATGAAACTATCGACGGGAAAAGTAAAAGAAAAGCCTATGCCTTGTTTGAGAGTTCATTTATCAACAGCATAGAAGTCGGTACTACTAAAGGATTACAGCAAATACACGCCTATTTGTTCGGCGGTCTCTATGATTTTGCCGGACAAATAAGACAAAAAAATATCTCAAAAGCTGGTTTTCAATTTGCAGCATCACAGTTTCTGAGCGATACGCTTAAACATATTGATGAAATGCCGGAAACCAAATTTGAAGAAATAGTTGTAAAATACATAGAGATGAATATAGCTCACCCGTTTATGGAAGGCAACGGCAGAAGCACCCGAATATGGCTTGATTTGATTTTAAAAAAAAGACTGCAAATTTGTGTTGATTGGAGTAAAATCAGCAAGAACGACTATTTCGATGCCATGGTTAAAAGTCTATTAAACAGTGATACTTTACTTAAGCTGCTGAAAAATGCCTTGACCACAGAAATAAATAGTAGAGATATGTTTATGAAAGGTATCGATTATTCGTATTATTATGAAGAAAAGTAAAACCAAGGTTGAATTATGAATGAGGCAGAAACAAGAGCCGAACTCATCGACCCTGCACTGGCTCAGGCCGGATGGGGAATTGTTGAAAGCTCAAAAATATTGCGGGAACGAAATGCCCAGATAACCGCAGGTAAAATCCAGACCGGTGGCGGAAGATCAAAACCGCTGAAAGCCGATTATATTCTTGCCTATAAAGGCCGTAAACTGGCAGTTATAGAAGCAAAGAACGATGAACTTGAAGTTAGCGAAGGGGTGGCTCAGGCCAAACAGTATGCCTCTATGCTTCACCTTGATTTCACCTATGCCGCCAACGGCAAAGATATTTATGAAATAAACATGAAAACCGGCAAAGAAGGATTAATAGGAGCCTTTCCAACCCCGGAAGAACTGTGGAATAAAACCTCTTTTGTAAAGACGCAGGATCCTGCGTCTCAACACTGGCGTGACACTTTCGACAGTATTCCCTTTGAGGATGTGGGAGGCACTAAAGGAGCCCGGTATTATCAGGAAATAGCGGTGAATAAAACCATGTCCGCTATCGCTGATAACAAAAAGCGGATTCTTTTAACACTTGCCACCGGAACCGGTAAAACCTTTATCGCCTTTCAGATTGCATGGAAACTGTTTCAAAGCCGCTGGAATTTACACCGTGACGGTTCCCGCCGTCCCCGTATCCTTTTCCTGGCTGACCGCAACATTCTGGCTGATCAGGCGTTTAATGCCTTTTCGGCTTTCCCGGAAGATGCTCTGGCTAGAATCAAACCGGATGAAATTAAAAAGAAAGGAAAAGTCCCGACCAACGGCAGCATTTTCTTCACCATCTTTCAGACCTTCATGAGCGGAACTGATAAGGACGGAAAACCTGCTCCTTCTTTTGGTGAATACCCGCCAGATTTTTTTGATTTTATTGTTATTGATGAGTGTCACAGGGGCGGTGCCAATGACGAGGGCAACTGGCGGGGAATCCTTGAATACTTTTCACCGGCGGTTCAATTGGGTTTAACTGCCACACCAAAGCGAAAAGACAATGTTGATACCTACCGTTATTTTGGAGAACCGGTCTATATTTACTCACTTAAAGAAGGAATCGATGACGGATTTTTAACACCCTTCAAAGTGAAAAGGGTACAGACTACCCTTGATACCTATATGTATGTAGCGGATGACAGTATTATTGAAGGCGAAGCTGAAGAAGGCCGGATTTATGAAGAGGCTGATTTCAACAAGATTATAGAAATCAAGGAACGGGAAGCTAAACGGGTCCAAATTGTGCTTTCGGAAATTGATCAAAAAGAGAAAACAATCATCTTTTGTGCTACTCAGGTTCATGCAGCTGCAATCCGGGACTTGATTAACCAATATAAAACAAGCAGTAATATCAATTACTGTGTCAGGGTTACAGCCAACGATGGTTCTGTCGGAGAACAGTTCCTGCGTGATTTTCAGGATAATGAAAAAACGATTCCGACTATTTTAACCACATCACAAAAACTATCCACCGGAGTTGACGCCAGAAATATCCGAAACATTGTCTTGTTGCGGCCAATCAATTCCATGATCGAGTTCAAACAGATTGTCGGTCGCGGCACACGGCTGTTTGACGGAAAAGAGTACTTCACAATTTATGATTTTGTGGATGCCTACCATCATTTTGCTGATCCTGAATGGGATGGTGAACCGATAGAGCCGGAAAAATGTGAAAAATGCGGCAATGATCCATGTACCTGTGAAAAGATACCTCCAAAACCCTGTGAAGTCTGCGGTGAAACTCCCTGTATTTGTGATAAAGAGCCAAAGGATCCCTGTGAAATTTGCGGGAAAAATCCCTGTATCTGTAACAAGAAAAGGAAACTCAAAATAAAACTCCGTGACGGCAAAGAAAGGGAAATACAACACATGATTGCCACATCATTCTGGAGTCCTGACGGAAAACCCATATCTGCCGAAGAGTTTTTACATAATATTTTCGGTGCACTGCCCGAGTTCTTCAAAAGTGAAGATGAACTGAGAACAATATGGTCAGACCCCGCAACCCGGAAAGCACTTCTTGAAAAGCTAAGTGAAGCAGGATATGGCAAAGAAGAACTGGAAACACTGCAAAAACTCATCAACGCAGAAAAGAGCGATCTGTTTGATGTATTGGAATATGTTTCCTTTGCCATAAGTCCCATTACAAGAGAATTGCGGGTAGCCTCAACCAAAGAAGATATATTATCAGGCTTGAACGATAAACAAAGAGAATTTGTTGAGTTTGTCTTGTCGAAATATATCGAATCCGGAGTGGAAGAACTGGATCAGGAAAAACTGCCCAAGCTTTTGGAATTAAAATATCATGCCATAAGCGATGCAGCGGAAATATTAGGTGGGGTAGAAAAAATCCGGCAGACATTTATTGCTTTTCAAAAGCTACTATATGCAAAAAGAGCTGCGTAGGAATGAAGAACCCCTCAGCACGTCCTGTTCTCCGGCTGAAGAGGGGGTAAAATTAAGAAATGGCTGGTCGTGAAACGGGCGCGGTTCATCGGCTTACAGAGAATAGGCGGTTCTGCTTCGCTCCATTCAAATTGGCCTTCGGCCAACTTAGCCTATTCATGGAACGTTATGCGCCTTGCTCAATTTTATAAGGAGATGTAAATGAATGGATTATTATCAGTGTGTGGTTGTGAATGCTCAGAGTGTGATTATTTTAAGAATAAAGAATGTAATGGATGTAATCAAATTCAGGGAAAAGTCTGGTGGATTGGTTATGTGAATGCAAATTTATGTGCAATATATGAATGTGTCAACAGCACAAAAAGTATTGCCCATTGTGGATTATGCTCCGAATTACCATGCAAATTATGGAACGATCTAAAAGATCCGAATCTGACCGACGAACAACATAATCAATCAATTATTGAGAGAGTAGAGAGATTAAAAAATTGAGCACAGCTCCTGACAGCGGGTACCCGGCTACACTTAGCTCACCCCTAATTGCCTCCGGATGGCCGCCGACTTCGGGTACTCGCAATCTGTTACAGGAAATGTTTTGTTGAAGAGGAAGACACCCTGACCTCCGGCCAACGGACGAGGATACTCAATACTAAGCATTGACCGGGCGTTGGCACAATACTTAAAACTCGTTTATTCTGAAAGCTGGATTAACCAGCGGCTTAAAAGTATTGAGATACGCAAAGAGTTGACAGATGAATGGAAAAACGCGGTCTTAAAGAAGGGGTGCAATTTGCCAGACTCACGGATATTATCACAAAAACATGGTCTGATAAAACAACTAGAGAGTATAAAATTCTCAAAGGATTCAAAAAAGAAAATCTGCGCGATAATATGACCAACACCGAGCTGATTTTAAATATGCTGACATAGCATCTACCAGGGATATTTCTGAATCAGCTAATCCTAAAGATTTTTAAGAAAGCAAAAAAGTAGCTAAGCTCTGAATATAAACTCAATGAGGATGATAGAGTCGTTGAAGAAATTGAAAAGATTTTATCAAAAAACTCTGAATATGGCTGCGGAATGATTCACTTAAAGCTTAAGCAATCAGGAATGAAGATAAATCATAAAAAAACAGAGCAATTTTATCGGATATTCTCGATTTCACATGTAAAAACACAGGTTATCCTGAATATATTCAGTGTGACAACGGTCCAGAGTTTAGGAGTCAGGATTTAGATGAATGGTGTTATAAAAATGGAGTAAAGATAATATTTTCAAGGCCGGGAAAACCAACAGATAATTGTCATATTGAAAGTTTCAACGGCACCTTTAGATATGAATGTTTAAATTCTAATTATTTTGAATCTCTAACGTCCGCTCGTGAAATAATTGAAGACCGGTGGATGGAATATAATGAGAAACGTCTTCAGAAAAGGTTGAAAGGAATGACACCAAACCAATATGAGGATATGCTGAATAAGCTGAAAACTGGGGTGAGGTCAATGATTAAAGTGCTTTCTCCGGCCGTCCTCACAGCGTTATGCGAAAGTTTTTAGCCCGGGAATCTATGATGCCGTCCTGGCCGCTGCAGGATTTTTTTTATAAATTTAACTAAATCTATGATATTTTTCCACACACATACTATAATTAATTATAATGGCACCTCTAAAAACTATGTTTTTTTCGTTTACGAAAAAAATAATTCCTTACGCCATTGGCGATTAGGTGCCCGGTATGGAGATCAACCGAAGGTTAATAGAGATCCCCATAAATCAATTAAATACTAGGAGGTATTTATGTTCTGTCATCAATGCCAGGAGACAGCCAGAAACGCAGGATGTGACAAAATGCAGGGTGTATGCGGTAAAAAAGCAGATGTTGCAGACCTGCAGGATCTTTTCATTTGGACATTAAAAGGTATTTCTTTCTGGGGCCATAAAGCATCTGAAGTAGGGATTTATAACGAAGAAGCGGCTTTCTTTATTGCAAAAGGCCTTTTTATGACTATAACTAATGCAGATTTCAGCAAAGACCACTTTATCCAGAAAATAAAAAAGGCCATTACACTTCGTGAAACAGTAAAAAATGAGCTTCTGCAAAAAACAGAAGTTGTCGATGAATTACCTGAATGCGCAACATGGTCATTTCAAAGTGTATCTGATATTATTTCAAAATCTGAGTCCGGCGCAGGAGGCTGGCTCGAAATTGAAAATGAAGACATACGCTCCCTGAAAGCAACTATTCAGTACGGGTTAAAAGGTATGTCGGCTTATCTTGAACACGGTTATCAGATTGTTAAGGGTGGAGAAGAAATTTTCAAATACATTATGGAAGCCCTTTCAGTAATAGCAGATGAAAATGCAAGTAAGGATGAACTTATTTCTTATGTTATGAAAACTGGTGAATACGGTGTAAAGGTTATGAAGTACCTTGATGAAGCAAATGCCCATTATGGTGATACTGAAATAACAGAAGTAAATCTTGGAGTTGGTAAAAATCCGGGTATTCTTATTTCCGGTCACGATCTGGTTGACCTTGAAGAACTGCTCGAGCAGACCAAAGATCAGGGAGTTGATGTCTATACACACAGTGAAATGCTGCCGGCACATTATCGTCCGTTTTTTAAAAAATATAATAACCTCCGCGGTAACTACGGTAATGCCTGGTATTTACAAAAAACAGAACTAAAGACATTTAACGGTCCGGCACTTTTTACTTCAAACTGTCTTGTTCCGCCCGATGCTGACAAGATGGACAAGATTTTTACCACAGGTGCGGTAGGATATGAAGGTTTAACATATATTCCAGACCGTAAAGAGGGGGAGCATAAAGATTTTAGCCCTATCATAGAACTAGCGAAAAAATGTGATCCGCCAGAAGCGATCGAAAGCGGTACAATAGTCGGCGGTTTTGGCCACAAGCAGGTCTTGAAACTTGCAGACAAAGTGATAGATGCAGTCAAGGCAGGGAAGATTAAACGTTTTATAGTAATGGCAGGCTGTGACGGCCGTCATAAAGAGCGGAAGTACTTTACAGAGGTTGCCGAAAATCTGCCAAAAGATACAGTAATTCTTACAGCTGGCTGTGCGAAGTATAAGTATAACAAACTTGATCTTGGCGATATAGATGGTATTCCGAGAGTACTTGATGCAGGTCAGTGTAACGATTCTTATTCATTAGCTGTTATTGCTTTAGAACTGCAGAAAGCGTTTGAACTGAACGATATAAACGATCTGCCAATCTCTTTTGACATTGCCTGGTATGAACAAAAAGCAGTACTTGTGCTTTTGGCGCTGCTTCATCTTGGTGTAAAAGGAATACGTCTTGGGCCAACACTGCCGGGATTTCTTTCTCCAAATATTGCCCAGTTTATTGTTGATTCTTTTAATTTAAAAAAGATAGATACTCCCCAATCTGATATTGCTGCAATGATGGCCGGTAATTAAAAGATATTTAAAGGCTGGATAATCCCAGCCTTTTTTTTGGATCAAACCATGGCTGTCCAAAACAATTATAACAGATCCAAATGAAAAACTTTTTAATTTTCAGATTCTGTTTGATTGTTTTCAAAAATATTTCAATCTGCCATCTGTCTTTATATACAGAAGCTACTGCCACAGGAGATCATTTGAAATTGTTTGTCAGTATAACAATGTATTTTCCGGTCTCAGGATCTTTGGAATATATCCGCTGTGATCAAGTTTTACATTGAACTTGATTCCGCCTTTCTTTTTTCTAAATGCTGCCAGCAGGTAAATCCTTTGGAAGCAAAGTCCCCACTATACTTTTTTACAGGTGCTTTAAATTCATGTCTCGGAGTTATTTGAAGAATCTGTTTTAAAATGGCATTATTGTAACTCATTGCCTGATTTCCTTTTGTTATGACGATTTAAGCTTCCCGGATCAAATCATTATAATCAGGTTAACAGGCAATTAATAGTCCTTGTTTTGGACACCTGTGTTAATAATTATTACTTTAATATCTTCAATTTTTCTGTACAAATATCACAAGAGAATCAATCCCAATATAATAATTTTCGATCATCAAGTAATGAAGAAAGAGAAAAAAATTAATCCGTGGAGAGTATATACTAACCCAATGAGAATTCCAACAAAGCAGTTACTCGGTTCTACATGTAACAAACAATATCCGGCTCAGACATGAGCAGAAAAAGGTTGGGGCTCAACTGTTTTTCACCTAAAGTGTCGTGACTTTTTCTGTTGCGGTGTAACTACAGCAGGTGTATGATTATTTCAGGTATGAGCGTCCGACATATTCGGATACTCTCAAAACGTCATAGATAATATCATGCCAAAACAAGGGTGAATATGATAGAATGGTAAAACGTGCAGTTTTAAAATCTCCGCGCTGCAAGAAAATCGTCCATGCCGGACTTAAATAAAAGAGGACTATAGTGGCAACACAGGAAATACTTAATAATTTAGCTAATGAAATCTGGAAATCAGCAGAACGCCTTCGGGGAAAATTCAAAGCGTACGAATACCAGAGCGTTATTCTTCCAATTATCGTAATCAGACGTATTGAATGCGTCCTCCTTGAAATGAGAGAAGCCACAAGAAAAGAGATACAGGATAATCGGCCTGATATCGCGGCAAAAAACCTGGATGAAATGGTCAAAAAGATTGAATTGTCCACATACCATTTTTCCAATTCAACAAACTGGACGCTGGATTCCATTTATCAGGAAGATCACACCATTATGGAGAAAAACTTCCGGGATTATATAAACGGATTTTCTGAAAACATTCAGGAGATTATATACCATTTCAACTATCGTGCTATTATCGGGCAGATGAAAAAAAACGGCCGGCTTGCACCAATCATTAACCAGTATCGCAATGAAGATCTAAGCCCTAATCGAATCAGTAATTTGGAAATGGGGTATATCTATGAGGAATTATTAAGACGTTTTTCTGAGCAGAGCGGAGCGGAAGCCGGAGAACATTTTACCCCAAGAGAAGTAATCCGTTTAATGGTTGAACTTCTTGATATTTCTGTCGGGGATAAACATGTTTCCATTTATGATCCGGCTTGCGGAACCGGCGGAATGCTTTCAGTTGCAAAAGCACATGTACTGGACAGAATAAAAGATGAAAACAAAAGGACACGAACAGCGACATTGGTTACTCTTCATGGTCATGAAATCCAGCCCCAGAACTATGCTATTTGCAAAGCTGATATGCTTATAAAAAATGATACTAATGCCTTTGTTTATTACGGTAATTCGCTTATTCCTCATTATCCTGAAAGCGATGACCCCGGAGACCAGCTTGCAGGAGAACATGATAAATTTGACTATATGCTGTCGAATCCTCCTTTCGGCGTGACCTGGGGAGGCGAAGATGGATATGAAAAAGAAGCCCGTAAGCTGGAAAGTACCAGGTACAAGGCCGGAATGCCCAGGACCAATGACGGGGCCTTGCTGTTTTTGCAGACAATGCTGACAAAGATGAAGAACAGAGAAGACGGAGGCAGCAAAATAGCCATAATATTTAATGGATCACCTTTGAGCAATGGCGACTGCGGGTCTGGGGAAAGTGAGATCCGCCGCTGGGTCCTTGAAAATGACTGGCTGGATGCAGTTGTAATGCTTCCTGATCAGATGTTTTATAATACCGGGATCTACACCTATATCTGGCTGCTTTCCAATAAAAAGCCTAAAGAGCATAAAGAAAAAGTTATGATTATTGACGCAAGGCAGCAGTATGAAAAAGAACCTAAATCCTTTGGAAACAAGCGTAATCGTATAACGGAAGAACATAGGATCTGGATAGAAAATCAATATAAACAGGGGTGGAAATCCGGCTATCAGGATAAAGATGTAAAAATTTTCAAAACAGGCGATTTCGCTTATCACAAGGTTGCTGTTACCTTCTGGCAGACAGATGAGAACGATAAACCTATGATGATTACTGAAGATTTTGATGTACAGCTATCCAATTCCAATATAAAAAAGAAGTATGACATCTATGGAGATCTGGATTTTGCAGTAACGCTTATCTCTCCAGATGGTAAAAAAAGGGAATATCCGATACATATTGGCTCTGGGTCAAAATCTTTTGAAAATCAGCTTTCTGATTCGGCAAAGGCAGATTTTCCGGAACTCGAAGAGCATAAAACGGCCGCGAAGATATTTAAAGCAATAAAGGATTGGGAGCTATCTGCCCAATATACACATAGGCATTATATTCAGGATGATGAATACATTCCTTATGGTGAAGATATAGAGGCTTTTCTGGAAAGGGAGATTGCCAAACCCATTATCAAATGGGAAGACCGCCCGCAGCTGGGTTATGAAATCCTGCCCAACAAGTATTTCTATAAATATGAGCCGCCAAAGCCGGCGGATAAAATACTGGAAGAGTTCTGGCAGCTGGAAAAAGAAGCTGAAGGGATTCTGAAGGGGCTGAAGTGATGCAATCAGGGCGATTAAAGGATTTTGTATTAATTAATAAAGCAATTTTGCCGCGTAGTACTGCTGATGACTATCTTTTCAATTACATTGAAATAAATAATGTAGATCATAATGGTATTATTTCAAAAGATAATATTGAAAAAATATATTTTGCCGATGCTCCATCAAGAGCAAGAAAAGTAATTATTAGGCATGATATTATCTTGTCAAGTGTTAGGCCTAATTTGCAAGCTGTCGCTTACATCGATATTGATGATGAAGATTTAATTTGTTCTACCGGTTTCAATGTAGTACATATTGAGAGATTGTCTTCAGTTTTTCCTAAATATATTTACTATTTTCTAATTAGCCATAATGTAATGCACTTTTTTATATCAGTAGCCAAGGGTGTTGGCTATCCTGCTGTTGATGAAAAGGATTTTGTTAATATAAAGATATTACTTCCTCCATTTTTCGAACAAAAATTAATTTCCGCTTACCTGGATAAAACCACCTCCATCATCGATAAAGCAGTTTCTGTAAAAAAGGAACAGCTGAAAAAACTGGAAGAACTAAAGAAATCCATTATCTACAAAGCTGTTACCAAAGGGCTTGATGATTCAGTTGAGCTGAAAGATTCCGGGATTGAGTGGATAGGTAAGATTCCGGAAGGGTGGGAAGTAAAGAGAATTAAAAGAAATGCATATGTAAAACGTGGCGCTTCACCGAGGCCAATTGATAATCCAATTTATTTTGATGATGAAGGCGAATTTGCATGGGTTAGAATTGCTGATGTTTCTGCGAGTGACAGGTATTTAGAGGTTACAACACAAAAACTTTCTGAGCTAGGAGCATCATTAAGTGTGAAGCAATATCCTGGTGATTTAATTATTAGTATTGCTGGTACTGTTGGAAAACCGATTATATCAAAAATAAAATGTTGCATTCATGACGGATTTGTTTGGTTTGAAAAACCATCTTTTTTTAAAGATTTTTTATATTATATCTTTTTGAGTGAGCAGCCATATAAAGGTCTAGGCAAGTTAGGAACACAATTAAATTTAAATACAGATACAATAGGTCAAATATTTATTACATATCCAAATTTAAATGAACAACAAGCCATTTCGGAATATCTTGACCGGAAAACCTCTGAAATCAACTCTGTTTCTGAAAAAATCACCCTCCAGATAGAAAAACTGGAAAGTTACAAAAAATCATTGATCCATGAATGCGTTACCGGTAAACGGCGTATTACCGAAGCAGATATTCAGGAGGCTGTCTATGCCTAAAGACCTTACCGTATCCGGGGTAGAACGGCAGAATATCCTCAACAATCCCTATGCTCTGGAAGAAATTCAGAAAAATGTCGGGATCCATACCATAAGCTATAAAGGGAAAGCTGTTCTGACAAAAGAACAGGCTGCCGATTTCTTTGAGGTAAGTCTTCGTACAATTGAGCTTTATCTGTCAAAAAATGAAAATGAACTAAAGCAAAACGGTTACGAGGTTCTGCGGGGTAAAGCCTTGCACGAACTGAAATTAGCCATATCGGAGGCAGATGTCCCCGAAATGTATTTCGGGGACATCAGGAAGGCTCCCAGCCTTGGTGTTTTTGATTTCCGCTCCTTTTTAAACCTCGGGATGCTTATCACGGAAAGCGGGAAAGCTAAAATCCTGCGGCAGATGATTCTGGATATTGTAATTGACACCATCAATAAACGTACCGGCGGTGCGACAAAATATATTAATCAGCGGGATGAAGATTTTATCATCTCCTATTTTCAGGAAGAGAACTATAGAAAAGAATTTACCGATGCCCTTAAAAACTATCTTGATATGGGGAAATTCAAATATCCCCTGTATACCGATAAAATATATGTAAGCATTTTTAAGGAGAATTCGCGGGAATACAGGAAAATTTTAAAACTTCAGGAGAAGGACAAAGTTCGTGATACCTTTTATTCGGAGATACTCGACCTGATTGCCTCATATGAATACGGATTCGCCAAAACGCTTGAAGAAGCCTTTAAGAAAAAGGGTTCAATGCTGTCGGCTTTTGAAGCGGATGCCTTATTCTTTGAATTCGAAAGGCAGCCCCATTGGAAACCCCTTGTTGAGCGTGCCCGCACCAAGATGGCAAGCAGGGATTTGGCATTCCGGGATGCTTTGCATTTGCAGCTTAAGGATTATATTTCTCCTGTACAGGCTGATGAATTTGAACGCTTCATCGGCCAAAAAAGCAAAGAACTGGCGGATCGTCTGGAAGAGGCCAGGGACGTGTTCAAGCGTCTGAAGGAGCGGGATTGAGCCGGACTGTTTATATCACCATTGAAAATGCTCTCGAAGTATATCATAAGACTATAGAGGTCAGCGGCGGCGGTTCTGACGGTCTCCTGAATATAGAGCAGCTGAAAAGTGTACTAATTCATATCCGAAATGATGACTATTATCCCGAATTCCTTGACAAATTAACTCACCTCTTTTTCTGCGCGAATAAATTTCATTGTTTTCAGGACGGTAATAAACGTATTGCAATTTCTCTGGGCGCCCAGTTTCTTCTTTTAAACGGATATATCTTCACTGTTCCCCGTTTTATAAGGGAAATGGAGAATATAAGTTTTCATCTGGCAGCAGGAAAGATTGATAAAATGCTGCTGCATGATATAATTCAAGCTGTAATTAACGATAATATGGATGATGAAGAAATAAAAATCAGGATATTAGAGGCAATAAGCAAGTAAAAATGGGAACGGAACTTGATTTTCAAAAGCATTTTGAGAAAGCATTAGTTGAAATCCATGGATATGAAAAATATTCAAATCAGAATCTGACCGATAAAGAATGGTATCTGATAGAGGATGATTTAATTGCCTATATTCGTAAGACTCAGCTCTATACTTATGCAAAGCTGGAGCAGAACTATGGAAGCGATACTGATGACGAGATTATCAGGGCTTTAAAAGATGAAACAAACCATAAACCCCTTTGGATAATTTTGCGCAACGGGATAAGTGTTAGAGGCGTTCACTTTAAACTATTTGACCGTATACCGAGATCACAGGAATCATCAGAAAATCCCGAACATAATATTATTGCGTTTATTCCTGAACTTGAAATCGGAGAAGAAAAACGTCCTGATATTGTTTTATTTCTAAATGGTCTGCCTGTAATTGTTATAGAATTAAAGCATGAAAAAAATCAAAATGTACACGATGCGGTCAACCAGTTTGTACGACGGAATCATGAAGATAAAATTTTCAATTTGCCTTTTCTCTATATTGCCTCTGATACCAGTGAAGTAAAAACTGCTGCCAGTCCGTCACGGAAAGAAAACTTCCGCTGGTATAATTCCGGTCTTTTTAACAAACCGGAAAACCGGAATGAGTATCCGGTTGAATATTTGTATCGCCATGTATTAAGCAGAGAATCCATACTGGAGATGTTAAGCTTTTTTCTCATCTATGTTCCTAAAACTTCTGCGTCTGACGGAAACGCTGAAAAAGAGCCCTTTACCATCTTTCCCCGCTACCATCAGTCACGTGTAGTAACATCATTATCGAAAAATCTAACAGAATATTACATCGGACACGGGAACTGCGGAAAACGTTATTTAATTAATCATTCAGCAGGTTCAGGCAAAACACTTACCATTTCATGGTTGGCAGACCGTTTGAACAGCCTTTATGTTCCCGGCACAAATAAAAAGATAATAGATATTGTTTTTATCCTTACTGACAGGAAAGTGCTTGATAAAAATGTCCGTAATGAACTGGGGAACTTCACTCATTTGAATCATAAGATGAAATTTGCTGAAAAAGCGGAGGACTTGCCAAAATTCATTAAAAATCATGAACAGATTATTGTCACAACTCAGCAGAAGATTAACTGGATAATTGAAAAGCTGAAAAATGATTCTAATCTGAAGTCTTTAAATATCGCTCTTCTCATAGATGAAGCCCATCGGTCCCAGGAAGGTAAATCGGGAACCAATATTCGGGACCTGTTTAGAAAAGACGGAACAATAGTTATTGAGGAGTCTCCTGATGAAGAAGATGAAATTAACAATGAGCTTAAGAAGGCTGAATTCCCCGGCTTAATGACAGTTGCCTTTACAGCAACCCCAGGTCTATCAACCGTCCAGTTATTCGGTTCTCCATTTGATACCTATTCCGAAGCTGAGGCTATTCAGGAGAAATATATCATAGATGTTGCCTCAAGTATAATTTCATATAAGACACTATATAATCTGGAGAGCAGGGTTATTCCTTTCAATGATGAAAAAACATTTCCTCCCGGAATCATCAGCAAAATGCTGAAGAATATTGCGTATCAGGATAAGGGCCTTATTCAGTACAAAGCAGAGCTTATGCTGCGGATATTCGAAGAGAATATTTCCACTCTAATAGACAGTAAAGCAAAGGCAATGATTGTAACTGCATCGAGAATTGCGGGTTTGGAGTACTACAAAGTACTCAAAGAAAAATTAAAAGAAAAGAGAATTATAGAACCTGAAAGGTATGCATACGATGTCCTTTATGCATTTTCTGAGTTTACTAATCCGGAGACAGGAAAAGAGATTACAGAGCAGCAGGTAAACAACTTAAGCAATGGAGAATTCATAGAAGATTTGTTTGATACAGATAAATATCGTCTTATGGTTGTTGCCAACAAGTTTCAGACAGGTTTTGACCAGCCGTTATTAGCGGGGATGTTCCTTGACAAACCAGTCAGCGACCGTAATGCTGTTCAGACAGTATCACGTCTGAATCGTTGTCATGAGAATAAAGATCGGGTTGTAGTTGTAGATTTCACGAATAATGCTGATGAGATAATCAGTGCCTTCAAGAAATATCGTGAGCAGACACCCTTTGAACCTGTCGAACCGGATATAAAGAAACTCGGGAATCTATTTAATGAAATTCTCTCATGGAATGTTTACAACCTGACTACAGCGAAAGAAACAATAAAACTTATAAACTCAGGTTCAGATCCGGAACTGCAAACACAAGCAAACAGATTAAGAATTCAGTTTAAAGATAAAATAACAGATAATGAGCGACAAAAAAAATATATAGGACTTTTATCGAAATATCGCACAATATGCATTTTTATAAGTAATTTTTTCGAGATAGAAACTAACCTTGCATTATTTGGAATCTTCATTGAATTTATAATTCCTCAAATGATGAAAGAAAGTACTGACTCTGAATTAAAGAAGATAATGCAGGGGATTTATGTAACAAAAGCAGCTGTTTTATATGTCGGTGAAAAAAAACTTGAAGGAAAATTCAGGAAAAAAAATAATAATACTCCCGGAGGGAACAAAGAAACTCAGAAAGTCACAGTCCGGGAAGTTATCGAAAGCATTCATGAAAAATATAAAATATCAAAAGAGGAAGCTCTTGTAATAAGAGATGTTTGTGAAGAAAAGATAAAGGATGATTCAATAAGCAGTATTATAACAACTCATATCGATGATATTGATTTCCTGGATAACGTTTATAAAAAGGAAATTAGAAAATCAATTGAAAGCAGCTATACAGAAAGATCTTTATATGAGTGCCTGATCGATGAAAAATATATAGACCCGGGTTCTATTTTTGACATCATGTCACATACAGTAATACATGTCATTATTGATGACTGTGCGTGATATTGCAACTCATCAGCAAAAAGGAGCAAATAGAACTACTTCCGTCTGGCCAGCTCTCCGGTGATGAGAACAAGCAGCTGTTAATCAATCTTCATCCATAATGCTCAGCCAGCAATTCGCAGCAGCAAATTAAACATTGTTTTTATCGGGGGTTATTTATGATTAAACTGATTTCCACAGACATGGCAGAAGGGGTTATGAAAATCTACCGGCCTGCAATCCGCTGCATGGAAGAAATGAATATCAGGCAGTGGGATGATATTTATCCTGACAAGGAGATAATCGCAGATGATATCGAATCAGGCTCCATGTTCGGGTATTTTCAGGAACAGACACTATGCGCAGTTCAGGTAATCAACAGCATTCAGTCTCCCGAATATTCCCGGATCAACTGGAAATACAAAGACAACAACCCCCTGGTCCTTCACAGATTATGTGTTTCCCCGGAACACTGGAACAAAGGGATTGCAAAACAGATGATCCTTTTTGCGGAAAAATATGCTGAAGACAATAATTACAAAACAATAAGGTTTGACGCATTTACAGACAATCCGGTATCGGTAAATCTGTATAAAAAAATGGGATATATTAATTCAGGAATTGTCCGGTTCAGGAAAGGGGATTTTTATTGTTTTGAGAAAAAGACATCCCGCTTTTAATCACAGCACATCTGTCCCCATTAAGGGTAATATTTTATGGGGATCTCTATTAACCTTCGGTTGATCCCCATACCGGGCACCTAATCGCCAATGGCGTAAGGAATTATTTTTTTCGTAAACGAAAAAAACATAGTTTTTAGAGGTGCCCATAAAATAATATCCCCTTGATTCTGTGGCCGGCTTTGGGTAAAATAGCCTGATTTTTTATGATAAAACTTTTTCAAGAGCTCATACATACCAGGAGAACAACTGTGAAACTTTGTATTGCTGCAGCTTCGTGCAAGGTCTAGCATAAGGACGAAACTTCACGGAGCAGAAATCCCATCGTCCGTTAGACTTTGCCTTTAATTAATTGTGCATTAAAACTAAACACTAAAATTAAAGGAAGCAAAGTCATGTTCAATAACTTTAAAACCACACTCAATGAACTCCGCAGTTTTATTATTCTGTGGATTACGCAGTCTCTTTCAACACTTGGCAGTGCAATGACAAATTTCGCCCTGATAATCTGGTCCTATCAGCAAAACGGTTCTGCATTAACAACAGCAATGCTGGCAATTTGTTCTTATGCACCATATATACTTTTAAGCATTTTTGCGGGAGCATTAAGCGACCGCCTTAATAAAAAGCTCACAATGCTTGTCAGTGACAGTTTTGCAGCCCTCTGTACAGCTTCAGTTCTCCTTCTCCTGGCAACCGGCAGACTGCAGATATGGCACCTTTACCTGATAAATGCCCTTAACGGACTGATGAACACCATACAGCAGCCGGCATCCGATGTTGCAGTAACACTGCTTACTCCGGAAAAACATTACCAGAAAATAAGCGGAATGCGCTCATTTTCCAATTCTCTTGTAACTGTTTTAACACCGGTATGTGCATCGGCACTGCTTGCTTTTGCCGGAATGCGCATAGTAATCATTTTTGATTTTTCAACATTCATAATCGCTTTTTTATCTCTTCTGTTTTTTGTAAAAATACCGGATAACAGAAACATTTCAGATCTGAAATTATCATATGAAGTTTCTGATGGTTCAGCCGGTGAATCTGCAGGGAGAGACATGCCTGGAAAAGAGACTGTCCTGCAGGCAGCAAAAAGCGGATTGCATTATCTCAAAAAAAACCGCGGGATTCTTGATCTGATTCTTTTTCTCGCCCTTATCAATTTTACAGCTTCAATTTTCAACGCAGCCCTTCCTGCAATGATTCTTTCACGGCGAGGAGGGGGAGAAGTTGCACTTGGTTTGGTAAATACATTTACCGGGCTGGCAACAATAGCAGGGAGTCTGCTTGTTACATTTCTTCCTGCACCAAAAAGCCGTGTACGCGTTATACTTAATTCACTTCTCTTCTCGATGAGTACAGAAAACTTCATACTGGCATTCGGAACAACCACTCCGGTGTGGTGCCTTGGAGCAGTTCTCGGCTGGATTTTTATTCCCCTTATGAGTGCCAATATGGATGTTCTGTTCCGTCTGAAAATTCCTGTGGAAATCCAGGGACGCATATATGCAGTCAGAAATACGCTCCAGTTTTTCACAATTTCCCTCGGATATTTTTGCGGCGGCATTTTAGTGGACAGAGTGTTTGAACCGTTTATGAAAACCCTTTCATCGGGAAACCTGCTATTACAAATCTTCGGTACGGGAAAAGGGAATGGGGCAGCCCTTCTGTTTTTTGTCATCGGGGTTGCCGGAATGCTTTCCTGCCTCCCCTTCCGTGCAGACAAATACATCCTGGAACTGGAAGAAGGTGTTACTGCAGAAAATATCTCTGCCGGAGTTTAAATCTGTCCGGATGTGTGGGACAATGACAATAACAGACTGGATACACCGCACATCCGGATGTCAGTTTTGCAGGAGGACCGGAAGCAGGGAATTGACACAGATTCAACATGGGAACCACTATCCATTTCGTGTCCGGCTGGTTCCCATGAATTATACCGGGGATACGGCAGGTAAAGAATTCAATTCCCTGTTTTTCGGGAAAAAAGAAAGAAAATAAATACTCCCGGGATGAATTTTCAATTGCAATTCACGCAGATCCCGGCTAAATATAAAAAAAGACATTTTTACGGCAGGTATATTTAAGGAGACTTTAATGAGAAACAACGGAATACTGGACTCGATGACAAAAGAGCAGCTGATTCAGCTTATCGGCATTTATTCAAAAAACTGGCTTGCAATGGACGGAGTATGGTTTCAGTCTGTGGAAAAAAAATCAGGAATTGATGAGGCCATGTATCATGATAAAGAAGCCTGGAAAATATATACTGTAGTTGAAGCAAGAAGAATAAAAAAATTCCTCAATCTGCCGGAACAGGCAGGCCTTGATGGGCTTGAAAAGGCATTGTCGTTAAGGTTTTATTCAAATATAAACAGTGATGAAATTATCATAAGAGGCAATACCCTTACCTACCGCGCAGTTGAATGCAGGGTGCAGAGGGCAAGGCAGGAAAAAAAGATGGAGCTCCACCCCTGTAAATCTGTCGGAATAATCGAATACTCCGGATTTGCAGAGACTATAGACAGCCGTATTTCCTGTGAATGCATCAGCTGCTATCCTGATATCACCGATGAATCATGCAGCTGCTCCTGGCTCTTTACGCTCGGCAAATGAAAATAAAATTTAAAACAGTATTATATCTCTTTCTCTTTTTTTCCTGAAAAAACCATTGAGATAAACAGAAGCGTTCCGCATACAACAACAGCTGAATCTGCAACATTGAAAGTAGGCCACCTCTCAAGCCCGAAAATCCCGTAGAACTTGACATCGATAAAATCAACAACCCCCTCCGGGCGGAAAAACCGGTCAATCAGGTTGCCGTATCCCCCTCCGATTATACCGGCAGCAAGCCATCTCTGAAGCCTGCTTATATCATTTGCCCTCAGAAGGTATACAATAAGCGCGGCAAGTATCAGAAACGGGATCACGGAAAAAAGAAAAGCCCTGAAGCTGTCGGGGAGGCTGTGACCGAGGCTGAAGGCAATTGCATTGTTTCTTACATGAATAATCCTCAGGATCCCGTTGAAATATGATTTCCCGACTGTATAAAGCTCAATATTCACAGTAATCAGGTATTTTGTAATCTGGTCAGCTATTATCACGGCAAATGAAAGGAGAAACGGTTTAATTTTTTCAGTTGTCAAATTTATATCCTCTGTAAACAATTATTTTAAAGCCCTGTGGGAAGATCGATGAAAGCTGTTTCAAGAGACAGATCTTTTCTGACCCTCTCTGATACATTTTTCACCCCGGAGGTCTCGGTAGCATAATGACCTGCAGATATGACATTTATACCGCTCTCAAGACACTGGTGGTATATCTGATGGGAAATTTCACCGGTAAGGTAAAGGTCAAGCTCCTCATCAATCGCCTGTTCGACCTCCTTGCATGCCCCCCCTGTAATAATACCTACAGTTCTGCACTTTTCAGGTCCGAACCTGAGAAGCGAAAGAATGCTGTCCCTGTCAAATTCCCCTTTTTCAATTATATCCTCACATGCAAGAGGCTCCGGGAGAACCCCTTTGTATCCGATTTTATTTCCCCTGTATTCCCCGAACGGCTCTATATCTTCAAGCCCCAGGGTTTTTGCTGCTGATATATTATTTCCAAGTTCCCTGTCCATATCAAGGGGAAGATGACATGCATACAGGGAGAGACTGTTTTCAATAAGGAATTTTATCCTTTCATAATGGGAACCGGTAACTGCGATATCCCTGCCCCAGAAAAGACCGTGATGAACAAAAAGGAGGTCAGCTCCCCAGGATGCAGCTCTTTTAAATGACTGAAGCGATGCATCAACAGAAAAAGCAATCTTTTTTATTTCCTTTTCACTTCCTGAAACCTGCAGTCCGTTAAGAGAAGCATCAGATTTCTTCATCTGGTCTATCGGAAGAAGAGTTCTGAAATAAGTGTCAATTTCTTTTATATTCATAAAAAAGAGTATATATATTAAAACCATTCTTGACAACAAAGTGTTGATCTACAATATTATTGCATGATGAAAGAAATAAAAGAATTAAACGAATTGCAGCTGGACTACAGCATTCCTATAGAAAAGATAAAATCACTGAGAAAAGAAACATGGGGTACCATCCTTACAGGGCAGCCGAGAGCGGAGAAAGCCCTTGTATTCGGAACAAGGCTCAGAAAAAAGGGATATAATATTTTTGTAACCGGAGAAACCGGTACAGGCAGGCATACTGCCGTGAAAAACATTCTTGATAAATTCAAAACAGATATCCCTCTGAAGGATATTGCGTGTGTATATAATTTCAGCAATCCGGAAAATCCATCAATAATCTATTTCAAACAGGGGCAGGCCCTTAAATTCAAAAACAGCATGACAAGCTTTATCTCCTCCAACAGGAAAAGGGTCAGATCAAGGCTGGAAAGCGATATTTTCAAAAAACAGAAAAACAAAATGATAAAAACGTTCGACGATACAGAGAAATCGCTTCTTGAAAAATTTGAAAAAAACCTCGAAAAAAACGGGTTCAGACTGGTTAACTCAAAAACCGAGGATGACGAGCTTATAACAGATATCATGCCTGCCATAAACGGGGAGCCTGTTGAATTTGATGAAATACAGATTATGGTGGGGGAAAAGAAGATTACAGAAGCTGAATCAGAAAGGATCAGAAACGATTACTATCATCACCTTGACAGTCTCCAGGAGCTGATGAGAAAGATGCAGCATAACAAGATTGAACTTGAAAACAACCTTATAGAGCTTGAAAAGAACTTTGTGGAACCGGTCATAAAATCTGAAATTGATTACCTCAACAATGATTTCCCGGAAAAAGAGGTGGGAAAGTATCTGAAATCCCTCAAAAAGGACATTCTCGACAATCTTTATCTTTTCATTGATGATGATGAGGACAGCAGCAGCGAAGAAACTGTAGATGCGGAACTTCAGAGGTATGAAGTCAATATCCTTGTCGATAACTCAGGACAGAAACATGCCCCTGTAATTTTTGAAACCTATCCCACACTCTCCAATCTTTTCGGGACTATTGAAAACCGGATTGAACTGAGCGGTGAAATCAGAACAAATATCTCAATGATAAAAGCCGGATCCCTTATAAAGTCTTCAGGGGGATTTCTTATTATCAACGGGGAAGACCTTCTTCAGGAGGAGAATTCCTGGGAACACCTTAAAAGAGCTCTTAAAAGCAATGAGGTCCAGATACAGCAGCAGATAAATCCGCTTGTCCCGGCAAACATCTTTATAAAACCGGAAGCGGTGAAGATCGATACAAAGATAATTATAATCGGCAGTGACCATCTCTATGAAATACTTTACAACAGCGACGAGGAATTTGAAAAATTCTTCAAGGTTGCAGCTGAATTCGATTCGGACATGATGATTAATGATGAAAACCTCGGTCAGTTTATCAGGTATATAGATGAATACTGCAGAAAAGAAAAAATCAGGAAAATTACCGATACAGGGCTTTCATCAATTCTTGATTACGGAATAAGGCTTGCAGGGAACAGAAACAAAATCACAACACGGTTTTCAAAAATTGTAGACCTCATAACAGAGGCTGACTACTGGGCAGCAGATACAAACCAGCAGGTTATTGATTCGGATTCAATTGAAAAGGCGCTTGAGGAAAACAAATATCTGAACAGCCTTCAGGAGGAAAAGCTTTCTTCCCTCATAGAAGAGGGAACAATAAAAATCAAGGTTGACGGCAGGGAGTCCGGCATTATAAACGGACTTGCAGTTTATGAAAAAGGCTCCTTTACCTTCGGGAAACCCTTCATGATATCAGCTACCTCGGCTCCGGGAGATGAAGGGATTATAAACATAGAAAGGGAAGCGGGTCTTTCAGGGGAAATCTACAACAAAGGGGTCATGATAATTGAAGGTTTTCTCCGCTCAAGATACTCAGTCCATTTCCCCCTTTCAATCTATGCCAGTATCTGTTTTGAACAGTCCTACGGGGAAATCGAGGGGGATTCCGCCTCTTCAACAGAGATATATGTTCTTCTTTCATCGATAACCGGGATACCCCTCAGGCAGGACATAGCTGTAACAGGGTCTGTAAATCAGAGGGGGGAAATACAGCCGATAGGGGGTGTGAGCGAAAAGGTTGAAGGATTTTATTCAATATGCAGGAAAATATCCTTTACAGGCAGACAGGGGGTAATCATTCCCGAAAGCAATATAAAAAACCTCATCCTGAATCGGGAGATAAGGGAATCGGTAAGGAGAGGGGAGTTTCATATCTATCCTGTGTCAACAATTGACCAGGGAATTGAAATACTTTCAGAAATGGATGCAGGAGAAAAAAACAGAAAGGGAAATTTCCCGTCAAATACCTTCAATTATCTTGTTGAAAAAAAACTGAGGGAACTGAGCCTGAAAAATAAATCCTCATCATCATAAAATTCCCCTGAAATTATGATTTTTTGACATTTGATAAATAAAAATACTATACTTTTAATGGATTATCTAATAAATTAATATGTAGAAGTAATATTATAAAAATGTTTCAGGAGATTATCATGTCACCAGTAGTAGATGCGGCTAAAATACAAAAGGCTGCCAGAACATCTCTTCCGTTAACCATAAAAACCTATAAAATTAATCATGAAACAGAAGAATACCTTGAGACAATTCTTTCCTATTTTCTCAGGGAATTCGGCCAGCAGGACCTGACCCCTCAGATTTCCTACTGCATGAGAGAGCTTGCAGTCAATGCCAACAAGGCCAATACAAAGAGGGTTTTTTTCGAAGAGATGAAGCTTGATATTACAAATGAAAAGGAATATCAGGAGGGGATGGCCAGCTTCAAGGAAGCAACTCTCAGCAATATTGATTATTATCTTGAGAAGCAGAAAGAAGCAGGACTTTATATAAAAATAATCTTTCATGCTTCTGGTGATTCCCTTAAACTTCTTATAAAAAACAACGTAAAAATATCCAGAAAAGAGCAGATGAGGGTATATGACAAAATTGCCAGATCAAGGGCATTCAGTTCGCTTGAGGAAGCAATGGGGGCTGTTCTTGACAGTTCGGAAGGGGCAGGACTGGGGCTGGTTATTCTGGTACTGATGCTTAAAAAACTCGGTCTCACTGAAGAGGCTTTCGACATAGATGTCGACGGAGAGGAAACTGTAGCCCAGCTGATTATTCCCTTCTCGGAAGTCCACAAGGAAAACCTTCATGTTCTATCCAGAGAAATTGTACAGGAAATTGATGAACTGCCCCAGTTCCCGGAAAATATTGTTCAGCTCCAGAAGCTGATTGATGATCCTGAATCTGAAATAACAGATATTGCAAAACACATTGCCATGGATATTACACTTACAGCAGACCTTCTGAAACTTGTAAACTCTGCCCAGTTCGTACTTTCCAAAAAGGTTGATAATATTGCTGAAGCTGTAAAAATGGTCGGGCTGAGAGGTCTGAAAACACTGCTTTACTCATACGGAACACAGAAGATCCTGAAAACAGCCCTTAAATCCCATTGGGACCATGCAAACAGAACAGCATTCTATGCATATAACCTTGCAAAATCCTATCTGACCAAAAAAGATATTCTTGATGATGTCTATGTAGGGGGGATTCTGCACGATATCGGGAAAATACTGTTTTTCAATGCCCATCCCACCCTGCTTGATAAAATATCAACCCTCTGCAGAGAACGGGAAATGGGAAGGGACCTTTTTGAAGACCTTTCAGCCGGGCTTAATCATGCGGAAATCGGGGCCCTTATTGCAGAAAAGTGGAACTTTCCGGAACAGCTTGTTGAAGCGATAAAATACCACCATGAACCTGAACTTGCAAGCCCGGCGGTACGTGAAACAGTTGAGGCAATATATCTTGCAAATGTTATAGCCAACATTGAAACAGATGAAATTGTATTTGAACAGATATCAAAAGAGATACTTCTTAAATTCAATATAAGAACAGAAGAACAGTTTAACATTATCAGAGACAGACTGGCTGAGGCCTTTGAAAAGCAGAGCAGCGAGGGTTAAACTCTTACGCCTCTCAGGCCCCTCCGGCTGAGAGGTTTTTTTTATTCAGAAAGGCTATCCAGCTGTAGGCCAGAATACCGAAAGCAACCCCGACATTAATCGAACTCTTGCAGCCGTAAAGGGGAATAGTTACAATCCCCCCCCCTTTTTTTGCCGCTTTTACCGAATCAGGACTTACCCCCAGCTCTTCGGATCCAATTATAACAGTTCCGCAGTCGGGAAACTTAAAACTTCCGGCATCAGTCCCCCCAAGCTCAAGAGCAAAGACAGGGCCGGGCAGATCCTCTATCCCTCCCCTTCCCCACTCGACAATATCAGAAGTCCCCATAGCGCTCCTTCTTGCCCTTTTCAGCTCAGGTGAAGGGGTTAAAGGGGATAAGAATATTTTTTTAAAACAGAACGATTCAGCTGTCCTGAATACAGACCCGACATTGAAGGGGGAACGGATATTGTCAAGATATACATTTATATCAAGGACTTTCCTTTCAGATAATTCCCGGCTGTCAGCATAGCTTGATAAATCCCACTCAGCAGGGTCCCTCCCTATTTCCGAAAGGATAAGATGACGGATATTATTCACAGCATATAAAGGATTTGAGGAAAGGAGTTCAAGCTCCCTGAAAAGAAGGTCTGCACTCTCCCTTCCCATTTCCGGGGTAAGAGTTGAGCATATATCAGTTATATAGTTACTGTTTATACCCTTTCCGTCTGAAATATCCCTCTCTAAAGCCTTTAAAACAGAGGCTACCTTGTCGGACCTGAGACGGAAACTCATCCTGTTCAGCTTTCTTACAGTAAAATACATGAAATACCGGGCTAAAATGCTTTCCGCAGAATTTCGGAAATCTCCTCTTCGGAAATATCAAAGGGAAGGGCTGACATAGAAGTAAACCGGGGGAATTCTTCAAGTATATACGGAAAGATCTCTTTGCTGACACCAACAGCAGAAAGCCTTAAAGGAAGTCCCTTCATACTGATTTTTTTGCGGATCAGCTGTATGAAATCTTCAGGTTCAAAATCCCCATTGCCCTGATTATCCGTCTGCATAATATCTTTTGCTGCTGATAAAAGAGAAGGAGACCTTTTAAAATACCACTCTGTGATATAGGGAAGAAGAATGGTCGCAGCAACAGCTTTGGGGGATGAGGATCTGCTGTTTATAAGACAGCTGAGGAAAAAACCCATTCCGGGCAGAGTTACTGATTCCGAAAAACAGCCTGAAAGGGCTATATCGGAAAGATGACCGGTTTCCTCAGCCGGAGCATCCGTCAAAAGGGATTTTAATCCCCTTTTATAAATTGTATCGGGGAGATATCCCTTTCTGCTGCTGCATAAACCCTCAACAAAAGCAAGAATTATCTCAAATGTTATAGAATTATATATGACTGAAGAAAGCGACCCGTTAAAATCCGGATCACTTATGACAAGAGAGGGGCGGATTTCATTGTCAATATATTTCAAAGTCCTGTTCCTTCCGTCAACTATTACAGAGAACGGGGTGAACATCAGAGGATTTCTGAGAGATGACGGGATTTCAATATAATTAAGATCACGCCCTTTTTTTCTTTTAAAATCTGCGATAACCGGATTATCCATAAGATCATCCAGTTCGATACCGTAAACAGATGCGGCTGTTGCTGTTTTTGCTATATTCAAAGTTTTTATACCTCCGACCGCAATTACAGATTCAATAAATCCCTTATTAATAAGCTCAACAATCTTTTCAGCAGCCCTGCTTGTAGGCTTCAGTGGAATATCTTCAAAGATTACAGATTCGCCGCCGGTACGCTCTATATTCCCAGCAACTCCCTTTATCAGCTCCTTTTTAACTGATGGATCAGCAATAATCAGAAACCTTTTGTCATCCCGTTCAAGATTTGATATAAGGCTTTCTTTTTTACCGCTGCCGCTTATAACTTTTGTTTTAATATCTATAATCATATTTTCCACTCTATCCCCTGTTCTGAGTGCACCCGGAAGGGTGTATTAAAAAAAAAGCAGAGAATCACTGCCATTCTCTGCCCTCCAATGTATGTTTTTTGCGATAATTAAATTTCAAACATGTCAATAATCTTGTCAGCTACACTATTAATAACTTTATCATTTATGTAATCAGGATCATTGAGCTTCTGTTTTACTTCCTCAATTCTGTCCATTCTTATATCAGGTGTTTCTCTGACAGCTTCAGCAACCTGAAAAATCTCCCCCATTGCTCTGGCTTCGGATGATACACTTATAGAATCGCTTTCAGTTTTTTGAGCTGTTTTAGCTGTTTTTTCACTTTTGTTGTAACTCTGTATAGGGTTTATTGATCCAAGTTTATCAATAGTCATTCTTCACCTTCCTTACATTAGGAATATCGTCATATATCTGTTTGAAATTTAATCATATTTTTTATCAGTTACAATAATTACAAACTCACCTTGAATTTTACTTCTTCCTGTGAAATTGTCAAGGATATCAGAGGGTGTTCCTGTGATAATCTCTTCAAACTTCTTTGTAAGCTCTCTTCCGACAATAACAGTTCTGTCTGGTAAAATCTCCTTAAGGTCTTCAAGAAGCTTTACAATCCTGTAAGGAGATTCATAAAGGATAAAGCTTTCATCCCTTTCTGCCAGTTCAGTAAGTCTTTTCTTCCTTTTTCCTTTTTTAGGAGAGGGAAATCCCTCAAAAAAAATCCCCCGCCCCGGAATTCCGCTTACACTTATAAGGGCGGCCATTGCGGATACCCCCGGTATCGGTACTATTTCAAAATTGTTTTTCCTGACAGATCTTACCAGGGAGCTTCCCGGATCGCTTATCCCGGGTGTCCCGGCATCGCTGATATAGGCAACATTTTTCCCGTTTTCGAGAAGTGAAGTTATTTTATCTATCCCCTTCTTCTCGTCAGCAGCATAATAGCTTACAAGCGGTTTTTTAATCCCGTAGTGATTAAGGAGCCTTGATGAATGCCGTGTATCCTCACAGGCTATTACATCAACCTCTTTCAGAATTTCGACCGCCCTGAAAGTAATATCCGAGAGGTTTCCTATAGGAGTTGCAACTATATATAAAATACCCATTGATGAAATCTAATATTTAAAACGATTTACAGCAATAGATATTTATTCAATAATACATGATATGGAATATCCGGTAATTGTAATACTGATAATTATAATGATTCTTCTCTTAAAATTCTCATCAGTGCAGGGGGTTAAATCTGATAAAGCTGTTCCTAAAACTGATATTTTCAGCAACTTCTGCCCTTTATGCGGAACAGGGCTGAAAAAAGGGGAAAAAGTAAAATCAGTTGTTTACCCGGCAGGAAATTCCAAAGATGGAAAATACCCCGGAGGCACAGAGAAGATGATGGAAGTCTACGGATGTCCCAACTGTATGCCTCCTGAAGGAAAAGAGGACAGGATCTGCCCGGTATGCAAAAAGATAATCCCCAGGAACGGATTTGTGGTGGGAAGATATTTCATTCCGGATAACAGATCACAGGAGAAACAGAAAAAGAATCACCTTCATGTTCTGGGATGCACACAATGCAGGAGGGTTTAAATATTCCTGCAGAGACGATTCATGAACCGCCTCTGCAGGACAATCGGATTTATATTGTTTAATGAACCTTTACAGATTCATCAAGCCACATTATTCTGTCTGCCACATAAAGAATATGACCGTTAATCATGTTGAAATAATTGATCAGATCAAGATGTACAGATGATGTTTTAAGCGACTCACTGAGCCCTTTGTGAAGTCTTTCTATATGAAGATTCTTGTATTTTTCACTGTCAAGATCAGAATATTTTTCCTTTATTTTCTTGGCAATTACAGGGTTCTCATCCCTGAGCGCTTCAAGAAGCAGATCCATATTTTTAAGGACCTTACCATGGAGATATTCCAGTTCCTTAAGCCCCTCTTCTGAAAACACAAGGTCCTGTTCAATCATCTTTCCTGCCATTGGCATGATATTCTTATCAATTACATCGCCGATCGATTCAAGTTCGTTTTCAATATAAAGATAATTCATACTTCTTTTGGAATCACTTGCAGCAAGCTCTTTCTGGGATATTTTTGCAAGGAATGGAATAATTGTCCTGTGAAGAAGATCTACCTTTGAATCAATCTCACATATTTCATGAACAATATTTTCATTCTTTGTTTTGAAAGCCCCCTCAACCCGGACAAACATATCCTGAACAATCTCGGAAACCCTGACAATTTCTTTTCTTGCCATCTCAAGAGCTATTTCCACACTCTCATCAATAAGGCTTTCATTTACATACATTGCACTGAAAGGTTTGTCAGCCTCCCTTGGCGGGCACATTCTGTTGAACATCTTAACAATAAAATTCAGACTTGGAAAAACAATAATATGGTTTATAACAGGCATGAATGTAAAAGCCATTGCAATCTGCCTTGCAAGGCTGTCTGTGCCGAGCACATTCATACAGAACCATTTTACCATCCATATATAAAGCCTCTCCCCCTGATACGGGATCATCAGCAGAATATATATCCAGATTACCCCTATAGCCTGAAACATTATATGGATATAGGCAGATCTTTTTGCCTCCCAGTTCAGGGCCAGACTTCCAAGCACGGCAGTAATACAGGTACCGACAGCAGCCCCCAGGTTAATAGGAACAGCCTGCTGTAGAGAAATGGTTCCCGACATTGCCATAGCAATTGTAAGACCTGTGGTAGCACCGGAAGACTGGATAATCATGGTAAACAGCAGTCCGACAAGAATCCCCAGTGCCGGTGTTTCAACCCTCATCATAAGATCCATGAACGGCTGATAAGTTCTGAGCGGCTTAAGCGACCCTGACATCATATCCATCCCCATGAAGAGGAGACCGAACCCGAGAATAGTCAGAGCAGTATGCCTTCCCTTTTTTGTTTTTGTTGCAAGAGATGCAAAAAATCCCATTGCTATAATAATAGTTGAAAACTTTGTTATTGATGGAAACGCTACAAGCTGCGGAAGAAATGTAGATCCGAGCTCTGCTCCGAGGGTAACAGCAAGACTCTGCTGAAAAGTCAGAAGGCCTGCCCCGACCAGAGCTGCTTCCAGTACTGTAGTGGCAGAAGATGACTGGTTCACCATTGTAATACCAAGACCTGTCAGATAACCTCTCACCTTACCTTTTGTAAGGGTAAGCATTACTGATTTCATCTTCTCACCGGCTATGGATGTAAGATTTTTATTCATCATGATCATACCATGAAGAAAAATTGCAAGCCCACCTATCAGGGCAAATATGTTCCAAATACTCATTTCATAATCTCCTGTAGTTTATACAGCTACACCAAGAGCTATTTTATCCAGTGAATCCTGAATCCTTTCATTTATGCAGTTGATTTTTTCAAAAACATTCATAACAAGAAAAAACAGACTGTTTTCAGAAGGACTCTCAACAGAACTTATAGCTCCCATCAGGGCGGCTGAATACCCTTTTTCAAGGGCATGAATTGATTCTTTTAAAGCTGAGATCTCTTTTTTACTCAAAGCCATACCGTTAAAAAACTTTTTAATATCTTTTAAAATTAAAATCTCCTGTTTTAACAGATTTTCGAAAGGGGTCCTGTTATCAACAAAATTTACATTATTTGCATAAATAACAAGCTGAGAAACAAGAGATTTTAATTCATTCTCCATATTGAAAAAATCCTCCCACCAGAAAGGAAGGACATGATCAGAAATTGAATTTACAATTCCGTAATAATAATCAGACAACATCTGTTCTGCTGTTTCAACTGATCCTGAACTCCCCTCATCAGTTACAGCAGCAATCAGATTCAGAACCTGATCAATTGAATTTTCCGCTATTTCTTCAAGTTTTACCCTTTTCCAGAATAAGGATCCTGATAAAGGAACTTCAATTTGTTTTATATTTACCGACATTACTATATCTCCCTGACCTGATACTTTTAACAAACTTTAAAAAACTGAAAATGATGATAAATACCGGAAACTCCGGTATTTATCAATATAGGAACTAACTCTATAGCTTACCGGTTTAACAAACCGGGAAACACCTGTTTAAAAAACTGAGGGCCAAGCCCTCCCCTTTACTGACAATACTGTCAGATTTTTGTTGCCACAAATATTTTGTTCATTGAATTCTGGATTATCTCATTTGTCTCATTAATCTGTTCAAAAATCTCGAGAATCTTGATCTTGCAGTCAGCATCAGCAATATTTTCACCGCAGATACTGTTAATTTTATTGAAATAGATTTTCATAAAGTTTTTAAGTTCCAGCTGATTGTTTACAAGCACCTCATAGACATATTTTCTGTTTTTCAGGTATTCTGTAAAAAACGCCTTTACATTATTGAGAAACCTTTTTTCATAATCATAAAAAACTGTGTAGGATTCCCTGTTCTTGAAAATCTGATTTTTATTAAAAATCATTACAAAATGATGTATAAGACTTTTCAGAGAACTGTTGATTTTCCAGATCTCCTCCCAGCAGACAGGAAGATAATGGTGTTCCTCAATCCTTTCCTGAAACCTCTTCCCGTATTTTTCAAACTGGTTTTCAATCTCAAGGATACTGTTTGCAGTAATAAAGCTGTCAGTATCAGGACCTGCTGCCTCCATTGCATCAATCAGATTCTGAACAATCTCAACACCCTCATTGACTGTCATTTCAAGACTGTATCTTTTTTTTAAGAAACCTTTAAACATCTCATTTTTCCTTTTTTCCCCGGCAGAAACAGTTACCATATCCATACTCCTTCAGAACCCCTTCATATTTATATATGCAATTGCCGTGCCAATTTGTATATTATTTCATAAACATTAAACAACTGAGACTAAAGTATTATCATGTATAGATTTGATTCATTTAAAAACAGGGGGGAATTAATCTGTCAAGGATTATTTTTCAGTTACTAATCACTGTGATGTAAAACGATTTATCACTTTCAGTTTAAAATATTTACAGTTCCTTCTTTTTTTCAGCTTCACCGGCAATCTTTTTCTGCAATGTCACACGGCTGATTCCAAGGACCTTTGCCATCGAGGATTTATTGTTTCCGTATTCCTTTCCGATCTTTTCAATCATTTTTTTCTCAAGCTTTTCATAGAGCATGGGAAGTAGGTTTTCCCCACCCCTGTGGGCATTATAAAAATCATCAATAACCCTGGACAAAAGATCATCGTTTTTATCCTGGCTAAGGCCTGCAGGCAGATCAGAGCTGGTAAGGACATTTCCCTGCGCATTTATACAGATACTGGTTATAAGATTTTCAAGTTCCCTCACATTACCGGGCCAGTCATGCTGCATCAGTTTTTCGACAAGATTATCTGATATCCCGGAAATATTTTTATTCAGAAGATGGGAGGCTTTATCAAGAAAAAAATCAACAAGGAGGGGAATGTCCTCTTTCCTTTCCCTGAGGGAGGGAAGCCTGACAGGGGCAACATTTATCCGGTAGAAAAGATCTTCCCTGAAATTGCTGTTTTCGACCTCCTCCTTCAGGTTCCTGTTTGTTGCGGCAATTACCCTGGCCCTGAGCCTTATTGTTTTAAGACCTCCGAGTCTCTGGAACTCCTTCTCCTGCAGTACCCTGAGAAGCTTTGTCTGAATATTAAGAGGCATATCACCGATTTCATCAAGAAAGATAGTCCCCTCCCCTGCCGCCTCAAACTTTCCCACTTTCATTGTCACAGCTCCTGTAAAAGCCTGCGGCTCATGACCGAAAAGCTCATTATCCAGCAAAGTCTCGGTAAGTCCTGAACAGTTGACAGCTATAAAGGGTTCATTCTTCCTTTTCCCGTTATAATGAAGCGCTTTTGCAATAAGCTCCTTCCCTGTACCGCTTTCACCCGTAACAAGAACAGACACATCATTATTAACAAGCCTACCGATAGCCTTGAAAATATTCTGCATAGGCTCTGAATTGCCCACAATCTTTTTGATATTATAGGTTTTTATATTTTCAGCCCTGATTGTATTTACATATTTATTCATTTTTCTTGATTCAACAGCCCTCTTTGCGATAATGCTTATCTTTTCAATATCAAGAGGTTTTTCAAGGTAATCATAAGCGCCGAGAGATGTGGATTTGATTATGGTTTCAAAACTTCCGTGTGCAGTTATCATGACAACCGGAACCCCCGGTTCCAGAGCTTTTATCCTTTCAAGTATTTCAAGCCCATCCTCCCCGGGCATCATATAATCAAGAAAAACCAGATCCACCTCGCTGTTCTTTAAAATATCAATCCCCTCTTTCCCATTATAGGCATTTAATACCTCATACTGCCCGCTGAACAGCTGATTAAAGCTTTTCTGAATACTTTTTTCATCATCAATTACAAGAATTGAAACCATGCTACACTCCTAAACAATGTTTATATAATCATCCAGCTTGAGGGGAAGGATTATTTTAAAAGAGGTCAGCTCATCACTGCTCTCAACTGCGACACTTCCATGGTGCCGTTCAAGTATAAGCCTTGTCATGGGAAGCCCCAGCCCGGTGCCATCCTTCTTTGTCGTATAAAAGGGTTCGAATATTTTTTCAATATCCTCTTCCGGAATTTTATCCCCTGTATTACTTATAACTACAGAGATTCTGTTCTGTAATACAGAGGTCCTGATAATCAGCGTTCCGCCGTCAGGCATTGCCTGAATAGCATTGCCAATAAAATTGATGATGCATATCCTTATTTTCTCACCGTCAAGATATATCATCGGTATTTCGTTATCAATTTCTTCAGAGACATTAATATTCTGATGCTCAATGTTGTATTTATAGAGATTGAGAACATTCCTGATAATATCATTTATATCAAATTTGCTGAAATTCATCGGACCGGGCTTGGAAAACTCCAGAAGTTCCCTGACCAGATTATTAATCCTGTCTATTTCTTCAAGAACTGTTGATATTTCACTTATCCCTTCTCCCGGTTTCAGATATCTGCTTCTGATTATCTGGGACATCATTTTCACGGAACTCAAGGGATTTCTTATTTCATGGGCAAGCCCGGCAGCCATCTGTCCTACTGTAGCAAGTTTGGCTGATTTGATCATATCCTCCTGCAGGTTCTTGACCTGCAGATTGTATTTATAGAGCTTTATAGAGAGGTTGTTGATACTCTCTGCAATAATCTTGAACTCATCGTTTGACTTGACATCTATAAGGGCCCCGTTTTTAGTTATATTGAAATTTGTTATTCCGTTTATTATCTTTTCAAGAGACTGATTTATATTGGTTGCAAGAATCAGATAGGAAAGAAGTGAAAGAAAAAAACCGATCATTATCATCAGGAAAAGAATGCTCCCTGTATATGATATATACTGTTCATTGCTTTTCTCAATTATCCGGAGGGAAATGGCTCCCCAGAAATCACCCCGGTCAGTGTAAAGGGCCTTAAATTTATAGAGATACTTGTCCTTGTCTGTTCTTACCAGCAGAGAACCCTTTTTTCTGAGATTTGTAAGATTTTCTTCGGAAATACTGTCGAAACCTGAATATGTTGAGATTATTTTGTTCTTACCCATATAGATGCCGCTTTCAAGGCCTGTCAGCTTTTTCATGTTTCCCACAAAATCATTTGAAAAAAGCTTTCCGAACATAAGAAGCCCTACTATCCGGTTGTTTTTTTTTTTTTTTTTTTTTTTTTTTTTTTTTTTTTTTTTTTTTTTTTTTTTTTTTTTTTTTTTTTTTTTTTTTTTTTTTTTTTTTTTTTTTTTTTTTTTTTTTTTTTTTTTTTTTTTTTTTTTTTTTTTTTTTTTTTTTTTTTTTTTTTTTTTTTTTTTTTTTTTTTTTTTTTTTTTTTTTTTTTTTTTTTTTTTTTTTTTTTTTTTTTTTTTTTTTTTTTTTTTTTTTTTTTTTTTTTTTTTTTTTTTTTTTTTTTTTTTTTTTTTTTTTTTTTTTTTTTTTTTTTTTTTTTTTTTTTTTTTTTTTTTTTTTTTTTTTTTTTTTTTTTTTTTTTTTTTTTTTTTTTTTTTTTTTTTTTTTTTTTTTTTTTTTTTTTTTTTTTTTTTTTTTTTTTTTTTTTTTTTTTTTTTTTTTTTTTTTTTTTTTTTTTTTTTTTTTTTTTTTTTTTTTTTTTTTTTTTTTTTTTTTTTTTTTTTTTTTTTTTTTTTTTTTTTTTTTTTTTTTTTTTTTTTTTTTTTTTTTTTTTTTTTTTTTTTTTTTTTTTTTTTTTTTTTTTTTTTTTTTTTTTTTTTTTTTTTTTTTTTTTTTTTTTTTTTTTTTTTTTTTTTTTTTTTTTTTTTTTTTTTTTTTTTTTTTTTTTTTTTTTTTTTTTTTTTTTTTTTTTTTTTTTTTTTTTTTTTTTTTTTTTTTTTTCCATTACAGGAGAAACAGCCCTTATAGCAACACCGGATTTACCGCTTTCATAGCTTACAACCGTTTTCCCTTCAAGACCTTCCTTGATAATCTTCTGGTCAATTTTAAGGTCCCCGCTTTTTTCAGGGTCATGGGCACGGATCAGAACTGCTCCGTTTATATCTTCGACCTCTATTATATCGAAAAGTCCCATACGGTAGTAACTGCCAAGCCGTTTTTCAAGTGCCTGTTTATCCCGCTTCTTCACATAAAAGGCTATATCCCCGTCCTCTGAAAGATTTTTAACTGCAGCAAGGCATTCATCCTTTGTAAATACTATCTCATTGAAAAACGCAGATATACTGTCCTCAAGCCTCAGAAGATATTCCTGCTCAAGAGATGTCCTTATCATGGAATAGCCGATACTGAGGGCTGTTACTGTTGTAATCAGTATTATCATGAGAAAAGACAAAAATATTTTCAGGTTAAGCCTGTAGCGAAGAAAATACCCCATAAAACATAATAAAAAAAATAAAGGAATTTGTATAGCAATAGATAACTCACAGTTATAAATAAGGGGAATTCTATGGACATTTATTATCAAAATTGTTAAAATCCTCAATTTATATAGGAACAAAAATAAAAGAAGGAGCTAACTTTATGGCAAAATTATGGAAAAAACAGGAAACAGTTTTTTCAAAAATCCAGACCTATTTTGAAAAAACAGACAAAACAAGGGATGTCTTCAAGACTACAGTAACAGATCTCATCAACACAGGGGCAGACCCGTCACTTGCAGAGGCTGTTGAAAAAGTACATGAAGCGGAACATGAGGCTGATGAGATGAGAAGATCAGTAATAAAAGATCTTTACCAGAAAGCTCTTGTCCCTGAATCAAGAGGAGATATCCTGGGTCTGCTTGAATCTTTTGATCAGCTTCCGAATAC
Source organism: Spirochaetia bacterium (assembly GCA_963668405.2). Lineage (GTDB taxonomy): Bacteria > Spirochaetota > Spirochaetia > CADAEX01 > CADAEX01. The sequence continues at coordinate 3,411,444 of OY764342.2, read as the reverse complement.
ATTTCAGGCAGTATGCAACTTTTTATTCTTTCAGCTTGTGAATATTCCTGAAAACTTCAAAGCAAGATTCATTGATCTTGTGAATGTTAATATCGAGGCTTATAATCTTACAAAAGATGCCGCATTCTGTCTTTTTCAGGAACAGGACCTGATGAACAAATGTGAACTTGTCTGCGACAAGGAAAGAGAATCAGATGCAGGGGAAAGAGCACTTGTAAGGGATATATTCAGCTCAGATCTTGATCTTGCAGAAAAAATTCTTCTTAAAAATTTGATTATTTCTATCGGCAATATTTCAAACCTTGCGGAAGATGTTTCTGACAGAATTGAACTTGCAATAATCAAAAGGAGAATCTGATAAATGTTCAGGCTATTAAGCGGAATATTTATGGGTTGGTCATTGGGCGCCAATGACTCTGCAAATATATTTGGAACAGCGGTTTTCTCCCGTATGGTCAAATTCAAAACAGCCCTTATATGGCTCTGTATTTTTATCATACTCGGATCCATGCTTCAGGGAGCTGCAGGAATGCATACACTGAGCGGTCTTGTTGAACAGAACCTCAATACTGCATTTATTACTGCTCTTGCCGCTGCTTTAACAGTAACCGTAATGACATATCTGAACCTTCCAGTATCAACATCACAGGCGATGGTGGGAGCGATAATAGGTATCGGAATAGTTATAGGGCACGTCGATCTTTCAAAACTTCCCAAGGTTTTTGCATGCTGGGTCGGAACACCTGTTGGATGTGTAATTGCAACAATAATACTTTATCCCCTTCTCGGGAAACTCCTTGCAAAACTGAAACTTAACATTTTTCAGCAGGACTCGCTTCTGAGAATAGGACTTATTGCTGTTGGCTGTTATGGTGCATATTCTCTCGGTGCCAACAATGTTGCCAATGTTACAGGTATTTATATTGAAACAGGGCTTCTGGACATACCGCAGGCCCTTATAATAGGGAGTCTGAGTATCTGTCTGGGAGCTATAACATACAGTAAAAGGGTAATGAAAACTGTAGGGGAAAAGCTTGTAAAGCTTGATCCTTTCAGCGCTTTTATAGCAGTACTCTCTATGTCAATAATCCTCAACATTTATGCAATTGTAGGTGTACCTGTATCATCCTCACAGGCTATTGTCGGTGGAGTACTTGGGATCGGTTTTGTGAAAGGGGTAAAAACAATAAACCTGAGAACCCTTTTAAACATAGTTATCGGCTGGCTTACAACTCCTATTATTGCAATGATGGTTTCAATGGCAATGTATGTCGCAGCGATAAAACTGCTCGGTATCAGTTAATTAATTTTCTGATTTAAATATCAGCGGATAAAATTACATGAAGAGACGCGATTAATCGCGTCTCTTCTTTATTTATTATATGACTGCTGATTATTTGATTTATTTATGGTATTATCAGGATATGAAAGAAGAAATACTGCAGCTTGTGGATCTTGAGGGTAATCCTGCAGGAGAAGCTCCCAGATCAGTATGCCACTCGGATAAAACACTTATCCAGATGGTAGTGCATATAGAAATATTCAATGATAAAGGCGATATCTATCTTCAGAAAAGGTCAGATAAAAAAGATACATATCCCGGATTGTGGGATACAGCTGTCGGCGGACATGTCGGGGCAGGAGAGAATCCGGAAGACGCAGTTGTCAGGGAAGCAGAAGAAGAGCTGGGGATAAAAATAGAAAAACCTGATTTCCTGTTTAAGTATATCCATGAAAACAGCTATGAAACTGAAGTAGCAATGCTCTATACAGCAATCTACAACGGTCCTTTTCAAATTGACCAGGATGAGGTTGTTGACGGCAGGTTTTTTTCAGTTTCAGAAATAAGACAGAGACTTAAAACAGGTTTTTTCACAGACAGTTTTGAACATGAATTCACCCTTCTTGAAGAAAAGGGGCTTATCAGAACATAGGGGTCGGATAAATCTTGGACCACTGGAGAACAAGATCAAATATATCCTTAAGAGGCTTGGAAAAGTATTTTTCACTGTGGTGAATCATGTAGTATCTTCTTTTAAAACTCTTTTCATCAACCGGAACAGTAATCAGCTTGCCGCTTTTAACCTCTTCACTGACCATATTGTTTGAGATAAACGCAACTCCCAGGTCCTGCTGCACCAGCCGCTTTATTGCTTCACTGTTTGATATTTCATAGTTGATATTAAGCTTGATTCTGTTTTTTCTTATAAGGTTATCTGTAACCTTTCTTGTGACTGAGCCCTTTTCATGAACAATCATATTGCAGCCTTCAAGATCTTCAAGGACAAGACTGTCCCTCCTGGAAAGGGGGAATTTAGGACTTGCAATAAAAACAATATCATCTTCAAGTATTTCATGGACTGATATCTTGGGGTTCTGGATAGGTTTTGAAATAAATCCCAGATCATTATTAAGCTCTGCTGTATTTTCAATTATCGATTCATTATCAGCTATCTGCATTGAAATGTTTATATCAGGATTGGTTATATTATAATATCTAATAATATAAGGGATGTAATAGGCTCCGAAACTCTCGCAGGAGAGAATATTTATCTTTCCCTTTGTATAGTTCTGAAAATCCCGGATACTTTCCTCAGCCTGACTTTCCATGTCAAATATTTTATCTGCAATTGAATACAGGTGCTTGCCTGCATCAGTCAGCACCACCTTTTTACCGATTATATCGAGGAATTTAAGCTCATAGTGACCCTGAAGCTGCTTAATCTGCTTGGTAACAGCCGGCTGGGTAATACAGAGTACATCTGCAGCTTTTGTGAGGCTTTTATATTTAGCTGTATAATAAAAAGTCTTTAAATGGTAAAGATTCATAACCAATTTTCATGTTAATGATTACTTTACCTCTCGTCAAGTCCTTTTTATTAATTTCTCAATTTCAAGAAGTTTTTCAAGATTATCAATAACCGGAATATCCAGATCAGTTTCCGGCCAGTTTCTTTTTACAGAATAATGCTTTAGCCATACAGCCCTGATACCTGCATTAAGGCTTCCCTCAATATCAACTCTCAGGTCATCTCCGATAAAAACAGCCTCATCCGGTGAAACTCCAAGCCTCTCAAGCATCATCTTAAACGGGAAGGGATCCGGTTTAGCCGGTATGTCCCCTTCAGCTGATATTATTATCTCATCAAAATATTCTGCCATCCGGGTATACTGATCAGAATCAAGTGCTCTGGTACTTCCATCCTTCTGCGAATTTGTAATCATCCCCAGTCTGTATTTTTTGTGGAGTTTATCAAGAACAGAAAGCGTCTCAGGAAAAAGCTTCATGCTTTTCTGAACAATATCCCAGTATTCATTTTCCAGTTCATCAAGAAAATAATTTTCCGCATTTTTTTTATATATATAACATATCTTTACCCAGACGTTTTTTCTGGAAAAATCAGACCGCAGAAAATGCTCTTTCCTTTCCCTGCGGTAGTGCTCCAGGAAATCCTCCCAGGATGTCAGCGAGAGATGATTAAAAAGCTTTTTCTGAGAATTGGCTTCGGCTGTTTTATACCCCTCCGCCGCAGTACCAAGTGTCTGCACAAAATCAAAAATTATTGCTTTCAGCTGCATAATCGGATTCCTTTTTCAGGGATACTTACTTTATGGCACCTCTAAAAACTATGTTTTTTTCGTTTACGAAAAAAATAATTCCTTACGCCATTGGCGATTAGGTGCCCGGTATGGGGATCAACCGAAGGTTAATAGAGATCCCCTTTATCAATTAAAAACCCCGGTCATTTCTGCCGGGGCCGGTTATAAAAACAGATAATTTCTATTCTCCGAAGAGTTCCTTGCATTTTGCAAGGTTATCACCGTAAACTTCTTCATCTGTAGGAACATATTCTTCAAGAGGAACAGCAAGCCTTGTTGTATTCATGAAGTGTCTGTAGTTTATGTTGTCGCTGTGGCTGTTTCCGGTCCATGTACCGCAGCCTATTGTTGTAGTATATTCATGCCCTGCAAAGAAGCTTCCGCTGTTTACAATTGTGTTCGGCATGTTTATATTTACCCTTCCTGTAGGAATAAACTCTGCCAGTTTTTCCCACTGCTCAGGTTTTGCTGAGTGAAGAGCACATGAATGACCGATACCTGAGAACTTAAGGTTCTTGAGAAGTGTCTTCATCTCTGTATCAAAATCGCTCCATTTCCATACAGTAAGTACAAGAGAAAGTTTTTCATTGGAAAACATATCTTCCGGTCCGATTTTCTGCCCCTCAACCATGATAAATTTTGTATTTTCAGGAATACTGATCCCGGCCATGTCTGCTATGGTTTTTGCAGGTTTTGCAACTATGTCCCTGTTGAGTGTATGTCCGTCAGGCCACATTGTTGCTCTGAGTTTTTCCCTTTCCTCTGAGCTGCACATATATCCGCCGACTTTTTTGAGTTCTTCAAGCATTTCATCATAAACTGACTCATGAATGGATACAGCATTCTCGGAAGAACATGAAGTAGCATTGTCAAAAGTTTTTGACTGCATTACACATGATGCTGCTTTTACAAGATCAGCTGAAGGATCAATTATTGCCCTTACGTTACCGGCACCTACAGTTACACTAGGTGTACCTGCTGCATGTACAACTTTAATAAGAGCCTTACCGCCTGTTGCAACTGCGAAATCACATGTAGACATAAGCTCAACTGTTTTTTCATTTGTCGGCTCTTCAATGCAGAGAAAAAGATCTTCTGGTGCGCCTATGGCCTTAAGAGCTTCCCTTGCATACTGAACAGTTTTATAAGTTGATTTCTTTGTTCTTGGATGTGGAGAACAGATCATTGCATTTCTGGTTTTAAGAAGTGAAAGTCCGATAAAAGCAGTTGTAATTGTCGGGTTTGTACATGGTACAACATTTGCTACAACACCCATTGGCTTGGCATATGTTTTTATCCCCCTTACTTTATCATCTGAAATAAGGCCGCAGGTTTTTTTCCCTTTCATTTCATACATGATACCCTTTATCTTTCCGTGCTTCCTTACTTTGTGCTCATAAACACCCATTCCTGATTCATCATAAGCAATTTTTGTCACATCTTCAGCTACAGCTTTTGTCTGGAGTTTCCATGCAACAGCAGCAACCATTTCATCAACTTTATCCTGTGGCCAGTATTCTATTACTTCAAAAGCTTTTCTGGCCCTTTCATATAAATCCTTAACATTATCTGACATATCTTCAAGTCTCCTTAACGCACCTCACCCTGAAAAGCAATTCAGGGTAATATAATAATCATTTAATAATTACAAAAAGATTAAGCCCCCTGCTGGCAGGGGACTTATTTATTCAAATTGTTATTTTTTACCGCTAACAACTTTTCTCGGATCTTCAATATAGAAATCAATTGAATAACCGGTACCTTTAAGTTTTTCCTTTTCCTTCCAGGCATCCTGCCATTCTTTCGGAGTTTTTGCCTGAGTACCGGCAAAACCTGATCTGTCTTTAAGTGAAGGAACTTCCCTGTCAGCAGGACCGTCATACCATTCTTTCGGAGTAAGAGTTTTACCGAGAACATCAAGATCTTCTCTTTCAAGCTCTTCAATAGCATGTGATCCGGCTGCGAAAGCCCTTGTTACAGAAAGGATACACCATGCAGCTTCAGGTGAGAAATCAAGATCCATCATTGCTGATGTCATAGCACCGATCATGTCAACATCAACGTTTCCAAGTTCAGCTTTTGCAGCTTTAACAACTTCCTTCATAAAAGGAACATATTTGATTGGTCTTACACCTGCAAGCTTCTTTTCAACAAAATCAAGAATTCTTCTTGCTGTAGGATCTTTAAGGTAAAGGTCAGAAATACCGAAATGATCCTCTTTCTTGTTTTCTTTTACAAGAAGAGCAGCTGCATCAGCAACGCTCATTCCTTCTTCTTCAACCTTTGCAAGATATTTATTGAGCATTTTACCTGTAGCATCATATGAAGCATATGAGTGACCGAAAGCAAGTATTGAACCGCCGCAGGACTGTGTAATGTAGTTCTTGCCCCTTGCAATAAGTCTTGCAATAAGTGCCGGGTTAGAAAGACCGTCTTCAAGTCCTACAAGAAGAAGATAGTCAAGAACCTGTCTTTCTTCAACAAACGGGATTCTTGCCTGAAAGTCAACAAAAAGAACATCACACATACCGTAACCTGCTTCTACAAGCTCAGTTGTATCATAACCTCTTGATACGATTCTGTGAATGTTTTTATATGCAACTTCAGAAACCCATTTAAAACTTGCTCTTCCGTCTTCAGGAAGTGTTCCAATCTCTCTGTTTGTATAATCATATCTTAATCTGGGATCTGCAAGGTTTCCTAAAGTTGGTCTTTTTACGAATTTCATCTTCGCAATTCTGTCATCAGAATGTTTTAAATTAGCCATCTCTTGTATTCTCCTGATTCTAACTGTTTTTTCGCATATTCCGCTCTGTCTTCCTGAGTTGGAACATCCCTGTCTTCCGGACCTATGTATTTAATCATGGCAAGGTCAAGCATCTGAACCATCGGTTCATTTCTTGATGCACCCCATGCCCTTCCTTTCTTGAGGGTGTAAAGAGCGTGTGCAGCGCAGCTGTAACCTCTTACTGTACAACCGATAGTCCATGCAGCATTAGGTGAAAAACCGATATCAGCAAGAGCTGTATTTCCGGCACCAACCATGTTTACAGCAACATAGCTTCTTCCCTCTTCAGCTCTTCTTGCGTAGAATTTTTCTTCAAGTGCTCTCTGGAACCTGAGGTATACACCTACACATCCGAGTTCTTCCTGTTTGAGGTGAGTAGGTTCCGCACGCGGGTCACCGTCAAGGTGCTGCGGCTGTCCCATACCCATAACTGCTCTGCCTGAGTCCATATACTCATTAACACATTCAACAGCAACTTCCTCGGGTGTTTTGTTTTCATCAGCAGCCCTGTCAAGATATTTCTTAAGCATGTATCCGTGCTGAGCTCCAGGTCCGTGGGCACCGCCGAATGTCATAACAGAAGCAGCAACCGCAGCCGGAAGCATTGGATGTCCGTTAATAACAGCTATTGATGATACAGCTGAGGGTGACATTGAGTGTTCAAGAAACTCACCCATTTCATAATCAAGCATTGCTCTTTCATTTTCCGCAGGAATTCTTCCCTGAAAAAGAATAAACAATCCGTCCATAAAAGTATAACCGGCTTCAGCTAGGTCACTTACATTATAACCTCTTAAAACTGTCTTTTCTTCTGTCTTGTAAGAAATCGCAGTTTTTCGCTGGATCAATGGTTTACGATCCATTCTTTCTCCTCCTAAAAAAGTTTAATACCTTTTTATCAATTTGTTTAAAAATCAAGCTACGATATTCAGGTAATTATCAGCTTTTTAAAGTCAAGTAAAAATTAGATTATTTGAAGTATAAAGTCAACTTATTTATATTCATACTTTTGATAACCACCGGTTATCAAAAACTGTTATTTTTAGGATAATCCTGCTGATTTCATTATTTTTTCTCTTAACCAACAGGAAAAAATGAAATCAGCAAAAGGCCTTTTTTGATTCTTATTTATTTTTAAATAAACTGTACTACTTGTTGAATATATATTATTATAAAAAATTAAATATATTAACCATAATTTCAAGGGAATCTGACAGTATGGAAAATGATCAGGAGGCTTTCTTATAATGGAAAAGGATTTTATCAGCCGGCTTAAGGAAAAAGTTGCCCATAACAGCAAAATTGATCCTGCACTCTATACAAAATACCACGTAAAAAGGGGGCTCAGAAACAGTGATGAATCCGGTGTTTTAGTAGGCCTTACAGAAATCGGAGATGTTCACGGGTATATATTCGATGAGGGGGAAATGATCCCGGACGAGGGGCGACTCCTTTACAGAGGGGTTAATATAAATGAAATTGTAACCAATATAATATCTGAAAACAGAAGCGGTTTTGAAGAAACTGCATATTTTCTTATATTCGGAGAGCTCCCTTCGAAAAAGGAACTTGAAGATTTTAATGAACTTCTTGACTCGCTCAGAGATCTTCCGGACGGATTTGCTGAAGATATGATTATGAGAGCCCCCAGCCGGGATATAATGAACAAACTGGCAAGAAGCGTTCTTGTCTCATACTCCTATGACAGAGAAGCTGATGATATTAGCCTCACAAATGTAACAAGACAGTGCATTGAACTGATAGCAAGACTTCCTACAATGGCAGCATACGGATATCAGGCAAAATCCCACTATCACGACGGGAAAAGCCTTTATATCCACAGACCCAAAGAAGGAATAGGAACTGCAGGGAATCTTCTGCACCTTATCAGACCGGACAGCCAGTATACGGAACTTGAAAAACAGGTGCTTGATCTTGCCCTCATACTCCATGCGGAACACGGAGGGGGAAACAACTCAACATTTACAAACCATGTTGTAACCTCAACAAATACAGATACATACTCGGCAATCGCAGCAGCACTCTGCTCAATGAAAGGTCCCAGACATGGCGGAGCAAATAAAAAAGCCCTCAGGATGATGGATAATATAATGGAAAACATCAGAGACTGGGATGATGAAGATGAAATTACAGCATATCTTGAAAAAATACTGAGAAAAGAAGCTTTCGACAATACAGGACTTATTTACGGATACGGTCACGCGATATATACTAAATCAGACCCAAGAGCTGTACTCCTGAAACAGAAAGCAATGGAACTTGCAGAGGAAAAGGGGATGGGTAAAGAATTCAACATGTATATGAATGTTGAAAAACTTGCCCCCAGAGCACTTTTCAACGAAAAACATTCCGATAAGGTCATTTCTGCAAATGTGGATTTCTATTCAGGATTTGTCTACAGAATGCTCAACATACCAACAGCACTTTACACCCCTATTTTTGCAATAGCCAGAATGGCCGGATGGGCAGCTCACAGGATGGAAGAAATTGTAAGCGGCGGCAGGATAATCAGACCTGCATATAAAAATGTTGCAATAAAAAGAAGTTATATACCAATTTCAGAAAGATGACGTAAAAGAATATTATTTCAGGACAAACAGGGGTTAACAGATGATCAGATTCAATCTTGGGTCAATAAAAGCCAAAATTCTCACCGGGTGTACAACACTTGTGCTTATCTTCATGATAGCGCTTTCTTTTATGCTCTACACAAACAAAAGGAACCTTAAAACCATAAACTACATTACAGGACAGCTTGTTCCTGTCACAATAAACCTCCTGGACATACAGAAGAATATCAAGGAAATTGAGCTCCTTTTTTACAGCGCCTCCCTTTCAAAAGAAGCTAACCATCTGTTAACAGCAGAAGGGGTAACAAACAAACTTCTAAACAGTATGTCAGGTATTTCCAGTTCACTTGAAAACACTGAATTTGAAGATATTTCCGACTATTTCTACTCTTCAAGCGTTATGTATCAGACATACTATGATGAAGGGATGAAGATGGCCATGGCCTATATAAACAAAGGGGAGAGCTACGGGAACAGCTACAGAAGAATGAGTTTCGCCCCCCTCTCTCTTCGTCTTCAGGATGAAACAGGAACAATTGTAGACAAGATCAGACAGGCACTTGATGATCAGATAATAAAGGCACAGAAACTTCAGAAGATGTCCCAGAATATCACAATGATGCTTATCTCCATGAGTATTCTTATAGCTGTTCTGATGTCTTTCAGAATTGCCAGCTCTCTTTCAAAACCGATAGAGCTTGTGATAAAATCCACATCCAAAATAGCGGAAGGGGACCTCACCTATGTTCCTGACTATAAAAAGAACGATGAAATTGGCAAGTTCTGCAGGAACTTTGCCGTAGCCATAGAAAGCCTTAAAAAACTCATATTTGAAGTCAAGGATGCATCAGGCAATACTGTAAGGATAAGCGAAGGGGTCATAAGCTCTGCAAGCAGAACATCAGAGGATATTGTCAACATCTCAGGTCTCCTCTCAACCGTAGAAAATCAGTTCAGGAACCTTTCCGAATCCATTGATACAACATCTGAATCATCAGAAATAATATCCTCAAACATCAAGGAACTCACATACAAGATTGAGGACCAGGCATCAGCTGTGACACAGACATCCTCCGCCCTTGAAGAACTCTCTGCTACAATCAACAACGTTACGACTATCGCATCAAAAAATGAAAAAGAGAGCCAGAACCTCCTTGAAACAACAGAAGAGGGGGGAGAGAAGATTGACCAGACAAAAAACATTGTATCTGACGTCTCAAAACATGCTTCCGATATGTACGAGATACTGGAAATTATCAACAACATAGCAAGCCAGACAAACCTTCTTGCAATGAACGCATCAATTGAAGCGGCGCACGCCGGTGACTACGGGAAGGGGTTTGCAGTTGTTGCTGATGAAATCAGGAAACTGGCCGAATCAACAAGCGACAACTCAAACAAAATCAGCTCGCTTCTGACCATAATAACAGATAAAATCAAAAAAGCTGAGGTTGTTTCAAATGAAAGCAGGGTTTCATTTGACAGCATAACCGAGAAAATGGGAAAATTCATCAATGCTTTTTCAGAAATAACATACAACATGAATGAAATGGCGGCAGGCACAGGTGAGATTACAGAATCATCATCAAACCTTTCTCAGATAACAAGGCTTATTGAATCAGGGGCGAATGATATCAACAAAAGAACAAAGGACATAGATCTCGTCCTCAACAATCTTAAATCCAACCAGAAACAGACAGACGAAGCAATACAGAAAATAAACGCTGTAACAGTGACCATCAAGGATTCAATGAAATCACTTATCGACCAGGCTGAATACAACGACCAGATAGTCAAAAAGCTTGATACAGAAATCAACAGGTTTAAGCTTTCATGATATAATGTGCCTCAGACACACAGATCCTGAGGCACATTCACAGCCCATGACCTGCGTGTCATGGGCTGCATATTTCCTGATTATCCATGTGTGAAATAAAAAATGTTTTTAGATAAATAAGTTACATGCCCTTTTTAGAAAAATGAGGTAATATAAAACAATTTTTAAATCAAACAGGGGTTAACAGATGATAAGATTCAATCTTGGATCAATAAAAGCCAAAATTCTCACTGGATGTACAACACTTGTGCTTATCTTCATGATAGCGCTTTCTTTTATGCTCTACACAAACAAAAGGAACCTTAAAACCATAAACTACATTACAGGACAGCTTGTTCCTGTTACGATAGAACTTCTCGAAATCCAGAAAGATATAAAGGAGATTGAGCTCCTCTTCTACAGTTCTTCACTTACAAAAGAAATACAATGGCTTAATTCAGCGGAAGGGGTAACTAATAATTTATTAATAAAAATGACAAAAACGGCTGTCAGTCTTAAAAATACCGATTTTGAGGATATTTCAAACTATTTCGAATCAGCACCGCCGGTGTATCAGACATACTATCAAGAAGGTGTAAAAATGACTATGGCCTATATAAACAAAGGGGAAAGCTACGGGAACGGCTACAGAAGAATGAGCTTCGCCCCCCTTTCACTCCGCCTTCAGGACGAAGTCGACACAGTAGTAAATAAAATCAAGGCAGCACTTGATGATCAGATAATAAAGGCACATAAGCTTCAGAAGATGTCCCAGAATATCACAATGATGCTCATCTCCATGAGTATTCTTATAGCTGTTCTGATGTCTTTCAGAATTGCCAGCTCTCTTTCAAAACCGATAGAGCTTGTGATGAAATCCACATCCAAAATAGCGGAAGGGGACCTCACCTATGTTCCTGACTATAAAAAGAACGATGAAATTGGCAAGTTCTGCAGGAACTTTGCCGTAGCCATAGAAAGCCTTAAAAAACTCATATTTGAAGTCAAGGATGCATCAGGCAATACTGTAAGGATAAGCGAAGGGGTCATAAGCTCTGCAAGCAGAACATCAGAGGATATTGTCAACATCTCAGGTCTCCTCTCAACCGTAGAAAATCAGTTCAGAAACCTTTCCGAATCCATTGATACAACATCTGAATCATCAGAAATAATATCCTCAAACATCAAGGAACTCACATACAAGATTGAGGACCAGGCATCAGCTGTGACACAGACATCCTCCGCCCTTGAAGAACTCTCTGCTACAATCAACAATGTTACGACTATCGCATCAAAAAATGAAAAAGAGAGCCAGAACCTCCTTGAAACAACAGAGGAGGGGGGAGAGAAGATTGACCAGACAAAAAACATTGTATCTGACGTCTCAAAACATGCTTCCGATATGTACGAGATACTGGAAATTATCAACAACATAGCAAGCCAGACAAACCTTCTTGCAATGAACGCATCAATTGAAGCGGCGCACGCCGGTGACTACGGGAAGGGGTTTGCAGTTGTTGCTGATGAAATCAGGAAACTGGCCGAATCAACAAGCGACAACTCAAACAAAATCAGCTCGCTTCTGACCATAATAACAGATAAAATCAAAAAAGCTGAGGTTGTTTCAAATGAAAGCAGGGTTTCATTTGACAGCATAACCGAGAAAATGGGAAAATTCATCAATGCTTTTTCAGAAATAACATACAACATGAATGAAATGGCGGCAGGCACAGGTGAGATTACAGAATCATCATCAAACCTTTCTCAGATAACAAGGCTTATTGAATCAGGGGCGAATGATATCAACAAAAGAACAAAGGACATAGATCTCGTCCTCAACAATCTTAAATCCAACCAGAAACAGACAGACGAAGCAATACAGAAAATAAACGCTGTAACAGTGACCATCAAGGATTCAATGAAATCACTTATCGACCAGGCTGAATACAACGACCAGATAGTCAAAAAGCTTGATACAGAAATCAACAGGTTTAAGCTTTCATGATATAATGTGCCTCAGACACACAGGCTTTTAGGCACATTCACAGCCCATGACCTGCGTGTCAGGGGCTGCTTTTTTTCAATCATGCTTCATATATCTTTCTTGCAAGTGGCATTCTTCTTCCTATCCCGAATGCCCTGGGGGATATTTTCAGAACAAGAGGGGCCTGGATCCTTTTATACTCTGAACGGGCCACAAGCCTGATAATGAATTCGACAGTCCCGCTGTCAAACCCCTGTTCAACAATCTCTTTTTTACTCTTGTTCTCAAGAACATAAAGTGTCAGTATTTTATCAAGCAGGTCATAAGACGGAAGAGAATCCTCATCCTTCTGCTCAGGCCTGAGCTCTGCCGAGGGGGCTTTTTCAAGAATCTCATCATGGATCAGATTGCCGTCTCTTTTGTTTATATATCTGCAAAGTCCGTAAACATCGGTTTTAAAAAGATCCCCGATAACCCCCAGACCTCCTGCCATATCCCCGTACATAGTACAGTATCCTGTTGAAAGCTCGCTTTTATTGCCAGTGGTGAGCAGAAGCGAGTTGAATTTATTGGAATATCCCATCATCAGAGTTCCCCTGATCCTTGCCTGAAGATTTTCCTCTGCAACATCAAACGGCCTCCCCTCAAAAAAAGGGGCAAGGGAATCAAGATATTTCTGATAAAGTTCCCTGATCGGTATCATCTCAAGTTTTAATCCCAGATTGTCAGCCAGCTTTCCTGCATCAACAACACTTCCTTCAGAAGAATATTCCGAAGGCATTGCAAATACCCTGACATTTTCCCTGCCGAGTGCTTTCACAGCAAGTACCGCTACTATAGCTGAATCAATCCCCCCTGAAAGTCCGAGGTGAACTCTTTTAAAACCGCATTTAAAAAGATAATCCTTTAATCCGGTAATAAGGGCTTTTTCTATATCCCCGTAATAATCCTCCTGCAGCTCCACCGGGCTGTAGCTTTTCCCGGTATCAAAGACAACGATATCCTCTTCAAAGCCCTTACCCTGAAGAATAAGGCTGCCGGAAGAATCTGTAACAAGTGAATTGCCGTCAAACACAATACTGTCGTTTCCGCCGGTTGAGTTTACATAAACAACACCTGCACCACCTGTTTCACCGATATCTTTGAGAAGATCATATCTGTTTCTGGTTTTGCCTGCAAAAAAAGGGGATGCTGAGGGGGCAATAATCAGACGGGCCCCTTTATCAAGGAGTTCCCCTACAGGGTCAACATGATACCGCTCCTCTTTTCCGACAGAAGACTTCCACCATAAATCCTCACAGATCGCAATTCCGATACGGATTCCTTTATAATTGAATATCTTTCTTTCCGCTGCCGATTCAAAGTATCTTGTCTCGTCAAATACGTCATAAGTAGGAAGAAGGGTCTTTTCCTGAGTGTGGATAATTTCTCCGTTCTTAATTACCGAAGCACAGTTATAATATGATTTACCGGAAAAATTCATGTTATACCCGACATGTCCGACAATAACTGCGATATCATCAGGAATATTTCTCTGAATCCATCTCAGGGACTCCATGTTTTTCTCATAGAAAGCCTCCTGATCAAGCAGATCAAGCGGAGGATATCCGCATACACAAAGTTCAGGGAAAACAGCAATATCTGCCCCTTTTTCTCTGGCTTTCTTTGCAAAAGACAGTATTTTTTCCCTGTTACCACTGAAATCACCGATAATTGTGTTGATCTGTATTGCTGCTATTTTCATAATATATCCTCCGGGTTTAAATAAAATTATCTCAAATAGGAAAAAATCACAACAGCTCCCGGGACTTAGCCGCCCAATTTAATTGACAATAATAAATGATTAAATATACAATCAATCCAATATGAACAACTCTTTTTTTATTGCTGATCAGGATTCCCGTTGCGGGAAAAAAATTACCGATGTTTTTCTTCTGAATGATTTCAAAGTAATTCAGACTGTGATAAAAAACAAATCACTGGATTCTAAAGAGGGCGATGAAAAAGATAAAATATCAGAACAAAAACTTATTCCCCTTGAGTGGAACTGCTTTTCCACTGTTTCTCCGAAAAATGTAGTTCTCCAGTTAAGACAGATAACAGTAATTAATACAGCAGCTGTCATCCTGACCCCTCCGGAAGATATTAAGTCTTTTGTTGATCAAACCCATATGGAAATTCAGAAATCCATAGACTTCTACATCAGGAGCCAGATCATCCTTGCCAAGGAGATTATTACGGAGTTGAAAAGGAACTCCCCATCATATCTTTATCTGGTGCTTAATTCAACGAACAGAGATGATATGTATACCTCTGTATACCGGGCAATTATAAACTCACTGCTGAAAGGTTCAGATGATGATTTATATATAAACTGCGTGGAAAACAATTCTGATGATCATGAACAGTTTGCAGATTATTTCTTTTCAATTGTTGGGAAAAACAGAAAAACAGGCGGGAAATGGTACAAGCCCTTCCAGATGAATTCAATTTTTTCAGGGTTTTCCCTCAAACAGTGATTATAGACCTGTAAACAGGAACTTGATTGACTTGACCAGTATAATTATTATATTGTTTTAGTTATGAAAATATGGATAAAATATCTGACCGGCCTGGTTATTGGGACAATTATAGGGATCACATTCTCAGGAAACTACGATGCGGCATTAAAACTGCTCAAACCTGTATCAGAAGTTTTTATAAATGCGGGACGCTACTGTCTATACCCTCTTCTCTTTTTTTCAATTACAATAGCAGTTCACGAACTGCTGAACAACAGACGATTTCTCTCAATTCATCTGAAATCTGTTTTTATAATGGTATTGTCAACCCTGCTGCTTACTATAACAGGTGTAATAAGTACCCTTATTTTTTCTCCCGAAAGAATCCCTGTTCTTCTTGAAAAAAAGGAGGCTTTGGATCTGCTCTCCCTGAAGGAGCAGCTTCTTCTGATATTCCCGAAAAACCTTTTTTCAGTTTTCAACAGCAGCGGCAGCTTCATTCTGCCGGTAATTTTTCTGGCATTTATTGTCGGGCTGAACCTGAACTACGATAGAACTGCAACAAAACCGGTAGTTCAGCTCTTTGACTCATTCAACAGAATCATCTACCATATAAACAGCTTTATTGTTGAAATTCTGACTCCCGGAATGATAGTTTTTTCCGCTATACTTATTTTCTCCATATCTTCAATAAAACATATAGCCCTTTACAAACAGCTTTTTCTCATCCTGATGATTGATTCAGTTTTTCTGATTTTACTTATTTTTCCTGTAATTCTGTATATGATGGGGATGAAGGAAAAACCTTATAAATATATTTTCGCACTTACAGGAGCTGCAATTTCAGGCTTCCTGACAGGAGACAACTACCTTGCCAATAATGTGCTTATCAAGCACTGTCATGAAAACCTCGGTGTCCCCAGACAGTCTGGTGCTGCAACAATAGGACTTTTTACTGTATTCGGAAGGGCAGGGACAGCAATGGTTACGTCAATCTGTTTTATCATCATACTTAGATCATATTCAGGAATCGAAATAACCTTTCAGCAGATTATGTGGCTTATTACTGCTGTATTTTTCAGCTCCTTTCTCCTGAGTACAGCACCTGCAACAGGAACAATAACAGCACTTGCCCTTATATGTTCAGCATACGGGCATGGGATTGAAGACGGGTTTTTAATATTCACCCCTGTTATACCCTTCCTTTTAAGCTTCAGCGTTCTTCTTGATGTCTTCACTGCAGGAATATCTGCAATGATTGTCGCCAGATACGAGAATATTCAGAAAGATGTTGAATTAAAGGATTTTATTTAGATTTAAAGGAAAATCCGAAACCAAGTTTAATCATGAACTCATCAAAAAAGGACTGACCGTCCCACAGGTGATATAAAGGGAAATAAAGAGATAGAACAGACTTAAAACTGTTTTTATCTGAATAGTCCCAGAGTAAATAGCCTCCGGTTTCAATAAAAATAAACCTTCCGCTGTAAAAATACCCCAGAATATCGCTTTTCTGATTTTCCCCCTCGCCCCAGGCTTTCACAGGTATTCTAAGCATAACAGCCGGAGAAACCAGCCATCCGGCTGTAATTTTATCTTTTATCAGGTACCGGATTGAATAGGGAAAATCCATCAGTATATTCAGAAGGAGAAGAGAATCAGCATATTCAATCTCGGCAGGCTGCACTATCGATGTGTCAGATTCAGAGAGCTGGTAATAGTTCCAGCAGAAGCTGACAGAAGGGATAAAATAACTCATTTCACCCTCTCCCCTGATGTCAGCAGAAAATCCTATATTGGGAAGTAAAGGAGACGGAGCACCTTCTTTATCTGTATTGAGCATAAAAAGCGGTCCCCCGTCAATACTTACAGATTCAATATCCAGAGAACTGACCGGTACTGAACCGAGGAGAATCAATATATATAAAAGATATTTTCTTTTGTTCATCTTTATAGAATAATTAAAATCTTAAAGAGTTATTTTATCAACCCTTTTTTTGTCAATAATTGAAAATCCTGCTTTTCCGGTTTTAAAAAATGATTTATATTCCCAGAACAGGAACAGATACCTTTCAGATGAGCAGATTCCTGTATAAGTATATCCGGAAGGAAGAGGGGATAATCTGTAATTGAATATATTATCGCTTTCCAGACATAGGATCTTGTTATTACAGATAAAGTAATATTCACCGGACTGCCTGTAAACCGGAATTTCTTTATATCCGTCCGGATCTTCCCCGTCCGGATAAAACCGGTATACTTTATCAGGACTGATATTCTCTTCCTTCACGACTATATCTACTATTGAGTTTCTGTCCGTAAAACTGTATATCCTCTTTAAAGGATTATCACTGCCGGTTTCATTATCTAAACCAATAATAGGAATACCAGTTTGAAATGTATTTTCATCAATTTCCGCCATATTATTCCCGCTGATATCATGGGTAAAATACCGAAAACTGCAAAGATCAGCATCAGAGTATTTCCAGGCGGAAAACCACATCCCGGAAGAGCTGTATAGATCAACAACCTCCCATTCGGAAAGGTCTTTCTCTTTCATAAAATCATATTTGAAATTATTATCCCCAAGGTTCATCCAGATCAGAGGAGGCATCAGCTCATCAGAAGATAACTCAGAAAAAAAGGTATCCCTGTACAAATGGCAGTACAACCGGCCATCAGCAAGAAACAGCTTTTTAAGTGTACGTCCGCTGAAAATACTGCTGTTTTCAACAAAATCAAAAGAGGTTAGACATGGCTCATTAATTGTTAATTTTAAAATTCCAGAACTGTTTACACCCATATACAGGACCCCGTCAGCAACTGCATAATCAGAGACCCTGACCTGACTGGTCCATGGCAGCAGTTCACCCCCCTTTTCCGGTATTGCGACCTGCCTGGGGGGGAAACTGTTGAATACGAAGTACTGCTCCTTCATATTCACTATTTCCGGCCCTTTATCAAAACAGCCGGAAAAAAGAAGAGAAACCAGTAAAAAAAATATATATTTAACTGCCCCCAACTTCTCAGAACCTGAAAGACTCTATCATGTACCTGACAGAAACGGAATCCTTGTCAGAAACATTTTTCTCAATGACAAATATCAACCCTTTTTCATCAGGGGCAAGAATCACCTTCCTGATTCTGTAATCACTCACTCCATTTCTGCTGATAAGCGGATTTCCGGCTTTATAATTCAAAATCTTACCTGATTCATCTCCGATTTCAAAATCAATACTGAAAGAGGATTTTAAACTTTCCTTTTCCCCTTTAACACTCTGGGAAAGGACTATTTTATATGATTTCTTTGTTTTAAAATCTCTGAAATCAATATTCTTCCCGTCATCCCCGTTTATATTAAGATACAGACATCTTCCCTTTCTCAGAAAATCAATATCCGTTTTTTCTGCGAAAGCAGATATTCCTGCTACTGTATTATAGAGAGCCCCGGTTCCATCTTCCAGAGATGAGACATTCTGCTCAAAATATTTCTTTACAACACCGCCATCAATAAAACTGTTTTTTTTCACATCAACAGTGTAAAGCTCTGAATAAATCCTGTTTTCATTCACCCCGTACTGGGCAAACATGAAATATCTGGAATCTCCGGAGAAACCAAGATTTACAAAGTTAGCTATATCTCCAGCATATAAATTAACACTGCTGCAAACCAATATAAATAAACTGAATAAAAACCTTCCCATATTTTCTCCTTTAATTATTATATATATCGTACTATTTAGCTCTCAGATAAAACTTTTTTACCTCTACAGATAGATTTTTCTTCAATTTACTGTAATTATTTATATATGACTATTTCAAAGCGGAATATTTTTTTTGTCGCCTCAAACATTATTTTAATACTTGTCTTTATCATTACAGCATCAGTACCAATTGTTATCGGACAAAAAACAGATATCCCGTATTCAGTCATTTTTTACTCAGCCGACTTTCTTCTGCCGCTTATTCTTCTCCTGTTTTCGATTATTGCGATATACCTGATAAGATATTCCTTTCTTATAACAAACAGTTCAGAGATATTCTTTTTTGTTCTATTTCTGATCAGTCTTGTTTTTGATGTATCAAGATCCCTCATTGCAGCCTTCAGCTACCTGAAATTTCCTGAATATTATATGCTGTTTATTTCAAGAATATGCTATTTTGGAAGATTTCTCGGATTGTTGTCACTTTTTCTTTCAGCACTTTTTTCTGCAGATGTTGAAACCAGAAAAACAGAAACAGCCACTGCAATAATAATACTTATATCATATATTCTATCATCATCAATCCCGTTTTCAACCTATAAACTTGCAACAATGATACAGCAGCCTGGATATTTCAGCTATTTTGCCTTTTCAATACTCTCGATCGAAATACTGACTGTCCTGATTTTCATTTTAAACTATCTTCAATCCGGGAACAGTGAATATATCGGATTATCAGCAAGTATGTTTCTGATTTTCGCAGGAAGGGAAATAACCTTTTTTACTTCTGAACCTGTACTGTTTATATCAGGTCTTATTGCTCTTGCAGCAGGAGCCCTCTTTTTTTCAGGCAAGATCCATTATATTTATTCATGGTATTAAAGACGGAAAATTCTCCGTCTTTAATCGAAGTTACATAAGGACAGTAGCGGTATAGCCTGTTACTATAGGAAGAAGAAAATTATCAAAATCACCCATAGGAAGAACTTCAGTCAGCATTGCTATTGATGCAATCAGAACTGAATCCATAATTCTCCCGGTAATTCTGAATGTTGTAAAAAAGACAGCTGTAAAACAGGCAAGGCTTCCTATATATGTTTTTCCCCCTGTAAAAGGGATTTTTCTACCTGCTGCGAATTTGCCGGCAAGACTTGCAAATCCGTCACCGAACGCAAGCGCATAAATTGCAACAGCAGCGGCAGGCTCAGGATAGAAGAAGAGTGCAGACATTGCACCCATTGCAAGGGTAACAGGACCGAGGGCGAAATGATTTATGTCTCTTTCTCTGAGGGCAAGTTCTTTTATTCCTGTTAAAAACATTACTGTCTTTCCTTCCCCTCTAAGTATTTCCGAATAGGTATATATAACAATTCCCCCGGCAAGGAGGGCAAATGCAAAACCTCTGTCTATTGCCGCAAGAAGCGGTACAAGAGATATTGCCATATGAATGCTTTTTCTAACAAATTCAATACGGAGTTCTTTTATTCTGTCTGTCTGATACACATTTCCTATTGCAGCTAAAACCCTTTCCAAAACAAACCCCTTAAATTATTTAATATAAACTCACAGATTACAGTGCAATATACATGCCAAGACAGCTATATTTATAAACATAATAAGTTCTTATTGTATAAGGATTTATTTGACAGATATTTTAACAGACAAAAGCTTAAGGATACAGGTGTATACTTTTATATACACCTGTATTATATTTTTTATAAAAAAACAAAATACACATATACAGTTGTAATAATCAATGTGATTATCATGAAAATAAAACCGTACTTTGTGAACTCTATAAACGATATTTTATATCCGCTCTTTCCCGCAATACCGGCAGAAACAACATTTGCAGAGGCCCCCACAAGGGTACCATTGCCCCCCAGACAGGAACCAAGGGCAAGTGACCACCAGACAGGAATAATTGCTTCGCTGCCGAGAGTGTTTCCTATGTCCTGGACCAGAGGAATCATTGTTGCAACATAAGGAATATTATCAACAAACGCTGAAAAAATACCGGAAACCCAAACTATAAGGATTGAGGTGCTTCTGATATCCCCTTTTGTAAGGTTAAGAACATACTGAGCAGCAATTTTTATTGCTCCTGTCTCAACAAGTCCGCCGACCAGAATAAAAAGACCGACAAAAAAGAAGATAGTTCCCCATTCTATATCCTTCAGCACCTCATCAACATCATTCACCCCTGTAATAAGGAGCAGAAGAGAAGCACCGAACATGGCAATAACAGAAGCCTCAAGATTCAGTACTCCGTGAAGAAGAAATCCTGTAATAACCAGAGCCAGAACAGAAAGACATTTTACAAGCAGAGGCTTGTTTTCAAGGGTTTTTGACTCGTCAAATTCCATAATTCTTGCTTTCCGTTCAGTTGATACCCTTAGTTTTTTCCTGAAAATAAGTATCTCAAGAAGAACAAAGAATACCATGCAGATAAGAATTGCAGGGCCCAGGTTCAGCAAAAACTGCATAAAATCAAGACCGGAGCTGCTTCCTATCATTATATTCGGAGGATCACCGATAAGTGTGGCAGCACCTCCGATATTTGAGGCAATGGCAATGCTTATAACAAAGGGAACCGGGGAAATTCCAAGCTCAACTGCTATAAGTATTGTAACAGGAACTATTATGAGAACAGTGGTAACATTATCAAGAAATGCGGAAAAAACTGCGCATATCAGAGACAGAAGAACAAGTATTTTAACAGGTTCCCCTTTGGCAAATTTTGCAGCCTTAATTGCTATAAACTGAAAAAGCCCTGTCTTTTTTGTTATTCCGACAATTATCATCATGCTTACAAGAAGAAAAATAACATTCCAGTCTATTATACGAAATGCCTCTTCCTCCCCTATTATCTTCAGCACCAGATAGACAGATGCACCGAAAAGGGCTATTACTGTTTTATTGATAAGCTCAACAGATATAATTATATAAAGAACCAGAAATATCGCTAGTGCAAGAAACATCATACTCATAACAGATTAACCCCTTAAAACTTTGTTCAGTATATCCGCAAGTGCCACTATACCTATCACCTTCCCCTCTTCCACTACAGGGATGTGCCGTCTCCTGGTAGATGTAAACTCAAGCGCAGCTTCAATAATTGAGGTGTCCCTGGTGAAGAATACCGACGGTTTTTTCATAATATCTTTAAGAATAATTTCATCCTCTTTTCTGAAAAGTCTTTCAAGAGGCTCAAAAGTCTTCAGGAATTTAAGGTGTCCAAGCTGGGAAGCATAATCAGGAATTCCCTCCTCTATAAGCATTACAAGGTTTATCTCTCCAAGAAAGGTCCTGTCCTGAGCTGTCACAGGGACATAGCCGATCTGATTTTTATAAAAAACATCAACAAGCTCTTTTATGGTTGAATCGGGACTAAGAGTTATGACATCCTCTGTCATAATAGTGGAAACATTCACCTCTTCCTTCACTTTAATATTTTCCCGTTCCATAATTTCAACAAATCCATCTCCATCTGTTGAGCGAAGGACCATACTGAAAAGATCTTTATTTCTGGAAATCTTTACAAAAGCGGCAAGAGTATTAAGATAAATATTTGAAACAGTCTTTGATGTGAGGATAAGAACAACCATTTCAAGATCAGCTGTATCATCTGGAATAGGATTTTCAGGAACAAGTATTCCTATTAAAAGATCATCAAAATTATCCAGCCTGGCATGAGGTATTGCTATACCGCTTGCAAAAGATGTTCCTCCAAGATTTTCCCTCTCCTGAATTGCTGCTTTGACAAGTTCTGTATCCATATCAAATCTGTAATTTTTTCTGATCAGTGTGTATATTTCATTTATTGCCTCTTCCTTAGTCCGGGCTTTGCTTTTTGTAATTATATTGTCCGGGTTCAGAAGGCTTGACAGTTTCATAACAACCCCCTGTGATTGCCTTATTAAGTTACCAATCGGTTAAAAATAAAGCAGGGGGGTATTATAACCGTCCCTGCTTATTCATTATACACAGTCATAAGACTGAGTTCTACATCAGACATTCTCAGCCTGAATAAACATGATTTCTATTTAAGGATTCCCATGAGGAATACCATGACAAAGAGAGCTACAGATTCAATAAGCCCGAGAATAATAAGGTAGTTACTGAACCCTTTACCTGTGCTTGTAAGAGCATCAGATGCAGCAGCGCCTGCTGCCCCCTGAAACCATGCTGACATACCCATACCGATACCGCCGAAGATACCTGCGCCAAGGATAATTCCAGGATCAACACCTGCAGCAGCTTTAAGCTGCCCCATCAGGATCATACCGTAAATTGTCTGTGTGAAAGGGGCACCGACAAAAGCAAGAAGAATAAAAGGTGCAGGTTTATTCTGAGCATAGCATCTTTTCCATGCTCCGATTGTTGACATACCGGCTATACCGATACCTATAGCTGAACCAGCTGCTGCAAGAGCGAAAGCTGCTGCAATTCCCATCTGTCCTAAATTCATATATAACTCCTTCAAGTTGAAGCTTATTTCCTTCTTTAAAGAAGAACGCTTCCTTTCTTTTAGTTAATATTTTTATTATCAGTCAGCTGATTTAAATCAGCTGCCAACAATTTATTTATTTTTTTTAAATGGAGCATATCCGTAGCCGCTCCACTCAAGACCTACTTTCCCTCCGAATTCAAGGGTATTAAGCCTTACCCCGTGAACCACTATTGAAAGCAGAGCCATCGCCATATTAAATGCATGGGCGAGAAAAAGGATAACTGCAGAAATAATAACCCCTGCAATTCCCATATCAATACCTGCAGCCATTGTATTAAAACTCTGGGCAACTGCAAGCGTAGCAAGCCCTACAGCAAAAAGCCTTATGTAGGATACAAGATCAGCAAACATACTCACACTGTCAAGAAGCTTCATAGGCGACCAGGCAACACCCAGCAGTATACCTTTAAAGAGATTCCCGCTCTGCTCTGAGAAAAGAACAACAAGAACAAACCCTGCGATAAAAACAGGCAGAGTAACCGGGTTTACAGGTGTTCCCAGAACAAAGTATTTCGCCATAAAATATGCCGCAAAAAGAATAAGCATCCAGCCTATTTCCGCTATAGCGACAAGAGAAGGCATCTTTCTTATAAAACTTATCAGAAGTCCAATAAGCAGGTGGGCCATTCCAAGATAAAAACATATCTCTTTTATAAGATTGCTTGTATCCTGATCACTGAAACTTGCGATCTCAGGAATTATCATCCTGCTCAGAACAGGATTCCTTGACAGTTCAACTGAACCGAACCAGGTACCTGTCAGGGCGCCCCATATTGTCGTTGCAAAGCTTAAGACAAACAAAAGAGCAAATACCTGATTAGGCATATTTTTAAGTTTGATCCTGAACAGAACTGTCAAACCGAGAAAGATAAGGCCGTAGCCTCCATCACCGACAATCATTGCTACAAATACAGTAAAAAACATCAGAAAAAACATACTGACATCTGCTTCTTTGTATCCCGGAGTAATATCAAGGAATTTAAAAAGCGACTGTATAATTCCGACCCATTTCGGGTTTCTCATAAGTGTCGGAGGATTCTCTTCCTCTTCCGGATCTTTCATCACAAGGGCCCAGCTGTTTTCAGAAGCGCCCTTTTTAAGATTATCTATTCTGTCAACAGGCACATACCCGGAAATATAGGCGAATGCATCATCAAGACCCATGTCCGCATTAACAGCCTCAAACTCAAGTCTGTCCTTAATCTCTTCAAGTCCGTCAAAAAGTATTTTCCTTTTTGCGGAAAGAGTTTCAAGCTCCTTTTCAAGTTCTGCTGTTTCAGCTTCTTTTTCAGAAAGGGTCCTGCCCAGCTCTTTCAGCCCGGCTTCCGGCAGACTAACAGCATCAAAACCGGAAAGGAATTCTTTTCCCTTTTCTGTCTCAAGTACTGCTATATAAACACTGTTTTTCTTTCTGTTCACCAGAAAATATTCAACATCTCCCGGGAATTTTGAAAATTTTTCATTTGTAAGCTCATAAAAACCAAGGTCAATCCCTTTACTTCCAAGCTCAATTATATCAGCAGGATTAAAATCACCCCAGGGTTCCAGGCTAAGGATATCTTTTTTAATCTTTTCCTTTTCTTCACCCAGTATTCTGATTCTTTCAAGAATTGAAGAAACCTTATCTGCCAGCTTTTCGGCTTCAGAAAAACTCCCTCTAAGAGAAGTATCGTAGCTGCTGTCAGATTCAAGTGCTAAAATACATCTTTCATACAGCCCTTTTTTTTCTGTAAGTGCGGCAAAATCATCGCTGGATCTGTACTCTCTTTCAACATGCATTACCCCGAGATCACGGAGCTTTTCAAGCGCTTCGGTCCTTTCAGAATCAAGAACAACAAGGGAAACTTTCTTCATCTTTACTATCATAGCTATGACACCTTTACCAGTTTATTTTTAGCCATTTTCCCTCGTACTACAGCAGCTGTCTGCTGATCACCAAGATAAATCTGAATCATCCGGATATTATTCTTTGACTCAGGTATTTTCACCTTTTCAAAGAGGTTAACCCTCTGTGTGGTGACCCTCAGCTCCTCCCCCAAAAGGAAAAGCTGTTTCTCAAGTATCTTCACCTCTTCATCAAAAGCAAGAAGTTTTGACACCTTGTCAACTGCTGCGTCAACCCATAAAGGCATCTGAAAAAGATTATAATCTGTAAAATCAAATTCTATGCCTTTAAAAACAGGGATATCAACACCTGCAATATTACCATCTTCTATTTCAAGAGATTTTACTTTTACAAGCTTATCAAAACCGACTTCATCGCCGAAAACATCTACCCAGGAAAAAACTTCCTTTTCAAACCGGTCCCTTTCATTTTTCTTGTCTTTAATAGCTGATTCAACCTGTCTCATAACAAGCTGAAGCTGCTGTTTCTTGAGCATAAGGGTCGGAAGAAATCTGGTATAACGCTTAAGAGCATCTTTCTGCTTCTTAAGTTCATTTTTAGTCAGTTTGATCTTAGCCATTTCCTATTTCTCTTCCTTTTTCGGCCAGAACTTCTTTAGAAGCTCTGATCTCATACCTGTCTCTTCCGGCCTGAAACACTGGGCAAAAATTTCCCATCCCTTGTCAAGGGCTTTTTCAAGCGGAATATTCACAGACAGATCCATGAGTTCTTTTTCAAATATTGAACCGTACTTGAGAAGCTTTGTATCCCAGTCAGACATTCTGAAACCCATTGATTTTTTCTCAAGTGATTCCTTGTATGCAGCATAAAGCTTGATCATACCGTCCATGAGGGCTCTGTGGTCTTCTCTGGTATCTTTATTTACCTGCTGTTTAAGCCTTGAAAGGGAACCGAACGGCTCGATTCTTCCGTTTTTAAGGTAGAACTGACCCTCTGTAATATACCCTGTATTATCAGGAACAGGATGTGTTACATCATCACCAGGCATTGTTGTTACTGCAAGTATTGTTATTGAACCGGCCCCTTCAAAGTCAACAGCTTTTTCATAACGGGATGCAAGCTGACTGTAAAGGTCACCGGGGTAACCTCTGTTTGATGGAACCTGTTCCATTGTGATCGCAATCTCTTTCATGGCATCTGCAAAGTTTGTCATATCAGTAAGAAGTACAAGTACCTTTTTACCCTGAAGCGCAAACTTCTCAGCCACTGCGAGCGACATATCAGGAACAAGAAGACACTCTACGATAGGGTCTGAAGCTGTATGAACAAAAAAGGTTGTTCTGCTTAATGCCCCCCCCTCTTCGAGAGTATCCTTAAAAAAGAGATAGTCATCATATTTAAGACCCATACCCCCGAGGATAATCATATCAACTTCAGCCTGCATTGCAATACGGGCAAGAAGTTCATTATAAGGCTCCCCTGAGGATGAAAATATAGGAAGTTTCTGGGATTCTACAAGTGAATTGAAAACATCAATCATTGGGATACCAGTTCTTACCATATTTGTCGGTACAATTCTTTTTGCAGGATTAACAGACGGTCCGCCGATTTCAATCATGTTTTCCTTAAGCTCAGGACCGTTGTCCCTTGGCTTGCCGCCTCCGTCAAAGATCCTTCCGAGGAGGTTGTCCGAGAAAGAAACCTGCATCGGGTGATTTAAAAACCTGACCTCGTCTCCGGTTGAAATACCCCTTCCTCCGGCAAAAACCTGCAGTGCAACTGTTTCACCGTTCAGCCTGATTACCTGGGCCAGGGACTTACCGTGTGCTGATGTAACTTCAGCAAGGTCGTCGTATTTTACCCCTTCTGCAGAAACTGTTATTACGTTTCCTGCTATTGATTCTATTTTACTGTAAACCTTACGCATTCCTTCTGCCCCTTAATTATTATTTGCCAGCAGCCCAGCAGCGTTTTCTTCTACACCGGTCTGTTTTGAAGAAATATGTTCAAGTAATTCCTTTTCTTTTGCTTCGAATTCAGAGGATGCCCACTGGGTACCGTTATAGTCGAGGAAAAGCTGCCTTAGATTGTTAAAGTACTGTCTGGCATCATCCTTGACTGTGAAATCGAATTCTGCGGAAAGAATTTTCATGATCACTTCAAATATATGTCTCTGCCTTTCTACAGATACAGAGTTATCAACCGCATCAAATGAGTTCTGCTGAAGATAAACAGCATCAAGAAGATCGCTTTTGAGAAAAACAATATAATCATCAATACTTGTACCTTCCTCACCTACGACCTTCATCATCTGCCCTACATCATTCCCTTTAAACAGAATATTTCTTGCATATTCTGTTTTGGCAGAATCTACCGAACCTTTATACTTACTCCAGCTTTCAAGGGGATGTATTGCAGGATACTTTCTTGCATCAGACCTTTCCCTTGAAAGCCCGTGAAATGCACCTACTACCTTAAGGGTTGCCTGTGTTACAGGCTCCTCGAAGTTACCTCCGGCAGGAGAGACTGTTCCTCCGATTGTAACAGATCCATGAGAACCGTCTTTAAGTCTTACAAGTCCTGCCCTTTCATAGAAAGAGGCTATAACAGACTCAAGGTAGGCAGGGAATGCTTCTTCACCGGGAATCTCTTCAAGACGCCCGGACATCTCTCTCATCGCCTGCGCCCAACGGGAAGTCGAGTCTGCAAGGAGAAGAACATTCAATCCCATCTGTCTGTAGTATTCAGCAAGAGTTACTGCTGTATAAACTGAAGCTTCCCTTGCCGCAACAGGCATTGAACTTGTATTACAGATAATAATAGTTCTCTCCATAAGCGACTTGCCTGTTTTTGGGTCTGTAAGCTCAGGGAACTCCTTAAGTGTCTCTACTACTTCTCCGGCTCTCTCTCCGCATGCAGCAATAATTACTATATCAACCTCTGCGTTTTTACTTGTAATCTGCTGAAGCACTGTTTTCCCGGCACCAAAAGGACCCGGAATACAGTATGTACCCCCTTTGGCAACAGGTATGAATGTGTCAACAAGTCTTACCTTTGTTACCATTGGATCCACAGGTTTCAACCTTTCAGCATATGCATCGATGGCCCTTTTGACAGGCCAGTCGAACTTCATTGTCAAAGGAATTATATTTCCCTTTGAGTCTTCAAGTTCAGCTATTTTATCAGTTACAGTGTATTCCCCTTCATCAGCTATAAATTTAACTTTATAATTATCATATAAATAAAAGGGAACCATAATTCTGTGTTTAAACATACCTTCAGGGACAATCCCGAGTGTATCAGCCCTGAGAACTGCCTCACCTGTCTTAACGGCAGGTGTAAATTTCCATTTCACCTCTTCAGGAAGTGCCGGAAGATAAACGCCCCTGTCAAGAAAGAATCCGCATTCTTCAGCAAGCTCGGGAAG
This sequence comes from Spirochaetia bacterium, assembly GCA_963668405.2. Classification (GTDB taxonomy): domain Bacteria; phylum Spirochaetota; class Spirochaetia; order CADAEX01; family CADAEX01. The sequence continues at coordinate 3,382,674 of OY764342.2, read as the reverse complement.
CGGGTTCTGAAGACCGTCATAAACCTTGCCAAGAAGACCCGGGCCCAGAGATACAGCAAGCATATCCTGTGTCAGCTCGACAGTATCACCGATACCGATACCTCTTGTCATTTCAAAGACCTGTAAGTCAGCCCTGTCACCCTTTATTCTGATAACCTCAGCTTTAAGTCTTTTTTCACCGGCGGGTGTCTGTATTTTAACATAACCCACCTCATTCATCAGGACGTCACCTTCAACCTCGATAGTCACCATGTTGCCGTTTACACCGACAACTTTTCCTGTACTCTTCTTTTTTGAAGATGTTTTTATATTCTCCATAAATTACCTCTACAACAATCAGTCCTTCTATTATACCCTGTCAGTCAGGTCAGTTTCCCGGCCTGTATCCGATATGGTTTTATTCCTTATTCGTCAGCCTGTTCTTTTCCAAGAATACTTGAATAAAGGGTTTTAAAATTCTGCTGTCCTTTTTCATGGTTTATCTGAGATTTTCTTTCAAGAAGCTGAAGCTGAAGATAATAGATTATCAGCTTCCCGAGATCAAAAAAGTGACCCGCCTCCAACATCTCAAGATAATCCCATCTGGCCCTGTAAAGGAATGTTTCAGCTTCCAGAGGAGACTGATAATTAACAGCCTCCCTGGCCAAATCAAAAACTCCTGATTCACCTGCGCTGCCGCTTAAAAATCTGTCGGCATCAATCCCCTTTTTTCCTGCGCGTAACTTTACCAGTTCATCCCGTAAACTCTTCTCCCAATTGTTCCATTTTGAGAGAACACTATGAATAAATTGATCATTTTCCGGTACAATTTTTGCAGATTTAAGAAGTTTGAAGTCGTTTTCAGAAATTGTTGTTTCGCAGCATTCGAAAAATTCCTCTTCTGATATGAATTTTTCTGAATCATAGAATAACATAGGCAAAGAAGATACTGTGTAGTAATACTGATTTGCCAAGGCTTATGCCCCCGCTTTTCCTTTGACCCCTTCGCTGAGCAGAACTGCAAGTCTGGGGTTCAGATAATCTGATAATACATCTGCTATACCTTCGGCCGAAAAGTTGTGATAAGCAGAACCGTCTTTTTCTGATACAAGAAAACCTGCATCAAGGTTCTTTGAAGCTTTAACTTCCAGTCCCTTCTTGATTTGTTCAGCAAGTTTTGATTTCAGATTTTTTTCAACATTGTTAAGGTCTTTTTCAGATAGTAGAATTTCAAGACCTGATTCATCACCCTTCCAGGCAGTAATCAGCTTAACAATTGTTTCTCCGAGAACCTTTTCATCCATTGCTGATGCAACTTCCTGTTTGACAATAACATTGAAAAGGTCAGTAATTGTGGTTTGAAGGTTTAAAACAAGGTCTCTACCTGCCTGTTTTAAAGCTTCCTTTCCTGTTACCTCAGATCTTGCAGCATCTTCTTTTGCTTTTGCTGTAATCTGAGCGGCGTCACTTTTAGCTTTTGATATTATTTCAGCAGCTTTAGCTTCAGCATCTTTTACAATCTGTTCAGATTTTGCCTCAGCAGTTTTAACACCATCAGTCTTAATTTTTTCAATTAGTTCCTTAAGTTGGACTTCCATATAATCCTCGCACAGAGTGGTTATTTATATTTCAATTTTAGTAAGACCATGAAAAATGTCAAGGTAAAAGAAAAAAAATAACAGAGGTTTTCAAATAAAAGAACAATATCTTCAAATATATTCCGCACCATGTGTTTATTGTGCTCTTGTTCACAATATCAGATAATCAGCAGTATACTTGTCCCGTAAACAAGCATGATAAGAAGGGAAAGCGGGTTAAGTCTGCCCCAGCGCGGAAGCTTTCTGCAGGAAACCATATACAGAAGGACTGACAGAATAACAACCTGAAAAGAGGCAAGAAGTGATATTTCATCTTCAGGAACATACAGGGATTTGCCGCTTCTTGAAAGGATATCTGCTATAGAGAGAATCGAAAAATTGAAAATATTACTTCCAAGTATATTTCCGATGCCCATTTCGCTGCTGCCCAGTATAACAGAGGAAACTGTAACAACAAGCTCAGGAAGCGATGTTGCCCAGGCAAGAAAAATAGCCCCTGCGGAACCTGATCTGAGCCCTGTTATTACGCTTATTCTGTCAACAACAGTGGAAAGATAATAACTGACAGCAACAAGAACCAGAAGATAGAAGATCAGGAGTATGTAAAAGAAAAAACCGGGGTCCCCCATTTTATCTGTATCAGCCGGTTCAGACTGATCATTTTTCTTAAGCGCTACAATACTTCCGGAAAAGATAATCAGAATCAGTATACTGAAGAAGGAGACTTTACCGATCAGAGGTTCCCCTTTAAAAAAGAGACCTATGAAAAAAACCGAAACAGCCAGGAAACAGAAAGATATTGAAACAATGCTTTCAATATCTGTTTCACCGTTCTTCTTTCTCAGGGTTGAGGCAAAAAGAAGTGAAAATGCAAGGATAAAGAGGTTTGCATTATTGCTGCCGATAATATTGCCAGCTCCCAGATCAGGATTATCCAGAAAAAGGGTAGAAGAAACCGTAGCAATCAGCTCAGGAAGCGAAGTCGAAAATCCGAGAAGGACAAATCCTACAACCCCTTTTCCCAATCCTTTCAGATCAGCAAGTCGGTCTGCTTTTTCAGAAAGCTTGTATCCGAAAAATATTACAAACAAAGAAGTTACAGAAAATTCCACCCAGACCATATTCAGTTCCTGATTAATTTATTATTTCTACTAAAATACAGAAAAACCTTATCAAGAGCAATAGAGCAGGAAAAAGTCATCAAAAAATAAAGCAGTGTAATAGTTATCCATATTTCAAATGTAAGATATGTGGATGCCATAATTTCAAGCCCCTGAAATGTCAGCTCTTGTATGGAAATGACAGAGACTATTGCAGAATCCTTTATGGCTGAAATAAACTGACCGGCAAGAGGGGGCAGAATGTTTCCAAGGGCCTGGGGAAGTATTATATGGGAGAGGATATTGTTCCGCTTAAGTCCCAGCGCCTTTGCTGCCTCCCACTGCCCGTCTGCTACAGAAGCTATCCCTGCCCTGACTATCTCTGTGATATAGGCACCCTCGTAAATCCCCATTGTAATAACAGCAGAGACAAAGGAGGAGAAAAGCCGGGGGGATACGAAAAGCATTGTAACAACCTTTTTCGATCCCTCTGAAAGGGATGAAAGCCACTCCTCTATCCGGAAAAAATCAAGAAGATAGCCGCTGAAAAAAAAGTAGAATATAAAGACAAGAACAAGGGGGGGAATATTCCGGATCAGCTGGACATAAAGCCAGCCGGTGATTTTTGAAAAAATCCCCCGGCTGCTTCTGATAATTCCCATTACAACCCCTATGATGGTGGCTGTGACAGTTGACCATATACTTATCTTTATTGTAACAATAAACCCTTCCATCAGAAGACCCGGAACAAGAGATCCGCTTACAGTGTCTCTTCTCAGAATATACTGGGGAAGTATCTGCCATCTCCATTTATAGTTCAGCCCTGCCTTAATTCTATAGAATACAAACAGTGCAGTCAGCAGTATAAAAAAGAGAATAAGTACATCCAGCAAAGTCAAACGGAGCTTAATTTTTTTCACTACTCAATCATCGAAGCCCAGTCCCTGGTGTTAAACCAGTACTGTTTTCTCTCCTTCAGCCATCCTTCAGAATCAACAACAGTTATCCAGCTGTTAAAGAAATTCATTGTGTCAAAATCCCCTTTCCTCAGGGCAAAACCGATTGGCTCCATTGTAAAGTTCTCTTCAAAGGGAAGATACAGTTTTCCAGGGTACTTCAGAGCCTGGAATGCAGGAAGGGGGGATGACGCAACAACAGCATCCGCCCTGCCGTTTAAAAGCTCCTGAACAGCCTGTGATTCATCATCAAAAAGCTTGAGTTCTGCTTCAGGAATCATCTTTTTTACCGCAGTTGCAGCTGTTGTTCCGATTCTTGCGGCAATTGTAATCTTACTGCTGTTAAAGTCATCAAGGGTTTTCAGGCCCGGAGCTGTAGATGCGTTTGCCACAATTGACATACCTGTATAATCATATGGGATACTGAAGTTTACCTTCAGGTTCCTTTCCGGTCTGATACCCATCCCCCCGATAATAACATCGAATTTACCGGTAAGAAGAGAAGGGATAATACCGGACCATTTTGTCGGAACAAATTCAATCTCGACCCCCATATCCGAAGCAAGCCGTCTTGCAACATCAATCTCAAAACCGACAAGCTCTCCGTTTTTATCCTTCATTGCCCATGGAACAAACGTTGACATTCCCACCCTGAGCACGCCTCTTCTCTGTATTTCCTCGATAAGGCTTATTTTCTCAGGCTCTGTACTGCTGTTGCTTTTCCCGCTGCAGGAGATCAGAACTGCCATGATAAATAATACCAGAATTATTTTTTTCATATTCAACTCCTTTTGTCCTATTAAAAAGATATGATATCTAGCAGTTATTATCCAATGAATTTTTTATATTTTTTCTGTTTGTCCTTTTCTCAATAAGAGCAACAGTCTCACTCAGGAGAATTGTCAGGACAAGATATATGGCGGCAACTGTAAACCAGATTTCAAATGTAAGGAAAGTATCTGCCACAATCTCCTGCCCCCTCATGGTTAGATCATATATTGCAATAGTGCTTACCAGAGAGGAATCCTTGACCAGGGATATTGTCTGGCTGATAAGGATGGGAAGGCTCTGCCTGAAGGCCTGGGGAAAGATTATTCTGAAGTATATTGATTTTTTATCCATCCCCAGGCTTTTTGCAGCCTCCCACTGTCCGAATGGGACAGCAAGGATCCCGGCCCTGATTATTTCTGAAGTATAGGCCCCCTCAAAAAGACTCAGGGCAATAACTGCGGAAAAAAAGGGGGAAATGTTGAAAATAGGGGATATTACAAAATAGATAAAAAAAAGCTGAATCAGAAGCGGCGTATTTCTGACCGCTTCCAGATATACCCTTGCAATGATCCTTCCCATAAAGGAGTCTGACATCCTCAGAAGAGCTGTAAAAAGCCCGGTAATAAAGGTAAGAAGGAGACTTAATGATGAGATTTGAACTGTAACCAAAAGCCCTTCAAGAAGAGGCCCGGGATGAAACCCGCTTTCATTGATTGTAAACAGATATTTTTTAATTCTGTACCACTGCCAGTCATAATTAATATCTCTGGCTCCTGAATAAATCAGGAACAGAAGAAATACAGAAAAAAGGAGAATCTTAATCATATCTTTGATCCGGCAGTCAAGATCGGCAATTATTTTTAATACATTATAACTCACAGACATTTTCCATTATTATTTTTTTCAGTATTAACCAGTAGAAGTATCAGAAAATACAGCTATTGGCTATAATACCTCACTATAGCACAGAATTTCAATTTTTTCATATTATGTCAGCTTTCAGGAAAAAGACAGAAACAGCCTGAGCTTCATTGTAAATAACCTTGTCATGGATTATAACTTTATCTGTATATAAAAAAGAGGAAAACAAATTAAAAATGGCAATACCTGTAAAAAGAATGGAAAACAGATTTTATCCCGACCCCAAAAGGGTAATCGCACGGTTCTATATACCTGGAGGGGATGGAAGAGGAGAGTATATAATAAAAAAAGTACTCACCCTTTCTGAAGATGAAGTTAAAAAACTACTTAAAAGGACACTGGGGCACTTTGCCCACAGACACAGAAACATCACAAAGGTTTTTGATAAACATTTCAACTTTATTACACATATTCTGGAGGACCTTAAAGCAGCTCCGGATTCCCTCTCAATGGAAAGAAAACTTCTGATAGGCTCATACTTCTCCCACGAATATTCGATTGAATCTGCTGCTTTCTTCAATCCTTCCATTATTGAAGACCCTGATCAGTCCCACCTTGAAGAAGGAGACAAAAGGCTTATAGTAAGTTTCCGGGCAACAGGAGAAGGGCATATTTCCTCAATAGTCTTCAGAAGCGGTATTATAGATAAAAACAATAATCTTATTTTTAAACCGGTCAACGATTATGTCGAACAGCCGGAGATTATAAAAAAATCATTATATAACAAAAGCCAGTTCAACATAAAACTGGAGGAAATGGACATACGCAAAGATATTGTTGAGCTGATCATGAACCGGCTTGGCGAAAATTTTTCCTATAATGAACTCCAGGAAAGCATACATCAATGTATAAAAAATATTAAACTATCGTACTCAAAAAAAAATGTTATCAAGTCCCTTGTCTGGCTTGCCAATGCTCATTACGAAATAACATTTTCCCTTGATACAGCTATTTCTGAACGGGTAATATTCCCTGTTTCAGATGCAGAAAAGAACGGTATTGAAGATGCCAGATTTGTTAAATTTACTGATGAGAACGGCAATATAAACTATTATGCCACATTTACAGCTTTCAACGGATTTGCCATATTACCCAAACTGCTGGAAACTAAGGATTTTTATCATTTCTCTGTAAAGCCCTTACTTGGAAAATGCGCCATGAATAAGGGGATGGCTCTTTTCCCCAGAAAAGTTAAGGGGAAATATGCAATGGTTTCCCGGATAGACGGAAAAAGCAATTACATCATGTTTTCCAAAAACATTCAGGAGTGGCAGACAGCAAAAATGATAGAGGAACCTGAATACCCCTGGGAATTCGTTCAGATGGGGAACTGCGGATCTCCTGTTGAAACAGAAAAAGGGTGGCTGCTTATAACCCACGGGGTAGGTCCAATGAGGGAATACTGCCTGGGTATTACTCTTCTTGATCTTGAAAACCCGGAAAAGGTCCTCTGTCAGCTTGAAGAACCCCTTATGATACCTAATGATGAAGAAAGAGAAGGCTATGTTCCCAATGTGGTTTATTCCTGCGGATCAATAATTCACAACAATGAACTTATTATTCCATACGGGATGTCAGATTCAGCATCATCCTTTGCCTCGGTATCTCTTGATAAACTTTTCGCTAAACTGACCTGATATGGCTGTTTAATATTTTAGTGTACAAAGCAATATAATCACTTACCATCCTTTCCTGACTGAAATTATCTTCAGAGAAGCTTCTGCAGAAAGATCTGTCAATGGATTTAATATTTTTCAAAGCCTCAGCCGCCTCATCCACTGTTTCAACAAGAAAACCGCTTTTCCCGTCTGCTATCAGTTCTGGCATAGATCCTTTATTGAATGCTACGACCGGGGTACCGCACAGCATGGATTCAGCAACACTTAAGCCGAAAGGCTCATTAAACCTGACAGGATGAAGCAATGCAAACGCACCCCCAAGCAGCCTGTTCCTCTTTTCAGGCCCTGATGGACCTTCAAAAACTATATCATCGTTATTTATAAACGGCTTTACTTTCTCCCTGAAATAATCTTCATCCTGGATAATCCCGGAAATTATAAGCTTCATTCCTGCTTTTTTTGCTATCCTGATTGCTTCATTTGTCCCCTTATCACCGTGAATTCTGCCGAAATAAAGCAAATAGTCTCCGGCAGATTCAACATAACTGAAATCCTCAAGTTTTAATCCGTTGTAAACAGTTGCTTCATAATCAAGCTCCCGACTCCTGTCTGAATTGCTGATTGATACATAATATGTACTGTCATTGTATTTTTTATAAACAGGAAGAATTTTGGGAGAGGAAAAACCGTGAATAGTTGTGACAACAGGCGTTTTGATTAAAGATGAATATGTAAGGGGAAGAAAATCATAGTTATTGTGTATAATATCAAAATCACCTGCACACTCCATCATATTTGCTATATGAAGACATTCCCACACCTTTGGATCAAGAGATCTGTCCTCTTCATAGGGTGATTCGCAAACATATTCAAGAATCCCCTTTGTGATAGAATCACCTGTTGCAAATAGGGTAACATCAATCCCGTGACTGACAAGACCCTCTGCAATATTGGATGAAACCTGTTCCCATGGGCCATAATGGCGGGGAGGAGTTCTCCAGCAGACAGGTGATAAAACAGCTACTTTCATATTTCAATTCTCCAGTATTTTTTGAGTGAAGATCACTATAAAACAGAGAGCACTGATTCCGTAATAATATTCCAATATCATAGCGGCGGTCTTGAATTGTTAAGACAGAGGGAAACAAGCTCATCAATCCGGGCAGTTCCGGCGCACATGACTGAATCCGCCCCGCCCCAGTAGATCTTTACACTCCCGTCCTCTTCAGGCACAGCTCCGCAGGTAAAGACTACATTATGTACATATCCTGTGATTTCACATGCCTCCTCAGGCTGCAGTATAAAGCTGTCCCCTACACCAAGAATGACAGACGGGTCATCAAGATCATGAAGGGCAGCTCCTAGTCTGTAAACACAGCCGTCCATTGTGGGAAATACACCGTGATAAATATGGAGCCAACCGCTTTCTGTTTTAAAAGGGGGAGCTCCCGGGCCGATCTTCATCTCGTCCCAGTGATATTTAACAGGTTTCATAACAACACTGGATTCTCCCCAGAAACGCAAATCGGGTGAATAGGAAATCCAGATTGACCATGGGCTGATTTCAGAATGAGGCCTGTCAAGCCGGGCATAAAGGCCTTTAAACTTTTCAGGAAAAATAACAACGTTTCTGTAGTCTGCTTCTGTTATTAGGGAAAAGCGTTCAATAGTCCTGAAATCCTCAGTAAAAGCAAGAGCGATCCTCACACCATGCCTGGAATATGCACTGTAGGTGATCAGAAAACGGCCCTCTATAAATGTTATTCTGGGATCCTCTATACCATACTCTTCATATTCCTTAAAAATTCCGTTTTCCGAAGGGGTCATAAAAGGTTTACCTGAAACCCGGAAATGAAAACCGTCATCACTTTCTGCAAGCCCCAGAATGCTTCTGCCGTTATATAAATGGGAACGGAATATCATTATATAGCGGCCCTCATACTTAACAACACCCGCATTATGCACTGTTGATACAGGATATGGAACATCATCCCTTGTTAAAACCGGGTTTCCTTCAAATCTTTTTATCAGAGCCATCCTGTCCCCTTATAAAACATTTTCGTAAGCCTGAATAACAGTCAGATATGCAATTAAATATGAAAGTGTACTTTCAGCCCCCTGATTTCTGTTGACCCCTGTGCTCTCAAGCCCGTCATTACAGCCATGGGTCTCAAAATCATAAAGAGGCAGGCGCAGATCATTCTCCCCTAAAAACCACATAAAGGAGCTGAACATTTTTTTCAGATACTGATTATCCCCTGTAACTTCAGAGGCCTGGTGATACATCAGAACCATTGCCATGGCATCAACCGGCTGCTGATCATACTGGGATCTGACTTCCCCTTTTCTGTACCAACTGTCACTTCCGATCAGGGAAATGTATCCTTCCCGGAAAACCAGCTCCTCCAGAAACTCCATTGATTCTTTTGCAGTTTTAAGAACCTCTTCATCTCCTGTAATTTCAAAAGACTGAAAAAGGGAAAATGGAATAATTCCGTTATCATATGCAAGTACCGGTTCAAACCAGAGCCAGTCATCACTCTTCTCATTGAAATACATTCCGATAATTTTATCTGACATTTCTTTAAGAGTCCGTGTCATTTCTTCATCTCCAGGAAAACGATGAAGCCAGCTGCTGATTCCAAGAACAGTATTTGAAATCCCTCTCAGTGATTTTAATTTTTGAAAATTGGAGGACGCCTTTAAGAACAGCTCTTTTCCAAGTTCAAAACAGGCATCATTCGGGGGAAAACGGACAAGAGCACCCAGAGCCCAGATTGTTCTCCCGAAAGAATCCTCAGACCCCTTTTCGTCAAGAAACCGCCTGTCAAAGCCCAGAAAATTCCTGAACGTACCATCTTCATTCTGCATATACTGAATATAGCTTAAATAAAATGACATTAAATCAAGAGCTTTTTGATCTTTCAGCAGTTTGTACGCCATTGTTGCCATTAATAGGGCACGCGAGTTATCATCCAGACAGTATCCGTCTTTGAATCTGGGAATATTATACCTGGCATGCTGAATAATGCCGGTACTGTCTGTCAGTCTTTTTATATGGCCAAGATCAAACTTCGGCAGCAGCAGAGGATTAATAACAGGGTCTTCTTTTATAACAGCAGCAGGTTTTTCCTCGATCAGCCCGCTCATAAGATTGAGGTATTTAATTCCTATCTCAGGCCAGACTGTTTTACGTCCGTAATCATAGGCATTTTTCCTCAAGGAAGCCAGCCTCTCAGGATTATCCAGCAATTCATTCAGTATCCGGGAAAGATTTGCCGAATCATTAAAATCAAACAGTATCCCCCTGTCCTCTGCCAGAAGCTCTGCAGCATGCCAGTAGGGGGTTGAAAGAACAGCAGCACCAGCACCGACCGCATAGGAAAGGGTACCGCTTGTTATCTGCGCTTCATTCAGGTAAGGGGTAACATAAATATCTGCAGCTGAAAGATAACCAAGCAGTTCTTCTGTACTCACAAACCTGTCATCAAAATAAACATGCTCCATGAGATTGTTTCTTCTTACCAGAAGTTTAAGATAATTTCTGTATTCTTCCCCTGATACCCTTACCACTGCAGGATGGGTCTTTCCGAGTATTACATACAAAATATCAGGATGTTTTTTGACTACTTCAGGAAGGGCGTTTATAACTGTTTCAATCCCCTTATTTCTGCTTAAAAGACCGAATGTTATGAGTGTTTTTTTCTTTTCAACATGAAACTTCTTTTTGTGATAGAGGTTCTGATTAAAATCAAAATCCGGAACACCATGCTCTATAACCTCGATTTTATCAGCCGGTATTTCATAGACACCTGTTAAAAACCCGACAGCTATCCTGCTCATTACAACAATTTTTGCGGCTATTTTTCCTATCTCCCGGACAATATTTCTCTGGTCGTAGGAAGGCTCCTTCAATACTGTGTGAAAAATTACAACAAGGGGGATCTTTAATCTGTAGATAAGAGGCAGTATATAAACACCGCTGTTGCCCCCGAATATACCGAACTCATGCTGCAAAATACAGATATCCGCATCGCTGTAATTAATATACTTTACCGCTTCCAGATAATCCTGGGAATGGTTCTGATTGATTACATGGGTAACTTCTTCCGGATAAACATATTCCTGATTGGGATCGTTTAAAGCCACTATAAATGCATCTGCCTTAATGTTTTTTTCTCTGTCATTATTCACCAGAGAATCAATCAGATTCATTGTAAATGTTGCAATGCCACACTGACGGGGGGGATAATTTCCGATACATACAATTTTTAATTTCTTCATTAATTAAAGGATAGACAATATAACAGAAATAGCAATTGACAATTCATGGAATATCAAATAATCTATCTGTGAAAATTTTCACAGATAGGCTGGTTTTTATGCCGAAAACAATACCGGAACCGACTATTGAAAGGCTCTGCCGGATTTTCCGCCTCCTTGATGAAAAAGAAAGGGGAGACACAGCATCTATATCATCCGGAGCAATTGAAAAGGAAACAGGGATACCGGCACATACAGTAAGAAAGGATATAAGCCAGCTGGGGAGCCTTAAAAGCGGAAAAGAAGGTTATGATATAAAAGGACTGAAAGACCTTATTGAAAACACCTTCTCCCTTAATGTTCCCAGGAGGTCCTGTGTGGTAGGACTTGATATGCTGGGAAGTGCCATGCTTAACAATAACCAGATAATTAATGCCGGTTATAAAATCGTTGCAGGATTTGACAGCAATATTAACAGAATGGAGATGATGGATACAGATATCCCCCTTTTTCCGACCTATGAAATAGAAAAAAAGGTAAGGGAATATTCGATAGATTTTGCCATTATTGCAGTCAAACCGGAAAAAGCGAAAGAGACTGCTGAAAAACTGATAAGGGGGGGAATAAAGGGGATAATAAACTTCTCCCCTGTCATTCTTAATTTTGAAGATAATATAATTGTAAGAAATATATATCTGGTTGAGGAGTTCAGGCTGCTGTCAGCCATGATAGCCACAACCGGTAAACAGAAAGGAGAAAAAAATGAAGAGAGTGTTTAATTTTGCCGCCGGACCTTCAACCTTACCGCTTGAAGTCCTTAAAAAGGCTCAGGGAGAACTCCTTGATTACAACGGATGCGGAATGTCGGTAATGGAAATGAGCCACCGCTCAGCAGATTTTGACAGCATTATAAAGGATGCTGAAAAACTGATTAGAGAGCTTATGGAGATTCCTGAAAACTATTCTGTTATGTTTCTCCAGGGGGGAGCATCAACCCAGTTTGCAATGGTACCGCTCAATCTGTTCGGGAAAAACAGAAAAGCCGACTATATTGTTACAGGGGCCTGGAGCAAAAAGGCTGCGGAAGAGGCAGATTTATACGGTACAGCAAATATTATAGCATCTTCAGAAGATAAAAATTACTCTTACATCCCGAAAGCAGCAGGCTTTTCAAAAGATGCTGATTATGTCCATATAACCATGAACAATACAATATACGGGACAAGATATACATGGGTTCCTGAAACAGGAGATATACCTCTTGTCGCTGATATGTCATCAAATATCCTTTCAGAAAAGGTTGATGTCAGCAAATATGCCCTTATTTATGCCGGAGCACAGAAAAACCTTGCACCTGCAGGTGTAACACTTGCAATAGTCAGAAAAGATCTTATCGGCAGACATATGGATATAACCCCTACAATGCTCCGCTATAAAATACATGCAGACAAGGACTCCCTGTATAATACCCCCCCCTGCTATACTATCTATATACTTAAACTTGTCCTTGAATGGGCAAAACAGCTCGGCGGAGTGGAGGCGCTTGAAAAGGCAAACAGGAAAAAGGCGGATCTGCTTTACAGCTTCCTGGATGAATCAGAATTCTACACAGGAACTGCTGCGAAAGAAGACAGGTCCCTCATGAATGTTCCGTTTGTACTTCCAAAAGAAGAACTGAGCAGCAAATTTCTTGCCGGAGCAAAGGAGAACGGACTTGTAGCGCTTAAAGGACACAGGTCTGTGGGGGGAATGAGAGCAAGCATCTACAATGCAATGCCTTATGAAGGGGTTGAAAAACTGGTTGAATATATGAAGAAATTTGAAGGGGCAAATAAATAATGTTCAAAATACAGACACTGAACAAGATTTCAAGTGTGGGTCTTGATATACTCCCGAGAGAAAACTATGAAATTGCATCAGAGTTTACATCGCCTGATGCAATTATCCTGAGAAGCTTCAAAATGCATGATATGGAGCTTCCCGACACACTTCTTGCAGTAGCCCGGGCAGGCGCCGGCGTCAACAACATCCCTGTGGAAAAATGCAGTGAAAGGGGCATTGTTGTATTCAACACCCCAGGAGCAAACGCGAACAGTGTCAAGGAACTTGTTATAGCATCTTTGTTCCTTTCCTCAAGAAAAATAAGCGATTCCATAGAGTGGTGCAAAGGGCTTGAGGGAAACGGAGAGGAAGTCCCCAAGATGGTTGAAAAGGGAAAATCCATGTTTGCAGGACCTGAAATAATGGGAAAAAAGCTCGGCGTTATAGGTCTCGGAGCAATCGGGGTTATGGTTGCAAATGCAGCTTCTGCCCTGGGAATGGAGGTTACAGGCTATGACCCTTTCATTTCTGTTGAATCAGCATGGGGCCTTTCCAGGGATATTAAAAAAGGGATAAGCCTTGACAGCGTTATTGCCGGATCTGATTATATATCAGTGCATGTCCCCCTTAATGAGAATACAAAAGGTCTTTTCAGCAGGGAAAAGTTCGGCATTATGAAAAAAGGGGCAAGACTGCTCAACTTTGCCCGCGGGGGTCTTGTCAATAACGAGGACCTGAAAAAGGCTGTATCAGACGGAACAATTGCCTGCTATGTGACTGATTTCCCTGATGATGATCTCCTGAAAACAGAAAATGTCATCGCCATACCCCATCTGGGTGCTTCAACAGCAGAGGCAGAGGAAAACTGCGCTGAAATGGCAGCAAGACAGCTTAAGGACTATCTTGAAACAGGAAACATAAAAAATTCTGTAAACTTCCCTGACTGCAGGATGGAACTTAACGGGAACAACAGGCTTCTGATTGCCAACAGAAACATTCCCAACATAATCGGGCAGGTAACATCAATGCTTGCTGCGGACGGAATAAATATTTCCGACTACCTGAATAAGCATAAAGATGATTTTGCCTACAACATAATTGATGTTGAAGCTGATCTTCCTGAAAACATAATCGATAAACTGAAAGGTATTGACGGGATTATATCTGTCAGAATCATACACAAAAAATAATCACTAATCTGTTTCAGAAATACTTCATAAAACCAAGGCAGCCGTTTTCCGGTTGCCTTTTGTTTTGGGCTGTGGTAATTTCAAAATACATATCCAATTTTTTTACCTGCGGGAGGCCCTGGCACAAATGACAAACAACAAGACAATAGCTAAAGGAGTAATATATTTTATGTTTTTTACATTATTAAGCATGTATGCATCCTGTGAATCAAAAGGAAGTCTGGACGACGGACTTTATGCAGAGATTGACACCTCAAAGGGAAAAATACTTCTCTCTCTGGAATTCGAGAAAACCCCCATGACTGTGGCAAACTTTACAGGACTTGCCGAAGGAAAGATCGACGGCGGCAAAGGGCCGGGGAAACCCTTTTATGACGGGCTCAAATTCCACAGAGTTATAGACAATTTCATGATACAGGGGGGATGTCCCCTTGGAAACGGAACAGGCGGTCCGGGATACAAGTTCCCTGATGAGTTTGACAGAACACTAAGACACTCATCCCCCGGTATTCTTTCAATGGCAAACTCAGGACCAGGAACAAACGGGAGCCAGTTTTTCATAACCCATGTCGAAACACCATGGCTTGATGATAAGCATACTGTATTCGGCCATGTTATTGAGGGGATGGATGTTGTCAACAGCATTAAACAGAATGACAAAATCAACAGCGTCAAAATAATAAGGGTCGGAGAAAAGGCTGAGAACTTTAAAAACGACCAGAAAACATTTGATGATCTGGTAAATAACGTCGAAAAAACAAAACTCGCAAAAATGAAGAACCAGATAGACAGTGATATCAAATTCATCAGTGAAAAATGGCCGAAAGCTGAAAAAACAAAGAGCGGACTGATGTATATAATTGAAAAAGAGGGATCAGGGGCAGATTCACCTGTAATGGGCAGCAAAGTAACTGTCCACTACAACGGCATGTTTCTCAACGGCACCCTTTTTGACAGCTCGATCCAGAGGGGACAGCCGCTCCAGTTTTCAGTGGGACAGGTTATTCCCGGCTGGAATGAAGCTCTCATGGCAATGAAAAAGGGGGAGAAAAGAACGCTTATTATCCCGCCTGAACTCGGATACGGAAGTCAGGGAGCAGGAGGGGTAATACCTCCCTATGCTTTCCTCGTTTTTGAAGTGGAACTGATTGATTTCGAGTAAAATATACAGAGAATGAAAAAAAACAAAACTGTTTTTATCTGCGATATCTGCGGACATGAAGAGGCTAAATGGGCAGGGCGCTGCCCTGCCTGCCAGAACTGGAATTGTTTTTCGGAATCAGAGATAAAAACTGAAAAAACCGGGAAGCAGTCCCGTTCAGGTGAAAGCAGGATTCTCCGTTTTTCCGATATTGAAACATCTGAATATCCCCCCCTTGATACCGGTATAAAAGAAATAAACAGGGTCCTGGGGGGGGGAATAATCCCCGGATCTGTTGTCCTCATCGGGGGGGAACCGGGAATCGGAAAATCAACTTTGATGCTGCAGCTCTGCAGAACTGTTTCAGAATCAAAAAAAGTTCTTTACATTTCAGGAGAGGAATCCCCGTCACAGATCAAGGGAAGATCCGAGAGGATAAACAGCTCTTCCGGGGGAAAACTTGAACTATTTTTCAATACAGAACTTTCTGCAGTAATCAAGGCGATCAGATCTTCAAGAGCAGAGATTGTTATTATTGATTCCATACAGACTATCTATTCATCCGAAATAGGAGGAGTTCCGGGAACTGTCAGCCAGCTCAAATACTGCGCCCAGGAGCTTACCGATATTATTAAAACAGGAGCATCTTCCCTTTTCTTTGTTGCCCATGTTACCAAAGAGGGTGTTATAGCAGGGCCGAGGGTAGTAGAGCACATGGTTGATACTGTCCTTTATTTCGAACATACAGGAAACGATCTGAGGGTCTTACGGGCTGCAAAAAACCGTTTCGGCTCTGTTGATGAGCTGGGGCTTTTCAGGATGGGGGAAAAGGGGCTTACCCAGATAGGGGACCCTGAAAATGCATTTCTTGTCAAAAGGGACGGGGAGGTCCCCTCAGGTATCTGTATTTCACCTGTTCATGAGGGGTCAAGAATTTTCCTTGTTGAAATCCAGGCACTGACAGTCCCTGCGAAAGGGGGAATATCCAGGATATTTTCAGACAGGATTGACAACTCCCGGATCTCAAGGATAGCTGCTGTTATAGAAAAACATGCTTCCTTAAGGTTTTCAGATCAGGACATTTACATAAATGTTGCAGGCGGGATAAGAATAAAAGAGGTCGGAATAGAGCTCAGCATAGCTCTTGCACTCTACTCTGCCAGAACAGGAATACCTGTACATGAATCAATTGCCGCATCAGGAGAGATAAGCCTGACAGGGGAGATCCTCCCTGTCTCAGCCCTTGAAAGAAGAATAAGCACTGCAAGGAATTTCGGTATAAAAAAGTTCTATACTCCCGGAAAACTCTATTCAGATGAAACAGTAAAGACAGATTTCACAGCTGTCAGCAACATAAGGGAAGCTGTAAAATCTGTCTTTAAAACAGAAAAATAACCTACTTTAAAAGCGAGGTAAGGTACGGGAGGGCTATAAAGGTACCGATTGCACTTCCTGCGCTTGAAAGAAAAAAGACCACAAGTATATGGGTAACCCTGTTTCTGAAAAAACCCCTGAAACTCATTATGTCATCCCCGAGATTTTCAAGATCAATGACCCTCGGTTTTCTTAAAACCGCTTCGAGAAGACCTGTAAACATCCCGACCCCTATTGTGGGGTTCATTGAAGTTATAGGAGCAGCAACAAAAGCAAGTATTATTGTAAGGGGATGGGCAAGGGCAATAAGTGCACCTGCTGCTGAAAAGGTCCCGTTAACAAGGACCCAGCTTAAAAGCATGGAAAGGCTTTTATCCCAGCCGGATCTTAAAAACCCGCCGGTGATAAGGGCAAGTACTGCGGCAGGGATGAGCCATGGAAGAATTTTAGAAAACAGCCCTCTGGGAGGTATCTCAATTATCTCCTTAAGATCCAAACCCTTTCTCCCCTCTGAAAGGTCCTCAATCCATTTAATAATCCCGGGAACATGACCGGCCCCGACAACAGCAACAATCTTCTTTCCCTGAGCTGTGAATATATTTGTAGCAAGATACTGGTCCCTCTCATCTATAAGGACCTCTTTGACTGAGGGGAGATAGTCGGAAAGTTCGCTCATCATGTCATCAAGGGCGCTCCTTTCCTTCATCTTTTCTATATCCTCTCCTGATATCTTTTCATTTGAAAAAACGCTCCCGACAAGGGAAGCCAGCATCTTGTTCTTCCCCCAGAAACCGGTTCCTGCCCAGGCCCTTTTCAGGGTGATCTGAATATCCCTGTCCGAGAAGCTGAAGGGGATATTATTCTCCTCAGCAACTGCGACAGCCTTCCTCATCTCATCGCCCGGCTTTACATCGAGCCCCTCTCCTATCTTTTTCTGAAAAGAGGAAAGGGCCAGATTTGCAAGCATAAGAAAACCCTGTCCGTTTTTTATTATTTTAAAAATATCAAGGTGTTCCCAGCTGTTTCCGGATTTCATGGAGTTATAACGCCCCTGATCAATCTCGACGCATATTCTGTCGGGACTCTCCGACCTGATGATCTCTCCGACCTCTTCAACACTGTCCTTTGATACATGGGCAGTACCTATCAGTACAATCTCCCGCTCATCATCCTTTATACGTGTTACAGTATCACTGCTTTCAATTATTAACAAACTTTTCTCCAAATTATTAGAATTCAGACAGTTTCCATTCTGCCATTCTGTGTTCAAGCGTCTCGGGAAATCCCAGCTCAACAACCTGACTGAAATAATCAGAACTTAAAACACTTTTCCCGTAACTGTCAAAATACAGGGCCAGATAAAAAAGCCCCTGAAGCCGGTCAAGCGGTTTTTTTTCTTCCTGAACCGACTGGACTGCTAAACCCTCATAGGGGGGATCAATATATAGCCTCGCAACATGATACAGGAGCTCTTCACGGGGAATTACTGATATATATTTTTCTACAAGAGCTTCCCCCCCCCGTCGGTCTCCCCCCTTCATAAGGGATGAGGAGGCAAGAAGGAGAAGAGAAGGAGTTGGCTCTTTTTCATATGCTTTCATAAAATATTCTGATGCTTCCCTGAAGTTCCCCGCCCTGTATATCTGCATGGCATAAGGAAGATATCCGAAATAATAGTCGCTGTTTTCGGAAAGGGCCTTTTTATAATCGGAAAGGGCCTTGTCATTTTCTCCCATATATTCATATGCTTTTGCCCTGTGAACATAACAGATAAAAACATCAGGGTCCATACTGATAGCTTTATCAAAGTCCTCGACTGCCCCTTTATAGTTCCCTGAATAAAGACGCGCCCTTCCCCTGTCTATATAGTTCCATATATAATCAGGATCAACCTTCAATGCCTGTGTAAGATCTTTTTCAGCCCCCTCGTAATCCTCTTTTAGCGACTTGATATATCCCCTGTCTATATAGGCGAACATGTTACCGGGATCATTTTCAACTATTATATCATACTGACGCAGTGCTTCATCATTTTTCTCCTGCTTCAGCAGAAGAGAGGCATAACCAAGCCTTGCATCAGTATCACTGCTCCCGTTCTCAAGTCCCTTTTTAAATGCTGCTTCAGCCTTTTTATACTTTTTAAGGATCAGATACAGCTTTCCGAGGGCAATATTTGCATCTTCGTTATCAGGGTCAACTGAAAGAAGCTTTTCAAGGATTTTCTCTTCTTTCTCACCCTCCCCTTTCTGATGATACACAAGGGAAAGATAAAAGAGGGCATCTGTATTTTCCGGATTTTCAGCAAGAAAACCTTCAAGTATACTTCCCGCCTCATCATATCTTGAGTTATTGAAAAGGAGAATTGAATAAAGCAGGGGATCATCCCCCCCCTCCCTTTCATACAGATCAAGGGCCTTACCCATATCGCCTTCTGCTATAGCTTCCTCAATTCTTTCAAGAAGCGGCCTTCCCTTTTCCGCCCCTTTTTCTGTTTTAAGTGTCGTGCAGGAAAACAGCAGAAATACTGAGATTGCTATAAGGAAAAAGATGTAATTCTGAATCTGACTGGCATTAATCTTCCCCGTAAAAAATATTTTTAAAACTATACCTTGTATTCCCGATTTTACTCAAGGTTGCATTTTTATTTTCATACTGCTACAATACCACACCATGGGAATAAATATTAAAAAAAAATATTATATAATTCCGGTAGTTTACATCGGAATAATTTCACTGCTTATATACATGCAGTTTTCTACAACATCAGAATTTACAGACAATATTTCCGCTATTCAGATAACAGGAGAAACAAGGGCCAGCAGCACTGACAGGGCAACAGCAGTAACATCTCTGCAGATAAATATTCACGGATTTATACTTCCCCTATCATCCAAAACCCCGATCATCATAACAACACTTGATGATAATAAAACACGGCTTTTTGTAAAAGGCTACACCAAGACAGATTCCGGTATGGAAATCTACCTTACAGATAATATCAGACTCAGAATTGATATCAGCGGCAAAGAGGCAAAGGAATTCAGAATAACTGCTGTCTTTCCTTCAGGTAACCAGAGCATAAAGTCAGCCACTCTCAACTACAGGCTCCTGAACCCTGAAGACCTTAGTGCAAGCAATACATTTCCTGTATTCTCATTTTCAGAAGGGGGCAGATTTTTTTTCACCTCTGCAAGTCCCGGGTCTGAAGTTGACAGCAGGGAAGGGAAAATCAGGGTGCTTCCGGACAGTGAAAGCAACATCTGTATCTCTGTAAAAGAGGCGGAGAAAGGGATAGCTGATCCTTATTCGTACTGGTTCAGCAGATCCATGATTGATAAAGACACGTCAGACTCAGAGGCTGTTATATCGGAATTCATTGATAAGGGATATTCAGGCTGGAAAATATCAAGATTCAACCGGCAGACCGGAAAATGGAAAACACATGACGGGCTTGAGGTTTACAACAGCGAAGTGATATCGGCCCTTGCTTCAGAGTCATTCAAAAGAAATGAGTTCAGACTCAACAGCTGGCTGTTTAACGCATCAAGGGTAATCAATAAGGATACACATCTTCTGGAAGCTTCCCTTGCAAACGGAAACCTTATAAATACCTATGCAGAGTTCCAGAAACAGGATGTGGAGCTGATAAACAGGATCAGCAGCCTTATCAAGGGACAGGATACATCTGTATTCCTGATTAAAGATCTTATAAAAATTATTGTGGACAGAGGCCCCTATTCACTGACTCAGGAGCTGTTTCAGATGGCGGAAAGCAGCTATGAAAAAGCAGACAGGGAAATAAAGCTGGGGATTGCAAAGGCATATCTTGATTTTACAGCACTCAACATTGAACCGGAGCTTTCACTTAAAAGGTTCAACAGCATTATAGACAACCTTGTTCTCAGCCATATAGTAAAAACCGAAAAGGGGCTTTTTATAGCAGGCCCTTCAGAAACTTCCGATACAGTATTCACCCTTAATGCTGCCGACTGTCTTATAAGCTCATCTGAATACTCGGACAGGCCTGTTATCAGCACTATAGGGAAAAAGCTGATTACCACCCTTCTCCAGTTCTCAAACTCAGAAGGTTTTATTCCTGAAAAAATCATCCTGAAAAATAATGAGGTAAGAAATACGGTCGGATTTGTAGAACCGGAAACTGTATATCCCTATCTTAATGAATATAAGTATATCCCAAGAATCATAAGCCTTAAAAATGAGCTTTCACCGGGAGCCTGGATTGCAACCTGCGCCGAAAATGTTGAAATAAAGAATATGCCGGGGGAAATAAAGATAAAAACAGCATTTCCTGCCGGATCTGTTGAATATATTATAATCCAGGGGGTATCCTCGGTTTCAGGTTTTCAGCTCTATGGCAAGGACTGGGTTTCAGATGTTTCATTTGAGAGATATTCAGCCGGATGGGTATATCAGAGTGATACAAAAACTGCACTGATTAAGCTCCTTCATAAAACAGAAACTGAAGAGATAACAATTAAATACTAGCTCCTCATCCTGTGTCTCTTTTTTACCCGGCGGTGACGGGGTAGAAGATTATGTATTTTTTTGATACACTTTTTAATCTGCAAAACCGCCGGATGTTTCATTTCAACACGCTTTAAATCATTAAAATAAATATCCAGCAAATCAAATCATCAATATAATTCCTTATAATATATATATTTATAATGTTTTTATCATCCTGGCACATTTTTTGCATAATTATTAATGAATATTATATCCTATAAGGAGGACACCATGGCAATGGTAAAATACCGCAATTCAGTTAATCCCTGGAAGGATTTTGAGAGACTCAGGGATGAAATCAACGACCTTTTCAACGTCGGCCTTGACAGTGAGCCCCGCGGCCTTTTTGAACGCCATGTATCACCGGCTCTTGATCTTACGGAGGAAGCAGACCACTTCAAGGTGATGTGTGAACTGCCCGGAATTGAACAAAAGGATATTGACATTACAATAACCGGAAAAGTACTGACTATTAAAGGGGAAAGAAAAGGGGAAAACAGGAACGAGGGGGAAAAGGTATTTAAAAAGGAATCCTGGACTGGAAGTTTTCAAAGGACAATATCCCTTCCTCAGACAGTTGATCCGGACAGGAATATAGATGCAGTACTTGCAAACGGAATTCTCACCCTTACCCTCCCGAAAAAGGAAGAGGCCAAACCCAAACAGATAACAGTAAAGGTTGAATAAGGAGGCGCTGAATGGAAACAAAAGATATTGAAAAAAGGGAAGAAAATAAGGCTTCTGTAAGGTCCAGGTGCGATGTGATAGAAAAACCGGGGGAAATTCTTCTGAAGCTTGAAATGCCGGGGGTATCAAAAGAGGGACTTGAAATAAATATCAACGGGGACCAGCTTGAGATAAGGGGGAAAAAGGATCCGCTGAAAGGGGAAGACAGCAGATATCTGATTCACGAAATAAGGGATGCTGATTACCATCAGCTATACACAATAGATGATACAATAGACAGGAACAGGATTGATGCTGCCCTGAAAAACGGGGTCCTCACACTTAAACTCAGTTTAAAGGAATCTGAAAAACCCCGCCGAATAAAGATCAAAGCAGAATAAGAAAAAAACTGAATAGCGGTTGTAAAATCAAGAAAAAAAAAGCTGTACCGGAAATAATCCGGCACAGCTTCTTTTTTAAATATTCACCTTTTATGGGAACAGAATGTTCCCTTTTTCAAAAGCTTATCCTATCTGTTTATGATAGATGCAAGGTTTTCTGCTGAAAAGCCGAATTTTTTGGCTATATCAGTATACTTGCCTGATTCACCGAATATATCAACGGCAAGAATATCATCCCTGGAAGAAGTATACCCTCTCCAGCCTGCAGAAACACCGCACTCTGCAACAACAACCCTTACCCCTTCGGGTATAACAGAGGTTCTGAAAGCCTTATCCTGTGCTTCAAAAAGTTCTCTTGAAGGCATTGATACAATCCTGATCTTTTTATCTGAAAGTTCAGCAGCATCAAAAGCAAGTGAAACCTCGGATCCGGTTGCTACAACCACAACATCCGGTTTACCGCTGCAGTCTTTAGCAACATAAGCCCCTTTCCTCATGTTTGATTTCCAGTTTTTATCTGCCTTTTCATAGATTTTGAGGTTCTGCCTTGTATATGACATACAGACAGGGCCGTCTTTTCTTTCAAGGGCCATCTGCCATGCGACAGCGGTTTCCTGGGCATCGCCGGGCCTGAGCATCACATTATTCGGGATTATCCTCAAAGACTCAACCTGCTCAACAGCCTGGTGGGTAGGTCCGTCCTCCCCTACATATATTGAATCATGTGTAAAAATAAATGTGGTAGGAATTTTCATGATTGCGGCAAGCCTTACAGTAGGTCTCATGTAATCAGCAAAAACAAGGAATGTTGCGCAGTAGCCTCTCAGTCCCCCGTGAAGCACGATACCGTTTGTAATACCCCCCATTGCGTGCTCTCTTATACCGAAGTGAAGAGTTCTGCCTGTTCTGTCTGCTCTTGAAAAATCGCCGTTATCAGGAACAACAGTATTGTTGGAAGGGGCAAGGTCAGCAGACCCGCCGACAAGATTGGGCACTGCTGCACAGGCATTTACCAGCGATTTACCGCTTGCAACCCTTGTAGCAATACTCTCTCCGACAGCAAACTGCGGCATTTCCGCGTCTGAAACAGAGATAACCTCATCGCTCATATATTTATCCCAGAGTTTTGAAAGCTCAGGATTTTCTTTTCTCCATGCAGCAAGTTCACCCTGCCATGAGTCATATTTTGCAGCGAATTCCTTTCTCTTTTCCTCAAAATAGCTGTAAGCTTCCGGAAAAACATAAAAGTCCTGATCTTCAGGTACTCCGATGTTCTTTCTTGTAAGTTTTATCTCTTCCTCACCGAGAGGAGCTCCGTGGACTTTGTGTGTCCCGGCCAGGTTGGGAGATCCCTTGCCTATAACCGACTTGAGAACAATAAATGACGGTTTATCCTTAACAGATTTGGCTTTTTCAACAAGCTTTAAAATCCCTTCAAGATCATATGCATCACCCTTAAGAACCTGCCATCCGTATGCTTCATATCTTGCAGCAACATCCTCTGTAAAAGCAAGTGAAGTTGACCCTTCAATTGTAATACCGTTATCATCATAGAAGACCACAAGCTTGCCGAGACCGAGGTGTCCTGCAAGTGAAGCAGCTTCGGAAGTGATCCCTTCCATCATACATCCGTCCCCGGAGAGTGCATAAGTATAATGGTCCACTACAGTTCTTTTTTCTGTGTTGAATTTTGCAGCGAGCATCTGTTCAGCAATTGCCATACCTACAGCGTTTGAGAAACCGGCGCCGAGCGGCCCTGTTGTTGTTTCAACACCGTCTGTCCAGCCGTATTCAGGATGCCCCGGTGTAAGGGTTCCCATCTGACGGAAACCTTTGAGGTCCTCAATTGTAAGCTTGTAACCTGAAAGATGCAAAAGAGCATACAGAAATGTTGAGCCATGTCCTGCGGAAAGGACAAACCTGTCCCTGTTTATCCAGCCTGAATCAGCCGGATTATGATTCATAATTTCCCCATAAAGCAAAGCGCCGAGTTCAGCGCAGCCCATGGGAAGCCCCGGATGGCCTGATTTGGCCTTCTGCACCTGATCAACAGCAAGTGTCCTTACTGAGTTTGCAACAGCTGTTATAGCCTGTTTATTCATTACTTCCCCCTATACAGATTTCTACATATCTACCTAAGTATAAATATTCTATACGAAAAAACATTTTTTTAAAACCCATAAAACAGATGACATAATCAAGTTTTTTCATTATATTCCTCTAAAATTATTATTATTTCACATTACAGGATGTTATAATATACCCCATGAAAAACAGCTACATGAAATTTCTGGAAAATGCACCGGACAAGCCGTACCTTATCGGGGGTGATGATGCAATGAAGGCAGCTGTATTTGTCCCCTTTGCAGAGATAGACGGTACTGAATATGTCCTGTTTGAGAAAAGGGCTTCAGGAATAAGGCAGGAGGGGGAGATCTGCTTTCCGGGAGGGGCTTATGATGCAGTGCGGGACAGAAGCTTTCTGGAAACAGCGATAAGGGAAACTGTGGAAGAGCTTGGAATAAAAGCTGACCTGATTTCAGCCGACATCCATCTCGGGTATCTTGTTGCAAATATCGGAGCAAGTGTTGAAATATTTGCAGGACGGATAAAAATTTCCGGAAAATCAGATCTGAATATAAACAGGAACGAGGTTGAAAGCATACATTTTGTACCGCTCAGCTTTTTTCTTGAAAACACCCCTGAAAAATACAAGCTTCAGATCGAGATAAAATCACTTTCAGAGAATGAAGAGGGGGAGAAAACAATACTTTTCCCCGCAAGGCAGCTTGGACTGCCTGAAAAGTACCACAATTCATGGAGAGGAAGAAATCCGGACATTTATGTCTATAAGTATGATGATATAGTTATCTGGGGGCTTACCGCCAATATAATCAGGGAAATTTCAGAAATCATTAAAGAGGATAAAAAATGAAAAAAGCTGTTGTAGGTTGCGACCATGGGGCATTTGATCTTAAAAACAGGATAAAAAAACACCTGGAGGAAAAGGGTTATGAGGTCTGCGACGTCGGAATACATACTGATGAACCTGTAGATTATCCTGATATTGCAGGGGCTGCCTGTAAAACATTTCTTGATGGGGATTATGAGTTCGGGGTTTTATGCTGCGGGACAGGGATAGGGATATCAATCGCAGCCAACAAGGTTAACGGGATAAGGTGCGCCCTTGTTCACGACCTTTTTACAGCTGAAAAGTGCAAAGCTCACAATAATGTTAATTTTCTGGCGTTTGGCGGCAGGATTGAATACAAAACCGCAAGTGTTGAAGAAATGATAGATAAATATATTGAAACAGATTTTGAAGGGGAGAGACACGAAAGGCGCCTTCTTAAAATAACAGCGCTTGAATAATCTTTTCAGGTGTTTATTTAAAAAACAACACCGCACTGGAGTATAACATTGGAATATGCAGTAAATTCTCCTGTGCGGACAAAACCAATAATTCTTCCCAATTCATCATCATGTCCGCTGACTGCGAGTGATTTAAATCTTTTATGGGGAATAATACCGCAAGGTATATCAGGACCAAACAATCCTTTCACATCTGAAATAATATCGGGACATTTTTCCAATGATTCTTCAGCATGTAGTATTTTTTCAACCGAGATTTCATCAGCTATCAATGAAACAATATCAAAAAATTTAGGTATTCCCTCTGCGATACCAAGATCAACTACTTTAATTCCTGATGATATGGGAAGAGGGAATCCTCTGTCCGTTACTGCTATCAAGTCTCCATGACCTGCTGCTGCTAAAAGATCCAGCAAGCGACTGTCCAGAATACCATTCTTTTTCATGCTAACCTCAATTCAATTATAAGATGATGAGACGGTAACGGTCAATTTTTAAAATCAAAATTACTTCGGAATTATAGTATTCAGCCTCTGAAAGCTTTTACTGCATCCATCATAACTCTAACACGGTCAGTGTCTGTATCATTTTTAATATTTCCGTCAAACTTAAGCGAGCTCCCTACAATTGCACCGTCTACTACCGCCAGCAAATCCTCTGCATTTGAAAGTGAAAATCCGCTTCCTATCAGGATAGGAAGATCTGTAGCTTTCCTGATCCGTTTTGCGTCCTCAAGACTTGGAGCCTTTCCTGTTGCAGTGCTGGTTAATATAACAGCATTGCCGCCGCATGTGCCAATATCCTCGACCTGTTCTTCAAGACTTCTGTCGCTGATAATAAAGTGGCTTCCATGCTTTACATGAAAATCTCCGAATACCTGTATGTTTTCCGCATTTATCATCCTGCGATATCTCATTGCCTCAGGTGCAGCTGCTTCGATTATTCCGGAGTTTGAGATATAAGCATTTGCCAGCTCAAAGGCCCTTACCCAGCCAGCGCTTACTGAATGAGCAACAGCAAGTGCCTGTTTAACTCCATTCAAATGGACATTTATTCCAATAGGAATATTCACAGCTTTTTTTACTGCCATAGCAGCTGCTGTTATGGCTGCAACAATTTCAGGACCTGTATTTTCAGGCTTACAGAATGGTTTATCAAATTGATTTTCAATCTGTATACCGTCTATTCCGCCGGCTTCAAGTCTTTTTGCCTCTAAAACAGCATGTTCAATAATCCACACCATCCCTTTCTGCTCATTATAACCAGGCGTACCCGGAAGTGCTTTAAGATGGATCATTCCTATTACAGGTTTTGCAGTATTAAAAATATTTATAAATGTTTCATTATTCATTATATTAAATTCTCCTGGTTGATTTTCTTACGATTAATTCATGTTTTAAATTTTCGTTAATTGTAAATTTTCTGCTTGTATCAAAAGAATCAAGAAGCATATTAATTGCCTGCATACCCATTTCAACAAACGGATATCTTACTGTTGTCAATGACGGTTCCATAAGAGAAGATAAAAAAACATCATCAAATCCTACGACTGAAAAATCATCCGGTATTGAATAGCCTGCATCCCTTGCAGCAATAACAAAACCGAAAGCCATTAAATCATTTGAATTAAAAACCGCGGTAGGAGGATGCTCCAGTTTAATAAATTTCTCAAATGCTTCTTTTCCGGTATTCACCTTAAACTCTCCCTGGAATTCCAGATCAGGATCATAAGTTATACCATAATCCTTTAATGCATCAATATATCCTGCCTTTCTCCTGTGACTGTTAGGAACATTTTCAGGGCCCATTACGAAACCGATCCTCCGATGGCCCAGTTCAAGCAGATGACAAACAGCGCTATATGCACCACCCGCATTATCAAGATAAACCTGAATGATTTCATCATCATCTACTTTTCGGTCAACAAGGATAAGAGGAATTCTGCTGTTTAACTCCTGAAGAACACTGTCTTTCGATCTGGGAGCAACAAGAATTATTGCCTCGCACATTCTCCCCCTGAATGCTTCAATATATTCAGTTTCAGCAGTTATATCACCGTCACTGTCGCCAAGTATTATTGAATATCCTTTGTCTTTAGCTATCTTTTCAGAGGCTTTTACAAGATCCCCGAAAAAAGGGTTACTTATATCAGGCACTACTAGTCCCAGAAAATCTGTTTTTTTAAGAACAAGATTCCGGGCACTTATGTTGGGCATATAATTCAGTTTTTTTAATGCCGTCTGTACTTTTTCCCTAGTAGCGGCCGCGATATGCTCCTTGTTGTTTATTACACGCGACACTGTCATCAATGAAACACCGGCTTCTTTTGCAACATCTTTAATTGTAATGCCCATTCGTCCCCCTACAGTCTAAAAAAACAGAAAGTCTTTCACATTCTCATATTATTAGAGATAATTTCATTGATCTGGTCAATAGTACCTGAATGTCTGGCCCCCACTCCTGTACAGCAGAATGCTCCGCATGCATTTGCAAAAGCTCCTGTTTTTTCAATGGGGAAATTATTCAGAAGTCCATATACAAATCCTCCGTGAAAAGCATCCCCGGCCCCTGTTGTATCAACAACATTCACTTTAAACCCGGGGATTTCGTAAATTTTCTTATCTGTGTAAACAAGACACCCCTTATCAGCCATTGTAACAGCAACAATCTGTGATTCGTCTGACTGAAGCCTTTTTATTGATCCCTTAATATCAGATGTCTGAAGAAGTTCCTGAGCCGCCGCTTTGCATGGGATAAAAACATCAGACCTCTTTATCGCCTCACGGAGATCAGCTTCTGTTCCCATATCTGTAAGAATAATATCTTTTAATGTTACATCCATATCAAATACAACCTTTACACCTGCCTCATTAGCAATCCTCATAGCTTCAATCATAGGAGAGAGGGGCATCACGCATGCTTCAGCCATAAGTATTTTTGCTTCCCTTATAAAATCTCCATGCTTCACCCTTACATCCTCTGCTGTCAATTCATTAAGGACATTAGGAAACATTGTAATAGAGCGGTCACCCTTCTCATCAACAAGAATCCAGCAGAACATTGAATTTTTATTTTTAACCACTTCAACATGGGAAATATCAAGGGAATATTTTTGAAATTCATCAAGCAGTATTTTGCCTGTATCATCATCGCCGATTTTGCCGAACCAGCCGGCAGTACTCCCCAGGCGGGCGAGCTGAGTAATAACGTTTCCGGCCACTCCCCCCGGATGGAATTCATACGAACGAGCCATGGTTTTCCCGTCTTTATGAACCAGAACCGGTACAAACCCGAAATAATCAACAGCAAGTGTGCCGGTTGAAGCTACATCTACACCCATTAAAATCCTCCTTTACTGATCTCTTCTGCTGCTCGCAATAACAGAAACCATTATTATTAGTCCTACAAAAAGCTGCTGATAATTCGCAGGAACACCAACTATATTAAGTCCGTTTCTAACTATGCCTAAAAGGATTGCTCCAAGCAGAGTCCCTACAATCGAACCCTTACCCCCCTGCATGAGAGTCCCCCCCATTACAACAACAGCAACAGCATCAAGTTCATAAAGATTACCTGCAATCGGCTCAGCGACAGCCATCATGCTTGTTAGAACCATGCCTCCTATTGCAGCAAGACACCCTGTAAGCATATACAGAATCAGTTTAAACCTGTTTACAGGAAGCCCGCTTACCCGCACCGCCCTCTCGTTGCCTCCGACCGCCTTGGCATAACGGCCTATTCTGGTATGATTAAGAATAATAAAACCTGATGCAACAATTACAAGAGCAATAATAAACTGAAGCGGTACAGATCCTACAAAACCGCTGAAATAGCCAATAAAAGTTTCGTTAATGCCCATCAACGGCCGTCCTCCTGACAGGACAAGAGCAAGCCCCCTGAAAACACTCATTGTACCCAGTGTAGCAATAAATGGAGGTGCTTTAAGAAGAGTAACAAGCAGACCGTTTACAAGACCAATAAAAGCTCCGCTTCCAAGGCCAATAAGAACACCGACAAAAGGATTTCCGCCTGTTTCTGCCCCCCTGAAATAAAGAGCAATAAGAACTCCTGTAAAAGCAACATTAGCACCTACAGAAAGATCAATACCGCCACTTGTAATAAGAATAGTCATACCAACCGCAAGAATTATATTAATGGAAATCTGGTTGCTGATATTAATAAAATTCGCCGTATGAAGAAAATGAGGAGAATAAATGGAAAGCAGTACGGAAAAAAACAGTATTGCAACAACCGGACCGCTTAATGTACTTGTTCTGAAAAATTGCCGTGTGCGGATCATTCAACACCTCCGAATTCTATCTCCATCAATGATGTATAATCTATTTCATCCCTTCTATAGGGACCTGACATTCCTTTATGTGTAAGCACATAGATTTTGTCACTTATTCCGAGAACCTCCCTCGGTTCAGATGAAAAGATACAGATCCCTTTACCTTCGCTGCTTAGTTGATTAATAAGTCTTGCAATTTCAGCTTTTGCCCCTACATCTACACCCTTTGTAGGCTCATCAAAAATTATAATTTTTGAATCGCTGGCCATCTGTTTAATAACAACTACTTTTTGCTGGTTTCCACCACTTAAATTTCCTGCATCTATTTCAAGATATTCAGATTTCATATTTAGTTTTTTTGCATAATCAAGACCAAGCGACTCTTCTTTCCTGCCATTTATAAACCCCCATGAGGAGATCCTGTTTAAAGCTCGTAAAGTCATATTAAAAAGGCTCTTTAACCCCAGAACAAGACCTTCGCCCCTTCTGTCTTCAGTCACATAACCTATTCCGAGCTGAGAAGCCCTTACCGGAGAGTTTATATTAACTTCCACTCCATCCATAAAAAAAGTACCGCTCTTTTTCTTTCTTATTCCTGTCATTGTCTGCGCAAGTTCAGACTTACCGACACCTACAAGACCTGCAATACCCAGGACTTCCCTTGCATTTACTGTTAGATTAATATTCTTAATAGTTTCGCCCTGGGCAGTAACAAAGGACAGTGAATCAATTTTAAGAAGCTCCTCCCCTGCGGCACCTGCTTCATGTGGATATTCTTCAGCAAGCTCAGATCCTATCATATGTGTAATAAGCAGCTGCTTACTCATATTTTCATCATTAGAAAGAACAGCCGCATTTTCACCGTCTCTCAGTATTACAACCCGGTCGCATATTTCAAGGACCTCTTCAAGCCTATGTGAAATAAAAATTACAGACTTTCCCTCGCTGCACAAAGAGCGGATGACACTGAAGAGCTTCCGGGTTTCCTGTTCAGTCAGAGATGAAGTTGGCTCGTCCATTATAAATATTTTTCCCCCCTGAATCATACGCCTTGCAATAGCTATCATCTGCTGATCTGCTTTTGAAACAAGACTCAATTCCATGTCAGGATTAATTTCTGAACATCCGAGTGTTCCAAGAAGTTCAGATGATCTTGAATAAATTTCTTTTTTATCAACCAGACCAGACTTCCTTAGAGGCTCATAGCCGAGAAAAATATTTTCACCCGCGCTCATGCTTTCCACAAGGAGAAGTTCCTGAGGTATCATCCCTATTCCAAGTTCCTGTGCCGACTGGGGAGATGTTATATGTACTTCCTTTCCGGAAACCCGGATTGAACCTTCATCATGGTCCTGAATACCGCAGAGAACTCTCATAAGAGTTGATTTCCCTGCGCCGTTTTCCCCCATAAGACCAAGGACTTCTCCAGGGTAGATTTCAAGATCTACATTATTCAGAGCCTTTATTCCTCCGAACCGCTTTGATATTCCGCACATACGGATGAATGGATCTTTATTCATCCCCTACCCCCTCTTCCTTAGGGAATCAATCAAAACAGCCCCGATAATTACAGCGCCGATTGCAATCTGCTGAAAATGCTGCCCTACACCGATCATATTAAGACCGCTCTTGATACATGAAAGAATAAGAACACCGATAACTGTTCCTACAATAAATGCCTTACCACCATCAAGAGAGTTTCCTCCGATAATAGGAGCGGCAATTGCCTCCAGCCACTCAGTTGTAAGTCCTGCAATAGGCTCTGCAGCATCCATCCCTGCCATAAAAAGAAAAGAAGCAACTGCAGCAAGAGTACCTGCAATTCCGTAAACCATTATTTTTATCTTTCTTGTTTTAATTCCGCAGATAAAAGCAGCTTCTTCACTTCCTCCTATTGCCCGGACATGAGCCCCAAAACTACTTTTTTCAAGAATAAAAGCAGCTATAACTGCAATTACTACCGCAAACCATACACCGTTTCCAAGAAGTGAAGAGCCTGCAAATACCTTTAAAAAGGATTTAGGCATTCCAATTATTGGATTACCTCCTGAAAAAACCAGCGCAAGTCCCCTTATAATACTCAACATGGCAAGTGTAACAATAAAAGGCTGAAGTTTATATTTTGTAATTATAAATCCGTTAAGCGTACCTACTCCGAATCCGAGTACAATCGCGATAAGCAAGGCTATTGGCCAGAATATTTCAGCTTTAAACAAAAGCGCTGCAACAATTCCTGTAAATGCCAGACTTGAACCAACTGAAAGATCTATTCCTCCTGTTGCAAGGACAAACACCATTCCAACTGATAAAACAAGTGATATCGCTGAATGATCAAGAATGTTAAGCACGTTGTACATAGTTAAGTAGTATTTTGAAGCTAATGAAAAAAACAAGTTGATTAAAACCAGCGTTATTAAAACGCCTGAGTAACGGTTAAGTGTCCGTTTAATCAGTTTGACCATTATTTATACCCTTTAAACAAACGGCAGCTCTTTTAAAGCTGCCGTACTTAAATATGTTTATTTAAGATTCTGAAGTCCGACATACATGTCACGGTATTCAGAAACCTTCCCTTCTACATTATCCTTGTGCCAGATTTCCTGTGGTCCGTATATAACCTTCGGTTTGTCATCAAACTGATCTTCAAGATAAAGAATAGCAGCTTCAACAGAAAGGTATGCAAGGCCATACTGGAAAAATGCTGTAGTTGCACTGAGATCTCCTGAAATAATTGATTTAATACCATCAGGGGTGGAATCTACACCTGTTATGATTACTTTACCTGCAAGTCCTGCATTTTTAACTGCCTGAAAAGCACCCATTGCCATGTTGTCATTTGCAGCTGAAATTGCTTTCAGATTAGGATGTGACTGAAGAACATCAGCAGCAACATCCATTGCTTTTTTTCTGTCCCAGTCCCCGTTATAAACACCTGCGTTTTTAAGCTGGGGATATTTTGCAGTTTCTTCCTCAAACCCTTGTTTTCTTTCTTCCGCACATCGTCCGCCCGGGATACCCATGATATGAATTACTTCCCCACCTTCCGGACCAAGCTGTTCTGCAATATATCTTACAGACATTCTTGTATTTTCCTTGAAATCAACTGTTATGAAAGCTGCAATATCTATATTGTGTTTTTCCTGGTTCCCTTCATCAATATGAGCATCAATGGAGTTAATTATTGGAATACCCATCTGTGAGGCCTTTGCAAGTGGTTTTAGAAGATTAGTATCAGTTATAGGTGATACACAGAGAATATCAAACTGCTTTCCAAGCATATCTTCGAGTGTATTAGCCTGTACCTGTAAATCGCCTTCTGTAGGGGCAGCAAATATTTCAACTTCAACTCCGTAGTCTCTTGCAGCATCCTCATACCCATTCTTAACATCAAGCCAGAAATCATTAATAAGCGATTTCTCCATTACCCCGATTCTCCATTTTTTACTTGGAACAGGAATTTTACCGAATTCAGGATTAAACTTGCTTATCTGACCTCCCCGGGGTGAATCAACTTTTTCTGATGACTCTTTCTTACCACCAGCAAACAATAAGCCCCCGATGAGTAAAAACACACAAGCCAGAAAAATTTTACCTTTAATCTTTTTCATAGAAACCTCCAAATGTTATCGTTAACAGTTAACGTTAACATTATCACTCCTGATTAATTATTTTGTCAAGTTTTTTTTACGGTTTCATATTAAGAAATTAATAACTTAAACTACTAAGGATTAAATAATAAAAGTGATTTATAATATTTAATCAGAAAAAACAGGATTAGGAAGTAAAGATGAAAGGAAAAAAGGAATATCTTGTCCGGCTTAACCGTGTAACAGATTATATTGACGCCAATCTGACCGAAGATCTTGACCTTGAAAAGATAGCCTCAGTCGCCTCGTTCTCAAAATATCACTTTCACAGAATTTTCTCATCCATAACAGGGGAACCTCTGGGGCAGTATATACAGAGACTCAGGCTTGAAAAGGCTGCTGGTGAGGTTGGAAGCAGAAAGGATGTCCCTATTACGGAAATTGCAATGAACTATAATTTTTCATCATCCGCAGTTTTCTCCCGTTCATTCAGAGAGAGGTTCGGAATGAGCCCCAGCGAATGGAGAAGAGGGGGGTGGAAAGAGCACAGCAAGGGATGCAAACTGCAAAGCAGCAGATATCAACAAATCAGCAACAGCAACAAAGCACTGAATGTCTCCATTGACTACTATGGTTATACAAATAATCAATGGAGGATAGAAATGAAATCAGGAAAAACAAAACTCGACTATACGGTGGAAGTCAGGGAAATGGGGGTAAAGCACCTTGCGTATGTCAGGCATAAAGGACCATATG
This sequence comes from Spirochaetia bacterium, assembly GCA_963668405.2. Classification (GTDB taxonomy): domain Bacteria; phylum Spirochaetota; class Spirochaetia; order CADAEX01; family CADAEX01. The sequence continues at coordinate 3,348,341 of OY764342.2, read as the reverse complement.
CCGGAGACGGAGAGCTTTTTGAAAGGCTTTATTCAAAGCTTATGAAATGGGCAGTACCGAGGGATTTATTCATACCCGGAAAAAGCGGGATGCTTACAATCTACCATGACTCACCCGATATTACGGAAGAGGAAAATCTGAGGATCAGCGCATGCCTGACAGTACCTGAAAACACGGAAACATCCGGAGAGATCGGGTACATGGATATTCCGGCAGGAAAATATGCTGTAGCTGTTTTCAGGATCGGTATGGATAATTACGGAAATGCCTGGAATTCTGTTTTCGGGGACTGGCTGCCAGAGAGCGGCTATGAATGCACAGACGGCTTCTGCTACGAGCTTTATCTCAACGATCCGGAGAAGGACCCGGAAAAAAAGCATGAAATTGCAATACACATTCCGGTAAAACCTGTTTAATTGATTCCAGTCATTCACACGCAGGGAAGATTTATAAATCGTCTCTGCGTGAATCATCTGTATATTCACTGTCTCTGTGCCTGTTCTCAGTGGTGGAGAATATCAATAGCATTGCTTGAAATCTTCTGAATCGACTGTACTGATTTTTCAAAATCCCTTTCGGCAACTCCGGTATAAATAATATCCATTATTATCACCTGTGAAAGTCTTGCAAAAGAGGTCAGAAGATAGTCATCAAGTTCTTCATACTGGGAAGTAATTTTCACATCCGCCATTTTAATCAGGGGGGAATTACCAGGACCGGTTATAGCGATCGTCTTTGCCCCGTTTTCCTTTGCGATCTTCATTGCAGTGTTTACAACCTCGGTTTTCCCCGAATAGCTGAGCGCAACAGCTACATCACCAGGCTCTGTCAGAGATGCAGCTATACCCATTTCCGCAGGATCATTATAGACCGCTGTCTTTATTCCTGCCCTGTAGAACCTGAGATAAGAGTTCTTTGCAGCAACAAAGGAAGTTCCGACACAGAAAAAGCTTATGCTCCTGGCAATTTTTATTGCCTCAATGGCATTAAGAATTTCCCTGGTATCAAGGTTGCTTAGAGTCAGCTGTATATTAGTCAGATATTCATTCTTAACCTTTGAGATAAGATCGTTTATCGGGTCCCCGGTATTGACTGTATCAAGCTCGCCTACTGCCCCGACCCTTTTCCTTGATGATGAATCAACCTTTACCAGGGCATACTTGAAATTCTGGAAGCTGCTGAACCCTATTTTTCTGATAAAACGGGTTATGGTGGCCTCCGAAACATCGCAGTTCAGCGCAAGCTGCCTGATCTTGAGAAATTTCAGATCATCCTTGTTTGATATGAAATATTCAGCTACCTTTTTCTGCGCCTTGTTGAATGAAGGCATAAGGTTCTTTATTCTTATAAACAGGTTATTAATAAATATTTCATCCTGACCCATTTTAATAAACTAAAATACTTTGAAGGATTTTGCAATAAAAAAAGAAATCAGTGAATATCAGACAATCTGCAGATAAAAAAACTTGACAGGAGAAAAAGGTTTGCTATAATTATGCATTATGAAAGTACATTTCATTTAAAATGAAATTGCTTTTCTTTATTGCCCGGCCGGCACACACAACACATAAATGGAGGATATCTTAATGGAAAGCTTAATTTCCCCCGACAGCCTTGGTCTGATTATCTCTGTAATGATGATAATGATTGCATTATCTTTCTATCTGCAGAAATACAAGCTGTTCAGATCATTCGGCCCTGTTATAACAGTTATAATAATGGGTGCTATTTTATCAAATTTGGGGATTATGCCCAAGTGGTCGGACTCATATAATTTTATATTTGAATATGCTGTTCCTGTTTCACTCTGTCTGTTTCTCTTGCATATTGATGTAAAGAAATTCCTGAAAGTTGCCAAAAACCCCATGCTTGCAATGTGCCTGGGATTATTCAGCATCTGCGCTGTTTCCCTTGTTATGGGAATTATTTTTGCCCCGAAAATCTTCGAGGGATGGAAAATTGCAGGGATGTTCATCGGAACATATACAGGGGGAAGCCCGAACCTTACTGCAATTGCACAGGGGCTTAACGCAACCCCTGATACTATTGTCGCAGGTAATGCAGCGGATTATGCTATCGGCCTTCCGACAATACTTGTATTCATGGCACTGCCCCGTCTCATAGGGGGCGCTAAATGGTTTCAGAAGTTATGGCCTTATTCACTTAAACCTGAACAGCTTGCATCTCCTGATGAAGAAAAACTTTTCAGCCATATTGAGTGGTCAATCCATGATATATCAATCCTTTTTGCTACAGCATTTACAATTGTATCTGTATGTACACTGATAACAGGGCAGTTTTCAGACCTTGTAGCAAGCGCAACAAGGATACTGATGATAACAACTGTTTCAATTATTATGGCCCAGTTCGAACCGATAAAAAAATTAAGGGGTTCAGTGGACCTTGGTTTTTATGTGTGTCTTTTCTTCCTGTGTGTAATCGGGTTTATGCTTAACATAAAAGAGGTGCTTAATGCCGCACCTATGATAGCCCTCTTCTGCCTGGCTGTAGTACTCGGATCAGTAATTCTCCACCTTATCCTCTGCAGAATCTTTAAAATTGAATGGCAGTATTACATTGTATCCTCTGTTGCAGCAATCTGGGACGGACCGACAACTGCAATGCTTGCAGGGGCTCAAGGGTGGACATCGCTTATGCCTGTTGCAATTATTCTCGGAGCTTTCGGTGAGGCCTGCGGAAACTATCTCGGAATAGGGATAGCGTTTCTGATCAAATCCATTATCGGGGCCTGAAAATAATCATGATAAAGATCGCAGACGGTATTACCTGCCCCTGCGGTCTTTTTTTTGCAGCATGAAGAGGAAAGGAGACTTAAATTTATGGGAAAAAGCAGTGATATTGAAACAGAATATGTCAATTTCCTTAAAGATATAATTGCAATCCCCTCTGTTACGGGGGGGGAAGGAGAGCTGGCTGATTTTATAAAAAAGAAATTCATTGAAAACAATATAACAGAATGTTTTACCGACAGATGCGGGAACCTTATTGCAGTCCTGAAAGGAAGCGGAAAGGGGCCGGATATAATGCTTAACGGGCACCTTGATACAGTCCCCCCGGGGAAAGCTGAAGAGTGGACCCCGTATGATCCCTACAAAGCGGTTATTGATTCCGATAACAACATCTACGGAAGGGGCAGCTGCGATATGAAGGGGGGGCTTGCAGTCCTTTTTTTTGTAATGCTTTACTACAGAAAAAGGATTGAGGAGGGGCTTGAACTGCCGGGGGACCTTATCTTTTCAGCAGTGGTCCACGAAGAGGCTGCTGAAATGCTTGGAATGGAATACCTTCTGGAAAAAACCCTTCCGGAGAATAATCTGAAATCAGACCTTGTTCTTCTCGCAGAACCTACCAACGGTGATCTTGCCATAGGGCAGAGGGGTAAAATCGAACTTGTAATCAGGACAAAGGGGAAAACCGCCCATTCATCAGATCCGAAAGCAGGAATAAATGCTCTCGAAAAGATGATCCCGGTTCTTGAGTATATTTTCAGAGAAATGCCTCATACCATGATATCAGACCCTGCATTCGGAGAGGGAACTGTAACGGTAACAGACTGCAAAGTCAGCCCCGGGGCTTTAAGCGTTATCCCTGATGAATGTGAAATTTCAGTTGACAGAAGATATATGCCTGACGAATCAATAGACTCCCTTCTTACAGAGTTTGAAAAACTTTTTTCAGATCTCAGGGAAAAAGACAGTGATTTCAGGGCATCTGTGACTCCGAGGTATTTTAACGAGACAAGCTACACCGGCTACAGCAAAAAGATAAAAAAATACCACCCGCCATGGATTATGGACACTGATAATACTTTTGTTGTTAAATCACTTGAGGCTGTCAGAAGTACAGGACAGGATCCTGCTGTAAAATACTGGAAATCGGGATGTGACGGGAGCATGAGCTGCGGCATACACAAAATTCCCACAATCGGGTACTCCTGGGGAGAAGAAAAATGGGTTCACAAACCGCAGGAAAGGGTGAACATTGACAGAATGATTATGACTTATAACGGATATATTGAGATTGTCAGATCGGTAATGGACCTAAAGCAGGACAGGATATGAAAAAACTAATCAAAACAGATATAGAATCTGCAATAAAAAGGGTTGAGGAATGGAAAACCTCGTCAGTCAGCTACAGGACAGCTGAAAACGGGATAACAAATCCCAACTTCATTGTTACAGCTGATGATAAATCCTACTTCCTGAAAATACCGGGAGCAGGGACTGACAGCTTCATCGACAGGGATAACTGCCATACAGCCAGCATTATCGCAATGGAAAGCGGGACAGGCCCCGGTGTTTTCAGCTACTTCGAAGATACAGGTATTGAAATATGGGAGTTCCTTGAGGGATACAGACAGCTTTTATTCGGAGACGTTTACAACAGGGAGATCTTTGTAAAAATTGCAGAGACTGCAAAAAGGTTTCATTCTTTCCGGGGGAAAGAGCTTCCAGTAAAAGAGACCCTCTTTGACCAGGCAAGATTGATGATTAAAAAAGCGGACCCCCTGGGCTACACCCCTCCATGGTATGAGAGGATAATTTTTCTCCTTGATACGATAGAGGAGGCGGTTACCAAAGACGGAATTGACTGGAGCCCTTCCCATAATGATTTATGGACAAACAACTTCATGTACAACGAGGCTACAGGGGATCTGAAAATTATTGATTTTGAATATGCATCGATGAGTGATCCCTATAATGACCTGGGCTGCTTTTCAACTTCAAACTACCTGACAGAGGCAATGGATGTAGAGCTTTGTAAGATATACCATGGGGGGTGGGATGAGAAGGGTTTCGCAAGGATGAAACTGTACAAGATTGTTGCAGACATAAAATGGGGCTACTGGGCCCTTCAGCAGTCACTTTATTCAGATGTAAGCTTTGACTACATGGAATGGTACGGGGTCCAGTTTTCAAGGCTCCGTCATCTCTGGGAAGATCCGAGACTTGATTACTGGATAAGCCTCCTCAAGGGAAGATCTGCTTTCAGAATTTAAACGTCACGCAGATACGATTCATGAATCGTATCTGCGCGGCTGTTATTTCTTCACAGGAAATGTTTTTTTAAGGCATTTAACCATGCCGGTCAGGACTTCCGACCCCTTATTCTTTATTCCTGCATCTACCAGTACATCGCCTCTGTTCCTCTCAAGCCAGCTGTATATCCTAACCGCCCCTTCTGAAGATGACTTCGATCCGCCTGCCAGCTTTAACAGTGCAGCAATCTCACCGCTATCAAAAGTTTTCCTTGCACCGGGAAGAACCATAATAAAACTTTTTCCGAATGTCCCCTTCTCAATTGTTACATTACCGCTTTGGACTTTTCCTTTTCCGGCTGCCTTTGATGGGGATTTTGATACTTTCTTTACAGTCTCCCCGCCCCTGTTAAGTTCTTCAACCTTTTTATTGTGGATCAGAACACTTGCCTGCTTAATCAGAAAAATAAGCCCCTCTTCCGGGATATCCTTGAGCATGGACTTAAGCTCTTTCAGATATTCTTCCCTTTGAGTAACTGTTTTCTTTTTTACAGGCACCTTTTTTACTGCGGTTTTCCTTATTTCCTTATCTGCCACTTATATCTCCCTTATCCGGATTCTTTACAAGAAACTTCTCAAAATCATCTGCAGGGACAGGGCGGCTGTAATAATAGCCCTGAATATATCTGCATCCGAGATCTGTCAGTTTCTCCATCTGCTCATATTCCTCCACCCCCTCGGCAATTACTTCCATATTAAAGTTTCCCGCAATAGAGAGTATTGCCTCCACAAGGGCCAGATCATTTTTATCGTTGATAATATCCTGGATAAAAGAACGGTCGATTTTAATAATATCCAGGTCAAGTTTCTTGAGATATGTGAGTGATGAATATCCTGTTCCGAAATCATCAAGCGCGAAACGGATTTTATTTCTCCTGAGTCCGGAAACAGTGTCAGATGTTTTTTTAAAGTTTCCGATAAGAAGATTCTCAGTAATTTCAATAACTATCATTTCGGGAGGGATGTTGTATTTTCTGACGCTTTTCATAATAATTTCCGGAAAATCCGGCTGTTTCAGCTGATTTACACTTACATTTACCGATATGTATTTCAGAGGATAATGATGTTTCCTGTTCCATTCTCCCAAAAGACGGCAGACTTCATCCATAAGCCATTCACCGATAGGGATGATAAGGCCTGTTTCTTCGGCAAGAGGAATAAAGTCGGACGGGGAGACAATTCCGAGTTCAGGATGCTCCCACCTTAAAAGCGTTTCAGCACCGGTTACAGCGTTTTCCACGATATCAATTACCGGCTGAAAATAGGGCTTCAGCTCCCTGTTTTCAAGCGCCATTCGCAGGCTGTTTTCCAGCTGCATCCTCTTTTCCATGGCTGTATTCATATCTCTGTTATAGAAATGGGTAAGGCCCCTCCCCTCTTTTTTGGCTTCATACATTGCTGTATCAGCATTTTTCAGAAGATCATCAGTATTCAGGTCTTCTTTTGTGAAAATAACAATTCCGATACTTGTTGAGCTGTAGAGTGTTTTATCCATCAGAATAAACGGCTGCGACATTCCCGAATGAATTTTCTCTGCTACAAGATTTGCCGATAATACTGCTTCATCCTGATCTTCCTGAAGCCTGGGAAGGACTACAACAAACTCATCCCCCCCTATCCGTGATACTGTATCTTCAACCCTGAGAAGCTCCTTGATCCTTTCTGCTGTTTCCCTGAGGATTTTATCTCCGACCTGATGTCCGAGGGTGTCGTTTATTACCTTGAAGTTATCAAGGTCCAGGAACAGGATAGCTCCTGATGAATTTTCCCGTTTGCAGCGGGACAGGGCCTGTTCAATCCTGTCTTTGAGAAGAACGCGGTTGGGAAGTCCTGTCAGTGAGTCGTGATAGGCAAGATGTCTTACCTTCTCCTCGATAAGCTGCATCTCGGTCCTGTCCTGTATTATCCCGACTGCCCCTCTGAATTCATTATCCGTGTTAAATACGGGAGAGCAGCTCATTGTTACCCATATCCTGTTATTTGTAAGGGTTGCCAGATACTCCCCCTCATAATATCCCGGCCTGTTTTCCAGTGCATCGGTAAGGGCCCTGACTACCCTTTTATCCACAAGGTTATGCATATCGAAATTAATAAGCTTTTCCCTGGGCGATTCAAAGATTGAGCAGAACTCCTCATTGCAGTCATAAATAACAAAGTCCCTGTTATAATAGAATATCCCGACCGGAGCATGCTCGAATATTGCCCTGAACCTGTTTTCACTTACTGCCATTTCATCCCTGGTTTTTTTATAGGTCCATGCAAAAATAATGTTTTCATAAACCATGCCATGTATCCTGCTCCCCACCACAAGAACCAGAAGATAGAATACTGCAAGAAAAACCGCTGTTGTACTGTAGTATTCAATATTTATCATCCACAACTTCAGGATTACAGGGGCCATCAGAATTGTCAGGAATACCCTGATAAAATTCAGGTCCCCTGCAAGCGATATCACCCCCCCTATTGCAACCCCGAGAACACAGACAAGGACAAGAATGCCGGTTGAAACATGTTCCGGTGATATTAAAAACCCTGATAAGCCCCATACAAGGGAGGTCATAATCATCTGGGCGGCAAAAAGGGCATAAAAGAAGTTTACAGAAGAATTTCCATTTTTTTTAAATGCCCTTAATGTAATAAACCTGAGGATGGTCATTAAGGCCATTACGGTAATCCACCATAAAAGGATCCGGCTGTCTGTTTTTCCCCACAGCGATATAACGAGAATACTCCCTACTACCATATTTGCAGACTGGCTGGCAGGGAGTATATGAAAAAGATAATCAAGCTTTTTCTTTTTTAACAGAAAGGGGTCAATAAGAGCTGTCTGACCAGTATTGGTATTAAGGTTTATAATTAAACTCCTGCAATTTTTTTATATTAGAAAGTACAATAAGGGGATCTCTATTAACCTTCGGTTGATCCCCATACCGGGCACCTAATCGCCAATGGCGTAAGAAATTATTTTTTTCGTAAACGAAAAAAACATAGTTTTTAGAGGTGCCCATAAATAGTTTAAGGCAAACAGGGGAAAAATGGAATAGTGAATAAGCCCCGGGGCCTTGAGGCTGAAAACTCCCCTCATCTCAGAATAATTGGGTCACTCTCTCCATCTGCCCTTTAGTACAAATTCCTGCCATATTCCTGCAGATAAGAATGTATCTCCTCATTATCCCCTCTGCAGCTATCTCCTCGGCAAGCAGGATCCTTACATCAAGTATATTCCTATACTTACTCATAAAAACTCCGGCTTTTGTTATAATCGCCAATACTATTGGCATATATCATAATAAACGCCAACAGTATTGGCTCAATCAGGAAGTAGGGATCATTAGGGGGGGGTGAAACCTTTCCCTGTCACGGCCATACTCCCTTGTGCACAGCAATCCGAACCACCCGCGCATATGCAGGGATCATTTCCAGAAATTATTGACTAATTAAGTTTACACAGCGTAGAGTATATGAAAAAAATAGATATCGATAGCGACACTTCTATAAAAAAGTGTATTTAATACATATAACAATCAGACTATAAAGTTATTAAAATGATGTAAATTTTGTTGAATCGTTACAAACAATTAAGTAATCAAATGTGTTTAGATTAATGTCATACTCTAACTTTTCTACCCCAGAGGGAGATCCACATGTAAAACTTGAGTTTAGTATTCTTGGAAAATCATCTTTAACAATAAACAAGTTTTCTTCCACAATATGAAAATTCAGTTCAGAATAGATATCCTGATAAACAGGAGAATAACCTATGCGACTTAAAGCATTTTCAAAATGCTCAAGTGCTTCATGAGAATCTGATAATTGTCGGAAGCAAGTATCGATCAAGACCGGAATATTTTTTGTAGAAGTCGAATCCTTCCTCAATCTAAGACTAAACAAATATAAAAGACCATTTTCAGGGTTTTCCAATTGAGTTATTCCATTAATTCGATGAATCCTTCCTCTATTATTCATAGTTGCTTTTACTTCAACTGATTTATTATTCAATTCAAAATCATTCCGGCTACCCCATGGGCCGTTCCACGCCATTACAGCAGATACTCCAATTTTTGGTATTAACCATGTAGATAAAAACCACAACTCTGCAAACAAACCCAACTGTTCTTCATTTGTTAACAAATTTTGTGGTACCTGCCCCCAAAATCTTCTCCACTTCGTCAATATTATCTTGATATTATTTACTGGATTCAACTGATCCTTTTCTATTTTTTCAAATATTTCCCCGCCCATAACATCAAATATTGAAAAGCCTGCAGAATCAATACACTCTATATCCAAATACTTTTTTAATTCATCACCCTCAATAAGTAGACTGCGAGTAACAGCAATAAAACCTTTACTTTTTGTATCATTAAAATTCAATTCTGTTTCATCCAAAGGAATAAGCAAATGCCGATGTCCTTTATTATCAATAGCACACAGCAACAAAACTGGTTTATCTGGAAATGGATTTCTTGCTATTAAAAGTTCACCAGACGGTTGCGTAAGCAAATCCCACACCTTTGAATCAATTTGTATCACAAAGGCCTCCAATCTACTGTACCGACTACATATTCGCCTTTAATTCCTTGCTCTGTATTACTTTTTGGAAAAGATATAGCAAAACATATAACATCATTACACCTACAATCCTCTGGATTATCATATAGAGGTTTTCTAGATTTTTTAGAGTGTTTTTCATATCCTGAATAACGACTTACAGGATATATTAATAACAAACCTTCCGTTGACCGACGCACCATTCTAGCGGCTGGATTTGCACCTATTTTTTGACCATTAGAATTCTGTATTTTTCGTACTTGAGTCAATTGTTCATCACTTAAACCAATTTCCTCATCTCCGGGATTGGTTATTACTCCAAGAGATTCAGGATCACCAGCCAACCTTGTACGACTTATCATAAGTATTGGATTCTTCAATCCTAAATCAATTGATCCTAAAACTTTATCCGGCAATATTCTTCCCTTAACTGCAACAGTCCAAGATATAAGTTCATTATTCTCAAGCTGTTTCTGAATATACGCTACCAATAAATGAATAGAAATATTCTTGGCTTCAGCATACGACTGATAACTGTTTAAAAAACTTATAACAATATCAGGAGAAACTGAACGCCACACAGGAACAGAGTTTTCCCAATTTGCTTCTCCTAATTTTTTTACAAACTCTTTCACCACTTTTAAGTTGTTCTTAGACAAAATGCTCATTGCATCTAGATTATTAAACGGAAACCGCAATGTTTGCACCACTCGAATTGAATAACTTTGCTCAACTATTATTGTTCGTGCAAATCTCTGTTTTAATCGATTTGTCACAAGCATTGCAGGATGTTTAACAATTCGGGATCCAAGCTCAAGTGGCTTCACATTCTGCAATTCATACATTCTTATATCCTGGCGTAATTCATATTCAACTAAGGCTAAATCGCTAAACCAGCCAGCAAGGTCTGTAGTCATGTAAATTCTAGTGAGATCTTGATATCCATCTCTGAATCCAAACCACCGTCCCATCTGCATAAGTGTATCATACATTGCACTTGTCCTAAAAAAATAACTCGTTACCAATCCTTCAAGAGTTAAACCACGAGATAAACGATTGCCACCTACTGCTATAGCCTTAAGATTAGGTTCTCTTTCATAATCTAACACATCACCGGAATTACTGTTAATGATTCTGATCTGTACTGATTCAAAAAACGGTCCAATAAATGCTTCAATCTCTGAAAAATCAACTTCATAGGGCAACTCCATATCCCGTGTAACCGGTCGAAAATCCTTATCCCATCTTTCCTTTAATTTATCTCGAATTCCAAGCGACCGCTGATATCTCCACTCATCACGTAATTCAGAAAAACGTTGTGCAACAAGTGATTTAATTTCATTTTGCTTAAGGACAAGATGACTTCCGTGCAACAACATTGTTACAGGCTCATTATTTTGTCCTCTTTGAGATCTGGCAGCACCAGCAATAACAAAATCAAGCATAGCAATTTCAAGAGTCGAAGGTAAAGTGTTGTATATTTTCAGATTATTCAGTTCTTGTTCTGGAATAATCCTTAATATATCAAGACCTCCAATACCCTCCTGAATATCTGAATCAAATCTACCAAACTGTTCTTCTGCACCAAAGTATCCATCAGGCTTTGGAATATCAACAATAAAATCTTTAGGATAAAGGTCATCTTCATATTGCGGATGATAAGTATCGTGAGGGATAAGTATATTAGCAAATGGTGTTGCAGTATATGCAACATAAACTCTTTTTTGAAACTTATTTAACAATTCTCTTATTAATTTATTTATTACTGTTGGTTCTATGAAATCATCAGGCAAAGGCTCATTTTCTTCCTGATAGGAGCCTTTTGTATCAATACTTGCTTGGTCAGCCTCATCATCAATAACAAGTACAGGTAAACTTCTGCGTATATCCTCTGGAGCCTCATCAAGCCATCTATGAAGTCTTCTAAGTACTGCCCCGTTTTTTTTAATTACAAGCAATACCGGTTGCGAGCCCTGTAATGCTGCATAATTCGCATTACCAGCTCGGAAATCACCTTTTAGATCTTCTGTTGTAAACTGATGCCATTGCTTCCCTATTGGAGGTAACTGAACTGAATTTCCACGCCCATCTGCATATCCTGTTAATTCCTTATTAAGACGAATCTGGGTTTGTCTTCTTAAACCGTTATCAATACCAGAAAGAATGATGATCAAGCGATATCCTATATCAGCAGCTTTAGCTGTTAATGCCGTGAAATTTGCAGTCTTACCACTCTGAACATAACCCAATACAAGACCACGAATATCAAACTGGTCATTTTCTGGCGGATTAAGCTGACCAAGTATTCTGTCCGTTGTTTCATCAAGCGATCGCAATGCTGCATTGCTCCAGTTCTTATAACCGAGAAGATATCTTCTCAGACTTGGCCAATAATGCCATTCAGAACGATCAAGATATCTCAACCACTCATCTTTATCATTTTCAGCAGTTAAAAGATTCGCTGGTCTTAAAGTTATATTATCTTCACGTTCTAAAGTTTCTTTTATACGATGCTTATATTCCTCCGGTATAGCAGGATTATTTATTGCATCACTACGATCACAACCTCCATTAATTAATAAGCGTACAATTCCTAATGCATTATCATATTCCATAATATATCCTTAGCTTTTCAAGCTATCAGCAAAACGCTTAAAAACCTTTTTTATGACAAGTCTTTCTTCATTATCTGCAATCTTTTCAAGTTCATATTGAAGCTCTTTTAATGACCATGTCATTTCCGATCTTAATTTGGAATCATTATCCTCGAATAGATGGAGTTGTTCAGAATGTTCAGGATCTTTTTTTACATTTGTTGATGTATTTGTTTTTTTCAGAAATGACTTTGTTGTTTGATACTCTTTCTTAATAAATTTTTCATCTTTTCCATTTTTATCGTAAATCTCCCGTGCATGTTTAACTATATATTTGACAGTTGCCTCAACCTGTTCTCTAATCTGTTGTGGTATCTGAACTTTCATTTTAGCAACATTTATTTTAAACGCATCATCAAGATCTGGAGTAAAATCAAGAGCTATTCTTGCAAGCTTTGTATGCTCATCAGCTGCCCGCAATCTTGACCATCCCCCACTTTGGATTAAACGATTTGAACGATAAATATAAAATCCTTGTTGCTGATTCCATTTATTAGGTCCACTTGCTTTATCAAAAGCGGCTTTAGAACTAAAATCCCCTTGATTTGGAAGAATATAGGGTTGCAATGATAAAGTAGATTTTATTCCATCAATTTCTATAGGAATTTTTTTTATCGGAAATTCCTGCAGTTTTTTTTCGGTCCTGACAAATGGATCCCATGGAACAACCTCAAGTTCATTCAGGTATATTTTAATTTTACTACCCGGAACTTCACCGGATAGAAAGCGATGAAATACCATCGACAAATGATCCTCAAGTTCCCGGTGAAGTTTTAATATTATTTTATTAGCTTTGTCTTCAGTACAAGGTGATTCAATTACTCTATCCAGATATTGCCATAAAATAACTGTTCCTGTATTCTCCCTAAGATAATTTTGAACAACAAAATCCCGAGTCTTATTATCAAGCTCAAGAATTTCCCACTTATTTGTCTTTTCTATATGAGCAAGATCCCATGCAAAACTGTGAATAATTTTCTGTCTATCACTAATTGAACGTGTAGCAACAGAAAATCTTCGACATTGACTAAATGATGCTGTTTTAAGACCTAAACCAAATTTTCCAAGATTATTAGCCACATTATAATCATTATCAGATCCATATCGCATTGCTTCTTCAAGTTGAATGTGAGTCATTCCATACCCATTATCAGCAACACGTACAAATGAATTTACTCCTTTCATTTCAATATCGATATAGATTTCTGTTGCACCAGCCTGGATTGAATTATCTATTAAATCAGCAATTGCTGATGAGAACGTGTACCCCAAATCTCTTAATGACTTAATTAGTCTTTTTGCCGAAGGAATTACTTCTTTAGTGTTTAATATCATTAAAATCAAAACTCCTAAACTATAATTTCTTAAAGATATTATATACAATTACTGCTATTTGTTTAGCCAAATAAGGAGGTACAGCATTTCCAACCTGATGATATTGTGCTGTCCTTGAGCCGCAGAACAGGTAATTATCAGGGAATGTCTGAATTCTTGCTGCTTCCCGGACTGTAAGACTTCTACACTGATCAGGATCATAATGTATAAAATAGTGACCATCTTTTGAAATATGACTCGTTATAGTAGTTGCAGGCCGATCCGGCAACTGTACACGGAATCTATCTGCGAATTTCCCTGATTCTGCACTTTCATGATCAGGCATCAATTCTGAACTATATTTATTGTATTCGTTTAGCCGGGGAAATCGATTATTCATTTTTGAAAATAAGCTTGAAAACATATATCTTTTCAAATCCTGAACTAAATGAGTCCTTGATTCATGATTACAAACTCCTTTTAATTTTTCTTCTTTATACCAGAAATAAAGAGGGTTTTCAGGCGCAATACCTTTGCACTCTATAAACTCACTTCCAGTTCCATAGATAGGCACTTTAATTACTTTTTCTGAATATTTATCTGAAAAACTATTCATTTTTAATATTTCCTGTCTTATAGAAGTAACAACTTTCAGCCAATTCTCATCTGTATTTATTTCTTTTTTATAATATCTTTTTTTCTTTCCATTTTTTATTTCACTGGATACAAACGAACGGCTCAGTCCGCTTCTGATTTTTGGCAAATCCCCTATTATATTCTTCAATTTTATTTCTGTTTCTTTGGGGACAAGAGTATCAGGAATCATATTTATATCATTTCTTATTCCTAAAAGTATAACTCTATGTCTTTTCTGTGGAATCCCATACTTTTCACTTTCAATAAGATAGTCTATATCAGAACTGTATTCTGGATTATTCAATTCATCCAAATCAGATACTTTAGTTGTAAGAGAAAATATCCTATATCCTGGAGAATTTGTATTTTTAAAAACCGAAGATGGATTTTTTAAGTCACTTAATATCCAATCAAAAACCTTTTCTCCATTAACCTCTGCAGATAACAACCCTTTTACATTTTCCATCACAAAAACAGCAGGATGATGTACTGCTATAATACGTAAATACTCCTTATAAAGATAAACGCGGTGATCATTCCTGTTTATTCCTCCAACACGAGACCTTCCAGCTAGAGAAAAAGCCTGGCATGGAGGTCCTCCTATCAATAACCAATCTGAAACATGACCAAGTGATTTTTTTATTCTTTGGTCAACCATATCTGAATTATAATTACTGGTTCCCAATTCAGCCTGCCAAGCTTCTTTACTTGCTTCCTGAAACTCAACAGGATACTTTTCAAATAACTTTTTTTTAAGCTTATTTCTTTTTTGCATAACAGGTTCTGTTAATACATTGTAATATTCATCAGGAACTTTTCCTTTATCAAATTTTCTATAAAAACTTCTTAACTCCAGCGTTTCATGTGCATTCTCATCTTTCTCTATAGAAAGTTTAATATTAAAAACTCTTTTATTATCAACATATATTGATGAAAATCCTTCTCCTAAGCCTCCAGGACCAGCGAATATATCAATTACAGGAATAATCTTTATTTTTGACATATTATTTCTCTATAAAGCTTTTCAAGTGTTTCTTCCTTCCCATTTTTCAATTCACATTCCCAGATAATAAAAACTTTCCAGCCTAATTGTGTCAATTTCTCATTATTCTCTTTATCTCTAGATATTGTTTTTGCTATTTTATTACTCCACCACTCTGTCCTTGTCTTTGGAACAACAAAATATTTGCACTTTTCGTGTCCATGCCAGAAGCATCCATGAACCATAACAATAGATTTATATTTCGCTAATACAATATCCGGTTTTCCAGGTAAAACAGGTACATGTAATCGGAATCTAATACCTTTTGAATGTAAATATTTTCTGACGATGATTTCAGGACGGGTGTTTTTTCCTTTTATCTTGCTCATGTTATAGCTTCTTGTTATTCTATCATGTACATCAGGCATTTTTTATCTTTAATTCCAATAACTCATTATCATATCCGAATAGCATTAAATGTAAAGTTTATATGATGGAAATAATCTGAAATATCCCCAGATATACCAAAATGAAAAAGAAGATTCATTGAAAATGACTTTTACAAAAAGAAATATTAAATATACAGAAGAAAAAAGATACTTTCTTTTCTTTAAATTCATTTTACACATATAGTTAGCTTTTTTCCAGTATGATCCCGATAACGCACTATGTCAAATTCATATGAGTAATAATTTAATCAAACAACCTGATATTAATCATACCAAGGCAAATAAACCACCACCCTCAGTAAACCATCCTCTCAAGTGCCCAGTATGCAGATGTGTTTATCAGGGCGCTGTTCTCCCTCACATAGTCAAACGCGCACCTGCCTGATAAATCTCTCACCCCGATATCAGCTCCATTCCTTATAAGAACATCAATCACCTCAGGATTCAAAGACACCATTGAGGCAATCATCAGGACTGTAAAACCCCTGTCGTCTGTACTGTTGACATCTGAACCCTCCTCTATAAGGAGGGAAACAACATCAGGATTACTGTTGCTCCCCGCAGCCATCATAAGGACAGTTCCCCCGTCCCAGGTCTTTTCCCTGACATCGCACCCCGCATCAATAAGGGCCGAAACAACATCAGGATTCGGGTTTCTGAGCGACGCATACATAAGAGGGGTGAACCCCGAACTGCACTTCGTCCTGACATCTGACCCCTCCCTTATAAGAATGGAGATCACATCAGGATTAAGGTTATTCATGGAAGCAAAAATCAGGGGAGTCATACCGTCGTTATTCCGCCTGTTTACATCAGCGCCCGCCCTGATTAAAAGGTTATGCACCTCAGGATTGCTGTTGCTCCATGAAGCAGCCATCAGGGAAGTCGCTCCCGATTTATTTGCAGTTTTAACATCAGCGCCACTTTTGATCAGAAGAGTGATTACGCGGCTGTCCCTGTTGTACGCAGCCGCATACATCAGAGGGGACCACCCCTTTTCATCCTCTGAGTTGATATCGATACCCGACTGGAGTAAGCCTTTTACCTGGGAATAGCTGCCGGAAGCGAAAAGCCTGAAAACCTCCTCTCTGGCAAAAAGGGCTGAAGAAAGGAAAATAATCAGAAGAAGTATTTTTTTCATAAGGGGATCTCTATTAACCTTCGGTTGATCCCCATACCGGGCACCTAATCGCCAATGGCGTAAGGAATTATTTTTTTCGTAAACGAAAAAAACATAGTTTTTAGAGGTGCCCATAATAAATACCCCTTATTAATAATTATAACCGATTTTGAATTGCAGATGAGAAAAAGGATAGAGAAAATCAGTTTTAGAAGGTATCATATTCAGGAAAACGCAGACCGAATCTGTTTATCCGACAGATCATCACAAAGGGAGACAGCAAATGAGCCGTATCTGTTACGCCGCCTATAACGAGGATTTTATCGCCCTTGCAGACGGAATATTCAGAAAACTCGGGAAAGAGGTTGATATCCAGGTTTATGATCCCGAACACCCCGAAGAGCTTATGAAGCAGGGACTCAGGGTAATACTTGCCCGCGGAAGGACTGCTACTAAAATAAGAAAACAGCTCGACCTTCCTGTCGTTGAAATACCTGTCCCCTTTGAAGACATGATACAGGCCCTTAATGAAGCAAGCAGAATAGGAAACAGAATTGCTGTAATAGGATTCGGAAATCTTCTTCAGGGACTTGATAAACTCAACCCACTTCTGAACGTAAGCATTACACAGGTCAGGGCAAGCGATGAGGATGACACTGTAAGACAGATGCTGAAACTGAAAAGCGAAGGGATTGATGTGTTTGTAGGGGGAAAGTTCCAGGCCCGGATTGCAAAAAAACTTCACATGGATTACGTCAGAATTGAGTTCAGCGAAAAAGCCCTTTCCCACGCAGTTGAAGAAGCAGAAGCCCTTCTTGATACAATATTCTGCAACGTAAGAAAAAACGAGGAGCTTAATGCAATACTGAACAACACAAGGGAAGGCTACATCGCAATAGACAGGCACGGCTCCATAACCCTGATAAACAGGATTGCCCTCTCCCTGCTCCCGGAAAACCAGGACCCCATAAGCAGACAGCTTGTTGATATTTTCCCTGAACTTAAAGACCTTCTCGGGGTACTTGAAACAGGAAAGGCGAATCTGCAGGAAATTGCATACCTGAAAGGTACCGCAGTACTGTGCGACCTTATCCCCCTTAAAACCGGCAGTGGCGAGATAATCGGGGCAATTGCAACCTTTAACGATACAAACACCATAACAAAGGGAGAGGAGAAAATCAGGAAACAGTTTCTTGATAAAGGACTTTTTGCCTCATATCATTTTGAGGATATAAAGGGAAGCAGCAGAGAAATAAAGGAATGTATTGATATTGCAAAAATGTTTTCAATTCCGGATTTAACTGTCCTGATTGCCGGAGAAACAGGGATCGGCAAGGAACTCTTCGCTCAAAGCATCCATAATGAAAGCACAAGAAGCAATGGACCGTTTGTAGCTGTCAACTGCGCATCTCTTCCTGAAAGCATACTTGAAAGCGAACTTTTCGGATATGAGGAAGGGGCCTTTACCGGAGCCAAAAAAAGCGGAAAAACTGGCCTGTTCGAACTTGCCCACAGCGGCACAATATTTCTGGACGAAATAAGCGAAATGCCCCTTTCCCTTCAGGGCAGGCTCCTTCGGGTACTGCAGGAGAGGAAGGTTATGAGACTCGGAAGCGACCGCTTTATCCCGATAGATGTAAGGGTAATCGCCGCAACCAACAAAAAACTCAGAGACCTTGTAGGTGAAAACAAATTCCGGGCAGACCTTTTTTTCAGACTGAATGTGCTTACCCTGTTTATTCCCCCATTACGGGAAAGGACTGATGATATATATGATCTGTTCAAGGAATTCTGGAGTGAATCAGCAAACAACAGGGAACTTAATATTCTTGACAGCGCAGTAGGAGTCCTGAAAGAATACCCATGGCCCGGCAATGTAAGACAGCTGAAGAATTTTATAGAAAAACTGAAAATTATAAACACTGCCGATATGATCAGCCGGGAAATTATAGAGACAATGATAAACAGATATGAACCAAGAGCTCAAAATGAAAACAGTGAAACATATTTGGACCGGAAACAGGAGATTACGGAAGAGGACCTCAAAGAGGCTTTAAGACTTGCAAAAGGGGACCAGGGGAAAGCTGCAGGTATACTGAATATCCACAGAAGTACCCTCTGGCGGCTCCGGAAAAAGTACAGTATATAAAATTCCGTGTTGCACTGCGTGTCTTATCTGTTTCAAGTGAAACAGATAAGACATAAAACTGTCTCTGTACATCTTTCAGCATATCAGATAATTCGCTGCAATTTATTATATTCACCCCCCTTCTTCTCATTAAAACAGCTTATTCCCGGCGCAAATGCTTAACAACATTGATAAACCTCAAAAAAAGCCTGCCATCTTTTTCATTGGCATGATTATTGCATTCTTAAAGTAAAATTATACATTAAACAGGATGAGGTAAGTCGTGATTGATTTAAGAAGTGATACCCTGACAAAACCGACAAAGGCTATGTATGATGCAATGCTTAATGCCGAACTCGGGGATGAAGGAAGATTAACTGCCGACGGAAGGGGGGGAGACCCGACCATAAGGCTGCTTGAAGATAAAGCAGCTGAGATAACAGGAATGGAAGCAGCCCTGTTCTGCCTCAGCGGAACAATGGGAAACCTCCTGGCCCTTATGTCATATACAGATTACGGGGACAATTGCTTAACAAATGAAAACTCACATATATACCGGAGTGAAAAAGGAATATTCACAGACAGACCCGGAGGAATAAAACCCCTCTTTTACAGTACAGATTTACTCGGGGTCCCTGATATACCCTCAATTGACAAACTCCTTAAAAAAAACACAGTGAAAGCGGTCTGCATAGAAAACACAAATAACTATTACGGCGGGACATGCCTCACTTCAGACTGTATAGCAGAGATATCAAAGACAGCCGCCGAATACAACGTTCCGCTCCATCTGGACGGTGCCAGAATTTTCAATGCATCGGCTTACCTGAATACTGCGGTCAGGGAGTTTGCCAGACATGTCGATTCTCTCATGTTCTGCATTTCAAAAGGGCTTGGCGCCCCGGTAGGATCACTCCTCTGCGGGAAAAGGGACTTCATTGAAAAAGCAAGAAACCTTAAAAAGAATATCGGGGGAGTTGTCAGACAGGGTGGTATCGTTGCCGCAGCCGGAATTGCTGCGCTTGAAACAGAAATCCCGAAACTCAAGAAAGACCATGAGAATACAGCATATCTTGCAGACTCATTATCAGCTTTTACACCGCTTGAAATTAATAAAAGATCTGTCCAGACAAATATTCTGAAAGCAGAAATATCAAAAACAGGAATGAACTCAAAACACTTTGCTGAGCTTCTGGCGGGAAAGGGACTCCTGGTAAATGCTGTGGACGATACAAGTATCCGGCTGGTCATATACAAGGAGATAAACAGAAAGCAGATTGATAAGGCTGTTCAGATAATAAAAGAAATAATAAAGCAGTAAAAAGGTTTTAATACAGAAGGCCTGATTGCGCCTTCTGATTTTATATTCAGGAGTACAATATGTTTAAGTGGTGGAAAAAACAGTCACTTTCCATGAAAGTCTTGATTGGAATGATTTCCGGCGTTGCTGTCGGGATGATTTGGGGACCAGGCGCAGTACAAATCAAATTTATTGGCGACATTTTTATCAATCTTCTGCAGATGTCTCTCATACCAATAGTTTTATTTGTAATGAGTTCTGCCATATGCAGCGCAAAAAGCCCTAAAACACTGGGAAGCATAGGGGGAAAGGTTATTGCCTACTATATGCTGACAACAGTTCTGGCGGCTGTAATAGGCCTGGTTGTCGGTAAAATTCTAAGACCTGGAGTCGGATTTTCCTTTGCAGGGATATCAACAGAGGGGGTAAAACTTGCAGAGTTTACAACCTTTCAGGCTTTTATTCTCGACCTTTTCCCAAAAAACATCATTGCCTCTATGAGCAGTGGAAATGTCCTTCATGTTGCAGTATTTTCAATTTTCATTGGACTTGCCGCTGTCTTTATGGGTGAAAAAGGGGAACCGGTAAGAAAAGCTCTTAAAACCATGTCAGACCTGGTCCAGTCGCTGGTCGGAATAATCATCTCCTTTTCTCCCATCGGTGTATTCTGTCTTATGGCTGCAACCTTCGGAAAATACGGCAGTTCTCTTTTCGGACCTATAGCAAAACTTCTCGGAACATTCTATCTCGGGACTTTAGTCCATTTCTTCCTTGTATATATACTGCTCCTCTGGATTGTAACAAAAATATCACCCTGGACATTTATCAAAAAGGCATCATCACTTATGATATACACAATGAGCACATGCAGCAGCACCGCTTCTATCCCGATGAGCCTGAAAATCGCAAAAGAAGAATTCAACCTGTCCGATACAGTGTCAAACTTCACCATCCCTCTCGGCTCACAGATAAACAAGGACGGCAACGGGGTACTCCTTCCCATAGTACTTATTTTTACAGCACAGGCTGCAGGTATCCCGATCTCAATCCCCCAGATGTTTCTGATGGTTGGATTTGCTGTTCTTGTAACTCTCGGCGGCGGCGGTATCCCCGGATCGGGAATTGTAAAAATTGCCGTACTTGTTGCCACATTCAATCTGCCTCTTGAAATTGTTCCTATTATGGCCGGCTTATACAGGCTTGTGGATATGGGAATCACAACACTGAACTGCACCGGCGACCTTGCAGGTGCTATTATAATTGACAAGCTTGAAGAGAAAAAACTGCAGAAGGCAGGATAACACTCCCTACCCCCTTGGACTTACTGAGGGGGTTTTTAATCACTGTTTATAAAGATATAATACCCTGGAATACTGAATTACAGAAATAACAAGAGGACAAAATGGTAGGTTTTAAGGATATTGTTGCAGCTCAAAAAAAGATAAGTCCCTATATTGATTTTTGTCCGCTGATTTACAGCAGCTATTTCAGCAGAAAATTTAAAAGCAGCATTTTTTTAAAACCGGAAAACCTGCAGTTAACCGGTTCATTTAAAATAAGAGGGGCGCTCAATAAAATCCTCACATTGACTGATAAGGAAAAGGAAACAGGTATAATAACCGCCTCTTCCGGAAATCATGCACTCGGGACAGCCTATGGAGCAAAACTGACAAACACCAGAGCTGTAATTGTAATGCCAGAAAATGCCCGGAAAATAAAGATTAACGGGGTTAAGGACCTGGGGGCAGAAGTTATACTGGCAGGAGAAACTCCGGCCGAAAGATATGAAATTGTATACCAGCTGCAAAAAGAAAATGGCTACACCCTGATACATTCATGCGATGATCCTGAAGTAATAGCTGGCCACGGGACAATCGGACTGGAAATTCTAAAAGAAATGGAAAATACCGATACAATTACAGTGCCACTTGGGGCAGGAGCTCTTGCTTCAGGAATTGCCTGCGCTGTTAAAGCACTTCACCCGGAAATCCGCATAATAGGTGTTGAAACAGACGCCATACCCAGATTTACCGTCAGCAGAAAAAATGGCTGTCCAGGCGAGGTAGCATTTAAGCCCACTATAGCTGACGGGCTTAAAATGACCAGAGCATATCCGCAGCTTTATGAGATGATGCAGAAATATGTTGATGATGTTGTCAGTGTTCCGGAAGAATTTATCATACAGGCAACCGGAGAAATTCTCATGAACGGAAAACTTGCGGCAGAGCCTTCAGCTGTTGTCGGTCTGGCTGCAGTTCTGTCCGGCAGATTAAAGTTTAAACAGAGCAGCACTAATATAATAGTAATATCGGGGGGCAACATTGACGCCGAAACTTTATGCGGTTTCCTCCATAGATATACGATATAACAGTTTACCGACAACCAGCACCTTAACTGATCAGCAAAACTGTTTATAAAAATCCTGCAGCTTTATAAATATATCTCTTATAAAAAATATATTTTTTTATCGATATTTATTTATCCTATATTGACATTTTTTTTAATAGATATTATTTTATCCATAGAAAGAATAAAGCAGAGGTGATTAAGAAATCACCATAAAAATAAAGATTTTTTTTGAGGAGATCAAAATGAACAATAAAAACAAAAACAGGATTTTCGAAAGACCGGTGATCAACGGAAAGGTCAAAAACATAAGAAAAGAAGGACTTTCTATCAAAGCAGTTGCAGATGCCACAGGCAAATCAATTGAAACAGTCCTTTCAATGCTAAGCTAATATTTTTTTTATAGATTCCTCCTAAACTTCTATAAAAAGGGTTTTTTGGGAGCCGGTTTCTGATTCGGGACCGGCTCTTTTTTTGTCCCTGGCTGAATAGGGGACTCCCCTCCCGACAAATAAAAAACCCGGCCTTACCGGCCGGGCTCAAGCATTTATCGCTGATATATTCTAGTAACCGAGATCAAGCATTGCATCTGCAACTTTCTTAAAGCCGGCAATATTTGCCCCTTTAACATAGTTTACATAACCTGATGCATCCTTTCCTTCTTTTACACATGCTGCATGAATATCTTTCATAATTCTCTTGAGTTTTTCATCAACTTCTTTAGCACTCCAGCTGTATTTCATTGAGTTCTGGCACATTTCAAGACCTGAAACTGCAACACCGCCTGCATTGGCAGCTTTACCGGGACCGAACGGGATCTTCTTGCTTACAAACTCAACAGCTGCATCTGCTGTACATCCCATGTTGGATGTTTCAACAACATATTTAACACCGTTTGCAATAAGAGTTTTTGCATCTTCAAGATTAAGCTCATTCTGGATTGCACAGGGGAATGCCATATCAACCTTAACTTCCCATGGTTTTTTGCCTGCAACAAATTTTGCTCCGAATTTTTTGGCATATGGTTCAACAACATCGTTGTTTGAAGATCTGAGTTCAAGCATGTAGTCCATTTTTTCCTTTGTGTTTATCCCTTTTTCATCATAGATATAACCGTCAGGACCTGAAATTGTAACAACCTTTCCGCCGAGTTCTGTAGCCTTGATTACTGCACCCCAGGCAACATTACCGAAACCTGAAACAGAAATTGTTTTTCCCTTCATTGAATCATTGTTT
Organism: Spirochaetia bacterium; assembly: GCA_963668405.2. GTDB lineage: Bacteria > Spirochaetota > Spirochaetia > CADAEX01 > CADAEX01. The sequence goes on along the minus strand of OY764342.2, from coordinate 3,324,566 downwards.
GCCTTGAGCATTTCATCTGCAAAGTACATTGTACCGTAACCTGTAGCTTCCGGTCTTACGAGTGAACCGCCCCAGTTGAGACCTTTACCTGTGAGTACGCCGGTATTTTCAACCCTGAGTTTTTTATACTGACCGTACATAAAACCGATCTCTCTTCCACCTACTCCAATATCTCCTGCAGGAACATCAGTTTCTGGACCAATATATTTCTGAAGTTCTGTCATGAAGGATCGGCAGAATCTCATGATTTCTGTGTCTGATTTGCCTTTAGGATTAAAATCAGAACCGCCCTTGCCGCCGCCCATAGGGAGGGTTGTCAGGCTGTTCTTGAAAATCTGCTCAAAACCGAGAAATTTCAGTGTTCCGAGTGTTACGCTTGGGTGGAACCTGAGTCCCCCCTTATATGGACCGATAGCGTTGTTAAACTGAACTCTGTAGGCTTTGTTTACCTGTACTTCACCGTTGTCATCTTCCCATTCAACCTTGAACATGAAAGTTCTGTCCGGTTCAGTAATTCTTTCAAGAATTTTGGCATTAAGATAAGCAGGATTGTCATTTACTACGTCAATAATAGATTCGATAACTTCTTTTGCAGCCTGGATAAATTCAGGCTGTGCTGGATTTTTCCTCTCCAGTTCTCCCATAAACTCATCAAGATTATACATTCTAAACAGCTCCTTAAAACAATTTAATACTTGAATTTTTACAAGTATTATGTACTTTAATACTTATTCCTATTTTCCAAATAGGTCAAGACCTATCTATACATCTATACAGGTTAGTTCATGAAAATTATTGATATTTATCATAATCCTGTATTATTATTAGAAATATAATCATAACTTTAAAGGGATCATAATATGGAAAAATCGCCTGCAGTTCAGTTTCAGTTCAAGGAAACACCGTTTGAAAAGCTTATGGACAGAAGAATAAACGATATCCTCCTTGTATGTTCAAGATATGACAAGTTCATGCTTGATGAGGACGGAAGGATCGATGAGCAGCTTTTCCAGGAATATGTATCCCTGAACCTCAGATACCCTCCCCGCTTTACCCATGTCTCAACAGAGGAGGAGGCGCTTGATAAACTTAAAACCGCCAACTTTGACCTTGTCATCACAATGCTGAACTTCAAGGGGACCCTTGTTCTTGAACTGGCCGAAAACATAAAGACAGCATACCCTGAAATACCGGTTGTAGTATTAAGCCCTTTTTCAAAGGCAATATCTGAAAAGCTTGAAGCACTCAGCAACATCAAGGCAGACTATATTTTTTCATGGCTGGGCAACGCAAGACTTCTTCTTGCAATAGTAAAGCTTATAGAGGACAGGATGAACGTGGAGCACGATGTAAAGGAAGCAGGTGTTCAGACAATAATCCTGGTGGAAGACTCCATAAGATACTATTCAAGTTACCTGCCCAATATATACAGGCTCCTTTTCAAACAGGCAAGGCGTATCATGGAAGAGGGTTTAAATGAGTATCAGCAGAACACCAGGATGAGGGGAAGGCCAAAGATCCTCCTTGCTACATCATTCGAAGAGGCAATTGAACTATACAATAAATATAAAAACAATATTCTGGGAATTATTTCAGATATCGGGTACAAGAGAGAGGGGGTGGAAGATCCGATAGCAGGGATAAAACTCTGTAAAATAATCAGAAAGGAAAATGATGAAGTCCCTATTCTCCTACAGTCGGCCCAGCTTGATCTTAAGGATGATGCGGAAAAATACAACGCCTCATTTATATACAAACACTCTGAAACACTTCTCAAGGAACTGAGGGACTATATAAAAAACAATTACGGGTTCGGGGATTTTATTTTTAAAGACCCTGACGGACTTACCCTTGCAAAAGCTGAAAATCTCAAAGACCTGCAGGAAAAACTTGCTATTGTTCCAAATTACTCTGTAGAACACCATATCAGGCAGAACCATTTCTCAAAATGGATGAGGGCAAGGGCACTCTTTTCTCTTGCGGAAATTTTCAAACCGATCCAGCTCAGGGACTTTAACGGTTCCCTGATTGAAACAAAGAGATACCTGATTGAAATTATCAAGCTCTACCGGGAGCACACAGGGAAAGGCTCAATTGCCAGTTTTGAAAACAACCGCTTTGACGAGTACACCTTTTTTTCCCGTATCGGCGACGGATCTCTTGGAGGAAAAGGGAGGGGACTTGCATTTATTGACAATATTATAAAAAAGCACAATCTTTTTTTCAAATTCAAGAAAATCAACATAACAATACCGAAAACAATTGTCCTGTCAACCTCGGTTTTTGAAGATTTCATGGAACTAAACAACCTGTTTGAGACAGCCTTTTCCATGAAAAACGACAGTATGATACTTAATTCATTTCTTCAGGCAGAACTCCCCGACTATCTCCATGAAAATATCAAAACAATTCTGTCAGTGATAAAAAACCCTATCGCAGTAAGATCATCAAGTCTTCTTGAGGATTCAATATACCAGCCGTTCGCCGGGGTTTATGCAACATACATGCTTTCAAACAACAATACAGACAGCACAATAAGGTTTCTACAGCTTGAACAGGCTATAAAAAGTGTTTTTGCCTCGACCTACTATAAAAAAAGCAAGGCCTATATTGCAGCAACCAAAAATGTAATTGACGAGGAGAAGATGGCGGTTATTATCCAGGAAGTTACAGGGGCAGAGAGGGGCAACTACTTTTACCCGGATTTTGCCGGGGTGGCAAGGTCATACAACTACTACCCCCTTCCCAATGAAAAAACCGAAGAGGGGATAGCAGATATTGCAATCGGACTTGGAAAAACAGTTGTCGAGGGGGGGACAGGACTCAGGTTCTCACCCGCTCACCCCAAACAGAATATACAGTTTGCCTCTGTCGACAGCGCAGTCAAGTCAAGCCAGAAGGTTTTTTATGCCCTTGACATGAGACCATACAGCTTTACCCCCTCGGTTGATCAGGAATGCAACACCCCCCTTCTTAAAATTGAAGAGGCGGCAGATAACCCTGCATTCAAATTTCTTGCATCGACCTATGACATGCAGAACCATGTGATAAAGGATACTGTGACAGCTTCAGGCAAAAAAATCATTACCTTTGCAGGGATACTTAAATACAGGATGTTCCCCCTTGCAGATATTCTGAAAGAGCTGCTTGAGATAGGACATGAATCGATGAAATGCCCTGTTGAAATAGAGTTTGCCGTAAACCTGAGCGCAGACCCTAAAATCCCCCATGAGTTCAGCTTTCTGCAGATAAGACCTATTGTTGAAGGACTTGAGGAAATAGACCTGAATATCGACAGGTTCACCCCGGAAGAGAAGATTATCCATTCCGACAAAGCACTGGGCAACGGGAAATATGATCAGATCCATGATCTTGTATATATAAAACCTGAAAGCTTTGATCCTGCGAATACAAAAAAGATAGCAGAAATCCTGGACAGGCTTAACAGCGAATTCATTGCAGAAGATAAAAACTACGTGCTTGTTGTTCCGGGGCGGCTGGGGTCAAGCGACCCGTGGCTCGGGATTCCGGTCGGATGGGCGCAGATATGCAACGCCAGGGTTATTGTTGAATCGGGACTGAAGAACTTCCAGGTTGAACCCAGCCAGGGAACACACTTTTTCCATAATATAACCTCTCTCAATATTGCGTATTTTACAATCAATCCGATATACAACGACGGCTGCTTTGATACAGATTATGTAAACTCTCAGGCAGCTGTCTATGAGGATGAGCTTGTAAGGCATATCTCTTTCAGCGAGTCTGTAAAAGTCTTTGTTGACGGAAAACACAGGAAAGGGGTAGTTCTGAAACCGGGAATAGGGGGCCTTGACTTGATGAACCTCTGATAATAGGGTAAGTATAAAAATGCAGCTGCCCTGTTCAGAGGCAGCTGCGTTATGATAGATATTCCGGCTAAAGATAAGTACTTACCGGAGAGTTAAAGGCTGCCGGCCTTGCTTAAATCCGGCAGCCCCTTTTTACTTGCATAAAATAAACAACAGAAGATTATTTATTGTTACACAGACCGGGGTGTTATAATTATAACAATTTGTTTAAAAAAAATTTTGACTCGACACACTTAAAATGAGATAATTTAATTCATAAATAATTTAAAAATAATATTTAAATATTATAAGGAGTATTAAGATGAAAAGATTTCTTATCATTCTGCTGCTCTGCCTTATTCCCTCATTTGTTTTCGCAACAGATTATTACCTCGGCCCGAAAATGGGTCTAAATCTCTGCAAGTTTTTTGGTTCGGGTGTCGATGACTACCTTGATGCGGCTGAAGCCCTGTCAGGAGAAGAACACACCAACAAGACAAAAGCAGGAATCAATTTCGGAGTTATGAGTAATTTCAGGTTTACAAACGAAATGGCTCTTCAGCTTGAACTTTTTTACTCATCGACAGGGGGAAAAATTGATTCAGATGACGGAGACCTTACAATAAAACAGGGAGGTGTAGAGCTTCCGGTCCTCTTTAAATACTACATTGAACAGTTCAGCCTTTTTGGAGGCCTTGACTTCTTTCTCCCCATGGGCGATTCAGAGTACAAATACGATTATACAGGCTATAAAGAAACAGTTGATGACGATACCGCCGACCCCAATATAGGACTTATCATAGGGGCAGGATATGACATACCAATGGGAACAGGATATCTCGGTCTTGACGGAAGGATCTTTTTAGGACTTACAGATATCGATTCAGATGTTGAAGATGTAAAAGAAAGAATCATATCACTTAACATCAGCTACGGCTTTAAACTCAATCAGTAACCCCCCCCCCTCCCCCCCCTTTTCAAAATGGAGGGTCAGGGAGTTTTTATTCCGCCCCTTTTTCCATGATTGACTCAAACATACAGGCTAATGTATCATGCAAAACATGAGCAAATATCCTTTTAATGAAATAGAAAAAAAATGGCAGAATTACTGGGAGGAAAACAATACCTTCCGTGTAACAGAAGATGAATCTATTCCTGCTGAAAAAAGAAAATACGTACTTGATATGTTCCCCTATCCGTCAGGAGCAGGCCTTCATGTAGGGCATCCCGAGGGGTATACAGCTACAGATATTTACTGCAGATATCTTAAAATGAACGGTTATGCAGTCCTTCATCCTATGGGTTTTGATTCCTTTGGACTGCCTGCTGAAAACTATGCAATAAAGACAGGAACACATCCTGAAATATCCACACAGAAAAACATAGACAAATTCAGGGAGCAGATCAAATCCCTCGGATTCTGCTATGACTGGAGCAGGGAAATCTCCACACATACAGCTGACTATTACAAATGGACACAGTGGATCTTTTTAAAGCTCTACGAGAAAGGGCTTGCATACGAATCAGAAATGCCTATCAACTTCTGCCCATCCTGCAAGACAGGTCTTGCCAACGAAGAGGTAAAAGACGGCAAATGCGACAGATGCAATACACAGGTAATCAGAAAAAGCATAAGACAGTGGATGCTTAAGATAACAGCATATGCAGACAGGCTTCTGAATGAACTTGATGATCTTGACTGGTCTGAAGCAATCAAGACAATGCAGAGGAACTGGATTGGAAGAAGCGAAGGGGCAAATGTCATCTTCCCGATGGAAAACGGGAGGATTCAATTGAGGTTTACACAACCAGACCGGATACCCTGTTCGGCGCAACCTATATGGTCCTTGCACCGGAACATTCCCTTGTCGAAAAAATAACAACTGATGAGCAGAAAAAAGCTGTTGAGGAATATATAAAAACAGCTAGCTATAAATCAGACCTTGAAAGGACTGACCTTGCAAAGGAAAAAAGCGGAGTTTTCACAGGGGCTTATGCTGTAAACCCTGTAAATAATGAAAAAATTCCTGTATGGATTTCAGACTATGTTCTGATCACATACGGGACCGGCGCTATTATGGCAGTTCCGGCCCATGATGAAAGGGACTTTGAATTTGCACAGCTTTTCAACCTTCCGGTTATCCAGGTAGTTTCTGAAGACGGATCTCTCTATGAGCTTGACCAGGCTTATGTCGCGAAGGAGAACGGGGTTGCTGTAAACTCAGGCCAGTTCACCGGAATGAAAACACCTGATGTTATAAGGGAAATGATTAAGTGGCTGGAAGAAACCAATCGAGGCAAAAAAACCGTCAATTATAAACTGCGGGACTGGATTTTCTCAAGACAGAGATACTGGGGAGAACCGATACCGGTTGTACACTGCGAAAAATGCGGTATTGTACCTCTTAAAGAGGAAGACCTTCCCCTTACCCTTCCAGATGTAACAAGCTATGCACCTACAGGGACAGGAGAGTCCCCCCTTGCCACAATAGAGGAATGGGTCAGCACAACCTGTCCTGCATGCGGAGGAAAGGCGAAAAGGGAAACAAATACAATGCCCCAGTGGGCAGGCTCCTGCTGGTACTACCTCAGGTTTATCGACCCCCATAATAAGAAAGAGTTTATCTCAAAGGAAAAGGAAAACTACTGGATGCCGGTAGACCTGTATGTAGGGGGAGCTGAACACGCAGTCCTCCACCTCCTTTATTCAAGGTTCTGGCATAAGGTTCTCCATGACTTCGGGCTTGTAAGCACGAAAGAGCCGTTTCAGAGGCTTGTGAACCAGGGGATGATCCTCGGGGAGGGGGGAGTCAAGATGTCAAAATCCCTCGGCAATGTAATAAATCCCGATGATGTTGTAAAAGACTACGGCGCCGATTCCATGAGAATGTATGAAATGTTCATGGGTCCCTTAAGCGTATCAAAGCCATGGTCGACAACAGGTATTTCCGGCGTCTACAGGTTTCTGGACCGGGTATGGAGGCTTTCGGAAGACAGAGAGCTTACCGGAGAAAAGGCACCTGAAGAACTTGAAAAACTCCTGCACAAGACGATAAAAAAGGTGACCCACGATACCGGCAACCTTGAGTTCAATACAGCAATATCACAGATGATGATCTTTATAAATGAACTCTACAAAGACACAAAACTGTACAGGGACATGTGGGAGAAATTCCTGAAACTTCTTTCACCGTATGCCCCCCATATTGCAGAAGAGCTGTGGGAAAGGGCAGGGAATAAACCGGTATTATCACTTGAAAAGTGGCCTGAATACGATGAGGAAAAAACCATTGAAAGTGAAGTAACCATAGTCCTTCAGATTAACAACAAAAACAGGAGCAAGGTGGACATGCCTCTGGGCTCGTCAAAAGATGAGCTTGAAAAGGCTGCCCTTGATAACGACAGGATAAAAACCCTCCTTGAAGGGAAAAGGGTTATAAAAACGATCATTGTCCCTGACAAGCTGGTTAACATTGTTGCAAAATAAGGAAAGCGAAAAATATAGTGCAAGACAGAAAAAGATCTCTTCCCGCCTGAGGCGGGAAGGGATCTTTGCCGCTGTTATTTCGGACTTTGAAAACAGCAGAAACTCCTCTCTCAGATACCTCTCAGGCCATCCGATGGATGCCATACTTATCCTCTTTTCAGACGGAAAATCAACCCTTGTCCCCTGGGACATAAACATGGCGGAAAAAGAGGCGCATGTATCAGAGGCCATCCCCTATACAGATTTCAGCAGGGACTTTATACTTGCCCTTAAACATGTTGCAGGATCCTCTGGACCAGATGATGGAGGGGAAAAAATAATAGAACTGTCCTCATCCCTTTCCTATCCCCTTGTTGTTGAACTTAAAAAAAGCATGCCTGATTTTACTTTTCTCTGCACTGATAACGGAATAGACAGTCTGATTACATCTGAAAGGATAATAAAAGACAGCTTTGAGATATCATTTTTAAGAAAAGCAGCTTCTCTTACCGATTCGGTTTTCCAGAAAATTGAAAAAGTATTCACAATGCAGAATAAACTTACAGAAACAGATATAGCACTTCTGATTGAAACAGAGGCAAGAAAGCTCGGCGGGGAAGGGACTGGATTTGAAACGCTTGTCGCCTCCCCGGAAAGAAGTTTCTCAATACACCCGTTCCCGTCATACTCAAACGCACCTGCAAAGGGGTGCGGATTTACAATTGTGGATTTCGGGATAAAATATTCAGGCTATACTTCCGACGTTACAACAACTGTTGCTGCAGGCAAACTCAAAGGCAGCCAGGAAAAGATGATTACACTGGTTACAGAAGCAACATCAATATTTGAAAACCTCCTTGCACCCGGTGCATCATCATTTGAAATAACAAAGGCTGTCACAGACTTTTTCAGGTCAAACGGATATTCAATGCCCCACGCACTCGGCCACGGTATAGGACTTGATGTCCACGAATCCCCTGTTCTCAAGGACCTGAAGGAAACCGAAACACAGCTCCGGACAGGTATGGTGCTTGCAGTTGAACCTGGAATATACTCACCAGAAGACGGCGGGGTGAGGCTTGAGAACGACTACCTTATTACTGACAGCGGATTTGAAAAACTTACAAATTCCCGGATAATCCGCCTTCCGGAGTGCTGAATAAAATCTTCCACCCCTCATCATCGATAAAAAGCTCTGCAAAGAAAAGGGGCTCCGGCTCTGTTTTGAAAAGTACATAATAGCCGGTATAAATCATATCCATAACCAGACGGCCCTCAATACTTTTAAAAATACGCGTGTCAAGCGGATCTGAAATACCCCAGCTTCCTTCAAGAAGAGGGGATACAGGGGCTATGGAAAAAGACCTTCTGTTTCTGACAAAGTTGGAATTAAAGACCTGCGAGGAAAGAGAAATCCTGATCTCCATGTCAGACAGCCTCCACGGGTCCATCCCGGATTTTTCATACAGAGTCCTTTCAAACCGCTCTATATTGAAATTTGAAAAATCAACCCCCCTCAGGGTGAGCTCATGAATAAGAACAGATGCAAATCCGTTCTCCCAGGACAATTCAAGTTCATCACCCCTGCCGTTGCACGGAAATATCCCCCCTGCCGGCAGCATGGTATAAGAGCCTGAGACAGGATATGCCGCAACTGCAGTAATCCCTTTTTCAATCAAAATATCAACACCCTCCCCTTCCCTGATCTGATAAACATGCTTTTCATTTCCGTCATAACAATAGCGAATTTCATACTCCATATCATCGGAAAGGGATACCCAGGATGGGGGAAACGGGGGGAGGACTGCAGTTACAACTGTTGTGTCTGAAAAAAAACAGCCGGTGAGAAAAAAACAGGCAGATATGGAAAAAAGTAACCCCATAAAGACATATACTGATTATTTTTCAGCCTGATTCAGATCCTCTCTGTACAGACCCCTGATTTCCTTCAGTATCCTGCTGTATTCACTGCTTCTGTAATCAGGGTAGGTCCATGGGAAAGGTTCAAACTTCCCCCCCCTGTAGGAAAGGGTGACTTCCCCGTAAATGCCGTCTTTAAGCGGTACCCGGTGAACATTGTCCTTGGTCGAGGCAAGGATCAAACGGCTCAGAGAGAGTATACCGGGATCAAAATTCACCTTTCTCAGCAGCCCCCTGGAGGTATCCTGTATCGAAAAGAATTTTTCAAGATAGTTTGTGTGTATCTTTATATCTGCAAGGGTTTCCGGTGATACCAGTTTACTGAAAGAGAGAAAAAACCTCTTTATATCCTCTCCCATCTCGCCGTTGTAGTAGGAGGTATAGGTAAACGGCAAAAGACCGCTTTTATAGTCAGCCTCTCCGAACTCCTCGGTAAGAGCGTTAACAACCTCATCCTCCCTGTCATGAAGCACTGACAGAACCCCGATTATCAGTTTCTGTTTTTTAAACGGTTTAATATCACCCAAAACATTCTCCTTGTAATATAACTAATTTTACATCATAATATTGATATTATGAAGAAGGCTCTGAAATTTCACGAAGAATTACAATACGCTATTGAATGCAGAAAAACATACCTTGAAACTGAACTTCTCCCTAACGAGAAAGACCTTTTCAAGACATATCATTCAGCATTTAATGCAATCCTTAACCTGCTTCTGAAAAAGGCGCTGATCAAGGAAGACCCCTATAAACATGACCAGAAAATATCAGAGATTTCAATACCTCCGACTTCCCAGATAATGGAAAATGAAAAAGCCGCCCAGCTGAGTACAAGGCTTTCCTTTTATGATACCCAGCTTGATTATATAACAAACTATTACAGCTTTACAGTTGAATACATTAACAGCAGCAGAATAAAACTGCTTAAAAAGTTTATTAACTATATCGACTGGAAAATGGTTAATGAAATTTCAAATAACCCGGTAACCAAGACTCTGGCATCGTTTCTGGCAAAGATAAGAAACGGGAATGATCAGCTGTCAATATCCATAGTCAACACATCAATAAATCAGCTTGCCACAACACAGAAACTTCTGCTTGAAAACCTTGATAAGCTGGAACAGTTCAACAGGGAGGCATACAAGTTCCGGGTGCGTGACAGGGTCATGATCAGTTCAGGGATATATAAATATGCTTCTGAAAAAGGGGAAGAGGAAACACTTTCGGTAATCAGGAAAAAGTTTACAGAAACAATGGTAGACGAACTCTTCGTTCCGGAACTTATCAGGGAAATTCTTGAAGAGGAATTTTCAACTGAATCAAAAGAACTTCAGAAAGACCTTATTTACAGGCTTACTGCCAATGCTGTTACTGAAAAAAAACAGGATAAAAAGATCAAGATAAAACCCCCTTCAATGAATATTCTCCTGAACGCGGCACTTGCAACATGCTCAGCATCTGTCCAGATGAAGACAATTGTTGAAAAACTAAATGCAAATGTCAGTACACTGCAGGAAATAAACATTTCCCCCTTTGTCCGTCTTCTTCTTAAAATATTCAAGATAAACAATAACAAAAGGATCCTTTTTGAAATTGATTATATTGATGACCTGAGCGGCGCAAAAAAAACAGAAAGAATTGATAAACATGATTTTATAAAAAAGATACACAGGTTCCAGAACGACCTGAACCCCGCAAAAATGAAGGCAGATGTAGCAGCAATTGAAACAAATGAGGGAAAAGAAAAATTCCTTCTTGATTTCATCAATACCAACAATACAAATCTTAAGATATTCAACCATCAGGCCGGAGGGATAGACAGATTTATTAAAAAAAATGCTGATTCTTCTGAAGCAGCCAGACAGCTTAAAGGGTTTATCCTTGAAATCAATGCAATAAAAAATATTGTAATAAAATCACTTCAGCAGTCCCAGGAATATATAAATCTCAAAGAGGAATATAAGCAGTTTAAAGCTCTGGGAATTGATGAAAACTAATTAATCAGAAGCTCAATTTCCCGGTTGCTGTAACAGACAGCAAGAATCTGCCTGAACCCTGCTTCAAGCTCCTGCTGCTTGCTTAAAATCCTTGAGATATAATCCAGAGTCATCATGGGTGTCCCGTTTTTCTCTACCCTTGTTTTCCCTGCATTATACATGGCAAGTGCAACAATATAGTTTTCTTCAGCTGAATCGAGACACCATTTCAGGTGTTTTATGCCGTACATGACATTTGTTTCAAGATTAAAAAACTCATTTTCCTTCAGATGGGGAAATGACCTTGAATTAAGCTGGAACAGTCCCCTGTCAACAGAATTGTCATTATAACTGACAGCCTTTACCCGGAACCTGCTTTCTGTCCATACAAGGGCAAAAACTGTTGTATAGGGTAGATTAAAATTATCCGCATACATCAGCATGATCTCAGCAATTTCCCTTGAACCTGCTACTTTTGCATAAAAGTCCACAACATAGTTCCTGGTATAGATATTACGGTACATCTCCTTCTCCATAACCCTGATATCTGCCAGGTCAGGAGCATGAAGTGCCTGTGAGTCTGTGTTTTCATTGTTCTGTTTATCATATATACCGGAACCGCCTGTCCCGGCTGATTTTAAATCCTTTTCCTCGCTCCCCCCCATCAGACTGAATGACAGAAGTAAAGGAGCGACAAGGATTATCAATATAACCCGCTTGATAGTAAGCCTCCTGGTGCAGTAAAAATCTACATCAACCGGAAAAAGATATTACATAAATAAGAATCACAGTCAAGTTTCTCCCCCCCCAAGCCGATAAAAAAAGCACTTTTTTTTAAAAAAAACATCATTTTCCCGTCAAAGCAGGTCAATAATTGGAATTCAGGAAATATTTAGGAGAAAAGGGTTTGAGTTTTATCGGTCTGGGATGCTGGAGATTCGGCGAAGAGGAAAATCCCCCGGAGACTGATAATCCCGGAAAATCCTACTGGGGCGGACAGAAACATACAGACTCAATCAGATGCATGGATGCTGCCGTTCGGGGGGGAATTACCCATTTTGATACTGCCCAGAGCTACGGAAAAGGGCGGTCCGAGCAGTTCACTGGTCAGAAGCTCAGCAGAATCCGTGACCGAGTTATAATAGCATCAAAAATAATGGCGGAAACGGGAGACGAGGATTATATCAGAAAAAAAGTGGATCTCAGCCTGAAAAGACTGAACAGCGAGTATATTGATATTATCTATATTCACTGGCCGTATGATAACATGACGATCAGAAAAACCGTAAAATCCCTTGAAAAAATGAGAGACAAAGGAAAAATAAGGTATATAGGTGTAAGTAATTTCTCCCTGTCAAATATGAGAAGCGCTATGGATGAAGGGAAAATTGACTTCCATCAGACAGGATACAGCTTTTTATGGCGTAAATCAGAGGAGGAAATCATCCCTTTCTGTGTTAAAAACGGAATATCTGTAATAGCCTACAGCTTTTATGCACAGGGGCTTCTTGTTTCGGAAAATCCTGAAACTATCGGAACCGGAGTAAATGACAGAAGAAGACAGCTCGTTTTTTTCAGAAAGAATAATATCCCTGTAGTAGAAAAAACTGTTTCAGAACTTAAAAAACTTTCCCATGATACAGGGGTTTCAGTACCTGCCCTCCTCACCGGGTGGGGGAAAAGCAAACCCTGGCTTGACAGTATCCTTACCGGGGGAAGAAACAGAAAACAGATCGAAGAGACAATAGAAGGGGAAAAGATGGTTATAGGGGTTGATATTACAGAAAAACTTGAAAAGATGTCACGTAAAGCAGTTCTGGATACAGAGGGGGGAGATAATATTTTTTCACACAGCAGCATTAAGCAAGATTGATAATAGCTTCTACCTGTGCTAATCTTATTTATAGAACTATTCATAAACCCAGGGGGGCTGTATATGAAACTCTTAAGAAATAAGGCTTTAATCTTTATTGTTATTATAGAAATCCTGTTGCTTCCGGTTATATCCTGTTCCAAAGGGGACTCAGAAAGTACTGAGAAGGAGAAGGTTCCGACCGGGGCTGCCGAAGAAATAACAATTGCAGAACAGGATCAGCAGATCAAGGAATCCGAGATTCTCACCCCGGTAGAACAGCCGGAAGCCAGAGAGGGGCTGATAACCTACTATTCCGGGGATGTTTCGGTTTTTGAGGAAGGTGAATGGTATGAAGTTGAAATCGGCGATTTTGTAACTGAAAAAAATATTATTAAAGTAAATTCCGACTCTTTCTGCGAAGTCCAGTTCGGCGAAACAGCTGTTATAAAGATTCAGGAAAACTCCGAAATAGATCTTGCAAGAATTTCACTTGAGCCGGGAAATGCTGAAGTGGCCCTTGATATGAAAATCGGCAATGTAATCTGCAAGGTCCAGAAACTCACAGGGAATGAGAGCTTCAAGGTAAAAACCCAGACAGCAGTCTGCGGAGTCAGGGGAACAGAGTTTTCTGTTGCATCCAATGCCGAAGCTGAAACAGTTCTTGCAGTTAAAAAGGGTGCTGTTGCTGTAATGCCCAAATCTGTCGATGTTGACCAGCTGAAGGAAAAGGTTGCAGGAAAGGGAGAGGCAATAGCCGATGCTATTCAGAAGATCGAGGATTCCGCACCTGTGGTCCAGGCAAATGAAGAGCTTACTGTCGACAAAAAAATAATGGAAGAGACGCAGACAGCTGCTGATAAAATTGAAAAGGTAATTGATGATATTGCTGCATCTGAAACACCTGAGACAGAAGAGGTTTATGTCGAAAAGATCAACAGAATAGTTGAGGAGCAGAAAAACGAGGTTGTAAAAACAGTTGAAAAGCCCAGAGAAATGTCTGTGGAGAACAATAACAACCTCAAACAGGTTGAACACATGAAAATGATTGCAATAACGCCGGTCGCTGTTAAAACCGACGGATCATCAGCTCCGGCTGAACCTGCAATACTCCTTCATAAAGTATCAATAAACTCGCTCACTGAAAACGCCGTTATCGAGAAAGACGGAAGAATGGTGGGAATAGACAGCTTTTCCGGAATATTTGAAGACGGGGAAACTATCAGATTTCACATATCAAAAGAAGGCTATCAGCCCTATGACATGGAATTCAAGGTTACAAAAAACACTGCCAGGCTCTACAGGGTTGAACTTGATAAACTGCCTGAACCTGAAAAGGTAACGCCGAAAAAGATGATCAGCATAAATGCGGTCCCTGATACAGCAGAGATATATATAGACGGGGCACTGAAAGGTAACGGCTCTTTTTCTTCTGAATTTGAAGTCGGGACAAAACTTATAGTAAGGGCTGAAAACAGAGGATATTCAGAAAAATCTTTTGATCTTCTTGTATCAGAGGATTCAGAAGAGAGCTATACATTAACCCTTGAAAAAGGGGTAAAAACCCTGACAGTAAGTGCAGTACCTGCTGACAGCGAAATTATCTATAAAGGGAAAACTGTAGGAAAGGGGAAAGCCACCCTCAGTTTTGAATACGGAGAGGCCCCTTCAATAAGCTTTAAGAGAAGCGGATATAAGGATAAGGCCTTAAGCCTGAAAATTGATGATACAACCAAAGCAGCATACACTGTAACCCTTGACAACAAACCTGTTGACAATGTTCTCTCCCCGTTCAGCGCAAAAGTAATTAACAGTGTTTCATACGGAAACGGAAGGCTTTTTGCAGCAGATTCGGAAGGGAACATTTTTTCATCAAAGATAGACGGTACCGGGGTATGGAAGTATTCATCAGGAAACAAACCCAATGCAAACTCAGCACCTGTTCCTGCAGGAAAGTTTGTCTTCTTCTCAGGGGCAAAAGAGATGCTGGTTCTTGAATCGGAAACAGGAAAGCTTTATTCATCAACCCGGCTTGACCAGAACTCGGCCCATATGTTCGGGAGAAGAATAATACCGTTTGAAGGAAGCTTTATCTATCCAAAAAACAACTCCCTCACTATAAGCAGTTTTCAGAAAGGGGAAAAAGAAGGGCAGATCCCCCTCCCTGTTGATTCAGGCATGACCCCTGCAGCCTGGGGGAAAATGGTTGTAATTGCGGATCAGGAAGGAACAGTAAACATTATTAATTATGAAGCAAGATCAATTATCGGGACAATAAAAACATCAGCAATACAGCCTATTGCCCTCGGCATGACTGTTACTGGAAATACCGGATATTTTGCAAACAGGAAGGGTAAGGTCGTAGCAGTTGATCTTGAAAACAGGACTTTAAAGTGGGAAAAAGAGATACAGGAAGAAAAAATAAACATATTCACAGACCTTACAGTTGAAAACGGCAGAATCTATGTTTATACAGGGCAGAAGATACATATTCTCTCAGCAGCAGACGGAGAAATCTTAGGAGAGCCGATACCATCAGCGTCTCCTCCATTCTGCAGGATCAACAGCTTTTATTTCGGGAAACCGGACGGCAGCTTTGCAGTCTACAGATGTACAACCGGAAAGGAACTAAAATCAATTCCGCTTAATTACGGAAAGATAACAACAAGACCGGTTTTTGCCGGCGACAGAATTATCGCAGGTACAGATTCCGGAAAAATAATAATCTTCAATCCTGAAGGATTCGGACTATAAAACAAGCTGAAGCCCTGTTTAAAAAACAGGGCTTTTTTTAATCATATGCACTTGTTTCCCTGCCGGTTATTGATTTTGTTTATAATTTGATTGATAATATTTTTCATGAAGGCAGTTTATGTTATTCCGGCTGTACTGACTATGTTTCTCCTCTCCCTCCCTGTATCAGCTGAAAAGATTGAAGAGAAACCTCTTGTGATAAGCTTTTCGCCCGGAAAGATTGAGTTTAATCCTCTTCACACCTATACCTCAACAGAAGCCCAGATTTATACAGCCATATACGAGGGACTTGTTACATATGACCCCTTCACCCTTGAGCCACTTCCCGGGGTTGCAGAAAAATGGGATGTCAGCAGCGACAAAAAGGTATATATATTCAGCCTCAGAAACAACGCATACTACTGGGACGGGATGAATATAACAGCCTCAGATTTTAAAGACAGCTGGCTAAAAATGCTTTCACCTGAGGAGAATGCAGAATATGCATTCCTTCTCGATATAATCAAAGGGGCCAAACAGTTCAGAACAGGAATGAATAAGGATCCTGATTCTGTTTCAATCGAAGTCCTTTCCAAATACAGCCTGAGGGTAACACTTGAAAAGCCGGCAGAACATTTTCTTAAAATTCTCTGCCACCACAGCTTTGTCCCTATTCACCCGGGGTTCATTAACCGCAGAGACTGGTCAGACCTCCCTTCAGCTCCCGGGAACGGGCCCTATCATATACTTGAAAAATCTGAAAAAGAACTTAAACTGACAAAAAACATCCTGTACTGGGATGCGGCAAACGTTGAGATCAATGAAATCTGTTTCAGGTTTATTGATGATCCGGTAGAAACAACTGAAAGCTTCAACAGGAATGAAATTCTCTGGGCAACTGGGAATTTTATTTCTTCCATGGCTGAAAACAGGGAACACATCATTTTCAACCCGACCTTTGCAACAAATTACTTTTTTTTCAACTGCAGAAATGCTCCATGGGACAAAAGCAGTTTCAGAAAAGCATTTATCCTCTCATCCCCTCTTGAAGCAGTCAGAAATAAACAGTTTCTGTACTACCCGGCTGATACACTTGTCCCCCGTATACCCCGATATCCCGATATAGAGGGTTATATCAGCCAGGATAAAGAAGCTGCTCTTAAAATTGTCGGAGAAGCTCTCAAAGATGAGAAAAAGGATATTGTAATAAAAATACCGGAAAACCAGGAAAGTATGAGGGTAGCACAGCTTCTTGGAGAGTCCTGGAAAGAGTTTTCCGGGGGAAATACCGATATAAAAATAACAGATTACGGAAGCTATTACAGGGAACTTAAAAATAATGACTATACCCTGGGAACAATATCATGGATAGGTGATTTCCCCGATCCCCTGACATTTCTTCAGATGTGGACAACTGACAGCAATCTTAATGATTCAGGATACAGCAACCCGGAGTTTGACAAAGAAATTGAGGAGTCTATGACACTTTCCGGAAATCAAAGATATGAATATCTGTCACGTGCCGAAAAAAGACTTATAGATGATGCGGTTGTAATTCCGGTAAGCAACACCCCCTCAGTCAACCTTGTCAATACAGATATTCTTTTCGGCTGGTATCCGAATCCCCTTGATATTCATCCGGTTAAATATTTTTATTATAAAAAAAATCAGGTTAACCCCCATCTTGTAATGAATTAGCCCCCCTCTTTAATCTCCCCCCTTTGACTCATGTCCTTTTTTTCTTTATAATACAGTATATGAGTAATGACATGGAATTTGACACTTTTTTTAAAGTTAACCAGCATATCGTTTACCCTATTCAGGGTGTTGGAAAGGTACAGTCGATTGAAAAAAAGATGTTCAAAAATAACGAAATACTATATTACATAATATATTTTGAGGTTTCAGACATGACTGTCATGGTCCCGGTTGACAAGGCAGAATCAATCGGAATCAGAAAAATTGTCCCGAAAGAAGAATCAGAAAAAGCTCTTGTAATAGTATCCGAAACTGATGAACCGCTGACAACAGACTGGAAAATGAGATACCAGATAAACCTTGATCTTCTGAAACGGGGAGAGATAGCTGATATAGCAAAGGTTGTCAGGTCGCTCTACCACAGAAGCAAACAAAAAGAACTTCCTATTCTCGAAAGAAAGCTGTTTGACAATGCAATAAAACTTCTCATTGACGAGATTTCCTATTCACTCGACAAAAGCAAGGATGAAAGCGAACAGCTTATATTCAGCAGGCTTGAAACTGAATAAAAATGAATAAAAAAACTTTCGCTCTTATTACTGCTGCCGGGAGAAGCAGCAGAATGGGTGGAGATAAAAAGGAATTCATTTTAATCAACAATATTCCGGTTATTATCCATGCTGTAATGCCGTTTGAAAACTCCAGCCTTATAGACAGGATCTTTATAACCTATGCATCTGGACAGAAAGAGTCTTTTGAAAGGATAATTGAAAAAGCTGATTTCAGAACACCTGTAACCCTTGTCGAAGGGGGAGAAGCAAGACAGAAATCAGTTTATAATGCTCTTCTTGCGATGGGAAAAGATCCTCCTGACATAGTACTGATCCATGACGGGGCCCGTCCCCTTCTTTCAGAAGAGCTTCTTGAATCTGTCATTGAATCCACAGCTGTTAACGGGGCCTGTGTACCGGTAATCCCCCTTATTGATTCTCTTAAAAAAACCAGCGAAGATGGAATTATTACCGGACACCCTGACAGAAACAGTTTCAAGTCAGCGCAGACACCTCAGGGATTTTATTACAGTAAAATAACCGAAGCTCATAGAGAAGCATCCATGGAGGAAAAAGAGTATCTGGACGATACTGAAATCTATTCCCGTTTCAAAGGTAAAGTAAGTACAGTCGAAGGGTCAGATCAAAACAGGAAAATTACCTATATCACTGACCTTCAGTTTGTAAACGCTGTTATAAAAGGGGAAAAACTAATGAGGATCGGTCAGGGCTATGATATACACCGCCTTGAAGAAGGGAAAAAGCTTATTATTGGAGGGGTTTTTATCCCGTCTGAAAAAGGGGCCCTGGCGCACTCCGACGGGGATGTACTTATCCATGCAATAATAGATTCCCTCCTTGGGGCAGTCTCGGAAAAGGATATCGGGGCATTGTTCCCCACTTCAGATCCTGCATACAGGGATATCTCAAGCAGAATACTGCTTAAAGAAGTTGTAAGTTTGATCAAATCAAGAGGATTCGCTATTTCCAATATTGATACAACAGTAATTCTTGAAAAACCGAAGCTGAGAGAGCATATTTACAAAATCAGAGAAACCCTCGCAGAGGATCTTGAAACTGATATCAACTCCGTTTCGGTGAAAGCCAAAACAAAGGAAACGTGCGATGCAGCAGGGAGAGAAGAGGCAGTAGAAGCCTTTTCAACAGTTCTCCTTAAAACCTTCTGACTGCTTCTCAGGCTGTTCTGAGATCTCTTTATCCTGGTCCAGATACCTTGAAACATCAACATCATCTATCTGTTCCGGTTTAAGGAATTTTTTACCATATTCCCTGTAAACCCCTGAATGGAGAAGAAGATCAAATATGTCCGGATCAATATGCCCGTCTGCCTTCATCATATACATAATTTCTATCACTTCGGAAAGTTTCTTGTCTTTTTTATAGGGTCTGTCAGCAGAGGTAAGTGCTTCAAAAATATCCGCTACAGCAAGGATCTTCTCAGGAATCGAAAGTTCTGAAGATTTCAGCTTACGGGGATAACCTGCCCCGTCCGGCGTTTCATGATGCCTTCCTGCATATTGCGGAACCATCCTGAGATCATCAGAAAAAGGAAGTTTTTCAAGCATTATAATAGTCTGGGCAACATGCTCATCAATCTTGAACCGCTCTTCGCTTGTCAGTGTCCCCTTTCTTACAGAAAGATTATAAAGCTCACCCCTGTTATAAAGATATTCCGGAACTGTAAATTTAAAACCGTACCTGTCATAGCTTTCCTGCGTCCAGTTCTCCCTTACAATAACCTGTTCCCTGCGATCTGAAATCAGGTATTCCCTGACAGGGAGATCATCATCAGCTGATGCGCCTTCAACAGAGTTGTGCCTTTCCGCCTCTGACCAGCTCAATCCAAGCCTGTTGTCAAAATAGCGGTACCATTGGGTTAATGCTATCCTTTTAAGCCTCTCAAGGCTTTCATCTCCCATATATTCGCTTCCTATATTACACTCTGCAACAAAAGCGAAATCCTCTTTAAGCTGTTCTTCCTTTTCACAGAAAACAGCATCTGCCTCTGCCTGGTCTTTTCCTTCTATGATTGATTCAAGCTTTTCTATACGGGCATCCCTTAAGAGGACTTCAAATCTCGTCCTTATTTCATGAATACGGTTATATATGGTTTCAAGCTTTGTAGCCTTATCCACAACATATTCAGGCGTTGTCACCTTGCCGCAGTCATGCAGCCATGCAGCAGTTTCAAACTCTCTCAGCTGTGAGTCTGTTAAAGTAAAACCACGGAAACAGGGAAGAGTACTGTCAGCAGCCTTTTTAATAAGAAGCCTGGCTATTTCAGGAACCCGGGCACAGTGACGGGCAGTATACGGGCTCTTCGCGTCAATAGCGCTGGCGACAAACCTGACAAGATCATCAAACAGCTTTTTCTGTCTTTCAAGAAGGTTCCAGTTCTGTATTGCAACAGAAGCAGCAGAAGACAGAGCTTCTACAAAACCGTGTATTTCTTCAGGAAACGGTATTATCTCCCCTGTTTCCGGGTCCTTTGCATTTAGAAGCTGAAGAGCACCGAGAACCTTGTTGCTGCCCCGTAATTTAAGAGGTACTGTGAGAAATGAAACAGATTTGTAATTATTTGATAAATCAAATTCCTTTGTCCCTGAAAAATCATATTTTCCGCTGTTATATGCATCAGGAATATTCACTGTTTTTTGTGTAAAAAATGTGTGGGTAACAACATTTAAGTGATTTTCGTTCCCGCTGCTGTCATAAAGCTGTACTGGATGAAGTGTTACAGGAGAACCGCTTGTTCCCCCCTGACAGAAGCCCAGAGAATCATTGAGGACTATCCGGAACTCGAACTGTTTCTCGTTTTGATCAAGCAGATAAAGACTCCCTCCGTCAGCATGGGTGAGTTTTTTTGCCCCTGAAAGGATCATTTCCGACAGTTTATCTATATCAAATTCGGCAGACATTGCAATCCCCATATCTACAAGCATCTCAAGCTTTGTGAGGGTTTTATGGAGTGCGGCACTTCTCTCGCTGATCGTAGTCTTCATGACCTCAAAACCGCATGCAAGCTTATTAAACTCATAAATAGGTGTCTCTATTTCCAGTTTTCCCTCAAAATTCAGCTGTCCTATCTTCTCAGCATCTTCTGTAAGCTCCTGTAGTGCAAGGGATAGTTTCTTGGAAAGAATTACCACTATCGGGACTGTAAACAAAAGGGTAAGAATACTGAATAAAAGTATTTTTTTCTGCAGAACAAAAGCACCCCTCATAAAGTCTTCGACAGGGGCTGCGGAAATAAAAATAAGCTTCCTGTTTACCGAAATATCCCATATGGCAGAATGAAAGAGTGTTCTGCCTATAATAACTGTTTCCGGATTATTAAACAGTCTGTCGGAATTTATCTGCTTTTTCTTTTCGTCTTTCAGTGAAAGATACTGCTTAATCAGAGGGGATGATGCCACCTCTACTTTATCGTCGGTAAAAAGAGCAATCCCGCTGTCCGGAGAAACCTTCTGTTCCTCAATAAAAGAGGAGAGGCTTGAAATAGTAAGGTCAACCCCTATTACCCCTGAAGCATCCTTGATCCTGTCTGAAACAGTTATTCCCGGTTTTTTAAGCGAATTAAAAACATAGGGATTGGAAAGGACTGCATCATCGTATTTAAATGCTTCCTGATACCATGTCCGCTCCCGGGGATCATAATCAAAGTCTGTATCTTTTTTTATCCCGAGAATTGTCCCTTCTGCATCAATAAATGTAAAAACCTGTATTACTGTGCCGGCATTTCTCATTATGTTTCTCAGAATTATCTCTGTGTCATCCGGTGCACCATGCGCTTCTTTTACCTGAGGCCTGTTATCCGCGTTGATAACCTGAAAAAAACTTCCGTCTGAAAGGGCAATATAAACAGAATAAAAAGCTGAGTATTCATGCAGCATTTCGATAAAAAAAGGGGAGGCAGGGTGATCAATACCGGTTTCAGAAACGGGGGGGGTATTAATTCCGGGAAGAAAAGCAGCCATCCTGGTTAAGTTAAAGGCAGGCTGAAGAAGAGATTCAGTTCTCTCCATAGCTGTAAGACTTGCATTTTCAAATATTTTTTCAGCCAGATCCTGGGCAGAATCACGAAAGACAGATAATATCATAGAAACAGTTGTAATAGCCATAACAGAAATAATAACAAGGGCACCTGTAACAACCGTGATATGATATCTTATTTTTCTTCTAAACAGCGATTTAAGAATTTTCATTATATTTATTATAAGGTTTTAAAAAAAAGCATGCAAACTTTTTTACTTTCATTAAAAAAAAGCCGGTCCTATAAAAGGACCGGCCGTATAAACAGAAATTACTGCTGTTTAAGCTTCAACAATCAGAAGTGTCTTCGGATCAAGCATGAGATGAAGATCTTCCTTCATATCGCTGTTATGGTCCTTTACAATATCCATTCTGATATTCTGGTCATCATATTTCAGTGTCAGAACTACATCAAGGCTGGATATAATCCCCTTTAATTCTACAGGAAAATTATCATCATCAAAGACAGGTTCTTCTCCCTTCAGTGAAACGCTGAACCATATTTCAAGATTCAGTACCTTTGCAAAATCCTTTATTTTATCAAGTCCTTCTTCAGTTACATTTTCAAAATCATAACCGTCTACAATTACTGAATCAGCCTTGAAATTACCGTTAACAATCATTGCCTCAAGACTTTTAAGGATCTGTGATATTTCAATCCCGTCCTGACTGAAGTTCATGATAACCCTGTTTTTTATTATCTCGTCATGTACCTTGATAGCATTTTCCAGATTTCTTTTTCTGGATATTTCATTAAAAATATCTTCATACCAGCTGATAATATGATCTGTTCTTTTAGAGAATGAGACATGAATTACATGCCTGTCTCTTAGAAGTTTATCAGTTGCAATATGAACCAGGCATGCTGTTTTACCTACCCCTTTTCTTGATGCAATAATTCCGATATTGCCTTTGCCTACACCGCCCTGAATCGATTTCTCAAGAATCCTAAGGGGACTTCTGTTTATCAACTCTGATTTAACCATGTTTTGATCTCCTCATCTTTATATTACTACATTAAATTTATACTGGCCAGTTATTTCTTGGCCTGAAATTCCTTGATAAGCTCATCCGCAATACCCTTGGGGACACGTCCGTGCTTCAGGAATTCCATGGAAAATTCAGCTTTACCCTGTGTCAGAGATCTCAATGTTGTTGAATAACCGAACATCTCGCTGAGAGGTACTTCAGCTTCCACCTGGGAATAGTTACCGTCCTCAACAGAACTTACAATTACTCCCCTTCTCTGGTTGATACTACCGAAGATATTTCCCTGGAACTCTGTAGGTCCTTCAACTGTAACCTTCATTATAGGTTCAAGAATCTCAGGAGCAGCTTTGGCGTAAGCCTGTTTGAATGCTCCCCTTGCAGCCGCCTGGAAAGCCATATCAGATGAGTCGACCGAATGTGACTGTCCGTCCACGAGAGTCATCTTTACCCCTACAACAGGGAAACCGATAAGCTGCCCCTTGACAAGTGACGACTGGAATCCCTTGTCACATGCCGGAATATATTCGGTAGGAATCTTTCCCCCTTTGACCTGGTTTACAAATTCATATACCCCTTCTTCAAGAGGTTCCATAAATCCCATAACCTTACCGTACTGTCCGGAACCGCCTGTCTGTTTCTTGTGGGTATAATCGAAATCAGCCTTTTTGCTGATTGTCTCCCTGTATGCAACCTGGGGCATTCCGGTCTCAACCTCAGCTTTGTATTCCCTTTTCATTCTTTCGATATATACCTCAAGATGAAGCTCCCCCATTCCCTGGATGATTGTCTGGTTTGATTCATCATCAACAAAGGTTCTGAAGGTTGGGTCCTCTTTTGTAAACCTGTTAAGGGCTTTTGCCATATTGTCAGCAGCCTTTTTATCAACAGGATTTATTGCCAGTGATATAACCGGTTCAGGAACATACATTGAAGTCATTGAGAGATTCATACCGGTTTTTACAAAAGTGTCTCCCGAGGCACAGTCAATTCCGAATAAAGCTACAATATCGCCGCAGTCTGCATCTGAAATATCCTCTGTTTTATCTGCATGCATCCTTATAAGACGCCCGATTTTAAATTTTTTCTTTGATCTTATATTATAAAGCTCATCGCCCTTTTTAACTGATCCCTGGTATACCCTCACATATGTAAGCTGTCCATACTGGCCGTCCTCAAGTTTGAATGCCAGTGCAACTGTAGGAGCATTGGGGTCTGCCTTGAGTACAACCTCTTTCTCGTTGTTGTCAAGATCCAGAGCTATATTTTCAATATCCACTGGAGCGGGAAGGTATTTCTGAACTGCATCGAGAAGCGGCTGTACACCCTTGTTTTTATAGGCTGAACCGAGAAGGACCGGAACAA
Organism: Spirochaetia bacterium; assembly: GCA_963668405.2. GTDB lineage: Bacteria > Spirochaetota > Spirochaetia > CADAEX01 > CADAEX01. The sequence continues at coordinate 3,300,135 of OY764342.2, read as the reverse complement.
ATTCACGAAGAAGGGTACCTGTCCTGACAGCAGAATTGATCAGATCCTCAGGGATATCTCCCCCCTCCAGAAACATCTCTGCAAGTTCATCGGAAAACATTGAAAGGGCGTCAAGCATCTCTTCCCTTTTGCTTTCAGCTTCTTCAAGAAGATCGGCCGGGATCTCTTTCTCAACCACACCGAGACCGTCTTCTCCTCCGTTGAAATAGAGAGCCTTCATTGCTACCAGATCAACAACCCCTTCATGCTTGTCTTCAAGTCCGATCGGAATCTGCATCATAACTGCATTAAGACCAAGTTTGTCTTTAAGCTGCTCCTTAACTTTATAGGGGTTTGCCCCTGTTCTGTCGCACTTATTAACAAATGCTATTCTGGGGACTTTATACCTTTTAAGCTGTCTGTCAACAGTAATTGACTGAGACTGTACACCGCCTACAGAACAGAGCACCAGGACTGCTCCGTCAAGTACCCTGAGGGCCCTTTCAACCTCAACTGTAAAGTCAACGTGCCCGGGAGTATCAATTATATTTATCGGAGTACCTTTCCATTCAACATTGGTAGCAGCCGATGCAATGGTAATTCCTCTTTCCTTTTCAAGTTCCATTGAATCCATAGTAGCACCGACGCCATCCTTACCACGTACTTCATGGATAGCATGGATTTTATTGCAGTAAAAAAGAATCCTCTCTGTCAGAGTTGTCTTACCGGAGTCAATATGAGCGCTTATACCAATATTTCTCAATTTGCTTTCTAAACTCATCGTTTCACCTCATTTCTCTATTCTATAAATTATCCTGCAAACGATAACCGCCTGCAGAATATAAATATCACGCGTATGCCATAATGCATTAGCTTATTGATAAATTTCGTTGTCAGGACCTATGGACAACATAGATTGAAAATTACTTTATGGAGAGAAATATTACAAATATTTTTGTTAAAATTCAAGAGTTAAAGGCTTTATTTGAATAATTATCTAATAATCACCAAGATATGTATTAATAATCAGTGCAACCTTGCCTTTTGTAATTTTTATACCCTTTACTTTCATCTCATTATACACTTCTTCTGTACTCATCCGCGGGTTTGCTTTCTTAATATCAAGAACCATATCAATCTGCTCCTGCGGAACAGGGGTCTTGGACCCGTATATACCTTTCTTTGTCGCAGCAATAAAGGAATACCGCAGCCTGTCATATTCTTCCTTGAGTTTATTGTGTTCATCAAGAAGGGCCGTAAGCTCATTCTTCAGTTTATCAATTGCGCTGTTCTGCTGTGAGTTTTCAAGGCCAAGATTCCCCAGCTGATTTACAACATACTCGGGGTTGTGTGAAACAATATAGTTAACAGGATCTTCAAGCGCCTTTTCCATCCTGCTGAAAAGCTCTTCCGGGCTGAAATATTCCCCTCTTATCCTCATAAAATAGGTGTCTTTCAGCATCCTGAAATCATACTGTGTATAGTTTTTATAAATAAAGGTCAGCCCTGCTGGAAGGTATTTGTTAAAATCTTTTCCTTTGTAAACAAAACTCTCAGGAATTATAGCTGCTTCGAAAGCTGAATCGGTGAAGATAACAGAAGCCTGTTTTACAACAAGACCCTCAATATCATTCAGTTCATTGTAAAATTTCATTATTACACTTTTTTCATATGATGCCGGCTTGCTGTAGGTCTTAAGGATAACATTATCAATACCCGGAACAACCGCTTTATAGATCTTAAGATCCCCTTCGGTAGAAACCGGATCAAAACTTATATCCTTTTCAGAAATATCCTGTGCCTGAACAGAAAACACTGAACATAATATAAAAAGAGCTATTATAAACAAAATATTTTTATTTTTTATACACATTTTTCAACTCCCTATTCCACCTGGACCAGGATCCTGTCAAAAGGTTTTATATCTGAAGCCCCGGCATTACGGGCATAAAGGGTACCGTTTTCATGATAAAACTCAATTTCTCCGATCATTTCGCTGTCTGACCTGAAAACATACCCTCTGTCTCCGTCAGATATTTCAAGTATCCTGTTCATATATATAACAATTTTTTCATTATCTTCAGTAAACAGTATATATCCGCTTACACCGGTTTCACTTATATAGTAATCAAAAGCAGCCGAAAATGCTGAAACAGAAGTATTTTTCTCATTCAGAAGAACAGCACTCTTCTGCCAGGCATCTTCATATTCCCTGACTACACGGCTACCTTTCTGAAGGAGTTTTTCCAATGCTTCAGGTACAGAGTTTTCATAAGGGACCTCTTTCAGCCTTTTAAGAATTGTTTCTATATCTGCAGCATCTTTACGGACCCCGGCTAAATTATCAGCAGAGATAATTCTGTTCTCATCAAGGATCCTCACAGATTTATCATCAGCATATTCAGGAACAACTGCGCTTCCCTTTTCAGAAAGTATTTTAAGATATTTCTCTTTTTCAAAAACAGGATTATACTTTTTAAACTGAGCATCAAGCTCATTTGAATACCTTTTCTTAAGGACAGAAACCAGCCGCTGATTATCTCTTTTAAGAGATGTTATTTCACTGTCATATCTTTTTTCCATTTCACTTATTCTGTTTTCATAGTTGCCAACAGTTTCAGCCATCTCAAGATCTGCCATCTTTCTCTGATTATTAAGAAGCTCTTCCTGCTCTCTGGCCTGCTCAAGGACAGTAGCATCATAGGAAGCTATTGCCTTTTCAATCTCGGATATCTCTTTTTCCTTTGCTTCAATCTGCTTACCGTATTTTATTTCCAGAGCTGCAATATTGTTTCTTTCCTTCCTTCTGACAGAGGCCAGGGCAGATCTCTTCTCATCATCAGACCGCCCGCTTTCCCGTATTATCTGGGTTTCCCTTTCTGTTTTTCCCTTTTCCTCATCAATAGATAATGCGAGTCCGTCATTAAGTTCCTTCAGCTCTTTCCGTGCCTTCGACAGGCTCTGTTCGTAGTTTTTTGCAATATCAAGTATATCTTTCAGGTTTACATCTTCGAAATCCTTGATCTCTATCGGAACAATTCTCCCGGATTCCTGAATATATCTGGTAACAGCATATGCAGTTCCGACAAAAACTATCAGGAAAATGAGTATGGTCACAATAACAAGATAGTTCCTGTTCTTTTTTGTTGCGGAGAATTCCTTTTCAAGATCGTAAAGCTCCTTGTTTCCGATCTCAAGATTTTTCCAGTCCAGGAATATGTTTTTACTTTTTGGTTCTATTTCGTTTACTTTTCTTTCATTGTCCATATGCCATTCCATCCCTCAGGAGGGCTTTTACCCGCTATCCTCTCAATAAATACTTCTGCAGCAGGCAAACGGGACTGGATAAATTTTGATTCAGCATTCTTCCAGTCCCCTTTATAATAATCATTAAGTGCTGAGTTATATTTCTTTAAACCTTCCTCAAGCTCATCATCCATTTTATCTATCTCAACAGGCCAGAAGATCTTTTTCCCTGCGTTTTTCCCCTTTACTTTTACAATGTCAAGCTCCTGAAAATAATAATCCTCTGTATATCCTTCCGCATCGTTCTTTATATATTCTGAACAGATAACAGGGACCTTGTAAATTCTGGTAAGTCCTTCAAGCCTTGAAGAGGAGTTTACATTGTCCCCGATAACAGTATTGGTCATTCTTTCATTGGAACCGATATTACCGTAAAATACCTCTCCGCCGTCAACACCGACACCTACCTCAATAAGAACAGCCCTGTATACAATTTCTTCAGCCCTGGTCAGAGAACCCCGCTGTTTGAGGATATCTTCCCTTTTATCAATCATCTTCTTTCTGAGATCAAACGCCACCGACTGGATACCATAGGCCGCCTTCAGTGCTTCAACAGATTTATTCTCCGCAAGATCTTCAAATGTACCGAAAATTGCAAGAAGAGCATCTCCTATAATTGATCCGACAATACCTTCGTTCCTGTGGACCTCTTTTATAGCCTCATGGTAATGCATATTTATCAGGTTAATAATATCTGTACCGAGGATCTCGGTCATATTTGTAAACTGTTTTATATCTGAAAAAAGGATTGTGAGATCCTGAGATTTCCCTTCAAGCTTGATCTGCTTCTCTATATATGCCTTTTTCACAACATCGGCAGTAACAAATTTTCTGAAAATTGTCATGAGATTATCTATATTGCTGGATAATGAATTGAAAGACATACCAAGAAGGGTGATATCATCATTAGGAGCTGAAGAAAGATCCACAAGTCCGAACTTCTGGTTTTCCCTCATTGCCATTATCTGGTCTGTCATGCTTCCGACAAACCTTAGAATATGGCTGACAAGGTAGATCCCCAGAAAACCGCATATGATAGTTATCAGGACAATTATTATGGATATCCTTATAAAAACGACCCTTGTCTGGTGATAGAACTCATTGACCTCTTCAGCTCTGACAAGGTATGCATCCCATTTCTGATTATATTTGCATACTCCGAAATAATCGCTGCTCCCTATCTTGAAGTTCAGAGATCCCTCATTATTGTTTTCATTCCTGATAATTCCAACCTTTTCCTCAAGGTCGGAAAGATCACTTTCATTTATAGTTTCTCCCCTGGAAACCTTGAACAAAATATTACCGTCACTCCCCATTCCCAGAAAAACAGACTTTTCCCCTTTAAGCTCTTTTGAGGCCCTTTCCCTTATATAATTTACTGCCTCTTCCCGGTTCTGGTTATAGGTATATATTTCATACTGGTTGTTGCTGAATATATGAAGATCTTTGAGATCCCGGACAAGAAGCTGGTTCATCAGCTTTATCTGTACCCCCCGGTTTAGAACCAGGTTGATATAGTTTGTCGTAAAATTTGACAGGAGCAGCAGGATTATAAATAATCCTGTTATCTTAAGAGTAATCGGAACAACACGTGTTCCCTTTATCCTGTATCCGACAAGTTTTCTTAGTTTTTTCCCCATTTTTTTCCACTTAGCCATTGTTATTGTAAAACACTAACTTACCAAAATCAAGTTTTTATTTATTACCATATCAAAGATGTTGTATAAAATCATAATTTTTGTTTATATAATGCTAAAAAAATTCAAACTGGAGTTTATTATGTATGTCGTGTGTCTCGACCTGGAAGGGGTTTTAGTCCCTGAAATATGGATAAATGTTGCACTGAAAACAGGAATAGAAGAACTTAAACTGACCACAAGGGATATTTCAGACTATGATGTCCTTATGAAAAGAAGACTTGAAATACTTGATCAGCACAACCTGAAGCTTAAGGATATCCAGGATGTGATCTCTTCAATGGACCCGCTTGACGGAGCCTTTGATTTTATTGAAAAACTCAGGGAAACAACCCAGGTTGTAATCCTTTCAGATACATTCAGGCAATTTGCAAAACCTCTTATGAAAAAGCTCTCCTGGCCAACTATTTTCTGCAATGACCTTGATGTAAACAGTCAGGATCAGATTACAGGCTACAGACTCAGGCAGAAGGACGGAAAGAAGTTTGCCGTAAAGGGATTTCATTCAATGGGTCTTAAAGTAGCAGCTTCAGGCGATTCCTATAATGATCTTTCAATGATAAGAGAGGCAGACGGGGGGGTACTTTTCTGTCCCCCTGAACAGATTATAAAAGATAATCCCGATTTGCCGGTTGCAACAGATTATACCGGATTATTTGACAATATAATAAAAATTATCGGGTAAAATATTTGCGGATTCCCGTGTGTATTCTTACATTCCCGAACATATTGCAGAGACAGGTCTGAGACCTGTCTCTACGGATAAAACCCGTTCCTGCTGATATTCCTGTTTAACGGAAACAACCTTTTCCCTACCTGCGGACCTACGGTAACAAATTACCGGGTATTTTTCCTTTGAGGATTATAAATTCCTGTTCCACCATTTTTATCCCTGCGGCGGATTTTTCAGTATCGCTGTTTCTGGCGCTTTCTTCCAGTTCTGCAGCCTTATCTCCGATTCTCTCCATTGAAAGGTTCCACCCACCCCCTTTTATGGAATGAGCCTCTCTTCTGAGATCATCAAACTGTTTCTCAGCAAGTAATTCAGACATAAGTGATATCTGTGATTCCACCCGGTCAATGAACTCGGAGAGAACATCATCAAGCACATCCTTTTCGCCCATAAATGTTTCAAGAGCTTCATTATAATTAAAAACACTCCGGCTGTTCTCTTTTTCTGTATGAAGATCAGGAGCATCAGTCATATCACTGCTTTTCGGCTCTACTGTATCAAGCTCTTCAAGTTCTGCCACCTCTTCATCTGCAAGAAGCCACCTGTTGATAATGGGAAGAAGATCTCCCTTTTTGAAAGGTTTGGTGAGAAAATCGTTCATTCCTGCTTCATAGCATTTTTCCCTTTCCCCAGTAACAGCATTTGCCGTCACAGCTATAATCGGAATATTTATCCCCTTCTTCCTGATGTTTTCAGCTGATTCAAACCCGTTCATTACAGGCATCTGTATATCCATGAAAATAAGATCATATCTGTCTTTGTCTGCCGCTTCCAGCGCTTCACGTCCGTTATTGGCAACAGCAACATCAATATTCAGATTGTTTAAAATCGTTTTGAAAAGTTTCTGGTTAACATAATAATCCTCGGCAAGAAGGACCTTTTTTTTCTTTGAAAACAACACTTCCTTGACAACAGCAAGCTCTCTGTCTGTATCCTCCCCCTTTTCAGGTTCAAGATCAATAACAATATCAAGCGCCTTGTAAATCGCACTGTAAAGCTCCCATTTTTTCACCGGCTTATTCAGGTATTCATCAAACCAGTTTAAAAGCTTCATTTTGGCTTCATCACCGCTCTTTCCGACCGGGGTCATAAGTATTTTTTTGATATCCCGGAATACAGGGGTTGCATTCAGTTCCCCTGCAAGCTGCCATCCGTCCATTCCCGGCATCTTTTTATCTATAATTATAAGATCAATACTTTCCGATCCGTTCTTTCCTGAGTTTTTCAGGAATTCAAGGGCAGTACCGCCGGAAACAGCCTCATATACAACTGCGCCCAGCTCCTCAACATACTTCCTCAGCTGTTTCCTGCTTCTGGTATTATCATCAACAATAAGAACCTCAAAATTTTCAGGAAGCTTTTCTGCTGAAAAAGACCTTTTAGGCTGATTATCAAGTGCCACTGTCGGAATGGTAAACCAGAAAACAGACCCCTTCCCCTCAATACTGTCAACCCCGATCCTTCCGTTAAAAAGATGAACAAGGTTCTTGGAAATGGAAAGACCCAGCCCTGTTCCCCCGTATTTTCTGGTTACAGATGAATCAACCTGGGTAAAAGACTTGAAAAGCATGTTTTTTCTGTTTAAAGGGATCCCAATTCCTGTATCACGGACAGCAAACTGGAGAATAATTTTTTCACCTGCCTTCTTTGCAACTGCAACACTTACAGAGATTTCCCCTTTAGCTGTAAATTTTATTGCATTGTTAAGAAGGTTTATTATAATCTGCCTCAGCCTGACAGGATCTCCCTTTATAATTTCAGGGACATCAGGAGTTATTGACAGGATGACCTCAAGTTCCTTTTTGTGGGCCTCCATTGAAATGAGGGAAACAGCTGCTTCAAGAGTCTCATAAAGATCAAAATCTATGTTTTCCACAACAAGCTTTCCCGCTTCAATCTTGGAAAAATCAAGTATGTCATTTATAAGATTCAGAAGAACTTCAGCTGAAAAAAAGATCTGATCGCCGTATTCTTCCTGTTCCACATCAAGGTTTGTCTCAAGAAGAAGCTCTGTCATCCCTAAAATAGTATGGAGAGGAGTCCTTATCTCATGGCTCATGTTTGCAAGAAACTCAGACTTTGTTTTTGTTGCCTGTTCAGCCAGTTTTTTTGCATCCCTGAGCTTGTTCTCCCCTGCCTTGAGCTCTGTAACATCTTCAACATAGGAGATATAAAGCTTTTTCCCTTTGTAGAGCGGGCCGCTTTCCAATCGGATACTAAGCCATCGGGGCTTCATATTCTCATTCCGGAAAAGATAATCATATTTATGGGAAGTCAAATTGTCATCAATAAATCTGCCATACTCTGAAACAAAGACGCTGTAAAAATCACTGTCAATACAGTCAGAAAGAACTTTACCCTGTACATCAGGAGATTTGCATACAGTGTAGCTGCAGAAAGAACTGTTATGTATAATAATTTCAAAATCCTGATTAAAAATAACCATTCCGAACAGAGATTTGTCAAAAAAACTAAGGAGACACTCTTCAAGAGATATCATCTATACCGCCTTTTTAAACTTTCAGAATTCAGTTTTTAATACCTCAGCTGTTTTTCTTTTGATTGCATCCGGCTTCAACGGTTTAATCATATAACTCTTGACCCCGTAATTTACCGCTTTAAGAACAGTTTCTTTTTTGGAGAGGGCTGAGAGAATTATTACAGGATTTGTTATCTTGTTTTCCTTAAAATATTTAAGAACGGAAAATCCGTCAAGGACCGGCATCATGAGATCAAGAAAAACAAGATCATACTTTTTTTCCTTAACTGAATCCAGAAATGTTCTTCCGTTTTCAAAAAGATTTATTTCCCATTTAAGATTTCTGAAAACAGTTTTAACGAGCTGTCTAATAACAAGATCATCATCAACAATCGCAATTTTTATATCATCACCAATTGTTTCTAGCTCCATAAATGTTTTCTCATTGTCAAACCGCATCTGGAAATTATCACTGTCAGATCCGTTTGGCGTTGAACCGGCAAGAAGAGCCTCTCCTACTACCTTATCCTGGGCAAAGGTATCCCCTTTTATCCCTATCAGGTCATCAAGTGCTGATGAAAGATTATTCGTAAGTCCGATCCCCCTGAATTCAGCAACAGATTTGACATATTCGTTAACAATTTCTGAATTGGTGAGAATTCTGATATGCTCCGGATGATTGGAACTCTTTTCCACAATAATTTCCAGCAGGTTTCTGAGTTTATAGATCTGCTTGTCAGTAATCTCGATATTGCTCATCATCAGAAGAAAACGGGGCGTTTTTGTCTGATAAAGCTTGAGAAGCTCCTGGATTTTATACTTCAGAAGTTCTATTTTCTCCTCATTAAGCCCCTTTGCGATTTCTATAAAGAGTATCTCATCGTTAAGGTGTGCCTCAACAATGCATGGGGTATCATCAACTTCAACCTTAATCCCCAGAATTTCCGATACACCCTGAAAAAGAAGGTCCATCTTGACCGGTTTGGAATAAATCTTTCGTACACTGTATTTTACAAGCTCTGCCACCTTTTTTTTATCAATCTTGTTTGAGATCAGAATAACAGGGGTATCTTTGGTGTTGGGATTTGCCTGTTTTTCATCAAGAATTTCATGGCTGCTTTTCCGTGACAGCATATAATCCATAATAATAAGATCAGGAAGGACTTTCCTTAGCTTCAGCGATCCGTCAAGACCGTTTACTCCGTATGAAACATCAAAATTATTGTCTGTAAACTTTTTCCCGAGGTATTCCCTGAACATCTCGGATTCATCAATTATCAAAACTTTTTTCAACCTTTTCTCCTTGACTCAATTCTGAATATATCTGAAAGGACCTCTCTTGTAGCCGCATAAAGGGGCGGAATACCTTCGGAAAGGTCCATCTTCATCGAAAGCTGGCTTTTCGTATCTGCAGGGAGATCAGATACATAATAATAAAAGTTCATCGGAATATTTTCAGGAATCAGTTTATGCTGTTTGGCTTCCACAATCTGCCTGAGATAATAGACCCCTTCCATTTCTATCCCGATACTGTCCCACATATGCCTGTAAAACGAAAGCATCATCCTGTTCTGGAAAAGTGTACCTGCCACAGTCAGCATGGGGCCCTGAAATATCTTCCGGTCGGGGAGTTTTTTCTGCAGGCGGCTGATCCGCTCCAGAGCCCTGTTGTCAGCAGGGAGAAAAAGATCCTCCGACTGTTCAACAAAAGCTGTGGGAAGAAGGATGTCCCCCCTGTTCCCTACCAGTGAGCCTGCCTTGCCCAGAATATTAATGCTCCCGATATTTTTACCGAACAGGAGGAGAAGATTTCGCATTATCTCTCCGGCCTGCTCTCCGAATGCATAATCAATATTTAGAATTATGGATTCTGTATCTGCCGGGACCGGAAGAATATCAGGATCAATCTTTTTATCGTGGAGTTTTTTCAGGCTGAAAAGCTGTACCTTTATCCCTGTGGAGGCTGTTCTGTCAAGCTTGATAATTCCTTCAGGAAGGGTCCTGGGCTGATAGGTTATCTCCCCGTCCTCTTCCTCCATGTAGAAATCCTTCAGAATTGCATACATAAGATCATAGCGGTTTTTCCACTGCTCTTTCAGTGCGGGGTGATTGTTCGCCTCCCCCCAGGATATTATTTTTTCTATATTTTTAGTAACATCATGGTTAAGACAGTTAAGAACAGAATGGGTATTACTGCTTATTATATGAATTTTTATATTTTCAGGCAGTTCGGCCGGGCTGTAGCCGGTAAGCTTTTTAGCTGCATCCCCGATCTGGGAAAGCCACATTTCAGATCTTCTGGTATTATAAAGGTCAACCTGCCTTTTTATAACCAGGCTGAAGACACCGCTGTGGACAAGCACCTGGAAAACCTTCCTGACGGTATCTTCAGGCCATACAATTCCGAGTCCTTTTATCTCATCGTCAGAAAAAGGAAGATAGCTTAAAAGCCTCTTTTCCGATTTTTTGCTTCCGTCTCCCTCCTCAAGATACTTTTTTATCATGAGGATAAGCTTGTAGTCGGAAAGCCGCTTCCGGATCTTTTCAGATTCTACCGTGTATACACAGAGACAGGTAATCAGGTCAAGAAGATCTGTCATACCGGGACGGTAGAGCATCATTGTCTGCCCGGGGAGCATTTTCCATCCCCTTCTTCTCCTTGCTTCTGCAGGGACAGGACTGAAAAGCTTCCAGGGCTCTGAATAGTACTCGTAAAGCTCATCAATCAGAATATAAATAAAATTTTCAGTAACATTACAGGGGAGCCTCTTAACAGCGTAATCAAGGGCCGGAATATCTATTTTGTCAGGATTTGAAACTTCAGTATGAAGGGCCGGCTCCATATCCCTGTAAAATGGAATAAGGTCCCGTATCTCAATATGCTCCCGTGTAAATCCCTGAAGAACTTCTGCTTTAAACCTGTCAAATGCGGCAAATATCCCCTGTTTGTCCCTGAGAATATTGCTCATTGCCTTTGAGAACTGCGTTGAAGTATGGAGAAGGTTCCTGAACTTTTTTCCTGAAAGACTGTAGCACTTTATATCTGAAAGGGTCCTTACGGTTGAAAGCCTTTTCTGGTTGAAGATTGCAGACCTTTCCCCGAAATAATGGCCCCCTGTAATAACATTCAGCCTGGTTTCACCCCCATCACCCTTTTCATCTACCGTTTCAACAATCCCCTTGCTGATAATATAAACATTATCATCAGTGTCCCCTTTTCTGTAGATTATATCCCCTTTCCTGAATTTCACCTCTTTCAGTTCTGCTATCAGCTCATCCTTCTGTTTTGCAGAAAGGAAGCGGAAAGGCATTATACTGTCCAGAAGTTCAAAAAGGAGTAAATGTTCTTCGTCTGTCCGCAAACTCTATATCCTCTTTTTTAATTAAAATATAATCAGAATTTATAATTGAATTTTCTGAGCATAGCCTTACGATCCTCTTTGTCCCTTTCCGTTTCAACACCCTTGGGGGAGAACCCGTCTATTACACCTGCAACACCTCTTCCCTGCTCAGTTTCAGCAATAAGGGCCTGCAGAGGGTTGGCAGTAGCTGCAAATACTGAGACTATCTCCTGACAGCTCTGGATCTGCTTAAGCACATTAATCGGAAAAGCATTCCTGATATACAGGACAAATGTATGCCCCGCTGCAACTTTTTGAGCGCTCCTGACAGCAGCATCCAGAAGCTCCCCGGAATTCCCCTCAGTCCTGATAAGGCAGGGGCCTGAAGCTTCACAGAAGGCAAGCCCGTATTCAATGCCCGGAACAGATCCGATCAGGATTTCAGATACATCCTCTACTGTTTTTATAAAATGGGACTGTCCGAAAATTACATTCGCATTTTCAGGTATTTCTATCTGAACAGCTTCCAAATTCAAATTCATTTCATCCCCCTTTTTTAAACTATACCCCCCTTTAAACGGGGGGTAAATATTTTTTTACATAAGAAGAGACAAGTCAACCTCGGAAGCAGTGCAGGGGACCTGTATCCCCCAGTTTTCAAGGACTGACGGATGAATTTCTCCCATTATGCCCACTTCTCTGCCATCAGAAATAATCCGTGCACATCTGCCAGGAATAAATCTGGGATCATCTGCCTCTTCCAGTACATAATCTTTTGAAAGATAGAAAAACAGAGCCGACACCTGGGAACTTACCCTGTTGAAATTTGAATCCCTGTCAGCAGATAAAAATCCGAGGGAATCTATTGTGCTTATTCCGTAATTCTCTCTGCTGTTAATCCGGGCAACCTTACCCGTCTCAAATATGTTGTGGGGATAGACAGCATTTCCGGAAACAGACTCTGAATTCAGAAGGCAAGGAATTACAGAAGGCCTCACATATTCAAAATTTTCACTCATCGGATTGGAAATTCTGACAGCATCCTCCCCTGCTATATTCATTTTTGCAATATAATCCTTTCCGGATCCCAGGTAATTGTAAACCATCTCCTGGAAACCAAGCCCGACAAGAATATTTTTTACTTCCCTGGAAAAAAGGGTTGAGGCTGTAAGTTTACCCATTGTAAAATCATCAGGCATGATCTGGTCAAAATTAGCCATCCCTTTCCCGATCATTATGTCTTCGATTATATCAACAGGATGAAGAAAATCATTCCTGTATTCAGCAGGATAGAGGGTTAGTTTATTACCTGAAACTTCAATTCTGCATCCGAGTTTCTGCCCAAGTAAAGCAGCTTCTTCCGCTGAGAACTTTTCTCCGAGCAGTTTGTTTACATATGAAACTTCAGTTTCAACAGGTTTCTGGAAATAGTAGGGAACTGTAATCTCCCTTCCGAGAGGGGTATCATATTGATACACTGTTTTGACAGGAAGGATCTCATACCCGGCATCAGCAAGATCGCACGCTACGATAGATGCTGCAAGAACAAGCGAATACTGCTCAGTCCCAGTCATTTCGATAAAAAGTTCCCTGTCCCCGATTTCAACAGCTCCGACATCATTACTGTTGATTACAGGGGGGAAACTGAGTGTCTTTCCTTCAGAATCTTCAAGATAGGGATACTTATCATATCCTTCAACAATATGACCGAACTCCTCACCTTTCGGGTGCTGTCTGATTATCTGCCTCAGGGAAAGTGGTTTGTCAAAGGAGAGAGGGACAAAAGATGTTTTATCAGGGTCTGCCGCCCTGTATTTAACAGGGTATTTGAGCAGGTCACTTCTGTATACACCCATTGCTATCGCTTTTCTTTTCTGGCCGAAGTTCCAGCAAAGTTTTTCCTGGGTCTGAATAATATCCTTTAATGAGGAGTCATCTATCCCCTTTCCCCTTACTGCAAATGCTGCAATATAGGGCCTTATATTTTCAAGGGCCGGATCAACCTCGACATACCTGCCGCTGCTCTCCTTTATCGCCCCCTCCCTGGAGAAAAAGGGATATGAGGGTCTCTCCCCCCCGAGATAAACCTTAAGCTGCCTTCCAAGGCCTGCTGTTGACCAGAGATCAGGCCTGTTTGTATCATTGAGTTCAATTTTGAGAATATTATCCTCTTTGTCATCAAGCTCAGCTTTAGCTGCAGAAAGAAGGTTTACAAATTCATCACCTTCAACCTTTCTGCCCATATAGTTATAGAGTGTATCTGCATATACTTCAATTTTAGGCATTGTTATTTACTCCTTCTTAAGCGGATATTTTCAATATCACTTGAAAAAAGCTCTCTGAGATCGTTAAGCCCGAGTGACATCAGGGCCATTCTGTCAATACCAAGCCCCCACGCAAGAACAGGGACAGAAACCCCCATTGCTTCAGTAACCTCAGGCCTGAAAATACCGGCTCCCCCGAGCTCAAACCAGCCCAGAACAGGATGTTTTATATGTACTTCAACAGAAGGTTCTGTAAAAGGGAAATAACCCGGTACATACATGACCTCTGTAGCACCTGCAACCTCTTCAGCAAACATCTTCAGAAGTCCGAGCAGGGTTTTCAGATTTACATCTTCTCCAAGAACAATTCCCTCTGTCTGATAAAAATCTGAAAGATGCGTAGCATCAACCTTGTCATATCTGAAACACCTGACTATACCGAAATACTTTCCCGGAACCTTTGCCTTTGGGAGCTGTTTTGCAGAAAGGACTGTTCCCTGACTTCTGAGAATAAGCCTCTTTGTAAAGTCGTAGTCAAAATCATACCCCCAGCCCCGGCTTCCTGTCTTCCACCCGTTTTTGTGAGTCTCTGCAACATTATCAAGATAAGGCTGCTCAATCTCTTTAGCCCTTGTCGGCTCTTTAATATGATAAACATCATGTATATCCCTTGCAGAATGAAACTGAGGCATAAACAGGGCATCGCAGTTCCAGAATTCTGTCTCCACGAGAGGTCCGTCAAACTCTTCAAATCCCAGAGAAACAAGCTTGTCCTTTACGCTGTCAAGAAACAGGGAATAGGGATTATGCCTTCCCAGAAGAACCCTTGAGGGGGGAGTGTTTACATTGTAGCTTCTGAATGCTTTATTTTTCCAGCTTCCGTCAGCCATCATCTCGGGAGTCAGTGCACCTACCTCATCCCCTGTAACACCTTTGGCAGCGAGGAGAGAAGAAACCTCTTTCCCTGAGGCTGTAATCCCGTATACAACATCCTCTCTTTCTATAACCCTGAAAGGGGATGTGGATGCCCCTCTTTTCTTACTGATCCCGGCTATTACTGTTTTCTCCGTTTCTGTGAGTTCTGAATCAGCAATTTCCCCTGACAAAACAGCTTTATCAAGAATAATCCTAACTGTTTTCATGGAACCGGAAATATCATCTCCTGCGAGTGATGCTTTTTTATCGCTGTCCATTGCAAGAATACCCTCTCTTGACAGCTGTCCGAAAGCAGTCCCGGTATCCCTGTTTTCAAGAGAAAGCTCTTTTGTAATCTCGGGAAGGGTCATTGCCCCTTTTTCCTTTATAAGGCTGAATATTCTTTCATTATGGGTACCGTTTTTCTGAAAATCACGTCCGAAATCGGTTATTTCATAAAATATTTTAAGTGTTCTGTTTTTTTCTTCAATCAGACCTTTTGAAGCAAGCCAGCTGAAGGCCTGATTGCACTGGCCGAGTTTAAACCCCAGCTCACTCATCAGTCTTTCTGATGTCACAGGACCGTCAGATATGTTTAACAATACTTTGACTTCCAGTGGATGCAGGTTTTTAATGTCCAGATCCATTTCTAACTCCTATTAATAATTTTAAGGGAACTGCTATTCCCTCTACCCTTTAAAACCGGGCACACATTTCGATGCGACTGCCCTGAGGAAAAGTCCTACATCACTTACTATACCGACAGCCTGACTCGATCCCCTGTCTGCAAGTTTTGTGACAACTGCAGGATTTATATCTATACATACAGTTTTTACCCATGATGGCATCATGTTTCCTGTTCCGATTGAATGAAGCATGGTTGAAAGCATGACAATCATTGAACTGTCCTTGATAATTTCAGCATATTTCTGCTGCGCTTTTATCATATCAGCCTCTGTTTCAGGAAGCGGCCCGTCATCCCTGATCGAACCGGCAAGGCAGTATGGTATACCTGACTTGATAACCTCATACATTACCCCCCTGTCAAGGGCCCCCTCTTCAACAGCCTTTTTTATGGAACCGTAGGTATTTATCCTGTTTATTGTTCTCATATGGTTTTTGTGCCCTTCATGCGTAGGTTTGCCTGATTTCTGGCAGACTCCGAGGGATGTTCCGAAAAATACAGATTCCATATCGTGTACTGCAATCGCATTTCCCGCAAGAAGGCCTCCGATATATCCCTCTTTTATAAGGGCGGCAAGTGCAGAAGCCCCTCCGGAATGGATAACCACCGGACCAGCAACAACAACGACCTTTTCCCCTTTTTTCTTCATTTTAATCAGTTCATCGGCGATTTTATTGACTGTGCAGTCAGCAGATCGCTCTGAAGAAACATCGCCTGACATAAAACCGAAATCATCACCTTCCCTGTCCCTTGCCGGGGGAAATACCCTTACAGAATCAGGTCTGCAGAGAACACTGTCCCCTTTCCTGACATCCCGCAGTTTAACACATTCAAGTCCGTCATCTTTTTTTATTATAACAGCATCCATTCTCTGATTTTTTACAGAATTCCATTTACCGTTGAAAAAGACCTCTGTTCTGTGGTTTGTTGTTGAATAAAAATCCTCTGCAACACATTTGTCCTTTGCAGAAACAGTAAAAACTGCTTCCGGAGTATGCTTTTCATAACACCCAAGGGGAATCAGTTTTGAGGAAATATCTGCTATTTTTTCATTATTATCAGATATAAGTTCTATTTCAAGAAATGATTCGCGTGCATTGGTTTTTCCGACTTTAAACTCGATTATTTCATAATCAGCCTCTTCAGCCACAATAAGATTAAGGATCTGGGCAAGCACACCTGAATCTATCAGATGACCGGTTGAAACAAATCTCCTTTTTTTCATATCAATTCCTCCGTGTATAAGAGCTGATCAGTTTTTAAGTATCCAGCACCTGTGGATTTTTTTGTTACGGCTGAAATCTTCCGAAACAGTCTTTTCAGTAATATCCTCTATTAAAAACTCATTTTCAAGGGTCTGATCAAGTTTAAACTTTTTATAGTTGTTTGAAAATATTATTATCCCATTATTTGACAGTCTTTTTCCTGCAAGAAGAAGAAGCCTGCTGTGATCCCTCTGTATGTCAAAATCCTCAGCCCTGTCTTTCGAGTTTGAGAACGTGGGGGGGTCGATAAATATAAGGTCAAACATCTCCCCGCTTTTTTCGAGAAAGTCAACAGAATCGCAGTTTTCGAAAAAATTCTTTTGCATGGGAATTTTATTAAGCCGGAAATTCGATTTCCCCCAGTCAAGATAATTTCGGGAGGTATCAACACTGACAGTCTTCAAAGCTCCCCCTGATGCGGCATAAACAGAGGCTGTTGAGGTATATGCAAACAGATTCAGAAACCTTTTCCCCTCTGAAAGCTCCCGGATCATTGCCCTGACCTTTCTGTGATCAAGAAATATTCCTGTATCAAGGTAATCGTTGAAATTGACCTGAAAGAGAAGTCCCCCTTCACTCATCACCTCAAAGCGCTCAGTATCGCCGTATTTCAGATACTGGGATGCTGACCTCTGCCTCTTCCTCTGTCTTATAAAGATATTATCCCTTTCGATCCCAAGGACTGATGATATCTTTTTTACCATATCCATGAGTCGTTTCTCAGCTTTCCCCTGAGGTATCTCTTTGGGAGGTGCATATTCCTGAAGATAAACAAACTTTGATTCATAGAAATCAACAGCAGCCGAATACTCCGGAATATCTGCATCATAAATTCTGTAACTGCTTATCCCCTCTTTTTCTGCCCACTTTCTGAGGTTTTTCAGGTTTTTTTTCAGCCTGTTCTCAAATACAACTGCCCCTTTTGTATTATCCTTTTCCCCTTTTAAGTCTTCACGGTAGACAGAGTCGATTTCATAGACTGAAGCCCTGCATTTCAGAGGGCCGTTATAAACTGTATTTACCTTTAACGGCTTCAGTGCAATCTTTCTTAAAAGCTCTTCATTGCCGGATATAACGGAAACTGTCCATCCGTTGAACGATTTTTTCAGCATTTCCCCGGCTTCCCTGTAAAGATGCTTGAGTGATTCAACCTCCCCCAGCCTCTCTCCGTAAGGGGGGTTAAAAGCTATCAGCCCCTTTTTATCAAACCCCCGGCAAAGATCCGGGAGGTCCAGGATATCACCATGTTTTATCAGGATATAATCCGATAACAAGATATTAACTGCGTTTCCTCTGGCAGCCTCAACAGCTTTTTTATCTATATCAAACCCTGTTATTCTGCATTCAGCAACAGCATCATAATCTATTGCCTTTTCAGCGTCATCTTTCAGAGAATTCCACACAGAACTCTGATACCCCTCAAGGTTTTTAAAACAGAAATAATCTCTTTTCATTGAAGGGGCTATATTGCCTGCAATCATTGCCGCTTCAATAAGCAGTGTTCCGCTCCCGCACATCGGATCGATAAATGGGGAACCTACCAGCGAAAGCCGGTTCCATCCGCTTCTTAAAAGAAGCCCTGCCGCTACATTTTCCTTAAGCGGGGCTTCTGTTTTTTTTATCCTGTATCCCCTCTGATGGAGGCTGTTTCCTGAAATATCAAGACTGAGTGTCCCTTTTCCCCTTTCAAGATAAAGGTTTATCTTGATATCAGGGCTGTTCTTGCTGACAGAGGGACGTTCACCAGTTTTGTCCCTGAAATAATCTGCAATACCGTCTTTCACAACCAGAGAGATATAGGAAGAGTTTCTGAAATCCGAAGTAACAGAGGTGGTTTCTATAAAAATACTTTTATCAGGGGTAAACCAGCTTATCCAGTCCGGTTTTAATACAGCTTTATAGATATCTTTTTCTGTTTCAGCCTCAAAATGATCAATTACAAGAAGAAGGCGCCCCCCGATCCTTGACCAGAGACAAACCCTCATTCCCTCTTCAAAGCTTCCCTCGAAATATACACCGCCCCTGCTCTCCTTCACGGAACGGATACCCAGGGATTCAAGTTCAGATAAAAGAAGGTGCTCAAACCCCCCGGGGCAGGTCAGAAAATATTGTCTGTCACTCATATATCCACTATACATTAAAACGGAAATGCATTATATCCCCGTCCTTAACAACATATTCCTTTCCCTCTATTCTCAGCTTACCGGCGCTTTTAACACTCTGCTCAGATCCGTACTGGATAAGATCATCATAATGAAAAACCTCGGCTTTTATAAATCCTTTTTCAAAGTCGGTATGTATAACACCTGCAGCTCTCGGAGCTTTGTCCCCTTCATTAAATGTCCAGGCCCTTACTTCAGGCTCCCCGGCTGTAAAATATGTCCTGAGCCCAAGGAGTCTGAATCCTGCATGGATAAGTTTTACAAGCCCTGATTCTTCAAGCCCTGCATCCTTGAGGAATTCCTCCTTTTCCTCTGATGTTTCAAAGGAGGCTATCTCTGCTTCAAGCTTGCCGCATATTACTATTGCCTCAGACCCCTCTTCCTCTGCTATCTTTTTTACCGCATCAACATATTTATTTCCACCGGCAGCACTCTCTTCATCCACATTACATACATAAAGCTGTTTTTTCAGTGTAATGAGATGCAGGTCTCTGATAAGCAGAAGCTGCTCATCGGTAAAATCAAGTGTCCTTGCAGGTTTCCCCTCTCCAAGTACTGTACTCAGTTTTTCAAGGAGTTCCATAAGCTGTTTCCCCTCTTTGGACGCATCCTTACTCAGGCTTTTAATCTGTTTTTCCGTCTTGACCTTTCTCTTTTCCACTGTTTCAAGATCTGCAAGTGCAAGCTCAATATTTATTATTTCTATGTCTGATGCAGGATCGATATTCCCGCTGACATGTGTTATATCATCATCCTCAAAACACCTTACAACCTGGATAATGACACCGACCTGCCTTATATGTGAAAGAAATTTGTTTCCAAGTCCCTCCCCTTTTGAAGCTCCTTTAACAAGCCCGGCAATATCGACAAATTCCACAATTGCAGGTACTGTTTTTTTCGGGGAATATATTTCCGTTATCCTGTCAAGCCTTTTATCAGGAAGACTCACAATCCCGACATTAGGCTCAATTGTACAGAACGGATAGTTGGCAGCTTCTGCCGGGGCTGCTGTCAGAGCGGAAAAAATCGTTGATTTGCCCACATTCGGGAGCCCTACTATACCGCAATTAAGACCCATTATACTTTTCTCCAGTAATTTCAGTAAATTTTCATGATTTTGTCCCTGTATGCTATTGCAGGGAGGATAAAGAGTCAATAAGGGGATTATTCAGGGTTATTTATAATTGCGACTTCTGAAAAACCTTCCCTTCTGTCAGGGAATTCGATATCTGCATACAGGTTTGCAATAATCTTTTCAGGAACTGCTTCCTCGTTTTCCCGGTTTCTGTTTCTTTCAAGACAGACAGTCATATCAGTATTTACAAATACGGCGGAGATAGTTTTCTTCATCTTTCTCGCAAGATTGATATAATCTTCCCTGGAGGAGGATGATACGCTTATATTATCAATAACTACCTTTTTCCCGTTAAAAAGGAGGTGTTCAATTATTTTCTTTTCTATGTATTTAACAAGGATCTCATCTTCTTTATTATAGAGGTCGCTTGACCAGGTATCTCCGAAAAACATCATCTCATAGAGATGCTTCCTGATCTCCTTGCGGTTTACCCTTTTCCGCCCCGATTTTTTAAAATATTTCCCTGCAAAATGGGACTTCCCCGAGCCGGGCAGGCCGCAGATAAGAACTACATCGCTTTTTCTCAGTTCATCAAGAGTCATCTAAACCCCTCCGTTATTAAATAAATATCGGCAGAATAATTCTGTTTCTGAACTCATGACATAACCCATATTTCCGCCGATAAAGAAGAACCCGAAAATTACAGCCCGGCTTTCAGAGCCCTGATATAATCATTATATTTTTTTTCATCCAGAAATATTTTATCTTCAGGCATCATTTCAAAAATTCCTCCCCATTTTGCCCCGTCTTTGTATTTCGGAACCAGATGAAAATGGAGATGAGGTCCTTTATCCCCGAACGATGCATAATTTATTTTATCAGGATTGAATACCTTCTGTATGGCTCCGGAGGCCTTTGCAAGATCATCAACAAAATCAATTCTTTCCTGTTCAGTCAGCTCGAAAACCTCCCCTTTATGTCCTTTGTTAAATGCAAGAATACACCTTCCGGGGTGGGTCTGCTCCCTGAAAAAGTAAAAGGTTGAGACCTTTAACTCTGCAATCTCAATCATAAGATCCGACACTCTGCTGTCACGGCTGCAGTACATACAGTTTTTATCAAAATTCATATTAAACTCCTTTTATAATCCGCACTTCCCTGAAATAAAACCAGGACCAGCTTAAAAAATATATTCTATATTATACTTACCTTTCTTCCGTTATCCAGAAGGCAGTCCTGCATATAGCTGTTATCAAGATCAAGATCCCTTGAAATCTCCTTCAGCTGTGCCTCTGTTATCAGGTTCTGTTCTGCAAAAAGATACATAAGGGCTTTTTCAGCTATAAAATCTACATCAAGGGAATTCATATTTATTGCATCCCCGTCCATGTCATCAACATACTTTCTGTAAAAAAGGGAAAAGAGTTCTGAATCCCTGATATTGTTTTTAATGTATGATAGCTCCTTTTTTAATGGAGCAATGTTCCCGTCTCCGGCCTCCTGCCCCAGAGGTTTCAGAATGAGGTATGTGTATTCCTTGCCGGGCAGATAGTGGTGTTCATCACATCTTGTACAGTAATTCGGCTCCCTGGAGCCTTCCCCCTCTTTATCACCCCCTATAACTATCAGCGGATCAAAATAGAGAGCAGGGCATTCGTTGCCGTTTATAGTATAAAACCTGTATGTATAGAATGAATCAAGCATGCAGTCTTCATGCTCGCAGTATGCAGTCAGCGGAAATACATCTGTAGCATTCTCAAGCAGAAGCTGAGCTGTCGAATTAAAGATATCCTTTCTGAAATTGAGAATAAGCGTCGGGAATATAAAGACAAGCCCCCTGTCTTCAGATTCCCTTTTTATAACATAGGCAAGCCGTTCATCATAAAAGGTAGCTTCATCTATTATCCAGGTCCCGCATTCAGGATTTGAGGCGATATGCTTTTCAAGATCAAAGGAATTGTTTATCACAGCAATCCTTTTACCGCATTTTTCATAACCGCCACGGTATGCAAGTGCATCTTCCGGGTAATCGGGAAACCTTTTTGTATCAAGGTGGGACCTTATGAAAAAAACATTCCTTCTGTCAGCTTTTCCGGTTGTTGTCATTTCCGCGACTGCCTGTGATTTTTCACCAATTACACGGGAATCCCTCCAAACTCTTGAAGAGTATTCAGTTTTGCCGGATCCCATCGGCCCAATTACAATTATCCTCCGGCCGGGTTTTGAAAAATCAAAGTGGTCAAAGGAATGATGAATCTTAACCTGCGGGAATCCGAGGCTTTTCATGAAACTCCAGTTTTCATTGTTATTAATCATATGTGGTATTATAACAAAAGATCTTTAATTATTCCTGTATATTTTATAAATTATTTTATAAAGGGAGAAGTAATATTGGAAAAAGGACCAGAAGATGTGAACAAAGTAGACTGGGCAGCATGGGTTCCGGAGGAGAAGGCGGTAATTGTCTATATCCGGGTCAAAAACGAGATTGTCCTTATACATAAAAAAACCGGGCTTGGAAAAGGGAAAATCAATGCGCCCGGGGGAAGGATTGAGAAAGGGGAAACCCCGGCCGGGGCTGCGGTAAGGGAATGCATGGAGGAAATCGGTGTAGTGCCCCTTAACCTGATCCATACAGGAGAACTTTCCTTCATATTTATGGACGGGTATTCACTCTTCGGATATGTTTTTTTTGCTGACGGGTATGAGGGAAAACTGAAATCCTCCCGTGAAGCAGATCCTTTCATGTGCAGTATAGACAGCATTCCCTACGGCAGTATGTGGGAAGATGATATTCTGTGGCTGCCGCATGCTATTGACGGAAAATTCATCAGAGGACAATTCATATTTGACAGCGACAGGATGGTCAGCCATAATCTTTTCATAGATGAATTAAAGTTTTAGAATATTATCAAGTTTTATGTTATATTTGATACACAGATTTATACCGGAATAAGAAAGACCAGGAATGAAAAAGCATAAAATACTTATAGCTGACGACAGCGCGACAGTGAGAATGGTTCTTGAAAAAGCCCTGAGCGGCTGGGGATATGATGTTATATCTTGTAAAGACGGAACAGAAGCACTGGGAAACCTCCTCTCCCCTGATGGTCCGAGAATAGCAATCCTCGACTGGATAATGCCCGGCCTGAGCGGAATTGATGTCTGCTGCCAGCTCAAAGGGTGCGGGAAGTTTATCTACAGCATACTTCTTACCTCGAAAACAGAAAGAAAAGACCTTGAAAAAGCAATTGACAGCGGAGCATATAATTTTATCTCAAAACCTGTTCCTCTTGCAGTCCTTAGAAAATTCATCGAGGTGGGGATAAGAATTATCAACGATGAAGAGGCTTTACGTAAACAGGAAAGAGATATTCGGTATAAATGCTATAAGGCAATAGCAGATCTTGCTGAAACAAGGGACAATGAAACCGGTCTTCATCTCCAGAGAATAAGCAGATATTCAAACATTCTGGCAAAAAAAATAGGAGCGCCAGGAGATTTCGTCGAGGAAATAACAATCTTTTCCCCCCTTCATGATATCGGTAAAGTAGGGATCCCGGACGGGATACTCCTTGCGCAGAGAAACATAAACTCGACAGAGTTTGAGCTGATCAAAGCCCATACAACACTTGGAGACAAGATACTCCGGCCGGTTCCGACTATGAAAATGGCGGCAGATATAGCAAGACACCATCATGAAAAATGGGACGGTACAGGATATCCGGACAGACTTAAAGGGGAGGAAATCCCCCTTGCAGCCAGAATAATAGGGCTCGTTGATGTATTTGATGCTCTCAGAAGCCACAGACCCTATAAATCAGCATGGTCCTATGAAAAAGCAAAAGAGCACCTTATCATGCAGAAAGATAAACATTTTGATCCGGACCTTGTTGATATGTTTCTGAGCATGGAAAATGAAATAAAAAATATCAGCGAAAAATACCTGGAACTTTACTGAGATTTATATACTGTTTATAATCCCCCTTTAATAATTTTGATTATCCCTTTATTATTTAAGGGGATTTCTATCCACTTCGTGCCCGGCTGAACCCATACCGGACAGGATTTACAGGGGTTAAGAATGAAACAGACATTTAACAATCTTCCCGAACCCAAGAAAAACAGGATTATCAGGGCATGTATTGATGAGTTCTGTGAAAAAGGCTACGAGAAAAGCTCTACAGAAAGTATTGTGAAGCGGGCAGGAATTTCAAAAGGGGGCCTTTATGAGTATATTGACTCAAAAAAGGATTTGTATCTGTTTATTGTAAACTACACCTACGAAAAGCTTTATAATTACCTGAGGAAAAGGATTGCCGCAGAACATTCCCCTCTCCCGGATGATATACTTGAACGGTTCAGGATTGTTTCTGAAATTGCAATTGATTTCTATATTGACTATCCTGAATATGTTAAGCTGATAGTAAAAACATATAAGATCCTTGATGTTGATATCGAAAAACAGGTACGTGATACTTTCAGCTCTGAATTCATGACAGTTTTTGGAACAATTGAGGGTGATACACTTAAATATGATAAGAACAGGATTTTTGATCTCCTTATGTGGCTTCTCCTGAAAACAAGGTATGATTTTCTGATTGAACTTGACTCTGCTGTAAATACAGAGGAGCTGAAAAGAGACTACCTTGAAAACTGGGCGTTCTTCTTTTCAGTCCTGAAAAGCGGAATTTACAAATAAACCTGCTATATGTTTGCTTCTGATATTTTTTCAATAATTGGGATCAGCTCCCTGAGATTTTTTATTTCAAAATCAGCTTCCGGCCCTGTATCGTGAGGAGAGTTGCCTTCATATTCAATAAGAACAGTACATCCGATTCCGGCATCCCGCGCACCCTTGATATCTTTAAAAGGGCTGTTTCCTATGTATAAGATATTTTCTGCCCTGACTGATGCTTTCCGGCATGCATGCTTAAAGATTTCCGGATGAGGTTTTCTTCTGCCGAAGACTGAAGAAAGAACAACTGTGTCAAAATAATCGCTAATTTCATACTGGGCCATTGACCAGGGGACCTGTCCCCTGCTGAGGACATTACTGATAATTCCCATCCGGATATTCTTCCCTTTTATCGCTTCAAGCACCTCTTTTGTTTCCTCCCGGGCTCTCCTTCTGACAAATCCGGTATCAATTAAAAACGTCAGTTCCTCTGCAATCTCATCAAGTACATTCTGATCAATATCAATATCATTAAGAATAAAATTCTTCCAGAGTTCTTCAGGAGTCAGTTCGACATAATCTGACACCCTCCATTTTTTATAGCTTTCAAATCCGGCAAGCACTTTTTCTCTGAAAGCTTCTGCTGAAAAGGATTTTATTTCCTCAACACCGGCATTTATCAGGATTTCCGCCATTTTAGCACAGGATGACTTTACATATTCACTGTCACCGGGGTAAAGATCAAGGGTCCCCCCCATATCAAAAAAAATCATTTCAAGCTTCATTATTCTCTTCCTCTCTGTAGTTGAAATAAAACTCCTGTCTGTATTTTTCAAGCTTATCAAGCGTTCTGAAGGCTTCAGCATCCAGTTTCTTTGCAACTCCTATCAGGAGCGCATTTGATATTGCCATTGGAACAAGAGGGGAATGGAAAGCCCCGTGGGGCCCCCTTTCAGCAAACAGAACATGTCTGCAGTCCTTTATTATTGCGGGGGTGAGAATATCTGTAATAAGAATTACAGGGATATTCTCTTTTTTCATTACATTTATAAACATTTTCTGATCGTCTGATATCCTGAAAAAATTATATGCTATTGCAATATCACTGCTTTTAAGTATTGCCAGATCCTCAAGAAGGTGAATCCCCCCGTATTTATGGTGTTTCACATTAACACCGAATCTGTTCAGACGGAAATAAAGATGACGCCCCAGCATTTCATTGGGCCCTATCCCCATAACATGTACAGTATCTGCGTTGCAGATAAGATCAACTGCCCCCAGAAAGCTGTTGTCATCAACAGTGTTGACAGATTTCATCAGGTAATAAATCTCCTGTTCTGTAATGCTTTTGTAATTTATATCTTCACCGCTGAACTCGTCAAAGAGTGTTCTCACCCTGTTTCCGGGCGAGAAAATCTCCTTGTAATTGGAAAACAGGTTTTCACGGAATTCAGGAAACCCCTTGTATCCCAGGTTTTTGGCAAACCTCACTATTGATGCCTTGCTGACATTTATCTCATCTGCTATCCGCGAAAGCGGATAGTAGATGACTTCTGAGATATTCGTAAGTATGAAATCTGCTATTTTTTTCTGCTGTTTCGGGAATGTATCATATCTGTCCTGAATTATCTGATAACAGTCTTTCATAGCTTATTTCTTATCTTTAAATGATTCCAGAATTTCACCCGATTCAGAACTATAGATATTCCCCCGCCTTACAGTCATATCAACCTTTTCTTCTATGGAAAACTTCAGAAAATTCTCCTCCGGACCCTTAACAATTACATCAAGGTTTCTGCTTATGGATTTAAGATGTACCATAACCTCGGACCCCATAGGCTGAATTGTATAGATAAAAAAGTTCCCGCCAGGTGCTGAATTTATTTCCACATCCTCAGGTCTGACATTCAGTACAACTTCTTTTCCTGCAGATGCAGATATGTCTCCCTCATATTGAAAAGAGCACTGTGATTCTTCAGCAGGAATAAATGTCTTGCCAGGTGCAGGCTTTACTTTAATCAGGTTTGTTTCAGGGTTGCCCATAAAGTCTGCCACAAATAGGTTAACCGGATAATGATAAACCTCATACGGGGTCCCTATCTGCTGGATTGTACCATCCTTCATTACAACAATCTTATCGGAAAGGGCCAGTGCCTCCACCTGGTCATGGGTTACATATATTGAAGTCGCTTCAAGCTGCTTGTGGAGTCTTTTAAGCTCAGACCTCAGTTTCATCCTGAGTTTTGCATCCAGGTTCGAAAGGGGCTCATCAAAAAGAAGAATTCCCGGTTCATTTACAACCATCCTGGCAAGTGCAACCCTCTGCTGCTGCCCACCGGAAAGTTCATGAGGAAATCTGGATTCATACTCACACAGATCCATTGCCTTCAGTACATTTACAATCTTTTCCCTTTTCTCAGCAGGTGATATTTTCTTTTTCCTCAGGGCAAAACCGACATTCTGTTCAACAGTCATATGGGGCCAGAGTGCATAATTCTGAAAAACCAGTCCAAGCCCCCTGATCCCTGCAGGAAGGTTTATCCCTTCTTTACGGGAAAAGATACATTTTTCCCCGACCCATATTTCCCCGTTCTCCGGCAGTTCAAGTCCGGAAAGACACCTGAGTGTTGTAGTTTTACCGCAGCCAGAAGGGCCGAGAAAGGTTACAAATTCTCCCTTGTTTATCTCAAGATCGATTCCCTTAACCGCAGGCACACCGTTAAATTCCTTTACAAGTTTATTAAAGCGGATAAAGCTCATTTTTTATATTCTCCTTTGACAATTCATTATAATTCAAGTTTTCCACCCATTTTGTTCATAATAAGGTGGCCGGAAATTACTATCACTATTATCATAAGCATAATACCGTATGCATGCTGTACAAAATCCTGTGACTGATATCTGTATAGAACAGATGTCAGCAGCGTTGTCTTGGGAGTGACAAGGAGTATCACAAGATCGAGAGTCCTCATTGTGGTAATAAAGTTAAGAAGCATTCCGGAAAGCACTCCGCTTTTTGCCAGAGGAAAAATAATCTTTCTGAACCTGGTCCCCCAGCCTATACCGTGAACAACCGCAACCTCTTCAAGTGACGGGTCAATCTGGTGCATTGCTGTTATACCGGCTGAAGATGAATACGGAAGATGTTTTACTACGCAGATTATTACCAGAATTGCAAATGTACCGTAAAGGCTTGGAAGCGGTCCCCAGCTCCTTGCAAACATTGTCAGAAAAATACCTCCGAATGCAACTCCCGGAATAAGATAAGGGGCAAAGGTAAGGTTTTCAATAAACTTTGAAAGAAAAGTCTTTCGTCCCTTAACAACTGTGTAACCTATGAGAATACCGATAACTCCCCCTATCAGGGCAGTGCCTCCTGCGAGAAGAAGGGAATTCTTAAGTGCTCCGAGAATTGTCGGATTTCTGAAAATACCGGGCTGCCCTTCTGCGAAAGCCTTGTCGGCCCCCCCTATCCAGTAGTGCATAGTCAGGTTTTTAAAGGAATAAATCCCTTCATACTTTAGAAATGTCTGAATTCCAAGCAGAAGAAGCGGTGCAAATATAAACAGAGCAACAAAGGAAAACAAAAAAACAGTCATCGGAGTTTTCCACTTCCCAAGTTCTACAGCCTTTTTTCTTGATCCTTTGCCGCTGATAGTTACATATCTTTTCCTTGTACCGAGAACCATCTGGTTCAAAAACACTACCAGGCTTGTAGAAATAATCAGGACAAGAGCAAGGACATACCCCTCGCCATAGAGCTGATTATCAAGTGCGGAATAAATCATTGTTGAAAATGTATAATACCTTATGGGAAGTCCCATAAACGCCTGGGTTGCAAACTCACCGAGTCCCTTGCTGAAAGTCAGAATAAATCCCGCCCCTATAGCCGGAAGAACCATCGGAAAGGTTATTTTCATCAGAATCTCAAATTTTGAAGCCTGCAGAAGCTCTGCACTTTCTTCAAGCCTTGAGTCAATATTTGCAAGTGCCCCTCTCATCATGATGAAAAAATAGGGGACATAATGGACGCCGAGAGCTATTACAATAGGTATATACCCGTAAATAATCCACTCGGGGGGGTTTATTCCGAAAAAGTAATTTAAGAGCCCCGGAGTTCCCCCATACTGTTCGCTCTTAAATACAGTAAGCCATGCCATCCCTACGGTCCATGAAGGGACAATATAGGGAATAATCATAACTGCGGTAAAAAAACCCTTAAACGGGACATCAGTCCTTACAATAAGCCATGCGAACAGACACCCCAGTATAAGGGCAATAGCGGTCATACCGACAGCAATTCCAAGACTGTTTAAGGCAGGCTCATAAAATATGGATCTTGAAAGATCACTTCCTAAAGTCCTTGTCCAGTTAAACAGGGTAAATGCACCTTCACTGGCACCTTTTACCATCCTGGGTCCGTTCTCATCAAACACCAATGATTCATATATCATATAAACTACAGGAACAAAAACAAAAAAGAGCAGGGCAAGGGCAATTGCCCAGCCCCATACCCTTTCCGGCTTCAGATTCCTTAAGTCCTGTACAGCCTTTTTAAGCCTCATCAATTTTTCCTCTTCTCTATCTTCTTAAAGTTTTAACGTGAAAGCCAGAAATCTCTTACTTTAAGCCCCTCTGTGTAAACATAATCTGTATCTATAGACCAGCCTGCTTTTGCAACCTCGCCGAGTGAAATATCTGCGAGAGGGACAATATCAGAACGGGAAGCCCACTGTCCGGGGACATAAAAAGGTTTCATCCCTTTTCCCCCTTCTGCATCTCCGAGCATATATCTGATAAGAAGCTTTGCAGCATTAGGATGGGGAGCATTGTTTGCCATGAAAAGATAGTTACCCTTATAAATACCGAATTTAGGCTCTACATTCCAGGCTATTCCGAGTTTCTGCCCTTTTGCATTATTCCTTACTTTTGAAGAGGCAACACACAACCCCAAAGGAGCATTTTTCTGTCCCGGTGCTCCTGCCGCATCAGAGGCTTTTCCATCTGAAGAAGTAAGAACAATGTCATTTTTTACGATCCTGTCAATCCATTCATATCCTGCATTCTCTATTCCCGGGGAAAGTACGAGCTTGGTGCCGAATTCCTTCTCATATGCTTTTTCCATAAGGTCAGAATTCTTTACAACCATCTGAAGAAAATTAAGGTTTTCAGCTGCAGCCATAGGATCTTTCATCTGGAACCGTCCTTTCCATTCAGGTCTTGTAAAATCCCAGAGGTTGTCTACAGGTGCTTTATCGTAGCTTTCTGTATTATAGAAAATAACCTTGCCTTCAATCGAATGGAGAAGCATGGGATTCTGGTACTCTGCAGGAATAACATCCGCAGTCTTTTTCCCGTCGATAAGGGTTGCCGGAATATAATTAACAACATAACCCTTTTTAATCAGATCATACATGATTGTTGTTTCATCAGCCAGCTGAAGAACGTCAGCATTATAGAGTCCAGCAGACTGCTCTCTTTTAAGCTTTTCAACCTGCTGTACTGTAGGGAGATCTGTAGCCTCAACCTCAACTCCCGGGTAAAGAGTTTTAAACTCTTCCACTGCATCAAAAATCCTTGATGAAAGTGAATAGATAACAACCTTCCCTTCCTGCTTTGCTGCTTCATATATTGCATCCCAGTCTTCTGCGACTGCAGCAGGTGCTGCTGTTTTTTCAGCAGGAGCAGCTGCCTCTTTTGATCCCCCTGCAAATAAAGCAAAAGAAACAGAAATAAGAAGCATTACAATAAATAATTTCTTTAACATAGTATCCTCCTGTTAGTTTAAGACAATTTTAAGGGGCAATTCAGTATTTGTCAAATTTTATTTCAAAATTTACAAAATATTGAACATTTGTTTCATTTATAAAATTCAAAAAAAACCCTGCCGGTGCTATACTTAGAGGTATGGCAACAATCCGGTTCTATGAAGAGCTTAACGATTTCCTCCCGCCATTTAAAAAAAAGTGCTCATTTACAGTCACCCCTGCTCCCGGACAGACGGTCAAGGACCTTATAGAAGCGGAAAACGTTCCCCACCCGGAGGTTGATCTCATTCTTGTAAACAGCAGGTCTGTGGATTTTTCATACCAGGTTAAGAAAAATGACAGGATTTCGGTCTACCCTGTATTTGAATCAATTGATATAACAGGCGCTGTAAAACTCCGCCCCCTCCCTCTCAGAAAAACATCATTTATCCTGGATGTCCACCTCGGAAAGCTTGCCGTATATCTCAGGATAGCGGGATTTGATACCTCCTACAGTAACTCATACTCAGACAGTGAGATTGCTGAAACCGCCTTAAGGGAAGAGCGGACAGTACTGACAAGAGACAGGGGTCTTTTAAAAAGGGGGATAATAAACAGAGGCTGCTGGATAAGATCTCAAAAAACGCCTGATCAGTATAAAGAGGTTCTGACTCGCTTTGATCTCAAGGATTCTGTATCGCTTTTCTCCCGGTGTCCTGTCTGTAACGGTGAGCTTGTAAAGGCAGAAAAAGATAACATAAAAGACAGACTGCCTGAAAAAACAGAAAGATATTATAATGATTTTAAAATGTGCAGTATATGCGGTAAAATATACTGGAAGGGAAGTCACTACTGCAGCTTCATACAGAGACTGTCCCCGGAAAAACTATCGGAGAAGGATTATTAAAACAACAATTATTATAAAACTGAATATACTGCTTTTTCTTTCAGCGGTCCCCTTATGTTATTCTGAAAATTACAGGTTCACCCATCTGACCATGGAAAAGGGGCTTTCGAGCAATCTTGCATTCTGCCTGGAACAGGACTCAAAAGGATTTATGTGGATAGGGACTTTAAGCGGGCTAAATAAATATGACGGTAATGAGGTTACAGCATACAGACCTGAACTTAATCCAGGAAGTATAACAAGCTCTGTCATCTTCACAGTTTATGAGGACTCAAAAGAGAGGCTATGGATCGGAACAGACGGGGGGGGACTTAACAGATACATCAGAGACAGGGAGGAGTTTATATCCTACAAGCATGATCCATATGAACCTTTAAGTATCAGCAGCGACCAGGTATATGCCATACTCGAAGACAGGGAAGGTCTGCTGTGGGTCGGAACGGACGGGGGGGGACTCAACAGAATGCTTAAGGAAGGGGAATTTGTCTCTTACAGAAAAAATCCTGAGGAAAGAGACTCCCTTAAAAGCGATATTATCAGAGTCCTTTTTCAGGATTCAAAAGGGAATATTTATGCCGGGACCGAGGGGGGGGGGCTGAGCATAATAAAAAACAGGGGAAAAACAATAAAATCATATATAACAGGTAGGAAGCCCGGATCTATTCCCGCGGATACTGTCAGATCAATCCTTGAGGATTCCATGGGAAATATCTGGATTGGACTTCAGAACGGCGGGATTTCACGTTTTGATCCGGACACAGGAATTTTCCATCCTCTCCTCATCCCGGGGTTTGAAAAGCAGGGTGATATATCTGTAAGGGCAATATATGAGGATACAGACAGAAAGCTCTGGATCGGCACTGAAAAAGAGGGGATATATCTATACAGCCTGACTGACCATACATGGGAAGAGATTAAAACAAACGGATATGACAACTCAGCCCTTTCCAGCAATACAATCAGAAGTATATATGCTGACAAAAACGGTCTTATCTGGATCGGGACAAGGGACGGAGGGGTGAATCTTTTCAATCCCCTTTCTGCAAAATTCAGCAGCATCCAGGAAAACAGGGAAAACAGTTTTTTTACCAAGAAAAAACAGTCAAGGGCAATTATACAGACCCGGGATAAAAAGATATGGTATGCAACAGACGGGGGAGGATTATACAGCTTTGACAGAGGCACAGGGGAAATAAAAAATTTCAGCCGGGAAAATTCCGGTGACAGGCTTACAAGCAATCAGTGCTACTCACTTGCCGAAGATCCAAACGGTCTTTTATGGGTCGGAACAGACGGAGGAGGACTAAACCTCTTTGATCCTGTGTCCGGGAAATGGATAAAACATTACATGACAGGAGATAAAAGTTCACTTAGCAGCAATACAATCTGGGACCTTTTTATTGACAGAGAAAACAACCTCTGGGTCGGGACCGAGGGAGGGGGTCTCAACCTCTTTGACAGGAAATCTGAAACATTTACTTCGTACAAATATGACCCTAAAAACATATACAGCCTTAACGGGAACTCGGTCAGGGATATACTGGAGGATTCAAAAGGAAGATTATGGGTCGGGACATGGGACGGGGGACTTAATCTTTACCAGAGAGACAGGAAACAGTTTGTCCGGTTCCGGTTTGACCCCGATTCGGACCTGTCGATCGGAGACAACAGCGTTAATGTCATCTTTGAGGATTTGGAAGAAAGGATCTGGATCGGGACGTCAGGAGGAGGCCTCAGCCTTTATAACAGCAGAGACCAGACATTCCGCACATACAGTGAAAAAGAGGGACTTGCAGGAACCAATGTCCTTGGCATAATTGAGGATTTCAACAGCAACCTCTGGATAACTACAGAAAACGGACTTAATCTTTACCTGGATAAATCCGGCAAATTCTATACATTCGGAAAAGAGGACGGACTTCTCGGTAATGATTTTACCCATAAATCCTACTGCATTACAGACAGCGGAGAAATATTTATCGGCGGCACCCAGGGGATTAATTATTTCTACCCTGACAATATAATCAATGAGAATAATTCCACTGAAATAGTAATGACAGATTTTCATATTCTAAACAGGCAGGTCCCGATCGGTGTAAATTTCGGGGGAAGAGAGATACTGAAAAAGTCCATAACAGAAACAGAAAAAATCACCCTTACACAGGATGAGAAGCTCTTTTCATTCTACTTTTCAATACTGGACTATACAGCACCCGAGAGAAACAGGTACTATACCTATCTTGAAGGATACGACAGGGGGTGGAACTACAGAGGGAACAGGAACTTCATCACATTCGACTCACTCCCCCACGGAACCTATCACCTGAAGGTAAAAGGGACAGATCATACAGGGATTGAAATACCGGGGAATCTTGAACTTGAAATCAGGATACTGCCCTACTTCTGGCAGACATTATATTTCAGGGTCTTTATTGCTGCAGCCGGAGTACTTACAGTATTTCTCATTGTCAGACAGAGAACAAGGTCGCTTGAAAAGCACAACCGTGAACTAAGAATGTTTTCCTCCCATATACTTGAAATAAGAGAGGAGGAAAGAAAGAAGGTGGCACGGGAGGTGCATGACGAGCTGGGGCAGATACTGACAGCTCTTAAAATTGACCTCTTTCAGTTCAAAGACAAAGACAAAAGCGGCAAGATGCTCTCCCTTGTAAATATGGCCCTTGATTCGGTAAAAAACCTTTCAACACGGCTACGCCCCAAAGCGCTTGATACCTTATCACTTTCAGAAGCTCTTCAATGGCAGACTGTTGAATTCCAGCAGCGGACAAAAATTAAATGCACTGTAAATCTTCAGGATATTGAAGAAGAGTTTGACAAGGAGACATCAACTGCAATCTTCAGGATATATCAGGAAATTCTGACAAACATAATACGTCATTCGGAAGCTGATCATGTTCACATTGATTTCTACCTGACAGATAACAGGGTATTTCTGAAAGTCAGTGACAACGGGAAAGGAATACCTCCCGGGAAAATAAGCAGTTCCGCCTCTTTCGGCATTATCGGGATGAAAGAGAGATGCAACATGATAGGGGGAAAACTGAAAATATCGTCATCCCCCAGAGGGAGTGTAATTGAACTTACAGTCCCCTTGAAGAGCAGAAGCAGTATAGAAAAAGCTTCTGTCAATAAAACATTATATGATACACTGGACAGCAGATGAATATACTGATTGCTGATGACCACCCACTCATAAGAAAAGGGCTGCTTCAGATCCTCTCCGGCAGCCACCATATAAGGGAAATTTATGAAGCAGGGAACAGCTATGAAGTATTCGAAAACCTGAAAAAACGGAAAATAGATGTTATGATTCTTGATATTTCAATGCCGGGAAAAGACGGAATTGAAATCCTTAAGGATGTCAAAATTGAATATCCTGATCTTCCGGTCCTCATGCTGAGTATACAGCCTGAGAATCAGTATGCTGTAAGGGCTTTCAAATACGGCGCTTCCGGGTGTCTTAACAAGGCATCTGCCCCTGAGGAGCTGATAGAGGCCATTAAAAAGGTCAGATCAGGGGGAAGATACCTTAATGATGCGGTGAGCGAAATACTTCTGAACAACCTCTCCTCCCACAATACAGAAGAAAAGCCCCACAGGTCCCTTTCCGAAAGGGAGTATCAGGTAATGATTATGCTTGCAAAGGGACTTACAATAAGTGAAGTCTCGGAAAAACTGAATTTGAGCATAAAAACGGTTAGTACATACAGGACCCGGCTCCTTACAAAAATGAACCTTCATACAAACTCGGACCTGACATATTATTCAATAAAAAATAACCTGCTGCAGGACCTGTAGGATTATTCCTACAAAATATTTTTAAAATTCCTTACATACAACAGCGAATTCCTGTCTTAAACTTTATAATACAGGTTTTTCAATTTATGGATAATAATTACCAGCTGACAAAAGAGTTTATTAAAAGACCCGACACGGGGGAAATATCTGAAATTTCATCACTTCTTGAAGAAAACAGCCTTACATTTGACGATGATATTGAAGAAACCCTCCTTATAAAAATTGACAGCATACCTGCTGCAACAGGATCAATTTCAGGAAACGTTCTGAAATGCATTGCTGTGAAAAATGAGTTTAAAAACAGGAACCTAACCGGGCACCTTCTAACAGACCTTGTAAACAGGGAATACCAGAAAGGCAATACAGATCTTTTTCTCTTTACCAAACCGGATAACAGAACTATTTTCAGCCAGCTCGGGTTTTTCCCTGTATATGAAATCAAAGACAACGTTATTCTTATGGAGAACAATCCCTCTGGTCTTGACACCTATATAGAAAAACTTAAAAAGGAATCTGAAAAATATTCCGGTATAAAGGGGAAAAGATCATCAATAGTTGTAAACTGCAACCCTGTAACAAACGGACATCTGTATCTGATTGAAAAGGCTGCATCTGAATCGGATTTACTTCATCTTTTTGTCGTATCTGAAGACAGATCTGTATTCCCCTTTGAAACAAGATACCGGCTTGTCAGAGAGGCAACAGAACATATCAAAAACCTTGTACTTCACACTGGTTCCTACTATATAATCTCAAACTCCACATTCCCTTCATACTTTATAAAGGATTCAAAAAAAATAGTGACTCTTCATGCGCAGCTTGATCTCGGAATCTTCTCCGAAAGAATTGCCCCCGCGCTGGGAATTACAGAAAGAGTCGCAGGGGATGAACCTTTATGCCCGGTAACATCCAACTACAACAGGATGATGAATGAAATCCTCCCCCCGAGAGGTATAAATTTCAGGATAATCAAAAGGCTTGAATCAGAGGGGGATGTTGTCAGCGCATCCAGGGTAAGAAAGCTGTTAATTGAAAGGGATTTTAAAAGTATCAGGAGGATAGTCCCTTCCGCTACTTATAACTTTCTCACTTCGGAAGAAGGGGAAAAAATCATAGATATTCTTAAAAAGGGTAAAAAATGAAGATTGTTAAGACAGGAATTGCGGGAACACTGGAATCAAGCGATGTGATGATAACAGTAAGAAGCAATTCAGGAAAAGGTATTGAAATTCATCTTCAGAGTATTGTTGAAAAACAGTTCGGCAAACAGATCAGACTTGTTGTAGACAGTTTTCTGAAAACACTTTCAGTTGATGACGCGGTTGTACAGATCAACGACCGAGGGGCGCTTGACTGCACAATAGAGGCCCGTCTTGCAGCAGCTCTCTACAGAGGCGCTGACAGGACCGATTATGACTGGGAGAAAATATAATGGCTAAACTCAGACGTACAATGCTTTATGTTCCGGGAAGCAATGCCGGAATGGTGAAGGATGCCCATATCTACAGATCAGATTCTGTCATGTTTGACCTTGAAGATTCAATTTCAGTCAATGAAAAGGATTCTGCCAGGTTTCTCGTTTTCAAGGCGCTTAAAACACTTGATTACGAAGGAATAGAAACTGTTGTAAGGATTAATTCTATTGAAAGCGGATTCGGGGTTGAAGATATCAAGGCTATGGTAAGGGCGAAACCGGATGTTATCAGACTGCCAAAAACCGAAAAAGCGGATGACATTCATGAGGTTGAAGCGCTTATAGAGGAAGAGGAAAAAAAGGTAGGTCATCCGGCCGGGACAATCAGACTTATGGCAGCAATAGAATCACCACTCGGGGTTATAAACGCCTACAGTATTGCAACATCAAGCAGGAGGCTTATAGGAATTGCGATAGGTGCTGAGGATTATGTAACTGCCATGAAAACCTCCAGATCCGAAGAAGGGTTTGAGGTCCTTTTTGCACGAAGCCAGATAGTCAACGCGGCAAGGGCTGCAGGGATATATGCACTTGATACTGTATACTCCGACCTCAACAATGAAGAGGGATTTATAAAAGAGATAACACTAATCAAACAGATGGGGTTTGACGGTAAATCAATTATTACCCCCAGACAGATAGCTCCGGTCCATAAAATATTCACTCCGACAGCCAAAGAAATATTATTTGCCCAGAAGGTAATTGAGGGGATAAAAGAGGCTGAAGCAAACAAATCCGGAGTAATAGCGGTTGAAGGGAAAATGGTTGACAAGCCTATTGTAGAGAGGGCTGAGAGGATAATTGAGCTTGCAAAGGCATCCGGAGTTTTGAACATGGATGAGGAGAGGTAAAATGACTGAAAACGAACTCGGGAGGATGATCCCGAAAAAAATTGATCACATAGGAAAGCTCCTCCCGTTTGAAGGGGCATATGCCCATACCCCTCTTGTAAAAAAGGAAAAAGGGAACAGATCCCTTCCAAAACTCAACAAGCTGGTAGATTCAATCGAAAGTGTTATTGTTAAATCGGAACTGAAAGACGGGATGACAATATCTTTTCACCATCACTTCAGAAACGGCGACAAAATCCTCCCCATGGTTATGGAAGTTATAGCCGGGATGGGAATTAAAGACCTTACCATAGCAGCCAGTTCCCTTACAGGCGCTCACAACTGTCTCATACAGCACATTAAAAACGGGGTAGTCAAACGTCTTATTACATCCGGAATCAGGGGCGACCTTGCAGAGGAAATATCAAACGGCCTTATGGATATACCTGTACTTTTCCATTCCCACGGAGGAAGGGCCCGGGGACTTGAAACAGGGCAGATAAAGATTGATGTTGCTTTCCTCGGTGTCCCTTCGTCTGATGTCTACGGGAATGCAAACGGGTATACCGGGAAATCAGCATGCGGCTCACTTGGCTACGCAAGGGTGGATGCAAAATATGCTGATAAGGTTGTACTCATAACAGACAATATTGTTGAATACCCGAACACCCCTTTCAGCATACATCAGGACCAGGTCGATTCCATTGTTGTTGTGGATTCGGTAGGAGACCCTGAAGGGATTACAACAGGAGCGACAAGAATAACAAAAAACCCCAGGGACCTCCTTCTTGCACAGCTTGTTTCAGAGGTCGTTGTAAGTTCAGGCTATTTTGAAAACGGCTTCTCTATTCAGACCGGGTCGGGAGGCGCTTCAGTCGCAACAACACGTTTCCTGAGAGAATATATGGAAAACCGGGATATCAGGGCAAGATGGGCCCTGGGCGGGATATCAGGGCCGATGGTGAAACTGCATGAAGACGGTTTTATAAACAGGCTCCTTGATGTGCAGAGTTTTGACTCAGAGGCAATAAGGTCCATAGGAGAAAACAGATACCACTCGGAAATTGATGCTTCATATTATGCAAGCCCGCTGAACAAGGGATGCGCTGTAAACAAACTGAATGTTGTGATTTTAAGTGCACTTGAAATAGATACCAGTTTCAATGTGAATGTTATTACAGGTTCAGACGGAATAATCAGGGGAGCATCCGGGGGCCATTCTGATACGGCTATCGGATCAGGTCTTTCCATAATAGTAGCCCCCCTGATAAGGGGAAGAACAGCAACTGTTATTGATTCTGTCAAAACAGTCATAACCCCCGGCTCAACAATAGATGTTCTTGTAACAGACAGGGGGATAGCTGTAAACCCGAGGCGTGAGGAGATAAAGGAGAGGCTCATAAAATCAGGGCTTCCTGTTTATTCGATAGAGGACCTTAAAAACAAGGCTGAAAAGATTGTTGGAAAACCGGAACCGATAAAATTCAAGCAGAAAATCGTCGGGCTGGTTGAATACAGGGACGGGACAATAATAGATGTCATCAGACAGGTCCAGGATTAGCATATTATTTCTGTTTAACAGAAAAATAATAAAAGGAGTAAAGATGAAAAAAACAAAAATCACAGCTATGATTGCTGCAGTTCTTTTACTGTCAGTATCTGCAGTATTTGCAGGGGGATCAGGCGAAAAGGGTGGAGCTCCGGCTGTTTACCCGAAAGGAAACCTTGATTTTGTAGCGCCTGCAGGAGCAGGTGGCGGATGGGACCTTACCATCAGAACAACAGCAAAGGTACTTAAAGACACAAAACTTGTAACAGTACCGATGCCTGTAAGAAACAATCCGGGCGCCGGCGGTTCTGTACACCTTACAAGTCTCCAGGAATTAAAGGGAAACGACAAAACAATCACAGTCTACTCACCCCCTCTCATTCTTACAAACCTTAACGGTACAACTGAATACGGATACAAGAATGTAACACCACTTGCAAGACTTATTGCCGACTACGCAGTATATGTTGTTGCAGCTGATTCTCCCTACAAGACTATGACCGATCTTATGGATGCACTTAAAAAAGACATAAAGAGTGTTAAAGTCGGCGGCATGTCATCTGCAGGGTCCATGGACCATATCCAGTTTCTTATAATGGCAAAAGCAGCAGGGATAAAAAACCTCAACCAGATTGATTATATTGCATTTGACGATTCAGCAGCAGCCCAGGTACTCGGCGGACATATTGACCTTTTTTCAACAGGTCTTTCTGAAGTACAGGGTCTTATTGAAAGCGGTGACCTGAGGGCACTTGCACAGTCATCCGACCACAGGGTAGGAGAAGGTATTGTTGCAGAAATCCCGACATGTATTGAACAGGGAATAAACGGTACTTTTGAGAACTGGAGAGGTATCTTCGGCCCCCCTGAAATGCCTGAATATGCAGTTACATACTGGAGAGAAACCTTTGCAAAAATGGTCAAAACAGATGAGTGGAAAGCAGCAAGAAAAACAAACGGCTGGGATGATGCTTATCTCGACGCACCTGAATTCGGGAAATTCCTTGAAAAGGTCAATGAAGACTATAAAGCTATTCTCAAAGATATCGGAATGATTAAATAATTAGAGCAGGCCGGGC
Source organism: Spirochaetia bacterium (assembly GCA_963668405.2). Lineage (GTDB taxonomy): Bacteria > Spirochaetota > Spirochaetia > CADAEX01 > CADAEX01. The sequence goes on along the minus strand of OY764342.2, from coordinate 3,260,151 downwards.
CTCAAAAAGCCCGGCATACTTTTTCTTATGGAGGGAAAATTGAGTATTTCACTTCTAACAGGTTTAATAACCTTTATAATCGGAGCAACATATTCTCTGGTAGCTATTAATCTTTCCCCTGCTTCAATCGGAAGGGCAAATGAACCCAAGATTTTCCCGATTGCCCTCGGAATTCTGATGGTAGTTCTTAGTCTTGCCCTTATTGCCCAGGAACTGAAGAAAAGGGGATCAAATGATAAAAAATATGAAAAGGCTGTATTTAAAATAGATGATTACATAAAGAAAATATTTCTTACTGTTTTAAATGCAATTCTTTATTCACTGCTTTTTGCCCGGGCAGGGTATGTGGTTTCAACCTTTATATTTCTCGGGCTTGAGCTGACCCTTTTCAGCGGTTTCAGGAAATGGAAATCATCTTCCCTGATTGCAATTACATTCAGTCTTGTAATCTACATACTGTTTAACAAACTGCTTGGAGTATATCTGCCGATGACTCCGTTCATCTGGATTTAGGAGGTAATTTTGGAAAGTTTATCACTGCTTTTACACGGATTTACAGTAGCTCTTCAGCCTCTGAACATAATGTGGGTCACGATAGGAGGGGTTCTCGGGACAATAATAGGGATGCTACCCGGTCTGGGTCCCGCAACAGGGGTTGCAGTCCTTCTCCCCCTTACTTTTACAATGGGACCTGTGGCAGCTCTCATAACAATGGGAGGGGTATACTACGGGGCAATGTTCGGAGGATCAAGAGCTTCAATCCTGATAAATACTCCAGGCGACGGGGCAGCTGTTGCAGCAACTTTTGACGGGTATCCGATGACACTGAAAGGAAGGGCTGAAGCAGCTCTTGCAATATCAGCTATTGCATCCTTTATAGGGGGTGTTCTTGCAACAGTAATAATGGTATTTGTTTCAATGCCTGTTGCAAGATTTGCAATAAAATTCGGACCGGCTGAATATTTCATGCTTTTTGTTTTCGCCCTTGCAGCTACTGCTTCCATGACAAAGGGGAACAGGATCAAGGGTTTTATTTCCATGACTCTCGGGCTGATGATTGCAACCATAGGAATTGATGCCCAGTCAGGGGTAAAAAGATTTACCTTCAATATACTTGAACTTCAGTCGGGAATCGATTTTCTTGTTGTTATTATTGCAGTTTATGCCCTTGGAGAGGTGTTTAAAAGCTTCAAAAACATAGCGGAGGGGAAAAAGAAGGTTCAGACAGAATTCGGAAAAATCTGGATCTCAATGGCAGAATGGAAAAGATCTTTCTGGCCTATAATGAGAAGTTCTCCTTTGGGGTTTTTTATCGGGGCACTTCCCGGTGCCGGCGGTACCATGGCAGCGCTCATGGCATACAACAATGAAAAACAGATGTCAAAACACCCCGAAGAGTTCGGAGAAGGGGCAATTGAAGGGGTAGCCGCACCTGAGGCTGCAAATAATGCGGCATCAGTCGGGGCAATGATACCGATGCTTACGCTCGGCATACCGGGATCAGGGACAACTGCAGTAATGATGGGAGCCCTTCTTATGCTGGGTCTTCAGCCGGGTCCTCTTCTTTTCCAGCAGCAGTCAACCATAATCTGGGGACTTATTGCCAGTATGTTTATTGGCAATATCATACTCGCAGTAGTGAATATCCCCCTGGCAGGTCTCCTTGTAAGGGTCCTTGCGGTCCCCCCCAGGATCCTCTACCCGATAGTCCTCGGGCTATCCTTTGTAGGGACCTATGCTATCAGCTACAGCGTCATGGATTTCAACCTTCTGATAATTTTCGGAATAATGGGATTTGTCATGGCACTTGTCAATGTTCCTGCGACCCCGATGATACTTGCAGTCATTGTCGGGAACAATATGGAACAGTCTTTCAGAAGGGCATACAAAATATCAAATGCGGATATTTCAATATTTTTCTCATCTCCGATATGTATAATCCTTTTTGCACTGACACTTTTTTCAATACTGTTTCCTGTTATAAAAAACATTGTTTTAAAATACAGAAATTCAGCAAAAGCAGCTTCTTAAAAGAAGCTGCTTTTTATATCTTCAACCTGTGATATAATTCTGAAAAGTTATGAATAATAAAATCACCCTCAATGAAATGTGCGATGCAAGAGACAGAAGAATTGAAAAACTGAAAAACCTGTCACAGAAAAAATGCAGCGGCCTGATACTCCTTACACTTAATATCCCGGGCGAAATAAAGGATTCCCCTTTATACAGAAATATCTTCAGACAGGGGACAAGAGCAGTTAAAGTTTCACTTACCGGCTCCGGGGGGAAATACAGGACTGAAGAAATTCAGGACCTCAGGACAGGGTCTGAAGCATATTTTACTGTTACAGACCCGGATCTTTTTAAAATAAAGAGGATAACAGCGGAAATTGAGGAATCCCACCCGCTTGGGCGTATTTTTGATATTGACCTCTTTGACATTAACCTTGAGCAGATAAAAACAGGACGGGAAATGAGAAAATGTTTTGTTTGCGAGAGGGGGGCATTTGAATGTTCCAGGGCCAGGCGGCATGACACAGATGAAGTACTTGCAAAAATCAAAAGCACGGCTGAAGAATATTTCGACTCTGTCTTCTGGAAAATTGCGTCAACCGCAGTCAGGGCAATGATAACTGAAGTCCTTGTTACCCCCAAACCCGGTCTTGTTGACAGATCAAACCCGGGAGCCCACTCAGATATGGATATATTCACATTTGCTGACAGCTCAACAGCGCTTGCCAGGACATTTTACAGAATTGCATCAGAGGGGGGGAATTTCAAAGGGGAAAACCTTTCAGAGCTTCTACCCTCACTCCGGGAAATCGGAATCGAAGGGGAAAGGGAGATGTACAGAATAACCGGAGGGGTTAATACCCAGAAAGGGCTGATATTCTCAATCGGACTTCTCTCGGCCGCTTCAGGATATATTATCTCTTCAAAAGACGAAGTTCCCACCCCGGAAACCCTGTGCCGTACCGGCGGAGAGGCTGCTTCCGGGATTACAGAAAAGGATATCAGCTCAGGTAAAAATCTTGAGACAACCGGGATCAGACTTTTTCGGGAACACGGTATAAAAGGGGCAAGAGGGGAGGCAGAAGGGGGGTTCCCGTCAGCCCTGAGGGCGCTTGAACGTCTGAAAAAATGTCTTTCTGAAAACATGGATTTTAATACTGCCCTGGCAGTAACTCTTATCCATATAATAGCGGAAACTGAAGATACAAACATTCCCGGGAGAGGATCGATTGATACATTATCATATGCAAAAGAGACAGCCCGCTCATTTATCATGAAAAAAACCTTAAATACAGGTGATACACTGAAAGAGCTTGAAAGGATGGACCTTGATTTTATCGGGAGGAACATAAGTCCCGGCGGAAGCGCTGATATACTGGCAGTCACCCTGTTTCTTTATTTTATGGAAAAAGAGTTCTGCTGACCTTTTTATCTGACTTTGCTGTAGAGCTTTGCCCAGCTGAACATGATGTTTATAAAGTTTTTAAGGTTATCTGAAAAATACTTGTCAACATGATATATCATATAAAACTTTCTGCTCAGGGATGAATCATCAATATGGAGAGCAACAAGCTCTCCTGCGTTGACCTCTTTTTCAACAACCTTCTTTGAAATCAGGGCATACCCTGCCTTCTGCATAACCATATTTTTTACCGCTTCGGTATCTGAAAGCACACAGACAGTCTTGAATTTTATTTTATTGCTTTTTGTAAACTGATCGACCGTATCCATTGTACCGCTCCCCTTTTCAAAAAGTATCATCGGAAGCCTGTCAAGTTCAGAAGGGTCGATTCTGGTATTCTTTGCCAGGTTTGAATCTGGTGATGAGATAAGGACAAAGTTCTCGTTGAAGATTTCCCTCGATATTATCTTGGGGTTCTTTACCTTATGGGAAACTATTCCGAAATCATTTTCCATCCTGCTTGTAGTCTGAATAACATTCTCATTCGGCATGGCATAGACAGAAACCTTTATATCAGGATATTTTACAAGAAACTCCGGCATGAAATCGGGAAGATAATAGGAGCTGAAACTGTTGATTGTATTTACAACAATATTTCCCCTTTTCTGCCTCTTGTAATCCCTTATGCTGTCCTCAATTTTACTTTCAGCCTCAAAAATATCCGCAGCCATGTTATATACCATAACGCCGGCATCTGTCAGAACAAACCTCTTGCCTGTCTTGTTTATAAGCACCAGCCCTGTCTTTTCCTGAAGGTCCTGAACCTGACGTGTTACCGAGGGCTGAGTAATATCAAGATGTCCGGCCGCTTTTGTAAAGCTGCTGTATTTGGCTGTATAGTAAAATGACTTTAGATTATCAAGATTCATAACTCTGTCTCTTTATAAATATTTTTTAAAAATTGTAGATCAAATATTTTATAATTGCAACAGAAGTTTTCCCCGGATGATTTATGCCAGTACCGGTATAATTGCGAGGAGAATACCTGCAGCCACTGCAGAGCCTATTACTCCGCTGACATTGGGTCCCATTGCATGCATCAGGAGAAAGTTCTCAGGGTTGGCAGCAAGCCCCACCTTGTTCACGATACGGGCGGACATGGGAACAGCTGAAACACCGGCAGCCCCGATAAGGGGATTTATGGGATTTTCCTTCCTGAAAAGATTCATAAACTTTGCAAGCAGAACCCCTGATGCGGTCCCTATTGCAAACGCAATCAGCCCCAGAAACAGGATTGCAAGGGTTTCAAGGTTCAAAAACTTATCCGCCTGAAGCTTTGATCCGACAGCAAGGCCAAGCATTATTGTAACCAGATTTATCAGCTCGTTCTTGGCTGTATTTGCAAGTCTCTCTGTCACGCCGCTCTCTTTCAGGAGGTTCCCGAACATGAGACACCCGACAAGGGGAGTTGCGGTCGGAAGAAAAAGGATTGTAATGGAGAGAACAACCAGAGGGAAAAGAACTTTCTCCTTTCTGGTAACCTCCCTCAGCTGGACCATTTTTATTTTTCTCTCTTTCTCGGTAGTCAGGAGCTTCATAATCGGAGGCTGGATTATAGGAACAAGAGCCATATAGGAATATGCGGCAACCGCAATAGCCCCGAGATAGCGCTCCGAAAATCTGCTTGCGAGAAAAATTGCAGTAGGCCCGTCTGCCCCCCCTATAATACCGATCGAGGCGGCATCATACAGGTTGAAATCTATAAAGGGGAATCTTGAAAGAAAAAGAGCCCCGAAAATTGTAAAAAATATGCCGAACTGTGCAGCTGCACCCAGAATAAACATGGAAGGATTTGCAATAAGGGGGCCGAAATCTGTCATCGCCCCTACCCCCATGAAGATAAAAAGGGGAAACATCCCGCTTTCTATACCGAAATGATATATCATCCCGATAAAACCATCAGGACCTGCTATCCCTGCCATGGGAATATTTGCAAGGAGCCCTCCGAACCCTATCGGAAGAAGCAGAAGCGGTTCAAAATTCTTGACTACAGCAAGAAAAATAAGCAAAAAGCTTATTCCTATCATAATCAGTGTCTTTACATCAAAATTATACAGCCCGCTGGAAGCCCAGAAATTTCTTATCGCCTCAATAAACTCCATACTACTCCGCCTCAATAACCATTACAGCTTCACCGGTTTTTATCTGATCACCGGTTCTTACATTTATCCCTTTAACCACACCGCTGTTAAAGGTCTTAACCTCAACTTCCATCTTCATACTGTCAAGAAGGATTACAACTTCCCCCTCATCAACAGTATCGCCCTCTTTTACCTTTATCGCTATAACCGATCCCGGAAGGGGAGATCTGAGGACTCCGTCCCAGTTTTCATCGGATGAGGATTTATCATCCTTTTCCCGGACTGACTTTTCCTTCTTCCCCTTTTTCCCTGAAGATTCCAGTTCCTTTATATCAAAGTTTACAAGTTCATCGTTAACAAGGGCTTTATCCCCCTCCATTTTGACCCTGTATTCCTTGCCGTTTACAGTTACTACAAACTCGTTGCTGCTCTCCGGCTTTTTAGGGGCTGTTTCAGCTACGCTTCCGGAAACAGGAACTGCCTTGAAAACCTTTTCCTCTCCGTTTCCCTTAAGAAAATTTATCCCCTTGTCGCTGCAGATTGCAGTTATAAACAGGTTTTCATCTGTTACAGGGAGGTTTTCACCTGAAAGCCTTGCTCTGGCGGGGGAAATACCTTTTGTTTTGTCATTGTCATTATATTCAAGGACTGAACCGGAAAACTCATCAAGGGAAAGTTTTTCCTTTGCAGTCTTTATTATTTCAGGATCAGGTGAAACAGGGGTTTTTCCGAAATATCCGAGGACCATCTTCCCGTATCCGTCAGCGATCCTCTTCCAGGGACCGAAAAACTCATTGTTGAAAGCCTGCTGAAAATAAAACTGTGAGACAGGGGTAACACTTGTTCCCCCTCCGCCGCAGGAAATAACCTCTGTCATTCTGTCCATAACCTTAAGGTATCTTTCCTCTTCAATACCCTGGTCTCTCATCATGTTGGTATTGGCAGTAAGGGCTCCTCCCGGCATTGCAGATGACAGAATATCAGGGTCTGTTTTTCTGGCTTCAATAGGGAAGATATAATCAGACAGCGCCTTTTTAAGTGCTGTTTCAGCTTTTCTTACCTTTGCAGTATCTATATCCAGAAAATAATCTGTTCCCTTAAGAATATGTGCCATTGAAAGAATATCAGGCTGTGCTGTACCGCCTGAAACAGGAGCGATAGACAAATCTATCTGATCAGCCCCCCCTTCAACAGCAGCCATATAGGCTGAAAGACAGGTGCCGGCAGAACTGTGGCTGTGATAAACTATCTTTTTATCGCTGCCGATCAGCTTTCGCGCCTCTTTGACTGTCTCAAAAACCACCCTGGGAGTTGAAGTCCCTGCAGCATCCTTGAAACAGAGAGAGGAAAACTCAATATTCTCATCAAGTATTTTATTTAATATTTTAATATAAAACTCTTTATCGTGAAGCCCTTTGACTGCTACAGGCAGGTCCATCATTGTAATGCAGATCTCATGATCAAGGGCAGAAGAGTTGATGCATTTGCCTGAATAGATCAGATTATTAACATCATTCAGAGCATCAAAGTTTCTGATTGTTGTCATACCGTGTTTTTTAAAGAGTTTTGCATGAAGCTCAATAATATCTGAAGGCTGGGATTCAAGACCGATAACATTTATCCCCCTCGAAAGGGTCTGAAGATTCACATCAGGTCCGGCGATTTCCCTGTATTTATCCATTATATCAAATGGATTTTCATTACAGTAGAAAATCAGGGACTGGAACTGAGCTCCTCCCCCGACTTCAAAATGTTTAAATCCTGCTTCACACGCTGCTTCAAAAGCCGGAAGAATATCCGCCCCTTTAACCCTGCTTCCGAAATAGGACTGAAACCCGTCCCGGAAAGCTGTAACCATGAAATCAATCTTTTTCATCTGATAAATCCCGGAATCAGCTTAATGAATGTTTGAAAGCTGCAAGAGCTATTGCTATGTTTTTATCTTCACTGTTTCTGCGGGTAAAAAAGCTTTTACCGGATGCAAAAAGCGAAAGCAGTTTAACTGCCCCAACCATAATTGCAAGAAGCAAAAATACAGAAACCATTCCGATCAGTGTAATTACAAACCCTACTTCCATCTCAAGAACCCCCTGCTACTTATAAATACGTATTGTTTCGATACATATTTATGTTTATTTTTGTATCGTATTCATGTATATATGTATTATAAGAAGAATATTATCTCCCGTCAATAGTTTATCTGTCTTTTTTTAATAACTTTTCAGGGGAAAAAGAATGTCAGGGGGAATATTTTTTAAGGCTTTCATTTTCAGAAAGAAACCTGAAAACCTCTTCAAGATTGCTGTACTTAAGGGCAGCATATTCATCAAGAGGGGTTTTCATATTGTTGACAATAATTATCTTTCCACCGTTTCTAAGAGTGTAAAGGGGAAATGATGCTGCCGGCTGGACAAGAAGGGTTGAGCCGAGAACAAGCATGAGATCCGCTTTTGACGATTCCTCCACTGCGGATCTGAGGGCCTTTTCCGGCAGAGCTTCCCCGAAAAATGTAATCCCCGGCTTGATAACCCCGCCGCAGCTTTCACAGCGGGGTACTTCATCCCCCGCAACAATTCTGCAGACATCCTCATAGCTTATTGACCTTCCGCAGGAGAGGCAGCTGTGAAACAAAGGAGAACCATGGACTTCAATAACCCCTCCGGATCCCCCCTTCTGGTGAAGAAGATCAATGTTCTGGGTTATCAAAGCCTTTACAATCCCCAGCTTTTCAAGCCTGGCAATTTCAGTATGGACAATAGAAGGTGTTTTATCTTCAAGGTTATAAATAAGGTCTTTTGTTCCTTTATAATAAAAAGAAGGGTCTTTCCTGAACCAGGAAAGATCAAAGATCTTATCTGCATCCTTACTGCTGTAAAGCCCGTTCTTTCCCCTGAAATCCCGGATCCCGGACAGGGTTGAAACCCCGGCCCCTGTAAAGACCACGCAGTATTCAGCTTTCTCAAGTTCAGATACAAGCATTTCCATATATCATACTTCCACTTAAACTGAAAAATTCCTTTTCAGAAATTTTTTAAACAGATACAGAGAATCATTAAAATCCTTCCTGCCCAGCCCCAGTCTGAAATATCTGTCATCAACCCCGAAAAGTTTTCCCGGCAGCATCAGAAGATCAAGCTCCTTTATAAGACGCTCTGAGACTTCAGCTGCAGAAATATTGTTTTTGAAGCAGGGAAAAGCAACAGAACCGCCGTGAGGCTCATTCCACTGAAGGATATCCTCAAGATCATCGAATACACAGACCGCATAGTCGAGGTTGCTTCTGACAATATCATTGCTTCTTGTAATAAGAAATTCCTTGTGTCTGAGGGCAATCCTCGCGACCTCCTCTGACGGGGCGCTGTTGCATATTGTGGTATAATCCTTCATCGCTGCAATCCTTTTATACAGCTCTCTCTGTTTTGTGGCCATCCATCCGATCCTGAGTCCGGGAAGTCCGAATGATTTTGAGAGTCCGAAAAGGGAGATACTGTTTTCATAAACGGTAGCACAGGCAGGCAGAGGCTGTCTGTAATCATGCTCAAGGAGCCAGTACATTTCATCAGAAAAAATGAAAATGTTGTTTTTCTCCGCAATTCCGATAATTTTTCTGAAATCTTCCTCAGAAGGCATAAATCCTGTGGGGTTATGGGGGAAATTAAAAAAGAGCGCCTTGATTCCCGATTCTGCTATCTCCTCCAGAAAGTTTATATCAAGCTCCCAGACACCATTGTTGTTTTTAAGATACCACCTTATTATCTCGCATCCTATAGCATCGGGAATCCCTTCAAATGACTGGTATATCGGGTAAAGGATTACGACCCTGTCCCCTTTATCAAGAAGAGAGTTTAATGTCAGGTATATACACTCTTCCGGGGCTGCAACCATTATCTCATCAGGACTGAATCCCGGATAAAGGGATGAAATCTCCTCTCTGAGGCGCAGAGAACCGTTTGATTCCGTATACCCCAGAGCCATATTCATGAATTCCTTTTTTTCATCAAAATCGAGAAGATTAAGAATCCTGTCAAGCGTAAGGGTCTCGCAGTCTGAACAGCTCAGCTGTCTTTTAACTGTAAACTCATACTCTGCAAAATACCTCTCAAGCCTGAACGGTTCATATTTCATATAACAATCCTCCCGTATTTTCCGTCAAATCCGTATACAATTTCAAAGCGGTTCTTTTTAATCTTATCAATGCCTTCCGTTATTTCAGCAGGGACATCATGAAACGGGGGAGTATCCTTCTCCAGCCATATATGGCTCTCCCTCCCAACCTGAGAAATAATTTTCATGTAGTTATCAACAGCCCTCTTTGTTCCGGCGCCGCACTTAAGGCTTTCTGCAACAACCTCAATAAGGGGGATCTGATAAACAAAAGGCTGTATTTTACCCTTTGCCCCCTGATATATTGACGCTGTCCGTTCCCTGACCCCGTGAATAAGGGGTTTCCCGCATACAGGGCATACAGATGGGGGGGTGTCTTTAAAAAAAACATCTTCTCCCTTATGCCCCTCCCGGTCGCCCCGGTGACCGGTAAGATAGTATCTCCCCTCAAACGGGGGGAATTCGGCAGTCTTTACTATTTTTCCGTTTTTTATTGAATCAAAAACAGCAGAAGTATCAGCTTTATCTGCTTCAATCTCTGTAAACTCTCTCCCGAGCCTGTTAAAGGCGGCAGAATGGGCATCGCTTGAGGAGATAACAGGAACAGACAGGGCGGCTGAAACAGAGGACAGCATTTCAGGGTCAGCGCTCAGACCTGATTCAAGGGCATCCAGAAGCACCTCTTCATCTCCCCATATTTCCCTTACCGAATCAACAGGGTTTTTGCCCCCCAGGATCCCGTCAGGAGTGACTACATGGGCAGGAACAAGAAGTGAAGGAATATTTTTCTTGAATTCTGAAAAAAACTGCTGCATCTCCCCTTTTGAATCAAACTTTACAAATGGCCTTCCTATTCCGAGCTTGCTCCCTTTTGAAAGGAACATCTTTCTCGCCTGTTTTATGCTCTCCCTCTTTTCAAAGAGGATTACAAGATGAAAAAGCTTCCTCTTTCTCTCATCATAGGGATACGGCAGGGTAACAATTACCTCTGTCTGGGGGAAAAGGTACTGACCCCCTTCTTTTCCCCCTATATTCCAGAGCTGCCGGGTTCTGTCAAACTCAAACTCGCTGTCAAGTTCCTTCTCCCACTTTTCAAGGAGTATATCTCCGCTTCCGTATATATCTATCCCTTTCACTCCCATGACAAAACGGAGTCTTTCAAAATCCACCTTGCCGCTTGCTCCGGCATACGGGGAATGGGAATGCAAATCCACTACAAGGTTCATACAATATCCTGTGTTATTTATTCTATGCCGATTATATGATTAATTACCCTTATAGTAAAACATTCTTTTATCTGATAGATTTCTGGTGAAATGAAGCAGAAATACAAAGCGGAAATATATCTTGTTGTTGCGACTCTCATCTGGGGCGCAACTTTTGTCGTTATAAAAGGGGGGCTTGAAAGCTCATCCCCTGTTCTTTTTATAGGGATCCGGTTTACAGCAGCATTCATTGTCCTGGGCATTTTCAATTACAGGACCCTTTTCACCGCATCAAAAGTGATGTGGAAGCATGCTCTGGTGCTCGGGATACTAAACTACATAGCATACACAGCACAGACTATCGGACTTGAATACACGACTGTTGCAAAATCAAGCCTTGTAACCTATCTTTTTTCTGTTCTCACCCCGCCCCTCCAGTACCTGATTACAGGGAAAAAGCCCTCAAAAGGCAATATTACAGGTCTTCTTATTGTCTTTGCCGGGATGATGCTGATTACATCGCCAAAGGCCGAGGGGATAAATATAGGTGATATCCTGACCCTTGCAAGCGCAGTATCCTATGCTTTTTATATCGTATATATTGATGTCTATTCTTCTCCGGAAGATGCAGGATTTCTGGTTTCTGTCCAGTTCCTGATAACAGGGGTACTCGGACTTGTCACCTCCCCGCTTGTGGAAAAGCCTTTTGTTATTATTGATTCAAACCTTATTTTTTCAATTGCATACCTTTCAGTACTCGGAAGCGCTGTTGCAATCTATCTTATAAACAGGTTCCAGAAATATACTACCCCGACAAAAGCGGTAATCATATACTCCCTTGAGCCCCTTTTCTCCGTCCTTCTTGGCATAATGATACTGAATGAATCAAGATCGCTCTCAAAATTCACAGGTATTGCCTTTATAATGGGCGGAATACTTATATCAGAACTCTGGGAAAGACTGAGTGAGAGAAAAAAAGAAAAGAGTTAGATAAGGGGATCTCTATTAACCTTCGGTTGATCCCCATACCGGGCACATAATCGCCAATGGCGTAAGGAATTATTTTTTTCGTAAACGAAAACAACATAGTTTTTAGAGGTGCCCATAATCTATCTTATCCAGCAGGGGCTTATATCGGCAGTTGCATTAAAGGTGAGCCTTGTCTGGGATGATCCGTCATCATTGACTGTATAAATCTCACCTGTGGCATCCTCCCAGTCAGCTGAAAAGACAAGCTTGGTGCCGAAAGGGGACCAGTTAAAGTCGGTAACACCGATTGTCCCCCCTGAACCGTTTGTAATCTGTTTTTCCGAACCCGGAATATCGGGGTTTACGATAAAGATTTCCCGGTCTGTTCCCGGACCTGAAAGATATGCAACCCTCGTCCCGTCGGGCGACCATTTCGGCATTGTTTCAGCCACCCCGGCATCCCCTGCTATATAATGCTGCTCAGACCCGTCTGAGTTCATTATAAATACATCCCCGTTTACCCCGTCTGTCCTCTCGCAGATATAGGCGATCCTGTCGCCAAGAGGAGACCACGCAGGGTATCTGCTGAAGTAAAGCCCTCCGGAATCAGTAAGGTTGGCATATCCGCTTCCATCAGAGTTTATGACCGAAATCTCTTCTGTACCCACCACAACATCCACAAATGCAATTTTTTCCCCGTCAGGTGAAAAATCAGCCCAAGGAACTGCTGGATTTACTGTATATAAAAGAACACCCGGGCTCCCGATATCTGAAAAATTTGCTGTCATATAGTTATTTGTACCTGCCCCGGTATAAAAAACAATCCTTGTTAAATTATTTGCTGCTGTAAAATAATTATAACCATTAAGCTGAGAAACTATTGTCCATGTTGTCCCCCCATCAATACCGGATGTAATCAGATCCTGCCCACCGGCTCCAATATAAATAACATATGTATCACTATTTCCGAAGGGAGACTGAAGAGTATCAATTGCAACAGCAATATTTGCAGCTACAATCTGGCTGGCACTTGAATCCCCGTCTTCAGAGTCCATCACAAATGGATCGGGAAGACCAAGCCTGCTTGAATTAAAAACAATCCTCCCCTTTTCCTCCTGGTCTGTATCAATTTCCCTGCACGAAAAGAGGAGGAACGGGGAAAATATAAGATACAACCATATTGCTTTATAATTTTTCATGGCAACAACTATTCCTGTTTATGTTTTTTATGCTGATACATATTATAATCCGCCTGATCAATAATTTTTTCAAGTAAAATAATACTTTCAGCGGCAAAAGGATTGTATCCCCCGCCAAAACCCTTTTTTTCAGTACTTCCGGGAATACCTATACTGAACTAGTCAAAATCACTATCAAAATTTACAGGGATTGCCCTGATTATGGAGGAAATACTTTTCCCGAAGCTACGTGAAAGAATGGGAGACAGGAAAAGAGCAGATAATCTATCTTATCCAGCCTGGAACCAAATCAGCACTTGCATCAAATGTGAGCCTTGTCTGGGATGATCCGTCATCATTGACTGTATAAATCTCACCTGTGGCATCTTCCCAGTCTGCTGAAAAGACAAGCTTGGTGCCGAAAGGGGACCAGTTAAAGTCGAGAACCCCGATCGTAACGCCTGAACCGCTTGAAACCTGTTTCTCAGACCCCGGAATATCGGGGTTTACGATAAAGATTTCCCGGTCTGTTCCCGGACCTGAAAGATATGCAACCCTCGTCCCGTCGGGCGACCATTTCGGCATTGTTTCAGCCACCCCGGCATCCCCTGCAATATAATGCTGCTCAGACCCGTCTGAGTTCATTATAAAAAGATCGCCGGTTACCCCGTCTGTCCTCTCGCAGATATAGGCGATCCTGTCGCCAAGAGGAGACCACGCAGGGTATCTGCTGAAGTAAAGCCCTCCGGAATCAGTCAGATTGGTATATCCGCTTCCATCCGTTTTTATAACAGAGATCTCATCGACTCCAGAATAAAGATCGACAAAAGCTATCTTTTCCCCGTCAGGTGAAAAATCAGCACCTACGGCTGTGGGACTGGCGGTCAGAAGGACTGTTCCTGACGAGCTGTTGTCGCTGAAACGGGCAATATAATACTCTGTATTTGCATGAAAAACAACATTTGTAAAGTTCTCCGCTACAGTAAAAAAGTTGATTGGCACTCCGCCGTTATCAACCATTACCCAGTTATCCCCGCTCTCAATACTGTAAACAGCTATCTGCTGGTCAGTAGCCTGCATACAAACAGCATAAGCTTCAGATCCTCCGAAAGGAGACTGACGGGCCTCGAAGGTAGCACCTATATTGGCAGTTGTTATCTGATTTATGTCCGACTCACCCTTTTCTGAGTCCATTACATAGGAATCAAAATTCCCCCCCCTCGCTGAACTGAACACTATCATACCGCTCTCTTCCTGGTCAGAATCTATCTCGCGGCAGGAGACAAGGAGAAACGGGGAAAATATAAGATACAACCATATTGCTTTATAATTTTTCATGGCAACAACTATTCCTGTTTATGTTTTTTATGCTGATACATATTATAATCCGCCTGATCAAGTATTTTTTCAAGTAAAATTTTACCTTCTGCTATAACAGATCCGTAGCTGAAATCAATTTTATGACTTTTGATCCCGTTTCCGACAGATACCCTTATCCTTTCCATTACACTTTCTACAATACTGCTGTCATCTGTAGCAATGACAAGGAGGAACTCATCCCCTCCCACCCTGAAAAAGTTATCTTCAGACCTTTTCTGTCCAGTTACAATCCTGCAGAAATCAACAAGGATGCTGTCACCTGCTTCATGACCATAGTCATCATTAATTTTCTTAAACCCGTCAAGATCAATATAGCAGAATGTAAGAACTCCGCAGGTTTCCATGCCGGAATACAATTCGGACAGAGCTCTCCTGTTATAAACCCCTGTCAGGGGATCCTGCAGCATGGTCCGGCTGAGAGTATCGATCCTTGTTTCCTTAACGTTTATATTCTTAAGAAACCCGAGACAGATACAAATAATTCCGGAAAGAACAATGTAGTCTGACAGAAAATCCTCTATACTGTCGACCATTCCGTGTTCGGCAAAAAATGAAAGCTCCTCAAATCCGTCAAAAAAGAAAGCAAAAAAAAGGAGACAGAATCCTGTAAAAACAAGGATTCCTGTTGAATTTTTATATACAATCCAGGCGGTACAGAGAATAAAGTACGAGATCGCCCAGACCCTCAATACCTCATAAATTTCATCAACAATATTAAAAACAGAGAGAATATATATCAGGCCCATCAGGAGAAAAAATCCGGCTATAAGCATCATAAGGAGTCTTCGTTTAATAAAGCCGCTTTTATCTTTAAACTTCAACAAAACTCCCCGGGGAATATTTTATAAGAAGACCGCAACAGGTCTGATAAATAATTATAGCATGCACA
This sequence comes from Spirochaetia bacterium, assembly GCA_963668405.2. GTDB lineage: Bacteria > Spirochaetota > Spirochaetia > CADAEX01 > CADAEX01. Next base: position 3,244,870 of record OY764342.2, on the reverse strand, counting down.
ATAATCAAAATAAATATCTTTTTATAATGGCGGTGGAGATATTTCAGATTGTCTGTTAAAATCAGGCTGTTATGATAAAGACACGAACAGCAAAAACAGCTGCTGTAATTATCTTTGCAGCACTGCTGTCATCGGTAATTTATATTTTTTCCCCCCTTCTCACAGGCAGCAGCATAGTTTGCAAACTTAAAATTGAAGATATTTCCGATATACTGTTTTTTTCAGCATTTTTTTCACATATTATCTGGGCCCTGTCGCTTGCAGCTTTGCGGAAAAAGGAAAACAATCCGGCTGTCAGGACTTCAGAAGTTTTCATTGTCATATCTTTAATGTTTTTCCTTTTTACATACCTATATGCGGCAAACGCAGGTCTTGATTATGTACAGAGATTTGCAGCATCATCAGATGTCCTCAGCTTCGCACCAGACACAAAAACAGAAAGGCTCATATCAGTTATTCTTTATCTCCCCTTTCTGTCATCTGATATTTGTGCCATGTTTTTGCTGAGAAAGGTAAAAGTTCTGTCGCTTAAATTCCTGCGCCTCCCCCTGACACTCCTTTCATCCGTTCTGTATGCCCTTTCCTTCCCTTCCTTTATTAACATTAATGGATACGGATTTATCATATTCTTTTCATTCGTCCCCCTTCTGTTTGTTCTTAAAAATTCAGGAACACTTAGGGGAATATTCTACGGAATAACATTCGGGATATTCCAGACAATGATAATAAACTACTGGCTAGCGACCTTCAGCCTTGTCTCTCTTCAGTTTGTAACCCTCCTTTATACAGCCCTTTTTACATTATTCATGATCTTTTCCGTATCTGTGTATAAAAACAGATACGGATGGGCCCTCTTCCCGTTTGCCTGGGTTGTTTTCGAATGGGCCAGATCATCCGGCTTTTCAGCCTATCCGTGGTGTCTGACAGCCTCTGCCGCCTACAGGTTCCTCCCCCTGATACAGACAGCCTCTCTTACCGGGATATGGGGAGTATCATTTATAATTCTCCTCATAAATACATCAATGACTGAAATTCTGGTTTCAGAATCTTCAGAAAAAATCAGAAGATTTATACCTGCCTATATAGCAGGTTTATTGACCCTTATCCTTCTCTTATGGGGACACAGCGAGATAAAAAGAGAAAACAGTATAATCAATGAGAAGACAGTGACCCTTTCACTTATCCAGCAGAACTCTGATCCCAGAAAAACAGATTATGAGGAAAGCTTTGAGGTGTTGAAAAATCTGACAGATTCTGCAGTGAAAGAAGCGGATACAGACCTTGTAGTATGGTCAGAAACAGCATATGTTCCCAACATAAGAAGATGGGGAAGTATGGAAAGAGACTACAACAGCCTCACATCCCTTACACACCGATTCCTTGAGTATCAGAAAAAAGCAGGGATTTATCTTGTTACAGGCAATGATGACTATGAAATTACAACTTCAGAAAACGGGGACATCTCCCGGAGCGAATACAATGCCTCGGTCTTTTTCACTTATGACGGGGAAAGGGCCGGTACCTACAGAAAGATAAAACTTGTCCCGTTTACAGAGTATTTTCCGTATAAAAAAGAGCTCCCCTGGCTTTATGATATTCTTATCAATATGGATGTGAACCTCTGGGAACCCGGGAAGGTCAGAACTGTATTCCGCCATCCTGAGTTCAGCTTTTCAACCCCCATATGCTTTGAGGATATTTTCCCTGATTATGTGAGGGGTTTTGTAGAGAGGGGCTGCGATATAATCATAAATATTTCAAATGACTACTGGTCTTTAACAGAAACAGAGGGGATGCAGCATTTTATCAACAGTCTCTTCAGGGCAGTTGAAAACAGAAGATACGTAGTAAGGGCAACCGCATCTGGCCTTACCGGTGTAATAGACAGAAAAGGGGAAATAATACAGACAGCCCCGTTCTACGTTCAGTATTATCTTAACGCAGAAATCCCTCTTGAAAAAACAGGAAAAACAACATTATACACAAAGTTCGGCGACTGGTTCCCGCTCCTGTCTGCACTTGTATTTTTTTTATCATTTATCATTATTCTCCTTAAAAAGCTGATTAAAAAATAAAATGGAATACTACAGCTGCAGGGTAAAGAATGCCCTTTATCACCATGGAAGAAAAGACCTCCCCTACGCGACAGACCTGAACCCGTACAAAGGGTGCAGCCACGGCTGTCTCTACTGTTATGCCAGAGCAAGGGCAGAGAAAAGGGGGAGCGATTTTGGGAGAATCGGGATCAAGGAAAATATATCAGATATCCTTGAAAAGGAATTCCGGGGCAGTACCTATAAAGGGGGAATTATTAACATCGGGGGATCGACCGATTCATACCAGAATATAGAAAAAGAAACAGCCCTGATGAGAGAGATCCTCAAAATAATGATTAAATTCAATATACCTGTGATAATAAGCACAAAATCAAAACTGATTTTAAGGGACATCGACCTGATAAGGGAGCTTTCCAGAAAGGCCTATGTCAACATCGCTTTTTCCATATCAACAACAGATACAGAACATTCAGGGATCTTTGAAAACGGGACTCCCCCCCCGGCCGACAGGTTTGAAACTATTAAGGAATTCTCCAAAGAGGGGATTAATTCTGCCCTTCATTTTTTCCCTGTTATCCCGTTTGTCTCAGATACTGAAACAGAAATAGAAAGGATGTGTAAATATGCATTTGATGCGGCGTGTACATATATGATGTGCGGATTTCTTTACCTTCCCGGAGATATAGGAAGGGTGTTTTTTCCTTCCCTTGAAAAGAGGGACAGGGCCCTGTCTGACAAAATCAGATCAGTCTATACCGGGGGAAAAGCTTCTACCGATATAAAAAAAAGATTTTACACAATCATGAAGAAATACACAGGGAAATACAGGCTTGAGACAAACTACAGGAAATTCATCCCCTCCTCTCTTTTAAAAACCGGAAACGAAAACAATAATCAGCTCTATCTGGACTTTTAACCGGCATCTTTTTCTGAGGCAATAAACATCCTCTTGATAAATTACAAATTACCAATTATTTTTATCTCACAAATCATTAACAGGATGAAGAATTGAGCGAAAAAATATATTTTACATATAACCAGATCCATAAAACAATAAAAAATCTTTCACAGGAGATAAAGCTGAGCAGTTTTACCCCTGACCTTATGGTTGCAATCGGAACAGGTGGATTTATTCCGGCAAGGATGATGAAAACATTTCTCCATCTCCCGATCCTTACTGTCGGAATCAAGTACTATAATAATGAGAACAGGCTCCAGAACAAACCTGAGAAAATCCAGTGGATCGACGAGGTTGAAAAAAAACTGTCAGGGAAGAAAATCCTCCTTGTTGATGAAGTCGATGACTCCTGTTCCACACTTGAGTACTGCCTGCGGGAGCTTTTAAAGCATAATCCTGACGAAATTGCAGTGGCTGTCCTTCATAAAAAGGACAAACCCAAGGCAGGAGTAATTCCTGATGAGATTACAAAATACTACTGTGGAGAGATTATTCCTGATTCATGGTGCTGCTATCCATGGGATGCTCTTGATATTGATGAGCATGAAAAGCTTGCTGCAAAAAAATAGTTTTTCCTGCCGGAAAGAGGGTATATAATGAAAGCCGACATACTGTAAATAGCATGTTACGGCTGCATTAACAGATTTTAAGCATACCGCCTCAATCCCGGTATTCTGAAGCAGATTTATAAAAACCTGCTTTATAGAATATGTGATATCTGTTTCTGGAAATAATATTATTCTAAAAATACCCTATTCGGGAGAAAGCCTTAAAATCATCCACAGTATAGGAGAAGGCCGCCGGAACAGCCGGGGGAAAATATGGGTCTTCCCCTATAAAAAGGAAATATTAATAAAGCTTAAAACTGCTTTCCCTGAAAACAAGATCAATGAAGAATACAGGCTTCTTTTGAAGCGGTTCTCAGATTCTGTAAAACTGAAAGGCTACAGCAGTAAAACCCTTAAGATATATACTACACATCTTAAAAATTTCCTGGATTTCTGCACGGAAAACAGTATAAAGGCAGATAAAAAATCGCTTGAACAATATCTGATTTATTTGAAGGAAACAAGGAATCTTTCATCATGCTATATCAATCAATGTCTCTCTTCAATCAGATTTATTCTTAAAATTAATCAGGAAAATAATTTCGAATATCTCAAAGAGGTCAGTTACTTTAAAAAAGAGAAACCCCTCCCTTCTGTATTCAGTATAAATGAAGTCAGAGCAATAATAGAAGCAACAGAGAACCTGAAACACAAACTCATACTTGTACTGATATACTCGTCAGGGCTCAGAGTCAGCGAGGCTGCATTGTTAAAACCTGACGATATTGATAAAGAAAGAATGCAGCTTCATATAAGACAGGGAAAAGGTAAAAAAGACAGATATTCTATCATTTCCTCTTCTGCACTGCCTCTGCTGGAAAAATATATCCATGAATACGTTCCTTCCAAATGGCTTTTTGCAGGACAGGAAGGGAAAGATCATATATCTATCCGCTCTATTCAGACAGTTTTCAATAAATCACTTAAAAAATCCGGAGTTAATAAAAAAGGATCAGTACATACACTCAGACATTCATTTGCAACCCACCTCCTTGAAGACGGAATAGATATCAGGTATATACAGGAACTGCCTGGGCATAAGAATTTAAAAACAACAGAAATATATACCCATATTTCAAACTGGAAAATGAAAAATATTAAAAGCCCATTTGATAAAATCGGGTTATAATATCACCATCCAGGGGGAAACATGAATATTAATAATCTTGACTCAATAGAAGCAAAAGAAATTGTAAAAGGGTTTGAAGGTAAGTTTGTCCATTCAGGCAGCATGACTTTTGCTTACTGGGACATAGCTGCCGGCGCTTCACTCCCCAGCCATTCACACCCACATGAACAGGTGGTAAATATGCTTGAAGGAGATTTTGAGCTGAATATTGACGGTGATGTCAGGATAATCCGAAAAGGTGAGATTGTAGTAATTCCGCCGGATGCTGAGCATTCAGCAAGAGCGATTACGAAATGCAGAGTGCTGGATGTTTTTTCACCGGTCAGGGAAGACTATAGATGATATAACACCTTTTTGCAGCTATCATCCCCGACTAATACATATTATACCTTTCTTCGCAAAAAATACAATTTTGCTACTTAACACACAATACTTCTGCTATAATCCTTTAAGATACTTAAAATACATACCCGCAGCTAATAACAAGTTATAAGCAATGTTCCCGCAAGAGAAAATCGCCCGGACCTCCGGCCGACGGGCGAAAATATTCTGTATAATCTACTTTAAACACGAAATTAATAGTTATCTTATATGTTATATGATCAAAGTTAAAAGGTGGAAAACTAAATGTCGATGGTAAAGTTTGAGCATATCCCCATCAAAGAGAACGGAGAAACACTCGTCCTTCTGACAGGGGCTGATTTTGTTCTGGAACCTGCATATTTTAATCAGGGCCTCTCAGAGGATTCTAATCTCTACACGCGTGAGAGTATCGTGGCAAAACTGAACGATATTGGCCATAGGTTGGATGGTTATCGATTTAAAATCTGGGATACTTGGCGTTCAAGGAAGGTGCAGAATAACATTTATCAGAAATTCTGGGAGGACATGAGTGCTGTGAATCCAGAATGGGATGAAGAGAAACTTAGAGTAGAGGTCGGAAGGTTTGCGACAATTGCGGATGATCCCAATCGAATACCTCCGCATTCCACCGGCGGATCTATTGATTTAACCCTTATCGATATGAATGGTCAGGAGGTTGATATGGGGACAGGGTTTGATCATCTGGGCCCTGAGGCCTCAAAACTCTACTTTGAGGAAGAGGGGAGAAATCTCTTAATTCGGGATAATCGCCGTTTGCTCCGTGAAGTCATGGAGAGTGCTGGTTTTCGCTCTGACGAAGATGAGTGGTGGCATTTCGACTATGGGAACCAACTCTGGGCTGCAGAATTAGGGTGTGATGTAGCAATATATGGTGAAAAAGTAAGCACTCCATGATCTTGATCATATAACAAGTGAATTGAGTTGAAAATTTGCACAGGTGTAAATTTCACATCATTTTAAACATTAGAATTGCAAGTTATAAAAAACAAAAATATATTAAAAAGGAAAGAAAGTCCGGCCTTGGCTTCCAGCCGTGCGGCCTGGACAAGAAGCGGGAACACTGCTTATAACAGCGAATGACCGGTTCCGGCTGTTTCTAAGGAAGCAGCCTCCGCCCAAATTGCCGAAATAATACATGTTAAGAATAATGGAATAGAGTATAAACTTTTGAAGTGAAAGACACCATCGGCAACTTCGGTCATTCGCAGGACGTTAGGTGTAATGCTCAACAGAAAAGAATCAAGACAGGAGTTATAATTGTTAACAAGAGATGATTTCTTCATAAACATTGACTTTGCGGAAATTTCAGATGCGTATGATTCATTTAAATGGCTTGATGCAAGCATTTCATCCAAAAACGTTCTGTTAATTACAGCTTTTGGTGATTTGATCTTTTCCAATATCAGTGGACAAATACAGATGCTTGATCTAATTGAAGGATCAGTAATAGACTTAGCTGATGATGTTAATCAATTTCAACAATTGTTTACTACAAAGAAATTTCAAACTGAAATCTTCTTGAGCGACCTTCTTATCACATTAAAAGAACAGAACGAGACTCGTGGTCCAAAAGAAGTATACTCATTTAAAGTTCCAATGATACTTGGAGGTAAAGCTGAATCAGAGAATGTTGTCATCATGGATCTTAAAGTGTGGATTCATTTAATCGGTCAGATACATGAACAAGTGAAAGATTTACCTCCAGGGACAAAGGTCAATGAAATAAAGATTTCGGAGTAATAGTTTTCTTCACCCCATTTTCTGTTGAGCACTACACCTAACAGCGAATAGGCGTTTACGCCTTCGGCTCTACCCAAATTGCTTCTTTGACAAATCACAAAAAAAGTATGTATACTTTTTCCATAATTGCCAAGCCCGCAAGGGGCCGAAGCAACTTCGCCTATTCGCGAAACGTTAAATGCAATGCTTGGGCAAAGAAACTTCGCCATCCATGGCTCAGAAAAGGAGAAGGAAATGCAAGATTATAAAAAGCAATACGAAAAATTTGTTATCAATGATAAAATGAAAGCTCAATTTGAAGATTTTCAGAATGAGTGGGGATTAAAAAATGATGTCGATAATCGATACATAATTGAAACAATCCTCATCCATAATGATCAAAGAAAAATAATCGTTGAGGAGGTTCAAAATGCCTAACTGGCACAATATTTTAAATGAACTTAATCAGACAGGTTCACAATTTGATGTTCTTAGGCGTAAATATTTGTCAAAATTACATTCTATTACAAAAAGAAATGTTATTTGTTATTATAGTGGATGGTTACAGAAAAGAGATATTGAAGGATTATCTGTCAATGATTCAGATAAAAATGGGCTAATGACTGTTATAAATGGCCTTGATGCTAGCAAAGGTCTCGATTTGCTATTACATACACCTGGTGGTGATACTGCGGCTACAGAATCTATCGTAGATTATCTTTATAAAAAGTTTGATAAAGATATAAGGTGTTTCGTACCTCAGATGGCGATGTCAGCAGGGACTATGATCGCTTGTTCATGTAAAGAAATTTGGATGGGAAAACAATCATCTCTAGGACCAATTGATCCACAGTACAGAGGAATACCAGCTCATGCAATTTTAGAAGAATTTAAAAGAGCTTCTTCAGAAATTGTGAAAGACCCACGGACAATTCCAATTTGGCAACCAATAATTGCTAAATATAATCCAACATTATTAGGTGAATGTGAAAAAGCAGTAGCCTGGTCTAATAAAATGGTTGGAGAATGGCTTGAAAGGAATATGTTAAATACTAATCCAAACAAGGCAAATATTATTAATAGCATTATTACAGAGCTAGGTGATCACTCCATAAACCTCGCACACAACCGACATCTTTCCGCGGAAAAATGTAAGAGTATTGGATTAGAAATCCGCGACCTTGAATCCGATCAAAAGTTGCAGGATGCTGTACTTTCAGTGCATCATATATTTTTCCATACTCTTGGAGCTACTCCTGCATTTAAGATTATAGAAAATCATAAAGGTGTGGCTTTTATTCAACAAGCACAAATGGTTATGATGCCACATGGTGCAAATATGGGGAATCAACAAGTTATAATTCCTGAAGAACAGGATGTGCAGAAAGAAGAAAAATGAAAAGTACATCCATGTACTTTTCATTGCCCGAGCACAGCATTTAACAGCGAATACCTGGTTCCGCTTCGCTACACCCAAATTGCCCTTCGGGCAACTTCAGGTATTCGCGAAACGTTAAGTGAAATGATAGGCAAGAGCTATTATCATACCTCGCCGTCCTGGCTCGGAAAAAGAAGGAGATTTCATTGGTATTAAGTTCAAATACATTATTCCATTTTACAAATAGTATTGATAATCTCATCAATATTCTAAAAAATGACTTTCTTCCTCATTATTCTAAAGAAAATGTAAGTATGTTTTTTAAGCATTCCAATGAAAATTCAATGTTCATTCCAATGGTTTGCTTTTGCGATATTCCTTTGTCAGTGGTTGGTAATCATATTGATCAATATGGTTCATATGGAATTGGTCTCTCAAAGGATTGGGGAAAGAAGAATAGGTTAAGTCCAATTCATTATATCCCTCAAGGATCATTTTTTGAGACTATTATTAACAGTTTGCAGTATAAAACCATGGGGTATGTCGATAGTGTTAAGGAAAACTTCAAAGTGACTGAAGGCGATTATAAGTTCTCACAATTTGAATTTTATAAATCCTTTTTCAATCTTTTCAGTTATATGAAGATATATGAAGACAAAAATAATTGTTATTATGATGAAAGAGAATGGCGCTGGATACCGCAAGGTTTAGAGGATGAGAATGACCTTAAGTCTGATTCAATGCATTTTTTTGAAGAGCATGCACAGCAATCTGGATTTATACAAATGATGAATGATAAAATTGCATCAAAATATAAGTTAATATTTGAGCCAAAAGACATACGTTATATCATTGTTAAACAGGAGTCAGAGATTCTTGATATTTTAAATAAAATTCAGGATATAAAATCTGAAAAGTTTGGATCTGATGAAATACAGATAGTAAAAAGTAAAGTAATCACATCTGAGAGAATTAAAAGTGATTTCTAAGTCGGTTTCCAAATTACATCCTTGTAATTTGGAAAGGTCTATTCAAAGCCGCCTATCAAATCACTTAACAAGAAATATATGCTCCGCTTCGCTACGGGCTACGCCACATTGGCATCGTTCCTCAGCCAACGTCATATATTTCTGAAACGTTATGTCTAATACCTGATTTATTTTTTATATTATAGGAATATTATAAATATGTTTTTATTAAGCTTAATTTTCATCGCTTTAATTTCATCAATTTTAGTTAAAGGAATATATGGAATAAAAAGTAAATCTATTTCAATTTTTGCTTTTTATAGAATCTTTAAAATAACTGGTAAACATGCAGTTAATTATTCAATTTTTTTATTCATAATTTCAGGATCAATTACAATATTGTTTCTTATATTATTATTTCTATATTTTCGTACTATTTAATTATTATATTTCTGTAATAAATCAGAAACTAGACATAACAAGGAATATATGCATCGCTTTTAGCTTGGGCTTCGCCACATTTGCCGTTGGCAAACGTCATATATTCCTAAAACGTTATGTTCAATTCCTGACCAAGAATTTATGGATCTTGGCCATCCATGGCTCAGAAAAAACATTTGAGGATTTTTTATGGAAGATAAAAAAGCAAAAAAAATATTATTTGATAAATTCTGGCATTCTTATAGAGGCTGGCAAAACAATGATATATCTAATTCGGATTTTGAATATGCCAAAAAAGCTGGTGTTATGTTTGATCCGATTATTAATAATCATGACTTGATAATAAAAAAATGCGTTGAGATTTGTAAAGAGACAAATAAAAGAACCGTTGTAAATGCATTTATTTCAAGCTTATCATCAAGAGATCTTGGACAGAGATCAAGTTTAAGTAGTTTTGCTTGCGGACAAAATTTACCTTTACATCAAAAAAGAGAACAAGATAAATTTTCCTGTAGCATTTGTAGTGAATTTGTTAAAAATAATACAGTTGATCTTAATATTTTAAATTTTGAACGTCTTAAATTTGGAGGCGTAAGACATCTCAATCCAACATATATTTGGCTCGATTTAAGTATCCTATCAAAATACAAAATTTCCAAACCTAATGAGAATGATATTATTATTCTGAAAAATATTATTGATACTCTTAAAACAGCATCTATTAGAAGATTATCCGAAACAGAGAAAATCTTAAAGTCCATTGTAGAAAGCAATAAAAATGAGCGAGAAGGCCTTATTTCTACATTTGGATTTTGTGGAATATTAAATGTTCCCAAATATCATCCGTTTCATTTGAAATATACTCCTGCTTGCGAAAGAGATCATTCAGATTATTCAAAATCAGATTGGCCGTTTCCTGCTGACTTATGGCTTCCCAAATATGGTTTCAATGAAGAAAGTATTGATTACTGGTTTGGAGAGTATATAAAGTGATATAGAAATAGTTAAAAGTACATCCCTGTACTATTAAAAAGCCAACTAGGCTGGTCAGGAACTAAACATAACAGGGCTTCGCCTTGGCTTATTTCCGTAAAATTGTGATACAATTTTCCAGATATTTATCAACCCCTTCGGGGTACCAGGCAACTTCGTATATTCGCGGATCGGCAATGGCCAGGCAAGAGAATACCGCCCGGACCTGTGGAATATTAAATGTTCCCAAATATCATCCGTTTCATTTGAAATATACTCCTGCTTGCGAAAGAGATCATTCAGATTATTCAAAATCAGATTGGCCGTTTCCTGCTGACTTATGGCTTCCCAAATATGGTTTCAATGAAGAAAGTATTGATTACTGGTTTGGAGAGTATATAAAGTGATATAGAAATAGTTAAAAGTACATCCCTGTACTATTAAAAAGCCAACTAGGCTGGTCAGGAACTAAACATAACAGCGAATATACGCTGCGGCTTCGCCTTGGCCTTCGGCAAATTGCCTTTGATAAATATCCGTAAAATTGTGATACAATTTTCCAGATATTTATCAACCCCTTCGGGGTACCAGGCAACTTCGTATATTCGCGGAACGTTATCGGCAATGGCCAGGCAAGAGAATACCGCCCGGACCTCCGGCCCACGGGCGAAGAATACAGGCATAAGCAATATGGTAAAAAACTCTTGGATAAAGTAATTGATGAAATTAAATTGAGAAAAGGTAAATACATTAGCATAGGAATAATAGATGAAAATATAAGACTTAAAAAATGGTATCTAAATTATGGATTTATAGAAAAAGGAACAAGGCGTTTTGAGCACCTACCTTTTATAGTTTGCTTTATGGGAATAAATTTATAACTAACAACAATAAAAAAAGGAGAAATTATGGATAGAGTAAAAGTTCAAAAGCTTCAATCGAGCAATGAAATAAGAAAAGCTGCATCAGAAATATTTGTTGATGCATATTACAAAAATCTCTCGTATTTTTCCAAAAATAAAGAAGTACTTTCAAAAGCTTTTTATAAATCTTTCCTATTAGAACATTTTTTTGGAGCGTTTATAAATAATGAATTAGTCGGAATATTCGCCTTGTCTGATGAAAAGGAAAGATGTTTCAAAATTATAAAAGAAGATTTTATTAAAAACTTTGGTTTAATCAAAGGATATCTTGCATATTTGGGCATGAAAAATGAACTTGAACATCCAATAAAGTTACAGAAAAAAGGATCCTTTGTTGAAGCTGTAGCAGTTAGAGTAGAAAAACAAGGACATGGTGTAGGGAATTCAATGATGCAATATGCGATAGAAAACAATGAATATCTTGAACTTGATGTTGTAGATACAAATATAGGTGCAATTAAGTTGTATGAAAAATTGGGATTTAAAATCTTCAAAGAAGTTCCTGAAAAGTATTTTAAAAAAGCAAAAGGATTTAATAAAAGACTTTACATGTACTTTGAAAGATAAGAAAGTTAAGAAGAAGTCCGGCCTTGGCGGTGCCGTGCGGCCCGGACAAGAAGTGGGGGCACTGGTGGATAACAGCGGTTAAAGCGCTACGCTCGGAGTACCTCGCTTGGCCTTCGGCAAACATCGTAAAGTTAAAACTACAACTTTTTTAAAGCAATAAGTTTTGAGAGAATGAAATAATAACTTTATGTTAAATATTCTTGCTCTACGATGCTTCGCTTAACCGCAGGACGTTATGCTCAATACCAGCCGCAAGAAGAAATCGCCCGGACCTCCGGCCGACGGGCGAAGAAAATGTATACAATTTAATGCTTTTCAAAAATATAAAATGTTTATCTTAATTGTTTATGAAATATTGATAAATAGTAATTATCGTTTTCAATAAAGAGGAAAATATGGAAGATTGGAATTGGTTCTTTACTGCATTAGCTCAATGTAATGCAGCAATTGTTGGATTTATTGGTGGTTTTATAATTAATAAAATATTAAACAAAGAAAACATATATTTAGAGATTGATAATCAAATTGAAAATCTTCTAATTGATGCAGAAAATCAAAAAAGAAGATTTAATAATCGATACTTTGATTGGTATAATGAAAGAATTAGAGATGAAGTTACAAGTAGTCTAAGTTATCAAAATCTAGTAAGAAGAGGCTCTGGAGAAATTAATTATAATGATATATTTAATAAATTAAATTTCAGCGAATATGATTCAAAAAAAGATTTAATAGAATTGATAAAAAAAGATTGGGGCAGTGATTTTTTGCAAGATAAAAATATTATGGATTTGGTAAAATTGAGTGAAGAAGCATATTTACAAGGCATTTCGAGAGAAAAAGTAGTTGAAGAACGAGATTTGATAAACCTAGAAATTGTATCAACGGAAAAAATAATTGAGCATGTAAAATTATGCATTCAAAAAGTTAAAATATTTCCAAATGATATAAAAATTATATTAAAAACATTAATCTCAATATTTTTACTTTTTATTATTGGAGTAATTTATCCATTAACTTTTACTCCTACAAGTACAATACCAAATATTGCACGATTGTCTGAACAACCAAGTGTGTTTTTGAATAAATTATTTTCTTTACCAGGATTATTGCTATTTATAACAACTGCAATATTTTCATATTTAATATTAATATTTTTATTTAAAATAAAATCTTTAAAGTTTTCTGAAGATAAGATTAGAAAACTAGAATTAAATTCATTTATTTATAACTATTCGCCCTACTTTAAAAATGAATAAAAAAATTATAATTAATATTACAATCACTTTTCCAAACTGTATTGATAAGTGTGGTTTAAATAATTAACAAAAAATAGATAATTTGAAAAAATAAGTCCAGCCTTGGCTCCGCCGAGCGGCTTGGACAAGAAGGGGACGTACTGCTGCTAACAGCGGTTCAAGCGCTGCGCTCGGAGTACCTCGCTTGGCCTGCGGCAAACATCGTAGGATTTGAACAACAACTTTTATAGCAATAAGTTTTGAAAGAATGAAATAATATCATAATATTAAATATTCTTTGTCTACGATGCTTCGCTTAACCGCGGGACGTTATATGCAATACGACCCCAAGAGGAAATCGCCCGGACCTCCGGCCGACGGGCGAGGATAGACAATATAATATTTGTTACACTGACTTTTAAAACTATATTTTTTAAAAAGGAAATAATGAGGTAATTATTTTGAATAAGCTGATAATAATTGGGAATGGTTTTGATTTGGCTCATAAAATCAATACTTCATACAATCAATTTGTAGAAGCCTATTTTAAGAAAATATACTGGAAATCGCTCAATCCAAACAGGTATTCCGATAATTTAATCGAGGTTATAGCTGCATATCCACTAAGCCCGATAAATCCAATCGAACTCCAAAAAATCACATACACAGATTTTTTTTATCTTAACAGGAACAATTATAAAATAAAATCTGATTTCTTTAGAATCTTACTCGATACCAAGGAATTAAATAATTGGGTTGACATTGAAGATCTATTATTCAACGAGCTTTTTAAGTTAATAAATCTTGAATCAAGAAAAATTAATATTGAAGGAATTATAAAGCTGAATCAGGATTTTGAATTTCTAAAGACAAAACTAATAGAATACTTGAATGAGACTACGGCTAATTTAAGTATTACGCCAGATCAAAGATATCTAAATTTTTTTTTAAACGGAATTAATAATATAGGCCACGATTCCTTAACCTTCGTAAATTTTAACTATACTAATACAATTAATAGTTATATTACGAAATGTTATGAACATTTTGAGAATAAAGTTGACTCAAAAAAGTTTTTAAATAGAATTAAAAGAATTAATATTCATGGAAACTTAAATGAAATTAATAATGTTCCAATCTTTGGAATTGGAGACGAGCATCATGATAAATACAAAGCAATAAAAGACTTTGATGATATTTACTTGCTTTTGAGGAATAGTAAGTCATTTTGGTATCAACGTAATAATAACTATAAGGACTTAATGCATATTTTAAATACAAAGACAAATTGCAAAGTTGAAATATATGGTCATGCATGTGGATTATCAGATAGAACCCTATTAAAAAATATTTTTGAGCATGTAAATGTAATAATGATAGAATTATTCCATTTTGGTGGCTTAGATGGATATGTTAAGCAATCTTATGATATTTGGCGACATTTTGATGACTCCCAAACATATAGAATGAAATTGGTATCTTATAAGGAAAAAAACGAAATGCCACAAGTTGATAAAGAAATATAAAATGTATAGATAGGTAATTCCCTGACAATTAAAAGGTCCGACCTTGGCTCCGCCTTACGGCCTGAGAAGAAGTGGTGGCAAAGCGGATAACAAGAAATATATGATAAAAATTGGATTAAAATAAATATTAGCAAACAATTTTTATCCAAATTGCCAGAATGTTTTCTGTTGCAGAGTAGTTTTAGCAGGTGTATGATTATTTCATATATAGCGGTCTGGCAACTTCATATATTTCTGAAACGTTGTACAAAATACCTTGGCCAATTTTAAGAAAAAAGCGCGCGCAAAAAAGACACAAATAAAGAGAAAAGGCAAAAAAAGGAGGAAACAATGACCCCAAAAGCTTCCACTGAAAATTCAGAGGAAATCAAAATCATTGACTTTACCCCCTCAAATATCGCTGACTATGGAGTTTGCGGATATAAAGACGTAGAAAAACATCTTGAATTGAGAAGAAAAATCGATTGGTATGAAGAATTTTATCCGAAGGGACTAAGGATAAAAGGACTTTTCTCTCAAAAGGGCGGATATCAAGGGATGATTGAATTCATTCCAGGAAAATATGCGCATAGGCCGGTAAACGCTGATGGGTATATGTTCATCCACTGCGTCTTTGTTGGGTTTAAAAAGGAATTCAAAGGAAAGGGTTATGCCACTCTGATGATTCAAGAATGCATTAAAGAAGCTGAAAAAAATAAAATGAACGGCGTTGCTGTGGTAACAAGAAAAGGTTCGTTTATGGCAAAGCGCGATATTTTTATAAAAAATGGATTTAAATCTGTAGATCAAACAAAACCAGATTTTGAATTGTTAGTTCTAAAATTCAATGAAAAAGCAAAAAATCCCACATTCAGGGAAATGACACCGGAAGACTATTCTGAAGGACTAACAATTTTCCGTTCGGCTCAATGCCCATATTCAGTAAAAAATGTTGACGCAATAATGAAAACAGCTGAGAAATTAAAGGTTAAAGCAAAATTGATTGATATTAAATATGTTCAGGATGTTCAAAATACACCATGTGCATTCGGTACCTTCTGCATAGTAAATAAAGGCAAGGTTATCAGTCACCATCCAATTAGCAATACACGATTTGAAAATATTATGAAGTCGATTAAGTAAAAAGCGCGCGCGAAGAAGTGAATTGGCCGAGGCACTTCGTACAACAGCGCGAGCCCTAAATTTACTCAGCTTCGCTGCGTAAACTTCGGGCGGGTCGCGAAGAACGTTATACGTAATGGCCAGGCAAGAGGAAATCGCCCGGACCTCCAGCCGACGGGCGAGGAGAAAAAACAAGTGATCAATTATGCATGATAAATATTATAAAAAATTATATAATAAAAAAAACCTCTATTTGGCTTGGATAAGAATAAAAACTGGGCAAAACATATTTTATAAAAACTACTATCGTGATATTTTTGCTGGCTATGAAATAGCACAAGAAAAAAACTTAACTAATCTTTCAGATCGTATAAAAGGTGGGTCTTATCATCCATCAAAAGTAATAAAATATTACATACCAAAAAGTTCTGGATTACATAGGCCAATTACATTTCTTCACTTAGATGATCTTATTGTTTATCAAGCATTAGCGAATATAATAATAGATAAATATTCATTAATGCGGAAAGATTATGAAATGAATTATGTTTACAGTAACATACTTAATAGAAATGATAAAACTTCAATATTTTTATTTAACAAATGGAATATTGGATATAGAGGTTATAGAAATAAAATTAAAAATTATTATGAAGAAGGTAATAAATGGGTAGCCCATTTTGATTTAGCAGCATACTACGATACAATAGATCATTATGTTTTGAGAAATCAAATATCAAAAAAGTCATTTAAAGATTTTACAAATCTCATGGAAGAATGTCTTGAAAAATGGAGCAACCAACATAGTAGAAAACATTTACATCATTCAATACCGCAAGGTCCAATATCATCAGCTGTATTAGGTGAAGTATATTTGTTACCAATTGATATTGCTTTAGCTAAAAAGAAAATTAAGTATGTTAGATATGTTGATGATATAAAAATAATGGGGAATAGTAAAGAAGAAGTTTTGAGTGGAGTAATAATTCTTGAAAGAGAATGCAAAGAGCGCGGCTTAATACCACAGGCGAAAAAATATGAATTAACAAAAGCAGAATGTTTAACAGATGTTTACGGTAAGAATCCAAGTTTAAGTAGTAATGAAAAAAAATATTTTATTTTTGATAAAGTAAAAACTGCAAAACTATTTAAAGAATCTTTAGAATTAAAAACATATGATACTTCAAGGTTGCGTTATATTTTAAAAACAATTGGAAAAAATATAAAGATATTAGATCTTGTATTAAATAATCTATCTTCGCATCCGGAAATAAGTGATGAATTTTGTATTTATTTAATGAACTATGTGGGAGAAAAAAATATAGCTCAAAAAGTTTTTAATATTATGTTGAAAAAGCCAACACTTTATGAATATGTGGAAGGAAAATATTGGGAACTTTTAGCAAATTATAATATTGTAAATTCTTTAAATCCTGCCTATATAAAGGTCGCAATAGAAAGATTGAAGAAAAACTATAACTCGTATGCTTTAAAATATGGTATTTATAAATATTTATGTTCATCAAAAAATAAGCTAATTATTAATTGGATTATCCATGAAGATTCTTCATTAATTCAAGGGTTTATTATTCCCTATATATCTCACGAATGTTTAAAAACAAATGAATATGAAAAAATCATTCCTTGTTTTTTAAAAAGAACTTCTTATGAACCGGGACTTATGGTTCTTAAATCATTTTTAGAAAATAATTTAGAAACAAATGAAATATTTAATACCGTAAAAGAAAAATCTGGAGTAATAGCTAATACGTTAGGTAGAACAAATAAAATTGATTCAATAGGACAGATAATAAGTTCAAGGTATTGCATACAATATTCAAATAAATGGAATAGGTTGTTAAAAACAGATTATCTTCATTCGAATAAATTATTATTTCTTTCTGAAAATGCCTTTTTTATAGACAGAAATGCATGGGTTAGTTATCTAGATACATTTAATGATATACTTATTAGATCAATAATAAATCTGTTAAATAGCACTAATCCAAGTATTAAATGGCCAAAAACTGTTGGTAGAGATGGTAAAAATATTGATTATGGTGTTTTACTTGATAAAAAAAATGAATTTTCAAAAAACTATCCAATCTTAACTGACGGATTAAGGTTCTTTCACGAAAGACGTTGTAAAACTCCTACAGCACATGCATATGATAAAAAAACATCTCAAAAGACGAATATTATCACATCAAAAGAACAAAGACAATTATTATTAAAAATAAAAAATAGTTATGAATCATTATTATTAACTATAAATGTATGATTCTTAAAACTTTATAATATGTGGATTTAATACTTTTAAAAAGTTTTGTATAGATAAGTATTTTTTTAACTATAACGAAGTCCAGCCTTGGCTCCGCCGTACGGCTTGGACAAGAAGCCTGGCCACTACGTATAACAGCGAATGGCCGGTTCCGGCTGTTTCTAAGGAAGCAGCCTCCACCCAAATTGCCGAAATAATAAATGTTAAGAATAATGGAATAGAGTATAAACTTTTGAAGTAAAAGACACCATCGGCAACTTCGGTCATTCGCGAAACGTTATGAGAAAGGCTGGGGGCGGGGAAGAGGAAGACGCCACCGCACATCGTGTGCGTCGAAGAAAGGTTAATAAACTGTGATATTTATAATCTGTAAGAATATTTTTACAAATTACCTTTATTCAAACGAAAAATTAAATTAAATATCATTTATAGCTGTTTGTTTAGTGCCATTTGATTATGGATTGTATATAATACACTATGTTGACAAATAGCATACAATGTAATATATTAACTTAAATGAATATTATCTGGGATAAAGGGAAAAATAAAACTCTTAAGCTTGATAGAAACTTGTCTTTTGAAATATTTGCGGATTTGATTTTGGATAAAAAATATCTTGATATTCTGGAGAATCCAGCAAGAAAAGATCAGATGATTTTTATTATTGAATATAAAGAATATACACATGTTGTACCGTTTATTATTGATGATGAAGATAATATTGTATTAAAAACAGTATTTCCAAGCAGAAAATTCCATAAAATCTATGGAGGGAATAAAAATGAAAGCTAAACTGGATAGTTTTGAAAAAGAAATAGAAAATAATGCAGAAAACTATAGAGGAATCAGTAAGGGAAAAATGAGTAAGATTACTTCAATAATTGATGAGGCAAGGAAGACGAAGAATATAAATATAAGAATATCTGAGTATGACCTTGAGAAGTTAAGAGAAAAATCAGCAGTTGAAGGATTACCTTACCAGACGCTTTTATCCAGTATTATACATAAATATGTCTCTGATCAGCTTGTGGAAGAGAAGGATATAATAAAATCAATACAATTGCTGCGTTTTGAAAACACTTAATATTAAAATACAAAGTGTTTGATTCTAAGGTTGTCAGTAAAGTTATTTAAAAATATATCAACCTGGGTGGAATATATCGGATTAGTGTAATACTCACCGTCTCACACATCCATGTGTTCGACGAAGACCGCCCCAGCCAAGAAGAGCCGGCCAGCCCATCGCATAACAGCGAATGACCGGTTTCGGCTGTTTCTAAGGAAGCAGCCTCCACCCAAATTGCCGAAATAATACATGTTAAGAATAATGGAATAAGGATAAACTTTTTAAAGTGAAAAATAGCATCGGCAACTTCGGTCATTCGCAGGACGTTATAGGAAACAAGCGCCTAAGTTATTATATTTAGAAGAACTTACAATCCTTGGCGTGATAAGCAAATAGAATTAATAAAGCTATTGCCAACATCTTTTTAAAACTGTAGTTAAACACGGGTGCTGACACTTGATTAAAATAATCATTTATTAAAACTCTTGATAGTCAAAAGCTTGATGATGGAATATCAGGATTTGTAAACTTGAATCGTGTATCATTTGGTACATTTGGAAAATTCTCATCTCCTTGATCTCCTATGTTTGTTATAAAACCAATATGACCTGTAGTAAAACTGTTATCAGATATAGTATATCCAGAATCTACACCATTAAATAATATTTTAAAACTTCCAGATGTTTTATCAATTTCAATCTCATTCGATTTATTTAAACCCTCAACAAGTCCAGAGCCATTTGACCAAGGTATGAGATTAGTTATAACTCCATCGACTTTTTTATAAAATATAAAATTACCCTTTAAACTGATTAAGATTCTATAATAATTATTTATATCTTGATGTCCAAAAGTTATTCCATAACCATGATTATTAGACCCAGATTTTCTATTAACAATTGCTGATAATGAATTAACTGAATATGTAGCAACTTCACGCAAAGCGTGGAAGTAATGTCCACAATGAGCTTCATCATTTGTACTAAGCTTTAAGTAAGAATTATCATCAACAATCCACCGATCTGTAAATATTTCAACATCGGGTTCTGCGTCACATGTAAGAACTAAAATCATTATAATCATAAGAAGTATTGAACAAAAGACTTTTTTAATCATTGTTTAAATTCCTTTTTTTATTTCTTTTAATGAATATATACTATATTAATAACAATATCATAAATTTTAATTTTCTACATAATTTTTATTTACCATTAGACATCCCTCTCTCACCGCATCAGCCGTTCCTGAGCTTACTTCCTATAACAAGAAATATATGATTCAGGCTGAAGAAGTAAAAAAGAAAGCAAACAGCCTTCATCCAAATTGCCAGAATGATATTTGTTGCGGCGTATTTTAGGTAGGTGCATGATTATTTTACATGGAGCAGTCTGGCAACTTCATATATTTCTGAAACGTTAGATAAAATCCCAAGGGGAATTATTATTAAAACCAAAGAAAAAATAGTTAAAATAATTAAAAATGGCAAAATAATTCATAAAGATATTAACACAGTTTATCTTTCTACATACCAAAAACGACCTGTAATTTTAAAACTAATTCCATATACTAATTTTGATGAACTAACATTTATAAATGAAATCGATACTGTTAATTACCTTTGTTCTAAAAGCTTTCCAACATACAAAGTAATTGATCATGGAGAATATGATGGCAATTTCTATTTACTACAATCTTTTATTGATGGAATTAATGGATTTAATGCAGAAAAAGAGAAAAACTATTTTTATAGTGTTGGAAAACTTGTTGCTTTATATCATAAACTTATTCAAGAAAAGTTATTACTTAACGTAGATTCATCAAATGGATTATGTCATGGTGATTTACACTCGGGTAATATTATAATCAATACAAATCAGTACTATATCCTTGATTTTTCAAGTATTCATAATAATTTTTTCTTTGTAGATCTATTAAATTTTGAATTTGAATTATCACGTTTTAAAAATTCTATTAATTTTTCTAAATCATTAATATCAGGATACAAATCTGTAAATGAGTTATTTATACCGAGTAAGCAAATTGTTATTGAAAAGATATTAGAATCGGATAAAAACGATTTAGATAATCAAAGAAGAAGAGGAAATGATCATACAGATTATTTTTTAAAGCTGGAAAGTAGTTGTTCAATAAATGAACCTTCTTTTCTTCCCCCTTGGGACTTCATCTAACAAAAAATATATGATCCAGGCTGGAAAAGTAAATATGGAGTGTGAACAGCCTTCATCCAAATTGCCAGAAAGTTTTCTGTTGCGAAGTAAATACAGCAGGTGTATGATTATTTTATATGGAGCTGTCTGGCAACTTCATATGTTTCTGTTACGTTAGCAGCAATACGTCCCCAAGAAAAGGAGTGCCCGGACCTTCGGCCGACGGGCACAATATTTAATAATAAATGGAGTGAATATGAATTACGCTTTAATGATTATTGATGTTCAAAAAGCTTTTTACAAAGGATATGCCAAGGAATCAATGAATAATGCATGTGAATATATTAATGCAATTTTACCGTTATTCAGAAAATGCAAATATCCAATATTATGGATTCAGGATGAAGATGAAGAAGATGGAGTAGTTCCAGGAAAAGAATGTTTTGATTTTATTGACTTATTAAACCCAGAAAAAAGTGAATACAGGATACACAAGAAATATGGAAATAGTTTTAATAAAACTGAATGCAAAAAAATACTTGAAGAGCATAAAACAGATATTATTGTAATTACAGGATATTGTGCAGAAAATTGTGTGTTATCTACATACAGAGGAGCTTTGGATCTGGATTTCCTGCCAGTTATACTTAAGAATGGAATAGCAAGTGGAAAAGAAGAAAATAAGGAATTTGTAGAGCGGATCAGTAATATTATAAGTTATCCAGTATTGAAAAAGCTTTTAGAAGAGAAAACATAGGTGCAATTTTGTAAGTAAAAAATGTTAAAGCATTTTTAAAAAATAAAAATTGATTGAGAAGGAATGAAATGAGATTTGGAAAAGAAATAGCGTAAAATATGATTTCGTGTTGTGGAATTAATTGTAATGTCTGCTATGTCTTTTTAAAGAAGAAGAAACCTTGTCTTGGATGCAGGAACAGCGACGATGGAAAACCAGAGCATTGTAGAAAATGTAAAATTAAGGATTGTGCAATTATAAAAGGATTTGAATATTGTTATAAATGTGAAGAATATCCTTGTGCTGTCATAAAAAGACTTAATAAAAGTTATCAGACAAGATATAAGGAAAATATAAATGCAAACATGATAAAGCTAAAAAAAAATGGAATAAAAGATTTTTTAAAAATAGAAAGATGGGAATGCCCTGAGTATAAAGGGATAATATCAGTACACAGTAAAAAATGTTCAGAGTGTGGCAAAGATTATATAATGAGAGAAGAAGATTGAGCACTGTCGGGCCCTCCGGGTATACGCCAGGGCTAAGAAGGGGACGTACTGCTGCTAACAGCGATTATTTCGCTGCACTCCCTTTGGTCGCTTGGGCTCCTGCCAGTTAAACTGGCAGATCGCCATATTTTGTTTTCTTAAAACCGGTAACAACATTTGCTTTTTTATTTTTCAAAATTGATAAAACCAAATAATTTTATTTTAGTGTTTAGCCACAAAACATCGAATAATCGCGGAACGTTATCCACAATATCATCGCAAGAATACACCGCCCGGACCTCCGGCCAACGGGCGAAGAAATAGAGCATAAAGCCATCTTTTTATTACTGCTGAATAGTAAATGTATAATTTTCTAAGTTGAAAAAAGGTTCTACAAATGTTAAAAGAGAAAATCGGAACAATGGGGTGCTGCGGTGCATACTGTGGAAAGTGCAAAGAATATGGGGAAAAATTATGTGCTGGGTGTAAAACTGATTATGAAAATCAAAAAAGAGATATAAATAAAGTTAAATGTAAAATAAAAAAATGTTGCCTGTTGAAAAAGTATAATTCATGTGCTGATTGTCATGAATATGATAATTGCGAAATAATAAATGAGTTTTTTAGTAAAAACGGCTTTAAATATAAAAAATACAAAGAAGCATTGGATTTCATAAGAAAGAACAGCTATCCAGCATTCTTTGAAATAACAGAAAAATGGAATATACAATATGGAAAGTATTAAGAAAAAGCAAATGAAAGTAACTGCGTTTATTGGAAGTGCCCGTAAGAAACACACTTACAATTCATGCGAAATGCTATTAGAAAAATTAAAATCCTTTGGAAATATCGAAACAGAAATTATTTTTCTTGATAATTACAATTTACAGGTTTGCAGAGGATGTATAGCTTGTCTTGACAAGGGAGAAGAATATTGTCCCTTAAAAGATGATAGAGATATTTTAATCAATAAAATGGAAGAATCAGATGGGGTAATATTTGCTACGCCTAATTATAGTTTTAATGTATCAGCCTTAATGAAGATATTTCTTGATCGGCTTGCCTATTTTGGACACAGGCCAGCATTCTTCGGAAAGACTTTTACCAGTATAGTTGTGCAGGGAATATTTGGTGGAGAGAAAATTGTTAAATATTTAGATTTTCTAGGAAATGCTATTGGATATAATGTAGTGAAAGGATCTCTTATAAAATCACTTGAACCTATGACAGAAAAGAATCAAAAGAAGAATGAAATTGCTATAGAGAAACAAGCAAAGAAGTTTAATAAGCAATTGATTAAAAATGAATTTAAAAACCCTTCTTTGCTTGAATTATTTATATTTAGAATGTCTAGAAGCAGTATAAAAACAATGTTAAATGAAAACTATAGAGATTATGAATATTTCAAGAAAAATGGATGGTTTGATTCAGATTTCTATTATCCAGTTAGAATAAATATAATAGATAAAATGTTTGGAGATATTTTTGATAAAATATCAGTGAAAATAGCTAAAAATCGCAAATGAGTTTTATCAGTAATAAATGTTTTAGTCCGGCCTTGGCGTTGCCGTACGACCTGGACAAGAAGCGATGATACTGGTGGATAACAGAGGATAATGCGCATCGCCCGGGGTACCCCGCTTGGCCTTCGTCACACATCGTAGAGATTGAACAACAACAGCTTTAAACAATCAGTTTTGGAAGAAATAAAAAATAGCTTTGTATTTTGATTTCTTTATCTACGATGCGTCGCTTTTTCTCGGGACGTTAAATGTAACTTCTTTCTTGGTTGGAATTCTTTAATGAAGATCCGGCCGTCCATGGCGGGTAATAAAAAGACTGAAGAATCTTTTATAAAACTTCTGAGCATGATAAGTTAAATACTCAAAAATTGTGATATAATTATAGCACTAAATAAAAACATTTTATGTTCAAGAGTATTAGATGCCAGTGAGTGAAAGCAGAGCAGACGGAATGCTAAAAAAACAATGACGTTCAAATAAAAATATATATGGAGAAAAATGTGAAAATTATTGCAATTAATGGAAGTCCAAGAAAAAAATGGAACACGCATATACTACTTGAAAAATGTTTGGAAGGCGCAAAAGAAACAGGTGCGAAAACAGAATTGATTAATCTTTACGATATTCAATTTAAAGGCTGTACTAGCTGTTTTATATGCAAGTTAAAAGAAAATACGGTGAGCAAATGTGCAATGAAAGATGATATGGAACATATATTACAAGAAATTTGCGAGTGTGATGCTCTTTTTTTAGGTTCTCCAATCTATTTCACTGCTGTTACAGGAGAAATGAAGTCATTTATGGAACGCCTGCTTTTTCCATACACTTCCTATGAAGGCAAACCATCATCTTTTGGGAAAAAAATTAATACAGCTTTTCTATATACAATGAATGCTCCTTCTTTTGCGTTACCACTGGCTGGCTACCCTAAACTTTTTAAATATAATAAAAAATTACTGAAACGCACTTTTGGTCATAGTGAATTTTTAACTTCAACCTCAACATACCAATTTGATGATTATAGCAGATACGCTATGACATATTTTGACGGAAAAAAAAGGCTTAAGAGAAGAGAAACAGTATTTGTAGAAGATTGTAAAAAGGCATTTGAATTAGGGAAAAAACTTTGTGTAAATAATCAAAAACATTAAATTAAAAAACAAAAACACTGGAAAAAAATGATAAGTCCTTGGTGTGGAGGTAGTTTAAAACCAAAAGATGGAAATACTTATGGATATTAAAATTTTAAATTGTAATTTTTCTAGAAAAATATAGGAACCGGCATAGTTTATAGTCACAGTTTTGATGGAATAAGATGAATGAAATATAACAAAAATGGTTGCACTGTCAAATACATTCATGTATTTGACAAATTATTTTAAAATCGACCAAGAAAGAAACGGCATTTAACACGAGAATATGCGGTTTTAGGCCATTCTGCCTTCACCCAAATCCTTCGCATTGCTCAGGACTTCGTATATTCCGAAAACGTTATCCAAAATGCCCCCACAAGAGGAAGATCGCCCGGGCCTCAGGCCGACGGGCGAGGATATGTATAAAAAGCATTTAATAAACAAAGTGTTTAATATAAGAGTATATAAAAATGGAGAATATATGAGATCTAACAAAAAAAATATTTCAACTTTATTTTTAGCATTATTAGTATTTTCACTAAATGCACAGGAAGCAAAATATAGTGATAATGATAAATGCAACATTGGTTTATCAATTTGGAATAATGGATATAGTAATGCAGAGGATATTGAAGGGGGGTACTATATATCATCTGGAATAAGAATAATTACAAGCAACTTATTATTTAAAGCATCATATGATACAAACATATTAACAAATATGTTCTCAGATAAAATTATTAATACAAGTTTATATTATAAAGCTATTGGAATAGATGAAGAATTGATAACAGCAATTGGTATGACATATTTAGTTAATTTAGATAAAATTCAAACGTCTAATTACGTTGGGTTATCAATAATACCTATTACAACATGGAAGAGTTCATTTGATGAATCATCTAAGATTAATATTTATTTTTTACCATTTTCAATTTTATATGGGTTGCAAAATAAAGATTTTTTATGGTCTTTTACTTTTTTCAATATTGATTTTTATTTTTAGCGCTAATAATTTCAAATAATAATAGTTTGTATGTGCAGATGGAGTAATTACCTGACACTTTAAGAAGTCCGACCTTGGCTCCGCCGTGCAGCCTGGACAAGAAGCGGGGGCACTGGTGGATAACAGAGGATAAAGCGCTTCGCTCCCTTTGGTCGCTTGGGCTTCGCCACACATCGTAGGTTTAGAACTGCAACTTCTATATACAGCAGGTTTTAGAAGTAAAATATTATAAGTTTGAAATATTCATTCTTGGGTTACGATGCGTCGCTTACCCTCAGGGCGTTATAGGAAATAGCTACACATTCAATAATAACGTTCCCGATCAAGTTAAAAAAATGTTTACTGATCAAAACAAGGCTATTTCTATTGAGATAAAATCATTTACTCCGGGTGGAGCAAGACTCCAAGATCATCTAAATTCTACTTTAACTTTGGATACAATAAGAGATGGAAATTGGGATATAGTAATCATACAAGGGCATAGTCTGGAGCCACTAAAAAATCCTGTTGGTTTTAAGGATGCTGCTTTAACTCTCATTAAAATCGCAAAAGATAGTGGTGCTGAAGTTTATTTATTTGAAACATGGTCTCGTGCTTTGGGTGAACCAGAGTATATTGAGGAATGGTCAGGGCGAAATCCTGCTGCAATGCAGAAACTGATCAGCAAAGAATATACTGATGTTGCAATATCCACTGATGCAAAAGTCATTCCGATTGGGAGAATATGGCAAAGACTAAGGACAGAGATCCCAGATATAGAATTATATTCAACCGATGGTTCTCATCCTACACCTTGTGGAAGTTATTTGACGGCCTTTGTTATTTATAAATATCTGTTCGATGAAGATCCTACAGACATTAAATACTATCCAAATGGAATAAAGAAATCTGAAGCCAAGAAATTACGGGCTGCTGCTGAAAATATTATTCTTAAACAAAAAGAAATAAGTTTGGAGAATATCATGACCAGAGAAACTATCTACGATTCATATTTAATTTTCCTTAGAGACGGAAAGATCTTATTGTCCAGGCATGTGAATAAAAGATATGAAGATGAAAATTATTCAATGTAGCTGGTTGAACAGTGATGGTTTTAAGCAGATAATCAAAGAAACCAGACCTTGACTCCGCCGTACGGTCTGGTTGAAGAGCCAAAACTCTTCCTATAACAGGGGCTATGTGCAATGGGCCCAACAAGAGAAAGACGCCAGGACCTCCGGCCGACGGGCGAAGAGATGAATTGGCTGAGTTACAAATATTGAGAATAAATATTAAATATAATGATGCATATTAGTAAAATATCAGGAAGGTTAAATGAAGAAGTACATAATAATCTCGGTTTTATTTACGGTTGTATCTGTTCAGGCTTTCTGCACTGATGATTTTTGGACTTTTATAGAAAAAAATGAATTGGAAAAAGCTAAGGAATATGCTTTAAAAACATCATCAGATGAAGAAATATATTTTCTTTATCTTAGCGTAGTTTACAATTTGTTAGGGGATTTACATAAAAGTAGTGTGGCCCGATTTGATTATTATAAGAATCCTTATAATAATGTGAAACTAACTGATCTTGCTAATGACATATATAAAGAACATAATAAAGAATCCTATGTTTTGTCCTTTTTGGGAATAATGTTATGGGAAAATAATTATAAAGATTATGCAAAAAAATATTTAAGAGAATCAGTAGAATCGGATAATACAAATCCTTATGGTAATAATTATTTTTCAATGATTTTTTATGATCGAAAAAATGATCAATATCTTAATTATGCACTCCAAGCAATAAAGTTTAAATCTGATTATTCAGAAGCTTACAATAATGCTGCTGTTGCTTATATGGGTTTAGGTCAGAATGATAAAGCGATAGAAACATTGAAAAAATGCATAGAGAATTGTCCTGAGCCACATATCAATACTTACTATAATTTATTAAATTTAGTAGGTAATGATGGAATCAGTATAAAATCCAGAAGAGATTCATGGACCATTGAAGGGAATAGTGCGTTAGGGGAGAGTGATATTATGTTTGTTAATGAACTGTTGGTTAATTATTCAAATAAATATAAACAGATGATAGAAGTCCTTATTGATAGAGCTGATTATAATGAAGCATATGAATTGATACAGTTAGCAAAAAATCAAGAAATGGTAATATGTTATGATTATTATATGGCTGAACTATCATATCTAAATAATAAAGATCAGGATTTCATTCAATACACATCAAAATTATCAATTAGTGATGAGCTCTCATATCAAGATTTTTACCAAGTAGCCAATATTTATTATGAAATGCAACTCTGGGAAAAGGCAATAGAGTTTTATGAGGTTGCTTTAAAAAAATTAGATGATATGGATTCTTTATTTGGAATGAGAATAAATGCAAATTTAGGTACTACTTATTTACGATTTGGAGAAGCTGAATTAGGTTTAAATTACTTATTAGAAAGTCTCAATTATAACCCGTATGATGAAATTGCTTTAACTAATATTGGTTATTTTTATAAACAGAGTGGTGAACTTGAAAAAGCAGAATTATATTTTAATAAAGCTTTAGAATATACCACGGATGAAGGAACAAAGAATCAAATAATAGAATTACTAAATAGCTAATAAGATTAAAATGAAAAAGATTTAAAAATGAGAAAACAGATATGAAAAGAATCCAGGCCTAACTCCGTTGAACGGCCAGGATGTTGGGCCCAAAGCACATAACAGGGGCTATGTGCATCGCAGCTATACGCTCCTCGGTCTGCGGCACATACGGCTTGCGCCGTACGTCACAGGACCACGGAAAGTTATATGCAATTTCCTTCTTGGCTGGAATCCTTTAAGGAAGAGCCCACCGTCCATGACGGGTATGGAGAAAGCTGGAATTATATTCTATCTTTAAAACTTCTGAGCATGATATTTTATTGTTATTATAAATTAAGGAGTAAATAGATATAAAAAAAATAATTTTATCTATAATAATTGCATTATTTATTGGATGTACAACAAATAACGAGCCTCCTGAGATAATAACATTTAATCAGAAATCGGTTCATAAGAAAGCTTTACCCGGGAATAGTATTTCAGAAAAAATGAAATACTGGTTGGTTCAGAAGAAAGGTGCAAATTTTTTCATGGAGCAATATAGTCCCGAATATTTTATTAATGCAAAGAAAGTGGGGTTACAATACATACGTTTCGGACCTAATTCACTGCCTGCAACTGAAAAGGATTTTTTGATTGGAGATCTTGATGATTTTGAGACAATGAATATGGATGATTTGGAAATATTACTCAAAATCCTAGACGATGCTTATAGAAATGATATAGCTATCGTGTTAACTATGTTCGAGCTTCCGGGGCAAAGATATGGTAATCCTGACGAGATTGAAATGGATGCCCGCCTTTGGGAAGAAGAGAAGTACTGGATACACTCCTTTAATTTTTGGAAAGAGCTTGCCGCTGCGGTTAAAGATCATCCTGCGATTGTTGCATATAATCCTATAAATGAACCTGTTTCAGCTTATGCATATGGGTTCTGTGAGCCTGATAGAAAATTTAAAAGATGGTTAAATAAAGTAGTGGGAACCGCCGCAGATATAAATCTGTTTAATACTTTGATGATTGAAGCCATTAGAGAGGTTGATTCAGATACACCTATTTTGCTTGATGGTTATTTTTGGACAGATCCTAAAGGCATGCCTTATCTTAAAGCACAAGATGACCCTAATACCCTGTATGCATTTCATAATCCAGCACCAGGAAAATTTTCTTTTTTAGAACACAATAAAGGCCGATACAGCTATCCTAATACAATGCCAAAATATTGGGGATCAACAGGACCTTGGACAATTGAAGATCTCGATAGACTACTACTTCCTGTGAAAAAATTTATCACCGATAATGATGTTGAGAATTTTCGTATCATTGCTAGCGAGTTTTTTTGTCACAGAAGAATTAAGGGCTGTGCCGAATATTTCAGTGATTTAACAACTTTGTATAATCGAAATCAATGGCATTGGAGTTTCTGGGCCTTTAATATATATGGCGATTATACTGGTTTTGATTATCAGCTTGGAGATATTCCTGACTCTGCTCTCTTTATTATTAATGCAGACAAGGACGATGTCGACCTCGAAAAATTTAAGAACCGAGTTAAAAACCCCGCTTGGGATGTTTTAGCTGCTCAATTCAATAGTGAACCATATGACAATGGTCTGATAACGGATGAGAAGAAAGATAACAGAGATCTTAATGATCTGATGTTGGATCTGGAAAATGAGGAATGGATTATTAGAGAGGATGCTGCAATTGAGATTGCATCTCGCAAAGAGCCTGTAAGAGATGCCGTACCTAAATTGGTCCAACTTTTGGATGATGAAGAATGGCTTGTTCGAAGATCTGCTATTTATGCACTATCGCAAATTATTACCGATACTGATGAGAATGTTATTAACAAAATAAAGGAATTACAAAATGATCCAGAAGAACAAGTTCGTATTGAAGTCGGTCTTGCATTAGGTAATATTTGAACAATGAAAATATATCAAGAAATTTAAAGCAATTGTCTTTCTTCATTAGTATTTTGGAGAAAAAAATAATAAACTATATTGAAAATGGCTGCGCTGTCAAATACATCCATGTATTTGACAGATTAATTCTAAAGCCAACCAAGAAAGAAACGGCATCTAACGAGGCTGTCGCAAAATCTGAATTTTTATTTGTGCATATTTCCCTTGGAAAGAAAATATAGATATTTAGTGTAGTTATTCTCCAATCACTATTAATTTAGAGATGGTGCCGGCTATTCCCCCTTATACCTTATTCCTTTTCGCCGTATCGGTGAATTTTCTCGATATTATGCACCATGCAGTATAAAGCCCAAACGGTATTAACCTTTCTTTTTCCGCGATAATTAAATCGGTTAAGTTTTTTATTGTATGTGATATTTCCGAAAACTGGTTCAACTATTCCCATCCTTTTGGCATATTCTTCCCGGCCTTCAGGCGTATCAATTATTGCCATCATCTTTTTCGAATACGTCATTTCTTTCGGTTTATCGACAATGAAAATAGCTCTCCTTTTTGAATTACGTTGAAGACATTCGGATCTCAAATGACAGACTGCACAGTCATCGTCTTTATTTTTATAAGTTCTTCCAATATAGCCATGCATGTTTTTTTTCCCTTCAGGTTTTAAATACTTTCCAGCAGGACAAGAATAATAATTCTTTTCTGGAATATATATAAACATATCGTGTCCATATAACCGTCTAGCTTTCTTGTTTCGAGGATTCATATTTTTAGAATATAGATCTCTATGAAATCTTGGATCCCGCTGCCTGAAATGATTATCCGGAATTACAGCTTTTTGTTTAGATTCAAAAAGGCATTTACAGTTTTCTTCACTAAAATATCCGGTATCTGCCAGTATGGTTGTCTCTTTAGTAATGCGATTAGGAAGTATTTCCTTTGATTTCTCAATAAGGTTTGTAAGGTATTTTCCTTCTCCTTGTGACCCAACAGCCAATGTCGACATGACAATTTGATGTTTACTGTCGACGGCAGCCATGGCATTATACCCTTGAAGGACGCCGTGCCCGGAAGTTAGTTTTGCGCTTTCATTGTCGGTAATATTACTTTTTACCTCACGATTCCTTGAACCTATTCTTTTTTCATGTGAATTTATAAAATCATCTATTCTGCTGATTCGTTTCTTGTGTTTTTTTATCCGTTTCTCTAAATCATTTAATTTCGAGTTTTTAGTTGTTTCCATCATTGAGAATAATACGTTTTGGTATTTATCTCTTTTTTCTGATAGCTCACTTATTGTTCCGCTTGACTCTTTCGCTGCATTCGATGAAATTTTACAACCGTCTATTGCAAGTTCTGTACCGGATAGCAAATCGAGTTCTTCACAATAAAGTAGCAGCTGATTAAATAATGGTTGAATGTATTTTTCGAGTTTTAGAACAAATCTGGCAATTGTTGAATGATCAGGATGGAGGTCTCCAGATAGTGCAATAAAGATAATATTCTCCTTGCATAATTGTTCAATATCACGCGAAGAACAGACCCCTCTAAAATATGCAAGAAACAATACTTTCAGCAAGTCTTTTGGATTATAAGCTGATGCCCCCGCATAATCATTCTGAAATTGCTGAGTTAGCTCTTTGATATCAAGTTTTTCTTCAACTATTTCGTCAATGGTGTATTCAAGAGTTCCAGGTATTAACTGCTTGTTAAGATCAACAGTGAGAAACAGTCCTTGCTTTCTACTATTCTGAATAAATCTGGCCATAGTAGAACCCTCCCATGAACAAATTTTATCATGATCTTGTGTAAAATGAAATTCGGATTTACCATAATAATGCGACAGCCTCAACAGCGAATAGACGGTTCCGCTTCGCTTCACCCAAATTGCCCTACGGCCAACTTCGTCTATTCGCGAAATGTTATACACAATTTCTGAAGTTATTATTTTACCTCGTCATCCTTGGCTCGGCAGAAAAGGAAGGATAAATGAAAAAAGTTTTTAATGCATTAAATCAAATTGATTATAAACTTTTCGCAACTTTAATATTATTTGGCTTGTTACCAACAATATATACGACTGTAAGAATCTTTTTCTTAGGAGATATACCAACTGATTGGGGTTTTAATATAGCAAGCCAACTAACATGGGTAAATATAATATATGAAGTTATTCAGGAAGCTATTCTGCTACCAATTTTTTACCTTTTAGGAAAATCATTATCAGAAAAAACGGTATTTGATAATAAGATCAAATCTGGTCTGTTTATTACATTCCTCATCTATTCATTAGTATCTTTATTTATAATTCTATTTGCTAAACCATTAATGATTTATATGAGTCAAAAAAATGAATTAATATATGAATCCGTTAAATATATTCGATTTGAATCAATCGCTTCAATTTTCAACATTTTAGTTCAATATTTAGTTATCATATTGGTTATTATTAAGAAAGAAAAATATTTATTGAATGTTCTTATATTCCAAATGTTGTTAACAATAATTTCTGACACTTTCTTTATATCAAAACTTCCAATTTCTTTAAATATTGGTGTTGTAGGCATAGCATATGGCAATATTCTGGTTAATATCTTTTTGTTAGTTCTTATATTATTTTTTCTAAGGAAAGAAGGATTTATTAGAATTAATAATATAAAGCTTGATTTTTCATGGATGAAAGAATGGACAAAAGTTGGCGGATATTCAGGGATTGAAAGTTTTATAAGGAATTTTGCATTCATGATAATGGTTTTAAAAATGGTGAATGTTGTAGGAGAACAGGGCGTTTTTTGGGTAACAAACAGTTTTATATGGGGGTGGTTATTACTACCTATACGACAATTGGGACAAGTAATAAAAAGAGATTGTGGTCAATTTGGCGATAGAGCGATATCAGAAAAATCTATGGGATACTTTCTTGTTACTTTAATTATCATTTTGTTATGGATAATAAGTATCCCTTCATGGAAACCTTTTATTGAAAATGTTATGAATATTGCAGATTATGAAAAGGTGTTTTATATTGCTGTCATTTCATTAGGGTTTTATATTCTATTTGCATTAAATAATGTTGTTGATAGCATTTTTTATGGAATTGGGAAAACTAACTATATGCTGTTCCAGTCATTAGTAATTAATACTTTTTTTTATGGAACATTATTCGTTTTATATCAAATGGGAATATACAAGCCAACTTTAAACCTCATAGCGCTTATGTTTGCTGCAGGAATTGGATTTGATGCATTACTAACATTTGGAATTTACAGATGGATGCTGAAAAGGAGGGGAATAAAAATCATTTTTTAAAACAGCTCAGAAAGTACTTCCTTGTACTTTCTGAAAATATAAAATTGTATCAGAAACTGTGCATAACGAGGCTGTCGCAAAATCTGAATTTTTATTTGTGCATATTTCCCTTGGAAAGAAAATATAGATATTTAGTGTAGTTATTCTCCAATCACTATTAATTTAGAGATGGTGCCGGCTATTCCCCCTTATACCTTATTCCTTTTCGCCGTATCGGTGAATTTTCTCGATATTATGCACCATGCAGTATAAAGCCCAAACGGTATTAACCTTTCTTTTTCCGCGATAATTAAATCGGTTAAGTTTTTTATTGTATGTGATATTTCCGAAAACTGGTTCAACTATTCCCATCCTTTTGGCATATTCTTCCCGGCCTTCAGGCGTATCAATTATTGCCATCATCTTTTTCGAATACGTCATTTCTTTCGGTTTATCGACAATGAAAATAGCTCTCCTTTTTGAATTACGTTGAAGACATTCGGATCTCAAATGACAGACTGCACAGTCATCGTCTTTATTTTTATAAGTTCTTCCAATATAGCCATGCATGTTTTTTTTCCCTTCAGGTTTTAAATACTTTCCAGCAGGACAAGAATAATAATTCTTTTCTGGAATATATATAAACATATCGTGTCCATATAACCGTCTAGCTTTCTTGTTTCGAGGATTCATATTTTTAGAATATAGATCTCTATGAAATCTTGGATCCCGCTGCCTGAAATGATTATCCGGAATTACAGCTTTTTGTTTAGATTCAAAAAGGCATTTACAGTTTTCTTCACTAAAATATCCGGTATCTGCCAGTATGGTTGTCTCTTTAGTAATGCGATTAGGAAGTATTTCCTTTGATTTCTCAATAAGGTTTGTAAGGTATTTTCCTTCTCCTTGTGACCCAACAGCCAATGTCGACATGACAATTTGATGTTTACTGTCGACGGCAGCCATGGCATTATACCCTTGAAGGACGCCGTGCCCGGAAGTTAGTTTTGCGCTTTCATTGTCGGTAATATTACTTTTTACCTCACGATTCCTTGAACCTATTCTTTTTTCATGTGAATTTATAAAATCATCTATTCTGCTGATTCGTTTCTTGTGTTTTTTTATCCGTTTCTCTAAATCATTTAATTTCGAGTTTTTAGTTGTTTCCATCATTGAGAATAATACGTTTTGGTATTTATCTCTTTTTTCTGATAGCTCACTTATTGTTCCGCTTGACTCTTTCGCTGCATTCGATGAAATTTTACAACCGTCTATTGCAAGTTCTGTACCGGATAGCAAATCGAGTTCTTCACAATAAAGTAGCAGCTGATTAAATAATGGTTGAATGTATTTTTCGAGTTTTAGAACAAATCTGGCAATTGTTGAATGATCAGGATGGAGGTCTCCAGATAGTGCAATAAAGATAATATTCTCCTTGCATAATTGTTCAATATCACGCGAAGAACAGACCCCTCTAAAATATGCAAGAAACAATACTTTCAGCAAGTCTTTTGGATTATAAGCTGATGCCCCCGCATAATCATTCTGAAATTGCTGAGTTAGCTCTTTGATATCAAGTTTTTCTTCAACTATTTCGTCAATGGTGTATTCAAGAGTTCCAGGTATTAACTGCTTGTTAAGATCAACAGTGAGAAACAGTCCTTGCTTTCTACTATTCTGAATAAATCTGGCCATAGTAGAACCCTCCCATGAACAAATTTTATCATGATCTTGTGTAAAATGAAATTCGGATTTACCATAATAATGCGACAGCCTCAACAGCGAATATGCGGTTCCGCCTGCGGCTTCACACAAATCGTCTTCGGCGATTTAACATATTCGCGAAACGTTATCGGCAAAGGCTGGGCGAAGAGGACACCGCCAGGACCCCCGGCCAACGGGCGAAGAAAATAATATTGAAAAGCTAATGGAGGGATTAAAATGAGCATTGTTGTTATTTCTTATTCTTTGACTGGAAATAATGAAAAACTAGCAGAAAGTATTGCAAAAGCATTATCAGTTAAACACATAAAGGTAGAAGAAATAAAAAAGAGAACATTCGGAACAATAGCATTTGATATGCTTTTTGGCAGAAAACCAAAGATTAATATGCAGTATGATGAAAATGTAAAATATGATTTAGCAGTATTTGTTGGACCTGTCTGGATGGGAGGTGTAGCTTCTCCTCTTCGTAGTTGCTTTAAAAAATTAAAAAGAAAAATTGATAAATACGCTTTTATTTCAATAAGTGGGGGTGCAGATGGGCCTAATCCAAAACTGGAAAGTGAATTGGAGAAAAGAATTGGAAAAAAAGCAATTGCAGTAATTGATTTACATATAGCAGATCTTTTGCCAAAAGAACCAAAGCCGGAAAGGAAAGATACATCAGCTTATAAGGTTACTGAAAAAGATTTGGCACAATTAACTGACAAGGTTGTAAAGCGTTTTAAAGAGTTGAGTATTATATAAATAAATAATGGAATATGATTATGAATAACCAACAGTTAGAAGTGACAAGTACTGACTTTAAAGACGGGGACTGGATACCTATAAAGAATACCGCCAGAGGAGATGATCAATCCCCGCAATTTGAATTAAATAATATCACGGATAAAGCTGTTACTCTAGCGATTACCATGGATGATTCATCACACCCACTTTTTCCTGATTATAACCACTGGCTAATTTGGAATATTCCAATTATGAAAAATATTCCTTCAGCAATACCTCAGGGTAAGACAGTAGAATCTCTGAATGACGCAAAACAGGGGAGAGCCTATGGACGGCATAGATATAAAGGTCCAAAACCGCCTTTAAAATGTATTCATACTTATACATTCACATTTTATATTTTAGATTGCCTATTGGATTTATCGGTTAAGAGTAGAAAGAAAGATTTACTTAGCGTAATGAATGGTCATATATTACAGCAAGCAACAATATCTGGAAAATATCAAAGTAAAAGGTAAATTAGAATATAAAAATAAATGGTGTTAGTCCGGCCCTGGCTTTGCCGTTCGGCCTGGACAAGACGCCCAGCCACTGCCGATAACAGCGGGTCAAACACTGCGCTCGGAGTAGCTAGCTTGGGCTTCGCCAAACATCGTAGGAACTGAACTACAACTTCTATAAATAACAAGTTTTTAAAGAATAAAATATTAGATTTGTGTTTAGCATTCTTGGTCTACGATGCTTCGTTTACCCGCAGGACGTTATATGCAATTTTTTAGCTAATAATGTATGAGAAAGAGCCCGCCGTCCATGGCGGGCAATAAGAAAAGTTTATAACTTGAAAGGAAGGAGAAAAATAAGATGCCATTTGTTAGTGTGAAAATTGTTGAGAATCAATTTTCTGAAGAAAAGAAAATAGAATTAATTGAGAAATTAACCGATTTAGTAGTAGAGGTGATGAATCGAGAAAAAAGTCTAACTGCTATCGTAATTGATGAAATAAAACCGTCATCTTGGGCTATTGGTGGAAAAGCAATTAGTCCAGAAGATTCTGTTAGTTTTGTGAATATTAAAGTTTCAAAAGGTACAATCAATCCTGATGAAATAGCATTAATGCAGAAAAAAACAAAAGAGTTAATGTCTTCAATGTTGAATAATTATATTGAAGAAAATTATTTTATCATTGATGAGATAAATTCAACGGGATGGGGATTCGGTGATTTAACGATGGCAAATAGAGATTGATGTTGTTGAGTAAAGAGGGAATGAAATTAATAAATTTGATGCTTTAAAAGATTTGTAGAAATTGCATAAAATAATAAGATACTCATTCCTTACTGTTGCAAAAGAATTTAATCTTTCTGAAGAAGATGCTCCGACTAATCCAGCATATATAACATTGGTGAGATTATCAGATTCTACTAAATCTGGAATAGATTTATTTTTAGCAAATGACAAGATGCATAATGTTGGATGTATAGCAATCGAAATAGACAAAAACTATCGTGAAAATTACTTTATTGAGAGATTGGCAGTTGTTCCAGAAAAACGACATGATAAGATTGGGAAAAGGCTAGTAATTTATGCTCTTGTTGAAATAAAGAGAAGGAAGGGAGCTTCTGCCGGAATAGCAATTACTAATAATAATGAGCAACTTGAAAATTGGTATTTAGATTATGGTTTTACAGAAATCCTTATTAAAAGCTATGGACATTTGCCGTTTACAGTCTGTTTCATGCGAATTGATATATAGAGATTTTTTAAATATATGAAGAAAATAAAGGATAGACTAAAGATACAAATACATCCATGTATTTGTAAGAAAAGTATGCTATCAGCCAAAAAAGAAACAGCATATAACACGGGGTATTTGCGCTCCGCATTCGCTTCGCGGCCTACGGAACATTTGCCCTGCGGGCAAATGTCATATACTCCGGGAACGTTTAGTGCAATACAACGCGGAAATATAAGACCTCCCCAAAAATGGGGAGGTCAAGGCTAATTACCTTTTGCGAGACTTTGGACTAGAGCCTTTCGAGTTACTTTTGTTTCCTTGATTATCAGGATTCATCTGTTTACCCCGATTTCCCTGGTTCTTGTCGTAAGCCTTGTTTGTTCCAGAAGTTCCTTTATTAGGATTCTGAATGTTTGAATCGTTATTAGCCACTGTTGGCCTCCTAAAATAAATATTCTTGCCTAAGGCAAGTAATTGAATATAAATAAAGGAGACTCATATGAAAGATTATAAGTCTGAAACTGAAAATGCAAGTAAAAAAAATCCAATTAAATCACCAGCTGTAATTGGATCCTTAGTGGCAGGAGTAACAGCAATAGCTGGTGGAATAATTGGATACAAAATGGCAGAAACAAAGTTGCGCAAAGAATATGCAGAGTCTATGTCAGAATATTATATCCCTAAAAATATATTACCTAAAATAAATGAACTCCATTCAAATAGTGATATAAATATAAAGTTAGAAAGAATAAAGGAAAAACTAGAGTCAAAAGACTGGATTGATAGACATGGAGCAATTTTAACCTGCTTTTCAGAATTTGAACTTACTTTATTTAAACTTTGTGAATCAAATAATATAAAAATTGAAAGAAGAACTAAATATCATAAAAAAATTGAAAAGCTGGAAAATAAATCTATTATCTCTGCAGCAGAAGCAAATCTTCTTAAAAATCTCTCACATACTAGAAACAATTTAGTTCATGGCAATTATTCACTTGTAAATGAAAAAGATTTATTTGCATCGTACGATGTTATTTATTCATTTCTTGCTAAATATAGATAATATTAAATGTACTGCGCCAATCAAGAAATATATAACTACGACCTACAGATCTTCTTCTAAATTGCCAGATTGTTTACTGTTGCGGTGTAATAACACCGGGTGTATGATTATTTCATATGGAGCCGTCTGGCAACTTTATATATTTCTGAAACGGTTAGCAGCAATACGTCCACAAGAGAAAATCACCCGGACCTCCGGTCAACGGGCGAAGAAAAAAATATTGCAAACAACACAATTATACTTTTAAATAAAGAATAAAGGGAATAAACATGAACTATAGTCCAAAAATTAAACTGATTTCAGATAAGAATGATTTAAATATTGTGTCATTAATTGTTCTAATTATTTCCGACATTTTTATAAGCATTATTCTATTTTATGGATTAAGCCAACAAATTGAG
Organism: Spirochaetia bacterium; assembly: GCA_963668405.2. Lineage (GTDB taxonomy): Bacteria > Spirochaetota > Spirochaetia > CADAEX01 > CADAEX01. The sequence continues at coordinate 3,205,036 of OY764342.2, read as the reverse complement.
CAATTTACTGACGAATATGAATATTTCCCCTATGAATACCGAAACATATTGATTGATAAAAACTGGGTAGAAAACAATGTAATTGAAAAGACTGCAGAGCATATACTATCAAGAAAAAGAGCTACTTATGAAAAATTAAAAATTGAAAATAATTTACATCCAAAATGTCAGGAAATTGAAGACATATTTAAAGAAATTGAAAATGACAATAATTTAATACTTTCTCTAGAAGAATACGAAAGGTTGTTAAATAACTATTATGCACTTAATAAAGCAGAAAAAGAATCTGAAGAAGGAGAAAGACTACAGGAGAAAATAGTTACTGCTGAGAAGAAGTTAAAAGAAGAAGAAAAAATCAATAACCTTATTGAAACAGTTTTTAGACTTCAAAAGTATGACTTTACGAAAGATATAATCAGATACAGTAAAATATTTGCATTAAAAAGAACAATATTTGATTTTGTTTTTCTCTTACCGGTATTGGTTATTTTCATATACTGGAACAGAAGAGCATTTAAGGCAGACTCATATATACAGGTAATTGTCAGTTCGCATTATATAATAGTTGCATTCCTGCCAATATTCTTTGAAATAATCAGACTTGTAATAGAGGTTATTCCCAAAATATTACTTAAAACGATTTATGACTTTCTACTGAAGTTAAATTTAATAACATTATGGTATTATGCAGTACTCTTACTTTCAATATTTTTCATCATTTTTATTATATGGTTTTTACAGACAAAGATATTTACAAAAGAGAAATATAGCATAAAACAATATGAAAAGAGTAAATGCATTACCTGCAATACTAAAATTGATTACTCAAATAATAATTGTCCTGCATGTGGAGCATTATTAAAAGTTAAATGTAACAATTGCGGAAAAGATACTACAAATAATCTTCCATATTGTATCAATTGCGGCAGTAAAAATATCTAAGAAAAACTGCGTGCTTTAAAAAAGAAGTCCAGCCTTGGCATTGCCGTGCGGCCTGGACAAGGAACGGCTGGTACTGGAGCATAACAGAGGATAAACCAATTCGCTCCTTTTGGCCGCTTGGGCTTCGCCACACATCGCAACTGAAAATAAGAAAGTCTTGTATAAACTATTTTTAATTTTTATATTTAAAAATGCGATGCGCCGCTCATCCCCAGAACGTTAGCAGCAAAAAAAGCGCGAAGAAAATAGCTCGGGCATCGTGCCATCGCAAGGAGAAAACTAAAAATGTTTAGTGAATTACAAAAGATTAACAATAAACCCAAACCATTTGAGTTCTATACCGCTGAGGAATTATGGACAAATAAACACACTGCAAGAAAGATGCTTGAATACCATCTCAATGAATCTGTGGATGCAGCATCGCGTAATAGAAATTTCATAGATCGTTCAGCGTTATGGATAAAAGAACATTTCAATCTTAATTCTAGTTCGAAAGTAATTGATTTCGGTTGCGGACCAGGTCTATACACAATGAGATTAGCACAAAGTGGTGCAGCAATTACCGGTATTGATTTTTCTAAAACTTCCCTTGAGTACGCAAAAGAAGAAGCTCGGAAAAATAGACTCCAAATAAATTATACGCATACTAATTACTTACAATTCAACTCAGAAGAAAGATTTGATTTGATAATAATGATCATGTGTGATTTTACCGCATTAAGCCCTATACAAAGAAAGAGATTATTGAAGATTTTTTCATCGATGTTAAAGCCTACCGGCTTAATTCTTCTCGATGTGTATTCAATGCATTATTTTAATAATAAAAAGGAAGAGGCTGTCTATGAGTTTAATCAAATGGATAGGTTTTGGTCACCGGATGATTATTACAGTTTTTTAAACATATTCAAATACGGAAAAGAACATCTTTTATTGGATAAATATACAATATTTTCAAAAAAAGAGAAAAGAGAAATATATAATTGGGCACAATGTTATAGTGAGGAGACAATAACAGAAGAGTTTGAGAAAAATGGATTTCATATAAAAGAATTTTTTGCAAATGTTTCGGGAGAATCTTTTAGCGGAGAAACCGACGAGTTTGCAGTTGTAGCGGAAAAAACCTAATAGGAATATCACCACCGTAACATCCGTGTTGTGGCGGTGAAGACGCGCGCTTTCAACAGATAACAGCGGCTATATGCTTCGCCCTTTCGGGCCCGGCCTGCGGCACATTTGGCTACGCCAACGTCATATAACCTCAGAACGTTAGGCAACAATATTTTTTGGGGTCATTCTTATTTCTTATCGAAATGTATTAATTCAAGCATCTCATTTGATATATTATGATATAATTTCTAGAAAAATATAGTTTATAAGGTTAAAAAAACAGTTGCTGTATTCAAGAGTAACTACAAATAATGTTTTACGATTTATTTGATATAATTTTATATTGTTTTAGGAGAATCATTTGGACTTAACTTTAGAATTTGATAGTTATATAAAATTTGCTTTTTTTGTAGTTTCAGTAATTTTATTAATTATTGCACCAACATTATGCTTTTCTTTTATGAAAAAACTAACTAAATTAAATGATGCTATTTTGCCTTTGTCGTTGTTTTTATTTAATTTTTTTTGTATTTTGGAATTCTTTCTACTAAACAAGCTTGATATAAACATTTTTAATTTTATGGTGGCTCTGATTTTTCTCTTAATAATACTGATTAGTGAAATAGTTATAATTTCAAACTATAAGAACATCATTCTTTCGCTGGCTATTGCTGTTATCTTAATTCCTTCAATTTATATTGCAAAACAAAGTATTACTGCTATAGAAATTATATCAATACCTATCGTATTATTTTATTTATATCTTATTATTCTATCTATCATAAAACTGGGGAATAGCAAAACAAGGATTCAAAAAAGGGAATATTTCTTATTAGCCCTAATAATCACTATTTCAATACCAACTAAGATTCTGTTGTTTTTAATGTATGATGATGGAAGCGCCTCTCTGGTATTATTAGTTTTGATTAATCTATTTCTCTATTCCTTTTATTTAATGCAAAAAAAAAATCAAGACAAAAGATAAGAACTATCAATTGAAAGAATATAATTTGACGAATAGAGAAATTGAAGTTGTGCTGTTACTGCTACAAGGGTTAAATAATCTGGAGATCTCCGAAAAGTTGTATATATCTGAAAACACCATAAAAAGACATATTTATAATATCTATCGAAAAATGAGTATTTCAACTAGATTTGAGTTGTTTTCAAAGCTACAACTTTAGTGCTATTTCATAAAATGATACGATTGTGTGATATCTTTACAAAACTTTATTCGTTATTTTTCGTTAAGTTGATATTTATCGAGGAGAATAAAATGAGTCATAAATTACTGGTGATTGTAGTTGGAATTTTTATCGTATCTTGTACATCAAATAGCCGAGATTTAAGAGAATCTTTTGAGAATACTGATAATATTGAAAGTCTTTATTCATTAGGAAATATTGAAGAAGTTTACAATATATTAGTCGATAAGAAGGAGCTAACCGAAGTTGAGTTATTAATTCTTATCAAATCATCTATCTATCTGGGAGATTACGCAACAGCTGAATACTTACTGAATAATTTAGATAATAAAGATTATATAGAGGAGAAAGAAAGACTTTTATCAATTATTTTTTACCATAACAACAGATATCAGAACAGTCGGGAATTTATTCGTGAAACGAACTCCTCTACATTAGTTCATATAATGAGGCTTTTTGATGATTCGCCATACAAGCTAAAATGGAATGCAGAAAGCCAGACCACTATTCCATTTTTATCTGAATTTGAAGATTCGTTACCGCATGTCCATATTGAAATTAATGGGATAAAAACCATTGCTTACATAGATACAGGAGAAGATCAATTAAGCATTCCTGTAGAGCTCGCTAATGAATTTTCTCTTAGTGAAACAATTGACAGTACCGGCATATATGCGGGGGGAAAATCAGGATCTATTAAATATACTAAAATAGATACCCTTAAGCTTGGTGATGTCGAGATCTCAAATCTACCAGTTGTCTTTAATAATGAAGAGATTCCCTGTATTGGAACCGGTATACTCAGACAATTTATTTCAACAATTGATTATCCAGATAAAAAGCTAATATTACGAAATAGAGATATTGATCATGAAAGTATAATTTCGGAAGATATCTTTCATGAGATTAAATTTGGCTATGTTGATACTCATTATCTGTTTTGTCACTTAAAAATAAATGAAAGTGAAAATTTACATTTCTTATTTGATACTGGTCTGGATTCGGATCAGGCCGGGGCAATATCAAGCAATACATTTGACGTTTTAAATATTAGTAAGCCTTTTATGCGGATACCCGTAATTGGGCAGGGAGGAAGTGGAACAGAGCTTTATTTTGTTGGCGTAACAGAAGTCGAATCAATAGCTATGGGAACTTATACTCAAAAGAATCAAGAGTTATTAAGTGGAATTTTCCCCGAACAGTTATACTATAATGAGAAATTCGGCTTTATCGTTGATGGGTTAATTAGTCAAAAATTTATTGAGAAATATGCGTGCACATTTGATTTTGATAGAAGAATTATCTATTTATCCAAATGATATTTACAACAATATTACAATTTAATTAACAAACACAATCCCAAAAAAATCTCGTTACCTAATAGCAAGTACCCGGCGCTGCTTCGCTCCGGCCCAAATTGCCGATTGTCAACTTAGGGTACTTGCGGAACGTTATGCTCAATACCAGCTGCAAGAAGAGATTGCGCGGACCTCCGGCCGAAAATAGCATCTGCTTTATAATATACCTTATACATAAATATATATTTTTCTAGTTATTTAAAAAGGTGAAAGATGCTGTCTGTGGTATAATTTATCAATAGGAGAATATAATGAAATCCATAGTTTTACTTTTAGGAAACCCAATTTTGAATAAAGTTAGCGAAGAAATTAATAACTTTGAATGCGATGAATTCAAATCAAGTCTAATAGAATTAAAAACTGCTTTAGAAGAATTTAGAAAAGAAAATGGATTTGGAAGAGGTATTGCAGCAATTCAGATTGGTATTGAAAAGAGAATAATCGCATTGAATATTGGGAATGGTACATTTTGCATCATCAATCCTAAAATCACTTGGAAAAGCAAAGAGACCTTTTTAATGTGGGACGACTGTATGTCATTCCCAGATTTAGTAGTTAAAGTCAAAAGGAATACATATATTGATATTGTTTATCAGGAAGAAAATGGGAAAATTGTAGAGTGGAAAAATATAAATCAAGAAATATCCGAATTACTCCAACATGAGATTGATCATCTTGATGGAATCCTTGCAACTCAGCGGGGAATATCCTTTAATGAAATAATATATAAGAATGAGTATAGAAAGAATAAGGATTATTACAATAGAGGAATAAATTACGGTATTACAATTTAGATGAAACAATATTCTTTTAACAAAAGAATACAACTGACAATTTGTTGTCTGAGTTTTTAAGTAATTAACAATTATGGCAACCTTTTGGGACAAGATTGCAGCTGATTCGGATGCTATGAAAAAAGGGAAGAAAGTCCTGCCGTGGCTCCGCCGTGAGGCATGGACAAGAAGCGGCTGGTACTGGTGGATAACAGAGGATAAAGCGCTACACCCGGAGTACCTCGATTGGCCCTCGGCAAACATCGTAGGATTAAACAATAATTTTTATAGGCAACAAGTATTAAATGTCGGTAAATAAAAAACATGAGTTATCTATTCTTTATCTGCAATGCTTCGCTTAACCGCTGGTAGTTAAGCTACATGTCCGACTTTGCTTATTTTAGTATCTCGCCATCCATAGCTCTAGAAGACAATACTGAAGTTTTGCTTTATAATTATGCAGTTATGATAAAAAATTGGTTTATGGGATTCAAATGTGTGACGAGCATCAAATAAAACAAATATTACCTTTTGCAGAATGCCGCTATTCCAAAAACAGCGGGCGGCACTACAAATCCCATATACATAAAACCTTCAGTATTGGTGCTATAGATAAAGGAGAAGTTATCTATCGGATCGAAGGAAAGGTGGCTAAATTACAACCAGGAATCCTTGCACTGATCAATCCGGAAATTCTGCACTCCTGCAATCCTACAGAAACTAGTAAACGAAGCTATTACATGCTCTTCCTTGATGTTGATTGGTGTCTGCAATTGCAACAGTCCCTATGGCAAATTGAAACATTTAGTCCTGTGAATACCATTTTACTGGAAAACAACTCAATCTATCAACAATACATCGACACTATGAAATCATTAATGGATAAAGTAGATTTGCTGGAAAAAGAACAAATTCTGGTTGATCTTGTAGAAAAGATATTTTTACTGGCTTGTGAAGCGTCTGCTGTCAAAATAGGGCCTTCATTTCAAATTGAACAGCTAAAACAGCAATTAAGTGTGAATTTAGATACAGAGATATCCATGAGAGAGCTGGCCTTGAAGCAAGGTGCCAACCCATACACACTGCTCAGGCAATTTAAAACAGCCACAGGCATAACTCCTCATGCATACCGGCTAAGTTGCAAAGTAGAACTTGCAAAAAAACTTTTACAAAAAGGTCTTGAGTTGTCTCAGGTTGCACTTGAATGCGGTTTTTTTGATCAAAGTCACTTTCACCGTCATTTTAAAGCAATCACAACAGTGACCCCCAGGGAATATCAAGTCAATTTTATACAATAATTTAATTTTTAAAAAATCTATACTTCTATTCAAAAAGGAGAAGTTATGGAATTACACATATATCTTGCATTCGTTGTTGCAACTATAATCATGATTGCATTACCAGGTCCAAGTGTGCTTTTGACAATTGCACATAGTATATCATTCGGGTGGAAACATGGTATATCCACTGTTGCTGGAGCTACAATGGGAATTGCCGTTCAGCTTGTAGTCGCTGCGGTTGGCCTAGCCTCATTGTTAAATATGGTTGCGGGAGCATTTGAATGGCTTCGCTGGGCTGGAGCTGCATACCTTGTTTATCTTGGTATCAGGCAGTGGCGGAGTGCAGGTAAACCTCTGTCATTTAATGCTCCGTCAGTCTCTAAAAAAAATGTATTTTTTCAGGGGCTGATTACCACGATATTTAACCCCAAGAGTTTGATCTTTATTGCAGCATTCCTGCCTCAATTTATAGATGTAGCGCGTCCTCTTGGATTGCAATTCACTTTTATTGTTCCAACTTTTTTGGCGATCACTTTTATTGTGACATCAGTTTGGGCATTGGCTGCAGGAAACATAAGAGGCTTTCTACAAAGTAATCGAGCCTTACAAGCCGTCTCACGGACAGCGGGAGGATTGATGATCATAGCTGGAGTAGGTCTGGTGCTAGCTCGTCGTGGCCACTAAAAAAATAAAGGCTACAGCAAAAGCAGGCCGGAAAAACAATGAATTAAGCCCTATATATTTTGAAAAACAATAATTATGGAAGCTGTTATGCTTTCATTTGAGGAATATGAATACCTTCATAACCTTGAAGAACTATTTGAACAAATAAAAGTTAAATCCATGCTTGAAGAAAGGCTGACAAACTATAATCCAAATAACAATAAATCCTGGGATCAAATCAGAGAAGAAAAATGAGCTTTAAAATTGAATTAATTCCTGAAGCTCAGAATGACTACAAGAAACTAGATGGTAGTATAAAAAAACTGGTAAATAAGAAGCTTGATGAATTATCCGAAAAACCATTATTGGGCGAACAACCAGGTAATAAACATAATATAGATTTAACAGGTTTTTTTAAAATATATGTTGCAAAAAAAAGCTATAGGATTGTTTATAGATTACTTACCCCCTCTCATATTGAAATTATTGAAATATGGGGTATCAGAAAAAGAAATAAAGAAGAAATATATCGAATAATCGGAAAAAGATTGTCAGAAAAATAAATTTTTAAATATAATTAACAAAAAAACATCGTGTTTATTGTAATACTTCTTAAAATTCAGCCCAAAACTGGATATAACAGAGGATGTCCGGTTCAGGGTGGATTGGCAAAATTATCAGAGCGGGCATGTAGAGGATGAAATAATATTTTACATAATGCTGCTAATCACAAGTTGTTAGCCGGGAGCTTTAAGCAGAATGGGGAATAAGTATGGAAATAAAAATTCGTTTAGAAAATGAACAGGATTATTTTAAAGTTGAAGAAATAACAAGGGAAGCTTTTTGGAATTTATATGTTCCTGGATGTGATGAACATTATTTGTGTCACATATTACGAGAGCATAAAGATTTTATTAAAGAACTTGATTATATCGCAGAAATTGATGGAAATATTGTTGGTTCAATAATGTATACAAAATCTATGTTGATAGGAGAAAACCAGGAAAAAGTAGAAACTTTTTCATTTGGACCCTTATGTGTTCACCCTGACTATCAGAGAAAGGGAATAGGAACAGCATTAATTGAAAAAACAAAGAAAATAGTACAAGAAAAAAATATACCAGCAATTATAATATACGGTGATCCCCACAACTATTGTAAGCATGGGTTCAAAAATGGAATTGACTATAATGTAAGTAATATGGATGGAGAATTTCCTTTGGGATTACTGGTTCTGGAAACAGAGCCTGGGTTTTTCGGGAATAAAAAATGGAAAATCATACAAAGTGATGTTTTTAATTTTGATCATAGTAAAGCAGTAGAGTTTGATAGAAAATTCAAAGAAAAAGAAAAAAAGGTACAATACAGTCAAGAGTTATTTAAAATGCAGATTAGATCATACTTAAAAAAATCCAGCTAACAACTGCTTCAAGCTGACAATATACGCGTTGTACTTAAGCAAATGCTATCAAGTCAAGGAGAGCTCCTGTGTGAGTATTAGAACGGGAAACAGGAATGATTACTGGTAAATTGTAAATGGGAAAGGTAATTAAAGAGGAAAATTATTGAAAGGTGTAAAGATAAAGAAAATATCAGATGCTGATATTCAAGAAACAGTAGATATCTGGTATGAAACATCAATACAAGCGCATGATTTTATCCCTAATGATTATTGGAAAGTAAATAAATCCTTAATGAAAGATAAATATATACCAATGTCTGAAACCTATGTTGCGACTTATGGTAAAATACTTTTAGGATTTGTATCTATGATAGATGAATATTTGGCAGCAATTTTTGTAAGAACAGAATATCAAAATAAAGGTGCTGGTAGTCAATTACTTGATTATATTAAAAATATTCGAGATAGAATCCAATTAAAGGTATATATGAAGAATGAGAAAAGCATCAAATTTTATAAAAACAAGGGATTTATTGTTGTATCTACTTCCATTGATAAAAAGACAGGAGAAAAAGAATTGGTAATGGAATGGAATAGATATAATATATAGAAAATGACTGCGCTGTCAAATACATCCTTGTATTTAACAAATTATTTATTAACCAACTATGACAGAAACGACATCTAACAGGGTCTATGTGCATCGTCGCTATTAGCTCCCGGGGCTATGCCACATACAGCTTGCGCAGCACGTCACATAGCCCCGGGACGTTAAACTAAATTAATTTTAAGAAGGATTAGTAATGAAGAAGAGGATTGTACTTATTTTATTTATTTTAAATTCTTTATTTCTACTTGTATATTTCTTCCCTTTTTTTAAGGAAATGACTCATATATTTTTATATTCTGACGCAGCTGCAATCGGAATAATCGGAGGTATTGATGGACCGACAGCCATTTTTCTTACTTCACAAATCAACTGGTTTCCGATTGCAATAATAATATTAGAGATAATATTAGGAATATGCTTATTTGTTTCACGTTCTAAAAATAACTCCGTTTAACTGCGAATATGCGATACGGCTTCGCCTATTCGCGAAGCTTAAGCGTAATGATCTATTCATATAAGGAGAAAAGATGAATGTTCTTTATAGATAATCCTTTTATGGGGTATTAACCGCAAAAAGAAGGACATCAGAATGTATGGTTCAGGGATTATTTTTTAGGATCTTTGGATATGGATACAGGATTATTACAGCCTGAGTCTATTGTGAAATTTAATAAGGGCAATTTAAGGAAACCGTTACCCATATCCTAATGGGGGACTGTTGCCAAAGATTTTAATCTTACAAAGGAAGAACATAAATGATTAATAATAAATTATTAAGTCAAATGAATTTTATTGCTGAAATAGAAAAATTAAAAACCATTTACAGGCAAAATGGTATTTTGGGTGGAGAAAGACAAGAAAATAGTGCAGAGCACTCTTGGCATATTTCAATAATGGCTATTATATTAGAAGAATACTGCAAAGAAAAATTAAATATAATAAAAGTAATAAAAATGCTATTGATTCATGACATTGTTGAAATATATGCAGGAGATACATTTCTTTACGATACGGATGAAAGAGAAAATATCAAAAAAACAGAAGAAAAAGCATCAGAAAAAATATTCGGATTATTACCAAAAGAACAAAAAGATGAATTTATCTCACTTTGGAAAGAATTCGAAGAAAATAATACCAATGAATCCAGATATGCTGTAGTCCTTGACAACCTTCAACCAATATTAAATCATTATTTTACAAACAACCAGAATATTAAAAAGAAAAAATTAACAAAATCACAGATTATAAATAAAAAATATTTCATAAAAGACTTCTCTGAAGAGTTGTGGGAATTTGCTCTTGAAATAATTAATAAAAGTGTAGAAAATGAATTATATGCCAATGAATAAAAAAATCAAACAAAGTCAGATGTTAAAGATGCTTTAATTATTATTGATGTTCAAAATGCATTTCTTGCAGCTTTAAATGGAACATTTTGTAAAACTCTGACAATGGAAGATTTTATAAAAGAAAAACAATAAAAATTCCGGTATACTAATTTTCAATAGAAGAAGTCCGGACATGGCGATGCCGTGCGGCCTGAACAAGCAGCCCCCCCACAGCCGGTAACACCGGGGAATATATACGCTTCCTGCGGTCGCCTGGGCTTCGTCCTGTTTTGCAGATAAATTTTACTATCTGACTATATAGGTTATATTTAAATGTTTAAGATAATGTACGAAACATCGTCTATCCAAAGAACGTTAGCGGGAATGCGGAGCGATATGACGGGAAATATAATTTGACAAATAAGGAAGCAGCAGAAATATGGTAAAAATAGAGAAAATCACTGAAAACAAGAAACAGTTCCTTGACTTATTGCTGTTGGCAGACGAACAGGAAAATATGATTGACAGGTATTTGCCTGGGGGAGACTTGTTTGCTTTATATGATGATAATTTGAAAAGCGTTTGCGTTGTTGTGCCGATAGATAGCGAAACCTGTGAGTTGAAAAACATAGCAACATACGGAAAATACCAGGGCAAAGGGTACGGCAGAATATTGATAAATTTCATTTTTGATTTCTACAAAAACGACTACAAAACAATGCTTGTCGGGACAGGGGAAACGCCGGCAATCTTATCGTTTTATGAAAATTGCGGATTTGAAAAGTCATATCGGGTAAAGAATTTTTTTACAGACAATTACGACCATCCTATTTTCGAGGGCGACATACAGCTTGTTGATATGATTTATCTTAAAAAGGATTTATAGGAATAGCAGGAAGGTATTACAAACGCTAACAGAATGTATCAGCAATGTTCCCGCCAAGAAAAAGAAATGGATTAAAAGAATTTTACTTCACTGCAAATACATCATCATTAAGGGTTTGAATTAAATATAGAAGATAACGAAAAATTCAAGCGGCAGATAAAGTACTTCCAAGAATAATTATAATCAAAGATCTTTTACTTCAAAAAGCACTCGACAACAATATTTCTATCAGATAACAACAGAATTTAAACATATAATGTTATCGACACATGAAGAAAACAGGAATAACTCCCTTTATTTTCTCCACGGACGACTTTTGTAATGATACGGCAATTAATAGTCCTTGTTTTGGACACTTATGATCTGCTTTATTAAATTCCCTGGTCAGTTTCTTGTAGCTCATTTACATATTCTGACCAGATGTCAGCTGCTTTGTATGTATTAAGGACAGTCTGATCCGCTGAAACAGGGACAAAGATTTGTAATCCGGTATTCGCCGGGATTGCGCTATCTCCAAGTATAGGTGGAACCTGGGGCAGCAAATCTATCCTTGTAAGATTTGTTGCCGATTTAAAAGCAGATTTCCCGATTGATGTTACATTTGCAGGCACCTCGATAGACTGCAGGGCTGAACAGAATAGAAAGGCCTCTTTTCCGATTGAAGTCAATTGATCGGGAAGCCCAATGGTTGTCAGTGCTGTACAGTTTTTGAACATGGACTCCCCCAAAGCAGTGATCCCTGTCGGAATATTGACGGTTTGGAGTACACTGCAATATGAAAACACACCCTCTCCGAGGACCGATAGTCCGGAGGGAAGAGAGATCGATTCGAGACTGGTACAACCGGAGAAAACCCAACGTTCTATAACAGTTACTGATGAGGGAATACTGATGGACGTGAGCTTCTCGCATGATACGAAGGCTCCTTCCCCCAAGGTTGTTACTGTTGAGGGGAGACTTATGGATGAAATATTATAGCAGGTGTTAAGAATGTATGGAGAGACAGTTTCACACCCCTCACGAAACACTGCTTCAGTCAGGTTATTACAGCCAACAAACATCTGCGTCTCGATGTCGGCATTAATGATTCCAGTACCAAAACTGACGGATTCTAACCCCAGGCATGCATTGAAAACATATTTCCCTACGGTATTAAGACTATCGGGTAATATCAGATTCGTTAAAAGCTTGCAGTTGCTGAATGCCTTTTCTCCAATGCTTTCAAGCCCTTCAGGAAAGTTGATTGCCGTAAGGTTTCCGCAATCAGAGAAAGCCATCTTACTGATAGCCGAAAGTCTTGCGGGAAGAACTACACTTTCAAGGCTTCCGCATTTATAGAAGACCTGGTAGCCCATTGTAAGAGGAACGTTTGAAGTATCAATTTCCAGTGATTCAAGACCAGAACGCTCAAAAGCACTGTTGCCGATTGAAGTTACATCCCCCGGGATACGAATGCTGGAAAGAGCAGTGCAGTTATAAAATGCCATGCCTCCGATAGTTTTCAGTGATTCAGGTAGAACCATAGAATCAAGGTTTGGGCAGTCTTTAAAAGCGTAGTTGCCTATTGACTTAAGCCCTTCGGGCAGATTTATGGTGCTGATCAATGTGCCGCTTAATGCATTGTCAGCTATCGAGGTAACAGTTGAGGGCAATACCAGAGTTTTGAGAGCGGTACAATCCTTAAAATTACCAACCACAACGACCCCTTCGGAAAGAGTTACACTGCTTAAGCTGGTACAGCCTGGAAAAGCCTGAACATCACTGATACTCGGGGGGATTACAACACTTGTTAAAGAGGAGCAATTCTTGAAGGCTCGAGATTGCAGAGTAGTAAGACCTGATGGCAGATCGATGGAAGTCAGGCTTATACAGCCATTGAAGGCGTCTTGCCAGATTGTCTTAAGTCCTGGGGGCAGTTCAACAGACTCAAGAGAAGTGCAGCTATTGAATGTATCTGCATCTATAAACGTCACGCCATGGGGAATCTTTATCGAAGTGAGCACGGAGCAATAGCGAAATGCTCCGGTTCCAAAAGATATCAAACTTTCGGGTAAGGTTATCGAGGTCATTCCTTTACATCCCTGGAACGATTCCCTTCCAATACTTTTAAGACCTTCAGGCAGGCTGATCGTAGTCATGCCGGCGCAATCCGCGAAACTCCCGTCCGCGATTTCAGTCACTCCATGAGGGATGGTTACCGAAAGGAGACTTGAACAGCGACAAAAACATCCAGGGCCGAAACTTTCTAAGCTTTCGGGAAGTTTTATGAAAGAAAGGTTAGTACAATCTGCGAAAGATGCGTTTCCTATGTTTTTTACTCCGTTTTCAATTATCACCGAGGAAAGATCATCGCAGAACTCGAATGCAAGGTCACCAATTGTCTCGATCTGCCCTGAAATGACAACGGATGTAAGAGAGTCGCAGTTACTAAAGGCCAGAATCCCGAGGGTAGTGATTTTTGGGCCGAAACTGAAGGAGCCTAAAGCGCTGCAGCCTTCAAAGGCTGCCCGTCCTATTGTGACGAGATTTGGCATAGGTGCGATTTCTGTGAGGCTGGTACAATTCTGAAAAGCATATGCCTCAATTGAGGTAACGGCATCCCCCAGGTCAATGGTCTTAAGACTCGAGCAGAGGGAAAAGGTTGATTCACTGATGGCTGATAATCCCCCGCCTATTTCAAAATTTTCCATGTTTGAACAATTGTAAAAGGCTTTGTTGCCAATAGAGGACGCACCTCCTGAGAAGCTGGCAGAAAGCATGCTTGAACAACCGGAAAACGCCTCACTGCCAATGGAGTTAAGGCTTCCGCGAACATCTATATTTTGCAGCGAGCTGCAACCATAGAAGGCTCCTGAACCGATCGATTCAATGCTTTCGGGTATTACGATGATAGTCAACGATGAGCCGGAGAAACCCGATGAAGCAATCTCTTTGACAGGCTTGTTATTAAAGCTTGAAGGAATCACTACCGGTATTGTCAGGTCTGTCGTTCCCATGGAAACAGCATAGGCCGTGCTGTTATTTATCGACGTGAATGATAACCCTGTGGTGGCTTTAGATTTGACCCATATCGAGGAATTCGCAGTTACAGTGTCGGAGTCGAAATTCCAGGGGGCACTGCAGCTCGCATTCTTGTACCAGTCGTTGTGAACCGTACCGCCGGAGAGGAGAAAGTCCGGAATTTCTCGAATCAAGAGGTTGGGAGGGTATTCTACAGGGGTTGACTCGGTTGTCCCGCAAATAGTGAAATTTATAATGTAGGGAGCTGTAGCTTTAGCTCGTGTTGCCGACTCCCCGGTCCCTGAGAAGTTTACAACCATAAGTCTGTATTCTTCTATGGTGCCGCGGGGTACCGATTCCAGTCTGTAAGATGTGGTTCCGGAGGGAAGTTCCGCAACCAGAGTTATCCCGTCCGCACGATATATCTTATAACCTGTTTCATTAGTGGCTTCATCAGCCCAGGTAAGATCCACACTTACATTCGATATATCAGTTGTGTCAGGTAAGGACTCTGCTTTGAACATAGTGGGTATAACCGGAACGCCTGCTGTGAGATCACCCGTCCATACAGCATACAAAGTCGTATCGACTGAGCCGATATTAAAATTGTCTCCTCCCTGATAAACAACCTCCCCGGAAGGGCTCAGAGCCCATCCCGAAAAAAGGTAGCCGGAGCATTTCAAGTCATCCTGCGATAAAACCACCACCGAAGCGCCAGGCGTGTAACGGTTGTTGTCGGCAGGCACTGCACCACTTGTCACGCCGTTCCCGTCATAGATTACCCCGTAGTTTTGGATCACAACCGGGTCAACCGGGTCATCTGTGTCACTCGGATTAGGACACGACGTCAGCAGGAGAACTATCACCGTAATAAGAAAGGACATGACCGCCCTGACTGTTTTTTTATGTTTTCGACCAAAAAAGTGATTATTTTGTGTTTGCATTGTTTCTCCCCGATTGGTTCAAAGATAGTTGAAATTTACAGACTGTTGAGCCTCATCCAAAACTTTCAAGAAACCTAATTTAATTAACAGATAGAAAGCTCAAATTCCTATATAACCAATACAAAGAAAAAAAGAAAGCTTTAATCCACGACAAAATATTACAGACATTTTTAAAGGAGCACAAATACTTTTTGGTATTATTTACTATTTTACAGGTATTTTTTGAAGATTATTTTTCAGATAGGCACAGATTATTCCTTTCCATAATATATGGTGGATCCAATTGTTAAAACAATAAATCAAATTTCTTGGTTTTATTTATGCTACTTCCCGGTAAACCTCCTCCGGTGTCTTTATCCAGTGGGTCGTATGTGGTCTGTACATGTTATATTTTTTTTATCTCTACCTTTGCCTCCTTTATTGACATATTCTACATCTAGCCTACTTTTGTTATTATCAAAACGTTGAAAGAAATTGTAGGAGAAATGTATTTTTATCATGTTGATGTTTTTTTCGGATGAGCCGTTAAAAGGTAATGTGGGCAGATAGCTACATATCAAAACAACTTTTACAGGTTCATTTAAACGAAAATAACGATCTTGCAAGTAGAAAGAAAACATCAATACTCGGGACAATTGAATGGATACTAACAAAAGTTAATAAAAATAAATTAAATATTCTTGATTTAGGGTGTGGACCTGGACTGTATTCTGAGGAATTCGCAAAACTTGGTCATAGTGTAACAGGTATAGATATTTCTATGGAATCAATAAAATATGCTAAAAAATCAGCTGCTAAAAGCAATTTAGATATATCTTACAAAAATGGGAATTATCTGAAAGCCCAGTTGGGAGATAAAGAATTTGACCTGATTATTATGATTTATACAGATTTTGGAGTATTAGATCCAGGTGAGCGAAAATTGTTACTTAATAATGTCAGGAAAGCTTTAAACCCGGAAGGATACTTCATTTTCGATGTTTTACCGAAGAGTGATCAATGGAATGGTGAAAATGTGACTTTTGTTACATCAACAGCTGAATAAATATTTAACCAACCCCAAAGTACTTTCTTATACTTTGGGGGATCTTCTGCAGAATCAGTATTGATAAAATTATCTTTAAACCAGCATGAACAGGGTGTATAATTAAATTCTTAAAGAAAACCTTATTTGCTTAACAGCAAGACGGTAGACTATATTTTTTTCTTTTATTGGAATTCAGAAACAATAAAAAGGAATATCAAATGGAATCGATTGAAAAAAGAAGAAGTATCAGAAAATATAAAGATACACCTGTTGACAATGACTTGATTGTAAAATTAATCAGAAGTGCTTCTTTAGCTCCTTCCGGAAGCAACACACAGCCCTGGCATTTTATTATTGTTGACAATGCAGACTTAAAAGAACAAATAGCAAAGGTATCTCATAATCAGAACTGGATGCTGGATGCACCTGTTTTTATTGTTTGTGCAGCTGACATCAAGGCAAGGACCAAAAACGCAGAGAAGATTTTTTTAGATGAAAATTCCTCATCCTTTGAATTAAAACAGATAATTAGAGATACCGCAATTTCAATTCAGCACCTGGTATTAGAAGCTGTAGATAACGGCCTGGGAACATGCTGGGTTGCCTGGTATAAACAGGACGAATTAAGACCAATTCTGGGGATACCGGAAGATAAATTTGTAGTAGGTATTGTGACTGTTGGTTATGCAGATGAAGCCCCAAAGCAAAGACCCAGAAAGAATATTGAGGTGTTGATTCATAAAAATACGTGGTAAGAATAAATCCTTATGCAATATCTTTTATAATCCCCCTACTCTGGTATATATAACAGAATCCAGCAGGTTGAAAAACACTGCACCATCAGCTCCACGACATATGTCAGATAACGGTCGCCATGAAAATCATTAAAAAAACCGGAAGAAGAACAATATACAGAATATATGTTACAAGCAGGGTATATGCGGTAAGGTCTTCGTTCATCCCTGCATTCATAGCTATCGTAGAAAAATTATTTGCCGGGGGAATATGGAATTCCAGAAAAAGGACAAAAACAATTGCCTTTTCTGCGCCAAAAGGTTTAAGGATAAAATAATATAAAAGGTAAAAGAAAAACGGAAGCAGCAGATACCTTACGGCAAGCACGCCGAAAAGAACAAGATTCATTTTTTTTCTGACAGAGTCATGAAGCCTGATTCCTGCAATCATAGCCCCGAGAGTCACAAGAATAAGGGGGGAAAGTATTGTCCCCAGCTTTTCAAGCGCTGTATACACATACAGGAAAGGGAGACGGGGATTGAACAATACCGGCTGGATATGGAAAACAGGGATCAGAAGACCTGCCATGATGCCGTACATGGGAGGAGAAAGAAAAGCTTTCAGACTGAATTTCTTATTATGTCCCGACAGGAAATAATTTCCCACAGACCAGAGAAGAGGGCTGTAGATAAAAAGATATATACCTATCAGCACCACAGCCTTGTCACTTCTGAAATAACCTGAAAACAAGGGAATTGTCATAGGAAAAATTTCAACCAGGGAGATCGGTATATACCCGGCATTACCGAATGCTCCGAGTGCAATACCGGCCCTTTTCTCCCTTTTCTCCAGAGGAAGCAGGCTGAACACGGCAAAGGCGAATAAAACTGCTGCTGCAGTGTTGATCACAGCGGCCAAAGGCATATAGAGGGAGCTTTTAAGAAAAGAGAGGTCAGCTCTTCCCATGTTTGTAAAAAAATAGAGCGGAAGGGCCGTCTTTATCAGAAAAGAGCTTACAGATTTCTGGAAACCCTGATCAATAAGGCCGGCCTTTCTTGTGAAAAAACCTATACCCAGAAGAACAAGGATCTGAATTGATGTATAAAAACCGGGAAGTATGTATTCCATAACAGAAGGAATTATATGCAGAAAGACTGCTTCATTCAATCGATAATTTCCCCGGTATGACATTATAATAAATTCTGTTTTATTTTTCAGGAATTCCCTTATGAAGAAAATGCAGTTATGATGATTATAATCATGTCAGGAAAATAAAGTAATTAATAGTCCGGAAAGGGGAAAGTATGATTGGAAGTGCTATAGCAAATCTCAACCTTATAAACGGCATAATCGCAGGGATTTGTTCACTTCTTCAGCTGGTTCTGAAAAAAAATCTGCCATAAACTATCTTTTAGCCCTTCTTTATTTTCTTATGGCATGTCTGCTTATTTATTTCTGGTCTTTCCGCTTAGGCAGCATATACAACATCCCCTATCTTATTTATTCGGACCTGGCAATTACATTTGCAATAGGCCCTGCTGCATATTTATATATAATCAGGATATCGGGAACAAAGAAACATCTGTACTTTTCCGCATTGTTCCACTTTCTTCCTGCTGTTATTACAATGTGCATGCTCTTAATATACAATACTGCAGACGGCTCAGTTCTGAAATACTATTTAAACAGCCGCCCTGAATATCCAAATTACAGTGAAAATCTGTTTATATATATACTGAGTATTATCGCGGATTTATCACTGGTCATCTATTTTCTCCTTTCCATTAAAAAAATATATAATCTGATAGTATCAGAAAAGTTCAGGCCCTTTAAAGAACTTCATCTGGTATTTTATGTTTTCATAGCGGTCACAGTCAGCTCTTCTTTTCTTTTTTATGCACACTACCTCAGAAATGATTTGCTGATCACGTTTGTATCCGGTATAAACGGGATATTGGGGGTATATTATTTTCTTTTCAGCTACCGGCACCCAGAATACACACAGATGATAATAAAAAAACCAAGAGGGCCCAAAACTCCGGCAGGACTTCCGGGAACAGTAGACTTTCCGCAGATTATGGAAGATCTTATAAACCTTATGGAGACAGAAAACTTATACCGCGACCCTGAACTAAGTATTCAGTCTCTCAGCAACTCACTTGGGATAAGCAGCGATAACCTATCCCTGGTACTCAACGAAAAACTGGGGATAAACTTCAGGACTTTCATAAAACGTTACCGCCTTGATGAGGCCAGAAAGATGCTGACAGAGAACAATGGAAAAAGTATTCTCGAAATTGCATTTTCAGTGGGCTTCAATTCCAAAACCTCCTTTAATACTGTTTTTTCCAAAGCTACAGGACTTACCCCTACAGAATACCGAAGGCAATATTTAAAAAACTGATTTTCATTACTGTTTTTTAAAATAAGAAATAAAAAACGTTCAGATTTCCGGAACCTGAACGACACACCTCTGCAGCAGAATATATTGTTAAAGAAAATCAGTTTTCAGAGGTTAATATAATGAATAAAAAAACAGTAACTTTAATTATTCTAATCCTGGCAATTTATATAACTTTCACATCTACAGGATGTACCGATGGGATAGATGATGAAGGAGTAGAATTAGTAATAAATATAAAGAATGATTCTACTTCAACTCTGGAACATATATACTGGATGTCAGATGTTTCAGCAGGAGTAGTGAATATCAATGTACCTCCAGGTACAGAACAAGCCATAACAGGGGGCGATGTACTGCC
Source organism: Spirochaetia bacterium (assembly GCA_963668405.2). Taxonomy (GTDB): domain Bacteria; phylum Spirochaetota; class Spirochaetia; order CADAEX01; family CADAEX01. The sequence continues at coordinate 3,185,014 of OY764342.2, read as the reverse complement.
GGGAGAGAGTTTCCAAATTATGATTACAACAGATGACCCTGATAACGAGTATGTAAAATGGGAAGATGTCCATACAGAAAATAATCCGAGCAATTACTTTACCAAGTGTTTAAGCAGAATGGATATTCATGTTGAATTATTTGTTTCCTGCCAGTTAGATGCCTGGTTATTGTTTGAGAATGGTATTATTGTGGAACATCCGCTTTCAACTGAAAACACTCTGCCGTCAATATGACAGGTTTTCCATGCACCGGGCAGTAACAGCTTTCCGAAAGATTATTCCGGCTCCCTTGAATTATCCGGGACACTGCCCCATAATAAAACAGCCCGGAAACAACAGCGGCTTCGGCTATCATTAAAACTTTACAGGTGATTAGAGAAACAGTGAAAAGACATATAATAATTATTCATGAAGTTTATGGAGTTACAAAAAATCTCCAGCAGTTGAAAACTACTCTGGAAAAAGCAGGTTACTCAGTTGATTTGCCTTCTCTGTATAAAGATGATTATGTGGGAACAGACGAAAGTTTATCCTATGAAAAATTCCACAAACAGGTTGGGCTGGAAAAATCCTATAAAATTATTAATGAGTTGATTCAGAAAAACCATGCTTCGGAAATAGTTCTGCTTGGATTCAGTGTTGGAGCAACTGTTGCCTGGCTTCATTCTTCAAATACCGGGGTAGGTAAAATTATTGGGATTTATGGTTCAAGAATTCGGGATTTCCTTAATATTAAAGCAACTGTAAAAACATATTTGTTTTTCTGTAAAGAAAAATCATTCAATGTTGAAGAAATCAATAATATTCTGAACAGAAATGTAAATGTTTCATCAAAAATTATTCCAGGAAAACACGGCTTTTATTCCGGAATGAATTTTAACGATTCAATGATAACAGAAATAAATGATGAAATATTGGAAATCATAGAAAATCCATAAGTGTCTTCCCGGGATTGATCCCAGAAAGACTGCTGCTATGATAAATATCATAACTTTACAGTATATTATATTACTGATTTTCCTTTTAATTTTTTATCGACATTATCATATGTAATATTTGCATAATCAGTATTGAATTTAATAAGACCATTTTTATTCCTGATAAAATAATCGTTATAATTACTGAAACATTCTTTAGGATAAAGTATAGTAGATTTTTTACGAACTCTATAATTATACCAGTTTTGAAATAATTCGATTATTTCAATATTTAATTCTGTATATTTCAGTTGATATTCCTGGACATATTTATTATTGCAAAATAAAAAAAACTTATTGGAAAAAATTGAATCAATCATTTTATAATCCACAAGTCCTTGTTTAATAAGATAATTCAGAATAAGAAAAAACATTATATAATTCCCCATTCTTCTCCCATCATCTTCGCTGAATAACGTTTCAGTATTATCCCTTGAAAGTTTTAATTTCATATATATATACGTTATATCTTCGTCTGAAGTAAAAGTATCGTTCAAGGAATAAATAAACTCAGCACGTTTAATTTTATGGTCCATTCTCAGTTGATAAATAATTGCTACAAAACCAAATATAGCAGTTACTATAGTAATTAAATTATTTACTTTTTCTGAGTTGTCCCTGGACAGAACAAAAACAATTAAGAATATAGCAAAAATTATCGCTACATTAGCAATTTTCGGTTTTGAAGAAGTCATTAAATCCTCCGCAAGTTGTAATTTTTTATAGTAAACCGCTACTGGAGCACCCCGAAAGAGAAGGCACCCTTGCCATGCGGCTGAAGCTATTTCCCTTTCATATTAATCCGGACCCGAATATTCAATTGCTGAATATGTTTGTACGCTGTAAAGAATCAGTACTGCAAAGCCTTAATACCGGAAGAATTCTTTTCACGGCTATAATACCTTCATAATAAATTTTTCTCTTCACACTTTTTTCTTAAAATACACTATGACAGGCCCCCCTTGTGAGTCAAGACAGTTGTCAACGGCGGCTGAAGATATCATTATTATCCAGGAGAACCTCCACTAAACTTAGGCTGGTTTCCATACAGGGGGTACCGGCCACCAGGGGAGTAAAAAAATATTCTTTAAATATTGAGTTTTTAAAGGTTCCCCTAATGTATTTTCTTCAAAAGCGCCGCAAGAGTCCCGTTTCCCGTATAGTCCGCAATCTGAACCAGAGAAACCCTGCCAGTTTTACTTAGTTGTTCCACTATAAACCAGGAAAAGTCCGAAAATTTTATTGATGTAGTTTTTAATATATGCTAATTGTTTATAAAGACAACATAAGCCTTTCAATACTTTTTCAAAATGCTGCAATGCATTTTTCTATTAGGTATTCCTTTACGACAGGTATTGATTCTGCATTAATGTCTAATCATCTTGCGATTGGCTTCGTCCCCGTTCGCGAAAAGGAACCTGATTATGAAATCTCAATTTCGCACATGTAGCTAATTTTTAATTACAACATTAGCAAGACTCCTGTCCGGAGGATGGTTCCATACAATGATTCTGAAAATAGACGGCGCACGTTGGGCCACCGGAAACAATTCTTTATGGGCAGCTTGGAGACGGAACAACAACAGAGAAATTAACTCCGGTAGAGATTACCTTTTCATCTGTTCCGGCCGACTCTTCCACCATGCTGGTGTTTGACAGTGAAGAAGTAATATTGATCCTTGAAAAACTGAAAAATGATGATAAAATTATATTCAGGAAAGAGATAAAAGAAGTTTATTTCAGATTAAGAAAAAGAGGAGCCTCAGAAAGAATTATCCTGCTGAGGCCCTGACATCTAAGACAATATAAACATACTTCCAAATGTCATTGGAGAAAAAATATGGGGATATTATGTATAAACTTATAGCAATTGCTTTCGGAGGCAGTTTCGGGGCAGTTTCCAGATATTACTTATCAAAAATTATTTCTGATTATTCCGGTGCCGTATTCCCCTGGGGGACTTTGTCGGTAAATCTGACAGGATCTGTTTTAATTGGATTTTTTTACGGATTATCTGATAAAGTCATATTGCCGCTTGAACTGAAAACATGTATTACCGTCGGATTTATAGGAGCATTCACAACCTTCTCTACCCTGGCCCTTGAAAGTATCAATCTTCTGCGGGACGGTGAAATAAAACTCGGAATCATTAATATATGCCTCAATAATTTTTTTGGACTTTTATCCGTTCTCATAGGTTTTTATATTGCAGGAATCATTATCCAGAAATAGGAGATTATTATGAAACTTCCTGAAAATGCCGTCTTATTAAGAATATTTATAGGAGAAGCAGATAAATACAGGGGCAAACCCTTGTACGAACAGATCCTGCTTGAAGCACGCAGGCTTGATCTTGCAGGGGCAACAGTATTAAGAGGTATTATGGGATTCGGAGCTGACAGCAGAATGCATAGTGCAAAATTACTGAATTTATCAGATGATTTACCAATAATCATAGAAGTTGCAGACAGTGAAGAAAACATAAACAAACTACTGCCCTTTATCAATGAAACAGTAATCGAGGGAATGGTAACTCTCGAAGACATAAAAGTTTTCAAATACAGACACCGCTAAAATACTGTACCGATACATATTTTTAAAAGCGGCCAGATCATACTGTTACCGCAATAATCTATAAACAGAGGAAAATTGTGATAGGAAAACATATACAGCTTTTTTATCATTCCGGGACAGGAAATACCCTTTTAATTATAAAGGAAATGCTTAAAGTATTCAGGGAAAACGGAATAGAGGTCAGTACATTTCAAATTGATACCTCATCCCCGGAAGATATCAATCCGGAAATACCGACCGGACTGGCTTTTCCGGTTGCCTTTCAGTCAACATTCCCGTTTATTCTGGATTTTATAAACAGGATGCCTGAAGCAGACGGAACACCGGTTTTTATGGTCGACACACTGATGGCATTCTCAGGCGCTGTTATCGGCCCGGTGAAAAAGCTGCTGACTAAAAAAGGGTATAAATGTATTGGCGCTGAAGAAATCGTAATGCCTAATAACTGGCTCAGAAAAAACATCGATGCTGAAAAGGATAAGAAAATAATCAAAAAAGGTATTCAAAAAGCCCGTATTTATGCTGAAAATCTTCTTGCCGGCAGAACAAAATGGAAACGGATACCTTTCGTATCGGACGGATTATATTATCTCTGCTGCAATGATCTTGTTATGAAGCAGATAAATCTTTCCAGCGGGAAAAAGATAAAAGTTGACAAGGATAGATGTACTCATTGCGGTCTATGTTCCAGGCTGTGCCCCTGCCGTAATATTACTATGAATATAGTTCCCCTGTTCAGCACCTCATGTCAGTTATGCATGCGTTGTCTCAGCTATTGCCCGGCCAAAGCGATATTCATTCCGGGAAAGATATTCAAACAATATCAGGCAGCCGGGGCGGCTGAAATGCTTAAAAGCAGTATCGATATTAATGATTGAGTTGATGGTATTATCTCAGGCTATTCTTTTTACAGATCGGGCCTGAACCGGAAAAACTATGGAGTTGAAATGAAAAACCTTATAATCAGAAAATTAAAAGAAGCTGATCTGCAGGCGCTGGAAAAACTGTACCGCCAGTTCTGGAACGAGGAATCAGACATAGAAACTATGAAAAATAAATATCAGGAAATTAAAAACGACTCCCGTTACTTACTCCTGGCAGCAGTATTTGAAGATAAGGTAGTCGGATCCATATTCGGTGTCATGTGCGAAGAATTATACGGACATTGCCGCCCTTTCCTTGTAATGGAAGATCTGATAGTGGATGAAAATTACAGGGGAAAGGGTATCGGGAAGGCTCTGTTAAGGGAAATTGAGGAAACCGGGAAAAAACTCAAATGCAGCCAGATATTGTTTGTTACTGAAACCGGGAGAAAAGAAGCAATATCCTTTTATGAAAAAGCAGGATACAGTTCCGAAACGCATATCGGCTTTAAAAAATCACTGAACTGTCAGTGAAGTAAGATGATTTGAATCTTTTTCCGATCTGGCTATTCTTAATTATGGAAAGAAAAAAATGAATAAAATCGGACTTTTTGCCCCGCAGTGGCAGGGCTCAGGGAAAACAATGGAATTGTATTACGGCGCTCTGGCACTCAGGCAATACCTGGGGGGAAGAGGGGATCTGAAAGAAATTCCGGTATCAGAGTCCATAAAACTTGCCGTGGAAAATAATATTTACGGATACAAAGCTATCCATGACCAGCTGATGGGGATCAGAAATTTTCTGGAAAAATCAGCTCCTGATAAAATATTCACAATCGGAGGGGGATGCGGCATCGAAGTCCCGGTTGTTTCCTATCTGGGGGGAATATATCAGGACACAGATATTCTATGGTTTGATGCGCACGGAGATCTTAATACCCCACTGTCCTCTCCGAGCAAATATTTTCACGGAATGGCTTTGAGATTTTTAATTGAAAACATTGACGGCAACGGAATATCAGAATCATTCAGCAGTATTACTGATCCCGGAAATATTATACTGATAGGAACAAGAGATCTTGATCCTCCTGAAAGGGATTTTGTCGCAGAAACCAGACTTAAGCTTGTTCCTGTGATTTCAGATACAGATAACCTCAAAAATGAGATTCTTGAAAAACTGGATACAGGAAACAGGCATGTTTTCATACATATCGATCTGGATGTCTTAGACCCTGCTGAGTACAGAAATGTAAAATGCCCCTGCAATAACGGGATGACAATCCGGCAGCTTGAAGAGACAATCGGAATTATCAGATCATTTAAAAATATTGTCGGTTTCAGTATTCTGGAGAATACTGAAACCGACAGCACTGAAATAAGCAAACTTGAAAAGATTATCAACTATGGCCTGGAAATATAACAGGAAGCCATTAATAAAAATCATAAGGGTAGAAGGAGGACTTTTAACCCATGAAAATCCTGATTGTTTATGATTCTTTTTTCGGGAATACTGAAAAAACAGCACAATCAATTGCAGAAGAAATTAAAGAGGGGAACATAGTTAATCTGGTTAAAGCCGGCAGCATCAGAGCAGAGGATATCAAAGGGATAGAACTGCTTATTGCAGGATCTCCTACAAGGGCTTTCAGGCCGACAGCAGCAATAAACAGATTTCTGAAAAGTATTCCATCAGGGGCATTGAAAAATGTCAAAGCTGCTGCTTTTGATACCCGCATACCGTTGTCAGATGTAAATTCCGCCCCTTTAAAGTTGCTGATAAAACTTTTCGGATATGCGGCGGAACCAATAGCAGAAAAACTTGAAAAAAAAGGGGCAATACTTGCAGCCCCTCCCGAGGGATTTCTGGTAGCCGATTCAGAAGGACCCTTGAAAGAGGGGGAAATTCAGAGGGCCCGCGAATGGGGCAAAAAACTGGGAAACAAATGAATTATTACCATGTAGATGTTTTTTCATCCGAACCTATGAGCGGAAACGGTCTGACTGTTGTATTTCCTGATAAGAATCTGGAATATGAGACCCTTCTGATGATTACCAGGGAATTCAGACAGTTTGAAACCATATTTATCTACCCTGTAAATAATGATGGATGCTTCCCCGTAAGAATATTCACAGCAGATGAAGAACTGGATTTTGCAGGACATCCGGTCCTCGGGGGAGGGGCGGTTCTTCATTCCATCGACAGTAAAAAAACCGGCAAAGCCGGTTACTGCTTTAATCTGCCTGGGAAAAAAATAAAAATCAGTTCTGAAGTTATCAATGATCACTACCTTGTGACTATGAATCAGGGAAAAGCAGAGTTTATCGGGGAAGCTGATTTATCCCGGTATGATGAAATTTCGAAAAGCCTCAATCTTTCCATAAATAAGCTCGACAGGAATTTCCCTGTTGAAACAGTCTCAACAGGACTGCCTTATCTTATTGTTCCTGTAAGCTCAGGGATAGAAAAAGTGAAAATATCAAACAGTAAGTTTGAAGATTTTCTTGCTTCTTTCGGTGCGAAGTTTGTATATGTTTTTGATACAGCAACCATGGAATGCAGGACATGGGATAATTCCGGTCTATATGAAGATGTGGCTACAGGCAGCGCGGCAGGACCTCTCTGTTCATATCTTGTAAAACACGGGGTGAATAAGCCGGACGAAGTTATAAATATTCATCAGGGAAGTTTTTTAAACCGCCCAAGTATAATAAACGGGTGGGTGGAAAAGGAGAGCCGGCAGGTATATATCCGGGGAAAAGTCTCTTTTTTCGGTAAAGGCGAGATATTTATATAGCTTTTAAGACCGGTATATTTCCGCGGTATTCAGAAAAATACCCTCTAAGGCTCCTTCAGGGGGGACTGGCCGTTTCGTAAAGAATTCAATCTTGACAAAAAGCCGTCTCTGTGCGATCAGTTATTTAAGATTTTGTGTAACAATTATCTAGCAAAATGCATTTATGGAGAAATGTAAAGATGAATATTTATGTAGGGAACCTGTCTTACAGAATGACAGATGAAGACCTTGGAAAACTGTTCAGCGCTTACGGCACTGTTTCAGAAAGTAAAATAGTAATCGACAGAGATACCAGACGCTCAAAAGGATTCGGTTTTGTTGAAATGCCGGAACAGGCAGAGGGAGAAGAAGCTATAAGCCAGCTTGACGGAAAAGAGATTGAAGGAAGAAACATTAAGGTAAATGTAGCAAAACCAAGAGAGGAAAGACCAAGAAGAAATCAGCGCTTCTAATATCCCGGATCAGACTCCGTTCCGGTGAAATAAAACTGATCCGGAACGGTATAGATATAAATAATTTTAAAGGAAATATATTGGCGAAAACAAATTATAAGTATGAGAAGAGACAGAAGGATTTAGCTAAGAAAAAAAAGCAGGACGAAAAAAGACAGAAAAAGTTAAATAAGAACGTAGAAGAAGGCCTTGATAATCAGGAAAACCCTTCTGAAGAAACCGGCAGCCAGGATGACGCTGAACCTGAAAACAGTGTTTAATCCCTTTTCAGAAACAGTATTACAAAAAAGATTAATGCCTTTACAGGCAGAATTCTGAGTAATAATTCGATTTTTTATGTAAAAAAACAGCAATATTATTTTGTAACTTACAGGGAACAGAAGGCCTTATCTGTTTAGGCAGACTATCATAAAACATAAAATACCTTTTCAGAAATTTTTATGAGGGAAATATATAATAAACCTGTTTTTATTCTGACAGCACAGGGTATAATATAACTGGAAACCATATTCTGCCTTAAGAGGAGGAGCAGGCAATGAATACAGTTGCGATATACAGATCAGTTTCCGGTTTCACAGAAAAATATGCCCTATGGAAAAGATAAAAAAAACAAACGCAGTCCGGCTGCTTGAAAGAAAAAAAATCAAATTCACGGTTCATACCTATACAGCAGAAGACGGAATAATAGATGCTGTTTCTGTTGCATTGAAAATAGGAAAAAATCCTGAATTAATTTACAAGACGCTTGTAACAAAAGGGACAGGCGGCGAAATCTACGTTTTTGTAATCCCTGCAGGAAAAGAGCTGGATCTTAAAAAAGCAGCGGAAGCTGCAGGCGAAAAAAAGATGGAGATGCTGGCGGTGAAAGATCTTTTAGAGAAAACAGGGTATATACGGGGAGGCTGCTCTCCCATCGGCATGATAAAGAATTACAAAACCTTTATTGACTGCAGCATTAATCGAACTGAATCAGCAGTTGTAAGCGGGGGACGAATAGGCTTACAGGTGGAACTATCCCCTGAAAAGCTTATCGAATCAACTGGAGCCGAGACAGCGGATTTAGTAAAAATCAATTACAACCCGGAATCAGCCCTGTTTTAAATTATCCGGGGATCTTCATTTTCTTTTTTATTCTGCTTTTTTCTGGCTGGATTGACCCTTTTAAGCATATTATAGGCAATAACTGACGTTGTAGGCATGGTTCTGTAGTGAGAACTTTTTCCTCTGACTTTAAACCTCGGAACAAGAAGTATTCTTATCAAATCAAACCCCAGATACAGAAACAGTATTGCTGAGATAAAAAAATACATTGTATTTGTTCCGAACCGGTGCATAATAACTGAAGCTGTAAAAGGACCAATAATAGACCCGATCCCGTAGAATATATATAATGCACTTGAAGCTTCCACCATATCTTCAGGAAGAAGCTGATCATTAACCGTTGCAATGGAAAGGGAATAAAGAGGAATTGCAAATCCCCCGAACAGAAACGATACAGCAAGAAGATAAGGGCCTGATCCGACTGCAAGTGCAAGCAGAAAAGAGGCAATACCGCCAAGGCCGGAACTTAAAAGAAGTGCCGGCCGTCTCCCTTTGTTGTCTGAAAACCAGCCTAAAGGCCACTGCATGGCCATTGTTCCAATGGAAACTGTCAAAAGGAAAAAACCAATAAGTGTATTTTCAAGTCCGATAGACTGGGCGAAAAGGGGACCCAGACTTAGCTGTATACCTGTTACAATCCCGCTTACAATCACTCCGAATCCCCCCAGGGGAGACTTCGCAAAAATAAACTTAATTCTCAGTTTTATACTCTTTATTTTGGGGTTTCCTGTTACCTGCGCAAGAGAAACAGGAATAAGACAAAGTGAAACAAGAATTGATGTTATTGCAAATATTTCAAAACTTGCAGGGGCGAAAATACCGACAAGGGGCTGTCCGATACCGTTTGAAGTAAGGTAAACAACCCCGTACAGGGACAGAACTGAACCTCTTTTGCTGTTGGAAACAGAGGCATTCAGCCAGCTTTCAACCACAACCAAAACTATTGAAATACACAAGCCGTTAATAAACCTGAAGAATAACCAGGCAACCGGATTTATCAAAAGGATATGGGCAAGAGAAGTCGCAGAAGCAAGGGAGGCAAATGCGGCAAATGCCCTGACATAGCCGACATTTCTTATCATTATAATTGCAAGAAATGATCCGCATAAAAGCCCTGTAAAGTATCCTGAACTTATAATCCCTACTGTAAGGTCACTGAACCCCTCAACACCGGCTCTGAGGGCTACCGCAGTTGCCTGCAGGGATGTCCCGGCGCCGAGCAGGAAAATACTTACCAGGATAACCGCAATAGTAGTATTCGGATTTTCGAAATTGCTTTCGACAGAATTATCACCCATATATTTACACCATAGAGGATAGTATTAAAAGCCGCAATATGATTTCCTGTTTAATCAGAAATCCTGCAGTATATTTCAATAATTGTAATATAATTAATATCAACGGTATGAGGAGGAAAAATGGATCTGAATGAAGCAATTAAAAAAGCAATTATGGGGGAAGTAGAAGGGAGAGAACTTTATAAAACAGCGGCAGAAAAAAGCGATGATAAAAAAGCAAAAGCTGTTTTCAGACTGCTTGCGGAGGAAGAGGACTCTCACATAAAAACCCTGAAAACTATTTATAAATCAATAATAAACAATGAGGAAATTGAACTGCCTCAGCTGAAAAAACAGGTGGATTTAAAATCATCAGAAAGTCCTATCTTTTCGGAGAACTTCAAAAAACGGCTTAAGGGTAAACATTTTGAAATGTCAGCCCTCTCAATCGGGGTCAGACTTGAAATGGATTCTTTCAGGTTTTACAGTGATATGGCGGAAAAAGCAGAGAATCCCCTTATCAGGGATCTTTTTAAACAGCTGTCAGAATGGGAAAAAACACACTATGATGCGCTTCTCATGGAACTTGATTCCCTCCAGGAAGAATACTTCATCATGAACAGGTTTGAGCCTTTTTAAAATTATCCCCTGCACTTTGCTTCTCTTATAAGCTTCATCCATTCATCTTCTCCGGAAGGTGAAAACTTCAGCAGGAATCCCCCCTGATGGCAGAATACCGGCTCTGCCGGGCAGGAAGAAGAAAAATCCAGATTATCATAGCCGTGGTTTGTTCTGAACAGGATTCTGTTTGAATCATTTTTTTCATCAAAAGAATATACTGCATCAAGCTTATTATAATCAATTATACGGGTGTCCTCTGCCCTTAATGAAGAAACAAGTGAGGCCGGCGGTCTTTTGTTATATTTTAATATCTTTAAACTGTCCACTTCGGTAATCTCAACATTCCCCTCTTCTTTTAGCCAGAACGACGACTTTATCCGTAACTGCTCAAATCTGATCCGGTCTTTTATCCCCTCTGCAAAGAGACTCACAATGAGAACTGGGTCATTTTCAAAAGCTCTCAAAATCAGTTTCAAAGGAAATGAAAAATAGTCTTTACTTTCACCTATCAGTTCAAAATCATCAAGTGATTTTGCCCCTTGTGTGTCAACTTTTGAAACAAGCTTTATATACTCATGAAAATCTGACCCGCTGAGATACGTAAAATATTTATCGAAAACAAGAAGTGCTGAAGAATCAAGTTCCCTGTCCTGATGGTGGTCAAAAAGATTTCTGCCGCTGTCAAAAACAAGGCCGCAGTCAACAAAAAAGGTGTTTTCAGGAATATTCCCTTCTGCAGCCATTGAGGAGGCTTCCTGAGAATCAAGCCTGATTATTTCGGTCGGGAGTTCACTTCTGTGTACAGCGAGAAGGGATGAGGCAAGAAGCTCATCCAAATGGGCTTTACCATTATGGGTTATTATTCTGAAAGGCATAAAAAAACTCCAGTTAAAAGATATCCTTTGCGTGAAAGCAATAGTTTCAAGTTAAGGATTATTATTTAAAATGAACACACCGGATAAATGTATATGGGGGGTGTACAGCAAAAAATACAAAGGTTAATATATCTTATATGAAAACCGAAAAAGATAAAATGCTTTCAGGCGAATTATATGATTCATCTGACAAGGAACTATCCGGAGAAAGGGAGCTTGCAGCAAATCTTATCCGTGAATACAACAATACAGCTAAAAATGAATATATTCCAAGGCAGGAAATACTTGAAAAGCTTTTGAATGTACAGGGAAGAATAACTATAGAACCCCCGTTTTTCTGCGATTACGGATATAACATAGAAACAGGCGATAATTTCTATGCAAACTACAACTGCATCATACTTGATGTCTGCAAGGTAAAAATAGGGGACAATGTCCTTCTTGGACCGGGTGTTCATATTTATACAGCTTCCCATCCGACAGATCCAGTAAAAAGGCTGAACGGGAAGGAATATGGAAAAGAGGTTATAATCGGCAGTAATGTCTGGATCGGAGGGGGAGCGATAATCTGCCCCGGGGTGAAAATCGGCAGCAATACAACAATCGGAGCCGGAAGCGTTGTTACGGGTGATATACCGGATAATGTAATAGCCGCCGGCAACCCGTGCAGAATCATAAGAAACGCATCAGAGGAAAGGGGTCTGTGAAAATAATTTTTATCATTACAGCTTTATCTCTTCTTTTATCAGTACTGAAAAGCCGTGAACGGACAGGAAAAGCGCTGAAAGCAGCCTTTAAAAGGTTTAAAAAAATCATCCCGCCGTTTATTATGATGATAATTACTGTATCATTTGTCCTGTACCTGCTCCCTGACCGGTTTATCTTAAACCTTCTTGACAATGAAAACATACCCCTTTCAGTCATGCTTGCTTCTGCAGTCGGATCAATAACATTTATGCCCGGGTTCATCGTATATCCTCTCTGCGGACTTCTTCTCAAAAAAGGGGTGACATATACGGTCCTGTCAGCCTTTACAACAACTCTCATGATGGTGGGAGTACTTACTTATCCGATTGAAAAGGAATACTTCGGCAGAAAGGTGACAATAATAAGAAACATTATCAGCTTTCTTATTGCCCTGACAGTTGCATCTGCAACCGGTATAATCTTCAGGGAGAAACTATGGTAACAAAGGGGCAGATATTCCGTATCACTGTTTTTTTTCTTTACACCGCTTTTCTGCTATTTTCCTATACATCGGGATTTACCCCCGGGAAGGAGATAGGAAAAATATCGCTCAATTTTATCACAGACCTTCTTATTATTATCCCCTGTGTCTTTATCCTTATCGGTCTTTTCGATGTATGGATAAAAAAAGAAACTGTAGAAAAACATCTCGGGGAAAACTCCTCTTTTCTTTCTTTTATCTGGGTAATATTCCTGGCAGGGACAACTGTAGGGGGACTGTACCTGGCTTTTCCGGTTGCTTACACCCTGTATAGAAAAGGGGCCCGTCTTGCTGTAATTTTCACCTATATCGGGGCATCTGCAGTGTGCAGAATCCCTATGACAGTTTTTGAAGCATCATTTATGGGAATAAAATTTACTGCAGTGAGGCTTGCAGTATCTGTTCCCCTTATAATAATCAGTTCTCTTTTTATGGAAAAAATCCTTAAGAAAAAAAACTATGAAATCATTGAAGGTTAAGGAATGATAAAAAAAGAATTATTTTTTGTAAAAAAGCACAATATTTCCCATCAGATGAAAAACGGAAAACAGCTCAGACACCCCCCCTGGATAGGAAACCTTTTGTCCCTGCAATATGATAAAATTATGGAAAAAAATATCTTTCCGAAAAAATTCATGGCTGATATTCAGAAACATTTCATATTCCTTAAAGAGGAATACAGTGACTTAAAAAACCTTGAAATACTTGAGATTGCCTGCGGAAGCGGCAGTTCAGCAGATACTCTGCCGCCTGAAAACAGTTATACCGGTATTGATATAAGTCCGGGGCTTCTCAGGATTGCTGATAAACGATTCAGGAAAAAAGGATTGAAAAAAACCTCTTTTTTCATTTCAGACGCAAAAGACCTTCCGTTTGAAGAAGAGTTTTTTGATGTATCAATATGCGACCTTTCCCTAAACTTTTTCATTGATAATGGAACAGCTATAAATGAAATAAAAAGAGTCTTAAAACAGGGTGGGACATTTTACTGCAGTGTTCCTGTGCCTGAACAGAAACCTGAAAAAAGCAGGATCTCCGGTACAGCATATTCTGCAGCTGAGCTGGAAAAGCTGTTTACCGGTTCCGGTTTTGCGTTCATTCCGTCAGAGTTTAAAAACGGCGCAATATTTTATTTTCGGGCGCTAAAAAAATAACTCATGGCAAACATCTTTTAACCGTGATCGCAGAGGTAAAAAAATTCTGAATATTTGTATTTATACCGGTTCCCCCTATAATTTAATATTACAGGGGGAAGATTTATGCAAAGCAAATCAGTTTTAAAAATTGTTAATTTTTTTCTTATTATCGATTTCACGGTTCTAGGATTAAGCGGGATTCTAAACTCCAGAATACCTTATGAAATATACTCGGTAGTCCATCCTGCCGCAGGATTCTCTTTTATCATCCTTGCGGCCCTGCATATAACCCTGAACAGGAAATGGATTGTACAGACATATCTTAAAAGGAAATAGCAGCCCTACCTCTCGCCCCTTATATACGGTTCCCCAAGATGGGCAGGAGCATGCATTTTTCTGTGCCCCTCCTTGCTTATCCCGTAGACAAGAAGGACAGCCAGTGTTGTCAGATAGGGGAGCATTCCCAGAAAGTTCGGTGAAATTCCGAGAGGCTGAAGAAGATACTGGAGAACAAAAATACCTCCGAAGATATATGCTCCTGCAAATGCTTTCCTCGGATCCCACATTGCAAAAATAGTGAGAGCCACAACTATCCAGCCTCTTCCGGCAGTCATCCCCTCAATCCATGATTTACTGTATGCAATTGAAAGATGGGAACCGGCAAGCCCTGAATAGGCCCCTCCGACCATAACACAGAGATACTGGATTAATGAAACGTTTACCCCCTGTGTTTCTGCTGCTTTAGGATTTTCACCCACAGTTCTCACAGCAATGCCTGCCTTGGTTTTAAAAAGAACAAACCAGGCGGCAATACCGAGAAAAACAGATATATAGAAGTAAGGATCCTGATTGAAAATTATCTCGCCAACATATGGAATATCAGAAAGAAAGGGAATTTTTACAGAACCCATTTTAACTGCAAGCGGCTTACCTATATATGGTTTCCCCCAAAGTCCGCTTATTCCTAGACCCAGCATTGTAAGGGCAAGCCCTGATACAACCTGGTTAGCCTTAAGGGTAATACTTACAAAACCGTGGATAAGGGAAAACAGGGCCCCTATTACAAGTGAGGCAAAAAAGCCGAGCCAGGGATTTCCGGTTGTGAATGTAACTATAAAGCCGGAAACTGCCCCAACAGCCATCATCCCCTCTATCCCCAGATTCATAACCCCACCCCTCTGGGTGATAACCTCTCCCACTGTTCCGAGAAGAAGGGGGGTTCCTGCTATAAGTGTCCTTTTCAGAATTGAAATTATTATCTGTTCCATTATTCACCCTTCCTGATAAGAGAGATACTGTTCCTCTGAAAATACTCTCCCATTATGAGAAAAACAAGGATAATACCGTTAAATACATCAACAGTTGCGGCAGGAAGATTCAATGATATCTGAATAGCATCGCCACCGACAAGTATTCCGGCAAAAAAGAGCCCGGAAATAATTACAAGCAGGGGATTAAGTCTTGCAAGCCAGGCTACAATAATGGCTGTAAATCCGTAACCTGAACTGATTGATTCCGGATATGTCAGATGATGATGAATCCCCGCGACCTCGCCTACCCCTGCAATACCGGCAAGACCGCCGCTGATCATCATCATGAGAACTGTTGTTTTGACAAAATCAATTCCCGCATACTTTGCAGCCTCCTGGTTCTCTCCGATAACCCTGACCTCATAACCGAACCTTGTCCGGAATATAAGGAAAAAAAGAAAAACAACGGCAAGAACTGCCAGTATCAGTGTAATGGTATGGATTCTGGACCCGGGAAGAACTGAAAGGATCGCATTATCAGGAAAGTCATCTGTATAGGGGAACCCGAACTGGGTTTTTCCCTTCCATGGACCGATTACAAGCATCTTTATAAACTCGGCCCCAACATAATTAAGCATAAGAGTTGATATTACCTCATTGATACCGAACCTTACACGGAGAATTGCCGGGATAATCCCCCACAAAGCGCCCCCGATAAAACCTCCTGCAAACATGAGAAAGATTACAGTCCCGCCGGGCAGCAGTCCTCCCCATCTTAAGGCAATCCAGGTAGCTGCAGCAGCCCCCGCAAGAAGCTGGCTTTCCGCCCCGATATTCCAGAACTTTCCCCGGTATGCAACAGTAAGCCCTCCTGCTATAAGAATAAGAGGGATAGCTTTTGTTACTGTCTCTTTAAATCCGTAGAAACTGCCGAAGGAACCTGAAAATATCCTTGCTATTGCATAAAAGGGATTAACCCCTTTTATCAGAAAAATAAAACCAATTGCAAGCAGGCCTGCTGCAAGAGATATAAGTACAATAACGGCAGAATACCAGCCGGAAATACCTGACCTTGGCGCTATATCAATCCTATACTTCATCTGATGCTCCATCTTGTTCTGTTTCTATTTTCAGAGATCCTGTCATCATAAGTCCGATATCCTTAATATTTGAATCACCTGCGGACAGAACTCCCATAAACTGCCCTTTGAAGATTACAGCAATCCTGTCGCAGATCTCAAAAAGCTCTTCAAGATCTTCCGAGACAAGAAGAACTCCACCCCCTTCTTCCCTTCTGTTGAGGATCTGTTTTCTTATATATTCAGTCGCTCCGATATCAAGACCGTATGTCGGGTGGGAAGCAACAAGAAGTGCCGGTTTGCTTTCAATCTCCCTTCCTATAATCAGTTTCTGAATATTCCCCCCTGAAAGGGATTTTACCGGAACATTAATAGAGGGGGCTGCTATATTATAGCGCTCTACAATGTTTTCGGTGTGTTCCTTGATCATATCATAATCAAGGAACAGAAGCCTTGAAAAAGGATGGGAGTGATGTTTTTTCAGAATAGCATTTTCATATATGAAAAGATTTGGAACAATACCGAACCTGATCCTTTCTTCCGGGACATGGGTTATCCCTCTCGTATTGACAACCCTGGCTGATTCGTTGGTTATTGAATCATCCTCCAGGATAATCTCACCTGAGGACGCCTTCCTCAAACCGGTTATAGCCTCTACAAGTTCCCTCTGCCCGTTACCGGAAACTCCGGCTATTCCGAAAACCTCGTTTCTGTAAACAGAAAAGGACAGGCTGTTTACTGCCTTGTTTCCCCTGTCACCGTAAACCACAAGATCTTTAACATTAAGTACCATCTCGCCTCTTGGAAGGGGTTTCTTGTCAAAAGAAAGAAAAACCTCCCGCCCGACCATCATTATTGCAAGCTCTTTTTTGTCTATGTCCCTGACAAAAGCTTCCCCCACTGTTTCACCCTTTCTTAAGACAGTGACCCTGTTGCAGATCCCCATGATTTCATCAAGTTTATGACTTATAAGAATAATTGAATGCCCCCCGCTCGTCATTTTCCTGATTATATCAAAAAGGTCGTCAGCTTCCTGAGGAGTAAGAACACTTGTAGGTTCATCCATGATAAGGAGTTCCGCTTCAAGGAAAAGGGCCTTGAGTATCTCCACCTTCTGCTGCTCTCCAGCCGAAAGCTGCCAGATCTTCTTATCAGGGTCAATTTCCATCCCGAACTGAGCAGATATCCTGTGTATTTTTTTTCTTATATATTTTTCAGGAAAAAAGAACGGTACATCTGTAAATCCGAGCGCTATGTTTTCTGCAACAGTATGGTTCTGAACAAGCATGAAATGCTGATGAATCATCCCTATACCGGAACCCATGCTGTCTTTGGGAGATTTTATCCTGACCGCTTTCCCGTTTATCAGGATCTCACCGGAATCAGGCCTGTATAGCCCATAGAGGATATTCATAAGGGTGGTTTTACCGGCACCGTTCTCTCCGAGAAGCCCGAGGACCTCTCCTGAAGATATTTTCAGATTTATATTTTTATTTGCATAAAATCCGTGAAAAGACTTGGAAATTCCCTTCATTTCAAGAGTTTCTATTCTATGCACTTATTTTTCTCCTGATTATTTATTTGGAAATAGTAAATCCCCGGTACCATATTTGAATTACTGTGAAAAATATATATTTACAAAATTATATAATAAAACAGGGACAATACCAAATAATATTGAAATATTTGAAAATCTTCAAGAATAAAGAAAAGGGCATTTTACACTTTTCTGTTATTTGATATCAAAATATATCAAGGGCACCTCTAAAAACTATGTTTTTTCCGTTTACGAAAAAAATAATTCTTTATGCTATTAGCGATTAGGGGCCCGGTATAGGGATCAACCGAAGATTAATAGAGATCCCCTTAAAAGATTATATATAAAATGCTTATTAATATTTTTTTGACTGGTTGAAATCCTTTCCCCAGTTAAAAATATCTTCAATTAAACGGAGAACAGGCTCTTTCATTATCTTCTGTGAATTGTAGGCTAAATAAAACTTTCTTTTAAGATCAGGATCGTTTATCCTTACAGCATGAAATTCTTCCCGTTCAATCTCGTTTTTTATTACATTTTCTGCAATAAAACCGAAACCAAGCCCCTTTTTTACAAAATTTTTCAATATTTCGCTATTTGAAAAATCACCAGCAACATTTACAGCTATCTTATTTCTTGCAAGGAATTTTTTTACCGCTTCTATTGTTCCGCAGTCTTTTTCCATAAAAAAAACATTCTCAAGTCCGTTTATCTCCTCAGGTTCTACAATGTCCTTCTTTGAAAACTTACTGTCCTTTGGGCAGATAAGAACAATTCTGTCTTCAAGTACCTCACTTTCGATTAAACAGGAGTCATTTATTTTTTTTGAAAGAATTCCGAAATCACACTTGAGATCAATTAAATTCAGAACAACCTGGCTATCCGGCAATATTTCAAGCGACACGTAAATATCCGGATTATCAGAAAGAAAATCAGGATAAATGTAGGAAAAATAATGTATGGCAAAGGTCTCAGTTGAATATATTTTTATCCGTTTATGATTTATTTTTATTAAATCATATATTTCGGCAGTAATCTTTATTTCTTTTTCAAAAAAATCTTTTGCAATTTCAAAAATCCTGTGTCCTTCGCTTGTCAATTCGACATGTTTTTTACTTTTATTGATCAAAGATAATTGCAGTTCATTCTGCAGATCCTGGACCTGTCTTGTTACAGTGGGCTGTGATGTTTCAAGATATTTTGCGGCATTACTGAAGCTTTTAAACTTTGCAGTATAATAAAATGTTTTCAGCGAATTTACGTTCATACAATAGCACCCTTTGATATTTTAATCATTAAATGAATATTTAATATCTGTTTTTCAAGAAATATGAACAACATATATCATTTTTTCCAATTAAAATCATTGTTCCTGTTAATGATGTGAACCAAATAATTTTACCTGCCTATAATTCTATCAACAGCTTTTTCCCATCTTTCAAACTTTCGAATATAATCCATGTTTATGTCATTTTTTATAATCTTTTTTTGTTTTTCAATCCCTTTTATCTGCCCAAGGTCAGACCAGATACCTAAACCCAATCCGGCAAGATAACAACCGCCAAGAGCTGTTATATCACTCTCTTCAGGCTTGATTATCTCAATGCCTAATAATTTTGAAAGATAGTTTATTAGAAAAACGTTATTAGTAACACCGCCATCTATTGACAGGGACCTTATTGACTGGATCCCATTTGTCTCAATCAAATTTATTATTTGATAAATACGGAATGCTATTGATTCAAGAACAGCTTTTGCCAGTTGATTCCTGTCTGTATCAAGACCCATACCTGTAAATGAAGCATTGCTTTCTGTAGTCCAGTAGGGAACAGATAATCCCGCAAGGGCTGGAATAAAAAATACATCACTGTCAGCACCTTTTACCATTTCAGCAAGTTCTCTGTTTGATCCGAATATTCCGATCTTATTTTTAAGCCAGTCAACTGCAGACCCTACTGTATATATTCCGCCGTCAATAATATAGCCTTTTTCATTTCCCAGCTGAGGAGAGACTGTTGTAATCAGTTTATCCTTTTTATGAGGTATTTCTGAACCTACATTGATAAGTAAAAATCCCCCTGTTCCAAGTGTGAGTTTAGCTTCCCCTTTATTAAAACACCGGTGCCCGAACAGGGCAGAATGCTGATCAACGACTGAAGAGATTACAGGGGCCTCAATTCCTGAACAGATTTCCGGATCTGTTATTCCATATTCAAAAACTGTTGGTGTTATCTCGGGAAGTAATTTTGTGTTTAAGCCGAAAAAATCAATAATTTTTTCATCCCATTTATATTTATCTATATCAAACAGAAGTGTCCGGGATGCTGTGGTAACATCAGTGTAGTAATTTTTCTTTTTTATCAGCTTATTTATAATCCAGACTTCGGAAGTGGCAAGAATTAGATTATTTTTTTTATTTTCAGCTTCTATTTCAGGTATATTATCCAGAAGCCACTTCATTTTAGGAGCTGAAAAATAAGAATCCATGAAAAGCCCTGTTGTTTTTTCTATATATCTTTCAATCTCCTGATTTTTATAGATATTTAAATCCTCAGAAGTTCTGTTATCCTGCCAGACAATGGCATTATACATTGGGTCCAGAGTTGTTTTGTTGAACGGAATAATTGTTTCCCCCTGATTGTCTATTGCTACAGCAACAATTTCTTTTGGAGAAACATCATAATTAATAAAAACATCATTAATTCCGTCAATAATACTTAAAAAAATATCATGTGGATTATGTTCAACCCAATTTCTTTTTGGAATAATTGTTTGAAATGGCTTTATGATTTTTATTTTTTCATTACTTTCTAAATCATAGAGGACTACTTTTGTAGATGTTGTTCCCTGATCTATGGCTAAAATATATTCATTCATATACACCTCAACATAAAAACATGGTAAAAATCATAAGATTTTCAGATACTCTTCCAATATGAACTTATTTATTCTGCAAAACTGAACTAAATCATGATAAAAGAAACTTCTACAGACAATGCTGTAGAAATTTCCAATTCAGTATAAAGAAATGTTTCCAGCCATATTAATCAAATTTTCTATTTTGCAAAATACAGATCCGGTAACCATGTAGCAATTTGTGGAAAAATAATTAAAATAGCTATTGTTGCAATCATAAGGAATATGAAAGGAACAATAGAGCGGTAGATATCCCCAAGACTGATTTCCTTTGGAGCCATAGCTTTCATGAGAAAAAGATTATATCCAAACGGAGGTGTCAGATAAGCTATCTGACAGGTTATTGTATAAAGGACCCCATACCATATCGGATTAAACCCCATGGAAACAACCAGAGGAATATACAGCGGAGCAACAATAATCAGCATCGCTGTATCATCAAGGAAAGTCCCCAACAGTAAAAAAGAAACCTGCATGGCAATAATAGTTCCTATCGGACCGAATCCGTGACTCAGAAACAATGTTGCAATCGCATGTACTGCGCCAAGGCCGTCAAAAATAGCTGCAAATGCCATTGCAGACATGGCAACCCACATAAACATAACGCTGACGCTTACTGTTTGTGTCAAAACCTTGTTAAGAATTTTCCAGTTAAACCTTTTTTTTATTACTGCTGCAATTATTGTTGCAATAGCTCCGATAGCAGAGCTTTCAACCAGACTGGTTATTCCCATCAAAAAAAGTCCGGACATCATTAATATGATGAATAAGGGAAGCAGTCCGCCCTTAAGTGCAGAAATCTTTTCCCTGACAGGAAGGTCCCACTCATTTCTGGGTAAAACCGGCCCCATTTCGGGCTGTATCTTACATCGGACAATAATATAAACAATAAACATTCCGGACATCAGAAGCCCGGGGAAAACTCCGGCAAGCCAGAGATGCCCTACCGGCTGTCTGGCAATCATTCCGTAAAGAACAAGAACTACACTGGGAGGTATCAATATACCAAGAGAACTTCCTGCCTGAATAACTCCTGTCACCATTTTTTTATCATAATTACGTTTAAGCATTTCCGGCAGAGCAACACTGCTCCCAACACTCATACCCGCAACACTCAGGCCGTTTATGGCAGATATTATTGCCATTAAAACAATGGTCCCTATTGCAAGCCCCCCTTTAAGAGGTCCTGTAAGAATATGTATCAGGCGATACAAATCCTCGGATATTTTTGATTCAGAAAACAGATATCCGATAAATACAAAAATCGGCAAGGTTACAAGCGGATACCAGTTAATAAGCTTAAATGAAGCATGGAAACCCATCTCCAGACCGCCAGCTCCCCAGAGAACCATAGCAAAAATACTTGCAACTCCCCCTATAACGGCATAGATATGACGTCCTGATAAAAGAGTAACAAACATTGTAAGAAACATTAAAAGAGCAATATACTCATAACTCATCGTCAAACCTCCAGTCTTTTATCCAGGAAGTATCTTTTCCAAACGCCAAAACGATATCCTTAATAATCTCGGAAATATTCTGTAACAGCATCAGAGCTATACCTGTTGTAGCAATAATTTTCATGGGAGCTATAGGAGGTCCCCAGGCCGAATAATTTGTCTGACTGTATTTCAACGCATATGCAGAGCTGGAAAACCCGCCAAGCAGAAGCCAGGTTAAATATGCCAAACTTAATACAAAAGTAATAATATCAAAAACTGTTTTTTTCCGCTGAGACCATTCGCTGTAAAAAAAATCCATTCTAACATGTCCGCCTATAAGATACACATAAGCTCCGCCTAACAAATAATAAGTTCCGTTAATAAATTCAGTTATTTCCAGTGACCATTTATTGGAAATATCAAAAAAATTCCTTGTAATAGCTTCATATGCCAAAACAGCTATCATTAACAAAACAAGAAACTTAACTACACTACCAATTGCCGCACTTATAGAATCTATAGACTTTACATAAATTTTTATTGGCTTCATCATAAAATCCATTTCTCCATTTCTTATTTTTCAAAAAACCTTTCTGTATCCTCCTCAAAAGAAGAGGATACAGCAACAGGATAATTCAATCCAATAAAAATCTAAGATCGAAAGATCCAAACGTCATATCTATTATTTCCCTCCAGTATAAGGAGCGCCAGCTTTCTGTCTGATTGCAGCATATTCTTTAAACGCTTTAATAACTCTTTCAGACCTTGGGCTCTTCTTGGAAAATTCATCCCAGTATTTAGCTGCCTGAACCTCAACACCTGTCCACTGATCTTCAGGAATTGAAGTAAGCTCCATTTTTGAACCCTCGGCTCTGTATTTTGCTTCTCCCCACCAGTACCAGTGAAGTCTGTAATAGTTTGAAGCCTGAATCATCATTCGAACGAGTCTCTGCAGGTGATCCGGAAGAGCTTCCCATGACTTGGTATTAACAAAAAATCCGCCTGACCATGCCCCTGAGATAGGATTGGTTAAGAGGTAATCACATACATCAGCTATACCGGTTGTATAAAGCTCAGTAGCACCTGACCATGTAACACCGTCAAGCATCCCTGTCTGAAGAGCCATCTGAACATCTTCCACAGGCATTACAACAGGAACTATACCATATTCTGCTTCAAGGAATTTCCCGTTAAAAAGAGAAGTAAAAAGTCTTAAGCCCTTAAGGTCTTCTACACTTCTGACAGGCTTGGTACTTGCAACAAGACAGGGATCCCAGCTGCCCTGAGCCAGCCATGTAACACCTTCTATCTCATCATAAGCTTCTTTCCAGATTTCATTCAGACCATATCGGTTCCATAAAACATCAATATCAAGTCCGATCCTACCTGCTGCAGGAAAATATGCTGAAAATATAGCAACATCTGCAGGGGAACCCATTGATTCATCATCACTGAGAGCCATATCTACAGTCCCACTCTGGACTGCATTAAACAACTCTCCATGCGGAACCAGCTGATCAGCCCCATAGAGCTCAATTACCATTTCCCCGTTTGCAATCTCATTGAATTCCTTAACCATATTGCCGATGACATCTTCATTCATTGAAGGTCCGCAATATGTCTGAAGTCTCCATTTGATTGTTTCTTTTTTCACTTCTTTAGCAGTTTCACCTGTGCCCGCCTTCTGGCCGCAGCCTGTAAAAACCAAAGAAGCCATTACTACCATTGCAGTAAGCCCTGCAATGATAAAAAACCTGTCAACTTTCTTTTTCACTTCATCCCCCTTGTAAAGCTTAAAACTAAAAATATTTACAGACTAATACAAGTCTGCTTTGAGTAAATAGAAATCATCGTATTACACAACAATATCTAATTGCTTCTAAAATAATTATTCTTAATTTCCGGACATATTTTTATAGACTCTCTCCAAAACTTTTACAAAAGCTCTGCAGTCATCTGGAAAAATCTGGCCCATATTTGCTATCTGGAACATGTTTTTCTTTAAGAAAGGCCCTTTCCCGAGATATAATACATACCCTTCCTCTTCCATTTTATCGATAAAATCAGCTACAGGAATTGACTGCGGCAGGAAAACAGATGTTACTGTATTGGATGAGATTTTATCATCAAGAAGAATTGTAAGCCCCATAACAGCAACCTGCTTTCTGATTATTGCAGCATTTTCCTTATATCTTGCAATACGCCTCTCAAGCCCTTCATTGAGCAGTTCCCTGACTGATTCAAGAAATGTATTAAACATTACAACAGAAGGGGTATTCGGTGTCTGATTAATTGATTCTGCAGTTTCTACATGTTTTTGAAGCCTTAAATAGATATTCCTGACAGGAGTATTCTGTATTTCTCTGATACGATCTTTTTTTACAACTACAAAAGAGACCCCGGGCTGTCCACCTACCGCCTTATTGGGAACCCCGGTACAGTAATCAACACCCCAGTCATCAAGATCAATTGCTTCTCCCCCGACAGCACTTACTGCATCAAGATGAAAAATAGCATTATATTTTTTGGTAAGATTGGAAACTTCCTTAACCGGATTAATCATACCGGAACTGGTTTCATGCATTACCATCAATACATGGCTGATGGAAGAATCACCCTTCAGTGTATCTTCAATTTTTTTAAGATCAGGATATCCTCCCCAGCCAAAATCCAAAACAATATTTGTGATACCGTAGCAATCAACAAAATTTTTCAACCTGTTGCCGAATTCTCCATTACTGATAACCAATGCTTTTGAATCTTCTGAGAATACCGATGATATAACACATTCATTAGCCGAACTTCCTGAACCTGTAATAACAACTGAAGTATAATTTCCCTCAGAGGCATTTACAGTTTTCAGGATTCCCTTTCTTAATTCAGAATAAATTTTCTCAAAATCCCCCCTGCGGTGACAGAGATCAGGGATTAGAGCAGCATTCTTTACATTTTCAGTGGTTAAAACAGGACCTGGTGCAAATAAATATTTCTTCTGCATTTTCACTCCATTATTGTCAGCAATATTTGAAACATCATAATTACTGCTGATGATGATATATTCGTATTTATATATTATTATACATATCTAAATAATAAGAGGAGAACAAAAGATCTGTCAAGCTTTTTATACTTTATTATATAATGTTATTTATATCTGTATATAAAAGGGGTAATTGCTAAATCTCAAACCATAATAAAAATTCGTTTTGTGATTAACACCTGACCGGCATCCTGACCTGCTAATAAGCCAGACAGTGTCTCCCCTCTTTTCAAGGACTTCTATTTTATACACAAATACTGTTTTACATACCTGATAATTATTTCGATTATTCTTAAGCAAATAAATTTTTTTAAATCAGAGTTCTATAATAAAAAATATAAATCATCTACAATGATACCAGGACAAAATAATTGAGGTAAAGATGAAAAATATTTATATCATGATTTTATTATCATTTCTGGTATTCCAGTTATCAGGGTGCAGTAATCCGGATTCCGACACAGCTTACGCAAGTTACAGACTTGTAAAAAAGACAGACACAAGTACCAGTAGTGTACTCTCCTATATTTATGAATACAATTCCGATAACAATAATTTGTATAATAAAATCATCAACTACAAAGATGGAGTTTATACCGGATACACCATATCAGAATATGATTTGGAGAACAGATTAATAAAAGGCTCAAGTTACGATACAGACGGAAATCTTACGCTCTATGCTGTCCATTCAGATTTTACCGCCAACGGAAATCCTGCAACAATAGAAATATACCTGAACGGAAGCACTAATCCGTTCACGAAAACTGATATTTCTTATACCTATGACAGCAATAACGTAATAACCGAGGTTGTTCACAATAATTATTCATCCGGGACCTTAGTATCCACAGCTACAAATACAATGGACAGTCACGGCAATACCGCAACCACAACATATTCATATACCAACGGAAGCAGTCCAACTACATATTCATATACCAACATATATGATAAAAATGAAAATCTTTTAAAGGTTCAGAAAGAAGGGACAACAGTAACAACAAATGAATATGAAGAATATATGGAACAATAGCCTTCTGCAGACAGGCTATCTGTAAAAGATTATCCATAAAACAACAATGAAGCATCATATATTTTTAGAGGGAATTCATGTAAAAGAGCCCCGGATCTTCCGGGGCTTTTGATTATTGTCTCTATGTACCTTAATTGGTTTTGGGGAGCTTGGATGCTACATTATCAGCAAAATACATTACAGAGAGAAGGTGATCCTTATCTGCTTTAGCGCCTTCAGCAACCTGAAGATTACCTTCATTATCATAAATGGGACCTGTATACGGATCAAACTCAGCCGGGTTTTTTTCCATCTGCTCAAGTCTCTTTTCAACAAGATCAAGAACAGTTACTTCGCCGAAAACCTTGCTGTTTACTTTAATGCCGGCAAGATCATCGACAAATTTGCTGTTGATTTTTTCATCAAAACTGCCGCCGAGAGCAACAGCCTTTTCATTTACAAGCCACCAGAGGTCTTTATTCCATTTTCCGTCATAAAGATCCTTAAGAATTTTGTCATACATAACACCCCAGTCAGCAAGCTGTCCTGAAACAACACTGTCCTCACCGTACTGCTGCATAGGGCTGTAATGGCTGAATGTATATATCTGGTTACCTTTTTCTGTATGCTCCTGACCGACTTCAATAACAGCAGGGGTATCTTCAGTAAATGCCAGCGCATCACAGCCTTCAGCAATAAGAGCTTCAGCAGCTTCTCTTGCCTTGTCAGGTCCGTACCACGCATATGTCCATTTTACATAAACTTTGGCTTCAGGATTTACTTCCTTTATACCAAGAGCAAATGCATTTATATGTCTGTAGAGTTCAGGAATCGGGAAAGCAGCAACATATCCGATTTTATTGCTTTTTGAGAGGGCTCCGGCCATAAGACCGTTAAGGTAGTACATCTGATAAAGGTCTCCAAAATAGGTACCTACGTTTTCAGACTGTTTAAAACCTGAACAATGCATGAATTTTGTATCGGGATATTTTTTACCTGCTTCAATAGTATCATCCATATAGCCGAAACTTGTTGTAAAAACTATATCGCATTTTTCTTCCTGCACAAATCTGTCGATTATTCTGGCACTGTCAGACTCGGCAACGCTTTCTACATAAACTGTTTCAAGCCATGGATATTTTTTTTCTACAAACTCTTTTCCTACATGATGGGCATGTGACCAGCCGTAATCACCGACAGGACCGACATATACAAACCCGGCCTTGATCTTTTTTTCTTCAGAAGCTGCCCCTTTTTCCTCTTTTTTGCAGCCGGAAACGGCAAGCAAACTGAATGCAATTATCAAAATCATTAGTATTTTAGATACTGTTTTCCCAAATCTCATCAAACTTTTCTCCTTTTTTATGTATAGCTCAAACTAAAATGAGTAGACTATTTTGTCAATAGATTTCAAGGTCTGTTTACAATTATAAAAAGTGTTTTACAGGAACTTCACTCGCGTGAAGAAACTGCCACTCCGATGAAAATTCCCTCCGAAAGCCAGTCATATCCTCCGAAGGCGGCAAAATAAAATGAAGTAAGCCCTATAAATGATATATCAAAATCAAGGGCAAGCCCTGTGGATATTCCCGCTTCATCCCGTTCAAAATAATCAACAAAAACAGATGCCTCAACATCTTTAAGAATCAGGATTTCTCCAAGGGTAAGATCGGCATCTGCCATAAAGGAAAAATTATTGTTAGTGACAAGGACTCTCTCATAGTCACCCGAAACCGCAACTCCTCTGAGTCCGTCATTTTTATAAAGCCCGATTTCATCACTGTCTGAAAAAGGGATTCTCAGTGAAGTTTTCTGTCTTAATCCGAAATAATCTGAAAACTTCAGCTTAAAATTATTTTTTCCACCCCACCCCGAAACCATCTCATCGGGGAAGCTGCTCCCTTCTCCAAACCAGAATAATGAAAGAAAAAAATCCCTGTCTCCGGCAAATGTATCAATACCGCTTTTTACAAACCCTTTATCAAGAAGAAATGCTGTATCATAATTCCCTTCGTAGCTTGTAAACGGCATTATTTCAGTTCCGGGAGTTGGGGAAAAATGAAGGTCCCCTCTTGTATGATAATAGGAATAATCATATTCCCAGCTGTCCCAGTTAAAAAGAGCCCTGTTTTTAAACCTAAGGAGGTCAAACAGTATAAAGTTGAGTTTACTGTCCACCCCTGAATTTTCACCGCTCCAGTATTCACTTACAGACGACTGAATATACCCGTATTCAAGATTCTGCCCTACATAAAGATAATCAAGATTATTGAGATTGTAATCATCCTCAGGACCGCTGTACATCCTGAACCCGGCAGAAAATGAAGCTGAAAGATGTTTTGAAGGGATCGCCCCTGTTTTTGAATATTTTTTTCTGAAAATTTCGTAACTGTCCGCAACCGAGGCTCTCTCTTCTTCAAGCTGACTTATCCTGTCCTGATTAAAATAGGACTTTAAGCCTGAATAACTCTCCTTCTGCCTGGAAATCACCTCTTCCGCTGACTGATATCCCTTATCTACAATCTCATCTATCTTCTGAAAAGCCATAAATGAATAGCCTTCAACATCGCATCTTATAATAAGCGGGTTAAATGTCTTAAGCTGATTTACCCCTTTTCTGGTTTTTCCAATATCAAAAGCCCTGTTAAGCACAGTTGTAAAACTCCTGAAACTGCTTTCCCTGTCATAAAGAGCAGTTGAAACAATAATACGGTCGGTATATTTTGCTGCTACATCTATAGGGACAAGATTTGTCACCCCTCCGTCTATCAGCATCATATCCTTATACGGAACAGGGGGAAAGCTGAAAGGCATGGAAATGCTTCCCTGAAGTATTTTATAGAAGTCCCCCTCCATGAAAACGATCTGCCTCCTTGAAACGAGATCTTCAGATATAATTGCAACAGGTATCTTGAGAACAGACAGATCAAGGTCTCCCAGAATTTCATACAGAATAGAAATAAAACGGCCGGAATCAAGAACCCCGCCGTTAAGAGGAATTACAGGCCGGAAAAGATCTTCAGTATTATAATCCAGCATCATCTGCTGTATCATATCAGGGGAGACCCCTGCCGCATAAAGAAGGGCAACAATGGATCCCATGGAATTTGCTACAATAAAATCAGGAAAAATATTTTCCTCTTCAAGCTTTTTCAAAACCCCTATATGGGCGAAAGCCCTTGCAGCTCCTCCTGAAAAAACAAGTCCCAGAGGGGGCTTACCGCCTCCTTTTTGGTTAACCTTTTCAATAAAGGCAGCCTCTCCAAGATACTCAGGAATATCTGTCAGGAACAGATCTCCGTCAATATTTGAATAGTCAAACTCTTCAGAAAAAGAAAACCCTGCAATTAAAAATGTGAGAAGAAGAATAAAAATTGTTTTTGTCATATTGAACTATAATAAGGGTTTTCCCTCTCTTAGTCTGTTTAAACCGAACCCTTTAAGCACAGTTGCAGCTATATCGGCGAAAGATTCCCTTATACCCCCGTTTTTTCCGCTGAAATCCATATGATCTGTAATCCCTTTTACATAAACAAGTACTGGAACATATTCCCTTGTATGATCAGTACCCCTGAATGAAGGATCACATCCGTGATCTGCGGTTATTATCAGCATATCGCCGGGAACAAGCAGGGATAATATCACTTCCAGGCTGCTGTCTATTTCAGCTACAGCATTAAAATATCCTTTTACATCCCGCCTGTGCCCGTATTTCATATCTGTATCAACTAGATTGACAAAAATCAACCTGTCTTCAGTGCTGTTTGCATTTAAAATCGAAATTGTCCTTTTAATGCAGTCAGGATTACCTTTATCGTGGTAACTTTCCGAGATCCCCTGTTCATTGAAAATATCTCCGATTTTTCCCACAGCTACAGTTTTTACCCCGTTTTCAGCGAGAATATCCAGAAAGCTTTTCCCGGGAAGGGGGATACTGAAATCCCTTCTTCTGTCAGTCCTTGCAAATCCCTCCTCAGCATTCCCTGTAAAGGGTCTTGCTATTACCCGGCCTACCATAAAACTGTCGCAGATTGCCCTGCTTTTCATACACATTTTATAAAGTTCTTCCACCGGTATTATATCTTCATGAGCTGCTATCTGAAGAACGGAATCAGATGAAGTATAAATAATAGGGTTGCCTGTTCTAATATGCTCTTCTCCCAGTTCCTGGATAATCTGTGTTCCCGATGCGGCAATATTCCCGAGAAATCCCGGATAAACCTCTTTAAGAAACCTCTGAGTAAGTTCATCCGGAAAAGAAGGATATTCGGAAGGAAAAGTCCTGAAAGCTTTTTCCAGAACAATCCCGGCAATTTCCCAGTGCCCTGTTGTAGTATCCTTTCCAGGTGATTTTTCTTTCATAACACCGTATAAGGCATCAGGATTAACGGAGGGGGAAACCCCGGGAAGAATATTCCCCAGAAGGGAAGAGGCATTCCCCAGTCCCAGTTTTTTCAGGGAAGGCCACTTCTCTCCTGAAACTGATTCACAGATGTGAAGAGCTGTATTTGCCCCTTCATCTCCGTACTCTCCTGCATCAGGAAGTTCTCCGATTCCGAAACTGTCTATAACAAGAATAACTGTATTCATAAATCACTCTATCCTATCTTTCAGGTATAACTGCCTGATAATTCACTCTTTTAAACTTATAATACATCAATTACCTTATTTGTCTATTCATCAAGAATGGTGTAGATAAGGGGAAGTTCATTCGGCTGATTATCACCGATTCTGTATGCTTCTGAAAATTTTTTAACCGCATCGTTTAGATTTTTTTCATCATTAACATGAAAAACAGCAAGCTCCTCCCCTTTTTCAACAAAGTCCCCCAGCCTTTTTCTGAGCCATATTCCCACAGAAGGATCTATAACATCTTCCTTTTTAACCCTTCCGGCACCAAGCATCATTGCAGATATTCCTATATCAGGTGTCATAATCTCTTCTATATAACCGCTTTTATCTGAAACAACCGGAATCCGTTTTGAAGAAGAGGGAAGCAGAGATGTATTGTTTACCACCTCAGGATCCCCTCCCTGGGCCTCTATCATCTGAGCAAGTTTAAAAAGAGCCTTTCCTGAAGAAAGCGATTCCTCCAGCATCTCCATTGCACTGTTTTCAGTATCACAAAGACCTGATGCAATAAGCATTCTTGATGCAAGGGTAAAAGATACAACCTTGAGATCAGACTCATACTGCCCCTGAAGGATCTCTACAGCCTCTTTAACCTCAAGGGAATTGCCGACACTGAACCCGAGGGGCTGATTCATATCTGTAACAACAGCAACTGTTTTTCTGCCGGCAAGCTTTCCTATATCAACCATTGATTCTGCAAGTCTGATAGAATCGCTTATCCTGCTCATAAAAGCCCCGTTTCCGGTCTTTATATCAAGAACTATTGCATCACTGCCTGATGCTATTTTTTTACTCATAATACTGGAGGCTATCAGCGAAGTATTATCAATAGTCCCTGTAACATCCCGAAGTGAATAAAGCTTTTTATCGGCAGGGACAAGATTGTCGCTCTGTCCGATAACTGAAAGACCGATAGAGGAAACAATCTCTGTAAACCTGGACATGCTCTGCCTGACACAGAACCCGGGTATTGATTCAAGCTTATCAAGGGTACCGCCCGTGTGGCCAAGCCCCCGACCTGACATCTTCGCAACTCTGCCGCCGCATGAAGCAACAAGAGGGGCGACAATAAGTGTTGTTCCGTCACTTACCCCTCCGGTCGAATGTTTATCAACCTTTATCCCGGGAATTCCGGAAAGATCCACCTGGTCTCCTGATTCCGCCATTGAAAGGGTAAGATCTGCTGTCTCCCTTTTATCCATACCGCTGAACCATATTGCCATTAAGAGTGCAGAGATCTGATAATCAGGGATTGAGCCTTTAACATACCCGTTTACAAAAAAGTCTATCTCCTTCCGCGAAAGAGATAGACCGTGCTTCTTTTTATCAATCAATTCTGTTATTAGCATATAGATATTTTAAAGCGTAAAAAGAGGTTATACAACATAATATTTCCTCTTCAATGACAGCTCTTTACTAAACCTGCAAAATTATCTATTTTGATTTTATGAACACCCTGAAAAAACCACTGATATTTCATGCTTTCCGAATTACAGTCCCTGTTTTATTCGGATATGTACCGATCGGGATGGCATACGGCTTTCTTCTTGTAAAAACAGGCCTTGCCTGGTACTGGGCGCCGCTTATGTGTTTAATAATCTTCGCCGGGGCGGCACAGTTTCTGGCTATATCCCTTCTGGCCCAGCAGAAGAGTATCGCAGAGATGGCACTTGCTGTTTTTCTGCTGAATTCACGGCATATGGTTTACGGACTGTCACTTCTGGAGCGGTTCTCTCTTTTTAAATTTGCAAAGCCTTATCTTATTTACGGGCTGACAGATGAAACCTATGCTCTTCTGACAACAGTTGAACCGCCTGACGGATACAGCAAGGAGAAGTTTGATTTCTGGATAACACTTCTTAATCAGTCTTACTGGACAGCAGGAAGCACTATAGGGGCAATTATGGGCTCAGTAATAAGCTGGAATGCTCCCGGAATGGAATTCGCACTTACAGCCCTTTTTATTGTCCTTCTTGTCGAGCAGATACGGGCACTTAAAAGGCCGGGGCCGTTCTTACTTGCAGCTGCAGGAGTCCTTATTCTTAATCTTGCAGGTTATCCTGATCAGGCACTGACAGGAGGAATAATATTCGGATCAGCATCCTGTTTTTTTCTTGTAAAAGGGGGTAAAAAGTGAATGGGATATTTATAGCTGTACTTGCCATGGGATTTGTAACACTTTTGACACGTGCATTTCCTTTTATAATATTTGCAAAAAAACATCCCCCGGAGCTTTTTCTAAAAGGGGCAAGGCTTATTCCCGGAGCTGTAATGACTGTTCTGGTTATGACAAGCCTTCCTCTGACCGATATATCAGCCAGGCCAGGATTCTTAATTCCATGGATAAGCGGTGCTGTTGTTGCAGTTCTCCATCTTATAAAAAAGAATGCTCTACTGAGTATCTTCGGCGGAACAGCAGTTTATATAACTCTTCTTAATTTTTTCTGACAGACAGATACTTATTTATCAGGGAAGCGTTATTCCCTGATTTTATCAGATTTCCTGTAGGAGGGACAATTCTTCCCTGTATTTCTGAGAACAACGATTGAAGGAAGTTGCCTGCTTTTTATATTAAAAATTGAGCAGGACCGGGGAAACCGGAGGTCCCAGGTAGTTCTGAAAAAAACACAGGTTAAACAATCAGGGGGATGTGTATTATCTTCCATACAGGATCATGATAGCAGATAGTTTTTGTTTGAATCAATCCTTGACTATATCCCGGCGATAAGAGAGATTATAGGCCTCGGAGATATAAATAATTGCAGAATCAGACAGAAGAAAAGAATGAAAAAGCGGTAATAATCGGAATTGACCTCAACAGAGACCGCGACACAGTAAGAAACCACCTGAATGAACTGGAAGCTCTGCTTGAGACACTTGGTATCTCTACAGCCGAAAAAGTGATAGCGCCCCTGAAAAAAACCCATGCCCCGTTTCTTGTGGGAAAAGGAAAGGTCGATGAGATTAAAAATATAGCCCTTGAATCAGAAAGCAGTTATATAGTATTTGATGACAGTCTTTCCCCGTCCCAGCAGCGAAACTGGGAAAAGTATACAGGGATCAGAACATCTGACAGACAGGAAATAATTATCAGTATCTTTTCTGAACGGGCTGTAACCAGGGAAGCCTCTCTTCAGGTTGAACTTGCAAGGCTGAGCTATGCTCTTCCCCGCCTGACAGGGGCATGGACCCATCTTTCAAAGCAGCGGGGCGGAGTTTCGGGGAACAGAGGGGAAGGGGAAAAACAGCTTGAACTTGACAGGAGAATTGTCCTGAACAGAATAAGCAGATTAAAAAACGAACTTGAAACAGTGGAAAAGCAGAGAAGCACAAGGAGAAAGCAGAGAAGTATAAACAACCTTCCGTCATGTTCAATTGCCGGATATACAAATGCGGGGAAATCAACCCTCCTTAACCGCCTTACGTTATCAGACGTGGATGCAAACGACAGAGTTTTTGACACACTAGATCCGTCAACCCGGAAAATGAAACTGCCGGGTGGAAAAGAAATTCTTCTGACCGATACAGTTGGATTTATAAGAAAACTTCCACATCAGCTTATAGAGGCATTTAAATCAACCCTTGAGGAAACAGCACTTTCAGATATAATTGTTCTGGTTATGGACGGATCAGACCCTGAAGTATTAAGCCATTACCGGGCATCAGTAGAAGTTTTGGATGAAATCGGTGCTTCTGAAAAAACAGTTTTACAGGTTTTTAACAAGATTGATAAAGATACAGACCCTTTTTTACTTCACCGGCTGGAAAATGATTTTGAAAATGCTGTTTTTATTTCTGCAAGGACCGGTAAAAATATTGATAAGCTTCTTAAAAAAATTGAAGAACTTATTAACCAGGGACAGAAAACCATGCAGATGAAGATACCGTTAAGTAAATATAATATAATATCACTGATAAAGTCTTCAGGGACTGTAATAGAAGAAAAATATATTGATAACCATGTAATTATAAAGGCAACCCTGCCGGGGAGCATTGCCGGCAAACTTGATCAGTATTCTATTGAAAATCCTTTATAATAGCCATGATAGGGCTTTTCCTGTTTTTCTATCCTTGTCACCCTTGCATAGGGAGGACCATGCTCAAGCCACCTGATAAAATCTTCCACCCCCTGCTTCTCCCCCTCGCATTCTATCTCAACAGATCCGTCAGAATTATTTCTGACCCACCCGGACACTCTGAATCCGGCAGCTGCTCTCTGGGAGGAATACCTGAAGCCGACCCCCTGTACCATGCCGAATACTGAGACAGAATACCGGGTGTAGATTTTATCTTCCCCCTGCAAACTTATTTTTCCCTGCATTGGCTGCGATATAATCAAAAAGAATTTTAAAATCAACAGGGTATTCAATTATAAAATCACTGAATCCCCTGTTCTCCCCGCCGTTGTCTGTGTCTGAAATATAAACAACCAGAGGTATGTCGGATTTTTCAGTTTTCAGAAGGGTCTTTATCTTTTCAGGGGTAACATCAATAAACGATTTCTTTATTATCACAATATCCGGAGATTTTTTAGCCAGAAAATACCCCGCCTGAAAACTGGTTTCAGATACAGTTATATCAAAATTCAGACCTTCCTTAATAGATTTATCCTTGAAAAGATCTCCGAAAGTATTGTCCGGATCTATCACATGGACAATCAGCGCCCCTTTTGCAGAAACTATATACGGTTTCAGCTCATCAGGAAGAATCATGCCCCTGTTTTCGATGAAATCAATCAGGTTCTCAGCATATACCCTGTACTGTCCCCCCGGAGTTGTAAATGCTTTCAGATAGCCGTTTTTTATCCAGTTTATTGCGGTCTGATTAACTACTCCGCATATGTTTGCTACCTCAAGTGCAGAAAAGATTTTTAGCTTTTTCCCCTTTTTCCCCATATCCACCTTCTTAAATAACTCTGAGGCTGAAACATTTTACCACAAAATCACGGGAATCTGTCATTTTTTTTTATTGTGTTTGGAAAAAAGGAATTATTCAGATATTGGTACCGTCATAGAGAACTGCGTTTTTGCATATTATTATTAGCCCGTCCCTGATATAATAAAAATCATAGTCGCCATCACTTCTTTCAATATGGTCAATCCCTATTCTGCAGTTCCGCCCTATTCTTGCATTTTTATCTACAATTGCGTTCCTGATTATCGAACCTGAACCAATCCCGATATTGGGAACATCCTTACTGATATTCTCTTTTCTATCCTCTTCTGTTTCATAATGATCAGCACCCATACAATATACATTTTCAAGGCTGGCACCTGAATCAATAATTGTTCTTATTCCGATAAGGGTATTGCTGATAAAAGCATTTGTTATAATTGAACCTGCTCCTGCAAGGGAATACTGAAATGTGCAGGAATTAATTTTGGATGGGGGAAGGTCCATTCTGTTGGAATATATCGGCTTAAGCTCATCATAAAGGTTGAACTGGGGACACGGGGATGCAAGCTTGAGGTTGGCTTCATAAAAACTTCTGATTGTCCCGATATCCTCCCAGTAACCGGTATAAACAAACCCTTTTACCTTATGGTTGCCGATAGCTTCAGGAATAATTCCTTTTCCGAAATCTACATGATCTGACTCAAGAGTCCTCTGGAGAATATCTGAATTAAAGATATATATCCCCATTGAAGCAAGATAGTCCTTATTCTCGGAAAAAGGAGTTTTTGATATAAACTCGGAAATATCCTTATCAGGACCCGGTTTTTCCATAAAAGAATCAATAAAGCCCTTGCTGTCAAGCCGCATTATCCCCAGCTGTGAAGCATCCTTTCTTGTGACAGGGGTTGAAGCAATACTTACCTCAGCACCTGAATCAATATGCTCTTTTAAAAATTTTTTTAAATCCATACGGTAAAGCTGATCACCGGAGAGGATAATAAAATAATCCGGCTTCTGCAGCATAAAACTCGGAAGGTTCTTCCGTACAGCATCGGCAGTCCCGGTAAACCAGCCGGTTCCGCTGTAAGCCTGTTTTGCCGCAATAATACGAACAAACCCTTTTGAAAAAGAATCAAAATTATAGGTGGAAGCTATATGATTGTGTAGGGAATCTGAATTAAACTGGGTAAGCAGATGTATATTCCTTATACCTGCATGGATACTGTTTGAAATCGGAATATCAACAAGCCTGTACCTGCAGCCGAAAGGGACTGCCGGCTTGGCCCTTTCCTTGGTAAGAGGATAAAGCCGCTCTCCTTTTCCGCCGCCCAGGATTAAACAGGATACATTGTACATTTCATCCCCCTTTACCTACTAGTCTAATTTAAAGCATATAACGTTGTCAAATTTTACCTGTCAGCTTTTTATAAAGATCCGTATATTTCACTGACGATTTTTCCCAGGAAAAATCAATTTTCATAGCACGCTTTTTCATCCTGGTAATATCCTTTTTCCTGTCATACCAGGTGGAAACAGCCCATCCTGTAACATTATACAGTACCTGGGGATTCAGGTCATTGAAAACAAACCCGGTCCCTTCACCGGTTTCCTGATTATAGTTGATTACTGTATCTGCAAGCCCCCCTGTGTGCCTGACAATGGGAAGACTTCCGTAACGGAGTGAATAAATCTGGTTTAGCCCGCATGGTTCATATCTGCTCGGCATAAGAAAAAAATCGCTTCCCCCCTCTATCAGATGAGCCAGGTGTTCATTATAGCCGATCCATACTTTAAGATTAGGGAAAACAGAGGTAAGACGTGATATTTCATCTTCACACCACTTATCACCTGAACCGAGGATAACAAACTGCACTTTAAAGTCTCTCAGTATCAGGAAAAGACTTCCGTATCCCTGCCCGAAAAGCTCCCATATCCCTTTCTGGCTTACAAGCCTTGTTACCATCCCTATCAGAGGGATGCTGCTGTCAGTTTCAAGCCCTACTTCCTTCTGAAGCCGTTTTTTTATTTTTCCCTTGTTTGCTGTTCTGTCGGAAGAATAGTTATCAGGCATCAGATAGGGATCAGTTTCAGGGTTCCAGTGCTCATAATCTGCCCCGTTGAGAATACCGCTTAAATCCTCCTGTCTGTAACGGAGGATTCCGTCAAGGCCGTGTCCGTAAAACGGGGTCTTTATTTCCTCAGCATATGTCGGAGATACAGTATTAATAAGATCAGCGCTCATAATGCCTGTTTTAAGAAAGTTTAAAGCCCCGTTGAACTCAAGTGTTGAAACTGAATGCAGATCTCTTTCCGGCTGAATATAAAAAGTATCTTCAAGTGAAAATATTCCCTGATACCCTATGTTGTGAATAGTCAAAAGTGAAGTGGATCTACTAAAATCACGGTATTTTTCCTCTTTTTTCAGAAAATAGGGGACCAGAGAAGAGGCCCAGTCATGGCAGTGAAATATATCAGGGATCCAGTCAAGAGCTCTGCAGACCTGAAATACCGCTCTGTTGAAAAGGGCAAATCTTTTGGCATTATCAGCAAATCCTTCCCCTCCGGAATGACTGTAGACACCATCTCTTCCGTAAAGACCTTCATGATCCACAAAATAAACAGGAATATCAGTACCGGGCAGAAGTGTCTCATAGAGTCCTGCCCATTCCTCCCCGTACGGACATGGAATACCCAGCGGGTAAGGATGTTTAACAAGGTTTTCCCTCCCTATATTGTAGTAGCGGGGGAGAATAATCCTTATATCAAGCGCCCTTTCTCCGGAAGCATTTTTTAATTTCTCAAGCGATTTTGACAGGGCAGTAACCATATCAGCAAGACCCCCTGTTTTTGCATAGGGGAGAAGCTCAGATGTTACCATAAGTACTTTTATCATGTTCACTACTCTCTTATTCTGAAAATTCTAATACCGCACGGATCCAGGGTCATATCAAAAATCATATCTGTCACAGAAATCTCCCTTCCTGTAATAATATTCTCAAGTATAAATCTTCTGAACGGAAGGGAAAAGTCCCGCTGGTTCAGATCAATAGATGCGCTGTTGAATATATCAAAATTCGCAACAAGAAGATAAGCATCATCCCCTTTGATATCACTTCTGATAGCTGCAAGAATTGCAGGATGGTTATTATCTACAAACCTGATATTTCCGATTTCATGAAAAATGCTTTCCTTCTCCAGAATTGTGTTGATGGCTTTTATTTCATTCCTGAAATCCTCATCCCCATCACAGAGAGAATCACTTTGCCTGCCGATAAACCTTATTTTTTCCTTAATTCCTGTTTCCGAGCCCTGAACTATTCCTGTCTGCCCGGTCCCAAGAAGGGAATAGGTGAGATATCTGGGGACTGTCGAACATGGACTGCCGTATTCCTGGGATGGGGTTCCTGTGTCATGAGTTGTCAGCGGGAGAAAATATTTCAACCCTCCCTGGGTATGGATCTTTTTCAGATATTTTCTCAGATCAGGAAGAAGTCTGTACTCCCAGGGATTTCCAAGAATAAGATTAAGCTGCCACTCCGGTACATTTTTGTAAAAGTTTTCTGTTGATGTAAAATATTCGCCAAGAAGTATAAGATCGGGATAGTCACCTTTGAGCTTTCCTGTAAGAAACATCATAAAGAGGGGGTTTGAACTGTGAAGATTATCAAAACGGAGCCCTCCCCCGGTATAATCTGCATAATTTGCCCAGAAATCAACATAATGGTACATATAGTTCCATATTTCATAGTTGATACCTGGATCCGGATTATCATAATTGATAAGAACAAGATCGTCCCATCTTATCCATGAGTTCTGGTGATAGCACCCGGCCCTTTTCATACCGTCACTTTCGGATGAGTCTTTCATAATCCAGTTTCTGCATTCAGCAGCAGGGATACTTTCCGGATTAATATGATTTATTACAATATCAAGATACAGTTTAAGATCAAGCTTTTTCGCCTCTTCGACAAAATCCTCAAACTGATCAAGTCCCCCTGTCCCCTTGTTCTGATCAACATAGGAAGGATCAATGTCAAAAAGATCAAATGCTGAATAGGGACTTTCTGATTTTCCCATCCTTGTAACAGGAAGCAGGTGGACAGCATTAAAATTAAGGGCCTTGATTTCCTTAAGCTTTTTCTTCCAGTCTGTCATGGTGCCGGAAACAGAGGGGATAAGGGTATACATTCTAAGGTTTCTCATCCCTGAGGGGTCTACAAGAACTTTCCTTCCCGGTTTGGAATCCCAAAGCCATGTTTTTCCCCTGTCATGCGAATATCTTATTCTGAACTCATAGAGACCGCATTTCGTAAAAAAATAATCAAGAAAAAATCTTCCGCTGCTGTTTTCCATCTGGAGATAGGCCCATCTGGTTTTCTGATACCGGTCAGGGAAATCTGAGTAAACCTGTACAACCGTATCTTTTCCCCACCCGTTTACCTCAATTTCAAGATGAAGATTTTCATCACGGTAGATCCTGATAATTTTCTCATTTCTGTACGGGAACAGTAATACAACATCTCCCTCTTTTCCTGTAGTCGTACGAAGAACAGGGATTGACCTTCTTTCCACATTATCCTCCTGTAAACCAGTTATTCTGCTGCAAGTGGTTTGATATCCCAGATAGACTTTGCATATTCATTTATTGTTCTGTCGCTGGAAAATTTACCGGATGATGCAATATTGGCAAGAACCATCTTCATCCATCTGTTCCTGTCACTGTAAGCCTTTTCAACCTCTTCATGAATTCTGATATAATCTTCAAAATCCGCCATGTGCATATATGTATCATTTTTTATAAGAATTGATTTAATCGGCTCAAAAACCCCTGGTTCATTAAGATCAAAATGCCCGCCGAAAACAAGATCAAGAGCCTGTTTTATTCCGGGATTATTCAGATATATCTCTTCCGGATTATAATTAGCCCTCTTTTCCGCAATTTTATCGGCTGTAAGGCCGAAGATAAATATATTATCATCTCCGACCTCCTCTTTTATTTCAATGTTGGCCCCGTCAAGGGTACCTACAGTAAGAGCTCCGTTAAGCATGAATTTCATGTTGCTGGTCCCTGAAGCTTCTGTCCCTGCTGTAGAAATCTGCTGGGAAATCTCTGCCGCCGGGATAATTTTTTCGGCAAGTGAAACACCGTAATCCCACAGAAAATAAATCCTTATAAAATCCTCAACATGGGGGTTCCTGTTTATAACATAGCCTACATTGTGAATAAGCTTGATAATAAGTTTTGCCATATAATACCCGGGGGCTGCTTTTCCCCCGAATATAAATGTCCTTGGCAGACATTTCTCTCCGTTTCTTATCCTGCTGTACAGATATACAATGTGAAGCACATTTAAAAGCTGTCTTTTATACTCATGAATTCTTTTTACATGCACATCAAATACTGTATCAGTATCAAGCTCAAAACCGAAAGTTTTCCTGCAATGCTTCTGAAGTTTCTGCTTGCTGATTCTCTTTACTTCGAAAAGTTTTTCCAGAAAAGCTGAATCATTTTCAAACTTTTTCAGTTTTTTCAGCTCATAAAGATCTGTAATCCATTTATCCCCGATTGCTTCGGTGATTAATGCAGACAGAGGCTGATTCGACTTCAGAAGCCATCTCCTCTGTGTGATCCCGTTAGTCATATTAATAAAACGGTCCGGATAAAGCTGATAAAAATCCTTTGCCAGTTTTTCCTTAATAAGCTGAGTGTGAAGTTTTGCTACTCCGTTTACCTTGTGCGAACCGACTATCGACAGATTTGCCATCCTAACATGCTTTTCCCCGTTTTCACCGATCAGGCTTATATTTGCAAGCTTTTTCATATCATCCGGATAATCCTTTGAAACACGATCGATCAGTTCATAGTTGATCCGGTAGATAATATCAAGATGACGGGGCAGATGCTTTTCAAACATGGAGATAGGCCAGGTCTCAAGCGCTTCCGGCATCAGTGTATGGTTTGTATAGCTGAAGACCTTTCTTGTAATACTCCATGCTACGTCCCAGGAAATATTTTCAGTGTCAATAAGTATCCGCATTAACTCAGGGACAGCAAGGGCAGGATGTGTATCATTGAGCTGGATTGCTGTTTTATCAGGAAGATTTGTAAGGGGAAGGCCCAGCCCTTTAAACCTTCGCAGGATATCCTGGATAGAACAGGAGACAAAAAAGTATTCCTGCTTGAACCTGAGTTCCTTGCCCTCATAAAAACTGTCATTCGGATAGAGGATTTTTGTCAGACTTTCTGCTCTGGCCTGTTTCTCTACCGAGAAATAATAATCCCCTTTGTTGAATCTGTCATAATTAAACTTCTCTATGCTTTTAGCACGCCAGAGCCTTAAGGTATTGATAGTCTTTCCACCATATCCGACTATAGGCATATCATAAGGGACCCCTACGATATCATCAGTTGCCACCCACCTTATCTCTCCGCTGTCGTCCCGCTCAAGCCTTCCCCCGAACTGAACTATACACGGGATATCAGGGCGCCTGATTTCCCAGGGATTACCGTACTTAAGCCACTCATCCGGCTTCTCAACCTGATATCCGTTAACAATTTTCTGGCTGAATATTCCGAATTCATAACGGAGACCGTACCCTATCGCGGGATAATCCATAGTTGCAAGTGAATCGAGAAAACAGGCTGCAAGCCTGCCCAAACCCCCGTTGCCCAGCCCCTCATCATGTTCAAGAGCCCGAAGCTCTTTCCAGGGGATCCCGTGCGATTCCATAGCCTCTTTCAGACTGTCCTCATATCCGAGA
Source organism: Spirochaetia bacterium (assembly GCA_963668405.2). Lineage (GTDB taxonomy): Bacteria > Spirochaetota > Spirochaetia > CADAEX01 > CADAEX01. The sequence continues at coordinate 3,142,546 of OY764342.2, read as the reverse complement.
TTTATAACATTATTACCGATAGCCCTTCCCATCAGGTACTCAATTGAAAAATAGTAAAGCTGTTTTGATGCAACCTGATCGTGCAGCTTTTTGGTTTTTACCCACCGGTCAATCAGCCGGTCCCTTATTGTAAGGACAAGAGCATTATACATATCATACTTGCTTGCTGAATCCGGTTCTATTGCCAGACTGAACCGCAGGTGCTCATCAAACCCGGCATATAGTGCTGCAGGATCTGTCCCCTGCCTGGATGAAAGTAACTTACCGTTTGTCATTAAATGTCCCCTTCTTGGCCTGTTCTATAAGAGCATAGCTTCTGATAATCTCTCCGGAGCTCCATGCCTGGGCAAATGCCCCTTTCCCTTCATCAGGCTCAGTACCGTTAAAAATTTCAGATACAAAACCGTATCCGTTTCTGTATAAATGTTTATCCAGGAAATCATCCAACAGAGACTCTATCTCAAGCGCTTTCTTTTCAGGATTGTCAGAAGCCCTCAATGCCCCTTCTGAGTATATGCCGAAAAGCCAGGGCCAGACAGTCCCCTGGTGATATTTTCTGTCTCTCTCTGCACCGTTCCCTGAATAATCTCCTTCATATGACGGGTCAAGAATACTCAGCGTTCTTATACCGAAACCGGTCAGAAGTTCTTTTCCGCATTTTTCCATGACCATCTGCATCTGCTTTTTTCCGAGGCATGTGTAGGGAAGGGAGACTGCCCAGATCATATTAGGTCTTACAGAAAGATCCTTTTCCCCCCTGAAAACAGTATCAGCAAGGTATCCGCCTTCCTCTATCCAGTATCTGTCAATAAAGTTTTTTTCTATCTGTTCAGACAGCCCTACAAGTTCAGCCCTTATTTTATTCTTCCTGTACCTGGAAACTTCAATAAAAAACTTTATCCCGTTATACCATAGGGCATTTATATCAACAGGGTATCCCCCTCTCGGGGTGACAGGTTTATTATCCACCATGGCATCCATCCATGTAAGCTGGGTGAATTCATTGCCTGCCTCTATGAAACCGCTGCTGTCAAGTGATGCTCCCGGAACCCTGTTATCAATAAATGCTTCAATAATTTCACTTATAAAGGAATAAAAACCGGATGCAGCCTTTTTCCCCCCGGAAAGCCACAGCTGCTGTACGGCCCAGATGTAAAGAAGCCCTGCATCTATTGAATTATAAGATTCAAACCCCTGCGCGCCGGAAAGGGTATTCGGAAGAAGACCGTCTTTCAGATAGGAGGAATAGGCTTCAAGGATTTCTATCCCCTTATCAGTATCCTGGTTATAAAAAGTAAGCCCGGGAAGGGAAATCATTGTATCTCTTCCCCATTCTCCAAACCATGGATATCCGGCAATAACAGAAAGCTTCCCTTCTGAATTTCTGATAAAAAAATGACGTGCATTTTCTTTGAGTTTTTTAAGACTGCTGTTGCCGCTCCTGCTGTATTTTTTTCTGATTTCCTGTCTCTTTTTTTTCTCATTTATATATATATCTTCATAATATGCATGTAACTCTTCCTCTTTTACTGAGGCGGGATCAAGTGATACCCCGATATAAACTTCAGAACCGGGAGGAAAAGCGGTGCTAAAGGTACCTGGTAAAAAACGGTCCTCCCTGAAATCAAACCCTCTCTGAAGTTCCTTGAGATATTCAGTATTATTTATCCACGAAGGGGCTTCAGCGTAATTTATTTTCCTGCTGAAGCTTATATATACTGCCGGAAGGGAAAAATAAGGTCTGAAAATATAGCTGCCGCTGCTGTCCTGAGATATTTTTTCATTTATATCACTGTTTTCATGCGTAAGGTGATGAATATTCCGGAAAGAAAAAAGAAAATTAAGAAAAAGCCGGGTATCATCTTCACCTGCAGTTTTTTTACTGCGGTTCTCCATCTTTATTACAAGACCGTCAGAATCTGTCATAAATATTTCAAGATTAAAAATATTATCATCCGCTTTATAATTCCATGAAGGGAAGGGATAATCCTGAAAAGATTTCAGAAACCTGTATCCTTCGGGATGAACTGTTCCGGGATACTGACTGTTTGAAAACTGATAGATTTTTTCTCCCTTTTTCAGAACCGGTTCCACCCCGGAAAGGAGAAGGTATCTCCCCTCGTAACCATCAACCGGAGTAATAAAAAGACCGTGATATCTGCGGGTATTGCAGAGAGCAAGTGTTGAAGAAGCATATCCACCTCTTTTATCAGTCTCAAGCCACTCCCTTTCAAATTCCATATTTTTATTAAAGCGATACATAATTATCCATCCTTACCCTTAAATTTTAGTATCATTTATTCTAAAAACAAGGGCTGTTCTTGCAGGAATATAAACAGGAAGATAGGAATCATCTCCTGATTTCACAGTATCAATAATAATAGATTCCGGAATCCTGTCATATCCACCGAAATCCGGAGAATCAGAGTTCAGGACAAGAGAATAACCTCCCTCCTTTGTTTTAAAACCGTAATCAGTATATGACTTTTCAGGATCAAGATTTACAAAAAAATAAAGCTCCCCCCTTTTATAGGCAAGAATATGATCACTGTTGTGTATTTTTATAAGCTCGGCAAATCCTGAATTTAATACACTTCTGCAGACTTTTATCATCACCCTGTCAAATTCGGAAAGGTAGCGGTATTTAAGGGTTTTATTATCTCTCAGAGACCACTGTCTTCTTGCATAATGATATGACCAGTTATTTCCCTCTCTGGGAAAATCAACCCATTCAGGATGCCCGAATTCATTTCCCATAAAATTCATATATCCCTCACCGGCGGCCGTAAAAGTGAGGAGTCTGATAATTTTATGAAGTGCCATCCCTCTGGAAACAACAAATGTATCATCCCCTTCAGACATATGATCATACATTTCTGAATCCATCAGACGGAACGCAATTGTTTTATCCCCCACAAGAGCCTGGTCATGGGATTCACAGTATCCAATATTTTTTTCGGTACCCCTTCTGTTGTTCAGCTGTGACCAGATTTCATCCATATTCCACTCCTCATCCCGTTTTTCCTTAATTAATTTAATCCAGAAATCGGGGATCCCCATACCGAGCCGGTAATCAAATCCGATTCCCCCCTTTTCAACAGGATAGGCCATTCCGGGATATCCGCTCATATCCTCTGCTATTGATATAAAATCAGGATTTACAGAATGTACAAGTTCATTTGCAAGGGTGAGATACGACAGGGCTTCATTATCAGTATTATCTGAAAAGTAGGAATTATAATTTGTAAAACTGCTTTCAAGTCCGTGGTTCCTGTAAACCATGCTTGTAACTCCGTCAAAACGGAATCCGTCAATTTTATATTCATCAATCCAGAATATGCAGTTCGAAAGAAGAAAATGAAGAACTGCCGGCTTCCCGTAATCAAAGAGCCGTGAATCCCAGGCAGGGTGTTCCCCCTTGCTCCCTTCGTGAAAATACTGGAAAACAGAACCGTCATACCTGCTTAACCCCTCATTCTCATTTTTTACAGAGTGGGAATGGATAATATCCATTATAACTTTGAGCCCTTTGCTGTGACAGCTGTCAACCAGAGATTTAAAATCCTCCGGTGTTCCGTATCTTGAGGAAAGGGCAAAAAAGTTTGAAACCTGATATCCGAAAGAACCATAGTACGGGTGCTCCATAAGAGCCATTATCTGAACAGCGTTATATCCCCCGTCAACAATCCGGGGAACAATATCCCTTTCAAAATCGCGGAAAGTCCCCACCTCCCCCTTTTCAGAAGCCATTCCGATATGAGCCTCATAAATTACAGGAGGATCATCCTTTCCCGAAACAGGGGACGGAAAACTCCACCGGTAGCCTTTATCAGGCTGCCACATCTGTGCACTGAAAATATTTGTTTTTTTATCCTGAACAACCCGTCTTGCATAGGGGGGAAGCCTTTCCCCCTCTCCTCCTGGCCAGACAATGTAGTACTTATAAAGACTTCCGTGGGTCAGAACGTCTTTATCAAGAACCAGTTCCCAGTCTCCGTAGCTGTTTATCCGCCTGAAGCGGAATTTCTCATCCTGCTTCCAGCCGGAGACCTCAGACAAGAGATAAAGAGACTCTGCATTGGGGGCCCAGTCCCTGACAACAGTTTTTCCGTTTTCTTTATGGATCCCGTAATACAGATGTGCAGAGGCAAAGCTGTATAAGCTGTTGTCAGAAAGTATTTTTTCCCTTATTTTTTTATAATCAGCGATCCTGATCCTGACAGATTCAAGATAAGGCTCAAGATAAGGATCAGATTCAACCAGTTCTATTTTTTTCATATTTTATACCCTGTAAAATCATAACAGGAAATCCCGTTCTTTAACATTTTTTGTTTATGATTTTATTTTAAGTATAGTTTGGAGTAATGGAATAAACAAATTATAGAATTAAATATTTTTTTATAACTGCCGGTGAAAACCCTTTGGAAAGAAGCTTCCTCATAATTTTTTCCCCGGTCATACCGCTTCTTTTTTCAAGTTTTTCAATTATTTTCTTTACCGCTGTTTCAACAGCCTGATCATCAAGGAGTGCATTTACAACATCATCTGCAACAGCCCTTTCCACCCCTTTTCCTGTAAGCATAACCTTCAGCCGGAAAGGGCCTTCCGGGTTCTTCTTCAGACGTGATTCTACCCATCTTTCAGCATAATCACGGTCATTTATAAGATTTTTTTTCTCAAGATATTCAAGCGCATAATTCACTGATTCCTCTGAAAATCCCCTTTTTAAGAGTTTAATTTTAAGCATATACCTGGTTTGTGCAGAAATTGAAAGAAGGTCCAGTGATTTTCTGCACGCACGATACCTTTCATCGAACAGGACAAGCAACTCAAAAAGCCGGCTGTCAACCGGGTCACCTGAGGAAATATCAACCGAACAGAAATCTTCATTGAAAATAAAAAAAGAGGAACTATCAGAGACAGTAATCTCCACTGAAGTTCCCCTTTCTGAAATATTGAGAATATACTTGTTAACGTTTTGAGAACTGGTACTTTCTTCTTGCCCCTCTCTGGCCATATTTCTTTCTTTCCACCATTCTTGGGTCTCTTGTAAGATAGCCGTTTGCCCTTAATGTTGAAATATTTGTTTCATCATTGTGAGCAAGAGCCCTGGCAATTCCATGCCGGCATGCACCAGCCTGCCCTGTAATTCCACCGCCGGATACTGTTATTATTATATCAAACTTACCTTCAGTATCTGTAACCGCAAGCGGCTGTTTAAGAACATAAACATGTTCCGGATTTACAAAATATTTTTCTACTGATTTTCCATTTACAGTTAAAGCGCCTTTACCGCTTCTGAGATAGACCCTTGCAACAGCAGTCTTTCTTCTTCCTGTTCCTAATGCAAGATTTTTTACCACTTAAACACTCCTAATCCTATATCTCAAGTTTTTCAGGGTTCTGAGCTGCATGTGGGTGTTCAGCTCCTGCATATATCTTTACATTAGTGTAAAGGGTATTGCCAAGTGTTCCTTTAGGAAGCATTCCTCTTACCGCCTTTTCCATTGGAAAAGTAGGTTTTCTGTCAAGAACCTTTCTGTAGCTTTCCACTTTTAAACCCCCCGGATAACCGGTATGTCTGTAGTAAAGTTTCTTATCTTCCTTACCGCCTGTTACAATTGCTTTTTCAGCATTAACAATAATAACATAATCACCAATCGCCTGATGAGGGACAAAACAAGCTTTATGTTTGCCTCTTAAAAGGTTTACAGCTTTTACAGCAACCCTGCCGAGAGCGTGCCCTTCAGCATCTATAATAAACCATTTTCTTTCAACATCTTTCGGCTTTACGAAAATTGTTTTCATAATTATCAGCCCTTAATTAATAAATTTTATTTCTATCCGGTTCTGTTTGAAACAGCAGTTCAGTGTAACGGGAACGGGTTTGGAAAAAACTGAACTCCATATTTACAGACAGCGCCGAAACACAAATCACAACAAATACAGTATTAAAATTGTATTAAAAAATACGCTTTAGTCAAGGGGTAAATGATGATTTAGCTTGATTAAAAAGAATCAATAAAGTTAAAATGTTGTTAATATTAGGTTTATTTTTTCGATTTAAAGGGGTACAGATTGGATATTCAATTCAGAAAAATAAAACGGCAGGATATTGAAGGGCTGATTAATATGTGTTCCGATATCGGATATGACCTGAGATATGAAAACCTTTCCGACAGGGTCAGGGACATATTAAAAACCAATGATTCCAGTGTAATAATAGCAGCAGACAACAACGAGATCCTCGGCTGGGTACAGGTTGAAGTCTGTTATTTTATACTAAGCGAAAAGTGCTGTAATATTTCCGGAATTTTTGTTGATAAAAAATACCGCGGGAGAAGAATAGGCAAGAAGCTTATAGAGGAAGCATATAAATGGGGGAAACAGAACAACTGTACAGGGATCAATATACATACAGATATAGCAAGGATAGATTCACATGATTTTTATAAGCACCTGGGATTCAAACATATTAAAACAAACGAAACTTATTATAAATCGCTGAGAGATCTGTAAATTAATAATTATCCGGGATTTATATCAGGACATTTCTATCTCCCGGAATTCCTGATCCCCTTTATACTCAAAGCGATTATTAAAAAAAGGACAGGTATAGTCTGGGCCATAATTTCCAGGATATCTATATTTTTATAGACAACCTTTCCGGGGATGATAATACCGAAGAAAAGAAGGGTTTTATATATAACACCACCATAAAATGTTATCACAGACAGCACAATGAATATCCAGGAGCTGTCTCTGGTCCTGGTCCAGACGATTATTGCAATAAAAACAGTGACTGCCCATAATATGTTATTCAGAAGCATTGAAATCATATGCGTATTCAATCTAATACTCCTTCGGAAAAGCGGGAAAGTGCGTTCAAAAACCCGGCTTTTTCCCCTGCAGAAACTTCAGCAGGAAGAATTGATATATTTTCATAGACGGGAGAAATCAGATATCCTTTACCAAGCAAAAAAATGAAAAAGGCATTATGCATTTCCCTGCTGTAAAGAGGAATAAGGTAAGGCCCCTTTATTCTCCAGTACTTTTCAATTATTTTAAAACATCCTTTCCACTCCCTGCAGGGATCTGTTTTCATAAAATCAACAAGCCTGTAAATAACTGTTATAACAGAGGAAATAACAGCGGGGGAGACAGGATCCTTATCAGGGAGAGTCCCGGTCCGGCTGAGAATAATATATGGTGAAAAAGTTCCCGGAAAAGGGAGAACCGGAATAACAAAACGGTAATTTTCAAGAAGTTCAGCTATACTGTCTCCTGAAAACGGATACCAGTAAACAGCATCACCAGCAGTTTTTACAGATATACTATCTGTTAAAGTATTATCAATACCCCCAATTCCAAGTTTCCCGGGAACATCCCCCCCGAAGCTGCATAATGAGAAGCTGACATCCCCCCCCGCAAGGGTATGAACTGCATTTTCAAGCCTTTTATCATATCTGGTATGGCATGGGAAAAACATCCCCTTTTCAAGTGCCTGTTTCATAGAAAGAAGAAGCCCCGGGACACGGTGCCCCATAATTGCCCTTCCACCGTCCTGATATAAATCCACTATCCTTTTCCCGTTGCTGCAGTATAAGCGGTAAGACCTGGCCCTGCTTATTTCAGGTAATTTATCAAGCAGATTTTCATTCATAATCCGATAATATCAGCTAATAATTTTTTTTACTATAATAATTTTGCTATTCTGTTTTCATGTTGAGATATTTATAAACCTTGTCAAGTTTTCTCTTAATAAGGACAAATACCACATCAGGAAGCCCGGCCTCTTTAATCTTGTTTTCAAAATAAATATAAACATCCTTAACAAGGTCATCAAGCGATTCATATTTACCGGATAAAGCATCTATTTCCAGTTCCATCCTTCTGATCCCGATAAGTTCGGCTTTAAATGTCGAGAGGTTCTCCAGAAATACATAGTTTGAAATTTTGTGGTCATCATATTTTTGTTTCAGGAGTTCTTCGCTGAAAGCTATATCCGTTTCCAGATCTTCAAGCTCAATTTTCAGGATTTTAAGGTATCTTTCAATCTTGTGTTTCATAACGCCCTCCTATATATAATATAGGGTTATTGGATGAGGGTATGCAAATTTTATCGGATCAAAACAAAAAATATTTTACCAGTCTGTTCCGCTAATCTTCTCAAGCTTGTTATAACGCTCAAGAAATCGGGCAGTGCGGCCTGATTCAAATGCTACATGAACAACCGGTTCGTTATTGCTCATAATTGTGTTAATCACAACACCTGTCCCGTAGTCTCCATGGTAGACCCTGTCTCCCTGACAGAAGGAAGCGCTGATCAATCCTGCGGAGCCCCTGACCTCAAGCAGTTCCTGAGGGATTTCAGACAGGAAACGGGACGGGGAAAAGAAGTTAATCTTGCCCCATATCCTCCTGCTCCGGCACGAGGTAAGATAGAGCTCTTTCCGTGCCCTGGTAATGCTTACATAGAAGATCCTTCTTTCCTCTTCAAGAAGTTCATCTGTCTCCATATTCCTGAATCCCGGGAAAAGTCCCTCCTCCATACCTGTTATTATTACCCGGTCAAACTCAAGCCCTTTGGTGTTGTGCATTGTAATCAGGGTCACTCCGTAATTACTCTCTGCAGCCATTCCCCCCCGGTCAAGCTCAATATTCTCAAGAAAATCAACAAGTCCTGTTTCATCAGCACTGTATTCAGAGGAATGGTTTACCAGCTCTTCAATATTAAGAACCTTCTGGGTCCCGGAAAACCTGTCTGCCTCCTTATAGTAATCCACCAGCCCTGTCCTTACAGCGACAGTTTTTATAAAATCGGAAAGCGATTCAGTTTTTTCATCTTCAAATCTCACAGCCTCCTTAAGATCTGAAAATATCTCAACAAATTCCTTCATCCCTTTCCCTGACTTCCCCCCTGCTGTTTTGGAAAGCATCTTAACCCCCTCAAACAGGTCACTGTCAGAGTCTGCAGAAATATTCAATATTTTTTCAAGTGCCCCTTTCCCGATTCCCCTGGAAGGTTTGTTGATTATCCGTTTAAAAGAAACCTCATCTTTGGTATTCATTAAAAAGGCAAGAAAAGCAAGAATATCCTTTATTTCCTCCCTTTCATAAAACTTCAAAGCCCCGACAATCCGGTATGGTATCCCGAGCCGTGTAAAAAGAGACTCAAAAACAAGGGACTGGGCATTTGTTCTGTAAAGAATTGCAGTATCCTGCAGTCTTCCCTTCTGAAGTAATGATGCACAGTATGCAGCTTCCTCATTCTGGTTGTCAAAAACAGAAAGAACTGTTTTGCCCCCCCCTTTTTTTCTTGTCCAGAGGGTTTTACCCAGTCTTCCCTCATTATTTTTAACAACAGAAGAGGCAACATCAAGAATATTCTCTGTTGAGCGGTAGTTTTCTTCGAGCTTTATAATCTTAGTATTCCTGAAAAGATCAGGGAATGTCAGTATATTTTTAACTTCCGCCCCCCTGAACCGGTAGATAGACTGGTCGTCATCCCCGACAACAGTAAGGTTTTCCCCCTCCCCGGCAAGCTGTTTAAGAAGTTCAAACTGGGCAACATTTGAATCCTGGTATTCATCGACAAGAATAAATCTGAACCGCTGCTTCATCCTTTCCCTTATCTCCGCATGGGTCCTGAAAAGAATATACGGTTTCAGTATCAGGTCGCCGAAATCCGCATTTCCGATGCTGTCAAGTTTCACCTGATAATCATGGTAAATATCCGGAAAGTCGGGATCAAAAGATATGGATGTCAGATCGTCGCCGGGAAGAAGTGCATAATCTTTCGCACGGCTTATCATACCAACATAGGGCTTCAGTTCTTTTTTCAGTCTTGAAGGATAAAGGCCGTGAAGAAGTGTGAGCATGTCCTCTTCATCATATATGGAAAAATTGGGATTAAGCCCGGCATAACTGCTGTTTCTTCTAAGAACCCATGCCCCGAAAGAATGAAAAGTCCTGATCATGGGGGGCTGGTCCGGGATTTTGTCTGAATACCCGGAAAGAATTTTTAAAACCCGGTCTCTCATCTCCCTGGCAGCCTTGTTTGTAAAGGTAACAGCCAGAATAGAATAGGACGGTATATCAAGTTTATCAACAATATATGCTATTTTTGAAGTAATAACACGGGTCTTCCCGGAACCGGCCCCTGCAAGAATAAGGAGAGGGGTATTCCTGTGAACAACAGCCTCATACTGGAAATCATTTAATTCCATTAAATATCCGGGTATATTCTCCAATTAAAAACCCTGTTTCACCTTATTACAGCCTCAAGATCAAGATTATTTACCCTGACCACCCGGCAGTCAACTATATCACCGGGGGACAGCTTTTCACCGTGAAGAACAACAAGTCCGTCAATATCCGGGGCATTCATATATCCCCGGCAGAGATATAGATCTTCCCCTTCTACTTTTTCCTCAACTATGACCCTTATATCTTTCCCCGTAAACCTGGCCAGTCTTTTTTCAGAACTGGAAGTCTGAAGAGATTCAAGTCTTTTCCTAATTTTCCCGGCCCTTGATATGGAAAAATACCGGCTGACAGGATTACTGTAATTATAGGCTCTGGTCCCCTCTTCTCTTGAATAGATAAAAAAACCGGCCCAGTCAAGCTCTGCCTCTTTTATAAATCCCTCAAGAATTTTAAGATCGGATGAGGTTTCACCCGGGAACCCCAGAAGAAAAGTGGATCTTATAACAGCATTTTCAATATTTTCCCTTATCTCCTTAACAAGATCAAGGTAGCTGTTCATATTTCCCTTTCTCCCCATCTTTCTGAGAATTTTTTCTGAGGCATGCTGAAACGGAATATCAAAATATGGAATAATCCTCTTGTCCTTTCTGCAGATTTCAGCAAGCCCCATATCAAAGCGATCCGGATGAAGATAAAGGAGCCTGATCCAGAAATCCCCCTCAATCCGGGATATTTCCTCAAGCAGCGGTATAAGCTCTCCCTTCCCTCTGTCTGTTCCGAAGGAGGCAAGATCCTGGGCTATCAGATTGATCTCAAAAAAGCCGTCATCAAGAAGCTCCCGAATCTCCTTTATAATATTGTCACCCTTCCGGCTTTTCAGCTCCCCTTTTATCAGTGGAATAGCGCAATAGCTGCAGTTATTGCTGCATCCTTCAGCTATTTTAACATAGGTACTTCCCGGGAATGAAAGGTGCACAGCCCTTTCCCCGCTTTCAGGCATTTCATTATTAAAAGATCCGTACTGTGTTTCAGGAAAATAAGATTTCTTCCCGCTTCTGCTGAAAAAATCAACAGCATCATTTATGGCATCAGGTCTTCTGTTGCCGAAAACCCCGTCAATTTCACTTAGATTTTCAGAAAGATTTTCCCCGTATCTCTGGGCAAGACAACCGGCCATTATAATCTTTTTATCCGGGTATTGGTTTCTTAAGGTCAGGGCAGTGTCTATCGATTCCTCTTTCGCAGATTTTATAAATCCGCAGGTATTGACAATTATCATGTCAGAATCCTCTGCTGATGAATATTCCCAGCCCTTTTTAACAAGAGAGGTTATCATCTGCTCAGCATCTACCTGATTCTTGGCACATCCCAGATTTTCAATGTAGAATTTCATCATCAGTACATAGGAACAGACTGTATAATATTACCGCCTTCCTTATCTTTTGCCCATTGAATAAGTTTTGCAGAAACTTCACCGCTTTTTCCGGGAACATATTCCTGCCCATTAATATCTATCAGGGCGGATCCGGCATTGGAAAGCCAGAGTCTCACCGAACTGTTTACATCAATTCTGAAATTTTCACCTTTATGAAAATAGCGTTCATCCCTCTGGCTGTCATCTGCCAGATATCTCATAAGACAATATCCCCTGAAAACAATATTAAGGGTAAATGGCTCAACCCTGTCCCCTTTCAGAATAGTTACATTCTGCTGCTTTCTTGTTTCAAGGTTGGAATCACCGGTTGATGTAGTAACTTCAGCTGCTATTCTGGAGACTTCTGAAAGTTCTTCGGAGCTATTAATTTCAGAAGAAGCAATAGCAGGTGCTTCTGTCGTTTTATCAAACTTCAGAACAGCTCCCCTTCCCTTTTTATCAATATCCCTGAGCATTATCCTAATATCTATTTTATTGTCACCGGAAAGATCAAATTTATAATCATTCCCTGCAGTAAGTTCAACTTCACCTGAAGGGAGCTTCAGAGTAACAGTACTGTCAATTTTCTTGCATACAATATTATAAACACTGCTGTTTACAGCAATCTTTATAATGTCCCCTTCTTCAAACCGCCTTTCAATAAAAGCGTCCGACATAATATACGCATTTGCCGTATTCCTCGGATTATCAGATCCTGTATCAGCAGCCTGTCTTGAAAATTCTTCATTATTCCCCGCCTCAACCATCTCAACACTTTTTTCGCCATTCCCGGAAAGGAAATAAAAGCCGCTGCCGATAGCAACCGCCGCAAGCAGAATCCCTGAAATTATCATAACATTGGAAGGAAAGGAGCCCCCTTTTTTCTGAATCAACTCCTCAGGAACCGGCTGTTCCTGTATTTTGGTGTTTTTGTAGAGAGAAATAACCTCTTCGGGATCAATATCCAGATAATCCGCATATGTTCTGAAAAAACCGATGAGGTATGCTTCACCAGGCATCTCAGAAAAATTTTCATTTTCAATAGCTTCAATAAACTTTTTGGATATATTTGTATCCCGTGCAATCTGTTCAATAAAGAGACCTTTTTCTTCACGTCTTTTTTTAAATTTGTCACCTATAGATTCCATTTCCTTCCCTGCTGTAAATAGTTTTTTTATCAGTTTTCCGGTTCAAAAAGAAAATTATCATATACATTTGCAGAGGCCGGTCCGTCAAATTCGAACCTTGCATCCGGTATATTCTGGTTAATAATTATATCGGTAAAATCAAATCTGATTTCACTGTGCTCCTCTGAATAACCGGTCATCCTCCTGATAAGGTTGTCAGTACCGATTGCAAGATCAATCTGTCTGAAGCTTTCATCTGTAGTTTTCCAGATCAGTTTAAGTTTAACAACCATTTCAGAGTTATTATTTTCTTCATCAAGCCTTACAGGTTCCGGGCTTTTAAGATAAGCTATAGAATAGTTTCTTTTCAACAGCTTAAGCCCCTCTCTGCTTGCAATAGAGGCCCCCCCTGTGATCTGGTTCTCCTTTTCCAGCTTCTGTTCCATTACAACCCTGTACTGGGGAATATAAACAGACAGTTTTTCTCCATCCATCGCAAGTACCTGGTCTTCAGGTTCGCTGAAATTAATCCTTATCTTGTTCGGGGATTTATAGAATAAAACACCATTCATTGTTTTATTCTCTTTTGTAATTGCCACATTAGCCTGATAGTCTTCAACAGCAGCATAGTTTTCAGCTATGTTATCAAAAAAGACTGTAGCTGTCATTATTTCCTGTGAAACAGCCATTGCTGCCGCTGATAAAAAAATTATTATTAATATAAACCCGGTTTTTTCTTTGATTTTCACGCTATTACTTCATCTCTGTTTATTTATAAATATGAATATACACACATAGTTACTTAAAGAGTACTGTTTGTCAAGATAATTGGCTTTTTGTAACTGACGCAGCATATTCTGATACAATATGACGCAGGTAATCATCGCTGAGTTTTAAATTTTCATTACAGTCCGGACATGAAAACCGAGGACCGGAAATCCACTCCAGAGCGCATTCAACACAGTAGATTTTACCGCATGAAGGACATCTCCCTGCAGGAGACTCGGGGAGAGGATCTCCGATCAGCCTGACCTTTTTTTTCATTACAATATTTTTACGGACAGTCCACTCTCTGCCGCAGGTTGAACATGAAAGCACTGTCTCTGTCTCCCTCCGGATTCTTTCCAGAAGCTTTACACTCCTTGGAAGAAGATTTTCCGGGAGCTCTCTACCCTCAATATAATACCTGTATTTATCATATGCTGTGAAATAGTCCTGTTTTTCACAGATCCCTTCAATATAGTTTAAAAAAACAACAGGATCTTCTTCTATTTCAAGACTCCTTAGATAGGCAGATTCAGCTCTTCCGTACTCTCCTTTCAGTCTGGCAATATTCCCGATCATATTATAGACAGAGTTATCCGGGTATTTTGCTTCCAGCTGATAAAGAATTTCCTCACATCTGCTTATTTTGTCTGTAAGATAGCAGACCTCCGCAAGGTTTTTCATTATTCCGGGATTATCAGGTTTACGGGTGTATGATAATTCAAGATAATTATAAGCCTTATCATGCTGTCCCGATTTAACAAGAATCTCCCCTTTCCTGAGAATGACCTCTTCAGTTTCATCAACTGAATCAAGAACATTTAAAGCTTCTTCACCCTTCCCTGCCAGAGAAAGTACTTCTGCATAATTAAGTGCAATTTTCAAATCATTATTTATCCTGAAAGCTTTGGAAAAATATTTTTCCGCCTCTTCAAGTTTATTATTTTTCATGGAAATCAAACCGGCAAGATTGTTTATCCATACATCATCAGGAGAATATTCCAGAGCCTTTTCTATTGAAGATTCGCTCTCCATGCTGTTAAGATATCCTATTTCAGCAAGCTTGAAATGGTACAATGCGCATTCAGGCTCCAGCTGACTGCTTTTTTTCAGATACTCCAGGCATCCCATGATATCTCCTTTCCTGTATTTATACAGTCCTGAAAGATAATAGATATCACTGCCGCAATCCCCGTTTTCGATTAATCCCTGAAATATTTTTTCCGCTTCTTCAAATTTATTTTCACTGAATAATAATTTACCTCTTATCCCTTCAGCATCCCGGTCTTTTATCCCCATGCTGTCAAACAGGGAAATCAGCGACTCGGTATCTTCCAGGTCCCCGTTTCTGTAAAACAGAAGTAGTGCCTTTTTATAGTACTCAATTGCTTCATCATATTTTCCGCTTTTTTCCAGACTTCCTGCTGCATTGTAGTAATAAACAGGGATCTCAGGATCCAGGCTGCATGCCCTGATATAATAATCTGCAGCTTCGTTAAAATTACCGAGATAAAAGGAAGAATGCCCTTTAAGGTCCCAGTACACAGGATTTTCTCTGCATAAATCCTCATATCCTGATAAAAAACCGTATAAATCAAGATATCTTCCGGTCTGATACAGCAGATTACCTTTCTCAAGAATAAAATGGATATTTTCCCCGTTTTCTTCCAGACAAAGATCAAAACACCTGAGAGCTTCGTTGTGCAGCTTCAGGTTTAAAAGGATCTCTCCGTAAAGGCTGTAGAAAGAACTGTCTATTTCCTTTCTGTCGCTGTTTCTTATAATACTTTCCATCTGAACAGCAGCCGGTTCGAATTTTCCCCTTTCATACAGAGACCTTACCAGATTCATCTTCTGATTTACTGATATCACTCTTTTATCTGAATATGCTGTTTCAACATCAGAGGGTATTGAATTTATATAAAACCTTCTGAGCAGAACTGAACTTTCATCCATACTGCTGTAATTCTGACTGCAGAATGTTATTCCTCCGATCGAGACTGTTTCATCATTAATGCTGCAGACTTTATTTCCGTTTACATAAAAATCGAAATATCCTCCAAGACCGACAGCCTTAACAGTGATATCACTTCCAGTTTCTTTCTCAAGCAGTGTCCAGTCCACAAGAGGAAGCGGATTACCGTTAAAAACACAGTCTACCCTGAAATATCCCATGGTTGAAACCAGAAAATAGTAGTAGTTAAACTCACTTCCCTTTCTGAAAACCAAACCGGCGGATGAATACGCATCAGGATTGGTAAAAGAAAAATCAGCTTCTGCAATAAAATCTTCATATCTGTAAAAACTGTTTTCGCACCATGCAAACATATTTTTCTTCTTAAGCTTCATGAAAAGGCTGTTTTTACTTATCTCTATCTGATAATCATTCCTGTCCTCAGGGGAAAACCTGCATTTCTTCAGGCTGGTAAATTTCTCTTCAACCTTTTCCTCTACTATTGAATCGGATTCCGCTTTATTTTGCTTCTTTAAGAACCAGAACATGTTTTTTATAATCGATTTCTCCAGATACTCAGGGTGTTGTTTCTGAAATAATATTCTATTCCGCTTTTTTAGACAATTGCCTTATGCGGTCTCTAAGTTCAGCAGCTTTTTCGTAGTTTTCAGTTTCCACTGCAGATAAAAGTTCTTTCTGCATACAGTCTATTGAACTTGAGGCACAGTACCCGAGCTGCTTGAGAGCAGTTTCAAGATAGTTTATCGAACGGCTTTTTTCCACAATAAATATGGAGGAATCTATCTCCGGCATTGTCTTTAATGACAGTATAGCAGATTCAAGTATATCTTTTGCAAGTTCTTTCACGTTTTTCTGAAGAGAGATCATTGCTCTTGAGATAGCATTCATTTTTATTATAAACGGTTTGTACTGAAGTATATTCATTCTTATGTTTTTGTTTTTTCCGTAAATTTCAGCAATCCTGCATATACCAAGATTATGTTCAGTGTCTTTCACAACCCTGCCGAAATCACCTATCTGAAAACAGAGAAGATATCTGTAATAAAACTGCTTTGCCTCTTTTTCAAGTTCCGAAAGCTCATCATCTGAAAGAAGCAGTTTACTGCCCTCTTTATTATCCAGCCTGCTGGAAACCTCATCAAGGACAGTATCAAAGCCGCAGTATTTATTACCGTCAGGTCTCCCTTCAAGTTCAAACTGGCTTATCCCCATCATCTCCCGAACCTGCAGAACGGGAGACCCGTTATCTGTATTGATAATTCTTATATTTTTATCAGGATCATATTTCCATTCATCAAGAAGGTTTCTGATGCTTTGAGACAATTTCCAATCTCCCTTTTTTTATTTCCTATTATGAATTTATTGTTATTATTTTAAAAAGTAAAGTGATTTTTGTTTATTGATGATTTTCAATCTTGTCTGTATAATTATACTTAATATGGTTAAAGTAATATCCCTGGGGGGGTCAATAGTAGCCCCGGAGCAGATAGATATAGTTTTTCTCAAGGAGTTTTATTCCCTGATTAAAAAATATCTTAATGAAGATAAAAGCAGAAAAATCATTCTGGTAATCGGCGGGGGCGGTCCTGCAAGGTCATATCAGAAAGCATACAGAGAAATCGCAGACAGCCCGTCAAGCGAACTTCAGGACTGGATCGGCATTGCCGCGACCAGACTGAACGGAGAACTGCTGAAATCCATTTTTTCCGGATACTGCAAAGATCCGGTTGTAACTGATCCGAGTGCGGTCGAGGAGTTCAGGGACCAGGTCCTTGTTGCTTCAGGATGGAAACCCGGATTTTCAACCGATTTTGATGCTGTAGTACTTGCGGAAAAGTTCAATGCAAAAACGGTAGTAAACCTTTCCAATATTTCAAAGGTCTATTCTGAAGATCCCAAAATCAATCCGGCAGCAGAACCAATGGACAGGATGACATGGAATGAATTCAGGAAGCTTGTCGGAGATGAGTGGATCCCCGGGAAAAATGTTCCTTTTGATCCGATAGCGACAAAAAAAGCAGCGGAACTCGGGATGCAGATAATTGTGGCGGGGGGGAGAGATATAATGAACATTGATCTTATCCTCAATGACAGACTGGAGGAAATTGAAGGGACTTTAATAGGCCCGGAATAAATTCTATGCTATAAAACCCTTCTTCCAGTGCCAGACAGCTTTGCTTTCTGATTCTGGAAAGGGTTTTACTGAATTAAAATCAGGTATCCAGCCGGATGTATTCTCAGTTTCCTGAATAAATCCCTCTTCTATTCCGTATTTATCAAGAAGATCATATATAATATCTGCCTCTTTACTGTATACAGCTCTTTCAGGATTTTTTCCTCTTTTCCCGGCTGCTTCCGGAGAATACTGGAACATCACCGAAAGAATAGCTTTCCCAGAAAAATTTTCCGAATACAGGCGGAGGATTTTTTCTGTAGATTCCAGATAATCAGGAAGGACCAGGTGTCTGATAACAACCCCCCTTTTCATCATCTTCCCTGTTTCTATAATTGAAAAATCTGTTTCAGCCCCTTCCGTCATTGACTTTATTGCTTTCAGTGCAAAACCCGGGTAATCAGGGGCCCTGAAAAAATCTCCGGCAACAGACGGATCTGATGTCTTGAAATCGGGAAGAAATATATCTATCTCACTTTTCAGCATATTCACCGATTCCTCTGTTTCATATCCAGAGGAATTCCACAAAACCGGGACAGTCAATCCTCTGGATTTAGCTTCCTTTATCCCGGAGATGACAGAAGGGATAAACTGGGAGGCTGTTACAAGATTTATATTGTGCGCCCCTTTATCCTGAAGTGTCAGGCAGATATCTGCGAATTCATCTTCAGATATTCTTCTGCCCATATTTTCCCTGCTTAACTGGCTGTTCTGGCAGAAAGAACACTTGAGGGTACACCCTGTAAAAAAAAGGGTCCCGGAGCCGTTTTCTCCCGAGATCGGGGGCTCCTCTCCCCCGTGGAGAAGGGCTGCGGCAAGAACAATTTCTGCAGGCTGACCGCAGAAACCTCTGCTTCCTGAAGTCCTGTCAACTTCACAGTAGCGGGGGCAGAGTCTGCAGCTTTTATATAATTCATATTCCCTGTTCACTGTAATGGATAATAGAGTAAATTATCTGTTTTATCAATTATTCCGGCTGTATCATAAATTCCACTGCTGTCATTGACAAATCATGTTGTATCAGGATACTTTACTATAGTAATTTCAATGCCGGCGTGGCGAAATTGGTAGACGCAGCAGACTCAAAATCTGCCGGGGGCAACTCTGTATCGGTTCAAGTCCGATCGCCGGTAATGTTTTTTTATCCTGTCTGTTTTATGAATACCTATATAACAAATAATTATAAATCCTTCCCTCTGTTATGCTCCAGTACCAGCCGCTTCTTGTCCAGAGCCGTACGGCCTGAACCGCTTAACCTTTGTTATAGGAAGTTTTTTGGCTCTTCAACCAGACCGCACGGCGGAGGCAGGTCTGGAAACTCATCATTCTTATATACTCCAATCTTCGATTTTCAACCCTTTCACTCTTTCAAATTCTTTAACATTGTTTGTTACAAATATTAATTCTTTGTTTAAAGCTTGTGCTGCTAATAACATGTCTATAGATCCTATAATCCGACCTTGTTTTCTTAAATCTGTTTTTAACCTTCCATAATCAATTGCATCTGAATCATCGAAATTTAATATATTGAAAATCGATAAGAATTTTAGTAGTGCAATACGGTTATTCTCTATCTTTTGACTATTCTCAACTCCAAACTCTAATTCGGCAACGGTCAGTGATGATATGTAGATTCCATCTGAAATCTTTACTTTCAATTTCTTTAAAACTGTTTCAGGTCTTTTTTTAATCGCGAAAATGCATATATTCGTATCTAATAAATACATTAAAAACTTTCCCTATCTTCATTCTGACCTTGTTCCCTGCCTGTAGCCATAAAATCTTCAGAGAATTCATTAATGCCTTCTACAAATATTTCCCATAATTTTTCATGTGGAAATAATAAGACAGCATCACCATGTTTTTGGATATAAACTTCATCTCCTCTAAACTGGTATTCTTTTGGTAACCTAACTGCTTGAGATCTTCCATTCATGAATATTTTTGCTGTTTGCATATTATCACCTCTATATAAAATATATACCTGGATATATATTTTGTCAAAGATTACCTTATCCAAAATATTTTATTATCTTAATCGCCCGTCGGCCGGAGGTCCGGGCGATTTTATCTTGCGGGAACATTGCTTATAACGTTTCTCTGATATATGAATTGTAACACGAAGTGCTGCATTTGGCGAAACCCGAAACGAAGCGGAGCACATATTCGCTGCTATATGTCGTTGCCAAAATAGGCGGATTGTTTAATCTCCTCTTAGGAACTCAATCCCAGTTAATAAATTATCAGTAAAAAATAATTGAATATGTATGTCATCATATGAGACTAAAATATTATCTATTGAATCATAAAAGTTTTCATTTCGTATGATGTTTAAAATATCAGGTTTTGTTGCACCAAAAGCTATTTCATATTTTAATGTTTCATCGGTATTGAAAATGATTAGTCTCTCTCGATAAAACCAACCACGTGAATCTTCAACTATTTCTGCACAATAATATGAGTTTTCATAAATGAATCCATTATTTTCTGTGGAATAAAAATCATTTCTAACAATTCCCTGCTTTATGGAGTATGGCTCAATAATAAAACTTTCTAGTTTAACTTTTCCTTCTGAAGTATAAACTGGTGGAATTGTGATAGAAGTTGAAACGTATGGCTGTGAATAAAAATCTAGAAAATCAAACGTTTGAGCATGAAGGCTTAGACTGCAATTAATAATAAGAAATATAATTTTTCTTTTCACTTTTCATTCCTATTTTGGTCCAACTTCAGGACATAGGTAACAGTCCCCCTTCAAGACATAGGTAACGGTTTCCTTAAATTGCCCTTATTAAATTTCACAATAGACTCAGGCTGTAATAATCCTGTATCCATATCCAAAGATCCCAAAAAATAATCCCCGAACCATACATTCTGCTGTCCGTCCTTTTGCGCTCTTATACCTACATAATAACCCATGAAAGGATTACCAATAAAGAACATTCTTCTTTTAATGCTTATATAACCCCTGTTATTTACCAACCGTGTCCTGAATGTTCAGGGATATTCCAAGTTCTCAATGATTCCGTCATATTTATTTTCTGATGCAGCATAAACCATTGCAGGAGTTTTCATTCCTAAAGCTTCATGAGGCCTCTCGTTATTGAACTCTTTACGCCACCTGTCAAACTCTTTCTGGTGCAGCAGAATATTTCCTTCGATACAGCTTTCAAGTTCATTTTTCATATCAAGGTGCATTCGTTCATAGCTTCCATTTTGCTGAGGTTTTCCGGGTTCAATTCTATCTAATTGAATACCTAAAGCCATCCACCAGACTGAAAGCTTTGTTAAGCCTGGAAGACTCATTCTTGATGCAAAGGGAGGTCCATTATCTGATCGAATGACTTTAGGAAGTCCAAATTTTTTAAAAAGAACCTCAAATTCAGCCTTTACAGAAGCTGTATCTCCTTTATCAAGAGCTTTTATGCATAAAATGTATTTTGAAAAGTCATCTCTTACAGTTAACGGATTCACTTTTTCTTTATCTTGGGTATACCACCAACCTTTAAAATCTACTGTCCATACATCATTAGGCTTTTCAGCTACAGCATTTGTTTGAAGTCTAATTCCACTGCCTGTCCGATTCCGCTTTCGTTTTTTAATAAGACCTGCTTTTCTTAATATTCTTTCGACACTGGTAAGACATGGTATTATTTCATCAGGATGTTTTTGCCTGTAAATCTCTCTTATTTTCTTTGGCCCCCAGTGTTTTTTCTTTATTTTTAATTTTATTATCTCAAGTATCGTCTCTTCATCTATTTGAGTTGGTGAATTATCAGGTCTTTTCGACTGATCAAAAAGGCCCGCAAATCCTTCTTGTATAAAACGGCTTTTCCACTTATATCCAGTTTTAGTTGAAATGCCGTATTTACTGCAAAGCTTAGTAAAATTGCAGAGAGGATCCATTGCTTCCAGTACGAATTCTTTTCTTTGATCCATAACATAAGTCTCCTTCCATGGCATTTCTTTCCTCCCTTTTTTATTAAAGGTTTCGGAAAGAATCCTGTTAAAGTGTTACCTATGTCTTGAAGTTAAATCGTTACCTATGTCCTGGTTGGACACGGCTGGTATTGAGCATAACGTTTCAGAAATATATGAAGTTGCCAGACCGCTCTAATTAAAATAATCATATATCTGCTATAATTACTCCGCAACATAAAACATTCTGGCAATTTGGATGAAGGCTGTTTGCTTTCTTTTTTACTTCTTCAGCCTGAATCATATATTTCTTGTTATCGGAAGTGCCCTTAATTTCTCATTCGTCCATAAACCGTTGCTTATTATTAATAATAAATATTATCAACTAATTTATATTTTTTCTTCTATAAAAAACATTCCTGGAATAATAAAATAAATGTTTGTGTTATAATTTTTATTCATTAAAAAAATTATAAATATAGCTATAATTACAATAGAGAATATTATTTTTGTTATTTTAGGCTCTAATAATTTATTTATGAATGGTATTCCAATAAAAATATTATTATAATTGTTTTGCCTTAAATATTTTACAGCTCCATCGGTTATAATTTCGAAAAAACTCAAAAAAACACCACCAATAAGTAAATAAAAAATACTTTTCAATGTAGCCAATGTAATTATATTTGTTGTTTCAATAAAATAATAATTAAGTGAAAAAAATATAACAAAGCAAAAAAATAGTAATTTTATAAATAGAGAATAATTTAATCTCATATTTTCCCTCTAGAGTAAACGTTATTTTAAAATATCACTCTATATATATTTTAATTAGAATCAATTATCTATAATTATAGCTTTTCAAGGACATTTCCGATAACGTTTCAGAAATATATGAAGTTGCCAGATATTTTCATATAAAATAATCATACACCTGCTGATACCGCACCGCAACAAATATAATTCTGGCAATTTGGATAAAAACTGTTTGCTTGTATTTGGGATAGTCCAGTTTTTATCATATATTTCTTGTTATGTTTTGTGCCCGGCTATTTTTGATAATATTTCTCGAAAGGACATGGATGTACTTTCGAGCAGTCACATTTTGATTATTTCTCAATTTTCTTTTGTAGTTTTTGTTTCCTTTCCTTGAATTCTTTAATTAAAAGACTTTGAGCTATTGCACTGTTGCATATTTCTATTGCTTTTTCATATGATTTTTGTTTTTCATAAATAATTGCTAATCTTTTGTATGATGGATAAACTAAACTCAATCCTTGTTGTCTAATTTTTTCAATGTCAATATTTTTATTATTTCCTCCAGAGTATGAAGCAAGTAATTTTTCTCTATTTATTTCTTCATTTACATATGCTTCAGCTAACTCAGATGATAATTTTATATCCAACATACAATATTCTATACACTTACTGATATATTCATCACCAATAGATCTGTATTTATAATAAAAGTTATGTAAATTTAAATATGAAAAATGTTTGTTCACTGGATCATTTTTATATTTTGATAATTCTTTCAATAATATATTTTCTTGTTTCTGATCGAAGATAATTTGTTTTTTTACTTTTTTAGGAGCATTCTTAATAGGAATATTTTCACCTAATTTTCTCTTTTCAGCAAGCTTCTTTTTTACATCTTCATGAGCTATTTCCAAGAAGTTATATATTTGTCGTTTAAGTTTAAAGTTTTCATGGAGTAATGGTATAGAAATTGATTTATCATTAATTGACATGTTTGCAAATATTCCAACATCTTGTTTTTTTATTTTTTTTATTTCAGAAGATGTTAGGTATTTTTTTAAATCAATAGCGGTAACCCCCTCTTTGTCCTGGATGGTAGACTCCAAACATTCCAAAAAAAGATCAGGATATTTTTTTATATAATTTGTATTGTTAAATTCAAATGTTTTGCTCATTCTCATAATATCTTTTGGCAAAAGTTGTAAATCAAAACTATAATAGCACATAAGAAAAAGGTTGTCGGAAAATGCTAATTCATGTTCTTTATCTAAAGATTCTATAAATCTTAGTACTAAATCTCCTCTTTGGTGAAGCATACAAGAAAGAACAATCGCATTTGCAGAATATGCTTGAAAAGATTTATTTGAATGAACATCTCTTAATTTTAAAATAACATTAATTGCATTTTCAAAATCTCCACTGAGCAAATGCCTTTCTAATCCATAATATAAAATAAAAACAAATCCAATATCTATGGAAGTATTATAAGGATTTGCAAGAAGGTTTAGATAAACCCATTTCTGCTCAGGTGTTAAACCAGAATATGTAGGAAAATATGGAGGTCTTTCTACTTCTTCAATCTTTCTTGGCTGGCTTATTTTCTGATTTGTATAAATCAAACTTGGTTCTTCTTGATTCATAAATGATATAGTTATACGAATACCATTTAAATCAATTGAACTATTATTTTCCTGTCTTTGTGTATAATTCTTGTGTTTGCCATCAGCTACCCATACTAAATCCGTTAAATCAGGATGAATAGTTAATCCTTTAACTATTAAACTTGAACTATTTATTGAAGCAACATTTGTTGTCCGAGGATTTGCTAATTCAGCAATCTTCTCCTTTTTTTTCAAAAAATCAAAAAAACCCATTGTTTACTCCTTTATATAAAACCAAGGCCAATGATGAAAAGCTCTTTTTAAGGGCATTGAAAATAACTACAATTTTGAACAGGTAATTTATATAAATACCTTAAAGTCTAAGAAAGAACTTTAAAGCAGTTATTTTTTTATATTTTCTCTAATAACTTTTTTAGACATTCTTCTTTTGAATCTGATTTTGAATCTTTTTCTTTTCTCCATTTTGAAGATCCAATTGTTTTTCTATGTATATAAAAACTTCCAGCAACCTGTTCAATTTTATAATCTTTATTTTTATGATTTGTGAGAGTAATTATTGAATCTTTATGAAGCCAATTTAAAACATTTGACTGTATTTTTATAATTTCATGCATGAATTCGGTTATTGAGTTATATCTTTTCTTATAGTCCACATTTGTTGCTTTATTTATCATTCGAATAAGGCTATTAGGAATAAAGATTGGTAATGATTTTCTATTAATAATTTTACCGTTTTTTATCAAACGATGAATTACTTTATCTTCATATATTGATCTTTCAAATGAGTCATTTAATAATTGGTATTGTTTTTTTTCTTTATCATTCATGTAATCCATTGGATCATATGAGAGCGTTCCTCCAAGTAATTTAAATAAAATTAATCCTATTTGATAAATATCAGATTGAATAAAGTGTTGATTTTTCGTTATTGATTCTGGAGTTCTAAAAAAAAGTGACATTTGTGAGGCAGGTGTTGTATTTATTCCTGGCTGAAGTTTTTTTATACTACCGAAATCTCCAATCAGTGGAGTCATATTATTCATAAATACATTTGAAGGTTTGATATCTCTATGAACATATATTTCCGGTGGGCAATGTAGTTGATTTATTCCATTTAATATTCCATGTGTAATTTTTAGAGCCTCTTTTACTGATATAGGTTTTGAATCAATAAGATCATCCAAATCCCCACCATTTGCAACTGGAGTAATAAAATATAAAGAATCATCAGCAAATATTTTAGCATCATAAACTTTTAATACATTTTCATGATCAATTTGAAATAGTTTTTTAGGTTCTTCTGTAATTACATTTGATTCATTATAAATAAATTTTATTGCTACTTGCCTATCTAATATTTCGTCCTTACCTAAAATTACATAACTATTTCCACCTTTGGGACAAATCTTTGAAATTTCAAAATTACCTCGAGACTTAATAGCATTTTGAATATCTTGTGGTAACTGATTAATCATTCGGGTAACATCTCAAATGCAATATCATATGCTGTTTTAAGATCTTTTGTACTAGGATTACAAGTTTTATCTGAAGAACGTTTTTTGTCTGTAGCTTTAATAGTTTGAGTAAAAATGTGCTTCACTAATAAACCTGAAATTGCAACAAGAATACCTTCTGATTTAAATGTAAGTGGACTTCCCGCCATTTGCCCAGATATAGCTCTGCCGTTTACACCAATACGTTCAATATTGTGTGTTTCAAAAAATGTAATCAAAGTATTTTTTATCAACTCTATTCCTTCTGGATCATTATCTCTAGGAATTGTTATTTTATGAAAACTATCTTCAATTCTTTTGTGAGATTTTTTTACTCCTGAAAGTGTTACAATTCTTAATTGATCAGTTTTTAATAGTATTCCCATAACATTCATAATAATTCTCCATCTATCTTTTCGAGGCCACGGATGGCCGAGGACTAAAAAGCTCTTTAGCCGGGCATTGAACATAACGTTCTGCGAATATGCGAAGTTGGTCGAAGACCAATTTGGGTGAAGCGAAGCGGAACCTCATATTCGCTGTTAGATGTAGTATTCATTTTTTCACTTCATATTTCAAAAAGTACATGGAAGTACTTTTTGATTGCTCTAATATTAATGCCCTGTATAATATGGTATTAGGGGCGGAAACTCTGTGCTATTAGGTTTCATGTGCCTTACAAAAATGTCAATATTATCTTCTTTTTTGGGAAGATAAATTTCTTTATCAATTATAAATAATTGTAAATCTTTTAATTCATTTAAATGCAACTCATATAACATTCCTATAAATGATTCAAACTGTTCGATATTTTCACGTTCACTAATATTTTTCATTGGAGAGTCTATTATAAGAAAACTAGGTAAAATTGAAGAGTTTTTTTGTGATAAATAATGCAAAGCTAAAGAAAAGCAACATTTAAATAATGTTTTTTTCCCTCCACTACTAACATTCGAAAATGAAGTAGTAGCAAGATCCCCAATATTTAAATCAAATACTTCAGGTAAAAAATTAGGTGATTTAATTTGAACAAAATCGTTTTTCTTTACACCTGGAAATTTCGAAATCTGAAGATATTCTAGAAATTTTTCTTCAAGTATTTTTAAGTTCTTAGTATCTTTTTCTGCATCGATTCTTAATTTTTTTAAATTTTCATTTTTACTATCAATATCAGGAGTCAAATCATTTGAATCTGACATCAATTTGCTTGCTTTAGCTGGCAAAGATTTGATTTTATTTAAACTTTTAATTTTTTCTTGTAATTCATATTTTTTTTCTTCAATATTTAATATATTTGATAAATATGCAGAGTCATATTCTATAAGAGTTTTATTTAGTTTTTCATCTAAAGATAATTTTTCTTCATTTATATTCTTTAATTTATTTTGAAGTATTTTATATTGTTTTTTATGCCTTTTTAAAGAATCGTTTAATTCATAGATTCTTTGATCTGAATCCACTTTCACATTTGTCTCAAGAACATTCGAAACATCTTTTATTTCCTTACCACAAACATTACAAATATGATCTGGATATTTTTCTAATTCTTGTGCACAAGCAGGACAATATTGATAATTGATTCCATTTAATATTTTTCGAGCTTCTTGACTTCTATCAATTTTTAATTGCAACATTTTAATTTCATTTATATGCCGGGTATCTTTATCAATTAAGTCTCTTATCTCAATTATTGTTTCTTCTAGCGATTCAATTTCTGTATAGACATATCTTAGTTTATTCTTCAATTCATCAGTGTAATGAGTATTTATCAATTCTGAATTATCATTTTTATATTCGTCTATTGTAATTTTAATTTTATCAAGTTTAACTTCATTATTTTTAATCTGTTTTTGTATTTCATCTTCATTTTCTATACCCATTTCTTCAAAAATATTTTGCAATGATATCGAGGCAGTTTTCAAATCTCTCCTTTTTTCTCGTAGTTCAGCTAATTCTTGTTCTAATTCTGCAACCTTTTCTTGATGAAACCCTATTACAAATCTAAGAACATCACGGCTTGCTAATCTTTTAAAAGTATGTTCGTTTTCTAGATAAAAAAAAGTGCTATCAATATTATCTTGATCAAGATATGAATACCAAAGAAGATTTCGAACACTTAACCTTTGTAATTCAGAATCTTCTTTTATTTTGCTTTTTCTAACTTTTGGAGGTGTTATTCCAGAAAAATAATAAATAAAATCTGACAAGTTATAAATTTGATTATCAATAATTATTGATTCTGTTGTGGCCTCAACAGGTATAATTAACGTTTGTATTTCTCTATTTTTTTTAAAGGTTGCAACCAATTGATTAGAGTCTTTATTACGTTCTAACCACAAAGCTTTTCCTTCAATAATTATTAGAAGTTTTACCGAAATAAATTCTTGCTGCATTGCTGGTGTATAATCAATATCACCTGCTAAACAATAATCTATTAATTTCACAACACTTGTTTTACCTGCACCCATTTGTCCATAAATATAATTTATCTTTTTAAAATTAAAGACTTCAGTGCTTTTTTTAAATTTAATATTCATTTTTTTAATATAAATCTTCATATTTTAATCTGGTCTCCCCATTTCATTTCTTCTAATTCTGGAAAAACTTCGTAAATAAATTCCACCAATTTCGATGCTGATTTTGAATTAAACATTTTCATAATAATAGTCGACCTTTCAATATATTTTATATATAGTTCATGATTTTCTATAGAATTAACTAAATCAATACCTTTTTTGGTAATTTCAACATATACTGTTTTACCTTTTGAATATGTCAGTATTAAACCTTTAGCTTGCATTATGCTTATCCAGCGTCGATAACGACTATCCCAAGGACCATATTTGAATCTTATCATTGAACTTTCTATAGTTGTTCTTTCGATTTCATCAATATTTATTTCTTTTTTATAATCGATAGCTTTCAAAGCTCTTTCTAAGCAATTTGGATATCTGAGTAAAAAATCAAGCTTAACAAGTTTGGTAATACCAGAAATAGGTTTTATTGACTTTTGGGAAGATAATAAAATCAACAATCTGAGGATATGTAAATCATTACTCTTCTCTGCTTCATTTGCACATAATAATAATTTTATGCTCATTTGTATTCATCCAAGTTAAATTTTTCCGACCACCATATTTTACATTCACCAGTAAGTAAGCCAGCTATACCCATTAGCATATCAAAATTGTTGTTTAAAACTCTTTCTGGATCGTTTTTTGAAATATCACGCATTCTTAGTATAAAATCTTTCATCATTGAACTTGAGTTAAGAACATTTTCATCTGTGTTTATTAACTTAATATCACTTGCTTCTGTAACGACTACATTTTCTAATTGATTTAATATTTCTTTAAAACGGTCAGGTTCTTTAATTGAGACTTCTATTAAATTATATTCTGCAGATAGAGCTCTTCTTTCCATTGAATCAAGACTATTCTCTAATCCACCTTTTTTTAATTTTTTGTTTAATATAGGGAGATTCTTTCCACCATTTCCAAGTGTCATTAAATTAGAGGGTAAATACCTGAAAATATCATTTTCATTGTTTGAATTCTCAATCATTGATTCAAATTCTTTAACTGTAATCTTTTTTGAATTAATTACAGGATTATTTGGTGAGTCCATTATTATATTAAATAAATGCTTTTCTACTGTCTCGATAATTAAAGAAGATGCTTTCGAGACATTATAAATGAGTTCATCTCTAATTTTATGAATTGTTCTCAATTTCAAGTGTTTACAATATTTTAGATTGAATAAATGAAGACTTGAAAGATCTGAATCAATTGATTCATAACTAGGACCATTAATTAACTTTATTTTTTTTAAAGTAGATTTCAATAAATCCTGGTCACATCCACAATAATTTAATAGTTCTTTAAATTTGTTACTAAAATGTTCAGGACAATTTTCATTGATTATAATGTCTATATTTTGAAAAAAATTAACTGGACTATCAGCCATTTTTTTCTTGTCCTTTATGTCATTATTAGTTTCTTGATATCTAGCATTTGATACAAAATAATAATCCGTTGAATTAGAACTGAATTTTGATTCATGATTAGTAAATTTCTTTATACTTTTTAAAAGTGCATCTGATGTTAATGTCCAATGACCTATTTCTGGTTTTCTTGTTTTTATCTGAAAATATGAAAAATAACCATCTTCATTTCTACGAAGTATGTCTTCATGTTGCTCAAACCAAAATTCAACATTCATTTCAGCTTTTGAAATTGCAGATAATGCTAATATTACACCATAAGCGTACTGATAATGAAATCTGAGTTGGGTATCATCACCTGTATCTACAACATCAATAATGTCTATAGGTTCCAATATTATAAATTCCTTTAATATTTTAATTATAACCGAGCCAAGGATGGGGAGGCTACTATTTATTTTTAAAAATGAATATTACATCTAACGTTTCAGAAATATATGAAGTTGCCAGACCGCTTAATTTGCAATAATGATATACCTGTTGGAATTACTCCGCAACATAAAACATTCTGGCAATTTGGATGAAAGCTGTTTACTTCCATTTATTCTTTTCCAGCTTGAATCATATATTTCTTGTTATCAGAAGTGTTCCCGCTCTTCTCCAGACCGTACAGCGGAGCTAGGTCTGGTCTCTCATATTTAAATTATCTAAAAACTCAATCATCATATTTTTTTGATAAATCAAGAACAATATTTCCAATCTCTTCATCAGTTATACTTCCAAATTGATTTTTCACTCTTCTCCTCATACTTTTTATAATTTCTATAAATGAAACTCTTTGTTCTTTATTACCTATTACTGAGCCAAGTTCAATAAACCTCGAAAGGGAAGTAATGACTTTTTTATTTCCGTATAGACATATTCTTATTTTTGCATCTAAATAAATTTTATAAGCTTCTTGTCTTTCTATATCCTTATATTTGTTTATACTTCCATATAGAACTACTCCTTTTATAAAATCTGAATATGCTTTGGCCTCTCTTTCTAATGCATGTTGATGTGTATTTGTTTTCTTTCCGAAGAAAAATTGAAAAACAACGCCAATAAAAACTCCTAAAATACCAATTATTGCTGTCAAAATCTCAGTTTTCAAATTGTCCCCTTATAATATTTATGAAAATTATTTTAAACTATCTAAAAATTCATAGATCCTTAATAATATAATTCTATTGAAACTGAATTGTGTTGCAGTTTTAGGTAATATTTTAGAATTTACATGCTCTCCTGAATCACCCCATATACAATTCATGTCTTCCTTAACAATAAATGCTTTTTCATCAAGTTCTTTTATTTTTTCCCAAATAATCTTACCAAGATAAGCATTATCATAGTTGGTTGCTAATAAGTTCTTCCTTGCATACAGAATAAAATCATCATTACCCATTTTCATATTCATCCAAACTCTCCTAAAAATATTTTTAATATTTCATTACCCTTTTTTCTCGCCCGTCGGCCGGAGGTCCGGGCGATCTTCTCTTGCGGGAACATTTCTGATAACTCGTTTTTATCCGTATTAATGCGTATAATCTCTCTATTTGCATAAGTTATCTATAATGTTCATTTTGTTGGTGTGGAACTTCTTCGGATATTAAATATTACACCCGCTATAAGAGGAAAACAATTATTATTTATACACGATTAAACAAAATATTGCGCTTTTCGTTATTGAAATATAACTTACATGAATATATTTAATTCTTAACATGTCTATATAACATTGCCATTTTCCGATTAAAATGAAAGGGAGATAGGTTCTTGAGCTTAACCTGCGCTCTTTTTTATTTTTCTTTGCGCTTCATAATTGCGCTCCAGGAATTAATTAGTTCTTCTTCATTATATAGAGCTCCATAAGCTTTGCATGTATCGTTGTCACGTACGATCACCTCAAATCCATTCATATTGCTTTTTTCAATTCTGAATTTTGAGAAAATTGTATTTCTATCTATTGAGATGATTCCCTTTTGCGTCCCCAGACTGGGATTCTCAGATATAAATGAATATTTAGCCTCTGAAATCTTGGTTATTGAATAGAAATTTACAATTTTTACCCCATTTAATATCACCCAGCTTTTATTTTTTATTTTTACCCCATCAATGCTGATCTCCGTTTCTCCTGTTGCTTTTAATATATTCCCATCAGGAGTTACAAAATCAGAAATAGATTCCCATAAAGCGTTTTCTTTCAGAAGATGCATAGATTATATCCTCCTTAATTATTACAAATATCAATTGTCTTCCGTCAGCACATTTCAGACTAATTGGACTTATTCCTTAGCGATAGTATACACGATAAGTGCCAAGGAGAAAACAATTGGCTAAGCAGTAACTTTCACAGGAAAAACCGGTTAGAGAAATTAAAATAAGAACTCACAGAGTATTCAATGCTGAAGAGAAAATACGTATCTTCCTTGAAGGAATTAAAGCAGAAGAATCGATTTCAGAAATATGCAGAAGAGAAGGAATTCATCCCTCACAGTATTACAAATGGAGTAAGGAATTCCTTGAAGCAGGGAAAAAACGCCTGACAGGAGACCAACTCAGGGAAGCAACGACAAGGAAAAGTATGAAATCATAAAAATGGGAGAAGCCTCTGATTTGTCTGTATTATTACCTCTGAAGCAGACAGGAGAGAGTCTTTCATATCGAATAAATGAATTATATCAGACAAATTTTACTTATTTCAAAATAACTGGTCGGGGGCTGGTACTATCTTTCAACAATCATTGATGACTATTCAGAAATGATCACAGCCTGGAAATTATGCAATAAATATAATCCGTATGAGCTGTTTTATTCCATTTAATCTGATTTCGGATCATTTAGTTTTTTATTTTTTTACAGCAGCAGAAAAACCTTTCCTCTCCATTTTGCCCCATCCGGAAATATTTCTCAGGCTGCTGATATATCCTTTGATCCTTACAAGACCGACAATCTGCCTGAATCCGAAATTTTCAAGGAAAGCATAAAGGAGGAGGATCATTTTATCCCTGAAACTGTAATACTCAGCTTTGTACTCAGCGATAAAAAGGGAACACAGTGAAACAAAAATTCCGAAAAGTACTGTAGCAGAAAAAATAGCTGAAACAGAACCCATGTCAACAAGACCGAGGGCAACAGCAAGTACAAACGAAACAGCGCCCTGTATTTCAAACCACGGGCCAAGCATCTCAAAGAAAAAGAAATAGGGGAAAGCAATCATGCCCGCCTTGCCGTAAGAAGGATTAAATATCATTTTAAAATGATATGTCATTATATCAATAAGACCTCTCTGCCAGCGGTCACGCTGCTTAACCAGGGTATTCCAGTTTTCAGGGACTTCAGTCCAGCAGTTTGCGTTAAATATATATTTTATATCATAGTCTTTTCCCGCTTCCTTCTGCATTCTGGTTATCCTTACAACAAGCTCCATATCTTCCCCGACTGTGTCCTTGTCAAAATATTCGCTTCCGGTAAGATAGCCGTGTACATTTATTACATTCTCTCTTTTAAACACACCGAATGCCCCGGAAATAATAAGAAGCGCTATTTCCGACCATCCAACCCGGCCGGCCATAAAGGAGCGTATATATTCAATAGTCTGAAACCTTACAAGAGCATTTTTTCCCACCCTTGTTCTGCTTATATACCCGTTTTCAACAGAACAGCCGTTAACCGGGAAAATATTCCCCCCTGCTGCTATAACTTCTTTTTCTGAATCAATAAAACTCCCCATTATTCGCAGCAGTGCGTCCCTCTCAAGAAGAGAATCTGAATCAATTCCTACAAAATATTCCTTGCTTGAAGCATTGATTCCGCAGTTCAGAGAGTCGGCCTTTCCTCCGTTCATTTTGTCTACAAGAAGGAGTTCGGGATACTTTTGCCCCCGGTAAACAGCTCTTACCTTTTTGGTTTTTAGATGACTCTCCATGATTGTATCTATTTTTTCAAGTTCAAAATATTCAACAACTTTTCTCAGTGTATTGTCAGTCGAACCGTCATTTACAACTACAAGTTCATAATCAGGATACCTCAGGTTAAGAAGAGAGTTGATACTTTCAATTATAGTATTTTCCTCGTTATAGGCTGGGGCAACTATTGAAATAGTCGGGAGAATATTCTCCTTGAATAAAAAAGAAAGCTTTTTCAGTTCCTGAAAGCGGGACTGCCGGATTACACCTGAAAAAGAAAGAATAAGGACAAAAACATAAATACTGTTTAAAGCCACGGAATAGAAAGCAAAAAGCCAGCTGAAAAAAACCAGATAATCTTTGATATGAAAAGTAAAATCATAGGTTCCCGGCAGGCAGTAATAAAAACAGGTATATACTGCAGGAGGACAAATCAAAGTCAGCCCCAGAAGCAGAGATAAAAGAAAAACATTGCTACCCTCTTTTCTTCCGTCCCTCTTTTCCCTGTACTCTCTTTTTTTAAGACCTGCCTTAATCAGAAGGTGTTCATCGAGGTATAGTTCGAATTCTCTCTTAACCTCCTGATTTTCAATATCATTGAAAGAGGAGAGAATTTCATCTTCAATCTCCCTGTTCCTGTTTTTATTCAGAAAATTGATAAGACCGCTGACTTTTTTACTGTATATCAGCTTTTTGACAATAATTCCGATTTTTTCCTTATCCGAAAGAGACATTGATTCCAGCACATATTCAAGGCGGTTGGAAATAACATCAAGAAGCCCTTCGATAATATCATGGTTACTGTCATTGAAAAACCGCTGAACAATAAGCTTAAAATACTGGGGGGATTTTCTTATTACACTGGATAAAGCCACTATAGCATTATTCCTGATACTGATGTCTGCAAGATATTCTATAAGCCTTACAACATCCCCGATTTCCGGATTAACCGACAGAGATTCCACAGCCATTTTTTTTATTTCAATATCCGAATTATTCAGGTATTCCGATCTGTTCAGTGTTTTGGTATATCTGGTTGACGCAGTTTTAAATGCCATTCTTGATATTTCCTGATCAACGGAATTTATTTTATCAATAACATATTCCTCAAATACCGAAGAGGGATAATACGAAGCATAGCTTATCAGAAGAAGCTGGATCTCTTTTTCAGGACGGTCTTTCAGAATATTGAAATATTCAAGAAATTCCCCCCTGAATCCTGAGATTATACTTCTGAACTGTTTCTGATAATTATCAGGAAGTCCTTTCAGACTGTCAATAACTGAGGGTATTACAGCAGGGTCACCCTGTTCTACAAGAGCGTTTATTATATAAAGTTTTACAGAATTCCTTTTTTCCCTGAGGAGAGACAGGACCAGAACATTCCTTGATTTCAGAAGTTTCAGGTATCCGAGAATTACGGCAGCATAGCATTTTTTATAATACCCCCCCTTTAACATCCATTTTAAAAGACGGTTAATAATATCCCATTTTTCAAACTGATCTGTAAAAGCTTTTTCAACCTTTTCAGGAAAGGAAAGAGACTGCCGGATCTCAATATATTCATTTATAATTATCTTCCAGTCTTTCTTTCTGAGTTTTTCAATTCCTTTTTTGTATTCACCTTCATTGACAAGGCTGCTTATTACAGACCGGAGATAGAGTCTCTTTTTTTCTTTTGCCCTGCCGTATGCCTGATATATAAAAAAAAGAAGAGCTGCTGAAATGTTAAGAAAAACCGCTATGAAAAAAAGATTATATATTCCTGTCAAGACCAGCCAGTCTCCTTTTTCCCCAGATTGTCTATCAGGCCTGTAAGTTCGATAATTGAATATGGTTTATTAAAAAAATACAGAACATTAAGCTTTACAGCCTTCTCAATATACTGTTCATTTTTTTTATGAGAAGTAAAAATAAAAGGGATCCTGCTGAGATTTGAATCTGAAAGCATTGTCTCCCTGATTGCAAATCCATTAACCCCGGGAACCATTGTTTCGCTGATTATTACCTGAGGGAGCCTTTTCCGGATAATCTTAAGGGCATCATTCCCGTTACTGACCACCTCGCTTGTAAACCCCATCTCCCTTAGACTTGATGTAAGGAGCTCCACATACCTGGTGTCAGGGTCAATAATCAGAATAGGGTCTGAAACTCTTACGAACTCCCCGTCATCTTCTGCTTTATCGCTTATTGTGTTTCCCCCGCTCTTTTTTGAAACCTGTATCCTTGAAAACCCGCTGTCTATCATCTTTGTAACTACTTCAGGGGGAGAGACAGATTCATTGAAGTATTCATGCAGATGAAGTACACCGATTGAAACTGTAATTTTTTCCAGAAATAAGGAGGAATCTGCAATATCAGATCTTATTTCTTCGGCAATTTCAAGAGCTTTCTGGTCAGTACAATCGGGAATATAATAGGCAAAAACAGCACTGTTTAGTTTAAAAACATAATGGGCAACTCGGCTGTAATTCCCGGCTATATAATTCTTCAGCTGATAGGAAATACCCCTCAGAGCTTCATCACCCCCTTCCCTGCCGTACCTTGCATTCAGGTCCATTATATTATCAAGTGAAATCATGAGAATTGAACTGTTGGTTTCTGTTTTCAGAAATGCACTTATCTCCTTTGCCATGTAATTTCTGAAGAAGATTTCATTTTTCAGCCCTGTAACAGGACATCTTGTGAGCGATTCTTCGGTTTCTTCAAGCTCCCGCCTCATCCTGTTTTTTGTACCGTGAAGCCTTACAGCATCTTTATCAAGTGCAATCTCTTTGGATTTGAGATTAATCAGAATATTCCTGAAAGCAGAAGGATAAGGGATCTGATACTGTTTTGATATTTTTCTTACAAAGGATTCCGCAATACTCAGCCAGGATATCCCCTTCCCAGAAAGGATGATATCAAAAACCTTTTCCCAGAGGAGCTCCCCCCTGTATTTTTTATCTTCCGTAATGTTTCCGCTGCTGTCTATTTCAATACCGGCGGACAGGAAAAGAGTTTTCACCTGATCAAAGGAATATATGGCAATAAGCCTTATCAGCAGTTTTCTGCAGAAATCAAAATAATCATCATCCTTTATCTCTTTCCTCTCAATCCCCTTAAAACTTCCGCATTCAATACGGCTTATTTCATTAAAGAAATAGGGGATTTCGTTATTAATAATCCCCCCCCTTGCCGGGGCAATACAGTCAATTTTGAACTGCTTGATTTTTTCAATAACAGACCTGATCATTCCGGGATCTGAAAAATAATGTTCCTGATAAGAACCTAAAAGCTCAATATCCTCTTTTTCAACAAACAACGTCCCCCTTCCGGAAAAACTGCTGAAAAGGCTGGATGAGAAAAAAACTTTTTCCCTGACATAATAAAGATGTATCTCTTCGGGGGTGTACAGATTTGAAGCGGGGAGAAACAATAATTTATTTCCGTCTGATGTGTCGAACTCCCATCTGTTTTCATTGATAATAAAATAATCAGCATTTCTGCAGCTTTCGGCCAGAACCTTTGCCCCTCTCCAGTGGACAGCAACCCTGGCATTTACCGCCTCGCGTAGGAACAAAGGCAGGGATGACGAACAGTCTGCCGCTGTAGAGGTAATTACAATCAGG
Source organism: Spirochaetia bacterium (assembly GCA_963668405.2). Taxonomy (GTDB): domain Bacteria; phylum Spirochaetota; class Spirochaetia; order CADAEX01; family CADAEX01. Next base: position 3,105,590 of record OY764342.2, on the reverse strand, counting down.
GATATCTTCTTAATATTAATAACAGAATTGATTTTTGTCCGGATTTCTTCAAATGCAAAATATGGTCCTGTATTAACAAGAACAGCATCATCGCCGGTTTTAATTATATAGACATTCGGATCAAGGCAATCTGATTTTCTTTTTTCTGGACCGGTCCAGTATACAGATCCGCTGACAGGAAAAACATTTTTTTCCAAAATATTATCTCCAGGGGTTTTTTTTCTTATCGGCCTTTTTGTCCCCTTTCATTATAGATCATAAATTCTCCGTCATGTTTTTTCAGTTTATACAGCAGGGGATTATTTTTACTGTCTGTTACCCTGAAAGTATTCTTTTCAAACCCTCCGGCTGAAAATCCCACCCGCGGATCGGGATTGTCTGTTGTGAACCGGAGAGAGATCTCCCCTTTGTCTTCTGTCAGTCGGTAATTCAGTTTCGATCTGTTCCTCCAGAATTCTCCGAACTCGGTAAGATTACCCATCCACCCCCCCTTTTCTGAGACATATTTCATCAATGCATTCTGGGCTTCAAGCTTATGTGTTCTTGTTCTTGTATCAGAAGGATGTATAAGGAGAACTGTTATTCCGTAATTATCCATATTCAGGTCAACAACTCTCTTCCAGATCATTACCGCTTTATCAACAGTACCTGGAACAAGAAATCCCAGTGAATCATCAAGCGTTACAGGTATTTCAATTATATCAGTCTCGGGAGAACCGGGGACCCTTTCCCGGAAGGCATAATAGGGAAAAGCTGTCAGAACATCGTTGGAGGAAAAGGTTGAATCGTAAAGATACCCGTATTCTTCTAGCGTTTTAATAAGTGAATTATGATATTCAAGGTCACCAGCCCTGAAGCTGACTGTATTCTGTCCCGGTATATCCTTATCAAGAAGCTCTTTGCTTACAGCAACCTCTCCCCTGAGGGTCTTTCTGTTTACAGGATCATAGGTTCTGTAATTAACATTGAAATCCCCGATCGGTGCTTTTGACAGTTTTTTATAATGTGAAACAGTGTGGGAACCTATATCCCAGCCCCTCTTTTTCAAAGTCCTTATCGCGGCCCTGTTCTCCTCAATATCATAATAAGCAATATCAAGATAATCTTTGAAATACTTTGTATTTTCAAAAAAGGTGCTGGTTACTCCGTATCCTTCTTCAAGATCCGCATATTTAAGAGAATCAACAAAAGAGGTCTGGGCATCAACATCATGACTCAGGACCAGAACAGGGTTCTGAAGCGCAGGTGTTGTTCCTTTTATAATATATCTGCTGTTATGATGTATATATATGGCCTTTAAAATAAGCATTACAGCGTCAGAGGAAGGTTCAAAACTGTTTACATACTTTCTCTGAGCTTCATAATCATCACCGATCTGAGGCAGCATGACTGATTCGACAAAAGATAAGCCGAATAGATAGGCCGTTCCCCTTCCGTAACTGTTTTTTATAAATCCGCCGGTTCCATCGGGGAATTCCCCGAGAACCGAGGACTCCCCGTCCCCCATATACCCATGGGACCATATAACCTCATCATAAAAATTCTTTTCGCCGTTCCCGAGGGAGATGGTTCTTTCCTCTTCAGAATCAATATATCTGAAAACAGGATCATCACCTTTAAACGCCAGCCTGTATCTGCTCCGTGATGGTATATATTCCCTGACGCCAAAAAGAGGATAAAACCTCTTTGAAACTTCTCCGGAAGTGAAGACAGTACCCCCTCCCTCAACATATTCATATATATTATTTATATCTGTTGATTTAACGTTTTTTTCCAGCAGAGGGCCGGATATAAAGGTTATTTCCGAATCAAAGATATCGCTGCTTTTCTCCACAATCCTGAAAGGAATACCCTGTGTTTCAAAAACCCTTCTCATCGCTGTAAACTCTGCATAATACTCCTCGCCCGAATTTCCTTTGAAAAGAGCGACCTGAACACTCTTTGTAATATCCTTTTCAGAAAAAACCGGGATGGAGAGTACTAACACAAAAACAGATATCAAAAAGCTTTTTTTCAAATCATTCCCTCCAGAAAATGTTTTCAGGGTTTTTATAAAGCTCCCATGCAATAACAAACCATCCGCTTCCGGCAACCGAAGGATAATTGCTGAAAATATAGGGAAGATTTTCTGATGAATAAATCAGTCCCCCTTCTGCTGACATAAGTGTCATTGATTTTATAATATCCTTTCCCTTTTCATACTCTCCCCCCCTTATCCAGGCGGCAGCAACACCCAGGGAACCTTCCGACCAGACAACATTTATATCGCGCCATCTGGTATCTCCGGCTCCACCCAAAATATGGCGGCTGAGATTAATATCATCATAGACAGGTTCATCAAAATATGGAGAATAACCGTTATAATTCCCTTTTTCAGTTCTGAAATTATTTTCTGCCGACAAAAGGGCCCGCTTCATCTTTCCCTTTTCTCCTATACTTGCCAGGAAAAGGGCTCCCCATGATGCCCCGTCAAGTGGAAGGGCTGTATCCTTTTTCCCGTCTATCTTGATCCCCCTGAAAAACTGCCCGTTTTTCCTGTCCCATAAGGATTTCAGAATTGCTTTTTTTACAAGTTCAGCCTTTTTTCTGTAAAAATCATCACCACTTATATTTCCAATACTTTTAAAAAGAAAATAGATATCAATATTATGTTCAACACTTACCCATCCGACAGAATCATAATCATATATTTCTTCAATGTTTCCTTTATCTGAATAAACAGGGGTGTATGTTCCCCTTCCCCCTGTTACAAGGCCGTAGCGAAGATCATTTTTATCTGTTATCTGAAGTGACAATAAATATCCTGCAACAGACTTTGCCATCTCCATATATTTTCTGCCCAGTGTATCATTTACAGAAAACCCGGGTTCTTCCTGCTCCCTTACAGAAACATAATATGAGGCAGCATACCCGGCCCATGCAAGAGCCCCGCTTCTGATTACCGCCCCTTCATAATCATCCTCATCAGGCCAGCTGTTATGGGTGTTATAGGAAAACCAGAGACTCCCGTCAGACCTGACAAGCCTGGCCATGGCACTGAGTAGTGATTCAGCGCTCCTGTATGAACCTGCCATTGTAAATGCAATCGCAGCAACGGCATTGTCATAGAGAAAAGACCTTCTGGCAAGATACCTGTAGGCAGGATCAGATTCCTCAATACTGTAGCTGAGAATCAGCTTCCTCCGCGAAGGTGAAGGCTCTTCGACTATACGGTTTGGTACAATCTGATTCTCAAGCCATGACAGGGCTTCGGTATAAACCTTTTCTATCACTGGATCACCTGATATGGGATCTGCAGCAGCGTTGTATGTAAAAAAAACAAAAAAAAGCAATATAATATGAAAAACATTATATTTCATAAATTTCCTTTCAAATTTGATATAATTAATATTATATATTAAAAATAACTATAAAAAGTTTTTTTTGCAAATTAAGAGGTATATATGAAAAAACATATGTTCTTTTGCCTTCTTCTCATTTTACTGGTTTCTGTCACCGGGATTTCACAGGAGATATATGAAAACCCGGAAATTGACAGACTGATAGAACGGGGAATTAAATATGAAAGGGACAACAACCTTTATGAAGCCAAGCAGGTTTACAGGGAAGTCCTCCTTAAAGATAAAAATAATTTCCTGGCACAGATCCGGCTTGCAAAACTTCTCAGCTGGACAGAAGAGACAGAAGAGGCCCTTATAATTCTTGATAATCTTGAGAAGGGGTATCCTGAAAACAGTGAAATATACTTCAGAAAGGCACAGATCCTGGGCTGGAAAAAGAATTATGCTGATTCAATTTCATACTATAAAAAATATCTTGAACTGGAAAAGGATGACCTGGATGGAATTATGGGGCTTGCAAGGGTTTACTTCTGGTCAGGGGATTATGAAAAAGCAATAGAATTTTTCAACAAGTCGATTGAATCAGGATACAGCGTAACAGAAGCCAGACTTAATATTGCCAAAATCTATTTCAATATGCATGAACCGGAAAAGGCAAGGGAAATACTTGAGATAATTCTTGAGAATGAGCCGATGAATCCGGAAGCCAAAGAGCTGTATGCAACCCTTCCCCTGTTCATGAAATATGAATCATCCCCGGCTATAGTAAAAATGGACTTTTTTGAAGGGGGTTCTTTCGGACTGAAATTATCCCCTTTTTTTCTTTACCGCTACAAAAAGATATGGGATTTCCGTCTCCAGTACGATTATTTAACAATTGAAGGGACAAACGACAGCACCTTTTCTGCTGGGGCAACATATAAAGGGGTGAAAAACCTTGCCATTGCAGCCGATATCGCAGCAACAGTTGATCCTGAGCTGACAGAGGCGTTTAAGATTACCGGCCAGGCGAACTACAGTATCAACAGAAACATAGGTGCAGGGTTAATCCTTGAAAACCTCTCTTTTAAGGATATTGGCAACCCGGTACAGAAAAATGAAAACCTTACAATAATAAAACCTAATTTCAGCTACTACTTCACAGATATCAGTTATACAAATATACAGTTCATAAGGTACATCTATGATTCAGGATTCACTACATCGGCAGTCAGTCTCAATGTTAACATCGAATACTATGACAAGAATGCAGTCAGCTTTGCCGTAACCTACGGCGGGGATTATGAATCTCAGGATGAAACCAGAAACCTTTTTGAAGCAGGCGGGGCAATTTCATATATGTTTACAAATAATTTTGAACTGGGACTGGGTTATAACCATATTGAATCGGAATACAGCACAACAAACCAGATAACAATTTCACCAGTAATCAGGTGGTAAAACATGGAAAAGGGGGCTGGTCCCCCTTTATCCGCCTTGACTAAAAAACCATGAAAAACTATAAATCAGTAACTATGAAAATCAGGGAATTTGCAGAAAATATACTTGGAATAGATCACGAGCATCTTAAGAAAAGAAGTATTTTTATAAAATTTATTGTTACTCCGGGGAAAGTCATATTTGATCCGGAACTGTTTGTCAGATTTGAAAAAACATACGGGGAAGGCAGTCTTTACCATAAAGATATTGCTGATGCAAACAATATTGAACGGGGAAAAGTTTCCGGCGGAGCATATCTTGCTGTTTCACATGACAGAGTAAAAATAACAGGCTATAGCCAGGATTTCGGACATATTACAGGGTATAAGGATCTTGTTGAATCTTATTTCAGGAAGTACTTTGAATGCCCGGTAGAGTTTGAATCTTTACAGAAATAATAATTCAGTATTCATAAAGTTTATCAAACTCTTCACTGTTTTCCCTGAAAACCCTCAGAATATCCGGGTCAAAATGGGAAGGTTCTGTCCTCCCGTCCCCTTCAGTAATTATTTTAAATACCTTCTCATGACTGAATTCAGGTTTATACGGACGGGGACTTCTCAGGGCATCATACTGGTCGACAATCATAACAATCCTGCTTTCAATCGGAATATCCTCCCCTGCGATATTTTCAGGATAGCCTCCGCCGTCCCATCTTTCGTGATGAGAAGCAGCGATTCTGCTTGCCATCTGGAGTTGCGGAGAAGAAGAATCCTTGAGTATCTTATAACCGATAGTTGTATGTTCTTTCATCAGCTGAAATTCAGCATCTGTAAGGGGTCCGTTTTTCAGGAGAATACTGTCTGGAATCCCGACCTTGCCTATATCATGCATCATGCTGGCAAGTGATAAGGTTTCCACAAATTCATCATCCATCCCTATCTTTTTTGCGATCAGTGAGGAGAATTCACCGATCCTTATGTTATGGTGTCCGGTATCTGTATCTCTGTACTCAGCAACAGAAACAAGCCGGTGGATTGTCTCGGTATTTGCTATTTTCAGCTCTTCATAGGCTTTCAGAAGTTTAATATTCTGTTCCTGGACTGTAAATTCCAGGTTTTTTTTATAACTTTCTTCTATCTTCAGGAGTTCAACAAACCGAAGGGCTTTATGCACCGATTTTTTCAGAATTACAAAATCAATAGGCTTAATAAGTATATCAAAAGCATCCTTTTTTACTGCCTCAAGGGCGATTTCTATATCAGGAAAACCTGTTATCAGAATTACTGGTTTCTGGGGATCAATTTCATGTATATTCTGAAGGAGCTCAATACCGGTCATAACAGGCATTTTTATATCAGTTATTACAAGATCGACAGTATTTGAAGAGATGTAGTCAAGCCCTTCCTGCCCGTCTGATTTTTCTTCAACAACATAGCCGACAGTCTGAAGCAGTTTTGCAATACTTCCTCTGATAAACTCATTATCATCTACAATCAGTATTTTCTTACCTGATATGTCCTGATCCATTGATAAATACTCCTCATTATATTTCCATTATATTACAATAAAAAATTTACAGCAAAGAAAATTATTTGCTTATATAAATTCTTTTATAATTAATGTGTTATATTGGCAAAAAGGGAGACAATATCATGAAATCTTTAAACACATTGCTGATTGCCGGTATTGAAGCTACTCAAAACAAAAAATACACTAAGGCTGTTGAAATCTTTAACCAGGCACTGTCTCTTCACGGAGAAAACCACCTTGTCTATTATAATCTGGGAATAGTCTATATGGAAATGAAGGATTTCACCAAAGCTGCAGAGCTATTTGAAAAGGCCCTTGAAATAAACGGAACAGACCCTGATATCACTACAGAAGCAGCCCTCGCTTATCAGAATCTTGAAAACAGGGAAAAAGCCCTTTCTCTCTACTTTAAAGCGCTTGAAACAGCTGCTGAAAAAGCAGTAATTCTTAACAATATAGGGGCAGTTTATTTTTCTGATGAAGATTACCGTGAAGCAAAAAGATTTTTTGTGAAGGCACTTAAAGAAAACCCTGACTACACAGAAGCAAGACAGAATCTGGCACTTGCAAATACCTTTCTGGATATAATATCCTGATCAGATCAGGAACTCACTCCCCTCAACTGCAAGTGAAAAATCCATTCTGCTGTAGATATCGCTGTATTTTCTTCTGTAAAAGTCTATCAGCGTATCAAGTTCCTCATCAGTCCTTTCAGGGTCATGATGTGTAAGAAGGAGCTTTTTTACCCCGGCACCGTATGCAGACTCAATTGCAAATTCAAAACTTGAATGCCCCCATCCGAGTTTATCCCTGTCCATTTCATCCTGGGTGTACTGTGAATCATAGACCAGAATATCCGCCCCGCGGAAAAAATCCAGCAGCTTGATATTTTCCTCATCAGCGGCTGCTTCCCCCTCTTCGGCAGCTGTTTCATCATAGCCTGGGTCTGAAGGATCAGTAGGGAACACATTCCTGAACGGCTCGGAATCTGTTGCTATACAGAAACATTTCCCGTCAATTTCAATTCTGTACCCCAGACAGAGAACCGGGTGATTCAGATATTTTGTTTTAATACTTATACCTTCGCGGAGAATAAATGAGGTCTCTCTCAGCGGATTATACTCCAGAGAAGCAGACAGCTCGCTTTTTATTACAGGAAAATAGCGGTACTGGAACTGACTCCCTATTATCTCGTCAAGCCCCCCTTCTTCATATGTTACCGGGCCGTAAAACCGGAGCTTTGTAGTCGGTATATAAATAGGGGTAAAAAAGGGGAATCCAAGAATATGATCCCAGTGTGTATGTGTTATCAGAATATCAATATCAATATTTTTCCCCGGAAGATACTTCTTTACAAGATAATTGCCGAGAGGCCTTAACCCGGATCCTCCGTCAATTATTATTTCCCCTTTACCATCCCCGGGCTCTATTTCAAGACAGGTGGTATTTCCACCGTATTTCATTGTATCTGCACCGGGACTCGGAATAGAGCCTCTGACACCCCACAATTTAATTCTCATAAAGTTACCTCAACTTTTCAGATCAAGAAATATCCTTGCTTTCTCCATTTCACTCTTTACGTATTCCCTGATAGTCTCTATATAGTTTTCAGGAATCCCGATCTCTGTAAAAACACTGTCGTCAGGCTTTAGGGGGGAACAGTTTCCGGAAAAATAGCATCCGTAAATATTTGCAAAATAGTCTGAAACCATTATAGCACAAATATTTTCCCTGTATCTTTCATCATCACCTGATCCGCTATGGTGAGAAATTATAACAGTCTTCAGCGGTTCTGCCAGCCCCCAGGAATCAGCAATCATTGCCCCTGTTACTGTGTGATCAAGTTCAAAGTAATCACGCTCAGCATCCGTTATTACAGAATACCCTCCTGCTTCATATTTATTAATAAGGTCAGTATATTCATCAGGAAAACATGAAATAAGGGGGATCTTGCCTATATCATGCAGGAGACCTGTTATGAAAAACTCCTCCATCTGCTTCCTGCCCAGTTTCTTGTCTTCAGCAATCTTTTTTGCTATGACCCCGGTACAAAGGGAATGTTCCCAGAACTGATCGCTGCTCAGTCTTACGAAATTCCTCTTTCCTGACATTATCCCCATGACAGCAGAACTAAGGGCAAGATTTTTTACAGTATTCATCCCGAGCATTATTATTGCCCGGACAAGAGAAGTAACATTTCCTGATAATCCGTAATATGCGGAATTAATAAGTTTCATAACCTTGCCCATCAGAACAGGATCAAGACTAATAATCTTGTATAGGTCTACAGGTGAAGTTTTGGGATTATCACAAATCTCCTGGACTTTTGAAACAGTAACCGGCAAACTCGGCATATTTTCAATATATTTAGCTAAAACCTTAAGGCGATCAACCTTCGTCATTACTTACCTCTTTAAGTTTGCCAAGTATACTGTCAAGCCGGCTGCTGACAGCATCTCCAATACTTTTTTCAGGAAAAAAATCCGACAGCTTTTTAATATAGGATAAAGTCCCTTTTATTTCATTTTCGGTTAAATCCTGTTTAACTTCATCACTAAAATCCGGAGTATCAGTTTCATTACTGCTGTCAAAACTCTCAATAAGCCCCTTTCTCCCCTTCAGTCTCAGCCTGAGAGATTCAACCTTAAGCTTCATAATACTGCCTGTAAACCGGTCCTGAAGCGGTTTATTCAGAAATTCTGTCATCTTTTCAAGATACTCAAGCAGATCTGAAATACCCTGATCAACAAAACCTGAATCATTACGGAAATCAACAAATTCTTCTGATTCTTCATGCTCCGGAAAATCGGGATACTCCTTTTCCCGGCTCTCTTCCCTGTTTGAATCATCACTGATTTCATCTTTATCCGGTTCCGGAGAAATATTTTTTTCCGAAACCGGAGGCTGAGGTGCGGCAGGGGGCGGAGTTATGTAAACAGGAACAGGAGGGGGATACTGATACGGCTGAGAAGGAACATAGTTTTTTTCAACCTGCTCAGTAATTTCCTTTCTGATTTTCTCCTCTGTTTCTTCAAAAAAGCCCTCATTATTTTCCGGATCAAAATCCTCTTCAATTTCATCGAGCTTAATAAATTCCTCTTCTTCGTTGATTTCAATGACAGGTTCAATACCGCCTACATCTATAATAGGAACAAACTCATCTTCAAGTTCTGCCACCGAGTCCATAAGAAAGCTGGTTTCTTCAAGAGACTCATGCCTTTCAGTTTCATCTGTTACAAATTCCCGGATAAAACTTCCGATTCTCTCCTCAATTTCCTGGTGATTCTGCTCGGTAAATGAATAGGAAGCTTTATCAAAAAGCTCAATACCTTTACCGAGCATTTCAATATCAATTGCAGTATTGCCTTCCCCCTGTCTTCCTATAAGACGGTTGGCATATTCTACAACCTTTTCTTCTTCCCCTATCGCATCATACAGACTTATAAAAGAAGAAATTGTTTCAGGATAATCTCTGGCATCACCTTCAAGAGATTCAAGTTTTTTAAGAGCTTCCTCATACCGCCCCTCTTCTTTCAAAAGATCAACCAGATCAATAAAAAGGCGGTAATTACCTGGATCTTTTTTCAGGATTTCCTTTAAACCGGCTTCCGCCCCCTCTTTGTCCCCTGTCATCCGGCTGTACTGTGATCTGGCTATCCTGACTGCGGAATTTTCCGGACTCAGTTTTTCAGCTTTTTTTATAATTTCTTCTGCACCGCTGATATCCCCTTTCCGAAGCAGAAGCATCCCTTTAGAGGAAATAGCTTTGATATTATCCGGCTCATTCTCTATAATATTTTCGATTATATTGCCGGCTTTTTCAATTTCCCCTTTATCAATATAAACAGAGGCTTTATGTATTTTTATATCGCTGTTATCGGGAGCAAGAAGCTCTATTCTGCTCAGTTCCTCAAGAGCACTCTCAAGCTCGCCGGCTTCCCTGTAAATTTCACCGAGATTGATTGATGCCTTGATATATCCCGGATTCCCTGTTATAGCCTCCCGGAAATATTTCTTGGCATCATTTCTGTTACCGATATCCTTGTAGGCTGTTCCTATATTGTTCTTTACCCTGAAGTTTTCAGGTTCTATGCTTAATGCATCATGAAAGGTTTTTATAGCTCTTTTATGCTGGCTGTTTTTCTTATAGGCAATACCCAGGTTATTAAGACTGTCTACCCAGACAGGCTGTGAGGAAAGGGCATGCTTATACATATCAATAGCTTCTTCAACCCTGTCCTGGCTGTCAAAAAGAACCCCAAGGTTATACAGAAGACCCGGGTTATTCTCATCATATTCAAGCCCTTTTCTGAAAACAGATTCAGCCTCCTTCAGATCACCTTTTTTTTCGTACAATGTCCCAAGGTTGTTATAGCACTGTATAAGAGAGCTGTCTTTTTCAAGCGCCTTTCTGAAATAGTCCTCCGCATCCTCCAGATTACCCATCTGCTTAAAGGTATTTCCAATATTATAAAGGATTTCTGCACTATCGGGATTGATATTAAGAGCCTTCATAAGATAACTGAGAGACTTTTCAGGCATATTCTTCTGCTTATACACAACTGCAATATTACTGAAGCTGTCAGGGTTCCCGGGTGCAATCGAGATAGACCGGTTGTAGTTCATCAGCGCTTTTTTCATATCACCGCTGAGAAAAGCAATGTTTCCGAGGGTTATATATAGTCCGGCCTCTTCGGGATTAGTTTTAAGAAGATCAAGAACTATATCGCCGGCCCTTTTATAATCCTTTATCTGTATAAGTGAAGAAATCTTTTCGTATAATTCTTTTTCAATCACCTGCATTACCTGTAACCGGGTTTTGGGCGGGCATTAACCTCTGCGGAATAATTACCCCCCTTTTTAATAATATTTCCGGAAGCTGAAGCTGTTTTATAATAGGAAACAACAGAAAAATAGTATATTTTCCCGTTTACAAGGTTATCAATAACAAGACTTTTTGATAATCCCGCATCAACAGGTGATTCAACATTATTAATTGTTTCCCCGAAATATCTGCCGGGTTTTTCCCCGAAATAAACAAAATAACCGTCAATATCTGAATCAGGAACACCTGACCATTTTAAAGAGACGCTGCCGTCGAGAGCTTCGGCTTTCACAACCGAGGGGGGAGGCGGAGGGGGGGGCTCATCATATTTTATTTTAATCCAGCTGACAGTGGGAGATATATTCCTTTCACCATCGGAATAAAGCGACCCCCTGATATACAAAAACCTTCCCCCTGAAATCCTCATTTTTCCTTCTGAGAGCACCTGCCATCTTTCTGAATCATTTTCTGGCGGTTCGGGTGAATCGGAAAGAATATAGGAATATGAAATATCTGTCCCCTCCGGTATATTATCCCGGCATTCAATCTGATATATTTCGGATTTACTGTGGTTCAGATCTATCAGATCTGTTATGAAAAATCCTTCATGCTTTCCGATCATACTCATCGAAAAATCTTCAATCCACTCATTTTTTATTCTGAACTCGTCAATTGCCCCGGTAAATCCGTCAGCAATTACTATTCTCCCGTTTTCACCGGCATAGAATGGATAATTCCACGGGACTTCCCTCCTTTCCCTGTTTACATGCACTATTGCTTCAGGCACTCCGTCAAGAAGATATTCCAGAACACCTGTATCAGCTTTATACCTCAGCAGATGATGAGACCACTTTTTAGGGATTAATCTGCTGTTACCAGAAAGGATCATTTCAAACGGAGACCTGTCAAACGGAATAAAAATATTTTTAACCTGCCAGACAAGTTTCCGGTCTGCAAGATAACATCTGAAAAGCTGAGGGAGAATTTTATCACCGTTATCTGTATAATTTTCATATAAAAATACAGTCTCCCCATCAGATGCATTCTGAGCATATATCCAGAATTCAACAGAAAAATCTCCGGAATATACCCTGTCGGGAAAAAAGCTTCTCAGTCCCGCTTCAAGCTTAACAGAATCCTTTTCCCCGTTGAAAAGAGCCGCACCCCGTCCGAGCTTTTTTATTTTTTCCGATATTGAATAGCTGTTTCCTTCTATCTGATATCTGCCTGTACTTTCAAGAGATCTCTGATTATTAAAATGAAGTAAAAGCATTGTCCTGCTGTCAACAGTATACTCACCGTCTTTAAGACTGACAAAGCTGCTCCCTGTATTGTTTTGTTGAAGATCAATACTGTCAATCCCGGAAAAGTTCCAGCTTCTGTTGCCTATTTCAATCTCCCTTTCAACAGGATAGAGATAAAAGAGGGGAATTATTAATAAAAATACTATCTTTTTCACTGGTCAAAATCTCTTTGTAATTATTATTATATAGTTAAACTTATTGGAATTATCGGCAAAAATGAAAGATACAAAAGAAATTAGACAATATCTTCTCCAGCTTGTAAAGGATTTTCCAGGTAAACCTGGTGTTTATCTGATGAAAGATTCCGGTAAAAATATAATATATATTGGAAAAGCAAAAAACCTGCAGAAAAGGGTTAAATCCTACTTCTCAGGGGCAAAAGAGATCAAAACAGCCCATCTTGTTAAAAAAATTGCAGATATAGAAATAATAACTACAGACACAGAATATGAAGCACTGATTCTTGAAAATAATCTGATTAAAAAATGGAAACCAAAATACAACATTGATCTTAAAGACGGGAAATCCTTTCCGGTAATTAAAATAAGCAATGAAAAATTCCCCTGTATTTACAGAACAAGAAGAATAATCAGCGACGGCTCTTCGTATTACGGGCCGTTTCCCGGAATACGAAGTATTGATATATATCTTGAACTTGTAAAAAAAAGGTTCAGAATAAGAAAATGTATCGGTAAACTGAAAAAACGGGATACCCCATGCCTTTATTATCACATAGGCCAGTGTATGGCCCCGTGTATTGGAAAAGCTGACACAAAACAGTACAACAGGGAGGTTGCATCTGTAAAAAAAATACTAACCGGAGATACAGACAAGCTGATTCGTGAGTTCAGCAGGGAAATGAATAAATCATCTTCTGAACTTGATTATGAGAAAGCAGCTGAATACAGGGACCTTATCAGGTCGATAAACAGCATTAATGAGGAACAGAAGGTTGAGGATTTTGATACGGAAAGAAGGGACTATATATCCCTTGTCAAAGAGGATAATATTAATTCTTTTGTAGTCCTCCAGATGAGAAACGGAAAACTGTCTGGCAAGTCCGTATTCTCATCAGAAATTCTCAGCGACCCGGCAGAGGCAATGACAGGGTTTCTTATACAGTATTATGATCAGTATCTGAGTAAAACCCTGTATTCTCCTGAATCGATTCCGGCTAAAATTACAGTAAATATACTCCCGGAAACAGAGCTGTTCAGCCGGTTTTATTCAGACAAAAATATATCATTGACCCCGGAAATACCTGTTACACAACGGGATAAAGCCCTCATAAGAATGGGGGAGGAAAACGGGAAAATGGAGCTTCTGAAAAAGAAAAAATCAAGAGAATATCTTCTCCCGCTCAAAGAGCTTCAGGTTAAACTCAATCTTCCGGTCCTGCCGAAACGAATTGAGGGATTTGATATAGCCCACATCGGGGGAAAACATACTGTTGCTTCAATGGTAAGTTTTTTCAACAGCTCTCCGGATAAAACCGAATACAGATATTTTCATATTAAAACACTCCCGGAGAACGGAATTGATGATTACTGGTCTATTAAAGAGGCTGTTGCAAGGCGGTATACCAGGATTTTAAATGAAAACCTTAAAAGACCCGATCTTATACTGATTGACGGCGGGAAAGGGCAGGTCAATGCAGCGAAAAATATCCTTGATGCACTGGGCCTTGATGTTCCCCTTGCGGGACTTGCAAAACAGAATGAATGGATTTATCTCCCCGGGGAAAAGGATCCTGTCATACTTGACGGAACTTCTCCCGCAAGAAAACTTTTGCAGTATGTAAGAGATGAAGCGCACAGATTTGCAACTTCCTTCAACAGAAACCTCAGGAAGAAAGATATTAAATTTACTGCACTTGAAAAAATACCCGGGATCGGATCCGCCAGAAGTATTAAAATAATGGAGAAATATAAAAATCTTTCATCTGTAAAAAAATCGACCCCGTATGAGATTAAGGAAAGAACAGGAATACCCCTGAAAGCAGCGGAAAAGGTTCTTGAATACCTTAATAACGGGAATTCAGAAGAGTAAAAGCACCTTTTCCTTTTTTTTCAATAAGGTAATAAAGAAAAACCGGAAAAAGAATAAGCTGCATATCCTGTCTTATACTTCTGAACATCGAATCATATTCTGCAGTCATGGCAATGACAGCTTCCAGTTCTTCCTGTTTGAAATTCCGGACCCCTTCCTGATATGATTTCTGCATTTTTTTCCCTTTAATATTCAGCATCTGACACGCTTCCGGAAAAGGATTTGATCTGTCGGTTAATCCCCTGAGTTCATGCAGGTTCCTAAGCTGCCAGGTAAGACCCCCGAGAATCTGCACTGGATTGCTTTCACCGGAAAGAAAGATATTACGGGATGTTTCAACAGATTTCTGAAGATCACAGGAGGCTATTCTTTCAAACAGGGAGAAAAGGTTTTCCTCCTTTCTCTCATAAAAAAAATTCTCAATCTTTTCTTCGGTAATTATTTCATTTTTATCAAAATACTGGACAAGCTTTTCACATTCTTTTTTCAGGATTTCCGAATCGGTTTCCAGAATATCATTTAAAAAATCAACAGCGCTGTTTTCAATTTCCACCTTTTCCCTCCGGAAAAAGTTCGTTATCCAGCTTTTTTTTCTGCTTTCAAACATTTCCCAGAAAATTTTCCGGTTGCCCGGAGGAACGGCTCTCTCCAGTCTGCTGTCAGCCTTTATGTTTTCGCTTACCAATATCAGATATGAATCATCTGCCGGGTTTTTGAGATATTCAAGCAGGACTGATAAATCCTTTTTTTTCAGCTCATCAAAGTTATTAATTACTACAATTTTCGAAAGGGAAAACAGCGAAACATTCCTCAGTATCGAAACAATTTCCACCATGTCGGAATCATAGGGATAGAAACTGTATTCTTCAGCTTCAGATCCGTATTTTTTTGCAGCATTTTCCTTTACTTTTCCGATAAACTCCTTTTTCTCACCGTTTTCCGGGCCAAGAAGCAGATAAATATTATCAGTCATAATTCCTCATGATAAAAATAAGTTTACCCAGTATCCTCACATTCTGTGTATAGATAGGGGGATATACAGGATTCTCCGCCTTGAGCTTGATCCTGTTTTTTTCCCTGTAAAATCTTTTAAGGGTAACAGCTTCATCATCCAGCATGGCAACCACAATGTTACCGTTTTCTGCAGTTCCCTGATGAAGAAACAGGGCAATATCATCCTCAAGAATTCCGGCATCCTTCATGCTGTCCCCTTTAACCCTCAGGGCAAAATGTTTTCCCTTTTTCAGTAAACTCAAGGGGATAGAAACTGTTCCGTCAAAATTCTCCTCTGCCATCAGGGGGATGCCGGCAGCGACATTCCCGAGGAGGGGAACTTCTGCAACAGATTCCGATTCTGATTCAGGTCCGACATCGACAATTTCTATAGCACGGGAGCGTCTTAAATTACACTTTATTGAGTCCTTCTTTTCCAGCGCCTTCAGATGATCATATGCCCCTTTTACCGAAATCCTGAAATGCTCTGCCACCTCTCTTATAGTCGGAGGAAACGAATTCCGGGTTTTATAGTATTTAATAAATTCAAGTACTTCCTGCTGTCTTTTTGTAAGACTCTTCATTTCAGGTTAATTCCAAGTTTTTTTATTTTGTTATGGAGATTTCCGGGATACATACCAATATCCTGTGCTGTCTTTGTTATATTATAACAGTTTTCTTCAAGTTTTTTAATTAAAAAATTCTTTTCAAAACTTTCTTTTGCTTCTGAAAGCGACATTGAACTGAATTGATCTTCTATATTCCTTTTTTTATCCGGAATCACCGGCGAATCCTCAAGATAGTATCTAACCATATCTTCCGTGATAATTTTTTCATCTGTCATTACAGCAACACGCTGTATAAAATTTTTCAATTCCCTGATATTTCCTGCCCAATAGCTGTTTTGAATTATATCAAGAGCTTCATCAGAAAAGATCCTCTTTTCCCCCTGATTCTGAATATCATACCTCTCAAGAAAATATTCGACCAGCGGTGCTATATCCCCTTTTCTCTCCCGGAGTGGGGGCAGCAGCAGTGGAATCACGTTCAGCCTGAAAAAAAGGTCTTCCCTGAAACGCCCCTCCCTGACCTCTAGGTTTATATCCTTGTTTGTTGCCGTAATAATCCTGACATCAACAGTTACCGGTTTTTCGCTTCCTACCCTCTCAAACCTCATTTCCTGAACAGCCCTCAGGACTTTTGCCTGGGCAGACATTGACATGTCAGCAATCTCATCAAGAAAAAGGGTCCCCCCGTCGGCAAGCTCAAACTTCCCCTTCCTGCCGGCAACAGCCCCTGTAAAAGCCCCTTTCTCATGCCCGAAAAGCTCGCTTTCAAGCAATGTGTCAGGGATTGAAGCACAGTTCACCTCAATAAACGGTTTTTCTGCTCTGGAGCTTTTCTTATGAATCTCCCTTGCAACAAGCTCTTTACCTGTACCGTTTTCACCAAGAATCATTACACTGGCAGAGGTATCAGCTACCTGATTGATAAGCTTCCTGATTTTTTCCATTTCAGCCCCGGATCCGATCATCCTGTCTTCCTGGAAAAAAGACTCTTTCAGTGCCTTGTTCTCTTTTTTAAGGTGCTCAATTGCCAGTGCATTTCTTACAAGAGTCGTTATTTTCTCAAGGGAAAGTGGTTTTTCAAGAAAATCAAAAGCCCCGAGTTTAAGGGCTTTTACAGCCATGTCAATATTACCGTGCCCGGAGATGATTATTACTTCAAGTTCCGGATATTCCTTTTTTATATCCTGAAGGACCTCAAGTCCCCCTTTCCCCGGGAGCCAGACATCAAGAATAACAAGCTCAAAGTTTCCCCCTCTGATCTTCTCCAGCCCTTTCAGTCCGTCTTCAGCTGTCGAGACATCATACCCTTCATCCTCAAGAATTCCGGATAAAACTTCCCGTATATTCTCCTCATCATCAATTATCAGTATTCTGTACATAACTCCCCTCAACCGGAAGATCTATATAAAAAGTAGATCCGACCCCTTCCTCTGATTCAAACCAGATAGCCCCGTTGTGATCAAAGATTATTCTCTCTACAATGGCAAGACCGAGTCCTGTCCCGCTGCTCCTTGTTGTAAAATAGGGGGAAAAAACCTGTTCCCTGATATCCTCCCCTATTCCCCTGCCGTTATCAGAGATCTGTATTCTGTAGTACAGTATATTCTCTTTATTAAGCAGATCAGTTCTTACCTGGATATCACCTTCCCTGTCAACAGCTTCAATTGCATTGCTCAGAAGATTTATAAGGACCTGTTTCATCTTTTCCCGGTCAAGATAGATCTCTGTTTCCTGATCAACCCCGCTTATATCAAACCTGACAGAACTGATATTTGAAGAAAACATTTCCACGGCTTCTCTTATTATAATAGCAGGTGCTGTTTTTTCAAAGGAGAGGGAGGGCATTCTTGCAAAATTACTGAACTCTGTCAGAAGCTTATTAAGTCTGTCTACCTCTGACACTATTACCCTGACTGATGAATTCATTATCTTTTCAAACTCATCATCATCACTTTCATATCTTTTCCGGATTCTTTCCGCAGAAAGCTTTATCGGGGTAAGTGGATTTTTTATCTCGTGGGCCATCCTTCTTGCAATCTCTTTCCAGGCATTTATCTTGTCGGACTGCATATTCTTCTTTCTGGCTATTTCAAGCTCTTTGACCATTGTATTGAAAGAATTAACCAGAACTGAAATATTGTCCCCGGGCCTTGTAAGTATTCTGAAAGAATAATCCCCCTCCGCCACCCGTCTTGTAGCCTCTTCCAGATGAATTATTGGCTGGAGTGTTTCCTCTGATAATTTAAAACTTATGATCAGTGTCAGAAGAAAAATCGGAAGGCTGAAAAAGATAAGAACAGCAAGAATAATAATCATAAAAAATGACTGATAACTCTCCAGCTGGGTAAAGATATCAAAGGAGGATGTAAGTTTTTCAGCCTTTCTGTCAAAATCCTCAGGGAGAAATGATGCGAGTATGAAAATATAATGATGCTCCCCCCTCAGAAGATCTTTCTGGATCCGGAGGATGCTTCCATCCCCCGAAGTCTCTCTGGTAAGAAGCCCTTTCTCCCCTTTCATAATTCTGTTGTCAGTAAGCCTTCCCGCTTCCCTGCCGGAAAAAAAGACAGTTTCTCCGTTTTCATAAATCTGGAAACTGTGAAGAAAAGGATAGCTTTCTTCAAGACTTTCCCACATTCTGTCAGGATTTCGCGGTAAAAATCTGGCAGAATAGCTGAAAAAGGGGGAAGAGGTGACAGCTTCGAGATTTTCAACCCGCTCACGGTAAAAGGTCAGGGCAACATCCAGTCCCCCTTTTATCGCCCCGGAATGGTTCTGATTCAGCCATGTGTTAACAGCGGTATTCAGAAAGTTTATTGTTATAACAGCCTGAGGTATCGCAGAGACAAATGAGACGAAACTGAAGAAAAGTATAAGCTTTATCTTGAAATATACTCCCGGCCTTTTTTCTTTTTTCTCCTTCAGGATCCTCAGTATATTAACTACAATGTTCCCTATCAGAAAAAGGGGAAGGAGAACAGCAACCGGGACAAGAAACAGACGGGATGGAATGTCTT
Organism: Spirochaetia bacterium; assembly: GCA_963668405.2. Taxonomy (GTDB): domain Bacteria; phylum Spirochaetota; class Spirochaetia; order CADAEX01; family CADAEX01. The sequence goes on along the minus strand of OY764342.2, from coordinate 3,086,540 downwards.
CCGTTGAAAGGTCGGAAAATATCTGTCCGGCAAATATAAGGATAAGGGTGATTATAAAAACATAGACCAGCAGAATACTGATCAGGCCGGCCCTTGATGTAATGAGGGGGTGGGGGCCTTTCATTATTCAATCCTGAAACGGTCGGCTTTTATCCACTCTGAACTCTCAACAATTCCCGGTATTATGAATGAAAATAAATTCAGAGGAGGAATCAGTTTGATCACTTTAAGATCAACCCTTCCAATTGCATAGTAATCCCCTTTTTTTTCGCTGGAAAGACTTATTTTCATTCTGTCAAGATTATAAAATTTCTCAAGAAACTCTTTTTCGGAAGTAAATTCCTGTTTTCCTTCCTTTTCAGAAATTATATAATATTTTTCATTAAAGGGATCTTTTTTTGCTATATAAGAAAAGCTCAGGTCCCTGACAAGTTTATCCCCGAAAAGATTAAGAAGCTTGTGTTCCTTCCTGTAAATTTTTATCCTGTATTCAATTTCGGCCCGGTGTCCGATTTCCATAGACCTTATTATTCCCCTTTTTTTGACATCAGGGGCGACAATGGAACAGAAAAGAGATTTATTATTTTCAAGAGTACAGTTAACCTCAATTGAAAAAACAGAATGAGAAATTAAAAAAAGGAATATTAATAGAAAACTATTCTTCTTCAAATTTTTTCTCGAATAAGTCATAGATAGCATTTGCTGCTGCTTCCTCATCTTCACCATCTGCGATTATTGTCATTACAGTTTTAAATCCGGCAGCCAGTGTAATAATTCCCATTATTGATTTTGCGTTTATTTCATCATCATCTTTTTTAATTTTAAGATCACAATTAAACTGGTTTGCAAGTTTTACAATGCTTGCTGCCGGACGAGCATGTATCCCGGCTCTGTTTTTTACAGTTACTTCCTTTTCTACCATCAATCAATCTCCAAAATTATCAAGTCAGTTAGCTTCCGGAGAAACTATGGTGTCTGTTTCCAGCCACTTTACAACATTCTGATTAAACTCCCGTGCAGAATAATATCCCATTTTTTTCAGCCTTTCATTAGCAGCTGCTGTTTCAATAATTATTGGAATATTTCTTCCAGGTTTGACAGGAACTATAAGACTCGGAATATGAACCCCCAGAATCTCTTCAGTATTTTCTTCAGAGCCTATTCTGTCATATGCTTTATTTGAATCCCACTCTTCAAGATTAACAATCAGCTGGACCTGTTTCGTGTCCCTTATGGCAGCAACCCCGTAAAGATGGGTTATATTTATTATTCCAAGCCCCCGAATCTCCATATGATGTGCCAGAAAGGCATTGCCCCCCTTCCCTTCCAGGTGATTGCCTGCAACACTCTTTATTTCCACAAGATCATCTGCAATAAGCCGGTGCCCCCTTTCTATCAGCTCAAGGGCAGCCTCGCTTTTCCCTACACCGCTTTTTCCCTTTATAAGAACTCCGATTCCAAAAACCTCCACAAAAACTCCATGAACAACCTGCTGGGGTGCAAAAATCCTTTCAATCACCCTTATCATCCTCTGGGACAGTTCTGGAGAAGAAAGCTCTGTCTGAAGAACCGGACATTTTGCTTTTTCTGCAATCTCGATAAACTTTTTCTCGGGCACAGAGCCATAAGGGAAAATACAGCATGGGAAGGGAAAAGTAAAAAATCTTTCCAGAATATCTGTTTTCCCTTCTTCAATCAGTTTCTTTATAAAGGCAAATTCTCCCCTTCCGAAAACCTGAATCCGCTGATAGGCAAAATTGTCAAAATATCCTGCAAGGGCCAGCCCGGGTCTGTCAAGATATGCAACTGTTATTTCCCTTCCAAGCCCCCCTCTGCCGGCAATACATTTTAAAAACAGGGCATCATTTTCCCTCAGGTCAAGATCAAGAAGATCAAGAATAGTAAATTTCTTCATATGACATATCTTATAACATGTGTAAAAATAATGGAAGAGACCTGACAGAGTCAGGTCTCCCACTTATGATTGATTTTATAATATTATTGATGTTCCTGTACTTTTTCCTTCTCTTTAATAATCTTCTGTTTCAGTTTATCAATAACAACATCAATCGCGTCGTAAAGATCATGATTGGACACTTTAATGTGGTGACTCAACCCCCATCGGAAATTAATATTAACATCAATTATGTATTCGGATTTTTCTCTTTCAATTTTAAAAAAAAGGTCAACAATCATGTCTTTTGCAAACTCGATTTTTTTGACCTTCTTTTCAATCTGTTCTACTGTTCTCTCACTTAATTCATAGTGAATACCTTTGATCTCTAAATTCATTAAAATCCTCCTGAAAATTTTTTTACCTTTCGTATGAAGAGGCAATGTCCAGTTCTTTTCTATACTTTGCGACTGTCCTCCTTGCTATTTTGATCCCGTTTTTCTCTTTCAGATATTCGGCCAGCCTTAGATCTGAAAGATGACGGTCCTTACCTTCGGTTTCAATAATCTCCTTAAGCATGAATTTAACACTCTCTCTTGATATGGAAGTACTTTTTGAATCTGTCCTTGACATTGCTGTTGAGAAAAAATACTTCAGAGGAAAAATCCCCCAGTCTGTCTGAATATATTTGCTGTTTGAAATTCTTGAAATAGTTGTTTCATGGACCCCTACTTCCTCGGCAATATCCTTCAGGGTCAAAGGGACCAGATACCTGGGTCCTTTTAAAAAAAAGTTTTTTTGGAAAACAGCTATTGCTGTGGCTGTTCTCAGGAGGGTATGGTTTCTGAGACTTATGGTCTGAATAAACCATCTGGCATCCTTAATGCCTGAATTTACAAACCTTTTGGCTGATTTATCTCCTGAAAAATCAGCTGAAGAGAGATCTTCAAAAGAAGGGCTTATTCCAAGGACAGGAATTTCCTCCTCATTAAGCCTGATAACAAGTTCCCCTTCGACCTCCTTTATGAGTAGATCGGGGATAACATATCTTGTCTCCTCAGAATTAAACTCTCTCCCGGGGAAAGGATTAAGGGTTTTTATAAAATCAAGAGCTTCAAGAATCTCATTTTCCCTTATCTTTAGAATTTTTGCGATTTCCCTGTAGCGCCCCTTTTCAAGAAGCTCAAGATGATTTTTAATAATTTCGACAGCATATTCCGGCCGGTCTCCAATGAGCCTGGCCTGAACAACCAGTGAATCCTTATACCCGGATGTACAGGTACCGGGTGGATCAAACCTGTTGATAAGTTCTATTGCGGTTTTAAGTGTTTCCTTTGTGATATTTTCATCCAGGGTTTCCGGCTTTTCAACAAAAAAACCGTTTTCATCAAGGTTCTGTATTAATAATTCACCAGCCCTGAAAATTTCCTCTTTTACCGGCTGGATACTTAACTGAAGAAGAAGATGCTCCTGTAAAGATTCTCCTCTTGACAGAACACCCTCTATAAACATCCTCTTGCTGTCGTTGTCAGATGGTGATCCTGATGAAAAACCGGGGTCTGAGGAATTCTCGAAATAATCATAATCATCACCAGATCTTATGGAAACTTCATCAATTGAGATTTCTTTTTTCTGCTCAACTATTTCAAGGGCCGGATTTCTTTCTACCTCTTCCTGTATCCGGAACTTCAAGTCCTGTATTGGGAGAGCCATCAGCTGTATTGATTGATACATCTGAGGACTCAATTTCATTTTCTGTTCCTGTATAAGTACAGGTTTCTGATACTGCAACACTAACTCCAGAACTCGTATATACTAAATTTAATTTTAGCATACTATATTGTCAATATTTAATTAATATTCATTTTTATCCGGATAATTCTTCTGGCATGGAGGATCACATGGAAAAATGGTGCCCAAGATATATATGCCTGGCTGTTTCATTGGAAAGAATAGTATCTCTGTCCCCGGCTGCAACAATTTCTCCCTGATTAATTATAAATGAATGGTCTGTTATCTCAAGTGTATCCCGGACATTGTGATCTGTTATCAGAACTCCGATCCCTTTGGCAGAAAGTTTTTTTATTATCTTTTTTATTTCAAAAACAGCAATCGGATCAATTCCGGCAAAAGGTTCATCCAGGAGAAGGAATCTAGGCTTGATTGCGAGAGATCTTGCAATTTCAGTTCTTCTTCTTTCTCCGCCGGACAGTGTATAGGCCTTCTGCTTTCTGACCTCAGTTATTCCAAGTTCTTCAAGAAGGTATTCAAGCTGTTCCTTTTTCCCGGTTTCATCAATATCCTTTCTTGTTTCAAGAATGGCCAGAATATTTTCCTCTACAGTTAGTTTTCTGAAGACTGAAGCATCCTGGGGAAGATATGAAATACCGAGTCGTGCCCTTTTATACATGGGATATCCTGTTATTTCCTCTTTATCAAGGGTAATTCTTCCGTTTGATACACGAATAAAACCCACAATCATATAAAAAACCGTGGTCTTCCCTGCTCCGTTCGGGCCGAGAAGCCCGACAATTTCCCCCTCTCCCATTGAAAAACTGACATCTCTTACTGCTGTTTTTTTACCGAAAACCTTATTAAGCCCTTCCACTCCCAGACTAGTCTTTTCTGTCATAAATTACCCGGGTCCTTAATATCTTCATCCGCATTAACACTGCTGTTTTCATCTTTTTTTTCTTCTTCATCTTCTGTAAAAATTGTTCCGCTTACATCACCCTCAAGAAAGATCTCTTCTGTATCAAGATTAATAGTAATTTTCAGGGCACTGTATTCATCCCCTTTCCAGACAACAAGAGGCAGTCCTGAAAATTCAAGTATTTCATTCTCCCTTTCATAACGGGCAAACTCCGAACGGCTGATCATATCCTCCTTAAGAATCCTAACCCCTATCTGGATAATTACAGTTTCGGTTTCTCCCGAATATTCAAGATAGTTACCCTTGACTATAACCTCGTTTTTCAAATCCTCCATTACAACACCCCCCTCAAGGCGTGTTACATCGTCATTTCTGTTAAAAAGCATAGAATCAGCAGTCAGACGGATCCCTTTTTCAGAATCTTCAAGTTCTACAAATCCGTCACATCTGGCGTATTTATATTCATCGCCGTAAAGCTCAATTTTCCGGGACTTTATAACTGTGGAGTCAGAAACAATCCTTGCATTCCCTGAAAGGACAGTATATTCCCTTCCCTGAGCCATTATTGTTGTGAAACTGTCGCTTGTAAACTCAAAAGTCTCCGGATACAGAGGCATTGATATAAACAAAAATAATAAAACTGATTTAATCGGATGAAACATACTTTCCTTTTGTTTTACCAGAAAAAGAAAAACTTCTGCTCTCTGAAGAAGAAGAAAAGCCGTAACCCTCAATATATGATCCGTCATCCTTTCCAATTCTGACAGGTACACCATCTTTTCCGGACAGTGATTTTCTACTGTTGTCCCAGAAAAGATATTCCCCTTCTATAAAATAACCCTGTTCTGCCGCATTTAAAACAATTTTTTTTCTGAAATCAATATTATCAGTATCTGAAAAATACTCAGCTTCAACACAGGCCCCTTCTGTTGAGATCTCCCCGCTGGAATTGTATTCAACAAAATACAGATCTGAGAAAACAGTTGCCTTTTTTTTACCGAAGGTCTCGGCTTTGTCTGCTTCCAGGCTGTAGGAGAGCTTTCCTTCTTCAACTACAACCTCTTTAAAATTATACAGAATTGAGTCCGGTGTTTTCTCTGAAAACTCCTCATCCAGAACTGATTCCTCATAGTTGTGGGAGCAGGAAAAAAGAAACCAGCTGAGAATAAACAGTATTATATTATTTCTTTTCATACTCCAGGCTTGCTTTTATAAATTCCACAAACAGCGGGTGAGGAGAAAACGGTTTTGACCTGAATTCAGGATGATACTGTACCCCGATCCCCCACAGATGTTTATCCCATTCCACAGACTCAACCAGGGTTCCTTCAGGATTATACCCGCTTATTGACATTCCTGCCTGCTTGAAGTCCTCTCTGTATTTATTTGAAAATTCATATCTGTGTCTGTGCCGTTCTATGATAACATCCTCATTATAGACTTCAAGGATTTTTGTCCTGGGCTGAAGATATGTTTTACTGTTCCCAAGCCGCATTGTTCCTCCATAGGATTTGATATCCACCTGTTCTTCAAGAAGGCTTATTACAGGGAATTCCGTATCAGGGGAAAACTCTGTGCTGTTCGCGTTTAAAAACCCCAGAACGTTTCTGGCATATTCAATAACCATTATCTGCATCCCGAGACAAATACCGAAATAGGGAATATTGTTTTTCCTGGCATACTCCGCCGCAATAACCATACCGTCAACTCCCCTCTGACCGAATCCTCCGGGAACCAGAATACCGTTTATCCCTTCAAACATCTGTTTTACAGAATCTGTCTCAGAAGCTGATTTTTCAATATCCTCAGAATCAATTTTCACAATATCAACCCTTACACCGTTGGCAATTCCGCCGTGAAAGAGTGCTTCAACAATTGATTTATATGTATCATTTAAATGGATATATTTCCCGACCAGCGCAATCTTAATAGTTTTTGAGGCATTATTGTATGTATCTACAACATTTTCCCATGGTGTCAGGTCTGCGTTTCCTGCATCAATTCCAAGTTTTTTCAGAGCAATTGCATCGAGGTTCTGATTGTGATAAACAAGAGGGATTTCATAAATTGTAGTATTTATATCACAGGCAGAGATAACTGCATCATCATCGACATTCGTAAAAAGGGCAATCTTGCTTTTCATTGATTTTTCCATCTCTACAGGGGTTCTGCAGAGAAGGATATCCGGCTGAATACCGATTTCCCTGAGTGCCTTTACTGAGTGCTGTGTCGGCTTTGTTTTCAGCTCCCCGCCGATAACCTCCGGGATCAGGGTAAGATGAACATAAACGACATTCTCCCTTCCTACATCATGACGGAACTGTCTTGCAGCCTCCAAAAAGGGGATTGATTCTATATCGCCGACAGTCCCCCCTATCTCGATAATTGTAATATCAACATCCGCCCGGCTCCCTATAGAGACAATCCTGTTCTTAATCTCATCAGTTATATGGGGAATAACCTGTACTGTTCTGCCGAGATACCGCCCTTCCCTCTCTTTCTGTATTACAGACTGATAAACCTGCCCTGTGGTTATTGAATTTGCCCGGCTTAAAGGGGAAGAGGTAAAACGCTCATAATTACCAAGATCAAGATCTGTTTCTGCACCGTCTTCGGTAACATATACTTCACCGTGCTGGTATGGACTCATTGTTCCTGGGTCCACATTTATATATGGATCAGCTTTTATCATTCTCACACTCAACCCTCTTCTTTCCAGAAGACTGCCAAGAGATGCGGCAGCAATTCCTTTTCCAAGACTTGAGCAGACTCCACCTGTAACAAATATATACTTATTCATAGGTTGAATTATTTTATACGGCAAAAATATTGTCAATCAGTATTAAAGCAATTATATGATAAAAAAGAAATTGACTTTTGGGATTAAAAAAATATACTTATGAATAAAAGGATAATAATGTTTTTTACACTAGGTGATTCAGATTTTACAAATTTCAAGACTCTTATATATGACAAAAGCGGGATACATTTTTCTGAAAATAACAGGTCAATACTTGAAAGCAGGCTTTACGAAAGGCTTAAATCTGCAAAACTTGATTCTGTTTCCGATTATTACAAGCTGATAACCAGGGATGAAGAGGAATTGAAGATCCTTCTGGATTCAGTTACAACAAACCTGACAAGATTTTTCAGAAATAAAGCGCACATGCAGGCTTTTGAATACTATATAATACCTGAACTGGTAGAGCATAAAAGAAAATCAGGCGATAATACAATTACATTCTGGAGTGCAGGATGTTCTACAGGAGAAGAGGCATATACAATAGCAATACTTTTCAGTGAACTCCTCCCCCCTGACATAAAATGGAAAATTACTGCATCAGATCTCAGCCTTAAATCATTAATGACAGCAAAAAACGGATATTATCCGGAAACAAGAATGACAGGTGTTCCTGATAAATATCTTTCCAAATATTTTGAAAAAACCTCTGACGGATATCAGATAATTGATAATATCAAAAAAAACATCCATTTTGACTATCACAATCTGAAATTTGACAGCGGACAACTGAATCTTGATATTATATTCTGCAGGAATGTACTTATATATTTTGATGAAGCTGCCCAGAAAAATGTTATTGACAGATTCTGGAATTCAATGAACAAGCACTCCTATCTTGTCATAGGCCATTCTGAGTCTCTTTTCGGGATGGATACAAAATTTAAATTTAAAAAAACCGACTGGGCAACCTTTTATACAAAAATAACAGACTGATTATCTATTAGTAAGGATTTAGATTGTGGAAACAGATAAAATTAAGGTAATGGTTGTAGACGACTCAGCCCTGATGAGAGCCCTTATTAGCAAAATGATTGAAAGTCAGGATGATATGACTGTCGTCGGAAAAGCTATGAACGGACAGTTTGCCCTTCAGAAAATCCCGGTACTTGATCCGGATATAATTATTCTTGATCTTGAGATGCCGGAAATGAACGGAATAGAATTCCTGAAGGAAAAGGAAAACAGGGGAATAAAAGTTCCTGTAATAATACTGTCTTCCATTGCCAAGAAAGGGGCAAAAATTACTTTTGAAGCTCTGTCGTCAGGAGCCTCCGATTTTATTACCAAACCTTCAGGGGAAAAATCTGATATCTCCTATGTCTCCAGTCAGCTGTGTTCCCTCATAAGAGGTTATGTAACAAAAAAAACCGGCAGGACTGATAAAGAATTTCCAGCCACTGTATTACATAAAACAGCATCTGAAGCATCAGAAATCAGACAGCAGAAAGCCAGGGGACAAGTCGAAATCATAGCTATCGGAATCTCAACAGGGGGCCCGAATGCCCTCAGATACTTTTTTTCGAATCTGGAAAGCGACTTCACACTGCCGTTTGTTATTGTACAGCATATGCCGGAAGGATTTACCGAGGAATTTGCAAAAAGCCTTAATAAATTAACCCATATGGAAGTAAAAGAAGCAAAAGAAGGTGATGTAATAAAACCGGGACGGGTCCTTATAGCGCCCGGGAACAGGCATATAAAGGTTGAAAAAAAGAGACTCGGTGCGGTCGTAACCCTGGATGACGGTCCGAATGTAAACGGGCATAAACCCTCTGCAGGGGTCCTTTTTAACTCTGTAGCAGATCAGTACGGGTCTAATGCGCTTGGAATAATAATGACAGGAATGGGTAAAGACGGAGCAGAGGAGATAGGAAAAATAAGGGATGCCGGCGGCTTTACAATTGCACAGGATGAATTATCATCTGTTGTCTTTGGAATGCCGAGGGTGGCTATTGAAAAAAACAATATAGATAAAGTAGTATCTTTGGAAAACATGGTGGACGCCTTAAAAAAATTGGTGTGAGATTATAATTATAAGGATCAGCGAATGGGATGGTATGGTAAACTGATAGGCGGAGCAATAGGATTTACATTTCTCGGCGGGCCGTTTGGGGCAATACTTGGAGCAGCTATAGGCCACAGCTTTGATAAACGGGGAGAAGGGGAAGAAACCTACAGAACTGAAAACAGCCGGACAGGCAGTTCATACAGAACATCAGGGTTTACAAGCTCTGATCAGGCACAGATGACCTTTTTTGTTGCAACCTTTTCAATGCTTGGAAAACTGGCAAAGGCTGACGGACATGTCTCTCCTGAAGAAATAAAGACAATTGAGGATTTTATAGAAAGAGATCTGCACCTGGGAAGGCAGGAAAAACAGTTTGCAATGAGAATTGTCAGTACTGCGGCAAATTCCTCAGAATCTTTTGAAAAATTTGCTCAGCAGTTCTATGCTTCTTTCAGAAATCAGCCGCAGCTGCTTAACACAATGATAGATATCCTCCTGAGGGTATCTCTTGCAGACAGGGTGCTGAGCCCTGAAGAGGAAAAACTGATAAATTCAGCAGCAGCCATATTCAATATCAGTCAGACCTCTCTGGATAATATGAAATCGCGTTATTACAGCGATACAGAAAAATACTATTCTGTTCTCGGCTGCAAGAGAAGCGACACTGTTGACACAATAAAAAGCAGCTATAAAAAACTGGTTAAAGAATATCATCCTGATGTAATAGCATCAAAAGGTCTTCCGGAAGAGTTTACAAAGTTCGCCTCTGAAAAGTTCAGGGAAATTAACAGCGCATATGAAAAAATCCGGGAGGAAAGAAATTTCTGAGATAAAGCTTATTGTTTTCCCAGGCAACCCCGGACTGCAGTACAGCAGAACAAGGCATAACATATCATGGCTTCTTCTTGATACTATCAACCCTGTATCTGATTGGCAGAAAAAATTCAAAGGGCTTTACTGCAGAAGTATCGAGCTTGATAATTCAATACTTCTCAAGCCAGAAACATTTATGAATAAAACAGGGGAAAGCGTAAGGGCTGCTTCCGATTTTTACAAACTTAATCCTGAAAACATTCTTGTATGCCATGATGACATTGAACTTGAGTTCGGTGAAATCTCCTTTAAAAAAGGGGGGGGCACAGGGGGACACAACGGGCTCAGATCTGTAAAACAGCATCTGGGAAGCGAAAATTTCTACCGTCTGCGCCTTGGGATTTCAAGACCTTCAAGGGGGGGGGTAGATTCCCATGTCCTCGGACGTTTTACAGGAGACGAAGAAGCGGTTCTCCCGCTGTATCTTGAAAAGACAGCAGATCTTCTTGTAAAAATGATATCCGGAGAACAGACGTCTCTTTCAGGAAAAAAGAAACTTATACCTTTTTAATCATAAAGACACCTCTAAAAACATTTACTTACCACCATTGGCGATTATGGGGATCAACCGAACACGAAGTGGATAGAGATCCCCATAAATTATTTTCATAATATCAGATCTGTATTCTCTATAAAAATAAAAGAAAAAACATCTCATCCGTTTTCTATTAATAAATTCCAAAGACCTTATTAAAATAATTTCATATTTAACTTTACAAAATCCAAAAAAATATTTTGTATATCGCTATTATTTTACCGATATACAATTATTTGTTATATTGACAATTTATTGTATATCGACAAGAATGCCGTTGAGATGCAGCTTGCCTGCATCATATTCCTGGTGCACGGGGAAATTTTCAGTATGGAGTAATGTTATGAATATTGTAATTGCTTTATTGATAGCAATAGTAGTTGTAAACGGAATATACGCCTTTCGTCTTACAATGGATCTTATAAAAAAAAGAAAAGAAACAGCAGCAGAAGCAGGAAGTCCTGTATTTCTTGCCATTTGGGGAAGTATAGTTTTCTTCCTTTCTACTTTTGGGATCTCGGATTTTGCACTTTCAACAGTTATGTATCGGGCACGGAAACTTGTTGATGATAAAAAACTCCCTGGAACACTAAACACTCAATGCGCAATCCCGGTTGCAGTCATGGCCCTGGCTTATATTTCAGCCGTATCGGTCGATCCGCTGACTCTGTTTCTCTGCATAGTTGCTCAGATGGCCGGAGCATATCTCGGCCCACGGCTTGTTGTAAAACTTCCATCAAAGTTTATTAGGCTGTTTATGGGATCTGGACTGCTTATTGCTACAGCATTTATCCTCGCTAATAAATTTAATCTGATTGCATCCGGTGGGACTTCAACTTCTTTGACAGGGGCAAAACTTATAACAGCACTGATCCTCCTTTTTATATACGGAGCACTCAATAATGTAGGAATCGGATCCTATGCGCCGACAATGGCAACAATTTATGCACTGGGAATGAATCCGGCGGTAGCTTTTCCGATTATGATGGGAGCATGTACATTTTCCGTTCCCATGGGAGCCATGGAATTTGTACGTTTTGGCTCATATGGACGAAAGATAACTTTTTTTTCAAGCATATTCGGGATCATCGGGGTATTAATTGCTGTTTTTATAGTAAAAAGTTTAAATCTGTCAGCTCTTCAATGGATTGTCGCTGCGGTAATTTTTTATGCAGGGATTTCAATGTTATGGGGAGAAGTTTTCAAAAAAGAAAAAAAGGGAACAGGTGTATAGCATGATCTATTTATCCTGCAAGGACATAAGACGAGTATTTTCAATGAGAGATGCAATCGAAGCTGATAAGAATGCGTTTATCAGACAGGCGAGAAATGAATGTATTTCGCCGCTCCGAATCAACTTTGATATAGAACTGGGATCCGGTCAGACTCTTTTCATGCCTGCCCATATTAAGGGTCTAAATGCAACAGGGATTAAAATTGTTTCGGTTTTTCCAGAAAATGCGACAAAAGGAAAACCAGTAGTCCCTGCAACAATGATATTGCTGGATGATGAGACAGGTGAAGTAATCGCAATAATTGATGGAACAGAACTGACACGGATGAGAACAGGGGCTCTTTCCGGCGCAGCCACCGAGATTCTGGCAAATAAAAATGCAAAAATAGGTGCTCTGTTTGGAACAGGAGGACAGGCTGCAACACAGCTTGAAGCCATGCTGGAAGCGCGGGCACTTGAAGAAGTGAGAATCTACGATATTGATTCAGGCCGTATTTCTTCATTCATAAAGGAACAGGAAAAGAAAGCTTTGTCCAAAGGGGCCCGGTTAATTCATTCCGGAAGTGCAGACCAGGCGATAGAGAATGCAGATGTTATCACAACAGTAACTACATCACGCAGACCGGTTTTTTCCGGGAAAAAAGTCAAACAGGGAGCACACATAAATGGAATAGGGGCATATACTCCGGAGATGGCAGAACTGGATCCTGAACTCCTGGTAAGAGCAGATAAGATTTTCTTAGACAACAGCGATGCGGTTTTTTCTGAAGCCGGTGATTTTATTCAGCCGATTAGCTCAGGGATATTGAAAAAGGAAAAAATCGCCGGGGAACTGGGGAAAGTTCTTGACGGCTCCACTCCGGGGAGACAGTCTGAATCAGATATTACTGTATTTAAATCTGTCGGATTTGCAGCTCTGGATGTTGTTGCTGCTCATGAAATAGTATTGAGAGCCAAACAGCAGGGAATAGGGCTTTTACTTGACAGTTAACCTGTCTTTATATAGAGTGTGTAAGCTGGATCTGATTACATCAGGTTCAGCTTATTGGTTTAAAAAACAATGTCTGAAAAAAATTATCCAAAATGCCACACACTGCTGCTTCCATTCATACCGGTAGCAAAAGCCCTGTGTGAAACACTGGGCCCTGACTATGAAATAGTACTTCACGACGTTTCCGGGCCAAAACATTTTATTGTTGAACTCTGCAATGGGAATCTTACCAGCCGGACAAAAGATGCCCCGATGACGAACTTCGGATATTCCCTTCTATATTCAGATAACTATAAGGATATTGACTATATTACTAACTATGAGTCATTCCGCCCCGACGGCAACCCAATGAGGTCAAGTGTAATCATTATTAGAGATGAGAAGCGGGCAATTATCGGATTTCTCTGTATTAACTATGACCTCACACGTGCTTCCATATTAAAATCTTTAGCTGATTTTCTGACAAATGTACAACAGATTAAAAACCCTGATAATGTAAAAGAAACTTTTAATACAGATCCGCGAAAACAGATGAAAGATCTTCTTGATGAGGCAAAACTCACGAGAGGGGGAACGCCGCTCCGTTATGCGGATAAAAAAGAACGGATGGATTTTCTGGACAAACTCGACAGAGATGGTTTTTTTTCAATTAAAGGTTCTGTTGATATGATCTGTTCGGAAACAGGAAGAAGCCAGTTTACTATATACCGGGATCTTCGCGAAATAAGAACCTCACGGCAGTCTTCTAAAAAATAATCAATTAAAATAATACAACAAATATCTATCAGACACCGTGATGTTCCATGTTTCTGAACAGAGACTATATTGCATCTGGGCACCCCTAAAAACAATTCCCTACAGTACTGGCGATTAGGTGCCCTTAATAGAGAGCCCCTCAATTAAAACCGCAGGAACATTATCGGATTATCCTATTTTCCTGACAAGAAAAGCAACTGTTATCAGCAGAGGAACAGCAGCAGCACCTACCCAGAAAAGCCCTGCCCCTGAATAGATGGCAAACCCGAGAAGAGGACCTGCGGCAATCCCGAGATCGTTAAAAGTAGTAAAGCGGCTCATAAAAACCGCCTGCGATTTTTCCGGAGCCCTGTCCCCCGCATACGAATAAAGAATTATTCCGGAAGCACATGAGATAACAAAATGGGAGATTATCAATCCCAGGAGAATAATCCAGGATTTTGTTGATACAAAAAAAAGAACAGTCAGAGCTTCCGCTATGATAAAAACAAAAAGAGCTTTCTTTCTCCCTGCCCTGTCGCTTACCCACCCGATTAAAGGGGCAAGAAATGTAATAAAGTGCCGGGAACCTACAAGAATGCCTGTAAGGGTTGCAGCCCCCAGATGGGGAGGAAGGGCAGGAAGTATTGAATCAACAACGATTCTTCCTGTAAGATTTGTAAACATCTGGTCAACAAGGGAAACTGAAAAAACAGACAGACCAAGAAACAGGAGAATTTTCCTGTCCTTTTTCCCCTCAATTCCTGACCTTCCGCTGTTAACGGTTCTGCCTATAGAAAGATTTCCCCTGTTTCTTAAAAGCAGGGTTCCGCCGAGAGTCAGGGATGCGAATAACAGAAACGTAAGCTTTATCCCGATAATATCGGAAAGGAGCCCCCCCAGCATGGCACCACCACCCGCGCCGAAACGGGTAATTGCCTGATAAACAGCAAAAACACGGCTCCTGTTACCGGTTGTTGATACTTTAAGGGCAGAAAGATAACCTTCAATCCGAAGCAGGGAAAAACACCCCCCCCAGACAAGTCTTGAAAAAAGCAGGCCGTAAAATCCCCATGGGATTGTATAACTCAGGGTTACTGCTGAAGCTGTAACCGCGGCAATTATAAGAGGTTTAAGGGACGGATCATTATTTACAATTCTTCCTGTTATTTCATTGGTTATCAGGCGGATTATCCTGTTGGCAGAGAGAAGTATACCGATCTGCCAGATCCTGATACCGAACTCCTCCGGTGAAGATGGCAGTATGGCATATATCAGCCCGTCCCCGAGAAGGGAAACAGCAACAATAAATGCTGTCAGGTAGAATCTGATTTTATCGTTTGTGGCTTTCTGTGTTTCCAATTTATTTAAAAAGGCAGCCGGTGTAAAAGTGATCTGGTAAGGGTAAGTTTATCTGTATACTCAATATCCCCCCCAACAGGAAGGCCTGAGGCAAGGCGGGTTATTTTTATCCCCCTCCCTTCAAGTTTCTTCTGAATATAAAGAGCTGTTGTGTCCCCCTCAACAGAAGGATTTGTTGCAAGAATCAGTTCATTGACACTGTTTTTTTCTATTCTTGAAAGAAGCCTGTCAATGTTCAGGCTGTCAGGTCCTATTCCGTCAATGGGAGAAATAAGCCCCATAAGAACATGGTAAACCCCTGTATATGCCCCGGTCGATTCAATTACCCCTATATCCTGAGGCATTTCAACTATGCAGATCAGATCTTTGGACCGTCTTGCGTCATCACAGATATGACAGATATCGGATTCAGTATAATTACCGCAAATTCTGCAGTTTTTAATTTTTTCCTTGGCTTCAATAATAGAAGAGGAAAGTGACTCGAGATAGCCTTTATCAGCCTTTAATAAATAGTAGGCTATTCTGGTTGCGCTTTTCTTCCCGATCCCGGGAAGTGAAGAAAGGTTCTTTATCAGAATATCAAGAATAGTCAATATTCAAATCCCCCTTTTCAGCCGGAAAATCCGGGGAATCCGGGAGGAATCCCGAGACCTCCTGTTATAGAGGTTATCTCCCTGTTGATCTCCTCTTTGACCTTTACAATGGCATCATTAAAAGCCGCCTGAACAAGATCTTCTGTGAGTTTGGGGCTGGATGGATCAATTGCTTCCGGAGAAATTTTAATTGAAACAACATGCATATTACCGTTCATCTCAATACTGACCATATCTCCCCCGGCAAAACCGGTAGCTCTGATCTGCGCGAATTTATCCTGCATTTCAGTCATCCTGCTCTGAAGTCCCTGTACATTTTTAAGCAATTCTTCCGGATTAAAATTCATATCTTTCTTCCTTGATTATTCTGGTTTCTACAACTTCGCCCTTGAAAATTTTCTTTACAAGCTCTACCTGTTCATTAACCTGGTCATGATCAGCCGCAGCTTCCTCTTTTTTTTCAGTCATCCGGATTATTATCTCGAGGTTTTCTCCAGTCTCTTTTTCAAGCTCTGAGGCAAGAATGTTTTTATCCTTCTTCAGATTGTCCGCCGAGAAATTATCATCGCAGTAAATTATAACCTTATTTTTATCCTTTTCCCAGGTTCTGCTTTTGGCGACCGAGGAGGAGAGGAGGATATTCTGTTTTTTTATACTGGAAGCAATTTTATCCCTGTAAACTGTATAATCCATGGGAGAAAAATCTTCTGCCGGATCATCACTTTTGGCTGAATCAGCAGCTGAAAAATCAAAAGACTCCAGTTCTTCCTTCAGCATCTTAATCCTGTCCAGTATTGTTTTTTCAGAAAGATACCTGTCAAGGGATGAAAGCCTGCTTATCAAAAGATCAAGTTCAAAACGCTGGTTAAGAGAATATCTCAAATCACGGAACAGAGTCAGCAGCAGAGAAAGGGCATATTCTGTCTGCTCGACAGTGAAGGAGGAAAGAACTTTAGCTGAAAAACGTTCAGCAGGAAACCCAAGAATCCCTTCCCGTTTTATCCCGTTTTGTATCAGCAGTATGTTTCTGAAATATTCTGTCAGCTCAACTACAAACTGTTCTACCGATATTCCCCGGTCAAGGACCTCGCTAACATGCTGTATTGATCCGGCAGGACAGTTTTCTGTAAATGTCTCCGCAATTCCGTTTATATCATCAAGACCGACAAGGCCCAGTTTTTCCTTGATTTTCTCCAGTGTTATTTCATTATCAGAAAAAGCGGATATCTGATCAAAAAGGGTATAGGCATCCCGTAGAGATCCGGTAGCTTCTTTTGCAATCCAGAAAAGGGCATCGCTTTCCCCCCTTATTCCCCCTTCCCTGCAAATTTCAGAAAGTTTTTCCTTGATTATTTCCAGTGAAATAAGTCTGAAATTAAACTGCTGACATCGGGATTTGATTGTTGCTGGAACTTTATGGATCTCTGTTGTAGCAAATATGAATACAATATAGGGAGGAGGCTCTTCAATAGTTTTAAGAAGGGCATTAAAAGCACTGTTCGAAAGCATGTGGACTTCATCGATGATATATATCTTGTATCTTGAACTGTTGGGGGCAAAAAGAACTTCATCCTTAATCTCCCTCACATCATTGACCGAAGTATTTGAAGCTCCATCAATTTCAATAACATCAAGAGAGTTCCCTTTGCCTATCTCAATACAGCTTGGACAAACTCCGCAGGGATTTTCAGACGGCCATTTTTCACAGTTTATTGCTTTTGCTAGGATCCTGGCGGCAGATGTTTTTCCAACCCCTCTGGGTCCTGAAAACAGGTATGCGTGAGCAATCCTGCCGTTTAGAACAGATTTTTTAAGGCTTGTTGCTACAAACTCCTGTCCTGCCAGCTGGTCAAATGTGGTTGGTCTTTTTATTGATGCTGTAACTTCATATGCCATTTTTTTTTATTATAAAAAACCTTCAGCCGTCAAGCTTACTGTGTCACACCGCCCGTTCACTTACCGCTGCTACCTTCCGGTCCTGACGGGGTTGGGTGAAGGGTGATTGCACAGGGCCTGACAGAACTGAAGGAAACGGAGAGAGGGGGATTCGAACCCCCGGTACCTTGCGGTACATACGCTTTCCAAGCGCACTCCTTCGGCCTCTCGGACATCTCTCCTTTAATTCTGTAAATCCGGAGAGAGAGGGATTTGAACCCTCGGAACTGCCAGGCAGTTCAACGGATTTCGAATCCGCCCGATTCAACCACTCTCGCATCTCTCCACGATAAGTGTGCCCAAGAGGATTCGAACCTCCGACCTTTAGATCCGCAATCTAGTGCTCTATCCAGCTGAGCTATGGGCACCTGTAATTAAAGTTTGCCCCAAAAAAAACGGAGAGGGAGGGATTCGAACCCTCGGTACCCGCAATGGATACAACTCCTTAGCAGGGAGCCCGATTCAACCACTCTCGCACCTCTCCAGATTAACCCGTGAAATAAATCGGAGAAGGTGGGATTCGAACCCACGGACGCTCGCACGTCAACGGTTTTCAAGACCGCCTCCTTCAACCACTCGGACACCTCTCCACGGTTTAGTGTCTGAAATATATATAATAATTTCCTCTTTGTCAATAAATTACCTGATTATAATCAGTCTATGTTGATTATAATCAGTTTAGATTCCTAATAGATCAGCAGATAACAGTATTTCTCCCGTGCTCCTTGGCTTTGTATAGTTTTCTGTCCACATCAAGGAGCATTTCCTCTGCAGATTTATAATTTACCCGGTCTGTCGTCGATATACCTATACTTGCTGTTATATATTTTTCAATATCACTGCTTTCATGTTTTATTCTGCGGATACTCAGTTTTTCCCTTATTTTTTCTGCAACAACAGCTGCTCCGTCAAGGCCTGTATCAAGAAGTATTATTATAAACTCCTCCCCACCGTACCTGAAAACACTGTCTGTTTTTCTTGAAACCGCTTCAAGAAGAACCTCTGCAAAGTTTTTCAAACAGGAATCTCCTGCAACATGACCATATGTATCGTTATATTTTTTAAAGAAATCAATATCGGCCATTAAAATTGAAAACGTTATATTCAGCCTTTCATGAAGGTTCCAGGCTGTCCCAAATACCTCGTTAAAATGAAGCCTGTTATGGACACCGGTAAGTGTATCTATCCTGACCAGCCTGTCAAGCCTGCTGTTTGCCTGTATAAGCTCGTTTTTAAGAATATTTTCTTCCTGAAGCCTCCGCTCACTCTCTCTCCCCCGGATAATCATAACCAGGGAATAAACAGCCAGAAAAATAAAAAGGAGATAAATTATATATGCATAAATACTTCTGAGCGGCGGCGGGGAAATTTTTATTTTTATTGATGATTCATCACTGCTCCAGATCCCGCTGCTGTTTGTTCCCTTAACCCTGAAAACATATTCACCGGACGGAAGATTTGTATAACTTACAAAATTCCTGTTTCCCGCATAAACCCAGTCTTTGTCAAATCCATCTAAAATATATTTATAACTGTTATTAAGCGGAGCACTGTAGTCAAGAGCGATGAAACTGAAGGAGATAAAGTTTTCGTCCCAGCCCAGTTTTACATAATCTGAATCAAAAATATTGCCCCCTTTTTCTTTAAAATAGGGTTTGTTAAAGACCTTCATATCGCTGATAAGAACTTCAGGATTATAATCATGAATATAATAGTTTTCTGTATCAATCAAATATATTGCGCCATGAGCTGATATATAAAAATTCCCGCTGCCGTCACGGCAGATATCTCCTTTTATTTCAATATCATTAAGACCGAACTGGTAGGTTATGTCATATATTCTGTCCTGTCTTACATCGAGAATTGAAATTCCCTTATTTGTTGTTACAAGAATATTTCCTCTCCTGTCTTCAGAGATTCCGTTTACAGAATTATTGAAAAGACCGTCCTTTTTAAGATAGTGTCTGAAACTTTCAGTATTGTAATCAAACCTGGAAAGTCCACCTCCCGAGGTGCCGAACCACATATTACCGGAAGAATCCCTGAAAATTCTGTTTACTACATTATTTGATATTCCCGACTGATTTTCAGGGTCATGAAAAAAGAGGCTTATATTTTCCGTTTCCATATCATATCTGCTAAGCCCGTAGTTTGTACCTATCCAGATATTATTGTCTCTGTCTGCTTCGATAACATACACAATCTGATTGCTCAGCCTGTGTCCTTCCTGCCCCTCAGATGAAATATGAATGGTTTTTCCGCTGTTGCGGTCCCAGATAAAAATACCGTTCAGATATGTTCCGAACCAGAGTCTCCCCTTAATATCCTCAAACATGGAATAAACTATGGCATTTTTCGGATCCCCGCCTGGTTCCCTTTTCCCTGACACCCTTTTTACATTTCCGTCGTCAATAATATACTGCTCAAAGCCCTGTTTCCCCGGTATAAACCTGTTTACGCCAAGGTTTGTGGCAACCCAGATATCATCTCTGCTGTCAAGAAAAATCTTGTTTACAGAATTATTGCTTATCGAAAAAGGATTCCTGCTGTCATGTGTAAAGGCCGCAAGCTGGCCGGACTTAATATCATAGCGGTAAAGCCCGCTTGAGTATGTTCCTATCCAGAGCTCTTTGTCCTGATAATTCATCAGGCTTTTTATCCTGTCGGAAGGAAGAGTTTTCTCCTTTTCAGGATTATTATAAATGTAGCGGTAATCCTTCACAGCCGGATTAAGTTTGTTGACTCCTCCGCCGTTTGTTCCTATCCAGATGAGACCGGAGGTATCGTTGAAAAAGGAATATGCAATATTACTTGAAAGAGAATAACTGTTTCCCTTGTCAGCCTTTATCTCTCTGTACCTTGATTTCAGAAATAATTCGTAATTATCAGCAAAGTAAATTCCGCCTCCCCAGGTCCCTGTCATATATGACCTCGGCTGTCCTTTTTCACGAAATATATCCTGTTATCCGGAAGAGAAACATTTTTCACAGTTTTATCAATAGAATTGTAAAGAGAAATCCCTCCATCCCATGTGCCTACAAGGAAAAGACCGGAGGAAACCTCTTCAATATCCATAATATATCTGGAGGAAAAACCATCCTCTGCTACCTTAATAAATTTATCACCCCTGACAAATGATAATCCGTTGTATGTAGCTACCCAAAGAACCCCTTTTGAATCAAGCATCAGATCCCTGACACAGTTGTCCGGAAGAGAAAAAGGATCATCAGCGCTGTTCCTGTATTCAGTAGTTACACCTGTCTCAGGGTCAAGTTTTATCAGTCCGTCAAGGGTCCCTATCCACATCTTGCCGTCAGCATTTTTTTCAATGCTTACAATTACTCTTGATGAATTTAAATTTTTACCTTCACTGTCGCCGAGTGAAAAAGGGGTAATAATGTCATCTCTCGGATTAAAAGTACAAAGCCCCCCGTATGTACCTACCCAGATGATATCTTTATCATAATCATAATACATGGTCTGGATGAGATTGTGGGGAAGAGATGAATTATCAAAAGGAATATGCTCATAAAGAGCATATTCTCTGCCGTCATACCTGTTAAGTCCGTCCTGTGTGGCAAACCACAGAAAACCCCTTTTGTCCTGAAGGATTGCAGAGACACTGTTCCCCGCAAGACCGTCTTTTGAGGCAATATGCTCAAACCTGAAATCCTGGGAATGTGCTGATAAAGGGGAAAAAAGTATAAACAAAATAATCAGGTATTTTACGCCTGTAAAATTTTTCTGCATTCTATATCTTAGCTTCTTTTTTTATGAGAATATTATTAAATCCGCATTTAATTATCTTTTTTTTGATATTCTCCAGTTTATCATTATCAATGTCCTTAATAACTATACGATAAATCCCTTTCCCGTTTTTTTCAATAGAAGGGGAAACTCCTCCTGTTTCAAGTTTTTTAACAGCAGCATTTGCATTGTTTATATCGCTGTATGCTGCTACCTGTATTTTATAACTGTATCTTTCAGCCTTTTCTCCGTTGCTTTCAATAATTTCAATCCTGACCCTTGCAATTCCCGACTCAATCATTCCAAGATCTTTTGCCGCTGCAAAAGAAAGATCAATTATCCTGTTTTCCACAAACGGCCCCCGGTCGTTTATCCTGACAGCAACAGACCTGCCGTTTTCCAGGTTTTCAACTTTTAAAACAGTATCAAATGGTAATGTTTTATGGGCCGCTGTATATTTATAAGTATCAAAAACCTCTCCATTAGCAGTTTTTCTTCCCTGGAATTTGCCGCCGTACCATGAGGCATATCCGGTCTGGGCGGTATCTGCATAAAGAGAAACAGAAAAAACCATTAAAAGGAATAAAAATATTTTACGATTCATCAATATTTTATCGGAGATAAACTTATTCAGTTAAAGAATAATTGAATAAGACCCCCTCTTAAAGATATAATCTGTTATATGAATAATAAAACACAATCATTTCACTGGGCAGATATAAATGCGGATAAAATAATCAGGGAGCGGAGCGAAACATTAAAGGGGGCTAAAAAGGCCTATGTGTGCGCGTCAGGAATTACACCTTCAGGAACAATACATATTGGTAATTTCAGGGAAATAATATCAGTTGAACTGGTGGTAAGGGCTCTTAAAGATAAAGGGGTACCGACCAAATTCATATATTCATGGGATGACTATGATGTTTTCAGAAAGGTACCTGCAAATATGCCGGACAGGGACAATCTTGAAAAATATCTCCGTTTTCCAATTACAATGGTCCCTGACCCATGGGGAAAGGAAAACAGTTATGCAAGGGCACATGAGGCGGAACTTGAATCTCTCCTTCCATCTGTAGGGGTCAATCCGGAGTATATTTATCAGGCTGATCAGTACAGGAAATCTGTATATGCAGAGGGAATAAGAAAAGCGCTTGAAAAAAAGGAAGAGATAAAAGCACTACTTAATGAACACAGAACAACCCCGCTTCCGGATGACTGGATGCCTGTTTCTGTTTTCTGCAGTAAATGCAACAGGGATACTACCCGGGTTGATGAATGGGACGGGGAATGGGGACTCAGTTATCACTGCGAATCATGCGGAAATGAGGAAAAAGCCGATTTGAAAACAACTTCATCAGTAAAACTGCCATGGAGAATTGACTGGCCGATGAGGTGGGAATATGAAAAGGTTGATTTTGAACCGGCAGGGAAAGACCACCACTCAGAAGGGGGTTCTTTTGATACTGCAAGAGGAATTTCAAAAAGAATCTTCAATCACGAACCCCCCGTAACCTTCCAGTATGATTTTCTCAGCATCAAAGGGAGGGGGGGGAAAATTTCCTCTTCAAGCGGCGAGGTTGTAAGCCTCAGGGATGTTCTTGAAATATACCAGCCGGAAATTGTCAGATATATGTTTGCAGGAACAAGACCGAACACAGAATTTGCAATATCATTTGATCTTGATGTCCTTAAAATCTATGAGGATTATGACAAATGTGAAAGAATATACTTCGGCATTGAAACTGTTAATGAAAAAAAGGCAGCCAAGGAAAAAAGAATATATGAACTTTCCCAGGTTGACAGAATCCCTGAAAATATCCCTTACCAGATCCCGCTGAGACATTTATGCAACCTGCTGCAGATTCAGGGGGGAGATATCGAAGCGGTAATTTCAGGCCTTGAAGGGGTTGATGAATCCCAGAAAGAGCGGCTCAGAAACAGGGCGGAATGCGCCTGGAACTGGATAACCCAGTTTGCGCCTGAGGATTTTAAATTTGCACTGAAAAAACCCGGTGAAGAAAAGATAGTTCTGGATACCCTCTCGTTAAATGTAATAAAAGGGATTGCTGCTGTCATTGAAAATATGGACAGCCTCACCGAACAGACATTTGCCGAAGGGCTTTATAAGGCAGCGCAGGATGAGGGGATGGATCCTAAAGATATGTTCACCCTTGTTTATAAAATTATAATCGGGAAAGAAAAGGGGCCGAGACTTGCTGGATTTATAATTACAGCAGGCAAAAATAAAATCCTTCCCATCTTGAAACAGTACATCGGTTAGTCAGGGGGAATATCTGAAAAAAATGGCTGACCAGAAAACATTCTGGTCAGCCGTTATTATTTAATAAGCCTGCTTAAAAAAGCCCCCTTTTTTCTCCACCCGGGATGGACCTTAACCCTGAGATCAAGCTGTACAGTATAGGAAAATATTGATTTAATTTCTTTTTTTGCCGCAATTCGGATAGCCTTGATTTTCTCACCACCCTTTCCTATAAGGATACCTTTCTGTGATTCGCTTTCAGCTACCAGAAAAGCCCTTACCCATAGTTTTTCACTTCCGTCAGGATTTATCCCCATCTCAATATCTGCAATCTCAACATAAACACTGTGGGGAATTTCCTCTTTGGTTCTGTTTATCGCTTTTTCCCGTATTATTTCACTTATCCTGAATGAGACATCCTGGTCAGTATAGTAGTCATCAGGATACATCATCTCCCCTTCCGGAGAAATTTCATATATTCTGTCAATCAGTTCCTTTATACCGTTTCCCGACTTTGCTGAGACAGCATAAAAAAAGATCTCCCGTTCCCTGTTGTTAACAGTAATTCTTTTTTTAATGAAATTCTTCAGAGACTCAATAAACTCGGTATTGTTTTTACCCTTTTCCTCAAGAACATCCATCTTGTTGATAGCGATAATAACAGACTGATTGCTGAAAGCAAGAAAATCAATAAGCCCTTTCTCCTCCTCACCGATATCCCTGGTCGGATCCACAACATACAGTATAAGATCTGATTCAGAAACTGCTTCTTCAGCTACTGTTTTCAGCTGCGTATTAATAATCTTTTCAGAAAGATGATATCCCGGAGTATCAAGAAAAACCAGCTGTCCCCTGTTGTCTGTAATTATTCCCCTTATCCTGTTTCTGGTAGTCTGGGGAGTTGATGATACAATTGAGACTTTATAGCCGCATATCCTGTTTATAAGGGTTGATTTCCCTGCAGACGGGCGGCCGGAGACTGTAATAAATGCAGATTTCATAACTGTTAATAACCTATTTATAGTATTAATTCAATCTTAAAATAAATGCAGATAGTTACGTCCTGCAGGATACCGGCCTCACCTCCATCCATGGACGCACAGTGTTGCCACCTCCTTTGAGATACCGGCCTTTCCGCCATCCATGGCTGGCCGGTATAGTTACATCCTGTAACTAAAAAAGCCGGCATGATTACCGGCTTTTGAAAGTTGTCAGAATTCAAGCTGATCAACTTCACACTATTTAAATAAAACTGTGTTTTCACAGCTTATCCACTGTTATTACTCACCCTTTGGCCGGCCGAACCGGCTTCTGATGTCTGGTGGAAGCATTCCCCTTCCTCCTGAAGTTTTAATTAAATGATTAAGTTTTTTTAGAACTTATCTTTATACTGAATTTAAGTGAAAAAATATTATTTGTCAAATTTTATCCGCCTTTAAATATAATATATATCAGGCAGGTTTATTTAAAAAAAGAAATACCTCCGGCAGGGCAAACCAGGGTTTTCCCCTTACAAGAAAAAAGTATAGCCTTTACCAGTGCCATAAGTTATATTTTATTGACAAGAGAGAAAACACATGGTAAACACCAGAAAAGGATTATTATAAGATGGAAAAGAGAATATTTTTTGAAGAAAAAAACGAAGAAGAAGGGAAAAAACAGCAGGATATATCTGAAACAATGCTGAAAACACGAACCATACTTCTTTCAGGCGAAGTAAATAAGAAGCTTGCAGAAAAGGTTATTACTCAGCTACTGCTTCTTGAAGCGGAAAATGACGATGCAATAAAAATTATGATAGATTCCCCCGGCGGTGATGTAGATGCGGGATATGCAATCTTTGATATGATAAGATTTGTAAAACCGGAAGTTTATATGATCGGGATGGGGCTGGTTGCCAGTGCAGGGGCCTTAATACTGCTCGCCGCACCAAAAGAAAGAAGGCTTGCCCTTCCAAACTCCCATTATCTTATACACCAGCCGCTCAGCGGGATACGGGGGGTTGCAACCGACATTGAAATCCATGCAAGGGAAATTGAAAAAACAAGAAAGAAAATAAATAAGCTTATTGCAGATGAAACCGGTAAAACAATGAAACAGGTGGAAAAGGATACAGACAGGGACTACTGGCTGAACGCTGAAGAAGCTGTTGAATACGGACTGGTATCAAAAATTATTACAAAGAGGGAGGAGCTTCAGTAGATGAATGATGCAGATTTAAAAGAAAATCTTATGAAGACTTTTTTCGGAATTGAAAAAAAGGACATCCCTTCTGACATCAGCCTTTTTAAGGGAAAAGTACGTGATACAATAGATCTCGGGGATGAACTTCTTATAATTACTTCCGACAGAATTTCCGCGTTTGACAGAATACTCTCTACTATCCCGTTCAAAGGGGAAGTTCTGAACAAAATGGCCCTCTACTGGTTCAATCAGACAAAGGATATAATATCAAATCATATCTCGGGTGAAATAACACCTAGAACTATCCTTGTAAAAAAATGCGAGGTCCTTCCTGTAGAAGTTATTGTAAGGGGATACCTTACAGGATCTGCATGGCGTGATTATTCAAAAGGAAAGGATATTTCAGGAATAACCCTTCCTGAAGGGATGAAAAATAATCAGAAATTTAAAACTCCCCTTCTTACACCTTCAACAAAAGCAGAAAAGGGGGAGCATGATCTTCCTATATCTTCAGAGGAAATTGTCAGATCCGGTCTTGTCGAAAAAGATCTCTGGAAGCAGGTTGAAGAGGCTGCATTTGCCCTTTTCAAACGGGGAACTGATCTTGCAGCAAAGCAGGGACTTATTCTTGTTGATACAAAATATGAATTCGGACTTCTTGACGGTAAACTGATTCTGGTTGACGAAATCCATACTCCGGACTCCAGCAGGTTCTGGTATGCTTCTTCCTATGAAAAGCTGTTCAGAGAGGGAAAAGACCAGAAGCAGCTTGACAAGGAATATTTCAGACAGTGGCTGATAGAACGGAATTACATGGGCGACGGGCAGTGCCCTGAAATAACAGAAGAAGTAAGGATTGAGACAGCAAAAAGGTATATAGACTCATATGAAAATATAAGCGGACAGAAATTTTCACCGGAATCTTTAGATTCTGAAGCGGAAAGAGAAAAAATACTGTCTTACTTAATACAGAACAAAAACCTTTAAAATAAACAGGCAGAGAGGTTTTTGTTTATCTGTTTATGGATAAGATATGATTAAAACCTTTTCTGCAGTTATTTTTATTATTTTTTTTACTTTTCTTACTGCTTCAAGATGTATCTGTTTTCCGGAGGAGGAGTTCCCGGAAAGCATATCAATAGTTTCATACAATGTCTGTAATCTTTTTGACAGTTCAGACAACGGAACAGAATATCCTGAGTATGATCCGTCAGGCGGGGAATGGAACAGAGAACTTTACCTTTTAAAATTAAACAATATATCAGCTGTAATCAGCTCGATCGACAACTGCGGAATAATACTGCTTCAGGAAATAGAAAACAGGAAGGTCCTTGAAGACCTTGCCTCCGGGATCCTGAAAAATCATAAATTTAAATATATTGAAGCTGCTGAAAAAGGGGATTCCGCAATTACAACAGGAATACTCAGCAGGTTCCCTGTTTCAGAAACAAAAAACCATGCATTGAGCACTTCCGGCAGCACTAACTTAAGAAACATTTTTGAAGCAAGAATTGAAATCGGAAACGACTCATTATATTTATTCAACAATCACTGGAAGTCAAAACTGGGGGGTGCTGTTTTATCAGAAAAAGAGAGGATCCTTGCTGCTTCAGTAATAAACAGAAGAATACGGGAACTCCTGAAAAGAGAGCCTGAAGCAGATATAATAATTGCAGGAGACCTTAACGAAAATATTGATGAATACGAAAGAGTTGAAAAATCCTATTTAACAGCCCTTTTCCCTGATGCAGAATATGAAATCTCTGTCCCGCAGAATCTTCTGTTTTATTCAGATAAAACAGAAAAAGCCGGGTTTTCAGAAGAAAGGTATATATTCTTTTCACCATGGACAAAAGAAGGTTCAGGAAGTTACTATTACCGGAACACCTGGGAAACAATTGATCATTTCTTTATCGGGAGCAATCTTTTTGACAGCAAAGGCTACAGATACACATCCTTCAGGGTAAGCAGTGAGCCGTTCTTTACAAACATGGACGGCAGCCCCTTTAAATGGGAAACTTACAGAAAATCAGGTTATTCTGATCATTTTCCCATAGTAATTACTCTGGAAAAATCAGGGAGCAAGTAAAAAACTTCCGAATTCTTCAACGCTCCTTAAATATATATAACAGTTTTCCCTCATATACTCTTCAATTTCAGGAATATCATAACCCCATCCTGCAGCAGCAACACTTACACCGGACTCTTTTCCCATAATTACTCCCGGTTTAAGATCATCAAGAATCAGAGCTTCATCCTGTGCTGCGGAATACCGCTTTAATCCCTCCGTCACCGGCCAGGGGTGCGGTTTTCTTTTTGATTCATCATACGTCCACCCGAATATCATGTCAGGCATAAATTTCATTCCGGTTTTTTCCGAGTTTACCCTGTAGTCCCTTTCAATCAGTTCAGCCTCGGAATGGGAGACAACAATAACCTTTCCCCCGAGCTCTCTGTACCGGATAAGGATTTCAATAAATCCCGGAAAGAAATCAGGGACATTGTTTTCAGTATAACTTCTCCAGATTCTGTATTCCTCTTCTATCTCCTTCTGATCCATTCCCAGATCACCTTTCAGATATTCCATTATCCCCGGGTCAAAATTCTTCAGTAACCAGTCCTCAAGTGTCGGAACTTTAAAAGAAGGCCTCATCTGTTTCATTATCTCAAGATGAGCCCTGTAATGAATTTCCGGCGTACTGTTTACAGATGTGTCATCATGATCAAGAAAAAGACACTTATATTTTAAATTCATGGATACTACTCTATTAAAATAACAATGCAATATCAATATGAATTCTTTGATATTGATAACATCCGGTTTATGTAATAAACTTTTTCAAACTCAAGACCATAAGGAAGAATATATGAAAATCAAGAACAAACTAATCATTATTTTTTTGATAACAGCATTCATACCACTGCTTGTTCTCAATATTACAACATCTGTCAGAATCCTGAAGACAGAAGGGCAGCTGGCCTATGAAGATTTTCAAAAAATCCTTAATGTTGCTGAAGGGAAAATAAACGGATTTTTTGAATCAGCAATGGAAAATACAGCCTTTCTTGCATCAACAGATATTGTAAAATCAACAGATGATACTGTTACTACATACTATCAGAATACGGAAAAGACCCCTATGACACCCCTTGAAAACGGTGGTATTGAGGCTGATATTTTCAGTTTTTTTAAACTTGTTATAGATTCCCACCC
This sequence comes from Spirochaetia bacterium, assembly GCA_963668405.2. Lineage (GTDB taxonomy): Bacteria > Spirochaetota > Spirochaetia > CADAEX01 > CADAEX01. The sequence continues at coordinate 3,057,519 of OY764342.2, read as the reverse complement.
CAGCTATGCTTACGCCTATGTGGGGCATAAAAACGGCGGATTTATCATGTACCCGACATCAGACAGAAAACCCGGTTATAACCCTGCGGAAAGAGGCTGGTATAAAACAGCTCTTCAGGACCCGGACAGGGTACAGATTGCAGATGTATATCAGACCTCCGACGGGAAATCCATTGTAATCAGCCCTGTAAAAGCTGTCAAAGATTCTGATAACAATATAATCGGGGTATTCGGATATGATATTACACTCAACAGCATTACAAAATCCATCGAGGAAATTTCTCTCGGTAAAACCGGATATGTAATTCTTGTTGATAATATAGGGCAGATCCTCTCCGATCCGAAAAATCCTGACTATAACTTTACAAAGCTTTCAGAAGCGGAAAACGGCTATGCAGATTTACTGGACAAAGAGGAAGGACTTCACAGGATCAGGATTAATGGGAAAAAATATTTCGCAATTGTAACAAAAAACAAGGAAATGGAAATTGCAAACCTCATAGGACTTATATCTGAACAAGAGGTTTTCAGCGATGTAAAGGAGCAGATAATTTTCACAGCTATTATTGCGGTCGTTCTCCTTACCATCTTCGGTCTTACCGGGCTTCTGTTTGCAAGGTCTATAACCAGACCTCTGACAAAAGTCGGGGATCTTCTGAAAGAGATATCAGAAGGGGACGGAGACCTTACAAAAAGGCTTGAAATAAGATCAAACGATGAAATATCAGATGTATCAAGGAATTTCAATCTTTTCTCGGAAAACCTCGGGAAAATGATTTCAAGCATAAAAGACTCATCCGGCCGCCTAGCAAACACAGGAGAGGTTCTCCAGAACAATATGGAAAGTACTGCTGCTGCCATAAATGAGATAACAGCAAATGTAAACTCATCATCAAAACTTTTTGAGAACCAGCAGTCAAGCGTCAATGAAACCGCCTCTGCAATAGAGCAGATTTCAAGGGCAATGGACTCCCTGAATAACATGATAGAGGAGCAGTCTTCAAGCGTTACAGAATCTTCCGCCTCCATCGAAGAGATGGTTGCAAACATCAACAATGTAAACAAGGTTGTCTCTGTTCTCGGGGATCACTATAAACAGCTTGTTGATACATCAAACGAGGGAAAAAAGAAGCTTAACATAGTTAATACCCAGATAAACGAGATATCTGTTCAGTCCGGAAACCTTATGGAGACAAACCACGTAATCAGCGGAATAGCAGCCCAGACAAACCTTCTTTCGATGAATGCTGCAATTGAAGCTGCCCATGCAGGTGATGCAGGGAGGGGATTTGCTGTTGTTGCGGATGAGATAAGAAAACTCGCTGAAAACTCGGCGGCACAGTCAAAAGAGATTGGTCAGAAGCTGGGCTCGGTTAAAGAAGTTATTGATTCAATTGTTGACTCCTCCAAAAAGGCTGAAGAAACCTTTGATCTTATAATGGATGTTGTAACCAATATTAATAACCTCAGATATGAGGTTGAAAACTCAATGTCTGAGCAGATAGAGGGAAGCAAACAGATACTTGAAGCAATCTCCAACATCAACAATGTTACAAACTCTGTCAGGAACGGATCAATCGAAATGAACAACGGGGTAGCTCAGATAACAGAGGAGCTTGAGAAGTTCAAGAGGACAAATACAGAGGTTTTCAACAGCTATACAGAGATTTCAAACGGTACGAATGATATAAACAAATCCATCAATGATGTTAAATACATAACTGATACAACAAATGAGGTTATCGGACAGATTTCTGCCGAAGTTTCAAGATTCAAATTAAATGAAGGGAATGTTGAAGATATCTGAACATCATAAATATTAAAAAGAGCCGGCAGAATTTTACCGGCTCTTTTTTTTCGGAATTTATTAGAAACTCTTTTTTATTAAATCTATTGCAGACTGGATCCGGCCGAAGGGGGGACTTACCTGTACCCCTGAAACATAAGGCCTCACTTCTTCCATAATCTCACGTGCAATTAAAATACCGGTTCTTGAGGCCTCTTCTTTTGTCTCCGCCTTTTCCATCCTTTTCATAATTTTTTCAGGAATACTTACACCGGGTACCTCATTATTAAGAAAAAGAGCATTGCGGTATGAAGCAAGCGGCCATATACCGGCAATTACAGGAATTTTTGTCTTCTTTATTTTTTCGATAAAATAAAGAAGCTGCTCCGGATCAAAAACCGGCTGGGTAATAAAAAAATCAGCTCCCGCCTCAACCTTCTCATATGCCCGTTCAATCTCCCTTTCCAGCCCTGTGGAAAGTGGATTTGCCCCTGCACCTATCACAAAAGAAGTCGGAGACGGAAGTTCATTGCCTCCGAGATCAATCCCCTTATTAAGACGGCTTGCAAGAGATATAAGACCGATTGAATCAACATCAAAAACACCAGTTACATCAGGATAATTACCAACCTTGGGGGGATCTCCGGTAATCAGAAGCAGGTTCCTCACCCCGGCAGCCTGCGCACCCAGGAGTTCGGCCTGAATTCCTATAAGGTTTTTATCCCTGCAGCAGACATGCAGAACTGTTTCTATCCCGGCATTCCTTTCTATTTCTAGTGCTGTAATCAGAACAGAAACACGGGCAGAGGCTCTCGGCCCGTCAGGAAGATTAATACACATTATCCCGTTATTTTTAAGTGTTGCAGATTTTTCTGTTATCCCGCTTAGATCTGTCCCCATGGGAGGGACAAGTTCAACTGTTGATATCCATTCCCCTTCTGCAAGTGCCTTACCAAGGATAGATCTTTTTTCGAGAGGAACAACCTCTTTTGCAACAACATCGCTTTCAATATTTTCAACAAGCCCTTTTCTGAATCCGGTATCAATGGAAAGGACCATCTGAGCCGCCTTTTTGATATGTTCAGGGGTTGTCCCGCAGCACCCCCCTATAACAGAAGCCCCCGCTTCATAGAATTTAAGGGCATAATTTCCAAAGTATGCAGGAGACGCAAGATACATATTTCTGTTGTCAATCTCCCTTGGAAGACCGGCATTCGGCATGACAGAAACAGGTTTTCCCACATGGGGCCTCACTGCCATCAGTATTTCAAGAAGATGATCAGGCCCTACAGCGCAATTAATGCCTATTATGTCAACACCGCTTTCCCTGTTGAGCCTCCTGGCAGCACCCGGAGCTTCTTTTTTGTATTCCTCAAGGTTCAGAGGTCCCATTGAAAACTGGGCCTGGACAGGTATATCGGGATTTATTCTTTCTGCAGTCCTGACAGCCATAATAAGCTCATCAATATCCCTGAAAGTCTCAAATATCAGAAGATCAATATCCTCTTTTAAAAGTGCCCTTATCTGTCTTTCAAATGCATCTTCAGCTTCTTTTTTCTTTATTTTGCCGAATGGGGCAAGTCTTTCCCCTAAAGGACCTACAGATCCTGCAACATAAATATCATCACCGGCGACTTCCCTCGCAAGCCTTGCGGCGGCCCTGTTAATATCTTCAACTCTATCCTCAAGCTGATAACTTTTCAGCTTTACAGGATTGGCGCCGAAGCTGTTTGTCTCTATAACCTGCGCCCCGGAAGCTATATATTTTCTGTGTATTTCCTTAACAAGTTCCGGGTTGGAAAGACACACCTCTTCGAAACAGCTGCTCAAAGTTATCCCTTCGCTGTAAAGCATAGTTCCCATAGCTCCGTCAAAAAGGATGATGTTTTCTTTTATTCTTTCGAGATAATTTTTTCTCACTGAAATCTCCTGTCTACAATTTACATCCGGGTTTCCAATTCATTCAGCACATTTTTGAATTCAATTTTTTCAGCCTGAAACATGACCATCATATGATAGATCAGATCCGCAGCCTCATATACTATTTCTTCCCTGTTCTCTGCAAGGATAAGTTCAACCGCTTCTTCTCCGGTTTTTTTTCTTATCTTGTTCAGACCGGATTTAAAAAGATGTGTTGTATATGAACCCTCAGGAAGCTCTGCCTCCCTTTTCTCTATTGTTTGCGATAAACGGGCAAGAACATCCGGAAGAGAGGATTCTATCTTAATTTTCTCTTCTTCACCCGCAGCTTTATCATCAGGCCCCTTGAGAACAGCTTCATACCAGCTCTTCCCCTTTTTAAGACTTACAAGCCTTCTCCCTTCAGAAATATCTCCGTATGGAATAAGTCTTCCGGTTTCTTCATGGATATACCAGAGGACACTGTTTTCAAGAGACTTTTTATACCCTTTTTCATTGATCCTTACAATATCAACAATATTATTGCTGCTGTCAAAAATTACAAGAGAACTGTAGACGCTCAAAAAAAGACCCCTTCATCAGTCTGATATTTACTGATAATCTGTGCAAGATCAAACCTTTTTTCATAAAAGGCTTTTCCGGTTATGATCCCTGCGATCTTCCCTGAAAATTCTTCTGTTTCCGTTATATTTCTGAAATCATTTTCACAGCTTATCCCCCCGGAGACAATAACAGGAAGGGAAGAAGCATCAGCAATAAGAGCTGTTCTTTCTGTATCAGGACCGGAAAGTGTCCCGTCTCTTGATATATTTGTATAAATTATACTGCAGAATCCGTATTTCCCAGCTTTCTCTGCAAGAGAAAGATCGCTTATACCGGACCCGCTTTCCCAGCCGGAAACCTTTACTTCCCCGTTAAGAGCATCGATACCTGCAATAAACCTTTTGCCGTATTTTTCAATCCACTCCCCCCCTTTTTCAGGGTTTCCGGCGAAAACAGTGCCCAGAATCAGACGGTCAATTCCTATATCAAGTATTTCCTCAATATCATCAGCCCCCCGTATTCCCCCTCCGAGCTCGAGAACAGCTTTTGTTTTTTTTCTTATTTCTGATATAACTTTCCGGTTGTTTTTCCCGCCACCCCTGGCAGCGTCAAGATCAACCAGGTGAATTCTTTTTGCCCCTGCTTTTTCCAGCTCAAGAGCAGTTTTAACCGGGTCATTTGAATAGTTTGTTACCCTGCTGTAATCACCTTTGTAAAGGCGCACACATTTTCCGTCAATAATATCAATTGCAGGTATAATAAGCATTGTCAGTCCTTAATTTTGAATCTTTTAATCTTTTTAGTTGTTGTCATTTCAAGAGGTTCGCCCAGAACCCTGATTCTGGTTATCCACATATACTGCTGGAGATTTTTATTTACCTCGTGTACGATTTCCCTGAATCTTGCTTCAATTTCTTCAGCATTTTTCTTCTCCCTGAGTTCTTCAGAGGGGTAAAAGAGTGCCTCTATCTCTTCTATTTTATTTTTTGCATCCTTAATATAACCTTTTACAAGAATTTGCTCAACTTCATCATAAAGCTGAAACCGGTCTTCAATTTCCTCGGGAAAAACATTTTTTCCCCCCTCAGTAACAATAAGGGATTTTTTCCTTCCGGTAAGATAAAGATAATTCTCGGAATCAAGATAACCGACATCTCCTGTGAGAAAATATCCGTCATCATTCATAACCTCTGCAGTTGCTTCGGGATTTTTATAATATCCCCCCATAACTATCGGCCCCTTTATTGCTATTTCGCCCCTCCCTTCGGGATCAGGATCTATTATTTTCACGTCAACCCCGGGAATAATTTTGCCGACAGATTCTATTTTAAAATGCTCCTTCGGATTCAGGGCAGCTATTGGAGAAGTTTCGGTAAGACCATAGCCCTGAACAAAATCAATACCCATCTGATTATAGATATTGAAAGTTGAGGCAGGAAGAGGTCCCCCTCCGCTGATACAGATCCTTATGGAGGAAAGGGATGCTTTATCAAGAACTGATTTAAAAAGCTTCTTACCGATGTTAATATTAAAAACCCTCTTTATAAACCCGCTGAAGCTCATGAGTATTCTCATGATGCCGTAAACTATTATCCCCTTGGCCCTGATTCCTTTCAGAATCCCTTTCAGTATTTTATTAAAAAGCATGGGAACACCGAGAAACATTGTTACTTTTGCCTGCTTAAGGTCTGAGAGGATCTGCTTTACAACCAGCTTGGCGGCAAATACTACCTCTGCCCCGGTTGCAATTGTTTCTATAAAAACTGCAAGCATTGTATAGGAGTGATGAAGAGGAAGAAGGGCATAAAAAACATCCTCATGATAAATTGAAAGGTTCCCCTGGGCAAGGAGTGCGTCATTCACAAAGTTTGAATGGCTCAGCATAACACCTTTAGGGGTTCCTGTTGTTCCTGATGTGAAAAGGATAGCGGCAAGATCCCCGATATCAACAGGAACAGGTTTATCCACAGCCTTTTCCTTTACATTATATATATAATTTTCTTTTTTCTCTGAAAGGGAATATCTTGTATATTTTTTACTGCCTTTGAAAACAGTGTCATATTTTTCCTCATCAATAATGAGTATCATGCTGCCTGAAAAATCTATAAGCATTTCTATTTCCTGATCAGAAAGCATATAGTCAATCGGAACAACAACTCCTCCGGCAGTTAAAACAGCAAGATAGGAAACAGTCCATTCCGGGGAATTCTTCCCTGTAACAACTACCCTGTCCCCCTTTTTCAGCCCGGCTTCAATCAGCGAACCTGCAAGCCTGAATATCTTTTCCTTTACTTCAGAATATGTCAGGGTTTTTTCAACCGGGGCATAGGTTGAAAAACATCTGCTGTCCGGATACCGCGCTTCTGAAATCAGAAACAGCTCGGGAAGGGTAGGAATATCGCCTGTAAAAATTTTCCCTCTGAACTCCTCCAAAAATTTAAAGGTATCATACATAATACAGTCTCCTTTTGTTTCTACAGCATAGCAGATTCCCTGAAATTCTGTAAATTCGGACAGAGTTTTATTCTGCAGTCTGTTTAACAATTTTTCTTCTGTTATTATACTTGATATTAAAGGAAAATTCTTATGAAAAAAACTTTTTTTGCACCTCTTCTCTTACTTCCGATTGCAGCGTTGTTATATCTTTCCGGACCCGTTATTGACAGAAACATGACTGTTGAGGAATTTTCAATAAATCAGGACCCGGAAACATACCTGCAGGAAAAAGAGTCGGTAATCAAAGATATGAGACCTGATAATGAAAAAAAGATAATATGGGCATCGGGAGAGGGTGTTAAAACAGAATATTCAGTTATTTATTTGCACGGATTTACAGCATCCAGAAATGAAACAGCCCCTTTAACTGACAGAATTGCGAAAACAATCGGGGCAAACCTTTTTTACACCAGGCTTAAGGGACACGGAAGATATCAGCTCAACTCCCAGGATAATATAAAAACAGGTGACTGGCTCCATGATGCAGAAGAAGCCTTTAAAATAGGGAAAATGATAGGGGAAAAGGTAATAGTCGTTTCCTGTTCCACAGGAGCAGCCCTCGCAACATGGCTTGCAGAGAGGCACCGGAATGATATTGAGGCCATGATAATGATATCCCCCAATTTTGAACCGGCTGACAGAAGAATATTTTTCCTTTCCCGCAGATGGGGCCCGGTAATCGCAGGAATTATTGAAGGGGAAATACTCGGAGAGAATGAAACTGTAATTTCACCGGCTCATGCCAACACATGGAGCTATATATATAAAACAGAAATGCTTTTCCCTGTTGTTGCCCTTCTCGAGTATACAGAAAGGGTTGATTACTCTGATATCGATATACCCCTTGCAGTTTTCTATTCTTCAAAAGACAAAATTGTAAACCAGGAGAAAACAAAAGAGGTCTTTAATAAATGGGGATCAGGGCATAAGGAGATATTTGAGGTTTCCAATCCGGGAGACAAGAACGGACACATAATTGCAGGAGATATTTTTTCTCCCGGAACCACTGACTTTATATTGAATAAATCACTTATGTTTCTCAGGAATTAATATTTAACATTTTTCTAACATTTCCTTCATTTTATCCTAACAGAGGATACTGCATCATATATATGATCATTTATAGCCGTAAAGATGCTGCAAACAGGCGGCAGTATTCTTTCTTTTTATTGAGTTCCAATAAAACTGCACCCATTCTTTCAGGTGCAGTTTTTTTATGCTGCAACGGCATGATAGAAGATTATTTAATCCTTGATAATATTGTTTATTTCTTTTAAACCTATAATATATTGGCAGAGGAGGGTCTTGTGAAGTTCTGCTGGACAACAATTAATGTCAGTGATATGGCAAAATCACTATCCTTTTATCAGGAGATTATCGGACTTGAGCTGAATAAACGCTTCAAGCCTGACAGTGAAATGGAAATCGCATTTCTCGGCAAAGGGGAAACACAGATAGAACTGATCTGTAATGAAAAAAATACTGATATACTCTACGGAAAGGATATTTCCCTGGGTTTTGTTATTGAATCAACCAGCCTGTTTACAGATTTCTTAACATCAAGGGGGGTTACTCTTCATTCCGGCCCGTTTCAGCCCAATCCGCATATAAGGTTTATCTATATACAGGACCCGGACGGATTAAAGATCCAGCTTGTGGAGAATATTAAAGAATAATTATGATCTGCTGATAATGCTTCTAATGAATATAGTTTATTTTTTTAATGTGATATAATCGCTCAGCAACACCTATAAAGTTTATGTAAAATCATCCCGGAGGCTCTGCCAGATGTTTATTTTTTATATCCCCCTTTTATTACAGGTTCTTTTAATAGTCCATGCTTTTAAAACCGGAAGAGACAGGTTGTGGATTTACGTAATGATATTTCTTCCGTATGCCGGGGGGATTGCATATCTTATTGTTGAACTGCTTCCTGAGTTTTTCAGAAGTTCTGCGGCAAATTCCGCAAAATCCACCTTTAATCAGGTAATCAGTCCGAACAGGGAATTTGAATTACTTCAGTCAAAATCGGAACTGTCTCCGACATTTGAGAATTTAAGACTGCTGGGAGAGGAGTATCTTAAAAGGCAGCAGTATGGTGAAGCTGTTGAAATTTTCACGAAAGCACTTAAAGGCCCTTCCTCCGATAATCCGCATGTGCTTTTAAAACTGGGCGAGGCTTATTATCAAAGCGGTCAGTATGAATCTGCAAAATCTGTACTGTACAGGATTTACAATGAAAAAAAAGAAGCCTCGTCTCTTGATGTAATTTCATTACTGGCAGAAGCAGAAGAGCTGTCCGGAAACCTGGAAAAGGCTGATGATTTTTATCTCCTTGCGGCTAAAAAGGGATCAGATTTTAAATACAGATTCAACTACGGGAAGTTTCTTATCAAAAAGGGTGATACCAAACAGGCAAATGAGCAGTTTCTCTATATTCTGAATATGTATGAAACCCTCCCACCTCTTTACAGAAAAAAGAACAGGGTCTGGGTCAATTTGATCAACGAAGAGATGAAAAACCTATAAACAGTTTTTTTATGTAATTAAAAAATCCTCCAAATCCATTTCCTTCAAAACTAAATGAAAGAAATCCGGTTCTCTGTTATACTCATGTTGAGTAAATATACTTTTTTAAATGGAATGAAGACCATGAATATAGAAATTATTCATTACTTACAAATTTATCATATAACCGGCAGTTTAAGATTTAATCAGGGAAGAAAGGAGTTGAACGTTAATGAACAAACAACAGCTTGCATCGAAGATCTGGGAATCAGCCAATCAGATGCGTTCAAAAATTGAAGCTAACGAATATAAAGATTACATCCTTGGATTCATATTTTACAAATATCTCTCTGACTACGAACTGAAATTCGCCCGAAAAGAAGGCTGTTCCGTTGATGATATCAAAGCCCTCTCGGAAGATGATTCTGAAACAATGGAATATTTCAGATCCAATATTGGCTATTTTATTTCCTATAAGGATCTATTTTCAACCTGGATTGACATGGGCAGCGATTTTGATATATCCAATGTTCACGATGCACTTTCTGCCTTCAGCCGCCTTATAAGCAAGAAGCATAAAAAGTTGTTTACCGGTGTATTTGAAACCCTTGAAACGGGCTTAAGTAAACTTGGTGATACTCAGGCCTCGCGTACTAAATCCATCAGCAAGCTTATCCATCTGATAAAAGATATCCCTATGGACGGCAGACAAGATTATGACGTCCTCGGTTTTATCTATGAATACCTTATAAGCATGTTTGCAGCCAATGCCGGTAAGAAGGCAGGAGAGTTCTATACCCCGCATGAGGTCTCTATAGTAATGTCTGAGATTATAGCTGATCATCTGAAAGACCGTGATGAAATACAGATCTATGACCCGACAAGCGGTTCAGGTTCACTGCTTATCAACATCGGCCGCAGTGTTGCAAAGCACATGGATAAAGATAACAACATCAAATACTATGCCCAGGAACTCAAGCAAAATACATACAACCTTACCCGGATGAACCTAATTATGCGGGGTCTTCTTGCTGATAATATCGTTACCCGCAACGGCGATACCCTTGAAGAAGACTGGCCTTATTTCGATGAAAATGATCCGGTAAATACCTATAATCCGCTATATGTTGATGCGGTTGTCTCTAATCCTCCGTACTCTCAGAAGTGGGATTCTGAGAACAAGGAAACAGATCCACGCTATGCATCCTTCGGGCTTGCACCTAAGACAAAGGCAGATTATGCCTTTCTGCTTCATGATCTCTATCACCTAAAGCCGGATGGTATTATGACTATCGTACTGCCGCATGGTGTTTTATTTCGCGGCGGAGAGGAAGGCAAAATACGGCAGAATTTGATTGAAAAGAATCATATAGATACCGTTATTGGTCTCCCAGCAAATATCTTCTTTGGAACGGGTATTCCAACCATCATTATGGTATTAAAGCAAAAGCGTGCTAATACGGATATTCTAATTATTGATGCCTCTAAAGGCTTTGAGAAGATCGGCAAAAACAATATGCTTCGTGCTTCAGATATTAAGCGAATTGCCGATGTTGTAATCGATCGCCGGAATGTTGATAAATACTCCAGAGTAGTCAGCCGTGAAGAGATACGTAAGAACGATTATAACCTCAATATTCCGCGCTATGTAGATTCTTCTGAAGCCTCTGAAACCTGGGATATCTATTCTTCCATGTTCGGAGGCATCCCTAATAAAGAGATTGATATATTAAAACACTATTGGGAAGCCTTTCCATCCCTTCGTGATGACCTTTTTACAGGTATTGCTGACACTCATTCTGAGCTTAAAACTGCTGATGTAAACTCTTTTATTAAAGAGAACCCTTCAGTAAAGAGTTTTATTGAGCATTTTGAAACAGCTTTTAACGGTTTCGATAGCTTTCTTAAAGCAGAACTAATTGAGAAGATGGAAACATTAAAGCTCTCAAATGAAGAAACAATCCTGAGTGAAGACATTTTTACACGCTTAAAGGATATTCCTCTAATTGATGAGTACCATGCCTACCAGCTTCTTAATGACGACTGGGTTAATCTCTCTGCAGATCTTGAGATGATCCAGACAGAAGGCTTTGCAGCTGTAAAGAAGGTTGACCCAAACCTTGTTATCAAGAAGAAAAACGGTACCGATCATGAGGTGCAGGACGGATGGTGCGGCCATATTATTCCCTTTGATCTTGTTCAATGCACTCTTTTGAAGGACAAAACAGATCAGCTTTCTGCTAAAGAAAATAGACTCTCCGAAATAATATCTACTTATGAAGAGATCCTTGATTCCTTCTCTGAAGAAGACAAGGAATCTGATACTGTTAAAGAGTCAAAAGACGGCTTTGTAAATGCCGTGGTTAAGTCAGAGGCTAAACAGATTAATGCGGATATTAAATCCGGCTCTTCTTTTGAAGAGGAATCCTATGAGAGTAAGATTATACGCGTTGCGGATTTGCTTGAAGAAGAAGGAGAACTGAAAAAGAAGGTGAAAACAGAGACTGCAAAGCTGCACCTGTTAACCAAAGATACTATCGAAAAGCTGACGGATGCTCAGGCGCTTGAGCTGCTTGAATTAAAATGGATTACACCACTTGTAACGGCTATTAATAATATGCCTAAGGTTATAGTAAATGAGTTAACTTCCAAGGTTCAGGCATTATCTGAAAAATACGCAGTAACCTTCGCAGATGTAGAGAAGGATATAAGAGATACGGAAGGTGAATTATCTACTATGATAAATGATCTCCAGGGGAATGATTCGGACTCGAAGGGCCTTTCTGAGTTTCAAAGTCTCCTTAAAGGAGATTTCAATGTCTGAGAAATTAAAGGTTCCTGAATTACGCTTTAAGGGATTTAGTGGTGAATGGGAAGGACGTGAATTAAAAGATGTCCTTTTATTTTACAGTGGCCTTACTTATTCACCTAGTGATGTTATCGCTAATGGTGGCACTTTAGTTCTTCGTTCTTCAAATGTCAAAAATGGTGAAATCATAAGTGCTGATAATGTATATGTTAATTCATTTGTAGTTAACTCAAATAATGTCCAATTAGGTGATATAATTGTTGTAGTACGGAATGGTTCACGCTCTTTAATTGGAAAACATGCTCAAATAAAAAAAATTATGAAAGATACCGTCATTGGTGCTTTCATGACTGGTATTTGTTCTAGTCAGCCTGAATTCATTAATGCTTTATTAGATACTTCCCAATATTATCGCGAAATTGAAAAAAATCTCGGGGCTACAATTAATCAGATAACTACAGGTGCCTTTAAAAAAATGCATTTCCTATTTCCTGGTTATACTGAACAAACCAAAATCGGCACCTTCTTCCAGCAGCTCGACAACCGTATCACCCTCCAGCAGCGTAAGTGTGAGAAACTGAAAAACATCAAGAAATCCATGCTCGAAAAAATGTTTCCCAAAGAAGGCTTCAATGTTCCGGAAATCCGTTTTGCCGGTTTTACTAAACCTTGGGGAGTTAGGTCATTAGGGGAAATCTCTAATAAAGTAACTGAAAAAAATACACAGATGAACTATTCTGAAACATTTACTAATTCAGCTGAATTTGGAATTATTAGTCAAAGGGATTATTTTGACCATGATATAACAAACTCTGATAATATTAACACTTATTATATAGTTAGAAATGAAGATTTTATTTACAATCCCCGAATTTCTTCATTTGCACCTGTTGGGCCAATAAACAGGAATAAGCTGGGTAGAATAGGTGTTATGTCTCCTCTTTATTCAGTTTTTAGAACTCATGATATTGATAATGAATTTCTGGAGCAATTTTTTAAAAGTAGTTATTGGCATCATTTTATGAAATTAAATGGTGATTCAGGTGCACGTTCAGATCGGTTTTCAATAAAAGATTCTATTTTTATAAACATGCCTATACCATATCCTAGTTTAGAAGAGCAATTTTCTGTTGGCATAGCATTAAAGAATATTGATAATTTAATCTCTCTTCAAAATACCAAGCTTGAGAAGTTTAAGAATATTAAAAAGTCCTGTCTGGAAAAGATGTTTGTTTGATTAATTAAAAAAGGAGTTTCATTTTTATGGCGTTTACTACTGAATCTGATTTTGAAAAAGCTCTCATCGAAATACTCTCAAAAAAGGGTTGGGAAAAGGATGTTATAAAATACCCGACAGAAGAAAATCTTCTTAAAAACTGGGCAAATATCCTTTTTGATAATAACCGCCAGCTTGATCGTCTTAACGATGAACCCCTAACTGCCGGCGAAATGCAGCAGATTCTTGAGCAGATTACTACCTTAAGAACTCCTTTAAAATTGAACGGCCTTATTAACGGCAAGACTGTTCCTGTCATTCGTGATAATCCTGCAGATACACTTCACTTCGGAAAAGAGGTTAGCCTTAAGATCTATGATCGCCTCGAAATAGCAGCAGGTCAAAGCCGTTACCAGATTGTTCAGCAGCCTCAGTTTAAGAGCCGCAATCCTATCCTAAATGACCGCCGCGGTGATCTGATGCTTCTTATAAACGGAATGCCTGTTATCCATATTGAGCTTAAAAGAAGCGGCGTTTCGGTAAGCAAGGCTTGTAACCAGATAGAGAAATACTCCTTTGAAGGGGTTTTTTCAGGAATTTTTTCGTTAATACAGGTCTTTGTTGCCATGAACCCGGAAGAAACCCTCTATTTTTCTAATCCTGGTCCAGATGGTGTGTTTAACAAGGATTACTATTTTCATTGGGCTGATTTTAATAATGAATCGGTAAATAATTGGAAGCTTATTGCATCTTCGCTTTTATCGATTCCAATGGCGCATCAGTTAATCGGTTTCTATACCGTAGCGGATGATTCCGATGGTATTTTGAAGGTAATGAGAAGCTATCAGTATTATGCTGCTAATGCTATATCCGACAGGGTCTCGAAAATAGACTGGCAGGAAAAGAATCTCTTGGGCGGCTATATCTGGCATACAACCGGCTCAGGTAAAACAATGACCAGTTTCAAATCTGCGCAGCTTATTGCCAACTCAAAGGATGCGGACAAGGTTGTCTTTCTTATGGACAGAATAGAGCTTGGAACGCAATCTCTTGAGGATTACCGCAACTTTGCCAGCGATAATGAATCTGTTCAGGGAACAGAAAATACTGTAGAGCTTATTAACAGACTTAAGAGTAAAGAGCCCGCTGATATATTAATTGTTACATCGATTCAGAAGATGAGCAATATCAGGGATGAGGATGGAGGCTTAAACGCTGATGATCTCAGGATCATGAACTCCAAACGTATTGTTTTTATTGTTGATGAAGCCCATCGTTCAACATTTGGAGATATGCTTTACATAATAAAAAATACCTTCTCATCAGCAATGTTTTTTGGTTTCACCGGTACTCCCATTCAGGAAGAAAACCAGAAAAAGCTTAGTACAACCTCAACTGTATTTGGAAATGAACTCCATCGTTACAGTATCGCAGATGGTATCCGTGATAAAAACGTTCTTGGATTCGATCCCTATAAGGTTCTTACTTACAGAGATAAAGATCTCAGAAAGGCGGTGGCCCTTGAACAGGCGAAGGCTGATGATGAAAAAGAAGTTTTCGATAATCCTAAAAAGACTAAAATCTATAATAAATTTATGCAGCAAGTCAAAATGGCAGGCTTCAAGGATGAAAACGGTAAATATATCAAAGGGATTGAAGATTATCTTCCCAAATCCCAATATACAACATCAGAGCATCAGCAAAAGGTTGTGGAGGATATTATAGATAACTGGTTTACTCTGAGCCAGAACGGAAAGTTCCATGCAATCTTTGCAACTCATAGTATAGCGGAAGCTATAGAATACTATTCTCTATTAAAAGAAAAGAAACCTGATTTGAAAATAACCGCCCTGTTTGATCCCAATATTGATGATAATGGCGGTATAAAATTCAAGGAAGATGGCCTTGTAGAAATATTAGAGGATTACAACAAACGTTATGAACAGAATTTTAATCTTGCCTCTCATGGAAAGTTTAAAAAGGATGTAGCTTCCCGTCTTTCTCATAAAGCTCCCTATACAAGGATAGACAGAAATCCTGAAAAACAAATTGATCTTTTAATCGTTGTTAATCAAATGCTTACCGGTTTTGATTCAAAATGGATCAATACTCTTTATATTGATAAACTGCTTGAATATGAGAATATCATTCAGGCATTCTCACGGACAAACAGACTCTTCGGTCCTGATAAACCCTTTGGAACTATCCGTTACTACAGAAAACCCCATACCATGGAACATCATATAGAGGAGGCAGTAAAATTATATTCAGGAGACAGGCCAATAGGACTTTTTGCTGATAAGCTTGGCTCAAACCTTAAGAAAATGAACTCTCTATTTGATGAAATATCACAGCTTTTCAAGATTGCTGGTATCCCTGATTTTGAAAAACTCCCGGAAGATAATGCCGAACGAGGTAAATTCGCCAAATTATTTAAAGAATTAAGTATACATCTTGAAGCAGCAAAGATTCAGGGTTTCAAGTGGAACACCCTTGAATATACCATTCATGAAGAAAGTCTGCCAGAAGAAGTTATTACATTAAATTTTGATAAAAACAAATATGATGCGCTTCACCAGCGCTATGCGGAATTATCAAATGGCGGCATCGGAGACGGCGGTATAGATAATATGCCTTATGATATCGAGGGCTATTTAACAACAATCGAAACAGATGATATAGATTCAAACTATATGAACTCACGCTTCGATAAGTTTTTGAAAATGCTTGAACAGCCCGGCATTACAGAAGAGCAGAAAGAGCTGACCCTGAATGAACTTCATAAATCATTTGCATCCCTTACCCAGGAAGAACAGAAATATGCAAATATATTCCTCCATGATGTCCAAAGCGGTAACGCTGAAATGGGAACCGGCAAAACCTTCCGGGATTACATAACAGAGTATATGTTCAAAGCAAAGAAAGACCAGATACGGACAGTATCCTATCTTTTTGGTATAGATGAAGAAAAACTGTCAGATATGATAGATTCTTTTGTAAGCGAATCAACTATCAATGAATATGGACGCTTTGATGAATTAAAAGAATCTGTAGACAAGTCCAGGGCAAAAGAATACTTCGAAAAACTGGAAGGTTCAAATATTCCACCTTTTAAATTAAGTGTTAAAGTTCATAATCTTCTTCAAAAATTTATTACCAGCGGAGGCTTTGAAATTTAGTTTCCAAATATTCTGATAACTACTGAATTCATAATGTTTATTGCAATTTTTCACAATTACAAACCAGCTGGTCACATTTCAATAGTACCGGTTTTTATCATCAGACAGCTTACAGTTTTTCAGCCAGCATTCCGGTTGAATCAGGCTGAAAATTAAAGTCTGATAAGATAATCCTTCCTGAACAGCTTTTCTTTGTATCACTTCAAGATCATGCCCGGACTTTCTGGATAATATATAACAACGGCATTACCACAGGCTTCAATAGTCTGTATATCAATGCCGGTCAATGAAGCCATACACGGCAGCCTCTTCAGCTTTAAGCCCGATAAGATATCTTTCCAGGTAATCATTAAAACCTTGTTCTCCCGTCGCATCAGGTTCAATTGTCATCCCCTTTAATGCGCTAAATACCCTGTCAGCTAAATAATCATCCAATGTTTCATCTTCTCTTTTTTGCAGCCGGTATGCCGCCAGAACTGCCATGCCGTAAGGGCCCCCTTCTCCGGCGGTCTCCATAACAGAAACAGGGACTCCCAGGGCATCAGCCATCAGCTTTTGCCCTACAAGCGGCGTTTTAAAAAACCCGCCATGTCCCATCAGGCGGTCCAGCGAGAGCCCTTCGTTATATAATGTTTCCATACCAATCCTCAACGATGCAAGCATGGAATAAATCTGTGCACGCATGAAATTTGATAGTGTAAAAATACTGCCTGGCTGACGGATTACCATCGGCAGGCCTGCATTTAGCCCTGTAATCGGCTCCCCGGACAGGTAGTTATATGTAATAATACCACCGCCGTCAGATACCCCGTTCAGGCTTTTTTGATATAATTTGGTATAGAGTTCCTCTGTTGCAACCGGCTTACCCAGTTCTTCTGTCAGTTCTTTGAAGACCTTCATCCATGCATCCAGATCAGAGGTGCCATTATTACAATGCACCATTGCAACAGGCCTGCCGGAAGGGGTTGCTACCATGTCAATTTCCGTATACATCCTGCTGAGAGGCTTTTCCAAAACCAGCATGGCAAAAATAGACGTACCTGCCGAAACATTCCCGGTCCGCATGGCAACCGCATTGGTAGCAACCATTCCGGTCCCGGCATCTCCCTCAGGAGGCGCCATCGGGACACCTGCAGTAAACTTGTTGGAAGGATCCAGCAGCTGAACCCCTTCATCTGTCAGTTTACCTGCCGGCTCCCCGGCACTGAGCACTTTTGGAAGAATTTCACAGATATTCCAGGGGAAATTACAGGGTCTGACCTGTTCGTCATATTTCTTCAGCATTTCTTCGTCAAACTTTTTCGTATCCGAACAAACAGGGAACATCCCGGAAGCCTCTCCAACTCCCAACACCTTCTCACCGGTCAATTTCCAGTGAACGTAGCCTGCCAGTGTAGTTATATACCGAATATCTTTCACATGGGGTTCAGCATCAATTACTGCCTGATATAAATGAGAAATACTCCACCGAAGGGGAATATTAAACTGCATCAACTCAGTCAGTTCACGTGCCGCTTTTTCTGTATTTGTGTTTCTCCAGGTTCTAAATGGAACCAGCAACTTATCATTTTCATCAAAAACCAGATAACCGTGCATCATCCCGGAGATACCGATTACTCCAGTTGTTTCAAGAGTTAATCCAAATCGGCTTTCAACATCTTTGCGCAAAGACTGAAAGCTGTGCTGCAACCCTATATGTACAGCATCCAGATCATATGTCCAGAACCCGTCAACCAGCTGATTCTCCCAGGAAAAGCTTCCGGAAGCAATTACCCGGTGTTTTAAATCAACAAGAACCGCTTTAATCCGGGTAGAACCTAATTCAATACCCAGCGCAGTCCGGCCGGTTTTAATAGCTGTTTTCGTTTCTTCAGCAGTCATATATCTATCTCCATGCAGTATTGTTTCCGGATATTTTGAATCTATTAAAAATATAAAATCACATTACAGAAAAATCTGATCCTGTTCTAAACTGACCTGTGATGCTCTTAAATTTTAAAACAGGAATCATTACAGAGTTTCTTTAGAATTTAAATGCTACTTTAAAATCACCGTATTTCCCTGATGCAAATTCAAAAGCTTTTTCCCACTCTTCTATTTTGAAAAAACTTGATACTATTCCATCGGTCTTAAGTTTTCCTGAATTGATATTTTCAATCACAAATGGATAGCAGTATGGACTTAAATGAGAACCCAGAACATCCAGCTCTTTCCTGTCTCCAATAATCGACCAGTCAAGAGTGGTCGGTTTTCCAAAAACAGAAAACTCAACAAACCTGCCCAGTTTTCTTATCATCTGCATTCCCTGAATAACTGAATCGGGACTTCCGGTTGCTTCAATATAGATATCACAGCCATATCCATCTGTCATTTCCATTATTTTTTTAACAACATCTTCTTTTAACGGATTCAGCACAAGGTCCGCGCCGAATTCAGCTGCTTTTTCCAGACGTTTTTCGGACAGATCAAGAACAATCAGTTTCCCGGGATTTCTTAACCTGGCATAGCTTACCATACCCAACCCTAAAGTCCCTGCACCGGATATAACAACAATATCTTCACTTTTAATATCAGCACGATCTACACAATGCTTTGAACAGGCATAAGGTTCGATCAGTAATGCATTTTCAAAAGGCATTTCATCAGGAACCTTATGGATAACGGCGTTTTTCGGCAGCAAGGTATATTCCGCCATTCCCCCGTTTAATTCATTAAAAAACCCGAAAATCTTGTGCGGCTGGCACATCCAGTATTTACCTGTTTTGCAGAAACGACATTCCCCGCATGGGACGATCTGATCTGCAGTTACTCTGTCGCCGACAGCATAACCCTTAACATCATTACCTGTTTTTACAATTTTCCCTACGAATTCATGGCCCGGTATAAAGGGAGGATTAACCCAGGCCGGCTGAGAGTTTCCCCCCCAGAACATTTCGGCACCATGCTGGCATTTAAGATCGCCTGCACATATTCCGCAGCCTTCCACCTTTATGAGAATTTCATCATCGCCGCAAAGGGGGACAGGCCATTCTTTTTCAAAACTATATTTTCCCGGCCCTCTTGCAATCAAAGCCTTCATTGTTTTATCAACCATCATATCTTTTTATAACCTTTAAAACCCCAAATTATAATTGAACAGCATCCTGTAAATCCAGAATTGCATTGTTCTGTTTAAGGATTCCCCTTACTTCCTGAATATCTACATCAGAAGGCTCAATTCCCTGTTTAACAGCAAGCGCAGCTCCCGTACCGGCACCTTCTCCAACTGCCATACACAGAGTCATAACTCTCGTAGATCCAAATGAAACAGCATCGACACTTATACATCGCCCGGTCATCATCAGCCCTTTTATATCTTTCGAAACAGTACAGCCGTAAGGTACGCCATAAGGCTCATCTATTGTCTTTGTATAAGTTTTATCTCCGTTACCGCTGTGAATATCAATAAAATATGAAAACAACCCGATTGAATCATCAGTTATTTTGCCGCTGATCACATCTTCAGACAACAGGGTCTTTATCCCTTTGATTCTGCGTGTTTCCCGGACTCCTATTACAGGATTAATAGATGTCAGATAGGATTTTTCAAAACCTGGAATTCTTTTTTTGAACATTTCAACCAGTGGAATTATCTGCATATGAGCTTCTGTTTCAGCCCTGCTCAGATCATGGATATTGCTGCAGTCAACATTCAGAATTCTGATAGTATTAACAGCTACAGTCCCGTCAATAGGCTGCCTGATATAAATAATTGTATCTCTATGGACAGGGCAGTCATCTTCTGCCTTCATTTTTTTGACAAGATCATTCAATCCGAAAAAGACATGCCCGGGATTGTTTTTAAAAAAATCTGCATCATATCCGGGCCGTATATGTGTTAATTCTGAATTATACGGCAGCTCCAGGGGATTCTCTTTTAAATACCCTGTGAATCTGTCAAAATCCACACCACTCAGGTTGAACATCAATGTGGGAGGCTGAAGGACTCCTGTATCTTTCTGCCCCTTTTCAAATGAGGCACCCGACATATAGCCCAAATCTCCGTCTCCGGTTCCGTCAATAAAGACCTTTGCCCGCAGTTCAAAAGTATGCCCTTTTCCGCAAACCATAACAGATTCAAGCCGGCCATCCTTTACTTCTGCACCGGACAGTTCACAGTGAAGCAGAAGCTTTATTCCGAATTCTTCTATCCATTTGAAACAGATTATCCTGGAATAAAACTGGTTTATATTTGATGTTGACAGATGAAACGGACAATACCGGTGCCCCGCAGTTCCATTCAATTCGGCAAGTTCTTCAACCATCTTCTGGGCAAGCCCTCCAACGATCCTTCGTTTATGCATATCCATAAATGCCAGGAATGGAAGTCCTGATCCAAGCTGACCGCCAAGATGTCCCATCCGTTCAACAATGGTTACTTTTACCCCAAGCCTTGCAGCGGCAACAGCTGCGGCTATTCCCCCCGGTCCGCTGCCTATTACAACAACATCTGTTGTTATTTTTTCTGAATTGTGCATTATTATCAGCTCCATTTTCCGCTTAATATTTTTAATATCTTATTATTTTCAAAATAATCCCTACTTTTTGAACGGGTTCTTCCCAGAAATTCATTAACCGCTGCATTCTGTAAAACTGCTTTTTTTTCAGACTTACCGGTTCTTCCAGAATTTTTGATCTTTTCATAAAATTTCAGTGAAAATCCATGGGCTCCTATCTCAGAAAGAGCCCTTACAGAAACCCTGCCAAATGTCAGTTTGCCAACCTGCAGCCAGGGAACTGTATATAATTTCGAAGTAAGCCCAAGCTTTGTGCATTCAAGATGATGATAAAATTCATGTGCCAGAATAAGTTTTTCTGCTTCTTCAGATGTCATCCCGTTTACAGCGGCCCATTGCTTAATTGCCTTTGTATATAAAAAAATCTTTTTACGCGCAGAGTAATACTCACTGAAAAAACGGAGATTTCCCGAGATATTATCTTTATCTATTCGCTCTATACTTAATCCCTCTTTCTCAACAAGCTCAAAAATTGACAAATCCGGATACATTTCAATAATTTTTTCAGCTGCTTCAGATCCTTTGTTCCAGGCAAGATCAGATATCTCTCTAATCTCTTCAGAAGGAATCCTGTCAAAAACAATATCCCGATAGAGTTCTTCAATTGATGTTTTCTTATCCGGAAAGGGATAATTACTGACCTGTTCCATAATTGGGCCCATTTTTACCGGTCATTCTCAGTTGTCAATGTACAGATCAATATCAGCAGTTCATCAGCCGGTACTCCGGACAGCTCAACTTCACAAAGAGATAAAATCTGCTTGTGAGTTGACATCCCGTCAAGACTGATAATCCGCTTTCCAAGGGCAATATAGATATTGGGAATCTCTGCTCCCCCGTCCCCATATATTGTGTGATCCTCAAGAAGTTTCTGAACATTCTGTTTCCAGTTTTCTACCAGACTTTGTAGAACTGTAGCATTCTTCTTTTGAAGCCTGATTACCCCTTCCCGATCGATCAATCTCAGGGTATTCACCTTTCTTTTAAAAACAAGAAATAATTTTTTCTCCAGTTCGCAGGTAACAGCAGAAAGAGAACCGTTGTCTGCCTCTATCTTGAGTCTGTCCTCAGTAACAGCCAGATTCTCCGCTACAATTTTTAAAAGCTCCTCATCTGTTTTTAAATCAGAAAGTAATTCCTTGGATCTTAGTTCGGTAGTTCCAATCGCTATAGCTCTCAGCTTCTGCTGCTGGGAATCAATTTCTATTTTCACCTCTATAGTTTCCGGATTGGCTCCGGCAGCAACAGCTTTTTTAATAGCCTCCTGTCTTATTGCAAGAACATCCTTTTCTCCGGGGTTGGCAACTGATCGTTCCACCATATCCCTGACCATAGCCAGCGCTACCCCTATAGGAGAGATAACAGCAGCGTTCTTTGCGATTCTATGACTGCAGCCGAAGATTTCTGCTATATGAGGAACAACAACTGAAGCCCCGCCGCCGCCGCCGACAAAGACAAGGGTTTCCGGGTCAAGTTTATAGTCAGAAATCATTTCTTTCACGACTCTGCCGTTTTTCATTGCTGAAAGTTCCAGAATTTTTCTGGCAGCCTCTTCAACAGAAATCCCCATATTATCAGCAAGAGGTTTCCATGCTTTTATTGCTGCATCTCTGTTCCCGAACGCATAATGTTCACTTCCGACATATTCAGCAATATTTGCGGCACCGGATAAAGTAAGTGAAAACCGCATTCCGTTTGAACATTCTATATAAGCATAGGAAGGATCTCCGTCCATAGGTCTTATTTCCTTCAATACTGGATTTACTATATCAGAGCTTTTTGCATATACCTCATAATCCAGATCTGCTATATGAGCACTTCGGGGACCAACATTGACAGCCTTTCCGTTGTTCACTTCAATCATACTGCCGCCGCCGATTCCTACGGTTCGGACATCAAGAGAATTTAAATAGGTTTTATGACCACCTACTTCCGCATATTTGACAATTACATTTCCGTCTTTTATACAGGAGATATCGGTACTTGTACCGCCTACTTCAAAGAAGATTCCGTCTGTAAGTTTTTCATACATTAATGCTCCGGCTACTCCGGCCGCAGGGCCGGAAAGTATAGTCAAAATCGGCCTGTTCCGAACCTCTTCGACTGTCATAACTCCTCCGTCACATCTCATCACCATTAAGGGAACACTTATTCCGGATTCTTTTATGCTTTTTTCAGTCATATTGGCTGCTTCAAGCATTTTAGGAAGAATACTTCCGTTTATTACGGCTGTCCGGGTCCTGACTTTCAAACCATAAAGTTTTGATACATCATTACCGGCTGTTCCAGGAATTTCTTTTTTCCGGCAGACATCAAGTACAAGATTCTCGTTTTCCGGATGATCTACACTGAAAGCTTCTGTAATTACTATGGATTTTGCATCCTGCTCTTTCAGCTCCTTAAGTGCAGATTCGGCATCTCCAATCAGGTTATTATTTTTCCCTACATTGATGAAAACATTTGAAGTCTGCAGCTTTTTCCCTGGTGCAAGCTCGATATCACCAATTTTGGTGTCATTTCTTGATTTAAGCCCTTCAAGCCCACTTCCGAGAGTTATAATTCCAACTTTGGCAACATCTCCTTCCAAAAGAGCATTTGTTGCCTGGGTTGTTCCATGTGCAATGAAAGCCACATCCTCTGCCTTAATATCATATTCACACATCAGCTTTTGCAGAACTTCTACAATTCCTTCCGCTACCCCATGTTCAGACTTGTGTGATGTCGGAACTTTTATACTTCCAATAAGATTAAATGTTTCATGATTGATAGCTACAGCATCTGTAAAAGTTCCACCAACATCTATTCCAATTCTTACTTTCAAATTTATTACTCCAGATCAATTTCTTAATTATGGAGATAAAAACATCTCCATAATTAAAAGTTAAACATACTATTAAAAATAGAGCACTACCATAATCACTGCTGTTGCCGCTGTTAAAACCCAGTTTGCAAAAAAGACCTGGTTTGTGGTAGTCACAGGATCATATCCGACATAGTTTGAAGCCCATACGACCTGTGTAGAGGTTGGACAGGACTGTGTCGGCCATCTGAAAGCTGCATAAAAAACAGCAGATAATGCTGCCACAGGTAAAACGCCGACAGCCAGCATACTTGCAGCAAGTCCTGCACCAAGACCAAAAAGGTTAAAAGGTCCCCGGTACAATCCCAGAGGAGACAACAAACATACAAAGATTATCAGGCCGGTTGCTGTTGTAGGTGTAATTGCTAGCATAAAAGGATTAATAGCAGCCTGCATGGTCGGCGCTCTCATGGCATTAATTATCATTCCAATACCAAACATCAGCCCACAGGTTGGAGCACCCTCTTTAAAGCCTTCATAGCAACTCTGTACTATCATTCCGGAATATTTAGACCATTTACCATTAACGGTAAAAATTATTGCCCAAACAATTCCTATTATAAAAACAGTTATTGCTTCCAGTCGGAATATCAACATTACGGCAACAACAACAAGGGGTGTCATACTGGCCATAAATCCGCGAAAACCTTTTACAGTTTCAGGCCGGGTCTCTGCCGGTTCCACATCTACAGGAGCTGCAAATGCAAATTTTATACCGTTCTTTTTAAATCCCCATACAAGATATACTGTAAAGAACAGACAGCTGCATGCAGTCAATATTGCAGCACAAAGATACATTGTTGAAGCATCAACACCTGTAATATTAGTAATTGCTGATATATTTGCCGGATTCAATACATAACCGCCAGTCATCGCTGCCAAAAAAGAATTAACCGCAATTATTGGGGGAATACCAACTGACAGCATTATGGGAAGAACAATTGATCCCACCATGGCAACAGCACCTGTTCCATATAATACTGTGAAGAGAAAAACAGAAACAACGCATAATGCAATACATATAACAAATGGTTTGTCTCCGCCGAATTCCGCAGCTTTTTTGATTATTGCATCCGTTACACCTGTTCGATAAAGGATTTGAGAAAGCCAGCAGCTAAACAGAATTGCAACATATGTTCCTGCAAGTTTCAGCGCTCCTGCTGAAAGAACATGTGTTAGAATTCCCTCTTTGCCCAACGCAGGCAGTCCACCGGCAATACCTATCGCTATGGCCATAACGGGCAAAGCCAATAGCGCAGGAATTTTTTTCAGCATCATAAGAACTGCCATTAAAATAAATATCCCGACAACAATTATTCCTGTTATCACTTTAGATCCTCCTTCTTCGTTTTTAACAATCAAATAACCCTTTTTATAGATATTTGTTTTATGATGTGGTTTTATAAAACGAATTAAGTTATCTTACCACAGTTTTATTTATTGTCAAGAAAAAAGGAAATAAATCCATAAATATTAAGCTTTTTTAAATTTACTTGTCAAAAAACATCACAGTTGTTAAAATACTTTTAGTTCGTTTTGTAAAATGGATTTTAAAATGGCTCGTTTGAATAGAGGGATTAGATGCAAAAGAAACAAACCAATAATTTGAGAATACAAAAAACCAATCGTTCGAATATTTATCAATTATTGTATAATAATAGAGGTTTAACCCGGCGGGAAATTCTTCAAACACTGCAAATATCGCTCCCTACAGTCACACAAAACATATTCGACCTTGAAGCAGAAGGATTAATTTGTGAATCCGGATCGCTGGGAAATACCGGGGGAAGAAGAGCCAAAACTTACACTATTGTTAAAGACGCCAAAACAGCAATTGGGCTTGATATTACTAAAAACCAGGTAATAGCTGTTGCGGTGGATCTATACGGCAACATAATAGCTCAGAAAAAATTCAATAAAGAGTTTGAATGCAGTAATGATTATTATAAATTCATTGCCTCTGTTATTGACTCTGTAATATCAGAGTCAGAACTTAATAAAAATAAAATCCTTGGAGTGGGTATCGGGGTGCCAGGATTAGTAACTCCGGACAATCAGACTGTTTTTTATGGTGAGATTCTTGGTTTTACAGGAACTACCTGTAGTGAAATTGCAAATTATATTCCTTATAAAGCTATTTTACTCAATGATGCTAATGCTGCGGGATTCGCAGAATACTGGATAAGAAAAGAACTTGATAATTCCTTTTACATTATGCTCAGTAATAACGTAGGCGGATCAGTATTAATTAATAATCAAACTTATGTAGGTAACCATATACATAGTGGAGAAGTAGGGCATATTACTATAGTACCTGATGGTAAACCCTGTTATTGCGGGCAAAAAGGCTGTGTGGATGCATACTGCGCAGCCACAGTTCTTTCTTCAATTACCAGCGGAGATCTCAACCTCTTTTTTAAGTTGGTCGAAGAAAAAGATTATAATGCTTTAAGACTCTGGGATGATTACCTGGATTCTCTTTCTCTTACTATTAATAATCTTCAACTGCTTTTTGACTGTAAGATTATTCTTGGTGGATATGTCGGAGAATTCATGGGAAAATATATATCAGAAATCAAAGATCGTGCAAGCAAACTGAATCCATTTGAGAAAAATGCAGATTATATAGATGTATGTCAGTATAAAACAAACGCAATTGCTGCAGGAGCTGCACTGGGCTATATATCAGACTATATTGAATCGATTTAAATTCTTCTTCGTCTTCGTGGCTCATCCATCCATGCCGCCTCCGCCCTTAAAACGGCATCCTGTCGTTTTGCGCTCATTAACAATCGGGCCGCGGCTCAGGATCAAGTCTTTCAGATGCATAAAAAAAGCCCCTCAAATGAGGAGCTTTTTTTATTGTGCCCGGAAGAGGACTCGAACCTCCATGCCGCAACCGGCACTAGAACCTGAATCTAGCGTGTCTACCAGTTTCACCATCCGGGCTGACCTAAAGGAACTATAGAACAACTGAAGGGGGGGTGTCAATAACTCTTTGATCACAATTATCCTGCCCCTTTACTTTTAAATAGATTGCCAATTATCATATAAATTGGTAATTTGATATAATAATTCCGAGGCAGGTATAATTTGGGGCTTAAAGTATTATTTATAGGTGAAATTGTTGGGAAAGCAGGTCTTTACTGTATAAAAAAGCTTTTACCGGAGATAAAAAAGGATTATGAAATTGATTTTGTAATTGCAAACGGTGAAGGGGTAACAGGAGGATTCGGCATAGGGAAGAACCACTCCATGTATCTAAGAAAGCTCGGAGTGGATGTTATTACAACCGGGGAAAAAACCTTTTTTAAAAAAGACATGGTTGAGCATATTGAACTCTCCCCCTATATCCTGAGGCCGGCCAATTTTCCGTACGGGGTTCCCGGGCGGGGATGGAAAATATACCAGACGGAAAAGGGTAGGGTCGGGGTAATTTCACTCCTTGGTAACTCGGGTTTTCAAAGGGTACACCTGAGCAATCCCTTTTCTTATCTCCCGGAACTTGCAGCAAGACTGAAAAAGGAAACCGATATCATAATACTTGATTTCCATGCTGCAACAACAGCAGAAAAAAAGACAATGTTTTATCATGCTGACGGTAAAATAAGTGCTGTTATAGGGACACACACAAAAGTACTGACTGCGGACAACAAGGTCCTTCCCGAGGGAACTGCAGTAATATGCGATACAGGAAGAACAGGAAGCATAGACTCTGTAGGAGGTCTTGATCCTGAAATTGAAATAAATAAATTTATCACACAGGTACCTGAACGATCAAAAGATTTCTGGGATAACCTTGAACTTCAGGGAGCTGTGATTGATATTGATACTGAAACAGGGAAATCCAATTCAATAGAAAGGATCAGAAAACCCTGTAAAATGGAGAATGATAATGTATGAAACTGCGAAAGTAACAGAAATAAACAATAATATTGTAACTGTGCATTGTGAAAAGTCGGAACACTGCAAATCCTGCTCATCTTCTTTCTGCAATGTCAAAACCAGACATTTTAAAACGCTGAACAGCAAAAATCTTGATCTTGAAAAAGGAGACCTGGTTGAAATCTATATATCTCCCGGAAAGACAATTTTTTCCAGTTTTATAGTCCTTATTTTCCCTCTGATCCTGTTTATAGCTGGGTATTACTTCAGCGGAAAACTTTTTAATTTTCAGTCTGATGCCCTTCGGGCGGCCGGGGGAGCGCTCGGTCTTTTCGCCGGATTTATTCTGAGTTTTATTTTTAACATGATTAAAAAAAATCAGAGCCTTCCTGTTATAACAGGAAAGCTCTGATACAGATTACAAAAATCCCGTTTTCAGTTTTCGAACTGCCCGGTTTTTAGCAAAACAAGGGTACAGGCTTCAAGATATTTTATTCCGGCTTCATCAAGCGCTGCCTTTAATTCATCTGATTCTGTTCCCGGATTAAGTATTACCCGGCCTGGTTTAAGATTAATTATTTCAGGAATAAGAGACCGGATCCTTTCAGGACCTATATATACAGTAAGTGTCCCTATTTTTTCCTTTATCCCTGAAAGGCTGCTGACAACACTGAAACCCTCTATTTCACTCAGTTTAGGATGAACAGGAATTACTTCATAGCCATGTTCATCAAGAAGTTTTAAAGCTTTATATGAATATCTTTCAGGGTTATCACTTGCCCCCAGCACAACAACCTTTTTGTTGTCCATTTTTATTCTCCGATGTGTTTATTGATAAAATCCCTTACCTTTTCCTTTGGAAGGGATCCTGTAAAACTGTCAGTCCTTTCACCATCCTTGAACAGGATAATTGTCGGTATGCTCATTACTTCATATCTGGCGGCAATTTCTCCGCTCTTGTCAACATCGACCTTATAGCAGTTTACAGTTCCTTCGTATTCTTCAGCAATTGCTTCCAGAACAGGACTGAACATTTTACAGGGCATGCACCAGTTTGCGTAAAAATCAATCAGTGCAGTTTCACCGTTTTTTATAATTTTATCTTCAAAAGACTTGAGATCCAGAGTTGTAACTCCCACATGAGGCTCCTTTATATGAATATTACTATGTAAAGTTTAATAATATTTACAGGAGGAGTCAATTTTATTAATTCTTTTTTCCTTATTATTGCTATACATCTTTTCTTCGTGTTATTATCAGATCATGTTTAATACAAATTTTATAATGCATCTATTTCATAAAGATTTTATACTCAAACTTCTTTTACTTGCTTTATTATATTCGATAATACCTCTTTCAGAAACCTTTCTCCTTTTTCATATCGGGGGGATTTTCGGGAATTATCTTGTACTGGCTGTTGCGGCAACAACCGGGCTTTTAGGGGTATTGATAGCTTTCAATGAAATAAGCAGCATTATAAAATCACTTAAAGTGAAAATCAAAGAGGGGATCTATCCGGGTAAGGAATTCATAAGCCTTACAGGGGTTTTAACCGGCGGGCTTCTTCTTCTAACCCCCGGTTTTATAACAGACACTCTCGGATTTCTCCTGTTTTTCCCTGTTTTCAGAAACGGGGTAGGGCGACTGATCACTTCAAGGATGGAAAACAGACTTAAAGAGATCTATGAATATCTCAAACTTTACGAACTTGACTAGAGTTTTCTTATCCTGTAGACAGCAAGCAGTATATAATACCAGATATAAATAAATATATTAAAAACCTTCCATGGCTGTTTAAAGACTTTTCCGGTTTTTTCTGCAAACCTGCTTCCGGCAGTCTTTGCGGGACGCTTCTTTTTTCCGGCAAAAATATCAAAACTGTTTCCGATCCATATAGATATACCCGGATTAAAAAAAGACTTGTTCCTGGTTATCCAGTATCTGTTTCCGGGAAGTCCTGATCCGGCAAGAAGAAGAGAGGGGGAAGACTTTTTGATAGCTGTAATAACATTTTTCTCAAGATCTTTTGAAAAATAGCCAGTACATCTGCCGACAATATTAAGTCCGGGATAAGAGGTTTTTATATTGGATTCAGTTATCTGAAGAACAGCCCTTCTCCCACCTGCAAGATAAACAGATTTCCCCTTATTCTCGATTATTCCCAACAGTTTTATTACAAAATCAAAAGGAAAATAAAGCTGTGGAATATGTTCCCGTTTAAGAAATTTGGCACCCTTTGAAATACTTTCCGATATCGGGATAATCAGAGATGCACTTTCAATATTATTTCTCAGCTCTGTGTTTATTCTTGCTTTTAATAAATCTTTTAAAGATACCAGCATTATATGATGTGATTTACCATCAGCTACCATACTTTCAATGATCTGACCAAGATCATCTGAAGATACAGCATCTACAGGTATCTTTAAAAGATTTATCCTTTTTCTATGATTTATCAGACTGTCATCCATGAATCCTTCTCCAGAAGTATTGTTTTTACCGCAGCAACAGCATAAAGGGCTGCAGTTTCAGTTCTCAGTACATTATCTCCAAGAAATACAGGATGAAACTCCCTTTTTCGGAGATAAGATATTTCTTTACCAGACAGCCCCCCTTCGGGTCCTATCAATACAGCAATTTTATCAGGGCCAGCAACAAGATACTTGTGTAATGAGATCTTTTCAATAGATTCCTGATGAAAAAAAAGGGCAATTGTATCTTTTTCACATTTTTCAAGTTCTGTAAGCTGAACAGGTTTATCTATGGAAGGAAGTCTGTCTCCCCCCGACTGCTGAAGAGCTTCCCTTGCTATCTTTATATATCTTTCCTCCTTTGATTTCCACCCCTTTTCATCATATTTAACAAGTGAAAACTCGCTGTATAAAGGTCTTATTGAAGTGACCCCGGCTTCTGCTGCCTGCCTTACAATAAGGTCCATCTTTTTACCCTTGGGAAGGCACTGATACAGAATTATGGAACAGGAAGAAGCTCTGAGGCAGGCAGCTCCGTTTCTTTCAAGCATGATCTCCGCCTGTTTCCCTTCTGAAAAGAGAAGCTTAACTTTCCACGAAGCCCCTTCTCTGTCAACAGCATCGAAAATATCACCTTCTTTATACCTGAGAACATTTATAAGATAATGGCTGTCATGGGGATCAAGAAGAAATTTATTCTCTCCTTTAAAATTTTCAGGAAGAAGAAAATGCTTCATTATAATGCCGCGTCAGAAGAAACCAGGGTAATCACTGCAGAGCGGTTTCTGGGGCCGTCATATTCACAAAAATATATACCCTGCCAGGTCCCGAGAAGAAGCCTCCCCTCCGACACAGGAACAGAGAGACTGGTTCCTGTGAAAAGGGTTTTAATATGTGCTGATGAATTCCCCTCAAGATGGTGATAGTTTTCATTTTGAGGAATAAGTGAGTCAAGCTTATAGAGTATATCTCTGACAACATCCGGATCAGCCGCCTCATTTATTGTAACCCCTGCAGTTGTATGGGGTATATAAATATTGCATATTCCTGATCCGAAATTCTCAGCAGCAATAATTTTCTTTATCCTTGAAGTTATATTGATAAAATGCTCCCTCTTTTCTGTGACCACAGATATTTTCTGTAAAATCATTGCTTTACAAGTTCCCCCTCTTTGAGGATTTTTACTGCCTCCTGAAGAACAAGATCATATTCAAGGTCAAAAACCTGGGGATTGTTATTTGTCTTGTTAAGTTCATTCCTTATCAGTTTTTTTATGACCCGCTCCTTGAGAACAATATTTTCATCTGCAAGTTTTTTTATAAATGCCTTTATCGCTTTCTCTCCGGGGGCAGGGTTATTTTTAACAAAATCCTGTATTAAAAACTGCTCAATGATCTTTTTATATGATAACGTTTCCTCCTCGGTAAAATCCTCTTCCTTTACCTCAAGATCAGGAGCTATACCTATTTTATCTATATTTTCCCCGGAAGGGGTATAATACCGGGACATGGTAAGCTTAAATCCCCCCTCGCCGATTGTCCTTATCTGCTGGACAGATCCTTTTCCGTAGGAAGTTTCCCCCAGAAGAAAAGCCCTTTTATTATCCTTAAGAGCACCGGAAAGTATTTCGGACGCAGATGCGGAACCTCTGTCAAGAAGAACAACAATAGGGAATTCAGCCGGGACAAGGGTCGCCCTTTCCGCCTTGTAGATCCTGTTTTCAGACGGAATTTTCGATTTTGTACTTACAATAATATTATTTGAAAGAAAAAAATCCGCAATATCTGTTACAGAAGACAAAAGCCCGCCGGGATTCCCCCGAAGATCAATAACAAGCGATTTATAGTTTATCTTTTTAAACTCCTCAATCGCCTCCTTCACCTTTTCTGCAGTCATGGGGGTGAACTGTATAATCCTCAGATATGCTATATTGCTGTTCAGCATTCCGCTTCTTACTGTAGGTACAACAATATCTTCCCTGATAATATCAAGGGGGAAAATTATGTCATCACCCCGCAGAAAGGTAACTTTAACCCCGGTCCCTGGTTCTCCCCTCAGAAGAGACATAACCTCGTCAAGGGTCATGTTTTCAGTCGATTTTTCTCCGATTTTTATTATATAATCCCCCGCAGAAACACCAAGCCTGTAGGCAGGTGTTCCCTCTATAGGGGCAACAACCCTTACAAATGGGAGGTGTTTCTGATCATAGCTTGTATCTCCGTAATACTTGCTTATATACATCCCGACTCCGCCGAATTTTCCGGTTGTTGTATCGGTAAGATCTTCCATGTCGCTGGCAGTGAGATAGACCGAATACGGATCATCAAGGCTTGCAAGCATCCCTTTCATTGCTCCCTCAAAAAGGATTTTTGCATCTACATCATCAACATAATAATTCTGTATAAATCTCATTACCTGGTCAAGAACTGTAATATAATCAACCCTCTCCTGATTGCTGTTCTGTGCCGATACAGCCGGAGAGACAGAAAAAAAGACAATTCCGGTGGAAATCATGAAGCTTACGAGAATCCAGTAGTATTTTTCTTTTTTAAACATATTTCCCCCTGTATTTAAATATTCTATTTCCGCCTTATATTTGTCAAGAATATTAAATTACGTTATATTTACATAACTGTGAAGAATTATTTGCTGGCACTTATCTTTTTTTTAACACATATAGCTCTTTTTTCATATACAGATTCTTTTGAAATTCGTTCAGTCTCTGTTTATGGCGCAAAAAAAACAAAAACCTCATACATTGTATATTTATCAGGGATAAAAAAGGGGGATACTGTTTCAGAAGAGAGATTAGAGAAAATCATTGAAAAAGCAGAAATAGATCTCTGGAATACTAATAATTTTTCAGAGCTGAAAATTGATTACACCATTGAAAACAATCTTGTTGATGTAGCAATAACAGTAAAGGACAGATGGTCACTTTTCCCCTATATTGTCCCCTTCTATAACAATAAAACAGGTCTGTCAGTTTCAGCCGGACTTGTTGATGCAAATTTTCTCGGATACCATAAGATAATTATCTCATCTGTTTCCTTAAGCGAAGAGAATATAAACCTTTTTCTGAAATATATTGATAAATCCTTTTTCAATACAGGTTCAATTTTGAATACTGAAATTGAATACGGGGAAACGGAAGAATATACAGATGAGGATACTTCCTTCCGCTTTGAAAGAATACGGTTTGAAACTGAATACCTTTATCCTGTTTCAGGAAACTTTTACGCAGGAGTATATCTGGAAAATGATTATTCCTACGGCAATTACCTTGGACCTGATCCTGTGATTACATCTGCCCCCTCTTTTTATATTGATACAGTAAGAAATCAGAAATATTTCAAAGAGGGCCATTCTTTCCGGCTGAGACCCGGAATAATGAATAAAGACACCTCCGGCGTGAATTTTTATCTTTTTACAGAGGAAACTCTCTTTTTTAATTTTTCAGAACAAAACACTCCTCTAAGCTCATACTTTGCAATCAGAAGCTCTTTTATCCATTCTCCTGAAAAAGCCTTTTATCTTGACTCAGCCGGCGATATAAGAGGAATAAACGACGGTGAGCAGAGCGGAAATACAGGGTATCTGCTTAATACAGAATACAGACAGTTTGTGGCAGCTTTAAAAAAACCTTTTCCCCTTAATATCTATATTCCCTTCTATATTGACACCGGTCAGCTCTGGAATAATGATGAGGATTTTGTTCTTTCAGTGTCAACAAGAACCTGCGGCACTGGTATTATTTTTTATCCGGAAAAAATAAATCTATTAATAAGACTTGATATCGGTATCAATATTGGAAAATACACTGAAGAAGAAAAGGATTTCAGTTATTTTTCTGTTAAATTCGGAAGTGATATGTTTTAACCGGCTGTTATAAACTACAGATGCCTTTTTTAGTTAAAAGCTTATTGACCAGCTTATTTATGAAACGTAAACTATTGTTAAATGAAAAAAATATTTATAACAGGAATTATATGGGAAATTGTCAGATTTACATCACTTTTTCTGACAACCATAACAAAAATCAGTCCGGATCTGCTGCTCTTTTTTTCAGCCCAGCAGCTTGTAATATTTTATATATACTTTTTTATAATACTGGATACAGAAAAGTACTGCCAGTATCTTAAAATACTGACCGCGGGAAAATTTATTGCCCTCTTTTCAGGCGTCCTTTACCTGATTAAACTTTTCATAAAAAATACAGAGGGACTGGCCGGATTTATTTTTCCTGTGAATCTGGTACTGATTGATACTCTCTTTTTTATCATACTTTTACACATAACAGCAAAACACTTTAAAAATTATCCGGTTTCAGAGGAATGATATGCAGGTAATACCAATAGCAAGCGGAAAAGGGGGGGTCGGAAAAACCCTTGTTGCTGCCAATCTCGCAATTGCCCTTGGAAAGGCCGGGAAACGGGTAGTACTGGCGGATCTTGATCTTGGAGGATCCAATCTTCACCTGGTTCTCGGTACAACCGGATTCAATACAGGTATAGGAAACTACATAAACGCACCTAATATTGATTTTGATTCAATTATCTATAAAACTGATTATAAAAATCTGAGTTTTATCCCCGGGGATTCTGAGATACCCGGGATGGCAAATCTCAAGGCATCACAGAAAAAAAATCTTATCAAGAAGCTCTTTTCCGTCGACTGCGACTATCTGATAATAGATCTCGGGGCGGGAACAAACTATAACACTATTGATTTTTTTCTGGCATCAGGGCAGGGAATAATAGTTACAACACCGGCACTTACAGCAACGCTTAATGCCTATGTTTTTATCAAGCATTCAATTTTCAGAATAATGGATACATCCTTCAGAAGAAAAACTGTCGCAAGAACATATATTGACAGACTGAAGGAAGACAGTACCCTTATCCAGAAAATATATATTCCGAAATTTCTTGAAAGCATAAAAAGGGATGATCCTGAAAGCTATTCCCGTTTTGAAACAAAAATAAGAAACTTCTCACCGCTTCTTGTTCTCAATATGATAGAAGATCCCAGACAGGCTGCTATTGCAGGAAAACTGAGACGTTCCTGCAAGGAATATCTTGGTCTTGATCTTGAGCATCTTGGGGTAATATACAGGGATGAACTTCAGAATATAGCACTTAATTCAAGACTGCCTATAGTCAGCTACAAACCGCAGTCAGTTCTTTCACAGGCTGTTTTCAGGATAGCAGAAAAACTGCAGATGGATTTCAGACTGGAAACCAACCCGGATGAGGATTATTTCGATGAAAGCTATCTGAATGCTGAAATTGAAGCACAGAATGATTTCAGCTCAAAAATTCAGTCGATGGAGGAGCTTCTGCACAGCGGGACTCTCAATTCCTCGGACATGATAGATATTATTAAAACACAGCAGATTGAAATTACCGAGCTTAAAAAAGAAAACAATCTTCTGAAAACCAAAATTGTAAAAGCGGCCCAGGATGGATATAAATTCTGAATCCCCTTTAATTTGACAGGAGAATAATAATGCAGCTGTTTATAAACTATCCGTCATGGATTAAACCGGAAATAATACCTGGATTACCGGTCAGATGGTACGGACTGATGTATCTTGTGGCCTTTTTCATCGGATATATTCTTTTCAAAAAACAGGTATCGGAAAATAAGCTGAACATATCGGAAGATGATATTTCAAATATATTTTTCTGGATAATTCTCGGGATTCTCCTTGGAGGAAGGATCTTTTCAACCCTCGTCTATGATACAACAGGAAAATACTGGTCAAACCCGCTTCTCATTTTCTGGCCTTTTGACAAAGACTTCCACTTTACAGGACTTCAGGGAATGTCATACCATGGTGGACTTCTGGGGGGTGTTGCTGCCTGTGTCATTTACTGCAGGAAAAAGCATTTTAATACCCTCGTTATTGGAGACATGCTTGCAGTATCAATACCGCTGGGCTACACATTCGGAAGACTTGGAAACTTTATTAACGGGGAACTTTACGGCAGAGTCACCGCCGTCAGCTGGGGAATGATTTTTCCCCATGCAAACAGGTTTTCAACAGCTGACAGCTGGGTTATTAAAATAGCGGAGAAAAGCGGAATTGATCTAAGTGCTGCTGGACAGTTTATCAACCTTCCCCGTCATCCAAGCCAGCTTTACGAAGCCTTTTTCGAGGGAATTTTTTTGTGGGTAATTCTCTGGTTTGTCCTGAGAAAAAGAAGGCATGCGCCCGGGGAAATGATGGGGGACTACCTGCTTGGGTATGGTTTTATAAGGTTTTTTATTGAATACTTCAGGGAACCTGATATTGATCTTGGTTTTATTATAAATTTTTCAGGAAAAAACAGCCCGATATATACACTTGATTCTTTTTTTAATTTTACAACAGGTCAGATTCTCTGCTTTATCATGATTTTGGCAGGTGTTTTTCTTATCTGGTTTTTCAGAAAACTTGATATCCAAAAACAAATGGCTGAAACAGATGCTTCCTTAAAAACAGAAAAAAAGAAAAGGTTTAAAAAGAAAAACAGATACTGAAAGCCCTTCCGGTTATTCAAAAAACCGGAAAAGCTTAATATTGTAAATCTCTCCCCCTACATGAGGGTAATATTGTTTTTTCTGCATTCTGAAATAACATTTTCAGGCCACAGACTTGCCTGTACTTCACCTATATGCGCTTTTCTCAGAAAAAACATACACAGCCTTGACTGCCCGATCCCCCCCCCGATAGAACACGGAAGATCTCCGGATAAAAGCCTTTTATGAAACATTAGTTCTTTTCTGTTTTCACACCCCTTAAGGGCAAGCTGTCTTTCAAGGGCTTTTTCATCAACCCTGATACCCATGGAAGATATTTCAAAACTCCTCTCAAGAAGGGGATGCCAGACAATAATATCCCCGTTAAGTCCGCTGTAACCGTCACTGTTCCTGCTGCTCCAGTCATCATAATCAGGAGCCCTTCCGTCATGGGCCTTTCCGTTGGAAAGATTTCCCCCTATTCCGATTACAAAAACAGCTCTGTATTCCCTGGCAGCAAGACTCTCCCTTTCTTCGGGAGTTTTATCCGGATATTTTTTCAAGAGCTCCTCAGAATGGATAAAGGTTATCTCCTCGGGAAGGAAGGGTTTGATTTCAGGATAACTTTCATATACAAGGAATTCTGTCGCAACCATTGTAGAATATATATTTCTTACAGTTTTTTTCAGAAAATCAAGAGTTCTGTCATCTCTTGAAATTGAGACCTCCCAGTCCCACTGATCAACATAATAGGAATGAAGATTGTCCGGGTCCTCATCCGGTCTGATTGCATTCATGTCAGTATAAAGTCCGTATCCTGTTTCTATATTATAATCTGCAAGCATCATCCTTTTCCATTTAGCCAGTGAATGAACAATTTCCGCTGTAATACCGCCCATACCGTTGGGTATGAATGAAACCGGTTTTTCAATACCGTTAAGATCATCATTCAGACCGGTCCCTTTTTCAAGAAAAAGAGGGGCTGTAACCCTTCTAAGCCTGAGCCTTGCTGAAAGATAGGTCTGAAAAAAGGCCTTGATATCTGCAATAGCCTTTTCTGTCTGTTCCAGTGAAAGTGGAGATTTATAGTTCTCCGGATAATAATACTGTCCGCCCATTAAATTCATCCTGTTATTTTTTGCTTATAATATAATAAAAAACCTGCTGACTCAATCAGAATCAGCAGGCCCTTTTAATATTTTCTTCCTCTTTATGCTATGCAGCCTTTGTTAAGGTGCTGCTTTCCTTTTTTATGAATTTAACTGTGAAAAGAATCAGAACAGCAATCGCTGCAGCAATTCCGGCCGGATAGGAGACTGAGACAGGAAGCCTGAACCCTTCCGGCGCCTGCAGAATATATGTAACAGAAACTGCTGTCATGAATGTGGCAGGAACAGTTGCAATCCAGTGGAGCTTTTTATTCTTCACAAGATATGCGGCAGCTGTCCAGAGAACAATCATTGCCAGTGTCTGGTTGGACCATGCAAAATATCTCCATATTACAGAAAAGTTTATAAAATTAAGAGCAAACCCTGCAACAAAGAGGGGAATCGCAATATAAAGTCTCTTTGAAATACTTTTCTGCTCAAGACCCATTGCATCTGCAACAGTAAGCCTTGCGCTTCTGAATGCTGTGTCGCCTGAAGTGATAGGACAGGCAATAACACCAAGCATTGCAAGAATACCTCCGAACCCGCCGAGAAGACCTATTGAAATATCATGTACAGCAAGACCGGCGCCTCCCTTTGCAACAACAGCCTGAAGCCCTGCAATTCCGCCGTCAAAAAAAGCCATTGAGGCTGCCGCCCATATCAGAGCAATAATACCTTCGCTTATCATTGCACCGTAGAATACCGGTCTCCCGTATTTTTCATCCGTAAGACACCTTGCCATAACAGGAGACTGGGTGGCATGAAAACCGCTGATAGCACCGCAGGCAATTGTAATAAAAAGCATCGGCCAGATAGGAAGTCCCTTCGGATGAAGATTTGCAAGCTGGATTTCGGGAACATGTTTTCCCTGGACAAAAATCATAACAGCAACACCTACCGCCATTATAAGAAGAACAACCCCGAATACTGGATACAATCGCGCTATAATCTTGTCTATCGGAAGTACAGTTGCAATAAAATAGTATATCAGGATTATAACCAGCCAGAAAAACTTATTTGCAAAAATCCCTGTCATTCCGAGATTACTTAAAAGGCCGGCAGGTCCTGCCATAAAAACTGTTCCTACAAGGAGAAGAAGAACTACAGAGAAAACCCTCATAACCTTTCTCATAACCTCTCCGAGATAAATTCCTGTTACCTCTGAGATACTTTTACCATCATGCCTTATTGAAAGCATTCCTGAAAAATAATCATGTACAGCTCCTGCAAAAATTGAACCGAAAACAATCCACAGAAAAGCTGCAGGACCGAAAAGTGCGCCCATAACAGCCCCGTAGATCGGGCCGAGTCCGGCAATATTAAGAAACTGTATCAGAAAAATTTTTGACGGCTTGAGCGGAATAAAATCAACCCCGTTTTCAAGCCGAAGAGCAGGGGTAACCTTTCCGGAATCTGCACCAAAAATCTTTTCCACTATAGTCCCGTAAACCAGATATCCCGCTATCAGAAGACCAAGGGATAAAAAGAAACTTATCATAAACATCCTCCTGTTATTAATGAAATCAGGATAAAATTCAAGTCATATTATTTGTTAAAAAATTCCGCGAATGGACTAAAATGAGGGATGAACAGGCTCTTAAGAGAATAAAGTGTTCAGACAATCTGCATTATATCCCGGAATTCCCGGGTTCTGCTTCTTGATACCGGTACAGTCTTCTCACAGCCTTTTAATAATACGGTAAACCTGTTGTGGATATCCAGATCTATTGTTTCTATATAGCTGAGGTTGATGATATAGCTCCTGTGTGACCTGAAAAAGTTTTCCGCCGGGAGCATAGTTTCCACTTCTGAAATAAGTTTTCTGTATTCGTATTTTTTCCCTGAAGTATGGAGAATAGAGTATTTTTCACCTGCAGAAACAAAAACAATATCTTTGAAAGGTATAGGATAGAACCTCCCGTCAGAATAAACTGTAACAGCCCCGCAGCATCTCTTTTCAGTTATATCGGAAATACTTTTTTCAAGCCGGCTCCTGTAAATTCTGTCGGAAACGGCTGCCAGTTTTCTGAATTTGCAGAGTGTTGTATCAAGCCTTTCAGGGTTTACAGGTTTTAGAAGATAATCTATCGCATTAAGCTCAAAAGCCCTGACTGCATATTCATCATAAGCTGTTACAAAAACAATAAAGGGGATCTGCTCTTCCCCTTTTGAAACAATCGCTGCCGCAAGATCAAGACCTGTAACCTCCGGCATCTGTATATCCAGGAACAGGATGTCCACCCTGTTATTTTCAAGATAATCCTCAGCATCAATACAGTCAGGAGACATATGGACAACCTCAATATCATCATACCTTTCAAGAAGGTAGCTCATCTCAATTCTTGCCGGGTTTTCATCATCCACTATCAGGGCCTTATATCCCATTATTTTCCTCCGGAATAAGAAATTCGACCCGGGTCCCCCCCCCGGTCGGGCAGAGAATTTTCAATCCGCTTTCTTCTCCGTATCTGTTCCGAAGCCTTTCATCAGTGTTTGTAAGACCTATAGTTTCAAGCTTCCCGTTCTCAAAGCTGCTAAGCGTTTCCCGGTCAAACCCGGCTCCGTTGTCCTCTACTGAAAAACGGATACATGAAACATCCTTTTTAACAGAAATTGTTATTTTCCCTTTACCGAGCTTTTTACCGATTCCGTGTTTCAGAGAATTTTCCACAAGGGGCTGCAGAAGCAGGACAGGAATAACCGCATCAGGAACATCAACATCATAAACCACTTCAAGCATTTCCCCGAACCTTGCCTTTTCTATTTCAAGCCATGAATCGAGATGCTCTATCTCCCTGTGGACCGGTATCATATCAAGGGTCTGGTTAAGATTGTTTCTGAACACATCTCCGAGCTTTAAAAGAAGTCGCCGCCCCTCCTCAGGGTCAGTTCTGATAAAAGAGACTATGGTATTTATCGCATTGAAAAGGAAATGCGGGTTTATCTGCGACTGAAGAGCCTTGAATTCCGCATCCTTGGTGTTTTTTTTCTGTTTTTCTATCATACTCAGTTCAAGCTGGATCGAAAATATTGATGCAAGCCCGAGAGAGGTTTCAAGATCAGCCTGATTTATCTTTGATTTTTTGCTTTTATACAGTTTGAGGGTCCCGACAGTTCTGTTTTCTATCTTAAGCGGAACTGTTATGGCTGAAAAAAGGGGGCAGTTTCTGTTT
Source organism: Spirochaetia bacterium (assembly GCA_963668405.2). GTDB lineage: Bacteria > Spirochaetota > Spirochaetia > CADAEX01 > CADAEX01. The sequence goes on along the minus strand of OY764342.2, from coordinate 3,016,462 downwards.
TTACAGCCGATCATCTCCCTGTTGTGGGCAATTCTGAACTTTCCGGTTTTTATGACTGTTTCGGTAAGAGCTGTCTGAAAACCGCTTCCCGGTGTATGGTGGTCTCTCCCTTTCCCGGAATGGGCAAGAATTGAAACTGTGTCAGTCATGGAAACCGCATCAACATCAAGGTTTTTATAAATAATATCGACAACCTTTGCTGCAGTATCTTTTCTCAGCCCTGTTCTGAGGAACGGGAGGGTCATCCCGACAATCTTGAGAACATTCTGCGCGCTGAGGGCTGCCTGTTCATCTCTCTGTCTGAAAATAATATCCACGATAGCTGCAAAAATTGAAATTCCTGCTGCATTTGCAAAAATCATTGGAAACGCTATTATTTTTACAAGGTTCAATGCTTCATCAAACGGTTTTACAAGTATGAGCAGTATCCCCATCTGCATTGATTCCGCAATAATACCCCCCAGAAGGGCAAAAAGCCATTTTTTTTCAAGTTCATAAAACTTCCTGCTCAAAAGCCCGGCCAGAAGCCCCTCGAGAATAGTGGAAACCATGCAGGCAAAAGCGGTAAATCCTCCAATATCTATAGCCCACCGGTGGAACCCGGATAACAGCCCTGCTCCGATTCCGACTAAAGGCCCCCCGATAAGCCCCCCGACAAAAGGGCCTATTACACGGTAGTTTGCAAGGGCTCCCTGAACAGGAATACCCTCATAAGTACCAAGGATACCGATCAGGCCGAAAAGAATAATAAGAAACAGGTAATCTGGAAAGGTTAAAACTGTTTTGTAGAAGAAATTTCGGAAATAGGGGAAGTTGGTCATAAGAAAGGCAAGAATTGTTACAAGTCCGATCTGGTGAATCAGGTTTAAAAGAATAGAGTAGCTCATTCAGGAACCTCCAGACATATCCCGCCGAGCCTTCCGTCTCTCAGTTCAGTAAGAATTATCCTTGAGGCTTTGTCTGTATCAACAAGTCCTCCTGTAACAAGACAGCCCCGATTTTTCCCGATCAGCTCCAGAATTTTATCTGGAGGATTAAGAATATCCCCGTTTTTAAGTTTATATCTTTTTACAAACTGTTCAGGATAATATTTCACCATTATTTCAATCCCTTTCATTGCAATATCCTCACGATAAAGAATTGCATCATTTATGCTCCCGAGAATGGCGAGTTTCTCCCCTACAGACTGGTCTTCAAATTTATGCCATAATACACCCGGAGTATCAATAACCTGAAGCCTGTCTGAAATCCTGATTTTTTTCACATTCCGCGTAACCCCCGGCCGGTTGCTTACTTCCTGCTTTTTCTTTCCGGCGAGATAGTTTATTATTGCTGACTTACCGACATTGGGGACTCCGATTATCATAACTCTGACAGCCCTTTTTCCTGCCCATTCCATATTTATGCAGAGGTTTCTGCTTTTTTCAATTATATTATTGATATTCTTCCCGGTAACTGCAGAAACCTGAACAGCCTCCTTATTTTCTCCTCTGAAATACTTTTCCCAGTTTTTAAGAACCAGAGGATCCGCAAGATCAGATTTATTCAGGACAACAACAGAAGGTTTATCCCCGACCAACTCTTCTATCATGGGATTTCTGGATGCAAGGGGTATTCTTGCATCCAGTATCTCAAGAACCACATCAGCTTTAAGGAGACTTTCCTTAATCTGTTTGAACGCTTTAGTCATATGTCCGGGAAACCATTGTATTGGCATGTCTACTCCATTCCGGGTATCAGGCAAGCTTGATAAGAACCAGTCCCCCGACAACCATTATAATACCGGCAGCCTTCCTTACAGTCAGCTTTTCACCTAGAAAAATAAACCCTAAAACCGATCCTATAACAACTGAAAACTCTCTGACAGCGGAAACATATCCTGCCCGCTCCATTGTAAACGCATAGAGAATGAGAAGATAGGTACCTAGCGCTCCGTATCCTATTATAAGGGAAGATCTGCTGTTGTTTTTCAGTGTCTCAATAATTTCCTTTTTACCGGTTCTGAAAAGAAACGGAGTCATTATAACCAGAGCAAGAATATCTTTGAGATTTATATACACAACCGGGTTTGCATAACTTACACCAATTTTATCATTTACTGAATAAATTACTATGGATATTCCGACCAAAACAGCGTATTTGAGGGCCTTTAGATCATTTATGCCAAATCCGGATCTGATAGTAACAAAAAGAACCCCTGAAACAATGAACAGGATTCCGCTCCATCCTTTGAGACTTATATTCTCTCCCAGCAAAAAAAAGGAGAAAAAGGCAGTTCCTGCAACACCTATCCCTCTTGCAACTGGATATACTGTTGAAATATCCCCGGACCTGTACCCTTTGGCAAGACTCCAGTAATAAAGAATATGAGAAAAAGATGTAATTATCATGAAAAAAATTGCACGCGGATCAAGCCCGGTATGAAAAAGGATAATAAGAGAGACTGGAAGCAAAGTCAGATTTGCAACCCATACCCCGGCAATTGTAACTTTGAGATTACCGGAACTTTTTTTACTGAAAAAATTCCACCCTGCATGGGAGAAAGCAGCAAAAAGAACCAGAAAAAAAACATATAAATTCATTTAATATTATCTGTCCTGTATAACAATTAGAGTCGCGATAAATCGCGGCTCTCTAATTTTTTTTACTCCAGGAATCCCTGAGTGTAACAGTCCTGTTAAAAACAAGGTTCTCTCTGGAAAAATCTCTGAGATCAGGACAGAAATATCCCTGCCGCAGAAACTGAAACGACTCACCCTTTGCAGCATCCCGGACAGCCGGTTCCGCAAGGGCCTTTTCAATTACAGTAAGGGAGTCCGGGTTCAGTGCATCAACAAAATCGCCGTCCTCTTCCGGATTTTCTTTTGTGAAAAGAGAACTGTAAAGCCTTACTTCAACAGGTTCAGCATGCTCCTCAGATACCCAGTGGGATGTCCCTTTAACCTTTCGGCCGTCTTCAGTCCACCCCCCTCTGCTTTCAGGATCGTAGGTACAGTGGACTTCGGTTATTTTCCCGTCTTCATCAGTTTCATACCCTGTACAGGTAATATAATAGGCATGTTTAAGCCGTATCTCCATACCCGGGGATAACCTGAAATATTTTTTCGGAGGATCAATCATAAAATCCTCTTTCTCAATATAAACAGTTCCGGAAAAAGGGATCTTCCTTGTTCCTGAATCAGGGTCTTCTGGGTTGTTTTCACCATCAAACCATTCAATCTGGCCGGCAGGATAATTATCAATTACAACCTTGAGAGGATCAAGCACAACCATTCTTCTTATTGCTTTTTTGTTAAGGTCCTCCCTTACACAATGTTCAAGAAGTGCATAATCAACAACACTGTCTGTCTTTGCGACCCCTATTCTTGAAGAAAAATCCTTTATTGATTCCGGTGTATATCCTCTTCTTCTCAAACCTGAAACTGTAGGCATTCTGGGGTCGTCCCAGCCAGATACATACCCCTCTTTTACAAGCCGCAGGAGTTTTCTTTTACTCATTACCACATAGCTGAGATTCAGTCTTGCAAATTCAATCTGCTGCGGATGATGAAGAAACGGGAGCTGATCAAGATACCAGTCATAAAGAGGACGATGGTCCTCAAATTCAAGAGTGCAGATTGAATGGGTAATCCCCTCAATAGAATCCTCAAGCCCATGGGCCCAGTCATACATCGGATAAAGACACCACTTACCACCCTGCCTGGGATGATCCGCCCTCACAATTCTGTACATGACAGGATCCCTCAGGTTTATGTTTCCCGATTCAAGATCAATTTTAGCTCTCAGTGTCTTTGATCCGTCAGGAAATTCTCCGTTTTTCATTCCTTCAAACAGAACAAGATTTTCCTCTATGGATCTGTTTCTCCATGGACTCTCCTTTCCGGGAGCAGTAAGTGTACCTCTGTACTCCCTTATTTCCTCCGCGGAAAGATCATCCACATAGGCTTTCCCGGCTTTTATTAGAACCAGTGCCCATTCATACATTTTTTCAAAATAATCCGATGCATAATAGAGATGCTTTCCCCAGTCAAATCCGAGCCATCTGACATCTTCTTCTATCGATTCTATATATTCAATATCCTCTTTTACAGGGTTTGTATCATCAAACCGGAGATGGGTTTCTCCGTTATACTGCTGAGCCAGGGCAAAATTAAGACAGATGGATTTCGCATGCCCTATATGAAGATATCCGTTCGGTTCAGGCGGAAATCTGGTAATAACCTTTCCTCCGTTTTTTCCGTTTTTTATATCTTCTTCTATTATTTTCTGTATAAAATTTTTAATAGCCTTGTTGTCTTCCATAATTTTCATATTTCCTTAGAATAATTGCAGAAACAGACTTAAGTATCTGTTTCCATGATTTGTATTTCTATTTGATAATTATTTCAAAAATTCTTTCAAGATCTTCTCTTGAAAAATAGGTTATTTCGATCTTTCCTTTTAACAGATTTCCGTTAAGTGAGACCTTCGTTCCAAGAGCATCAATAAACTGCTGCTCGATATCCATAACATCAGGGTTCTTTTTTCTTAATATTTGTTCTTCTTTCTTTCCGGAAGAAGGATTCTGTCCCCTTATTCCCCTGTTAAGCTCTGAAGCCTGCTGTTCGCTTTCCCTTACAGAGAGACCGTTTTTAAGAATTCTGCTGAAAAGAATTCTCTGGTCAGCCGGATTTACAACAGAGAGAATGCTTCTTGCATGACCGGCTGTAATATCCCCTTTATTGAGGGAATACTGCATATCCTCAGGCATTTTTAAAAGCCTCAGGCTGTTTGCTATGGTAGATCTTTTTTTTCCCAGTTTTTTTGAAAGTTCCTCCTGACTGAGGGTGTAGCTGTTTATCAGGTGCTGATATGCTTTTGCTTCCTCAATAGGGGAAAGATCCTCCCTCTGGATGTTTTCAATAAGCGCTATCTCAAGTTTCTCCTCTTCAGAAAAGCTTTTTTCTATTACAGGAATCTCGGAAAGACCAGCAAGTTTTGAGGCCCGGTACCGTCTCTCCCCTGCAATTAGAATATATCTGCCGTTTTTTTTCTCTACAATAACCGGCTGTATTACACCTATCTCGCGGATGGAATCAGCAAGTTCCTGAAGGGCCTCCTCCCGGAATTCCTTTCTGGGCTGATCAGGATTTGTATCTATAAGGGATATATCTACAAAACCATCATAATCTCTATTATCTCCATTAACAATGTCCTGAAGACCGCTGTTAAGCAGTGCTTCCAGACCTTTTCCCAATGCTTTATTAGACACGGTCTAAAACCTCTTCTGACAATTTTTCATAACTTCTGGCCCCCCGGCTGTCCACTTTGTACTGATTTATCGGTCTTGAATGTGACGGGGCTTCTGACAGGGAAATATTCCGGGGAATAATAGTCCTGAAGACCTTTTTCCCGAAATAGGATGTTACATTTTTTACAACTTCATTTGCAAGATTTGTCCTGGAATCATACATCGTAAAAACTATTCCGGCAATTTTTAATTCCCTGTTAAGCTCCTTCTGAACATTTCTCACTGTCTGAACAAGAAGGGACAATCCTTCGAGAGCAAAATATTCACACTGAAGAGGAATAATAACATAATCAGCGGCAACAAGCCCGTTAAGGGTAAGAACACCGAGAGAAGGGGGACTGTCAATAAAAATATAGTCCCATTCGTTTCTTATCTTATCCAGTGAATTTTTAAGAAAAAATTCTTTACCGTCCATGTTTATAAGCTCTACATTGGCACCGGCAAGATTGATGTTTGCAGAAACAGAAAAAAGGTTCCCGACAGATGTTTTCTGTATTACATCTCTTATTCCAGCCTTTCCTGAAAGGACTTCATATATCCCATCCCTGTTTTTATCTATTCCTATACTTGAAGAAAGGTTCCCCTGAGGATCAAAGTCAATCAACAGAACCCTTTTTCCCGTTTCAGCAATATACGCTCCGAGACTTACTGCGGTTGTGGTTTTACCCACCCCCCCCTTCTGATTGGCGAATACTATAATTTTTCCCATTTGAAAAATATTATACAGCAAAAGTATTTGTTTGTCTTTAATAATCAAAGATAACTTGACTATTATTATCATTATTGTAATCTTTTAAATATGACAAAATAAAACTATCTGTCATACACGGGCATCAGACAGGAGTGCTGATTTACAATTCTGTCAAAGTCCGAATATCATTCTTTGGAGAAAATAATGCTGAAAGAAAAGGTTGAAACTGCCATACAGGATGTAAGACCGGGATTACAGGCAGACGGCGGAGATATTGAACTTGTTAGTGTTGATGATAGCGGCAAGGTGCTTGTAAAACTGAAAGGTGCCTGCAACGGCTGTCCGATGGCTCAGATGACACTCAAGCAGGGTGTTGAAAAATATCTTAAAAGTAAAATTCCAGAAGTATCTTCTGTTGAAGCTGTTTAATAACAGGGAAATCATAACCCGGGTTTCAAGAACCCGGGGTTTTGAAACAACTCACAATAAACCAAAACCATCCTTTTTTTTAATTATATTTATAACGCTATATGCCGTTAATCAATGTAGTTTATTTTTAATTTACTTTTCCGAAACATTATGTTTAAATATTATGAACAGAGAACTATATGAAAAAAACAGTGGAATTAAATAAAGAGCAGAAAGATTTTAAAAATCTTTTACTGGTTTTACCGAAAACTGAAATACATCTTCATCTCGAGGGAACAGCATCAGTAGATACAATATGGTCTCTGATTAATAAAAATAACATTATCCATTCAGAAATTAAATCAAAAGAAGATCTGGAAAGAAAGTTTGATGTTGATAATCTTGATGATTTTATTGATCTTTTTATAAACATTATACAAAGCAGCTTCTCTGAAGAAAAAGACATTCACCTGCTTATCAATGATACGGGAAACTATCTTCAAAACAACAATATTGTCTATGCAGAACTTTTTTTTGCCCCGTCTAAATTTTTATCAATGGGTTTTGATTTCGGAAAAATGATTGATATCCTCGAAAAAGGGGCCATTGAGATTAAAAACAAATACAACAGGGAGATAAGATATCTCATTGATGTATCAAGAAGCTTCGGCCCAGAAAACGCCATGCAGAACCTTGACCTGACAATTAAGCACAAATCGCCCTATATAATAGGGATAGGACTTGGGGGAGCTGAGAGCAAGGGACCGGCCGAAGACTATAAAGAGGTTTTTGAAAAAGCAATAACCCACGGATACCATGTTGTTGCCCATGCGGGTGAAGATGTGGGACCTGAATCAGTCTGGAATACAATTAAATATCTTAAAGCTGAAAGAATTGGACACGGAATAAGCTCTGTCTACGATGAAAAACTGATGGACCTGCTTCTGGACAAAAACATTCCCCTTGAAATATGCCCGACAAGCAATCTTTTTACGAAAAAATATGTACATACTATCAAGGAACACCCTGTTAAGACTTTTTTTGACAGGAAAATGAATGTAACAATAAACACAGATGATCCTACCCTTTTTTCTGTTGATCTTATTGATGAATATATGAACCTTTACATAAACAATATTTTTTCGAAAAAAGAAATTATTCAGCTTATAAAAAATAATATATACGCGACCTTTCTTGAAAAAGAAAAAAAAGATGCTATCTGGAACAGCTGCCTGTCTGTTCTGAATAAATAATTGTTTCACGTGAAACAGTTATTTATTAAAATCCGGTAACTATATCCCATGAATAAAGCATTTTTCCAATAAATACTGTGTCAGGAATCCTTACAATCTTTTTTCTATTAAAAAAAGGGGCAGACTTAACCAGCCGCCCCTTTTTCACTGTTTCACGTGAAACAATTATAGAACACCTCAAACTAAATATTTATTCTTCGGTGTTTATCTTTGCCATACTGATCAGAAAATCCGGCTTCACTATATTTAATACCCGGACACCGGAAGCAGTTTTTCCCTGAAGAGAAATATCGCTGACAGCAATCTTTATTGTACTTCCAAGAGATGAAATACACATAAGCTCGTCTGTTTCATTAACAGGAAGAACACCGATGATTTCTCCTGTTTTCTCATTTGTTTTATATGCAATCTGTCCCCTGGTTCTTGTCCCATGAGGCTGAAAAAGCTGATAATCTATTCTTTTTCCATATCCGTATTCTGTGATAATTAGAATCTTGTCATCTTCATTTATTGAGAGTACTCCGGCTACCTCATCATCAGGTCTCAGTTTCATTCCTGTTACACCTCTTGATGTTCTTCCTGAAGCCCTGATATTGCTTTCATTGTACCTTAAAGCATTTCCCTTCTTTGAAATAATAACAATTTCATCACTGCCACTTGTCAGAATTGCATTTGCAAGCCGGTCACCTTCCTTAAGCTCTATTGCCTTTATTCCTCTGGTTTTTGCATTCCTGAATGATTCGGTAGTCACTTTTTTAACAAGTCCGCTTACAGTTCCCATTAATATAAAGTTTTCACTTGAAAATTCAGAGAGAGACATAACAGCTGTAATATCTTCATTTGGAGAAATTGCAAAAAGCGTTCTTACAAGGGTGCCCCGTGAGTTTTTTGACGCTTCAGGTATTTCGTGTACCTTCAGCCAGAATGATTTTCCTTCACTTGTAATAAATAAAATAATATCATGGGTAGATGCGACAAAAAGATGTTCTACAAAATCCTCATTTTTTAATTTGGCGGAAGAGGAACCTTTTCCTCCCCGTCCCTGGTTTCTGTAGGAAGAGACCGGAATTCTTTTTATAAATCCCATATTTGAAAGAAGAACAACCATGTCCTCTTTCTGTATCATATCTTCAATATTTATCTCTTCAATTTCATCAGGTATAATATCGGTTTTTCTTTTATCCCCGTATTTCTCACCGATTTTTAATGTCTCATCCTTAATCACGTCCATTATCTTTTCTTCATGAGCAAGCAGGTCCTTTAAATAACTTATTAAAGCCATAACCTCCTTGAGTTCATCAAGTATTTTTTCAGTTTCAAGGCTGGTGATTTTCTGAAGTCTCATATCAAGAATTGCCTGGGCCTGTTTTTCTGAAAAATCAAACCTTTTTATAAGTGCGTTCCTGGCATCTTCAACGCTTCCGGATTCCTTGATAATCCTTATTACTTCATCTATATTTTCAAGAGCAATTTTCAGACCCTCAAGTATATGGGCCCTTTCCTCAGCCTTTCTCAGATCGTATCTGCTTCTTCTTATAATAACTTCTTTTCTGTGTTTTATAAATATTTCAAGCTGTTCTTTTAAGGGAAGAAGTTTAGGCAGCCCGTTTACAAGTGCGAGATTATTTACATTAAAGTTCTGCTGAAGACTGGTATGTAAAAACAACTGATTCAGTATTACCTTGGGTATTACCCCTTTTTTCAGTTCAATTACAATTCTCATACCGTTACGGTCTGATTCATCCCTCAGATCACTTATCCCTTCAATCTTTTTATCCTTGACAAGATCAGCAATTTTAATAATCAGGTTGCTTTTGTTTACCATATACGGTATTTCTGTTACCAGTATTCTGTCTTTTCCTGATTTTGTTGTTTCAAGTGTGAATTTTGATCTTACAGTTATCTTCCCTCTTCCTGTCCCGAAAGCATCTCTTATCCCTTTTCTCCCGAAGATTATACCTCCTGTAGGGAAGTCCGGGCCGGTAATATGCTGCATAAGATCCTTAAGTTCAATTTCCGGGTTGTCTATTACCGCAGCAACAGCATTGCATACCTCTGAAAGATTATGGGGTGCCATATTTGTTGCCATACCGACAGCAATACCGCTGGCCCCGTTTATAATCAGGTTAGGAAGCGCTGTCGGAAGTACAAGCGGTTCTTTGAGAGAATCATCGTAGTTGGGACCAAAATCTACTGTTTCCTTTTTTATATCCCGAAGAATTTCCTCGGTAATTTTTTCCATCTTGGCTTCTGTATAACGCATAGCTGCGGGAGGATCGCCGTCAACAGAACCAAAGTTTCCCTGCCCCTTAACAAGTGTATAGCGCAGAGAAAAATCCTGGGCCAGCCTTACCAGTGCATCATATATTGACTGGTCGCCATGTGGATGATACTTACCAAGAACATCGCCGACGATTCTTCCGCACTTTTTGTTTTCCCTTTCATAGTGAAGCCCCATTTCACTCATTGCATAAAGGATTCTCCTGTGAACCGGTTTAAGTCCGTCTCTTGCATCAGGAAGCGCACGGCTCACAATTACACTCATCGCATATGTAAGATATGAATCCTTCATTTCATCTTCTACAGAAACAGGAATGACCCTGCCGTTTATATCACTCAAAACAAGCTCCTGGATTTTTTAATTATTTTAAATATCAAGATTTGAAACAGATAAAGCATTATCCTCGATGAATTTTCTTCTCGGTTCAACCTGCTCTCCCATAAGGGTTGTAAATATTTCATCTGCATCCACATAGTCTTCAAGTTTTATCTTCATAATATTTCTGGTTTCCGGATTCATTGTTGTTTCCCAGAGCTGATCCGGATTCATCTCTCCAAGACCTTTATACCTCTGAACATTGAGTTTATCCTCTTTCACACTGAGTTCCTCTTTAAACTCATTAAGTATTTCATTCTTTTCCTGTTCATCATAGGCATAACGGACTTTCTTGCCGTAGCTGACTTTAAACAGAGGCGGCATAGCAATATAGATATTTCCCTTTTCAATAAGTTCCCTCATGTATCTGAAAAAGAAAGTAAGAAGAAGTGTCCTGATATGTGATCCGTCAACATCAGCATCCGCCATTATTATTATCTTGCTGTATCTAAGTTTAGTAATATCAAACTCGGTTCCTACACTTGTTCCCAGTGTATTAATAACAGGAAGGAGTTTTTCATTTGTTATAACCTTGTCAATCCTTGTTTTTTCAACATTCAGCATCTTACCCCACAGCGGGAGAATAGCCTGAAACTGCCTGTCTCGTCCCTGCTTTGCGCTGCCCCCTGCAGAGTCACCCTCTACAATATAAACCTCGCAAAGATCTGGGTTTTTTTCCGAGCAGTCTGCAAGTTTTCCAGGCATACTTGTACTTTCAAGAAAGTTTTTCCTTCTTGTAAGTTCTCTGGCCTTTCTGGCCGCAATTCTTGCCCTTGCTGCATTTACTGTTTTATCAAGTATCTTTTCTATTGTCTGGGGATTTTCCTCAAAATAAGCTGTCAGCTCCTCGTGTACAAGTGACTCAACTATCCCTTTAACATCTGAATTACCAAGCTTTCCTTTAGTCTGCCCCTCAAACTGTGGTTCCTGTATTTTTATTGAAATTACAGCGGTAAGACCTTCACGAACATCCTCACCGGAGAGGGTCTCCTCCATTTTTTTAGAGAATTTGGACTTTTTCAGAAAATCGTTAAAAACTCTTGTCAGAGCTGATTTCAACCCTACAAGATGGGTTCCACCCTCTCTTGTATTTATATTATTTACGAATGAAAAAATATTTTCTGTATATCCGTCATTATATTCAAGGGCAACTTCTATTTCACTCTCATCCTTTACCCCTTCAATATAAATAGGTTCCTTGTGAACAGGACTCCTGTTTTTATTTAGATAACTTACAAAGGATTTTACACCCCCCTCAAAATGAAAATCATGTATTTTTGGAACAGGAAGTCTTGAATCCTGTATAATTATTCTTACTGACCTGTTAAGAAAAGCAAGTTCTCTCAGCCTGTTTGACAGTGTATCAAAACTGAAAGACAGCGAATCAAAAATATCCTTGTCCGGATAAAACCTGATTACAGTTCCGTTTTTATCTGTATCCCCAGTTATCCGGATATCTCCGTCCGGAATACCTATTTTATAACTCTGAAAGTATATTTTTCCGTTCTTATGGACCTCAACTTCACACCATTCACAGAGAGCATTTACAACAGAAGCACCAACGCCATGAAGACCGCCTGACACTTTATAGCTGTTTTTACTGAATTTTCCCCCCGCATGGAGCTTTGTCATTACAACTTCAAGAGCACTGATATTCTCAATCGGATGAACATCTACCGGGATTCCCCTTCCATTGTCGGAAACCCTTATGACATTGCCCTTTTCTATTTCAACATTAATTTCATCACAGAATCCCGCAAGAGCTTCATCAATGCTGTTGTCAACAATTTCATATACAAGATGATGAAGTCCTTCAGGTCCTGTTGAGCCGATATACATCCCTGGACGTTTTCTGACAGCCTCAAGACCTTTGAGTACCTGTATACTTTGAGCTGAGTAATTATCTTCCATATTTCGTTTACCTGATAAAAATGAATTATATTTAATACTGCAAAAGTATATATTTTTATCTTGCAAATAGCAACTCTTTGATTTAAACTTTAAAAAATCTGTATCTGACTATACCTTTTGGCATCTATATTGATTGGATAATAACATTCTAATAACCTGTGGATAAATATCTGAAAACCTGTGGTATATTATTTAAATTGAATATACGGAGTTATTTCTAATCATATCTTTTTAATATTATATAATTATTTATTATACTACATATATTTATTTAGTTTCAATAACGTATAATGGTTACAGGGTAAATATTTTTTATATTTTTTTTAAAAAAAAGCTCTTTTCCAGTTGTGGATAATCTGTTAATAACTTTATGGAGAAAAAAATGGAATCCTGGAATTACGAAATTTTCTGGAAAGAAACAATAAATATAATGAAAACTCATCTTTCAAAAGAAGAATATTCAATGTGGTTCAATAATATTGCATACTCTTCCTCTTCAGAAAGAAATATTACCCTTTCCGTTCCCTCAAATTTTTTTATGGATCAGATAAAACAGCGTTATGTTAACAGGCTCACTGAAATTATTGAAGAATTATCAGGAAGTAAAATAACTATATCATTTGAAGTTATAAAAAAGGATAATAATACAAGAGTCGTAAAAAAAACAACATCTGAAAATAAAACAGAAAAAGAAAATACTGTAACAGAAAATATTCAGAGCAGATATCATCCTGACCTCAGGGAAGATTATACATTTGATAATTTTATAATTGGGGAAAATAATTCCTTTGCAGCAAATGCGGCCCTTGCAATTGCAAACAATCCCGGAAGGGCTTATAACCCATTTCTTATTTACGGAGGAGTAGGACTCGGGAAAACCCACCTTCTCCAGGCAATAGGTCATTCAATATATGAAAAGTCGGAAACAGGAAAAAGGATTGTTTTTGTTACTGCAGAAACCTTTACAAATGAATTTGTAAACTCCCTTCAGAAAAATAAACCTCATCTCTTTAAAAATAAATACAGATCTGTTGATCTTCTTTTAATAGATGATATTCATTTTTTTCAGAATAAGGAGGGTCTGCAGGAAGAACTTTTTCATACATTCAATGCACTTTACGGATCAAAAAAACAGATGGTATTTACCTGTGACAGACCTGTATCTGAACTGAGAAACATAACAGACAGAATGAAAAGCAGATTTGAAATGGGACTTAATGTTGACCTTAAACCGCCGAATTTTGAAACCCGATTTGCAATTTTAAAGAAAAAAGTAGAATCATTGAATACTACAATATCAGATGATATTATTGAACTGATTGCCCAGAATATTACTTCCAATGTACGTGATATTGAATCAGCACTGACAAAACTTATTGCATATGCTGAACTTGTAAATAAAAAGCTTACAAAAGAAATTGCCCAGCAGCAGCTTATTGATGTTTTTTCAAATTTTAAACACTCAAATGTCTCACTTGATATTATACAGAAAAGGGTTGCTGAATACTTCAACCTGTCTCATATAGATCTTAAGGGAAGAAAAAGAACAAAGGCAATAGCATTTCCAAGACAGATTGCAATGTATATAGCAAGAGAACTTACTGAATACTCAACTACTGAGATAGGTTCGGAATTCGGAGGAAGAGACCACACTACAGTAATGCATGCAATACAGAAAATAGAGGGAAGTCTTAAGTCTGATCCTACAATGGAACCTATACTGCATAACATAATAAGACTTGTAAAAGAACAGAGTCAAATTAAATAAAAACCTGTTAATAAATCAGGCTCTATCTGTTATAATACATACTGCCTGTTGATAATTCTAATAATATGTGCAAACAATAGTTAAATTATCAACAGGTATAATTACTTGTTATATAGTAAAATAATATGGTTTTGCACAATTGAAGTGTGCTTATTATTATGATTATTAAAATTTATTAATTAATAATATTAATAAAGGGAGAAAATAATGAAGTTTACATGCAACAAAAATGCTATTCTGAATGAAATTGCCATTGCACAGGATATAATTTCTTCTAAAAATTCACTTTCCATTCTTTCAAATGTTCTGCTTGAAGCAGATGACAACAATCTTTTTATAAAAGCCACAGATCTCAAAGTCGGTTTTGAAACAAAAATTCCTGTATCTGTTGAGACATCCGGCAGTACTACTGTTTTCTGTGATAAATTTTTAGGTATTTTAAGATCACTTCCTGATGGTGACATTATTTTTTCTCTTGAAAATAAAAGACTTGATATTAAATCAGCTGACAATAAAATAGATTTTCAGCTTAAAATTATAGATTCAGATAAATTTCCTGAACTTAAAAATGTTTCGGATGATATGTTTTTCAATATTCCCCAGAAAGAATTCATAGAGATGATAAATCATACAATATTTGCTGTTTCTGATGATGAAACAAGATATTTTATGAACGGTGTATATCTTGAGGAATCTGAAGGTAAACTTACAATGGTTGCAACAGACGGAAGACGTCTTTCTTCTGTAAAAAAGGACTATGTGCTTAATTCAGAACCTTTTGAAGGTATTATTATTCCTGTTAAGATATTGAACCTTATAAAAAAGCTTGCTTCAGGAGAGGGTGAGTTTTCCATTGCAATATCAGATAAAAGCTTTTTTGTTAAATTCGATAACAACAGAATATATTCCAACCTTATTGAAGGTCAGTTTCCTAATTATCAGAGGGTTATCCCTGAAACACAGGACTACATTGCAATTATAAGAAAAAATGATTTTCTTGCAGCACTAAAAAGGGTATCTATTCTTGCTGAGCAGAAATCAAAAAGGGTTTTTATAAATTTCAAAGAGGGAGTTATAGAAATATATACAGAAGAGACAGAGATAGGTGTTGCAAGGGAGTTTATAAACTGTGAGTATGAGGGACCTGAAATATCTCTTGCTGTAAACTATATGTATATTCTTGAGCCGATAAGGGTGATGAATGAAGATGATGTTGCTGTAAAATTTTCAGATTCCGGAAAAGCGCTTACAATAAATTCTGTTCCTGAAAAAGATTATTTTCATATTGTAATGCCGATGCAGATATAGCAGGTAACCTGTTACACTTTGTATTCTGGTTGTCTTTTATTATAAAGGACAACCAGCTACAGGCATGCTTTGCGATTTTCTCTGATGAAAATAATTATATGACTGTAACCGGAAAAATAATAATTTTTAGAGGTGCCAGGTCATTTATTCTCTGCAGGAGCAGTATTTTATGCAGTTATTATTATGCATATATAAAAAAGGGCTGTTTTGGGTTTTAAATATATAAACTGTTATAATTTCAGAAACCTTGTAAATTCTGAAATTAATACAGATTCAAAAAATATTTATCTTGTCGGTAAAAACGGTCAGGGAAAAACAAATTTTCTTGAGGCTGTTTATATACTCTGTTATGGAAACTCATTCCGGACCAGACATGATTCAATATTATTAAAAGAAAATGAAAATGAAATGTCTCTTAAAGGTGTATACAGTGACAGTGAAGGTATGGAAAACACTGTAAACTATATAGTCCGTGATAAAAAAAAGGAAATAAAGCTTAACGGCAAACATATTAAAGACAGAAAAGATATAATTTATAATATTCCATGTATTGTTTTTGCTCATGACGATATACTTTATGTAAACGGTACTCCTGAAAGAAGACGAAGTTTCTTTAATCAGACTATCAGTATGTTTGACTGTATTTTTCTTGATAATATAAGAAATTACGAAAAAATAATTAAAAACAGAAATATTATACTTAAAGAAGGGAAAAAAGAGTTTCTTCACCTTTATGACCGGCAGATGGTTGAAACCGGATTATTGATAAGCAGGAAAAGGGGAGAAATCATAAATGAATTTAATAAAACATTTTCAGATATTTTTTCAAGAGTTTCCGATATTGAAAATCAAATAAGAATTGTTTATTCTCCGTCGTGGAATAGAGAAAAGGGAGCGGATGAAATAATTCAGATGATTGAAGGTAAAAGGGACGCGGAACTTTCTGTAGGATCAACGCTTACCGGTCCGCACAGGGACAGATTTCTTTTTTATCTCAGTAAAAAGGATTTTACCAGAATTGCATCAACCGGGCAGTTAAGACTGATTTCTCTTGCCCTTAAAACAGCCCAGGCTGTATTTTATGAAAACAAAACCGGAAAAAAACCTTTAATACTTATGGATGATGTGCTTCTTGAACTTGATAAAAGTAAAAAAATAAAGTTTATAGAATCATTTCCTGATTATGAACAGGCATTTTTTACTTTTCTTCCTGGTGAGTATAAGGGTTTCAGGGAAAATGATGTTATGTTTTATACAGTTGAAAATGGAGTAATCAAAAATAATGAAGAAGGCTGGAGATTTACTTAAAGAGTTTTTTGATAATTTTAATATTAAAGAGTCCGGAGGGGGAAAAACCATAACCTCAAGCTGGAAGGAACTTGCAGGCAGTGATCTTTCAGAGCATACAAGGATTAAGGATATAAGAAAAGACACTGTCTATATTGAAGCAGATCATCCCGGCTGGGTTCAGATTCTTGAGCTTAAAAAGAGGCATATTCTCGGTAATATAAACAGTATGTTTCCTGAAAAAGGGATAAATGAAATAATAATATCACTTAAAAAAAAATCAAAATAAGTATATATGTTTGTATTTTTAAAAGAGCTGTTTTTAAGGCTTCTACTATGGTGATAGTTGACATTGAGGTTTGATATAACTTATAGTTACATTCTGTAATTTGGTATTTTCAATAAAAATAAAGCATGATTAAAATCTAACAGTGTTAGAATCAATATAAGGAGTTTCTTAGATGAAAAGAACATATCAACCAAGTAAAGTAAAAAGAAACAGAAAATTTGGATTCAGAGCGAGAATGAAAACTGTCGGCGGCAGACTTGTTCTTATGAGAAGAAGAAGAAAAGGACGAAAAAAACTGTCAGCTGCAGATGAGAAAAAACCTTACTAAAAAAGAACGGCTAAAAAAGGGGTCGGAGATAGCCCGGGTATTCAAATCCCCGGACAGTGTTAAAAATTCCTGTTTAAAAATTATTTACTGCAGGAACAGGCTGGAATGGAGCAGAATTGCTGTTACCTTCAGAAGGGGATTTGGCAATTCTGTTGAGAGAAATAAAGCAAAACGGTTAGTTAAAGAGATATACAGAAATTTAAAAGGTAAAATATCCGGAGGGTATGATATAATATTCCTTGTTAACAGGAAGGATCTAACTTACACGGAGATTGCAAAAAGTTTTATTTCTCTTTGTAAAAATGCAGGTCTTATAAATGATATTAAAGAAACTGCTTGAATATATATTAATAGCAATTATTCTTTTTTACAGAAAACTTATCTCTCCAATGTTTCCATCCAGCTGCAGATTCTATCCAACCTGTTCAGCGTATTCACTTGAAGCAATAAAAAAATACGGCCCTTTCAGGGGAATTTATCTCTCTGTAAGGAGAATACTGAAATGCCATCCTTACAATAAGGGGGGATATGATCCTGTTCCGTAAATAAGTTTAAATGGAACATCTATCAGCCTCAGGTTGGTTTTTTATCCCGGATATGAATACGGGACAACCATGGTACCTGAACACCTTTTTTCAGATAAAATATTTGTTTTAAGGGGTGCCATCAAGGAGAAAAAATGGAAAAAAATACACTTATAGCAATAGTTCTTTCAATTGTAATAATTACAGCAGGTTTCTTTGTACAGGAAAAGTTTTTCACCCCTCCTGCTCCAGAAAAACAGGAAACAGTTGAAGCTGTTCCTGAAGCGGAAAAAGAGTCGCAGACAGCACCGGAAGTTAAAACAGTTGATGTGACAGTACTTGATAATATGTCTTCAGGTGCACCTGACCCGGATTTTTACAAGGAAATAACACTTGATACTGACGTATTCAGGGTTGTTTTTTCAAACAGGGGGGGAACTGTCAAATCGGTAAAGCTTAAACAGCACCTTGAAAACGGCGAACCTCTTGAAATGATAAACAAACATGATGAGAATACAACAGCTTTCAATCTTCATATGGGTAATTATGAGGCGAAACCGCTGAATATCTACTTTAATATGAAAAAATACAAGCAGAACGGTAACTCCATTGTTGAGTTTTCAAAGGATATGGATATTCCTGATTCAGGGGGAGAGACTGTTCCTCTGACAATAGTTAAAAAATATATTTTCAGACCGGATGAATATCTTTTTGAACTTCAGATACAGATGGTAAACAGAGACAATAATATCATAAGACTGAATAATGATAATTTTGCATATACTTTAAGTTTCGGTCCACAGATAGGACCGGAGTTTGAAAAACTTGACGGAAGAAAGGAATTCAGGAAATACACAACTGTAAGCAGCAGAAAGAAAAAGAATATAAAAATGCCCCGTGGTAAGGGTGTTGTGGAGATAGACGACAGAATAAACTGGGCAGCTGTTTCCGGTAAATACTTCACAGTAATCGGTGTTCCTGATGCTACCCTCTACAGAACGGTTTTTTCAAATCTCCCGGCTGACGGATTTGAAGAGGGCTCACAGATGTTCTTTTCAAGACCTGTTCTTAAAACTTCAAACAGTATTGATACATTCAGATTTTACATAGGCCCCAAAAGCGGACAGATCCTGAGGTCATATAATGAGGCTGACAGGAACAGCTACAGTATAAGCAATCTTGATCTTGATATGGTTCTTGATTCTGGAGCAATGCTGGGATGGCTTCAGAAACTGCTCAAGGTGTTCCTTAACTTTTTCTACGGAATAATCCCCAATTACGGTGTTGCAATAATTCTTGTTACAATTCTTGTAAAGATAATACTTTTTCCTCTGACCCATAAAAGCTATGAATCAACCAGCAAAATGTCCGGTCTTACCCCGAAGATGAATGAAATAAAGGAAAAGTACAAGAACAATCCTACTAAAATGAACCAGGAGGTTGCTGCCCTTTATAAAAAGGAAGGGGTAAATCCTCTCGGCGGATGCCTTCCAATGCTTCTTCAGATGCCGATATTTATTGCACTTTACGGGCTTCTTAACAGCTATTTTGAGCTGAGAGGGGCTGATTTTATTCTTCCCTGGATTACAGACCTTTCATCACCGGATTCAATATGGAATTTTGCTCCTGTATCAATCCCTGTAATCGGAAGTGATATAAGGCTTCTCCCCATACTTATGATCGGAACACAGATTCTGTCAAGCAAGATTATGCAGACACCTGAGACAGCAAATAACGCGCAGATGAAAATGATGACATACATGATGCCTGCAATGTTCCTGTTTATTCTGTATGATGCCCCGTCAGGCCTGCTTTTATACTGGACAATGACAAATGTCCTGACAATGATTCAGCAGATGTTTATAAACAGCAGAAGAAAGAAAAAATCGGCATGATCCTGATCGTGCAAGGAGATATATAATGGTTATGGAATTTGAAGGAAAAACGGAAAAAGAGGCCATCGACAGGGCTATTTCCGAACTCGGCCTGGACAGGGATGAGTTTG
Organism: Spirochaetia bacterium; assembly: GCA_963668405.2. Taxonomy (GTDB): domain Bacteria; phylum Spirochaetota; class Spirochaetia; order CADAEX01; family CADAEX01. Next base: position 2,996,744 of record OY764342.2, on the reverse strand, counting down.
ATGTAGAGATCGTTGAGGCTTCCAAAAAGGGATTATTCTTTAAAAAGGGTAATGTCAAGATAAAGGTTCATCTCAACAGCAGTGATTTTAATGTAAAAAAAGGGAAAAGCTATACAGCTGAAAATGAGTTTGAGAAGGATGTAAAGCAGTATCTTGGAGAGCTTATAGAAAAGATGGGATTTCCGGGAAATGTAACTATAAATTTCAGAGAGGAAAAGAAACTGGGGTTGAGTATTGAATCAGAGTACTCAAGTATTCTTATTGGCAAAAAGGGAAAGAACCTTGATGCTATACAGCTTATTGTTAATGTTTTTTCAGGGCGTTATCCTGATTCCCCAAGGGTTATAATTGATTCTGAAGGCTACAGGGTAAGACGGGAGGAAAGTCTTGTGAGGCTTGCAATAAGGACAGCTGAACAGGTAAGGAAAAGCAAGAGATCAAGGCTTCTTGAGCCGATGAATCCTTTTGAGAGGAGGGTTGTACATACAACGCTTAACGGAATGGAGGATATTGCGACAAAGAGCGACGGCGACGGCCTTTTCAAACAGGTAAGAATACTCTACAGAGGAAAGTCACAGCAGTAATTACTTGATTTTTTATAGAGGCACCCTTTTTTTAAAGGGTGCTTTTTTTTCGTCTCTGGTTCCTGTAGTGAAGTACTGTAAAAAGAAGTATAAAAAAGGCCCAGAAAACAACCAGCAGTATGAAACCGGAATCGGGGGAGAGGGTTTTGTAATAAAGCGCTGTTATTCCTGCGAGAATTGAAAAGGAATAAATGGTAAAAAGTATCTGTTTGTTTGAAAGACCGAAATCCATTAGTTTATGATGTACATGCTCCCTGTCGGGGGAAAATATCGGAACCCCCCTTCTTCTTCTCCTCAGTATTGCTGCTATAAGATCAAGAACAGGTATTACAAGAAGTATAAGTGGAAGAAACAGCACGTCAGATGTTACAGGGGGTTTATTGTTTACAAGCGGTATTATGGAAAGGCTGAAACCCAGCAGAAGACTTCCTGAGTCCCCCATGAATATCTTTGCAGGGGGAAGATTGAATACCAGGAAACCCAGTATTCCCCCGAGCAGGGAGAATGATATTCCAGCAGCAGTATAGTTTTCTGTTAAATAGAAAATAATACCGTAGAATATGACAGCTATTGCTGATATTCCCCCAGCAAGCCCGTCAATTCCGTCCATAAGGTTTATTGCATTGCAGAAGCTTATAATCCAGAACACCGTTAGAATGTGTGAAAGGAAATAAAGGGGAATATTTATCCCGAAAAATGGGAGATGAAAAAACTGGAAGTTAAACCCCCCGAATGAAACAATTAAAGCAGCTGTTATCTGAATCAGGAATTTCTGCCACGCCCGGATTGAAACAAAATCATCAATTATTCCAAGGACAGTAATGATAAAAAACCCTGCTACCAGAGCAATATGCCTGTATTTTGATACCGAATTAAGGTTAATTGAAGTATATTTACAGATTACAAGAAAAAGGAGAAGGGAGACTACAAATGAAACAAATATCCCCAGGCCCCCTATCCTCGGGATATCCCCTTTATGTATCTTTCTTTTATCGTTTGAATCATACCATTTGTGTCTGTGGGACAGGTTTATAAGAAGAGGGGTAAAAAGTATGTTCAACAGTAGAGCAAAAGCTGTTATTATGATAAAAACTGTAATATTATTCATAAGAGATGATTAATTTATCATTTTACACTGAAAAATAGAATACTAAATCGAAAATAAATATAATAATTGGAGTTTATATTATGGATTATAAAATAGCTGATATTTCCCTTTATGAATGGGGAAGAAAAGAGATTGAAATTGCTGAACACGAGATGCCGGGCCTCATGGCGGTTAGGGAAAAATACGGCAGGGAAAAGCCCCTTAAAGGGGTAAGGATTTCAGGCTCCCTCCATATGACTATCCAGACTGCTGTTCTCATCGAAACACTTGCTGATCTCGGTGCTGATGTGAGGTGGTCAAGCTGTAATATATTTTCTACCCAGGACCATGCGGCAGCAGCTGTTGTTGTCGGAAAAAAGGGTACTCCTGAAAAGCCGGATGGTGTTCCTGTTTTTGCCTGGAAGGGGGAGTCTCTTGTGGAATACTGGTCTCTTTTGAATGATGCCCTCTCTTTTCCCGGCGGAAAAGGGCCTGAGCTTGTTGTTGATGACGGTGGTGATGCTACTGTTATGATTCATCTCGGCTTTTCCTGTGAAAAGGACAATTCTCTTTTTGAAAGAAAGGCAGAGAGCGCAGATGAAAGATTTCTTCTTTCAGAGTTAAAAAAGACCTTTGAAAAGGACAGCACAAAATGGCACAGGGCATCAGAAGAATGGAAAGGGGTATCTGAAGAGACTACCACAGGTGTACACAGACTCTACAAAATGGCTGAGAAGGGTGAGCTTCTTGTTCCTGCAATAAATGTCAATGATTCTGTTACGAAAAGCAAGTTTGACAACCTTTACGGGTGCAGGGAATCCCTTGTTGACGGGATAAAACGGGCGACAGATGTAATGACTGCCGGAAAGGTTGCTGTAGTCTGCGGATACGGCGATGTCGGCAAGGGTTCCGCCCAGTCTCTCCGGGGGATGGGTGCGAGGGTCATTGTTACAGAGATTGATCCGATATGCGCCCTACAGGCCGCAATGGAAGGTTTTGAGGTTACAACAGTTGAGGAGACCCTCGGGACAGGGGATATATATGTAACTACTACAGGCAACAGGGACATCATAACAGTTGATCATATGGCTAAAATGAAAAACCAGGCAATTGTCTGCAATATCGGCCATTTTGATCATGAGATACAGATGGAAAAGCTTGAAACATATCCCGGGATTAAAAAGATCAATATAAAACCCCAGGTTGACAAATATATTTTTCCCGAAGGGCATGAGATTTTTATCCTGGCAGAAGGGAGGCTTGTAAACCTCGGGTGCGCAACCGGACACCCCTCTTTTGTCATGTCAAATTCATTTGCAAATCAGACACTTGCACAGCTTGACCTCTGGAAAAACAGATTTACCTACAAGCCTGCTGTATACCGGCTTTCGAAAGAGCTTGATGAAGAGGTTGCAAGGCTTCATCTGGAAAAAATCGGGGTAAAGCTTACCAGGCTTACACCTGATCAGGCTGAATATATAGGGGTAAGTGTTGAAGGTCCGTATAAACCGGAACACTACAGATATTAAAAAACTGCAGTATCCGGTTTAATCAGCCTGATACTGCTTAATAATAAGGAGATAAAGTTTTGAGCGGAAGAAAATATCTTTTTACATCGGAATCGGTAGGGGAAGGGCATCCTGATAAACTCTGTGATCAGGTTTCAGATGCTGTTCTTGATGCATGCCTTAAGGAAGATCCTGAATCAAGGGTTGCATGCGAGACCTTTACCACAACAGGGATGGTCCTTGTCGGGGGAGAGATAACAACAAATACATATGTTGATATACAGGAAATAGCACGTGGTGTTGCAAAGAAAATCGGATATGACAAGGCGGAATACGGCCTTGACTATGAGTCCATGTCTGTCCTTAATGCTATTCATTCCCAGTCGCCAGATATTTCCCAGGGTGTTTCAGGGACAGGCCTTTTTGAGGGGGAACAGGGGGCCGGAGACCAGGGGATGATGTTCGGCTATGCATGCAACGAAACAGAGGAGCTCATGCCTGCTCCGATAATGCTTTCCCATAAAATCCTTCTCAATGCAACGGAACTCAGGAAATCAGGTGCCATAACCTGGCTCAGACCTGACTCAAAAAGCCAGGTTACAATTGAATATGACGGATTTATGCCGAAAAGGATAGATACTGTTGTTGTTTCTCATCAGCATGATGATAATATCAGCTATAACCAGCTTAAGGATGAGATAATAAAAAAGATTGTAAAGCCTGTTCTTGAACCGACAGGGCTTCTTGATAAAGATACAAAATATTTTATAAATCCGACCGGAAGATTTGTAATCGGAGGGCCCCACGGTGATTCCGGCCTCACAGGGAGAAAGATTATTGTTGATACCTACGGCGGTATGGGAAGGCACGGAGGGGGAGCTTTCAGCGGTAAAGACCCAAGCAAGGTGGACAGGTCTGCAGCATATATGGCAAGGTATGTTGCAAAAAACATTGTGGCTGCCGGTCTCTGCGACAGGTGCGAGGTTGAACTTGCCTATGCCATAGGTGTCCCTTTTCCTGTTTCTGTAATGGTTGAGACATTCGGTACTGCAAAGGTTGAAGAAAAAAAGATTGAAAATGCGGTAAAGGATGTTTTTGATCTTACTCCTGCAGGGATTGTAAGGACACTTGATCTTAAAAAGCCAGTTTTCCAGAAAACTGCTTCTTACGGACATTTCGGAAGAGAGGGTTTTTCATGGGAAAAAACAGATAAGGTTGAAGAGCTTAAAAAGTCAGTTTAAAAGATTTTTTATTTTTAAATACACCCCGGCTTAACAAAAGCCGGGTTTTTTATTCAGAGAGACTAATTAATCAGCTTTTTAAGCTCCTTTATTTCATCAGCAGTAAACTGTGCCCCTATTTTTGAAACAATCGCGGATGCAGCAACAGAGGCATATTCCCCCCCTTTTTCAGCGCCCCTGCCGTTTACCATGCTGTAGAGGAAAGCAGCTGCATATGTGTCTCCCGCCCCTGTTGTATCGATACATCCTCTGTCATTGAGAACAGGTATTTTAAGAATCTGGTTTCTTCCGTCCCTGATAAACGAGCCGTGTTTTCCGTCTTTGACAGCTGCCAGAACCCCCAGGGATGAAAGCTCTGATACGGATTTTTCAGCATCTTCAATTCCGAAAAGAAGTTTTGCCTCTTCCCTGTTGGCAAAAACAATATCAGCTTTTTTCTCAATAATATCGAGAAAATCGTCTCTGTATCTTCCGACAGCAAAGGGGTCTGCAACATCAAAAGCGACCTTAACCCCCCTTTTCCTGCATATATCGAGGGACTTCATGATTGCCCCTTTCTGATTTTCCGTGTCCCACATATATCCGGTAAAATAAAAGAAAGAGACTTCTGAGAGTACTTTTTCATCTACATCACCTTCTCCGAACTCCCTGTTGCTTCCGAGGTATGTATTCATGCTTCTTTCTCCGTCACGAGTTATCAGTATTATGCTTGACCCGGTAGCCCCATCCCCCTTTCTCAGGGATGATGTTATATTTTCATGCATCAGAAGCTGTTTTTCATAGATTTCACCGAATTCATCCCTTCCTGTTTTTCCCCCCAGGGCTGTTCTGCTTCCGAGTGCAGAAAGGGTAATCATTGTATTTGGACAGGATCCTCCGCAGGAGTAATCCTTTTTTCTGTTATCTATGTATTCAAGTATCTTTTTCCGCTGATCTATATCTATCAGGCTCATTATCCCTTTCGGAATATTCAGGTTTTCAAGGTCCTGGTCATCTATTTTTGAGAGAATATCTATTAAGGGGTTTCCTATACCATAAACTGCAGGTTTCATATTTTATCCTTTGATAGTTGGTTTCAAGTATGTTATATTTTTTTTTATTAAAATTAAATATTGCAGGATTAAAAAATGGGAAAAATTGATTTAAAAGTGTTATTGAAAAAAGGGGAAATCCGGAACGTTGAATTAAGAAAGGTTTTTGACAGTGAGGCAGTTATTACATTATCAGCTTTTGCAAATACCTCCGGAGGAACAGTAATTATCGAACTTCAATCAGGAAATGAGATAATAAATCTCCCTGAAAAATGGAGAAAAGATATTGAAACACAGACGACGCCCCCTCTGTCTGATGATCTTTTTATAGAAATTCAGGACCATAAGGGAAAAAGCTACGGAATCATGGATGTTTCAGAATCGGTAAATAAACCGGTCTCATGCAGCGGCAGATACTATGAAAGATCCGGCGGCAAAAATAAAAGAATGGACCTGAATGAAGTGATAAATATGTTCAATACTTTCTGATTAGCTGAAATTGAAGCATAACCCGTACTTCCTTTTTATTGATTCGAAGTAGAATAAAAGGGGAGAGTATGGGACATGCTGTTATGAAGGAAGAGGTACTCAATGCTATCGGCAGTTATGTAAAAACACATATAGGCCAGTGATTAAAGGAAAGCAACATTATTTCTCTTCCAGCAGTTTAGAATACAGCGGATTTGAACTGAATCTTTCTGAACGGATTGTAAGGGTTTAAGAGGGATTAAAACACCAGGGTGAAGTTCTTGACAAAATTCTTTATCAGATGGATAAAAGATTTGAAGAACTTCATTCAGATATTGACAGACGCTTGAAACAGGTGGATAAACTGTTTAATCAGATGTTTGTATTCCTGATAACAATATTTACTGTTATCGGTCCCATGGTTTCTGTTTTCGGAATTATCCGCTGACAGGGTTTGCAGGTTAATATCATCCCGTTGCTGTGAAATACAGAATATATTAAGAATTTATATTGCCAAAACAGGAATAACTGGTATAATGTTCGATAATTGAACAACAATTCGTGACATTTTTGCATCCGGCACTGACCAGCTTGTTCCGGCAGCGGTCTTCCTGCTGTGCAATTCATTTAAGGGGCTTTTTTATTATTAATCAGCTCCTGAAAAAAGTATTATGTGAAAACGGGAAAGGTGCGCCTGTTTCTTTTTCCTGATCTCTTTTTATAGAGAAGGGGATTTTTATAAACCATCTGTTTGTTTTTATAAAAATACCTGAGTAAAACCTGTGAATTATGCTGAATGCATAATTTTTGATATAAATAAAAAATTAATTTTTTCCATTATCTTCACAAGAAAAGGTAAAATAATGTTAAAACAGCAATTAATAATCAAGGTAAGGGATATTATTTTAAAATATGCCAGACCGGAGAGGATTTATCTTTATGGGTCACAGGTGAATGGAGAAGCAAAAGAGGGAAGTGATATAGACATTGCTTATGATGATCCTGAATTCAGGAAGCATTATTTAATCAGGGAAGAAATTGAGAAAATTGATACGCTGATAAGGATAGAAGTAAAGAACATTGCTGTAACAGAAGAACGATTCAGAAACAGGGTTAAATCCACCGGAAAAGTCCTTTACAGCGCAACAAAAAAAATGAGAGCTGAAGACGGGTTATATAATTTTTCAATGGCGCTTGGCAGGTTTGTAAAAGCTGTTGACAGAAAAAAAGAAATAATAGAAGAAGGATTTGAAGATTTTTATCTTGATCTTATAGTAAAAAGATTTGAATTTACGTTTGAGATGAGCTGGAAGGCATTAAAACGCTATCTTGATTTTTCAGGTTTTACAGTGAAAAGTCCACGGGAGTGTTTCCGTGAAGCTTATGCTGCAAGAATAATTGAGGATGAGGCTGTCTGGCTTGATATGATTGAGCAGAGAAATCTTTCATCACATGTGTACGATGAATATCAGATTATGGAAATTCTTGAAAAAATTGATGAATATAAAAACGCATTTCTGGTATTAAAAGAAAAGCTTGAAAAAGGGCTGATAGAAGCAGAATGAACCATTCTGAAAAAGAACTCGCAATTCTTGAAAAAATCCATAAAAGTAAAGACTCGATAAAACAGAGAGATCTTGCAAAAATCGCAGGACTGTCACTCGGTATGACCAATGCTATAGTGAAAAGGCTTATTGACAAGGGATTTATTACTGTAAAAAAAGTGAACAACAGGAATATCCGCTATGCTGTATCCCCTCTTGGGATAGAGGAGATATCAAAAAGAAGCCTTAAATACTTTAAACGGACAATAAAGAATATTGTTGTGTACAAGGAAGCATTATCTGATGTAATTGATATGATAAAAGATGATGGTTTTACCGAGGTAGTTCTTGTGGGTAAAAGCGACATTGATTTTATCATTGAACATGAATGCATGAAAAAAGCATTGAGATTCTCAAAGACCGCAGCTGCAATAAACGAAAACGGGATATATTTTCTTTTTTCTGAGAACATAGAGCCGGAAACAGCGGTTGAAGCAGAAAACAGAAGCTATCTTAAAAACATACTGATAGGTTAGAAACAGGAAAAATAATGAAAACAAAATTATACAGATCCGGAATGATCAATCAAAGATCTGAAAAAAGTGTTATTTATGGGATAAAAACACTCCATAAAATCCTGAACAGAAAAGAGAAAAAGGGGATGTTTATTCTTTTCTTTATTATTATCTGTCTTTCAGTTATAGAAATGGCCGGAGTTACTTCAATAATGCCGTTTCTGGCGGTAGCATCAAAGCCGGAACTGATAAATACAAACCCGTACTTGAATAATGTTTATAATTTTTTTAATTTTCAAAAGACTGAAAGTTTTTTAATACTTCTTGGAGCGGTTGTTGCCGGGACAATTGTTCTTAGAAGTGCTTTCAATATACTTGTACAATATGCCAAAAGCAGGTTCAGCAACATGCTTGGTCATCATCTTGCCTGCCGGCTGCTTGCAAACTATCTTTCCCGCCCGTATGTTTTTTTTCTTGATGAAAACAGTTCAAATTTATCTAAGAATATTTTGGGAGAAGTACACCAGCTCATTACAGGTTATATAACCCCTCTTTTCAATACTGCTACAGATATTATTGTAGGTTTAAGCATCTGTTCTGTCATAATTCTTGTTGATCCTGTTGCCGCAGGTGTTGTTACTCTTGTAATCGGGGGAACATACGGCGGAATATATCTTCTGGTAAGAAAGGTTCTTATAGAAGCCGGTAACAGAAGGCTTAGTGCAAACAAGGATCGGTATAAAAGTACTATGGAAGTTATGATGGGAATTAAGGATGTCAAGCTTCTTGGAAAAGAAAGATTTTTTCTTGAAAAGTTTATAAAGCCTTCACGGAAAATGGCAAAAGCCAATATTCTGATAAAAGTGATAGGTTTTGTTCCAAATTCAATTCTTAACGCAGTGATAGACGGTGGAATTGTCCTTGCTGTTACTTTAATTATTATTTTAACAAATGATTTTACAAAATATCTTCCTGTTCTCGGTGTATATATACTTGCCGGAAACAGGATCATGCCAAGGTTCAAGGACCTTTTCAACAGCTTCAGTTCAATGAGAGCTTTTCAGCCGGTTGTTGAGATGATGCTTGAACAACTTTCCCATATTCCGGAGGTACCTCTTCCTGAGAAAAAGACAGAAATAACTAAACTTTCATTTGAAAAGGATATTAATATAAACGGAATAACATTCACCTATCCGAAAACTGAGGCGCCAGTAATAAATAATCAGAGTTTAAATATTAAAAAGAATACAACTGTCGGGCTTGTAGGTCCTACAGGGTGCGGAAAAACAACCCTTGTTGATATAATACTTGGGCTATTAAGACCTGAAAAAGGTAAGATCTTGATTGACGGGATTGAAGTCGATAACTCAAACATTAGAAACTGGCAGGCGAACCTGGGTTATGTTCCCCAGGCAATATATCTCAGTGATGATACAATAACTGCAAATATCGCATTCGGTGTTGATCCTAAAAAAATAAATATGGAGGCTGTAATAAAAGCTGCCCGTGTGGCGAATCTTTCAGATTTTATTGAAAATGAACTACCAGATGGATATAACGCTAAAATAGGAGAAAGGGGAATCAGGCTTTCAGGCGGCCAGAGGCAGAGGCTTGGTATTGCAAGGGCCCTCTACACAGATCCTTCCGTCCTTGTAATGGATGAGGCGACAAGTGCTCTCGACGGAATAACTGAAAGTATTGTTATGGAGGCTATCGAAAAGCTTACAGGGACTAAAACCATAATAATTATCGCTCACCGCCTCACTACCCTTATAAAGGCAGATGTTATATATATGATGAAAAAGGGCATGGTTACAGACAGCGGAACATATAAGGAGCTTCTTGAAACAAACAAACATTTCCAGAAAATGAGCAGGGTTGAAAAATGATTGACAGCAAAATATTTTATGATTGTCTTAAAGAAAACGGAGTGGAGTATTTCTGCGGTGTACCTGATTCTCTTTTGAAAAGTTTCTGCGCATATATTACAGATAATACTTCTAAGGTGAATCATGTAATTACAGCAAACGAGGGTGCTGCCGTGGGACTTGCGTCCGGATGGTTTCTTGGTACAGGAAAGCCGGCACTTGTATATATGCAGAACTCAGGGATCGGAAATGCGGTAAATCCCCTCCTTTCTCTTGCAGATCCTGATGTATACGGTATCCCGATGCTTCTTTTAATCGGATGGCGGGGTGAGCCGGGGATAAAGGATGAGCCCCAGCATAAAAAGCAGGGAAAGGTTACATTGTCTCTTCTTGAGGCGATGGATATTTCATATACAGTTATAGATGATAAAACAGAGAATTTTGAAGAGATAATAGAAAAAGCTGTTAAAAAAACACGTGAAGATGAAAGACCTTTTGCTATTGTTGCAAGGAAAAACACGTTTTCCCCATATACTCTCCGGAACAGTGAAGATGAAAAAAATAGTCTTTCAAGGGAGAAAGCTGTTATAACAGCGTCTGAACTCGCTGCGGAAGATTCAGTAATTGTTTCTACTACTGGGATGATATCAAGGGAGCTATTTGAGTACAGGGAGAGAAAAAAAATCTCTCATGATTCAGATTTTCTGACAGTTGGTTCCATGGGCCACTGTTCCCAGATTGCCTTCGGACTGGCAGCTGCAAGACCTGAAAAAAGGGTATACTGCTTTGACGGTGACGGCTCTGTTATAATGCATATGGGTAGCATGGGTATAAACGGTATAAAGGCACCGGAAAATTTAGTGCATATAGTTTTCAATAACGGCGCCCACGACAGTGTCGGGGGCCAGGAGACAATAGGATTTGATATAGATTTTCCTGCTGTTGCAGAAGGGTGCAGATACAGAAAGGTATATAAAGCAGCGACTGAAAAAGAGATAAGCTGCGCATTCAATGCTTTTAAGAATGAAAAGGGACCGGTTTTTCTTGAGATACTTGTCAAAAAAGGGGCAAGAGGTGATCTTGGCCGACCGACAGTTACGACACAGGATCAGAAGAAAAATTTTATGGATTTAATATTAAATAAAACCGGTAGCAGTAAATGAAGGGGATAATTCTTGCAGGAGGAACAGGCACCAGGCTTTACCCTGTTACAATGGTTGCCTGCAAGCAGCTTCTTCCTGTTTATGACAAGCCGCTTATATATTATCCTCTTTCGACGCTTATGCTGGCTGGTATAAAGGATATTTTGATTGTATCAACACCTGAAGATACACCTATTATGAAAAAACTTCTTGGGGATGGCAGTAAAATTGGATTGGGTATTGAATATGCTGTTCAGGATTCACCCCGGGGACTTGCTGATGCTTTTATAATCGGGGAGGACTTTATTGCAGATGATTCTGTAGCCCTGATTCTTGGAGACAACCTTTTTTACGGAAGCAGTTTCAGACCTCTTCTTCAAAAAGCTTTACAGAACACAGACGGGGCTGTTGTTTTCGGATATCCTGTCAGAGACCCGGAACGGTTCGGTGTTGTGGAGTTTGATAAAAATATGAATGCTCTTTCAATAGAGGAGAAGCCCAAAGATCCAAAGTCAAACTGGGCAGTAGTAGGTCTATATTTTTATGATAATTCTGTTGTTAAAAGGGCCAAAAAGCTAAAACCATCTAAACGGGGAGAAATTGAAATAACAGATCTTAACAAGAGCTATTTATCTGAAGGTAAGCTTAAAGTGGAGTTGATGGGGCGTGGATATGCATGGCTTGATACAGGAACTCCGCAGGCTATGATGGAGGCTGCAAATTTTATAAAGATAATTGAAGAAAGGCAGGGGTATAAAATAAGCTGTATAGAGGAGATAGCTTATAATATGGGTTTTATTTCGCTTGAACAGCTTGAAAAATTGGGAAAAAATCTTGAGAAATCAAACTACGGAAAATATATCCTGTCGATCGTCAGGGAAAAAAGGGGCTCTGTTATATGAGAGATTTTATACCGGAAAATATACTAATAACCGGGGGATGCGGTTTTATCGGAAGCAATCTTGTAAGATATCTTTTTGAAAAGACAGACTTCAGCGGAAGAATAGTAAACCTTGATAAACTTACTTATGCCGGTAACAGGAACAATCTTTCAGATATCGAAAAAAGAGAATCAGGTACAAGGTATTTTTTTGAGCATGATGATATCTGCAACATTGAAAACAATATAAGAATTCTTAATAAATATAAAATAGATACTGTTATTCATCTTGCGGCAGAAAGCCATGTAGACAGAAGCATAAAAGGCCCGGGGGCTTTCATCCAGACAAATATAGTAGGAACATATTCACTTCTTGAGGCCTGCCGAACTGTCTGGAAAGACAGAAAAGATGTATTATTTCATCATGTGAGTACAGATGAAGTATTCGGAAGTTTGGGAGAAGAGGGGTATTTTACAGAATCAACCCCCTATTCTCCCAGGAGCCCTTACAGCGCATCAAAGGCAGGATCAGACCATATTGTTATGGCCTATTACCATACATATAGTCTGCAGGTGACAATGAGCAACTGCTCTAATAATTACGGTCCCTACCAGTATCCTGAAAAGCTGATACCTCTTATGATATTGAATATCCTGGAGGGCAAACCGCTTCCTGTTTACGGGGACGGGAAGAATATCCGCGACTGGCTGTACGTTGAAGACCACTGCAGCGCATTGTGGCTGATTGTCAGAAACGGACGTATAGGGGAAAGCTATAACATAGGCGGGGATTGTGAATTAAGAAATATAAACCTTGTAAAGATTCTCTGTGAAAAAATTGCAGACTTGATGAATAAAGAAAAAAGGTTTTATTATTCATTGATAAAGTATGTTAAAGACAGAAGCGGACATGATAGAAGATATGCTATTAATTCAGAAAAACTTAAAAGAGATCTTTTATGGAAGCCAGAAATAAATATTGATAAAGGTATAACTTTAACTGTTTTGTGGTATATGAATAATATTTGGAATGCTTGAGTTAGATCGGATATATATTAAGGATAGAATGAAAAACAATATAAAAAACTATTCAACAGGATTATTATAAATGAATAAAAAAAAGTTGTCGATTGTTGTTCCTGTATATTATGAGGAAAAAGGACTTGAAGAACTATATAATAGAATTTATGCAGTTGTAACAAAACTTAGGGAAAAAATTGAATATGAAATAATATTTATTAATGATGGAAGTACTGATGGTTCATGGGCAGAAATAAATAAAATTGCGAAAAAGGATAACAAAGTTATTGGTATTAATTTATCAAGAAATTTCGGACATCAGATTGCCATTACTGCAGGAATGGATGTTGCAAATGGGGATGCCGTTGTTATTATTGATGATGATTTACAGGATCCGCCGGAAGTTATTTTGGAAATGTTTGATAAATGGATAGACGGTTATCAGGTTGTATATGGATTAAGGAAAAAAAGGAAAAAAGAAAATATTATTAAAATTTATACTTCAAAAATGTTTTATAGAATTTTGAACCTTTTAAGTGATTGTAAAATACCAAATGATGTTGGCGATTTTAGGCTCATGGATAGAAAAGTGGTAGATCAACTTCTTAAGATAAGAGAAAAAAACAGATATGTTCGTGGCCTGATTAGCTGGATAGGTTTTAAACAATGTGCTGTTGAATATGAACGTGACGCAAGGTTTGCCGGGAAGTCAACGTATTCTTTATATAAACTTTTTAGTTTTGCATTTGATGGTATAATAAGTTTTTCAAATAAACCACTAATAGTTTCTAGCTATATTGGATTGATTGTAATAATCTGTAGTATTATTTATGGTGCAAAGCTGTTTATTCAAAAAATCATAAATCCAGATATAGTTTTGGAAGGCTGGACCTCTCTTATGCTGGCTGTTGTTTTTTTTAGCGGAATTAACCTTTTTACGTTAGGGATTATTGGTCAGTATATATCAAGAATATATACTGAAGTAAAAAATCGACCGCTTTATATTATTGATGAAATTACAAGATTTAAATAACAAAAACAATTATTTTGTTGAAAGTGGGGAGAATTTTTGAAAATTCTTATTATAGGTGGATCTGGATTTATTGGAACAAATTTAATTAATTGTTTATTAGATGATAGTTTTTTAGTTTATAACATCGATATTCAAAATTCTTTTTTTATTAAGAAAAATAAAAATTATACTTATATTTTTGGAAAATTTGAAAACTATGAATTGATTCATCAGTCAATTCTTAATTATGAAATTGATATAGTTATAAATATGGTAACTAATGTTTTTCCTGGTGATGTTTTTGATTTACGACAAAAAAACAGATTAATAAACAGTTCTGTTAAGTCGCATTCTGCTTTAATTGATGTATTAAACAAATCGCCAATAAAGCTTTATGTATATTTTTCATCAGGAGGAACTGTTTATGGTTCTAATAATAAAACAGTAAACAGTGAAACGGATGTATTAAATCCTATAAGCCTTTATGGATATATAAAGGTAATATCTGAAAAATTAATTATACAAAATAATTCGAGCAAATATAAATATTTAATAATTCGGCCTTCAAACCCTTATGGATATTATCAGAATTACTTAGGGAAGCAGGGGCTTATTTCCGTTTTTCTGGGGAGAATAATTTCTGAAAAACCGCTTGAAATTTGGGGAGATGGATCAGTTATTAGAGATTATGTTTTTATTGATGATCTGTCAAAAATAATCATAAAATTATTTAAAAATATATCTCAAAGTGAAATAGTTAATATTGGTTCCGGTAAGGGATATAGTATAAATGATATACTAAGTATCTGTATCAAAATAACAAATACAAATCCTGTTGTTAAATATATTACAAAGCGAGAGTTTGACATACCAGAGAACATATTAGATATATCTAGACTTGAAAAAATAATTGGAGAATATGAATATACTCAAATTGATGAAGGTATTTTAAAAACATGGCAGTGGATTAATGAGGAGTACAAGAATAAATAATTATTTTAGGAGATAATAATGAAAGTTGTTATACTTGCAGGAGGGTATGGTACTCGTTTAAGCGAGGAAACAGATAGAAAGCCCAAACCAATGGTAGAGGTCGGAAATAACCCGATTCTTTGGCATATCATGAAATATTATTCAACATATGGATTTAATGACTTTGTAATTTGTTTAGGTTATAAAGGGTATGTAATTAAAGAATATTTTTTCCATTATTTTCTTCATCAGTCTGATGTGCACATTGATGTAAAAAAGCGGGAAACTAGTTTTCTTGATGAGAGAGTTGATCCATGGCAGATTACATTGGCTGAAACAGGTCTTAATACCAATACTGGCGGTAGAATAAAACAAATTAGAAAATATATTGGGAAGGAACGGTTTCTTATGACTTATGGTGATGGGTTAAGCTCAATAAATATTAATGAACTTGTTTCTTTTCATGAAAAAAAAGGAAAACTTGCAACAGTATCTGCAGTACAACCTGCCGGGCGTTTTGGTTCATTACAGTTAGATGATGAGAATCTTGTTACTTCATTTATAGAAAAACCAAAGGGTGATAATTCCTGGATAAATGGAGGATTTTTTGTTCTCGAACCTGATATTTTTGATTATATAGAGGATGATGATACAGTTTGGGAAAAAAAACCAATGGAAAGATTGGCAATTGATAAACAGCTGTCTTCTTTTTGTCATAATGGCTTCTGGCGGCCTATGGATACTTTGCGAGATAAATATGAACTTGAAAAACTGTGGTCAACTGGAGATGCTCCGTGGAAAGTGTGGTAGATAACAATAATATCCCAAACAGTTCTTTTTGGAACGGCCGGCGCGTATTTATTACTGGACATACAGGATTTAAAGGTGCCTGGCTTTCTTTGTGGCTTCACTCTTTAGGTGCAAAAGTAAAAGGTTATGCTTTAACCCCGCCAACAAAACCATCGTTCTTTGAACTTTGCAGGATTGGGGAACTTGTTGAGTCTGAAATAGGCGATATTCGCAATTTTAAAAAATTAAAATCAGCTGTTATTTCGTTTAACCCTGAAATAATTATACATATGGCTGCCCAGCCAATTGTTAGAGAATCGTATTTAAAGCCTGTAGATACTTATGAAATAAATGTTATGGGCACTGTTAATCTTCTTGAATCTGCTCGTTTTTGCCCAGGTATAAAAGCTATAGTAAATGTTACTACAGATAAATGTTATGATAACAATGAATGGGTTTGGGGGTACAGAGAAAACGAACCAATGGGGGGATACGATCCATATTCCAGCAGCAAGGCCTGTTCGGAACTTGTTACATCTGCATACCGAAACTCATTTTTTAATTCTGATACATATGGATTGAAGCATAATGTTGCTTTAGCGTCTGCAAGAGCCGGTAATGTAATTGGTGGTGGAGACTGGGCTGTTGATAGATTATTACCGGATATTTTCAAGAGTATTATAAGTGGGGAAGTTGTTAAGATCCGGAATCCAAATGCAATTCGCCCATGGCAATATGTTTTTGAGCCATTGTCAGGGTATTTAATTTTGGCACAAAAACTTTATCAGGAAGGATCAGAATTTGCTACTAGTTGGAACTTTGGCCCTGAAGATTCAGATGCCCGCTCTGTTGAATATATTGTAAATTCTCTTTGTACATTATGGGCTGACGGGAGTAGTTATTGTCTTGATAACGGGAAACATCCCCATGAAGCATCATATTTAAAACTCGACTGTTCAAAAGCAAAGACTATGTTAAATTGGTACCCAAAGTGGAATATTGATATGGCGCTCGAAAAAAGTGTTGAATGGTATAAGGCTTATCGGGACGGTAATGATATACGCGAATTATGTTTGACCCAGATTCAACAATATATTCAAAGCTGATTTCAATTTATATCAAATAAAGGAAAGAATATTAATAGTCAATTAATAAGGTAGAGAAAATGTCTGTCATAAAAAAAATAGTAAAAAAAAATGAATTGGGAAAATTAGAAATACCTGAAGATTTCGGAGATTTTTTAGAAGTTGTTATTAAGTCACATAGTGAATCAAATAATGATGAAAATTCTTTATCTAACCGTGAGATTAAAGATGAAATATTGGAAAATGTGAAAAAATATTATGCTGTTAGACATAAACCAGAGCAGGAATGTGATTTTATCCCTGGATATTCCAGAGTAAACTATGCAAAACGTGTTTTTGATGAAAATGAAATATTAAACCTTGTCGATTCATCACTTGAATTCTGGCTGACTTATGGCAAGTATTCGAAAGAATTTGAAGAAAGACTTGCCGCTTATCTTGGTGTTCGCTGGGCATTTCTGGTTAATTCTGGATCATCAGCAAATCTTCTTGCTTTCATGGCTTTAACCTCTCCATTATTAAAAGAACACAGAATAAAAAGAGGCGATGAGGTTATTACTGTAGCTGCTGGATTTCCAACAACTGTTGCACCTATAGTACAGTTTGGTGCTATCCCGGTTTTTGTTGATGTTGATGTCAGGACGGTGAATATTGATGTTACACAACTTGAGTTAGCTTTATCTCCAAAAACAAAAGCAATCATGTTGGCTCATTCTCTTGGTAATCCTTTTAATATTGAAGCGGTTAGTTTGTTTTGTAAAAATAATAATTTGTGGTTAATTGAAGATAATTGTGATGCTCTAGGATCACGGTATAATGGTAAGCTGACAGGTACATTTGGTGATATCGGAACAAGCAGTTTTTATCCTCCTCACCACATGACAATGGGTGAGGGCGGTGCTGTATATACTGATGATCCTTTGCTTAAAAAAATTATGCTTTCATTTCGCGACTGGGGACGTGACTGTTGGTGTGATAGCGGAAGGGATAACTCATGTAATAAGCGATTTTCAGGCCAATATGGGACCCTTCCTCTCGGATATGATCATAAGTATGTATACAGCCATTTTGGATATAATCTGAAAGCAACCGATATGCAAGCCGCTATAGGATGTGCACAGCTTGATAAAATAGAGTTATTTGGAGAAAAACGGCGTTATAATTATAAACGGCTACAAGAAGGATTATCAAAACTGGATAAATACTTTATTTTACCAGCTGCAACTGAAAATAGTGATCCAAGTTGGTTTGGATTTTTATTGACACTAAAAGAGAATGTTTCTTTTACAAGAAATCAAATTGTTGAATTTTGTGAAAAGAATCTTATACAAACACGTAATTTATTTGCTGGCAATATAATTCGGCAGCCCTGTTTTAATGATCTTATAAAGGATCAGGATTATCGTGTAATCAATGAAATTACGAATACAGACTACATCATGAATAATAGTTTTTGGATTGGTGTTTATCCAGGAATGACTGATGAAATTATAGATTATATGATAAATATAATAAAATCATTTGTAGAAACCAAATGAAAAAGATTATAGAAAAAATATTTTTATATAAAGCAAAAGTAGTTGTGAAAAAATTTTTAGATATAAAATATTTACTCAAAATACTCATGTGTGCAGGTCTTGTCTTTTGAAAGATTTTAGAGAAAAAGGTATATCTGGATTTTTCTGGAGTTTTGTAGAAAATATTTCGACACAGGCTATAAATTTTGTTATTATTATTATTCTGGCCAGGTTATTATCACCTGAATATTTTGGGTTATTCGGTATAAGTTTTCTGATTGTAAATGTTGCTTTGGTTTGGATTGATACCGGATTCAGTTACGCTCTTATCCGTAAAGAAAAAGTTGATAATAATGAATATTCTTCAGTGTTCTGGGCAAACGGTTTTTTTGGTGTTTTTTTCTTTTTTTGTTTTTATTATTTTGCTCCGGTTACTGGGTTGTATTTTCAGGAGCAAAGGCTTCCTGAATTAATTAGAATCTCTGCTCTAATGATACCATTTTCCGCATTCAGCAGTGTTCATATGATTCATTTGGTGCGGGCACTTGATTTTAAAACACAGGCTAAAGTTACTTTCTGGTCAACTTTAGCAGGCGGAATTACTTCAATTATTTTGGCGTATTATGGATTTGGTCTTGTTTCTCTGGTCTGGAGATTTACAATAGCATATTTCATAAGAATGCTTTTATTATGGAAAACAGTAAAATGGTCACCAAAATTAGTAATAAAACTTAGTGTTTTAAAAAGCATGATTGATTTTGTATTCAGGATAGCTGTAATCTATTCATTTAATTCAGTATTGAGAAGTATTTATGGTATTGTAATAGGTAAGAAATATGATATAAAAACTATGGGCTATTATACAACAGCAGAAAGTTACAGTTTCATAGCATCAACTTTTTTAGCAAGTACTATTCAAAAGGTCAGTTTCCCTCTCTTGTCTAAATTCCAGAATGATATAGAAATGCAAAGAGATCTTTTTCGCAGAATCCTGATTGTAACAATGTTTATAACTTTTATATCTATGTTATTGCTTATAGTCGTTGCTGAACCCTTGATTCTGATTATGGTTGGTGAAAAATGGTATCCTTCAATAAAATATTTTCAGCTGCTTTGTTTGTTTTATATGGCATCACCTCTTCAGGTCTTGAATCAGACATTGTTCAGTGTAAATAACAAATCGAATTGGTTTTTAAAAACAGAGATTTTCAGAATATTATTATCGATTAGTGTTCTTATAATTAGTTCATCATATAGTATTTATTGCCTGCTTATCAGTATTGTTATTTTTTCCGGGTGGGGAGGGGCATTTATAAATGCAGTATATTCCAGAAAAATGATTGGATATTCTTTGTTGAATCAGGTAAAGGATATCTTACCGTCCTTTTTTATTGCAATAGTTGTCGCTGTTTTAACGAATCTGGTCAAGTATTTGTTCCGTTTATCCCCTTTTTGGTTGTTGATTTGCCAACTATCTGTTGCTGCGGCTTTATTGATAATTATTTGTACTCGATTTAGAATTAAACCTTATAAAGAGCTTTTGAATCTGTTGAATAATATCAGATTCAGGGTTTCAGACGGGAATAGTTAATTTGTATCAAAATTGAATTTATAAGGGAAGTAATATGATAATACAAAAAACGGTTATTGATAAATTGCTAATTCTTGAATTTCCTTATTTTCATGATAACCGCGGCGGTTTTCAAAAAATATTTAATTATGATGATTTTTTGAAGACAAAATTAGATTCTGATTTTAAAGAATATTATTTTTCAGTATCAAATAAAAACGTGATCAGAGGAATGCATTTTCAAATTCCTCCTTTTGATCATACAAAAGTAGTATCTGTAAGTAGCGGACATATCCTTGATGTTGTTCTTGATTTAAGAGAAAAATCACCAACATTTGGTAATTATTTCAGTATAGAACTTGATGGAAAATCAGGAAAGGCTATTTATATCCCAAGCGGCTTGGCACACGGGTTTGTTTCTTTGGAAAACAACACTATAGTAAATTATCTTCAAACATCCTGTTATTCAAATGAACATGATTCAGGAATATTATATAATTCATTCGGGTTTAAGTGGCCGATTACAAATCCTGTTATTTCAGAGAGGGATAAAAAATTCATGGATTTTAAAAGTTTTAAAGGTATATTCAAATGAAAATATTAGTTACAGGTGCTTCCGGCTTTATTGGGCAGCATTTAGTTGATTATCTTTTAAGTTTGTCTCATGAGGTTATAGCAACATCACGCACTACAGGTATTGAAAGAAAAAATAAAAATTTTTCATATTTAAAATGTGATATTAATAAAGAACGTGATAATTATTTTAAATATTTCAAGGAACCGGATCTTCTTATTCATCTTGCCTGGGAGAATCTCCCAAATTATAATGAACTGTTTCATATTGAAAAGAATTTGTGGTCAAATTATTTTTTTTTAAAAAATATAATACAAAACGGATTAAAAGATCTGACAGTCATGGGAACATGTTTTGAATATGGAAAAAGTGAGGGTTGCTTGTCAGAAGAAATATCTGCACAACCTGTTACTGCATATGGTCTTGCCAAGGACTGTCTTAGAAAATTTATTGTCGAATTAAACAAGCAATATCCCTTTCATTATAAATGGATTAGGCTTTTTTACTTATATGGGCAGGGACAAAGTCGAAAATCTATTTTGTCTCAGCTTGAATCGGCAATTGATAATGGTGACAGGTCTTTTAAAATGTCTGGAGGAGAGCAGATACGGGATTATTTAACTGTTGACAGAGTTGCTGAATATACTGCACATATAGCCTTGCAAAACGAAATTGGCGGAATAATAAACTGCTGCAGCGGAAAACCTGTTACGGTTCTTGATCTTGTAAAAAACAGGATGAAAGAAATGGGGAAGAAAATAGATCTGGAATTGGGATATTATCCTTACACAGAGTATGAACCAATGGAATTCTGGGGCGATAACAGAAAATTATTAACAATAGTAAAGGGAATACAATGAAAGCAAAAATTAAACCAAGAATAGATCTTGAGAACAGAACAAAACTTGAAACAGTAATACCGTTAAAGACTCCATTTATTATAAATATTGATCCAACTGATAAATGTAATTTTCGATGTAAATTCTGTCCGACTGGAGACAGGGAGCTGATGAAAAAAACAGAAGGAAGAAATTTTGGATCAATGGATTTTAACCTTTATAAAAAAATAATTGATGATATATGTGAATTTGAAGAACCGATAAAAGTCTTACGGCTTTACAAGGATGGTGAACCGCTTCTAAATCCTCATTTTTCTGAAATGATAAGATATGCTAAAGAAAAAAAATGCTGTGACAGGGTTGATACAACAACTAATGCTTCTCTTTTAACTCATGATTTGAGTTTAAAAATTATTAAATCAGGACTCGACAGAATTAATATTTCGATTGAAGGAGTAAACGAAGAACAATATAAAACTTTTTCAGATTATAAAATAAATTTTGAAAACCTTGTAGAAAATATTAAATTCTTTTATGAAAATCGGAAGCAATGTGAAATGATTGTCAAAATAAATGGAGATACCCTTTCTCAGGAAGATAAAGATAAATTTTACAATATATTTGGAGACATTGCTGATGGTGTTTATATAGAAAGTATAATGTCCTGCTGGCCGGAATTTGAGTTAAACGGTGTAGAGGTAAATAAGGATGTTGGTATTTATCAACAGGAAATAAAAGAAGTACTTGTTTGTCCGTATGTTTTTTATTCTTTTTCAATTAATTCAAATGGTACGGCTAGTGCCTGCTATCTGGATTGGGCAAGAAAACTTTTAATTGGTGATGTAAATAAACAGAGTGTTAAAGAAATATGGAATGGTAGTGAATTAAAAGAATTACAGAGAATGTTCCTAAAAAAAGAAAGAAAAACTCATTATATATGTAAAGATTGTGGGCAATTGACACATGGGATGCCGGATAATATCGATGAATATTCTGGTGAATTGTTAAAAAAATATAATACGGGTGAAAAAATTGAAAGCTGATATAAAACATAGGGTTAATATAAATAATCATATCGAACTTGGTAAAGTAGTTCCTCTTGAAGCACCTTTTGTATTATTAATTGATCCTTCAAATTTATGTAATTTCCGTTGTAATTTTTGTCCAACTGGGCATAAGGATCTTATTCGGAAAACGGGCCGGTATCAAGGCAATTTAAATTTTGATTTATATAAAAAAATAATAGATGATCTTTCAGAATACTCAGAACCTATTAAAGTTTTAAGACTGTACAAAGAAGGTGAACCTCTTGTAAATCCTCATTTTCCAGAAATGATAAAGTATGCAAGAGATAGTAAAAAAGTTTCAAGAATTGATACAACAACAAATGGTGCATTGTTAAATCCTCTTTTAAATAAAAAAATAATTGAATCAGGACTTGATCAGATTAATATATCTGTTAATGGAATAAATGCAGAACAAATCTTTCGATACACTAATTCAAAAATTAGTTTTGAAAAATATGTAAAGAATATAAAAGATTTATATGATAATAGAGGGAACTGTGAAATATCTATTAAAGCTATTAAAGAAAATCTTACAAACGATGAACAAAAGATATTTTTTGATATATTTGGTAATATTTCAACTCGAATATTTTTAGAATCACTGTCCCCGGCTTGGCCAGATTTTAAATATACAGAGGATGAATCATTAATTAAAAATGGTAATTATGGGCAACCAATAATCGAGAAAGATATTTGTCCTTATATCTTTTATATAATGGTTATAAATTCAGATGGTAAATCTAGTTTTTGTGTTGGAGATTGGAAACATATATTAATTGCTGGAGATTTAAAGAAGGAATCTGTAAAAAACATCTGGCAAGGACAGGTGTTAAATAGTGCTCGACTTGCTCATGTTGAAGGGCGTAGATTTGAAAATGATTTTTGCAGAGTTTGTCAAGTAGTATCTCATGGTACTTTGGATAATCTTGATCCATTTAAGAAAGAAATTAGGGACAGGCTGCTTCAATGAAAATATTATTTATTGGAGGAACTGGGAATATAAGTTGGTTTTGTTGCTTTAAGGCACTGGAGGCAGGACATGATGTCTGGACTTTAAATAGAGGTGAGTCTTTGAATTTTCGTAGACGTCCTTTGCAGACATCAAATCAGATCGTTGCAAATATTAGAGATGTTGAACAAGTTAGGCGCTTGATAAATAATGTTTTTTTTGATGTTGTTGTTGATTTTATTTGTTATACACCTGAACAAGCGATGATAGATTATGATCTATTTAATAATCAAACAAGGCAATTTATTTTTATTAGCTCTGCTGCTAACTATCAAAAAAAGGCAATAAACTTACCTTATACTGAATCTGTTAATTTATCAAATTCTTATTGGGAATATACAAAAAATAAAATTGAATGTGAAAAGATTTTTTTAAAATATTATAGAGAAAAGAACTTTCCTGTAACAATTGTTCGCCCTGGCCATACATATGATACTATTATACCGGATGCTGTTGGTTTTGGTGATTGGACGAATGCTAAAAGAATGTTAACTGGTAAGCCTATTATTATACACGGTGATGGATCTAATCTATGGACTTTAACTCATTCAGAGGATTTTGCAAATGCCTTTATTGAATTGTTTAATAATAAAGAAGCAATAGGTGAAGCTTTTCATATTACTAGTGATGAGTGGCTTACTTGGCGAGAGATAATTGAGGAAACAGCATTTGCTCTTAATGTTAAAAATCCAAATATTGTTTATATACCTAGTGATATTATTTTGAAGTTAAACCCTAAAATTGGGAAAGGTTTAATTGGCCATAAAACATGGTGTGATATCTATGATAATTCAAAAATAAAATCTATCGCAAAAAATTGGAAAGCAGAAATAACGTTTAAACAGGGTATCAAACGTACAATAAATTGGTTAAAAGCTGATATGAAGAGACAACGTTGCAATAACGAGCTAGATTTATTTTTAGATAATTTATGTGATGAATTTAAAATGAAAAATATATAAAGATGCTTATGAATGTAATTAAAATTCTTCATATTACTCCGCATCTCGGAGGAGGTGTGGGAAAAGCTCTTTCTGGAATACTTGTATATGAGAAAAAAAACAAATCCAGATATACACATTTAATTTATATGCTTGAAGAGCCTCAAAACAATCAATTTGTGAATATATGTATGAATAATGAAATTAATGTAAATATTGCAAAGAACTTTGATGAAATATATAAAGTTATGAAGTCTGTTGATATTGTTGTATTACATTGGTGGCATCATCCTTTAAATGCAAAATTTTTAGCATATTATCCACAAATTCCAGCACGCTTAATAATCTGGAGCCATATAAATGGATGTTCCTATCCTGTAATCCCGGCTGATTTTATCAAGGCTGTAAATAAAGTATTTTTTACATCAGAGTATTCACTTGAAAACCATTTTTGGAATAGGGAAGAAAAGGAGTATGCTTGTAAAAATGCTAAAATTGTTTATGGATTAGGTGAATTAAATAATTACTCAACTCAAAAAATTAAAAAAACTGATAATTTCATAATTGGTTATATAGGAACATTAAATTATAGCAAATTAAATCCCGAATTCATCGAATACTGTTTAGAGGTCATTAAATTAATACCTTCTGCTCATTTTGTTTTTGTGGGAAATCCTGATGGGAAAGAAGCTCTTTTAAAACAGGCGGATAAATATGGAATTGGGAATAATTTTGAATTTACAGGATATGTAAATAATGTAGATACACAACTTGACAGATTTGATATTTTTGCATATCCGCTTAATCCAGATCATTTTGGAACAACCGAAAATGCAGTGCTTGAAGCAATGAATCATGGATTGCCGGTTGTAGTGTTAAACCAGAATTGTGAGAAATATCTTGTAAAACATAATGAAACAGGATTCCTTGCTGATGATAAATACCATTACTCAGAAATTATAAAATATTTATATGATAATCCAGATGAACGATTAAGAATTGGGAGTAACGCACAGAAGATATTTTTAAATGAATTTTCAATGAAAAAGAACATTAATCAAATGAGGGAAGGATTTAGTGACGTCCTATTTGAGGATAAAAAAGAATTTAATTTTCAAGATATTTTTGGAAAGGAGCCTTATCAGTGGTTTCTTTCCTGCCTTGGGGAAGAAAGAAGATTGTTTGAAGATAGTCTTAATGAAAACCTTATGAGAGATGATTTAATAGCCGCAGAAATAAAAAATAAGATAAAAAACTGTAGGGGAATATTAAGGGAGAAATCAAAAAGTTCCATTATACAGTTTGCCGAGTATTTTCAAGGGGATAAAAACCTGAAATTCTGGAGAAGTATAATATGATTAACCAACCGCTTGTAAGTATTTGTATTCCGGTATTCAATAAAGAAGAATATGTTGAAGAAACTATCCAATCGGTTTTGTCGCAGACATACGAGAACTGGGAATTAATATTCTGCGATAATTCATCTACTGATGGGACAGTTAATATTATTAATAAATTTTTAACAGATAAGCGGATTAAGTTATATGAGAATGATAAAAATTATGGGTTAGTGTATAATTATAAAAAAGTTTTCGGACTTGGTTCAGGGAAATATCAGAAAATGCTGTTTGCAGATGATATAATATATCCCACCTGCCTTGAAGAGCAGGTGGCTGTTCTTGAGGATCCTGAAAACTCAAATGTAATTTTATCAGCAGTAGGAAGAGGTATTATTAATCAAAACAGCAAATTAATTATGAAAATGAAAAGTTCATATAAACCTGGAATAACAAAGGGTGAAAAAGCAGTATTAAAATGTTTTAAATGGGGTACAAACAGGATTGGTGAAACCCATGCGGTTTTATTCAGGAGCATGAAGCTGGAGGAAATCTGTGATTGGGATAAATTGCAGGATTGTGATATCGGGATATGGTGTGAACTTTTAAAATTTGGAGATCTTCACTTTCTGCCAAAATATCTTTCTGCATTCCGGATTAGTAAAGGGGCCCTTACAAGTACAATGAATTTGAATTATCCAAGGCAATATAACAGGGTGTTTACTTATATTTACAGTAATAACAATTTTAATATTTCTTATCCACTGCTGCTCTGGAGTAAGTTTATGTGTTATCTTCTGCATTTTGCCAGAAGTATATTTGTAAAAGTAATAAACATAAAAGCCTGATGAACTCTCAGATAGAAGGATAATATAAATGAAAATTATCGGAAGAATTAATTCACATGTATTATTCCCAACAATATTATCCCTTTTTATTGTTTTTACCTCACAGGCCGTTAGATATTTTTTTAATTATCCTTTATATCCAAAGATATTTATTATTCCATGTCTTGTCTTTATTTTTTTATTACTTGTTTCTTTTTTGGCATTTCCAGAAAAGAACAGCATATTATTTAGAGAAGAATCAATTATTTACAAAAAGAAAAAAATATATTACTTAATAAATATACTTCTGTTTGGACTGATAGGTGTTCGTTTGATAGGGGTTGTATGGGGCAGCGGTTATTTAACCCCTCTTTTTGAAGCTCAGTACAAAACCGGAAATGCACATATAGATACACTATTTCATTCAGCTATAAGTAATATGCTTATGTATTTCGGAAAACCATCTCTTGGAATTGAAGGAGTGGTTCTTCAACCATACCATTACGGAATACATTTAGTTATGGGATTTTTCAGCAGAATCTTGGGAATTCGTGTTCTGGAATCATTTCATCTGGTATATCCTCCTCTGATATTACCAATTTTTTTTGGATTGTTTATTATTCTTTCTGAAAATATCTACACTTTGATTTTTCCATTTCGAAAAAAAGAAATTTTAAAAACAGTGGAATTAGGTTCCTTTTTTTTTATTATTGCAGGCATCTTACCAGAATCTGTTCTCCGCGATGCAGGATCAAGTAACAATAGTACTTTTATCAGTGAATCTCAGGCTTTTGCAATATCAATGCTTTTTTTAAGTATTATAGTTTTTATCCGATTATATAAAATTAAAAAGACCAAAAAAAAATTATTCTTTTTGATTTTATTTTCATTTATAAATACAATAGTTGTTTGCTTTTCAAAAATATCCATAGGGACTCTTTGGGTTGTTGCTCTCTGTTTTTTCTGGCTTGAAAATTATAAAAAAGCAGATCGTTTATTAATTTTTATTATTTCTGGGATTGCATGGCTTTTCTCTGTATCAATTGTAAACGTTTCTTCAGGTGCAAAAATCCCCATTTTTTTTGCTCATTATTTGAGAAATTATGTAGAACGGGATTTTTGGCCATTGTTCCCGTTGATTCACTATGGCTGGACATTTATTGCCTTATTTCTTCTTTTTCGTGCTTATGCTGATGAAGCAATTGAGAAACGTAATTTCCGTATTTTTCTATTTTGCTTAGGCGGCGTTAGTATAATCAGCTGTTTACCGGGATTATTTCTACCAATCGGAGGGGGATCTGCATATTATTTCAGCAGTCTTAACTGGTGGATTTCTTTGCCAGTCATAGTAGTTTTTCTTGTTCCTTTATTCCCTGAAATTCGCAACTGGTGGGACCGGAAGATTCATTTACCTTATTTAAAGGTTTTAATTATCTTTATTGCAGTTTCATTGATGTCTACGTCGGGGATAAATACTATGAACTCTATTTATTCTTTTCATAAAGCCAATAAAAAATATACAAAAAAAGAAGATAATAATTCAAAATTGCTCTGGGATATTGCTATGTCGACAAAACAATCTTTAAAAAAACCAAAAGCATTTGTCTATGATAAAATAATACCATATGGAACCCGGGGGCCTGATAATAAAAGAGCATGGATGATCTCTTTTCTTTCGACAGCCGCTATTTCAGGAGTCCCAACTTTAAATGAGATAGAACCATATTTTAAGCAGTTTGATCAGGTGATTGGGTACACCTTTGATAAATTTGTAAATATTGACCATAGAAAAGAATCATATGATAAATTTGATATTGTAAATATTAAAATACAAGAAAATATTGATTTAATTAAATAGTAGTTAAAATAAACAATTATTATCAACGAGAATATGATTCCTGGATAAAAATCTAAAAAACTGTCTATAAGTTATTAGAATTTTGTACGCAAAGTCCGGCTTGTTCAACAGGGTAGCTATCATGATAATGCACCAAAAATAGTGTTAAAATAATTTTATATTATAACTATTTAAATGAGAAAAACTATTAAATATCAAAGATAAGGAATAATTGATGAATTTAAAAAATAAAAAGGTTATTGTAACAGGTGCCGATGGTTTTATTGGTAGTCATCTTGTAGAGGCTTTACTGGAAAAAGGTTGTTCTGTTCGAGCTTTTGTCAATTATGATTCATTTAATAGTTGGGGTTGGGTTGACAGTTTCAGTGAGGAAAAAAAGAAATAAATAGATATTTTTGCTGGAAATATTAGGCTTCAAATGGGTAAGAGAAGCTGTGAAAGATATTGATATATTTTTTCATCTAGCCGCCTTAATTGCAATCCTATTTAGTTATCACTCCCCAGATAGTTCTGTTGATACAAATATAAAAGGTACCTTGAATGTATTACAAGCCGCAAGAGATAATATTGAAAAATTATTGGTAACATCAACATCAGAAGGTAATGGAACGGCTAAGTATATTCCTATAGATGAAATGCACTCATTCCCCGGGGCAATCTCCATATTCTGCAACTAAAATGGGGCTGATAGATTGGCTGAATCTTTTTTTATAGAAGTTTTAATCTACCTGTTACTCTTGTAAGGCCTTTTAATACATATGGACCCAGGCAGTCAGCAAGATCTGTAATTCCAACAATAATCACACAATTATTAAGCGGCACAAAAGAGATAAAACTTGGAAGTATTACACCAACAAGAGATTTTAACTATGTAAAAGACACTTATTCAGGATTTATTGCCATTGCTGAATAGGATAAAAACTATTGGGCAATAAATTAATATTGCTTCAAAAAATGAGATTTCCATTGGAGAACTTGTAAAAGAGATTATAAAACAGATCAATCCAAATGCTAAAATATTATCTGATGATCAGAGATTCTGTCCAGAAAAAGTTGAAATTAAAGGAATAATATCTACTAACTTTGATTATTGGCAAGATGCTGCTTATAAATTCTATTGCAATATAAAGAAGAAACCTTTTATTATCGTGAGAAAAGAAAATGAAGTAAATATAAAATTTATTAATATTTCACTAAAAAAGTATAAAAAAGTGCAAATTGCGTAATTGATTTGATTATGGTTTTCAGTGATACATTTAAGGAGGTCTTGAAATCAATAGAATCAGAAGGATTACGATTTAAAAAGATTATAACAACAGCTCCTCCACGAATGGATTATTTAAAAAACCTTTTTGAATCTGATTTTTTTTATTCACAAGCTGATAATAAAAGTGATATTGTAATATTTAGTTATATAAACGGGAATTATCGTGATAATGAAAAAAACTCTTGGGAAATATTAAGGAAAATATATAGCTATCCATTGTTAAACAAGAAAAGTATAATTATAAAATGTAAATCACGGGGCGATAAGCCATTATTAAAAAAAGAGCGGTTAAATTATTAGGGGAACTTTCTTTAATCACATGGGAAATAGACATTACAATTGTAGAGGTGATAAAAACGCATTTTGTGCAATTTCTTTTAATTCCACCATATTATCTGAACTATTATCAATGCCGATTGGAATTATAGCACCTTTTATTTGTGTTTCACAAAATGAAACTGATAATGCAACTCTTTTTGATGCAGATAGATATCCTGATTCGGGGGTCTATAAGGTTACATCATTTTTTGAACTAGAGAATGTCTTAAATGAATATTCAAAAACCAACCCTAAGAAATATAGTAGTAACATACGGGAAGAGCTGTGCAACAGATATCTGAGCTGGAATTCAAAAACAATATCGTCAAAGAGAGTTGAAAATGCTATTCTTGAACAGATATTAGAAAGAGCTTGAATAAATAATATACGAGGAAATAAATGTTAAATAATAAAACAATTCTTATCACGGGTGGGACAGGTTCTTTTGGACAAAAGTTTACCAAAAGGATTCTTTCTGAATATAACCCTAAAAAAATAATAATTTATTCTCGAGACGAATATAAGCAATATGTGATGAGATCAAAATTCAAAGATTATGACGATAAACTCCGTTTTTTTATCGGAGATGTCCGGGATAAAGACAGACTTTACAGAGCATTTGAGGGTGTCGATATTGTTATTCACTCTGCAGCTTTAAAGCATGTAACAATAGCCGAATATAATCCAATTGAGGCGATAAAGACTAATATTGACGGTGCTATGAATATTATTGATGCTTCAATAGATCTTGGTGTTAAAAAAGTAGTAGCTCTTTCGACCGATAAAGCAGTTAATCCGGTTAACCTCTATGGGGCCACGAAACTGGTATCAGACAAGCTTTTTGTATCCGGCAATGCCTATTCGGGAAATAAAGGAACTACCTTCAGTGTTGTAAGATATGGTAATGTTACCGGCAGCAGAGGTTCTGTTGTCCCTTATTTTAAAACTATGATAAAAAATGGAGTTAACGAACTACCAATTACTGACTTCAGAATGACAAGGTTCTGGATCACACTTGATCAGGGAGTAGATCTTGTTTTTAAGGCGATAGATGAAGCAAAAGGGGGAGAAATATATGTATCAAAAATTCCTTCCTATAAAGTAACAGAACTTGCAAAAGCATTGAAAAGAGATGCTACCCTTAAGGAAGTTGGAATAAGAGAGGGAGAGAAACTGCACGAGGTTATGATAACTGAGGAGGATTCCCTTCTGACTTATGATTATGGAGATCATTATATTATTTATCCCCATTTTGACTGGTGGGATATAAATAAAAGCTTTAAATCTGGCGGGACTCTTGTAAAACCCGGATTCAGATATTCTTCAGATAATAATGAAAATTGGCTGTTAGAGGAAGAAATGCGTGAAAAACTAAAAAAAATCGAAGTGGTTTATTAATATTATGAAAAATTTTCTCGGTTATGGAAAGCAGTGGATAGATCAGGATGATATAGATTCAGTCATTGAAGTTCTAAGATCCGACTATCTTACCCAGGGTCCTGCAGTAGAAAAATTTGAAAAAGAAATATGCTGTTATACAGGAGCAAAATACTGTGTAGCAGTTTCAAATGCTACAGCGGCACTTCACATTGCTGTAAAAGCACTTAAAATTAATGATGAAATGGAAGGTATTACGTCTCCAAATACATTTGTAGCAAGTTCAAACTGTCTTATTTATAACAATTTAAAACCTGTTTTTGCAGATATTGAACAGGATTCATATAATATAAATCCGGAAGAAATTAAGAAAAAGATAACAGAAAAAACAAAAATATTAATTCCAGTCCATTTTGCAGGAAGACCCTGTAAAATGGAACAAATTCAGGAAATTGCTATAAAAAACAGTATTTTCATGATTGAAGACGCTTCTCATGCAATAGGATCAGATTATAGTGACGGATCAAAAGTAGGAAATTGCAAGTATTCTGATATGACGGTTTTTTCATTTCATCCTGTCAAAACAATGACAACCGGTGAGGGCGGGGCAATAACAACAAATAATAAAATACTATATGAAAGACTTTTACTTTTAAGGTCGCATGGTATAACACGTGATGAAAATAAAATAAGTAAGAATCCCGGTCCCTGGTATTATGAGATGCAGGATCTTGGATTTAATTACAGAATTACAGATATCCAGGCGGCTCTTGGAGTTTCGCAGCTGAAGAAAGTAGATGATTTTAAAAAAAGAAGAATAGAAATTATTAATAAATATAATGTTACTCTATCCGGACTGGACTGGCTCAAAATTCCTCAAGAGGATTCCGGTGCATCCTGCTTCCATCTTTATACAGTACAGATTGATTTTACAAAAATTGGGAAATCACGAAAAGAGGTTATGGAAGGGTTGAGAAATAAAAATATTGGAACACAGGTACATTATATACCGGTTCATCTTCAGCCGTATTATAAGGATAATTGTGGATATAAAAAAGGCGATTTCCCTGTGGCAGAAGAGTATTACAGCAGAACACTGAGTTTGCCTCTTTATCCCATGATGAGTGATGAAGAAGTGAACTATGTAATAAAACAGGTTTTATTGTGTCAAAAATAGCTTTGGGTACAGCACAGTTTGGTCTGAATTATGGTATTTCAAATAAAAATGGTATTGTAAATGAAACAGAAGTATTCAGTATATTAAAATATGCAGCTGAATATGGGATAGATACTATTGATACAGCCTTTGCTTATGGGGAAAGTGAAAGTGTTATCGGACGGAACCTTGATAAAATTGGGCAGAATAAATTCAAAATTATCACTAAGATACCTCCATGTAAAAAAAATGATATTATAGAGTACTTTAATTCTTCATTGACCAATTTGCATATTAAATCTATTTATGCTGTTATGTTCCACAATTTTAAAGCTATAGAAAGTGATTTAACTAAATGGGATATTCTAAATGATCTCCGGGACAAAGGAAAAGTTAAGAAAATTGGAGTTTCTCTTTATCATCCTGAAGAATGGGAATATCTGATTTTAAATAATATTCATTGTGATATTATACAAATTCCATTTAATATTTTTGACCAACGGTTTTTAACTATATTAGAACAAATAAAAACTCACGGAACAGAAATACATGTGAGATCTGTTTTTTTACAGGGATTATTTTTTTTACCGGCAAACGATTTAATAAAATTTTTCGATCCAATAAAACATTATCTTGACTTTTTGAACGATGAATGTAAACAGATGGATATCAGTATCGCTTCTTTTTGTTTATCATATGCTAACAGTTTTGATGAAATTAATAAAATTGTTGTCGGAGTTGATACAGTTGAGAATCTCAAAGAAAATGTGAATTCAATAATTTTAGATAAAAATTATATTGATAGAATTAAAATGTTTTCTAAAAACATTTCAATAAAAGATAAAAGGATGGTGTTACCTTATTTATGGCCGGTGAAATAATAGCGTTAATACAGGCGCGTATGGGTTCTTCAAGACTTCCTGGTAAAGTCTTGTTACCGCTCTGTGGTGAGACTGTTTTAAGACAGGTTGTGTCAAGGGTTTCTGCTGCAAAAAGCGTAGATGAAGCTATTGTCGTTACAACAATAGAAAAAGGGGACTTGCCAATAGTAAAAGCATGTGCAGATATGGGGATTCGAGTTTTCTGTGGATCGGAAGAGGATGTTCTTGATAGATATTATCAAATATCAAGACTTTTAAAGCCAAAAAGCATTATAAGAATAACAGCGGATTGTCCATTAATGGATCCAGAAATTATAGATAAAGTAGTCATGAGACACCAGGATTGTAATTCTGATTATACTTCTAATGCAATTACCGAGACATTTCCTGATGGTTTAGATGTTGAGGTTGTTGATTATCAGGCCCTGGAAAAAGCATGGAATTTATCAAAACAACTTTCTGAAAGAGAGCATGTTACTCTTTTTATTAGAAATCATCCTGAGTTGTTCAAAATTGAAAGTGTTGATAATTTTGAAAATACTGGTAATTATCGGTGGACACTTGATGAACAAAGGGATTACGAATTTATTATGAAAGTATATGAGTATTTTTATCCTGTAGTTGATTTTGGGTATAAAGATATTTTTAAATTGTTAAAAAAAGATCCAGAGCTTGAAAAAATTAACCAGAATATTGTCCGCAATGAAGGATTGCAGAAAAGTCTTCAAAAAGAAAAGAATATGTGATAATAATCATTTGTAAATTTGTTCGCTATTTTTACGATTTAGAACAATTGTAATTATTTTCAAAAAAGTTATTTATTATGAGCTTTTATAGGCTTATATATCGTATTCCTAAGGAGATATAAATGGGAAAAGGTCAGGATTTATATAAAAAAGCAAAAACATTAATTCCGGGAGGGACACAGCTTCTTTCAAAAAGACCTGAAATGTTTTTACCGGAGTATTGGCCGGCATATTATGAAAAAGCAAAAGGCTGTGAAGTTTGGGATTTGGATGGCAACAAATATATAGATGCATCATATATGGGTATAGGAAGCGGTGTTCTTGGTTATGCGGATGATGATGTTGATAAAGCTGTAATTTTAGCTATAGAAAAAGGGAGTATGAATACTCTAAATGCTCCAGAAGAGGTAGAACTTGCTGAATTAATGATAAAAATACATCCGTGGGCAGGGATGGTTAGGTATACAAGAAGCGGTGGAGAAGCAATGAGTGTCGCTGTAAGAATTGCAAGGGCAAAATCAAAAAAAGATATAGTATTATTCTGCGGATATCATGGCTGGCACGATTGGTATTTATCCGCAAATCTTGGAGAAAATAATGCTCTTGATGGACATTTACTTCCAGGATTAAGTCCTGCAGGGACCTCCCGTAATTTAAAAGGGACTGCTATTCCGTTTAATTATAATGATAAAGAAGAACTACTCAGGCTTATAAAAATACATAAAGGAAATATTGCAGCTATTGTGCTTGAATCAATAAGGAATGATGAACCAAATCAGGATTTTGTTGATGTAATCAATCAGATCAGGGCAAAAGAAAAAATTATTGTTATTGCTGATGAAATTACTGCAGGATTCAGAATAAATAATGGAGGCGCTCATTTAAAATTTGGTATTTCTTCTGATATTGCTGTTTTTGCCAAGGCGATCAGTAATGGGTTCCCAATGGGCGTTATTTTGGGTTCGAAAGAAGTAATGGAGGCTGCTCAGGATTCTTTTATTTCAAGTACATTCTGGACAGAAAGAATAGGGCCGGTAGCCGCTATTGCAACAATTAATAAATATATAAAAAACAATGTAAGTGAATATTTAATAAATTTGGGAAAACAGGTTTTTAGTATTTGGAAAGCTTCTTCAAATAAATATAATTTAAATATAGAAATTGGAGGAATATATCCGTTGGGCCATTTTAGTTTTAATTATACTAATGCCCTTGTTTTAAAAACACTGTTTACACAAATAATGCTCGAAAAAGGATTTTTAGCGACAACTGCATTTTATTGCAGTTTTGCTCATAAAAAAGAGCATATTGATTTGTATGAAAAGGCGGTGGATGAAGCTTTTAAAATTATATCCGAATCAATTATTAATGGGACAAGTGAGAAATTATTAAAAGGGCCTGTTTGTCATACAGGTTTTAAAAGACTTAATTGAATGATGCTGTTTTTTTAACTGAAGCAGGGTTTGATTATGGTTTTGGCCATCTAACCCGGTGCATGGCAATAGCGGAAGGATTTAAAGAAAATAATATTTCTTCCACTTTTTATCTGAGGGGCAGGCTGAATAAGGATTTTTCATTATTTGATTTCAGTTGGAGGCACAGTGATTGGCTGAAAGAAGAAATAAATGTTTCCGGAAAAATTGTAATTCTTGATTCGTACTATGCTGACATCAAATATTGTCAGCATATTTATGAAAGGGCAGAAAAAATATTATTCATTGATGACAACAACAGGATTCCCTATCCTGGAGGATTTGTAGTTAACAGTATTATGGGTGCTGAGACCCTCGGTTATCCTGATAACAGAAAAGTAACATATTTATTGGGATCAGAGTTTCACCCACTTAGAAAAGAGTTCTGGGCCGTTCCGGAAAAAATAATAAATCAAGAAATCATTAAAATTCTTATTACATTCGGGGGATCGGATATTACAAATGAAACTCCCACTATTCTTAGAAGGATAATAAAAAAATATCCTGATTTAGAAAAAAGGGTAATTATTGGCCGCGGATATTCAAATATTGATGAAATTAAGAAAGTATCAGACAATAAAACAGTTTTAATATATTACCCTGAAGCAAAAATAATGAAAGAGGAAATGTTTCTTTGCGATCTTGCGATATCTGCGGCAGGACAGACAATATATGAACTTGCAAGAATCGGCGTTCCGACTCATGCTATTCAGGTGGCAGAGAATCAGGCAAATATTTTATTAAACTGGGGAAAAAGTAATTTTTTATTAACAGAAAGTATCTTTACCACACTGCCGGATGTATATACAAGAAAGTCAGTTTCAGATATTGGACGAATCCTTGTTGATGGAAAAGGTGTGGTAAGGATAATAAAGAGGTTGGTTAGTGATAACTGTTAGGAAAGCTGTCTGGGAAGACCGTGATGATTTATTCAAACT
The DNA here is from genome assembly GCA_963668405.2 of Spirochaetia bacterium. Lineage (GTDB taxonomy): Bacteria > Spirochaetota > Spirochaetia > CADAEX01 > CADAEX01. The sequence continues at coordinate 2,960,304 of OY764342.2, read as the reverse complement.
TGCTTCTCTGTCAGAAGTAAGAAAAGCAAGCTTTTCTACTGAAGAAATTAGATATGAAAATCATTTGAACTGGTTTAAAGAAATATTAAATTCAAGGAAGGAAATTCTTTATATCCTGATTTATGAAAATTTTTTTTCTGGACAGATCCGTTTCTCCTTAGACTGTGACAGCTGTACAGTCGGGATATCGTTGACAGAAAATGCTCGTGGAAAAAATATTGCTACGGAGTTTTTTAACAAAGCCTTTGTAGAACTACGTAAAAAAAATAAAAAAATAAAAAAAATAAAGGCGTTTATAAAAAAAGAAAATATCAGATCTCAAAAATATTTTGAAAAAATTGGTTTTCTGTTTATTAAGGATGTAATAATAAATAATTGTGAAGCACAGGTATGGGAATATAATTTGGGAAAGGTTTTTGTTGTTGCAGAACTATCAGCAAATCATAATCATGATATCAATATAGCAAAAAAATCTATTGAAGCAATCAAAAGGACTGGGGCGGATGCTGTAAAGATTCAGACTTATACTGCAGATACGATTACAATTAACTGTGATAATGAATATTTTCATATAAAGCAGGGTACTTTATGGGATGGCAGAACTCTTTATGATCTCTACAAAGAGGCCTATACTCCCTGGGAATGGCATGAAGAATTAAAGGAATATGCTGAATCTTTAGGCCTTATTTTTTTCTCATCTCCCTTTGATTTTTCTGCTGTTGATTTTCTTGAAGAGCTTGATGTCCCTCTTTATAAGATTGCATCTTTTGAAATAACAGATATACCATTAATAGAGTATACAGCATCAAAGGGAAAACCGATGATAATTTCGACAGGGATTGCAACAATCGGAGAAATACAGGACGCTGTTGATGTCTGCAGAAAAGTTGGTAATAATGACATTACCCTTCTCCAATGTACATCAAGTTATCCAGCCCCTGTGGGAGCTGCTAATTTATCAATGATCCCAAATCTTTCACAGACATTCGGAGTAAAATCAGGGCTTTCAGATCATACAACTGGGTCTGTCGTAGCAGTTGTCTCTGTTGCACTTGGTGCATGTATGGTAGAGAAGCATTTTATTCTTGACCGGTCAATTGGCGGGCCTGATGCTGATTTTTCAATGGAGCCTGAAGAGTTTTCAAAGATGGTGGGAGATATTAGAACAGCTGAAAAAGCTTTAGGGCAAATTAATTATAATTTAACAGAAAAAAAGAAAGAAAGCAGAAAATTTTCCAGAAGTTTGTTTGTTGTCGAAAACATTTCCAAAGGGGAACTGCTTACAAAAAACAATATTAGATCAATCCGTCCTGGAGACGGTTTGTCTCCCAGGTATTATAACGATGTGTTGGGGCATCGAGCTGTTAGAAATTTAACAAGGGGGGAACCGCTGAAATGGGAAATGATATAAGGGAGTGAAAAAATTAAATCATAAAAAATATTTTTAGGAAAGCTGCTTATAAATTCGGAAGGGATAATGAAAAAAATAAAAAGCAGAAAAATACTTTTCTTTTTACTTTCAAAAACATTTGGGCCAAAAATTGGTTGAAAATGCTTCATACGAATATTGTATAAATAATTAGGAGATTTTATGTTTCTAACAGTAAATGATTCAGGTTTTCATGCTGCCTGGAATAATTTGTATAATGAAACTTGTTTAATATCACCCTTCTATTCAAAAAAATCATTAAAATATTACTCACAAAGGCCGCTGGATCAAAAAAAAATCATTGAGGACTTGTCGTTTGTTTATATAAAAGATAATAAACCGTGTGCTGCTTTTATTATTGCAAAAGTCCAGGGAAATGATCGCGTTGATTTAATGGCCTATGAAGCACCTGCTACTTCCTTAATAAAGAGTGAATCTCTTTCGAGAAAAGATATAATAACAATAAACAACCGTGTAGATTATACCTTTGAAGTTTTAAACGGGACGTTTTTTTATAGGGATCATTTGATTGATGGCAATATTAATCAAATTACAAGAAGACTTCTTACTTTAGGGTGTATACCTTACCCTTTTTTTTCATCAATTATTGATTTGAGTTATCCAATTGATTGTTTACATCAAAATATTAGAAAAAGCTATAAAAGCTTATTAAATTGGGGGGAAAGAGAATTAACACTGGAAATTTATGACTATAAAAATGCAGATATTAAATCTATAGAAAGTTTAAAAAATTTACACATAAAAGTTTCTGGAAGAAAAACCCGATCTGATGACTCATGGTATCGGCAGTATGAATTAATAAAGGAAGGAGAAGCCTTTTTAATTTTAGGAAGATTAGAAAATGAATTAGTTACAGGCTCTTTTTATATGTTATCCAGGAATGTGTGTTACTATGGAGTTTCTGTTTCAATTCGTGAAATGTTTGATAAGCCGTTATCCCATTATCTTGTCTGGAAAGCAATAAAATATGCAAAAGATGTGGGGTGTAAATATTTTGAAATGGGGGAGCAAAGTTATCCTGGTGCTTTTTATCACAAAGATCATGATCAAAAACTAATTGCAATTAGTGATTTTAAAGCTGGATTTGGCGGAAATATAAAGACTTACATTGATCTGCATCTTGATAAGTATAAAACATAAAACATTTAAGGAGATTTTACAAAATGAAAGCACTTTATGCTGTCTCAAGAATGCACGAGTGGACAGATATTTCTAAACGTTTAAAAGATCGATATAATATTGAACCAGTATATTGGATTCATTCAAATCATTTTAAAGCTGAAATTACAAAACTTTATCCTGACGCAGTTTTTCATGATACTGCTTCTGCAAACAAAGCAATACCGGCATATGGAATTACAATAGAAGAATATTTAGTTGATAAAGAAGTTATTATCAAATTGATGGAAACTGAAAGGGATTTTTATATAATGCTTAATAGACATGATATGGATCAATCGTTTACATATAATGAAAGAAGAGACTTGTATTATGATCAGCTTGCATATTGGCTTTATGTGATAAAAAATTTAAAAATCGAAATCGTTATATTTTCTGAAACTCCACATGCTCTTTCTCATTTTATAATTTATTCTATATGCAAGTTATATAATATAAAAACTATAATGTTATCATTTACGACTTTTCCCGGCCTCTTATATGCAAAGAACTCCTTTTATGATGTGCCCGAAATTCCAATTGATAGTAATAAAACCAGAGTAAGAAAAATATTAAAAAATGAAATGGAATCAATGGGAGAAGGTAAGCATAATCCATGGTATATGAAAGAGCAGGAAGAAAAAAACAAGAAAAAAGAAAGTTTTCGGCAGCACAAAATAGAACTTTTTCATTCTTTGAAGTATTTTCTTGAACGTGTTTTTATTAGAAAACCAAAATCATATAAGATTTTTTATAAAAAAAGGGGTATGAGATTTCAGGAATCATTTTATACGAAATCTGAATATGTATTTATTACTTCAAGGAATAAAAAGCAACTGAATAAATTTAAAAACCGCTACAGGGCACTTTGTCAAAAGCCTGATTTATCTACAAATTATATATATTTCCCACTGCATTATCAGCCGGAAAGATCTTCCTGCCCGGAAGGTTCTGTATATTCAGATCAAAAACTGGTTGTTAATTTATTATCTTCATTATTACCGAATGGGTGGAAAATATATATTAAAGAGCACCCTTCACAGTTTATGATGAAACGGGGGTTACTTGGCCGGTCGGAATATTATTATGAGGACATCTTAAAAAATAAAAATGTTGCATTAATTAATGATACATTTTCATCCTTCGAATTGACAGAAAAAGCAAAGGCAGTAGTAACACTTACAGGGACAGCTGGGTTTGAGGCAATTGTGAGTGGTATTCCTGCATTAATATTTGGATATGCCTGGTATAGAGAACTTCCTGGTGCTTTTTATATTGAAAATATTTCAGATATAGTTAAAGCATTCAGAAAAATTCAAGATGGGGATCTTCCAGATAAAGATAAAACAATTAAAGCAGTTTTTGAAATGGAAAAGTTTTTTTTCCTGGGTTATCTTGCTTCCGGGAATGAAAAAGCTATTGAAATATCATACGAAGATCACGTTGATGAACTTTATAAAGGATTTGTATCATTGCTAAATGAAAGTGAAAAAGGAGAATAGAATGAACAAACATGAATCTTATAAAAAACCGATAGTTATAGCAGAGATCGGATGTAATCATAAGGGTGAAATGGAAACAGCTAAGGAATTGATTAAAATTGCTGCCATTTTCTGTAAGGCACCTGCGGTGAAGTTTCAGAAAAGAACACCGAAGGAACTCTTAAGTCCTGAGCAGTATAATGCCCCGCATCCGAATCCGATGCACTCCTATGGAAAAACATATGGCGAGCACAGAGAGTATCTGGAATTTACACTGGACCAGCATCGCGAACTGAAAGAGTATTGCGAAGAGTTTAATATTGTCTACAGTACATCAGTCTGGGATATGACATCAACCAGGGAAATAACTTCTCTCAACCCTGATTTTATAAAAATACCTTCAGCCATGAATACCTATACAAAAATGCTTGAGTATCTCTGTGACAATTTCGGAGGCCAGATCCATATTTCTACCGGTATGTCCACACTTGAAGAAATGGACTTGATGGTTGAGCTTTTCCAGAAAAAGAAACGGAATAAAGACCTTATACTCTATGCCTGTACTTCAGGATATCCGGTCCCTTTCTCTGATGTTAAACTGCTTGATATTCCTTATCTTTCAGAAAGATACGGCTCTGTTGTCGGTGATATAGGATTTTCGGGACATCATCTTGGAATAGCTGTTGATGTGGCTGCTTATACCCTTGGTGCCAACTGGATAGAACGTCATTTTACTCTTGACAGGACATGGAAGGGAACAGATCACTCTGCTTCACTTGAACCGGATGGTCTTCGAAAGCTGGTCAGAGACTTGAATGCTGCTTACACCTCAATGGACAGTAAAAAGGGCGGGCTTCTTGATATTGAACTGGCCCAGCGGGATAAACTCAAATGGAAAAATAATTAGTATAAGGTTAAATTTATAATGACTATTGCATTTATACCTGTCCGCGGAGGAAGTAAATCTATTCCTCTAAAAAATATTAAAGATCTATGCGGGTTTCCATTGATATACTGGAATTTAGCAGCACTTGAACAGGCCGTGCAGGTTGATAGAATAATTGTTGCTACAGACAGCATTGAAATTAAAGCTGTGGTTGAAGAATATTCTTTTACAAAAGTGGAAATATATGACAGGGATCCTGAGAATGCATCTGATACTGCATCAACAGAGTCTGTAATGCTGGAATATATCAACAAAAAAAGATTATCTGATGAAGATGTTTTTATTCTTGTTCAGGCAACATCGCCGTTTACCAGAACTGAAGATTTTAATAAAGCATTGGAACTTATGAGTAATGATAAATACGACAGCCTGTTATCATGTGTTAGGAATAAACGATTTTTCTGGAATGATAATGGTACCTCTATTAATTATGATTACAGGAAAAGACCTCGAAGACAGGATTTTGACGGGTATCTTATGGAAAACGGTGCTTTTTATATAAATAAAGTCGGAAACATAAAAAGGGATAATAACAGATTATCAGGTAAAATCGGAATATTTGAAATGGCTGAATATACCGGTCTTGAGATAGATGAAAAAGAGGACTGGATTATTGCTGAAACACTAATGAAAAATAAAGTAATTCAGAATCATACGAAAAAGGATATAAAACTCTTTTTATCTGACGTAGACGGAACACTGACAGATGCCGGAATGTACTATGACCAGAAAGGTAACGAATTAAAAAAATTCAATACAAAGGATGGGAAAGGATTTGAATTGCTTCGGGAAGCCGGAATAAAAACCGGTATGATAACAAGTGAAAATACAGAGATCGTAAAAAACATGGTAAAAAAATTGAAAATTGATTATCTGTTTCAGAACGTAAGTAATAAGGAAAAACTTGATATAGTCAAGAATATCTGCGGTGAAATAAATATATCTCTTGAAAATGTTGCTTATATCGGAGATGATATTAATTCCATAGAAATTCTCAAAGCTGCCGGATATCCCGCCTGCCCTTCGGATGCTGTCGAATTAGTAAAAAAAATTGCAGGGATACAAATAATGTCAAAAATGGGCGGTAATGGTGCTGTCCGGGAATTTATTGATATTATAATCAATTATCAGAGCTGAATATGGATTATCAGAGTACAGCGCTTTATAAAACAGCTATTTTTTTGGTTTCTGAAAACCGCAATTCGGATCTTGACCCTGAAAAGAGAAAGGAGATTCTTTTAAATAAAAAAACCGGCCGCCTCCTTTATTTTCTGTATAAATTCGGATTTCCCGGCGGAATGATTTATACTGCCAGAGCGGTTTTTAAACCGGCAGGCTTTTCCGTTTTCAGGAATATCATTATTGAGGATCACGCCAGTAAGGTTGTCTTTAATTCCCTCAAGAGATATTACGGTGAGCCAGTCGAAAAAAAAACAGTAAAGTCTTTTCCATCGCAGTTAAATGTATTTATTTCGTTTTTGAAAAATATAAGGAGAATGCATAAAGCTTATCAGGATGCAGAGATTAAACACTTCACAGAATATGCGAGAATTTTCAAGTTATTTTATTTTTATATCTCCTGTGATGGGTATCTTGGAAAGATGAGCGTTAAAGCTGTTATGTTTGCCAGAACAAATGATCAGAAACGGCTGGCGCTTGGTGCTGCAGCGGAAGAAAATAATATACCGTTGGTTGCATATACTGTTGACAGGGTAGATATCAGAAAACCTGCGCCGTTTAAAATAAACAGGCAGCTTTGCTGGACTGCCGGGCAAAAGAAATTCTGCGATAATCAGAAAATTGAATCGGTCGTGATGCCTGTTCCATATACTAAAAAAATAAAAACAGATATTCCTTCTGTTGAAAATGCTGTCTGCGGTTTTTTATTAAATGCAAAATGCAATCTTCAGAGGGTAAAGCAATATCTATGTATATTAAGAGACACTTACGGGATTGAGAATATTTGTTTGCGTCCGCATCCGGGGTTTGATGAAAATAAACTTGATGTTTTGAACGGATTTAAAATAGCCGACTGGAGGGAGCCTCTTGATGAATATCTTGAAAGACTGGATATGGTTTTTGCCTTGAATACAAATGCAATGATTGAGGCACTGCTTCACGGGGTTCCAATAGTCTACATTTCCGGACTGGACTCATATGAAGAGGACCTGCATGGCTTTGTAGCAGAGGGTATTGTTCTTCAGTTTAATGGTGGATTTAAATACCCAGAATCAATTTATGATTTTTATGAGTCAGATGCATTTAATAACAACTGGAATCCTGAATTTTTTACAACTGACGGAACAAGTGAATATAAAATGCTGGACAAAATACTGAATGGATGAAGGTAAAGGATCTTCATCCATTCAGTATGGTCAGAAAAACTTTTTATCCCAGTTTTTAATGGCTGAAATGAACCTGAATAATTAGAATTGGGTAAACCGGTAATATAAAATGAATATACTTAAATTAGTGCTACAAAAAACATATAATTACTATTTAAAACTCAGAAAAGTAGATCCAGACAGGAAAAAAGGGAAAAGAAGGTATATCAATCCCGACCTGGGTGTTTCCGTTTTTTTTAATGCAATCAGTAAATATGACTATGTTGTTTTAAGATGGTTTGAAGATTTACCTTATATTGAACCGGGTGAAGACATAGATATTCTTGTAAGCGATGATGATCTTGAGTCAATTGATAAATTTCTTACCGGAAGTAAACACTATGGAATTCCCTGCGATATATATACCTGCGGAGGACTGCCAGGAACTGATTACAGAAGTGTTTCATATTATCCGGTAAAAGCTGCTGAAAATATTGTAAAAAACAGTGTTTTGTTAAAAAATAATGTTAAGGCTCCCAATGATAAGGATTATCTGTTTTCAATGATATACCATGCCGTTTATCATAAAGGGTTTGATTCCGGTATCTTGTCCGATTTATTTGCAGGAGATACTCCCCCTGTCCCTGATCACAACTATAAAGAAATAATAAAAAATCTTGCTCAAAAAGCCGGTATAAAATTACCGGAATTGTTTTCTCTTGAAGCTTTGGATTTATTTCTTGAAGAAAACGGGTGGAAGCCACAGAATGATACGCTGAAGAAACTGTCAAGACGAAACGAATGGATCGGGAAATGCCATTTTTCAAGAGAAAGAGAAACTGATCTTCATTGGAGCGGATTTACATTGTTCATTATCCGGGAAAAGGGTCTTCCTTTTTTAAGTGAAATTAAAAATTATCTCTGGAATGAAGGATTTGACATACTACTGGAGCAGGAAATTCCTCTTGAAGACAGGGAGGTTGTCTCAAAGAATATCAGAGGCGGCAACTGGAACCGTGGTCCATGGCCTGAAAGCGGGGGAGGCCCAGTCTATATTATTGCTGTATATGACCTTCACCCTCTTGAAGTAGATGAACTTTTAGCAGAAAAACATATCGGAATAGAAAACAGCAGAATAGCCGGAACCAAAATTAAAATTCGTGACTATATTAATAAATTTCAGGAAAAAAATAAAAGATGCAATGTCCTACATTCTGCGGACAATTCTTTGGAAGCTCTTGAATATGCAGCACATATTATTCCCGGTAAAATAAGGGATATAGAAAAAAAGATTCTGGAACTTAAAGAACTGTTTAAAACACCGTATCCGGTTATAAAAAATCTGAGTAGATATGCAAGGCGGGCTAAAATAGAGATAGTTGATTTTCATGGAGTTGAATCTGTCTGCAAAACCTTTAAACCTGGCCGGGAAAGGTTTATTAAAAGAGAGATCCTTGCAAGAGAGCTTAAAGGAAATCTGGGTTGTATTTCTGAAATTGTAGAGACAGGACCTAATTATATTATCTTAAAGAAGTATGAAAATACTATAGAAAAGATATACATAAAAGGAAGATATTTGCCGGTAGAATTTATTGGAGAAATAAAAAAAATGCTTTCACATTACAGAAGTCTGGGATATGAATGTATAGATTTTTCTCCCGGAAACCTTGTGTATAATGATAAAGATGGTTTAAAAATACTGGATTTTGAATTTTTTCAAAAAGGAGATTTAAAAACGGCAGACCTGAAAGGATGTTATGCCTGGTATAATTACCCTGAATCTTTTAAGGGGGATATCCCTATGAGGAAAACAGGAAAAAACATTTATAATTCAAGATGGAAAAAATATACAGCCTTGCCCCTGTTTTTTTGTGTTAATGATTTTCCCTGTTTCATCCTGCGGAGAATACAGTTTTTGGGAATTATATATTTAAATATAATTTCTTTTCATGGAAAATTTAAAATACAGATTAAAGAATTATTGAAAGAAATTAAAATAAAGATTCTCAATTTTATTAATGAATAATTTTCAAGAGATTATAATGAATAAACCTTTAGTAAGCGTTGTAATACCAACATATAAACGACCATCTCTTATTTGCCGCGCGGTAGACAGTATATTAATGCAGGATTATGAAAATTTTGAGATTATTATTATTGATGATAATGGACTCGGAACGGAAAACCAAAAAGAAACTGAAAAAATACTGGAAAAAAATTATAACGACGCAAGGATAAGGTATCTTCCGAATAAAACAGGTTCCGGGGGGGGGGGGGGCAAGAAATGCCGGGATTTCAGCGGCCCGGGGGGAGTATATTGCATTCCTTGATGATGACGAGGACTGGCTGCCGGGTAAGCTGAAAAAACAGATGGATGCGTTTTTAAATTTATCAGAAAAAACCGGCGTAATTGATACAGGTGTTTTTATCATTAAGGATGGTGTTAAGACTTACAGGGAACCTGATATGCAGGGTTATATTTACAAAGACCTTCTTTCTAAAAAAGGGAAAAATGCTCCCAAGCTGTCAACCCTGGTTTGCAAAAAAAAGTACATAGAAGAGGCCGGATTTTTCGATCCTGAATTTAAATCAAGGCAGGACCTTGATTTTTATCTAAGGCTTTCAAGAGTATGTGAATTTGCGTCAATAAATGAACCGCTTGCCAATAAGAGAGTAGATGCGGTAACCCGGATATCTACAAATAATAAGTCTAAAATACAGGGATATGAATTATTATATAAAAAATATTATACAGATTATCTGAATAATCCTGATTTGCATGCTGAGTATCTTATAGATTATTCTTTAGTGCTGCTGAAAGGGCATGAATACAATTATGCACTTAAAATAATATTCAAGGCGATTGGTTTAGATAAATATAATGTAAAAAGGATTTTTAGAATTTTTGTAAGAGTTTTAAAAACTGTAATTAAACCGTTTACCGGAAATAAATAATTTATGAAAAAAATATGCTTTATTGGTGCCCCGGGGTCAGGTAAAACAACGCTTTACAGGAATTTGATTTCTGAAAAAACTGATAAAAGCCGCTGGGTTACTTCTGACGAAGCAAAAATATTTATTATCAATAATAAACTGAAAAGCAGTAAAAAGAGAGTATTTCCGGTTGTATTGAAATATCTGGTATCTGAAAAATATAAATACCGTATAAGTGACTATTTTCTGAAAGAATATTTTAACGAAAGCTTCAATTTTATGAGGGAAAAATATAAAAAAATATTTGAAATTGCAGATGAAGGGCTGAAAAAACAGGTAGTTGATCCTGTGAGCAGAATGCTTGCTGCATCATTTTTTGTCAGAATGGCTAAAACTGAAATGCTTATTGATTATTATAATCCAGATATTAATATTGTTTATGATGATTCTGTCTGGCAGAGTTTGCGCGGAATTACTCAGGATACTCTAGAAAGCGGATTGACCGGTTTGGATGAGAAGGTGTTACCAGATATTGTTATCTACTGTAAAAAAACAGATAAAGTGATAGTTGAACAGATAAAACAAAGAAAAAAGGATGGGAAAATCAATAATTGTCATTATTCATTAACAGACGAGGAGTTACTTGAATCTGTCCGGACTGATATGGAAAATGCTTCGAATAAAATATCCTGGTTTAAAAAGAGTGGTATTAAAATCATCAATATAGAACCGGAAGATAGCATTATGAACAGTACAATGAAAATTAAAAAAATATTGCAAGAAAAATTAAATGAAAAATATAAATAAAATAATGATAGTTGTTTCAGATTTTCCGTCTCTTTCCCAGACCTTTATTTCATTGCAGATAGCTGAACTTTGTAAGTCAGGATTTGATATTCAGATTGTTAATCTGGGTAAAAAAGGTAATAATAATTATGCTCCAGACTCATTAAAAAAATATTTAAATAAACTGGCTGTAATAAATGTTTTTAATAAAGAAAGTCTCAGTTTAGCTTATAAAATAAGAACAGTATTTAAAATTATGGCAATAAACATGGTTGAACATCCTTTGCCGTTTTTGAATTTATTTTTTACCAGTTTATTTTCTCTGGATATCAGAACTTTCATCAGAGTAAACAAGGACGCTTTTGTTCTGGGTAAAGATAATGATTTTGATCTGATTCATTGTCAGTTTGCTACTATTGCCGATCGGCTGGTAAAAGTAGAAAAATACGGATTTATAAAATACAGCTGCAATCTTGTCTGCTCCGTAAGAGGTGTAGATATCAGTAGGAAATCAAATATAAAAAATCTTGACTGGCCATTAATATTTAAAAGATTTTCTTTATTTCTTCCTGTCTGTAATTATTTTATACCTGTTTTAAAAGGGCTGGGGTGTGAAAAAGATATTAAAGTAATTCATTCTCCGGTTAATTTCGCAGGTCTTGATAAAGTGAAAAAGTATAACAATAGCGGGAATTGTATAAATATTTTATCTGTCGGGCGGTTCGTGGAAAAGAAGGGATTTGATGATGCTCTGGAAGCAGTCTTTCTGTTGAGTAAAAAATATAATAATTTTTATTACAGGATAATTGGTAACGGCCCCCTGTTCAAAAGTATTGGATCTAAAATAAAAGAGTACGGGCTGGAGGAGAAAGTAGAACTTACCGGTGAAAAATCATCCGAAGAAGTGCTTCGAATCATGGCCGCCTCTGATATTCTGCTGGCTCCCAGTAAAACGGCGGAAGATGGTGATTCAGAAGGAATACCAAATGTTTTAAAGGAAGCTATGTTTTTAGGTTTATATACAGTTTCTACTTATCACTCAGGGATTCCGGAACTTATTCAGAATGGTGTTAATGGATTTTTGGTTGAGGAAAAATCTCCGGAGAAGATCTTTGAAGTATTGGAAAAATTAATAATTAAGAAATCAGATAATACTATATTAAATAATGCTGCTGTATATATTAAAGAAAAATATTCTCCTGAAACGGTGAATAAAGAACTGCTGAATGCATATAAATTACTTGATAATTAAATTTATGATTAGGAAGAGTGAATATGAAAATAGTTCTTCACAGGAAGAATGTCTATAATTCTGACGGTGCAACAAGATCCTTAATCCGGCTTGCCAATGAACTTCAGAACCGGGGACATGAAATATCAATATTAATACATCAAAAGGGAATAAGAGAAACAGATAAGCCATTTTTTGAGATTAATAAAAATATCAAAATATATAATATCTATCCTAACCTCAGGAAGAATACTTCTCCGGGGAACATTAAAAATAAATTTTTCTCAAAAAAAAAGACAGCTGAGATAATATATTTTGTAAAAAATATTATCTCAGCTGAAAACAGAAATACTAAAAAACCCCGGGTTTTGCAGAAAATCCTATCAAACAGGAAACTGGCAGAATTTTATTACAGCATATGGAAATATACGGAAAAAAAGACAATATTTAGGTTGAAAAATATATTTAAAAAATTAAAACCGGATATTGTGATAATTTTTTATACAAGGGATTATTATTTATCAGCTGAAGCTCTAGCTGGAACCGGTATCCCATTTATCAGATCAAATCGTAATAATCCGGAATTATTATTGAATACACAAAGTTTTAAATATAATTTTCTTGAAAATATTTTATCAAATACCAATGCGAATGTTGTTTTTAATAAAAAGTTTATTAATTTTTTCCCGGAAGAGATTCAGAAAAAAACCTATGTAATAGAAAACGTTGTTAAATCCGTTCAAAAGAAAGCAGCTCCGGGAAGTAATAATGCGGAGAATACCATAATAACCGTTGGAAGACTGCATAAGCAAAAAAACCACAAATTATTAATAGATGCTTTTGCGATAATTGCTGATAAATATCCCGACTGGAAAATCAATATTTTCGGAGATGGCTATCTGGGAAAAGTTTTGAGAAAACAGATTGACAGTTACAGCCTGGCAGACCGGATAATATTAAAAGGAATAAAGAAGGATATTGAAAATGAATATTGTGAATCATCAATATTTGCCTTTCCTTCAATATTTGAAGGATGGGGTCTTGCCCTGACTGAAGCCATGGCCCATGGACTTCCTTCAGTTGTTCTGGAAGAATGTATTCCTCCTGCAGAAATTGTGGATGCCGGACATGCCGGCTTGAAAGCTGCAAATAATCCTGCTGATTTTGCGTATAAACTGGAAGCATTAATAAAATCTCCGGCTTTGAGAAAAGAGATGGGTGATAATGCGGTTAATTATATTAAAAATTTTGATTCAAAGCGAGTTTATGATAAATGGGAAAAACTGATAACAAAGGTAGTTTATAACTGACAGCTAAAATGAAAATACGAAAAAAAATAAAAAAAATCCGATTGGTTTTATGTGAAAAGTATGCTGACTTGGCATTATATAAAAAAAAGTGGAACACTGCTTTAACCAGATATGAAAAAATAGTTGTTAATTACCGGGATAGTGCTCCTCTGAGAATTTATCAAAAATATAATTCGGTTGTCAAAAAATTTGATGACAACCAGCAAAAAGAAACGGCATGGAAAAAGATTTACACTGAAAATGATAAAAAAGCAGCTGATTGTTTTAATATGTTAATTTCCGGAAACGAAAATAATTCTGTTTCAGGTTTTTCTTTATTATTAAATAAAATATTTGAAGAAGAAGAAGTAAGAGACCTGTGGCTAAATTCTTTTATGTCTATTCATAATTTGATTTATGGTAAAGCGCCGGGAAAGAAATTAGCGAATTCATTAGAAGAAAAAAGTTACTCAAAAAAGATATTTGTTTCCGGAATGGGCTGGTCGGGGTCAGGAGCTTTATATGATTTTTTCCGCGAGTTTGAAGAAATCCATGAAATAGAAAATGAGTTCAGACATATTGAAGGTAATCCCGGTCTTATAAGCCTGCTTAAAAAAGCTGATTTTCCTAAAGACCTTTTTGTAAAAGAGCTGATTAATTTTTTTAGTAAAACCCTTTTGGGATTTTCGGAATATGACAGTTATACCGGGTATAAAGCGGTTCGGTCAGCAAGAAAAATGTCATTATCAATTAACAAAAAAAAGTATGCCAGGGGGATTGAAAACCTTCTTCAGGAAATTGAAAACAATTATTTTGATGGCAAATTAGATAAAAAATCATTTTGTAATATTGCAGAAATTCTTTTCAATACAGTGCTCGCAACAGTGGGAGAAAATTTAAGTGATCAAAATACAATATTATTCAATAATGTAATACATATCAGAAATATTAAAGCAATAGAGTTTATAAATAACGCAAATATGTTCTGTGTTTTCCGTGATCCGAGGTCGAATTATGTGGCAAAACTTCAGGAGAAACCCGGATTTGCAGAAAAAACTGAAGATTTCATAAGCAAATATAAAAAAACGAGATTGGATTATGAAAAAAACTATATGGATGTTATAAACAATAAAAATACTGTTCATGAAATACAGTTTGAGGAATTCGTATTGTCAGAAGAATACAGAAAAAGACTGGCAGTAAAACGCGGATTGGATATCAATAAACAGGAAAAATATAAATATTTTAAACCGTGGATTTCAGAGAAAAATGTTTATATTTATAAAAATTATACAGATCAAAAATCAATTAAAGAAATTAAAGAGGAATTATCTGAATATTGCTGGGAATAACAGTAAATTAGAAAATAATTTTTAATTAATGGGCAGAAAATAAATGCGGCAGAATAACAGAATTAAAACAAAAATTATTGGTATTTTAATTATTTTAAATACTGTACCGGGATTTTCACAGTATTTCAATCATGACCACGAAACAGATGAATTAAAGAAACTTTATTCGGTAAATTCAATTATATTCCCTTCATCCTCATATCCTATTTCAAGGCAGCAACTGATTATTTTTGCAGAAAACCTTGATGAAAAGGTATCAGACCCAGGCAACAAAGAAAAAATCAAATTATTGATCAGTAAATTAAAAGAGAGTGATACAATTGGAATAAGGACTAAAGCAACAGCATCATACAACTATATGAGTAAAGAAATGTGGCCGGATTATTACCGGAATTTTTTTGAAATTCCCCCGGTTTTTGATATTTATATAATGCTCTGTAATGAGAAAGTTGCTATAGAAACAGGTGAAACCTGGCGGCGGGAATATAAGGAATATCCTGAATCAAATCTCCCGGAATACAAGGAGGGGGATTTTTTTGCAGCAGAAAACCAGTTTCTTTCTCTCGGTCTTTTGTCATACCAGTTTGACGGAATGGAAATACTGATAGGAAGAGCTCCCGTTCATTTCGGTGATCCGGATTTCAATTCTCTTCTTCCTTCAGATAGACTTCCTTTTCTGGATATGGTTGAAATTAAAATACCAATAGGACCATTTGAACTTGTCAGTCAGATTTCAACACTTGAGAACAGAGAGGCTATTGAAGATGATTATAAGGGAGATGTTTTTGAATATGGGCTTGATACAATAATGACAGCAATGCACAGGTTTGAATACAGAAGAAGCCGGTTACGGGCTTCTGTTGCAGGTTTTTCAGTTATATCCCGGCCTGGTAACGGATTTATGCTGGGAGATGTTTTCCCTGTTTTTGCCTGGCATACTGCTGATGTGGGGTGGCATAACCTTTCTCTTATCGGCGATATTTCATTTATTCCGTTAAAAGGGGTGAATGTTTTTTTTCAGACAGGATTTGATGATATAAATGCAAGCGACTTATTCGGAATCAATGATTCAGAAATTCCAACAGTAGCTGCCACAATTTTGGGGATTTCATATTATAAAGAACTTGATAATTCCGGGTTTTCCGCAAGACTGGAATTTGGAAAAACACATTATCTCTGGGGGAATTTTTACGGCAATCTGGATTCCGAAAAAGACGGTGATCATTATTTTGAAAAATCAGTTTACAGGGTTTTCATGGATAACGGGAACAGAATCCTTCCCTTGACCTCCCCTTATGGCCCGGGAGCTTTCTGGGGTGAAGTTTCTGCAGGAATTTATAATTACAATGATTTTAATTATGTGCTTAAATTATTTTTTTTGAGTAAAAATACTGAAGCTGACTGTGTCACAACTCCTTTTATAGCTGATGATGATGTTGAAAACGGGGTTGTTGATTTAATCAGTAATATCAGTTTGATGGCAAAATATGCCCCTCATGAAAGCTTTGAGTTTTTTATGGAACCCGGGCTTCTTGTTTATAATAACGAAGTTTCAATGGAATTTACTGTTGGAGCTACTCTTTCATTTTCCCGGTTCGGGAAATATTGATAAATTACCGTTTAACGAATTTTACCTAGTTGAAAAAACATTTTAGGATATAAATCGTGGGTATTAAATCCGGAGGAAAATATTTAATGGAAAACAGCAGAAAAAGGGTATATGTAGGGATGAGCGCAGACCTTATCCATCCAGGACATCTCAATATTTTACGGCATGCCAGGGAGCTCGGGAGCGTGACTGTTGGGCTTCTGACCGACAAGGCTATTGCAAGCTATAAAAGGCTTCCTTATATGACTTATGAGCAGAGGAAACAGGTGATAGAAAATATAAAGGGAGTTGATGAGGTAGTTGCCCAGGATACTCTTGATTATGTTCCCAACCTGAGAAAACTCAAGCCTGATTTTGTAGTCCATGGGGATGACTGGAAAGAGGGGGTACAGAGAAAAACCCGGCAGCATGTTATTGATGTGCTTGCGGAATGGGGGGGTAAACTTTCAGAGGTAGCATATACCCCGGCTATTTCCTCTACAAAGCTTAACGAAGGACTTAAAAAAATGGGGACCACCCCCCAGAGACGGCTCGGCATGCTAAGGCGTCTCATTGATGCAAAGCCTGTAGTAAGGTTTATGGAGGCACACAGCGGTCTTACAGGACTGATTGTTGAGGATATAAGCGAGCTGGATGAAAGTGGCGTCAAAAAAATGTATGATGGTATGTGGCTTTCAAGTCTTACAAACTCAACCAGCAAGGGAAAACCGGATATAGAGGCTGTAGATGTAACTGCGAGGATGCAGACCCTTAATGAGATAATTGAGGTAACAACAAAGCCTATTATATATGATGCCGACACCGGAGGAAGGGCTGAACATTTTGCCTTTACTGTAAGGACACTTGAACGTTTCGGTGTTTCTGCTGCTGTAATCGAGGACAAGATCGGCCCTAAAAGAAATTCCCTTTTCGGAACAGATGTGAAACAGTATCAGTCTGAAATTCCAGAGTTCTGTGAAAAGATAGAGACAGGAAAGAAGGCAAAGGTAACTGATGATTTTATGGTTATTGCAAGGATCGAGAGTCTTATTCTTGATCAGGGGCTGGATGATGCTATTAAAAGGGCAGCTGCCTATCTTGAAGCAGGTGCTGACGGGATTCTTATTCACAGCCGGCATAAGGATGGCAAGGAAATAGCAGATTTCTGCAGAATGTATAAAAAAACAGGACTTAAAGCCCCCCTTGTTGCTGTTCCCACCAGTTTTAATACACTTTATGAGTCGGAGCTTCATGAACTGGGTATCAACGTGGTAATTCATGCAAATCAACTGATCAGAAGCGCATATCCTGCCATGGTTGATACGGCTAAAACTATTCTCAAGTACGGCAGGTCAAAAGAAGCAGATGAAAAGATGATGTCTATAAAAGATATTATTTCATTGATTCCGGAAGGGGAATGGTAATTTTCTGATGAAAAAACTTTTTATCCGTCTAGCGGCTGTTTTAATAAACAGCCGTTTTTTTTGGGGTATTGCTTTTTTTTTCTCCTCGCTCATTCTTTTTTTCCGTAAGCAGACAAAACTGCTGGTTCTGAAGGGTTTTTCACTTGAAAAGCGGGGAAATAATTTACAAGCGGCAGAGTATTATGATAAAGCAGCAGTCATTGGTGAAACATCTGAAAAAAATGATGATGTCAGATGGCTGCACGCAGCCTGTTTTTTTCTTGAACGTTCTTTTTATAAAGCGGGTAAGGGGAGAGCTGAGGATCCTTTATTCAGCTGCAGTTTTAAGGGATTGAATAAACAGAACATAGAAAAAGCAGAGGGGATTTTTACAGCAGAATTTGTCTTTTCAGGGATTCTTCTGGCAGGGATTCTCCCTCCTTCGGGAATAAAGGAATCTGGAAGCAGAGTTCTGGAAGTATTTCTTGAGGGGATTAAAATCCGTGAAATCACAGTTACCGAAGGCCGTTTTTTCGGACGATTTACCCTTAAGATACTCAGGCAGACACTCTGTCTTTTTCCATTCGTATCAAGCCTTACTGTTAAACTGAAAAACGGAAAACCGCTGCTCCTTCCTGATAATTCCGGAGCACTTGAAATAATGGTCCCCCACGGAACGGGAAATCTTTTTTCCCTTCTCAAAGCAGGGGGGAAAATTGATAAAAAGGGGGGAATTACACCTCCTGATAAAGAGATAAGGGAAAAACAGGCCCTTTATCTGAAACTGTATGACAGAGTAAGGTGGTTTCTTGAAAAAGAAACAGACCGTCAGCTTTTTCTGATCCATGGAACACTCCTCGGGTTCTACAGGGAGGGGGATTTTATTAAAGGTGATGATGATTTTGATGTCGCATATATGTCTGACCGGAATGATCCTGACTCTGTAAAAAATGAAGCACTTGAAATTATATCAATTCTTGTAACCGGCGGGTTCTCTGTGAGTTTTAACAGAAAGGGGCGGTTATTCCGGATATTTGATGAAAAGACAGCTCCAAAAAATATTCATCTTGATGTTCATACTGTATGGGTTGAGGGTGAAAAAATCTGGGCTCCTCTGGATTACTCCGAACAGGGGAAGAGGGGGGATTTTGTCCCTGCTAAGTCAGGGGTTATGAGGGGAATTAAGGTGTATTATCCTGCAAAAGCAGAATATTTCCTTTTAAAGCACTACGGTGAAGGATGGAAAGTCCCTGACCCCGGCTTTAATAATTATTTATCCAGACCTGATAAAGGAGTAATAAAAACTCTTTCAAGGCTTTTTATTACTCCTTATGAATACCGTATATTAAAAAAGAAGTTTGTTTCAGAGAAAGAGAAACATCCTGAACATGGGGACTTTATTTCAATCGGTATTGAAAAACTTTACCCTCTTTCTGATCAGGAGATAGATCTTGATTAGGTTAAACGGCTGTTTTTATATTCTTTATCTCCCGGTAATTCCTCCTTTTAAAAAAATAATAAAGATGGTATATTCCTTTTGATGCTAATTATTAAACTTGCCTTAAGAAATCTTACCCGGCATACGAAGAAAACAGTTCTTATAGGGGTGCTGATTGCACTTGGTATGGCTCTTCTTTTTTTTGTGAATTCTGTTTTTGAAAGTACAAATCAGGGGCTTAAAAGTTCTTTTGTAAGGAGCCTTACCGGTGATGCTGCAATTTCAGCTCAGTCTGATGTCCCCTTCGGTCTTTTCGGGGTAGAAATCCCGATTATAAGTACATATGAAAATATACCGCCGCTGTCAGGATACAATGATATGGTTGATTTTTTTGACACAATGGAAGGAACAGAAGCCTGGACCCCGGTTGTTTCTGCTGCAGGATTTCTGGAGGTGGATAATTCACGGACCGGAGTTCCTGTTTTCGGCATTGATCCGGATTCCTATTTTTCAGTATGCTCTGATATTGAGATAGTAAAGGGTGATATAAAATCCCTTTCAGAGGGGGGGGTTTTTCTGAATTCAAGGCTGCTTGAAGAGGTTGAATCCGACCTCGGAAGGTCTCTCGAGATTGGAGAGCCTGTAAAGCTGAGCATGTATTCCGACGGGAGTTTCAGGATCAGAAAAGGGATATTCTCCGGTGTCCATAGTTATGTCAGCTATACAGAACCTCTTGACCGGGTTGTTCTTGCAGATGCAACAATAGTGAGGAGTCTTGCCAACTACACAATGGGATTTGCGGAGGAAGATAACAAGAATTCTTCCGGCACGGATGAGACTTTTAATATGGATGATCTTTTTTCTGAACCTTCAGACGCAGTTGCAGATACATCAGGGTTTACCCTGGATACTCTTGAGGATATTCTTTCAGATACTGAAAAGAGAACAGATCTAGTTATGACAGATGCAGCTTCGTGGAGCTTTGTCCTTTTTAAAGCGGCAGACAACTCTGAATACCATCTCAGGAAGAACTTGAAGAGAGAGGCGGAGAAAAACGGGTGGGATGTCAATATTTTAAACTGGAGAAATGCTGCAGGGTTAAGCGCCCAGGCTGTTTTTGCGCTGCAGAGCGCATTTTACGGCGGGATAGTTTTTATTGTTCTCGGGGCGGTCCTTGTTATTATGAATGCCCTTGTTATATCGGTTTTTGAAAGGGTCGGGGAAATCGGAACCATGAGGGGAATCGGGGCGGAAAAAAGTTTTATAAGAAAACTTTTTATAGCTGAGTCAATGATCCTTACTATGACAGCCTCTGCGGCCGGGATTCTTCTTGGCATTATGTTCTCCCTGTTAGCTTCAAAAAGCGGAATAACGATAGAAAACGATCTCCTGATTACCCTTTTCGGTGGAACTGTGATAAAACCTTCTGTCGGATTTATACCGGTTGTAAAACACCTTTTTATGGCTGCAGTTGTCGGTTCAGTGGCATGGATTTATCCTGTTTCCCTTGCAATGAAGATACAGCCGGTTGAAATTATGGGTAAGGGGTAGTAGATGGTGTACACAACACTATTTCTGGCATTAAGAAACCTCTTTCTTCAGAGAAAGAGGTATGCTCTTGTCGGCATTGCAATAATGCTTGGATTTTCCCTTGTAACTGTCCTTACTGGGACAGCTAACGGAGCAATGGAAACAGTCATGATAAAGGCTGCCCGGTATTTCTCGGGGCATGTCAGCATAACCGGTTATTTAAAAAAGGAAGCAGTTATAAAAGACCCGGAAGAGCTTATTTCGTCGGTAATTTCTTCCGGGCTTCCTGTAAGGACTGCAGCCAGGAGGACTGTTTACGCAGGGGAGGAGGCAAGGCTCTTCTTCGGCGGTAATTCTGTAAGGCTCAGACGGCAGATAGGTATTGATTTTGCTTCAGAAAAGGAAGAGCTTGAAGGACTTCCTTTTGTGGAAGGAGGCCTTGGGGGTATGCTCGGGGAGAAAGGGAGAAATGGTATAATAATAAGCCGTGCCGCAGCCAGGCTCCTGGGAGCACAGCTCGGGGATGATGTCAGTTTTTATCTTACCGCCGATACTGGACAGCATAACACCGCGACAATGATTGTCAGAGGTATTTTTGATGAAACAAGCATATTCGGATATGCAACATATATGAGAAATGAGGACCTGAATGGCCTTTTACTCCGGGATAAAGGGGCTGCCACAGAGGTGGCTGTATATGCTGAGGATGGGGTCAATATCGTCCGGTTTACTGAAAATTTAAGGCGGTTCCTGGGGAAAGAGTATTCAGTTTTTCCCCCTATTCCTGAAAGGGATGATTTTCCTTCCAGCCGAAAAAGGAATACGGAGGTTGAGACTCTTGCGGTAATGTCCCTTACGGCACATCTTGATCAGATAAAAAATATTCTTGATGCTTTTGTTATAGGTACCTACTTTATTTTTGTTGTTTTTATGATTATCGTGATGGTCGGCGTTCTTAATACATACCGGGTTATGGTTTATGAAAGAACAGGGGAGATCGGGACAATGAGGGCCATGGGGATGCAGAGAGGACAGGTGAAAAATCTTTTTCTTTTTGAGGCGGCAGGGCTTGCTGTCCTTTCCTCTATTGCCGGTTTTATTGTCGGACTGATTCTTCTCTATTTTCTTGGGACACTTGATTTCAGCCTGTTTCCTGTATCTGCTATTTTTACAAATTCAGGACACCTGAAGTTTTATCTTAATCCGGAAACAGTTGCTGCAAATTTCATAATTATGGCTATCTCTGTAATGTTTGCCGCTTACGGGCCGTCACATAAAGCAAGTATTATGCCTCCGGCAGAATCGCTCAGAAAGGATGTATAGTGTATGAAAAAATATTTTAACAAAACTCTTCTCCTGATTATATTTTCCATTTTCCAGACAGTCTTGTTAACAGCAGAACCTCTTGACCGGCTGAAAAGTCTTCTTAAAAAGGTGGATTCCAATGTTACATTCAGGGAGTCTGATCTTTCAGCAGAGTATACTATTGTCAAAAGAGACCCGGGCGGATCAACCTCTACGACAGTAGCTGCAATGTTCAGAAGAGACAGAACAGACCAGTTTTTAATACTTATTATTGAACCTGATGTTGACAAGGGAAAGGGGTATCTGAAGATAGATGATAATCTCTGGCTCTATGACCCTGTCGGAAGAAGCTATACATTTACAAGCGCAAGAGAAAGGTTTCAGAATTCAAGTGCAAGAAATTCCGATTTCAACCGTTCCAATTTTTCCGGGGATTATAAAGCGGTATCAGGGAAAAAGGAAAAACTCGGCCGGTTTGACTGTACAGTACTTGAGCTTGAAGCCCTTAACAACAGGGTTTCATTTCCAAAAATGAAGATATGGGTTTCCGACGAGGATAATCTGGTGAGAAAGATGGAGGACTACAGTCTTTCCGGGCAGCTTATGAGAACAACTGCTGTCCCGAGCTACCAGAAGGTGGGTACGAGGTGGGTACCTGTCACCCTTGTTATCCTTGACCACCTTATTTCAAAAACTGTTAACGGAAAAACTGAGTTTGAAAGAACTACTATTAAAATAAAAAATCCATCTTTATCAGATATTCCTGATTCTGTTTATACAAAGGAATATCTTGAAAGGGTCAACCGCTGATATGGCGTTTCGGTCTCCTTTAAAGAATTACTATATTTTATTCTTTTTTATTCTTTTCCTTCTTAGTCTCATTTCTCCGGTTTTTTCGCAGGAAGAAGAGGCAGTAGAAGAGAATCTTGATGATCTTTTTCAAGAGGCTCCTGAAGATATTATTCTTGAGGAAACAGAGGCAGATTATCTTTCCCAGTTTGAAGAGAGTGAAAAAGTAAGCTTAAAGGGGTTTTTCTCTGCTAAAGGCGGTGTTGCAATCGGCTGGGATAAAGAGCCTGACTTCTCTGATCCTTCTGACGGCCTGGGGCCTGCTTTCGGGGCTGAGACCCTTGCAAAGGTTTCATTTGATGCCCGTCCTGATTCAACTTTGAGGATATTCGGAAGCTTATATACAGAGATTGATCCTGCAGAAGGACATAATTCCTGGACAGATCCTGCTGTTGAGGAGCTTTTCGCAGATTATAACTGGCTTGATAAAGCTTTTTTCCGTATTGGGAAGCATATAGTCACATGGGGGCAGGGAAGGATATTCACCCCGGGAAACCTTGTTGAGGAGAGTGAAGACGGGGTTACAGTAAAAGCCAGCCTACCGACCCTGCTTGATGGTGTCTCTTTTGTTTCCTTTTATGATGAGGATTTTTCAGATCCTGAAGAAAAAATATCCGGTGAAGATCTTGCCTATGGAATGCTTGCAGACAAGGTCTTCGGGCAGGTAAGGCTTTCCGCAGGAGCCCGTTTCAGACAGGAGGAGGGGCTTACTACAGTCAATTCTTTCAAGACTGTGATAATGGGTACAGATCTTCTTTCAGACCTTGTTGTCCATTTTGAGGAGGATGAAGCTCCTCTTTATGAAGTTTTAGGGGGATTTTTCAGAGAATGGGCGGATTTCAGGCTATACGGTGAATACTATTTTGACGGAAGCGAAAAAAACTACAATGATCATAATATAGGGCTTGCAGCAGCATATAAAAACATTTTTAATTCCCCCCTTGATTTCGGGGTTGAATGGCAGCATACCTTTCTGGATGATTCAGGAAGTCTTATTACAGGGGTAAAATGGTCTCCATGGAAAAATATAAAAGCAAGTGTCGGAATTCCGTTTATCTACGGCGGTGATGATTCCCGCTATGTTGAGGATAATGATTCGCCTATAGATCAGAGGCTTTCATGTGCCTTTTTTCTTGAGCTTTCATCATCATTTTAAAACGATTCTGTGAATATGATTTATTTTCTGCTGTTTTCAGCAACTAGACCGTCTTTCAGCCTGATTACATGATCTGCTATCGAAAAGATATTCTGGTCATGTGTTGAAAAGATAAAGGTTGTATGGAGTTCTTTATTAATTCTCTTCATCAAACCGATGATTTCCTCTCCTGTTTTGCTGTCAAGGTTTGCGGTAGGTTCATCTGCCAGAACTATCCGGGGTTTTGTTGCAAGTGCCCTTGCAATAGCTACCCGCTGCCTTTGTCCCCCTGAGAGTTCATTAGGCCTGTGTGTTTTCCATCTGGTAAGACCCACAGATTCAATAAGATGGTTTATATAATCCCTGCCTTCTTCTTTTTCCCCTTTTGTAGGCCTAGTTTTTCCAAGAAGAAGTGGGAACTCAATATTTTCAAATACATTAAGGACAGGGAGGAGGTTGAAGGACTGGAAAATGAAGCCGATGTATTTATGCCTCAGAGCGGTAATTTCCCTGTCTGATAAACCTCCTGTTTCAAGGTTGTTTACAGTTACAGATCCTGATGTGGGTACGTCAATACATCCTATTATATTGAGAATTGTGGACTTTCCGGAGCCGGAGGGGCCTATAATGGAAATGAAATCCCCTTTTTCAATGTCAAAGGTTATTCCTTTAAGAGCAGGCACCTCTGTTTTACCGAGAGGATAGGTTTTCTTTACATCATTTAAGCTTACAATTCCCATTGGTTCTCCCTGATTTGTGGAGGTATTATAACAGCTAAAACAGGGTTAAGCAAGTAAATGGAGACAGGGCGGGTTTTCGTGCTACTTGATTTTTTCAATCCTGTTGCCTAATATTCAGATCAGTATGACTGAGAATAATAAACTACAACGGCTTGGGATTTTTACGGCAGGGTTTCGCTGGAGCGGATCAAGCGCAGTAAGCGACTGGCTGGAATCCTTTTCGGCAGTAAAAAAACCGGAAGGATGCGAAGCATCCAATGATGAGATACGTGCTCTTAACTACGGGCTTACGATTTTTTTGAAACAGATAAACAAAAGCTTTTTTGTAGGAGAAAAGCTTGCCAGGTATTCACTGTATCCTGATAAAAAAGGCTGGGGTGATGTATTCGGAAGACCCCTTTCATCCGTAAAAGGGCTGTTTTATCCCTTGATCCTTTCGTCTGATGCTTTTTTCATGCAGGCTGCAAAAAACCATCTCACTCCCGGCCTTGACAGATATACTCCTCTTCTGGACTCACAGCTTGGTACTGATTACAGGAGAGATGCTGAATATATAGAATCAGTTAAATATTTTAATGAAGCGGTAAGAAAGATCTCGGCAAAACACCCTCCTTCCTGGAATGATGTAAAGGGAGATCCTGAACTTCCGGAAGCTGTTTCCTCCCTTTTTTCCCTTTTCTATGACAGGTATTTTAAGCGGGGGTATGTACCGGTTTTTGACAATGCAATATCAGGACTGACACCGCAATTTTTCGATCTCCTTGATGAAAAGCATTTCAGATCAAAGATCATCATCTTTGTGGTAAGGGACCCGAGAGACCAGTTTTCCGAGCAGGTAAAGTACAGCGCTAAAACCTGGTCCTTTATGGCGGGGAACTTTATTTCCGATTATAAAAAAAAGTATCAGATGACAAAGGAATATGTTGAATCAGCCGGGAAGGCTTCTGACAGGGTTGTCAGACTGGTTTCATTTGAGGATTTTGTTTATAATACTGATAATATAAGGTCTGAACTTGAAGATATTCTTTTCTCACAGATTAATGAATCCGGGATTAATACTGTTTTTGATAAAAACCGCTATTCTCCTGAAAGGTCTATGAAAAACATAGGAATCTGGAAAGAGGCCGGAATGAAAAAGGAAATGAAGAAAATAACAGAAAACCTTTTTCCTTTTCTTAAAGAACAGGCTGGATAAACAGTTAACAATGGGGGAATCAATATGATTTGCGTTATCGGCGGCTCCGGATTTATAGGAACACGTCTTTGCAGGAGATTTGAACAGAGCGGGACAGGGTTTGTTATTGTTGATAAAAATAAAAGCAGGAATTACAGCAGCAGAACAAGAACTGCTGATGTCCGGGATACAAAATCCCTCCGGAATGCAATTGATGAAGCGTCAGTTATAATCAGCCTGGCAGCAGAACATCATGATAATGTGAGACCTAAAAGTCTTTATGATGATGTTAATGTGGGGGGCGCTGAAAATATATGCAGGATAGCACGGGAAAAGGATGTAAAATATATAGTCTTCACCAGCTCTGTTGCTGTTTACGGATTTGCCCCTCCCGGGACAGACGAGAGGGGTGATATAAATTATTTTAATGACTACGGAAGGACAAAGTGGCTTGCTGAAAAAGTTTACAGAGAGTGGCAGGAAGAGGATCCTTTAAACCGCACCCTTGTCATTATCCGTCCTACAGTTGTTTTCGGTGAAAAGAACAGGGGCAATGTCTATAATCTGATTAATCAGATTGCCGGTGGAAGATTCCTGATGGTCGGGAGTGGAAGGAACAGGAAGTCAATGGCATATGTTGAAAATGTCGCTGCGTTTTTAGAGTATTCCCTGACATACAGTCCTGGAGTTCACCTTTATAACTATATCGATAAACCTGATTTTGATATGAATACCCTTGTCAGGCTGGTAGAAAAAACCCTCGGGAAGAAAGACAGAAATCTTTTCCACCTCCCCTATCCTGCCGGCCTTGCTGGCGGATATCTGTTTGATGCTGTTTCATTTATTACAGGAAAAAAATTTCCCATAAGCAGCATAAGGGTAAGGAAATTCTGCTCAGATTCTCTTTTTGATACAAGTGTGAAAAAAAGCGGATTTGTTCCGGTTGAAACAATAGAGAAAGCCCTTATCAATACTGTAAGGTATGAATTCCTGGAAAAATCTGGGGATGATGAGGTTTATTATTCTGAATAGAAAAATCAGTTTTTAAAATTATAGGGATTTATTTTTACGGTTATTTCTCCATGTTTAAAAGTAACTTCAAGAAGATTGGAGGGAGATGCTGAAATATTGGGGGCGATTATCTGAGGCACCTTATCATAAGTATCAATATAATAAACATGCCTGTGGGCTGATATGACAAGTGATACATTATACTTCCTGTAAAGCTCTCTTATTTTTTCGGAGGAGGGAAGTGTTTTGTCCGAGGGAAATACCGGTTCATAAAGAGGGTGGTGCTGTATGATTATGACAGTTTTTCCTTCTTTTTTGTTTCTTTCAAGGATCCATTTTATCCAGAGGAGAGTTTTTCTTTTAATCCTCCCGTCAGCTTCAGTCCATCGGAAGGGGAAAAAGGTATTTTTCTGCCATGCTGTGGTGTCAAGACACATCAGAAGAACCCTCGGCAGCGGTTCTGCCGTATATGACAAAGAATTTTCATCCCGTGAAACCGCCTCACCATAGCCGAAATCTTCATAGATTGATTTGAACTCTGTGGCTGATACAGACTCTGCATACTTACCCCTGTTTTTAAGAAACTGAAGCGCTTTCGGGTTGTTAATATCGTGGTTTCCCGGAACTATGAATAATTTTTTATCAGTATTTTCAAAGTCAGCCGATATTGATGCCAGAAGTTCGTGGCTTTTTTTCTCCCCGTTAATTGTCAGATCTCCAGGTAAGACTATAAAGTCGGCATCAGAAAAGGCGGCTTCTGATAAAATCTGTTTTGTATTGGCGAATGATGAATCAAAGGGTTTATGTGTTTTTTTAAGGTATTTATTCCATGCCTTATTATCATCTACAAGTTTTTCAGTATCATAACCGTGTATATCGCCGAGTATAAGCATTTTAAAATTGTTGTTTTTTCCGGTTTTAAATGAAACAGGATTTTCAATTGTTTTAATTTCTTCCAGCTGATAGCGGTCCTGTTTTTCAGTTGCACATGAAAGGGCAATAAAGAGAAAAAACAGGAACATTGTTGATAAAAATACTTTTTTGAAATAAAGCAAATCAGACGGTAAAGGATTAAGCATATTTTCAGTTTATGATAATATTGTGTAAAAATCAAAATTACAGGCATAAAAATCTGTAATACAATTATATATTAACAAAACCGGTACTTTAATATTTAAAATATTTACAGACAGACTATACCTGTTTGTATGAGTTTAATTGGGAGAGTGCCATTACGATTGGAAAATGGAGAAATCAATGAAAATAGCTGTAATAGGAACAGGATATGTCGGCCTTGTCTCAGGAGCATGTTTTGCAGAATTCGGATGGAGTGTAACCTGTATTGATAAAAGCACAGAAAGGATAGGATCCCTTGAAAAAGGGATAATTCCAATATATGAGCCTGGCCTTGAAACACTTGTCGAAAAAGGGGTCAGAGAGAAAAGGCTCTCCTTTTCAACTGAATACAGTCCACATGTGGAAAATGCTGATATTGTATTTATAGCAGTCGGGACCCCTTCAAGGAGGGGAGACGGATATGCAGACCTGACTTATGTATACCAGGCAGCTGAAGAGATTGCACATCATCTTAAAGGTTATACCGTTATTGTTGATAAGAGTACCGTCCCTGTAGGGACAGCACGAAATGTTGAAAGGGTCATCAGAAAGGTAAATTCAGATGCGGATTTCGATGTAGCCTCTAACCCTGAATTCCTTCGGGAAGGATCTGCTCTCGGTGATTTTATGAGGCCTGACCGGGTGGTTCTCGGGGCGGAAAGCGACAGGGCAAAAGAGATGCTGAAAGAGCTTTACAGACCTCTTTATCTTCTTGAAACACCTATGGTAATTACAGGTCTTGAGACAGCCGAGCTTATTAAATATGCGAGCAATTCCTTTCTTGCTGCAAAAATATCCTTTATAAATGAAATTGCAAATTTATGTGAAAAAGTGGGGGCAGATGTAAAGGATGTATCAAAAGGGATGGGCCTTGATAAAAGGATAGGATCAAAGTTTCTTCATGCAGGGCCGGGGTATGGCGGGTCATGTTTTCCCAAGGATGTGTCAGCTCTTGTCAAGATTTTTCATGATAACGGAATGACTGCCCGTATTCTTGAATCTGTAATTAATGTTAATAATTCCCAGAAATCCCTCATGGTGACAAAGATAAGACAGGCCCTTGGTGGAAGCGAATACGGGAAAAAGATAGCATTTCTGGGCCTTACATTTAAGCCGGAAACAGATGATATGAGGGAAGCCCCTTCCCTTACAATAATTCCCGCCCTTATAAATAACGGTGCCAAAATAAATGCGGCAGACCCTGAGGGGTTGGATGAGGCGGGTAAACTTCTTCCTGAGGGGGTTGAATATTTTTCAGATCCCTATGAAACCTGCAAAGATGTCGATGCGGTTGTCCTTCTTACTGAGTGGAACCAGTACCGGGCGCTTGATTTTAACAGACTGAAAGAAGTAATGAGCGGAAGGATCTTTATTGATCTGAGAAATGTCTTTAATTCCGAAATATTAAATAAAGCAGGATTTGAATATGTTTGTGTCGGGAAAAAAGATATTTAAGAATAGTCATGGATTTTATGTATGTTTTTCATCAAACAATGCCATAACAATATAATTAAGAAGCCTAATTAGGAGTTTGTATGCTTACTTTTTTTTATACACTGATTATCTTTCCTATTGAAACTGTCATCAGTATTTTTTACTGGATATTTATAAAAATGTTTGAGATCCATGGAATTGCAATTATCTGTCTTAGCATTACAGTTAATTTGATTTCTCTACCTCTTTATAATGTAGCGGAAAAGTGGCAGCAGAGAGAAAGAAATATTCAGGCCAGGCTGAAAAGGAAGCTTGAAGATATAAAAGCCGTATTCAAGGGTGCAGAAAGACACATGATAATCAGAACATATTACAGACAAAATAATTATCACCCCTTTTATTCTTTAAGAAATATTCTGGGACTAGCGATTCAGGTTCCCTTTTTTATTGCAGCATACCATATGCTCAGTCATCTGCCAATGACGTTAAAAACAAGCTCATATTATTTCATTACAGACCTCCGGATTGAGGATCAGTTGTTTACTATATGGGGAATATCAATAAACCTGCTTCCAATTATTATGACTGCTATTAACCTGCTTTCGGTCTTTGTTTATTCGGAAAAACTGCAGAAAAAAGAAAAAAACCAGTTGCTCCTGATGGCTTTACTTTTTCTTGTTCTTTTGTATAAATCGCCTTCCGGACTTGTTCTTTACTGGACGATGAACAATGTAATATCCCTAATAAAAAACATCATTAACTCTTCCAAGAATCCAAAGAAGTATTTTTTCATTACATTTACATGCCTTCTCTCTTTCTTGTTTTTCTTTTCAATAATGTTGAGATTTCCGATATTTATGAAAATAGCAGATCTCGGAGGTTTTATTTTTAAAGGAAAAAAAATAATGTTAATAAATCTAATGATTGGAAGTTTATTAACATTTGTTTTACTGTTTCCCTTTATTTATGGGATTATTAATAAGTTTATTAAAAATATTTTTTCAGGATTAAATGAAAAAAGCAAAGATGGAACAGCTGTTTTTATATTGTCCTGTTTTATTGTATTTCTTTTAACTGGTCTGCTTGCCCCCTCATTACTTATTTCAGGATCTACACTTGAATATGTGGAAATAATTTCCGGAGATTACTATAATCCTGCTTGGGCAATCGTTAAATCTGCACTTCAGGGTTTTTCGCTTTTTGTATTTATTCCCACAGTAATATATTTTTTGTTCTCCGGTATTGTAAGAAAATACCTTATCTTTTTCTCTTTTCTTTTCATGTTGATATCTCTATTGAATATCTTTATTTTTCCAGGCTCTTACGGTATAATCAGTAGAGAATTTGTATTCGATAATCCAAATCTTTTAAAAACTGCACCGTTATTGATTTCCATGAATTTTATTGGTCTGATAATAGTTTCATTAATAGGAATTGTTTTAATAAAAAAAAGTTATTATAGAATAATCAATAATATATTGATTATTCTTTTAATTTCACTTACAAGTATTTCCTTTTTTAATATTATTAAGATAAATTCAGAATTCAAAAATATGCTTACATATAAATCCTCTTTACAAAATCATGGAGAAAATATTAATGAAAAATTCCAAAAGATTTTTAATTTCAGTAAAAACGGAAAGAATGTTTTTGTTGTAATGCTTGATCGGGGGCTTGGATCTCTGATGGGAGAGGTTCTTCTACATAATCCCGAATTATCTCAACAGATGCAGGGTTTTGTGTGGTATAATAACATAGTCTCTTTTAATGGGCATACTGTTCTAGGAGCCCCGCCTCTTTTCGGTGGATATGAATATACACCTATAGAAATTAACAAAAGGGATCAAGTTACATTGACAGATAAACATAGTGAAGCACTTCTTGTAATGCCCTGCTTGTTTCTTGAAAATGGATATCATGTTGTTGTTACTGATCCGTGCAATTCCAATATTCATATTTATGATAAATATCCCGGAATTTATGCAGATGAATTGATTGGTAAATATTCTATTGAATGGATCAATGAAAATATAAAGAATGAAGATAACCGTATAACAGTAAACATTGCATCAACTCTGGAGAATTATCTTTTTAATTTCAGTCTTTTCAGAATTATGCCAAGTTTTTTCCGTAGCCGGATTTATGATGGTGGGAACTGGTTAAAGCCTTACCAGGACAGCCTTCCTTTGATCTTTATCAATAGCTTTTCAGTGCTCGATTATCTTCCTAAAATTACAGCATTTGATTCTGATGGAGATACGTTTAGCATGACAACAAATAATACAGTTCATTCATCAAAAATTCTTCAAATCTATCTTCCGGAAGAATTTAAAAGTGAACTAACAGAATCTGGAAATTATTTGCCCCCTTTCAATGATAGAATTACTCTTAAGCATTTTTATTCACAAATAGCTGCTTTACAGAGGTTCTGTAATTGGTTTAATTATTTAAAGGAAAACGGAGTGTATGACAATACAAAAATTATAATAGTGTCAGATCACGGGAGGAATGTTGTTTCTCCTTGTTTTAATAATTTTTCAGAAGTTGAAGAGGAAAGAAAAGAGTATTCATTTTACCATCCTCTTCTTCTGGTCAAGGATTTTAATGCATCAGGAGAACTGTCTGTTTCCAATGATTTTATGACTAACGCTGATGTTCCTGCCATTGCCACTTCTCATCTTGCTAATGCTGTCAATCCCTTCACTGGAAACGAACTGAAAGGAAATTATAAAAATAATGGTGTTGACATTGTGGTGACGCATTCATGGAAACAGGAAGGTTTTAATAAATACAAACACGGGTTTAAAGATAAAGATATTATCCATATAAAAGAAAATATCTTTATAAAAGATAACTGGAAAAGGAAAGTTGAATAGAATGTATTGTAAAAATAGGGTATATTGGCAAAATAATGATAAAAACGGTTTTAAAAAAGGTGATATTATTTTAAACATCGATCTGGAGACTTTATGATACTTGATTTATTATATACATTGATTATCTTTCCTATTGAAACTGTTCTCGGTCTGTTTTACTGGTTATTTCTGAAAATGTTTGAGATTCACGGAATAGCTATTCTTCTTTTAAGTGTTGTCGTAAATATTTTTCTGCTTCCTCTTTACAATGTTGCAGAAAAATGGCAGCAGACTGAAAGAAACCTGCAAAAACGCTTAAAACCCAAACTTGATGAAATAAAAGCTGTTTTTAAAGGGGCTGAAAGACATATGATAATAAGGACCTATTACCGGCAGAATAATTATCATCCTGTTTATTCTCTCCGGAATGTGATAGGCCTTGCGATACAGATCCCTTTTTTTATAGCGGCATATCACCTTTTAAGTCATATGCCGATGACAGCCTCAACAAGTTCATATTATTTTATTTCAGATTTAAGGCTTGAAGATCAGCTAATAAAAATCGGAAGCGTTACTATAAATCTCCTGCCGATAGCAATGACGGTAATAAATCTGATATCTGCATTTATATATTCGGGAAAACTCCAGGGGAGGGAAAAAAGACAGCTGGTAATAATGGCTTTCATTTTTCTTGTACTTCTATACAGGTCTCCGGCAGGCCTGGTTCTTTACTGGACTCTGAACAATGTTTTTTCACTTATAAAGAATATTATTCTTGCAGGTAAAAATCCAGGGAAAAAATTTTATTATCTTCTGGCGGGTTTTCTTTTATTCCTGTTTATATTCTCGTTTTTTTTAAGAAATTCTTTTGCACTGGAACTGGCGGACCTTGGAGGTCGTGTTCTCAAAAGAGCAAAAGTACATAAAATTAATCTGGTAACAGGTTTTATTCTGTTTGTTGTGCTCTCAATTCCTGTGGTTTTTAAGTATCTGAACAGGGCTGTAGAGGGTTTAATTTCTGTTTCAGGTGAAACAAAAAAAACAATTATAAAAATATTTATTATGTCTTCTGCTGTTTTGTTTCTTGCAACAGGGGTTATAGCTCCTTCTCTTTTGCTTTCTGCGTCACCGCTTGAGTTTATAGAAGTGATTGATGGTGTGGCGTATAATCCTTCAGTTGCTCTGATTCATTCCGGGCTTCAGGCTTTTTCCGTTTTTCTTTTTATACCAGTAGTCCTCTTTTTACTTTTTCCGGGGAAAGTAAGAAAATACATTACATTGATTTGTTTACTATTATCTCTTGTTGCTGTTGTAAATATATTTTTGTTTCCAGGAGATTATGGTGTTATAAGTTCCAACCTGACTTTTGAAAATCCTTTGATTTTAAATCCTGAAAAAGCAGAATCGCTAAAAAATGTTGTATATGTTATTGTTTTAACAGCAATTGTTTTATTTATATTAAAGAAACGAAGATATAATCTTATTCTGAATATGCTGATTATTATCAGTTTATCTTTATCAGCAAATTTGCTATTTAATTTATATAATATAAATTCTGAGTATAAAAGTTATCTGTCCTATGGTGCTAAAAAGGGAGAAAAGAGTACTGAATACGTAAAGTACAGTTTTACAAAAACAGGTGAAAATGTTGTTATTATTATGCTGGACAGAGCTGTAGGCGGATTAATGGGAGAAATTTTAAAGAGTAATCCGGAGTTTGTCTCTCAACTCTCAGGTTTTACATGGTATCCCAATACAGTTTCGTATAATGCCAGGACACTCCTTGGGACTCCTCCTCTTTTCGGGGGATATGAATATACACCTCTGGAAATTAATAAAAGAGATAAAGAAACCCTGGTAGACAAACATAATGAAGCGCTGCTTGTGATGCCCAGAATTTTTCTCGAAAATAATTATTCTGTTAATATTACAGATCCAAGTATTGCAAATTACAGCTGGATACCTGATTTAAGTATTTACGATGATTATCCGGAGATTAATGCGGAGGTAATAATCGGTAAGTATTCCAACAGGTGGATCGATGAAAATATTAAAAACAGCAATGCTCCAAAAACCAAAATAACATATTTAAAGGAATATTTATTCAATTTTGGTTTGTTCCGGGCATCTCCTACACTTTTCAGGTTTTCCATATATGATGAAGGAAAATGGCAGAAACCTTCAAAAGCAAATCTACCTCTGAAATTTATTGACAATTATTCAGTTCTTGAATATCTGACAGAAATTACAGATGTTAATTTTAATAAAAACAGTTTTAACTGCATGGTTAATGAAGTTGTTCATGAACCTGAAATACTTGGTATATTTAATCCTGATGATTTTAAAAGTAATTACGTTTCTGATTACACCTCTCCTTTTTCTGACGAGTATACGTTAAAACATTTTTATACAATGATCGGAGCATTTAAACAACTGAATAGATGGTTTTCCTTTTTAAAAGAAAATAATGTATATGATAATACTAAAATAGTTATAGTCTCTGATCACGGAAGAGATGTTAATGATCCCACGTTATCTTTTTTTTGGGATAAAAAACGTAATAGAAATAGATATGCTTACTTTCATCCTCTTTTAATGGTTAAAGATTTTAATAGGAAAGGAGATATTAATATTTCTTATGATTTCATGACAAACGCTGATGTACCGGCAATAGCAACATCACATTTGAAAAATGTAGTAAACCCATTTACTGGTGGTAAGTTATATAAAGACAAGGATAAAGAGCTTGTTTCTATAATAACTACTCTTAACTGGAGGTGGGAAAATAACGGTAAATATAAATATAATTTTACCGAAGAGGATATTCTCAGGATCAAGGATAATATTTTTATCAAAGAAAACTGGAAAAGGGCGGGAAAATGAAACTTTTTTATCTTTTATATTTTATATCAATAAATATTTTTTGTGCACATCCGTATATTGATCCCGGAACAGGGAGCATGCTGTTTGCTGTATTGACCGGTATTATTTCAACACTGTTTTTTGCCGGGAAAACCTTTTTCATCAAAATTAAGACAATGCCTTTCTGGTTTGATAAAACAAAGGAAAAAACAGTTTCTGAAAGGAAGAATTATGTTTTTTATTCGGAAGGCAGGCAGTACTGGAACGTTTTTAAACCGGTCGTAGAGGAATTTATAAAACGGGGAATTGCATGTTATTATTATACTTCCGATGAACAGGACCCTGGTCTTCTCGTTGACTCTGAATATGTTAAATCTTCATTTATCGGAAAGGGGAACAAGGCTTATTCAAAACTTAATATGCTTGAGGCAGATGTATGTATTATGACAACACCCGGTCTTGATGTTTATCAGCTTGAACGGTCAAAAGGGGTAAAGCATTACTGCCATATTCTGCATGCGGTTGATGATACAACATTATACAAACTATTCAGTTTTGATTATTTTGACTCCATGCTGCTTACCGGTGAATATCAAAAGGAAAGTATCAGAGAGCTTGAAAAAAAAAGAAATACCAGGCAAAAAGATCTTTATGTGACCGGATGTACCTATCTTGATGTTTTATCCTCCAAGATTAAAACAATGAATTCTGAAAAAAATACAGACAAACCTGTTGTTCTTGTTTCTCCCTCCTGGGGGGAAAACGGGCTTTTAAAAAAATACGGGATGGATTTACTGAAACCGCTTTCTGAATCCACTCTTCATGTAATAATAAGACCACATCCCCAGTCGGCAATTTCCGAACAGGATATTCTTGAAAAAATAAGGAAGGAACTGAAAAACTGTCCTAATGTGGAATGGGATTTTGAAAGAGAGAATTTAATCTCAATGATGAGGTCTGATGTAATGATTTCTGATTTTTCCGGTATTATGTCAGATTACTGGTTTTTACTAGGGAAGCCTGTAATTTATACTAAGTTTGAATTTGATAAACGTGGATATGATTTAAGCGATTCTGAAAATGAACCATGGAAATTTAAAATGCTTAAAACAATGGGAATTGAGCTGGTTAAAAACGATTTTCAGGATATAGAAAAGCTGGTTTTAAAATGTATTAACGATAAAATTCTCGAAGATAAAATAAAAGAAGCGAAAGAAACTGCCTATTTTTACCCCGGACATTCCGGGGAGAAGGCTGCAGATGCTCTTCTGAAAATTCATGCTAAACTATAGCACTTTAAATATTGTAAGGATGGTAACAAATTGGAATATAACCGCTGTGTAGTCAATGGAGTTTTTGATCTTTTTCATGTGGGGCATGTCAGACTGTTGAAAAGGGCCAGTGAAATGTTTAAGGAAGTTATTGTAACGATAGATTCGGACAAACTGACAATGCAGGAAAAAAGAAAGCCGATCTTCAATGAACAGGAACGGCTTGAAATCCTTCTGGCGTGTAAATATGTTGCTGATGCACTTATTATTGACAGAAGCTGGGGACCGCATGCCCTGGAAAGAGAACAGGTTGATGATTTTATGGATAAATATCATATTGATGCGGCTTTTGTTGCAGCCGATGATAAGGAATATGTTAAATACTGGTTCGGTCATTTATATGATCAGAACCGGATAGTCATTGTCCCG
Source organism: Spirochaetia bacterium (assembly GCA_963668405.2). GTDB lineage: Bacteria > Spirochaetota > Spirochaetia > CADAEX01 > CADAEX01. The sequence continues at coordinate 2,923,213 of OY764342.2, read as the reverse complement.
AGAACAAAGGATATTTCCACGACTCATGTTATTAAAGTTGTGAACGGCGATATTGTGGGAGAGCCCGGAAATTGAAAAAACTTTTATTGACCGGCGCGGCAGGCTTTATCGGCTATCACCTGTGTAACGCTCTTTCCGGTCAGGACTATGAGATAACAGCTCTTGATTCGGTTAATGATTATTATGATCAGGGGCTAAAATACAGAAGGCTTGAAAAACTTGGATTTCAGGAAAAAACCATATCTAATACGGATATTACAGGATCTGCTATTTATTCAGATTTAAGCTTTATAAGGGTAGATACTGCCGACAGGGCTTCTCTTGACAGGGTATTTAATGAAAAGGAGTTTGATATTGTCTGCCATCTTGCAGCCCAGGCAGGTGTACAGTATTCACTGGTTAATCCGCAGTCTTATGTTGACAGTAATATTACCGGATTTCTTAATATACTTGAAAACTGCAGGAAACACAGTATTGATAAACTTGTTTATGCAAGCAGTTCAAGCGTTTACGGGGGAAATGAAAAACAGCCTTTTTCAGAAAGCGACAGGACTGATTCCCCTGTAAGCATGTATGCGGCGACGAAAAAAAGCAATGAACTGATGGCGCATGTTTATCATTCAGTTTACGGTCTCAGGTCGGTGGGTTTGAGGTTTTTTACTGTATACGGCCCCTGGGGCAGGCCTGATATGGCATATTTTAAATTTGTTAAAAAGATCCTTGCCGGGGAAGAGATAGATGTATACAACAAAGGCAGGATGAAAAGGGATTTTACATATATTGATGATATTATTGAAGGTGTTTCCAGAATTATAAAGGCTTTTTCTGATAATAAAAAAGAGGTCAGGAGTGATATCTATAATATAGGAAGGGGAAGGCCGGAGGAACTCGGAAGGTTTATTGAGGTTATAGAAGAGGTTCTCGGTGTAACTGCCAGAAAAAGATATCTTCCCTTTCAGACCGGTGATGTTGAAGAAACTTTTGCAGATGTCTCGTCTCTTGACCGGGAGTTCGGTTACAGACCTGAAATAAATCTGGAAGAAGGAATAAGATATTTTGTGGACTGGTATAAGGATTTTTCTTCCTGATCTTGTTTTTCAGTTTGAAAAAAACTTTTCATCTGATAACAAGAAGACATCCTCTTTTAAAAATCAGAAAAAATCATGCAGTTTAACATAAATTAAACAATTATCTTTTATATTATAAAGATATCTCTTTTTAAGAATTAAGTATATAGAAATAAATTATCTAAAGAAATAGGCAGGAAAAAATATTATACAAGGTGAGGATTAAATGAAAGAATTTCCTGAAAAATGCCGGGCTGCAGTCTTTGAGAAGGTCGGTAAAAAAATAGAAATAGTTGATTTCAGTTTGAACAGGGAGATTGAGGATGATTCAATCCTCTGCAGGACAAGGTTCAGTACAATCTGCGGATCTGATATTCATACAATAACAGGGAGAAGAGAGGAACCTGTTCCCCTCGTTCTAGGGCACGAAATGGTTGCCGATATTGTAAGGCTTGGAAAAAACATTATCTATGACGGATTCGGTAACACCCTTAAAGTCGGGGACAGGATAACCTGGACAATAATGGCTTCCTGCGGGGAATGCCATTACTGTAGAAAAAATATGCCCCAGAAATGTCTTTCAATAAAAAAATACGGCCATGCTTCATTTGATAAAAAAGATGAATCAGGGCTCCTCGGCGGGTATGGTGAGTATATTCATATTATTCCGGGAACTGTTGTTTTCAAAGTACCGGATAATCTCTCTGATGCTGTTGCGTCTCCCGCAAACTGCGGAGTCGCATCTGTAATAAATGCAATTGAGACTATCGGTGTTGAAAAGGGTGATAATGTCCTTGTTCTGGGTGCCGGCCTTCTGGGGATGAATACATGCGCCATATTGAAGGAAATGGGAGCAAATGAAATAATTGCAGCTGACAGACTGGAATCAAGGCTGGCTGCAGCTTCCAGGTTCGGTGCAACAAGAACGGTAAACCTCACAGAAACCGGCAAGGAAGAGTTTGCTGAAATGATAAAAGGACTGACCGGAGGATTCGGCCTTGATGTTGCAATCGAGGTGTGCGGTGATAATTCAGTTGTAGATTATGCTCTTGACAACCTTACTATCGGCGGGAAATTCATGACAGTGGGGATGGTCGCTCCCGGCAATAATATTACTATTGATGCAAATAATATTATCAGAAGGTATCTGACAATAAAGGGGATTCATAACTACAGGCCTGACCATCTGAAAAAGGCTCTTTTATTCCTTGAAAAAAATCACGATAAATATCCGTTTGATGAAATTGTAAAAGTCCAGTTCCCGCTTGAAAGGATAAACGAAGCGGTTGAAGCCGCAAAATCGGGTGAATATATCCGTGTAGGTATTTCGTTTGTTTAAATTTCAGGAAAAGGAATTATAGAGTTTATAGAAAAGCTGTCCAGATATTCCGGACAGCTTTTTTTTGATTTTTAACTGAATTTTTCTGAAAGAAACGATTTAAGCGCTTCTGTAGTATTGTTAATAACAACAGACTGTTTTTCAAGTTTAAGTATCTTTTCAAGCTGCAGGGGAAGCTCTGGTTTAACCCCTGTTGCCTCCTCAACTACTTCAAGAAATTTCCCCGGGTGTGCTGTTGAGAGGGTTACTACTGCAGTCTTCCTGTCCGGGTTTGCTTTTTTATATCTTTTTGAGGCTTCATAGCCTACTGCAGTATGGGGATCAATAAAGCTTTTTTTCTCATTATAGAATTCTCTGATAACCTCAAGGGTCCTTCCGTCATTAACCCAGTCACCCTCAATTCTTTCCCCCATCTTTTTGAAATCCCCACCGAAAATATCTTTAAGTCTTTCAAAATTGCTCGGGTTTCCTACATCCATGGCGTTTGAATAGGTTAGTTCAGAAGGTCTTGAATTATATATCCCTGTTTCAAGGTATTCAGGAACAACCTTGTTCAGATTGGTTGCAGCTATAAACTTTTTTACCGGGAGGCCCCATCTGTCTGCAAGAATTCCTGCAGTGAGATTGCCGAAATTGCCGCTCGGTACACAGAAAACAATATTTTCATACCTTTCTTTAAGTTTGTTTACAGTATCAACATAGTAGAATGACTGGGGGAAAAGCCTTCCAAGGTTGATTGAGTTTGCCGAAGTCAGAGGCAGGCGGGACATATCACTGCTTACAAAGGCTTCCTTTACCATTTTCTGACAGTCATCAAAGGAGCCCTTTACCTCAAGTGCGGTAACATTTCCTCCGAGAGTAGTTAGCTGTTTTTCCTGGAGAGGGCTTACCCTTCCTGATGGATACAGTATTACAACCTCAATATTTTTTTTGTTATAGAATGCCTGAGCGACAGCACTTCCTGTGTCTCCTGAGGTTGCAGTGAGGATTATTGCCTTTCTGTCCTCACCGGTGAGGAATTCCTCCATTGAAGTGGCGAGAAAAGAAGCCCCGAAATCCTTGAAAGCACAGGATGGGCCGTGATAAAGTTCAAGGATCTGGATATCCTCCCCGGTTTCAGTAAGGTGGGGGGCGAAGGGGAACGCTTTTCTGCACACTTCATATGCCCTTTCCTCTGAAAGGTCTTCTTTAAGGATTTCTGCTGTCAGCATGGAAGATGATTCGATAAAAGAAGTAGTTTTGTTCATGTTTTTAAAAAGCGAAGAAAGATCAGGCGTTGTTACCGGATTAAAAAGGCCCCCGTCAGGGGAAAGCCCCTGAAAAACAGCTTCTTTAAAGCTTACAATATTTTTTTTATCTCGTGTACTTGAAAACTTCATTTACAACACTCCTTATTCTAGAAATGAATTGTGTATTACATTAAGTGCTTTTTCAGTTTCATTTTTTTGGATAACAAAGGAAACATTTCTTTCTGATGACCCCTGGGCAATAGCGAGAACATTAATATTATTGTTGCCGAGAGTACTGAAAAGCTTTCCTGCTATTCCGGGAGTCCCTTTCATGTTTTCACCGATTATGGCAATTATTTCAAGATTTTCAACAAGATCAAAATTCTGTATTTTTCTTGAGGAGATTTCGTCTTTCAATTCTGACTTCATTGCCGCAAGGGCCCTTTTTGCATCATCATCCCTGCATACAATGCAGATTGTATGTTCACTTGAAGCCTGGGAAATCATTATTACGTTTGCTTCTGCTTTTGCAAGCACTTCAAATACCCTGGACGCAAATCCCGGGATACCAAGCATTCCTCCCCCCTCAATATTTATCAGGGAAACGTTATTTATGCTTGCAATACCGGTTATCGGCTTGTTGTGAGGTTTGGGATTGTTGATAATATAAGTTCCAGGGGCCTTTGTATTGAGGGTGTTTTTTATGCATATTGGAATGTTTTTTTCAACTGCCGGTATCATTGTATATGGATGGATAACCTCTGCTCCGAAGTAAGAAAGCTCCATCGCCTCTTCTATGCTGATTTCCGGGACAACAAACGCAGATTTTACAATTCTGGGGTCTGCACTTAATACACCATCGACATCTGTCCAGATTTCAATCAAATCTGCTCCGATACCGGCAGCTATTATTGATGCAGTAAAGTCAGAGCCGTTTCTTCCTAGCGTTGTTGTTGCCCCTTCTTCATTTGATGCTATAAAGCCGGTAATTACAGCTATTCCGTCAACTGCGGAAAATCTCTCACGTATATTTTTATAGGTTATTTCATATTTAACCTGTGCTCTTCCGTACTGGCTGTTAGTTTTAATTATCTCTCTGGAATCAATAAACTCGGCTTTACTGCCTGTTGAATTAAGATAGGATGATATCAGGAAATTATTAAGCCGTTCCCCGAAGCTTACAACCAGATCCTGGCTTCTTGGTGAGCATTCCTTTACAAGTTCTATCCCGTGAAGAATGTTCTCAAGCTCTGAAATCATATCGTTGATAACCTTCAGAGTCTCTTCCCCTTTTTCTCCGTCTAAAAGCCCTCTGACAGCATCAGCCTGTTTTGTATAAAGTGTTTTAATATGCTTCTTATATTCAGTACTTCCGGTTGAAGCTATATTTGAAGATTCAATCAAAAGGTTTGTTACCCCTTTCATGGCAGAAAATACAACAGCTGTTTTTCCTTTCGCTGCTTCTTCGTTGACAATTGAACAGGCATTTTTTATATGCTGTGCATCCTGAACAGAACTTCCGCCGAATTTCATGACTTTCATTTTGTTTTCCTCAAAGTATGTAATTAATATATGAAAATTTACTATTTTATATCATTTTATATATCTTTTATCTATGCTTTATTATCAGCGGAGTATAATTATTAAAAAAGTTCTGGAAAATTATTACGGATACAGTATATTGTTATATTATCCCGTAAAACCCGGGAGATTTTTTCAATAATTGTAAAGGCTGTGTTTTGAATAGTCTGAGAACGCCTCTCTATTTAATTTTACTCATTATCTCTTTAATAAGCATTGGGGGATGTAAATCAGTTGCTCCTTCTCAGGCTGCAGAAGTCATGGATAAAGAAATCACTTCCGAGAATCTTCCCGATGAAACAGCGGTTCCTGAAAAAAACAGCGCTGAGAAAACAGCTGTTCCTGCTAATGAATCATTACTGAAAAAGCTTTTTGCTACAGGAATAAACTATAAGGGATCATTATATTTTCCTGTTCACAGAAAGGAACGGATAGATTATATCGAAGAAGATCTTGATAATAACGGCGTTACAGAAATATATGTAATCTGCACTAACGCCGAATCTCCTGAAATGAGTGACGAGGCCTATCTGTCTGATATAAGGAATTTTATTGATGATACTGCAACAGACAGATATCTTCTTGCTGTTTTCTTAAATGATAAAAAGGCTCTTTCCCCCGTAGCAGTACTCCCTCTTAAACACAGGTCTGTTCTCAGCAGTTACTCTGTTCTGGATCTCTCTTCTGATACTCAGGTCCGTGCTGTTACAGTGGTTTTCAGGGGTGAGGATGGTTTGTCTGAAAATATTGTTACAGTTTCAGATAGTGGCAGTTATTCTGTTATAAGCATGAATAATACCCTTTCGGAGTTCTTCAGAATAGAGGATATTGATAATGACAGGGATATTGAAATTATCAGTTATGAAAATCTGTTTGAGGAGGGATTGGGATATGAGACCTTTATTACCCTCTATGAACTGACTGATAACGGTTTTTCTGCTGCAGGAACTGTGAATATAGTCAGAAATCTCAAACTTTTTCTTTCTGAAGCGGAAAAATATCTGGAGGCTAAAAATCTCAAATATTTTTTAAAATTTACTGTACCTTCAGCCCGCCTTAAAGGGTTAAACGACAGAGGTCTTTCCGACCGGACAGTTTTACAGAGAATATTCTACCCTGTAAAAAAAGAAAATGATCTTTTCCCCGATATTAATATGTTTCTTAAAAATGAAAGCAATATTGATATTGTCTTTCCTGATATTGTGGAAAATCCGTTCCGGTTTGACCGGAAAAATGTTTATAATTTTACTACCTATGTCAAGGTTTCTGCAGGTAATCAGGATGAGGCCATATATCTTGTTAAAATATATATGAATTCAAATCCCTTTGATTCCCCCATGTTCTCATTTCTTGTAAATTAGAAACTGTCATTGACAACAGCTTCTCTAAAATGTAGATTTCATATTATGTGCAAATATATTATTGACGGATCATTTCCTGTAAAGGGAAAGATCAGGGCAAGTGGAAATAAAAACGCTGCACTACCCTGTATTGCGGCAAGCCTTTTAACAGACGAGGCTGTAGTTCTTGAAAATATCCCGGAAATTGAGGATGTTGCAGTAATGCTTGATATCCTTAAAAAACTGGGGGCATCTGTTAAAAGGGTGAAGTCAGGTGTTTATGAGATAAAATCCTTAAATATAAAATCTGAACTTCCCGTAGAGGAAGCAAGGTCTGTAAGGGCTTCGATTCTCTTTGCAGGTTCAATCCTTGCAAGGACAGGGAAAGTGGTTTTCCCTCCCCCTGGAGGCGATGTAATCGGAAGGCGGAGGCTTGATACCCATTTCCTGGCGTTTTCCGAGCTCGGAGCCAGGATTGAAGTTGACGGTATGTTTAAGGTTACTGCAAACAAACTTGTCGGTATTGATCTTTTCCTTGATGAAGCATCAGTTACCGCAACCGAGAATGCTGTGATGGCATCTGTTCTGGCAGAGGGTAAAACAATAATCCAGAATGCAGCTTCAGAACCTCATGTCCAGGATCTGTGCAGGATGCTGGTAAAAATGGGGGCGAAAATAACAGGGATCGGTTCCAATATACTGAGAATTGAAGGGGTCAGTAAACTTTCCGGGGCTGAGTACAGAATAGGATCTGACTTCATTGAAGTTGGTTCATATATAGGGCTTGCTGCTGTTACAAGGGGAGAACTGGAGATAGAGGAAGCTGATCCGGCAAACCTGAGAATGACTAAGAATGCATTCAGCAAGCTTGGAATACACTGGGAGAGTGACGGCAGGAATATCAGGATAAATCCGGGGCAGTCTCTGAAGGTTGTTCCAGATCTTGGCGGCCAGATTCCGATTATTGATGATGCTCCGTGGCCTGGGTTTCCGCCTGACCTTACAAGTATCATGACTGTTGTTGCAACCCAGGTTGAGGGTACTGTTCTTGTTCATGAAAAGATGTTTGAATCCAGAATGTTTTTTGTTGACAAACTAATAGGGATGGGGGCCAGGATAATCCTCTGTGATCCCCACAGAGCAGTTGTCAGCGGACCTTCACGTCTTAAGGGATCTGAACTTGTTTCCCCCGATATCAGGGCAGGAATGGCAATGGTAATTGCCGCCCTATGTGCAGAGGGGAGAAGTGAAATTAAAAATGTGTACCAGATAGAACGGGGTTATGAAAATCTGGTTGACAGGCTTAAGGTTCTTGGGGCCAGGATTGAAAGGAAAGATCCGGCAGACTGCTGATCTATAAAGGAATATGTATCTTTTCAGTCTGTAAAGATACCCCGCCGTACTGTCAGAAACAGAATTACAGAAAATTCTAAGGCTGTTATCAGGGTAAATACGGCAAATGATTTGAACTCCCCGGCTGTTATAAGCAAATTTTCAAGAAGATTTATATTCAGGGTGAAAAGCAGTAAATCTGAAAAATAAGCAACAAAAAAGACTACCGGGAACATCAGAAGAGACATGTAATTTTTTCTTTTTCCCCTTTTCATGAATGACAAACCTGAATATGTAGAAATACAGATCATAAGAAGAAAATTAATGCATCTGATAATTCTTCCCCCTGCTTCGATTACCGGACCGGTTTTTCCGAATCCGGCATTCTTAAGAGATTCCATGTTAGTGAAAAGGTATAAAGTATTCATCTTTTTAAGAGCATAACGGGTTCCTGAGAAATTTATCAGGTCCTCCATCCTGTAGCTAATGGGAATTGATGTCTGATTATCCTTAACATCAGTCCACTCGGGAAGAAAATACTTTTCTTCTGTTTTCCCTATACAGTTCATATTTATGCTGTTGCCTATTCTTTTCCCGTACGGTGCAGAAAAGGACTTGAGTATCCTGTTTCCCCTATCAAGAAAAAGGACCCCTATATTGAAAAAATAGATATTACTGTCAGTATAAACAATTTTACCGCAATTAATTATAGTTGTTCCCCCTTCATTCTTTTCAGTGAAAATTATATTTTTTTTACCCGGAACAAATACAAATTCTTCTATTTCCTCATAGAAAAATGAAATACTTCTCATTTTTTCCATGGCTTCTGTTACAATTGTATCAAGTTCATTATCTTCCGGGAATAATTTTTTTAACTCAACGGCCTGATAGTAGGATTCAATAAATTTTTCTGAATTTAAAAGCTCCATCGCTTTTAGTTTACCGTCAAACAGTGTCTCCCGTTCCGGGTTTGTTAAAAATGACCTGTTTAATCCCTCTTCCGCCTGTTTTATCATTCTTTCAGAACTCTTCCTGAAATTTCTGAATATACCGGCCATTTCCGAGTAGTATGCTGCAGAACTGTAGTCTTTTTTCGCCATGAAAAACTCTGAAATCTCAATAAGCTTTTTTCCTGTCAGCGACCTTATCGAAAAGCCGGCAGCTTCGGCCGTTTCTTCAGCAGATCCGGTTTCTCTGTAATTGTCCAGTAATTTTATTTTCAGATCATCATGTCTGTTATTAATTTCCTCGTTATCAGGATCTATATATAGATAAAGATCTGAAAAAACATATTCCTTTTCAGGATCCAGACCGGTGTTTTTTTCAAGTTCCTTGAGATAAAATCCTGCAGTTTCTGAAAGCTCACTGAGCCATACTTTCTTTTCATTGAGCGATGGTTCAAGGTAAAGGGTCAAAAAAGAGAAAACAGCAAGGATAGGGATAATTATATTTATCAGGGCAGCGAGAAAATAATTTACAGACTCAGGATTAAAACTGTTTCTGTCTGTCAGAAGAAAAACAAAAAATATCCCGGCTGCTGATAAAGGAAGAAAAAACTGTATATAGAAAAGAAATGCAGAGATAATTCTATATGGCGGCTGAAGAGAGTTAATTATTGAACTGTCTGCACCAGACAGCATGAAAGAAGTGAAAATAAGGGCCAAAGCTGCAAGGTGGATAAATATAATATATTTGACAGTTCTTTTCAGGTTTACTTTCATATTTATTTATACTGTCCTTCTTCTATCAGGTATCAGTTTTCCGGCCAAGGATAAAAAAGAAATTATCAGTAATAATCCATATCCCCAGTTTTCTTTGAAAAAATCCGGCAGAACTGATAATACCGGTTCCGGTATTATCACCCGTGTACTTATATTCAGAAAAAAAACTGCCGTAAAAAATACAGATATAAACAATGAAAAGTTGATAAAGGGGAAGTTGCTGATTCTGAAAGTGCGTGAAATAAAAATCAGCAGAAGAACAAAGGTTGAAATTTTCATTAACAGATGGAAAATGTTTATTATAGCAGTTTTTTTCCAGTCATTTGAAATGTTTCTTAAATTATTAAAAACGGTATTGAGAAATAAATCCCTGTCTCTTCCTGATTCAAACTCAGTTTCCCGGTCATTTTCTATTACAGTAAAACGGTCATCTGAAAAATATCTGTATTTTGATTTGTCAACAGTCCTGTATTTCGGTTCTTCATTACTGCTGTTAATAATTATTCCCTGTTTTATTGTTCCGCTGTCAGCGCTTATTACATATAAAGCTGATGAGCTGCTGTAATAGAATTTTGACTCTGAAACAGTTGCATTCTTATCTGGAAAACCATCTATAACGGGGAAAAACCGGTAGGAGATAAACAGGCTGGAGAAAGATAAGATGAAAAAGAGAGTTGATTTAACTATAAAAAGTGTTTTATTCCTGCTGAACATGATAAATATATATATAATTTCCGATAAAAGAAGAATTTCCTGCCAGGTATATAATATAAAATCCCCAAAAAAAACAGCTCCAGGCTGGAAAGCAAAAGAGTAATAAAGAATAAAACTGAAAATCAGTATGAAAATAAATACTGTAAGTTCCTTAATGATTTTTATTTTACAGCTCCTTAATCAAAATTCTATCATGCCATTATTTCCCATGCAATTAAATATTATAAACATGGGAGAAAAAAGCATAATAATATTAAAATCAGGTTAAAATATTTCTGATATTCAAAATCCCATGCTATAATCTAACAAAATTCTAATATTTTAAAACCGTTATCATATTTAAAAAACCGTTATTATTTTTAAAAAATAATTAAGATTTTGTTTTATGGGGGGATTGTGTGTCTATTAGTTTTTGCAGAAAAGTTATGTTTATCTTTTTTTTATTTATCCCTGTTCTGACTTTATTTTCTCAGAACCTGTATGACAATCTTATTATTAGAGAAACCCGTCCGGGAGGACTTGCTGATTTTGTTCTTGTTGAGGGCGGGGTTTTTCAGATGGGATCTGAAGAGGGATACAGTATTGAAAAACCGGTCCATACAGTAGAACTGAGCAGTTTCTGGGTCATGACAACTGAAGTTACACAGCAGTTATGGAAAAAGGTTTATAAAAAAAATCCTTCAAAAATAAGAGGAGAACTGCGTCCGGTTGATAATCTGACCTGGTATGATGCAGTGGAATTTTGTAATAAGCTGAGTGAAATTGACGGTCTTAATCCTGCCTATTCTATTTACAAGAAAGAAAAAGACCGGAACAATACGAACTCCTATGATGATAAAAAATGGGTTGTTGTGTGTAATTTCCGCAGCAATGGATACAGGCTGCTTACAGAGGCTGAGTGGGAATATGCTGCAAGGGGGGGGAACCTGTCAGCCGGGTTCCGGTATTCCGGTAACGATGACCCTCAGGATATCAGCTGGTTTAAAAGTAATTCCAGGCGGCTGAGCCAGGAAGCGGGGAAAAAGAAGCCGAATGAACTTGGTCTTTTTGATATGAGCGGAAATATAAGTGAATGGTGCTGGGACTGGTATTCGCCTGCGTATTACCAGACTTCTCCGTCAATGGATCCTGAAGGGGGTGAGAAAAGCTCTTTCAGGACTGTCAGAGGGGGCAACTGGAGTCTGAGTTCCAGATATATTACTGTTTACAGCAGGTCTTTTCAGGGCCCTGATATGAATAATGCACTGATAGGTTTCAGAATCGGGCGGTCTGCAGTGGTTGCACGTTAAGGAGATCGGCCAATGAATATTCTTGTTGTTGATGATTCAAAGATAATGAGAAATATAATTAAAAATACCCTTGAGTACTGCGGCAAATACGGCAGGATTAATTTTTATGAAGCACAGGATGGAATTACTGCCTTCAGGGAAATCACAGACAACAGTATTGATATTCTTCTTCTTGACTGGAACATGCCCCGTCTTAACGGGCTTGATCTTGTTAAAAAGCTGAGAAGGCTTGAACCTTTTAAAACACTCCCGATTATTATGATAACTTCTGAGGCTGCAAAGTACAATGTAATAGAGGCTTTAAAGGCAGGAGTAAGTGATTATATTGTAAAACCGGTTCCGGAAAAAAAACTGATTGAAAAAATTGAGCGTCTTTTATGTTCAGAGGTGAAATATGGATAAAAAGTATATAATGCCCTTTGTTGAAGCTACAGATGCGGTCTTTATGGATTTTTTCAGGGAAAAACCCAGGCTCTTAAATCCCTATCTGATTAAGAGAACAGAGACCCTTGACTGGGATATTTCAGGTGTTATCGGTATTGCCGGTCAGACAAGGGGAGGGGTTGTAATCAGCTTCAGTAATTCACTTGCATGCAGTCTGACTTCAAAGCTTGTCGGATACAGTATTCCGGAAATCAATGATGATGTAATTGATACTATCGGTGAGGTTGTAAACATAATTGCAGGAAATGCAAAAAAGGGATTTGAATCATACAGACTGATGATTTCTCTTCCCTCCATTGTTAAAGGGAATGCACATAATATTGCCTGGCCCGGAAAAAATGTTCCTATTATAGGGATTCCCTTTTCTATTCAGGAGGGGGAATTCATCCTTGCTGTTGGACTTGAGAATATTATAACAAATGAAGTTGTTAACTGATTGCCGGGAGGGGTTATGAAATACAAAAATCTATTTAACAATATAATCACGTCAGGAACCTATGATATTTATCAGACCAGAGAGCGTAGCAGGCTGATTTTCCTGAATCTTATCCTCATAATTGTATCAAGCCTTCTGGCTTTTTTTGCAATCAGGGATTTACAGCTGCAGGAGTATGGACTTTTCTATGTAATGTCTGGTATTGTCGCTGCCAATATAACTGCTTTTTTTATTCTGAGGAAAACACGGAATATCAGAAAGATCAGCTATTTTGTAGTTGTGGTTATGTTTCTGTTCAATATATATCTGGTCAGAAACGTAGATGTGCATGGTGCAGGTGTTTTGTGGCCTCTGGCTTTCCCTATAATCAGTATTTTTCTGGGGGGAGCTTTCACCGGTTCTGTTTTTGCACTGCCTCTGATGCTGTATGCCTCGGTAATCTATTTAACAGGGTATGGCGGGTATGTCCCTTTTTCAATTGATTATATATTCAGAACAATAGGTATTTATTTTTTCATATATATCTTCTGCCTTACCTTTGAAATTATTCAGAACAGGACCCAGAGTTCTCTTGAAAGTACAACACATGACCTCAGGTATGAAAAGAAGCAGACTGACAGTATTATGCAGAATGTTGAGGAGGGCATTTTTCTTCTTGACAGTCATCTGGTCATTGAATCCCAGTTTTCGGAATATTTCAGGAAACTCTTTCCGAATCATCAGCTTGAGGGAATGAATTTTATTGATCTTCTTGAAAACAGAATACCTGATAAAGACCTCCATGCGACAAAGGACTATCTTGAAATGTTTTTCAGGAAAGAGATTAATCCTGAACTCCTTAAAGAGATAAATCCGCTTGAAAATATAGCGGTCAGTCTTGATTCAGATGAAAAAAGTTTCAGTGAATATTATCTGTCATTCAGGTTTAACCATATTTATGAAGATGACGGATCAGTACTGATTCTCGGGTCAGTAAAGGATATAACGGAAGAATATACTCTCTCCAGCAAACTTGAAGAGGAATCCAAGAAAAATGCAAAGAGCATGGAGAACCTCTTTCAGATTATTCATGTTGATCCCAAAATGATGATGGATTTTCTCAAGGATGCGGAAGAGGAGATGGATATAATAAATGAACTTCTGAAAAAAAAGGGAAGCAATTACAGGGATCTTATGGTCAGGGTATATCAGTCTATCCATTCAATGAAAAGCAATGCACTGATATTGGGAATCAAAAAGTTCTCTTCAACTCTGCATAAGGTTGAGGAGGAAATTTCCGCTGTTATCAATAAAAAAGAGATTGTCTGGGATAATATTCTGGATATGGCAATTACCCTGAGGGATATACAGGTTGAAATCAATGATATCAAGTCATTAATAAACAAGATCCTTGAGTTCAAGACTGATTTTGTTGATTCCGAGGCTGTAATAAATAAAGGGATTCTTGAAAAATCAATAGAAAGAGTTCTGGATGTGGAATCAAAGAAAATGAATAAAAAAGTCCAGCTTCAGTTCAGTGATTTTAACAGTACCGATATTCCTGACTGCTATAAAAAAGTCATTAAGGATGTTTTTATCCAGATGACACGTAATTCCATAGTTCACGGAATAGAAATGCCCCATGAACGGCTCAGAAAGAATAAAAAAGAACATGGCCTTATACATATTACAGCAAACAAGGGAAAAGACACCATTGAATACAGGTTCAGGGATGACGGCAGGGGGCTTGATATAAAAAAGATACAGGAAAAGCTGATGCAGTTAAACGGGAATCTTGAAATGCCGGATTTAAAGCCGGTTGATATAGCCCGGCATATTTTTTCACCGGGGTTTTCAACACTGGATGAGGCAACACAGGTCGCCGGAAGGGGGATCGGTCTGAGTATGGTTAAGGAAAGACTTGAGAAACATAAAGGAAAAATAAGGATAAACTCATCAAAAGACAGAATGTGTGAATTTTCAATAGTTCTCCCTGTCCCTGAAGAATGATTCCGGAATTATCCCCTGGATACAGAGCCTGCTGTCTACGAACCGCAGGCTTTTTTTAGCATAAACTGCACTTATCAGAATCAGTACACAGGTTATCCACAGGCAGTCCCATCTTTTAAGGGATAAATACAGAAGTTATCCACAACATATTTTTTACCTGGAATATTGATAAAACTTCATATATAAAAACTTAAAGATAAATATTTATAGGTATAGTAAGTGTTTATTCGTATTATCTCTAATATGGCTATTAACTGCGAAAAGTTCAAAAATATTATTTTAATGAAAGTATAAGTTGAATGGATAATTATCCACAGGTTGTTAACAGATATGCGGAAAAGCAAAAAAAAAGGATAAAGCTTAAAGCTTTATCCCAGAAAAACCTGTCCGTTATTATCTATTGCAAGGATTGTCTTGCATTCAGAGCAGCGGAACCTTCCCGGTTTGACTGCTTTCAGTTTTTTTGAACATATCGGACACTTGAAGATCTTGGGAAAAACATCAGAAGATTTCTGAGGATTTCCTTTGTTGAAAAATTCAACAGCTTCCTCAAGTGAATCCTTAATATTGAAAAACTGTGAAAAACCAAGCAGCTGAAATACTTCATACACTTTAGGCTGGATTTCAAGAAGAACAAGATCTCCCCCTTTTGGTTTTACAGTCTTCAGAAAAGCGGTAAATGATCCAATACCTGTACTTGATACATAATTAAGTCCATTGCAGTTGAAAATGAGTTTGATATACCCGGAATCAACAGCACGGGAAATTCTTTTCTGGAATGAATTTGAGTTATAGGTGTCAATATAACCGGTCAGATATAAAACAAGGCAACTGTTGTCAGTTTCTACTTTTTGTAGTTTGATTTTCAGGCTGTCATCTTTTTCATCATCAAATCCAGGTACTATTTCATTATTTGTCATATATATACCTTTTCATGTGTTGTATTCTTAATAGAATAATAATTCTATAATAAAATTTTCTATATAATTTGTCAAACAATATAAATTATACAGAACACTATAATTAGTATCGGTAGTTTTTATTTATTATTTTATCAAATATGGTATAATATTTTAGAAAATAAAGAAAGGAGGAAAAAGTGAAAAAGGCTTTAATAGTTTGTTTCCTTTTAATGATATATATTACCGCAGGGGTCAGTGCATCGCCTGCCCCCGGTTTTGATAGGGTTGTTGACTTCAGTATCACACTAAAGCAGCTGAACAGTATGGTTTCTGAAAATAATACAGAGGCTCTGAAAGACAAGTATTTTATTCTGAACGGAGCTCTTTCCTCTTTTTCTGTTGTTGATAAAGATCCAGAAAACTACCGTGTAGAGCTGATGCTGGTGAATGGAGAGTGGGAAGGGGTAAGCGATGTATATATTTACAGAAGTGTTATAATTTTTCAGGGGAAGGAATATGAGGACATGTTCCCGGCCAGAAGAAAAAAAACACCCGGTCCATCTGAAGTTTCTATGAATTCCGGGCTGATTATAGTTGCAAAACTTAATAATGTGATTAATATTGGGGGTGTCCCTGTTCCTGTTCTGGACGGATATTATCTCAGGATTTACAAATAAAAGAAGTTACCGGAGTAATTATAATGCAGCAGTATCTGGATCTTGTTAAATATGTTCTTGAAAACGGTGAAAAAAAGGTAAACAGGACAGGAGTTGCCACTCTCAGTTCATTTGCATGTTTCTATAAGGTTGATCTTTCAAAGGGATATCCTCTCCTGACAACAAAAAAGGTTTTTTTCAATTCAATGCTAAGGGAACTCTTATGGTATCTTTCAGGAGATGAGCATATCAGGGATCTGAGAAATCATACAAAAATATGGGATGCATGGGCTGACAGCGAAGGAAGGCTTGAAACTGCATACGGACGTTTCTGGAGAAGATTTCCTGTTCCTGAAAAAGGGCTTGAAGGGGAGAAGTGGGCGAAAAAATGGGTTTCTGCTGATCCTGTTACAGGTGAAAAAGTCTTTGATCAGATACAGTATATAATTGACTCCCTCAATGAAATCAGGGAAAACCCTGATTCTCCGGCGCTAAGAAGGCTTGTCGTTTCTGCCTGGCATCCTGCCAATGCTGCTGAAAGCCGTCTTCCCCCTTGCCATTACAGTTTCTGTTTCAATGTAGTAAACGGCAGGCTCAACTGTCATTTAACCCAGAGGTCAGCAGATATCGCCCTTGGAGTGCCGTTTAATCTTGCCTGTTATTCCCTTCTGACTATGATGCTCGCAAAGGAGACAGGATTTAAACCGGGGGAGTTTGCCCATACCCTTGTTGATGCCCATATATATGAAAACCATATTGATGCTATAAAAAAACAGCTTGAAAGAACGCCGGGGAAACTTCCGCGTATACAGATTGCGGACAAGCCGTTTTTTGAGCTGGGATTTGATGATTTTATCCTTGAAGATTATGATCCTCAGCCGTTTATCAGGTTTGAAGTAGCGGTATGAAAATCTTCCCGTTAAAAAAGATCAATATAATAGTTGCAATGACAGAAAACAGGGTTATAGGAACAGGAAATGATCTGCCATGGCATATTCCTGAGGATCTTAAACTATTTAAACGAGAGACTCTTGGGAATATTGTAATAATGGGAAGAAGGACTTTTGAATCGATCGGGAAACCCCTTCCCGGGAGGAAAAACATTATTCTAACTTCAGACCCTGAAAAAATACCCACTGATACAAGAAAACTGGAAAATGTCTATGTTTTCTCCTCATTTCTTGATGCAGCAGGAGCGGCCTTCTCTCT
Organism: Spirochaetia bacterium; assembly: GCA_963668405.2. Lineage (GTDB taxonomy): Bacteria > Spirochaetota > Spirochaetia > CADAEX01 > CADAEX01. The sequence goes on along the minus strand of OY764342.2, from coordinate 2,905,965 downwards.
TGAAGGGGAGCTTTTTGTTATAGGAGGCGCATCGGTATACAGGGATGTCCTTAAATATGCAGATTCACTTTTTATTTCAAAGGTTAAAAATGATTTTAAAGGGGATGTATACTTCCCGGACTATAACCGCTCTTCATGGACTCTTGTAAAGTCAGAGGATTTTACCGGTTTTTCCTTTGAGGTTTATGAGAGGGCTGATCAGTCTTCTGAGTACGGCCCCTGCTGAAGGATTTTTCCTGTGCGGGGATAAGACAATTTTTTCCTATGCCGATAAGGTCCTGTCTGCCTGATCTTATCAGGACCTTTTTAACCAGTCTGTAGTTTTCAGGTTTGTGAAAATGGATCAGGGCTTTCTGTTCTTTTTTTTCTTCAATGCTGCCGGGGACATATATTTTCTCCCCTGTAAAAGGATCGAAACCGGTATAGTAGATACAGGTAGAAAGTGTACCGGGGGTTGGATAAAAATCCTGTACCTGATCCGGGATAAATCCGCTTTTTTTAAGGAACTGAGCAAGCTCTATCGCATCGCCAATTTCAGATCCGGGGTGTGCAGAAATAAAATATGGTATAATATACTGCTTTTTCCCGAGTTTCCTGTTTTCTGTTTCAAACCTGTTTTTAAAATCAAGGTAAACTTCTTTTCCAGGTTTTCCCATTACCTTAAGGACTCTTTTTGAGATATGCTCAGGTGCAACTTTCAGCTGCCCGCTGACATGGTTTGCACAGATTTCTTCAAGAATGTTCCCTTTTACCCTGTTCTTAACATCAGAATCTTCAAGTATATAATCATAACGGATTCCTGAGCGTATAAAAATCTTTTTTATCTTATCAATTTTTCTCAGTTTCCTGAGAAGAGAAATATAATCCCGGTGATCAGCTTCAAGAGAGGGACATGGTTCCGGAAAAAGGCATTTTCTGCCGCTGCAGGCCCCTTCGGTTATCTGTTTCGTACATGACGGTTTTCTGAAATTGGCAGTCGGTCCTCCCACATCATGTATATACCCTTTAAAATCCGGTGAGACTGTCAGTGATACTGCGCTTTTTATAATTGAATCATGACTTCTTGCCTGAATTATTCTTCCCTGATGAAAGACAAGGGAGCAGAAGCTGCAGCTCCCGAAGCACCCCCTTGAGCTGGTTATGCTGAATTCTACTTCCCTGAAAGCCGGGATATCCTTCCCGTTATATAACGGGTGGGGTTTCATTGTAAAAGGGAGGGCGTATACTGAATCCATTTCCTCTTCTGAGAGAGGATATTGAGGAGGGTTCTGTATTACGTACTGAGTTCCTGTTTTTTCAATAAGTGTTTTTGCAGTAAAGGGGTCTGTATTCTGATAGGCAGTCCTGAAGTTTTCTGAAAAAAGTTTTTTATCATCACTGATTTCTTCATATGTATTAAGGATAACGGAATCAGGTATCTCCGGCTGTTCTGTACTTCGTGTGACAGTTCCCCTTACATTTTTTATATCTTTTATACTTTCCCCGTTTTTAAGCCTTTCTGCGATCCTTTCTATGCTTTTTTCTCCCATCCCGTAGACCAGGAGATCTGCTTTTGAATCAATCAGGATACTTCTCCTTATACTGTTCTGCCAGTAATCATAATGGGACAGCCTTCTGAGGGAAGCTTCAATTCCACCGATAATTACAGGTACATTTTTATAGGCGCTTTTTATCATTGATGTGTAGACTATGACTGCTCTGTCCGGTCTTAATCCTGGTTTTCCTTCAGGGGAAAAGAGGTCTTCTCTTCTTGCTTTTTTCATGGAAGTATATCGGGCTACCATAGAGTCGATATTCCCCGATGTAACAAGAAATCCTAATTCAGGTCTTCCGAAAGTGACAAACTGTTCCTTCTTTTTCCAGTCAGGCTGGGGAATCAGTCCGATTCTGAATCCCTGTTTTTCCAGAAGCCTTGAGATAAGAGCTGATCCGAATGATGGATGGTCTACATAAGCATCCCCGGTAACAAGGACAAAATCCACAGTTTTCCATCCCTTTTCTGCCATTTCCTGTCCGGTTACCGGTAAAAAATTGTTCATATATTACTTTCTATAGGATTTATAAAGAATGTTGTCAATTGTTAAAATCTTTTTTAAATTTGACTTCTGTCTTATTTATTTGTATGATACTATTATCCTCTGTTTAGTTATACATCTATTTAATAAACTGTTTATGCTAAAGAGTTTAAATATCAAGTATGATTTTATTAAAATACCGCATTGTGTCATTATTATAAGGAGTTGAGGTGATCAAAACAGGTTTTCCGATTGTACATTTTTATGACCAGGATTTTGTTGATATCTATAACAAAACCTGGACCTGGTTATATGATTTCTGGAAAAAAGGTTCAAAAAAAAACGGATTTCAGGCTAAGTATTTTAACTATCATGACAATACCTATATAAATCAGTATGAAGCATGCCTCTCCACTTTTTTTCTTGTATATAGCAATAATATTTTTCAGGCAACCCCTGCTCTTGATAATTTCTATTCCAAACAGGAGGAATCAGGTGCAATAAGGGGTATTTACAGCGAAGAGGACGGAACAGCGGTTCTTTCTGATGATAACCCTGAGGGGCTTCTGCCTCCGCTTTTTTCATGGGCAGAATACAATATTTATCATAAGATCGGCCAGAAGAAGAGGCTGAAAGATGTTATTCCTGTTCTGGAAAATTATTATGCATGGATAGAGAATACTTTTCAGGATGAAAACGGTCTTTATGCTGTTCCCCTTTCTTCTGTAGAGATGGGCAATACTCCCAGAGACAATGCTGTTTTTCTCATAGATTTTAATACAATGCAGGCGCTTAACGCTCTTTATCTGTCTGCCATAGGTGATATTCTTAACGATAAGGAAATAAGTTTCAGGTACAAGAAAAAATATTTCTCGCTCAAGACAAGAATAAATAAACTTATGTGGGACGAAGAGGACGGCTTTTACTATGACCTTGATAAAAACTGTGAAAAGGTAAAGGTGCAGACTATTGCATCATACTGGACCCTTCTTGCCGAGATACCCAATGAAGACAAGGCTAATGCGCTTATAGAAAAACTTGTTGATGAAACCTTCGGAACTGAAAATCCTTTCCCGTCCCTTGCCACTACAGATGAAAGGTTTGACAGTGCAGGGGGCGGGTTCAGGGGTTCTGTTTTTCCTCATCTCACCTTTATCCTGGTTAAGGGGCTTGAGAAATATGCAAGAAACGACCTTGCAAGGGAATGTGCCATAAGACATCTTTATTATATTCTTGATACACTTCACCCTGAAAATGAGAAAAAAGGGGACATATATGAAGCATATGCCCCGATGAAAGAGGGTCCGGCAAAGTGGGAAGGCAATGAAAACTTCCCCCGTGTTAGTTTTCTTGCATATACAGCGCTGAGCACAATTACCCTGATGATTGAAAATGTGATAGGTCTTTATATAAGCCTTCCCAGAAAGACTGTTGACTGGATAATACCTACGCTTGAGATTATGGGGATAGAGGATTTGTCTCTTAAAAGAAACATGATAACTATTCTCGGTAATAAAAGCGGAAGAGGCTGGGAGATAAGGCTGGAATCTGAAAAACTTTACTATTTTACAATAAACATTCTTGGTCTCAAGAAAAAGACCCTTCCTATTCCTTCCGGAAAATGTTCAATGCTGATTGACAAGCTATGACAGGTCTTGTATTTAAAAAAGCTGCCGGTTGAACAACCAGCTGTTCCGGCAGCTTTTCAGATCGGTAATTATATATATCAGCTGAGTTTTGCAAGGAGGACTTCAGAAACCTCTTTAACCCCTTTGCTTCCTTCTATTGTTACATAATTTACACCGTCTTTTCCGGCAATCCCTTTAAAGTAGTATGCTGACGCAAGTGTTCCGGTTTCTGCATCATAGTATATGTTGTGTCTTTTATTTATTGCTTCAGCATCCTGATCATCTGCCCTGGTTGACAGTGATCCTCCGCATACTCTGCATTTATCTCCATCCGGTTTAATTGCATCAAAATAGATATTATTTGGATGGTTGTTGTCGTTTTCACACAGCCTTCTTCCCATAATTCTTTTTCTGGCAATTTCCCTGTCAAGAAGTATTTCAACAACATAGTTCAGTTTAATATCTGAAGACTTGAGAGCTTCATCAAGTTTTTCAGCCTGAACTTTGTTTCTGGGAAATCCGTCAAGAAGCCATCCCCCTTTACAGTCATCCTTCTTTAATCTGTCAAGAATCATCGGTATTGTAATTTCATCAGGGACAAGGTCTCCCCGGTCGATGAATTCCTTGGCCTTTTTCCCGAGGTCTGTTCCCCCTTTTATGTTTTCCCTGAAAATAGCTCCCGATTCAATATGGGCAAGTTTGTATTTTTCCTTTATTATAGCCCCCATTGTCCCTTTTCCGCTGCCGTTTGGTCCGAAAATCAAAATATTCACTGGAATACTCCTTCTTTTAATATGTGGGGAATATAATATCACTTATTCCAAAAAAAATCATGACAAAGATTTCTAAAATAATAACTTTAATTGACTTCTATATGTATTAGAATTATTATGAAGTTTAACATAAAAATGGAGATAGAATTATTGAGTCACGATGATATTCTGGTATTTGCTGAAGAGAAGGATTTATCAGAAGAAAAGAAAAAGGGTATCTGGAATATCCTGATTGTTGATGATGAACCGCAGGTCCATCAGGTTACCAGGATGGTTTTACGGGACCTTGAATATAACAATAAAAAACTGAATTTTATAAGCGCATTTTCTGCTGCCGAAGCCAGGGTTATTCTGAGTAAAAACAATGATATCTCTCTTGCCCTTCTTGATGTTGTTATGGAAAAGGACTCATCGGGACTTGAGCTGGTCGAGTATATCAGGGAAGACCTTAATGATCAGCGGATAAGGATAATTCTAAGAACCGGGCAGCCCGGATTTGCCCCTGAAAAGGAAGTAATAATCAACTATGATATAAATGATTATAAGGAGAAAACAGAACTTTCAGCGCAGAAGCTTTTTACCTCTATTATTTCAGCACTCAGAAATTATGAATATATCAATGAAATATCTGTTCTGAACAATGTCCTCGAACAAAGGGTGGCAGACAGGGTTTCTGATCTCAATAAGACAAATAAAAAGCTCCAATGCACCCTCGACTCTCTTCAGGAGGATCAGGAGGCCGGGAGAAAGATGCAGAACAAACTGCTTCCAGATCCGGTTAAAAAAATTCAGAATTATGTGTTCAGCCGCCACCTTTTCCCTTCAATGACTTTAAGCGGAGATTTTATTGATTATTTTGAAATAAACGAGCAGTATGTCGGATTTTATATTGCGGATGTTTCAGGCCACGGAGTTTCTTCGGCAATTGTAACAGTTCTTTTGAAGAATTTTGTTGACAATGCGCTGGAAAAATTCTGGCTTGAGGGCAATCCAATGATACTGAAACCGGAAGCTGTATGTAAAAGGCTGAATGAAGAGCTTATAAGGGAGAATTTCGGTAAATATCTTACCATGTTTTATGGAATAATTGATACAGGAACCAACAGACTGTATTATACCAACTGCGGCCAGTTCCCGTATCCGTTTTTCAGCGACGGGAAAAGAACTGTCGCTATTACAGACAAGGGAACTCCTGTCGGTCTTTTCAGGTCCCCTATTTTCCGTGCAAATGAAATTGAGCTTCCGGAAAAATTCTCAATGATGATTATATCTGATGGTATCCTTGAAATTCTTAATCAGAAAACAACAGAGGATAAAACCAGCTTTCTTCATTCCCTTCTTGAACATGAAAAGGGGGATATTGATACGATTGTAAATATTATAGGTCTTGACAACAGAAGCAGTTTCCCTGATGATGTTACCTTCCTTATGATTAAGAAAGAGGTGGGCAATGGGTAATGGCAAATATCTTTTTGCAAGGGAAGGGGAAAAGATATTTTTCAAGTTGACAGGAAATCTGAAATATACAACAAGCGGTAAATTTGACGCTTTTCTTGATAAACTGATTGAAAAGGACCGTGATTTTTCTGAGGCACTTGTGGATCTTTCTGAAGCAGATTTCATAGACAGTACAAATCTAGGATTTCTTGCCCGCATAGCAGAGTACATGAGTGAAAATCATTGTAAAAAAGTCACTCTATATTCCCCGGGCAGCGAAATAAATACACTTCTTGAAAGTGTGGGGTTTGATGAGATATTTGTAATTGTCAAAGATAAAGCTGATGTGAGTGATGACATTTCGGAGATCCCCCCTTCCGAAATCAAGGAGAGGGAACGGACCAGGATGATGCTTGATTCGCACAAAGCCCTGATGAGAATATCTGAAAAAAATGTTCCGGTTTTTCAGAATGTTGTTGATCTTCTTCAGAAAAGCATTGACGGGGAAAAGGATCAGAAAACCTGATATCCTTTACCTGAACTGTTATAAAGCTGCCCGGAAAGCCAGTTGTCCCTGTTTCTTGTTCTCTCCTTTTTTTTCATGGGAGAATTGATAATAAAGATTTTTCCTCTGACATTGCGGGTATTTTCGTTTTTATAGCGAATATTCATTTTTTCTATGACAATTCCTTTCAGATAATTATGGTGAATATAGTCAATATTTCCGAAACGGTCGGATGAAACAACCATTCCTATATGGGTCAGCATATCATCGTATTTTCCGTTATTGTTCCTGTCATAGGTATTATCCCAGAAAATTATATCACCTGTCTCGGGAAGCCATGTCTTTTCGAGAAGCCCTCTTTCTTCAAGGGTTTTATATATCCTTTCAGTTCCTGTCCCTGAATAATCCTTATAGTATTTCTGCAGATCAATCCCCGCATAATAATAAAGGGCTGTAACAACCCCGGAGCAGTCCATATTGAAATTCTTCCCGTTCACAGAGAGACTTTTTTTCCCTTCAAGACTGTAGGCTGCTTCCTTAAGAAGATCCTGGATCTTTCTGATCTCTTTTTTATCTTCCCTTACTGCAGTAACAGAATTTTCTTCCCTTTTGGTCCCATTGAGGGTTGTTGTACAGGATAATAATGCCAGAACAGATATCAGCAGCAGTCCCTTCTTGTAAGTTTTCATTTTAATCTGGAAATCCCGATCAGGTAGGTTTCAAAAGATATCTTTCTTACTGCTTCAGGTTTAAATACTTTTACCGATGCGAACATCTTTTTCATCCTTTCCATAGCCGTTTTTTCTTCCCCTCCCTGAAATATCTTGATTGCAACTGATCCCCCCTCATCCAGAAGTTTATCCGCTGTATCAAGAACAGAGCTTACCAGCTGAAAAGACCTCTCTGTATCAATTGATCTGTTTCCGGTTGTTGACGGGGCGGCATCACTCAGGACAAGGCTGTAAGGGCCGTATTTTCCTATCAGTTCAATATTTTCCTCAGAAAAAGCATCTCCGTGAATAAATCTGTAATTGTCTTTTTTATAGTCAATTTTCATTTCCTGAAGATCTACCGCTGTAAGAAATCCTTTCTGTGAAAGAATTTTAAGAACATAAAGACTCCAGCTGCCGGGGGCTGATCCAATATCCAGTACCCTGCTTTCAGGTTTAATAAGTTTGAATTTGTTGTTTATCTCTGTCAGCTTGTATACTGAACGGGCAGGATACCCCTCTTTTTTTGCTTTCAGTGTATAGTAATTATCCCCTCTCGGATTATTTGTTTTCCCCATATTGACTAATTCTGTTATCCCTTTAAAGTAATGTTATGATTGATAATTATAATGACAGATTGAGAAAAATTGAACACCAAATTTTCGAGGTATTGCCTGAATTTGCCTCTGAAAACTGGATTAATAATATTGCAGGGCCTCTTTCATCCCCGGTAGCAAGTGTTTTCTATGATAATATAAACAAACCTGCTTCTGATCTGGTTTTGAGGGGGGGAAAAAGATGGCGGCCCATGCTGATGCTTCTTTTCTGCGAACTCACATCAGGTGACCAGCGGGCACTTCCCCTTACTCCGCTTGTTGAACTTCCCCACAGCGGATCTCTGATAATTGATGATATAGAGGACGGGGCTGATTTAAGAAGGGGGAAAAAGGCTGTCCACCTTCTTCATGGAGTTGATATGGCGATAAACAGCGGCAATTTCCTCTATTATCTTCCTACTTTTCTTATTGACAGAACAGAATTCCCAGAAAGGATCAAGCTGAGACTTTACAGATACTACTGCGAGAATATGAGGCGGCTTCATCTCGGTCAGGGGCTTGATATACAGTGGCATAATAATCACGAATATTATCCGGAGAAGGATGAGTATCTTCAGATGTGCCGCTTTAAAACAGGAGCTTTAGCCCGTATGGCGGCAGAGCTCGGGGTGGCATCGGGTGACGGGACTGATGAGGATTCGGCAGAGATGGGACTAGCATGTGAGGAGATGGGGGTCGGTTTCCAGATCCTTGATGATGTGTGTAACCTTACTGCCGGCAATCCGGGGAAGAAAAGGGGGGATGATATTGTTGAGGGGAAGAAAAGCCTGCCGGTTATCTTTTTTAACCGGGATAAAGGAGATGTATCGTATCTGTCATCTCTTTTCAGGAGTGCAGGCTCACTCGGGATTGACAGGGGAAATGATGCGGTTGAAGAGGCTATAAGACTGCTTGAGGAAAAGAACTCAATAGAAAAAGCAAGGGATGAAGCAATTGCCATTCTTGATATGTCAAGAAAGAGGATTGAAAAAAGGTATAAAAAATCTGAAATTACAGATTTGATAAATTTTATGTTTGATTCTTTTACCGGTAGCGGTAAATAATATAGATATAAACAAAGGGATATAATTTAATGAAGAATATTTTGAAGAAACCGTTCCCGTATAGATACAGCAATTATCTGTTTGTCATTATCGGAATTAATTTTTTTGTTTTTCTCCTTACAACGATGAAGCCGGATCTGACAATTACTTTTGCAATGAATCCCCTGTATGTATTAAAGGGGGGATCGTACTGGCAGTTTCTAACCTATATGTTTACCCATGCAAATTTCTCACATATATTTTTTAATATGCTCGGTCTTTTCTTCTTCGGCCTTCAGGTTGAACGGAGGATGGGAAGTTCCGAGTTTATACTGTTTTATTTTTTCTGCGGTATTGCCGCAGGTATTTTTTCCTTTTTTGTATATATTTCAACCGGAAACTACAGGGTATTTCTTCTTGGAGCATCGGGGGTTGTTTTTGCTATTCTGCTCGCATATGCGGTTTTCTATCCAGATTCAATTATCTATATAATGGGGATCTTCCCTGTCAAGGCTGTTTATCTTGTAATGGGGTATACCGCAATCGAGTTATATTCACATATATCAAGCCCGGGTTCTGGCGTTGCCCATCTTACCCATCTGGCCGGGTTTGCTTTTGCATATATCTATTTCATGTTCCGCCTGGGGATAAATCCGGCAGATATATTTTTCAGGAGAAGGTAACTGCCTGGATGATAATCACAATAAAGGATATAGCAAAAATAGCAGGTGTCAGCCATTCAACAGTTTCGAGGTGTCTTAACAACAAGAAAGGGGTATCAGATGAAACATGCGGCAGAATTAAAAAAATAGCTGAAGATCTGGGATTTGAATTCAATGCAAACGCAAGGAGCCTGAGCACTGCCAAAACTGGGACTATCGGGATTATCTATGATGAAGATCACTATGGAAGCAGTCTGCATCCGTATACCATGAGCTTCCAGAAATATATAAGACGAAGCCTCGAAAGGGAGGATCTGGACACTATAATTACTTTCTCAAAGAACCAGTTTACAGGATATGATAATGTGGAAAGGCTTATTAACAAGAGAAAAGTGGACGGGGTAATTATAATCAGTTCCGACATAAGTCATTCCACACTGGATTTTTTGAAAAAGAGAAATGTCCCTTTTGTCTTTTCCCATCAGACTCCGGATAAATCATTCGGCGATGTTGATTGTGTTTACTGCGATCATTTAAGGGGGGGGTATACTGCCGGGGCCCATCTTGCAGCAGCAGGTTGCCGAAGTCTTCTCTGTATTACAAGAACAGATACCAGGGCGGAGTTTTCATTGAGGACAGAGGGATTTTTATCTGCTGCCGCTGACATGGGTATTCCCCAGTCCTCTGTTGATGTTCTTCCGGGGGGGGTAACATTTAAAAGCGGTTATGATTTTGTCAGAAAAAATCTTTCAAAAATAACAAAATATAATGGGATTTTTGTCCATACCGATCTGCTGGCCCTTGGAGTTCTCAAGGCGTTGCGTGAAAACGGCACATCTGTACCGGAAGATATTGCTGTGGTCGGATATGACGGTATAGAAATATGCAATTTTGTAAACCCTACACTTACCAGTGTTGAGCAGCCTGGAGAAACAATATCAATTCTTACCTGTGAAAGACTCATCGAACTGATATCCGGGGTAAAGAAAATAAAATCAAGAAGAATCGTAATTCCTCCCAATCTTGTTGAAAGAGAATCCTCAAAATTCGGAATTAAATAATAACAGAAACTGACAGTTCAACACCCTTTACACAAGCTGTTTTCTGGATTATAATCTGCAACGCACACGTGTGAGTTGCAGAATTTTTATGCAGCTCTGAAACATATGCCGGAATATCTTCCGGCAGATCTTGAGGAGGAAAAAATGAAAAAAGGAACAGTTCTTGTTTTTTGTCTTGTTCTTGTTTCCCTGTTTATTTTTACAGGGTGCGGTTCAAAAAAATCAGATTCCCTTACAATTTACTGCGCATTGCCGGAATCTGAAATTCCTACATATCTTGACGCTTTTGAAGCATCGTCAGGGATTAAGGTTAATTTTGTAAGATTATCAGCCGGAGAAATACTGTCTAAAATACAGGTTGAAAAGAATAATCCCCAGGCCAGTGTCTGGTACGGCGGAAACTGCGATACATTTATTGCTGCAGCAAAGTCTGATCTGTTGGAGCCTTACAAATCTCCGGCGCTGACAGATGTACCTTCAAATTATTCAGATCCTGACGGGTACTGGTCTCCTGTTTATGTCGGCGCACTTTCTTTTGCTGTTGATAAAGACTGGTTTGCAGAAAAGGGTTATTCATATCCTGCATCATGGGAAGATCTTCTTAAACCTGAGTTTGAAGGACAGATTTCAATGGCACATCCCGGTTCTTCAGGTACAGCATATACTATTCTTGCCACTATTGTTCAGATGAAAGGGGAGGATAAGGCAATGGAATATTTCAAGGCGCTCAATTCCAATGTAAGGCAGTATACCAAATCCGGTTCTGCTCCGCCAAAAAATGTCGGACTGGGTGAAGCTTCTATCGGCCTTTCCTTTTCCCATGACTGTCTGAAACCTGCCTCACAGGGATATCCTGTTGAGCTTTCTTTTCCCAAAGAAGGAACCGGTTATGAGATCGGAGCCATAGCTCTTATCAAAAACGGCCCGGCCGAAGAAGTCGAAAATGCCAAAAAATTTATTGACTGGACCCTCAGTAAAGAAGGACAGGATGTATATTCTACAAATAATTCATTCAGGCTTCCTGTCAACAAAACTTCAAAAGTCCCCGAAGGGGCGGTGAATATTAATGACCTGAAGGTTATTGATTATGATTTCACATGGGCCGGCAACAACAGAAAAAGGCTTATTGAAAAATTCTCTGAAGTTGTAGCTGCAAAAGAGAACCTTAAATAAAAACAATTCAGATACCGGGGCAGCCTGTTTTTTCCGGCTGCCCTTTTTTACAGGAAACGAAACATGTTTAATAAATACAAAGATCTCGCATGGAAGATGAATATGATAAGGAAAGAGCCCATGCTTCTGATTCTTATCATACTCATCCTTTTTTCCCTTACCTTGTTTGTTGTATATCCGTTTTTAAAAATGTTCCATTACAGCCTCACAAATGAAAACGGGGCTTTTTCCATGTCCGTTATTTTTAAGACTCTGTCGAACAGCAGTTACAGATCAACATTTATGAACAGTATAAAACTGGGAGTAATAACTGCTGTTCTGGGGACAATTATAGGTTATATTTATGCATATGCCATAACCAGGACTGAAATACCATGGAAGCCTTTTTTCCGGACAATGGCAACCCTTCCTATAATTTCCCCCCCATTTGTCCTGTCTCTTTCAATTATATTTCTTTTTGGCAGAAAGGGGCTTATTACCAACGGACTTCTCGGGATAAGTGATTTCAATGTATACGGACTTCACAGTCTCATACTGGTCCAGGTTATGTCTTTTTTCCCTGTGGCCTATCTTACCCTTTCCGGGATACTTGAGGCGATTGATACATCTGTAGAGGATGCCGCCCTTAATCTCGGTGCATCAAGGTGGAAAATATTTACAAGTATCACGCTTCCTCTCTCTTTTCCGGGGGTCGTCAGTGCACTTCTTCTTGTTTTTATACAGTCTCTCCAGGATTTCAGTAATCCGGCTGTTATAGGGGGAGGCTTTCCTACCCTTGGTGTGGAGTCATACAGGGTTATTACCGGTATGTATGATCTGAAAACCGGGGCAATACTTTCAGTAATGCTTCTCCTTCCAAGCCTCCTGGCATTTCTTCTTCAGAAATACTGGATAAGCGGCAAAAGTTTTGTAACAGTGACAGGAAAACCCTCACAAAAAAGGGAAAAACTCAGCGAAAAGTATATTGTTATCCCACTTTTTGCTGTATGCCTTCTTTTCTGCGCTATTATTCTCCTTTTTTACGGAACAGTGCTTTGCGGTGCTTTTGTAAAAGTATGGGGAATAAATAATTCTGTTTCGCTTGACCATTTCAGATATGTCTTTTCAATAGGATGGAAACCTCTCAGAAATGCTGTAATGCTTGCAGCTGTTGCAACTCCGATAGCAGGGCTTCTCGGAATGACAATCGCTTTTCTCAGTGTGAGAAAACAGTTCCCGGGAAAGAAGTACATGAGTCTTGCATCGCTTCTTACATTTGCTCTTCCAGGTACAGTTGTGGGTATAAGCTATATTCTCGCATTTAATGATAAGCCTTTCCTTTTAACAGGAACTGCAATGATCCTTATCGTTGTCTTTGTTTTCAGAAATATTCCGGTTGGTATTGAGGGGGGGATTTCCGCACTTATGCAGATTGATCCTTCCATAGAGGAGGCTTCAACATCTCTTGGTGCAAACAGCTTCCAGACATTCAGGGATGTTACACTCCCTTTGATAAAAGGGGCCTTTTTTTCAGGGCTTGTCTATTCCTTTGTAAAATCAATGACAGCTGTGAGCGCAATAATATTTTTAATTTCTGCACGGTGGAACGTTGTAACCACAAGAATATTTTCTCTTTTCGAGGTCAGTCAGTACAGCGATGCAGCTGCCTATATTGTTGTGATGATAGCTGTAATCATGGCAGCAATATTTATTCTCAACAGACTTGTTAACAGACTTGACAGGGTAAAGAGTGTCAAATAGAGAGGTATAAGAATATGAATGTTAATATTGAAGAAAAACTGAGGGCAAATGCAAGTGATCTGAAACTTGTAGATATAACAAAAAAGTTTTTAAGTCTTGACGGGGGGGGGGAGTTTACCGCTGTTGACAGAATTAATCTTAATATAAACTCCGGGGAGCTTACTACCCTGCTTGGGCCATCCGGCTGCGGAAAAACCACTACATTAAGGATGGTTGCAGGGTTTGAAAGTATAACATCAGGGAAACTTCTGCTTGGAAATGAATCGATTGAATCAGTTCCTCCCAACAAACGGGATATGGCAATGATGTTCCAGAGCTATGCCCTTTTTCCCCATATGAGTGTTTATGACAATATAGCTTACGGTCTTAAAATACAGAGGCTTCCTGAAAAAGAGATAAAAGACAGAACTCAGCAGATAATTGAACTGATGCAGATCAAGGGGATGGAGAAAAGGCTCCCCTCACAGGTTTCAGGAGGGCAGCAGCAGAGGGTCGCTCTTGCAAGAGCAGTTGTAATTGAGCCCAAGGTTCTGCTTTTTGATGAACCGCTTTCAAATCTTGATGCCAAACTGCGTGAATATATGAGAGACGAGCTTAGAAGTCTTCAGAAAAGACTTGGAATAACAAGTCTTTATGTGACACATGACCAGTCGGAGGCTATGGCAATTTCCGATAAAGTGGTTCTTATGAATAACGGAAAGATAATGCAGGTCGGAACCCCTAAGGACCTTTATGAGGATCCGGAATCAAAGTTTGTCGCAGATTTTATAGGAAAGTCAAACTTCATTGAATGCAGAATACTTGACAACAGCAGTAAGGATGCAAAGATTGAAATTGCAGGGAAGCCACTGAATGTTCCTTCTCCTGGAAAGCATATAGGTGAAATAAAAGAAAAACCGGTAATTGTAGCAAGGCCTGAGTATATAAAGGTGTGTGATGCTGATAAAGGGAGTTTTGCAGGAAGGGTTGAAAAGACTGTTTTTTACGGTAATTATGTTCAGTATGATATAAGGTTTTCAGAAAACCTTCTCCGGGTTGAAGCCTATTGCCCGCAGGAGATAAAGATCTATTCTCCCGGCAGCGAAGTCGGTATTAACTTTGATCTTAACAGCATCAGAGTTTTGGAAAATGAAATATAAGCAGATCCTGCGGCAGGTAAGATGATAAAAAAATTATCGGCAGAAAAATATTTATCTGCCGATAATATTCTTCAGAGGTTGTTTTTATGAGCCGTTTTTCTTGTTACTTGTTAATACTGTTGATGTTTTTTCTCCCCGGGATCCCCGTTTTTTCACAGCAGGATCTTCCGGTCTTTTCTGCCGACCTTTTCTATATGACTGAAAGTCTTCCTGATTTCAATCTCCCATCCGATTCAGCTACAGGCAGTAAAGCTGCAGAGAAGAAACAGGGGGAGCGAGAGGTCCTCAAAGAGGCAGTCTATGTTTTTTCAGGTATGATTTACGGTTTTGAATTCAGCTATACCCCCGGTGATCTGAGAAGAAATGTTGAAGAAAAATTTTCAATTAATCAGATATCAGTAATAAACTGGGGAGATCCCGGTCTTAAAATCAGGAAAAGAGGCCCTGTCAATTCTGCAGGCGGAGCTGAAAGGAACAGAGTTAATATATCATTTTTATATTATACAGAAGAAAAGCAGAGAAGCTGGCTTCAGTACTGGTCTTCCGGGAGCTTTCCCCTTATAGGTGGAAAGGGGGAAGGGGGATTTTCCGAAGATTTTGCAGGTAAGGCGGAAGCGATTGAAAAAGGGGTAAAGGAAGCCCTCCGAAGCTATCTGAGGGGGCGGGTGCACAATAAACCCCAGAAAATTGAAGGGGAATTCGTCTTTGCCGAAGCACCTGTAATTATCTACAGCGGAGGAACATATCAGTCTTCTGTAAAAATAAGGGTAAATATAAAGAAGATTTCACCTTACAGTGTTTATTAGGGAGCGGATAATTGAATATTCAGCTTACAGGTACAGGCGCCAGTCAAAATATCCCTGCTTTCAGATGCAGCTGCGCTGTCTGCAGTCAGGCAAGGGATTCAGGGATTGAAAGATACAGGAGAAGAAACAGCAATGCGGTAGTCACCTTTTCATCAGGGGGTAAGGTGCTTATAGATTCTCCTCCCCAGTTTCTCTCCCAGCTTGAGGCCTTTTCAGTAAATGACAAAGATATCTCTTCTCTTTTTCTTACACACCGTCACGAAGATCACCTTCTCGGGCTTTTCTATCTTTTTTCCCTTAAAACATCCAAGGGGGCAGTTGTGGAAAACCCTCTTGATATATATCTGGGACCGGCTACAAAGGAATATCTTTTCAGAAATTTCAGTTCCCTTTCAAACCCGGAAAAACTGAAGCAGCTTGAAGGAGTTTTCAGGTTTATCGATATAAGAAGGCTGGAAGAGTTTTTTATAGGAGACATTTCTGTTGTTCCTCTTGAAACCAATCATCTTAAAATTAAATCACCATCTCCATCTGAATGCATCGAAGAAACATTCGGTTTTTGCATCAGGGAAGGGGGGAAAAACTTTTATTATCTTGTAGATGCAGCTGAAAAACTGCCGGAGGATACAGTTTTGTATATGAAAAAGAACAGGCCCGACTGTATTGTAATAGACTGTACTTATGGAGAGGCTGATTCCTGCAGCGGACACGGTGATATCGAAAGTGTTATTGCCCTTAGAAAAGAATTCCCTGACGGGGATATGGTTATATCCCATATCGGGCATAAAAATCATCCCCCCGATATTCTTGAAACAATCCTGTCCCCGTCAGGAATTCATGTCGGTTATGACGGTATGTCTATTAACCTTTAAGAGGGGACTGGCTTTATGGAAGCAGCCCGTAATAATCAAGTATCTCAAAAAGACCGTCCTGATAGTATTTTGATGCAGTAAAATCAACTACATCTTTAACTTTTTTAGGGGCATTGGCAGGTGCAGCACTGATCCCGGCTTTTTTCAGAAACGGTATATCAACATCAGAATCGCCTACACCGAGTATGTTCCCGACAGGAATACCGGAGTATTCCGAAAGAAGATCAATTCCCTTCCCTTTATGAAAGCCTTTAGGAATTATATTCAGGCAGTTTGAAGAATAAATAAAATCGAAATAGTTCTCCCATTCTCCGTTTTTCTCTGTAATCATCTTTTTCAGGTTCAAATGAATATCATTATCAGAACTGTAGATACTGATTGTGTATTCCTTGCCCGGCTGAAGAGTAGCAATATTCTTATTGACAAAATCCGAAATTATAAACTGTTTAATTTCATAAATTTTATCTATATTTCCAAGAGCGGGATTTCTGCTTACTGTATAGGATTCCGGGTTATAACAGCCTGTTCCCTGTTCAAATACAGCAGGTACAAATCCCTTGATAACCTGGAGAAGAGCCTCAACATAGGGCTGGGGTCTCCCTGTAATAAGTGTTACAGGGGGGTGTTCAGGATTTTTTTTGGCCTTGCAGTTCATATTTGCAAGTATGTTAAGAATAGTATAGTTGAATTTGGATTTCATCCCTTTTGAAATAACACCGTCAATATCCAGTGCTATAAGCTTAATTTTATTATTCATTGCATCTTCCCTATTTCTATTTTAACAGATTTACCAGCTTTTCAATACTCTGTAAAAACAGTTTTTCAACATTATGGGAACTGAATCTTTCAGCGCTCAGCTCGAGGTTGTATATTCCCCTGTACCCTGATTCTTCAAGAGTGTTTATATATTTCTCAACAGGTGTTAATCCGAATATCAGTGGCCAGTGTGTAGCTCCTGTTGTCTCTGAAAGATCATGGATATGTGTATGAATTGCCTTTTGAAGGAAAAGAGGATCAGGGAGTTCTTTATAGTTGTTTTTTATGTAGTTGGCATAGCTGTGTCCCATATCCCAGCATGTTCCAAGTATTTCCCTGTTGATTTTCATGACTGTCTCTGATATTGATTCGAAATGCAGAGCAGGATCTGTGAATCCTTTTTCTCTCTGGTTTTCATATGCTATTTTTACAGGCAGTGAATACTTATCAATTTCGTTGCAGTAATGATCAAGTATTTTTTCTGTTTTCCCCCTGAGATCCTCCATATTGCCGTTTTCCTTCTTGAGGGGGTGGATAGTAATAATAAGCTCTTTCTGGCTGTTTACAGATCTGTTTTCAAGAGAAGATTGAAGCCACGGGAAAGCCCTGAATACAGATAATTCATCATGATTTTCATATATATCCCCATGGACAGTGTATTGGAGTCCTGCCGATGCGATATTAAAAAAAGATTTATTCATCTCTTTTTCTGTAAAATCCTTTTCCCAGTGTCTCAGTTCAACCGAGCCTACTCCTTTTGTCTTTAATTTTTCAAGAAAAATCTGAGGAGCTGAACAGTCTCTCATTACAGTTTTACTTGCTTCGTCTCTGTATATCTCTGAAAGATAACTCCAGGGGAGTGAAATTCCTATTTTCATTATGATTGTCTCCTGTCGTATATAACTATAATATGCAATAAAACTTTCAAAAAGTCAGTAAAATATTGCTAAAAATGAAAACATATTTGCATAAAGAGGCATTTTTTTATTATAATATTTAATGAAATATGATACTTCCAATTGTTTGCTGAACATCATGAGTGTATCATAATATAAAAGGGGGTAAAACATGAATTGCTATAAAAAAATACTCACCAGTTATGATTCTCTTCCACGGCAGCAGAAAAAAATAGCAGATTATATAGTTTCGAATATTAATGAGGTTGTTTTCTTTTCCATAACAACACTTGCGGCGGAACTTGACATAAGCGAAGCAACAATAGTCAGGTTTTCACAGAACCTTGGTTATAAAGGTTTTCCTGAGCTTAAAAAAGATCTGGTTCACTATTACCAGAACTACCTTACACCAGGGGAGCGTCTGAAAAATTCCATACAGATTCTTGCGGGGGGGGAATTTTCATTTGAAAAGGTAATGAGAAATGAACTTAAGATGATTGAGGAAACTATTGATTCAGTAAATCATGATATATTCTGGGATCTTGTAGATTCTATCTGCAAAGCTGATAATATCTATATTTTCGGTCTTGGCAGGGGCAATGATCCACTGGTTAGTTATCTCGGCTTCAGGCTTTCCCGATTCGGCAAGAATATCCGGGAAGTTCCTTATTCAGGAATAAATATGATGGAGGTCATTCCCTTTATAAAGGAAAAGGATATTGTCATTATTTATCATTTTCTGAAGGTATCTCCTGATTATTATTGCCTGACAAAAGCTCTTCAGGCTGTCTCTTCTAAGCTTTTTTTAATTACTGACAATAGAAAGCTGGATCTTGTAAAGTCTGTAGATAAGGTCGTTACTGTTAACAGGGGCCCGTTTGATAACTACCATACTCTGACAGTCCCTTTTGCTTTTACAAGTGCTGTAATTCTCGGGGTAGCTGAAATTCTCGGGGAAAAGGCTGTAGATTTTACTTCCATGGTGGGCAGTCACAGAAGAGATTATTACAGCGGAATGGCTGAGGCTTATCTTCCATATAAAAATGAAAACAAAGGGGAGGAATAAAAATAGACATGAGTATATTCAAGTCAAATGACATCAGGGGGATCTATCCTGGTGAATTAAGTGAGGAAACAGCAGAAAAGATCGGATTCTGTCTTCCTGAATTTCTGGGGGCAAAGAGGATTGTCGTTGGCAGGGACGGCAGAAACTCGTCTGATGTTTTATTCAGGGCGCTCAGCCAGGGTATAAACAAGGGGGGGGCTGATGTTTATGATATCGGTTACTGCGATACGCCGGCTCTCTATTTTGCGACAGCAAAATACGGCTTTGAAGGGTCTGTCATGATAACGGCATCCCACAATCCCCCCGAATATAACGGAATGAAGGTATCAGGGGGAGAGGCCGTCCCTGTTGGGAAAAAGGACGGACTTGATAAGATAGAAGAAAAGCTTCGTAAAGGGTTCAGCGTTCCTGAGAAAGGAACCGGGAAAATAGTCAAACATGATATCAGAAAAGATTATATTGCCCATCTGCTCACATTTACAGATAAAATAAAAGATAAAAAGGTTGTAATCGACTGCAGTGAAGGTGCAGCCGGGTTTTATATCAATGACCTTGTGAAGAATCTGCCGGGTGAATACCATATTCTGTTTGATAAACCTGACGGGAATTTCCCAAACAGGGATCCGGATCCGCTTAAAACCAGAGGCAGGGAGTATCTGATAAATAAAATAATCAGTACAGGTGCTGACTTCGGGGTCTGTTTTGACGGAGACGCTGACCGGGCGGTATTTTTTGATGAAAAAGGGAATTTTATATCTCCTGACATTATTACTTCCCTGCTTGGACTTTATTTCTTTAATTACAGTTTAGATGCCCTCCTTGAATCAAGATCAGGTTCCGCCTTTTATGATATAAGATCGTCAAACTGTGTAAAGGAATTTATTTCAAAAACAGGGGGGACTGCTGTTGCCTGTAAGACAGGGCATTCACACATAAAAAAAATAATGAGGGAGAATAACGGAATTTTCGCAGGAGAGCTTTCCGGCCATTACTATTTCAGGGACAATTTTTTCTGTGATTCCGGTTTTATAGCTTTTCTGACTGTGCTTTCTTCTCTGTCTCTACAGGAAAAGAGCCTGGGAGATTTTGTTGAATCGGTTAATCCCTACAGTTTCTCAGGAGAAATAAACTTTACAGTAAGTGATATTGAATCAGTAATTAAAAAGATAGAAAAGGAATATTCCCACGGGATCAAAACAGATATTGACGGAGTAAGGTTTGATTTTGACAACTGGTGGTTTATTATAAGGTCCTCAACTGCGGAGCCGGTATTGAGGCTGGTCGTTGAAGCTGAAAGCAGAGCCGAGATGGAAAAAAGAGTAAAAGAAATTTCTGCTTTTATTTCTTAAAACGGGGGGGGGTAAAAACTCCCCTTTTTTTTTCTTTTTGAATGCAAGAAAACTTTCATAAAAATATGCAAAAGAAAATAATAATTCTTTACATGACGAAAATCCGCGGTTATAATAACAAATAAAAATATATTTTCATGAGGGGTTATTATGAGAAAATTAATTTTCCTATTAATTTTTATGATTTTGGGGACATCTCTTTTTGCAGGAGGGGGTCAGGAGGCTGCTTCCGGCGGAGATCAGGACCTTGATTCCTGGCTTAAAGAGGCTCAGCTGAGAGAGTATGCGCCTGCACAGGATGACTGGGCCGCTATAGAAAAGGCTGCAAAAGAGGAAGGCAGCGTTAATGTTTATTCCAACTCATCCAAGGTATATGAGTTCTGCAGAAGTTTTTATGATACATACGGAATAAAAGCTATTCCGAATGATATTGGTACAGGCGACATGTTTGAAAAGCTTACAAGGCTTCAGAATTCCGGGATTTACGATGTTGATGTGGTTCTTGTTTCCAATACTGCTGTCCTTTATAAGGAGTTTGTTGATTACGACAAGATTTTTAAATTTGTACCTACAGAACTGGATAATGTAATTCTTGATACGTATAAGGAAGAACCGCTCGGAATTCTTAAACTTGGCGGTAAATGTGTTGTATATAATACGGAAGTTTATCCGGACGGAAGCCCAATTGATTCCTGGTGGGATCTTACCAGGCCTGAATGGAAAGGACGTCTAATAATGAAGGACCCGATGCTGGGCGGTTCTGATATCAATCTTATGGCCATGTTTATAAGACATGCTGACCAGATGGCAGCTGCCTACAAAAAGGAATTCGGAAAGGATATTGTTCTCAGCAAGGATGTCGAAAATGCAGGTTATGAGTTTATAAAAAGACTGCTTGATAACGAGATGATTCTTACAAAAGGGGGCGATGATGTTGTACTTTCTGTGGGGGCTCCCGGCCAGAAGAACCCTCCTGTGGGAATTACAGGCCCTTCAAAACTTGCCCTGAAGGATGAACAGACGTTGTATGTGGATATAATCTGGGGTCTTGAACCTTTTGATATGTTTATGAGTCAGACTGCTGTTGGTATCCCGGCTTTTGCTCCCAATCCCAACGCAGCAAAGCTTATGCTCAAATGGCTTTATGGTGATGAAAAAGCGGGGAACGGATATGCCCCTTTTAATGTAACTGGTACGTGGCCGGTCCGAACCGATGTTCCCAGTGTTGAAGGGCAGAAAGACCTTACAAAACTCAAGATATGGAGTGAAGACGGGGACTGGCTTTATGCCAATGTCATGCGACTCAGGGATTTCTGGATCCAGCATATGTAATTAGTTTGATAACTTAGGAGGAAATGTGGCTTTAAAAGCATTGTTTTTTGATTTCGGCGGAACACTTGATTTATACCCTGTAGTTTATGAGGACTGTATTGATGCTTCTTCAAAGATGCTTGAAATACTTGCAGAATCAGGAATTGATTTGAGGGGCAAGTTCAGCAGTGAAGAATTCTATAATCATATCAACAGCAGGAATGATGAATACAGAAGGTGGAAGTATGAAACCCTGACCGAGCTGTCCGAAATGGATGTCTGGAAAGGTTATATTCTTCATGAAGAGACGAGAAGAGAGCTTCTTAACTGCAGAACTGTCGAAGAGCTTACATATCTTATTGACAGCGGATTTCATACAAGACAGGTGCGGCCGGAAGCTAAAAAGGCCCTTGATGAGCTGCGGAAGTTCGGACTGAAGATGGGTATTGTCAGCAATGTATTGAGTATTGCCCAGGTCCCCCGTGATCTTGAGAGATACGGTTTAAGTGAATATTTCAATCCGGTTGTTACTTCTGCTGCATTCGGCAAAGTCAAGCCGCATCCTTCGATCTTTATACATGCTGCAGTTCTTGCCGGGGTAGATCCTTCTGAATGTCTTTATATTGGAAACAGTCCTTTGAAAGATATCAACGGGGCAAAAAACGCCGGATTTATGGGGACTGTCCAGATTGTATATAAGCTCACCGGCAAAGGAGATATGTGCGCCGATGCAAAACCGGATTTTCTTATAGAAAGCCTTGATGAGCTTCCTGAAATTGTTGAAACGCTGATGTCTGTTAAGTCACACAGAAATTGTCAGTGCGGTGTTTAGCTGTTTAATTTTAACCTGCGGGTTCTCTGAATCTGCAGGCGGTTAAGAAATGTTATCGGTAATTTTTTTATTTTAAAAAGGAGGTATATATGAAACTTAAAAGATTTTTTTTATTTGCAGTGATTGCAGTTTTTTCATTTTCAGCAGCAGCTGAAGATCTTACAAAATATACGCATGTAAAACCAAAAGTGGTTACAGGAAGGACAGGGGTCAAGTCTCTTGCCGGAAATGCGGATGATCCAGCCGTTTGGATTCACCCGACAGATCCCTCAAAAAGCCTGATATTCGGCGTTGATAAGAGTGAAGGGACCTGGGTCTGGACCCTTGACGGAAAGGAACTGACCCATTTTGATAACTGGGGAAAACCGGGAAATATCGAAGTAAGGTACGGATTTGATCTTGCCGGGAAAAAGGTTGATATTGTTGCTCTCAATCTCAGAAAAGTAAAATACAAGGGGGGAAGCAAGATGGCCTGTTATGCTGTCAACCCTGACTATACTTCAGGAGAAGATCTTCTGACAACTTTATGTGACGGAAGGTCTGAAGGCAATGATCTGCAGAAAAATTCATATGGATTTACCCTTTATAAAGATTCAGTGACAGGAAAGATCTACTGCTTTGAAGCTCCTGATGATAAGCCGTTTAATATCAGACAGTATCTTCTGGAGAGTAACGCTGCCGGAACAGGTGTTACTGTTAAGCCTGTGAGAGACCTTGAATACAGCGGTCTTGTTGTAGAGGGGATGGTTGCTGATGATGAGCTTGGATTTTTCTATGTGTCAGAGGAGACAGAAGAAGGTCAGGGTGTTTATAAATATCTTGCTTCCCCGGATGCATCTCCAAAAGCTGTTGCTGTTATAGCACCCCTTTCTGACGGATACAGAAGAGACAGGGAAGGGCTTGCCCTTTATGATGCCGGAAACGGCAAAGGATATCTTCTAGTTGTAGATCAGGGGGCATCTCCTGAAACATATTCAATATTAAGGTTATACGACAGGGTTTCCAACAAACTTGTTAAAACAGTAGTTCATCTTAATGAAGAAGGGGATTTCCTCTGGGATGATGATGGTGTTGATGCAAACTCATCTCCTCTTCCCGGATTTCCGAATGGAATAGTTGTAGGTCATGACGGCGGAAAATCAACATTCGTACTTTATGACTGGGCTGATTTTGCAGGCAGCGATCTTTTGAGCGCAGGAAAATGATTTTTTACTGGAGAATTTTTAATGAGTAGTACTGTTGATTTAAAACCTGGAAGTCCTCTTTTGCGTAAGACAATACGGGAACTTTCAAGGCCTGAAAGAGTTATGGGATTAATTCTGGTCGCGCTTCTTGTTTTTTTTGTTCTGATGCCTGCCATTAATCTTGTATTTACAAGTTTTTCCTTTTCCATCACTGACAGGAGGCTGCCTGAAGTTATTGACCGGGGGTTAAAGGTTGTTCCGGGGCATTTTACACTGGTGCATCTGGAGAGGGTTTTTTTCAGTAAGCTGACAAACAAAATGTTTCTTATTCCATTATGGAATTCTGCTGTTGTTACTCTGGGGCTTACGGTTTTTTCAATGATGATCGGGTGCGTCCTTGCATATCTGGTTGTCAGAACAAACCTTCCGTTTAAAAAGGTAATTGCAAATATAGCTATGGTTCCATATATTATTCCTTCATGGCCGATTGCTCTGGCATGGTTAAGCATCTTTAAAAATTCAAAAATCGGAGGCAGTTCCGGATGGTTTGAGTATCTGTTTAAAGTCGCTCCTCCCGACTGGATTGCATTCGGACCGTTTCCGATTATTATCTGTCTTTCTCTACATTATTATGCATTTGCATTTATAACAGTATCCGGGGCTCTGGCTTCAATAGATTCACAGCTGGAGGAGACAGCTGCCTTGCTTGGTGCATCAAGAATGCAGGTTATGAAGAAGGTTACACTGCCCCTTGTTCTTCCTGCAATACTTTCTGCATTTATCCTGACGTTTTCCAAGGGGCTTGGTACTTTTGGAACACCAGCATTTCTGGGTCTTCCTGTCAGATATTATACACTTGCAACACAGATATACAGTAATGTAAAAAACAATCTTCCAGGAGATGCATATCTGATTGCCATAGTGATGATACTGATATCATCACTTACGATCTATATGAATGTAAAAGTAATAGGGGCAAGAAAAAGTTTTGTTACTATTTCCGGAAAAGGATTCAGGTCAAAACCGATGAATCTTGGGACCTGGAAATGGATAGTCTTTGCACTTGTTGTAATTTTTCTGTTATGTGCTGTCTTTCTTCCCCTGTATGTTCTTACATGGCAGACCTTTATGGAGGTTGACGGGGATTATTCACTAAGTAACTTTACATTGCATTATTGGCTGGGAGATGCCGGTTCATTAAGTAAAAAAGGTACACTCCTGGGCGAAGGACAGGCCGGTATTCTGAGGGATGTTGAAATCTATAAAGGGGCCTGGAATTCAATAAAACTTTCACTTGTGGTTTCTTTTATGGCCGGAGTGCTTGGAGTACTTCTCGGATATGCAATTGTGAGGGGCAGAGGAACAAAACTGTCTGTTGCCTGTGATGTCCTTTCATTTGCCCCTTATATTTTCCCCGGGATTGCATTCGGGGCAGTGTACTTAAGTATGTTTTCACAGCGGATCGGTCCGATTCCCTCTCTGTACGGGACCTTCACTCTTCTTGCGCTTGTCTCGCTTGCCAAAAGAATGCCTTTTTCCTCCAGGACCGGTTCTTCCGCAATGATGCAGATTGATAAATCACTTGAAGAAGCAGCTACCCTTGTTGGAGCCGGATTTTTAACAAAATTCAAGAGGATTGTTTATCCTCTGACAAAAAGCGGATTTGTTTCCGGATTTCTTTTGTCTTTTATTTCGACAATGCGGGAATTGTCTTTGATCGTGCTTATTGTTACTCCCGCCAATAAGGTGCTTACTACAATGATATTCAGGTACACGGAAGGGGGATATCACCAGTATGGTGATGCAATTACCATGCTGGTGGTTGTTTTAAGTATGTCAGGAACAATATTGATTAAAAAATTACAGGGCAAAGATCTTGCTAAAGGAGTTGCAGAATAATTATGGCAAACAAAGTTAAAATTAAAATTGAAAACCTGTCCAAGTGCTGGGGAGATTTCAAAGCTATCAACAATATTTCAATGGAGATTGAAGCTGGCAGTTTTGTTACACTGCTTGGTCCTTCAGGATGCGGCAAGACTACAACCCTGAGGGCTCTTGCGGGACTTGAAGAGCCCTCAGCGGGTAAAATCTTTATTAATGAAAAGCTTGTTTTTTCAAAAAAAGATGAAATTGTGGTTGATCCGGTCAAGAGAGATATCGGTCTGATATTTCAGTCATACGCTCTATGGCCTCACATGACAGTGTACGATAACGTTGCTTTCGGACTTGTAATGAAGAAACTTCCGAAAGACGAAATCAAAAAAAAGGTTGATCACATTCTTAAGAATGTTCACCTAGACACTCTTGGAGAGCGTTTTCCCAATGAACTTTCAGGCGGTCAGCAGCAGAGGGTTGCAATTGCAAGGATGCTTATTACAGAACCCGGAATATTCCTTATGGATGAACCGCTTTCAAATCTTGATGCAAAACTCAGAATGGGGATGAGAAGTGAGGTTAAAAAACTTCATCAGGAGTCAGGGGCCACAACAGTTTATGTAACCCATGACCAGGAAGAAGCGATGACCATGTCCACTCATATATGCGTTATGAAGGATGGTGTTATCCGCCAGATGGATTCGCCTGAAGTTCTTTATAAAAAACCGGCAGATCTGTTTGTAGCAGATTTTATAAGTAATCCAAAGATGAATTTTTATGATGCATTAATTCTGAGAGAAGAAGGAAAAACATTTGTATCATTTGCCGGGATAAAAATAAAGACAGATCCCGATCTGATCGGCGACAGAAAGAATGTAAAAGTAGCGGTAAGACCAGAAGATTTCATTCTCGACAGCAGCGGAGGGGAGTTCCGGGTAATTACCCAGCTCCCGACAGGACCAGCCCAGATACTCAACCTTGAAAGAGACAATGAGGAGGCTACTATGGTATCTCCTGATTATATCAAGGTGAATCCGGGTGAAACAATCAAGATAGGGATAAAGGACGAGTCATACAACATCTTTGATCTTGAGACAGAAAAAAGGATCTATTGAAAGATTGAATTTAACGGCCATTAATCCGGCCGTACAGGCCGGATATTAGAAAATGAAAACCAATATTAGGAGGATTTAATGAAAAAATTTATACTTTGCTTTGTTGCAGCGGTTGTTGTTATGACAGCTGTTGGCTGTGCAGGAGGGGCACCTGATTTTACTAAATTCCCGGCTGACCAGGAAGTTATAATGCCGGCAATGATGATGGGAGAGAAGGCTGATGAGTTTGACGGTCCCAATCTCAAATTTACTGCTCCAAAACCAATAGCTGTTGACAATGAAGGTAATATTTATGTGGCAGCAAAAGCTTTTGATCTTTCAAAATATACTGCTGACGGTAAATTTATCTCTCTTCTCGGAGAGAAAGGGAAAGGCAAAGGGCAGTGGGCATATCCGAAAGGGCTTGCTATTAACAGTAAAGGTCAGCTGGTTATCAGTGATTCAAAGAACCTCAAAATCCTTATTCTTGAAAGCGACGGAACATTTGTAAAGGAATTCGGGGAAGAAGGGGATGCTGCAGGTCAGTTCGGAGATCTTGGTCCTGTTGCTGTTGATGCTGAAGACAATATCTATGTATCAGACGAAGGTACTGTTACAGGTGTTAAGAAATATACTGCTGATGGTAAATTCGTAAGTTTATTTGTCCCTGTTGTTGAAGACGGTCAGCCGGGAACAAAAGCGCTTGCCTATCTTGCAGTTGACAATGAACTTGGTAGACTCTATGTGGGAGATGACGGAGACGGCGATATTGATGTTTATGAACTTTCCACCGGAAAACTTCTCATGTCCTTCGGCGGACACGGTGAAAACCCCGGCGAATTTACAGAAGACATAGACGGTATAGCAGTTGGACCATGGAACCTTGTTTTTGCAATGGATACTGCCGATGGTGCAATAAATATTTATACTTCAGAAGGAATATTTGTAACATCATTCGGAAAAGCCGGGATATATGAAGGTGAAATGGCAGAACCGGAAGGAATTGCTTATGATACAGTTAACAACAGGATTGTTGTTGCGGATGAGAAAAACTTCAGAGTTCAGAGTTTTGCTCTTAAGGACCTCGGTTTTTAATTAAAAGGAAATAGTCAGGCCATCTCTTCCGGATGGCCTGGATATATTTAAGATATGGACAGAATGAGGGAACAGGGCTCCCTTTTTTCTGACTTGAACAGATTTTTGTCAGCCCTGAAATTATAAAAATTGCGGAAATATTCCGCCTGAATATTAAAATCATGGAGTAAGTTTTTGGGTGTTTTTAATTCAAATGATATCAGAGGTGTCTTTAGCAGGGACTGGAATTTAAATACTGCCTACAGTATCGGACTTAATATAGGTAAGGTGATAGATGCTGAAAAGATTGTCATAGGGAGGGATTCAAGGCTTACTTCTGATGAAATCTTTAATGCTGTATCTGAAGGGATAACCTTTTCCGGCAGGGATGTTTATGACATCGGACTGTGTGATACACCGGCTGTATACTTTGCAGTTTCACATTATAAACTTGACGGCGGGGTAATGATAACAGCATCCCATAATCCGCCGGAGTATAACGGCATGAAGATAGTGGGAAAAGATTCAAAACCGGTAGGATATAAAAACGGTCTGGCAGAACTAGAGAAACTGTGTTCCGTTAGAACGGATTCTGAAGGGAAAGAGAGCAAAGGGGCAGTTTTCCAGCTGGATATTGCCGGGGATTATACTGAATACTATAAAAAATATTCTGAAAACCGCGGGAATTTAAATCTGGTAATAGACTGTTCCAATGGGACTGCCGGAGTTTTCGGCGATAAGATAATTTCAGAAATTTCTGATAATTACCATTTCATCAATAAAACTCCTGACGGGAATTTCCCGGCCCATGGTCCGAACCCTATGCTGGAGGGCAATCTTGTCCAGCTGAAAAATGAGGTTTTAAAGCGTTCCGCTGATGCTGGGCTTTGCTTTGACGGGGATGCTGACAGGGTCGTTTTTGTCGATGAAAAGGGAGATACAGTATCTCCTGATCTGATTATCGGGGTACTTGGCGAATATTTTCTGAGAAAAAGAGGGGAGACAATTCTGTATGACCTCAGGTGCTCAAACGGGATTGCGGAATATATCACAGAGTGTGGCGGGACCCCCATAATGTGTCCTGTCGGACATACAGGGATAAAAAGGCTTCTCAGGGAAACAGGGGGGGTTTTCGGCGGGGAGCTTGCCGGACACTATTATTTCAGGGATTATTTTTATTCGGATTCGGCATGGCTGACTGCAATTCTTGTCCTGAGTGTTTTAAAAGATTCAGGATTTACCCTGTCTGAATTAACCGGGAAAATGAAAAAATACAGTTTTTCAGGGGAAATAAATTTCCGTGTTGATAAAAAGCATGACCTTTTCGGCAGCATACGGAAAAGCTATTCTGACGGAAAAATTACAGAAATTGACGGGCTCAGAATAGATTATCCTGACTGGTGGTTTGTTGTAAGGCAATCCACAAATGAGCCACTTGTCAGGCTGATTGTTGAAACAAGAAAAAAGGATGAACTTGAAAAAAGAATCGAAGAGGTAAGCAGCTGTATAAAAGGGGAAAAATATGTTGATTAAAAATGCGGTCAATTTTTCAGATATAGATTTTATTTTTTTTGATAAAGGGGGAACACTCAGTTATCAGAACCCCCATCCGGACGGCGGTGTTGCTGAAGCGGTAAAGCTGATGGAGTTTCTGGGATATACGGGAGACCCGGCGGAATTCAGAAAAACACTTAAAGAAAGGGATAAAAAATATAAAGAATGGTCTCTGGAATCATGTTATGAAGATACTGTTGAAGATATGTGTGAAAAATGGCTTTTTTTTGATGCACCAAACAAGGAAAAGCTGAGAAAAAACGCTGATGAAATAGTTATCATGAATTCACGTGTTAAGGGTGAAAGGATCATGTATCCTGAGGCGACTCCACTGATAAAGACCCTCAAAGAGAGGGGCTACAGAACAGGTCTTATAAGCAATACAGTCAGTACCACCATGGTCCCGGCAGAGCTTAAAGCTGCTGATATTTATGATGATCTTGAAGTGCTTGTCATGTCTTCTGTTGAAAGGCTGAGAAAACCGGATCCGGAAATATTCAGGCTTTCATGCCAGCGGGCCGGGATAACTCCTGAAAAATGCGTTTATATCGGCGATGCTCCGAACCGGGATGTTGAAGGTCCGCGGAAAGCAGGATTTGCCGCTGTTATAATAGTTAAGGGTAAAAACTATAATCCGGAAACAGATCTGGGGCCGATGAGAGAGCCGGACGTTGTAATTGAAAGTCTTGAAGAACTCTACGAGCTTTTTCCGGACAGGAAGGGGGAAAAATAAGATGAAAGAAAATTATAAAGGGGCATGGCTTACAGATATTGATGATACTCTGATTGAATCGGGTGTCATGCCGGATGATGAATGGATAAACTGGCTGTCAGAAAAACTTCAGGTTTTTAAAAAATATAATATTGTCTGGGTTCCGATGAGTGGTGTGGCCCTGGTAAAACTGGGCCCCAGAATACTTTACCGGCTTCCGGAAGAGGTTGCTTCAGGGGTTCTTTATTACGGGGGGGATGGGAGCGAGATGTATTATTTTGATAATGAGCTGAAAACCTGGAGTTCTGACAGCTCTTTCAGAAGGATTTTTTCAGATGCGCAGGGTATCGCTGTTATCGGCAGGGATGGTTTTGCCAAAGCTCTTTCCGAAAAAGAGAAGGTCCCGCCTGAGGACAGCCTGATCAGGGACAGGATTGACAAAGCAGTTTCAGTTCTTGAAAAAAATAATTTCCCCGAAGATTTCTGTATCCTGAATATGCTCAAAAAACGGCTTTCAGAACATGGGTATAATCCAGATGAATCGGAAACTTATTTCAGGGGGGGATCGGTAAGCTGGATGATGCTAGGAGATATTTCAGCCCAGCCCTATAAAACAGAAAAAGCGGAAAAAGTAAGGAAAGAGCTTATTTCCCTTTCAGAAAAGATCCTTGCTGATTACGGATCTCTTGAATCAATAGGAGAAACAAGTATCCATATCCCGTTTCACGGAGCAAGGGGGATAAAATTTGTTTTAAAGGGTAATGACAAGGAAAGGGGGACAAGAGACCTTGCTGAAAGAATGAACATCTCCCCCGATACCATGATTTTTGCAGGCAATGAGCTTTTTGACGGCGGGAACGACAATATGATCAGAAATATTGACGGGGTAACACTTCTGTCTGTGGGAGAAAAAACAGATCCCGGTGAAAATGTATTTTACGGAGGGCATGGCATTGAAGCAAACAGAGAGTGGATGGAAATCGCATGTAAGCAGCTTGAAGAGGGAATTGAGTGGAAATCAATACTTGATGGGATGAAAAATGGGGAGGCTGTAAATGGCCGGCGCATTTAAATCAGGGTGTATACGGGGGCCTTATCCGGGCGAATGGGATTCAGAAACAGCATACAGGATCGGGCGTTATCTGCCCGGAATAATTAATATATACAGTTTTGTTATAGGACGGGATGCAAGAAAATCATCTGATGAAATATTTGAAAACCTTGCAAGGGGTCTTAATGAAAGCGGGGCCGATGTTTCTGATATCGGGGTAGTCGATACTCCGGCTCTTTATTTCGCCAATGTAAACTATAAATTCCCCGGGTCAATAATGATTACAGCATCCCATAATCCTTCCGCTGATAACGGTATGAAAATCCACACCGAAGGGGTGGTAAATGTTACCGGTAAAAACGGTCTGGATGCTCTTGAAAAAATGGTGGCAACTTCTCCTCCTGATCCGGATGCTGAAAAGAGGGGTAAATGCGAAAAACTTGATATACGAAAAGATTATATCAGGTTTCTTTCCGATTTCAAAAAAGGGATTAAATCGCTTAAGGTTGTTATTGAATGTATGAACGGTTCTGCCGGAGTATTTATCCATGATATTCTCCGAGATTTACCCGGTGAATATATAGTTTTAAATGATATCCCTGACGGTTCTTTCCCGGAGCACGGTCCCAATCCCCTTATGGAGGAAAACACATTAGAACTTGTAAAGGCTGTGCGTGATTATCATGCTGATTTCGGGATATGTTTTGACGGGGATGCAGACAGGGCAATTTTTATAGATGAAAACGGGGCTAAAGTAACACCTGATCTGATCCTGGGATATCTAGCAAGGTATTTTTTTGTGCATTTTCCGGAAAGGATGAAAGGGGATGATGCTGTTGTATATGATCTAAGATGCTCAAGCAATGTCAGGGAATATGTTGAGAAAACCCTGGGGGGAAGAGCTGTTGAGACAACCGGTACCGGGCACACGATAATGCAGAAGACTATTCTTAATAACAGGGGGTTGTTGGGGGCCGAGCTTGCAGGGCATTATTATTTCAGGGATTATTACGGACAGGATACAGCATGGGTTGCAGTGCTAATGGCGCTCGCTGTTCAGTCAAATGAAAAGAAAAAATTTTCTGAAATAATAGCAGATATAAATAAGCACAGTTTTTCAGGGGAAATTAACTTCAGAATAGAAAACATTGACAGTGTCCTTAATACACTTGAAAAAAAATATAAAGAGCAGGGAGGTCTGCCGGACAGGAAAGAGGGGTTGAAAATAACTTTTCCGGACTGGTGGTTTCTTGCCAGGGTTTCAAACACTGAGCCGGTATTAAGGCTTGTTGTTGAAGCTCCCGATGATAAAGAACTTGACAGAAGAATTAAAGAAGTTATTAATATAATTCACTCATAAGGAGAAAACTTATAATGGCAAAAAAATATAATATTGTATCAATAGGACATGTAACTAACGATTTCAGGATCATGATGGGGGTCAGGACCCCTTTTGTAGGGGGGGCTGCTTTTTTTTCACCTTATGCAGCTAAAAGAACGGGCGCTGATGTTCTTGTAATAACAAAAATGGCGGAGAAAGACTTCGGTTCTCTTAAAATACTTGAAGATGCAGGAATTGAGGTTCTTGCCCTCCCTTCAAAAGCAACCACCTCAATCGAAAACATTTTTGTGACTGAGGATCAGGACAACAGGAAGCTGAATCTGCTTTCCCTTGCTGATTCCTTTTCTGCCGATGATATTCCTGTGGGGGTAGAATCTGATGTTTTCCATATTGCAGCTCTTTTCAGGGGAGAAGTTCCTGACAGAATGCTTGTTGATCTTTCAAAAAGAGGAAAGGTGGCTATGGACCTTCAGGCCGCATTAAGGCATATCGGAAAGGATGATGTATATTTTGAAGACTGGAAAGAGAAAGAGGATTATCTTCCCTATGTCCATTATGTAAAGGCTGATTCACTTGAAATTGAGGTTATTACAGGATCTTCTGACAGGGAAAAAGGGGCAAAACAGCTTTTTGAATGGGGCGGAAAAGAGATAATGATTACCCGAAAGGATGAAGTTCTTGTCTATGACGGTGATAAATTCTACAGGGCCCCGTTCAATGCGGAAAACCTTGACGGGAGGGCCGGAAGGGGAGATACATGCTTCCTCTCTTATATTGCAAGGCGGATGACCCATGGAATAGATGAATCTGTTCATTATGCAGCAGCTCTTACAAGTATTAAAATGGAAAAACCTGCCCCCTTTTCAGGAACAGTCCAGGACGTTATTGAAAGGATGAAAACACAGAAATACTGATACAAGGTTTATAAGATAAATATCATGTGTCTTTTTTATATAATCATATTTTTATGATTATCATTTCAGCCCCTGTTTCCTCTGCGGAACAGGGGGTTTTAATATCAGCTTCACATATACTTCCTTCATGCAGAACAGTTGCTCCGGTATATTTTCATCAACAGGAGAACAGGGGGTTCTGATCTTTAATAAAATAGCATACAAAGTTCAATAATTTATATATTCCGAAATTCTGTGAATTTAGAATATTTCTGAATATTTGGTTTATAATATACAGTATATTCTTCTGAAAAATTGTTGAATAAGGAAGAAAAAGATGGATTATAAAGTTGAAAAACGGATAGCTTCAACAGGAAAAGAATGAATCTTTAAAAATTGTCGGTATATCGAGAAATATTGATAAAAGGAAAAAAGCAGAACAGACGCAGGAGAAACTTCTTGAAAAGCTGCAGAAAGCTCTGAAAGAAAAAGAAGAACTCCTGGAAAAAGTTGAGAAGCTGGAAAGTCTTCTCCCGATCTGCTCGGGTTGCAGAAGGATTCGAAGTGAAGATAATACATGGTGGCCGCTCGATAAATATATTGAAACAAAAACAGGTTCTCAATTTTCCCATACTATCTGCCCGGACTGCAAACCTCTTTATTACCCAGACAATTAAAATATTATCAGGTTATTTTTTAATATTATAGAAGAATCAGGAATTCAGCGCCTGTTAGGCTGTTTAAACTGTATCGGTACATAGTGCCTGATGCAGCGGAAAATACCTAAATATATAGGTTCAAGGATTATTAATTTTATATCCAGGTATTATTTGAAAAATCTGCTAAACTGGTATTATAATAAATCATTGTCAGATTGTCTTTTTGTTGTTTTGATTTGCCCTGAATATTAAATCTGTGAAAAATATGATTTCAGGCAATTAACACTTTTTATTTCAGAATCTTTATAACAGGATATCACAATGAAACCGGAACCCATTGAAAAAATTATTGATAATATTTCAAAGGTCATTGTCGGGAAGAGAGAATCTGTAGAGCTGCTTCTTATAGCTCTGCTTGCGGAGGGACATGTCCTTCTTGAAGATGTCCCGGGTACCGGGAAAACGCTTTTAGCCAGGAGCCTTGCGAAGAGTATCAGCGGGGTTTTCAGGAGGATACAGTTTACACCGGACCTGCTTCCCGGAGATGTTACCGGGTTTAATGTCTATGATCATAAAAACGGTGAGTTTGTTCTTCAGCCAGGTCCAGTTATGACAAATATTCTTCTTGCTGATGAGATCAACAGGGCGATACCAAGGACCCAGTCAAGTCTGCTTGAAAGTATGGAGGAGAAACAGGTTACCATAGATTCAGAAACCTATCCCCTTCCAATCCCATTCTTTGTTATGGCAACACAGAACCCCATAGAGCTTGAAGGGACATTCCCTCTGCCGGAAGCGCAGCTTGACAGGTTTATCCTTAAAACAGGACTGGGTTATCCGGATCCTGCCGGGGAGGAAGCAATACTTGAAAGGTTTAAAAGCTCAGATCCCCTTTCTGCACTTTCATCTGTTTCAGATGCAGAGGAAATTGTCCGGCTGCAGCATCAGAGAAGAGAGGTTGCTGTTTCCGAGGCTGTCAGGCGGTATATAATTGATATTGTTTCCGCAACAAGGAGAAGCAAAAAACTGAAATTCGGATCAAGTCCCAGGGGTTCTCTTTCTCTTATGAAAGCATCTCAGGGGCTGGCTCTTTTAAAAGGGAGAAGTTATATCCTGCCGGATGATGTCAAAAAACTTGCAGTCCCAGTACTTTCGCACAGAATAATTCTGAATGATGAAAGTTCTCTGCGCGGAGAAAATTCTGATTTTATAATCGAAGAAATTGTAAGTAAAACAAAAGTCCCGGACCGAAAAGGGAATTTAAATGAGAATAATTTCTGAAGATCCTTCTTCCTCGATTTTTACTGTTAAACCTGTACAGATATTCCTGATTATACTTCTATCAGCAGGATTGCTTCTTAACGTCAGAGGGGCTGCCGGTTTTTCTCTTCTCCTCCTTTCTGGAGGAGGGATTGTCTGGCTGTGGGGCAGAATAAGTCTGGTAAATGTAGAGACCCTTATTTCTTCAGACAGGATAAGGATGTTTCCTGATAATCTGATGGAAATCTCAATCAGGGTAAAAAATGCAAAGATTTTCCCTGTTCTGATCAAGCCGGATCTTTTTATCCCCGGTTCAATAACAGAAAAGAATAAAAAAAAGCTGATAAACAGAGAAAGGATACTGCTCTGGTACAGTGAATCTGTTTTTTCCTTTAAAATAATCCCTTCCAAAAGGGGTGTATATAATCTGGGCCCCCTGGCGTTGAGGGGCGGTGATATTTTCGGGTTCAATTTCAGAATGGAGGAAAAAGGTGAAAATATTGAGATTGTTGTTTATCCCGGTATAGCAAAAATAAAGGAAATTGATTTATTCAGGAGGGAGTACTTCGGAGTAAAAACAGGAAAGGGGCCGGTAAAAGATCCTGTCCTTGTTTCCGGGACGAGAGATTATCAGAGCGGACAGTCTGCCCGTAATATTCACTGGAAAGCGAGTGCCAGGTACAGCCGGCTTCAGGAAAAGGTCTTTGAACCTGTTGAACAGGAAAAAGTACTGATAATTTTCGATGTCAATGATTTTAAAAAAATATCCGGGGGAGGGTGCTTTGAAAAATCCCTGGAAGTCATTACTGCATTAATTATTAAACTTAAAAAAAGGGGAATATCCTCAGGATTTATAACAAACAGCAGGTTTGTAAAAGGGGGGCAGAGTCTTATCCCGGTTTCAGGCAATGTTAATCAGGCAGTTTTGATTCTTGAAACACTGGCAAGAATAGAACTAATTCCCGTCAGTAACGGAAAATCCATAACAGACCTGCTGTCAGCAGGAAGAATCCTTTCATACGGGGTCAGCTGTCTTTACGTTGCTTCAGGTTTTTCCGGTGAGCAGGTAAGGGCTGCTTCATTTTTTAGAAACAGAAAAATAAGATACAGATTTATCATAGCAGAAAAGGGGATAAACCCCCTTCTGTCAAAAGATATTATTTATCTTGATGACCTGCTCTTAAAGGGGACTTCATAATGACCCTGTTAAGAAAACTGATCTTATTGCTGTTATTATCAGGTATGGCCCTCATCTGCATTTATCAATGGGGCCTCTTTCTTTTTTCTTTTATCCCGAAACCGCCGCTTGTGTTTTCTGAGTTATCAGCAGAATTATTGCTCTCCCTTATTGTCGTTTACTCAGCAAGGAGAAAAGGCTTTAGAAGAATATACAAAATCATGGCATATTTTACAGGATATATTATTTCTGTGATTTTTATTTTTAACAGAGACTTTAACCAGTTTGATTCTTTTGCAGATTTTTCACTGTTTCCTGATAAAACATTTGAAGGAGTTATTTTTACCGTATTGATTTATTTTTTTGCCGGTCTGATCTGGTTCCTTGCTTCAAATTTACTCACAAAACCGCTGAATACGAAACGGGTAAGCCATTTTTTTGATCTTGGAATTGCCGGTTTTCTTGTAATTGTCCTGACGCAACTTGCTATAGTATTTAAGGGGGGGAGGTTGTCTTTTAATGATAATACCTTCACAGAGTCTTTAATTGTTTATCTTCTCCTGGGGCTTTTCTCTCTTGGATTTGTCAGGTTGAAAAGGAGATCCTGGCATAGCCTGTCGGGAGCATTTAAAACCGGATTTGTCATTTTAATTTACTTTTTTTCAACTGTTCTTACAGCATATACACTTTTATACTTCTTTTCTCCTGAATTAAAGTATCTGACTGAAACCGGTTCTGATCTGATCAGAAATGCAGTTTCCCCTGTGGAAAGCGGATTGATTATTTTTCTGCGGTTTTTTATGGATAACAGTTTTAGAAAAAGCACTTTTCTGGGTATAAAATCCGGCAGCGCGCCAACTGTTGCAATTAATGGAAATATCGGGGGAGGAATAGATGAGATTATTGTTTATGGCACAGCCTTTTTACTGTTTGCCTGTGCAGCGTTTTTTGCAGTTATGCTGCTGCTCTATTCAGTTTTCAGGATCTGGAGGTGGCTCTCGTTTAAAAATGGAGGGGATAGAAAAGAAAAGGGTTATAATGGAATATTAATAAAACTTATTTTATTCCTCATGCACATATTTTCAGTGGCCAGGAGAAAAAAAGGGGGGGGAAGTCTGACAAGGTGCTACAGGCATCTTTTACGATGGGGAAGAATGGCAGGATTTGCCAGGCTTGTCTCTGAAACACCTTCAGAATATGCTTTTCGTATCGGGAAGAGGTTCCCCGGTATAAAGGAGAATGTTGATTTTATTGTTACTCTTTACAATGAATATATATACGGGGGGATAGATCCTGGAGCTGAACAGGTCGAAACAGCTGTTAATTATATTAAAAAAATTCATAACCCCCTGATATTAATGAAAAAAATAAAATAAAAGGTAAAAGCGGTTAATAAAAGATTATTTTGGGAGTAATGTTATTATGTTTAATTTTTTCAGACAGGAAGCTGTAAAGATTGGACATATAGTTTTATTTTGTTTATATATTATAAAAAGAGGGAAAAAAGATGGGAAAAATATTCTGGTTTTCTGCCACCGGGAATTCATATAAAGCCGCAAAAATTATTGCAGAAATATCTGAAGGCGGGTATGAGCTTGTTAAAATTACAGATTCGCTGATAGCCTCTTCGCCTGTTTATGAGGATAGTGATATAGGATTTGTATTTCCTGTTTTCAGCTGGACACTTCCTGAACCGGTCAAGGACTTTATAAGAGCCAGTGAATTCAGAAATGTAAAATACTGTTTTTCAGTTATTACTATGGGAGGCTCGGCCGGAAGGTGCGGCTCTGTTCTGAGGAAAATGCTTTCCGGTAAAGGGGTCACTCTTTCTTTTGTTGATACAGTAAGGATGCCGGACAACTGCATATATCTTTATAATCCATCTGCATCAAAAGGGGGGGATTATATTGACGGAGTTATATCGGAAAGCATGGAAGCACTCTCTGGTGCAGCAGAAAAGATTTCCCGGAAACAGCAGATGCTTAAGATCAGCAGGAACCCGGCAGGGTGGCTTTTAACATATGGAATCGGTTCTGTTTTTCCCCTGCAGTATAATGGATTTGACAGTAAGTTTTCAGTATCTGAGGACTGTACAGGCTGCGGAATATGTGCTGATGTATGTTCGGTTTCCAATATAAAACTGGAAAACGGAAAACCTGTTTTCCAGGGGAAATGTGTTATATGTATGGGCTGTATTAACTGGTGTCCCGAAAAAGCGATAAACTATAAGGAATCCACATCTACAAGGACCAGATACCATTATCCCGGTCTTAATTCATCAGAAATTAAAAATCAGAAGCAGTAATCTACAGGTCCCCGGAAATATCAGAGTTGTCATAAAAACCTCTTATATAGTCCAGACGCTCAAGTGATTTGAAAGCATCGTCTCCAAGTTTTTCAGCTGTTCCGATGATAAGAGCATTTGTAATAGCCATCGGGACAATCTGGGACTGAAACGTTCCGAAGGGGCCCCTTTTTGCGGATAAAACCAGATCAGCTGATCTGAGGATCGGATTTGCCTGGAGATCTGTAATAAGAAGGTTTGGTATATTTTCCCTGTTGAGGAAGTCCATCAGGTATTCGCTGTCATAGGAGGATTTGTAGAATGATTTAAAGAAACAGTAGACAATTGCAAAGTCGGTTTTATTTATATGGATCAGCTTTTCAAGAAGATTTCTCCCCGTCTCTGTAATCTTGAAAGTTTTAAGGTTAAACCTGTTCAGGCGGAAGTTAAGAAAGCAGGCGAGGGATTCGGATGTCCCGTGGCCGAAAATATATATATTATCTCCATTGCAGATCCCCTCAACAGCTCTGTCAAAAACCTTTTTATCAACAGAATTGACTGACCTGCTCAGGTAGTCTATTTCTTTTTTAATCATACTTGTATACAGGAAATCATCATGCGGAAGTTCTTCAAGATAGTTTTTAATCCTGTTTGCCGGATTCAGGTGGTTCTTATAATACAGGACAAGATCTTTTTTCAGTTCCGGGAATCCTGCATAACCCAGTGCCTTTGAAAACCTCACAATAGCTGAATCACTCATCCTGAGTTTCGCTGCTAGTTCGGATATTGAGTAAAAAATAGCATCCTGAAGGTTGAATGTTACATAGTCTGCTATTTTTTTCAGCTGCTTGGGAAGATCATCATATTTATTATGTATTTTTTCAAGAACATCCCTGTATTGACTTTCATCTTCATGTATCATATATGTCGCCCCTTATTATAATAGAAATATATTTTCAAGAAAAAGTCAAACGTGAAAAATATTCCAAAAAAAACTTGACAGGAGGAAAATTCTAAAATACCCTGTTTATTAGAAAAATATTATCATTAGGAGGATGTAATGAAAAGATATTTCTATCTGATGCTTCTGGTCTTTATTCTGTCACCATTTGTTATGGCTGGAGGGAATAAGGAAAAAAAAGGAGAAGTCTCTGAAGCAGCTCAGTGGGCAAAAGATGTTAAGGTTGGTAAATACACTGAAAAAACCTTTGATGAAGCAGCCCTTTATGCGGCAGCAAAAGAGGAGGGGGTGGTAAATGTTTATTCCTATTCTTCCAGAATTGCAAAAGTTGCAGAAACATTTGAAGAGCAGTATCCAGGAATCAAGGTAAACGGGTATGATATTGATTCGGCTGAAATAATAACAAAAGTTCTTGCAGAGCAGAATGCGGGTAATTTTGAGGCAGATATGATATTTCTCAAAGACGGCCCGACGGTGAGAAACGTTCTTGCAAAAAGGGGAATGGTTTACAACTATGTACCTGCAACAATGCTGGATAAGGTCCCTGAGAAGTACAGAGAGCCGTTCCTCGTCCACCATACAAGTACCCAGGTAATTATTTATAATGATGAAAAAATGTCTAAACCGCCTGTTACTTCCTACTGGGACCTTACCAAAGAGGAATGGAAGGGACGGGTCCTCATGCCGGATCCCCAGAAACTCTCAGAATATGTTGAAATCCTGTCCACAGTTGTTCAGCATTCAGATGAAATGGCAGCAGATTATAAAAAGGTATTCGGAAAGGATTTAACCTTAAGTCCCGGTGTTGAAAATGCAGGTTATGAATGGATTTACAGATTGATCAAGAATGATCTTGTTATTATGGGATCAACAAATGATGTTGCAAAAGCTGTTGGTCTTTCAGATCAGAAGAATCCGCCTATCGGTATTACATCAACATCAAGGGTAAGGGACAAGGAAAAGGACCCGAATCTGAAGTTTACATTTATTGAAGAGCTTACTCCAATGATGGGTTTTTCAACGAACGTTATCATGGCTGTTGTTAACAATGCCAAACACCCGAATGCTGCCAAACTTTTAATAAACCATATGATGGGCGATGAAAAAGGGATGGCAGGGTATAAGCCGTATAATACTGTTGGAAACTTCTCTGTCAGAACAGATGTCCCCCCAGTGAAAGGGATGAAAGCTCTTGCTGATCTTGACCTGTGGGAAGCAGATTCAGAATTTGTATGGGCTGAAGGTCAGAAAATCCTCGAATTCTGGATTTCAAATCTTTAGTACCTGAAGAACTGAAGGTCGGCTTCTGAACCTGAGAAGCCGACCGTTATAATACCGGAGACAAAATATTAAAATGGCACTATTAAATATTAATCTGAAAAAAATATCAAAGATCAAAGATAATAGACATATTTATACAAGCAGATTCAGAAACTATATAAGGCAGCCCCATGTTGTCCTGTCACTGATACTGCTTGTTATTCTGGTTTTTCTTGTTGTGATTCCTATAATAAAGATGTTTATTGATACTTTTATCTGGCAGCTTGAGGATGTAAGAATTTCAAACGATGCAGATCCGGGAAGACTTACTCTGTTTCACTGGAAAAGAATTCTTGCATCAAAAATATCAAAAACTGTACTGTGGACTCCACTTATGAATTCAATATCAATCGGTATTGGAATTTCATTTTTTGCAATGACTATAGGGGGATTTCTTGCCTGGCTGGTTGCAAGGACAGACATCCCTTTCCGGAAAACTATAACTACTGTTGCAGTTATTCCATATATGATCCCTTCCTATATACATGCGCTAAGCTGGCTGACCCTTTTCAAGAATGACAGGGTCGGGGGAGCTGCAGGGTTGTTTCAGTATGTAACAGGAATAGCTCCTCCTGACTGGGTTTCATACGGTTTTCTGCCGATTGTAATTACCCTTTCAATACACTATTTTCCGTATACATTTCTTCTCGTGTCAGCAGCGCTTAAAAGTATTGATTCAAGGCTTGAAGAGTCAGGGGAAATTCTCGGAGCCACAAGGGGGTATATTCTTAAAAGAATAACCTTTCCCCTTGTAATTCCTGCACTTCTGTCAAGTTTTATCCTTACATTTTCAAGGACAATCGGTATATTCGGTACACCCTATTTTCTGGGTTCACCTGTCAGGTATTTTACCCTGACTACCCAGATTTTCTCCAATATAAACAACAGGAATACTGCAACCGGGTATATTCTTGCTTTTATTCTTCTGGCACTTTCTACAGTGATAATTTTTATCAACCAGAGGATCGTTGGAAAGAGGAAAAGCTATGTCACAATCGGCGGAAAAGGATTCAGAATTACAAGGACCCCTCTCGGAAAGGCAAGAACACTGTTTACTGTATTTGTCTGTATTCTGATTTTTGTAGCAGTCGTTCTTCCCATTGTCATGATAATGATCCAGACTGTTTCTCTTTATCCGGGCAGTTATTCATTGAAAAACATGACTTCCCTTTTCTGGTTCGGTAAGGGCGGTACTGAGTTTGCCGAAGGGGAAGCCGGTGTTCTCATGAACAGCGCTATTCTGAAATCCGCATGGAACAGTATAAGGCTTGCTGTTGTCTCATCTGTTATTGCCGGGTTTATTGGAATTTTTGTAGGTTATGCAGTTGTAAAAGGGCGGAATACAAAACTTTCACAGACACTTGAGCAGGTTGCTTTCCTTCCGTATCTTGTTCCAAGTATTGCATTCGGGGCACTATATCTTGCTCTTTTTACACAGAGGATAGGGCCGATTCCCGCACTTTACGGTACATTTTCCCTTCTTGTTCTTGTCAGTGTTGCCAAGAACCTCCCTTTTACTTCAAGGACAGGAATTTCCGCAATGATGCAGATCGGAAGTGAACTTGAAGAAGCCGGCGAGATTTCAGGGGCCAGATGGGGCATGAATTTCAGAAAGATAATCCTCCCTTTGAGTATAAGAAGTACTGTGTCAGGATTTATACTGGTTTTCATAACTGTAATGAGAGAGCTTGCCCTTATTGTCCTTCTTGTAAGTCCGGGAACAAGGACGCTGACTACAATGACTTTCCGGTATCAGGAACAGGGATATGTACAGTTCTCAAGTGCTATCAGTATGATGATAATTGTGATAGTTCTGGTTGGTAATTTTGCTGCCAGAAAAATAGCCAATGTTGAAGAAGATTAGAATATAAAGAGGGAATAATGAGTTTTGTTGAAAT
This sequence comes from Spirochaetia bacterium, assembly GCA_963668405.2. Classification (GTDB taxonomy): domain Bacteria; phylum Spirochaetota; class Spirochaetia; order CADAEX01; family CADAEX01. The sequence continues at coordinate 2,863,257 of OY764342.2, read as the reverse complement.
AAAGAATTTAACCAAGAAATTTGGAGATGTGACAGCTGTAGACAATGTTTCTTTTTCCATAGAAGAGGGTTCTTTTATGACACTGCTTGGCCCTTCAGGATGCGGCAAGACAACAATCCTGAGAATGATAGCCGGGCTTGAGACACCAACAGCCGGAGAAATCCGTATCGGAGAACATGTCGTGTTTTCTTCGGAAAAGGGGATATGTCTTCCTGCACGTGAGAGAGCTCTGGGACTTGTTTTCCAGAGTTATGCGCTCTGGCCGCATATGACTGTTTTTGAGAATATTGCGTTCGGTCTCCGTGTTAAAAAAATGAAGGAAAGTGCTATAGAAAAAAAAGTCAAAGAAGCTCTGGCCTATATGAAGTTGTACGATATGGCCGAGCGTTATCCACAGGAGATGAGCGGTGGGCAGCAGCAGAGGGTTGCTCTTGCCAGAATGCTGGCATGTGAACCTGCTATATTTCTGATGGATGAGCCGCTTTCAAATCTGGATGCAAAACTGAGAATGGAGATGAGGGCTGAAATCAAGAATATTCATTCCCAGGTTGCTGCCACAACACTGTATGTTACGCATGATCAGGTTGAAGGTCTTACAATGGCAACCGAGATTGCGATACTTAATAACGGAAGAATTGAACACCTTGACCATCCGAAGAGGGTTTACCATTACCCGTCAACAATGTTTGTTGCGGATTTTATCGGCAGTCCCCCCATAAATATTGTAAAGAGCAGTGCTGTTTTGGATGAAGCCGGGATTTCCGGCAGGATCAGGATTGATACTGGTGATATTATTGATACTGAATACAAAATCCAGACAAAGGATACTGACGATATTTATCTCGCCATAAGGCCTGAAAAAATTGTAATAAATTCTGACAAAAAAGAGAACCAGGTTGCTGGTTTTGTCAGAACTGTACTTCCATCCGGATCAGAGACAGTTGTTCAGGTAGAGGCGGGAAAAACTGTTTTTAATATTCTCATGCAGGCGGAAGCTGAATTCTCTGTCGGTGAACAGGTCAGGATGCATTTCCCGGTTAAAAGTATACTGCTTTACAATAAAGAAAAGCGTCTGATCGGGTTATAAGTTCTAAAAGGGGCAAAGGATAAGATTACTTTGCCCTTTTTATCAAAAAAATTAAACAGATAATTAACTCATAAACAAGGAACTAAACTATGTACAGGAATAAATTTTCCGGGGTATGGATGACAGATATTGATGACACGCTGATTGAGTCGGGAGAATTGCCGGATGATAAATGGATAAACTGGCTTACTGAAAAAATAAGGATTCTGAAGGAAAGGAATATTGTCTGGGTTCCCATGAGTGGTGTTGCACTTGTTAAACTGGGGCCAAGGATCCTGTACAGGCTCCCTGAGGATGTTCTTTCCCATGTTCTTTATTACGGTGGAGACGGGAGTCAGAAATACTATTTTGATTTTGATAAAAATCAGTGGACAGAAGACGAGGAGTTTAAAAAAGTCTTTTCAGATGCCCAGGCAATTGCAATACTTGGCTGTATGGAATACCGGAAAGAACTTGAAGCTATTTACAGTGGAATAGAAGGGGGAGCCCCATTTATAGAGGAAAAAATATCATATGGAAGAGAAGTTCTTATTGATAATAATATGTCCCCTGATAACGGTATCCTCGGTGAAATGAGGATGTTTTTGAAAGAAAAGGGGTATGATCCTGATAATTCAGAAACATATTTCAGGGGAGGTTCTGTGAGTTGGATGATGCTGGGGGATATTCAGGCAGAACCCTATAAGGAGAAGAATGCGGTAAGGGTAAGAAAGGAACTGATTGATTTTGCGGATACAAAGCTTGAAGAGAAGGGCCGGCTTGCAGATCTGGGGGAAAGTGCTGTACATATCCCTTTCCCGGGGGCAAGGGGGATAAAATTTGTTCTTGAAGGCAATAACAAGGAAAGGGCTACAAAAAATATTATTGAAAGCAGTTGTGCAGATTCCGGGACAATTGTTTTTGCAGGAAATGAAATATTCGGCGGGGGCAATGATAATATGATCAGAAATATCAGCGAAATAACTATTCTTTCTTTCGGCGATAAAACTGATCCGGGTGAAAACATTGTATTTGCCGGGGCAGGGGTTGATGCAAACCGAAGATGTCTGGATGCAGTCTGTCTTGAGCTTTCAAACGGAATGGAATGGGCATCAGTAATAAAAAAATTGAAAACAGCAAAATATTAGCGGATTAGACCGAATACGCATCAACCGGTTTGTCATCTGCTTCAGGATTTATCCATACCCAGAAATTTCTGAAATGAATGAACCCGCTTATGAATGTTAAAAGAACGCAGATAAACAGATACGTCAGAGATAAGTTGGTTATTACAGTGTTCTGTATATTGATAATAAATGCCAGGGCAATAAAAACGGGAAATATGATATCAGGGAAAGGGATCCTTGAATTAATCAGATAGGCTGTATGAAGTTTTCCTATATAATTTCCGCAGTAGGCAGTCAGTATTATCATTAAAACAGGTCCGCTGAAAATCATTGACGAAAGATATGCTGTTAATGCTGAAATAACCGAGAAAAGAAAGAAACCCCCGATCCTTGTTCCTCCGGTTCTTTTAATACTTCTGAGCAGCGTTATAAATGCCCCCAATGATAATCCGGTAGTAATCAGATCAATTATTGAAATAAAAGCTATCCTGTCTGATGTGAGAAACAGTCTGATATTTTCTACTGAGCCGAGTGTTATAAGAGCAGTAAAGAGTATGATAGCTTCAAAAGCTCCCAGTTTTTCGAAAAAAAGCATTTTGTTCTTATACTGTTCAAAGTAAATGGAGGAAACTGTTATATAACTTAAGAAGAAATAGATGGAAATGATTAAAGGATCAGATATTCCGTATATCAGTATAAAGATAGCTATCAGCATGCCGGTCGCAAAAATATCCAGAAAATGGTCAAGAAATTCACCTAATTTTGAACCTGTACCGCTCCTGCGCGCCTGTTTGCCGTCAATGAAATCCCCTGTTGCATATATCATGATCAGAAGCGGAACAAGGAATTTTATTTCAGGCCGTATTGGGGCCGGGAATATTGTCAGTAAAAGGGCCAGAAGAACGCAGGAGTTCGATGCTATTGTAATAATATTTGCAGGGAGCCATCCCGGTATAAATTTCATAAGCGGATCTATGACTAATTTTGTATAGCCTGGTGTCAGTATTGACAGGTCTTTGACCTTGTAATTGTGTTCCATGTTTCTCCAGTCATTTATTTCAGTTTATAAGTATTAAAATAACATAAATATTTTATTAAGCGTATAATATATAAGTAATAAAAACAAGAAAACGGATTTTTTTTTAACAAGGTTATAAAATGAAAATAAGAGTGAAAATATCTTTGGTTTTCGCAATTGCTTTTTTAATCTTCGGAATTATTGTAGTAGGGGGTCTTACATTTGTTCTGGACAGCCTTTCAGGGAAAATGCTGAAAAAACAGGCTGAAAATATAACAATGTTTCTTAAGCAGAGGATAATAAATGAATCTGCCGGTTCTGTCCCGGAAGATTACTATAAAGAGATTATACAGGATTTCGGTATTGCAATACAGGTTGCAGAGGAAAGCAAGGGATTTGATATAAGAAAAATCCTTCTTATAAATAATAATTTTATGGTAGAGGCAGGTTACCCGGAATCTGAAAGAGGGAGAAGTTACTCAGAGCATGATGATATAACTGGAAATTTTATAAAACAGAAAACAGAAACAGTAATCGAATCCATGAAAAATGATTCAGGAGATACTGAAAAAGATATAGATGTAGTTACTTTTCTGAAACTTAATGACGGGAGACCGATGGTTCTTGAGGTGAAACTGGATTTTGCCAAAAGCATTGCCCTTCTTGAATCACAATACGCATTTATTGAAATCAGCGCAATAATTTTATCGGTTATTCTTCTTGTCTGTATACTTCTTATACTGCTCTATATAATTACAAAAACTGCTTTGCTGCCTGTCCTCAGGGTAACTGATGCAATGCAGAAGGTCTCATCAGGAAATCTTGATATCAAGCTGAATAAATATTCAAACGATGAATTCGGGCTTCTGTCTGAAAGTTTTAATGAAATGGTTACAGGGCTTAAAGAAAAATTCAGTCTCTATAAATATGTTTCAAAAGGTACTATCGATGCTGTTAAATCATCACTTTCCGGAGGAACTGAACACAGAAATACCCGTAAAAATGTGACACTCTTTTTTTCCGACATAAGGGGGTTTACTGCATTTTCCGAGTCAAGGGAGCCGGATACTGTTATAAACAGCCTGAATGTTATCCTGTCAGTACAGTCTAAATCAATAAGGAAATTCGGAGGAGATATAGATAAGTATGTCGGTGATGAAATTATGGCATTATTTAAAAATCCGGTAATGGCAATAGCTGCCTCTATAGAAATACAGATTAAGATGGAAAAGATATGAGATAAAATAAATAACCTCGGGATAGGAATCTCTGTACATACAGGAGCGGTTGTTGCCGGCGATGTGGGATCTGAAGATCACAAGGACTATACTGTTATCGGGGACACGGTAAATACTGCAGCCAGACTTCAGGCAGCTGCCCTTGCCGGGGAGATTGTAGTATCAGAGGAGGTCGCCAATTTCCCTCAGGTCAGGGAACTGTTTAATATCAGGAATGCAGGGGAGCTGGCTTTAAAGGGAAAATCCCTTCCGGTAAAGGCCTATAAAGTTCTTTCCAGAAAGAAAAAGGATAATTAAATAATATGTTCTTCTGCCATAAAGTTTAATATGTTTTAAATTATACAATGGGGCATCTTTTAACCTTCGGTCAGACTCCATGCCGGAGATCTGGCCGTCGCCGGAGCAGATAATTATTTAGAGGTGCCTGTAAATAATTATTTTAAATCAGGAGGTTTTTATGAAAATAATTATTGCCCCTTCAAAATATATACAGGGGAAGGGGGCACTTGCAAAACTTTCAGATTTCGGATCTTCTCTCGGGAAAAAGCTTTTTATAATTTCTTCCGAAGGGGGGATCCGGAGGGGTGAACCCCTTATAAGAAATAACCTCGCCGAAGGTGTTGAAGTTGTATTAGAAAAGTTTAACGGTGAATGTACAAGAAGTGAAATAGAAAGACTGCGGGAAAAAGTCAGGTCGTCAGGGAGTGATGTTGTTGTAGGTATGGGGGGAGGGAAAACAATTGATACAGCAAAGTCTGTTTCTTATTTTGAAAAGAAACCGGTAATTGTCGCTCCCACCATTGCATCCACTGATGCTCCTTGCAGTTCTCTTGCTGTTATTTATACTGACAGCGGGCAGTTTGAGGAATATCTTTTTTTCGGTAAAAATCCGGACATGGTTATTGCAGACACATCAGTTATCGCAGAAGCTCCTCCACGCCTGATTATTTCAGGGATGGGAGATGCCCTTGCAACCTTTTTCGAAGCAAAGGCATGCAGGGCATCAGGTGCTGTAAGCTGTGCAGGGGGGAAAACCACGCTGGCAGCGGTAGCACTTGCAGAGCTCTGCTATAAAACGCTTCTCAAGGAAGGTCTGAAGGCAAAACTGTCTGTTGAGGCCGGGGTCTGTACTGATGCTGTTGAAAATATAATTGAAGCAAATACCTATTTAAGCGGGATAGGGTTTGAAAGCGCTGGTCTTGCAGCGGCCCATGCAGTACATAACGGGCTGACTGTTCTGAAAGAGTGCCATCACATGTATCACGGAGAAAAGGTCGCATTCGGAACTCTTGTTCAGCTTTTTCTTGAGAATGCTGATATTGAAACAATTGAGGAGGTTGCTTTTTTCTGTCTTGAGGCAGGGCTTCCGTTAACGCTTGAAGAGCTCGGGCTTAAAAATGCAACAGAAAGCGAACTGCGGAAAGTTGCAAAAGCCTCCTGCAAGGAGGGGGAAACAATTCATAATATGCCGTTTCCTGTTGATCCTGGTATGGTTTATTCCGCAATAAAGGCGGCAGACAGCTACGGGAGGCATCTGAGCTGTTTTTAAGCGGATTTCCTCCTTAAAAAGAGGCTATTAAAAAAAATTGTGGACATAATACCTGCTTGGTTATAAAATTCACAGTTGATAATCTAAAATCTAAAAAAACGGAGAGTATTTATGAAAAAAATTACCAGAATTTTAATGGTAATGCTGCTTCTTTCTGCTATCCTTTTCTCTATCGGATGCAGTAATAAAGCTGCAGAACCGGCCCAGGCAGGGGGAGAAAAAAAAGGTGGAGTACTGGTTTTCGGCCGGTCCGGAGATTCCACAGGTCTTGATCCTGCACGGGAGACAGACGGTGAATCATACATGGTTTGTGACAATGTGTATGAAACTCTTGTTCAGTTCAAGGCAGGGACAACAGAAATCGAACCCGGACTTGCTGAAAGCTGGAATATTTCAGAAGATGGTCTTGAATATACATTTAACCTCAGGAAAGGGGTGAAATTCCACGACGGAACAGATTTCAAAGCTGATGCTGTTGTCTTTTCACTGGAAAGGCAGTTTAAACAGGACCACCCTTATTATAAAATGGGTCCATGGAAATACTGGGGAGCCATGGATATGGACAATATTGTTAAGGAAGTTGTTGCTGTTGATGACAATACTGCAAAGATTGTTCTGAAAAGACCGGAAGCTCCTTTTATTGCAAACCTTGCAATGAATTTTGCTGCAATAGTATCTCCTTCAGCTGTAGAGAAATACGGAGAGGATTTTCCCCAGAACCCGGTAGGGACCGGGCCTTTCAAATTCGTTCAGTGGCTTAAGGATGATTCAATTACAATAGACAGATTTGAAGAATACTGGGGGGAGAAACCTTATCTTGACAGGGTTATTTTCAGGGCTATTCCTGATGCTACAGCAAGATATCTTGCTCTCAAGGCAGGAGAGGTTGATCTTATCGATTATCCCAGTCCTGATGATATTGATGAAATCAAAGCTGATGAAAATCTAAAAATTATTACTCAGGCAGGTCTTAATGTTGGTTATCTTTCATTCAATAACGAAAGAAAACCTTTTGACAATAAACTTGTAAGACAGGCTCTGAATTATGCAATCAATAAAGAAGATATAATAAAAGGGGTTTACGGCGAATTCGGTGCTCCTGCAAAGAATCCCATCCCTCCGACAATGTGGGCATATAATGACAATATAAAGGCTTACCCGTATGATCCTGCAAAAGCTAAAGAGCTGCTGAAGGAAGCAGGTTATCCTGATGGTTTTAAAACCACTTTCTGGTACATGCCTGTATCAAGACCCTATATGGTAAATGCTGCAAAAGCTGCTGAAATTATGCAGGCCCAGTTTGCTGCAATAGGGGTAAAAACAGACCTTGTCACATATGAGTGGGGAACATACCTCGATAAGACTGACAACGGCGAACATGATATGTGTTTCCTCGGATGGACTGGAGATAACGGGGACCCTGACAATTTCCTTCATATGCTGCTTTCAATTGCAGCTGCCCAGAAACCAGCCATGAATAATGCATTCTGGAAAAATGAAGAATATAACGCACTTGTTGAAGAAGCAAAAAAAGTAAGTGATGTTGCCAAAAGGAAAGAGCTTTATTTTAAAGCCCAGGAAATCTTCCATGAAGAAGCTCCATGGGCTCCGATTGCACATTCTATCGTAGTTGCACCTATGAAAAAGAATGTTATGGATTTTGTTCTTTACCCGACAAGCAAAAGGGTATTTCACAAGGTCTGGATTAAAAAAGACTGATATCCGAAGCAGAACAGGGGGGGGGAGGCTCTGCCTCTCTCCCCTTTTTTGTGTCTGGCAATAAAATATGAATCAGGAAAATATTTAATGATTAAATATATTTTTAAACGGCTTATGATGCTTGTTCCAACTATTTTCGGAGTTGTTACAATAGTCTTTTTCATGATGGTTTTTGCCCCCGGGGATCCTGCCAGGATGATGCTTGGAGAGAGGGTATCTCAGGAAGCTGTAGAAAAGGTCAGGGCTGAACTGGGTCTTGATAAGCCGGTCCATGTCCAGTACTGGCTGTATCTTAAGAGAATTGTACGTCTTGATTTCGGAAAGTCTATAAAAACCGGACAGAAAGTGATAGATGAAATTAAAGCAAGATATCCCTGTACACTTGAGCTTTCATTTGTTGCTATAATTTTATCTACTGTATTCGGAATACTGGCGGGGGTAATATCTGCCACGAAACAGTATTCTGCCATAGATTATGCAACTATGGCAGGGGCTTTGGTCGGGGTTTCAATGCCTGTTTTCTGGCTTGGGCTTGTTCTTATAATGATCTTTTCTATTGGATTCGGGATTCTTCCTACAGGGGGAAGAATTAATATAAGGTATTTTTTTGAACCGATAACTAATTTTTTTATTATTGACGGGTTTATATATCTCTTTAAAAACGGGGATCCGAAGTATCTTTTATCCTCAATAAAGCACCTCATCCTTCCTTCAATTGCCCTCGGAACAATACCGCTTGCAATAATCGCCAGGGTTACAAGAAGTTCAATGCTTGAGGTTTTAAGGCAGGATTATATAAGGACGGCAAGGGCCAAAGGAATAAGTGAGAACAAGGTTATCTTCAAGCATGCCCTGAAAAATGCGCTTCTGCCTGTAATTACTGTTGTCGGTCTTCAGTTCGGGACACTGCTTGCAGGGGCTCTCCTTACCGAGACTATTTTTGCCCTCCCGGGTATAGGAAGGTGGGTTTATCAGGCGCTGAATGCAAGGGATTATCCGGCGGTACAGGGTGGTGTTCTTATAATATCAACCACATTTGTCTTTATAAACCTCGTTGTTGATATTCTTTACGCCGTAGTAAACCCGAAAATCAAACTTTAGCAGGGTTGTATATATGATTGTAAAAGATTCATTATGGTATGATAACTGGATACAGCTTAAAAAAAATAAAGCTGCAATGATAGGACTGGGGATAATCCTTTTTTTTATTCTTCTTGCATTAGTTGCACCTTTAATAGCTCCTTTTGACCCCCTTGCACAGGACATTGATAAAAGACTTTCTCCTCCCGGTACCAACAGTTTTATATTCGGTTCTGACGATTTCGGGAGGGATATCCTGTCAAGGATAATGTTCGGAGCAAGGATTTCGCTTCTTATCGGTACAATATCTGTAGGGATTTCCCTTTTTTTCGGTCTGATGTTCGGACTTTTTTCAGGGTATTACGGCGGATGGCTTGATCATCTGGTAATGAGGTTTATGGACATTGTTCTTGCTTTTCCCTATATTCTCCTCGCAATAGTAATTGTTGCAACCCTCGGCCCCAGTCTTCCCAATGCAATGATTGCAATAGGTATTATCGGTATTCCCCAGTATGCAAGAATAATAAGGTCTTCAGTCCTGGCCGAAAAGGAAAGTGATTATGTAACAGCAGAAAGGGCACTGGGCGCTTCTGATTTAGATCTGATTTTCAAGTCTATACTGCCAAACTGTCTCGGCCCTCTGATAGTTCAGACGACGCTCGGTTATGCCAATGCAATTATCTTTTCAGCAGCTCTTTCCTTTCTTGGGCTCGGAGCTCTCCCTCCTGTTCCTGAATGGGGGCTGATGGTCTCTTCCGCACGTGAATATGTTGCAACTGCCTGGTGGGTAGTAACTTTCCCGGGGCTGGCAATACTTCTGTCAGTGCTCGGATTCAATCTTCTCGGGGACGGGCTTAGAGATGCACTTGATCCCAGATTAAAGTCTTAAGAAAGGGTGTCTGATTGTGGAAAAACTGCTTGAAATAAAAAATCTGAATACATACTTCTATACTGACAGGGGGATCGCCAAAGCGGTGCGCGACCTTTCAATAACTGTAGAGAAAGGGAAGACCCTTGCCCTTGTTGGTGAATCAGGTTGCGGTAAATCTGTGACATCACTTTCTGTTATGAGGCTTATTCCGGTTCCTCCCGGAAAAATCGTATCAGGAGAAATACTTTTCAAGGGGAATGATCTTTTAAAAATATCAGAAAAAGAGATGCAGAAGATGCGGGGTAACAGTATTTCAATGATATTTCAGGAGCCGATGACTTCTCTGAATCCTGTTTTCAGGATAGGGGAACAGATTTCTGAAGTTTATATGAATCATCACCGGATGAACAGAAAAGATGCACTTGAGAAATCAATAGAAATGCTGAAAATGGTTGGAATACCGGCACCGGATAAGCGGGTTTTGGATTATCCCCACCAGCTTTCAGGAGGTATGAGGCAGAGAGTCATGATTGCCATGGCGCTTGCCTCTCCCAATCCGGAGCTTTTAATTGCTGATGAACCGACAACAGCCCTTGATGTTACAATACAGGCGCAGATCCTTGATTTAATGAATAATCTGAGGAAGCAGCTGGGAATGTCGCTTTTGCTTATTACCCACGATATGGGGGTTGTTGCAGAAATGGCTGACCGGGTAGCTGTAATGTATGCCGGCATTCTTGTGGAGGAGGCGTCTGTTTATGATATTTTCGAAAACCCTGTTCATCCATATACTTTAGGACTTCTCAACTCAATTCCTGCAAATAAAAAATACAGGGATGCTGAAAAACTTGAAGCAATACCGGGGGTTGTTCCCGGTCTATTTGATATTGGGGAGGGGTGTCCCTTCTATAACAGATGTACAAAAAAGGGGGATATCTGTGCAGATATTCTCCCCGAGATGAAATATTACGGTGACGGACACACTGCACGGTGTCATTTCGCACAAACATAAAAAGGCTGGAGTTTTTAATGTTATTGGAAGTAAAAAACCTTAAAAAATATTTTGAAGTAAAGTCGGGAACAATTAAAGAGGAAAAACAGACCCTCAAGGCAGTTGATGATGTTTCTTTTTCTGTCGGCAGATCTGAGACACTTGGAATAGTAGGTGAATCCGGCTGCGGCAAGTCAACGCTGGGCCGTACAATACTTAGACTCAACGATATTACAGACGGGAAAGTTATTTTTAATGGAAGGGATATCTTTACTCTTGATAAAAAGCAGCTTAAAAACGAAAGACAGAAAATGCAGATGATTTTTCAGGATCCTTTTTCATGTCTCAATCCCAGGAAAAAGGTTAGTTATCTGATCTCACAGCCGCTTTATATACACGGAAGGGGAAGCAGCGCAGAAATAGAGAAAAGAGTTGATGATCTTATGGACGAAGTCGGCCTTGATGAGAATTATCGTAACCGCTTCCCCCACCAGTTTTCAGGAGGACAGAGGCAGCGGATAGGAATTGCAAGGGCCCTTGCCCTCAATCCTGAACTTGTTATCTGTGATGAAGCAGTATCTGCTCTTGATGTTTCCATACAGGCTCAGACTCTGAACCTCCTGAAGGACCTTCAGAAAAAATATTCACTGACCTATATTTTTATTGCCCATGACCTCTCTGTTGTTGAGTTTATAGCTGACAGAATTATTGTTATGTATCTTGGAAAAATTGTTGAGATGGCAGATAAAAGGGAGCTTGTTGAAAAACACAGTCATCCGTATACGGAAGCACTTTTTAACGCTTCTCCCGGTATTGATCCCAGAAACAAGAGAAAGGACAGGATCCTTCTGGGAGATGTTCCCTCTCCGATAAATCCCCCATCAGGGTGCCATTTTAATCCAAGATGTCCATACAGGCAGGATATATGCATGAAAGAATATCCTCAGCTTAAAGAGATATCCAAAGGACACCTTGTTGCTTGTCATTTCAGGGACTAAAGTTTTCCCGAGTTAATCTGGGTCCGCAGTTTTACCCCGGCAACTGAACAGGCAAGTTTAAGGGATTCTGTTACATCTGCTTTTGCCTGTATTTCAACCAGCCCTTTTGCAGGTGACACCAGAACTTTTTTAACCCCCGGGACTGTTTCAAGGGCTGTTTTCAGTGTTGCACCATTGTCCCTGTTAAGAGAATCTATTAAATATATATAGCTTTTTGTTCCGAACATTCTGTATTCTACACATCCGGTATTGTTGTGTCAAACTGCTGTTTTTTTATTTCCTCAAATTCCGGTTTTATTACTTCATAAATTATATCAAGTCTTTCATCATGGTTCAGAAATGCGGATTTCATTGCATTTACAGTCAGTTTTTCAATATCCCTGAGGTCCAGAGAAAAGGCAGAAGAAGCAACTGCAATTTCCCTTGTCAGGGATGTGTTACTCATAAGACGGTTGTCTGTGCACAGAAAAACCCGGAATCCATTCTGATAAAATATATTAAATGGATGTGATTCAATTGTCTCAGCAGCACCTGTCTGGATATTGGAGGAAAGACATATTTCAAGTGGAATCCTTCTGTTTCTTATAAAGTGGGAAAGTGTTCCCATTTTCATTATTTTTGAATCATTAACTGTCATGTCTTCAATCAGCCGGGTTGCATGTCCTATTCTGTGAGCTCCGCATACCTGGATTGCCTGCCATATTGATTCTATTCCGAACGCTTCCCCTGCATGAATTGTAATATTGAAATTCTTGTTTCTTATAAATTCAAAAGCCTCTATATGTCTTTTGGGGGGATGTCCGTATTCGTCCCCCGCTATATCAAATCCCACGACTCCTCTGCTTCTGAAGGCGACTGACAGTTCTGCTATTTCAAGAGAGTCTTTTCTGTCCCGCATTGCACATAGGATAAGGCCGTATACCGTTCCTGTTTCAGCGCTTCCTTCCTCAAGACCCTCAAGTACAGATTCAACAACTTCTTCAAGGTTGAGACCTTTTTCTGTGCAGAGGGTTGGGGCAAATCTTATTTCAGTATAGACAATATTTTCTTCCGCCCTGTCAATAATCGCTTCTCTTGCAATTCTCTTTAATGCATCCTTATTCTGCATTACAGAAACTGTTACCGAGAAACCCTCAAGGTAAAGGGCAAGACTTTTCCTGTTCGCCCCCCTGTGGAACCATCTTGCAAGCTCAACAGGATCATTACTGGGCAGTTTGATCCCTTCTTTCTCTGCGAGCTCTATTATTGTGGTAGGTCTCAGCCCCCCGTCAAGGTGGTCATGAAGCTCGACCTTTGGAATCTTCCTGATTATTTCTTTATCAACCATAATATATAGAATAATATCATGATCCCAACTTCACAAGCAAAAAAACAAAGGTTTTGATGCCGTATCGGGGGAAGGGAGATTTCCTTTATTTAAAAGTTCTTTAAGTCAATGTTGAAGCATGAGATGAATATCTGTATTATTCAGGAAAGGAACTAACATATATGAAATTTGTAATTAATGAAAAGGATACCCTGTTCTACAGGGTGTGGGAACCTCCCGGAGAAATTGCCGGGAAGGTTGTTATTGTACACGGCTATGCAGAGCACGGAGGGCGGTATGAATATACTGCAAATATTCTTGCTGCGGCAGGGTTCAGGGTATATGCCCCTGATCTTCCGGGGCACGGCAGATCGGACGGAAAAAAGGGGCTTGTAGGTGATGTTGACAGGATTGTCGAAGTTCTTAAAAACTTTGTTGATTTTATCGGGAAAGAAAAGGGGGGGAGCGGTATTTTTCTTCTCGGCCACAGTATGGGTGGGGCTTTATCCCTTTTATACACATCAAGGTTCGGCAGCGACATAAGAGGGGTTATAACTTCAGGGGCTGCGGTATATCCCCTTCCGTATCCTCCCCTTCTGATAAGGAAGATAATCTCCTGGATTTCCATCTGTCTTCCGGCATTAAAGACGGTAAAACTTGATGCTGAAAAAATATCAACAATTCCGTCAGTAGTTGAAAGTTACAGGGGTGACCCGCTTAATTATAACGGAAGGATAATGGCAGCAACTGCTTCCGGGCTTTTCAGGATCAGAAAAATACTTGAGAAAAAGGGACCTAATATTTCAGAGCCTCTTCTGCTTCTGCATGGTACAGATGACAGGCTTGCATCTCCTTCCGGAAGCAGGAAGATTTTTAATATCTGTATATCCTCTGATAAAAAGATTGTTTTATATGAAGGTGCCAGGCATGAGATACTCAATGATTTCAGAAAAGATGAGGTCCTTGATGAGATAAAAAGCTGGCTTCTTCAGCGGGTATGAAAAAAATTATAATAAAAACCGGCCAGGGAGTTGGCCGGTTTTCTTTATAGTTATTTTTTAGAAGGAGTGAAGGTAATATATATAATCAGGTTTATTTAACCTGTATTTTTATATTTTTCTGTTTTGATTCAACCCTTTTCCCTATTTCCAGGGTAAGGATACCTTTTTTAAAACCTGCTTTTATCTTGTTTTTGTCTGCATTTTCCGGCATTACAAATGATCTAGAAAAAAAGGAATCTCTTCTTTCCTTTATCATCAGACCTTTTCTTTTTTCATTTTTCTTCATGTTTTTTGATGAGGAAACAGTCAGAAGATTGTCCATTACTTTTACTTCTATATCCTTTTCTGTTAATCCCGGAAGCTCTGCCTCGAGAATATATCTGTTATCTTCCTCCCATATATCTACAGCTGGATATTGTAAATCAAAGCTTTCTTCTTTATTAAAAAAGGAATCAATTACTTTGTCGAAGTCTTTAAAAAGATCAATTGAAGTTTCCGGTTTTACCATATATCTCATTTTATTCCTCCGAAAATTATATTTATCTTTCAATAAATATAATGCATGTTTTATGCCAACCGGAAATAAATATTATAAAACCTTGCTGTATAAGTATTTATCTATATCTGCAATGTTTTTTTAAAATATTATTATCTGATAATCATGTCATAATGACTCTGTGTGTATTTTACTTTAAGATACTGTGTCAATTAAACTCACTAAAACAAAATTCCTGTTGTAACTGTCCCGGTGATATTAAAAAAAGATTTTATCATAGTTGAAACCGTTAAAAGATTCTTCACTGCCGAAGGATTTTTCAGAAAGATCGATAAACCAGGAATACCGGCTGTCTTTTTCAAGTTTTATCAGTGAATCAGGATAGAGATAAGTGATTTTTCTGTTAGAATCCCTTTTAATATAAAAAAGATTGTTTCTTGAATCTTTCAGACTTTTTTCAGCTTTTATTTCCGCTCTTGTCGCAAAGAGAAACGGCAGGCCTGATGTATATATTTCAAAGTCAAGAAGTGAGGATGCTGCAAGCTTTTCATGGGAATTTCTGTCAAGCTCTATCCATCCCTGGATCCTGTTTATTCCCCTTGATTTCAGCTGAAGGACTGCTGCGCTGTTTGTAACAGGGAAGGGGTAAGAGACAGTCTTTTCAATGTCGGGATATTTATCAAGGAGAGGAAGCTGAAAAAGGGATGTCAGTCTGAATTTTCTTATTCCCTTTGTGTAGCAATTATCAATATCCGCTTCAAGTCTTTCAAGATCATGTTCGCTGCAGAAATGGGGGAGTATTACTTCTTCTATCTGAAAGTTTTTAAAACTCCCTTTTTCAAGGAAATAATCAGCAGATGAGGAAAATACAGTTTCTCTTTCTTCAGTATCAGTAAAGGGAGGTGAATTTTCAGAAACAGAAACAGTCAGGTATTTCCTGCTGTTTTCCCTTTCTCCTTCCCTTCTGCACTTTTCAAGAAATAAATTTATATCGGTATCAGCTGTAATTGTTTCAAGTTCAGCTGAATAATACTGTAAGGCCCATTCCCAGAACTCCCTTTTTATTTTTTTCTGAATACTTGCCGGAATAAAGTAGCTGCCCTCAATAACTGCAGATACTTTCCCCGCCTGAACAGCTTCAGATCCGGTAGATCTGAACTGATTAATCAGGTCCTCTTCACACAGAGGCCTTTTTTCAGCCTTTTCAAATACTGCCGGATACTCCCATGTCCCGGCTTTTTTACTGCAGAACGAGGTTACTTTTACAGATTTATCATTAACAGAAATTTCCAGATCAATATCAGTGTGTTGTAAAAAGAGGGGAAGAGAGTTTGTATTTGTTTTAGCCGCGACTGTTTCGCCGATTTTAAAAACCTGACCTCCAGCAGGTATTTTTCTGTTGCTCAGTATTCTGACATTTGTTCCGCGGACAGCGGATTTTACTCTTCTGCCTCCTGAAAACATTTCCGTGACAGTTATGATGTTTTTTTCATCGCTTTTTTCCCGGTAAACCCTTATCCTGTCTCCGAGGTGAAGTCTGTCTTTGAGCTTTACTTCGAAAAATCCCTTTCCGGCAGAGGTAATTTCTCCTGCATATTTTCCGGAAAAACCGGATGAGCTGTATTTTATCAGTGTGGGTATTTCTTCCGGTATATAAAAACCGTGGGTCAGCTCTCTGGCATACGCTCTTGAAAGTGCTGTTGTATTCTCCTTCAGTATTTCTTTTCTGTCTTTAGCGCTGCTTTCAGTGAATGAATCCAGAATTTTTCTGTATGAGGAAATAACTTTCTGCAGATAATCCCCCCGTTTGAGTCTCCCTTCAATCTTTAATGAGCTGACCCTGTTTTCAATAAAAAAATCTATCAGATCAGCCCCCGAAAGGTCACCGGGGGACAGGTAATATCCGCTTTTCCCGTTTTCCTGATAAATCCTTCTGCAGGGCTGTTTGCATTTGCCTCTGTTCCCGCTGTATCCTCCAAGCCACGAGGATAAAAGGCATTGACCTGACAAGGAACAGCAGAGAGAGCCGTGAATAAAAATCTCAATTTCAACAGGAGCTTTTTTCAGGATTAATTCCATCTCTGAAAGCGATACCTGCCTTTCAAGAATGACTCTTTTCAGTCCCATCAGAGCTGCCTCTTCGACCCCCCTGCTGTTGTGGATTGCCATTTGTGTTGATCCGTGAATATCAAGTTCAGGAAAACATTCCCTTATAAACCTGGCAACACCTATGTCCTGTACAATAACAGCATCAGGTTTTATTCTTATTATTCTGTTAAGAACTGCTCCAAGTTCTTCTAGTTCATTTTCCTTTATAAGGGTGTTAAGTGTTATATAAAACCTTCTGCCGGCTTTTTTTGTATATGAGGAAAGACGTGACATATCATCTTCAGAGAAGTTTTCTCCCATTTCCCTTGCATTGAACCTGCCGAGCCCTGCATATACAGCATCTGCTCCGTTTTCAAAGGCTGTCAACGCTGACTCGAGTGTACCTGCTGGAGCCAGAAGCTCTGGTATCTTTACCGGATTGAGTTTATTATTCATACTGTAAAGTATATATAATTACTTAAAAAAATAATACGGGGGCTTTTTTTTCCCTCTGTATATAAAACATTTTCCAGGGGGTTTATATGGGATGTGTCAACATCGGCAGAAACACTAAACACTGTAACTGCAGCTATTCCGGCTGTGAAAGAAAGGGAAAATGCTGTGAATGTATTGCCTACCACAGGGGGATGAACCAGCTCCCGGCCTGTTATTTTTCTGATGAAGCGGAAAAGACCTATGACAGATCAATCCGGAATTTTATCAGGCTGAACACATAGAGTGTATGGAAAAAGACAAGGATCTTTATTTTATAGTTGAGTACATTCTGAACAGGGCAGGGGAAAAAGAGCTTGATGTAATTACAGAAGCTCTTAAACGGAGAATAGATAACAGGCAGCACAGCCCTATGGGTATTGATATCAACAAGATCGCCCATGATATGGGAACTTCCATGACAGAACAGGTTGCCTCCTCAAGGGATTATATCAGAAACACTGTAAAGGATTTTGTAATCAAGACTATAAAACAGGAGGTGCCTGATATTCCTGAGAATGATCTGAATGTTCTTCTTGATGAATGGGTCCCTTCTCCGGGGAAGAAGACTGTAAGACCGGTGAATCTTCCCCCGGATGTTATTGTAAAGATGATTGACCAGTTCCTCCGGTTCAGTTCCGGGCAGATGCCGGTAAGCGAACAGGCGGATCTGAATAATTCAATACCTGACTGGAAAGAAAGTTACTGGAAGAATTTTCCCGAGAGAATCAGGGGGCTGCTTACCCTGTATCTTAAAGGGAGGCTTGACAGCGAAACCTGCTGGATTGAGATAAAAAAGGAGCTTTACAGTGAATAACTGCATTATTGATCCTGATAAATTATACAGGGAAATTGATAATATAATTCAGGAAATTACAGAAATAAGGCATACACTTCATAAAATCCCGGAACTGATGTTCAAAGAGTATAAAACTTCAGCTTTTATCAGGGAATATCTGGGAAAGCTTGATATTGAAATCCAGAAACCCTACATGGAAACAGATACTGTTGCAGTTATAAGGGGGGGGAGGCCCGGCAGGACACTCCTTTTAAGGGCGGATATTGATGCGCTGCCGGTTAATGAGGAGACAGGGGTTCTGTACCGCTCTGAACACAGCGGATTTTCCCATTCATGTGGCCATGACGGCCATACCGCAATACTCCTGGGGGCTGCCAGGATCCTTTCAGGGATGAAGGAGTATATAGCAGGAAATGTCAAACTGGTTTTTCAGCCTGCCGAAGAGGAGGGGGGAGGGGGGAAGATCCTTGTCGCGGAAGGAGTCCTCAGAGATGAGCCTCCTGTTGACGAGGTATATGCTCTTCACGGCTGGCACGATATTCCTGTCGGGCATATAGAAACATGTTCAGGCCCGCTTATGGCTGCTGTAGATAATTTTGAAATTGATATCATAGGAAAAGGGGGGCATGCTGCCATGCCTCATCTTTCTGTAGACCCTGTTGTTATTGCATCGCAGGTTATTATTGCTTTCCAGAATATTGCATCAAGGTATATTGACCCTGTTGACAGGATTGTCCTTTCTGTCTGTTCTGTCAAAGGGGGAGAGCTTTATAACGTTATTCCCGATACAGTAAAGCTCAGGGGGACTGTCCGGTATTTTAAAAAAGAACTGAAAGATGAAATAAAGGGAAGGATGGAGAGTATTCTTGCCGGTTTAACTTCGGCAGCAGGTGGAGATTACGAAATGCGGTATTTTCCGGGTTATATTCCTCTTGTGAATGATTCAAAAGCTGTTGATTCTGTTCACAGGGCAGCTGTAAAATATCTGGGTGAAGATAAATGGAGAGGCAATGCTGAAATAACATTCGGGGCTGAGGATTTTTCCTTTTATACAGATAAAAAACCGGGGGCATTTTTCCGGCTTGGCCTTGGGGAGGGAAGTCCGTCTCTTCATAACAGCAGTTTCGATTTTAACGATAATGCAATAACGGCTGGAATAATCATGATGTGCGGAATTGCCCTTGAGCCCTGACTACTTTCAGCCGGTTACAGAAGCGATCAGTTTTTCCGAATCACTGATAACATTGATTATGATATTCAGTTTTTCCTCGTTAAGATCTGGGTTGTCAAGTTCGGAGGAAAGGACTTTAAGCGATTGTCTTGCATTTTCAAATTTATCGGCAGAAATTCCCCCGGGACAATTTTGTGAAAAAACATGGCAGGTCTTTTCAATATCAGTGAGTTCTTTTATAAGTTCTGATATTTTTATCCTGATAGCAGCTTTTTTCTTTTTAAGTATGATGGATGTAATCTTGTTGGTATTAAATGAGTGGATAAAGCTTTCATCAGAAATCTCTGTAAATTCATCCAGACTTATTACCGGATTTTTAATAAGATAATCTCCCCCGAAATAAAAGGCTGTACTGAGAAACTCCTGTACAGTGGGGCTTTTTATTCTTCCGCTGTCTGCCATGACAAGACCTTTTTCAAGAGTCCTTATCCATATCGAAACATCCGCGTCATTTTTCCTGCTTTCTGTCAGCCGGATATTAAATTCCCCGTTTTCCCAGTCTGTTATTCTCAGCTCAACAGCACTCATTTCCGTTTCAGACTGCAAGGAGCTGTCTGAAAAGAGGGGATTTAAATCAAAAACAGTAATAAAAAACTTTTTATACTCCCTTGATTCCTTAAGAATAATTTCTCTGTTTTTTTCAACATCATTTATAAGAAGAAAAAGGAAATTCTCTTCTCCGAAAAGCTTATAGTATTTTTTAATATCATCTGAATATACCGTGATCTGCTTTTTTAAAAGGAGGTTTCCGTTTCCGTCAAGACATCTGAAATTCCAGGGATACAGCCCTGGATTTGCGTAAGGAATAAATCTGTGCCCCGGAATCAGTATCCTGTTGTCAATTTCAAACCGGGACAGATTTATCCTGAATAAACCGTTTTTAAAAAACCGGGCCTTTTTTTCTGATAGGTTTTGATCCATATACATCCTTATACCCGGTTGTCATTTTAAAAACAGACTTTAATATCTTGAGTCTGCGTATTCAACCCATCCGCCGGCCTTTACAAGGTCCATGTTGAAACCGGAAATTTCAAAATCATATACTTTCTCTATACTATCAGAATAAAATGAGATTCTCTGTTTTGCAAGATCTGTTTTTACCTCACAACCGGATGCGGCAAACAGGGAGAATAATTCATCAATACCTGTTTCCGGAATTTCAACCGCCAGCATGCCGCAGTTAAACATATTCTGTCTGAAAATTCGGGCAAAACTGGGGGCAACAACGAGATTAATACTGTTTACTTCAAGTGCCCACGGGGCATGTTCCCTGGAGGAACCGCAGCCGAAATTTTCTTTTGTTACAATAACATTTATCCCTTTCAGTTTTTCCGGTGAAAAACCCTCAAGGCTGAGATCTTCAAGGAGATACGGTTTTAATGCCTCCTTTGTCACCTCTGTAAGGTATTTGGCCGGGATTATCTCGTCAGTGTTTATATCTTTTCTGTCAAGAAAAACTGCTTTACCGTTAAAACTTTTCATTTACTTCTCCTTTCCATTGAAAAGGGGCGAGTTTGTGATACAGCCTGCTATTGCTGTTGCTGCGGCTGTTGCAGGGCTCATCAGATGGACCATGCCCCCCTTTCCCATCCTGCCGTTGAAGTTCCTGTTTGTTGTTGAAGCGCATACCTCCCCTTCTGCAAGAACACCGTTGCTCATTCCGAGGCATGCTCCGCAGGTCGGGTTTGTTACACAGAACCCGGAATCCATGAATATTTCAATTATCCCCTCTTTAAGGGCAGTTTTAAAAATATCAGGGGTTGCCGGTGAAACAATTCCGCGTACACTGTCCGCTATTTTCTTCCCTTTAAGCACTTTTGCTGCAATCCTCAGGTCTTCTATCCTTCCGTTGGTACAGGAGCCTATATAAACCTGGTCTACAGGGGTCCCTTCGAGTTCTGTTATTGTTTTAACATGATCAGGCTTGTAGCCGTAGGTTGCAACAGGTTCAAGAGATGAGACATCAAAGGAAAGCTCTTTTTCATATAAAGCATCACTGTCTGAAATCCATTTTTTAAAGCTCTCTACAGCATTTTCAATTGAATCATACTCGTCTTTGATGAAATCCCACAGGTATTCTGCTGTTTTTCTGTCCGGATAGCATATTCCAGATGTCCCTCCGGCTTCAATTGCCATATTGCAGAGGGTCATTCTCTCTTCCATGCTCATTCTGTCCACAACTTCACCTGTAAACTCAATCACCCGGTCTGTTGCCCCGTTTACCCCTATTTTGCTGATAATCGAGAGGATTGTATCTTTTGAGAATACCCCTTCTGCAAGTTTCCCTGTTATATTTATCCTGATTGTTTTAGGCCTTTGAAAAGCGCATACCCCTTTTAATATTCCCACTTCAAGGTCTGTGGTTCCTACACCGGCTGCAAAAGCCCCGAAAGCTCCATGTGTGCAGGTGTGTGAATCTCCCATTATTATTGTGTACCCCGGTCTTGCAAAACCCTTTTCAGGGAAAATAGCATGGCATACCCCGTTTCCCCCTATATCGAAAAAGTCTTTTATCCCCTCTTCTCTTGCCCAGTTTCTCAGGATAAGGCCCTGTGTCGCTGTTTTTGAATCTTTGGCCGGTGTTACATGGTCGATTACTGCTTTGATTTTTGACGGGTCGAAAACCCCCTTTTTCCCTCTTGCCTTGAGATCGAGGATTGCAGTAGGTGTTGTTATTTCATGGCAGAAAACAGCATCAAGTCTTATAACTGCTGTTTCAGGGACCGGCCGGTCAACTGTATGGGTATCAAAAATTTTTTCAGCAATTGTTTTTCCCATAATAAACTCCTTAAATTCTGTTGCTGTTTGTAAATACTTTCGGGGGAGAAAGGATCCAGACTGCTTTCAGAGTCTCTTCCCCGGTATTTTTTATTATATGAGGTATATCTGCAGAATAGGAAATACTGTCTCCTGATGAAAGGGTGTATTTCTCTGTTCCGTAAATCAGAGTAGCCTCACCTTCAATAATGATTCCGATTTCATAACCTTTATGGCCGAATTCGATATCACCTTTTTCTTTCCCCCTTTTTATTTCAAGCCAGACAGCCTCAACAGGGGAAAGCGGTTCTGTTTCCGGTATAGAGCACAGCCGGCTGTAAATATAATCGGGAGAAGAGAGCACATTGGCATTCCCCTTCCTTGTGATCCTGACCTTTTTATTCTGCTTGAAATCCCTGAAGAGATATTCAATATCGATTTCAAGAAAATCCGCAATATTCATGAGCGTATCAATTGAAGGGGATACCTTGTTTCTTTCAATCTGGCTGATCATGCTTTCGCTTACCTTTACAGCTTCCGCTATGGTTTTCAGGGTGATCTGTTTTCTTTCCCTGACAAGCCTGATTTTTTCACCGAATTTGTAATTCTTTTTAAGCATGAGTTAAATACCTTAAGTATTTATAAACAATAAAAAGCTGCAAGTCAAGTTATTTCTTTTTTTATATAAATTGTACAGCTGTATTTTATGAACAGCGTATCTCTGATTGACATACGGGAAGTATAAAAATAGAATTATATGATCAGGTTTGTATCTCATTTTTACATGATGGAGTTATTGCCCGGGCGGTATGAAAATATTAAATAATAAAAAAAAATCATCTTTACTTCTCTTATTATTTATTGCATTTTCCATGCCGGCTGAAGAAAAAAGATACAGGCCTGATCTTTTTCCCTCCCTGGGGGATTCCTCAGTTATCAGCATGGTTACTGTTTATCCCGGCGATGAAATATATTCACTTTTCGGTCACAGCTCTTTCCGTGTATATGATCCTGAAAATAATATTGACTGGATGTTTAACTACGGAACTTTTGATTTTTCCGACAGTCTGTTTGTCCCCAAATTTATTGCAGGAAAGCTTGATTACTATCTTGATGTTAATGATTTTAAAAGATCGCTTTACTATTACTCAGTAATTGAAAAAAGAAGTGTTGTGGAACAGGTCCTTGACCTTGATTATGAAGAAAAATCTCTGCTTTTTGAATTTCTTGTCAATAACGGGAGGGTCGCCAACCGCTACTACAAATATGATTTTATTTATGATAACTGCTCCACAAGGATAGCTGATGCTCTGATAAAGTGTTTCGGGGAGAGGGTTGTTTTCCCTTCGGACTCCGGAAAATCATCATTCAGGAAAATGATAAGAGGGTATCTCGGAAAGTATCCGTTTCTTGATACAGGAATTCAGCTGGCCCTTGGTTCCCCTTCAGACAGAATTCCTGAAGGGACTGAAAACTTTTTTCTTCCTGTTCCCATGATAGAGGGGTTTGACAGGGCCGTGTTCGGCCTGTCCGGCAATACCCGACCTCTCGTTTCTGAAAAAAAGATACTTAACCAGGGGGAATTTGACAGGGGTGTTTCTTTTAATTACCCCTTTTTCATCTTTCTTTTCATTCTTGTTTTTGAGGTTTTATGTCTCTTCCTTCTTTATAAGAAAGTTGGGGGGAATATATTTGAGAAGGTTGTCCTTATTACGGAAAACAGCATGCTTATTCTTTCAGGTATAGCGGGGCTACTTCTTTTCTATCTGTGGTTTCTTTCAGATCATACAGTCCCTGACTGGAATTTTAATATTCTGTGGATTTCCCCCCTGAATGCTGCCCTTCTTTTTCCAGGTTTATCTGTAAAGAACAGGGTGTTCAGGAAAACCCTGTCGAAAATCCTCCTGGTATCATCTCTGCTTTTTCTTCCCGTCATTCTGTCGGGTCTTCAGAGCATCCCCATGTCACTTGTCCCTCTGTACTGCTTTTTTATTATTGTTTTTCTGAGGAGAAGCGGGCTTTTAAAATTTACTCAACGCTGAATGTCATAGGCAGACCGTTTCCGGACATCCCTGATATTGTA
This sequence comes from Spirochaetia bacterium, assembly GCA_963668405.2. Taxonomy (GTDB): domain Bacteria; phylum Spirochaetota; class Spirochaetia; order CADAEX01; family CADAEX01. The sequence goes on along the minus strand of OY764342.2, from coordinate 2,839,347 downwards.
ACAGAAGAGTCCACTGTTTTTGTTGTTATTTCCTGTGATGAATAGTAATTGGTATCAGGTGTTCCTGAAGGGGTTAGTGTAGTCAGAGTTGAGCCTCTGAAGCACATTGTCCCTGTTGATGAGTAGCCTGAATTCCATAAAGATCCTCTCTCATAAATATCATAATGAATTGATTTTGCTTCAACAATATTGATCCCGTGTACCCGATCGTATCCGGCGTTGACTGTGTTGGAAGAGCTCCTGTAAAGGCTGATTATATCCTCATTTATCTGTGTAATGAGTATTCCTGTTTCAGGAACAAACCACTCAGTCCCTGTTGCCTCTGTTTTTCCTTCAAGTAAAAGGTACTGTGAATTATCAGTATTCAGGTTAACCCTGAAAGCTGTCTTTGCAGATTCAATATCATTAACTGTTTTTGAACCGCTTGTAACTGCCTGTATCTCTATCCAGCCGCTCCCCCCGATATCATATCTTTCCCACGCAAGTAATGGTGCCGGGTCTTCTCCGTCCCCGCTTCCCCAGCTTCCCCCCGACATGAGGCTCCATGAACCGACCCCCCTTGTTTCCCCGGATGTGTCATAAAGGTCCGGGAGTCCCAGAACATGGCCGAACTCGTGGCAGAACACCCCTATCGACGAATCTCCTTTAAAATAGGTATATTCCGGCTGCATGGTATAGTTATTGATTGTTACCCCGTCGTAGTATCTTGCTCCGCTTCCGTCTCCCGAAGCAGCTCCCCCTGAAAGGGTCCAGTTGTGTGACCAGACAGTGTCGGGATCTGCCCCTGTTTCCTCACCCCGGCCCGCATGGATTACAATAACAGTATCAGCAGAGCCGTCATCGTCGTTATCATAAACTGAGAAGTCAACTCCGTCTTTCTGAGCCTGGTCAACCGCGAATCCCGCAAGTTCTGCAGCCCGTTTGTCGTAGCCGTTTGAATCGTTTTCCCCGTAATACTGCCATCCGTGCGGTGCGTTATACGGCCCTTTTATGTCGAAATCAAGAGAAAGCAAGCCGTTTGACATATCATCAAAATATTTTTTCATTGTCTGGGACGTGGAATTCCCGGCCTGAAGGATATCGTTATAGAGAGAGGCTGGCGACTGGAAAAGAAGCCTGTCTCCATAGTTAATGTCAGCGGAATTGTCAGGGCAGCCTGATGTAAAGAAGATAGCAGAAACAGATAAAATGAGGAGCTTTTTTTTAGGCCGTAAAAATAATAGAGCAGCAATGAGGACAATAATTAAAAATAAAACCGGGTTTATTCCGGTTCCAGTTAAAGGGAATGCTGCTTCCTCTGCCCCGTATCCGACAAGGATGACGAGCAGTTTTACAGTCCCTGATGAAGGGGATGAAAGAATCCTTGTTCCGTCAGCGGCGGCTATTCTGCTTAAAGCAATACCAGCATCATCTGCCATTGTCCTGTGCTCCCGGTTTTCAAGGTTGGAATCAGGATGGGGAGGCATGGCTGATAGGGGCAGAATACCTGAAATAAATAATAAAAGCAGAACTTTTTTCATTTTTCCTCCCCCGGTGTTATTTTCATAACCTCAATCCTGTAGTTTGCATCCCGGGGGAATCTTCCTGATGAAAGAGCCTCTTCCGGGGGGCTTCTTGTGAGCACCTTTATATAACCCAGCTGATCATCATACTCCGCTCTGATAACAAAGGGAGATTTTTCCACGGAGTTCAGGCTGTTTTCAACCCTCTTAAAAAGTCCTTCAACAGTCAGTGAACTGATAAGCTCTTCTGAAAGAATCCCTTTCCCTTCTGTTTCCCAATTTAAGCCGTTTTCTGATACCCGGATTGTTATAATATCATCCGGGAAGTTTCCCCTCTTATAGATCAGTTTGATTTCATAAATATCAAATCCGTTTTTTACCCACTGCTTTTCCGCTTTTTCGAGTTTTTTCTTTTCTCCGTTTTTTTCCCTGTTTCCTGCCGGAAAAACAAGGAAAGGGAGAAACAGCAGAAGCAGTATTGAAATATTAATTTTCACAGTTTCCCTTTTATACTCTTTATAAATAAATATACTATATAAGTAAGATCCGGAAAAGGATCATAATCTTTAATTAGCAGGAGAATGTGAATGAAACGAATCAAGGCAGCTCTCGCGTCATTCGGTTTATCCGGGCGGAGTTTTCACTATCCCTTTTTAATTTCTAATGACAGGATCTCCCTTGAAAAGATCCTTGTCAGAAATCCATCAGCAGTAGAGGGACTAAACATTTCTGAAACTGTGAAAACAGTCAACACATACGAAAAGATTCTTGATGATCCTGCGATTGATCTTGTCATAGTAAATACCCCTGATCATCTCCATTTTGAGATGGCTATGAAAGCGCTTGAATCAGGTAAAAATGTTGTTGTTGAAAAACCTTTCACAAGGACTGTTGCGGAGGGAGAGAAGCTTTTTTCCTTTGCTGAAAAGAAGGATCTTGTTATAACTGCATATCAGAACAGAAGATTTGACGGGGATTTCCTGACCGTTAAGCATCTCCTTGATACAGGTGCTTTAAATGGTATTGTGGAGTTTAAGTCTACATTTAACAGATTTAAAACCAGTGTTGACACCACGGTGTGGAAGGAGAAAAAAAATACCGGTGTCAGTGTTCTTTATAATATCGGCCCTCATCTGGTTGATCAGGCGGTATGTCTATTCGGGATACCGGAATCTGTTTTCTGCATAACAAAAAGGGGGAGGGCGGGAACAGAAATTGAAGATTTTACTGTTATATATCTTTTTTATCATAATCTTCTGGTTGAACTGAAAAGTACATATGTAGAGAAAATACCTTCCCCCAGATTTCATATAAATGCACTTGACGGCTCATATATAAAATACGGCTTTGATCCCCAGGAGGCTTTACTCAGAAAGGGTCTTCTCCCCGGGGGGGCAGGATGGGGAGAAGAGGATAAATCAGCCTGGGGGGTTCTTGATACTGAAAAAGGGGGGAGAAGGGTCCTCCAGACACTGAATGGGAATTATAATTATTTTTATGATAATATCTATGAAGCAATTGCAGAAAACAAACCCCTCCATGTAAAGCCGGAAGAGGTTATAAACGTGCTTAAAATTCTTAAGCTTTGTGAGGAGAGCAGCCGGACAGGGAAAATAATATTTTTCAGGCTGTAACTTGCTTTTAAGAGAAGAACGGATCTCTATTAGCCTTCGGTTGATCCCTGTCCCGGGCATCTAATCGCCAATGGCGTAAAGAATTATTTTTTCCGTAAGCAAAAAAAATATAGTTTTTAGAGGTGTCTTTATATTATACTTTTTATCAGATGAAGTAAAAGGAGTATGATGATGAATATCCTCCATATCGAAAGGAGCAATCTTGTCTCCAAAATCATAAAAAGAATTATTACTGAAAGCGGGAATTTTGTTCATAACGCTGCCGACAGCGAAAAGGCCTATGAAATACTCGGCAAGGGAAATATCGATTTTATAATTACAGGCCTTGAACTTGATGATATTGATGGGGAGGAGTTCGTAAAAAAGCTGCATGAATCGGAATACAGGAATATTCCTGTCCTGATCCTTACCGGAAATGATGACATTGAAAGCAAGGAAAAGCTTTTCAATTTCGGTGTTGTTGACTATATAAATAAAAAGTATATAAGCGATGAAAATTTTAAAAGGTATTTTGATGTTTTTTTAAGGGAAGACCGGCTTTTGCGGGATTTAAGGGGTTTAGATATCGCGGTCCTTGATGACAGTAAAGTCTGTCTGAATATAGTAAAAAAGATAATGGATTTCAATTCCATAACAAAAGTTGATTATTTTTCTGAGCCTGAAAGACTTATTGAAAGCAAAAAGAGCTATGATTTTTATATTATTGATCTTGTTATGCCTAGAATGTCGGGGGAAGAAGTTGTTGTAAATATAAGGGAGAGAAACAAGGACAGTATTATCATGGTAGTAACTTCTGTCGATAATGAAAAGGTTATAAATAATATAATTGTTTCAGGTGCGGATGATTTTATTTCCAAGCCTTTCAAGGCAACAACGCTGCTTTCCAGAATGAAAGCTAATGTAAGACTTTATCTGAAAGTAAGAACCCTGAAACAAGGTATTAAAGACTGAATATTTATAACTTCCTGATTTCCTGTTGTTTGCCGGGGGAACATTGCACATAAAGAATAAAATCTATCATTATTTAAAGAATATTTTCATCTTTTTCAGAACTGTACTTATTAAATTTCACAGGGACAGATGTATAATAAGGGCTTCCGGTATGGCCTATTCATCGCTTCTGGCCCTGGTCCCCCTGACAGCTCTTGTTTTTTCCCTTCTTACCGCCTTTGGGGTATTTGACAGGCTGAGGAGTGTAATTCAGCAGTTTGTTGTTGAGCAGCTGCTGCCTACAAGACAGGGTGAGATAATTTCATATATCAATATTTTTGTTGAAAATACAAAAACGCTTGGCGTTGCAGGGCTATTGCTTTTTACAGTTACATCAGTTCTTCTTATTTCAAATATCCAGAGCAATTTTAATGATATCTGGAAAACTGAAAAAAAGCTCGGTTTTATAAGCCGGTTTTCGGTTTACACTTCTGTAATTATGATTAGTACAATGCTTGTCGGATCCGGGTTTGCTGTTACAGGCTGGATACAGAGAAAAGCATCCTCTCTTTTCTATCCCGATTTAAACAGGATTTTTCAGTTGTTTATATTTGTATCTCCCAAAATATTATTCTCCTTTTCCCTTTTTATCCTGATCCTTGCTGTTCCGTCTGTTCCTGTAAAGGGAAAAAACGCCTTTGCAGGCGCAGTTTTCGGGGGGTTCCTTATGTGGGTTGTAAAGAAGGTTTTTGCAGCCTGGTCCAACAATGCCATCAGGTTCTCACTGGTCTACGGTTCAATTGCACTTATTCCGATATTTCTCATCTGGCTTTATATTCTCTGGATTGTTATACTTTTCAGTGTGGAAATTTCTTATGTCATGCAGACCGGGTGGCGGAACAAAAAGAAAGATGAGCATAAATCTGTTTTTGAAACTTTCAGAGAGATTTTTGAAGTATATCTTTTTATATGTACCAGATATCTTGAAAATTCCGGAGGTACTGAAGTTTCTGATATTCAAATCTTCAGGGATGAAGATGGTTTTGATGCAGAAGCAGCGGCTGGTGAGCTTGTGAAAAACGGACTCATTCTAAGAATTGACAACGGGAACTATTCTTTTGTCCCATCGACTCCTCCCCATTCAACCTTTATTATTGACGTGATTAAAAAGATAACAGGGGTCAGCACGGCGGCCGGATCATCTGTCTATGAGCATGTTTACAGGGAAATAGTTCCAGCTCTTATAAACAGTCGCAGAAACGGGGAGAATATCACTGTAAGCTGTCTTCTTGAACAAAATATTAAAAGGGATTAATTATATGGACCTTATAAAGCTGAAATCATTTATTACTGTGGCCAGACTTAAAAACTTCAGAAAGGCATCAGAGGAGCTTTATTTTTCCCAGCCTGCAATAAGCGCCCAGATAAAAGAGCTTGAACACTATTATAATGTTGAGCTTTTTGAGAGGACCGGAAAGAAGATTAAACTCTCTGAAGCAGGGGAGCTTCTTCTGCCTTATGCCGAGGATCTTGTCAGTAAGTTTGAGGAATCAAGATATTCTGTCCAGAATGCATTCAAAGAGAGCAAGGGGAGGCTCAAGATAGGTACCAGCGCTCTTCCCGGTGTCTACTTTCTTCCTTCTGTTATTGCTGATTTCAAGGAAAAATATCCTGATATTCATCTTGATATTTCTGTAAATTATTCATCAAGCATAGAGAAGGGAGTCCTTGATAATCTTTTCCATGTCGGAATAGTCGGTACCCCTGACGGAATTGTATTCAACAGCAACATAAGAAAGGAAATAATTCTGAAGGATCATCTTGTTGCATGTGTATATAGTGAACATCCTTTTTCTGAAAGGGAAACAGTCTCTTGTGAGGATATTTCAAGAGAACCCCTGATTCTTCCAAGCCGAAACACATTCACCAGAAAGGTTGTGGAGAACGAAATGAAGAAAAGAGGACTCCCGTTTACTGTGGATTATGAGATTTCCAACAATGAAATGATAAAAAAGCTGGTAGAAAAAAAGCTTGGTATTTCTGTTCTGTGTTCTTCAATGATTGAAGAGGGGGAATCTGTTTCCGGTATAACAATACAGGATCTTAAATCCCACAGACATATCAGTCTTATTGTCAGGAAAGACAGAAAGATTTCCCCCCCTCTTAATAATTTTATAAATTATGCCCTGTCGCTTTCAAAAAACTCCTGAATAACCGGCTGAAGTTTTTTACGGGAATAGGCTGCGTTTCCCTGTGAGAAAAAATCAGCTCTTCTGTCTTCCGGAATACTGGCTGAAGTCATTTCCATAAGCTGGAGATCTTTATCCTGCATATAGTTTATAATCCGGTCTTTAAGTCCGCTTTCCTCTGAATAAAGAATAAGTTCCCGTGTAAATACAGGAGAGGTATATGCAATCATTATAAACAGTATATCAAGGTTTTTTGATTTGCAGTAACCGGAAGAGGAATCAATTATATTACTGTCTTTTTCGAGCCATTTTTCAACAGAAAGGAGAGCTGAACTGAATCCGCATTTTTTGCCGCCCATAACCCATTCCTTATAATCTTTTCTCAGGAGGTCCTTTGTTGAAAGGGAGGAAGTATTGAATTTCTCAAACTGAAGTTTTTCAAATAATTGGTCCTTGTCCATGCTGAAGTTTTTAAGCATAAGTTCTGCCATTTTCCTGTCTTTCAGAGTGGTCCTTTTTGCATCAGGATTGAAGTTTACTGTATCAAGGAGTATTGTCCCTGTAAGAAGTAGTGCAATATTGCTGTCAGGAATATTATTGTTTTTTTCAATCATTTTTTCAGCTATCAGTGTTGCTGTTGATCCCACCGGCTCAATTGTTTTAATTGATTCATCATAAATATTTTCATCAGCGTGGTGGTCGATAACTTCTATAACCAGATCTGAGTATTTTTCAAACGTTTTAGATATTCTGTTGTGATCAACAAGGATGAATTTCAATTTCCCGGATTTTCCTATTTCTTCAATGTTTATTTCATCAGTAAAAAGAAGATTATCTGTCTGTATTCCGGCTTCTCCGAAAAGATATACCGCTTCTGTTCTGAGCTTGAAATCCTCTCTCGGTATATTCATCAGCGGAATATATATAATGTCATCATCATTGTTCATTGTTTCAAGAAGATAGGCATATGCAACCGATGAAGCCATGGAATCAAGATCTGATGCTTCATTTCCTGTTACAAAACAGACTGACCCCTTCTTGTTTAGAGTGAACTTGGAATTAAATAAAAAGTGATTTAACATTTTCTCCTCCATAAAGATTAAGCATAACTGATACTGCCAAAAGGTCAATAAACAAAGGATTATTTAGTGATCGAACTTTTTTATCAGGCTGATAGAAAAGTTTCATTGGATAAATACATACCTGCCTCAATATAATTAGTTTGAGTTAATTTGAGGAGGTATGTGTTATGGGCGAAATAATCCCCAGATGGGAATGGCGCCACTTTGCCAAAGAGATAAAGCTTGATATTGATCTTGATAAATATGAGAAGACAAGACATGTTGAAAGCACCGAGATGTATGTTCCTTCCACAGTTGTGGATGAGAATCCTAAATTCAGGGACAACAAGATGGATGTCAAATCGCTTCAGAAAGTGAACAGTGACGGACTTGAACAGTGGAAACCTGTAATCAAGGTTGAATTCCCCCTTCCTGTTTCTGAAATGGAAAAGGTCTATGATATTTACAGGCTTGTAATGCCTGATTTCGGAAAAGATACAGTCACTTATGAAGAGTTTCTCGCAGCTGCAAAAAAAGATCCCCGTCTTCTGCCTGTTGAGGTTGTGAAGACAAGAGATCTTTATGATGTGGATGGCTGTATTGTTGAGTATGCGACAGTATTGATTGAAGGTAAGAAATACATAACTGCCGCAGCTGAAGACCCAGATCCTGAAAAAGTGAAGAGAACTGTTAAAAAGCTTGGACTTTGGGGGAAGGAAAACATAAACTATGTTAAGGCAATCAAAGAATCTGTAAAGGATAATTTAAAATAGAGGGAGTAAGTAATGAAAAAACTATTTGTTTTATTGCTGGTTCTTGTAACCGCATCACTTTTCGCAGGGGGGGAAAAAGAGGCCAAAGCCAGTTTCCCCGAAAAACCGATAAAGCTTGTTGTTTATCTTGCGCCGGGCGGAGCAGGTGATATTCTTGCAAGAAAATTCACAGATGTAGCCAGTAAATATACTGATGCAACATTTGTAGTGGAAAATAAACCCGGTGCCGGCGGTATTGTTGCTATGGAATATGTTTCAGCCGGAAAAGCGGATGGTTATACCCTTATGTATATGACAAAGTCCAATATTTCCACACTTGTAACTACAAACTCAGACCTTGATCCAATGGCATTTGACTGGATTTCTCTTCTTCAGATTGATCCTGAATGTGTAATTACCAATAAAAAGACCCCTGTACATACATGGGAGCAGGTAGTTGCCGATGCAAAGGCAAAGAACGGAAATCAGCTTTGGCTGGGTCCTGCTGCAGGCGGTCTTGATCATGTGACTGCCCAGGCTATCTGGAAGGAAGCAGGAATTAAAGCAAAATGGGTACCCTTTGAAAGCGGCGGAAAAGCAAAGGCAGCTCTTATGGGCGAACAGGGCGTTACCTATGTCGGGAATCCCGGAGAAATTATAGGAAAACCTGATTTCATGGTTGCAGCTCTATGCCTTGATGAAAGACTTCCCCAGTTCCCTGATGTTCCGACCTTTAAGGAACTTGGACTCAACAATCTTGAAAACGAGATTATATGGAGAGGTTTTGCTGTAAAGAAAGGAACTCCTGACAGTGTTATAGCATGGTATGACGACCTTTTTGAAAAGGTATCAAAAGATCCGGAATGGATTTCTACATATGAACCTCAGGGGAATAAGCTTGTCCACAAAACAAGGGATGAGTTTAACAAGCTGGTTGCAAAAGATTATGCCGCATATAAGGCTGCAGCCAATCAATAGAAATTTATAAAAACAGCCTTAAAATAATACGGAGACCTCCCTGTGGGGGTCTCCTCTTCAATCAGATAAGGGTTGTTTTACAGCAGGCAGAAAATGGAAATTATTAAATATTTTGGAAAAGGGGCCGGGGTGTGGGTCCTTATTGCTGTTCTGGCAGTTATTATGCTGGCAGTTTCAGTATTTGTTAACAGATCTTCAAAAAAGGTTTATGCAGGGAGAATTATACTGCCTGTTTTCTTTTTTGAGCTTGCCCTTGGCTTCGGTATTGTGACTTTAGGTTTTCCAGACAGAGGAGAAGAAGTAGGACCGGGAGTTGTTCCAGGATTGTGGATAGTCTGCATACTGGGGCTTTCTGCGTTTCTTCTTATACGCGCTTTTCTTGGCCTGGAAGAAAAGGACCAGCCATGGGGTCATACCGGAAAGGTAGTTATTTTTATAGCAATGACAGTGTTCTATCTTATTATAATGCAGATTATAGGCTATGCACTGGCGACTATCCTTTATCTCATTTCAGGTATGTATTTTCTTACATACAGGAACTGGAGAGTAATGATTTCGCTGACAACCGGGTGGATTCTTTTTTCTTACTTTGCGTTTTATCGACTACTCTATGTTCCCCTGCCGAAAGGGACATTAATAGAGATGATCTTCGGTTAAGGAGCTGTTAAATGGAATTACTATCAAATCTTATTCAGGGGTTCGGATATCTCGCCGGTGTTCAGCCTGCTGTAGCAATTGTTGCCGGGGTAATTCTCGGTATACTTGCCGGGGCGATGCCTGGACTTTCTCCGTCAATGGGTGTGGCCCTGCTTGTCCCTTTCACCTATAACCTGTCGCCCCAGACAGCCCTTATTCTCCTTGTGTCAATTTACATAGCGGCAAATTACGGAGGATCAATTACTGCTGTTACAATAAATACCCCGGGAACACCATCTGCAGTTGTGACATCCTTTGACGGGTATCCTCTTACGCTTCAGGGTAAGGCAGGTGTCGGACTTGGAACATCACTTGTTGCATCTACAGCCGGAGGTATAATAGGAACTATAATTCTGATATTTTTCTCTGTCCCTCTGGCGCGTCTTGCTGTAAGGCTCCATCCAGCTGAGTATTTTGCACTTGCAATGTTCGGCCTTACAACAGTTGCATCCCTTGGAGGAAAGAACTGGGCAAAAGCATTTCTTGCTGCAATGCTGGGTCTCCTTATCAATACCATAGGAATTGATCCCATATCAGGGGTCAAGAGATTTACTTTCGGAACATACAAGCTGTTTGACGGATTTCCCCTTATTCCTGCTCTTATCGGGCTATTTGCCTTGAGCGAGGTTTTTGCAAGGATTGAAGAGTATAAACTTGAAAAAGGGGAGGAGGCTAAATTCGAAAAGACTCACTGGCCCACTTTCCTGGAATACTGGAAGATGAAGATTACGATTATCAGATCTTCCGTCCTCGGGACTCTGATCGGTATCTTTCCCGGGGCAGGGGCAACTATTGCTGCTTTTCTTTCTTATGACCTTGCCAAAAAATCAAGTAAAGATCCTGATAGCTTCGGCAAAGGAAACCCTGACGGAGTTGCTGCTGCTGAGGCTGCCAACTCAAGTTCTGTAGGTGGAGCCCTTGTTCCTCTGCTTGCTTTGGGTATACCCGGAAGCGCAACAACTGCAGTCCTTGTCGGTGCGCTGATGATTCATGACCTTGTGCCTGGGCCGCTTCTCTTTGTGGAAAGACCCGACATTATCTATTCACTTTTTGCAGCTCTTCTTATTGCAAACATAGTCATGCTTGTACTTGGAATGTTCGGAGCACGTTTGTGGGTAAAGGTAACCATTATTCCGAAAAAAGTTCTTCTCCCTTCAATTCTTGCAGTTTCAATAATCGGGAGTTTTGCTGTTAACTATTCATTCTTTGATGTCGGTACCTGTATTGGTTTCGGTGTTGCCGGGTGGATATTAAAAAAATACGGATATCCCGGAGCCCCGATAGTTCTTGGTATGGTACTTGGCAAGCTTGCTGAAACCAATTTCAGGCGGGCTGTCATTATGGGCGGTTATAAAATATTTTTTACACGCCCTGTAAGTGTTGTTCTCCTTCTTCTTGCTCTCCTTTCATTCGGAGTCCCAATGTATCAGACATATAAAGAGGGGAAAAAAGAAAAAGCCTCCTCCTGAAAAAAGGGTGGGAATTGAAGCTGATAATGGTAAATCTGTTTTTATCTATAGGAACTGATAAAAAAGGGTTATAAAAGATCTGGAAATCTGATTCTGATGTATTAGAATTAGATGAAATGAAAAGTTTATTTTTAAAAGTATTACTTTGTTTAAAAAGTAGAAAACTTATTTTTCTGAAATTCCTTTTTTTGATTTTTTCGCTTACTGCAATAATCTATGCGGTTGTCCTTCTTTCAGGATGCCGCACAGGATTATTGCAGTTTTTATTTAAACCTGCCCTTTTTATCATTAAAATCTCATTTATTTTTCTCTCAAAACTTCTTGTTAAAACCCCGGGATTCATCTTCCCCCCTGTTCTGCTTTATCTTACAGCAAGCCTTGTATCCTGCAAAAGATCTTCAAGATGCCTCTCTTTTCTGACCCTCTTTTCATTGTATGTTATTTATTTTTTTAAAATTATTATTCCCCCGTCACTTTTTTCTCCTGATGCTTTATTCCGGATACCGGATATTTTTATAACAATTCTTCAGATTTATATTTTTACAGCCCTGATTATTCCTGAATATTTTATAAATTATCTTGGAGGAATAATTTTTATCATGAAAGGGATCATGTTTGTTATTCTTCCTGATCTTCCTTCCCGGCTTGATGATCTGGGTATGATATTCGCTTTATTCATGTTTATCTTTTTCTATATAAATACTATTGTCGTAATTACAAGGTTTGCCGGACAAATATGCTGCAGGTTTGATTCAGGTGATTTTTTAAGGAAAACATGGATAAGGTTGAAAAGGGATGAAAAAGAGGGGCAATGAGCGGGTGACCGGGCTGCTGTACGCATTTTCCGGTATATTTCTGATGAGTTTTGATACGCTTCTTATAAGGCTTGCAGATGTTTCAGGATGGGATGCTGCCTTCTACAGAGGTTTTTTTATTTTTCTCATGACAGGATTTATTTTTATCACTAAAAACAAAACAGGCAGCGTCAGGATAATTGTCTCAGGGAGAATTCCTCTTCTGGTTTCAGGTATCCTCTGGGGACTGGGCGGGCTGTTTTTTGTCTTATCAATAAAACTGACCATAGCTGCCAATACACTTGTTCTTTTAAGCCTTTCCCCGGTATTTGCCGCTTTATTCAGTTATTTATTAATGAAGGAATTAATTGCAAAAAAGACCTGGGCTGCAATAACTGTTGCTGTAGCAGGTGTTTCTGTAATTTTTTCGGGAGATATCGGATCAGGAAATACTGCAGGAAATATTATCGGTCTCCTTGTTCCCATCTGCATAGCTTTTAATCTCACTCTGATGAGAAAGTATCCTGACATTAACAGAACAGCAGCAGTTGTTATAGGGGGGCTTGTGACATCAGGAATATCAGTGATCTCCGCATCTCCTTCTTCTGTTCCCGGATTATCTGTCTTTTATCTTGCACTTCTCGGGCTCCTTTTTATTCCGTTTTCTCAGCTTTTGATTGCAAACGGTACAAGGTATATACCCTCTCCTGAGGTTGGTCTTGTAATGATGTCAGAGACCTTTCTGGGGCCCCTTTGGGTCTGGATTGTTCTTGGTGAACTTCCGGCTAAAAATACATTTATCGGAGGTGCTTTGATTCTGTCTGCGATAGCTGTCAATACTCTTCCTTCCCTAAAGTATGCCTCAGCAGGCAGTGATAAAGATCAATAGTTTTATCGTTCAGATGCCTCCCTGGAGGGGGAACAATAGTTTTATATAGTTTATTCATAATGTTTTAAGTAATGTGAATCCTGTTAATCAAGTCTGTCCGCCGGACTTATTACCCCCATGCTGTTTCTTTTCGCTATATGGGTGTAAATCATTGTTGTCCTTATGTCAGAATGCCCCAGTAATTCCTGGACCGTCCTGATATCATATCCGTTCTCGATGAGATGGGTTGCAAAACTGTGGCGCAGTGTATGGATTGAAGCATTTTTATTTATACCGGCTTTTCTGACAGCTGAATGGAATGTTTTCTGTAATGTTGCAGGATAAAGATGGTGCCTCCTGACAATGTTTTCTCTGGGGTCGCATGACAGCTTTGCGGACGGAAAAACCCAGAACCACCCCCATTCCTTTCCTGCATTTGGATATTTCCTCCCAAGCGCATGCGGCATTTCCACCCCTGCAATATTGTTTTTCCTGTCAATGTCATAATAGCTTTTTATCTGACTTAGATGGTTTTTCAGAGAAGGGATAACTGCTGCCGGAAGAAGGGTCTGCCTGTCCTTATTCCCTTTCCCGGACCTTACTGTAATGCACTGCCTGTGAAAGTCAATGTCCTTTATTCTCAGGCATAGACACTCTGAAAGTCTCAATCCCCCTCCGTAAATAAGCTCAACCATAGTTCGGAAATTCCCGTCAAGAACCCCTATTATCAGTTTAATTTCCTCTCTTGAAAGGACAATGGGCAGTTTCTTAAAACCTGATCCCTTTACAACATTATCCAGGTTTGATATTTCCCTGAAAAGAACGTTTCTGAAAAGAAAAAGCATGGCGATGAAAGACTGTTTCTGGGTTGATAATGCGAGTCCTTTCTGCACAGCAAGAAATGTGAGAAAGTTTTTCACATCAGTTTCTGTGATATTTTCAGGATTTTTTCTGTCAAGATAGTCTCCGAAAAGTCTGATCCAATAAATATATGTTTTTTCCGTACTGTATGATTTGTACTGAACCCTGCAGCACTTTCTGACTTGATCTTCTATTTCGATCCAGGAGGATGGTATTATCTGAGCTGGGGCTTTATTATCTTTCTTTCCTTCAGTGATATAATAATTGTAAAGATTCACAGCCCTGTATGCCTGCCGTGTCTGCCAGTCCTGATAGTCTGACAGGGAATCTATAAAATCCTGAATATTATTATCTTTAAAGCTTTTTTTGTATGCATTATATCTGGAGACCCAGATACAGTAGTATTTAATCTGGTTTTCCGGAACTTTTCCGGCAGATCTGAGGAATTCTTCAAATTCCATATACTTCCCCCATTGTTTAAAAAATAATAGATAAATAAAACAACACAATTCTACTGTTTAACACATGAAAAAAGATATTTTGCTTCAAGCAAGGGATATAAGAAAAGTATTTCTATTTCAGCCGATCGGGTTTAAAATCAATATAAAAACGTTGAATATTATATGTTATATACCACTTAGTTATTTTACTAAAAAATTTGTGTTTTTTTTGCAGCAAAATAGTAAAAAAGAGAAGGGTTTTGATTGAAGAATTGCCCCTCATGGCCTGCCAGATGGCCGCGCTCAGGGTAAAAGTCAGGGCGGTGTAGATTTCCACAATGGCCTACGCACCAAGGTAGAAGAGCAGGGTAGCGCTGATGCCTGTCAAATTGTGGAAATCGGCCTCCAGATCCCTGCAATATAGGGTCGAAAAGTGGGTAAACATTTCCATTCTGGCCTGCACACCAAGGTAGAAGAGCATAGCAGCGCTGATGCCAATCCATGGAAATGTGAAGGCCATCCTGCCCCCATAGCCCGCCTTAAGATATTTCATGTGATTAGCAATAATAAAACAGCTCAGAAATTACTTTTACTTTACCTGATTCAGCCTGTTTTAACAAATAAGTTGCTATTTAAAGTGATGCGATTTAGTATATAACATGATTTAGGAGCAGACTTCGCAAAACTACACTTTTAGAGGTAATTTACCGGGTAAAACAGATTGTTTCATCTGATGATGCGAAGCAGCTCAAAAACAGCGTTATATACCATTTATAATATTTCAGAAAAAAACATTACTTTTTTTGCATGAAAAAGCTGGGGAAAAAGAATTTACGGTTTTGGAATGGCTGCACAGCCCGCGCAATGCCGCACATTAAGGGTAAAAGAGAGGGCGGTAGATTTCCACAATTGGCCTGCGCACCAGAGGCAGAAGAGCAAAGAAGCGATGATCCCTTGAAAATTGTGGAAATCCAGCCTGCGCAAGATCCTGGCAATATTGGGTAGAAAAGAGGGTAAACATTTCCATTCTGGCCGGCGCACCCATGGGTAGAAAGAAGTTTGGGCGATAATGCCAAGCCATGGAAATGTGAAGATCCACCAGGCCCGCACGGCCCACGCATGATTATTTCAAGTGATTAGAAATACTTAAAACGGCCGGGGATTAATATTACTTTATTTGATTCTGGATATTTGAAATAAAAAGTTGCTATTGGAGATGATGCGATTTAGTATATAACAAGAAGTTGGAACTGACTTCGCGATTTAAACTGGATAGGATTATTGGTTCTGCAAGGTCCGTTTATGCGTTTTTGGAGGTGCGAAGCAGCTCAACTTGATGTTATATACCATTTAGATTATTTAAGAAAAAAACATTACTTTTTTTGCATGAAAAAGCTGGGAAAAAAGGATTTACGGTTTTGGAATGGCCGCACAGCCCGCGCGATGCCGCACATTCAGGGTAAAAGAGAGGGCGGTAGATTTCCACAATTGGCCTACGCACCAGAGGCAGAAGAGCAAAGAAGCGATGATCCCTTGAAAATTGTGGAAATCCAGCCTGCGCAAGATCCTGGCAATATTGGGTAGAAAAGCGGGTAAACATTTCCATTCTGGCCTGCGCATCCATGGGAAGAAAGAAGTTTGGGCGATAATGCCAAGCCATGGAAATGTGAAGATCCACCAAGCCCGCACGGCCCACGCATGATTATTCCAAGTGATTAGAAATACTTAAAATGGCCGGGGATTAATATTACTTTATTTGATTCAGGATATTTGAAATAAAAGTTGATATTGGAGATGATGCGATTTAGTATATAACAAGAAGTTGGAACTGACTTCGCGATGAAAAACGGTAATAATTATTGGTTTTGGAAGGTCTGTTTATGCGTTTTTGGAGGTGCGAAGCAGCTCAACTTGGTGTTATATACCACTTAGTTATTTTACTAAAAAATTTGTGTTTTTTTTGCAGCAAAATAGTAAAAAAGAGAAGGGTTTTGATTGAAGAATTGCCCCTCATGGCCTGCCAGATGGCCGCGCTCAGGGTAAAAGTCAGGGCGGTGTAGATTTCCACAATGGCCTACGCACCAAGGTAGAAGAGCAGGGTAGCGCTGATGCCTGTCAAATTGTGGAAATCGGCCTCCAGATCCCTGCAATATAGGGTCGAAAAGTGGGTAAACATTTCCATTCTGGCCTGCACACCAAGGTAGAAGAGCATAGCAGCGCTGATGCCAATCCATGGAAATGTGAAGGCCATCCTGCCCCCATAGCCCGCCTTAAGATATTTCATGTGATTAGCAATAATAAAACAGCTCAGAAATTACTTTTACTTTACCTGATTCAGCCTGTTTTAACAAATAAGTTGCTATTTAAAGTGATGCGATTTAGTATATAACATGATTTAGGAGCAGACTTCGCAAAACTACACTTTTAGAGGTAATTTACCGGGTAAAACAGATTGTTTCATCTGATGATGCGAAGCAGCTCAAAAACAGCGTTATGTTCGAGCAAAAATTTGACAATTTTTGCATTATGTAATACAATATGTATTACGAGGTGTGAATTATGACTACTGTAAGGTTAAATGATGATATTGATAACAAATTATCAGTATTAATTGAGCTGGAAAGAGCAACTAAAACAGAAATAATTAAAAAAGCAATAGCTGAGTATTATGAACAACATTTTCCTGAAAAAACTCCATATGAAGTTGGGAAAGATTTATTTGGAAGGTATGGAAGTAATGAAGATTTATCACAGACTTATAAGTCAAAACTCAAGGAAAAATTGAATGCAAAACATACTCATTGATGCTGGACCAATAATAGCTTTATTTAACAAAAATGATAAATATCATGAAAAAATTAAAGAATTCTTGAAGAATTATGAAGGAAAATTGACCAGCACTTGGCCTGTAGTAACAGAAGTATCACATATGCTTGATTTTAATATTCAAACACAAATAGATTTTTTAACCTGGATAAAATTGGGTGGGGTGACTATTGAAGATATAGAGAAAGAAGATCTCAATAGAATAATTGAATTATCAAAGAAATATTCCGATGTGCCAATGGATTTGGCAGACGCTTCATTAGTAGTTCTTTCAGAAAAAATGAAAATAAAACAAATTATAACAATAGACTCTGATTATTATGTGTATAGAACAATAAATAAGGAAATGCTGGAAAACGTATTTAAATATGTATAATAAAATATATTTAGGATGTACTAAAAAGTTATTAGATCAAACAAATGTAAAATTTCTTTATATTTCAAAAAATTATTTACCATCAATTTATACATGGCATGTTGGATTAAATTATATTAATCGGAAAAAATGCCTAATATTTATGAATGATTTAACAAGATTTACTTTTTTTCTATATGGAGTAAAGAAAAAAGATTTAGAAGGTATTAATGATCTTTTTAAAAAATCTTTAATTGAAACATTAAAATCAGAGAAATTTAAAGAAGAAGAAATCTATAAAATAATTAATGATAATTACCAAATAGAAATTATGAAAATAGTAAACCGAAGTGTTCTTGGAAGTATGACAGATTTCTGGAAAATAATTCCTTACTATTTGTTTGAAACTGATAAAGAATATTTGAAGGATTCAGATAAAATAAATTTAATACAATTAAACAAAGCTTTAAATAGAACTCCAATGCTGTGCTCAAAAAAAGGAATGTATCCAATACAAGAAATGCAAAAAGAATTAAAAAATGGCTGAACATAACAATCATTTGGAGTTGACGCCTTCTCGCTGCGCTGCGATGGCGCAACTCAAATGGGCGTTATATACCATTTAGATTATTTAAGAAAAAAATGTTATTTTTTTTGCATGAAAAAGCTGGGAAAAAATAAGTATTTAAGGTTTTGGAATGGCCGCACAGCCCGCGCGATGCCGCACATTCAGGGTAAAAGAGAGGGTGGTAGATTTCCACAATTGGCCTGCGCACCAAGGTAGAAGAGCAAAGAAGCGATGATCCCTTGAAAATTGTGGAAATCAGCCTGCGCAAGATCCTGGCAATATTGGGTAGAAAAGCGGGTAAACATTTCCATTCTGGCCAGCGCATCCATGGGAAGAAAGAAGTTTGGGCGATAATGCCAAAGCATGGAAATGTGAAGATCCACCAGCCCGCACGGCCCACGCATGATTATTTCAAGTAATTCGAAGTTTTGAAGCCGGTGAAGAATTAATATTACTTTATTAGATTCTGGATATGTGAAATAAAAGTTGCTATTGGAGATGATGCGATTTAGTATATAACAAGAAGTTGGAACTGACTTCGCGATTTAAACTGGATAGAATTATTGGTTTTGGAAGGTCCGTTTATGTGTTTTGGAGGTGCGAAGCAGCTCAACTTGATGTTATATTTAGAAAGCTATGAGCCATTGGAAATATTCTATGAACATAAAAAAATAATTTTCAAGTTATTATGATATAATAATATGTTTAAAAAAATATTTAATAAAAAGGAATTTATTATGGGAGAAAAATTACCGTATATTTCACAACCTAAATTATTAGAATCAATGTTTGCAAAAGTAAAATCTGCAAAAACCCCTGAAAGATTTACACATGATTTTTTATCAACTGTTTTAGGGTTTAAGGGTGGTAATTATCGACAATTTATTCCTTTAGCAAAAAAATTAAATTTTCTAAAAACAGATGGAACACCAACTGAATTGTATAAAAAATATAGAAATGAAAAAACATCTAAAGTAGCAATGGCTTCGGCAATGAAACATGGATTTAAACTGATATTTGAAAAAAATGAGTATGCTTATAAATTAGATGATTCTGGTATTAAAGGTTTGGTTTTGGAAATAACAGGTGCTGAAAATAATGATCGTGTTGCCCAATTAATATGTCAAACATTTAGAATATTAAAAAATATGTCAGATTTTGAACAGAATAATGTTGAAATTGAAATACCAGAAATAAAAGATAAATCAATTGATGATAATAAAACCAATCATACAAATAGTGAACTTAATGATTTCGATTTAAACTTATCATATACAATTAATTTAGTATTACCAAAAACAGACGATCCTTCTGTATATAATGCAATATTTAAATCTTTAAAAGAAAACTTGTTGAGAAAATAGTATGCAAAGTGAAGATAAAATACGTTTATTTACAATGTCAAATTCACTAATTGAAAATAGTCTTGAGCAACTTGAAAAAGAAAACAATATTAATTTATCAATGCAAATTGAAGAATCTGAGGATGACATATATTATCCTCAGTTTGATTTGAATTTACGTACTGAAGCTCATTCGATGGGAAAACATTATGAAATATTTTACTGTCTAGAAAAACATATTCGAAAATTAATTGAAGAAACTCTAGAATCAGCAAATGGACAAAAATGGTGGGAATCATGTGTTTCAGAAGCAATAAGAAATAATGTCGATTCAAATATTAAAAGGGAGATTGATAGCGGTATAACCATTCGATCAGAAAAAGAAATAGATTATACAACCTTTGGTGAATTAGGAGAAATAGTTCGAAAAAATTGGAAAGATTTTGATGCATTATTTTCTAGCCAAAAAGCTTTTAATAATATTATGAATAGACTAAATAATCTTAGAGGTCCAATTGCTCATTGTTGCGAATTAGCAGAAGATGAAATTATAAGGTTGAAATTGACAGTTAAAGATTGGTTTAGATTAATGGAATAATCAAATATAACAATCAGTTGGAGCAGATTTGACTTTTGTCACGGTTCTTGCAGAGCAAGAACACGCGCCAACCCTTCGGGCCAGTCAAACAGCTCAACTGGGCGTTCTACTGATTTAAAATTATTCAATGGAGGTATTTTATTAGTTTACCGTCAAGAAACGCTTTTTTTGGTTACTCATATCAAAAGTACATAACATTACTCATATTAATAAAGATGGATATTGAGAGAAATATTGAAAGCATTGAAATTGAATATGAAACTGATAATAATTTTGATGATTTATTCATAAAAACTGGGACAGAATCATTTTATTGTCAAATGAAAGATTTCGACTCAATAGAATTATCTGATTTAGTCATAGGTTCTGATTATTTAAAGATAAAAAATAAAACTCACAATTTATCAAGTGATATAAATATTGTTTTCTTCAAATCAATAAACATCGAACCAAATACTGAAATTTTGGGTTTTAATGCATTATTATTAGAAAATAATATTTACATAATATCTTTATCAAGAGAAGAATCACGCAAAATAATCGAGGATTATTATAGTCAGGATATAAAGAGAGATTTAGAAATCCAATCATTTTTTGAAAACTGTATGGATTCAAGAAAACGAATCATTTATAACCATGACTTACCAATTATTGACATTTTTGACAAAGAGCTCTATGAGCCAACCATCAATGTTGGTGAGATACCGAGTTTATGTTCAAATGATTTATTAATTATTGGTAAACCTGGAATTGGGAAAAGTCATTTAGTAAATGTAATAAAAGAGCAGTTTGATCATGTTCTACTTTATCGATTTTGGATCTCAAATCAAGATATAAATTACGAAAATAGGCTCAAGTTTCATTGTTTTATTAATGATTTGGGAAAGGAACTTTTTAACGATCAAATCCAGAGAAATGAAGATGCAATTGTAGAGGAAATAAAGAAGCAAAATCGAACAGTTATAATCGATGGACTTGATCATGTAGAAAACTATAATTCTACAAATTTCGAAGGGTTTAAAAGATTTTTTGCTAAGGTTAAAATAGAAAGCAAAATTATTATCCTTTCAAGGCCTTTGAGAAATCAATTAGATTTTTACTCAATATCTATGACAACATGGAGTGAGACTCAGTCATTTAAGGTCTTATCTGAATTGTACCATATAACAGATTATACAATACAGAAAGAGATCCATAAAATTTCAAAAGGCTACCCCCTAATTCTTCGATATATTTCATCACATTATTTGAAATATAAAGATCTCCCAGAATATGGAGAATTGGAAGACTTAGATAATTATTATTCAGAAATAACAAAGAGTTTAGATTCAAAAAAAGTTCTAACCATATTTCTCACAAATCATTCATATTTTATGAAATCTGAAATTATAGAAATATTGCAAGAAGAAATCGCGCAAATTTTGTTAGATATTATTGATGTACATCCATATTTATTTGATATCAAATTAAATAGAATTTCATTGTTTCATGACAGTCTTATTTCCTATTTAAGGAATGACAATGATTTTCTGGAAAAGAAGGAAATCCAAGTAAATGAATATGTTAAAACATCAATCCTTTCTAAGAATATTAAAATTTTATCAAGGTTTTCATTCTTTAAATTTAGTTATACAGAAATTATTCAAATTATTAAAATGTATAGTTCTTTAGAAGTTCTGCAGGAATTACTGATTTCAACTTTTGATTTTGAAGCTTTAAGAGATTTTTATAGACAGCTGCGTGAAGCATTATTAAAGATTGATGCAAACGATTTAGAAATTATAGAGTATTACAATCTAGCTCTTATCGAAAATATTATTGAAAGAGATCACCTATCCTCCCTTCTCGGGTTTTATTATAATTTTGTTAAAGCGATAATAGAAGAAGGATATACTGAAGAACATATAACAAGCTCTGGATATCTTTTTGGAATGCTTCTATACATAAAAAAGTTAGATCCACAATACTTATATAAAGTAACCAATGATCATCACTATGGAATAGCGAAGTTTTATGAAGAGCTTGATCGTACAATTCAAGAAGAAGATCAGTTTTTCTATTATTATAAAGAAAGAGAGTTTATCTGTTCTGAAAATGAATACCTTGAATTAGTTAAAGATAAAACTGAATATGAACTTCATGAAATTCTTACACATATTTTTACTCGTGTATATTTTTTTGAAGTTGAAGGAAATCACTTAAATAAGTTGAAAGAGATAATAACTCTATATATTTCAGAAAATGAACAAGAAGCAGAATATCAGTTTTATACATTTTTTAATAAATATAACTTTCAAAGATATTGGGTAAGACGAATCTTTATTGATGCACGAGATAAAATAGCTTCTCTAGGTGCCCCTTTTTCTAATAATGAATATATCCGTATGGATTTAAAATCAATTATTCTAGAATATAATCATCTCGGATCATATTTTTTATGGCCCAAAATTCAAAGTAAATTGAGACTAGATCTATATAGCAGAGTAAGACTAAACATCATTGATATCGGACTTTTTCTTCCCATGTATTTTAATAGAAAGGATTATACTGTTATTGAGATTAGCACTGCTCTAACAGTATTCGAAAATTTCGGTTT
Organism: Spirochaetia bacterium; assembly: GCA_963668405.2. Taxonomy (GTDB): domain Bacteria; phylum Spirochaetota; class Spirochaetia; order CADAEX01; family CADAEX01. Next base: position 2,816,887 of record OY764342.2, on the reverse strand, counting down.
AATCGACTTAAAAAAGTCATGCTATATTATAAAACATGTCCAATGCATGTCTGAAAAAGGTATTCGTACTATATTCAATGATTATATTGTTGAACATGATCCATCAATAATTTCAATTATTGATGAAAATTTTAATATTGAAGAATTACAGATATATTGGTTCGATCTACCGAAAGAATATATCAATTGCTTTTCTGATAAAATATTTAATTATGCTTTAGATGAGTTAATTAGATATAACTCCCGATCGAAAGAAATAAATATAAGCGAAATAAAAAATCTGGTTGACTCAGCACGATGGAATGAAGCAAAGAATATTTTAATTTATCTAAATTTTTCGATAGAAATCCCTTCTGATAAGAAATCATATCTGGATACTCTAATTTATGATGAAACTCTAATTACAGAAAAAATAGTTGAAGAAAAAGAGAAAGAAAATGAAGAAAGAGACTTTATTCGGAGTGGCTATATTTCAAAAGATGATATTGAAGCAATTATAGATAGAGGATTAAGTCCTGCAGAAATTGCGTGTTTTCCTGATGGTTGGCACAACATGCTATCTGAAATGTCACTATTTGATTTATATGATAATGAAACAATCCAAGGAAACATAAAAGAAATTTTGTATAATGCGATGACCGGGAATATCCGTTCAATAAGTATGTTTGGAAGTCTATATCATTTTTTAGGGAATGTTCCATTTTTAATAGGGAATCGGTGTGATGGAAAAGATATCCAGTTATTATTTTCATCATTTATTAATTTTTTAGAAGTTTCTTTTTTAACCAACTTCGGAATTAAGAACAGTAGAACAAGCGCATGCAACTGACAATTTTTTTGTCACCCTTTTTGAATACTCAAAAAGGTCGCCAACCCTTCGGGACAAAATTGCAGCTGATGCGGGCGTTATATGGCAGAATGTCTTAATTTGAATAATAGTTGTTAACAATAAAAGGAGTTAAAAATGAAAATTAATAATCAAGTAGAACAAATCGAATTCGGAAATACTATTAAATTAATAAGTAAAATACTTATCTTTATTGGAATAGTTGATATTATTTATATGATTTGGGCAATCACTCAAAAAATGAATTATTCATCAAATATTATTTTAATAGCAATTGTTGGCGGAATATTTCTCTCAAAGGGTAATATTCATAACGCTCGAAAAGTTTCAATCTTTATCGGAATATTTATAGCCGTTCAATTAACTTCAATAATTAGTTCTTATTGGCTATACCCAATTTCTTATAAAATTGTGTTACTTAAAATTAATACTTTATCATACATTACACAATCAATAATCAATTTATCGATTCTATTAGTTTTTTCATGGATTTATTATAAACTAACAAATAATATTATATTTAAGGAAATGAAAATTAGAGGAATTAAATTTGATAAACCATGGAAAAAAAGACATATTGGATTAATAATTGGATTGATAATTGGAGTATTAACATTTTTATTTTCGTATACAATGTTTAATGGAACGACAGCAAAGGTTGTAATTGAGAAAGCAATGCAAAAAAATGGAACTGAATATCACTATATAATAAAAGGATTAAATATAAGTACAACAAATGGTGAAGAAACTGTTTCTGCAAATGTAGTTGGGTACAAGAATGATGAAATAAAAAATATTTATATACAATATTAAATGTTAATTACTGTTTTATTTAGTTAGAAATGAATTGTAAATATAAAAAGTAATAAGCATATAACAATCAGTTTGAGCAGATTTGTCTTTTGTCATGCAAATTGCATTCGCAATTTACACGCCAACCCTTCGGGACAGCCCAACAGCTCAACTGGGCGTTATATACCATTTAGATTATTTAAGAAAAAAATGTTATTTTTTTTGCATGAAAAAGCTGGGAAAAAATAAGTATTTAAGGTTTTGGAATGGCCGCACAGCCCGCGCGATGCCGCACATTCAGGGTAAAAGAGAGGGTGGTAGATTTCCACAATTGGCCTGCGCACCAAGGTAGAAGAGCAAAGAAGCGATGATCCCTTGAAAATTGTGGAAATCAGCCTGCGCAAGATCCTGGCAATATTGGGTAGAAAAGCGGGTAAACATTTCCATTCTGGCCAGCGCATCCATGGGAAGAAAGAAGTTTGGGCGATAATGCCAAAGCATGGAAATGTGAAGATCCACCAGCCCGCACGGCCCACGCATGATTATTTCAAGTAATTCGAAGTTTTGAAGCCGGTGAAGAATTAATATTACTTTATTAGATTCTGGATATGTGAAATAAAAGTTGCTATTGGAGATGATGCGATTTAGTATATAACAAGAAGTTGGAACTGACTTCGCGATTTAAACTGGATAGAATTATTGGTTTTGGAAGGTCCGTTTATGTGTTTTGGAGGTGCGAAGCAGCTCAACTTGATGTTATGTTCCATTAAAAATTAAGAACTATGAATGAAGAAGAAAAAAAAGAATATGAACAAGTAAAAAATAATGTTTTCTATCTCGACTGGAATATTTATTCCTATTTACTGGGGATAAATGAAATTATTGATCCTGAAGTTAAAGCAAAAATTATGTGTTTTAAGCACATATACCTAAATAATATAAATAAAGAAAAAACAGTATTTCCATATAGCTATGCACATTTTTTAGATATTATGCAGGGAGAACAATCTTTTGTTGAGGATAAAATATATATCCTAAATGAAATATCAAAAAATTGGATAATATATGAGGATCAAAATAATAAAGAGCAAGTATTATTAAATAAAGTTGAAAGTATTAAAAATGAATATGAAAGGTATTTAAATGATCAAATACAAGGTAAAAAAATATCTTCAGAAATGAATCCATTTATACAAAGTATAATTGAACCTGGGTGGATAGATGCATTTAATACAATTAATGAAATTCCAGATTCGGAAGTAAAAACAGCTTGTTTAAAATTGTTAAACTCAATAAAAAAGCAAAATGGTATGAAACCGGAAATTGAAACATTAAAATTTAATAAATTTATAAGAAATCAAAAATTAGAATATGAGGGAAAGAAATTTAAATTTCCGGGAGTCAATGAAAAAATAATTGATTTTGAAATGGAAAGACTTAAAAAGAGTGTAGATTCCTGTTTGAAGCAAAGTGATTATCCATTTAATTCTTCTGATGATTATTTTGAATCAAGTATAAAAGTACCTTTATTTTCTAATTTTTTTCAAAAAGTTGGAGAATTATGCGGATTGGTTGATTTGATAGGATTAACTTCAGAAAAAATTAAAGGTGATAAAAGTTTTCAAGGAATAATCAATGATCAAATCCATTTATCACATGGATTAAGATCTCATTATTTTATTACAGAGGATAAAAATTTACTTGTAAAAAGTAAATTCATTAAAAAGTGGCTGAATTTACCAGTAAAAATATTTGATATTGATGAATTAAATAAGTTCTTATTAAAACAAATATCAATAAATACGAAATCAATAAAAGAAAAGCAAATAACATATACTTTTAAGGATAATGAGAATGTTGAAATAAAGAGATACATCATAGAATTAGATTAAGATAAATCTGAACATAACAAAAAGTTGGAGCAGATTTGACTTTTGTCACGGTTCTTGCAGAGCAAGAACACGTGCCAACCCTTGCGGGGCAGTCAAACAGCTCAACTTGATGTTATGTAGACAAAGGTATAGGCCAGTAACTTCGTATACAAATTTCTAATAAGTGGGTGTACGATTATTTTATATAAAAAAATGGAATAATTAAGAAAAATATGTAAATCCTTATTAAGCAATAAATTATGCTGCAAATAGTTCTTTTTAGAGGATAGTATAGGTTTATGAGCATAAATTGAGATAATATAAGGACTTATGCACAGGTGTCTAATGACAGGAGTTACAGGGGAAGTGATGTTGAATAATATAGTTGTTATTACTAACAAAATTACTGTTTCTGGTATGAAATCAATTAAAACTGTCTACAGTGTTATTACAAATCGGTACACAAAGTGCGGCTTATACAAAAAGGGGAATAGATGGAAGTAAAAAATATAAAACTTTATATAGATGGACGTTGGCAGTTGACAGACCTTAATGTATTAACGAGAGTTTATATTCAACTTTACGGATTTTTCTATTCCCTTGATGTTGCCGATGACTATTTGGAAGAAGAGATTCAATACATTTATGGAGAATACCCGTGGCGCGGCGGCTATAGCGCTGTAAACTTTTACCAAAGTCTGTTCAGCAAAATGCCACGGGCCTATAAACCAGAGATTAAATCCATCCAGTATGCATCTCCAGGATTTATTGAACTTTCTCAATTAGTAGAGGTTGCACAGGACGTAGCACAAATTGTTGGATATGTATCTGCTGCAATACTTGCAGGAAATAAAACATACAGCTTAATCCAGAAGGGTATTAGTGAAAGAAAGCTATCAAGAATCAAATTGCATAAAGAGGAGATTTCGCTTCTTGAGAAAGAAAGGGTTTTTATTCACAACTCAGTAAATGATGTAGCTAAAGTGATGGGTATAAAACCAGAGACTCTCTTAAAGCTTTATTTCAGAACAGAGAATAATGAGTGGGCTGTTCTCAAAATCCTATCATCCGTTTACCGGAGGGCTCGCGATTTAGCTAAGCTTCAGAATAAAGGGAATTTGAATCTTATAAAAGCCAATGCTGAAAAGAATGAAACTAACAATAAAAGGCAATCCGAATTCTAAATCGGATTCTTTAATAGTAATTATACAGTGGTAAATAACAATGATTTGAAATTGTCTTTTTGGCTGTCAAATTCTGTGCAACTCTGCTCCACAGGCACAGAATCTACCAGCTTTCAAAATGTAAATTAAATCGGTGTTATGTTGCAGAATTATTTCATTTAGTTGTAAAATTGTATAATATAGGAGAATAAAATGCCAAATAATAATGCCACTTTACAAGATATATCAATAATAAGGGGACATATTTTAAAATTACGGAGTGATCTTAATCTTATTGATAATGTTTCTTCCTTTTATTTCTTTGCACTTGATTCAATTCTAAAGCTTCAAAATAATGAAATTGATGATTCCATTACAGACAATAATTATTTAAAAATCTCAGGAAGACAAAGTGGCCATGATCGTGGTATCGATGCTTTATATATTGATGATAATACTAGCCCAGCTACAATACATTTATTTAATTGTAAATATTCTGAGAAATTTGAAAAATTAGAAAATAATTTTCCCTCTTCGGAGATTGATAAAATATTAAGTTTCATGAATTGTTTGATGCGTCAGGATTCTTCTATAAAAAAAGATATGAATCCTGTGCTTTATGCAAAAGTTGAAGAGATTTGGAACATTTTTAATAATTCTTCTCCCAAATTTAATATACATTTATGTTCAACATTATATAATCAAATAGAAAAAAATGAAAATGATAGATTTCATAGAGAACTAAATAGGTTTTCTTTTACGAAACTATCTTATCATTTAATGCCTGAATTTATAAAAATCCTAACTCATAGAGATAAGAAAATAGTAAATTCTAAAATTAGAACATCTAAGGATTCTTTGTTTGAGAAAACAGATGGCGACATTCGAGCACTTGTAGTATCAATTGATGCAAAAAATTTATTACGTATTCTAATTGATGATGATGAAATTCGTAAGAATGTTGATTTAGAAGATTATTCTATTATTAAAAGAAAAGATATTTTAGAAGACGCTTTTGAGGATAATGTACGTCTTTATCTAAAACAACGTTCTAAAATCAATCGAAATATTAAAGAAACAGCAATCTCAGAAAATGGAAATAGATTTTTTTATTACAATAATGGAATTACAATTACATGTTCCAGTTTTTCTTATAATAAGATCCAATTTCCAGTAATAGAAATTAATAATTTACAAGTAGTTAATGGAAGTCAAACAATACATGCATTATATGAGGCATTTTGCCAAGATGATAAAAATTTTGAAGATATAGAAATTTTATGCAGGATATATGAAACAATAAATGAAGAATTATCAATAAATATTGCTGAATATACCAATAGCCAAAATCCTGTTAAAAGTCGTGATATACGTTCTAATGATTATATACAAAAGAAATTAGAAATAGATTTAGAAACATTTGGATATTTTTATGAAAGAAAGAAAAATCAATATTTAGGTAAATCTCCAAAAAAAAGAATAGATTCTGAAAAAGCTGGTCAGGTCTTAATGGCTTTTTATAATGAATTACCTGGTGAAGCTAAAGATAAAAAACCAATTATTTTTGCTGAAAAATATGAAGAAATCTTTAATGATACAATAACAGCAGAGAAAGTGATTGCACCAATACTTCTATTAGACGAGATTGAAAAAAGAAAGAAAAAAATACGAGATAGTATTTCTATAGATCCTGTAAAATTTGAAAGTGATTCATTTATCCTTCATGCCACTTTCTATATTATATATACAATTAAAAAACTTGCAGAATTGGAAAATAAGGATTTAAATAAGCCTGTTTATAAAGAATTAATTTCATATTATTCAAAAGCAAAAAGAATTATCAAAAAAAGCATTGCGCAAGAATTAAAGACTATGAAGTCAACTGTAGATACTTATAATCATCGCGTTTTTTTTAAAGGTAATCGTCCTAAAATGCATATTGAATCAGAAATAATAAAGATGAGAAAATCAACATAACAATCAAATGGACACAGACGCCTTCTCGTCGCAAGCTCCTGCGAGGGCGCTGGTCATTTGGGCGTTATGTGGCAATAATAGGAGGAAATATGAAAAAAGTAATTATTCTGTGTGTTATAGTATTAATTTGTTATAATATTTACGCAGAACCATCTGTTACAGAACCAACTCAAGATCCAAAAGCCCCATACAGATTATTTAGAACAACTAATTATTGGACATTTATTGAATTAAATACTATTACTGGTCAAATGTGGCAAGTACAATTTGATATAGAAAATGATTATCGTGGTGCTTCAATATTAAATATTCTTAATCTTGCTAAAGGAAAAAAACAAATTCCTGGTAGATTTACTTTATATCCAACATCAAATATATATACATTCATCTTGATTGATCAAATAGATGGTAGTACTTGGCAAGTTCAATGGTCAATCGAGGAAGAAAACCGTTTAGTTATACCAATTAGCGAATAAATTATAGTTACTTATTAAATATATGAAATTTAAAAAATGATATTAAATGAGGAGAATAATGGAAAATAATGATAAAAATAAAATAATTGGTGGAATTATTATTGGAGCTGGAGGATTATTAGCAGGAAAAGCTATTAAAGATACAATTGACAAAAATTATATAAATATATTTTTAAGATATTGTTCTGATTTTGAAAAATACTCTAAACAAACATTTAGAAAGAAAAAAATACAAATAAATAATAATGATACATTTAACGATATATTACGGAATATTAAAAAATATAAATTATTGGAAAAAAATGAAATTAATAATTTATTTGAGATTCGTGATTTAAGAAATAAAGTTGTGCATGGAGATCAAGAAGTATTAAATAAAAATATATCTGATAAATATTGTAGAATACTAAAAAAGTATATTTTTAAACTAAAAATACAATAAATTAAAAGAAATATTTTGCACATAACAAACAGTTTGAGCAGATTTGACTTTTGTCACGGTTCTTGCAAAGCAAGAACACGCGCCAACCCTGGCGGGGCAGCCAAACAGCTCAACTGGGGCGTTATGTACCCCTTCGGGGGGAGTGAATGATAAAATTATGATACTTCAATAATATTATACTTAAAGGAGGAATTATGGGTACAATTAAAGATGTTGTCGATTTGATTTCAAATATTACTGAAAATGCAAAAGACCGGAAATTTGTTGGAGAATTGCGCCAAATCCAAACAATGATTAGTAATATACAATCAGAACAAGCATCCCTTTATGAGAAAAATATCAAGTTGCTGGAAGAAAATACAGAATTAAAAAAAGTTTTGCAGGTATCTAAAGAAAGAATATCTACGTTGGAATTACTAGTTAAAACTGAAAAATCTGAAGAATCAATAAGTTTAAAAAAATTATCAGATGAAGCTGAAAAAATACTTACTTTTATTATTGACCATGAAGATTATACAGCTAAACAGATATCCAATAACTTGTCATTTAATTTTACAAGAACGGAATACTGGCTTCAATACTTGGAAGAAAACCAAATGATCTATGGTTCTTATGGTTTAGGTAGCGCCGCAACATATTCAATTGCACAAGATGGAAGAAAATATTTAATTGAAAATAATATAATTTAAAAAATGGAAAGTACATTGAGAAGTATGTGTCACATAAGAGAATTATTATGACTGAAGAATTAAGTTTAGAACAAGCTTTATATAAATATTCTCGAGATGTATTAAGACAAAGAAGGATAAAAACAGCAAAATATCTAATTGATATATCAGGGGTTGCTTCAGACTCAATTGGAGATATTCTAATTGACGATATAATTATATTAGAACAATATCATCCAAATTCTACACTTTTTCTTCATAATAAAAGAAATACAAAAGATATAACCTATAGTGATGCATGTTTCTATGCAAATATACTGTCATATAAAACAGATTGCCCAAATGTGGTGTGGCCTCTAGGAACAGAATTGAGGAAAATTAAGTATAGATATGTGCACAGTGGAAGAAAAAAAGATGAAAAATATACAATTCATAAATTGGGTGAAAAAAATAAAGTTGATAAAAAAGAAATAGGAATATTAAAGAAAAAAGATCCATATAAGGTATTTCAAAGTAATTTCTATAAGCAACAAGTTGAATCTATTATTAACACACGAGAATCTAGGCATGGCCCAAATACTTATGTAATTGCAGATGAATTTAATTGGGATAAAAGAAATAATTTTGATTTTACAAAAGAATATGGAGGAATAAAATCAGCAATTTCATTATATGCAAATGCTTTGAAGCAGATAGATTTTCAATCCGAATATTTAAATTATTATAGAATTATTGAATATTTTTCACAATCTAATGGGAAAAAATGTTTAGAAAATAATATTGAAAGAATTTATAGTTTTAATGCTCAAAAAATTAATATATTTCATAATGATACATTGAAAGAAGAACCAATTGATTTATTTAAATATTATAAACGAATTGGAATTAAAAGGCTTGATCTGTTAATAAAAGAGAAGGGATCAATACAGCAGGTAGTTAAATATTTATATAATACTAATAGATGTGGTATAGCTCACGGTAAGGATATTTTGGATACTAGTATTGACGAGAAGTATTTTAATATTTTCAATGATACAATTTTACTGAAGTTGATTTCAAGAATATTAATTGATGATAATATAACTAGTACATAACAAGAAAATGGAGCAGACAAATCCTTTGTCATGATTCTTGCTATTGCAAGAATACATGCCAAGCCTTCGGCACGGTTTTGCAGCTCATTTAGGGCGTTATATGGCGTTTTATTAAATTTAACGGTTTAAAATTATAAAAGGAGATAATATGAAGAGTAAAATAATAAAAATAATAATAGTTTTATTATTAGTAAGTAATATGAATATATTTTCTGAAGATATAAAACTTATAAAAGCTAAGACAATTATTAAATCATCAATTGATAATTTTGGAAAAAATTTTCTTGGTTCAAAAATTAACTATAACTTATTTGATTCAAAATATTTTCACAATGATTATATTTATCTATATGGAGATAGTATTTCTTGTGATGTAATTGGTGAAAATATAAAATATGAAGATTCTTATTATATAAATGGTGATGTTAATATAATAAATCCCCATGATGAGAAATTATTAGTAGTTATTGTATCATATTATATTCCAGGATACATAAAACAAGATCATAAGGGAGTAAGAAGTTATACAAAGTATGATAGAATTGTTTTAAATAAATATTATTTTAGTTTTGATAATAATGATATGAAAATAATAGATACATCTTTTCAATCACCAATTGTTACTTATAAAGAAACTGCTATTAACTGGATAAAGTACAATGATTATTCAAAAGAATTATTAAATAACATAAAAAAAATTGAAATCAAAAAAAATGATTTTCAGTACAATAATTTTTATAATTATGATGTTATGACGTATTTAACAGCCAATGATTTCTGGAAAGAAAAATCTAGAAAATTATATGATAAAGCATTATTATATAAAGAAAAAAATAAACTAGAAAAATCAGTCAGTTATCTTAAAGAAGCTATATATGGAAATCCTACAGGTAATTATTATTTTGAATTGGGAGAAGTACTTTTTGATTTAGAAAAATATAAAGAAAGCATGTATGCTTATAACATTGCATCAGATTTTGAATATAAGCAAAAATATTTTGCATATTACAATGCAGCATGTGCTGCATCAAAAATTAAAATGAAAATTGAAGGTTTTAAATATTTGGAAAAAGCTTTTGATGAAGGATATAATTACTGGAATCATATAGAAAATGATAAAGATATAGAATATTTAAGAAGTGATCAAAAATATAAAGATTTAATTGAATTATATAAATAAAAACGACCATATAACAAAAAATTAGAGCAGATTTGCCTTTTGTCATGCAAATTGTTTTCACAATTTACACGCCAACCCTTCGGGACAGTCAAACAGCTCAATTTGGCGTTATATACCATTTAGATTATTTAAAAAAAATGTTACTGTTCTTGTATAAAAAAGCTGGGAAAGAGAATGATTTAGATTTTTGGAATGGCCGCACAGCCCGCGCGATTCCGCACATTCAGGGTAAAAGAAAGGGCGGTAGATTTCCACAATTGGCCTACGCACCAGAGGTAGAAGAGCAAAGAAGCGATGATCCCTTGAAAATTGTGGAAATCCAGCCTGCGCAAGATCCTGGCAATATTGGGTAGAAAAGCGGGTAAACATTTCCATTCTGGCCTGCGCATCCATAGGTAGAAAGAAGTTTTGGCGATAATGCCAAAGCATGGAAATGTGAAGATCCACCAGCCCGCACGGCCCACGCATGATTATTTCAAGTAATTCGAAGTTTTGAAGCCGGTGAAGAATTAATATTACTTTATTTGATTCTGGATATGTGAAATAAAAGTTGCTATTGGAGATGATGCGATTTAGTATATAACAAGAAGTTGGAACTGACTTCGCGATGAAAAACGGTAATGATTATTGGTTTTGGAAGGTCCGTTTATGTGTTTTGGAGGTGCGAAGCAGCTCAACTTGATGTTATGCACCCCTTGGGGGAGGGAGAATAAAAAATTATTAAAATAATCATTAAAATGCACAATTAAAGGCAAAATATGCAAAAATTATATTCAATAACTGTTTTTCTCAATAAAGAAACTTTAAAAATCTTAGATGAAAAATACTATAAAATTCAAGAGCAAATTAATTATAGTATTGTTAATGGTTCTGATAAAACTGGTAAAAGATTAATTATAAGAGAATTATATATATCTGGTATATCATTAGTTTTTATGGAAGCTAATTATCATCATAAAAAACAAAATTATGAAATCGGATTTACTTATGAATCTCTTGAAGAATGGATACAATTCGAAAAAAGGATAAAAGAACTGAATAAAAATCATTCAAAAGGAGAATATGACAATATCAAATATGCAATAATTTCAGAAGAAAATATACATACTCCATTTTATTTTGTATTTGATAAAAGGTGTTCAAAAAACAATTCTTTTTCTATAAATGCTGAAATTGGAGAAAAAGAGTATTATTTTTATAATAATGAATTAAGTAATTTTATAGATCAAGAATATTCGAAAAATATGAATTTCCAAATGAATAAAGACAATCTACTTAGAATAAAAAAAATTGAGATTCCCATAGATGAAGACTCAATAAGTAAAATTAAATATGAAAATAATGATTTATTAATGGAAATTACAAATAATGTATTTTCATTAAATATAAAATGAAATGCATAACAAAAAGTTGGAGCAGATTTGCCTTTTGTCACGGTTCTTGCAGAGCAAGAACACGCGCCAACCCTTCGGGACAGTCAAACAGCTCAACTTGGTGTTATATGGACTTAAAAAGGAAAATTAATTACATAGTATGTCTGAAAACTATAAGATAGAAAATCTAAAGCCATTGTCCGGATATAAAAAACTGCACACAATCGGTTCCGCCAATAGGAAACATAATTTATATAAGTATATGAATGCAGAGAGGGCAATCCAATTTATTGAAAGTAAGAAAATATGTTTTGTAGAACCTGTAGTTTGGAATGATCCATATGAAAAGCGTTTTTACACAGCCGATTACTCGAATTTTAATGATTACAAACCACCAAAAAAAATATTTTGCACTTGTACAACATTGAATGAAACCAGCGAAGCTGCTTGGAGTATTTATTCTAGCAACTCGACCGGATTAGCTTCAAGGTGTGTCCAATTCAAGTTCAATAGAAGGGAATTTTTAAAAACGATTGATAACTTCACGGTAGATAATTCATTTCATTTTTATGAAGGAAGTACGGTATATGATCTTGACGATTATACAATAAAAAACCTGCACAAGAGAGAATCATTACTATTCAAAAAAATCTTTGAAGATTTTGACTTAACAAAATACCTAAACTTACTACTTATTAAAAGACGGGCATTTGAGTATGAAAATGAACTGCGATATTTCATACTACCAAATAATATTGGAAAAACAGACAAGCTATTTATTGAATTCAATATAAAGGAACTAATTAAAAGTATTAGTATTGATCATAAATGTTCTGATTTTGAATATGAACTAATTAAAACTAAGTGTAAAGAAGCTGGAATAAAAGTAGAAATAAAGAAATTTGATCTGTATGAATATGATAAGGATTTGAAGATAACTATTGATTCTATTGAATAATACAAAATGCCATATAACAAAAAGTTGCAGTAGACATTTCCTTTGGCACTCGCCTTGCTTACGCAGGTCTCGTGCCAACCCTGCGGGACGGAAACGCTACTGAACTAGATGTTATATTCCAGACTGCCCCACAAAAAGTGGACACCTTCTATAGTTAGATTATAATGATAAGGGGAGTGTCTAAATGGCAAGAAAAAAGGTACAGGCGTATACCGAAGAATTTAGAAGAGAAGCTGTAAAACGATCAGAAAAAGAGGGTAGTTCTGCAGCTAAAGTAGCCGAAGAACTGGGGATAAGCGCCCAGCAAATTTATAACTGGAAGCGTCAATTTAACAGGCTAAGCGATAAACAATTTAATTCCTTAAATGGAGTTGATTATTCAAAAAATGAAAGTGAAGAAGTAAGAAAACTACGCAGAGAAAATAAGAAATTAAAAGATGAAATAGAATTCTTAAAAAAAGCTGCTGCGTACTTTGCGAACGACCAGAAGTGAAGTACGCATTAATGCATCAATTTACAGGTCAATATGAAATATCACTGATGTGTAGAGTCCTGGGAGTTACCAGATCCGGATATTATAAGTGGATAAATAGAAAACCAGGAAAGAGACATCAATATAAAGAGAAAATAGAAGAACTGATTAAAAATACTTATGAGGCATTTAAAGCCCGTTATGGTTCAAGGAGAATAGCAGAAGAATTAAATTCACTTGGCTGGAAATGTTCAATAAACTTCATAGCTAAAATCATGCAGGAGAACGATATAAAGGCCTTGAATGGAAAGGGCTTTAAATATAGCAGAAAAAGCCTGTCAATGAATAATGTATCAGATAACATTTTGTGGAGAGATTTTACAGCAACGAATCCTAATAAAAAATGGACTACAGATATTACATATATTTGGGTAAGAAACAAGTGGATGTATTTGGCCACAGTTATGGATTTATATTCAAGAAAAATAGTTGGCTGGGCTTTAGATACAAGCATGACGGAAAATCTTGTTATTGAAGCATTATCGATAGCATTCGGAAGAAGAGGATACTCTGACGGATTGATACTTCATTCAGATCGGGGAGTTCAGTACCGTGCTCAAAAATATATAGATTTTGCACAATCAAAAGGTTGTCAGCTGAGTATGAGTAGAAGAGGTAACTGCTGGGATAATGCCCCAATGGAATCATTTTTCAGCAGATTGAAAGTAGAATTAATTTATCCGAATAACTATCAGAGTGTAGAAGAATTAAAAGCTGGTGTTTTTGAATACATCGAGATATTCTATAACAGGAAAAGAAAACATTCAGCAATTGGGTATATAAGCCCGGCTGAATATGAAAAGCAAACAGCAATAGCTGCATAGTTAGGTTGTCTACTTTTCATGGGGCACACCAGTTCCACCAGAGTAGGATTACATGGTTAAAAAATTGAAATATCAATGAATTCATATTAGAATATAGAAAATTTAAGAGGAAAATATGGCATTTAATGAGTTCGAATTAAGAAAACATCAACAAATATTAGATAAATATATTGAAAAAAAAAGGCCTCCAAAAAATATTCGTAAAGAATTAGATATTTCTTACAGAATTACTAATCAGAGTGTTGAAATATTTGAAATACGACCACAATGGGATAATCCAAATAAAACAATCAATACTCCAGTAGCTAAAACTACATATATAAAAACTCAAGATATATGGAAAATATATTGGATGAGAGGTGATTTAAAGTGGCATGGATATAATCCAAATCCAGAAGTAGATAATTTATCTGATTTTTTAAGAATTATAAATGAAGATGAATATGGATGTTTTTGGGGATAAAATTAATAAAAATAACCGTTAAAACTGTACTTTTTTTAAGAAAAAGTGATGTAAATAATCAATTATTTCAACCTTGACTGTACGTTCAAAATGTGTTTATAATATACGTATAGAGGTGGAGTATGTATAAAAAATTAACACTTAGATTAGAAGATAACATAATAGAGCAGGCTAAAAGATATGCTGCAGAAAACAATGAATCTCTTTCAAAATTAGTTGAAAAATACTTTAAAATGATGGTTGATAATAAAAAACCGGAAAAGAAATATGAAATTTCGCCGGAAATAAAATCTTTAACGGGTGTAATAAAATTACCTGAAAATTTTGACATAAAACAAGAATATAACGATTATAGAGATAAAAAATATGGATTATAGAGTTTTTGTAGATTCAGACATTATAATTGATGTCCTTGCAAAAAGAGAGGAATTCTTTGAAAACTCTTCAATTATTTTAGAATTAATGAAAGACAGAATAATAAAAGGTCATACTTCTCCAGTAATAATTGCAAATATAAATTACATGTTAACAAAATATGGGAATAGAAAAATAGCAAGAGAAAGTGTCAAAAAACTATTAAAATATATATCAGTCCTAACAATTACAGAAGAAATAATAATTGATGCAGTTAATTGCAAAATGAAAGATTTTGAAGATGCAATTCAATTTTATACAGCACTTGATAATAAAATAGATTTTTTAATAACAAGAAACGTTGATGATTATACCGAAAAGAAAAATATTGAAATAATGGAACCTTCCGAATTTGTAAAAATATTCAATGAATTAAATAATAACAGAACATAACACCCAGTTGGAGCAGATTTGACTTTTGTCACAGTTCTTGCAGAGCAAGAACATGTGCCAACCCTGGCGGGGCAGTCAAACAGCTCAACTGGGTGTTATATACCATTTAGATTATTTAAGAAAAAAACATTACTTTTTTTGCATGAAAAAGCTGGGAAAAAAGAATGATTTTTGGTTTTGGAATGGCCGCACAGCCCGTGCGATGCCGCACATTCAGGGTAGAAGAGAGAGCTGTAGATTTCCACAATTGGCCTACGCACCAGAGGCAGAAGAGCAAAGAGGCGATGATCCCTTGAAAATTGTGGAAATCCAGCCTGCGCAAGATCCTGGCAATATTGGGTAGAAAAGCGGGCAAACATTTCCATTCTGGCCAGCGCATCCATGGGTAGAAAGAAGTTTGGGCGATAATGCCAAAGCATGGAAATGTGAAGATCCACCCGCCCGCACGGCCCACGCATGATTATTTCAATTGATTAGAAATACTTAAAATGGCCGGGAATTAATATTACTTTATTTGATTCAGGATATTTGAAATAAAAGTTGCTATTGGAGATGATGCGATTTAGTATATAACAAGAAGTTGGAACTGACTTCGCGATGAAAAACGGTAATAATCATTGGTTCTGCAAGGTCTGTTTATGTGTTTTTGGAGGTGCGAAGCAGCTCAACTTGATGTTATACACCATGATAGTAGGTTAATAATAGAAGTGGAATTAAGAATACATCATATATTTGATATTATTAGAGATATTGGAAGAAATAAAATACTCGAAAAACATGAATATGGCCATTCTTATCATATTATTGCTAAAAAAATATTAAATAATGAGTTTGAAATAATTAAAATTGTCGTAAAAAGTGATGATGTATGTAGAGGCTGTGTAAAATTATATGATGGAAAATGTATAGATATTATTGATCATCGCAAAGATTTTCTTAAAAAAGAAGAATTTAATAATTATTTAGACAATAGGATTATGAAAGTTCTCAATATTAATAATGACGATATTTTTACATTTAAAGATATATTTCAGCTGACTAAAGAATATCTAAAAAATATAGAATATATTTATGAAGGTAATGATATAATACATACTCAAGAAAGAAAAAAGAATGTAGAAAAAGGTTTATTGAAATTAAAGAATTAAGAAAGTAGGGGAAAATGAATTATAGATATCGAATCTATCAAATTATTGAACCAGCAAAGAATAATGATAAATTGAGTAAAATATTTAAATTATCAATAAATATTCGATAATATAAACAATGATACAATAGTTCTATAATCTAGAAAAGAAGGAATTAATGCTAACAGGTTATTTAATATTTTTAGGAATTATTTTTATCACTAATTTAGTTATAAATTATCAAATTCGAGAAATATTAATAAAAGAAGATTGTGAAAGTAATAGCCATATTACCGCTATACAAGAAATAGTAAACTTAGATTTATATTATAAGTTTTGTAAGGATAGGAATATTTCATTAAAGCTTTATAATTTCTCTGTAGCAGTTAAAATTATATTAGCAATTGGACTTGTTTGTATTCCTCTTTTTATATAATAAATTATTGATTTCGATATAATGAAGAATACAATGATAAAGAATTAAATTAAAATAACAAGAAACAAGAGAAAAAATTAACATCAAATAAATAAATTATGAGTAAAAAAATAGTGTATAACAATCAGTTGGAGCAGATTTGACTTTTGTCATGGTTCTTGCTGATGCAAGAACACGCGCCAACCCTAGCGGGGCAGTCAAACAGCTCAACTGGGCGTTATACATATTTAAAAAATACCTTAAAAAGGTATAAAACTACATAAAGCTACTTAAAACTCTTGACATATTACATGTACGCCATTATATTGTTCAATATGAAAGAGAAATTATATACAGTTACAGAACTTACGGAAATATTAAAATTACACAGCAAAACAATTGTAAGATTCATTCATGAAGGAAAAATTAAAGCTCAAAAAATAGGACGTTCATGGATGGTGTCAGAAACAGATTTAAAAAAATATGTACATGGAGAACTTTCAACTCCAGTAAATATTCAAGAAACTACAAGTTATTCAACTTTAAAAAAAAGAATTACAGTTTCTGCTGTTTTTGAAATAGAAGAACAAAACTCAGAAGAAGCAACAAGAATATCTAACTCATTGATGGCGATGCTTAATAGCCGTGATGGATCAGATGGAAAAACTAGATTTGACTTTTTTTACTACCCTGAGATACAGAAAGCTAAGTATGTAGTTTATGGAACAACAAAAACAATAAAGGAAATATTTAGAATATTTGAAATTCTTTCAGAGCAAAGGGAGGACTAAGTGTCTAATAGTGTATATAAATCAGAACATGGTGAAAAATTGATAAAGGAACTAACTTATGAAATATATAATTCTTATAATGAATACGAATATCAAAAATTAGAGGTAAATACTAAAGCAGGAAAAACACATGTTTTACATTTCGGAGATATTTCAAAACCAGCAATATTTATGATACATGGTACAATGTCAAACAGTGCAACATGGTTTGGTTCTATTAAGAAATTTATAAACGACTTTAGTATCTACCTTATTGATATACCCGGTGAACCTGGATTAAGTGAATCAAACAGAATAAAATTAAAAACTGATTTACCTGAATTATGGCTATTGGATTTATTTAATAATTTAAGTATTGAAAATGCTTCGTTAATCACTATGAGTCTTGGAAGTTGGTATGGAATAAATTTTGCAGTATTATATCCTGAAAGAATTAAATCAATATCATTATTAACAACTAGTGGAATATATTCTGCAAAAATTAGTTTTATATTTAAAGTTCTTTTATACATGTTTTTAGGCAAAAAAGGACAAAAACTATTAAATAATGAAATCTATTATAAAACACCACAAATTACTGATTACAGATATATAAAATATCAAGAATATTTATCTAAATACTTTAAACCAATGTTGGAAACAATTCCTATTTTTTCTGATGAAAAATTAAGAAGATTGAAATCTCCAGTACAATATTTTGGTGGTGATAAAGATGCATTATTGAATACAATTGAAACAAGTAAAAGAATTAATAAGAATATACCTCAAGCTCAAATTAATGTTTTAAAAGATACTGGACATGTTATAATTAATCAATTTGATGAAATATATAACTTTGTAATAAACAATAGTTAAAAATATCAATGTATAACAATCAGTTGGAGCAGATTTGGCTTTTGTCACGGTTCTTGCAGAGCAAGAACACGCGCCAACCCTGGCGGGGCAGCCAAACAGCTCAACTGGGCGTTATGCTTATGAAAGGTAAAAAAGCTGTCAAAAAGTTGTCAAAAACATTGACAAAAAGACATTAATTTTGTATTATAGATATATGAAAGACACAAAAATCAAATACACAGTTTCATTACCAGTAAAGATCGCGGAAAAATTAGAGGAATTGTCTTCTGCTGAAAGTATGTCAAAGCCTGAAACATTACGTAGAGCTATTGCTTTATATAGCTTTATTTATAAAGAAGTTTTTGAAGAAAATAATAGACTTTGTATTGTTGATGGAGAAGATAGTATTCTTAAGGAAGTAGTAATATCTTGAAATTTAAAGAACTATTTATAAATAATATTTTAACCAATAAACAATATCGTGATTCTAAAAAGTTAAAGAAGAATATTGTAAAAAGTATTAGTTCAATTTGGGCTGCCAATGAAATACCAGAGATACAAAATCTAAATAAGTTTGAAAAAAAGGCTGAAGCTTTATATCTAAAATTTAGCAAAGCAAATGAATTATATATTGATAATATATTCCCTGAAAAAACGAAAGTTAAATATATAAGTGATATAAATAAAAATATTAATGAGTATAATAGTTTTATTTCAAATTATAACTTAAAAGAATTATTTGAATTTAAAATTATTGAAAATAATAATTTAAAAAAAGTCAATGACAACAGTGATTGTGAATTTACGAATATAATAAACAATATCATTGAAACAGACTTTTTTGAAGATTATAAAATAAATATCGATGATATTAATAAATTATTTTATGATAATTTATTATGTGAGACATTTGTCATAGAAGAAAAAGTCTATGATCCATATAAAGAAGCATTTCTTCAGATAGCAAATATTCTTAAGTTGTTAGTAATTTATAAAAAACTAACATTCTTTAATTGTAAAATAATTAAAGAGATAAATGCTAATGAAGCAAAAAACTTATTTAAGAAAAAATTAAGAAAAATTCCTCATAATTCAAATAATCCACCTCCCATGAACTCTAAGACAATAATTAATACTAATAATTATGTTTTGGAGGATATATGCAAAATTGCAAAAATAAAAAAATCAAGAGAACCAGAGAAATTATTTATATAAAAGAAATTGTTGAGAAAGAATTCCCTGGTGATAATAAAATAATAATTAAGAAAAATAATAGATACATTAAATTTATCATTTTAGGTACATTCCTTATCTTATGTTTATGCATAATAAAGAGTGGAGACTGTAGTAAATTAAAAATAATAGAAAATATTTCTGAAATATTTTTAAGAATAACTATTTAAATGATGAATTATAATTATGAGCATAACAAACATTTGGAGTTGACGCCTTCTCGGCTAAAGCCTGCGATGGCGCAACTCAAATGGGCGTTATATTTCAGACTGCCCCACAAAAAGTGGACACCTTCTATAGTTAGATTATAATGATAAGGGGAGTGTCTAAATGGCAAGAAAAAAGGTACAGGCGTATACCGAAGAATTTAGAAGAGAAGCTGTAAAACGATCAGAAAAAGAGGGTAGTTCTGCAGCTAAAGTAGCCGAAGAACTGGGGATAAGCGCCCAGCAAATTTATAACTGGAAGCGTCAATTTAACAGGCTAAGCGATAAACAATTTAATTCCTTAAATGGAGTTGATTATTCAAAAAATGAAAGTGAAGAAGTAAGAAAACTACGCAGAGAAAATAAGAAATTAAAAGATGAAATAGAATTCTTAAAAAAAGCTGCTGCGTACTTTGCGAACGACCAGAAGTGAAGTACGCATTAATGCATCAATTTACAGGTCAATATGAAATATCACTGATGTGTAGAGTCCTGGGAGTTACCAGATCCGGATATTATAAGTGGATAAATAGAAAACCAGGAAAGAGACATCAATATAAAGAGAAAATAGAAGAACTGATTAAAAATACTTATGAGGCATTTAAAGCCCGTTATGGTTCAAGGAGAATAGCAGAAGAATTAAATTCACTTGGCTGGAAATGTTCAATAAACTTCATAGCTAAAATCATGCAGGAGAACGATATAAAGGCCTTGAATGGAAAGGGCTTTAAATATAGCAGAAAAAGCCTGTCAATGAATAATGTATCAGATAACATTTTGTGGAGAGATTTTACAGCAACGAATCCTAATAAAAAATGGACTACAGATATTACATATATTTGGGTAAGAAACAAGTGGATGTATTTGGCCACAGTTATGGATTTATATTCAAGAAAAATAGTTGGCTGGGCTTTAGATACAAGCATGACGGAAAATCTTGTTATTGAAGCATTATCGATAGCATTCGGAAGAAGAGGATACTCTGACGGATTGATACTTCATTCAGATCGGGGAGTTCAGTACCGTGCTCAAAAATATATAGATTTTGCACAATCAAAAGGTTGTCAGCTGAGTATGAGTAGAAGAGGTAACTGCTGGGATAATGCCCCAATGGAATCATTTTTCAGCAGATTGAAAGTAGAATTAATTTATCCGAATAACTATCAGAGTGTAGAAGAATTAAAAGCTGGTGTTTTTGAATACATCGAGATATTCTATAACAGGAAAAGAAAACATTCAGCAATTGGGTATATAAGCCCGGCTGAATATGAAAAGCAAACAGCAATAGCTGCATAGTTAGGTTGTCTACTTTTCATGGGGCACACCAATTTTTTCAGACATATTATTTGTTAAAAATTAAATAAAGATTTAAGATATATACGTTTAAGTATATAATATAGATATTAAATAAGCGTTCTCTAGGGGGTACTATGTATAAGGTATTAAATTCACTTGACCGAAATGTACTTAAAACGAATGCTCCTGAATTAAAGATGCTTCAACAAAATGGATTGAATCACTTAGAGGCTGCTGAAGCAATATGGAACAATTTTGCATCGGACGATGGAGTGAATAATTTCTCAGGAATCGATAACAATAAAGTTCCAAAAGAACTTTGGAATTCAATATTAATTGAGTGGCATTCTTTTTTATGTACTGATGATGACAAATATGAAGTAATTAAATCAGAAATTGAAAAAGTAAAAGATAATGCTACTGTTACAATAGTTGCACTAATTACTGGTAAAATAGCAGAAATAGTAAGTATACCAATAGCAATTTTAACCCCGATTATTTCAATTTTTCTATTATCTTTTATATCATCAACGAAAAGGTTAGCATGTAAAAAATTATCGGATTCCATAAAAAGGATGACTGATGAATAAAAAAAAATGTTAATCGAGGGAATCTTCCCAATTAAAAGATATAAAAATAAAATTTTGAAAGAAATATCAAAAGAGACAAAGAAAAGAATAAAATTGCTTGCAAATAGAAAAGGGGAATTAATCTACTTTAGATCAGAGAAAAATATAGCTAAATTGATTGAGGATAAAAGGCAATTGTATATCGTCATATCTGATTCTCTGATAAAACAAACTTATAAATATATTCAAGTTATTTTCAATGATGATAGAATGCATTCTCTTTTTGCAGAAATATTTGAAATTGAATATACGAATATTGACTTATCAATTGATTCAAAGAATACATTAAACCACTCCATAAATACAAAAAATGAAAAATCGGAAAATATATTTATAACAATTCTAATGAATGCGATAGTTTATATCATATTGCATGAGATTTCCCATTCCCTAGGTGATTATACAGATAAAACAGCAGCACATTTGATTTCTCAAATTTTAAATCAGCATGAACAAAAAGAGAATTATGAAGAATACCGAGCCGATGGTGAAGCTGGTTGGTGGTTAGCTAATAGAACTAAAGATGAGATTGCAGAAGCGAATCCATCAGGGATTCAAATAAGTGAATTGTTTTTTGATTTCTGTTTATCTTTTTTAGGCATGCATATTTCTATAATTATTAATAGTTTTTCCGATGAGTTTAATAAATTTGAAACCAAATTGCATCCTTCTTTTGAAACAAGAATAGAATCAGCTGGGAATGAGTTTAAGGTTATTTTTGACCAGTTAGTAAATGAACAACATAAGTTTATTGCTTTACAAGGACTAACAGAAATAAAAAATTGTGTTGAAAAAATTCTTTTTGGTAAAAGTTCAAAATACATAATACGATTCCCATAATTATATGAGTTTAATGTTTATACTGGTCGAAACAAAAAATATAACATACGTATGCAGCAGATGCCGTCTTTTGTCACGGTTTTTGAAGGAACGTTCCGGCTGATCGCCTCACTCAAAAACACGTGCCAAATCCTTCCGCTTCGCTCCAGGACCGAGGGCACAGCTGATACTAATCGTTATGTTTAATGTTAGTTCAAATTAAAGTATTTATAAAAAAATAGGACAAAAAATGAATAATGTAATTATATTAGGCGCAGGTGCTTCTGTTGATGCCGGAATACCAATGTTGAAAAATTTCGTTCAAACAATGTGGGAAATTGCAATAAGAGGAAGTTATAAAGATTATAAGTTGAATGAAGATGAAAAGAAAATATTTAGTAACGCAATTAAAGTCCGTGATGACTTAGATTTGTATCATGGAAGATCAAATTTTGATGATAAAAATATAGAAGATATTCTATCAATTCTGAGTTTTAATCTCTTTGAAAATAAACCTAGTGATAAAAATAGAATGAAATGGATTATTGATGCAATTGAAAGAACGATTGATTTGACATGTAAAGTTAAGCATGATGGTAACTTCAAAAGGATCCAAAATGATGATATTGAATTATACAAAAAATTTTGGAGAAGCATTTTATCAATTTATAATTATCATAAAATAATACCATCAATATTAACTTTTAACTATGATTTGGTTTTAGAACGATCATTAATGCAATTATTAACAACAAAGGAATTTAATACCTTTAATCGATTTCCTGTTAAAGGTATTAATATAAATTATTATTTTGATCATTTTAATACTGAAAGCTATAAAATAGATTATGTAACATTTGGTATTAATGAAAGTGGTATAATTCCGATAAAAACTGAAGATAATGATAATTTTCTTGATATAGATATATTAAAATTACATGGATCTGTTAATTTCCCTAATAAGAAAGTAAAAAATAAAGATATATTAACAATTGCTGAAAATCCTGTAATTTTACCACCCGTTTTTAATAAAATGAATAATAAAGCTATAAATAATATTTGGAAAGAAGCAATAGTTAAATTAAGAAATGCTGTTAATATTATTTTTATTGGATATAGCTTACCTCAAACAGATGTTTATATGCAGTATTTTATTAAATCATCAATTGGACCAAATAAAAATATAAATAAAATAATAGTATTTGATCCAGTGTTTTATAAAAAAAATGACGATGCCAATAAAATGAAGGATAGATTTAAATCATGCTTTTCACCCCAATTTCATGATAGGATATATTTTAATTCATTTACTCATACTGAAGATATAGGCTTTGGAACATATGCACAGTTTGTTAATGAATTAGAAAAAAATACTGAAGAAATATTATTTTTATAAACATAACAATCAGTTGGAGCAGATTTGACTTTTGTCACGGTTCTTGCTGTTGCAAGAACACGCGCCAACCCTGTCGGGGCAGTCAAATAGCTCAACTGGGTGTTATGTGCACGAAAAATATTATAAATATAAAAAAATTATGAAAAATATAGAATTTAAAGATAAAAATACCGTTAGAATTCATGAAAAAGCAAAATTAATTACTAAAAACAACAAGAAAATAATATTTGTTAAAAATTGTATAATAGCTGAAAATGCATTAATTATTGCAGATAAAGAAGATTGTATAATCACTGATTCTTATATTAGTGCAGAAGTAAGAATACGAAATAGTAAAATCGAAAGTGTAAAAGCTTATCCTGGAAGCCAAATATTAGAAACAAATATAAAAATCTCTTCTGAAGTTGATAAAAATGATTACCTAATAGTTTTAAATCAAGGAACAAATTATAAGGAAGAGAATTTTGCTTTTACAAGAGGAGCAGTAATCAAAAGAATTGATAAATTGTATGTAAGTAATAAAATTGAAATACCTACAGGACATTGTTTAATAAATAGTGATGAACTTAAAAAATTAAAAGAAAAAAATGATCGAAAGGTAAAAGTATTTAAAATATTAGAAAATGAATATTATATATTAAATTCTCAATATTCTCATGCTGAAGATTTTGAACAGTTTTATGATCCAGTAAATTATAATAATTGTGATTATAAAGAAAAATATAATCCAGAGAACAATCAAACAGATGAAAATGTACTGGTAGATATAAGTAACATTGATAAAGTAAAAGCCCAAACAAATTCAAATGAACTGGAAAAAATAAAAGAAATATACAAAAAGAGTAAAAATAAAGATAAATTGATGTTTTTAGATAGAGAAAATGGGATTACAATAATTGATAAATGAAATTAGCACATAACAATCAGTTGGAGTAGACTTGTCCTTTGTCACGGTTCTTGCAGCGCAAGAACACGCACCAACCCTTCGGGATCGGCCAAGCTACTCAACTGGGCGTTATGCACCCCTATCGAGGAATAAATAAAAGAAGAGGATATAATGAAAAAAGTTTGGATAATATTGTTTTTTATAAGTTTAAAATTATATGCTAGTGATATACCAAATATTTTACCAATAGATGAAGATGGAATTAGGTGTACTTTAGGTTTTGGAGTTACTCAACATAATTTTACAAGAGAAGAATACTTTCATAAAGGTATAGATCTTGCTTTGTCAGCTAATAGTAAAATTATAGCGCCAGCTGATGGATATGTTGAGATAATTGGAGAAGAAAAACTTGGGCGAGGTAAATATATAGAAATAAATCATCGTAATGGATTTAAAACAAAATATAATCATTTAAATGAAATATTGGTTGATGAAAATCAAGAAGTTACGAAATATATGTTGATTGGCTTAATGGGAAATACGGGATTATCCACTGGAGCACATTTACATTATGAAATTTTAATAGATTCTCAAAATATTGATCCTGAAATTCTAATAAATCTCAATAAAGAAAATTATGAACATAAAACAAATGAAGAATTAAAAAATTATTTATTATCATTTAAAGCCTCAAAAACAATTAAACAGAAAGAAGAGAATGAAATAGATAATTTAATTATTTATGAAAATAAAAAATATGATTTTAAAGAAATATTAAAAATATCAGAATCTTATAAATATAAAAAAAGGAATTATAAAAATAATGTTACATATGATATGGCGATTAACAAAGATTTCCTATATATAAAAAATGAAAAATATAATTATAATTCATTAGAAATACATACAAATAAAATAAAAACAAACAGAGGTATAACAATAAATAATAGTTTGTCAGAAGTATTTAATACTTATGGAAAACCTCTATTTATTAATATTAATAAAACTATGAGTGATGATTTTGTTTTTAAAAATTATGAAAATAATTTAATAATAAAATCAATAGATGAAATAAGAATGGATTATATATTTGATGATCTTTATGAGGATAAAAAAAATAAGTTGAGAATAATGTTTTTATTTAAATATGGTGAAATTATTAATATATCTTTATCATCCTATATAGATAATGATGTACTTTAATTGATTGCATAACAATCAGTTGGAGCAGATTTGACTTTTGTCACGGTTCTTGCTAATGCAAGAACACGCGCCAACCCTTCGGGACAGTCAAACAGCTCAACTGGGCGTTATGTTCGAGCAAAAATTTGACAATTTTTGCATTATGTAATACAATATGTATTACGAGGTGTGAATTATGACTACTGTAAGGTTAAATGATGATATTGATAACAAATTATCAGTATTAATTGAGCTGGAAAGAGCAACTAAAACAGAAATAATTAAAAAAGCAATAGCTGAGTATTATGAACAACATTTTCCTGAAAAAACTCCATATGAAGTTGGGAAAGATTTATTTGGAAGGTATGGAAGTAATGAAGATTTATCACAGACTTATAAGTCAAAACTCAAGGAAAAATTGAATGCAAAACATACTCATTGATGCTGGACCAATAATAGCTTTATTTAACAAAAATGATAAATATCATGAAAAAATTAAAGAATTCTTGAAGAATTATGAAGGAAAATTGACCAGCACTTGGCCTGTAGTAACAGAAGTATCACATATGCTTGATTTTAATATTCAAACACAAATAGATTTTTTAACCTGGATAAAATTGGGTGGGGTGACTATTGAAGATATAGAGAAAGAAGATCTCAATAGAATAATTGAATTATCAAAGAAATATTCCGATGTGCCAATGGATTTGGCAGACGCTTCATTAGTAGTTCTTTCAGAAAAAATGAAAATAAAACAAATTATAACAATAGACTCTGATTATTATGTGTATAGAACAATAAATAAGGAAATGCTGGAAAACGTATTTAAATATGTATAATAAAATATATTTAGGATGTACTAAAAAGTTATTAGATCAAACAAATGTAAAATTTCTTTATATTTCAAAAAATTATTTACCATCAATTTATACATGGCATGTTGGATTAAATTATATTAATCGGAAAAAATGCCTAATATTTATGAATGATTTAACAAGATTTACTTTTTTTCTATATGGAGTAAAGAAAAAAGATTTAGAAGGTATTAATGATCTTTTTAAAAAATCTTTAATTGAAACATTAAAATCAGAGAAATTTAAAGAAGAAGAAATCTATAAAATAATTAATGATAATTACCAAATAGAAATTATGAAAACAGTAAACCGAAGTGTTCTTGGAAGTATGACAGATTTCTGGAAAATAATTCCTTACTATTTGTTTGAAACTGATAAAGAATATTTGAAGGATTCAGATAAAATAAATTTAATACAATTAAACAAAGCTTTAAATAGAACTCCAATGCTGTGCTCAAAAAAAGGAATGTATCCAATACAAGAAATGCAAAAAGAATTAAAAAATGGCTGAACATAACAATCATTTGGAGTTGACGCCTTCTCGCTGCGCTGCGATGGCGCAACTCAAATGGGCGTTAAAAACACTTTATTAATTCAAAGAATAGGAGTATACTCTAAATAATATATAAATATATAGGAGTATAATCAAATGATAAGTAATTTTATTGCAATCTATAAAAGACTTCTCCAAAGCACAAATTATAAGCATCATAGATATATTTACGATGATTTTAATATAAATAACCGCTTAACAGGACTAATTGGCCCAAGAGGTACAGGAAAAACTACATTATTACTTCAATACATCAAAGAAAAAATAGAAAACAAAGAAGAATGTATATATGCATCAATAGATAATATTTACTTTTCAAAGAATCTACTAATAGATTTTGTTAATGAACTGTATGAAGATTATGGAATAAGATATTTTTTCTTTGACGAAATACATAAATACCCTAACTGGAATCAGGAACTTAAAAACATATATGATTCGTATCCTGATGTTAAAATAGTATTTTCCGGTAGCTCAAGTATAGACCTTATTAAAGGAGCATATGATTTAACCAGAAGGGGGGTATTGTATAGAATTAATGGAATGTCTTTTAGAGAATACCTTTTATTCAATAATATTGTTGATATTGAAGTGATTTCATTAAAAGATTTATTAAATAACCGATCAGATTTTGAAGAAAAAGTATCAGGATTAAAAAAAATCAAAGGATACTTTAAGGATTATATTGGAAAAGGTTACTATCCATTTTCTATGGAAGATGAAAACACCTATCATCAGAAAATATTAAGAATAATTGAAAAAACAGTTTATGAAGATATTTCAAATTTCTATAAACTTAAAACAGAAAATTTAGCATATTTTAAAAAAATAATATCTTATCTTGCAACAATACCGCCAGGAGAACTAAATCGAAACAGTATTTCAAAAAATATAGGATTAGATAATAAAACAATACAGAATTATTTAAATATTTTAAGTGAAACTGGGTTAATTGAATTATTAACTGAAAATAAATCAGGAAGTAATTTATTAAGACATACAGAGAAAATTTATTTGGATAATCCAGATTTATATAATGCAATTATTGAAGAAATAGGATTTGAATCAAAGATAGGAACAATAAGAGAAATATTTTTTATTAAGATGATAAAAAACTCCGGAAATAAAATATTTTATAGTAAAACTGGAGATTTTGAAGTTGAAAGGAATATTTTTGAAATTGGTGGGAAGAATAAAGACTGGAAACAGTTAAAAGAAATAATGGAAAACGCATTCCTGATAAAGGATGATATATTGTATGGAAATAAAAATGAAATACCGTTGTATTTATTTGGATTCCTATATTAATAAAGAATTTAGTTTTTAACAAAAAGTTGGAGCAGACTTCGCGACTTTTCCCATTTCAGGATTATTTAAAGCAGCAAAGAAGTATGTTTTATTGGTACTGCAAAGCAGCTCAACTTGGCGTTAAATTTACAAAAAGATCAGAAAATGTCTAAATTTTACATAAAATATTGAATAAATACTGAGCAATTAAGAATATGATTAAAATTGATTATTTCAAATAGCTATAATATACTGAAACCTGTAAGGATAAAATGATGTATAACTATCTAACTGATGAAAATTTACATAAAATATATAATTTGATCAAAAAAGAAGTAAACCCATCAAAAATAATATTATTTGGTTCTCGTGCTCGAGGAGAAAATAAAGAAAATAGCGATTATGACATATTATTAATTACTAAAGATGTTAAGAATGAGAGAGAAATAACCCGAAAAGTAAATTTTTCTTTGCTGAATAATAATATAAATGTCCCCGTAGATTTAATTGCTTCCAATGAGAATAATTTTAATATAAATAAATTGAAAAATGGATTAATTTATAAACAAATAGCAACTGAAGGAATTGAGCTTAAATGGTAGAAGATTGCAAAATATGGATTGAAAGAGCCAAAAGTTCCTTAAAAATTGCTCAAATAGAGAAAAATAGCGATATTTATTATGAAGACTTATGTTTTCAGGCACAACAAGCTGTAGAAAAAGCTCTAAAAGCTTTATTAATTAAAAAAGAACATGAACCTCAAAAAACACACAATTTGATAGTAATACTTCAAGAAGTAATGAATTATTATAAAGTCCCGGAAGAATTAAAAAATATAATTATCCTCAATGATTATGCTGTACAAACACGATATCCTGGTGATTATACTCCTATAGAAAAAGAAGAATATTTGAAAGCAATTGCGATTGCAGTTAAAGCCGTCAGCTGGGCAGAAAAAGCAATAGAAATCAAATAGTTATAGAATTTGAAATTTAACAATAAGTTGGAACTGACTTCGCGATGAAAAACGGTAATGATTATTGGTTTTAGAAGGTCTGTTTATGTGTTTTTGGAGGTGCGAAACAGCTCAACTTGATGTTATGTACCCCTTCGGGGAAGAGAATGACGTGTTTTATCAAAACACTAGACCAAACATTAGAAGTAGGAAAATGTTGTAATTTGTCTGGACTTTATTTATTAATATATTAAAGAATTATGAATGAATTTCCCCAGAGGATTATTAATATAGCTATAAACTAATTAAATATTTTAGAATTATGTCTGAATACAGACCAAGATAGAAAGATATTGTGAATTTGTCTGGATTCAAGAAGAAAATTGACCTACACAATAAAATGTGTTAGAATATACACATAAAATGGTTGGAGGTTTATTTTATGGCTACAAATCTTGCAATTGATGATAATTTATTAATTTTAGCTCAAAATATAGCTGGTTTTAAAACGAAAAAAGATACAGTAAACCAAGCATTAAAAGAATTTATTCAAAGAAGAAAGCAGGAAGAGATTATCAACCTTTTCGGAAATGTCGATTACGATAAAGATTATGATTATAAATCAATGAGAAACAGAAAGTGAAAATACTCGTAGATACATCAGTTTGGTCATTAGCATTAAGAAAAAAGACTCTTACTGAAGAAGAGAAGAATATTGTTAAAGAATTAAAAGAATTGATTTATGAATTGAGGGTAGTGTTTATAGGACCTGTTAGACAGGAATTATTGTCAGGTATTTCAGATGAAATAAAATTCAAGAATCTTAAGGAAAAATTAAGAGCTTTCGAAGACTTACCTTTAAAAACAGATGATTATGAAAAAGCCGCAGAAATATTTAATACTTGTAGGAGAAATGGAGTTCAAGGATCTCACATAGACTTTTTAATATGTGCTGCTTCAATAAACAAAGAAATAAGTATTTTTACAACAGATAAAGATTTTGAAAACTATAAAAAGTATATTAATATAAAATTGCATACAACTCGAGATGAACTTAATAATTAAATATTTTACATAACAAAAAGTTGGAGCAGACTTCGCGACTTTTTTACTTCCAGGATAATTTCAGAAGCTAAGAAGTATGATCTTTTGGTAATGCGAAGCAGCTAAACTTGATGTTATACGGCGTAAAAAAAATATTATTATTAGGATAAATGAGTAATATGGGTAAAAAACAACATTATATTCCAAGAATGTTATTGAAATATTTTAATACTGGTAATGATAAACTAATTAATATATTTATTTTGAGTCAAAAAGTACAAAAAGATAATATTGGATTATATGAACAAGCATGTGCAAATTATTTATATGGTAAAGATCAACAACTTGAAGATTTTTTTTCAAAAATTGAGTCTATAACTGCAAAAGCATTTGAAAAAATTATAAAACTTGATATTCATTTACAAATTCAAGAAAAAATTAATATAGCTTTTTTTATATCATATCAATTAAATAGAACTCCCAAGGCAGTAAATCAGTTGAACAGCTTTATTGATCAAACATTTAAAACTATAGCACGGCATGATAAAAAAATAGGGAAGTTAGAAGACCATTATTCAATAAAATTAAAGAATCCATACAATTTAATGTTTCAAAATGCTACCAAAGCTGCTCTTATTCTATTTGATCTAAATATTGGATTATTAGAGAATAAAACAGATATCCCATTTATTATTGGTGAACATCCAGTAATGATATTTAATCCCTATTTCGAATCAAAAAAATGGATAAACTCTAAAAATGGAATTGCTACCAAAGGATGTTTGATTTGTATGCCATTAACTCCCCAATTGATGTTGGTTTTATATGATAAAAAAAGATATAAATTTACAAATTTTCAAAAAATTATTAGCATAAATAGAAAATCAGTTCATCAATTAAATAAATGTCAAATTGCCCAAACACTGGATTGTGTTTTTTTTAACAAAATTATTGATAATGAAATATTTTATAAATATTGCGATGAAGTTGAATCTTTCAGAGATAAAAAAGAATCAGAGGTGAATGTTTATCCAAAAAAAACAGGAAAAAAATTTAATTCAGAAATTATTGTTTCTAATATTAAAGATTTACCAATAAAACATGAATTTGATTGGTTAAAATTAACATATCATGCAGAATTAGAAAATATGACTAATAATCCTGATATTGCACGTGAGGGTATAATGGAAGTAATAGAGAATATTGATAAAATTTTGAAAGAATTATTAAATAAAAAATAGCGTATAACAATCAGTTGGAGCGGATTTGACTTTTGTCACGGTTCTTGCAGAGCAAGAACACGCGCCAACCCTGGCGGGGCAGTCAAACAGCTCAACTGGGCGTTATATACCAAACTGCCCCACAAAAAGTGGACACCAACTATAGTTAGATTATAATGATAAGGGGAGTGTCAAATGGCAAGAAAAAAGGTACAGGCGTATACCGAAGAGTTTAGAAGAGAAGCTGTAAAACGATCAGAAAAAGAGGGTAGTTCTGCAGCTAAAGTAGCCGAAGAACTGGGGATAAGCGCCCAGCAAATTTATAACTGGAAGCGTCAATTTAACAGGCTAAGCGATAAACAATTTAATTCTTTAAATGGTGTTGATTACTCAAAAAATGAAAGTGAAGAAGTAAGAAAACTACGAAGAGAAATTAAGCGTTTAAAGGATGAAAATGAATTCATAAAAAAAGCTGCTGCGTACTTTGCGAACGACCAGAAGTGAAGTACGCAATAATTAATAAATATGAAGGCCAATTTGAGATTACTTTAATGTGCCGAGTTTTAGAAGTATCAAGATCAGTATATTATAAATGGAAAAATAAAAAACTTGGTAAGAGCCATCAATATAAAGAGAAGATCAAAGAACTGATTAAAAATACTTATGAGGCATTTAAAGCCCGTTATGGTTCAAGGAGAATAGCAGAAGAATTAAATTCACTTGGCTGGAAATGTTCAACAAACTTCATAGCTAAAATTATGCAAGAGAATGATATAAAGGCTTTGAATGGTAAGGGGTTTAAGTATAGCAGAAAAAGCCTGTCAATGAATAATGTATCAGATAACATTTTGTGGAGAGATTTTACAGCAACGAATCCGAATAAAAAATGGACTACAGATATTACGTATATTTGGGTAAGAAACAAATGGATGTATTTGGCTACAGTTATGGATCTTTATTCGAGAAAAATAGTTGGCTGGGCATTAGATACAAGCATGACGGAAAATCTTGTAATTGAAGCATTATCGATAGCATTTGGAAGAAGAGGATACTCTGAAGGTCTAATACTTCATTCAGATAGAGGAGTTCAGTATAGAGCTCAGAAATATATAGATTTTGCACAATCAAAAGGTTGTCAGCTAAGTATGAGTAGAAGAGGAAACTGCTGGGATAATGCCCCAATGGAATCATTTTTCAGCAGATTAAAAGTAGAATTAATTTATCCTAATAACTATCAGAGTGTTGAAGAATTAAAAGCTGGTGTTTTTGAATACATCGAGATATTCTATAACAGGAAGAGAAAACATTCAGCAATTGGGTATATAAGCCCGGCTGAATATGAAAAGCAAACAGCAATAGCTGCATAGTTAGGTTGTCTACTTTTCATGGGGCACACCAAGCCTTTAAATCTCTGACAAATAACTAATTTGTATATAATTATAGAAAAAAGGAGTTAAGAATGAAAATAAATATGAAATTAAGCATAATTTTAATACTGTGTTTATATTTATCATCAAATATTATCGCAGAAGAAATTAATAAATTAGATGGAAAAGGTGTAATTATTGATTTTAAGGATGGTAAAAATTTTGGAATTGGATTTAGAACAGATGCATATGAACAAGTAAAAAGTTTTAAAGAAGGAACCTTAAATAGATATAGTAATGATCCAAATAATAATACAAATCTAGGAATATTTTGTGAGATAAAAGTCGCAGAAAATAATACTGATTACTATGTAATATATGCAATGCTTTCAGAATTAAATAATAATTTAAATAATAAAAACTTAATGAAACAAGATGAAATAATTGGGAAAACAGGACCAACAGGGCCTTTAACTAAAATATTTACAGATGCAAATGTTGTAATAGCTGTATATACATTTAACAAAAATATTGAATTAGAATCTTTGAGTGGATCTCCGGCTTTTAAACAATTTGGAGTATATTGGTATAACCCAAGTTTTATAATGAATCGCAAAACAGTTGAAAAATCGAAATATGATGAAAGTAGATACAAAAAAATTGAACTTAATGAATTTATTGAATTATTCAACAAAAGCCCAGGCAGAAGTGAGTATGGTGCAAAATTATTAAATATGAAAATAGATTTACAAAATATGCCTGTACCTATAGATGAAAATGATTACAAAAATATTGTCGAAGTTCATAAAAATGCAAATGTTAATGATCAAAAATTTATTGATTTATATAAATATAAAATTGAACTAATCTATGAAGCTCCAGTTGATTATTGTGAAAAATGTAAGATAAATTTATATATTCAATCAGAATTAGTTCCATTCATTATGAATGAATATAATCTAAAAGATCTGATTAGTATCAATTTTATAATGTCTTATATTGATACATTTAATCAAGAAGCTTCATTACTTATTACAGGAATAGGCTACTGATTAAATATTTAAATTAAATCGAATAAAAATTGAAGCTATAACAAACAGTTGGAGGAGATTTGACTTTTGTCACGGTTCTTGCTGATGCAAGAACACGCGCAAACCCATTGGGATAGTCAAACAGCTTAACTGGCTATCCTTTGCGGCATTACCCTGCAGGGTAATAAAAAACCGTTGCAATGGGATTATCGGAAAAAGATGCAGATAAAATCTCCACTTAAAACTCAACAAACCCAGAATCAAGAAGATCCTTTGCTTCTTCATTCTTAGCACTCCCGGCAGATGCGCTGGTTCTGGGCTGAGGACGTTTTTCATAAGATACTGTTTTTTCTGATCTCTTAACTGCTGTACTTTTCTCATTTCCAGGTTTCCTTTCGGAAGATTTCCCTTTGCTGTCGTGGCTGCTCTTTTTTGCCTCCATCTTGAAGAAACTTATCATTTCTCTCAGCTGTTCTGCCTGTGCTGTAAGCTCTTCAGACATTGCAGATGCCTCTTCCGCAGATGCTGCATTCTGCTGAATTACCTGATCAAGCTGCATCATAGCTTCGTTTATCTGACCGGCACCGGTTTTCTGTTCATTACTTGAAGAGCTGATTTCAGAAACCAGATCAGCAGTTCTTCTGATATCAGGAACTATGGCTTTTATTTTTTCTCCGGCATTATTTGCTTTATTGACACTCTGAGTTGCAAGTTCTAGAATATCAGCTGCTGCCTTCTGAGTGACAGCTGCCAGTTTCCCAACTTCTGAAGCAACAACCGCAAACCCTTTGCCGTGTTCACCTGCACGTGCAGCTTCTATTGCGGCATTCAAGGAAAGCATGTTGGTCTGACGGGCAATATCTCCTATTATATTGATCTTTTCTGAAATTTCGTTCATGGCCTGAACTGCTTCAAGAACAGCCGTTCCTCCTGCTTCTGCATCTTTGGCTGCCTGCGATGAGATCTTTTCCGTTTCTACCGCGTTATCTGTATTCTGCATAATATTTGCGCTCATTTCCTCGACTGATGAGGATACTTCCTCTGCATTTGCCGCCTGTTCAGTCGCTCCCTGAGAAAGCTGTTCAGCGCTTTTGGACAGCTGGCTGCTGCCTTCTGTGACCTGAACCGAAGAGTTATAGACATTGGATACCACTTCCCGTAGTTTCTCCTTCATATTTTTAAGTGCATCCGCAAGCATTCCTATTTCATCTTTCTGGTTAATATCTATATCTGTATGCAGTTTCCCTTCACTGATCTCCTGTGCGAACTGAACCCCTTTTTTAATGGGCCCTGTGAGGGTTTTTGAAAAAAGGAGAAAAATTATAAGGGCGATGATAAATCCGGCAGCTGCAACAATAAATACAGCACTCTTCACTTCATTTGCGGGGCCCATAAACTCTTTGTCGGTAACACTGAGAAAAACTCCCCATCCTGTCTCAGGCACTGATGCAAAACCCGCTGTTTTGGGAATGTTGTTATAAACATATTTCTGAACTCCGCTTTCTCCTTTTTTAAAACGGCGGCTTATTTCCTCCATCCCGTTCAGGTCATCTATACTTGTCTTAAATATAAGAGCGGGATCGGGATGTGAAATTACCAATCCGTCGATATCTGTTACAAAAGTATAGCCAGTTTCAGCTATTTTTGAATCCTTGATTATCCGCCATATAAAATCCAGTTCTATTACTACCCCGACAACTCCAATAATGATTCTGTTGTTGTCATAAACAGGAGCTGCAATGGCAAAAAAAGGCAGTCCTGTAGCTTTGCTGACAGCAGGTTTTCCTATATTTATATTTCCTTTCAGTGCACTTGTAAAATATTCACGCTCAGATAAATCAAGTCCAATGCTGTCTTTTTCAGCGGATGCTCTTACAATACCGTTTGTATCCATGACATTAATACCTGTATAATCATTGCCAAGACCTTCAGCCCTGATAAATTTATTCAGTATACTGTTTAATTCTGAATATCTTTCTGCCTCATTGTTGAAAACAAGTTTTCTGTTCATGGCATCTTTTGTTTCCTGACGTTCGGCAATATCAATAGCAAGTTTTTTTTCCGTAATCAGAACATTATAAATTGAAATCGAAATTTCTGCTGATCTGTTTATTAGCTGCTCCTCTTCCAGTGTTCTGAGTCCCTTTGAAGCCTTCTGGACTGAAATAATCCCGAGAACAGTAATTGGAATCAGTAATATAACCACTGCTATAAAAATGAGCTTTTCACCTATCTTAATATTTTTTAACATCCTATCCCCCATTGCGATTAGATCACATATAATTATTATAGTAATTATAGTTGGGAAAAGCAAAATTAAAAAATTGCTGATAACCTGCAGTAATCCGGATTATAATTTCATGATGAAAGTGCAAAGAATTTCTGTTAAGCAAGAGTAACGGATTTTTTTACTGTTTCACTAAAGCACAGGCAGAGCATGTTTATATTTAACGGAGGATAAAAAATGAAATCTATTGTCTGTTTTGGCGATTCCAATACATGGGCGTATTTCCCAGGAGGCAACGGAAAACGTTATCCTCATGAAAAACGCTGGACATCAGTGCTGGCAGAGGAGCTGGGCAGCGGTTATACTGTAATTCCTGAAGGGCTTAACGGAAGAACTACTGTTTTTGATGACCCTCTTACCGGAAATAAATCAGGAGTAAAGCACCTTGATGTCGTATTGGCTTCGCACTATCCGATTGATCTGATTATTATCATGCTGGGAACAAATGACCTGAAAGACCGGTTTAATATCCGTGCTTCCGGAATAGCAAAGGGTGCCGGCCGCCTTGTTGAGGTTGTGAAAAAAAGTACTGCCGGTATAAACGGTAATTCTCCCGGGATCCTCCTTGTCTGTCCGCCCCCTATAGTAGATGCACCTGTTTACAGGGAGGAGTTTCTGGGTGGTATTGAAAAATCCCGGGAACTTAAAAAGGAATTTAAAAAACTTGCGAATATTTATAATGTTCCTGTATTTTTTGCAGAGGATTATCTTGAGAGCAGTTCTGATGACGGAATACACTGGACAGAAGAGGGGCACAAAAAGTTCGGAACAGAGATAGCAGGGATTCTGAAGGATATTGTTTAAGAGATCTCTATCCGCTTTACCTCCGGTTGATCCTGAACTATGAACGTTTCCCTCAGGCGATCTCAGGGATTGCTGATGATATGAGATTTTTCCCTTTGATTACCTCAACCCTAAAGCAGAATTATAGCTGTGAAACTCAGTTTTTCTGGTCAGGCAGCCGGTGTGCCCCTTCCGGCCAGAAAGCCGGCACACAGACAGAGACATATTCGCATTCAGATTCAAAGGGATTTGAATATTGAACTTTACTTCCTTTCCTGATCAGGATTGACTCCCCGGTAGAGAGGTCGACTACACTGCCGTCTGAAACAACTCTTTTTCTTCCCCGGATAACGAGGGTATATTCATCGAATTCAGGAACCTGAAAAGGTTCAGACCAGCCGGGAGGAGCTTTCATATGTGCCAGGCTGAGGCCTGTTTCTCCGGTGCTTGCTCTCCCGAAATGCTCAAGAATAATCTTTCCGTCCTGGACAGGAACTCTGAAAGGGTTTTTCTGGTGAAAGTATGGTTTTTTTGTATTCATATATATATATCATGATAAATATTTTCCTGCAGATCAAGGGCTTTGTCTCAGGATAAAATATCAGGGTATTTCAGGCATTTGTAAAATCCAGATTTAAGCGTTACAATTAATTTCAGGAGAAATGAATGTCAGGAAATACAGGAATCCCAGGGGGTACTGTTCATAGAATCATTGCTCTTCTTCAGGGTGCTCTTACACAGTTGAAAACCGGTATTGATAACGGTACAATCGAACGTATTGGAGTTATGGTACATCAGGCCATGAGTATGCAGCACAGGAGTTTTCATACTCCTGAACATATATTTGATCTGGCAGACCCTGAAGATCCTCACAGTACTCTGGCTGCTATTTTTCATGATACGGTTTATTTTCAGGTAGATGACGGTTTTCATGAAGATATCAGGAAGATTCTCGATCCATATATCGTGGTCAACGATAAAACAGTACAGATAAACGATAATATAGACCTGTCTGACAGGGCTTTTTATGGAACTGCTTCTGTATTCGGCTTTGTCCCTGGACAAAAGCTTTCTCCATTCGCGGGACTTAATGAGTTTTTGAGTGCTTTATTAATGAACAGTCTGCTAGTCGGAGTTGTGCAGGATGTTGATCTCATGATTGCAAGTGCAGGGATTGAGATGACAATACCATTCAGAGGACCGGATAATGAAGGCCGGCATCCAGGGGAACTTCTGAAACAGCGTCTGCAGAAAACCAATAAGCAATTCGCTCTGGGGCTTTCAGATGAACAGTTGCATCGGACTGTTGTTTCTGCTGTGGTTTTTTCAAACAGGGATGTTTATAATTTCGCAGAAGAAGACCCCGGGCGGTTTCTGGATAATACATGGAAGCTCCTGCCGGAAAGCAATCCTGAACTCCATTTTTTCGGTTTATATACAATCCGAAGCTATTCAACAGCGCTTATGAAAATGGAGGAATTTCTGAGTCATCTGAAACCGAAAACTGTTTTTCAGCAGTTTGCCGGTTATCCGGAAAAATCCCTGTATGACAACCTGATAACTAAAACTTCTGTGAATCTGATAATAGCAAGGCGCTATCTGGG
This sequence comes from Spirochaetia bacterium, assembly GCA_963668405.2. Taxonomy (GTDB): domain Bacteria; phylum Spirochaetota; class Spirochaetia; order CADAEX01; family CADAEX01. Next base: position 2,777,621 of record OY764342.2, on the reverse strand, counting down.
GATTAAAATGATTAGTGCAGGGCTTCTTCTAGCCCTGGCTGAGCTGACAGGGGGAGATGCCCCGATGTCATTTTTTATGGGGGAGGGGAGTTGTGAAGAGGAAGATTGTCTTCTTACTTCTCATCTTCCTGATAATCCTCTGTGTACAGATGGTAAAAAACAAAAGGATACTGTTTTGTACCGGCTTCTGAAACAGGGACGTTCGAGTTCTTCTCAGTTTGATCTTCAGAATTCACCCCTTTCACTTTTCATATACTGCAGTATCAGTGAGGACAGGCAGGAGAATCTGATAAAGGTTTCAAGTGATTTTTTAAAAGGGGAATGCAGTGCAGATTCATATATTAAAATAATACCCGGTGATCTTGTAAAAGCCACAGCAAGGGCGGCATCATATACCGCATTTACCCGGAAAGAAAAGCTCCTGGCAATTGCCGAGTCATGATGCCGTAATGATGTCAGTCATGCTCCGGTTCAAGATGGATAAGGACATCCACTATTCCTGGATTCTGCACCATTATATTATGCTTCACCTTTCCGCAGATCTCATGTCCCTCTGTAATTGAAAGACTGCCGTCAAGCTGTATATGAAAATCAACCATAACAATTTCTCCGCTCTTTCTCGTCCTGATCTTATGGACACTCTTAACTTCGGAGCAGGTAAGCGCCCCTTTTTCAATAGATTTTATAAGTTCCGGATCTGCAGATTTATCCAGGAGATCTTCAATAGCAGGCTTTGAGATATCCCATGAGACCTTGAAAATAAATATTGATACAATTATTGCCCCTATACTGTCAATGTATGCTGCTGACGGGAAGACCGTGCTGAAGACTACTGCCAGAAAAGCAGGTATAGAGCTTAATGAATCAGAGCGATGATGCCACGCATTTGCTTTCAAAGCAGATGAGCCAACCTTAATTCCTGTCCTTATTGTGATTCTGTAGAGAAATTCCTTTCCTACAATACTGACAAACGGCCCTGCCGCAGCAATAAGATTTGTATGGTGTATTTTTATACCGCGGATACTTTCTGCAGCATCGAGACAGAGTTTAATACCGACTCCTGCCAGCATAATGCCGATTGACATGGTTACAAAACTTTCAATTCTTCTGTGTCCGTAGGGGTGTTCATCATCCGGATCCTGTGCCCAGAATCTCACCCCGACAAGTACCGCGATATCTGTGACCAGATCAGAAAGGCTGTGTATGGCATCGGCTATAACTGCCTGACTGTTTCCCAGAAATCCAACAATTGCTTTAAGTATGGTAAACAGAATATTCATTATCACAGAGAGTTCTGTTACCCTTTTTATTGCTCTGGTAGTTTCCTCGAACTCCATGTGATTTTCCCCCGTTGGTATGAGGCAATGATTCCAGTTATCATTATTCTCAGTTAATAAAACCGTCAGGTATCATGTTTTACGGTTGAGCTTTCTCAAAGCTCTGATCAAACATACCTGTTCTTCAGTTTCCAGCGTTTCAAGCCATTTGGCTGTTACCTTCTGGTGCAGATCATCATGCAGAAGATGCACCTTCTCTCCAGCTTCAGTAAGCCGGACTTTAACCACCCGGCGGTCACTGGAATTGGAATAGCGTTCCACAAAACCCTTTGAAATGAGTTTATTTATCATCACAGTCATTGTACTCTGCCTCACCCCTGCTTTCCCGGCGATTTCAGACATGGAATGTTCTTCCATATGGCCTATATTTTCTATGGTATGAATTTCATGAAGAGTAAGGTCTCCGATTACCCCTTCATGCATATGCTCCAGTTCAAAAGACATAAGATCTGTATTTAACTGGTGAATCAGGTGATAAAACTCTTTTCCGTTTTCTTTAGTCATGCTAATATTTAGATTATCTAAATAGTTGAAAACTGTCAAGCTTTTTCTGCCCAGGACTGTTCCTGAAATATAACAAGACTGAGGGGGAATTAAAAATTACTGTATAAATCGGGTTTACTCCTCAACAACTGATACAGGCAGAATCGAAATATCGTTTTCCCTGTCAAAAAAACGGGCTTTTTCCATCCCGGGGGCAAAGGCAATGTCTTCCCCGATTTGAAAGAGATGGTGAGGAGGAACTCTTGAAATTATCTGACTCGAAGCTGTTTTAGCCCATATATGAATTTCCGCTCCAAGAGGTTCCACTATAGATATCTTTGCTCTGACAGAGGATTCCGAAACTGTCTCATCATATATAAGATCTTCCGGCCTGATACCCATAATTATATCTTTGCCTATATAGGGTTTCAGAAAATTTATGTGCCCTTCATAAGGATGCAGTCTGCATGAACCTTCTTCAAGGGTAATTTTACCAGATTCTTCTGTTACCCGGACATTGATGAAATTCATTGGGGGTGAGCCTATAAATCCTGCAACAAACCTGTTTACAGGGTGATTATAAATATACAAAGGGGAGCCTACCTGCTGAACAACTCCGTCTTTCATTACTACAATTCTGTCTCCCATTGTCATTGCTTCAACCTGGTCATGGGTTACATAAATTATTGTAGCTTTAAGGCGGTTGTGAAGCTGAATAATTTCGGCCCGCATCTGAACTCTCAGTTTTGCATCAAGATTTGAAAGAGGTTCGTCAAAAAGAAAAACCTTCGGATTACGAACTATTGCCCTGCCCACAGCAACTCTCTGCCTCTGCCCCCCTGACAGCTGTCTGGGTTTCCGGTTAAGAAAATTTTCAATATCAAGGATCTTTGCCGCTTCACGTACCCGCCTGTCAATTTCCTTCTTCTCAATTTTTCTTATCCTCAGCCCGAAAGCCATATTATCATAAACAGTCATGTGGGGGTAAAGTGCATAATTCTGGAATACCATTGCAATGTTTCTGTCTTTGGGAGGCACGTTATTCACCAGTTCTCCATCAATAAAAATTTCTCCGGAGGTGATATCCTCAAGTCCTGCTATCATTCTGAGTGTTGTTGATTTCCCGCAGCCGGAAGGGCCTACAAAAACAACAAACTCCTTGTCCCTGATCGTTATGTTGGTTGATTCAACCACTTTTATGTTTTCTTCAAAAATTTTAGTAACATCCTTAAGAACTAAATTAGCCATAATGTACTCCTGTAGATTAGTTTAATGTTCCGTTCATATGAATTATTTTTCCGTATCTGTCATACCTGTAACAAACTGCTTCTGCATAATCATTACAACAACAACAGGAGGTATAAGGGCCAGTAATGTTGTTGCCATAACAATCTGCCACTCAATCTGGACATCTGCTCCTGAAAGCATTCGGTTTATACCTATTAGAAGGGTATAATACGATTCCTTTGTTGTTATCAGAAGGGGCCAGAGATACTGGTTCCAGCCGAATATAAACTGTATGACAAACATTGCAGCGATCGGTGTCCTGGTCATGGGTATAAGAATCTTGAAGAAAAATGCCATCGGGCTTGCCCCGTCAATCAGGGATGCCTCAACAATCTCTCTGGGAATTGAAAGGAAAAACTGGCGGAAAAGAAATACTGCTGTTGCAGATACAACCATCGGCAGTATAAGGCCTGCGTAGGTGTTGAGCATCCCCAGGTCTGATATTACCTTATAGGTCGGCATAATACGGACCTGCACAGGAAGCATCAGTGTAATAAAAATGCTCCAGAAGCAGAAATTTCTCAGTTTGAAATTGAAAAAAACAATAGAATAAGCGGCCAGCAGCGATATTATTATCTTCCCTACCGATATTCCGAGGGCCATAATAAGGGAGTTTTTTATCATTGTGAGGGCAGACGCTCCCATATTTTTTGATCCCTCAAAAAGTGCCCGGGTATAGTTCTCAAGAAAGTGTACTCCGGGAACAAGCTGCATCGGAGCGGCGAGAATATCCGCACTTGTAAGTGTTGAAGCCACAAAAACTACCCAGATGGGAAAGACTATAATAAAAATTGCGAGAATCAGATAGATATGCGGTATTGTCCTGTGATATTTGGAGTGTTCAGTCATAATTTCCCCTTAATAATTGACCTTCCGCTCAATGAAGCGGAACTGTAATACTGTAAGGCTTATAACCAGTATCATCAGAATAACAGACTGGCTTGCAGAGCCGCCCAGATCCAGGTTAACAACCCCGTCCCTCCATACTTTGTATACAAGTATACTGGTAGCTTTCCCGGGTCCGCCTTCCGTTACCTGATGTATGATAGGAAATGTCTCGAAGAAGGCATAGACAAGGTTCATTACAAGAAGATAAAAGCTGGTGGGGGAAAGGAGAGGGAAGATAATGTGCCAGAACTGTTTTTTATGGCCTGCCCCGTCTATTGCAGCAGCTTCAATCAGAGTTGCAGGAACGCTCTGAAGTCCTGCAAGAAAAAAAACAAAGTTATAGGCAATCTGTTTCCATGAAGCCGCAATTGTTACAAGAAGAAGTGCATGTCCCGAATTGAGAAGGTGGTTCCACTCAATTCCGAACCGGTTCCTGAGTGCCCATGCTACAATCCCGACATTGGGATTAAACATGAAAAGCCAGAGAACCCCTGCTACCATTGTGGCAACTGCATAAGGCCAGATGAGCATTGTTTTATAAAAGGAAGAGAATTTTATCTTTTTATTTGCCTGGACAGCAAGAAATAAAGCTATCAGCATGGAAAAGAAAGCTACTAAAACCGCAAAAAGAGTTGATACTCCGAATGAATCCCAGTAGGAAGGATCTGCGAAGAGTTTTGTATAATTTTCAATACCCACAAAAATCATACGTCCTCCGAATGGGTCCTGGAGAAAAAAAGACTGCCAGATAGCCTGTGCCGACGGCCAGAAAAAGAAGACAAAAACAACAATCATCTGCGGAAGGACAAGAAAATAGGGCAGCCATCTGCTTGAAAACTCATACTGTTTTTTCATTCTAATATTCCTGTTTATTTATAGGGCACCTCTAAAAACTATGTTTTTTTCGTTTACGAAAAAAATAATTCCTTACGCCATTGGCGATTAGGTGCCCGGTATGGGGATCAACCGAAGGTTAATAGAGATCCCCTATAATTATTTGCTGTTACTAAAAAACAGATGCCGGGGGAGATCCCCCGGCCAGACTCTGTAATTTGATTATTTTAAGTGATCACCTACTTATTTATTCTTTCAAATTCACGGAGTGTTTTGTTCCCCTCTTTGACCATTTTATCAAGTCCGGCTTTTACCCCGATCTTCCCGGCCAGAATGTCTTCCCATGTCTGATCTTCAATTTCCCTGATTATGTTGAAATTACCGAATCTGATTCCCATTGAATTGGGTGTCGGCGGTTTATTAAGCAGCTGATTAATTGCAACTTCCAGTCCGGGATTTGTTTTATAGTAACCCTGACTTTTGGTAAGTTCATAAGCTGCTTTTGTAATGGGAAGGTACCCTGTGTTCTGATGCCAGAAAGCCTGGCTTTCAGGAGTTGAAATAAAAGCAAAGAATTCTGCTACAGCTTTAAGCTCATCCTTGTTTTTCCTGTCAAAAACCCAGAGACTTGCCCCGCCTATGACAGAGTTCTGGGGAGCTCCTTTTACATCAGGATAATATGGAAGGCGTGCAACACCGAAGTCAAACTTGCAGTTGGCTTTCATGTTGCCGTAACCTCCTATTGATTCAAAATGTATGCCGACCTGGCCGGAGGTGAAAAGAGGGTTTGCCTTGTTTGTTCTTCCGCCATAGATAAACACCTTTTCCTTGCTTAAATCATACATATTCTGAAAATGTTTTTCCACAATTGCGTTATTAAAGGTCAGTTCAGTATCAAGCCCGTCAAACCCGTTGCTTTTTGTTCCGAACGGTATGTTGTGCCATGCAGAGAAGTTTTCAAGCTGTATCCATGATATCCAGTTTGTTGTAAATCCCCCTTCCATACCAGAAGCTTTAAGTTTTTTTGCAGCTTCAAATAATTCAGGCCATGTTTCCGGAGCTTTTTCTGGATCAAGACCGGCTTTTCTGAAGGCATCCTTATTGTAATACATAACTGCTGTTGATGAGTTAAAAGGCATTGAAAGCATTTCGCCTTTTGTAGTTGAGTAGTATGATGTAATTGTCGGGATATAGGCTTTTGGATCAAACTTGACATTGTTCTCTGCCATAAGCTTATAGACAGGTTTTATTGCCCCTTTTGCAGACATCATAGTGGCTGTCCCGACTTCGTAAACCTGGATAATTGCAGGAGCCTGTCCTGCTCTGAATGCCGCAATACCTGCGTTCATAGTGTCGCTGTAGGATCCCTTATAGACAGGGTTTACAGTATAATTACTCTGACTGGCATTGAACTTGTCAGCCAGGGCTGTAACCATTTCGCCGTTTTTCCCAGTCATAGCATGCCAGAAATCAATACTGACCGGTGCGGCAAAAACTGAAGTAGCAACAAGAAGTAAAACAGTGATTGTTATCAACAATCTTTTCATAATTTCCTCCTGTAAAGTGCTTGATGGTATTAGTCTGTATATCTTTTCAGACATCAAATTTAATACCCGCAAATTTAAATATATACCCGTTTCCACAGTGACGCAATAATTTATTTTTATTGAAAAATTCAACTGACGGTATAACGAATCCTGATTTATTCTTCAGGGATACGTTATCTGCATATATTTTCATTGTTTTTTCAGGCTGAATTGTGACTGATTCTATGGTATTATTTGTACAGCCTGTGGCTGTTATATCATATTCTTTTTAAGAAAAATACAGAGGAGCAGATAAGTGAATATCAGTAATACAAAGCTGGCTTCAATTCTTCAGGCGCTGATGGTAACATTTCTGTGGTCGACCTCTTTTATAATAGTAAAAATCGGTTTAATTGATATCCCTCCTGTTACATTTGCAGGATTAAGATATTTTCTGGCGGCTGTCTGTTTTATCCCGATTGTAGTGCGGGACAGATATAAATGCGAAATTATGAATATTAAAAGAAGGGATTTTCTGAAAATAATTCTTCTGGGGGTGGTTTTCTATACCTTTACACAAGGCTTCCAGTTTATCGGATTATCTTTGTTGCCCCCGGTGACTGTGAGTCTTATGCTGAATTTTACACCACTGGCCGTAACCATGCTGGGGGTTTTGTTTATCAGAGAAATACCGACAAAAATCCAGTGGACAGGAATTATTCTGTTTCTTTCCGGCGTTATGATATATTTCTATCCAATTTCCGGAATCTCAAATCAGAGCAAAGGATTAATTGTTATGGGCATTGCTGTTTTCTTCAATGCTGTATCCGCAATCCTTGGGAGAAGTATCAATAAACGGAGGAATATCAGCCCTGTAACCGTAACATTTATCAGTATGGGTATCGGGTCGCTGATCATGTTATTCATCGGTATAATTACAGAAACTTTTGTAGTATTGAGTGTCAAAAACTGTTTACTGCTGATCTGGCTTTCCGTGGTAAATACTGCATTTGCTTTTACATTATGGAATACATCATTACAGACATTATCAGCAATAGAATCAAGTATAATAAATGGAACCATGCTGGTTCAAATTGCTTTGATGGCCCGGCTTTTCTTCGGAGAGTCAATAACACCTGAAAAGGGGGCAGGAATGATTATTGCAGCTGCCGGAGCAGTTATTGTACAGAACAGAAAAGAGGGCAACAGCGGGAAAAAGGGTAAATCCGGATACAGCAGATCGGGTAGTTGAACTGATCTGTTTCATGTGTAAAAATCTTTAATAAACGGGAGGAGTGAAATATGATGGATAATAGCAGCGGACTGATCAAGTTGAGCGGATCAACATGGGTCCTCCCCGGGCCTACAAATATTGGGTTTGTTGAAAGGGACAGGGAAGTCTATCTGATTGACAGCGGAAATGACAAGGAATCCGGGAGAAAAATAAATAAAATATTAAAAGAAATGGGATGGAGATTGAAAGGAATTATTAATACCCATTCAAATGCTGATCATATCGGGGGAAATGATTATTTACAGCGAAACCTTGATTGCGAAATATGGTCACCTGAAATTGAAACTGTCTTTGTTGAGTTCCCGGAAATGGAATCTGCTTTTCTGTGGGGCGGATTCCCGATAAAAGATCTGAACTCCAAATTCTTTCAGGCAAAACCATCAAAAGTAACAGATATTATCAAGGAAGAAAATTATATAAACCGGGATTTAAAGGCAATAAAACTGCCAGGTCATTTTTTCAATATGACAGGTATTGAAACCGGGGACAGGGTAGTGTTTTTGGCTGATTGTCTTTTCGGGGATAATATTTTAAGTAAATATAAAATCCCATTCATCTATGATGTGGCAGAGTATAAGGAAACAATCAGAAAGGTTATGAAGATGGACGCAGATTATTTTGTACCGTCACATGGAGAAATCGTAAAGGATATTACTGAAACAGCAGAGCTGAATCTTTCCCTTGTTGAGGGGCTTGAAAATACAATTATGGAAATTCTTCAGGATAAAATGAACTATGACCTTATTCTGAAGAACATAGCGGATAAATATGAAATCAGGCTTGACTTCGGACAGTATGCGCTTGTGGGATCAACAATAAGGTCTTTCCTGTCATACATGTATAACATCGGGGAAATTAAGTATGTATATATTGACAATATTATGTACTGGGAAAGATGCTGAAAAATCCTGTACTGTGGGGTGATAAAGGAGAAGACTATGTTTAAAATGTCATTCTCCTTGTCTCACCATAAGAGGCCCCTTACAAACATCTTGAAGTGCTGGAAACAGTATCCTTAGCGCTGTCTGAAGGGGGAATCTCAGCCTTGAGAGCTTCAATTGCAGAATAAATATCACTTTATAGAAAATGATTTTCTCTAAAGTGCATTGAGAGTTATATTTTATTCTGTGCAGCTTATAAAATATTATTTTTAAGGGGAAACTCATTATGAATAAAGGGACAAGGAAATAAGGATAGCAATGTGCTGAAAGAATACAGGACTCTCTTGCCGTATATAAAAAAATATCTCCCCTTTTATATCCCGGGCCTTTTTTTTCTGGTTATTGCAGACGGCGGGCAGCTTATTATCCCTCAGATGATAAGGAAGGCTGTCGATCTGATTGCAGGCGGCAGTTACAGTCTTCGGGAGATAGGCTTTATAATGCTGTCAATGACCGGTATTGCTTCTCTTATAGCTCTTGCCCGGTTCGGCTGGCGATTCTTTATTCAGGGGGCTTCCCGCCGTATCGAGAGTGAGCTGAGAGAAACCCTTTTCCGTCATCTTTTAAAACTTTCATCAACCTTTTTCAAGAACATGAAGACAGGCGATATCATGTCCCGGTTTACAAATGACATGAATAATATAAGAATGGCCACCGGAATGGCCCTTGTTGCATTTGTAGACGGGGTTTTCATGTCACTTGTCATAATGATTATCCTTTTGTCCAGCTATTCTGAAATAGCATGGCTTACCATTCTGCCTCTTCCTCTTGTCTTTTTTCTTGTACTTGGAGCGGGAAAGCTTCTGGGGCAGCGTTTCCTCAGGGTTCAGGAGAGCTATGGAAGGATAAGCGATGAAGCGCAGGAGGTAGTGTCGGGGATCCGGGTTATCAAGACATTTGTCAGGGAGTCCCATTTTCTGGCAAGGTTCAGGACGGCCAATGAAGACTATCTTCAGAGCAATCTTGAACTTGTAAGGATCTGGGGTTTTCTTTTTCCTGCAATAAGTTTTCTTTCCGGATTGACAGCACTGCTGCTTCTTTATTTCGGCGGTTCGGGAGTTATTGCCGGGAATTTTTCTCCCGGTGATTTTGTTGCAGTACTCAGTTACCTCGGGATACTGATCTGGCCGATGATAGGGGCAGGTTTTACAATCAACCTCCTGAACAGGGGATCAGCTTCCCTCGCGCGGATAAACCTGATTTTAAAAGAAGAGCCGGATATAGTTTCTGTTCCCGGAAACGGGGAGATCCTTCCCCCTGGAGATATAGAGGTTAAAAATCTAACCTATACATTTCCTGACTCAAAAGAGCCTGTCCTTAATAACCTTTCTTTTAAGATCCCAGCCGGGACTACCCTCGGCATTCTTGGAGAAACCGGTTCAGGAAAAACCACACTTCTCCGTCTTTTCCCACGGCTGCTGGATCCTCCGGAGAATACCCTTTTTTACGGTGGAAGGGATATCCGGGAATATCCGCTTCTCTCTCTCCGCCGGACATTTGCTTCTGTTCCGCAGTCAATATTCCTTTTTTCAGATACTATCCGGGCAAATATCGCATTCGCTCTTTCGGCCGGTAGTGAGGAATATCTCAGGGAAATGGCAAGCATTTCCGCCATGGACAGGGACCTGTCATTGTTTCCTGAGGGATGGGAGACTTCGGTAGGGGAAAAGGGCCTTACCCTTTCAGGGGGGCAGAAGCAGCGGATCTCGATAGCAAGGGCCCTTGCTGCTGATCCGGAGGTCCTGATTTTTGATGATGCCCTTTCTGCTGTTGATACTGAAACATCTGAAAAGATTCTGAAAAACCTGATTGGTCTAAGGAGGGGGCGGAGCAATATTATTGTCAGCCACAGAGTTTCCTCCCTGATGAGTGCCGGGAATATACTGGTTTTAAAAGGGGGGAGGATAGTTCAGCAGGGGAGTCCCGAAAAGCTTCTGGCTGAAGAGGGAATTTTCCGCCGGATTTACAATCTTCAGCAGATTTGCCGCCATGAAGAAGGATCAGAAGACTGCAGGGAGTATGAAAATGGAAAATGAAAAGGTCATCAGAGGACTTGACCGCAAGATAACCGGGCGGCTTATCGGTTATCTTCGTCCCTACAGGATCTGGTTTATTGCTGCTGTTGCAGGGCTTGTCCTGTCCACTGCAGGGGAACTTCTTACACCTGTCCTTCTTCAGAGAGCCATGGATAATTATATTCTTGTTTCCTATTCAGCTTTTGAAGTGGGGGAAGGGGGGCCTTTAATCAGGAAGGTACTTGATAAAAGTTCTTCTCCTCCGGTGGAAATTAATAGCAGAATTTTTATTAATTCCAGTCTGCTCGGGGAGCTTACATTGAAGGAAAAGGGGGAGCTTACTGCTGATGGAATACTATCTCCTGATAACTGGTATCTGTTTTCTGCCGGAAAAGATGGATCTGATTTCTCTTCCCTGTCAGCCGCATATCCCGGACTATTTATAGATAACGGTGTTACTGCGGCTGTCCCTGTAAATAAACTGAGAGATATTTCCCCTTCTGATCTTAGAAAGGTACGTGAGCGTGATTTTGACGGACTCAGGAGATATTCACTTTATTATTTTCTGATCCTGTGCGAAATCCTTGTTTTTTCTTTTTTCCAGGTTTATATAATGGCTTTTATCAGCCAGGGGGTTATGAAGGATATGAGGCAGGAAGTACTTGAACATATTTTCAGGCAGCCCCTTTCTTTTTTCAACAAGCGGCCTGTAGGGAGCCTTGTAAGCAGAATTACCGGGGATGTGGAGACAGTCAACGAGCTCTTCACTACTGTAGCCACATCCCTTTTAAGAGATATTTTTGTAATGACAGGAGTAATTTTTGTCCTTTTTTCACTTAACTCCCGTCTTGCCTCTGTAACTGTCATGACCCTCCCCCCTGTGTTTATCCTCACCTGGTTTTTCAGAAGCCGCGCCCGGGAGGCTTACCGTCAGGTGCGCATGTGGGTATCAAGGGTAAACAGCTTCCTTTCTGAGCATATATCAGGGATGGAGGTCGTTCAGATGTTCGGCAGGGAGAAAGCAACTGCAGAAGATTTTAATGAAAATAACAGAAGCCTGCTAAAGGCAAATCTGGGAGAAATGTATGTATTTGCCGCATTCAGGCCTCTTATCGATCTTTTTACTTCAGTATCAACCGGGGTAATTATATATTTCGGAGCAAAATATTTTACCGACTCAACCCTGTCTCTTGGGGTCCTTATAGCTTTTATAAATCTGGCCGGTCAGTTTTACCGCCCTGTAATGGATATTTCGGAAAAGTTTAATATTCTTCAGTCTGCCATGGCAGGCAGTGAAAGGGTTTTTGATCTTCTGGATTTAAAAAACCATCTTCCTGACAGCGGAAGGCTTTCTTCTGCAGATTTAAAAGGTGAAATAGAATTCAACAATGTTCATTTTGCTTATAACTCTGATGAACCGGTACTGAAAAATCTTACATTTTCCGTTAAGACGGGAGAGACTGTTGCTGTAGTGGGATATACCGGTGCCGGCAAGACTACGGTGGCAAGCCTTCTTGCCCGTTTCTGGGATGTTGACAGGGGTAATATTTTTTTGGACGGAAAGGATATAAGGGAATATAAACTTGAATCACTCCGGAGTTTTATACAGACAGTGCAGCAGGAGGTTTTTCTGTTTTCAGGGACACTTGAGGAAAATATAGCGCTGGGAAAAAATCTCTCCCGGGAAGAGCTTGAAAAGGCTGCTGCCGCTGTCCAGGCTGACCGCTTTATAAAGGAGCTTCCCGATGGATTTTCCACAATGGTGAAAGAGGGAGGGGTGAATTTTTCAGCCGGCCAGCGTCAGCTTATTTCGTTTGCAAGAATCATAGCCCATAATCCAGGGGTGGTAATCCTCGATGAGGCTACGGCAAGCATTGATACGGAAACGGAGAAGCTGATACAGCTGGCACTTGAGAAGATCCTGAAAGACAGGACCAGCCTGGTAATAGCCCACCGTCTTTCAACCATCCGTCATGCAGACCGGATCCTTGTTCTTAACGAAGGACAATTGATAGAAGAAGGGAGCCATGATGAACTTATTAAAAGTAAAGGGGCATATTTTAATCTCTATCAGCTTCAGTACTATAAAAACGGGGAATAATTCTGTTTTGTAACAGTACAGGGGGAAGTCCTGTCTCTGTCCCCGTCTTTTTTATCTGCTGCTGAATATAAATGCAAGCCCGTCAATAAAGGCTTTAGGCCAGACTGAAAAATGGTTGTCATTGCTGTAGGTTTCAAGATGAAAGTTGAAATCCCTGTAATTTCTCTTTTTCAGTATCGCAATAAATTTTCTTGTGTTTTCAATGTAGGTCGGTGTAGGTTCATGGCCTGTTATGCAGAAAAATGCGTCTGCAGGTAGTTCCTGGTTTTTCACAGAAAATAATTCTTCCATTCTGAACACAGTATCGCCGTCCCATTCTATGAAAGGGCAGGCCATTATATATTTATGAAAAAACCGTTTGCTCTGGAACATTTCATAAACAGCAAAAAGGGCACTCATTGAGTGTGATGCAACAATATTCATTTCAGAATCAGTTCTGTACTTTGATTCAAGTTTGGGCTGCAGTTCTTCTTTGATGAATTTAAGAAAATTGTCTGCTTTCCCGCTTTCCGGAATTTTGAAAGAAGGATTGTTGTAGTTAAATGAAGGATCTTCTGTCGGACTGAAATCTCTGACTCTGGTAAAAAGCCATGGGATGAGCCCCCTTTCGTATCCGATTCCGACAATGATCATTTCAGGGATATTTTTCCCCATTCCGAAATTTGCCCCCAGATTGATATAGTTCAAAGCAGAAACAGCGAGTCCGAAACTTCCGTCACTGTCAAGGCAATATAAAACAGGATATTTTTTTCCCCCTGCTGTGTAGCTTTGCGGCAGTGAAACCTGTATGACAAAGCTGTCCCCGGCATTCTTTGACTCAATACTGAACTTTTCTATTTCTGCCCATATTCCGGTGTTATTATCCATCTGATCCTCCTCGAATATAATCAATACACATTAACAGCTTAAATCCAATACCTGCCAAAAGCAACCCCTTATGCCGGCTTACGGCAGGAGGAAAGGATGCCCGTATTTTTGATATTTTTTCTCCCCCTGCTGAAAAATCTCGGGGATTTTTTAAAATTATTATGGACATCCCTTATATATGGTGCTATTGTTGCCGATATAAATAAATATAACGCTATATATGGATAATTGTATAAAATATTTCAGGGGGGGAATTGTAATGGAGTGGATGCAGAGGATCAGCAGGGAGATTTTTGAGCTTAAATATATGCTTCACGGCGAAAGAGATGCTGAAGAGGTATTCAGGGCAATAGCAGAGGAGATTGCAAAACCTGAAACCCCCGGCAGAAGAAATGAGTGGGAGGGGAAGTTCTACGATGAGATCAGCACTGGCAGGCTTATTCCCGCAGGCAGGATTCTTGCGAATGCACGGCCTGACAGCCCTATGAAAAACTACAACAACTGTTTTACTATTGATATTGATGATTCGCTTGAAGGAATCTATGACTCTTTAAAAGAGGATGCCCTCATAAGCAAAATGGGTGGAGGTGTCGGTTTTGATATTTCGGGACTGAGGCCGAAAGGGGACTCTCTTTCAGGAGGAGGGGAATCTTCAGGTGTAATCTCCTTTCTCCGAATCTTTGACCAGTCAGCCAAAACAATAATGACCGGGGGGCAGAGAAGATCTGCCCATATTGCACTGCTTGATATTTCACATCCTGAAATTGAGGATTTTATCACTGTAAAGCAGGGGGACGGCAACCGCGAGCTGACCCAGTTCAATATCTCTGTAAAGATTACAGACCGGTTTATCAGAGCTGTCAGGAATAACGAAGACTGGAACCTTGAGTTCGGCGGCAGGATATACAGGACCCTTAAGGCTGGAAAACTTTATGACCTTCTTGCCAAAAATGCATATCTGCATAATGAACCAGGTATTTTTAATGCAGATACTGTAGAGCGCTATAACAACGGTTACTGGGCATTCAATATGGACCGGGTAAATCCATGCGGAGAGCTTGTAATGCCTCCCTATTCACTCTGCTGCCTTTCGTCCGTCAATCTTGCCATGTTTGTAAGGAATCCTTTTACAGAAAATGCTGAGTTTGATTTTGAGAGCTTCCGGAGGACTGTTGGTGTGGGGGTCCGGTTTCTTGATAATGTTCTGGAAATGACTGCATATCCCCTTGAGAAGATTAAAACCTTTTCGAGGCAGTGGCGGAGGATAGGACTCGGTTTTACCGGTCTCGGGGATACATTTGCCATGATGAGGTTTAAATACGGCGATGATAATTCAATTGCACTGTCTGAGAGTCTGGCAAGGACTTTCCGCGACTCCTCCTATTCCTCATCAAGCGATCTTGCCGCTGAAAAGGGATCATTTCCCGCTTTTGACAGGGATAAGTTTCTTGCTGCTGCGTTTGTAAAAAAGCTCCCTGAAGATATCAGGGAGAAAATCAGGATACAGGGGATACGGAATATCCAGCTCAATACTGTGGCTCCGACAGGCACCACCTCTCTTTCCGTAGGGCAGAACTGCTCATCCGGAATAGAGCCGATTTTTTCCCTTACCTTCAACAGAAACATCAGGACAGGGGTAGGAGATGAAACAAAGGCTGAGGAGGTATCCGACTTTGCCTGTCTTCTCTATAAAAACAAGTTTCCTGGTAATGATATCCCTGAATATTTCGTGACGACAAAGGATATTGATCCATTCAGATCAATTGATATTCAGTCGGTTTTCCAGGAATATATTGATCACAGTATATCCAAGACCCTGAATCTTCCTCCGGGGACGACATATGATGAGTATGTAAAGCTTTTCATGTATGCATACAGCAAAGGACTGAAGGGGTTTACCACATTCAATCCTGAGGGAAGCATGAAGGGTATACTTGAATACAGCGGGGAAAAGGAAAAAATAAATACAACTCATACAGTCAGCCGCCCCAGGGATCTCCCCTGTGATATTCACAGAATAACGTCAGGGGGAAAGAGCTACATAGTAATTCTGGGATTTTACCAGGGGAGTTTATATGAGATATTTGTTATTGATGATCCTGAAGAAGAGATAGACCTTGAAAACCATATAAAGGGGATTGTGAGAAAAATTGAAAAGGGGAGGTATGATCTTATTTTCAAAAATGGAAGCGAGACTACAAAACTTGCTGATTTTACAAGACAGCATGATTCTCCTGATGCTTCACTTGCACGGTTCATTTCAATGGCCCTCAGGCACGGAACACCTCTGCCGTATGTCGTTGATCAGCTTGTCAAGGATACCAATTTTATAGATTTTGAAAGGAGTGTGTCACGGGTTCTGAAAAAGTATATAAAGGACGGGGAGGCTGTAATATCGGGAGAAGATAAATGCCCGGACTGCGAAGGAAAGCTTAGCTACAGGGACGGCTGCATAACATGCATCGAGTGCGGATACAGTAAGTGTTCATGATAACGCAGGACTTTGACTTGATATTTAACAGTGACTAACCGGCTGCCGGAGTGTATAATTATATGCAGCATGATAAAGTCGGGAGATCAAATGGAAAGCAGAACAGAAAAAATAATTACTTTGCTGGAGGATATAAATAAAGTTCCCCGGAAATCGGGAAACCGTAGGCCTATTCATAACTATTTCAGAAAGTGGGCGGAAGATAATAATTTTTCATACAAGGCTGATGATGCCCTGAACCTGAATATATCGGTTCCTGGAACAAAAGGATATGAAAATTCCCCGGGAATAGTACTTCAGGGACACATGGATATGGTTTGTGAAAAAACGGCAGACTCAGATCATGATTTTTCAAAAGACCCGATTGTGCATGTTATAAAAGGTGACTGGCTGAGTGCAAAGGATACAAGTCTGGGGGCGGATAACGGGATTGCCCTTGCAGTGGCCATGCTAATAGCCGTTGACCCTGAAGTCCGTCACCCTCCACTTGAACTTCTTTTCACTACTGATGAAGAGGTCGGGCTGAGCGGGGTAAACGAGCTTAGTCCTGAATTTGTTAAGGGTAAGATTCTTCTGAATCTGGACTCTGAGGAAACAGGTATATTCACAATCGGATGTGCGGGATCAACAAGGACCCATCTCAATTTCAAGTTTGAACAATCCCCGGTTCCGGAAAATACAATTGCCTGTACCCTCAGGATAGGGGGGCTTCTGGGGGGGCATTCCGCCGGAGATATAAATAAAGAGAGGGCAAATGCAATAGCAGTTCTTGTCCGGGGACTTTCCACCCTTTACAGAGAAGTCCCGTTTCATTTGTCCATGATTGACGGAGGGGCCTCTTTTAACTCGATACCCCGTTCAGCACACGCTGTTATTGTTGTTGAAAAAAAATACGGGGAAAAGGTTGAAAAATTCTGGGAAACTTATTCCGGGGTAATAATTTCAGAAAACAGTACTGTTGAGAAAAATGTGTTTTTAAAATACGAAAAAGTTCCTCTTCCTGAAAGAGCGGTCAGTCAGGAAGAGACAGAGAGGATTCTTGAGAATCTGAGGATTTTTCCGAACGGGGTGCAGCATATGGATGCTGAGTCCCCGGAGCAGATTGAAACCTCACTTAACATGGGTATGATAAGAATGGGTACATCATCCATTATGCTTTCGACCATGCAGAGAAGTTCTGTAAAATCAAGACTTGAAGAGCTGACCGGGCGGATTGAAATACTGGCCCGCTTGTTCAGGGCTGAATATATACTGGATATTTTTCTTGATCCCTGGCAGCCTGACAGGGAAAGCCTGCTTATGAAAAGGTGTGGGAATATCTGGAAAAAACTTTACGGAGAAGTAGTTAAAACAGAGGTTACCCATGGGGGGCTTGAATGCGGGATAATCGGAAATATCTGCGGCGGTATGGATATGATTTCCTTCGGGCCGGATATAGAAAATCCCCATTCACCTGATGAAAGGCTCAGAATATCTTCGGTTGAAAAGATATTTAATTTTCTGACTGAACTGCTCTCAAGTTATAAATAAGGATTATTAAATGAAGGAAGCAGGAAGATTGACAGAGCTTTTTAAGGAGGTAGTATTAGAAGCGGATTATTCCCTTCTTCCCGGTGACATAATCAACGCGCTTCCGCACCTCAGAAAAGCTATGGATATAATAACTCAGATTTTTCTCAGACAGCAGGATGAAAAACTGCCGGAACACTATTCACAGGTTATGGAGGGGGACGATGGGCCGCTAAAAAGATTCTACTCCCTTTTTAAGGGGCCTTATAATCCTTTTGCAGGGTACAGATCAATATCAGAAAATATTAAAGACAGAAGGAAGGGGTGTGGATTTTATCCTGATAACCTGTCTGATGAAGAAATTATCAGAAAAATTGAAAATCTTGAGGATGGCAGGAAGCTTGAAGCAAAAGACCATTTTACTGTAATAAGGGAGATGAAGGGGGAGCTGGAAATAATCCCTTATCATGTTTATTACAGTAAGGAGCTTGCCCTTGCTTCCGGGGAACTTGTCAAAGCTTCTGAAATAGTAGAGAACAGGGTGCTTAAAAACTATCTGAGGAGACGGGCCTCTTCCCTTCTTGACGGTACCTACAGAGAAAGCGACAGCGAATGGGTAAGAATGACCAGATGCCCGCTTGACCTTGTTATCGGGCCGTATGAAGTATATGCAGATTCTCTTCTCGGGCTGAAAGCCACCTATGAAAGCATGCTTATGATTGTTGATCACAGGATGGGAGATGAGCTTAAGGAAATTGAAAACAATCTGGGAAATCTTTCTTCTGCATTTCCTCTCCCCTGCGAATCGGAAGCAGCTGTAGGTGGACTGGCGCCAATTGTTGTTGTACATCAGATTTATTCAGGGGGGGAAGCTTCGCAGGGGATAATGGCGGCTGCTTTCAATCTTCCGAATGACGCCTGGGTAAGAGGCAATGTAGGCTGGAAGCAGGTTATGCTTTATAATGTAATGAAAGCCAAATTTGAGGCAGTAACTTCTGAAATAGCGGAGGCTGTAATAGAGGGGGGGAGTACTGTTGATTTCAAACCCTTCTTCACTTTTGTTCTTCTTCACGAGGTGAGTCACGGTCTGGGTCCTGCCTACAGAAAGGGAGGTGTTCCTGTATCCAAATGCCTCGGAAGCAGTTATGCTGCTGTTGAGGAAACAAAGGCGGATATCGGGTCACTTTTCCTCATGCTTAAATTCGGCGGCAGTTTCGGAATTGCTGAATATGATAGAGAGGTGCTGCTTAAGACCTGTCTTTCCGGTATTTTCAGGGCAATCAGGTTCGGTGCAAGTGAAGCCCACGGACTTGCCAACCTGGTTCAGTTTAACTGGCTGAGGGAAAAAAAGATTATTACCTCTGCAGGAGGCAAATTCAATATAAAACCTGACGGGGCGCTTAAAGCCGCAGAAGAGCTTCTTGAAAAGGTATGCTCTCTTGAGGCCTGCGGATCTGAAAATGAAGCTGTTGCTTTTCTTTCAGCTTATGGTGAACCGGATAAAGATGTTCTTGATGCCGTTGAAATGCTTTCCTCTATACCTATTGACATCAGGGTTATTTATCCGGAATAAAGGTCCGTTTGAATTTTAAAAATTGTTATTACTCCAATAGAAATAATCTATTGGACACCTGAATTCTCAGGAGATAAAATCATAAACAGAAAATAAAAAGATATCTGTTCATATAATAGGGACAGCAGTTTTTTTGATTATTTTTCTCCTCATCGCCTCTTCCGGCCGGGAGATTTTTTCCGGCCGGATTTTAAAGCTGTTTTCCCATCAGCATGTTAAGCATGTTGAGAATCATTTTTTTCTTTCCGACCTTACCTTTAAGAATACTCAAATATAGAATAGCTGTATTCAGCGGGGGGACTGTTGATTTCTCCTTTTTGACAAGTCTCAATGCTCCTGCAGGGCACCTTGTAACACAGAGACCGCATCCGATACATCTGTCAGGATCAATGCTCATTTTTTTTGATTCCCTGTCCGGAATCAGCGCATCTAGCTGGCATCTTTTTGTACAGATTCCGCATCCTGTACATTTTTCTCTGTTGATTTCAGCATAATAATTGGATGCAAAAAAACGGGCGGGATCAGGAAACTTTTTTGCTGTTGTAATGACGCCGCAGCAGCATCCGCAGCAGAGGCATATACAGAACGGTTCTTTTGTGTTCCCCGGCTGGATAACAAGTCCTTTTTCCTCCGCCATTGCAAGGATATCAAGACACTCATTTTTGCTGATTTCTCTTGCCTGATGCCTTGCCATATAGTTTTCACCGCCGAACATAAGGCAGATTTCGATGTTTTCTGTCTGTTTACATGGTTTTCCAAGCAGTGCTTCTCCCTGTTTGCAGACACAGTTTGCAACCTGGATGGTTTTTTTTGTTTTTTTTACAAACTCCGTCATGTTGTCATAGGTATCAATCAGATGCTCCGGAACAACAGCCTTGAGGTGGGGACTTGTCCTCAGCTGAGGCAGGGCGGATTTGAAGAATTCCTCTCCGAAAGCTTCATCAAGGTATTTCTTAAGTTTCTCCATAAGCTCCTTTTTCAGATGGTCAACATTAAACTCAAACATACCTATAATCAGCATCGCATTTCTGTATCTGAAATTATCTCCCCTGCCGCTCCTGTCTATTACCCCTTTCATGAACATCCTGTCGAGAATTTTCTCTGTCTCTTTGATATCTGGTGATAAATGGAACCTTCTGCTGTATCTTTTTACTACTCCGGCAGGTGTTGATGTTGTAAGACTCAGGCAGAGTGCAATTTTCGCCTCCTCAGGGGTGAAAAAGTATTCAAGAATTTCGATTTCAATCCCAGACTCAGTTTCCGGGAACCCTATCGGAAATTTATCAAGGTGCTGCTGAAGATCCCTGTATACTGTTTCATCTGTCATTTTTCTCCCCCAGTTTGCGGATGTAATTATTCTATATTATCATAACTGATCAGTTGAATAAGGGATAAAATATATAAAGCCGATGATATTAAAAATTTATCTATACAGTCTGGCGGCAATACAGGATAAAAAGTTATGGGCACCCCTAAAAACTATGTTTTTTTCGTTTACGAAAAAAATAATTCCTTACGCCATTGGCGATTTGGTGCCCGGTATGGGGATCAACCGAAGGTTAATAGAGATCTCCTTCTTTCAGTAAACGGATTTTTATAAAAAGCACTTATGAATTATAATGAATATTGTAGGAGAGAGAGGTAACATAAGATGAATTATATTATGCTGCTGGGGACGTTAGCATCTGTAACTGTTGCAGTATCGTTGACAATGAAAAATATCAGGCTTCTGAGAATAGTTAATCTTGCAGGGGCATCTCTTTTTTTTGTTTACGGTTATTTAATAGGAGCGCTACCTGTTGTAATTGTTAATCTTTTTATAGTAGGAATTGATATTTATTATATTATAGGTTTTGCAAAAAGCAGAGAAAAGTTTGATTTTATTCAGAACATCAGTGCTGATGATCAGTATACAAAGCTCTTTCTCAAATATTATATAAAGGACATCAGGCAGTATTTCCCGGATTTCAGCAGTGAGAATCTGGATAAGCTGAAAAGCGCCTACGTTCTCCGTGATATGGTCCCTGTTCTTCTAATGCTTTACAGGGAGCCTCCCGGCGAGGATGTTGAAATACTTCTTGATTATGCTACCCCCCATTTCCGTGACTATAAGAGTTCGGGGTTTTTCTTTGATTATGTTGTGAACAGGCTTAATTTCGAAAAATCAGGGAAAAAGTATTTCCGAACATATTCAGGTATTAAATCACATGAAAAATACCTTTTAAAAATGGGGTTTGTGAGAACAGGTGAAACAGATGAGTTCAGGAAAAGGATATGACTGAAAGATCCGGGGAAATAATTATGAATAATACCATGCAGAATATATTCAAAAGAAAATCTGTCAGGGTTTTTGAAAAAAGGGGCATCCCTTGTGAGATAAAAGAAGCTTTAATAAGTGCTGCAATCCAGGCACCTACGGCAGGCAATCAGATGCTTTATACCATACTGGATATAACTGATGAGGAAATAAAAAGCAGACTGGCTGTTTCATGCGACAACCAGCCCTTTATAGCAAAAGCTCCTCTTGTTTTTATCTTTCTGGCAGACTGCAGGCGCTGGTATGACTCCTATATTTACGCAGGAGTATCTCCCCGCATGCCGGGTGTCGGCGACCTGATTCTTGCCTGCCAGGATGCGGTTATTGCAGCGCAGAATACAGTAGTCGCAGCTGAGTCTTTCGGTATCGGATCGTGTTATATCGGTGATATTCTTGAAAATTATGAACAGCACAGGGAGCTTCTCAATCTGGATAAATATGTTTTCCCTGTGACTATGCTGGTCTACGGGTACCCGACAGAAAAGCAGATGAAAAGAAAAAAGCCACAGAGGTTTGACCGGGAATATATTGTTCAGAAGAATACCTATTCACGACTTTCTGAGAAAGAACTAAGGCGGATGTTTGAAAAACAGCATCAGGAAGAAGATTTTGATTTTGAGCGTTATATTTCAGCTTTCTGCAGCAGAAAATATATGTCTGATTTTTCAGTTGAGATGACCCGGTCAGTCGGGCGGTATCTGGATAATTTCAGGACCTGACAGGTTTTCTTTTTTTATATTCAGGGTATGATTTTATAATTCTCCCTTCAAAATAAACCCTGTTTTCAATTATTATCTTAAGCTCTTTTTCTGTTTTTTTCAGAAGCCTGATTTCATCAGCAGTTGCAATTGACACGGCAGTTCCTTCTGTACTGTTCCGTCCTGTTCTTCCTGCCCTGTGAAGATAATCATCCGGCTTTTCAGGTATATCCATATTGAACACATGGGTGATGCCGTCCATCTGAAGACCCCTGGCGGCGATGTCGGAAGCAATGAGGACCTGCAGCTTTCCTCCCCTGAAATCATCCATGACCTTTTTACGGTCCTTTTTAAAGTTGGTTCCATGGAGGCTTTCCGCTTTTATCCCGCTGTACCTGAGCTTTGATGTCAGATTGTCAATGCCTCCTGTACTGTTTATAAAGACAAGTGCTTTGCCGGGGTTTATGCTTTTTATCAGTTTTTTCAGCAAGTCGATTTTATCCCTCTGCTCTGTCCTGAAAAATATATGGGATATTAGTTCAGGAACAGATGCCTCTTTTCCGGATTTTATTAAAGTAGGATTGTTCATCAGTCCTTTCGCTGTTTCAATGACTTCTGCCGGCATGGTGGCAGAGGCAATTATCAGCTGACGCTGTTTCAGCAGGGTTTTAATTACCCCGAGTACGGGAGTAATATTGTTTATATCCAGCAAGCGGTCAGCTTCATCAATAATCAGTGTTTTTACAGTATGAGGTCTGATCTTCTTTTTCTGTATAAGCTCCAGTATCCTTCCGGGAGACCCGACAATTATCTGCGGTTTTGTTTTCAGTTTTTCTGTCTGCCTTGTTATGTTTGCCCCTCCGATAATAGGGGTTGAGGTGACATTTATCCCTGAGTTTGCCGAGAGCCTTTCTATCTGCCTCTGGATCTGGATAACCAGCTCATGTGTCGGGGCAATAATAATTGCTTTAAGCTCTTTTGCAGGAAGTTTTATTGTCTCAAACAGGGGGAGAAGATAGGCCAGGGTTTTTCCTGTCCCTGTCGGGGAATGCATTATTACATCCCTGCCCGGAATAATCACCGGTACTGAATTTATCTGAATATCTGTAGGGTTGCTTATTTTTTCAGCTTTAAGAGCTTTTATCAGAAGCGGCGATATTCCCAGATTTTCAAACGTTTCTCCCAATTTAATCTCCTCAGGTTCCTTATATTATTGTTCTGAGACCTGAATATAAGTAAAGACACTTTACATGTCAAATGAATTTCCCTGAAACTGAACATTTTTCCAGTGCTTATTCAATTTCCTATTATTTAACCTCTGCGGAAATATTGGTTAATAACCGGTGATGATTGTTTATTGTTCAATAAATCGATGATAAAATAAAACAGATAAACAGAATTTCGGAGTTGAATAATGGGAACACACCTTTATGTTGTCAGACACGGTGAAACGGTCTGGAATACTGAAGATAAAATGCAGGGGGTAAAAGACAGTCCCCTGACTGAAAAAGGGAAAGAACATGCCCTCCTTTTAGGGCGGAAGCTTAAAGAGCTGAATGCGGGATTTTCAATGCTTTATTCCAGTGATCTCGGTAGAGCGTATGAGACATCAAAGCTTATAAATAATGAGCTTTCGCTTGATATAAACAGGGATGAAAGACTCAGAGAGAGAAATATGGGTATTTTTGAAGGACATAGCTGGGATTATGTCAGAGAGCAATACCCAGAGGAGTTCAGCTGTCTTGTTTCAGAAGATGACAGCTACATGATTCCCGGGGGGGAAAGCCGGAAGGATTACAGGGAAAGGGTTATCTCCTTTATGGATCATGTTGCAGTGACTCATGGGGGGGAAAGCATACTTGCTGTTACCCACCGGGGCTTTATAAATTTCTTTCTCAGGATTATTCTTAATATTCCACTGAATGCAAGGAGCGGGCTTAGAATCAACAATGCATCTTTGAGTGTTTTCACCCTCTATAAAAACAGGTGGCTTCTGGAACGTTTCGGAGATATCTGAGAGGAGAAGGGGAAGGAATTTGTTTTTTATAGGGATCTTCGGTATTGACCGGAAAACTGAAAAGGTTAATGAGCTTCCCGACACAGAGTGCCGGGAATGCAGGAGAAAGGGGAGGTGTATTCTTTTGAAGGAATATTCCCGGTTTCATTTTTTCTTTTTACCGCTGTTTACCTGGGGGGCTTCATTCAGGGTAGTATGCGGGAACTGCGGTACTGCCTTCAGCGCTGAAGAGGGAAAAGAATGCTGCGGTCCGGAAAGTAATGAAGGCTCGGAAGCCTCCTTCATGGGAGGTCTTACCGGAAGAAAACAGTATTGTCCTGAATGCGGGCGGCAGATTTCCGGGGGTTTTTACTACTGCCCGGGATGCGGATTTCATCTGAAAAACAGGTAAGAACGGAACAGCCTGTACAAATAAACTTTAATTGGATATTATAATAGATAATTATGGCAGCAAAAAAAAATACTCAATCTTATGATGAGAGCAAGATAAAAACATTAAGCTCTCTTGAGCATATCAGGCTCAGAAGCGGAATGTATATTGGACGTCTGGGTGACGGCAGCAACCAGGATGACGGTATCTATATTCTTGTAAAAGAAGTTATCGACAACAGTATCGATGAATTTATAATGGGTTATGGCAGCACTGTCCAGGTTGATATCAGGGATGATGTTGTAAGGATAAGGGATTTCGGGCGGGGCATTCCGCTCGGAAAGGTTGTTGAATGTGTATCTGTAATAAACACCGGAGCAAAATACAATGATGAGGTTTTTCAGTTCAGTGTCGGCCTTAACGGTGTCGGGACAAAGGCTGTAAATGCACTGTCTTCACGGTTCCGGGTTGTGGCATTCAGGGACGGAAAATACAAGGAAGCTGTTTTTGAAAAAGGTAATCTGATTTCCGAAAAAAGCGGAACAAGCAAGGAAAAAAACGGAACCTATATTGAGTTTACCCCTGACAGGGAGATTTTCAGTGAGTACCAGTATAATTTTGAATTCATAGAACACCGGCTCTGGAATTATGCCTATCTGAACAGAGGTCTGACCCTGGCTTTCGGCAAGCAGAAATTTGTATCACAGAACGGACTGCTCGATCTTCTTTATTCCGAGGTGGGAGATGATGTCTATTATGATATTGTCCACTTTTATGGAGAAAAGATTGAGTTTGCATTTACCCATACCCGGAATTACGGCGAGACCTTTTTCTCCTTTGTTAACGGACAGTTTACAAGCGACGGGGGGACCCATCTGAGCGCTTTCAGGGAAGGTCTGCTGAAAGGGGTAAATGAGTTCTTCAAAAAAAGCTATACCGGGCAGGATGTCCGGGAGGGAATTGCCGGTGTAATTTCAATAAAGCTGAAGGAACCGGTATTCGAGAGTCAGACCAAAAACAAGCTCGGCAATACAGAGGTAAGAAGCTGGATAGTCAATGAAGTCAAATCTGCTGTTGTTGATTTTCTTCATAAAAACCAGGTTCTTTCAAGAAAGCTTGAAGACAGAATAATAAACAACGAAAAGCTAAGAAAAGAGCTTAATGTTGTTA
Source organism: Spirochaetia bacterium (assembly GCA_963668405.2). Lineage (GTDB taxonomy): Bacteria > Spirochaetota > Spirochaetia > CADAEX01 > CADAEX01. The sequence goes on along the minus strand of OY764342.2, from coordinate 2,751,903 downwards.
AAAAAGAGGCCAAAGAGGCTGCAAAAAAGATTGCACTGAAAATCCCGAAACTCAAGGACTGTAAATACCATCTGACGGACGGAGTTAAAGGGGAAAAGTCAACAATATTCATAACAGAGGGGCAGTCTGCTTCCGGTTCAATGGTAGGATCAAGGGATGTTTATACACAGGCTATTTTTTCGCTGAGAGGAAAGATCCAGAACATGTGCGGGAAAAAGAAGGCTGAAATATACAAGAATGAAGAGCTTTATTACATGATGATGGCTCTGGGAATTGAAAATGACGTGGAAAACCTGAGGTTCGGCAGAATTGTAATTGCAACTGATGCGGACAATGACGGCTTTCATATAAGAAACCTTCTTCTAACGTTTTTCCTTAACTATTTTGAAGAGCTGGTTGTTGAAGAGAGGGTGTTCATACTTGAAACCCCGCTTTTCAGGGTGAGAAACAAAAAAGAAACCCGTTACTGTTATTCCATATCCGAGAGGGATGCTGCTACAGCTGAACTTACAGGTTCTGAAGTTACCCGTTTTAAGGGGCTGGGGGAGATATCTCCAGGCGAATTCGGACAGTTTATCGGTGAGGATATCAGGCTTGTCAGGGTCAGTCTTAAGACCCTTAAAACTATTCCTGAAATACTTGAGTTTTATATGGGGAAAAACACGCCTGTCAGAAGACAGTATATTATGGAGAACCTTATCTGATGGCATACATAAACAAACTTTTTGATGTGAATTTTCTTGAATATGCTTCATATGTAATAAAGGAAAGAGCTATACCTGATATTGATGACGGACTCAAACCTGTACAAAGGAGAATTCTTCATTCCCTTTTTGAGATGGATGACGGTAAATTCCACAAAGTAGCCAATGTTGTGGGGCACTGCATGAAGTATCATCCCCATGGGGATGCTTCAATCTATTCAGCTCTTGTCGTGCTTGCAAACAAGGAAATATTTATAGATAAGCAGGGTAATTTCGGAAACCTTTTTACCGGGGATGAAGCGTCAGCCGCCAGGTATATTGAGTGCCGGGCCCTCCCTCTTGCTAAGGATATTTTCTATAATCCCGAACTTACCGAGTATATCCCTTCATATGACGGAAGAAACAGAGAGCCTGTAGTTTTTCCCGCAAAAATGCCTGTTCTTCTTGTAATAGGGACAGAGGGTATTGCGGTCGGAATGTCGACAAAAATACTTCCCCATAATTTTATTGAAGTCCTTGATGCTGTATCGGGGGCTTTAAACGGTAAAAGTACTCTCCTTTATCCTGACTTTCCTACCGGCGGGATTGCCGATGTGTCAGACTATAACGATGGTAACGGAAAAGTCCTTGTAAGGGCCAAGCTTGATACAAAAGATCCCAAAAGGATAATTATCCGGGACCTCCCTTTCGGGCAGACAAGCGAGAGTCTTATTACATCTATAGAGAATGCGGCGAGAAAGAACAAGATCAAGATCGCATCGATTGATGATTTTACAACTGACAGTGTTGAGATTGAAATAAAGCTGCCACGAGGGGTCATGACCGAGGATGTTCTTGATGCCATATATGCGTTTACCGACTGTGAAGTTTCAATTTCTGTCAACTTCCTTGTTATAAAAGAGGGAAAGCCTTGTCAGATGTCTGTAAGTGAAATGATTGCCCATAGCGCTGTACGGCTTGTTGAGATCCTTACTGATGAGTTAAAGCTTGAGGACAGAAAACTTAGGGATAAACTTCATGCAAAGACACTGGAAAGGATATTTATTGAAGAAAGGATCTATAAAAAGATCGAGCAGATGAAAACCCATGACGGGGTTACAAATGCTGTTATCAGCGGGTTTGAGCCGTTCAGAAAACTGATAAAAAGGGAAGTAACTGTTGATGATGTTGAAAGGCTTTTGAAAATACCTATCAGAAGAATTTCTCTTTATGATATAAACAAGGCAAAAAAGGAAGTAGAGGAAATAGAGGCAAGACTCAAAGAGATAAAACACCATCTTGCCCATATAAAGGAATATGCTCTGGATTATATTTCAGGGATCAGGGACAAATACTGCCGGGATTCTCAGAGAAAGACGGTGATAACCTCTTTTGAAAAAGCTGATATAAGAGAAGCTGCTTTAAGAAACCTTAAACTGCGTTATGACGGGGAAACAGGATATCTCGGTTACGGTATATCAACAGGAGACTTTCTTTATGATGTTTCATCATATGACAGGGTCCTTGTAGTGAGAAAAAGCGGGATTTACTCTGTAATAAATGTTCCTGAAAAGATATTTGTTGACAAGGGGATGCATTACTGCGGCCTTGCTGAAAAGGAAGAACTTTCCGAGATGGTTTTTACCGTTGTTTTCAAGAATGAAGAAAATAAGGCAATTTACATAAAAAGGTGCAGAATCGAAAAATATATCATTGACAAGACATACTCTCTTGTCCCGGATAACTGCAGGATCCTCTATGTTTTTACGGGAGATAAAGGAACTGTCAAGCTTAATTATGTTCCGAAGCCACGGGTTAAAATACTTGAAGAGGTGTTTGATATTGAGGATTACCTTATAAAGGGAGTTAAGGCTGCCGGCGTAAAGCTGACTTCGAAACAGGTCAGATCGTGCAAGTTTGTTTCTAAAAAAAGGAAATAAAGTTAAAAAAAAGGAGACCTTCAGGTCTCCTTTTTTTATTTAAGTTTTCTGGATTCAAGGTAATATCGTTTTTCAATTGACTCCCCGATTGAAAATGTTTTTCTCGGATAAACCCCTTTCTCTGCTATCCGCCGGAAAAAGGTTTTTTTTGATATTTCCGGGAGGAGAAAGCCGATATTTCCTTCTTTTGAAGCAAGGTCTGTGAGGTCCTTTTCCCCATGTATATAATCAATATTATCTCCCCCTGCTCCGGGATATGAATCAAGGAAGTTCTGGAGTTTTTCTGTTGCAAGAAGGTTTTCTTCTGCAGTAAGGATTATTTTTCCCTGCTGATCCCCTGAGATATATATTATGGTATCGGTAGATGAGGGGGTTTTTACCTCGTCCTTTTCTATCCTGTCAATTCTGCAGCCAAGCTCCTTCTGAAGATCTGAAATCATTTTTTTGCTGTCTATATTGAAAATAACCCGGTGTATTGGTTCAAATCCGATTCCGCTGCTGTTTATATTTACAATTTCAACCAGTGCAAATCTTGCAGGGTGGTCTTCTGGAATGCCGGGTTTTTTCCTGATTATGTTCCATACTTCTTTGGCTGCCGCAAGTGAATGGTTCCCGTCGCCTACTGCAAAAAGTGTTTTGTTTTTCTCTGAAAGTCTCTGGAATGATTCCTCAAGTTCTGCCATTATCCTGCTGCCGGAGACATGCCACCCCTTGATGTGTCCACCGTCTTTCATCAGCTCGAAGTCGTATAATTTTGTAAGGCTCTCTTTTAATGAATAAAGATGCTCAATTATTGTATTTTCAGTATCATCAATAAGAAAAAGGATATGGGGAAGGTCGAGAGATGCATTTTCCCTGATCTTTATCCTGGGAGGAAGTCTTTCAACTACAGTTTTTTCTGTCGGTCTGATAAGAGAATCAGAGACTTCTGAGTAATCATATTTTTCAAGATCAACTGCAATTAAAAGTCCTTTTCTTGAAGGGGTATAGGGGGTGCTTCTTTCTACAAGTACGAACCCTTTTCCGGGGGTTTTTAAAAACCCCTGTCCAAGGTAATCTGTCATATTGGAGTTTATTCTGTTAATCTCATCCTCTATTTTTATCTCTTTAAGATAGCATTCCGGAAGGATAAGGTTGATTGTTGAGTAATGGTTTTCAGTAATCTTTTTAACATCGTCCCAGTAGGATGTATTTGAGGTGAACTGATCGCAGGCGATTACAGACCATTTGGATATATCTGTTTTTTCTGTATCAGGTACCAGTATTTCAGGGATATTTATTCCCAGGTTTTTGAAAATGCTCATAAAAACTACTCCTTGGAATTATTCTGTATCTTCAATATCAAACTGATGAGGTATTTTGAAATTGAAGTTTTTATATGCAATAAATGTTTCTGTAAGTGTTATCCCTTCGATTTTTGAAAGTTCTTCGCTGAGGAACTCCAGCAGCCCGAAATCGGGAAAAAGATGAACAATCGCGATCAGGTCATAACGCCCTGTTACTACGCTGGAAGATATGACCCCTTTCAGTTTGCTAATACTTTCAGCTGTCTGTACAAGTTTCAGGTTGTTGATCTGTATGCCAATAAAAACAATAGTATGATTTTTCACTACCTCAGGGTTTACAAGAGTTGTGATATCTATTATCCCGGTCTTTTTCAGTTTCTGTATCCTGGCTTTTACAGTATTTTCAGCGAGTGAAAGCTCGTTTGCAATTTTTTTGTAAGATATTCTTCCGTCTTTAAGATAGTTGATAATCTGTTTGTTTATTGAATCAAGTTTTATTCCCATTTTTCCCTTGCCGCCAGTTTATATTTTTTTCTTATATTTTAATAGGAAAAACTGAAAATAACACTAATTTTATTTTATGCTCCCTTTGTCAGAGTATGGTGTATATACTGTCCTATTATCTCCTCCACCTCATTTCCTATCCGTATCAGATTTTCCTTTGTATTGGCCCCGATATGGGGTGTTGCAATTATACGGTCTGATTTAAGAAGCCGGTAATCTTCCACAGGCGGGTCAGACGGCCACACATCGGAGCAGTACCATGATATCTTCCTGTTCAGGATGTTTTCTGCAATATCATCAGGATTTACACAGCCTGCCCTTGCTGTATTTACAATCACAACTCCAGGTTTCATTGAATCAATAACTGAGCTGTTTATAATATTTTCAGTTGCTTTATTCAGCGGCAGATGAATTGATATATAATCAGCATCTTTTACTGCATCCTCAATTGTCCTTTTTACATCAGCATATTCTGACTTTGCCCCTGACTTTCTGTAGGCGACAATATTCATTCCGAAAACAGCTGCTCTTTTTGCCAGTTCTGCTGCAATATTTCCCATTCCTATGAGGCACAGGGTTTTTCCGTAAAGTTCATTTCTTTTAAGCTCTTTTTTCAGCCATTTCCCCTGTTTCATACTGCTGTCTCCTTCAATAATTCTTGAGGAAACTGCAGAAATAAAGGAAAAAGCAAGTTCGGCGACTGCTATTGCTGAAGCTTTGGGGGTGTTTCTGACGACAATGCTTTTAAGGGCTGCATAGTCTGTATCAATATTGTCAATTCCAACTCCCCCCCTTATTATAAGTTTCAGACCGGGTGCATTATCAATAAAATCCCTTGTACACTTGGTTTTGCTTCTTACGAGGACGATATCAGCTTTTCTGTATGATTCCGGGTCGGTATCAACTGTTCCGTATTTGGATAGTTTTTCAGGCAGTTCATCCGAGAATTGATCGCAGATAGTAATATACATCTTTATTCCTCCTATAGAATAATTATTATCCTGTCTCATTCTGTTGTCAAGCACCGGTTTGGTTAAAACAGTTAAAAAAAGATTGTTAAAATGCTTATAATGCATAAATGCAGGTAAAAAACAATGGAAAATGCATATAGATGCCCCGGCAGGCCGATTTTCCTCCGGACGACGGGACCTTCCTGTAAAACCCTTTTTTCCTACAGAAATGTAGAATAAAAGGGTTAAAGCTACATTTCTGTATCTATTTGATTGTCTGAAAAACATATAAACTGCTTATATCCCTCTCGAACACCCTTTATACCTCCTTTTTTGTCTGAAAAACCGGCACTATTGATGATTTTGGCATAATTATTGAAGTTGGCACGTATAATGCATATATAAAGTATGCTGTTCTGCAAAACAGCTTAAAACAATAAGCAGGAGGTCGTGCGGGTTCTGGACCAATCCGGTCATGGCTTTCTGACAATTTGTTCTTAACAGTCTCCTTAAGTTACCTGGCTCTTTGCTTGTCAAGCAGAGAGCCTTCTTTGAATGTGCAACTGTTGACACATACCCCTTATATTTATAGAGTTTGAATATGCAGAAAGATGAATTACTTGTTACAGCAAGTCTTGCCAGGCTTGAGCTCGAAGAAAAAGAGATTGAAAAACTGGATAAAGCAGTTACCGGAATGATTGAGTATTTTTCAGTGATGGATTCCATAGATGTTGATAATCTTGAACCGACAACACATGCCTTTGTAAAGGAAAACAGAACTCGTGAAGATGCTCCCTCCAAAGGAGATGTTTCAGATAAAATGGTTGAGAATGCTCCTGAGAGTGACGGTAGATTTATAGTAATACCAAACGTTTTATAAAACAGGGAATAATATGTGCTGGAAAAATATTTTTGAAAACACTGAATCGGCAGAAAAATATAAAAGATATATAGATGAACGGGAAAAGGAAATTCATTCTTTTCTTGAGTACAGGCTAGCTCCATGCAGTTTGACAGGGGCAGGTGATTTGTCAGGGCTTCCTTTTTCAGTTAAGGACAATATCGCAGTAAAGGATTTCAGGCTTACCTGCGGGTCCAGAATGCTTGAAAATTTTGTTTCCCCCTATGATGCCACAGCAGTTGAAAAGCTTGAAAAAGCCGGGGCTGTAGTTGTAGGAAAGACCAATATGGATGAGTTCGGGATGGGCTCATCTACAGATAACTCTGCTCTTGCTGTGACAAATAATCCATGGGACCTTGAAAGGGTTACCGGCGGCTCAAGCGGCGGGTCTGCCGCTTCAGTAGCAGCAGGTCTGGTCCCTTTTGCCCTTGGCTCCGATACAGGGGGATCTGTAAGGCAGCCTGCTTCATTCTGCGGAATATACGGGCTAAAACCCACATACGGGTCAGTTTCCAGGTATGGACTGGTGTCATATGCATCATCACTTGATGTTATAGGGATACTCTCAAGATCTCCAGAACTGATTGATTCTGTTTTTAAATCGGTAAGAGGTATTGATGAAAATGACCAGACTTCAATAAGGTATGAGGATTCAGATGAGCTGCCGTTTCCTGAAAAACCTGTATTCGGTATTCTGACAGGGGACCTGGGGCTTTCTGCTGAAGTCGCTGATGCTTACCGTAATGCAGTCAGTATTATCCGGGACAGAGGGTTTGAAATAAGGGAGATTGAATTCCCGGCCCTTGAATATGTTGTTCCCTCCTATTATACGATTGCAACGGCTGAGGCGAGTGCCAATCTGGCCAGATACAACGGGGTCCGCTACGGATACAGAAGCAGTAAGGGGGAAAATCCTTCTGAGCTTATGAAAAAAACCAGGGATGAAGGGTTTGGAGATGAGGTGAAGCTGAGGATACTTCTCGGTACCTATGTCCTGAGGTCAGGATTCCAGGATAAATACTATATTAAGGCACAGAAGATACGGACCAGAATAATAAATGAGCTTAACGGAATATTCACCGGTGTTGATATACTTATGCTTCCAACTTTTCCGATTCCTCCGTTCAGGCACGGCGATGAGAATATGAGCCAGTATCAGCAGAAAATCGCAGATAAGTTTACAGCTACAGCCAATCTTGCCGGTATTCCGGCCCTGAGTTTTCCGGCCGGAGTCTATAATTCACTCCCTGTGGGCCTTCAGTTTTTTGCCCCCCGGTATGGGGAAAGGATCCTCCTTGAAGCAGCAAAGCTTTTGAAAAAGGACTTTCCCATATGCGATCCCCCCGGATTTAAAGAAATCGGCAGGATTCTGGGATAAAACAGCTTTTGATGGAGAAAACAATGTTTGATACATTTATCGGTCTTGAAATACATATACAGCTGATTACAGATACAAAAATATTCTGCGGCTGCAGGAATTCCTTCGGTGATCCCCCTAATACAAATGTGTGTCCCGTATGTATGGGATATCCTGGTGTGCTTCCGGTGCTGAATAAAGAGGCTGTCAGGAAATCCTATATTGTCTGCAGGGCTCTTAACTGCAGCCTGAACAGTAAGGCAGTCTTTGACAGGAAAAACTACTTCTATCCTGATCTTCCCAAGAATTATCAGATTACCCAGTTTGAATCACCCTTCGGTGTAAACGGATTTTTTGAAAATGAGGTAGATGGGGAAATAAAAAAGATAAGGATTCATGAGGCTCACCTTGAAGAAGATGCCGGTAAAATGATCCATGAAGGTCTTTCCTCCTATTGTGATTATAACAGGACAGGGACTCCTCTTCTTGAAATAGTGACTGAGCCTGATTTCAGGACAGGGGAAGAGGTTGAGGCTTTTCTTCAGCATTTCAGAAGAATGGTAAGATACCTCGGGGTCTGTGACGGCAATATGGAAGAAGGATCAATGAGATGCGATGCTAATATCTCAATCAACCATCCCGGAGCAGGTCTCGGCAGAAAGGTCGAGATAAAGAACCTTAACTCATCAAGAAATGTCAGGCTTGCCCTGCAGTATGAAGAAAAAAGACAGGCAAGAATGCTTAAGGCAGGTGAAATTATTGTCCAGGAGACAAGGCTCTGGAATGATGATAAGAAACGGACAGAAAGTATGAGGAGCAAGGAGGATGCCAATGATTACAGGTATTTTCCTGAACCGGACCTTCCCCCCTACTTTCCTGACAGCGCTTTTCTTGATGAGATAGAGAGAGATCAGGTCGAACTTCCTGTAGCAAGGAAAAGAAGGTTTCTTGAAGAATACGGTCTTTCTCCTGATAATGCTGAATTCCTTACTGATGACAGGGGGAGGGCTGATTTTTTTGAATCTGCATGCAGTAAGGGTGCTGATGTTCAGGCTGCCGCAGGAATGCTTAAAGGAGAGGTTGCAAAAATTCTGAACCGGGAAAAGATAAGTCTTTCTGATTGCTTTCTTTCGGTCGAAAGGTTTATGGAAGCTCTGACTCTTCTCTCAGAAAACAGGATAAATGCACAGACAGGGAAAAAGGTGCTGGAAATTGTAATAGCAGAGGATAAAGATCCTTCGGCAGTAGTTGAAGAAAACGGATGGGAACAGGTTGATAATTCAGATGAGCTTATGGCGTTTGTTGATAAGGTGTTATCGGAAAACGGAAAAGCAGTTGAACAGATAATGGGGGGAGATATGAAGCCTGTAGGATTTTTAATCGGACAGGTTATGAAATTATCAGGCGGAAAAGCGGATCCCAAAAAGGTAAAAGAGATTATAACAGGCAGGATAAATTAATGAGAATACGAAGAAACTCAACATGCGGTGAGCTGACAATTAAGGATGCGGGAAAGAAGGTTTCTTTAAGCGGATGGGTAGAAAACTACAGGGACCACGGCGGTGTCATATTTATTGATCTTTACGACAGATGGGGAATGACCCAGATTGTTTTTGATCCTGAGGTTGCAGGTGAGGAAGGTCATGTTGCTGCAGGACACCTCAGGAGCCAGTATGTTGTTTCAGTTGCAGGTGAAGTCAGGGGGCGCCCTGAAGGAATGGCAAATCCAAGACTTGAAACCGGAGAGATTGAGGTCTATGTCACAGATCTTGAAGTACTGAACAAATCTAAAACCCCCCCCTTTGATGTTTATCATTCTGATGCGGTAAATGAGGAAACAAGGCTGAAGCACAGGTATCTTGATCTGAAAAGGGACAAGCTCCAGAAATCCATCATATTCAGGAGCGATATGACCAATACTATCAGAAACTATTTCCATGATAATGGTTTTATCGAGATTGAGACCCCGATCCTGAATAAGTCAACTCCCGAAGGGGCCAGAGACTATCTGGTTCCCAGCCGTATACATCCCGGAAGTTTTTTTGCACTTCCCCAGAGTCCCCAGCTGTTCAAACAGACACTTATGACTTCAGGATTTGATAAATATTTCCAGATTGCAAGATGTTTCAGGGATGAGGATCTGAGGGCGGACCGGCAGCCGGAATTCACACAGGTTGATCTTGAAATGTCTTTTGTCGACAGAGAGGATGTTATAGGGGTCATTGAAAGGCTTTTCAGGCTTCTGTTTGAAAAACATCTCGGGAAAAAGATATCACTTCCTCTTCAAAGGATAACATATGAGGATGCAATTCTTAAATACGGTACAGATGCTCCTGACCTGAGATACGGACTTGAAATAGTGGAACTCTCGGATATATTTTCCGGAACAGAGTTTTCTGTGTTTAAAAATGCCCTTTCAAGAAAAGGAAAGGTGAGGGGAATAAATCTAAAAGGTCTCAGTTCCAGGCTGAGCAGAAAAGACCTTGATTATATGACAGATTATGTTAAACCGTTCAGAGGGAAGGGAGTTGCCTGGATCAGAATGAATGAGGACGGCCCGCAGTCTCCGATAATCAAATTCTTTTCTGAAAAAGAGGCTTCAGATCTTTATGAAAGAATGGGAGCTGAAACCGGCGATGTTCTGATTTTTCTGGCAGATAAGGAAAAGATTGTTTCAACCTGCCTTTCCGAGCTGCGAAAGCATTTCGGGAAAAAGTGCGGACTTTATACAGATGATGATATAAGCCTTTTGTGGGTTGTTGATTTCCCGATGTTTGAGATGAATGAAAGCGGAAAACCTGAGGTCCTTCACCATGCTTTCACATCTCCTAAACCTGAGGACCTGGCCAAGCTTGAATCAGATATATACAGTATTAAAACCAATGCATATGATATTGTTCTTAACGGGCATGAAGCCGGAGGCGGGAGTATAAGGATCCACGATATTGATGTCCAGAAAAAGATACTTGAAATAATCGGAATATCATCTGAAGATGCTGAAAAGCAGTTCGGATTTCTTCTGGATGCACTTCAGTTCGGTACCCCTCCGCACGGCGGGCTTGCCCTTGGTCTTGACCGGATGGTGATGCTGTTTCTCGGGCTGGATTCAATAAGGGATGTAATTGCGTTTCCCAAAACGCAGAAGGCTGCCTGTCTTCTTACAGGAACCCCAACTGAGGTTTCTGATGATCAGCTGTTTGAACTCAGTCTCGAAATACTTCAGAAAGAAGAATGACAGCAGCCTCGGGAGCAGTAGAAGGTATTAAAATCTGGTTTTCCAGAAACTGGTTCATTGCCGGAATATTTCTTGCAGTTATTGCAGGAAACCTGGCAGGGGATCACCTTGTTGTAATTAATCCCGGAGGAAAAACTGTGATGATACTTGTCATCATTCTGTTTTTCTTTCAGGGATTGAAGCTGCCTACAGAAAACATTATATCAGGACTTACAAATATAAGGCTTCATGCCTTTACCCAGTTTTTTATATTTGTTGTAAATCCCCTTTTTTTCTTCCTGTTGATGAAACTCTTTTCACAGTGGATTGATTACAGACTGGTCATAGGGATCTATGCCCTTTCCTGTCTTCCGACTTCAGTATCAAGCTGCACTGTATTTACAAGTATGGCAGGGGGGAATGTCAGCGGAACCATGTTCAATGCGGCGCTTTCCAATATCGCAGGAGTTTTTATTTCCCCTCTCCTTATCTCTCTGATGCTGAGCCAGTCGGGACAGTCTCTTCCTGCTGATGAGATAATACGGGTTCTTATCAGTCTTTTTGTAAAGATGGTTCTTCCTATTGTTGCCGGACAGATTATAAGGCAGTTTATAAAAACAGCTGCCGAGAGGAACAGAAAAAGGCTTAATATCGGGTCAAACCTGATTGTGCTTTCCATTCTTCTGTTTGCAATAGCAGGGAGCGGGGAGATGTTTTCTCCCGATAAGCTGAAGCTGCTTGTTTTCCCGTTTATCTTACTTGTATTTTCATATCCGGCTGTAGTTTTTCTGACATACAGCTCCGGAAAAGCTGCAGGATTTGATAAAGGGGATATTATATCTTCACTTTTTACAGGTTCCCAGAAGACACTGGCAATGGGGCTTCCCCTTCTTGCCACATATTTTGCATCCAGACCTGAACTTGTAGGGTTTGCAGTTATGCCTATTCTGTTTTACCAGCCGTATCAGCTTATCGTCTCTGCCGTTATGGTAAACAGGATTATAAAAAGAGCTGAATAATGATCTGTCAGAAACAATATCATGGAAAAGAATGGATAGGAGTAAATGAAAATGGGAAATCAGGAAAAAATCATTAACCAGAGGACAGGCCTCTTTTTTTTATCAGCAGCTATTATTATCTCATCCCTGATCCTGTCTTTTGCTTTTTATTCTGCCAGGGGAGAGAAGGCAAGTGTAATTGTGAAAGGGCTTTCAGAAAGGGAAGTGGATGCGGACCTCTGTGTCTGGGAGATTAACTTCTCTGCCGGGGGAGATGACCCTGCTGAGATACAGTCAAAAATAGACAGCGACAGAAAGGCTGTCATCTCCTTTCTGACAGGGGAGGGCTTTTCTGAAGATGAGATAATTTCCGGGAGGCTGTTGATGAATGACAAACTTGCCTACGGCTATTATCCTGAAAAGGGGACTGATTTTGAAAGATACAGCCTTAAAACATCTGTTATCCTTAGAAGCGGAAATGTCAGTCTTGTTGACAGGGTAAGCAGGATGACCGGAGAGCTTGTCAGGCTCGGGGTTGTTTTGAGTGATAATTATACAGGCCCGTCGTTTCTTTTTACCGGTATTAATACAGTAAAACCGGAGATGCTGGAAGAGGCCCTTGTAAATGCAAGGACAGCTGCCGATACATTTGCCTCAAATACCGGTTCTGTTGTAAAAGGGATAAGAAGCGCCAATCAGGGGGTGTTTTCCATCCTGCCGAGGGATATGACCCAGAATTCCAGGGAAGAGGACCAGATTCATAAAAAGGTAAGGGTAGTCTCAACCATAGAGTATTATATCGGAGATTAAGGAAACTGGATGATTACTGGAAATCCGGTTAAATATCTGGAGATCCTGATTCCCTGTTTTCTTTCCAGGTTTATATCAAAATTTTCATAAAGCTGTTGTCTGCAATGTCAGCTGCGATGATTTTGAAAAGGTAGAATTACTTCAGCAACTAATAATTTCCTCTAAATGAAAAATTATTATTCACATCTATGCTGTTTTGTAACTTTCTTGACAAAAATAAGTAATCGGCTGATTATTATATATATAAAATAATCAATAATTAAAATAAGGGGACTGAGAATGAAAAAAATTGTATTATCGCTGCTTATTTCTCTCATGCTTTTGCCTGCTGTTGTTTTTGCAGGAGGAACTAAAGAAAAATCAAAAGAAGGATATCCTCCCGAGATGGATGCCTGGGCAAAAGAAGCCAAACTTGGTAAGTATGATAAAAAACAGGACTGGAATGAAATCATTGAGAAAGCAAAACAGGAAGGATCAGTTATTGTCTATTCATCTTCCTCAAGAATTGGTAATGCAGGAGAGGAGTTTTCTAAAATATATCCTGAAATCAAGGTTGAAAGCTTTGATCTGGGATCAGTAAAAACATTTGAAAAAACAATACAGGAACAGGATGCAGGACTCTACAATGCTGATATTATTACTACAGGGGGAAGTGGTAATTACTACTTTGAACTCCTGAAGAAAAACAGAATTGTTAATTTTGTCCCTTCAACTCATGCAGACAAGATCCCGAAGGAATTTAAGGATCCTCTTCTTGTAAGGATAAATGAAGCAATTGTTTTTATGTATAACACCGAAAACCATGCTGCACCTCCTGTAAAGAATATCTGGGAACTTACAACAGAAAAATACAGGGGTAAAGTTGTAATAAAAAATCCCACAGAATCACTTTCAAATCTAATGGGTATTGCAACAATTGTTCAGCATGCTGATGAAATGGAAAAGGCATATAAGAAATTTTCCGGTGAAAATCTTGTCCTTTCTGAAGGTGTTCCTGATGCAGGATATGAATGGCTTTACAGACTTATCCATAATGATCTGGTTATTATCAAGTCAGGAGGAAAAGTAGCACAGGCTTCAGGGCAGAAAGGTCAGGATAATGCACCTTTATCAATCGGACCTCTTGCTTACGGCGCAAGCTATAACAGAAACAAAGGCTATGTCAACGGATTGATATATCCTCTGGAACCGGCAGATGGTGTTATTTATCCTACATACATGTCAATTGCAAGACAGGCACCGCATCCGAATGCTGCAAAACTTTTTACAGCTTACCTTCTGGGAAATCCTGATATAACAAGAGATACAAAAATTGAAGAACCCTACACAGAAGGGGAATCTGTCAAACTTCTTAAGGGAATGGCTCCCTATTATTTTGCAGGTGCTATGAGCCCTATGGAAAATATGCCTGTTGCTCCCGACGCAGAAGACTGGGACAAAATGAATATGTGGACAGTTGATCCTGAGTTTATGTGGTATGACGGACCTAAGGTCCAGGACTTCTGGATGAAGGAAACAGCTAAATAAATTATTAAAAAAACTGTAAAGAGCTATCCGGCTGTGCGCAGGATAGCTCTTTTATTAATTACAGGAAGTTAAGATGCATCAGAAAATTCAATTCTATACATCAAAATTAAAATCAAAACCTGAGATAATTCTTTCAATTATATTTGTAGTGGTTTTTGCATTTTTAATTGTGGTGCCTTTTGCTCAGATGATTTATACAACTCTGACATATCAGTCCTTTGACCTCCGTCTGGAAAGAGGAGCGGAGGAGGGGGCGTTTACCCTTTTTCATTATAAAAGAATGTTTAAAAGCGATTTGACAGTTCCCCTTTTTATAAAACCTTTCTGGAACAGTATAAAGGTGGGAGTTTCAGTTACCCTTATAGCAATGGTTATAGGATCAATGCTGGCATGGCTTTTTGTGAGGACAGACATACCATACAGGAAATTTTTCCAGACCATTATTGTTGTTCCATATATGATCCCGTCGTGGGTAATAGCACTGGCATGGCAGCTGTTTTTTCAGAATACCAGGTCAGGGGGACACGCAGGGGTGATAACAGCCCTTTTCGGGATAGATATTCCTGACTGGCTATCTTACGGGTTTGTACCTATCGTTATATGTCTTGCGCTTCATTATTATTCATATACATTCCTCCTTATTTCAGGGGCGCTCAGGACAATTGATTCAGAGCTTGAAGAGGCAGGTGCAATAGGTGGTCTCAAAAGATCGCAGATATTAAGAAAAATAACATTCCCTCTTGTCCTCCCGGCGCTGGGGTCTTCCTTTGTTCTTACTGTAACAAGGAGTATGGGAACTTTCGGTACTCCTGCCCTCCTCGGACTTCCTGTCAGGTTTTTCACAATACCGACCCAGATTTACGCCATGATAAATGCGAGAAATACAGGAGACGGTTTTGTACTTGCCCTGGTCCTTATAATTCTTGCAGCTACATTTATCTCTATAAACAATAAAATAATAGGGGTAAGAAAGAGTTTTGTAACTATGAGAGGGAAGGGATTCAGGTCAAGTCCCATGAAACTTGGTAAATTAAGACCTGTCCTTATTACAGTTCTTTTAGTCTTTATTCTCTGTTTGATAATATTTCCTATAGTAATGCTTACATTCAGCACATTTATGCTTCTTCCTGATGATTATTCCTTTTCAAATTTGACAAGCCACTTCTGGATAGGAAAGAGCGACGCGACTGTTGCGAGCGGTGAACTCGGTGTTTTCAGAAACAGGGGAATTCTGGGAGGAATGGTTAACAGTATAAAGCTTGGTGTCATAGCTGCAGTTGTAAATGCTTTTCTGGGCCTTTTAATTGGATACACTGTTGTTAAGAACAGGGGGACTAAACTTTCCAGGCTTATTGAGGGTATTGCATTTGCCCCTTATGTTTTTCCGAGTATTGCATTCAGTGCTATATATTTGAGTATGTTTTCAAGATCGGTGGGGCCGATTCCTGCCTTGTACGGAACATTTTATCTTATGGTCCTGATTGTAATTGTCAAGAATCTTCCATTTTCATCACGCTCGGGAATAAGCGCAATGCTTCAGGTTGATAAATCTCTGGAAGAGACAGCAAGTATTCAGGGAATACCTTTTGCAAAGCGGTTCAGGCTTATAATTCTTCCTCTCTGCAAGAGTGGATTCCTTTCCGGTATGATTCTGACCTTTATAACCGCAATGAGGGAACTCTCTCTTGTAATACTTCTTGTAACACCTTCTACACGGCTTTTAACTACAATGATATTTGCATATGAAACACAGGAGCAGGAACAGCATTCAAATGCGGTAACACTGCTTCTTTTACTGCTGATAATATTTGCAAATGTTTTAATAAGGGTGCTTGTTAACAGAAAATCTGAAGACACTATGAATTTGGGGTAAATTATGAAAAAAATTGAACTTAAAAAAATTACAAAAAAATATGGAAAGATAGCTGCTGTTGATAATATGGATCTTTCGATTAATGAGGGAGAGTTTTTAACACTTCTTGGACCATCTGGATGTGGAAAAACAACAACACTCCGGATGATTGCCGGGCTGGAGGAGCCGACATCAGGGGAGCTTTTTTCAAACGGAAAAACCCTCTTTTCAAAAGAAAATGGTATTTATATTCCTCCTGAGCAGAGACACCTCGGATTCATGTTTCAGAGTTATGCCTTGTGGCCACATATGACTGTGAGGAAAAATATATCTCTGGGTCTTGAGACAAAAAAGATTGGAAAGGAAAAAATAAACGAGAGGGTAAAAGATGTTCTTGAGAAGGTTCAGCTGACCGGGTATGACAGCCGGTATCCCAGTGAACTTTCAGGCGGACAGCAACAGAGGGTTGCACTTGCAAGAATGATCGCTGCAGAATCATCGATATTTTTAATGGATGAGCCGCTGTCAAATCTGGATGCGATGCTGAGGGTTGATATGAGAAGTGAGCTTAAAAGGCTTCATAAGGAACTTAATGCTACATCTGTATATGTAACTCACGACCAGGTTGAAGCTCTTACTCTTTCTGATAGAATTATTGTTATGAATAATGGGAAGATTATGCAGAGCGCAACACCTGAAGAGGTCTATATTAAGCCTGCAAATCTCTTTGTTGCAAGGTTTGTCGGAAGCCCCAGAATAAACCTGATTGAGGGGAGTCTCTTTTCAGAAGGGGGAAAAGATTATTTTAAAAACAGCGATATTTCAATTCCGCTGAATAATATTCCTTCAGGTGCTGATCTGCGTGATAAGAATATAATTGCAGGGATCCGGTCTGAAGATATTGTGATAAAGAAAAAAAATGAGGGAGAATACAGGATTTATTCAGTCCTGCCGGCAGGCAGCGAGACAATAATAAATGTTATAAAAGGGGATGTGCATATTACCGTAAAAGTATCAGGCTTTACTGCTCTTGCTATGGACAACAGGGTGGACCTTGAATTCAGTAAAGATAAAATATCCTTTTACAGTAAGGAGACTGAGGAGCTTATTTACTGACAGATGTCTTAAATTGCATGTAACTGTAGAATGCCCTGAAAATATTGTCTTACTCCGTTAAGATTATCATCTGCTGATTTACTTTTGAAAGTAAACCCTGTATTTGTATCCTTGTAAATAATACAGGGTATCACTATAATTATTCTGTTCAGACTTGACAGAGGTGAAGAAATCAGTAACAGACTTAAGGGAACTTTATATGTACTTGCAGGCGCATTTCTATGGGGGACAACCGGGACTTCTCAGGCCCTGCTGCCGGGACATCCCGATCCTCTGTCGGTTGGTTCTGTACGGCTTGTTTCAGCATCACTATTTCTTATAACTCTTCTCTTTCTCTCCGGAAAGAAAGTGCCATCTGCTGTTTTAAGGGAGAAGGAGTTGTATTTTTCATCTGTTTCTGTGCTCCTTTATCAGCTCTTTTTTTTCTCCGGTGTAAAACTGACGGGAATTGCTGTCGGAACAATTCTTATGCTTGGAAGTTCGACTGTTTTCGCCGGAATTCTTTCAGTTCTTATTCTCTCTGAGAAGCCTGAAAGAAAATGGTATCCGGCCTCTTTCCTCTCTGTCGCCGGCTGCTTTATCCTTATCGCAGGGGGGGGGCTTGAACTTGATGCCTGGGGAGCATTATTTGCAGTTCTTTCAGGCCTTTCATACAGCCTGTTCTCAGTATTTGTCAAGAAAATCCTTGCTTATTATCCCCCGCTTCCGGTTACTGCTGCAGTATTTACGATAAGTTCATTCCTTGCTGTTCCTGTTCTGTTTTATCATCCTCCTGTCTGGATTTTCAGCTTAAGGGGGATCGCTATTGCAGCTTATCTGGGGCTGTTTGCCACAGCCATTGCCTATTTTCTCTATACAGGAGGGCTAAAGTATATTTATGCTTCAACTGCTGTTACCCTTTCCCTTGCAGAACCGGCAACAGCATCAATTCTCGGTATATTTTTTATAGGTGAAAAGCTCACTTTATACTCGATCAGCGGCATAATTATTATATTTTCAGGTCTTGTAATTCTTTCTCTTCCGCAAAGAAGGGTTGAAGATAACTATTGAATAATTTGTCTTATAAAATCAAACGCTTCTTCGTAATTCATTCCCTCTGCTTTTTCAAAAACTGAATCTTCTTTCACCCCGTTTTCTGTTTTATATCTGATAACCGGGTTTTTGATAAAGGAAAGTATTATATCCTCATCCAATCCCTTCTCAATAAGGAATTTGTAGAAAGAGATATTCAGGGGATCCTTATTATTTGAATTGTAAAGATATTCAAGTCCGTCCAGTATCTGCTCAAAAGGGCTCCGTGTGAAATGAAAAACCCGGGCCAAAGGATGCCTGGAATCAATTATTCCCTTTTCACGTAATGAAACCTGCATCCTGTCTATAATACTCCTGAATTCCTCCCACTGCAGTGTCAGTCTGAATACCATTACTGCTATGTCTGAAGTCAGGTATTTTCTGTGTAAAAGGGCCGGAATATCATAATTAATAATATAGGTGTCTTTGTATTTTTTTATTGTATTGCCGTATATCGAAAAAAAATCATCCTTATCAACCCAGAGATTGAAAAGCTCCTCTTCATCAATACCGAACTTTTTCATGGCATCATATGCCCCGATAATTTCAGCACTGCTGAACTCTGTATGATAGAAATTTTCAAAGCATTTTTTCATCTGATCTGTAAAAGCCTTTTTCCCTGATTTTGTGAAATTAAGCTTATGGGAATAATGGTGTTCAATTATGTGCTTATGCTTGATGTATGATCCGGGGTAATTTGCGAAATAGACCATTTTAATCGAACTTGAATGCCGGGGATATTCATATATAACACGCATAATTGCACTTTCTGTTGCAACCCCGTTTGTTTCAGGTCTGAGGTAAATGAATGTGTCTGTCGTGCTGCCTGATGAATCCGGTCCTGAATACGGTACAAGTACAGATGGTTTTTTCATGTTTTAAATATAATTGATTTTATTTATTTTTGCATAAATTATTTTTTTGTCTTTTTTGTACCGGCATTACCCCTGACAGGGAAAGCACAATCCCTGCTGTTTCTTTGGCCGTAGGTCCTTCATCAAGGAAGTATCAGGATAAAAATGCTATAAAAAAGAAGGGTTGACCATATATAACTACGGTAAAAGCTTCAATAATGTTGATTATATGTGGATCTTTTTTATAAGGGGATCTCTATTAACCTTCAGTTGATCCCCATACCGGGCACCTAATCGCCAATGGCGTAAGGAATTATTTTTTCGTAAACGAAAAAAACATAGTTTTTAGAGGTGCCCACAAGTAATTTTTATCGAAAACTATAAAATCATTATTAATAATAAAGATCTGCAAGACAGCTCAGAAATTCTTGCCGTATTTCTGCCATATTTTCATTGCAATGCTGAGCGGTTCGATCATCGGTACCGTATAGGTGTGGAAATCCTTCTTGTAGAGGTAATTTCTGATATTCATCACATAATCTGAAAATCCCCTCGGAGCAAGTATCATAGGTTTTGTCATTGAATGCTTCAGGTCAACAAGCCTGTCTGCAAGATATTCCGACAGAAACGGCACCTGAAGATACAGTGCTGTAATAATCCCGTCAACCTGAGGGTCTCTGTCAATAATCCTGAGTGCTTCAAGCAGTCTGTTGTCATCACAGTCACCGAGAAGATCAACCGGGTTTTTCCCGAATGTCTTTTTGGCCCCGATAAGTTCTCTAAGTGCATATTTAGTTTCAGGGGTAAACTCTGCAAGTTCCATCCCGCAGGCAGTTATCTGATCTGCAATAAGTATACCGGCACCTCCGCCGACACTGACTATTGCTACCCTGTCGCCGTGTGCAACCGGATTTGTTGTCAGAAGTGAAAGAATGTTAACCAGAATTTTGGGATCCTCTGTAAGATCTTCTATCATATAGAATCCTGCCTGTCTGCAGCATGCCTTGAAAGCCTCGACATCACCGGCAAGTGATGCAGTGTGTGAAAGAGTTGCTTCTGCTCCTCCCCCTGTTCCCCCTTTTATGACAAGGACCGGCTTCTTTTTGGTGACCTTTTTCCCTATTTCAAGGAACTGTTTGCCGTTTTTGATTCCCTCAAGATATATTGCAATTACTGAAATGTTGGGGTCCTCCCCCATGTGGTCCAGTATTTCAGGAAGTCCCACCCCGCTTGCATTTCCAATTGATACAAGCTTTCCGAGTTTCATGTTGTCTGCTTTCATCATCTCGAGTATTTCAAGCCCGATCCCTCCGCTTTGTGAAATAATTCCGATTCCGTTGGGTTTTTCAATAATGCTTGATCTGTGTTCAGGTATGAAGAAGGTGTTTAAGCCGGTGAAATTGTTGATTGCTCCGAGGCAGTTAGGGCCGATATATGCAACTCCGTAATGTCTGCTTATCTCGACAAGTTTGTCCTCAAGGTCTTTTCTTCCCACCTCTGCAAATCCGTCGCTGAGTATGATTGCCCCTCTTCCCCCCTTTTTGCAGAACTCTTCGAACTCTCTGACTGTTCCTTCCGCATTTATTATAAAAATGCCGACATCAGGGGACTCAGGCAGATCTTCTATTTTTCTATAGCATTTCAGCCCCTGAACAATATCCCTTCCCGGATTTACCGGGTAAAGCTTTTTTATCCTCATGCAGTTTTTAAGTATTATTCCCCCCATTGTGCCGGGACGGGAAGCGCCGAAAATTGCAACAGACTCAGGGTTCAGGACCTTATCAAGACTCATCCGTATCTTGTGAGGAATTTCTGAGATGTTTGTATTAAAAACAGTCTCCCCTTTAATAACCCTGGCATCAACAAGGGAGTATCCTTTTTTGTAGAGTACTACCGGGTTCAGGTCTATTTCCAGAATTTCGGGATTTTCTGCCATCAGCCTTGAAATATTCTTTGCTATTTCAATTACTGCATTCTTATCAAGTACTTCACCCCTGTATCCGTTTATTATCTTTCCGGCTTTTGTAAGTGAGAGCATCTCTTCCACATCATTGTCATCCAGAAGGCCTATTCCAGGTGCTGTATCTGCAAGGAGCTCTACATATTTCCCCCCGCTTCCGACAATGATCAGAGGACCGAAAACAGGATCCTGATGGGCCCCTACAAGTACTTCAAATCCCGGTTCCGCCATTTTTTGAACAAGGAACTCAAGAGGAGCTTTAAACCCTGCAGCTTCCGTGTTTCTGAAAACCTCCTCTCTTGAGGAGAGGAGCTCATCCCGGGAGGTAATATTGAGGATGACAGCACCTATATCTGATTTATGGACAATCTCTTCGGAATGGGCTTTCAAAACAACCGGATATCCGATTTTTTCGGAAGCTGTAATTAGTGAATCAGTATCAGAGCTGCATACAGCTCCTGCTACTGAAATATTGTATTTTTCCAGAAGGCTTTTTGAGGATATAAAATCAATTTGTTTTCTTACAGACATATAAACCCCTTTTTTTAAATCATAGTATAGCAGCACCTGAATTTTAGTCCCAAATAAAATATAAGTCTATAAAAAAATCAGTCTGTCTCCTGGAGAGGGGAAAAAGAATTGTTTTTATATATAAAATAAAATGAAACAAGCAGTGTAAGCATTTCAGATACAGGTATTGTAAGCCATATTCCTATGTTCCCTAAAAAGAGAGGCAGAATCATAAGATTAAGTGAAACAAAGACAAGACCTCTTGATGTTGCAATTACAGCTGATTCCCTGGGTTTCTGAATGGAGGTGAAGTAGGAAGAGGTTACTATATTTATTCCGGAAAGGAGAAATGCTGAACTGAAATACCTTGCTATCTCTGTTACAATTGGATCAAGGCTTGTAGCCTTCCCTGTAAATATATGGGAGATCATGTCTGCTTTGAGAAAAACGGCAGTAAAGAAGAAAATCCCTGCTCCCAGATTAAAAAAAAGACCCAGGAGAAACATTTTTCTTATCCTTTTCGGTTTTCCCGAGCCGTAACAGTAGTTGATTTCCGGCTGTATTGACTGGGCCGTTGCAAAGAAGATCATCAGAGCTACCATAAGGATGTAGTTGAAAATACTGAAGGCTGAAACCCCGTTTGCCCCGATCCTTTTCATCAGGACAATATTAAAGAGGTATGATGTAAACCCGGCTGACATCTCATTAATCAGTTCGGATGAGCCGTTGTAAAGGATTTTAAGAATATTTTTCAGCGGTATTAATGGGATGGTGAACCTGAAAATTGACCGCTTTGAAAAAAAGAAGACTGCCTGAATAAGCGTTGTAAATAGCTGGGAAATCCCGGTTGCATAAGCAGCCCCGGTCAGACCGAGACCAAGTACAGGAATAAACCAGTAATCAAGGACAATATTTAGTACCGACCCTGATATGAGGGCAAACAGAGAATAGCCCGGGCAAGCTGAATTTCTTATAAAAGCATCCAGTGTATAGGCAAGAACAAAAGGGAGGATAAAATAAAGTACAATTGTCAGATATTCTGATACATCTCCCTGAAGGGTAATATCAGCGCCAAGCAGGTTTATAAGCCGTGTTTTCAGCAAAAGTCCTGCTGAAGTTGAAAAAATGGAGAAAAGGACTATTATCAGTACAGTTGCGCTGAAAAATGTGTCCCCTTCTTTATATTCCTTTTTCCCTTTTGATGCAGTTGCAAGTGTGCTGCCTCCTATTGCAATCATAACGCTTATTCCGAAAAAAACACTCATTAGCGGATATGAGAGGTTGATTGCGGCAATGCCGTTTGTCCCGACAAAACGTCCAATAAATATGCCGTCAATAATCCATGCTGTGGTCATTGCAAGAAGACCGATTATCGATGTTAAGAGGTTTTTGAAAAATATTGCAGAAACCGGCCCTTTCCCCGGATGAATTCTTAAATTCATAAAATTCCTTTTTTATTTGATATTCATTTTGAGTTTAAAAACATATTTATATACCAGTGTCTGACAGTAAAAGTACAGTGCGGATTCTCCGCACCATACTCTTATATTGTTGAATCAGATCGTCAGAATCTGTTTTCCCTTCTTTCCCTGTACATGTCTTTTACTAGCTTTGCTATGTTTTTCCACTTTTCTTTTTCCGCTCTGGCTGCCTGATCATCCTGCTTTGTTTTCAGGTAATTGAGTTCCCTTCTGAGATCAAGGAAGTTTTCATATCTCCTCAGCTCAAGCTCCCCTTTAAGCAGTGCCTCCTGTACAGCGCATCCGGGTTCCCCCTGATGGGAACAGTTTCTGAAACGGCATCCGGCTGCAAGTTCTGCAATATCATTAAAGGTTTTTTCCATATTCTCCTCTTCCGCCCAGAGCTGAAGCTCTTTCAGCCCGGGAGAATCAATAAGCATAAGGCCTGATGGAAGGAGGAACAACTGCCGGTGTGTTGTTGTATGGCGTCCCTTTAAATCGGATTCACGAACGGCAGATGTTTTCTGCAGATTTTCACCTGCAATTCTATTGATAATAGTTGATTTGCCGACCCCTGAAGGTCCTGTCAGCGCTATTGTTTTTCCAGGCTTTAGTGCAGCGGAAAGCTTTTCAATTCCTTCACCAGTATTAGCACTGATGATGTGTATATCAACTCCCGGGGCGCTGTTTTCCGCATCCATAACAGCCTTTAATCTCTCTTCGTCACTGGAGAGATCTGCTTTGTTAAGAATGACAACAGGTGTTGCTCCGCTGTTCCATGCAAGTGTAAGATATCTTTCCAGAGCTCCTGTTGTAAAATTTCTCCCCCCGTTAAGGGCAAAAACAAGAAATATAATATCAATATTTGCAGCTATAACCTGTTCTTCTGTCCTGTTCCCTGCTGCTTTCCGTGAAAAACAGCTTTTTCTCTTCATGACACCCTCAATAAGGCAATGCCTGCTGTCATCTGTCCTGAATAAAACCCAGTCCCCTATAACAGGAAAGTCTGAGGGCCTTGCTGTCTTGTATCTGAAAGCTCCTGAAACTTCTGCAGTCATTATTTCATTTCCTGCTGCAACTGTGTATGAGTGCCGCGTATCTCTGATAATTCTGCCTGGATTAAGGCCTCTGTTTCTGTAGTTTTCCATTTCTCTCTCAAAAAAGGGGGACCATCCCCACTCAGCTGTGTTCATTGTATCCTCTCAAGTGTATGCTCCGCCGGAAACGGAAGCATTGTAAGGGGTTTTGCAGCCAGAGAAAATATAATCATTTCATTGTCATCTCCGGCTATCCTGTTTGTTCTTATAAATCCGCAGTTCCTGCACCTGTGGATCAGGGCCCATTCTCTTGATGGTTTTACCCATACAGATATCGGTTCCATGAGTCCTCTGCAGCTGCACCTCCTGTCTCCCGTTCTGAGGTCCACATGAAGGCTCCATAAGCATGAAGGGCAGTGGTTCCTGTTTTGTCCGCCTGATTCAGGGGGAGGGACTGTCTGTCCGCAGTTGCGGCATATAAATGTGTTTTCTGGTGTTTTAATATTCTGTTCTGTTCTGGACATACCTTTTCCTTATTTCCTGTTAGAGTTTTCTGGTATTTAATAAGAGATGTCCTGTTCGATTAATCAGAATTGAGATTTTCTGTAGAGATAGATAGGATTATACTGATAAAAAAACTGTATCCGATCTATTCCTGAACAGGAACATCTCCGATAACAAAAGCTGACATTAACTCCTCCTTATGATCTGGTGATGCTGAAAATATATAATATATAAATAAAATCCGCAAGTCTTTATTAATTTAAAAAAAGATATTGTAAAGTTTGTAAACGTTTACTATACTTGTTTTAGTAAACGTTTACAAAGGTGCAAATTCCCAAAATTATACAGGGTAAATATGAATACTACCATAAAGGATATAGCCAAAAAAGCAGGTGTTTCCTATGCAACTGTATCAAGAGCGCTGAACGGAAAATACGGGGTAAATCCTTCAACACGGGAAGAAATAATAAAGCTTGCAGAGGACATGAACTACAGTCCCAATGCGATTGCCAGGGGGCTTGTGAAAAGACAGACCCATACTGTAGGGCTTATTATTCCCGATATTACAAACCCGTTTTTCCCGGAAGTTGCACGGGGTGCGGAAGACCTTCTTGAAAAAAAAGGGTACAGCGTCTTTCTCTGCAATTCAAACTGGGAAAAAAACAGAGAGAATAAATATATAAACCTTCTGATTGAAAAAAGGGTTGATGGTCTTGTTATAGCACCTTCTTCAAGTATTGTGACAGATAGTGACAGAAAACAGTTCGCAAGACTTCCGGTTGTTCTGATGAGCGGAGTACAGGCCGGATGCGGAACTGATTCGGTTGTCCTTAACAATATTAAAGGGGGATTTATTGCCGGAAAATATCTTCTCGAAAAAGGGAGGAGAAAGTTCTGTTTTATAGGAGGCTCTGAAGATTCCTTTTCAGTCATGGAGAGGTATGAAGGATTTATGAAAGCTCTTGAAGGGTACGGCAGCAGTGTAATTTCCCAGGATTATGTTAAATTCGGAGATTACAGGGAGAAAAGCGGCTACAGGATAATGAAAAGCCTTATCCTTGAAAAGAAAATACCGGATGCAGTTTTCGCCTCCAATGACCTTCTTGCGCTGGGGGCTATCCAGGCTATCAGCGAGGAAGGTTTCAGAATGCCGGAGGATATCGCAGTTATCGGTTTTGATAATATTGCCCCTGCATCCTTCAGGGGGGTGGAGCTGACAACAGTTGAACATCCCAAGTACCGGATGGGGGAGCTTGCAGTAAGTATGCTTCTTGAAAGAATTGAGGATCCGGAAAAAAGGGGTAAAGAAGAGCGCCTTGTTCTTGATCCTGAACTAATTATAAGAAGAACTGCATAATTTTACATGGAGATATGAAAATAATTAATGAGGAGGAATACAGATAATGGTAATTAAACAGGAAGGGAAATTCCGGGAAGGTTATACAGCAGTTACAGAACTTGATGGAAAACACAGTGATATGCTTATGGATTTCGGTCTGCTTAATCTTTCAAAGGGTAATACCGAGGAAAACAGCGATAATAAAGAGAGGGCATATCTTCTTATGTCAGGGAAAGTCCTTCTTGAGTGGGACGGAAAAAGTTATGAAGCTGAGAGACATTCTCTTCTTGAAGAGAACCCTACAGTACTTCAGGTACCGTCCGGTATGACTGTCAGGATAACTGCTCTTGAGGATGCAGAAATTGCTGTTCAGAAAGCACTCAATGATAACAGTTTCAAGGCAGTGCTTTATAAGGCTGAGGAATGCACTTCTGCTGAATTCGGCAAAGGCACAATGCAGGAAACTTCAACAAGGACTGTCAGAACAGTGTTTGATGCTGCCAATGCTCCGTTTTCAGCAATGGTAATGGGAGAGGTTATAAATCATCCCGGAAAATGGTCCAGCTACCCGCCGCATGATCACCCTCAGCCGGAAATATATCATTTCAGATTTTTCCCTGAACAGGGATGGGGTTTTTCAGGTCTTGAAGATGAAGCTTTTGTTGTTAAAGACAGATATTCTGTAACACTTACCCCCGGTAAGACACATTCACAGACTTCGGCTCCCGGATATGCGATGTACTATATATGGCTGATCCCCCATCTGGGTGAAGACAAATTCGGTCCTGATTCAAGGAATTTCAGGGATGAGCATAAATGGCTTCTTGATCCGGATGCAAAGATCTGGCCGGATGTAAAAGTAGATTAAATCGAAGGATTTAGGAGGAAATCAGATAAAATGAAAACAGTAAGGCTTACAACAGCACAGGCAATTGTAAAATTTTTAAATAACCAGTACGTGGAATTTGACGGGGCAGAAAACCGGTTTGTTAAAGGGTTTTTCATTATCCCGGGTCACGGTAATGTTCTCGGACTCGGACAGGCACTTGAGGAAAACCCGGGAGAACTGGTTGTTCATCAGGGGAGAAACGAACAGGGGATGGCGCATGCAGCGACCGGGTATGCAAAGCAGAAGCACAGAAAGCAGATCTATGCTGTAACATCTTCAATCGGACCGGGGGCTGCCAATATGGTAACAGCCGCAGGGGTTGCCAGCGCAAACAGAATCCCCCTTCTTCTTTTCCCTGGAGACTGCTACGCTACAAGACAGCCGGACCCGGTCCTTCAGCAGGTGGAACACTTTCATGACCTGAATATTTCAACAAATGATGCTTTCAAGGGGGTTTGCAAATTCTGGGACAGGATCAACAGGCCTGAGCAGATTATGAGCTCCCTGATCCAGGCAGTGAGAGTTCTAACAGATCCAGCAGATACAGGGGCTGTATGTATTGCCCTTCCCCAGGATGTGGAAGGGGAAGCTTATGATTATCCAGTAGATTTTTTCAAGAAGAGGGTTCACAGGATTGAACGAAGACCAGCAACAGATGGTATGATTAAAGATGCTGTAAAAGTTATCAGAAACAAGAAAAAACCGGTTATTATCTGCGGCGGGGGGGTAAGGTACTCGGAAGCAGCAGCAGCTCTTAAGGAGTTTGCGGAAAAATTTAATATCCCCTATGGTGAAACACAGGCAGGGAAAAGTGCCATCCCGTATGATCATTACCTGAACCTCGGCGGTATAGGTACTACAGGGTGTCTTGCAGCCAATATTATTGCGCATGATGCAGATGTAGTAATAGGTATCGGGACAAGATACAGCGATTTCACAACAGCATCAAAATGGCTTTTCCAGAGCCCTGATGTGGAATTTGTAAATATAAATACCGCATCTTTTGATTCAGTTAAAATGGACGGTGTAAAAATAACAGCTGATGCAAAAGCGGCTCTGGATGCTCTTTCTGCTGCTCTTTCTGAAGCAGGGTATAAATCAGCCTATGCAGGTGAAATAAAGGATGCAAGGGATAAGTGGTCAGCTGAACTTGAAAGGCTCTTTTCTGTTGAGTACTGCAGGGAAGGTTTTAAACCTGAGGTTGCCGGTCATCTTGACCATGTCCTAGGGGAGTTTGAAGATCAGTACGGATCCTGTCTTACCCAGACAAGGGTGCTGGGTATTCTTGATGAGATGCTTGATGATAATGCAGTTGTTGTAGGTGCTTCTGGATCTCTTCCCGGTGATCTTCAGAGGGTGTGGAGGCCCAGAAAGGCCAATACCTACCATATGGAATACGGCTATTCCTGTATGGGATATGAGGTGTGTGCTTCTCTCGGTGCAAAACTGGCGGAGCCTGACAAAGAGGTTTATGCGATGACCGGCGACGGTTCATATATGATGCTTCATTCTGAGCTTGTTACCTCTGTTCAGGAAGGTAAAAAGATCAATATTGTTCTTTTTGATAATGCTGCATTCGGATGTATAAATAATCTTCAGATGGAAAACGGACAGGGATCCTTCATGACTGAGTTCAGGTTCAGGGAAAAGGGGTCGGGGAAACTCAGCGGGAAGTTTGTTCCTGTTGATTTTGCAATGAATGCCGCCTCCTACGGATGCAAAACCTATTCCGTAAAAAATGAAAAAGAACTCAGGGAAGCAATTGAGGATTCCAAAAAGCAGACTGTTTCAACTCTTATTGATATAAAGACTTTTCCGAAGACAATGACCCATGGGTATGAAGCATTCTGGAGAGTCGGAAGTTCAGAGGTTGCAGAAAAGGAAGAGATAGTCAGGCAGAATACGAATATGAAAAAAGAGCTTGGTAAAGCAAGACAATATTAATTTTATTTGAGGTGAAATATCTATGGATGTGAATAAAGTAAAACTGGCTATGGCTCCGATCGGCTGGACAAATGATGACCTTCCTGATCTGGGCAGTGAAAACACATTTGAACAGTGTGTAAGTGAAATGGCTCTTTCCGGATTTACAGGAAGTGAAGTCGGTAACAAGTATCCCAAAGATCCTTCAGTACTGAAAAAATACCTTGATATAAGGGGTATCAGGATCTGCAATCAGTGGTTCAGCTCATTTCTTACGAATCAGCCGTTTGAGACAGTGAAGAAAGATTTTGAAAAACAGCTTGATTTTCTTGAAGCTATGGGAGCTTCTGTAATCGGACCAGCAGAGCAGGGAAAAAGTGTCCAGGGAATGCAGGATACCCCTGTATTCAAGGGAAAACCCTTTTTTACAGATGAAGAATGGAAAAAGCTTGCCGAAGGGCTCAATAAACTCGGTAAAATTGCCAGGGATCGAGGATTCAAGCTCTGCTACCATCATCATATGGGAACAGGGGTACAGACAATCGCTGAAACTAAAAAGCTCATGGATATGACAGACCCTGAGTATGTATATCTCCTCTTTGATTCAGGACATTTTACTTTTTCAGGCGAAAACCCTGTGGAAGCATTGAGATTGTTTGTAAAAAGGGTGGGCCATGTCCATCTTAAGGATGTCAGACCTGAAGTCCTTGATGAGGTAAAAAAGAAGGAGATGAGTTTTCTTGCTGCGGTAAGATCAGGTGCTTTTACAGTTCCGGGTGACGGATCAATTGATTTTCCTTCAATATTTAAAATTCTTGAAGAGAATAATTATGAAGGATGGATGGTTGTAGAGGCTGAACAGGATCCTGCAAAAGCAAATCCGTTTGAATATGCAGTAAAAGCAAGAAAATATATCAGAGAAAATACAGGTCTTTAGGAGAAGGAGAAAAAAATGGCAGAAAAAATAAAAGTCGGCATAATCGGTGCCGGAAGAATCGGCAAGGTACATGCTGAGAGCATTGCATACCATATTCCGTCAGCAGAGGTTGTTGCTGTAACAGATCCCTTTCTTAACGGGGAATCTGAAAAATTCATGAAAGAACTGGGAGTTAAAAAACTCGGTAAGGACTATAAAACAATAATTGATGATCCTGAAATTGATGCGGTAATTATCTGTTCACCAACAAGCACACATTCTCAGTACAGTATTGAAGCTGCAAGGGCAGGAAAGCATGTTTTCTGTGAAAAACCTGTTGATATGGATGTTGACAGGATAAAGGAAACAATAAAGGTAGTGAAGGAAACCGGGATAAAATTCCAGGTCGGATTCAACAGAAGGTTTGATCATAACTTTATGGAGGTTAAAAACCTGGTAAGTAAGGGCAGTGTCGGAGATGTCCATATTGTAAGGGTAACTTCCCGTGATCCAGCCCCGCCTCCGGCTGAATATGTAGCTGCATCAGGCGGAATGTTTATGGATATGACAATACATGATTTTGACATGGTCAGATACCTTTCAGGCAGCGAAGTTGTTGAAGTATCAGCTTACGGCGCAGTTCTTGTTGATCCTGCAATCGGCAAGGCCGGAGATATCGATACTGCAGTGATAAACCTCAAGTTTGCAAACGGAGCTCTGGGTATTATTGAAAACTCAAGAGAGGCAAAGTACGGATATGACCAGAGGGTAGAGGTTTTTGGAAACAAGGGTACAATTAATGTATCAAACGATACCAAATCCTCTGCTGTGTTAAGCACATCAGAAGGTGTTTCTTCCGAGAAACCTCTCTACTTTTTTCTTGAAAGATATATGGAATCCTTTACAGAAGAGAAAAAACAGTTTTTTAATGCAATTATAAATAATACTGATGTTCCTGTAGGTGCAATTGACGGGCTGAAACCTGTTCTGATTGCAAAAGCAGCCTTCAAGTCAATGAAAGAGGGGCGATCAGTAAAAATGAGTGAAGTTGAATAGAGAAAGGGTTTAATATTTGCGCATTGTTTGATACTATTATCAGACAATGCGTTTTGTTCAAGGAGTATTTAGATGGCAGATATAAAACAGACAGAGGCAAAAGAACTTATAAAAGGTCTGATAGCAAGGGCAAGAGAAGCCCAGAAGATCGCGGACGGTTTTTCTCAGGAAAAGGTTGACGAGCTGGTAAAGGCAATAGCCTGGAATATAGTAAAACCCGGTCCGATTGAAGAGATAGCAAAGCTTGCATTTGAAGAATCACAGCTTGGAAACTTTGAAAGCAAGTACGGAAAACTCCATAAAAAGATCCGGGGAGTTGTAAGAGACCTTGCAGGGGTAAAGAGTGTCGGGATAATAGAGAGGGATGAAGCAAAAGGGCTTATCAAGATTGCAAAACCGGTAGGTGTAATAGGAGCACTTGTCCCGTGTACAAATCCGGAGGCAACCCCTGTAATCAAGGCTCTGAATGCAATAAAGGGGAGAAATGCAATAGTTTTTGCACCCCACCCGAGGACAAAAAAAACCAATAAAATGATAATGGACAATATGAGGGCAACACTCAGACAGTACGGGGCGCCTGAAGATCTTATTATAGGTGTTGATGAACCCACAATGGAAGCAAGCAGCGAGCTTATGAAACAGTGTGACCTTGTTGTAGCAACAGGGGGAGCCGGAATGGTAAAGGCAGCCTATTCATCAGGAACCCCTGCATACGGAGTCGGTGCCGGTAACGTTGTAACAGTTGTGGATAAAACAGCGGACCTGAAAGAGTCAGCACACAAGATAATGCTGAGTAAGACTTTTGATCTTGCGACAAGTTGCAGCGCTGATAATAATGTTGTTCTCGAAGAGGCAGTTTATGATGAGATGCTGAAAGAACTTCAAGCCCAGGGGGGGTACCTGGCTGATGCGGATGAAAAGGTTAAACTGCAGGGGACTCTCTGGGTAGACGGACACCTTTCCAGGGATATTGTAGCGCAGCCGGCTGAAAAGATAGCATCTCTTGCAGGGATAAAACTTCCTGAAGGGACAAAATTCATTATGGTAAAAGAGGACGGTGTCGGCCCTGATCACCCTTTCAGCGGAGAGAAGATGAGTGTTGTTGTTGCTATACACAGGGTTCCTGATTTCAATGCGGCAGTGGATAAGGTGAATGAGATAACATCATACCAGGGAGCAGGACATTCATGCGGGATCTATACCAATGATATGAGCCATGTTGAAGAGTTTGCGTTAAGGACAAAAACAAGCCGAGTAATGGTAAGACAGCCACAGTGCTACGGGAACAGCGGAAACTGGGACAACGGAATACCCTTTACCCTTACTCTCGGATGCGGGACATGGGGAGGAAACATTTCAAGCGAGAATATCGTATGGAAACATTTTATCAATACAACCTGGGTAAGTCTTCCAATTCCTGAAAAAGTGCCTAAAGATGAGGACCTATTCGGGGATATAATGAATAAATAGACATTTCTTTCTTTTTTGTTTTTTTGCTGCCGGAAAAAATATTTTAAAAAAAGTTTTAAAGTATGGATATCCGGCAGCTTTTTTAATAATATCTGAGACAACACTTTTTTAAATACTTTTCTGCAGAGGCTGTTATGAAATATTTTTTTATGCTGCTTGCTTTTATTGCAGGGGCAACTATTCCGCTCCAGAGCACTGTTAATTCACGGATGGCCCAGCAGCTGGGACAGCCTTTTCACGGTACCCTTATTTCATTTGCCGGGGGGCTTCTGATTATTCTCCTGGTCTGTATTTTTTCCCCTATCGGACTGCCTTCTCCTGCAAGGCTGTCGGGAATAAACTGGATTTATTTTACCGGAGGGCTGTACGGCATCTTTGTGGTAACATCCGTTCTTCTCTCTGTTCCTGTCGCCGGGGTCGCAAATACGATTGCTGCCGGGCTTGCAGGACAGCTCATAATGTCTGTACTCTTTGACCATTTTGGCTGGATGGGCGTTACTGAGCTTAAGATCAGTATTTCCCGGATTGCCGGTATCCTTCTTTTGATCGGAGGGGTATATCTTGTTCAGAGATAAATTAAACAGAAACTGCCGGGTTACTTAATAAAAAACTCTGAAAACTGCAAAAAAAACATCAACACTCCGGGTATTTCTCTTTTATAGTTATGAACATATGTTATAATGTTTCTATTAAAAGCTACAGGAGAAAAGTTATGTTGAAAAAGAATTTATTGCCGTTATCTGTTTTGCTTGTTATTTCAGGCGCAATGTTTTCATCACATTTCGGTGTAGGCGACCTTATTTTCCCTCCGATTCTTGGAAGGGGCGCCGGGACAGGCTGGTTTATCTCTGCGTTGGGATATATGATAATAAACAGCGTTTTTGTCTGGCTTGCATACCTTGCATGTGCCCATCAGAACCAGTCGCTGACAGGTATAGCAACAAAAGTTCTGGGTAAATATTTCGGGAAAATTTATACTGCAATTCCTATTCTCATCACAGTGTTTTTTATTCTTCCAAGGGTATCCTCAGCTACACATGAGATGGCTGTACTCCCGATGCTTCCGGGAGCTCCGTTATGGGCCACCCTTGCAGTTTTTTTTCTGATAAGTTTTTATGTAGCTGCAACACGGGCAACTGTTATGAATAAAATAGGGAAGGTTATGGCACCTGTTCTTATAATTTTTGTAGTTATTCTTGCTGTCAAAGGTGTTGCAACCCCCCTTTCGTCGCTTCAGAATCCGGAATCAGCCACCCCGTTGAAGGACGGAATGGTTAATGCATATAACACTATGAATGCAATTGCAGCTCTTCTGTTCGGAGGCTGGGTCCTTCATGAACTTAATATCAGAAATATTACAGCAAAAGAGGATAAGGATAAAAATCTGAATGTTATCGGTATTTTTACAGCTGTTATTCTGGGTATAACATCAACTGTGCTTGTTTACCTCGGAGCATCTTCAGGTCCATCTTTCCCTGATGCTTCAATCGGTGTTCTTTCGACTAAAATAGCAGAGGGTCTTCTTGGAAAAGTCGGTCTTTTCAGTTTTGCTGTAATTATGGCCCTGAGCTGTCTTACAACAGCTGCTGCAATAATTTCAATGGCAGGAGACATGTTTTCGGAAATGACCGGGGGGAAACTTAATTACAGAACACTTGTTATTGCCGCAACTTCAATAGGTTTTATACTGGGACTGGTAGGGTTAAGCAGAATTGTAAAATATACAGTTCCATGGCTTGTTCTTCTGTATCCTTCTGTCATTGTTTTTATTCTGAGCGGATTGTACTATAATTTTGACAAAATCAGAAATGCTGTAACAGCAGGTGTAATTACTGCAGTTTTTTTCGGAATCGGAGATATGCTTTCTTTTTACGGTCTTACAACCAATTTTATAACAAAATTATCTTCAATGCTTCCTCTCGGCAAACACGGTCTTGGATGGGTGCTCCCTGTAATTGCTGTTATGCTTACAGTCCACCTGATTTCCGGCCGGAAGGGAGTCAAGGAAACTGATCAGTAGTGCAGGACTATATATATGGATAAAAAAATTGATAATTTTATTTCCGGAAAAATTAAAGAAGGATTCTATCCGGGGGCTCAGGTCCTTGTAAACAGAAAAGGCAAGGTGATTTATAATAAATCCTTTGGTTCGATGCTTAAGGGGTCTGAGAATTCTGATGAAAAAGTCAGCGGAACAACTCTCTTTAATGTTGAATCGATATCCAAGGTTATGGTTACCCTCCCGATTGTATTTAAACTTATCGAGGAGGGGCAGCTTACACTTGATGAGCGGGTAACTGACTATATCCCGGAATTCGGAACAAGCGATGAAAAGAGGAGGGTAACTGTCAGAGAACTTCTGAATTTCACAGGAGGTATTCCTCTTGAAGATCCTGCAGGATGTTCGGAAGCAGCCGAAGCGGGAGATCTGGAAAAAGCATGGTCAGTTCATTACAGCCAGAAGTCAGAATATAAACCCGGAACAAAAGTTCTTTACAGTGATGTTTCCTGCCGGATACTTGGAAAGCTTCTTGAAATAATTACCGGAAGACCGCTTTCTGTCTTGGCGAGGGAATGGATATTTGATCCTCTTGGAATGAAGAATACAATGTTTAATCCCCCCGATAAAATGAAGTGTGCTGCTACCGGGATTTCTGATACAGGACGTATTTTGAGAGGTGAAATATGTCAGGATCTTGAACACTACCTTGGGGAAGTCCTCGGCTCTGACGGCCTTTTCTCAACTGCTGAAGATATGAATATATTCTCGCAGATGCTGCT
This sequence comes from Spirochaetia bacterium, assembly GCA_963668405.2. Taxonomy (GTDB): domain Bacteria; phylum Spirochaetota; class Spirochaetia; order CADAEX01; family CADAEX01. Next base: position 2,716,995 of record OY764342.2, on the reverse strand, counting down.
GAATGGAGGATCATATAACGGAAGACAAATTTTTTCTGAAGCATCTGTGTCTAAAATGACTGAAGGGATTACCAATTTTGAAATATTTGAGTCTCCTGAATCAGGTCTTCATTATATTGTAAGCGGCCCCAAAACCTGGTTCTGGGAATATGCCTTGTCTCCGTTTTCCTTTTTCGGAGACCTTGTTTCTGATAAAGCAATCGGGAAAATGGGGGGTGCGGGAACTTTTCTTCTTGTTGATCCTGAGTATGATCTTGTTGTTGTATATCTTACAAATTACGGACAGCCTGAAAATACACTCTCCGGGGAAGCTTCATGGAAAAAGTATTTAAGTGAAATTAATCCGATGAGGCTGTGTAATATTATTATAGGGAGTTTGTAGAAAAACTGGCCCATATCCATGCTGTTTCCGGAACTGATAAAGCAATGGTTTTTTTTAAAAAAAAGATGTATTTTAATATCAGGTATAATTTTTCAGGGAATATGTGCTTATGGCGGAAAATACTGATTGTTCAGAAGAAGATAAAAAGAGCTACTCAAAAGAAGCAATATTGGAAAGCATTTCAGACGGGGTTTTTACTGTTGATACATCATGGGAGATTACATATTTCAACAGGGCAGCAGAAAATATTACAGGTATTAAAAGAGAAGAGGCTTTAGGGAGAAGATGCAGCGATGTTTTCAGATCAAGCATCTGCGAAGGATCCTGTTATCTTCAAAAGACAATGGAAACAGAAGGTGAAGTTATCAACAAGCCCTGTTTTATTATTAATTCAGAGGGTGATAAAATTCCTGTAACTATTTCAACAGCAGTTCTGAGAGACAGCTGCGGTAATATAACAGGGGGAGCTGAAACTTTCAGGGACCTGAGTGATATTGAAATACTGAAGAGAAAACTTTCTGAAAGCAATAATGCCGGAACTATGAACAGCCACAGCCCGCTGATGCACCGTATCTTTGATATACTGCCTGCAATTGCATCTTCAAGAAGCACTGTTCTTATAGAAGGGGAGACAGGGACAGGAAAGGAGGTCCTTGCAAGGACTATTCACAGCCTTGGAAATGATCCGGAATCCCCTTTTATTGCAGTAAACTGCGGCGCCCTTCCCGATACCCTGCTTGAATCTGAACTTTTCGGATATAAGAAGGGAGCTTTTACAGGCGCCGGATTTGACAAACCGGGAAGGTTTGCCCTTGCAGGAAGCGGAACAATATTTCTGGATGAAATAGGGGAGATCAGCCCGGCTCTTCAGGTGAGGCTGCTCAGGGTCCTGCAGGAGCATACATTTGAACCCCTGGGAAGTGTTAAAACTGAAAAAACCGGAGCCAGGGTAGTTGCTGCTACAAACAAAAACCTGTCGCAGCTGGTTAATGAGGGAAAATTCAGGGAAGATCTTTTTTATCGGATAAATGTAATAAGAATTGAACTTCCCCCCCTTCGTTTGAGAAAAGAGGACATCCCGATATTTACTGAAAGCTTTATAGACAGGTACAACTCAATTCAGGGAAAAACAGTAGCCGGGGCTGCTCCTGAAGTGTATTCAGCATTTATGTCTTATCAATGGCCCGGGAATGTCAGGGAGCTTGAGAATATTATTGAAAGGGCATTTGTACTCTGCCAGGGAAGTATGATTGAACTCAGACACATACCTGATGAAGTTCTCGGAAGATCAAAATATAAACTGGATACAATTAATTCATTCTCAGAGATAAAACGGAAGACAGAGCGGGAGCTTATTGTTGAAGTGCTTGAAAGGCACAACTGGAATCAATCAGCCGCAGCCGCAGAGCTTGATATTCACAGGGCAACCCTGTACCGAAAAATGAAAAAACTGAATATCAGACGATAATAAATCAGGAAAACACTGCTTTTTTTATAATCCTCTTAATTAGCACCTTTAGACCAATAAAACGGTACCTTTCGCCGATTTTACCTCGACATGCCAGCTGTTAAAGTTTTATCAGAAAAATTTCCATAATAGGGTAAATCATTATTATAACCGGCAACCAGAGGTAGAAAAATGAAATTAAGAAACCTGGCATTTTTTATTCTGCTGTGCCTCTCATTACAGCTTCTTGCAGCGCAGGATATGGATGTTAAGGCCTTGGCAGAAAAAGATCTTTTCAGAGGCGATGTACCTTCAAAAGAAATAAAGGCAGAGCGAAGCAAGGTATGGGAAGATGTATCTTTATCGCTTTTAGTACAGGAGGTGGAAGCAGAGGCAGAGACAGCCGGGCTTGAATCTTTCAGTCTGAATATTTCAAACAATTCCATTAATATAATTTACCGGGATATCCGCTTTCTTCCGGATTCTTCAGAGGTTACCCCTGAAACTGAAGAAAAGATCAATAAGCTGACCGAAATACTGAAGCGGTTCTCTGATATGTCCCTGCTTGTTCAGGGACATACGGCAAAACTGTCACCGGAAGATACAGATGACGGGTTGGAATTGTCAAAAGAAAGAGCCCAGTCTGTTGCCGGAGTAATCAGCAAAACAGGAATTTTTAATTCTGAACAGATAGAAGCTGCCGGCAGGGGATTCTATGAACCTGTTGCAGACAATGAGACTCCTGACGGAAGAGCATTAAACCGCCGGGTTGAGATCTCTATTGTAGGTTCTGTCGGGCAGGACTCAGATAATAGTATGGTCTGGTGGGAGCTTCTGAGCACATCAATGCACCCCGGATATACCGCCTATCTTGTTAATAACGAAAATCTGGAAGCTGTAAAAAGCAGGCTTGAAGAAGCGGGTATTACAGATCTGATATTCTCTGAGACCTCAGCAGGAGTTGGTATTATTGATAATACAGTTTCCTATAGGGACGATGGGGCGCCTGATTCCAATAGTATGGAAAGAATGCAGAATATCGGGAGCCTCCTTCCTCTGATAAATTTTGACGCGAAAGTCAGAATCGGAGGATATGGATCTGATCTGTCAATTGAAGAGATTGAAGAACGTCACTTTTTAACAGCCTATACTTTAGGCGCTATCGCCGGTTTTAAGCCGGATAATATTACATACAGTGCAGCTCCTTATATCCTTACCAAAGCAACAGCAGCGCTGGATACCGGTAAAGTCTCTACTGAGGACGGTTCTCCAATTGAGCTTACAGGAAACGGAACTTCCTTTACTGCAACTGTACCATATTCTGTGGATTCTCTTTTAATTGATCTAAGCACGGCGGATCCTCGTGCAAAGATTAAAGGACTTTCTGAAGATCCTGTTTCCCTTGTCCCGGGAAGCAACAGGATTTCCGCTGCAGTAGAATCAGAAGCTGGAGAGGTGAAGGTTTCTCAAGCCTACAGCTTAACAGTATTGCGGCAGAAGGCGGAACTTCAGTCGCTATTGATAACATCGAAAAACCAACCCATTGCAATAACTCCGGAATTTTCCTCTGAAATAAAAACATACCAGGCAGAGGTCCCGTATGTGGTTACTGATGTTGAAGTAGTCCCTTCAATTTTGCCGGAAGATGAGGCTGCCGGCGCTGTTGTAAGTGTTGATAAAAACTATACAGAAACCCTTAAAACGGGCGTTAATACTGTTACACTTACCCTTTCGGACGGATCTTCCATAGATGATAAATATACAATCGCTGTTGTCCGTGAGGGACCGGCAGCTACAACCCTTGATGAACTTACTGTTACTGAAACAAATGGAGAAAGCCTTGTCCTTTCACCTCCATTCAGCCCTGATGTAACTGAATACAGGGTTTCTGTTCCTTACTCTGTCAGCCTTGTATCTGTTGCTTTATTAACAACAGATGCAGCGGCCCGGATAGATAATGAAATTTCAGAAGTTCAGCTATCAGTAGGAGATAACGAGTTTACAGCAGTTGTAACAGATCAGCTCGGCAAAAATTCTACAGAATATAAATTATTAATTAGACGGTCAGCGCCGCTTCTTTCTGTTTTAGAGATAAAGCCGGAAGAAAATAATAAAGAAATTCTTCTGGTCCCGGGGTTCAGCCCCGAGACCATCTTCTATTCGGTTACTGTTCCATATAAAACAGATAAGCTTCAGTTAAATGCGGCTCTTAGCGATAAGGATATCGCAGCAGGAGCAGCAGTAGAGATTATTTCAGATACCGAAGGAGAGCTTCCGGTAGGAACAACAGAGACAATAATCCGCATTACCTATAATGAAGGAAAAACTTCTGATTACACGGTTAATATTACACGCGAAGAGAAAGACGAGTTTACCTTCGATGTTTTCGGAATCAGTCTTAAACCGGGATGGTATATTACTCCATCTGCCGCATTCTATACAGAGGGTATCGGCTTTAAGCTTAACGGGGGTATGACTGTAAGAATCACCGAAGATTCAGATGTTGATGATTTATTAAAACCGTTAAGAATCGGACTTGGCGCGCACTTTCATGAAGGTACAGGAAATTATCTGACAATACTCTCCGGAGGAGGTTTTTTAAGTATGGAATATATTTTCCAGACAGAAAAAAATCTGCCCGACAAGTGGTATTTCCCGAGAGCAATTGTACCAAGACTGGAAACCGGAGCTGCATATTACGAAATAGATTATACAGAAGGGCTCTACCATAAAGGAGTCGCCTTCTATCTATCTCCAGCAGTAAGAACAGATTTCATTTTCCCGGGTATGCCTGAAATCTTGTTCGGCGTAGATATTTCCTACACTTCCTATATAAGTTCCATACCGGTTAACTATATCAGCCTTGGTACTTCGGTTTCATGGTAAAAAAGGAGTATTAATATGAATGAAAATATATTGAGATCAAATATTATAAAAATATTTTTTATTATCAGCCTTTTTATATCAGGCTGTACAGATATGGGTATGATGAGCGAAGATGCAGAAAAAGCTTTCAATGAGGCTTCTGTTTCTGAAGACTCTGAGAAGCTCACAGAATCCAGTATATCCTTTGCTCCTGGAGATACAGCATCTTCTGTTACTTCAGGTTTTTCACTGCCGACAAGTGGAGCTGAAAGGAGTACGATAACATGGAGTTCATCAAATACAGAAATAATAACAGTTAACGAAGATGGGAGTACAACAGTTACCCGGCCTTCAGGCTCCAATGCTACAGTGATACTAACAGCAACTGTTAGTAAAGGCTCAGTTACATCCACAAAAAAAATTACTGTCACTGTTCTGGCAGGTGATGTTGTGTATCACACCATAACCTTTAGCGCCAACGGCGGCAGCGGTGTTATGAGCAGCCAGAGCATAGAAGAAGGAGCAGCTGCCAATCTTACTGCCAATGCCTTTACCAGAGACGGTTATACCTTCATCGGATGGGACGAAGATTCCGACGGGGCAGCTGACTATGCAAACGGAGCATCCTGCACAATGGGGAGCTCTGACGTAACCCTCTATGCGGTCTGGACAGCACTTCCTACTCACACTATAAGCTTCAATGCCAACGGAGGAATCGGAAGCATGAGCAGTCAGACTGTTGCAGAAGGAGCAGCTGTCAATCTTACTGCCAATGCCTTTACCAGAGACGGTTATACCTTTACCGGATGGGACGAAGATTCCGACGGGGCAGCTGACTATGCAAACGGAGCATCCTGCACAATGGGGAGCTCTGACGTAACCCTCTATGCGGTCTGGACAGCACTTCCTACCCACACCATAACCTTCAATGCCAACGGAGGAATCGGAAGCATGAGCAGTCAGACTGTTGCAGAAGGAGCAGCTGTCAATCTTACTGCCAATGCCTTTACCAGAGATGGTTATACCTTTACCGGATGGGACGAGGATTCCGACGGGGCAGCTGACTATGCAAACGGAGCATCCTGCACAATGGGGAGCTCTGACGTAACCCTCTTTGCCGTGTGGACAGCACTTCCTACCCACACCATAACCTTCAATGCCAACGGAGGAAGCGGCAGCATGAGCAGTCAAACCATACAGGAGGGAGCATCTGTAAACCTCAATGCCAATAGTTTTACATATGCCGGCCATGCCTTCAGCGGATGGGCCGAAACTCCGGGCGGTTCAGTTGGTTATACAGACGGGGGAAGCTATACCATGGGAGGTTCAGATGAGGTTCTTTATGCAGTCTGGACATCAATTACCCACACTGTAACCTTCAATGCCAACGGAGGAAGCGGCAGCATGAGCAATCAGAGCATAGAAGAAGGAGCAACGGCAATCCTCAACGCCAACACCTTTACCATGACCGGCTATACCTTTACCGGATGGGACGAAGATTCCGACGGGGCAGCTGACTATGCAAACGGAGCATCCTACACAATGGGGAGCTCTGACGTAACCCTCTTTGCCGTGTGGCGCCTTGATGTATCAATAAGCTCAATAACACCTGACGGAGAAACATCAGTTTCAGCTGACACTAACATAGTAATAGTATTTTCAGATAGTCTTGATGGAATAACAAAAGGTACAGTAAGCTTTGCTTCCCCGGTTGTTACCTTTACAGATGGGGGAAATGCTGCAATTACTTTCAGCACCACAACGAACACAAATGACACAATTACGATCAACCCGACAGGAAGTCTTCAGCAAACAAACTACACTTCCATCACTGTTTCCGGTTTTAAAGACAGCTACTCTTCGGATGTAAATTGCTCTGACTCTGCTTATTACTTCCCCGTAAGAGGCGCCATGGATCTTTACTTCCCCTTTACAAATGGTTCACTGACAGATGCAAGCGGAAGGGGCGTTACACTGGTACCATCCGGAGGTCCAACATTATCAACAGGACATGATGGAAGTGCTAACGGCGCATACCGCTTCGACGGAACAAACGACTACATGCAGGTTAATGGAGATCTGGGCATAGACTGTGATGCTGACTTTACAATCAGCGCGTGGATTTATCTTACCTCTATCGGAAATTTTAGTGCCGTTGTATCAAATTACCATGCGAATGCGGTAAACGGATTAATGTTCAGGATTAATTCCAGTTGGGCCGGTCATACGAATGCTCTCGACTTAGCGGAAGGATATTCGAATGATAATGTTCTAAGTACCGGAACCTGGCTCCATGTTGTTGGAGTATATACTGATTCTACCAGAAACGTACAATTCTATGTAAACGGAGTGAGTGCAGGTTCTGCTACCACCTATGATATTCAGAATTCACCCTATGGATTCGCAATCGGTGCTGATTACCTCAATGTCTCCCCAAGGTATTTTAATGGGATAATAGATGAGGTCAGGTTTTACAAATATGCCTTGACAGCAGGCGAGGTAACCAATCTTTACGATCACGATGATATCGATTGATGAAAAAACATCTATACAATACAGCACTACATTAAGAACAGTCTTTTTTAAAAAAGTTTGAGGAAGGGGATTCTTCCCCTTCCATTTATTTTAACAGAACAAGCCACTGGCAGATTAGTTAATTCTGCACTATAATTCTGGAGATGAAAATGACAAGAGTCTTTCTGGTAGACGACCATAAAATACTGCTTCCGGGGATTAAAATAATAATAGAATCACTTACTGATTTTTCGGTAGTAGGAGAAGCCTACGACGGGCTTAGTGCTGTAAAGAAAATAACAGAGCTTGAGCCTGATATCTGTGTTGTTGACCTCTCTATTCCCCTTCTTAACGGGTTTGGTGTTGCTCAGAAGCTGCAGGAGAATCGTATTGATTCAAAAATAATCCTGTTAACATCCTTTGTTGATGATTCTTTAGTATCCAGAGCGCTTCAATTCAGGATTGCAGGTTATGTGCTTAAAGAAAATAATACTGATGAGCTGAAGCGTGCACTTCTTGAAGTCCGCGACGGCAACCGCTACTTTTGCCCGAGCGTCATGACAAAGATGATTAATAAAATGGAGAAGCTTGAATCAGGCGGGGATGAAGAGCAACAGACTGCAATAGTAAACTCCCTGACTCCAAGGGAGCAGGATGTTCTCATGCTGGTGGCAAACGGGCTTACCGGCAAGGAGATCTGCGGCAAACTGAATATCTCGGAATCTACCCTCAAAAAGCACAAGACAAGTCTGCTTAGAAAGATGAATGTAAAAACAACCAATGAGCTCATAGCGCTTGTGAATAAGGATGAACGCTTTGCCAGGCTTCTCACATAAAATCCGCACGAAAGGCTTTTTTGTTCTTGCCTTAAGCATCTTGCTTCAATTTACAGCCGTACATATCGCCGCTGCAGAAGGAAATATACAAAAAGAGCTGGACTGGAATGGAGAAGAGATTATCGGGATCTCAGGCAACTGGAATTTCTTCTGGAACACCCTGTTAACTTCAATGGATGACATTCCTGATGGTGCAAAAGCATATACAATTCCCTTTATCGGCTCATGGCATACCAACACAAAAGGTGAGGACCAGCTGCCCTGGCACGGCTTCGGAACCTATCAGAAACGTATTATGCTGCCTCCGGATACAGGAAGTCGTGTAATATTACGGATTCCCCAGTTAGATACCGCACTAAGGATATTCTGCAACGGAGTAGAGATATTCTCTAACGGTACAGTGGGATGCAGCGAAGAGACAACAAAACCAATCGGTTATAAACCTGTCTTGAGGGAAATATCATCGGCAACCGGTGTATACGATATATCTATTCAGGCGGCAAACTTTGACCTCGATTCATTCGATTACTATATGCTTCCTGTTATTGCGTCTGTCGATAAAGCATTCAGGGTACAGACAATTGCTTTTATGTCCAATTCACTGATTGTGACAGCGCTTTTAATTTTATCGCTTTATCTTTTCCTTACCGGTATAAAAATGAAAAATAACCGATGGTGTTTGTATCTCGGTTTTTCATATCTTGCGAATGTACTGTACCTGTTGGTAAATGGCGAGGTTTTTCTTGCTCAGATGGGGCTTTCACGACTGTTTATATGGAAATTCCATTACCTGTCCCGGTTTTTAACATCATTTTTCTTTTTCTGTTTTACAACCGAGTTCTTTCATATAAGGATTCCGTCAAAATTAAATCTTGCTAAAAATATTTTCGCTGTACTGCTTTCATCTGTTTTCCTGCTCTCAGACCTGCCTCTGCTGCAGCGTTTTTTTCTATTATCACAAGTCATAGCTTATGGAGTTATCATATACGGTATTGTAGTTTCATTAAAAGGGATTATCGAAAAATATTCATACGCGAGGGTGTTCTTTATCTCAATTATTATTGTTGCCGTTTTTATGAGTTTTGATCTGATAAATATTCCAGCATCATGGCCAATACTTTTTAACTGTAAAACCTCTATCGGTTTAATATTTTTCGGTTTAATACATTTATTTCTGCTGATAGAGATGATGAAGAATCATTTGAATACAATTGAAGAGCTTGTTGACAGGAGAACAAGGGCACTTGAGGCTTCTCTGTGGGCCCAGGCCAGGCATGCCAGAGTTGGAGAGATGCTTAATTTTATTGCGCATCAATGGCAGCAATACCTGTATGCCATTTCAATAAATGTAGCTGGCCTTCAGCAGGGGAGTAATAAAAGTCTTCCTGAAGAAAAGAGATATGAAATCTACGGAACTATATCTGAAGCTGTAAAAAGTATGTTCTCTACGCTGAAAGACTTCAGGAATTTTTTAAGTCCGGTTAATGAACGTGAACGTTTCAATGCAGGTGATGAGTGCAAAAAGGTTTTCTCTCTGATGGAAGATCTTTTCCTGACACATGGAATAGAAGTGTCTATTGAAACCAGCGGTGACACCAGGATTTGGGGGATAAAAAATGAACTTCAGCAGGTGGTACTTAACCTTTTGACAAACGCTGTCAACATAATACGGAAGCGCTCTGTAATTTCCCCGAAGATCTGTTTAGTCCTGGCGGGTAACTCTGACTCCCTGACTATGACTGTGGAAGACAATGGCGGAGGTGTTACGGGAAGGCTCCGTGACGAAATGTTCGAGCATGAAAAAACAGAAAAAACCGACGGAAGCGGTATGGGTTTATATATGTCAAGAAGGATAATACGGGAACGGTTCCATGGAGAATTATCCTATAAAGAAGGATTGGCAGGGGCCATGTTCGTGATCACCATACCCCGGGATTACAGGAGAAGCAGAAGCTATAAGTAAAAGTCCCGGTTTTGTTGATTTTATCCATTTTCCAAAAAGATTGATAAAAATTCATGCATCGTTATAATCTTCTATTATATGTATATAAAATTGTATATATCTGCATCCTCTTCCCCCTCTTGACAACTTAATTACATTTAAGTTTATTACTAAACCCCGAAATCAGATACTTTTAGCGGGGTAAATTATGCCAGATAAAAAAAATCCTTCAGTTTTAAGACCGGATTCAAGGATCGGGATTCTAAACAGAGGTGAATCTGCATGCCGGTTCATAAGATCTGTCAGGGAATATAACACTATTCACGGCAGCAGACTTAAAAGCATAGCCTTTTACATTGAAAAAGAGGAAGAGTCTCTTTTTGTCAGGCAATCAGATGAGTCCTTTCTGCTTTCTGATGAGAAGAAAAAATCAGGAAAAGGAGACGCCGGTTTTTATCTTGATCATTCCCTTCTGATATCTGCCCTGAAAAAGGCAGACTGCCAGGCTGTATGGGTCGGCTGGGGGTTTATTTCTGAGGATTCGGAATTTGCTGAAAAGGTTGAAAAAGAGGGATTTGTTTTTCTCGGTCCTTCAAGCAGGGCCATGAAGCTTCTCGGTGACAAGATAACAGCCAAGGAACTTGCGGAAAAAAATGATGTACCTGTTCTTCCCTGGAGCGGAAATCCTCTGTCTTCTCTTAAGGATGCAGGAAGAAAGGCTGAGGAGATAGGATACCCGGTAATAATAAAGGCTTCCAATGCCGGAGGGGGGAGGGGGATAAGGGTTGTAAAGAGTCCTGATGAGCTTCAGAAGCAGTATAACTCAGCCCGTGAAGAGACCATAAGGATAACAGGCAATGATGTCCTTTTTATGGAGTGCTTTGTTTCCAGGGGGCGCCATTTCGAGGTACAGGTCCTTGCGGATTTTCATAATAATATTAATACTTTCGGGGTAAGAGACTGTTCGGTACAGAGAAGAAATCAGAAAATAATTGAAGAGACCCCGCCGGCTGCACTTGATGAATCTGTTATAAAGAGTATGGAGGAAGCATCTCTCAGGCTTATCAGAGCAGCAGAATACAGGGGGGCAGGGACTGTTGAGTATCTCTATGATATTGACAGAAAGCAGTTCTATTTTATGGAGGTAAACACAAGGCTTCAGGTTGAGCACCCCATTACAGAGATATTATACGGTATTGATCTTGTAAAAGGGCAGATAGATGTTGCTATGGGAAAGGCTGTTGATCTGGGGGGGAAGAAGCCTTCCGGTTCTGTTATTGAGGTCAGGCTGAATGCTGAAGATCCCGGTTCCAATTTTAATCCTTCTCCAGGACTGGTACTCCTCTTTAACCCCCCTGCAGGCCCCGGTATAAGGGTTGACTCCGGAATTGAGCAGTACAGCGATATCCCTTCTGATTTTGATTCCATGGTCGCAAAGGTGATCTCTTACGGTTCAGACAGGGGAGAGGCACTTGCAAGAATGAAAAGAGGGCTTCAGGAGCTCAAGATAAAGATCAGAGACGGAACAACCAACAAGTCCTTTGTTCTCGATCTTCTGGATGAACCTGATATAATAAAAGGGGGGATTCATACCGGGTTTGTTGAAGAGCTTCTTGAAAAAAAAGCTTTTACCTCAACAGGTTATCAAACAGAAGCAGCTCTTCTCTCTTCCGCTGTTGAGTTGTACCGTAAACAGCAGGAAGACAGCCTGATAAATTTCAGAAACCAGATTTCAAAAACCGGCAGTCCCCGTATTACTCCGTCAACAGAAGGGGAAAAAATCAGTCTTTCATGCAGGGGCAGCAGTTATCTGTTTCTTGTTAAATATACAGGTGACAGTTATTATCACATCAGCTGTAATGGAAAGGATCTTGTCTGCAGATATAAAGTCAGAGGGCAGGAATCATCAATTGAATTCGGCGGGGTTAAGTACAGTCTCATAATTACCCACAGAGGGGACTCGCTTCTGTGTGATATTGATGGAGCGGTGGTTCCTGTTGAATCACAGTCGGGGGGGTATGTTAAATCATTATCCCCTGCAATAGTGCTTTCTGTAAGCGCAGAAACAGATGCTCATGTAAAAAAAGGGGATCCTCTTCTGGTTCTTGAAGCAATGAAGATGGAAATGGTAATAAGTGCCCCTAAGTCCGGGAAAATAAAAGAGATTTTTGTTGCTGAGGGAGAGCAGGTTTCTGCCGGGCAGTCTCTTCTCAGGATAGATGATTCAATGCCTGACCAGGAGGATGCTGGTACATCTGAATCCGGTCCGGTTGATTTCACTTCGATGGTTTCAGACGGGGTGGACAGGTGGGAATGGCTGAAACGGGAAGTTTCTGCTGTTTTTCTCGGATTTGACAATGAGAGGCCTGGTATTGAGGTGTTCAGAGAATTTCTGGATTTTGCATTATCATCTCCTGAGTTTCATAAGGAACTTGTCAAGGTGCTTATCGGGATAGTAGGTAAATATGTTTATATAGAAAAGCTTTTTATTGCCGAAGAGCTTAAATCAGATCTTTTCTCTCGTCCTTTATCCTATCGCGAGATGCTGAGTCACTTTTTCAGGAGGACTTCAGAGAGGGGGAAAGGTCTCCCGGAAAAGTTTCTTGAGGACCTTTATAATGCTGCTGATTGTTTCCCTTCTGCCGGAGAAGGGGACCCGGCCGATTCTGATACTCTTAATTATGCACTTCTGAATATATTTAAGTCCCACAAAAACAGAAAGATTAAAGAGGAAATCCTGATGCTTCTTTTTTCCAGGCTTAAGGAACTTGAGATTCCGGAAGAGATGTTTGCAGTATTATCCGCTCTGACAGATGAGGTAATCAGACTTTCGTTATCCCCTTTTCTTTCTGATGCGGCTGTAAGTGCCAGATACTCAATCATGGACAGCACCAAACTAAAATCAATCAGGGGTGATAGCTGCAGGAACCTTGAATCAGTTATTACAGGGATCCTTAACTCTGAGGTTGTTTCTGAAAATGATCTGGGATCTCTCATCGATTCAGCCCCCTATATCATGTCTGATTTTATAGATCTTGCCCTCTCTCCTGACATGGTAAAAAAGGAACTGGGGCTCAGGCTGACAGGGCTGAGATTCAGCCGGGACAGGGAAGTTGTAAACTCGGGATATCTTTTTGGTGAGGGTCCTGATCTCTTTTTTGTAGAAAGCAGGATGAATTCGGAGCAGTATAAATCATTTTATGCTGTTATGGATAAATCTGATATTCCTGAAAGCTTTGATACCGGGAAATGGTTTTCCGGATGCAGTGAAAAAATAAAAAGGGAAATCATATTAATTATAAGAAATAAAACAGCTTCTGACAGTGAAGAGCTGATTGAAAATATCAGAAACAGGGTTTTGCCTGAAAAGTGTCTCATGTCTTTAGGTGTTTATAATACAAAAGGGGAGGCTTGTTTCCGCAGTTATACCCCTGAAAGCGGAGGATGGGGGGAGGAGCTTCAGATGAAAGGATTCAGTCCGCTTCAGTACAGGGAGCTCAAGGTTTACCGCTTCAGGGACTTTTATCTTGATATCAGGTATCAGAGAGAAGCTGTAATTGTAGCTGAGGCCAGATCCAGAATAAACGAAAATGATATAAGGCTGATAGCATTTGTAGACCTCTCTGAAATGCTTTCCGATATATCTGAAAGCAGCATACCCTTTCGTCTTGTAATGTTTGAGAGTCATTATACTGATGCTGTTAATGCAATGAGGGCGCTTCAGGCGCAGTATAAATCACGGCTTCTCTGGAACAGGATTATTGTACATAACAGGACACTGCTTGGTATAAGGATTAAAGACCTTCAGGACTATGCCTGTAAGCTGATGCAGCTTACAGGAGATATCGGGCTTGAAAAATTCACAGTACTGACAAGGAGAAAAAGATGGAGTGAAAGTTTTGCACGCTCTGTTGAACTGAATTTTATTCCTGTAACTGACGGACAGGTTATTATAAGGAACAGAATCCCTTCAGAGGGTTTTCTTAAGCCTCTGGACAGCTACAGTGCAAAGGTTATAAATGCAAGGCAGAAAAAAACAGTTTATCCCTATGAAATAATAAAAATGCTGACAGGGAGCGGTTTTCCGGGAAAGGAGGAATTCCAGTACGGAAAATTCGAGGAATATGATATCGAGTTTGAATCAGGAACCATGGGGCAGACAATTATATCTGCAGCAGGAAGACCTCCCGGCCTCAATCCCTCAAATATTGTATTCGGAATTATTGAAAACAGCTTCAGGGATATGGAATTCCCGATGAGAAGGGTTCTTGTTCTGTCTGATGCGACCAGGGATATGGGAAGTCTGGCCGAAGAGGAATCAAGAAGGATTATTGCAGCACTTGATCTTGCTGAAAATGAAAATATTCCGTTTGAATGGGTCCCTGTTTCATCAGGCGCAAGGATTGATATGGAAAGCGGTACTGAAAATCTTGACTGGACAGCATCAGTTCTCAGGAGGATTATTGAATTTACCCAGAGAGGAGGTGAAATAAATATTATTGTTTCATCCATAAATGTCGGAGCTCAGTCGTACTGGAATGCTGAAGCAACAATGCTGATGCATACAAAAGGTCTTCTGATAATGACTGACGGGGCATCAATGCTTCTTACAGGTAAAAAAGCCCTTGATTTTTCAGGCAGTATTTCAGGGGAGAATAATCTTGAAATAGGGGGCGCTGAAAAAATTATGGCTCCCAACGGGCAGGCCCAGATAAGGGTTTCAAATCTGTCTGATGCATATAAGGCCCTTTTCAGCCACTACAGATATACATATCTGCCCCCTGATGAGGGCACTCGCCTTCCTTCAAAAACATCAGACAGAGATGACAGGGATATTTCCAATGAACCGTACAATGATTTTCTGCAGCAGGGGTTCAGCACGATTGGTGATATTTTCAGCGTTGAAAAGAATCCTGAGAGGAAAAAACCTTTTGACATACAGCAGGTCATGAAAGCGGTTATTGATAGGGACGGAGGGTATCTTGAAAGATGGAAAAACATGCATGATTCAGATACTTCTGTTGTCTGGGAAACCCGGGTCGGAGGGATCTCTGTCGGAATGATAGGCATTGAAAGCAGGACCCTCTCCCGGATAGGGGAAATCCCCCATGACGGACCGGAAAACTGGAGCGGGGGGACGCTGTACCCCATGTCATCAAAAAAAATTGCCAGGGCTCTGAATGCTTTTTCAAAAGTGATGCCAGTTGTGATTCTTGCCAATCTATCGGGATTTGACGGATCCCCTGAATCACTCAGAAAACTACAGCTTGAGTACGGGGCAGAAATAGGAAGGGCTGTTGTTAACTTTCAGGGGCCCATAATTTTTATTGTAATTGCAAGGTATCATGGCGGGGCATATGTTGTTTTTTCCAGGGCCCTGAATCCCTCGCTGACAGTGGCAGCGCTTGAGGGTTCCTATGCCTCTGTTATCGGGGGAGCTCCTGCCGCCGCTGTTGTCTTTCCGAGAAAGGTTCTTAAGGCAGCATACTCCGATGAAAACGTAAAGGTGTTGATGAAGAAACTTGAAAAAAATATATGTTCGCGCGGGGAATTTGATGAGTGTTTTAAAAAGGTTTATAATGAAAAGCAGAAAGAGCTTGGAAACAGTTTTGACAGAATTCATTCTGTTGAACGGGCAAAGAAAGTCGGTTCAATAGATGATATAATAAGCCCTGAAAAGCTTCGTCCCTATATAATAGGGAGGCTCAGGGAAAAAAATATGGCTGCCCGGGAACAGTGGAAGTCATGAATTGGATTAAAAGGAGTTTGAAGATGGGAAAAGCAATTATGAAGGAAACTGATCTGAAAGCAGGGGACAATATTACAATCCAGAAAAAGGTAACAATTGAGGATACTGCCCTGAAATACGGATCAGGAAAACTTCGTGATCTTCTTGCAACACCAAGCCTTGTCGGTCTCATGATTGAAGCATCTGTAAAGCTTATTGATTCACACCTTATGGAAGGTTTTATTTCTGTCGGAAAACAAACCTCGGTTATTCACGAAAAGCCAACTACAATCGGTGAGACAATAAGTGTAAATGTCGAAATAAAGGAAATTGTCAATAACAGGTATTACTTAACCATGCAGGCTTATGACGAAACCGGACTGGTCGGAACGGGGGAACATGTCCGGACTATTGTAAATGAAAAGTGGATGATGCTTAAGCTGATGAAGCATAAAAAGCATTTTGAAAGCAGGGATTTTTAAATAATTCAGGCAGAAGCTGTACAGATATCTTTTTCCATGTTGCATAAATGCATCATGCGCATCACCTGTTGATGCATTTATGCACTTAAAAGATTATAATAATAATTCTTCAGTAGCCCGTAATTTCTTATCCTGCCTGTAGTTGTAAATTAATAAAAAATTATGGCACAGATAATGCAATGTACTTTACAGAATGAAAACAGCTGTTACTGTCTGGAACAACCGAATCTCCCCTGTTTTTGATGTTGCGTCGGTTTTTTATATTTATGAAATACACAATGGAAACACTGTCATGGAACTGGAACTTGATTTATCCTCTTTTACAGCATTTGAAAAGGTGGTTGAGCTTGCAAGAATCAATACAGGTACAATAGTGTGCGGGGCAATTTCAAGACCGGTAAACTGTTTTGCAAAATCCTACGGTATGGATATATTCAGTTTTATTTCAGGAGATCTTTCTTCAGTACTGAAAGCTCTGGAGGAAAACAGGATTACAGATGAGGTACTTAAGATGCCGGGCTGCGGCAAGCGGGGATCTTTGTGCAGACGGGGAAACAGCTGTTCTGAAGGAGAGAAAATATGAAGATTGCTTTAACTTCTGCCGGGGAAACATCAGGTTCTGAGATTGACAGCAGATTCGGAAGGGCAAAAAAGCTGATGATATATGATCTTGAAAACAGAACCTCTGTTTTTATAGACAATAATCAGAATCTGAACGCTTCCCAGGGGGCTGGAATACAGAGTGCAGGAAACGTTGTTGAGAGTGGTGCCGAAGTTCTTATTACAGGCCATTGCGGTCCGAAGGCTTTCAGGGTACTTAATGCAGCCGGTATAGAAATATTTCTTGCGGAGAAAATGACTCTGGAAGAGGCGGTAGAAAAGTATAAAAAAAATGAGCTTAAAAAAATATGCAGCGCTGATGTTGAAGGACATTGGCAGGATTAGGAGAAATTATGTCAAACGATGTTGAAAAAAGTATCGGCTGCAGCTCGTGCAGCAGTGAAAGCTGCACAGCAAAGGGTGCAAGGCCCGGCGAAACAGAGCAGCAGTTTGAGGACAGGCAGGCAATTGCCGGAAGGCTTTGCCGTATTAAGCACAAAATTATCGTAATGTCGGGGAAGGGGGGGGTAGGCAAAAGCACTGTTGCTGTTAACATGGCTGTTTCCCTTGCCCTCTCAGGGAAGAAAGTCGGTCTTATGGATGTTGATATCCATGGTCCAAGTGTGCCCACAATGCTGAACCTTGAGGGCTCGCCTCTTCAGAGTTCTGCAGATGGAATCCTTCCGGTAGCAGTAGGGGAGCTGAAGGTTATGTCTATAGGTTTTCTGCTCAAAGACAGCAGTAATGCTGTTATCTGGAGAGGTCCGATGAAAATGGGAGCTATACAGCAGTTTATAAAGGATGTTGACTGGGGTGACCTTGATTATCTTGTTATTGATTCTCCCCCCGGGACAGGGGATGAACCACTTTCTGTCTGCCAGCTTATTGAAGACCTTGACGGAGCTGTTATTGTTACAACACCTCAGAAGGTTTCTGTTAAAGATGTTGAAAAATCTGTAAATTTCTGCCGTCAGCTCGATCTTCATATTCTTGGAATTGTTGAAAATATGAACGGCTTTGTCTGCCCCGAGTGCGGCAAAATCAGCAGTGTTTTCAAGCAGGGGGGAGGCCAGAAACTTGCGGAGGATTACAAAATAAATTTCCTCGGTTCCATACCCCTCGATCCTGCTATAGGAGAGGCATGTGACAACGGGACTCCGTTTGTTCATAAATATGCTGAAAGTGAAACAGCAAAAATATTTGAAAAGGTGATTGATCCTATTCTTGAGCTTTCATTATAAAAGGAGAAACGTAAAGATGAAAATTGCAATACCTGTAGCAGAGGGAAAACTCTGTATGCATTTCGGGCACTGTGAAAAGTTTTCAATATTTGATGTGGATGAAAATGATAAAAAAATTTCTGCAAAAGGAGAACTTGATCCTCCTCCTCACGAACCGGGGCTTCTTCCTGTCTGGCTTGCTGAAAAAGGGGTAACCCATGTAATTGCAGGGGGTATGGGGCAGAGGGCCCAGTCTATTTTTGAATCAAACAGCATCAGGGTTACGACAGGTGCTCCCGGAAAAAATCCTGAGAAGATAGTTGAGGATTTTATAAAGGGAACCCTGGTTACCGGGGGAAATGTCTGCGATCATTGAAATAAAAGCCCGGTTTATCCGGGCACCTCTTTTCTGCCGGGCATGCTTTTTATTTGCTGTTGATTTATGAACCTTTGTGCAATATAGTAAGGAAAAGGATTCAAGGTGGATAAATGCCCAGACCAAGAAAAGAGAGACTTGTAAACAGACCCCCCGTATGGAAGGCTTTCAGAGCTGTCGGGAGAAGGGGGCGGGGAGGATCTGTTATATCGTTGAGCCTGGATGAATATGAAGCTGTAAGGCTTGCGGATTATGAAGGGCTGGAACATGCCGATGCTGCAGCGGAAATGGAAATTTCAAGACCAACATTTACCAGGCTGATAGAGGATGCCAGAAAAAAGACAGCAGCACTTCTGGTTGAAGGACGGGATCTGGTTATAGACGGCGGAAGTATCCATTTTAAAGGCAATGTTTACAGGTGCATCGATTGTTATGCCGTTATAAACTCTGAAATTGATTCTGTAGTTGAGGAATGTACAAACTGCGGATCTAAAAATCTGTTCAATGTTGCTGAAGGATTCGGCCACGGCAGATGCTGCAGAGGACACGGAAAAGGAAAAAGAGGGTTTTAAATGAAAATTTCTGTTCTTACTGATAACACTGCCTCCGGTGGTTTTCTTGCTGAACACGGACTTTCATATTTCGTTGAACATGACATAAAGATGCTGTTTGATACAGGGCACAGTGATGTTTTTCTGAAAAACGGGAAAAATATAGGAATTGATCTTAATGACGCTGATTTTGTTGTCCTTAGTCACGGACATTGGGATCATGGTAACGGTCTAAAATATCTGGGAAGAAAAACCCTTATCTGTCACCCTGATGCTTTTGCAAAGAAGTACAGAAAAGACGGCGTTACCTATATCGGGATTGATCTTTCATATGAAGAAGCAGTTAAAAGGTTTGAACTTGGCTTGAGCAGAGAACCTTATGAGCTGTCTGAAAACATGATATTTCTCGGTGAAATTCCCCGAACCACAGGTTTTGAATCAAAGGAAACCCCTTTTATGGATGAAAACGGGGAACCTGATTTTATTCCTGATGATTCAGCTGTTGCTGCCGTAGACGGGGATGAACTTGTTGTAATCACAGGATGCTCCCATTCAGGTATATGTAATATTATTGAATATGCGAAAAAGGTAACAGGATTGAAAAAGGTAAGGTCTCTGATCGGCGGACTTCACCTGAAAGATAATGATTCCAGGACCAGGGAAACAATAAAATATCTGAAAAATGAAAAAATAAGAAATATATATCCATCCCACTGTACTGAGCTTCCTGCTCTTGCTGCTTTATATGATGAGTTCGGGATAATACAGGTTAAGACAGGGATGGTTTTAGAAATCTGAAGAGGAATAATAATGTATAAATATCTTTTCGGCCCTGTTCCTTCAAGAAGGCTCGGGATGTCTCTCGGGGTAGATCTGGTTCCAAGAAAGGTCTGCACTCTTGACTGTGTTTACTGTGAATGCGGAAAGACAACAAAACTTACTGTTGAAAGAAGGGAGTATGTTCCTGCTGACAGGGTAATAGCAGAACTGTATGAATATCTGAAAACCAGCATATTTCCCGATTATCTGACATTTTCCGGCAGCGGAGAGCCGACTCTTAACCTGGGAATAGGGAGAATTATTGAATGGATAAAGGAAAAGGCGCCTGAGCTTCCTGTTGCAGTTCTTACAAACGGAACACTTCTCTCCACTCCTTCAGTCAGGAAGGACCTGCTTAAAGCCGATGTCGTTATTCCGTCCCTCGATGCTGCAGGAGAAAAGTCATTTATCAAAACTGACAGGCCTCATGAATCATTAACCATAGACAGTTACATTCAGGGTCTTGCAGACTTCAGAAGGGAATACAGCGGAAAGATATGGCTCGAGGTTTTTATTCTTCCCGGGTATAACGACAGTGCTGAAGATTTGCTTAATCTTAAGCTGGCAATTGAAAAAATAAATCCTGACACTGTACAGCTTAATACCCTGGACCGTCCCGGGACAGTTCAGAATATAAGGGCCGCTACAGTGGGAGAGCTTAAAAGGGTTGTTGACGTGATTGGAAGAGGAAATGTTGAAATAATAAAACCTGCCCCTGAGCGTAAGGATATAAAGTCATACAGAAAAGATACTGAATCAGCTATTCTTGAGACTATATCAAGGAGACCATGTACACTGGTTGACCTTTCATCAATACTCGGGATACATGTCAATGAGATAAATAAATACCTGGGAGTACTTGAAGAGGAGAACAAGGTTAATGCAGAAATACAGGAACGGGGAGTTTTCTATACAGCCTGCAGATAATAAAACCTGGATCATTTGACATTATGCATATTGTTGTGTATATTTATTATGAACATAAGTTCATAATAAATATTAAACAGCTGCCGGGTACAGTTTATCCGCAGCAGTATAGGAGGAAGATATGCCGTATGGAAACAGGATGGGACCTGAAAATATGGGACCGATGACAGGACGGGGGCTGGGATTTTGCGCAGGTTATAATTCCGGAGGATATTTAAACAGAGGCAGAGGTCTCGGAAGGGGAAGATGCAGCGGGTTCCGGAGGGGGGGGGCTGGTTTTTCAGGAAATAAAACCCCATTTTTCTCAAATCAAACCTTTGGAAAAGAGATTAACGGGAAGGAAATTCTTAAAGAGCAGGAAGCTTTTCTTGAAGCTGAGCTCAAGTCGGTCAGGGAGAGGCTTAATGCTGATGAAAGCAATCCGGAATGAGTAAAACCTGTCTGCAAGTAAGAAGGAGCCTTTTCGGCTCCTCTTTTAATTATTGACTTGCGGAAAAAGATCCAGAAGCTGTGTCAGTGAGTCTATTATTATATCAGGTTTATGTTCAGGTTTTTCCATATGTTCAGGTTTCAGTTTTTTTGTTTTAAGAATAATTGAAAGGGCGAAACCTGCATTTCTGGGACCCGGGACATCCCTGTTCGGCTGGTCTCCTACATAAACCGCATTTTCAGGCTTAAAATCAAAACCTTTCAATCCGCTTAGAAATATTTTTTTATCAGGTTTTCTTATCCCCTCTTCAGAAGAAAGGACAACTGTTTCAAACAGTCCTTCAAGTCCCCCCTCTTTCAGTTCCTCATGTACAAGAGGTCTGCTCCAGGTATTGCTTATCAGTCCGACAGTATAACCTCTCTGCTTCAGGGTAATTAAAACATCACGTATATTTTTATCAACACTCCGCTTTCCCTTAGCCTGGAAATAGAGCAGCGTAAGTTCTTCTGCAACAGGGGCAAGTATTTCAGAAGAGATTTCAGGAAGCATCCATCCGGGCCATACCTGATCTGCCGGACACTCAATAAGAGAATCCATTCCCCATTTCTTGTACTTCTCTTCTCCGGCAAGGAGTCTGTTCATGAATTTTCTGAAATCCTCCCGGATTCCTGTTATTTTCATTATTTTTCTAAGGTTTGCTTCGCCGTTGTCAGGGAGGGGAACTCTTTCTCCCATAACTACTCCGCCCTGATCAAAATATATTGCCCTGATATCTTTTTCCGCCATTTTTAACTCCGGAAGACTGATTTTTATAAAATATAATTGTTAAGGATTTCTTTTTCAATAACTCAGCAGCTAAAAAAGAAAGATAATTTCAATATAATATATTATAAGCAAAAAAATTTGCATAAAAAGCAGGAAAATCCCTGTTTTTTGCATATAACAAAAAAGCATAAGATATATAATTAAGGCTTGACAGGCCGGAGGTGTTGCTTATATCATTAAGGTATAAGACTTATAAGTCCGCGCTGAATAAACAAAGGAGGGGGAGAATTATGGATGAAAAAAGGGGTAAACCTGCCAGTTCATCATCAGTACCCAGATTTGCAGGTATCAAGACTTTTATGAGACTACCCTGTGACAGGGATGTTGAAGGGCTTGATTTTGCTGTTATGGGTCTCCCGTTTGATACAGGTGCTACTTACCGGGTAGGGGCCAGGTTTGCCCCCGAAGCTGTACGAAGCATCTCAGCACTTATCAAACCGTATAATGCTTATCATAAAATCAATATTTTCGACTATATATCAGGGGTTGATTACGGAGACCTTAATGTTTTGCCGGGGTATATAATGGATACCTATGAGGCTGTGGCGGAAGAGATGAAGCTGTTTGTGGATAATAATGTTATTCCTGTAGTAATCGGTGGAGACCATTCTGTAACTGTACCTGAGCTGAGGGCCCTTTGTAAAAAGCACGGGCCTGTTGCACTTGTCCACTTTGATGCACATCTTGATACTGCAGATTCCTATTTCGGGAAAAAATATACCCACGGTACCCCTTTTTCAAGGGCGTATGATGAAGGGCTCCTGATTCCTGAAAAAACTGTACAGATAGGTATGAGGGGCACTTATTACGGAGAGGCCTCCCTGGGAGAATCAACTGACAGGGGATTCACGGTAATATCTGCAGATGAGGCTTTTGATATGGGTCTTGATTCTGTAATCAGTCTGATTCATGAAAAGGTGGGGGACAGCAAGGTTTTTGTAACATTTGATGTAGATGCCTGCGATCCTGCCTATGCCCCGGGAACAGGGACACTTATTCCCGGCGGCTTTACTTCACGTGAGGCGTTTAAGCTTATCCGGGGACTTAAAGGGCTGAACTTTATCGGTTTTGATGTTGTTGAGGTCCTGCCTGATCTTGATCCATGCAGCATAACATCATGCCTCGCATCAAATATTATTTTTGAATTCCTCACCCTTATTGCTCTTGGAAAAAGGGGGTAGATCCTGAATCTTCATCATCTGAAAACATTTTATCTTACAGCAGAATATTCAAGCGTATCAGAGGCTGCCCGAGTTATGAATATTGCTCAGCCTGCAGCTACCCGCCACCTGAAAGATCTCCAGAGTGAAATCGATATAGTGCTTTTTAATAACAGGGGTAAAAAGCTTTATCTGACAAATGAAGGGAAGATACTCTATGAAAAGGCAAAGAAAATTTTCAGAGAGGAGGCGGAACTTTCCGGCACTATTAATGAGATTAAACGGTTTCAGCAGGGGCTTCTGTCTCTTTGTACACAGGCAACCTTCGGGGATTATTTTCTGCCGGAAGTCCTTCTTGAATTCTACAAAAACTGTCCTGATATTTCACTGTCTGTTTCTACCTTTACCGGGGATTCAGAAATAATCTCAGGCATAGAGCGGATGGATTTTGATCTTGGGATAACATCTGAAAAACCTGAATCAGCAGTTCTGAAAGGGAGAAAAATATTAACAGCGCAACAGTATCTTATTGTACCACCCGGCCACAGACTTGCAGGGGAAGCTCTGATAACTCCTGATATGCTTAAAAATGAAGTATTTGTTCTTCCTGAGAAATCCACCAGAAGCCGAAGTCTTATCGACAGATATTTTAATTTTCACGGAATAAAAGCAGATGTACTGTATGAACTCGGGCATACACTCCCTATAGTTAATATTGTAAAAAACAATATCGGAATTTCAATAACATATCAGAAGACTGTATTGAATTCTGTAGCCAGGGGTGATATCTGCATGATTCCCATCGATGATTCAAAAAAGCTCCTTGCCAGGGATTTTTTTCTGATTTATCACAGGGGAAAATATATTTCTGAAATTATAAGAAAATTTATAGATACTGTGGATACCTGGGCAGAAAATATATAACAGCAAGAAGCCCTGCTGCAGTAGCCTGCCTTTGTATTTTCCGGCAGATTTATCCTTTAAAGTCTGATATAATTCTCAGAAGTTCACCCCGTGAGTAATCCAGATATCATTCAAAAACATCAGAACAGGGGGCCGAGAATCTCCTTCGGCATTGAAAATCTTGCAGTCATGAACGGGTCCACAACCTGACATATTTCCGCATTGCCGGCAGCACTCAGCAGCATTCCCGATTCATTGAATGACATTCCGAGTTTTTCAATAAGGAGATTCTGCATCTCTTTTGTTGCAGATTTTACTGCTGCTGTAAGGTCTTTGTCGGAAGCTATTGTGTATATTGATTCTCCGGACTCAAGCATCGGATTTCTGATCCCCCTGTTTTTAATCAGTTCAATTCTGACTGTCACCTTGCCTGAAACCTCTACCCCGCTTACCATAATCTCCCCATCTCCCATGCATGCGTGAAGGTCTCCCATTGCGAGTAAAGCCCCTTTTGAGAATACCGGAAGATAAAGAACGGATCCCGCTGTAATTTTTGCGTTGTCCATATTCCCGCCGTGATGACCGGGGGTCCCGCACGGTATATCAAGATTTTTACCAGGTGAAACACCGATAACGCCTATCATGGGATTTAAAGGGATGGAAAAACTGTTGAAAATTGCCATGTCTCCCCTTATGGGGATTATTTTAAGTTCTGGTGTTGTTATTTCATCTCCGAGGAGCCCTGCCCCCGGTATTGCGCACATTATTCCGTAATCCCGTGTTTCAATGGATATTATCTCTATTTTAAGTGTATCCCCTTCCTCTGCACCTTCAATAGCGACAGGTCCGGTTGCAGGGTTTATACATTCCCAGTCAAGGGTTTCAATATTCTGTTTTTCTGATTCTATCTGATCGGTGAAGCAGTCATATGTTTCAAAGACAACAGTTTCACCTGAACCAATGCTGATTACAGGAGTGTTGCTGTCTGACATTGAATATATCTTGTGTTCTCTGGATACGTTTTTCATAAAATACCCCAACTTTTTAAGGATTAATAATTATACCACGGACCGGGAATCTGTGAAAGAATCTTTGTCATACCGGGGATTAATATAAAAAATTTTACTGAAAAATATTTAAAGGGTTCTATAATATAATTATAAATCAGGAGGTTCGAAGTGGCACATCATACACATAAACGATCTGCCTATGAAAGCCTGGTTGAAAGGCTTAACCGCTTTCCTCAGGGGGCACCCCCCTCAGAGACTTTATACAGAATACTGAAAATACTTTTCAGCGAAAAAGAGGCTATGCTTGCATCACTTCTTCCGATAAGACCCTTTTCTGTTAAAAAAGCAGCTTCGTGCTGGAAAATGGGAGAAGCTGAAGCGGGAAGGGTACTTGAAAATTTTGCTTCCCGTGCTGTCCTTCTTGACATGGAGGTAAATGGTGAAACGCTTTATGTCCTTCCCCCTCCGATGGCAGGTTTTTTTGAGTTTTCAATGATGAGAACAAGGGGGGATATAGACCAGAAGCTCCTTGCAGAGCTTTTTTACCAGTATCTGAATGTTGAAGAGGAGTTTGTTAAGCAGCTTTTTACTGAAGGGGAAACCCAGCTCGGCAGGGTCTTTGTCAACGAGGAATCACTTCCTGCTGATAATGCCCTTTATGTCCTTGACTATGAAAGGGCAACAGAGGTGATAAAGAGCTCGTCAAGTATAGGGGTGGGAATCTGCTACTGCAGGCATAAAATGGAGCACCTTGGCAGAAACTGTGATGCGCCTCTTGATATCTGTATGACCTTCAATACTACAGCAGCTTCTCTTGTTAAAAGCGGATATGCCAGGGCAATTGATTCTGCTGAGTGTATTGATCTTCTTCAGCTGGCATACAGCCACAATCTTGTCCAGTTCGGTGAAAACATCCGGAACAGGGTCAACTTTATATGCAACTGCTGTTCATGCTGCTGCGAAGCAATGATTGCAGCAAGGAAATACGGGATCCTGAATCCGGTTCATACAACAAATTTCATGCCGGATATTGATACAGATAAATGCAGCGGCTGCGGAAGGTGTGTGTCTGTCTGTCCGGTAAATGCCCTTTCGCTCGTTTCTGCCAATGACCCGGTAAATAAAAAAAGAAAAACTGTTAAAATTGATGAATCAATATGTCTGGGATGCGGAGTCTGTGTCAGGGTTTGCGGAGAAAAATCAATAACTCTCAAAAGCAGGGAGGTAAGGGTTATAACACCTGTCGATTCGGCACATAAGGCAGTTCTTATGGCTATAGAGAGGGGAAAGCTTCAGAACCTGATATTTGACAACAATCTGCTTATGAGCCACCGCGCCATGGCAGCTGTTCTCGGAGTAATACTTAAGCTGCCTCCGGTTAAACAGATAATGGCATCTGGGCAGCTTAAGTCTGTTTATGTTGAGATGCTGCTGAAACGGTACAGTGGAAGGAGTTGATCAGGGGCTGCCGGAGATATATACTCTTCCGGTAACAGAATACTTTGTTCTTGCTGTATCCTTTTTGCCGGTAGGCTGAAAAAGACACTGCTGTTAATGCAGCAGGCGAAATCCGGGGGTTGATGGAGTCCTTTTAGTATATGGGAAAAACGGTTGTTGTAGTTGGAGGGGGAGTCTCAGGCCTTTTCGCTTCATTCATACTGGTTGAGAAAAATATCAGAGTTGATCTCTATGAGAAAACTGATAAACCGGGGAAAAAATACCTTCTTGCAGGAAGTAAACATCTTAATATTACAAACACTGAAAAGCCTGAAGTCTTTCTTTCCCGGTATAAAGGGGGTGAGGGCTCTTTCAGGAAAATACTCTCTTCGTTTTCGCCTGACGACCTGATTAAATGGTATAAAGATCTTGGAATTGAGACATTTACCGGGAACAGGGGGCAGGTTTTCCCTCTGTCGCTTTCTGCAGAAGAGATACTTAAAAGATGGCTCAGTGTTCTTGAAAAATCCCCCCTTTTCAGCCTCCATAAAGGGCACAGGCTGGTGGAAATTACATGCGACAACAGTCTTGTATTCCAGTCAAACGAAAAAAACATTACTGTAAAAACTGATTTTGCTGTTTTTGCCCTGGGGGGAGGAAGCTGGCCCGGAACAGGCTCTGACGGCAAGTGGAAAAGTATATTTGAAAAAAAAGGGATAACAGTATCGCCGCTTAAGCCTGCAAACTGCGGATTTGAGGTCAGTTGGAAAAAACCCTTCATAAATAAGGGGGAGGCCCTTCCCCTCAAAAATATAAAGCTGAGTATAGGAAACCTCTTTTCCAGAGGGGAGATAGTCCTGACTGATTACGGTATTGAAGGGAGCGGTATATATTCTATCGGCCATGAGATCCGGGAGGTTTTACTGAAAGAGGGAAGGGCTTTTGTAGGTATTGATCTTTTTCCTGATCTTGATCCGGAAAGTATCGGAAGAAGGCTTGAAAAGCCCAGAGGCAAAACTTCCTGGTCAAATTACCTCAGGAAGACCCTTGGGATTGAAGGGGTCAGGTATTCACTCTTAAGGGAGCTTATTCCCTTTGACGGAGCGGGAAATATTGCCTCTGATCCGGCTGTTTTTAAGAATCTGAGGCTTGAGATCATAAAGACCCGCCCTCTTATAGAGGCAATATCCACAGCCGGAGGGATAAGCTTTGATGAACTGGACAGTAATATGATGCTGAAAAAGATACCTGGCTTTTATATTGCCGGAGAAATGGCTGACTGGGAAGCCCCTACCGGAGGATATCTCCTTCAGGGATGTTTTTCTACTGCATATGCTGCAGCAGCAGACATAGAGGCGAAGCTGGGCTATATTAAGGCCACCTTTGAAAATTAAATATTTTTTCGATTCAGGAAAAATATTTTCTTACGCCACTGGGAGTCGCAAAGCGTGCCTGTGGCAAGGTGTCTGGTATATGGACCAACTAAAAACGAAGATAATAGAGGTTTTCTTAGATAAACTTGAGGTGGTTTGAAAAATAGTCCTCGATAATAAATGAGCCCCCACCCCTCAGGACAGCGTCTTCATCAGAATTGTTAAAAACAATATTTATCTCTTTTTTAAGTCTCAGAAGAGAGGTATTGTTGATTTTCTGCCTGAGCCTGTCTTCAAAGTATCTGCCTGCCCTTGAATAGTCCCCCTCGAAAAAAACAATTTCAGGATCAATCACAAGGCAGGTGCTTGCTATACCTATCGCAAACCAGTCTGTAACCTCGTCAATTAGTCTGCAGGCCAGCGGGTCATTCCGGTTTGATGCTGTGAAGATGTCAAAGATATCAGGTGTCTGTGACTGCTCAAAGATCAGAGAGGCGGGATAGCGTCCTTTGAGCTCTGATGCATTTTTCATCAGCCTTTTAAAGTCTGTCATCATTTCAAGGCATCCTGATCCTCCGCAGTGGCAGATTTCCTTTGCCGAAGGATTGACAACTATATGACCTATTTCACCTGACAGGAAGTTTTTTCCTCTGTAGAGTCTGCCGTTGTAGATAATTCCTGAGACCAGCCCGTGCCAGCCCGCGTCAATAACAATATAGCTCTTGATTTTTCTGTCTTTTATGGTGCGTTTTTTGCCGTATGCTTTGAATCTGATCCAGCTTTCAATTAATACCGGGATTTCCTGATTTATTTTTTCAGATATTATCCTGCTGAATTCTATGTCTGTCCCCCATGATTCAAAACGGGTTGAAGTCAGGACGACCCCCTTGTCCGCATTTACAATAGCATGCAGAGCTATCGAGATCCCGAGAATTTTCCCTTTTCCTGTAAAGGATGATGAATTTTTATTGAAGGAATCTGATATAATATCAACAACACTTGAAAGTTCTTCGTTTTCCTCTATCGGATATGCTTTTTCAGATATGATTTCAAGTGCAATATTAAACACCTTGAGTATGATTGAATTGTATTTTACATAATAACAGAAAATAACACCGAAATCCCTGTTGAATTTAAATAGCTCCGGTCTCTTTCCCCCTTCATCGGTAGATGTCCCTTTTCCCTTTGAAATTATGAGTCCTTCGGCAAGCAGTCTTTCGTTCAACTTCATTACTGTTGTTCTGCTCAGATTAAGTTTTCCTGTCAGCTCTGCAACTGTCATTTTCGGATTGTTTCTGTATATATCAAGTATAAGTTTAAGGTTGCTGCTTCTTATGGTTTTGGGTCTGCTTCCTTCAATATTGCTTTTCATATTTTATTTTACCACAGCTTTTTGAAAAAAAGCAAGCATGGTTAATAAACAATGTTAGATAACTTAGTTAGATTAAATAGTTGACAAATCAGATAATTATGTTAGACTTTTTGTATAAGGAGAAAACTGTGATTAATAAAAACCGATTTGCCCTTAACCGGATGGTATATCCGCTTGTCAGTCTTGAGGATTTCCTTGCTCTTGCCGGGGAAGCCGGAATAAATAAAATTGAGCTGCGCAACGATCTTGAAGGGAAAGGGATAATTGATGAGTTTGATACGTCTGATTTTTTAAAAATAAGAAACAGGTACGGGATAAGCATTGAAACAATTAATGCTGTGCAGAAATTCAATCTTCCTTCAAATTTCAAGAATGCGTATAAAGAGATTGAAAACCTTGTTTCTCTTTCAGAGGCTATCGGGTGCAGGGCTGTTGTTCTATGCCCCAATAATGATGTTAACGACAAAAGGTCTGCTGAAGATTTTATCAGGGATACTTCAGAAGCTCTTTCCTCATACATCAGCCTGTTTAAAAACAGCGGTATCACCGGACTTGTTGAGCCGCTCGGGTTTGCGGAGTGCTCTGTCAGATCGAAAGAAGCAGCGGTAAAAGCTATTGATGCTTCAGGGGGAAGGGGTGTCTATAAAATTGTTCATGATACATTCCATCACTATCTGGGGACAGATAAAACCTTTTATCCTGAGTATACCGGGCTTGTCCATATATCAGGGGTAGAGGCTGACGTTGCTGATTCTGACATGAGGGATATGCACAGGGTAATGATATCATCAGCAGACAGGATTTCCAATATTGAACAGATTACTGAGCTTGAAAAAGGGGGGTACAAAGGGGTATATGCTTTTGAACCGTTTTCATCTGAAATACATAACATGAAAAAATTTGAAATTCTGCCGGCAATTGAGAATACTATTAATTATATACAGGGGCATAAATAATAACAAACAGTGAAATTAAAAAACCCGGTTATCCGGGTAGAAATATTAGGAGGAATTTTAGATGAAAAGGAAAATTCTGGTTCTTTTTCTGCTGGCAGCTCTTTTGTTCCCTGTGTTTGCAGGCGGGCAGAAAGAGAAAAAAATCAAGGTTGGCATTTCAATGGCTCTTTTTGCTGACAACTTTCTTACATATTTAAGGGAGGCTATGGAGGAGTATGCTGACGGCGTAGCTGATCTTGAAGTTTTTGCTGAAGATGCAAAGGGGGATGTAGGGCAGCAGCTTGCCCAGGTCGAAAACTTTATAGCACAGGGTTATGATGCTGTAATTGTAAATCCTGCGGATACAGAAGCTACGTCTTCCATAACAAAGAAGTGCATTGAAGCGGGAGTTCCTGTCGTTTATGTCAACAGGGTTCCTGAAGACGGACTACCTGAAGGTACCTATTATGTAGGATCAGATGAAGTGGTTGCAGGACGTGAGCAGGCAAAGGTTCTGGCTGAAAAAATGGGCGGCAAAGGCAATGTTGTAATAATGCTTGGAGAGCTTGCACACAGCGGAACAAAGGGGAGAACTAAAGGGGTAAAAGAGATCCTTTCCGGTTATCCCGATATAAAAATCATTGCGGAGCAGACAGCCAAATTCCAGAGAGATCAGGGGCTTGACCTCATGAGTAACTGGCTTCTTGCAGGACTTGAAATAAATGCAGTTGCTGCAAATAACGATGAGATGGCACTCGGGGCAATTATTGCCCTTAAGAATGCAGGGAAAGTTCCCAATAAGGATGTCTTTGTAGGGGGTGTTGATGCTACTCCTGATGCGCTTGATTCAATGCAGAAAGGGGAGCTTACAGTTACTGTCTTCCAGAATGCAAGGGGGCAGGGAACCGGTGCTATCGAGACTGCTTATAAGCTTGCCAAAGGGGAAAAGGTTGAGCAGACCGTATGGATTCCGTTTGAACCTGTAACCCAGAAAAACTACAAGGAATATAGAAAACTTCTTGGTCTTGACTGATAAAGAAGATAATTCACAGCTGTCCTTTTCCATGGGCAGCTGTATTTTCATGGAATCCCCGGCAACAGTATTTGAAGACAATGTGAAGTTTTGCAGGGAAAACAACAGATAGTTCATGCTCTCTTTTTCTGCTGTTTGCAGAGGTATTTCCATTCTATTCAGGCGGTTATTAAATGGAATATATTCTTGAAATGACAGGTATCAGGAAGGAATTTCCCGGTGTACTTGCTCTTGATAATGTGGATTTAAAGATCAGACCGGGAACTGTACATGCTCTTATGGGAGAAAACGGCGCCGGGAAATCCACTCTTATGAAGGTGCTGATGGGGATTTACAACTCTGATGCCGGATCAATCAAACTCCGGAACCGGGAGGTTGAGATCCCCAATACCTATTCAGCACTGAAACTCGGGATTTCAATGATCCACCAGGAACTCAGTCCTGTTCTGTATATGTCGGTTTCAGAAAACGTATGGCTGGGAAGGGAACCTCAGACTCCGATCGGTTTTATAGATCACAAAAAGATGCACAGCGATACTGCTTCTCTTATGGCTGATCTTAATATGAAAATCAATCCTGATGAAAAGATGATTGCCCTGAGTGTGGCCCAGAGACAGATGGTTGAGATTGCAAAAGCAATTTCATATGATTCTGATCTGATAATTATGGATGAGCCTACTTCAGCTATCACAGAGAAAGAGGTGGAGCATCTCTTTAAGATCATAAATAATCTTAAGACTAAAAATGTTTCTGTAATATATATTACCCATAAAATGGATGAGGTTTTTTTTATTTCCGATGAGGTAAGTGTTCTCCGTGACGGAAGGTATATCGGCACAGATTATACAGCTAATCTGGATAAAAACAAGCTTATCAACATGATGGTGGGTAGAGAACTCAATCAGATTTTTAACAAGGAGAAGGCTGAGATCGGAGATGTTATAATGTCTGTGGAGAATTTAAGCTGCGGTAAACATTTTTCCGGTGTGAGCTTTGATCTTAGAAAAGGGGAAATACTCGGCATTGCAGGTCTGATGGGGGCCGGCAGGTCTGAAGTAATAGAGACAATTTTCGGAGTACGGGAAAAAACTTCAGGTAAAATAGAAATAAACGGAAAAACAGCCGAAATCAGCCATCCTATGGATGCTGTTAAAAATAAGATGGCGCTCCTTACAGAAGACAGAAAACTGAGCGGTCTTTATCTAATGCTGACTGTAAGGGAGAACATGGAAATAGCAAGCATAACATCCTATATTAATAACCTGTTTATAAACCACAGAAGGGTAACACAGGACTGTCTGGATCAGGTGGAGAAGCTGGCAATTAAAACCCCTTCTCTTAACCAGGTTATCAACAACCTGAGCGGTGGTAATCAGCAGAAAGTCCTTATATCAAGGTGGCTTATGACTTATCCGGATATTCTTCTTCTTGATGAGCCTACCCGGGGGATTGATGTCGGTGCCAAGGCTGAAATCCATAAACTTATGACTAATCTTGCCAAGCAGGGGAAGGCTGTAATAATGATTTCATCTGAGCTTCCTGAAATCCTCGGAATGAGCGACAGGATCATAGTTATGCATGAAGGAAGATTGGCCGGCGAACTCTCAAGGGAAGAAGCTGACCAGGAGAAAATCCTGATGCTTGCATCAGGGGAAACACTTGAAAAAAGGGGGGAGAGTAATGGCTGAAAGGAAACTGAACAGGAAGCAGATGCCGCGGGAAATGAGTATTTTACTCATACTGCTGGGCATCTGTCTTCTTTTTGAAATACTGGGGTGGTTTATTGTCGGGCAGTCCTTCCTTTTTAATCCGAGGCGGCTTTTTCTCATGATTCTGCAGGTGGCAGTAATCGGGACAATTGCAATCGGGGTAACCCAGATTATAATAACCGGAGGAATCGATCTTTCAACCGGTTCTGTTGTCGCCCTTGTTGCAGTAGTTTCTGCCAGTTTTGCCCAGGCTTCAAACGCTACAAGGCCTTTTTTTGCCGACATGCCGCAGCTGCCGTTTATTGTTCCTGTTCTTATAGGCCTCGGAGTCGGCGGTTTATGCGGTTTTATCAATGGGTTTCTGGTTGCAAAGACAGGAATACCTCCGTTTATCGCAACACTCGGAATGATGGTTTCCGCAAGGGGATTTGCCCAGCTCTATACCGAAGGTAAGCCTGTCAGTATGCTGAATGATTCATATACCTTCTGGGGGGCAGGGGTAATGCCAGTTGTAATATACCTTGCAATGGCTGTAATTGCCCATATTCTTCTTACCCAGACAAAATACGGGAAGTATGTCTATGCAATAGGGGGCAACGAAACTGCAGCTGTTGTTTCGGGTATAAATGTAGCAAAATATAAAATTCTGATTTATACATATGCGGGAATCCTTGCAGGTCTTGCGGGAATTGTCCTCTCTGCACGTGTCAACAGCGGACAGGCAAGTATGGGGGTAATGTTTGAGCTTGATGCAATTGCTTCTGCTGTCATAGGGGGAACATCCCTGACCGGCGGTATCGGAAGAATCCCGGGTACTATTATAGGCTCTCTGGTACTCGGGGTAGTAAAGAGCGGATTTATATTTCTGGGGGTCAATGCCTATGTCCAGGAGATTATCAAGGGAATTATTATTATAGGTGCTGTTGTCCTTGATGTAATGAGGAATAAAAAACAGAGACAATAGTGTGTTGACCTTGAAAAAGGGGACTGGATATTATCCGGTCCCCTTTTTTTTGCGATAGTCGGTCAGCTGCCGGATTTTACTTTTCTTATAATTTTAATCAGTTTTTCTGTTTCCTCCCCCGGGTTCCGGGAGCCGAGAACAGCAGATACAACAGCAGCGCCATCTGCTCCGTATCTGAATATTTCCTCAATATTTCCGATGTTTATACCTCCTATAGCGACAACCGGAACTGATACGGATTTTTTAATCTTTTTCATTGTTTCCAGAGAGACCAGCTCCGCATCTTTTTTAGTCGCAGTCTGATAAACAGCTCCGACTCCGAGATAATCAGCTCCTTCCGTTTCCCCTCTGACTGCCTCCTCAACTGTCCTGACTGACAGTCCTGTTTTTATTCTGCCGCGGGTTATCTTTTGAACTTCCCTTAGCGACAGATCGCTCTGTCCCACATGTACTCCGTCTGCTGAAACTGCCACTGCAATATCCGCCCTGTCGTTTATAATCAGCGGTATATTGTATTTGTCGCATAGTTTCCTCATTTTCAGGGCTGTCATGTAAAAATCATATGCCAGGCTGTTTTTCTCCCGCAGCTGGAGTGCTGTCACCCCTTTTTTCAGGCACTCCTCAACTACGGAGAAGAGCCAGTCTTTTCCCGCTGTCATTCGGTCTGTAACAAGGTAGAGAGAAAGATCAAACATCTTCATATTTTATTTTCCCCAGCTCAAGTATTTTTTCCCCGTTCATTGCTGATATATTGTTGAATATCTCCCTTTTAAGGTCTCCTGCTTTCAGGCTGCTGCTGTGATTTTCATAAATTTCTCCTGCTATTGCCATTACAGACAGGGCTGCTCCTGCAGCAACTGCAGGAACTGCTCCTGAACCTGCATATACTCCGCAGAGTGATGCTGTCATACATCCGGTCCCTGTAAGTTTTGAAAGAAAACGGCTGCCGTTTGATATGGAAAAAACCCTTTTCCCGTCCGAAATAAAGTCTTTCGCCCCTGTAACAGCTATAACTGTATTTAACAGACCTGCAGCTTCAATTGCTGTTTCAAGAGCACCTGTTTCATCTGATACAGAATCAACCCCGCGGGTTTTTCCTGTTTTCCCGATTATTGATTTTATCTCTGAAAGATTTCCTTTTATAATATCAGGTTTAAGAGCCCTGATCAGTTCCCCGGAGACTTCAGTCCTGAATGATGTGGCGCCGCATCCTACAGGGTCCAGAATAATGGGAATTCCCTTTTTCCTTGCAGCTTTTCCGGCGAGGAGCATTGTTTTAAATGTTCTTTTATTAAGTGTTCCTATGTTGAGGACAAGAGAAGAGGCAAGGGAGGTCATCTCTGATACCTCCTCTTCCGCATCAGCCATAACAGGAGATCCCCCTGCTGCCAGTGTTATATTTGCACAGTCATTTACAGTAACATAATTTGTTATATGGTGAACAAGCGGATTGATTTTTTCCGCATTATCTATTGCCTCTGCAATATCAGATATTATTGACATATTTTTTCTCCATTATTCTGAACAGTATATAGATAGAAGAGGTTATTCCCATTACAGGTAGCGATACTCCGACAGCTATATCAAAGGGGAGAAGTATGTAGTAAACAGCTATCCCGATAAGCCAGAAAATTATCGCATGAAGGTCCCATTTTGAATTTGATAAAGTGCTTTTTTTCAGTATGAAATAGTCAGTCATGACAATGGTAAAAAGAGGTGCAAAAAGAGATCCTATGATATAAAGAAAGTTTTCATACCTTTCCATCGGGAAAAACAGGGAAAGCAGTATTGATAAGATAGCGATCACTACTGACAATTGCTTTTCACTGTACCTTCCGGTCAGATTTGAAGTACATATCCCTGCTGAATAGACATCAAGGTATGCTGTTGTAGCAGTTGAGAAAATGATTATAAGAACTACAGCAAGTGGAGATGCTGTTTTTGAGAGAATTCCGGAAGGATCAGCCAGCCCTGTGGTAATGGTCCCTGTCATCCCGATTATAAACATCCAGCAGCTTCCTGTGAAATATCCTCCCCAGACCATAAATGCGGCTTTCTTCCCCGATGAAGCCTTTCTTGTGTAGTCTGCGACAAGAGGCATCCATGAAAGGGGCATTATAACATTCAGCTCAACCGCTTTCCCGAAAGTCATACCTGTTTCTCCTGAAGCGGGGGGTATGGTAATTCCCTGAAACAGCATTGAAAGGATTTCCTTTCCTGCTGCGAGTGTAAGTATGAAGAGCAGAACAACAGCCGCTGAGTTTATTTTTTTGATTTCACCCTGCCCGGTCATGACAGGTATAAGTATTGATATACCCATAATAAGCTTCCACAGGGGCATCATGTGGAAGCCTGTAACTGATCCGGCAGCTTTTGAACCTGATATGATCATTATAACTGTCCATCCCGTGAGCTGAATAATATTCAGAACTGAAAAAAGCTTTATCCCTCCTGTTCCGAAACTACCCCCGGTTCCCATAATTGCAGCCTGTTTTTCCCGTGCCCCTATAATGCCTGCCGCTGCCATAATTGTTACCCCGATAAGGTGTCCTGCGATAATAGCGGCAATTCCCTTCTTAAAGCCGAGCGGTGCAGTCAGGCTTCCTGTCATTATTTCAGCAAGCGAAACAGAAGCACCGAACCAGATTAAAAACATCTGCACGCTGGAAAGTGTTTTTTTACTTTTCATTTTTTTCTCCTTCTCTGAAACTGAAGAAGTGATCTACAGGTCCATGTCCTTTCCCGAGTTTAAATGAGTTTGTTATGGCGCAGGTAATATAATTTTTCGCCTCTCTTACAGAGGTTTCAGGATCAAGCCCCTTAGCCCTGTTTGAAGCAATTGCTGATGATATAGTGCAGCCTGTTCCATGGGTGTTTTCTGTCCTGATCCGCTTTTCCCGGTAGATAAAAAAACAGTCCCCGTCATAAAAAAGATCTGTTGCCTCCCCTTTCAGGTGCCCCCCCTTTATAAAGACATTATCAGCACCCATCTCTTTTATTATTTTTGCAGCTTCTTTCATTTCCTGAATTGTTGTGATCATTATTCCTGTTATTTTCTCTGCTTCAGGAATATTGGGGGTTATAATGTGCGATATGGGAATAATTTTTTCGATAAGTGATTTTTCCGCATCTGACTGAAGCAGGGAAGCCCCGCTTTTGGATATCATAACAGGATCAGCGACAATATTGACTGCATTATAAAACAGAAGTTTTTCAGAAACAGCTGAAATTGTATCGGTATCTGAAAGCATGCCGATTTTGACTGCATCAACCCTTATGTCAGTAAAGACTGCATCCATCTGCTTTTTTATTGTCTCAGGTGTTATTTTTTCAATTGCAGTAACACCGGTGGTGTTCTGTGCTGTTACAGCAGTAACAACACTCATACCGTAAACTCCGTGGGCGCACATTGTTTTTATGTCTGCCTG
The DNA here is from genome assembly GCA_963668405.2 of Spirochaetia bacterium. GTDB lineage: Bacteria > Spirochaetota > Spirochaetia > CADAEX01 > CADAEX01. Next base: position 2,679,727 of record OY764342.2, on the reverse strand, counting down.
AATTCCCGCCCCTCCGCAGGAATCGCTTCCTGCTATAGTAAGTACATTGAGCATATTTATCCCCTGTATTTTTATCTATAATGAGTTCCGCGGAAATCATAAAAAAGCCTGAATACCGGGCGGAGTATTCAGGCGTAAATTAACAATTTATGCATGAGCTTCCTACGCCGGTATTGTCCGGATCAGGTTTAAGGGTCAAAGACTTACTGTATCTTTTTCTCAGCCGGTTCACCGGCTCCCCTGCTTTTTTTTAAAAGTTATACCTTTGCTCTTTTTTGGTCAATGGGGATTTTTATTAAAATAGTATGAAAAAAAATGCTTTGTTAATGAAAAAACGTTTCCATAAGTAGAAAAATAATAGATAATACAAGCATGAATAAACTGAAAAAAATTACTATTGAGGATGTGGCTGAGCACTGCGGCTGTTCAAAGGCTACTGTATCAAGGGTGATGAATCATGATAAACGGGTCAGGCCGGAAACAGTTGATATTGTTATGAAGGCAATGGCAGAGATAGGGTATCATCCCAATTCAATTGCAAGGGCGCTGTCCGCCGGCAAGACATCTGCCGTAGCAGTTGTGGTTCCTGACAACTGGCAGTCACAGCCCTATTACATTAAGCTGATTGACGCAATTGAGGATGTTGCCGACTCAAAGGGTTACCATATTATTCTTAAAAGGAGAAAGTATATTGACTCGGTGATTGAGCTTGTCAACCAGAAGAGGGTCGACGGTATGATTATCAGAAATATGGAGGCTTCGGACAAGGAGAAGAACCTTTTTTCAAAAATGGAAAGAATTGGCATGCCCTTTATCCTGACAGGTCAGCCTGTTCAGGATTATCCTTTTGTTAAGGTTGACAATATTGGTGGTGCCAGAGAGGTTGCTTCCCTTTTTGTAGAGCTTGGCTATAAAAAAATCCTTTTTATTTCAGGGCCTGAAGATCATATAGACTCAATGGACCGGCTCGCAGGATTCAGGGTGGGTCTTGCTGAAAACGGGTTTGATCTGAAAAATCTGTTTATTGAAAGAGGCGATTATACAAAGGAATCAGGATTCAGGGTTTCAAAAAAATTTTTTGAAAATAAAAGTGTGGATGCTGTTTTTGCTGCAAATGACAGGATGGCGCTCGGTGTACTTCTTTTCTGCAGGGAAAGGGGGATGACAATTCCTGATGAGCTGGGTCTTGCAGGGTGTGATGATAACTTTTTTGCAGAATTTCTCACCCCGTCGCTGACAACTGTAAAGCCCCCGATGTACGAGATAGGGACTATTGCAATGGAATCGCTGATACGGATGATTGAAAACCGGGACAGGCCAAATATAAAAATCATCCTTCCTACAAAACTTATGCTGCGGGATTCCTGCAGAAGGAAATAGAAAGGATGATCTGTTTTTTCATGCTGAAAGATTTTCCTCTCCGATCAGTTTTATCTTTTTGTTTTCCAGAAGATATGCGGCAAAATCAATGGATGATTCAGGTTTTTCACATATAATCAGCCCCCCCCGTGCAATATCCTGGGGCTGATGGAAATCAGAACCGGAAAGCATCCGCAGGCTGTTTTCAACAGCATGTCTGTATGCTCTGATATTGTTTGAATCATGGCGCGGATTGCCGTTTATAACCTCAATACCGTCAAGATATTCATTTTTTTCTATCTCCATGTTTTTTCTGAAAGGATGGGCCTGGTACAGTACAATTCCCCTTCCTTTTTTTAATTCTGTAAACTCTGCCGGGGTCTTTTTATATATTTCAGGATTGTTGTAAAGGAATTCCTCATCTATACCGTAAACAAGAAAATCGTTTGGATGGGTATCAAATCGTAGTTCAATTCCGAGAAGTATATTTAATCCGGCCTTTTCCCCTTCTTTTACTGCAGTTCTGTATCCGGAAAGATACAGGTCGATTTTATCTTCCCATTTTTGCACCGGCAGGGAGTCAAAATATCCTGAATAGTAATGGTCGGTAATTATTACTGCATCATAGCCGTTCTCTTTGTATGCTCTGACCATGGTTTCAGCCGCTACTTTTCCGCATGAACTTACCTCTGCGGTGTGAATATGGGTATCAATTCTGTAGTTAACCAATGAAATCTCCGTTGTAAAAAAAATAAATTGTATAAAAGTAGTATGAAAATATTGAAGTGTCAATAAAGGATTCCAGGGCTGTTGCTTCCGGTATATTTTATATCCCTATTTCTAAAAACTTTCTTGACTTTTTGTTTTTCTATAATATAATGATGTTCATTAAATGAAAACGGTTACATTATAAAAGCAAAAATAACGGAGGAAAAAATGAAAAAATTGTTTCTATTATCTTTAATTCTTCTTGTATGCGCCGGTTCGCTTTTTGCCGGAGGGAAGAGTGAGGGGGAGAAAATTATTCTGATGACCGCGGGAGATTCAAACATGCTTGCGTTTCAGCAGAATGTTCTTGCTCCGCAGTTTACAGAAAAAAATCCCGGAATAGGGGTAATGCCGGTTCACACAGGGCCAGGTAATGCAGGATCTCAGAGGATCTATGAAAAACTGCTGGCAGAGAGTCAGTCTAAAAAGGAATTCTGGGATGTAGATGTTGCAGTTGTTCATCAGATTTTTATGAAGTGGGCAATGGATAATGATCTTCTTATGCCTTTCACTGATGATATTGAAACACAGCAGTATGTAACATCTCCGTTTGCTAAAAGTTCTCTTGGAGTAAATGTTGAAGGATATGCAATACCGATGTTCCACAGCCAGACAGCTCTTGCCTTTAATTCAAAATATGTAAAAAACCCGCCGAAAACTTATGAAGAGCTTGTTAAATGGGTAAAAGATAATCCCGGAAAATTCGGTTATAACGGAGTAAAAGGGGGAGCTTCAGGTGTTTCCTTTGTGGTGGGCTGGGTTTACTGGAAGACCGGCAGATATGAAAAACTTGCTGTAACAGGACCGGTGGAACAGGCTGAGATAGATTCCTGGGAAGGTGCTTTTAAAGATCTTGAAGATTTTAATCAGTATGTTACATATACAGCAGGAAATGTCGGTACCCTTGATGCTCTTAACAGAGGCGAGATCTGGATGGGACCTGTCTGGGTTGATATGTTTTTTACATTTAAAAAAGAGGGAAAACTTGATCCTGATACAAGGATGACTCTTCCTGATCCCGGGATGCCCGGACAGCCTATGTACTATGTAATTCCTAAAAAAACTGCCCATGCCGAGGCTGCAAAAAAATATATTGAGTTTGCAACAACTCCTGATATTCAGGGAAGGGAGATTGTGGAGAGATTCAACTGGTATCCCGGTATAGACGGATCTTATCTGGAGGGAAAAGTACCTGATGAAGTATACAAAAAAATATACAGTGATGTAACACCAAAAGACCTTCAGGAGAAAGGACTTGCCTTTCCTCTGGCTGATTATCATACAGCTATTCTTGAATCATACGAGAAGTGGGTTAAGAAATAATGGGAAGCATTGCTTTGAAACGGCGGGGGGGGGTTATCCCCGCCTATGTAATACTGCTATTTCCTGCAGTTGCATTTATTCTGATTATGTATGCCTACCCGTTTATCATGTCTTTTGCCAGGAGCTTTCTTGTTGAAGGTGATATCTCCCTTGATAACTACAGGAAATCACTTGATTTATATTCAAATGATATACTTTTTACATTTTTTGTAACTGTTTTTAACAGTCTGCTTGCAACAGGGCTTGGTATTCTGCTGTCTGTTTATTTCAGAGTACGGGATTCTGCAGTTTCGAGGACACTTTCCAAACTCTACAGAATACCGATTTTTATTCCTTTTGTAGTTGTTTCACAGATGATGAACAGTTTTCTTGCTCCTCACGGGATGCTTAACCTTATTCTCGGCCGTCTGGGACTTGTTGATCTTGAAAATCCTCTTCAGCTGTTTAACTTTGCAGGACTCTCTTTCGGATTTATCTGGAAGCTTGTTCCTTTTACAGTGATGATAATTTTCGGCGGTTTTCAGATGATAGACAACAGCTATATAGAAGCAGCAAGAAGTGCCGGGGCAAAGCTCCGCCATGTAATTGTTAAAATTCTTATACCTATGAACAGGTCAAGTATTCTTGTTGCCCTTGTTCTTGTGTACTCACAGATAGTGGGGACGTTTACCCTTCCGTATATGCTTATCGGAGGAAAAATCCCGACAACAATTACTGTAGATATAGCTCACAGAGTTAATTATTACAGGGATTTCGGAGTTGCAAATGCACTCGGAGTATTCTCTTACATCATGGTAATTATAACTGCTGTATATTACCTGAGAATGAATATCAAAGACGCAAAATCTGCGCAGCCCAAATTTTAACGGATTCTGATATCAGCCGGAAAGGGGCTGCAATTTAATTATTGTTTTATATCAGAGTTCTGTAAATATATTCAGAAGGAAAAAAATGAAAGGTAAAAGATTTTTTATAAACTGGGGATTTGAGATAGTTCTTTTATTGTTGTCTCTCTTGATTCTTTTCGGTCCCATGCTGAGCCTGGGGCTTTGGTCAGTTGCTGAAAAATGGTACTGGCCCCATATCCTTCCGCAGGAGGTCGGGTTTTCATACTGGGCCCAGGCCCTGGGGATACAGAAGAGCTTTGCGATAGGAGCTGTAAGTATTATTCCGGCATTTATCAGGAGTATTGTGATTGCTGTTGTAACAGTTTTTCTTTCCATGGGGATAGCAATTCCTGCAGGGTATGCCCTTGCAAAATACAAAGTCCCTTTTGCAAGTATTCTTCTTCTGCTGTTTCTCATGCCAAACGCTTTTCCCCAGCAGCCTATATTTGTAAATCTTTTAAGCATTTTTACAAATTGGGGACTTGCCGGGACTGTCGGCGGTGTTCTGATGGTCCATGTTCTTGTGGGGCTGGTTTACGGAGTATGGATCACAAGTTCAACATTCAAGGCAATTCCAAATCACCTGATAGAGGCGGCAAGGAGTGTCGGGGCAAACAGCAGAACAGCTTTTATGAGAATAACGCTTCCCCTTGCCGCTCCCGGTCTTCTTGCGAGTTCTGTGTTTGTTTTTATTACATCGCTTGATGAGTTTACAGGGACCTTTTTTATAGGGCTTCCGTTTGTAAATACACTTCCGCTGACACTTTATTCAGCCAGCGGTACAAATATGCAGTTTGCATCAGTAATAGGGGTTCTTCTTTTAATCCCGAGCATCCTGTTCATGTCGCTGGTTCAGAAGCTTTTAAAAGCTGAATATGTCGGCGGTATGGGCTGATTAAAACAATACGGAGTAAATAAAGATGTCAGATCTTAAGATAAAGAATATATATAAAAAATACGGAAAAACGCAGATCCTGAACGGATTGAGTCTTGATGTAAAAGACGGGGAATTGGTAACTCTTCTGGGACCATCCGGGTGCGGTAAGACAACAACTCTGAGGTGTATTACAGGTTTTTTAATGCCTGATAAGGGTAATATCATGATAGGGGAGAAGGATATTACTGATATACCGCCTGAAAAACGGGGGATTGGGCTTGTGTTCCAGAATTATGCACTCTGGCCCCATATGACAATAAGCGAGAACCTTGCTTTCGGACTAAAGCTCAGAAAAATGGAAACCAGCAGGATCGCTGAAAAGGTAAAAGAGGGCTTGAGTATTGTAAAGCTTGAGGAATACGGCGACAGATATCCGAGGCAGCTTTCAGGAGGTCAGCAGCAGCGTGTTGCACTTGCACGGGCTATTGTTCTTGAGCCGGATATTCTTCTTCTTGATGAACCCCTTTCGAACCTGGATGCGCTTCTGCGTGAACAGATGAGGTTTGAGATAGGGCAGATCCATAAAAAATACGGAATAACAACAGTATATGTTACCCATGATCAGACTGAGGCAATGGTTATATCAGATAAAATTGTAATTCTCAGTAAGGGTGAAATAATGCAGCAGGGGACTCCTGGGGAAATCTACTCCAGGCCGGAGAACCGCTTTGTAGCAGGTTTTATGGGTACCACAAACTTTATTCCCGCAGCAGCAGTGGAAAAAAGGGGAAATCACCTTCTGATGAAAACAGAAAAGGGGAAGGATTTTGTTTGCACTGAAAGGGATTTTAAAACAGGCGAAAAGGGTGATATTGCAGTAAGACCGGAAAACATCTCTTTCTGCGGTGATTCGGAAGCTGGTGAAAATGTATTCAGGGCAAAGGTTACAAGAGCTTCATATACAGGTGATATGATTGATTATGAGCTGGATTTTGACGGGATCCTTCTCAGGGCAAGGGGCAGTGTAAAGATAAAATCGGCAGCAGGGGATAATGTAGTAATTAAGATTGATCCTGATCAGACACCTGTCCTTTTCAGCTGACAGGTGCCTTGCTTATGAAGCTTGAAGATATCAGTCTTGAAAAATACCAGAGCGGGGAATTATTTAAAATATTCCCGTGTCTGAAAAGGCTTGAAAATATTGTAGAAAATGATTCATTTCATAACAAAGACAGTGTTTACAGTCATACTCTGAAGGTAGCCAGGAATATATACGGAATTATCGGTGAATATGATTTTGTTTCTTCCTGGTTTGACAGAAGGATCAGATACAACAGAAAAAAGGATCTCCTTGTTATAGCTGCTATTTTCCATGATACAGGGAAAGAGGTTACCTATAGTGTTTCGGGCGGTAAAACCTCATGCCGGGGGCATGAGGAGGAGAGCTACAGGATCACAAAAGAGCTGCTTGAAGATGTAGAAGGGGATCCTTCAGAAAAACGATATATTCTTGAAATTGTGAAAAACCATGCTCTTATCCACCCTTTTCTGGTCCCTGAAAGGGAAACAATTGATATGGATTTTGAAAGGATAGAAAATAGTTTTATTTACTATCCTGATCTTCTCCTTTTTTCTCTGGCAGATATAAGGGGCTCTCAGTTGATTTCCAACGATTTACATTTGTATAATTTTATGAATAATTATATTTGCTCCAGGCTGGGGCAATATTTTACAAGAAAAAGAAATGGCAAAAGAGAAGCAGAGATTAAGAAAAAAGGACCTTGTTGAAAATATATTTCTCCTTTTTTCCAGAGAATTTGATAAACAGGATGATTATGATGATATCCTTGATATAAAAATACCTGTCGAAAAAGTAAACAGCTTTTTAAAGGAAAACCATAATCTGCAGTACAGCAGCAATAATTATATTTTTTCCCAGCTGAGGAGTTTTGAAGAGGAAAATAATCTTAAACTGTTTTCCAAGACGCCTGACAGAAGCGGCAAATCGGAATTCCTGATTTCTATTTACAATGGAATCAACAGTTTTAACCAGAAGGAATATCTTTACATTGCTTCAAAGCTGAAAATTGCAAACGGCCTTTATGAAAGGATCAAAAATTATCTGACAGTCAGGAAGAAAAAAAGCATAAATCTTCTTTTCGGTGCCGGGGTGGTTATTCATCATCTTGCAAGGATTGTTGCTGAAAAGGGGGGCGGGTCTGATACCGAGTTTAATATTTATACACATAATGTGGGCGTTCTTGATATTTTTATAAGACCTGAAATGAATTTTAAAAATTTCAATATATATACAAGGACAGGAAAGGTTGATGTAGATACCTATACAATAAACGATAAATTCTGTGATTACTATTCAGATGTTGAATTTGATTTCATCTTTCAGGGGACCAGCTGTATATATGAAAACTTTCTGTATGTTTCATCTCCTGAGGAAAGTATAGTGAAAAAGGATATTCTGACCATGGCAAAAGGGGAGAAGATTCTTGTACTTCTTAAAAAGGAGTTCAAAGGAACCCCCCCTGTTTCAATGTATAAATACGGCAGTATGACGGATTATGATTATATAATAGTCCCTGAAAAGAATAAGGGGCATATAGTGAAAAGCAGTGACAGGCTGTTTAATGAATACAGGGATAAGCTGACCCCTGAAATAATTCATTATAATTATTCAATTTATAAAAATAATCTGCGCAGGTAATTTTTAATACGGCTGACAGGAGTTATCTGATGTCAGCCGTATTGGTTTATGGGCACTTCTAAAACTATGTTTTTCCGTTTATGGAAAAAAAACCCTTATACCATAGGTGTTCAGGTGCCCGGTATGGGGATCAACCGAACACGAAGTGGATAGAGATCCCCTTATATTAATCAGAGTGTTTTCATTCTGTCGGCAACTTCCTCTGCAGTGCCTGAAAATCTTCCGGGCTTCTCCATTTTCATGCTTGTAAGTGCTGCCGCATATCTTACTGCTTCATCGGCTGATGATGTCAGCCTTTTTGCGAGATATGATGCAAAGCATGTGTCTCCCCGTCCTGTCCTGCCTGAAAGGTTTGAGGGATTGAACGGGGCCCTGTGGATTTTCCCTTCTGAGAGAATTATGACTTCTGTGTTATGAGTGACCATGACCTCTTCTGCTCCCCACTCTGAAAGCATAAACGCTGCTTTTTCCCTGTCATCAGTCCCAGTGAGTATTTCAGCTTCCGCAGCATCTGTTTTAAGATAGCTTATTTTACCGAGAAGTTCTTTTTTTCTTTCCCAGTCTCTGAAAAGAAGTTTTCCCTCTTCATTGCACCTTAAAAGTCCCTGTGCATCAATAGCAACCTTTCCTTTTGCTGCCATGGGGGTGATCATTGTGTCTGGAATTTCTCCTCTGAAAAGTCCTGCCAGGTGGTAGATGTCAGTGCTGTATTCAGGAATATCATCAACACTAAATGGGGATGCCTGCGAAATTAGTGTAACTTTTCTTCTTTCCCTGTCTTCTGTAAGATAAATGTTTTCTATGGATGTTGATTTTTCTGAATCAAGAATAATAAGGTCGGTTTTTTCGTCTTTGATATATTCAATATCTTTCCAGTCTTCACCTGAAGCTTTGGTTATAACAAGAACATCGGCACCGGTTTTTGATGCGGCAGCGGAAGAATAGATTACAGGTCCCCCTGTAAACCTTTCTTCATATTCATTTTCCCCTTTGTATATCATTATGTCTTTTGAAACATGTCCGATCATTATAATATTATATTTTTTCATTTTAAAATTCTCCTGTCTGTAATTATAACAGTTTCAATACTTAAATAAAGAAAAAAATCAGATTTGAATAAAGAAAGATATTCAAAAAATGAATATTATTCGATAAAGATACATTGTCTCTTAACCGGAAATCCTGCCGGATTTATCTGCCAGCTGAATTTTCTCTTTAATTAAAACAAAAAAAAATTCTTTATAATAATATTTTGATAAACTATTATTATTAATATGGAAATTGAAGAAGAATTTTTCGGCTCTCTGAAAAACAGAGATGAAATAAAAAAAATTACCCTTAAAAACCCCAATGGCATTGCTGTTTCACTGATAAATTACGGCGCAATAATTCAGTCGGTTATACTTCCTGACAGGTATGGGGAATTGTCAAATGTTGTACTGAATTATGATAATCTTGAAGAATATATAAAAGACAGTTCTTATCTGGGGGCAACAGTCGGCAGGTTTGCCAACAGGATAAGGGGGGGGAGTTTCAGGATAAACAATGAGATTTATCAGCTTGCCAGAAATGAAAAAGGTATTACCCATCTTCACGGGGGGGATGAGGGGTTCGGCAAGAAGTACTGGTCATATAAGTGCTGGAAGACTGAAAGGGTTGCCAGTGTAAGAATGAGGTATATAAGCCCTGACGGAGAGGAGGGTTATCCGGGAGAGCTTGATACAGAAATTACATTTACTCTTGATATAAACAATTCATTTATCATCAATTATAAATGCAGTTCAGATAAAGTAACACCGGTTAATCTTACAAACCATTCATATTTTAATCTTACAGGGACAGATACCGGAGCCACTGTACTTGGTCATCTTCTGAAGATCAACAGCAGTCTGTATCTTGAGACTGATAATAATCTGATCCCCACCGGGAAATTTCTAGATGTGAAAGACGGTTTTATGAATTTCAGGGAACTCCGCAGAATAGGGGAGCTTATTAAGGGGACTGCGGGGAAAACCGGGGTTACAGGATATGATGACTGCTATGTTCTTGCGGTAGATGAAGGAAAAATGTTTCATGCTGTTACTGCTGCTGACCCTCTGTCCGGCAGGATGATTGACCTGTTCACTGACCAGCCCGGTGTCCAGCTTTATACAGCCAATTATATGGATCCTCCCCATTGTGCGGTCTGTTTTGAGACACAGAATTTTCCTGATAGTGTCAATAATCCTGATTTCCCGAATCCTTTTATTTCACCGGGAGATATATATAACCGGACAACATTTTTCAGATTTACAATTTTCAATGATTATGTTTAGATCTGGAATATATGCAGGAGGATAATATGGTCGGAAATTCATCAGTTGCGGATTTCAGAAGTGATACAGTGACAAAACCGTCAGAAGGGATGAGGAAAGCAGTATATATGGCTGAGGTGGGGGATGATGTTCTTGGCGATGATCCCACTGTAAAAAAGCTTGAAAAAAAGATTTCAGAGATGACCGGCATGGATGATGCAGTTTTTGTTTCAAGCGGAACCCAGTCCAATCTTCTCGGGATAATGAGTCACTGTGAAAGGGGTGATGAATATATAGCCGGGCAGACTGCCCATTGTTATAACCATGAAGGGGGAGGGGCTGCAGTACTTGGAAGTATCCAGCCTCAGCCTGTGGAATTCCTTCCTGACGGGTCTCTTGATCTTGATGAAGTTTCGTCAAAAATTAAACCTGATGATTTTCACTTTGCCCGTACCAGACTGCTGTGTCTTGAGAATACCCAGGATGGAAAGGTTCTTTCTCAGGAATATCTGGAAAAAGCGGTGTCTTTCTGTTTTGATAAAAAGCTTTCTCTTCATCTTGACGGGGCCAGAATTTTTAATGCATCTGTAAGTCAGGGAATAGATGTATCTGATGTCTGCAGGGATTTTGATACAGTTTCTGTCTGTCTTTCCAAGGGACTTGGGGCACCTGTCGGATCTCTTTTATGCGGGGCTGAGGACAGGATAAAAAAAGCAAGGAGATGGAGAAAGGTCCTCGGAGGGGGAATGAGGCAGTCCGGAATGATTGCAGCGGCAGGTCTCTATGCCCTTGAGAATAATATTGAAAGGCTTGCAGAGGATCATGAAAATGCAGCTCTTCTAAAGGAAAAGCTTTCAGGAATTGATGAACTTGAAATTGTCTCCGCTGATACAAATATGGTGTTTGTAAGAATGCTGAAGGGATCTTCCGAATTACTTGCAGAGGATCTTCTTTCAGACGGAATAATTATTCTTCCGGGGGATGTGATAAGGTTTGTAACACACCTTGATATCAGTACAGGGGATATTGTGAGAACTTCCGAAGCAATAAAAAAATATTTTATAAAACCAAGGTGATTTTCTTAAATCAGTTTTTCGATTGCCTCTGTTACCCAGATGGAGGCATTTGTTGTGTCTGCTGCTATGTCGCATGTTTCCAGCTGTTTTATATAAACCTCCTGCGCTTTAAGAAACTGGGTTTTGAAATAACGGTTACAGAAATAATTTCTGTCATATTTTTTTCTGTAATCAATATCTCTTTTCCATTTCCGTTTAAGCCTGACCGGGTCGTCTGTAAGATAAATAATTTTCAGATCTATGAGCGGAATGATTTCCTTAAACAGAAAGGGGAAATTGCCTTCAAGAAAGATTATATCTGAAGGTTCAGCTTTCAGTGTTTTTCCCCCTGTTTTCAGTCTGTGACTGCTGTCATGGGACGAAGAAGCTGTTATCTGGTTATATTCCGGGAGAAGGGAGGATTTTCCCTGTTTCAGGGCGGAAAGGCATTGTATCAGTAAATCGTAATGGAGGCTTTCTTTCTTCATTGTCCCTATCCCGTTTGCTTCCCTGTACTCTCTGTCAGTGAAAAAATTATCCATTTCAACAGACTGTATGCTCTTTCCTTTGTCTGAGAAAGATTTTTTCAGATATTCAGCTATCTCTGTTTTTCCTGCTGCCGTAGGGCCGGCAATTCCGATTATCAGCGGAAACCCTTTTTTTTCTGAAATGCTGTCAATAATGCCGAGCAGCAGCCTGTCGGATTCTGTGTTTGCATTCCGGAAATCTCTGTACCCAACTCCCTGAAAGCTGCTGAAACTGTCCTGTTTTTTTGAGAAAGATCTGTAAGGGGTGTTTTGCAGGTGGGAAAGGATCTTGTCTGTAAAATACCCGGTTCTGGGGAAAAAAAGAAAAGCTCTCACGTCAAAATAGAAAAAATTATTTATCCATTCAGGGTTATATCTGTTTTTAATGATACCTGCAAAAAGTGATATTGTTAATTCTGAAATATTACTGTCTATAATAATTTTCCCGTTTTCAGCTGGTTTGAGTTCTATTTTTTTGTAAAATGACGGATTTTTTATCCTTTTTTCGATAATGCTGCATTCGGGAATTTTAACTGCTCCTGAGAGGACAGAATTTGATAAAAGAGACTCAATGGAATACCTGAATTCACACAGCTCCATCAGCTCTACTGCTTTATTGAAACCTGATATGGTTTTATAAAGGATTTCTGAGTTTTCTGTTAATAGTCTTTTCATATCAGAAATAATATCATTTTTGCGGTTTAAATGCAAATTAATTTTCATATATAAATATTAATGAAAGGTATTTTGCTATAAAGGGGGTGATTTTCAAAGATATTACCTGAAAGGATTTGCCTGCTGCAAAGAAAATTAGAAGATAAATCTCCAAACAGCCGAAAATATAACTGAGGTTCCTGATTAAAGCTTGTCGGGGCAGAAGGAAGACAGCTTTATGGTAACTGAAAAACTATGGTTAGAATTGATGAATACAATGAAAAAACCTCTTTTTATGAACTGTTTTTCTTCCTGTATGTGAGAATTATCAAAAAAGAGATACTGACTTTTGACCAGCTTGTTCTGTTTACCGAGAGGATCCCCCCCTCTGCCAACAAGCAGCATGCGCTTAAAAATGCATTTTATCTTATCCGGAAACTTAACTGGGGATTTTTCAGCCAGCTCACCCCTGATGAGTATCCCAAGCTCTGGGAAAATCTTACAATCAGAAACAGGGATTTTTCCTTTGGAGCAGATCTTAAAAGAAATATGACAATAACTAATATCTATATAAGCTTTATAGATATTCATGGATATACTTCCTTCTGTCTGAATTCCGGGATAAACACGTCAAGACTCAGGAAACTGGATGACTTTATTGAAAAGAACATAATAAAAATAGCAAAGGACAATCATGTTATCTGTAAAAGGGCGAGGGGGGATGAAATAATTCTTGCAGGATCATCTGCACTTGATATTGTTGAAGCAACTGTACAGATAGCAGACTATTTCTCTATAAAAAATATTATTAAAAGCAGTAAAATTATTGAATCAAGACTTACCAGGCCGCCTCTTCTTCCTGATATGACTATTTCGGCCGGGATTGCCGGGGGGAAAAAATATACTCCACTGATTATTACATCTGAGGGGGACCTTTCCGGTACTGTTGTGAATGCTGCTGCAAGGCTTCAGGCTCAGGCCAATAAAATTTCAAAAAATGCAAACAGAATTCTCACTACAAATCATGTAGCAGGGAATTTCATGACAGAAGCAAAGAGCAGGCAGGACCAGCTTTTAACACTAAACCTTATTTCTTTATTCAGCGCAGGACAAATGAGCTTCAAAGGGATAACACTTACTGTTAATGAGATAATTATAGACAGCAGGGAAAAATACAGGATGGATTATCAAGAGGAAATGCTTCAGCTTATTGATTCTGTCAGGAAAAAACTCTGGAATGAAAAGGTCTTTACCTCCCTGGTCAGGCTTATCTGTGGCGCCTGCAAAAAAATGCCTCCATTCAGTGTTGATCTTATTAAAAATGACGGGGATATTTTTTCAACAAACAACAAAGCATTTATTCATATTGCATGGGATTCTCTTGATCTTTTTATGAATAACTATTATCAGGAAGCAATAGAGAAACTGGAGATGGTTTGTTCCGGTCTGAAAAATATAAAGGAACTTGATTTTTTTATAAAAGTGTACAGTGAAAATATCATGGATATATATAAAATCCTGATTGATAATTTTACCTGTAACCTTAAAAAGGTTATAGAAAATGACAGGGATATATATCCTGAAGAAGAGTTTCAGAACAAGGTATTTCTTAAAAAGGGTTCTGAACTCAAAGAGAAAAAAAACAGAATAATTTTCAACAGAATGCCTGCTGAAAAAAGAAAGATCATATGGACTTCGACTGTCAACCTGTTGAGCAGTGATATTGATTTTCAGATATATCTGGGTAAGTAAGTATTGTTTAATTTGAAAATTTGACTGTTGTTTCCCGATCTAATATTATTAATCAATATGAAAATTATAAATACGGAAAAGATGATAAAAAGCAACGGGCATTATTCTCAGTGTATAGAGCACGGAGGGATCCTCTATCTTTCCGGCCAGCTTCCACTTGATCCAGTTACAGGGGGAATCCCGGGGGGAATTGAAAAGCAGACAAAGCAGGCCCTTGATAATATGGAAAATATTCTGATTGAGGCGGGGAGCTGTAGAGAAAAGGTCCTGCGGGTAAGGGTTTATGTTGCAGATATCCTGCTGTGGGGTGATGTAGACAGGATATACAGCAGTTTTTTCGGTGATCACAAGCCTGCAAGATGTGTAATACCTGCCGGAGAACTTCATTTCGGGGCACTTATTGAAATAGATGCTACTGCGTATATTGATTGAAACAATCTCCTGAAAAAGCTGCTGTTTTTGGATTTGGCTGGTATTTAAAGCATCTCAGTTATTATAGAAAGTCAAGAATCTGCTTAACACCATGTTTATTCTTATTGAAAACAACAGCAGAATAAGTGAGGGTGTGTTATAGCAAAAATATATCTCATTACAGCTGTTATGGTTTCACCCAGTTCCGTATTTATTTTTTGTGTTCTGCTCCGGCTTAATCTGTTTGTTCTCTTCATACATAAGAAAAAAATATTCTTTAGTCATTACCCGCAATTTTAACGGATAATTTGACATCCCGTTTTTTAGATACTAATATTAATACTGACTTTTCTGTTAAAACGGAGTAATTATTTGTCCAAACTAAAAGTATCAAATCTTGTCAAACGTTTCGGCAGTTTTACAGCGGTCAACAAAGCAGATTTTGAGGTTGAAGCCGGTACTCTTGTAACTCTTCTCGGCCCTTCAGGATGCGGAAAAACTACCCTTCTGAGAAGTATTGCAGGATTCTATTGTCCTGATGAAGGGAGTATCTTTTTTGACGGGGTAAAGGTTGACAATATACCTCCCAGCAGGAGAAACACATCAATGTGTTTTCAGTCATATGCCCTTTTTCCCCATATGAGCGTATGGAAAAATATAGCATTCGGGCTTGAAAACCAGAAGGTACCTAAAGCTGAAATTATTGAACGTGTTGCAGAAGTGCTTCGCGTAGTAAATCTTACCGGTCTTGAAGACAGAAAGCCGTCACAGCTTTCAGGGGGGCAGCAGCAGCGGGTTGCCCTTGCAAGGGCGCTTGTTACAAGGCCTGACATAATACTGTTTGATGAACCGCTTTCCAATCTTGATGCAAAAATGAGAGACCAGGTCAGGATTGAGATCAGGGAGCTTCAGCTGAGTCTGGGGCTGACTGCGGTATATGTAACGCATGACCAGGCAGAGGCTCTTTCAATTTCCGACAGAATAATAGTGATAAACGAAGGTAAGATACAGCAGGCAGGGGCTCCGCAGGAAATTTACGATAATCCTGTCAACAGCTTTGTTGCGCAGTTTCTGGGTTCTGCGAATATTCATGAGGGAGCAGTTTTCGAGCATATGCCGGATTTCACAGTAATAGACTCACCTCTTGGAAGAATTCGGGTCCCTAAAAACAGTCTTTCTCCAGGGAGCAGGGTTAAATTCTGCTGGAGACCGGAGAGGACTGAATTCAAGATTGATCCTGAGCATAATGTAATAAAAGGCAATGTTATCCGCCGGGTATTTATGGGCAATCTGCTGGAAGTCTTTTTTACTGTAAACAATCAACCTGTAAAGGTTCAGGCCCCATGCTGGATACCTGATGAAAAAGAGCTTTCATTTTCTTTAAGTCCCGAATCATTCATCCTTTTAAAGGAATAAAAATGAAAAGGTCCCGTTTGACTGATTATATATTATTACTTCCCGCTTTTATCTATGTTTCTCTTTTTCTGAGTTTTACCCTTTTCATGATGATATCACAGAGCTTTGGGCTTTTCAGCCTTCTGGGTGAAACTGAAGGCTTTACCCTTCAGTACTGGAAATCTGCAATGATACAGGAAAGCTTTGACTCATTTTTTTATTCCATGAAGATAGGACTTGTTTCATCAACCCTTGTTGTTGTTATTGCATATCCGATTGCCCTGATTCTTAATCAGGAGATCAGAGGGGCACGTATTGTCGGTTCTCTTATCAAAATACCCTATTTTATAAATGCTATGGTAGCTGCGTTTCTTATTATTAATATTATTGCGTATCACGGTTTTCTGAATCAGTTCCTGATGTTTCTGGGTTTTATAGATGAACCGCTCAGAATGAGGAATGATGATTTCGGTACAGGAGTTATTGTTATCCAGGTCTGGAAAAACATTCCGTTTGCACTTCTTATTATTACAGCTTCAATTGCGGGGGTATCAAAGGACGTTATTGATGCTGCAAAAGACCTCAGGGCAGGTCCTGTACGGATTTTTTTCTCAATTTATCTTCCTCTGACGATTTCAGGGGCTGTTACTGCCCATATACTTCTTTTCATTATGATATTCGGTGATTTTGCCATCTATTCTGTGGCAGGTCCCATATATCCTCAGTCTCTTACTGCCAGAATGCAGCTTATTGTATCTAATTTCCTGCAGTGGGAAGAGGCTTCTGTTCTTGCAACAGTATTGATTATATCAGTTATAGTTGTTGCTTCTACACTTACGTTTATTTCAAAAAAATATATCGGTATATACGAAAAGGTAGGGTATGCAGAAATTAAAAAAGATTAGTATTGTCCTGTTTGTCGTTTTCTGTCTGATTCAGCTTCTCTGGATCGGAGCTCCGGTTTTTATGGCAGTTCTGTGGTCTCTTGTTGATGTGGATACCCCATGGTCATATCCGGACATGTTCCCCAAAAAGCTTTCATTCAGCCAGTGGTCCTATGCCTGGAACCATACAAATCTGAAAAGAGCGATGGTGACCAGTTATACTGTTGCCACATTGACATCGTTTTTTACGCTTCTGATATCACTTCCCACCTCGTATATTCTCGGGAGAAAAAAACCGCGTGGTAAAAGGTTTATTGAAACAGTCCTCCTTCTTCCTATTGTTCTTCCCGGGATGGTAATCGCCCTGTTTGTAGGGAGAATATTTACCTCAATAGGGCTTGTCCAGTCTATGGGCGGTATTGTTCTCGGCCATATACTTCTCGGGATTCCATATATGACCCGGCTTCTTACATCCAGTTTTGAATCAATTCCGCAGGATGTTCTGGATGCAGCTCAGGATCTCGGCACCGGCAGGATCCGGATGATTTTTAAAATATATTTCCCGATGATCAGGCTCGGATTTATTGCAGGAACAATCTTTGTGTTTATAAAAAGTATAGAGGAATTCAACCTCTCCTTCATCCTCGGGCTTCCAACCTATGAAACAATACCAACCATGCTCTATACATACCTTGGTTATAACTTCCACAGAACCTATGCCTCAATAATATCTTTAATTCTGACAGTTCCGAACCTTATCATTCTTCTTCTTATAGAACAGAAAATTAAAACAAGTCTGACACCACGATCTGCAGCAGGAAAAGGATAAAAATATTTTTTTGGAGGACTTTATGAAAAAAGTTTCAAGAATTCTGCTCCTATCACTCGTAATATTTGTACTGGCCGGATTGCCGGTTATGGCAGGCGGTGGTAAGGAGAAAAAGGAAGCATCCTATGATATTGCAGCCATGAGCTGGGATGAAATTGTTGAACAGGCAAAAAAAGAGGGAACTGTAACCCACTATGCCTGGTACTGGAAGGAACACTGGGATAAGATGGCTGTTGATTTTGAAAAAGCGTATGGGATAAAGGCAACCGTTGTTGTCGGTGATGAGACATCTAATTTTAATAAAGCTGTAGCAGAGGCAAAACTTGCCAAAGGGACTATTGATGTCATGAATATCGGAGGAAAAGGGGTAAAGATTGCTTTTGATGAAAACCTCTTCTACGGCCCGCTTAAGGATATTATTCCGAACTCAAAATATCTTGATAAAAATCTTCTTCAGTTCCAGGAAGGTTTTGTAACAAAGGGATATTTTATCCCCCAGCACAGGAATCAGACAGGGTTTGCATACAATCCGGATAAGGTTAAAAATCCTCCCCGTACATGGGCCGAATTTGAAAAATGGATTGACGAACATCCGAAGCAGTTCGGATTCAATGATCCTAATAAAGGTGGATCAGGGCAGTCGATGGTTCATACCCTTATAAAGCAGCTTGCCGGAGGACTTGAAAAGTATGAAGGGGATGTTGATGTTGTTGAATCAAAGGTAGCGGACTGGGACAATGTCTGGAACTGGCTGAAAGAGAGAAAAGACAAGATTGTTTTTACAAGTTCAAATGCAGATTCAATCGTTAGGATGAATGACGGGGAACTTGATCTTATTGTTGCATGGGATGATGATCTTCTGAATAAGATGAAACAGGGGGTAATTTTTGACAAGGTTAAGATGTATATCCCTGAATTCGGCCTTGCCGGTGGCGGGGATACATTTGGTATACCGAACAATGCCCCCCATAAGGCAGCAGCAGCCGTATGGATCAATTTCCTGACAGACCAGGCCCAGCAGCAGGCAATGTCAGATGGTGTCGGGGCTTATCCTGCCCGTGATGATATTAAGGGGACTAAAACCAATCTTACAACTGAAGACAGAAAGTATGCTATTCCATGGTTTCCCGCCTGTTATAAAAAATACATGATAGAGCAGTTTACAAAACAGGTTCTGATGTCAAAATAGGATTAATCAAAGTGTCCGCATTATATGCGGGCACTTTTTTTGAAACATCAGGAATAGAATAACAAGAGGTGGGTTAACTGAAGTGAAAGATATCCGATTGGGGTTTTATCTAGTACCTCACTATGAGCTTGCAAAAGAACTACATCTTTTGAGGCTTCTTCTTTATGATCAGTTCAGATTGTCATCTGCACTGAATTTTATGACCCATATGACAATAAAGGGGTTTTTCAGGCTTTCGGAAGGGAGCAGTACTGATGAAGTGTGTAAAGCGGTTGACAGTATTATGGAAAGTGTAAAACCTTTTTACATAAAACCTTCCGGATTCATTATGGATAATATCGGATGCGGGGTCAGGTTTATGCAGAAGGAAAACCCTGAGCTTCAGGAAATACATGAGAAGATTATTCTCTCTTTATCCCGTTTTGTTTCTACTGACTGCGAGTTTTCCTTTGCAGAAGCTGTAAAGGAAAGGTTCAATCCCCATATGACACTGGCTATGACTGATATCCCTGAAGAACTACAGGGGGACATCCTCCACTTTTTAGAAGGGGTCAGGTTTGAAAAACAATCATATCCGGCTGATTCTTTCCGTTTGTTTGAATTCAGCTCAGCCGGATGGGGAAAAGCTTCAGGAGGCTGGATTGATACCCTTGAATGGAACATCAGGAAAAGCTGGAATATTAAACACTCTGAATCCTCTCAAGCCATTTTTCTGTATGGAAAGTGAATAGTTCTTCCTGTTCAATCTGAAGCATATGACCGGCTTTTCCTGAAATAATGCAGTCGGCTTCGGAGAAATTATCTATAATATTTAAGGCATCCCTGTATCCTACCGACTGGTCCTGCATCCCGAGGAGAATAAGGACCGGTTTTTCAAAAGGTTTATCCAGTCTGTCTATATTATCTCTGAAAGAGTATCCTTCTCTTTTTATTTTTTTGAGCAGTGTTATATTGCTTTTTCTGACTCCGGATCTGACTTCTTTAATATATCTGTTCCACACTTTTTCTGTCTGGATAGTAAGTACATAGTTGCAGGTTTTTTTATCGTTTTCAGACAGTCTGCTGTAGAGATCAATATCCCGTTCAATAACCCTGTGCCCGGGAATCTCCCTTTTTTCAAATTCAGGAACAGTAACAGGGCATATCATCATGAGCCCCCCTATTCTGTCAGCCTCTTTTTTGATAAAAGCTCTTGCAAGATATGATCCGTATGATTCTGAAGCAATATAGAAAAGCGGCTCCTGAATAAGACTGTCCACAGCCTTTTTCAATATATTAAAAATATCGTCAGTAGTATGAATATCTTTTTTTAAAACAGTATTTCCCATACCCGGGAGGTCGATATATATTCTTCTGAAATTCTTCAGCCCGGATTTTTCTGTTTTCTCAAAAACCCTTTCCATGCAGCCTTTCATCAGGTTGAGATCACACCAGTTGCCGTGTATCATTAAAAGAGGTTTTCCCTCTCCGTATGTTTCGTAGTATATATCAGCCTGATCAAGTTCCAGATACATATTTCCCCCCATGTCTTTTTTCAGACAATATGGGGAATACTAAAAAGAGGCCCCTTAACTGTCAATACCTGTTTTTATTTATCCCCTTCTTCCGGGACAATGCAGATGAAGGAGAAATCTTCATCTCCTTTGTTTTTAAACTGATGATCTTCTCCCCCCTTTATATAGGCGGTATCACCGCTTTCGACGGCCTGCTCTTTTCCGTCAATATAAAGGGTCCCGGTTCCTTTTATTATATAGTTGATATGGGGCCATGGATGAGAGTGAAAAGGGGTGAATCCCCCCTCTTTTAGGGTGAAAATCCTCATTGACCATCCGTCCCATCCCTCATTTTTTGTAACAGCTGTCTGTTTTAAAACATTTCTGGCCGACTCCATATTTATTTCCTGGAGTTTTAATTCGCTTTTTTTAAGCAGTGGCATAAATAACCTCTTCCCGTTTTTTTTATTAATATTAACATGAATTTAATATTAATCTGTAAATTTGGAAATAGTTTTTAATTTACCCTTGACAGGTTAAAATTCACGGGCCTATAATATTACAGTCTAATTGTATTACAATAAAAAACAAAAACTGGAGATTGGATAATGAGTATACCCTCAAAAATGAAAGCAGCCGTATTATTCGGCTGGAATGATATCCGGGTTGTTGAAAGAGATGTTCCGGATCCTTCAGATGAAGAGGTGCTGATAAAGATTGAATCCTGTTCCATCTGTGCAGGGGATGTGAAAATAATATCGCGAGGAATGCCGAAGCAGCCCCCGATGGGAGAATTCATTATAGGACATGAATATGCCGGTGTTATAGTGAAAACAGGAAAATCTGTAGATGAGTATAAAACCGGTGACCGGGTTACCGTTGAAGTGCATAAAGGCTGCGGAAGGTGCAAGAACTGTCTCGACGGTAAATATACAGTCTGTCTGAACTACGGTGATATTTCAAAGGGGCACAGGGCCAACGGGTTTACAACAAACGGCGGCTTTGCTGAGTATGCTGTTAATCATGTAAATACATTAAGCAGAATCCCGGATAATATTACTTTTGATGAAGCCACAATTATAACTACAGCAGGGACTTCTCTTTTTGGTATTGAGAGGGCAGGCGGTTTCATAGCAGGGGAATCTGTGGCAGTTCTCGGTCCCGGGGCTATTGGCCTAATGGCTGTTCAGTGTGCAAAGGCGCTTGGGTCAACAAATGTAATTCTGACAGGAACAAGGGATGAAAGGCTTGAACTTGGAAAAAAGCTCGGCGCAGACAATATTGTCAATGTTAAAAACTGCGATCCGGTTGAAGAAATAAGAAAAATTACAGGCGGTATGGGTGCTGATCTTGTTCTTGTTACTTCCGGAACAAGCCAGACACTTCAGCAGGCCCTTAGAATTGTCAGAAAGGGGGGAGATATAACTCTGCTCGCCCATTTTGATGATACAGTTGAAGCTGATCTGGGACTTGCTGTTCAGAATGGTAATAACCTTTATACAATAAGAGGTGAGGGGAAAATGTGTACACACAGGGCCCTTGAGCTTATGGGGGAAGGTAAAATCCTCGGGAAACCTCTTATTACCCATTCATACTCTCTTGACGAAATCAAAGAGGCATTTGATGTTTTTATCGGTAGAAGAGACGGGGCAATTAAAGTTGTTGTCCATCCGTAACACGGAAATAATTTGCAGTAAGGAGTTGAATAATGGAAAATATGTATAAATATATGGATGTCGGTATTGTCCATTTTAAGGCTTTTCCGGAAGTTGTTAACGGGTCAGGGTCTGTTGTGAAAACCCTGAGAAAAATAGTTGAAGATGATTTCTGGACAGCGGTTGAGGTTGGCTGGGTAAAGGATGATAAAGAAAGAAGTGAGGCCAGAAAACTTCTTGAAGTTTCAGGATTGAGAGTCTGCTACGCTTGTCAGCCCCGGGTGCTGTCTCAGAAACTTAATTTAAATTCATTTGATAAGAACGAGAGAAGAAAGGCTATTGAAGGTGTTAAAAAGGGAATAGAAGAGGCATATCACCTGGGAGCAACTTCAATCAGGGTCCTTTCCGGCAAGGATCCTGGAGATGAAAAACGGGCGGAAGCCAAAAAGATTTTTGTTGATTCAATGAATGAACTCTGCGAATTCAACGAAGATTTTGGAAATGCTGTGCTTTTTCTGAAGATATTTGACAGGGCGATAGATAAAAAGGCCCTTATAGGAAAATTCAGCGATGCGGCAGATGTTTCAGAGGAAATCTATAAGAGTCACAGGAATTACGGTGTCCTTGCTGATCTTTCCCATTTTCCTTTACTCGGAGAAAAAGCTGAAGATGCTATCCCTCTTGTTGAAAAGTTCCCGATGCATTTCCATATTGGCAATTGTATAATGAGAGACAGAAAAGATCCTCTTTACGGAGATCTTCAGCCGAGGTTCGGTATTCCCGGAGGTGAAAATGATGTTAAAGAGGTTGAAGATTTTTTCAGGCTTCTTGTTGAAAGAAAGCTTATTTCGCCTGAAAAAAAACCTGTTGTAAGTGTTGAAGTAAGGCCCCTTCTTCTGGAGGAGTATTCTGAAGCAATTATTGCCCAGTCTAAAAGGGTGATTAAAAAAGCATGGGCAGGAGTATAATATAAAGCTTTTAGTTTTATTTTAAATATTTTCAAAAATAAGGAGTATGTATGTTAAGCAAAATTGCAAAATTGTCTCTGATTCTTGTTATGCTGCTTTCAGTGGCAGTTATTTCATGGGCAGGCGGCGAAAATGAAGCTGCAGGTTCTGCTGCAAGCACTTATCCGGATAAACCTATTAATTTTCTTATCCCTTTCGGTGCAGGGGGATCAGCTGATCTTATGGGAAGAGCGCTTGTAAATGCTATGGAAGGTGATATAGGCCAGCCGGTTGTACCTGTTAACAGACCAGGTGCAGGGGGTGGAATTATGTATACTGAACTTCATCAGGCTTCTCCTGACGGATATACAATAGGATGGAATTCAACTTCAATCCTTACAACAACCATCATCGGGAATGTTGATTTTACTTATGATTCCTTTACCAATTTATGCAGTATCGGATATACCTCTATGCCGCTTGCTGTACGGGCTGATGCTCCCTGGAATACAATACAGGAACTGGTTGACTGGGCAAAAAAGAACCCAAAATCTCTTAAAATCGGAAATGCAGGGACAGGTTCAGGAACCCATCTTACAGCTGTAATGTTTGAACATGCTGCAGGTATTTCCGCAATTCATGTCCCGCTCGGTGCGCAGAGAAGAATTTCAAGCCTCCTCGGAGGAGAAGTTGAAGCAATCTGTGTTCCTCTTCCTGAGGCAGCTCCCCAGGCTATGGCTGGAAAAATAAAGATACTTGCTGTTTCAACTTCAAAGAGAGATCCTGCTTTTCCTGAAATTCCAACCTTTGCTGAAAGCGGACTTGATGTTGTCATGGATCTGTTCCGAGGTATAAGCCTCCCGGGAGGGGTCGATGCAGGGATTGTAAAGAAACTTGAAACTGCTTTTGAAAAGGCTTCACAGTCAGCGCAGTTTATGGATATTGCCAAAAAGAACGGTTTTATTGTTGATTTTATGGATTCCGCGGAATTTGCCCCTTATCTTGCTGATCAGCATAAAAGAATTTCTGCAGCAATGAAAGCCGGAGGACTTGTTAAATAATTCTTCAGGCTGCCTTTAAAGGCAGCCTGAAATTTATTTGGCAGAAGATGATTATGAAGAAAATCAATATCATTATATCAATTGTATTACTGACAGCTGCAGGCGGATATTATTCCCTGATAGGAACACTGCCTGACAGGGATCTGGAAAATACTTTAAGCAGCGCTTTTATCCCGACTCTCCTTGTTTATATGATTGTTTTTTTATCGATTCTGCTGCTGATAAAAAATATTCATAAAGGGACAGCTGAAGACTGCTGTTATCATATAACAGGAAAAGAGATGATTGGCTTGTTGTATGTTGCATTGATTATTTATTTCTATGTTGTACTTATGAAAATAATCGGTTTTATATTTATAACCCCAGTTGTAATAATTATTCTGATGAAACTGACAGGATCTGTAAAATGGAAAGAAATGATTGCTGTATCAGTTACTGCAACAATACTCATCTATTTTTTCTTTAATTTTCTTTTTAAAGTTCAGCTGCCGCACGGTATTCTAATATAGATAAGGTGAAATATTATGGAAAATATGATTTTAGCAGCACTTTTTGATGTTGTCAGGGTTCCTAACCTTCTGGCTACAGCAATTGGTGTTTTTTTCGGATTATTTATCGGAGCGACTCCCGGGCTGACAATTTCTCTCGGTATGGTTCTGCTTCTACCTATAACCTTTGCTCTTCCTCCGGTTACTTCAATCTGTCTTCTTCTGGGGCTTTATACTTCCGGAATGACAGGGGGTTCATTTTCGGCTATTCTGCTGAATATCCCCGGTACCCCGTCTGCTTCTGCCACTGCAATCGACGGACATGCGATGGCCCAGAAGGGAAGGGCGGGAGAGGCCCTCGGAACTGCAATTGCAGCTTCATTTACAGGGGGGCTGATCGGTCTTCTCTGTCTGTCTCTTATTTCTCCCTATATTGCAAAATTTGCACTGCGCTTCGGCGCGCCTGAATTGTTTGCTCTGGTTCTACTGGGACTGACACTGATATGCAGTTTCGGCCAGAAGTCTCTTATTAAGGGGCTTATTTCCGGTGTTGTCGGATTGATTATAATGACATCAGGTCTTGATCCTATGAGCGGGGCTCCAAGATTCACATTCGGCCAGATTGAACTGCAGGGGGGGGTCCCTTTTCTTCCTGCAATGATCGGTCTTTTTGCAATACCGCAGATTCTTGAAGGGATAAGCTGCAGAAAGAATGTAATGCCTGTATATGACAAGAAAATAAGCGGTGTCCTTCCCAAATTAAGTGATTTTTTCAAAAGAATAAAATCCATTCTTATCGGTTCCTTTATAGGGACAGGAATCGGTGCAATTCCCGGAGCTGGGGGGCCTATTGCAGTTTTTCTGAGCTATGATTACGCCAAAAAAGTTTCTAAAAACGGTAAAAATTTCGGCAGCGGAGAACCTGACGGGGTTGCGGCTCCCGAAGCTGCCAATAACGCAGTTGCAGGAGGGGCTCTTATACCTATGCTGACCCTCGGTATTCCCGGTGATCCGATAACAGCAATCCTTCTCGGGGCTCTGATGATCCACGGGCTTATTCCCGGTCCGCTTCTTTTTGAGCAGTCGCCTCAGTTTGTCTACAGTATATTCTGGGCTGTTCTTTTTGCCAATTTTTTTAATCTGATAATCTGTCTTGTCAGTGTTAATTTCTGGGTAAAGATACTGAAAGTACCCCAGAAAATTCTTCTTCCTATAATCCTTATTATGTGTGTTATAGGCTCTTTTTCTCTCAGAAACACTTTTTTTGATACCGGTGTAATGTTTACATTTGGTATTCTTTCTTTTTTCATGAAGAAATACGGATTCCCTGTTGTTCCACTCCTTCTTGCAATAATTCTCGGACCGAGTATGGAGGAAAATCTCAGAATGACCCTTATAATAAGCCAGGGAGATCCTTCGATATTTATAAAACATCCGATCAGCCTGTTTTTTATCATAATCGCAGTGATATCATTTTTCAGTCCAATGATTACTCCAGGGCTGAAAAAGGTCCTCGGTGTTGCAGGAGAAGGCTGTGATATATGCTGTGAAGATGACAGCGAAGAAAAATAAATGAGGAAATGAAATGAAATGCAATCAGTGTGATGAATGTGTAAAATATTATAACAGCGGTACAACAGGCGGATATAACTGTTCTGAAACCACTCTCTACGGCCTTTCAAGATATCTTGAAATTGAGTCGGACCTTCTGCCTAAACTTGCAACTCCTTTCGGGGGGGGGATAGGGAGAAACGGCTACATCTGCGGAAGCCTTGTAGGAGGTCTTATGGCTCTCGGGCTTAAATGGGGCAGGGACAGTATGGATGAAGAAAGGGCTCCTGCCTATGAAAGGGCAGACAGGCTTGTTGGAAAGTTTATGGAAAAATACGGAACACTTAACTGCCGGGATATAACCGGGCTTGATGTTAAAAACTCGCCTCCTGAAGAAGAGGAAAAAATGCGGGTTCATGAGAATGTCTGCAAGCCGCTTGTCAGGCAGGTTTGTAAATGGGTAATTGAAGAATTTGAGAAAGGAGAAAAATAATTGGGCACCGAAAAACTGCTTATCATCGGAGGTGTTGCTGCAGGAAGCAAGGTTGCGGCTAAAGCCAGAAGGGAAGATTCTGCTCTGGATATAGAAATTATTACTGATGAAAACCTTATTTCATATGCAGGCTGCGGCCTGCCTTATTTTATTGGTGACGTTATAAAAGAGGAGGAGGATCTCAGGGTTGTTAATGCCTCCTCCTTTGAAGAGCTGAGAGATATAAGGGTGACTTTGAACACAAAAGCAGTTGCCCTTGATCCGGTAAAAAGGGAAATAACGGTCTTTAAAAAAGAAACAGGAAAAGAGGAAAAAGTAAAATACGGAACCCTTGTAATTGCTACAGGGGCTTCTCCCAAAATACCTCCTGTCAGCGGGATAGGGAGCAGGAATATTTTTACCCTGCGAACGGTTGAGGATTCCGCAGCTATAAAAAAGCTTGTAAAGAAGGGGATAGGTAATGCTGTTGTCATAGGTTCGGGATTTATTGGGGTTGAAGTTGCTGAAAACCTTGTTGAGTCGGGAATAAAAACAACACTTGTTGAAATGGATAAACAGGTCCTTCCCGGGTATGATTACGATGTTTCTCTCTTTATAAAAGACCATATGGAGGAAAAGGGGCTTTCTGTTCTGACTGAATCCTCTGTGACAGAATTTAAAGCAGATGCTGATGGAAAAGTAACAGGTGCTGTTATAAACGGAAAAGAGCTCCCCGCTGATCTTGTTGTTGTTGCTACAGGAGTCAGGCCTAATGTTGATTTTCTTTCCGGTTCAGGGATTGAGCTTGGTCAGACCGGAGCGATAAAGGTTGACAGGAATTTCAAAACAAATCTGATAGATGTTTTTGCAGCTGGTGACTGCGTTGAAACTGTAAATCTTCTTACAGGAAAACCTGCCTGGGGACCTCTGGGGTCGACAGCAAACAAAATGGGGAGAATTCTTGCGGCTAACAGATTCGGGAATGGAAAGGAATCCCTCCCCGGTATACTCGGAACAATGATAGTCAAGGTTTTTGATATTTCGGCAGCCAAGACAGGCCTTACTGAGAAACAGGCCCTTTCGGAGGGATATGATATAGACACTGTTGTAGTTCCAGGTAATGATACTGCCGGTTACTATCCCGGGTTTAAGGAAATAATTACCAAACTCACTGTCGACAGAAAGACCCGCCGTGTTCTGGGAGGGCAGATATTCGGATGGGGAGTGGTTGATAAACCAATTGATATACTGGTTACAGCAATAACGTTAAAAGCCGGGATTGAAGATCTTTCGCAGCTTGATCTTGCCTATGCTCCCCCCTTCTCCAATGCCATGGCATCTACAATATCAGCAGCTAATACCCTTAAAAACAAACTGGACGGAAAACTCCGGGGAATCAATCCGCTTGAGGTTTACAGAATGAAGGATGATCCTTCTCTTCTGCTGCTTGATGTAAGGAAGGATGATGAGGTTGAGGACTGGAGCATTCCGGGTTCGCTTCATATAGAGAATATATATATCAGAAAAAGAATTAATGAAATCAGCAGAAAGTCCAGAATTGTTGTTATCTGTAAAAGAGGGATAAGGGCATATAACATGGCAAGGTATCTTGTTTCAAAAGGCTTTAGTGATGTTTCCATTCTTGACGGAGGTACTGTTTTTGCCCGTCCACTCTGGCAGCAGATGGAAAAGAGATGAAATACTATAGGTGTTATCTGAATTTATAAATTGACAGCTCCTGTTGCTGTGTTATAATAATACTGTAATACAATTCAACAAGGAGATTTGTAATGAAAAGAAATTTTTCATCCTTCGGTCTCCTCCTGTTAATAATGATGATACTTAGCGTTTCAGGCATCTATGCAGGGGGAAAAAAGGAGGCAGAGAATCCTACAGAGTTTAAAATGGGATTCATGACTTCACTGAGCGGAATGTTTGCTGCTGTTGGTGAAACACAGAAAAAAGGTGCTATTCTTGCGGCAGAGGAAATCAATGCTGCAGGCGGCCTTGATATGCCGTGGGGAAAAGTGAAGATTGTTACATCATCAAAAGATGATGAAGCAAAGCTGGATGTTGGTGTCAGGAGATTCAGGGAGCTTCAGGGCGAAGGTATTAATGCTCTGACAGGAACTGTCTGGAACCCTATGTCGGCAGCTATCAATGAAGAAACCAAGATGAAACCACTTCCGTATCTTGCTGCAAATGTTCCAGCTCTTGATTCCTTTAAAAAAGGTAACCCTGCTGTAGGAACATATTCTGTAGCTTTTACTCCATGGAGTATCGGCTATCTGGCAGGGGCCTCTGTTATTGAAAAGCTCGGCAAAAAGAAAATCTTTTTTGTTTCAAGAGCGGATTCATGGGGAAGTACAATATATCAGGGACTGGAAGCTGCAATCAAGGAATACGGCGGAGAAATTGTAGGATTCGCAGAATACCCGGCAGGTAATGTGGATTTTTCAGCAGCTATAAATAAAGCACTTGAGATTAAGCCTGATGTGTTTATGGCATGTCAGTTTGCGGGAGATGCGATTGCAATATTCAAACAGGCTTATGATATGGGACTTCATAAGGAATCAATGCTTTTTAATACATGGACAACAAATGTAGTAGGAAAAGGGATCCCTTCAGACTGTCTGAAAGAATTATATGCCCTTAATTTCTACTATTATGATCTGGAAGGTTTTGGAAATCCGGAGCTTGAAAAAATGGCTGCAAAATATACAGAAGCTCATATGGCAAGATGGAATGAACCGCCTGATGCATACGGGACAATTGCATACATGGCTGCAAAGATAATCTTTGAAGCTGTTGAAATTGCTGGAAGTTTTGATCCTGTTGAAATTGCAAAGGTTATGGATACTCATACCTTTAAAACAGTAAAAGGTGATATGAAATTCAGGGAAGATCATGAGCTTGTCGGTGATTATATGGCTTTTATTGTTAAGGGAAAAGCTCCTGAAGAAATGAAGGATAAGAATGATGTATGGAAGGTAGAGGGTTATTTTGGTGGTGACTCTGCTCTTCCGTCTCTTGAGTCATTAGGATACTGATAATTTTTTAAGGCATTCCGTAAAAAGCGGAATGCCTTTCTATTAATCCGGAGATAGTATGGGCAAGTATATTTTGGTAGCTGACAGGGTAAGTAAAATTTTCGAACAGTTCAGGGCGGTTGACAGTGTGTGTTTTAACATTGAAGAGAATCAGGCTGTTGGAATAATAGGACCTAACGGAGCAGGAAAGACAACATTTATAAACATTCTCACCGGGAATTTCATTCCTGAAGAGGGGGATATATATTTTAAGGGTGAAAGAATTACAGATATCAGGATTGAAAAAAGGGTAGCAAGGGGGATAATAAGAACTTTCCAGCTTGTGCATGTCTTTGACAACCTTACAGTGTTTGACAACCTTTCACTTTCTCTTTACAGGAAAAACGAAAATACTTCATTTCCTTTAAATATGTATCTGACCAGATTCAAAGCAAAAAAGACACTTGTAGAATCTGTTGAAAAGGCTCTCTCTGTTTTTGAAATAGAAAATGTTCAGAACCAGCAGGTTTCCAGTTTGTCACTCGGGAATCAGAAAAAACTTGAAATTGCAATGGCGTGGATAGCTGACCCTGAGGTCTTTATTCTGGATGAGCCTTTTGCAGGGATAAGTGATCATGAGATTGATTCCATTGTGAAGATACTCAAAAAAATCAAGGGCAGAAAAACAATAATAATAGTGGAACACAAGCTTTCCAAGCTGACAGAGATAGTTGATACCCTCTGTGTAATGAACGAGGGAAAGATGATAGCTTCGGGGCCCTGTGAGGAGACCCTTAACTGTCCCGAGGTCAGGCGTTCTTACTGGAAAATTGAAGATTGAATTAATTATGGAGAAACAGGAATGGAATCTAAAAAGAATCTGATAAGTGTCAGAGATCTTAATATAAATTACGGCAAGCTGTCTGTTGTCTTTGATGTTTCCCTTGAAATAAACAGCGGTGAAGTTGTTTTTCTTGTAGGAAGAAACGGGGCAGGGAAGACAACTTTATTCAGAACAATTGCAGGATTTATTAAGCCGCTGACAGGGGATATAGAATTGAACGGCCAGCCGATCATGGGTATGGGGGCATACTCAATAGCAAGAAAAGGGGTCAAGTATATACATCAGGACAAAAAGGTGTTCAGCGATCTTACTGTAAAGGAGAATCTTGAACTCAGCAGCTATGCAACCAGGGATTATGACTGGGATCCGGTTCTGGAAATTTTCCCGAAGCTTAAAATACTTATGGACAGGAAATCAGGAAAGCTCAGCGGCGGTGAAAAGCAGATGCTGCTTATGGCAATGGCACTTATCGGCAGGCCGCAGCTTGTAATGATGGATGAACCGACAGAAGGTCTTGCTCCTCATATAATAAAAGATCTTGCAACGGTTTTTAAAAAGCTGAGTCTAAATACAACCCTTTTTATCGTGGAACAGAACCTCCCCATGATAGCTGATATTGCCGACAGGGTTTACTGCATGAAAGAGGGAAGGATTGTCAGCACTATAACTGATGAAGAAAAAATAAAAAACATGGATTTTGAGAAGTACCTTTAATGAGGAGTTATCAATGACTTTTAGGCATAAAATACCGGTTGGGCCTTTGTTTATTCTGCTTTTTCTTCTTTTGTTCAGGATCGCATTTCCCAACAAAATGACTTTTTTGATTGAAATTTCCATTTTCAGTATATATGTAATGGGAAATAATATACTTATGGGCTATTTAGGGTATACATCCTTCGGACAGCCTTTTTATCTGAGCTGCGGTGCATATTCAGCTGCTATCTACCTTGCATATCTGGGGGGCAATATTTTCATGGCAATTATTATGGCAATTGCCGTCTCTCTTGTGCTTTCCCTTATCCTGGGACCGGCACTTATGAGGCTTAAGGGGAGTTATTTTACCCTGATTAACGCGGCATTGTGCGCAATAGGGGTCTTTATTTTTGAGAGGCTGCTTATAGATTTAACGCATGGAAATGATGGATTGTGGTATAGAAGCAATATGAGGGAAACTCCGTTTATCGATATCCGGTTTCCTTCCAATTTCTTTATATTTGTAATGCTTCTGCTTCTGGCTGTCCATTATCTTTATCTTAAAATGGACAGATCTGCCCTTGGTTCAGTTTTTCTTGCTGTTAAATCAAATCCCAGAAAGATGAAATCAATAGGATATGATGTTTTCAGAATACGGTGTCTGGGATATTCCCTTTCCGTCATGATGTCGGCACTTGCAGGCGCCTTGTTTGCTGTTAACTTCGGATTTGTAAATCCTGATATGGGGGCCAACACCAGGGCGATTGAAGTGCTTCTTGCAACCCTTATAGGGGGGATAGGGAGTGTTTACGGCCCTTTTCTGGGGGCACTGGGGTTTATAGGAATGAAAGACTTTGTAAGTATATGGTTCTCGAGGTGGGAGCTTTTTGTCGGAATAATCACCCTTCTTGTCCTTTTTAAATTCAACAGAGGGATCTGGGGGGGGCTTGTTGACCTTAAGAGTTTTATGAGCGGAAAAATAAACAGAACTAAAAATCTGTCTGAACAGGAGAAGTAAATGGGAATATGGATAACTGCAGTAGTTTACGGCCTCAGCATGAGCGGAATTCTTTTCCTCGTCTCGCTTGCCCTGTCGATAGGCTATGGGCTTATGAGAATAGTTAATATGGAGTCAATGCTTTATTATTCATTCGGGGCATATATAACTTATACGATTGTTTCTCTGACCGGCAATTTTTTCCTGGGGGCCTTATGCGCAATTCTTGTAGGAGGGGGGCTTGGGTTCCTTGTTGAGACACTGCTCCTGAGGAAGGTTTACCACAGGGAAATGATGTTTACTATGGTTGTAACATACGGGGTCTTTATGATCGGTATAGGAATAATTCAGTATATATGGGGACTTGAGCCGAAGCCTGTCGCTTCTCCTGTTTCTGCTATTGTAAATATACTGGGAGTAAAAATACCTCTCTACAGGATTCTAATAATTTTTATTGCAATAGCGGCATATTTTCTGATTCAGCTTCTGATGAACAGGACGATTACCGGTAAAGCTATCAGGGCGGGAATTGAGAACAGGGAAAATGTCGAAGCGCTTGGTATTAATATAAAAAATATATTTACATTGACTTTTGTAGTTGCAAGCGCGTTTGCCGGACTCGGCGGGGCCCTGTATGCTCCTATTGTCATGGTAGGCCCATATATGGGATTTGATATGCTTTTGTTTGCTTTTATCACGGTTATCCTGGGAGGGCTGGGAAGTATCAAGGGGACAATGGTCGCAGCCCTTATTCTCGGGCAGGTAATTAATGTCGGCGGGACAATATGGGGACCTCTGTCATTCGTCGGCCCTTTTGTTGTCATGTTTTTTATTATACTGATTAAACCAACAGGGCTTTACGGTGTTAAAAGCAGTGTTTCGGGGGCAGATGATTGAAAGCATATGTTCTTGAAAAATATAACTCTCCCCTGGTCGGGAAATCTGTAAAGGATCCTTTATGCGGGGATAATGAAGTAGTTGTAAAAATATCCTTTTCCGGTGTCTGCGGAACTGATATTAAAATCTATTCCGGGCTGCTTGACGGCATAATAAATCTGCCTCTGATCCCCGGTCATGAGATTTCAGGGGAAGTTGTTGAGAAGGGCAAAAATGTGGAGACCCTGGAGGTCGGAGACAGTGGGGTTGTTTATCAGTATATTCCCTGCGGAATATGCGAGCTGTGCAGGTCAGGGCATGAGAATATATGTTTCAGCATAAAAAGAAAAGGTTTTGAGTTTGACGGAGGATTTGCTGAGTATGTATCTGTTCCGGAATATAATTTCTGCAAAACAGATAAAGGCTTTGACCTGAGAAAGGGGGCTGTGCTGCCTGATGCTGTTTTAACCCCCTATCATGCGGTAAAAACACTGGGAAAACTTTCAAGCGGTAAAAAGGCGCTGATTATCGGTGCAGGGGGCCTTGGTCTTCATGCTCTTCAGACGGTAAGACTTCTCGGGTCTGAGGCAGCTGTTGCTGATGTAAGGAGAAGCTCTCTTGATAAAGCTGTAAGTCTTGGGGCCGGCATTGCTGTTGATTCAGGGAGTGAGGATGTAAAAGCTGTAATTGATGACTGGACCTCAGGTAAAGGGGTGGACCTTGTT
The DNA here is from genome assembly GCA_963668405.2 of Spirochaetia bacterium. Lineage (GTDB taxonomy): Bacteria > Spirochaetota > Spirochaetia > CADAEX01 > CADAEX01. The sequence goes on along the minus strand of OY764342.2, from coordinate 2,645,973 downwards.
ATTGACGGGGTGGGCAATGATGCTACCTTTAACACAGGTATCTCTGTCCTGAAAAGGGGGGCGATCCTGGTGCTTATGGGCTATGATCCTGTTTCACCTGTCACTCTCAGCCCCCTGAAAATGCATTATAACGAATGGAAAATAATCGGCAGCCGTCTTGGAACCAGAAATGAGCTGTCTGAACTGATTGAAATTGTCAATAATAATGGATTGTCAGTAATAATAGACAGGGAATTGCCAATCAGTGAAGTTAATAGAATTTTTACTGATAATTTAATAAAATCGGCTTGTGGAAGAATTATTCTGGACAATAGTTCTTTTTATTGACAATATTGTTAAATGATGCTACAGTAGTATTGTCATACAATAAAAAGTTGTAAGGCGGCAAAAATGAATTTTAAAAAAATTGATCGTGTAAGTATGTCTGAAGAGATTATTGAATATCTCAAACAGCAGATACTTTCAAGGACCCTGAAATCGGGGCAGAGACTACCGGCAGAGGAAAGTCTTGCTGAAAGTATGGGTGTAGGAAGAGGGACTATAAGAGAGGCTTTAAGGGTTCTGATACATATGGGCCTTGTGGAAAGAAAAGGCAATGGTACATATGTGACTGAGGGAAGGGTAAAGAATGACTATCAGCTTAAACTGGATGAATACAGGGATATAGTTGAAATAATAGAGGTCAGAAAGGTTGTTGAACCTGCCCTTGCACAGCTTGCTGCGGTAAGAAGAAACCAGGAAAGCCTTGATAAATTAAGACTGGAACTTGAACAGATGAGAGACGGTGTTGCAGATGTTGATTCCTTTCTTCTCCATGACAGTACTTTTCACGATATGGTTTTTGAGGCTTCAGGGAATTCAATACTTGAAGGGTTTATAAGGGGATTAAAAGACCTGATGAAAAAAAATCAGGCGCTGGTGCTGAGGGAGCGGTTTTCGCACATAATGCCTAAGTCCCTTGATTTTCATGAGAAGGTTTACGAGGCGATTGTTAAGGGGGATGGAGATCTTTCTTATCAGATAATGCTTGATCATATAAAAGATATTGAAGAAGAGTTCAGAATAATACTGGAAGGTGATTAGGGGGGTGTAATGTTTGTTCCTGAAACGATGAAAGCTGTGGTGCTGATGGGGCCTGACAATGTTGAAGTTCGTGAAGTGCCGGTGCCGAAGCCAGGGCCTGTTGATGTGCTTGTAAAAGTTGAATCATGTGCCCTGTGCGGATCTGATGTCGGCCTGATTCACAGCCCTCTTCCGGGACAACCACCCTATGGGGATTTTATAATAGGTCATGAATACGCAGGTACAATAGCAGCTCTCGGTGAAACTGTTGATGAGTTCAAGGTCGGAGACAGGGTCACTGTAGAGGCGCATTACGGGTGCGGCAGATGTCTTAACTGCAGACTTGGAAACTATACTGCGTGTCTGAATTACGGAAAGCGGGAAAAAGGGCACAGGGCAAACGGCTTTACGACAAACGGCGGGAATGCCCAGTATGTAATAAATCATATAAATACGGTTCATAAGATATCTGATAAAATCTCATTTGATGAAGCATCACTTGCAACAAATCTAGGGTGTGTTTTATACGGCTACCAGACGCTTGGGGGGTTTATTGCAGGAGAAACAGTTGTAGTAGTCGGACCGGGTCCGATAGGTCTGAGCGCTGTACAGGCAGCCAAAGCACTTGGCGCCGGAAAGATTATTCTTCTGGGTACAAGAAAATCAAGACTTGAAATAGCAAAAAATACAGGTGCTGATGTAATTGTCAATATAAAGGAACAGGATCCCTATGAGGTGATAATGGATGAAACCGGCGGAAAAGGATGTGATTATTCACTTGAATCATCCGGATCTGAAGGGGGGCTGGAGCTTGCGATCAAGTCTGTAAAGAGAATGGGTAAGGTCCTTCTTCTTGGATTTCCCCACAAACCCTTTCCTGCCGACTTTGAAAACCTTGCTCTCAACAATAAATCTATCTATACGGTCAGAGGTGAAGGATGGGCAAATGTCGGAAGGGCTGTAACCTTTCTTGATAAAGGACTTGTAGACCTTAAGCCATTGATAACCCATAAATATCCGATTGATCAGATTGATACCGCTTTGAATACCTTCATAAACAGGACTGACGGCGCAATCAAGGTAATATCAAAGCCGCAGGAGTGAGTGAAATGAAAACAGTCCTGATTATTGCGACAATGGATACAAAACATGAGGAAGCCCTGTATCTGAAAAAGCTGATAGAATCATCAGGATGCAGGGGGAAAATTCTTAATACAGGAATAATAAATCCATTTGATGGTGATGTGGAGATTTCTTCTGATACTGTATCAAAAGCCGGCTGCGGACTTTCAACCGGAGAGATGCTGAAAAAATTCAATAAGGGTGAATGCATAAGTTTCATGACAAAAGGAACCTCTGTCATAGCAAAGCAGCTTTATGAAAATAACGGTTTTGACGCTGTAATAGGGATCGGTGGCGGTCAGGGCACAGATATCGGGACTTCAGCAATGAAGGTCCTCCCGTTCGGCGTTCCCAAGCTGATGGTTTCTACTGTTGCTTCAGGAAGGGCCATGTTCGGTCCGTTTGTCGGTACCAAAGACATAATGATGATGCACTCTGTGTGTGATATTCAGGGGCTGAACATTGTGACAAGAAAGGTATTTGAGAATGCGGCTGCCGCAATATGCGCCATGGCAAATACTCCCAGGACGAATACCGGAATTTCCGGAAAAGGAAAGGGTTCTGTTGCTGTAAGCATGCTGGGGACAACAACCCCCGGCGCTCTTAAAGCAAAGGAACTTCTTGAAGAAGAGGGGTTTGATTTTGTTGCATTTCACCAGAACGGTACCGGCGGTATTGCCATGGAGGAGATGATTGAAGAAGGACTTTTTAAAGGGGTTCTTGATATAAACCTTCATGAAATAGGGGACAGCTATTTCGGCGGTCTTCACGGGTCAATTCGTGAGGGGAGACTTGAAAGTGCTGCCAGGACAGGACTTCCTCAGGTTATAGCACCAGGAAGTATAAATTATGCTGTTGTCGGTCCTTACGGTGAAGTTTCAGATGACCTTAAAAAACGAAAGAATATTATACATAATTCATATCTGACCCTTGTGCGTCTTACCCCGGAAGAGATGACGGCTGTAGGGAGAATTACAGCGGAAAAAATCAACAGATCAACAGGGAAAGTCCATGTATATATTCCGCTTAAGGGATTCTCTTTTCCTGATACCGAAGGGCGGGAGCATTGGGATCCGGAAGGAAATAATGCATTTATTGTTTCCCTTAAAAACAGCCTGAAATCAGATATACCTTATGATGAAGTGGATCTTCATATCAATGATGAGGAATTTATAGAAACAGCTGTAAATAAACTTTTTAGTTTTATTAAATAGTTTTAGAGAGAATTTTCATATAATAGTTGGAGGATGCCAATGAGCAGTGTTAAAGAGATGCTTTCCGGAGTTTTTGCGCCGATGTGCACCCCTTTTGCTGATGATGAAGTTTCCTATGAAGGACTTGAAAAAAATGTTCAGCTTATGAACAAGTCGGGCCTTAAAGGGTATTTTGTTCTCGGGACAAACGGGGAATACAAAACTTTGTCGGAAGAGGAGAAGTTTAAAGTACTTGATACAGTACTTCGGAATGCCGGAAAAGATAAAATAATAATGGCAGGGACCGGATGCGAGAGTACCCGGGAGACAATAAGAATGACGAAGAAAGCAGCTGATATGGGTGTTTCAATGGTCAGTCTCTTAATGCCCAACTTCTTTGCGAAAAAAATTGATGATGAAGTGATGATAAACCACATTCTTGAGGTTGCAGATTCATCGCCTGTACCTGTTGTTCTTTACAACAACCCGTCAGTTGCAGCAGGAATAACAATAGGTCCTGAAGTTATCAGAGAGGTCTCTGTTCATGAAAATGTAGCAGGAATCAAGGACAGCTCAAAAGATACCTGGCCGGCAAATGTCGCATTTGACAGCCCGGGATTTTCTGTGCTTGCCGGAAGTGCAGGGTATTTTTTTGATCTGATAGAAAAAGGGGGAACAGGCGGAGTTTTGTCTCTTGCCAATGTCTTCCCTGATTCATGTGCTGATCTTTATACCCTTTATATTTCAGGGGAGAAAGAAAAGGCTTTAAAGCTGAAGGATGATCTTGTTTCTCTGAATAAAAAAGTATCAGGTAAATATGGAGTTGCCGGGGTCAAGTATGCAATGGATCTTGCCGGATTTTCCGGAGGAGCTCCGAGAAGACCTCTCAGAGGATTAACAGACGATCAGAAAAAATTACTTAAAGACGATCTGATCGAAAGCGGATTTTTGAAATAAATATTTTGGAGGAAAAATAATGAATGAAAAAAAAGAAATGACCAAAGCCGAAGAGCAGGAAATGCTTGCTAAAATGAACGGCATGGAAAGAGCCAAATCACTGAATATAATTGATCTTGGTTATGATGATGTTGCTGAGTTTGTCAAGAAAAACGATACAATAATTATATCCATGGGCTCAATCGAGAAACATGGTGCGCATTGTCCGCTCGGAACAGACTCTTTTACAGCTATGGGTGTAATTGAAGAAGCTGCAAAGCTTTCAGATACTCTTTATACACCTCTCATGCCGGTAGGATACTCTCCTCATCACATGGGAAGAGTCGGCCAGGGAACAGGTACACTTACCTTTTCAGGAAATACTTACAGGGCAGTTGTTTATGATCTTGCAATGAGCTGCATCTATCACGGTTTCAACAAAATGGTATTTGTAACACACCACGGCAGTAACTCAAAGGTAATTGATGATATTCTGAGAAGGATCAGATATGAAACCGGAGCTTTCGTGGGATGGTATAAAACTCCTACAGAAAGGACAATGAACCTTGTACAGGATATAATGGAAGGTCCGGCTGTTGAGACTCCCGGCTGGCACGCAGGAGAGCTTGAAACAAGTACTGCATGGGCTTACAGACCTTCATCAATGGCAATGGGAAGAGCCCATCAGGACAGAACACATGCTCCTGCATTTATGGGCGACAAGTTTACAAAGCATGACGGATCAGGATTTGTTGCATTCATGGGCGCTGAAAGCATGTGGGTTCCTATGGAGCATCATGAATACTCAGATTCAGCAATTATCGGAAATCCCCTCAGGGCAACAAAAGAAAAAGGGGAGAAATATTTTAAAGTAGCAGGGGCTGCCCTTGCCGCGCTTATTGAAGAAGTAAAGAAAATGGACGTAAAAGTCCCAATGGAAAAAAGAGAGTTTGCCAACAGAGCATAGTCTGGTTTATGTCATAATTCCTGCCTGTGGGCAGGGGTTGTGACTTTCCCTATCTTTTAAAATCAAAGGTGATAATATGAAAAGACTTGACAAGAGGGTAGCGGTTGTTACAGGTTCGGCCCAGGGGATGGGTCTTGCGATTGCAAAAGCATTGGGTGATGAAGGTGCTTTGATAGTAATTACCGATGTAAATGAAGTTCAGATAAAAAAAACAGTATCGGATCTTAATGCGTCAGGATACAGTGCTTCCGGATACCGGATGGATGTAACAGATAAAAACAATGTATCGGAAGTTTTTGACAGAATAAATGAAGCATCCGGAGGAATCGATATTCTTGTCAATAATGCAGGCGGTGCTTTAAATACCCCCTATAAACTTGAAGAAATTGAGGAAAAACACTGGGATCTTGTTGTTAACGTGAATCTCAAGGGGGCTTTTTTCTGCTGTCAGAAAGTTATTCCGATAATGGCGGAAAAAGGGAAAGGGGTGATTGTTAATATATCGGCGCTTGCAGCACACTACAGGGCAAGTCTTGCAGGTGTACAGTACACTGCAGCGAAAGCAGGTGTTGAAGGCCTTACCCGTCAGCTTGCTTACGACTGGGGTGAAAAAGGGATAAGGGTTGCAGGTGTTGCTCCTACTGTAACCATGACAGGCGACAGGGTCAAAGGACTCTGGGACAACAAAGGGGATGAAGAGCAGAAAAAAGTTCTTAAAAACATACCACTCAGAAGATTAAGCGAACCTTCAGAAATAGCCTCTGCTGTAGTTTTTCTTGCTTCAGATGAAGCTTCATATATAACAGGTATCAACCTTGATGTAAGCGGCGGAAGGTTTCTGCGCTGATTTTGAGTTTTCGGAGGGAATAATGGGTGAAAAAATAAAGGTACTGCTCCCGCAGCCGATTGATCCTGAAGCTGCTGAGTATCTTGAAAAAAACAATTGTGAAATAGTTTTATGCAATAAGTGCGAATTTGCTGAAGTGGCTGAAAAAATAGCTGATGCAGATGCTGTTGTTCTCAGAACCGGGATTAAAATGACAAGAGAGCTTATTGAAAAGGGGAAAAAACTCAGGACTATAAGCAGAACCGGCGGAGGGGTCGATAATGTTGACCTGGAGGCTGCCACAGATAATAGGATTGTAGTTACTTCCAGCCTCGGTGCAAATACAAGCAGTGTGATAGAGCATGCTCTTGCTCTGATGATGAATCTGGCAAAGAGTATCAGACAGATTGATAATGAGGTGAGAAAGGGTAACTTTTCAATAAGGTATAAAAATCTTTCTTCAGATCTTCTTGACAAGACAATCGGGATAGTGGGTTTCGGCAGGATCGGCAGAGGGTTCGCGGAAATATGCTGCAAAAGTCTCGGTATGAAGGTACTTGCAAATGATGATTTTCTTCCTGAAGAGGTGAAAAAAACATATTCAGACTGGGCGGAGTTTGTCCCGCTTGAAAGGCTTCTTGCTGAATCGGATTTTATTTCCATACATATACCGCTTACAGATGAAACAAAGGCTCTTCTTAATTATGATAATATGAAGAAGATGAAAAGATCAGCTTTTGTTATCAACACATCAAGGGGAGGGGTTATAGATGAGAAAGATCTGATCCGGGTCCTTAAGGAAGAAATTATTGCCGGGGCAGGTCTTGATGTTTTTGAAGAGGAACCGGTTGAAAGTGATAATCCCCTTCTGAAAATGGAAAATGTAATACTTACCCCCCATACGGCAGCCCTTACAAAGGAATGTACAACAAGGATGGCTGTGGCAGGGGTAAAGAGGGTAGTCAGCTTTTTCAATGGCGAGACACCGGAAAATATTGCTAATCCTGAAGTTCTTGACAGGATACGCTGAAAGATTTTTACAGAATAAGAATATTTTCTTTAAAATATTTAAAAAGATAAAAAAATATCGATTACGCGTTTGACATAAGACCGGGTAAATGTTAGGGTCTATTGGATAATTATATATCGATATAATTATATCTTATAATATTTTAAAGAGGTTATATATGGCAGCAACAGCATTTAAAGTACCAGGTACAATTATTTACGGAGAAGGGGCTCTTTCGCATCTCGCATCACTGAAAGGGAGAAAAGCGGTTCTTGTAACCGGGGGAAGCTCCATGAAAAGGCACGGGTTCCTTAAAATGGCAACTGATTACCTTGAAAAAGGGGGTATGGAAACAATGGTTTTTGACGGTGTTGAGCCAAATCCTTCTGTTGCTACAGTTATTGCAGGGGCAGAGGTAATGAAAAAGTTCAATCCAGACTGGATTATTGCAATAGGGGGAGGATCAGCCCTTGATGCGGCAAAGGTGATGTGGGTATTTTATGAGTATCCGGAGCTGGCATTCAGAGATATTATTCCTGTAGGTTCTATACCTGAGCTTAGGAAGAAAGCGAGGTTTGCAGCAGTTCCGTCAACAAGCGGTACCGCTTCAGAGATAACAGCTTTTTCGGTAATTACAGATACGGAGAACCATATAAAATACCCGATTGTTTCACCGGAAATAGTCCCTGATATTGCAGTTATTGATCCTGTTATTCCGTCAAAGATGCCGCCTCACATTACTGCAAATACAGGAATGGATGTACTTGCCCATTCTCTGGAAGCGTATGTATCCAAAGCGGCAACTTCTTTTACAGATCCGCTTGCTTCAGAGGCTGTACGGCTGATAGACAGATATCTGCTCCGGGTTTTCAGGGATGGAGAGGATATGGAGGGAAGAGAGGGGATGCATAATGCATCTGCACTTGCGGGGATGGCTTTTTCAAACTGTTCTCTTGGGCTTGTCCACTCTCTTGCACACAAGATAGGGGGGGAGTTCGGTATTACACATGGATTGGCTAATGCTGTTTTAATGCCGTATATTATCCAGTTCAATAAAAAGTATACTGATAAATATGCGGATATAGAAAAACTTCTCGGAATTGATGATCTTCCGGCATATGTTAAGAAACTGAATGCTGCGCAGAATATTCCTCTGACACTGCAGGATGTTAAGGAAGTTGAAATAAAAGAGGATAAATTTCTCGAAGTACTGTCAAGAATGTCTGAAAATGCACATAAAGACCCGTGTACACTTACCAATCCGGGTGAGCCGAAAGTTGAGGATGTGCAAATGATATATAAAGCTGCTTATTACGGCAAAAGCCTCTGAGAAGCAGACGGATAGGAATTTTAAGGAATTTTTCACCGAAATTCATCTTCAGATAGTTCCAAGCTGGATCTGTTGTGCTAAAATACGGGGGATATTTTTCAAATCCCCTGTATCCATGCAGACGGGAGCAAATAAATATTTTAACTCTTCCTGGGGTTTATTACGGGGTTTGGATTCAATCCTGAAAACATGCAGACGGAGGAATATTAAATTGGATAAAGAAAACTGTAAGAAAACCGCTTATAGGCATTTTAACAGTTCTGACGGCAGCAGGTTTAACTGCTGTGAATCAACTCTTCTCGCACTTTCTGAATATATTGGAAAAGACAGCGATATCATACCTGAAATTGCAACCCCGTTCGGAGGGGGAATCGGGGGATGCGGAATGGTCTGCGGGTGCATGACCGGTGCTGCCATGGCGGTTGGACTTGTAAAGGGGAGAAGTACTCCGGAAGGGGGGAAGGACGAAGCTAATGAAGCCGTGAGAAAGATTGCTGCCCTGTTTAGACAGAAATACGGATCGGTAAACTGCAGTGATCTGACAGGATATACTTTCTGTGATGATGAGATTACAGAAGAAGAGAAAAACAGGCTGCATGATGAGGTCTGCAACAGGATTCTTTCTGACGTGATTGAATGGAGTTGCGAAATTCTTTAGTTATTGCAAAGCTGCAGAGCTGGCTTTATAATATGAAAAATCATTTTTTTCAATGGAGTAAAAATGGGACATTGTTGTTGCGATGGTCTGAAGACTGAAGCTGAAGAAATTTTAGGAATAACAGGTATTGGAAAAGAAAAAACAATACCCATCCTTCAGGAAATTCAGAAGAGAAAGGGTTATATCCCGGAAGATCTTCTGAAAAGGATATCTGAACTCACCGGAATACCTGAGAGCAGTTTTTACGGTGTAGCAACCTTTTATTCGCAGTTCAGATTTACACCTTTAGGTAAATACCTTATCAGGGTTTGCAACGGAACTGCCTGTTTTGTTTCAGGTGCTGATATCATATATGATACATTATCAGAACTTCTCGGGGTTGCAAACGGTGAAACAACAAAGGACGGCCTTTTTACCCTTGAAACAGTAGCATGCCTTGGGTGCTGCTCGCTTGCTCCTGTCGTTATGATAAACGGCAGGGTATACGGAAAACAGAGTGTTGACAGTATAAGAAAGCTGGTGGGAAAAATCAGGGAAGAGGATAAACAGGCTGCAGGAGAGGGTGTGTAGATGGCAGATACTATTGTTAAAGTAGGACTCGGGTCCTGCGGAATTGCAGCAGGTGCTCTTGATGTTTTCAATCATCTTGATAAGGATATAACTGACAGAAATATCTTTAAACTGCACCAGACTTCATGTATAGGTCTTTGTTTTGCAGAGCCTATTGTTGAGGTCCACAGCAGCGAAGGAAGGACTGTCTACGGTAATGTAGATATAAAACTGGCAGACAGAATTGTTGAGGGGATCGCTAAAGGGGATCTCCCGTCGGAAAACAGGGTACTTGAGGATAAGAATGCTGTAAAGTATCTGAAACGGCAGGTAAAGTTTGCCCTTAAAAACTGCGGTATAATTGATCCGGAAAGTATTGATGAATATATAGAAAGAGACGGTTACAAGGCCCTTAAAAAGGCTGTAACAGAAATGAAAAGTGATGAAATCATTGAGGTCATGAAGGAATCAGGACTCAAGGGAAGAGGAGGGGCAGGATTTCTGACAGGTCAGAAATGGGCTTTTCTAAAGGCTGCCAAAAAGGATAAAAAGTATCTTGTCTGCAATGCTGATGAGGGGGATCCCGGGGCATTCATGGACAGGGCAATTCTTGAAGGCGATCCGCATAATGTAATTGAGGGAATGGCTATTGCCGCCTATACCACAGGGGCTTCAGAGGGATATATCTACTGCAGGGCAGAATATCCGCTTGCTGTTAAAAGACTTATTAAGGCAATAAAAGATGCTGAAAGCAGAAATTTTCTGGGAAAAAATATTCTGGGAACAGATTTTTCATTTGATCTTCATATCAAGGAGGGTGCCGGCGCTTTTGTCTGCGGTGAGGAGACAGCTCTTATTGCGTCTATCGAAGGGGGAAGGGGTATGCCTCATTTAAGGCCTCCGTTCCCTGCTGAATCAGGAATCAACAATCTTCCTACAAATATCAACAATGTTGAAACATATGCGAATGTTTCAAACATAATATATAACGGTGCTGAATCTTTCAATATTTATCAGTCAGGCGGAAGCTACGGTACAAAAGTATTTGCCCTTGCGGGTAAGATTAAGAATGTAGGGCTTGTAGAAGTTCCCATGGGACTTACAATCCGTGAGGTTGTGGAAGAGATCGGAGGCGGCTCCTCAACAGGGAAAAAGCTTAAAGCTGTACAGATGGGGGGCCCTGCCGGGGGCTGTATCCCTGAATCTCTTTTTGATACACCTATTACTTATGATGCAATAAATGCAACAGGGGCAATTATGGGTTCCGGAGGGATGATTGTAATGGATGAGACCTCCTGTATGGTTGATGTTGCAAGATATTTTCTTCAGTTCACCCAGCAGGAATCCTGCGGTAAATGTACTTTCTGCCGTATCGGGACAAAAAGAATGCTTGAAATTCTTACCAGAATTACGGAGGGGAATGGAACACTTGCTGATATTGATCTGCTTGAATCTCTTTCCGGGCATGTAGGCAAAACTTCTCTCTGCGGGCTGGGGCAGCTTGCTCCCAACCCTGTTAAAACCACATTAAAGTATTTCAGGAATGAGTATCTTGCTCATGTCAATGAAAAGAAATGTCCGGCCGGTGTCTGCAGGTCTCTCATCGAGATAAAAATCAATGCGGAAAAATGTACAGGATGTACTGCATGTGTAAGGGTCTGCCCTGTAAACGCGATAAGCGGAGAGAGGAAGCAGCCTCATATAATTGACAGTGATAAATGTACAAGATGCGGTATGTGTATTGAAAAATGCAGATTTGAAGCAATAGACAGATTATAAAGGGATAGATATGAGTGAAGTACTTGTTAAAATAAATAATATGGATGTCAGGGTGCCTGAGGGTTCCACAATCCTTGATGCAGCCCGCAAGGCTGGTTTCAGTATACCCACCCTGTGTAATGCAGAGGGGCTGGAGCCTTTTACAAGCTGTTTTGTCTGCGCTGTTAAAGTAGAAGGGGGAAGGGGGAACCTTGTTCCTTCCTGTGCAACAAAGGTAAGGGACGGTATGAGCGTTACTGTTGAGTCTGACGAGGTAAATGACGCAAGAAAGATGTGTCTCAATCTTCTGGTTTCAGATCACTGCGGCGACTGTCTTCCCCCCTGCCAGACAACATGTCCTGCTTCAATCGATATAAAGGGATTTCTTTCGCTTATAGCAGAGAAAAAACCTGAAGAAGCAGCTGCCCTTATCCGGGAGAAGGCGCCCTTTCCGGGATCACTCGGAAGGATATGCCCCCGGCCGTGCGAGTCTGAATGCAGAAGAACAAGGGTTGAAGATCCGATCTCAATCTGCTTTATGAAAAGATTTGCCTCCGACTGTGAAATTGAAAAATACGGCAAACCTGTCTTTCCGGAGAGGCTTGCTTCAACAGGTAAAAAGGTTGCAATAATAGGCGCAGGTCCCGCAGGGATGACTGCTGCATATTTTCTTAACCAGCAGGGGCACGATGTTACTGTTTTTGAAAAAAATTCAAAATCGGGCGGAATGCTCAGATACGGGATCCCTTTCTACCGTCTTCCTGACAATGCACTTGCTTCTGAAATGGATGCGATTGAGAATGCTGGAGTCAAGGTACGGTACAATACAGAGATCGGAAAGGATATCAAGGCTGTTGAACTGCAGAAGGAATATGATGCCCTCATGATTGCAATAGGGGCACAGGGTGCTTCAAACATGAGAGTTGAAGGGGAAGATCTTGAAGGGGTATATTCAGGGATTGAGTATCTCGGTAATGTAGCCAACGGTGTATATCCTGATCTCGGCAAAAAGGTTGTAATAGTCGGCGGTGGGAATACTGCAATAGATGCATCCCGTACAGCTCTCCGGACAGGTGCTGATGTAACTATTCTCTACAGAAGGACAAGGGCGGAGATGCCTGCAAATAATTTCGAGATTGAAGATGCACTTGAAGAGGGGGTAAAAATCGAATTCCTCAATGCCCCTGTTGCTGTCAGGCGGGAAAACGGCAAGCTGTTTCTGAAATGTATAAAAATGGAGCTGGGTGAACCTGATGCTTCAGGAAGAAGAAGACCTGTCCCTGTAGAAGGCTCTGAGTATGAAAATGAAGTAACTGCTGTAATAAGTGCAATAGGTCAGCGGGTTATGCCGGAAGCAGTAGCGGAGCTCGGGGTTGAAATAACCAAATGGGGTACAGTTGCAGCTGATGATAATACATTTATGACAACCAGGGCCGGGATTTTTTCTGCAGGTGACTGCCAGACAGGTGCTGACATGGCGGTACGTGCAGTCGGCAACGGAAGGAAGGCTGCTGTTTCTATAAACCAGTATCTTGCAGGTGAAGAGGTAGCCGGGGAGAAGGTTCTTTTCAATTCACAGATGGGAGCACTCGACAAAGTCCCTGAATCCCTCTTTGAAGGATTTGAATCTGCAGAGCGGATAAAAATGCCTGTTATTGATCATAAGGTGAGAACAACCTCCTTTGATGAGATAGAAAAAGGGTTTGATTACGATGCTGCTGTAAAAGAGGCTGAAAGGTGTCTTAAATGCGGCTGTGACAAGATTGATGACTGCAGGCTCCGCGAGTATGCAACAGAATACAGTGTTGACCAGAACCTTTTTTCAGGCGACAGGAGGGGATATTCAAAAGATACTACCCGTGCTGATATAACCATGGAGACAGGCAAATGCATTTCCTGCGGTTCCTGCGTAAGGGCGTGTGCAGAGATAAAGGGGCTTAATGTTCTTTCATTTGTAAACAGGGGATTTAAAACCAGGATGACAGTTCCTTTCGGCCGTTCTCTTGTTGAAAGCAGCTGTGACGGCTGCGGTGAATGTGTAAAAGTTTGTCCGACTGCTGCTATCATGGGAGTTAAAAAAGGGTTATAATCTGTAGCTGATGGAAAAAGCAGCTTATTCAGACAGAAAATATAATTTATATCCCCTTGTCAGACAGGGGGATTATAATCCCCCTGCTATTGTAAAGGCAGAGGGGATTTATCTTTTTGACAGCAGTGGAAAAGAGTATATAGACCTATCGTCACAGTATGTAAATGTTAACCTCGGTCACGGCAATAAAACTCTCATCAATGCTGTAAAGAAACAGCTTGATATTCTCCCTTATATCGGTTCCAAATTCAGTGTCGATGTTGTCTCGCGTCTTTCTGCCAGGATTATAGAAGAAGTTGCTCCTGAAATCGGTGGCAAGGTTTTTTTTACCCTCGGGGGGGCTGATGCAAACGAAAATGCCATTAAAATTGCCAGAAAATATACAGGACGGGACAAGGTTTTAAGTTCCTACAGATCTTACCACGGTTCAACCTACGGAGCTGCAAATCTTTCAGGTGAAATGAGGCGTTTCAGTTCAGAACCCGGTATTCCCGGGTTTGTAAAATTTTTCTATCCCGATTATTCACTTGATAAGCTGTATTTCAGCAGCGAAGAACTCTACATCGCCTTCTGTCTCAGAAAGCTTGAGGAGCAGATAATTTTCGAGAATCCTGCCAATATTGCAGCTGTATTTCTTGAAACAGTTATAGGCAGTAACGGGGTGATTATTCCTCCTCGCGGTTATCTTAACGGCATAAGAAAGCTTTGCGACAGGTACAGTATTCTTATGGTCTGCGATGAGGTAATGACAGGTTTTTTCCGTACGGGGAGCTGGTTTGCATATTCAGGCTTTGACGTAGTTCCTGATATTGTAACCTTTGCAAAGGGGATAACATGCGGTTATGTCCCGCTCGGGGGGGTAATTGTTGACAGGAAAATTGCTTCATACTTTGATGATAACATTTTCAACTGCACCCTTACATACGGTGCCCATCCTGCAGGCTGTGCCGCAGGGATTGCGGCAATAGATGAATATATAAGGCTTGATATACCCGGAAAAATGGCTGTTACTTCAGTTATTTTTGCAGAAAGGCTGAAAGGGCTTGTAAAAAGGTATACCTGTGCAGGAGCTGCCAGGTCCATTGGTCTTCTCGGTATTTTAGAGCTTCACCGGGATGCTGAAAACACCCCTCTGGTCCCTTACGGAAAGGATCCTGCCGGAGTTATGGCAGATGTAATGTCGCTTTTTTATAAAAACGGACTCTCAACATATCATACCCAGAACATGATTTCTGTTTCTCCTCCTCTTGTCATTACAGCTGAAGAGATTGATGAGGTATTCAGAAGACTGGAAGCAGTACTTGCTGTTCTGGATGAAAAATACTGCAGGTAATAATATCAGTTTTTCAGCAGCATCTCCATTTATTATAGCTTGCAATCTCATCCAGGGGTTTTCTTGTTCTTTCGGAAATTTCATGTTTTTTATGGTCTTCACTCAGATGTTCTGTTTCTCCCGGATAACCAAGAGCTACAAGGGTAATTACTGTATAGTTATCAGGTATATGGAACATATTCCGTATCTTTTTTGAACTGAACCCTGCCATCGGGTGGGCAATCAGGCCCTCTTTCTGCGCCTGAAGCATGAGGTTCATAACAGCAAGTCCTGTATCAAAGAGGGCATAGTCCCTTTTTTCCGGAAGTGTGCAGTCGAGTTCTGTTCCTGTGAGGACGATTATTATGGAAGGGCTTTTTTTTGCCCAGTAGTTGCCTTCCGAAAGGGAGTCGTGGATGCCGGAAAGAGTATCGCTGCTGTCTGCAACTATGAATCTCCACGGCTGGTTATTAAAGCATGACGGAGCAAGGGTTGCAGCTTTCAGGATATTGTTAAGAAGATCTCTCGGTATCTTCTCATTGCTCAGGCCTCTTTTGGCCCTTCTCTCTCTTATTTCTTCTAAAATTGATGTTTCGTGCATTTTACCACCTTTAAACCAACAATATCTGCAATTATTATAATATGAAAAGTGCGGATAATGGTGATAAAAAACAAAAAAACCCGGATATATTCCGGGTTTATATATGCTGGTCTTTTTCAGAAATCTCTGAAAAATGATATTTTTATAATCAGACTTTCCCGAGAACAATAGTTGAATTATGTCCGCCGAACCCGAAAGAGTTTGAGAGGACAATTCGAACATCTTTTTCAACAACTTCCATATTAAGCGATTTCAAAGGAATTTCAGGGTCCTGATTGAAAATATTAATATTTGCAGGGACTTTACTGTTTCTGATTGCCATGGCGGATATTATCCCTTCCACAGCAGAGGAAGCACCCAGCACATGACCATGCATTGATTTTGTACTTCCCACACATACATTGTCATCACCGCAGGTAAGGAGTTTTGCAATAGCCTGTGTTTCCGCAAGATCCCCGACAGGGGTGGATGTTCCGTGGGTATTGATATAATCAATATCAGAAACATTTATCCCCCCCATATCGACTGCCATCTTCATTGAAGCATACGCCCCTTTTCCTTCAGGATCGGGCGCTACAAAATCATATGCATCGCCTGTCATCCCGTAGGACAGAAGTTCGCAGATGATATCTGCTCCCCTTTTTTTTGCATGCTCGTATTCTTCAAGGACAAGAACACCGGCCCCTTCACCCATTACAAATCCGTCCCTGTCCCTATCAAAAGGCCTTGATGCAGTTTCAGGTGAATCATTGCGTGTTGAGACAGCCCTCATATTGGAAAACCCTCCCACTGCAAGTTCCTCAATTGTCCCTTCGGCCCCCCCCGCAAACATGGCATCCGCCATTCCTGATTTTATAATCATAGCGGAAACAGCTATTGCATGGTTTGCTGTTGCACATGCTGTCTGGATGCTCAGGTTAGGCCCTCTTACTCCGTAAAGCATACTGAGAAAGCCGGAGGCCATGTTTCCGATTGAGAGGGGAATATAAAAAGGGCTTATTCTTCTTGACCCCTTTGTAGCAAGGGCTACAGAGTTTTCATGCTGGACTTTAAGTCCCCCTATCCCGCTTCCGATACAAATACCGTTTCTGTAAGGGTCTTCAAGCTTCAATCCTGATGATTCATACGCTTCCTTCATGGCTGCGGCTGCATAATGGCAGAAAAGATCCATTCTTTTAGCTGTTCTAAGCTGTTCATCTGTATAATATTTTTTATGATCAAAATCCCTGATTTCGGCAGCTATCTGGCAGGGAAGATTCGATGCATCAAATTTGGTTATTTTTCCAACTGCAGATTTCCCTGCAAGCACCATTTTCCAGGTTTCCTCTACATTGTTTCCAAGCGGATTTATGGTTCCCATCCCTGTGATAACAACTCTTTTATTTTCCATAATTAATTACCTTCCTGAATTATTTCTTCGGTAGATAAAGATAACACATCGGTAAGTCAATATCTTATGGAATTATCCTTTTTTTTTGTGCTATTGTCTGATTGCCTGGTTTGTGTAATACTATTAATGAATGAAGCTTTTATTTTTTATCAGAAATATAGAGATGGACAGGAAAAACAGGTCAAATTCATCCCCCCACAGCCATGATTTTCATGAATTAATCTATTGTATTGACAGCAAATCAGAGAGATTCAGAAAAGGGGATTTGTATTTTTATCCGGCCGGGCAGAAACATTCACTGGAATATGAGACTGATTCCTCTGTAAAACTCTATCAGCTTTATTTTTCGGAAGAACTTTTCTCAGCTTCTGTCAATATTGAAAAAGAAGCTCTTTTTATACTGGGGCAGATTAAGTTATATCTTAAAAAGGGGAATCTTGTGCGATTGTCCAGAATAGGGTCAGAGAGGATAAGCAAGCTTTTCGAGAGCATGAGATGGGAGTTCAATAAAAGATACCGCGGATATTCATGGACAATCCGGCTTAAACTGATTGAGCTTCTTGTTACTGTTGTAAGGGACAGGCAGTTCACAATTCCCATAAGAGGTGAAATGGGGAAGCCTCTTTCAAACAGCCATATCCAGGATGTTCTTCTCTATCTTGATGCTGATTACATGAACAGGATAACAGTAGAAAGTATCCTCCAGTTCTGCCCTTTGAGCAGGAGCCATTTTCATTCCCTTTTTAAACAGGAAACAGGGATGACTTTTATACAGTATCTTAATCAGATCAGGTGCGACAGGGCGGGAAAGCTTCTGATAACAACTGATGATACAATCCTTGACATTTCCCTTAAAACCGGGTTTAACAATCTCAGCCATTTCTGTCACACCTTCAAAGAGATAAAGGGAACTTCCCCTGCAAAATACAGGGCAGCAGCAGGGATCATCTAATACTGCACAAGGGTAGCTGAAGAATAATCTCCGGCATGTGAAAATCCTGCAATGCATAGAAGGTCCCCCCTCTTTATCAGCTTTTTCTCAAGTGCTTCAGATAGATTGACCGGCATTGCCGCCCCGAAAAGGTTCCCGTATTTATCAAAGGAATGATACATCTTTTCCCCGGGAAGTTCCGCGAATTCCCTCCAGTTTCTCAGAAAAACAGGGTTCGGCTGGTTTGTTATCAGAAAATCTATATCTGAGATCTTTTTGCCGTTGATTTCACAGACTTCCTTTATCCTGTCAGGGACGGAGGTGTTTCCCCGTGAGATGATTTTAAAAATACGCGATTTGCTGAATTCGATTATACCTATGCTTTCAGTCGGTTCCCACCAGTATCCGCCCCCTTCCTTCTCTATATACATGTCCTCGGCAAATTCCCCGTGGCACTTTGTCGCGGTTTCAAGAAGAATTCCTGAGTTTTCAGCAGTTGTTTCCGAAGCCTCAAGAAGGGCCACACCGCACCCGTCACCCGGTACGGCAGACTGGGGCTTGTCAATATTCTGAGGGTGGGCGAATATTTTTCCTGCAGAAGTCTGAACATTTCCGACAAGGGCGTATTTTATTTTTTTGGATTTCATCAGTATTCCCGCCAGTTCCAGCATAAAGACAAAAGAGGTGCAGCCGCTGTTGTGAATATCATAAACATGGCGGGGGTTTGCCCCTGCCTTGTATGACCATGCAGCCCCTGTCCCTGTGAATGGAATGTCGAGCATTGTTGCATTTGACAGAAAAAGGTCGATTTCAGACGGCTTAACCCCGAACCTGTTAAAAATTTTTTCGGAAGCTTTGACAAGAAAATCTGATCCTTTATCATCTCTGCTGCAGTGTCTTCTCTCTGATGTTCCTCTGAACATCGGGTTTTCTTCACTTCTTCCGAATTCTTTGAAGAAACTGTTGGGAATAATATTTGACGGAAAACAGGTTTCAACCCCTTTTATCAGAATATTCATTACCCATTATCCTTATTTCCGGGAAAAGGTCCCCGGGGTAAGTTATTTTTATGGCGGTATTCAAGTATTTTTCTGAGATTCTCAAGTTCCGCAGTATGACCTGCGTAAAAATAATCCCACATTTCTCCGACCCAGACCCGTCCCGGGGGGGATTTTTCAGGATAGGGGTTTTTATCATAATACGGATGCCTGCAGTTCTGCCAGAAGAGGACAGATCCCGGTTTTTTCAGTACCAGTTCCGCCGGTACTATTCTGTTCAGGTATATCATCCAGAGGTCATCCCCCTGGTCCCATGCGCAGTGGTAATCCACTGTAAGAGCATCCCTGTTTGAAACAACCCGGCAGAAAATCATACTGTCTTCTCCAAGAAGATCTTTGCCTGCATACAGGTCGTCCCTGACTTTTTTATACTCCCTGGTACTGTAGGTCCATTCAGAAAGGCTGTGGATATCTGACATATAATCGAAAACAGTTTCGGGCGGGCAGTCTATGTATGCCTGGATTGAGCAGTATTTCCCGAAAACATCATCATGCTTATAGACTGTATGGGTCATTTCCATAAGTTCAAACTGAAACTTTTCGATACTGAAGACTTCAATCCTCTTCAGGCCTTCAATCCTGTCTATTCCGGGGGCATTCATTGTTTACTCCTTTTTTTCATGAAAGGGAAGATACGGAGGGATTTCACTATTATCTGTTTTTATGGAAATCAGGACAGGTGCGTTTAATATCCTGTTTTTCTTTAAAATACTTTCAAGTTCCTCCGGTGTTTCAATATCAAAGGATTTCAGGGAGGGGAACATCTCATTGAATCCCCTTCCGATAAAAGTATCTAAGAAATCGTTTTCTCCGCTGATTTCATTGAAAAATATTTTTTCTCTCAGACTGCATATTTTATAGCCGCTGTTGTTGAGAATAATGAATATAATGGGCAGGTTCATCTCCACAGCTGTATGTATTTCAAAACCATTCATGAAAAACGACCCGTCCCCTGCTATCAGGTACCCTTTTCTGCCGTTTGAAATAACAGAACCGATAATACTTCCGAAGCTGAATCCCATACCGCCTGCTGACAGAGCTATGCTGAACCGGGTTCCTGCAGGGACTTTGATATTATGTACTGCATAGACTCCTGAAAGTCCGGCATCTACTGAGATGTTTGAAGGGGAAAGAATATCGCTTTCAATTATTTTCATTATTCTGGTATATGGATTTTCTGTTCTGCCCAGGTAAGTGATTCCATCCTCAATTTCACATTTTCCAGTTCTAATATTTTCTGATAAATACCTGAATCCGCAGGCAAGTGACTTGTTTATATGACTGTAGTGCGGGAAAAAAACCGGGAGTTTTCCAGTATAAAGGATTTTCTTTTTTATTATTGTTTCCCGCAATCCGTACATAGCTGTTTCGTTAAGTTCTGCGCCGGCAACAATCAGTGTTTCAGCCTCTTCAACAGCCCTGTGGGCTGAAGGATTTCCCATAATCCCTATAGATCCCTTATAATATGGGCTGAAATTGTCAAATACATCTTTTGCGTCAGGTGTAGATACTACAGGGCATCTGAGTCTGTTTACAAGATCTGAAAACAGTTCCTGGGCCCCTTCTTTTATAATCTCTTTCCCTGCAATGATTAATGTTTTCCCTGTATATGTTTTATGCCCCTCAGTTTCAGTTTTACTGATGCTGTCTTTATTTATTTTCGGTTCTTCCCACCTGCTTTGTCCGGTCTCTTCTGTGAACAGGTTATCAGGGATTAAAACTACAGCAGGGCCTGTTTTATCAATAATAAAAAGTTTATGGATCCGCTCCAATAGATCCTGGAACTCATCTGCTGATTCAATTTTACAGCATATCCTTGAAACAGGTTCCAGTGATTTTAAAAGATCCGGGGTACCGTTCGATCCGCTTGTTTCCTGAAACGCACCGTAGAGTTTCCTGTTATTGGGTGGCTGCCCTATGAGTGCAAGGAGAGGTATCTTTCCGGTGTAAGCCTCTGCAAGAGCCGGAATTATATTGAAGGCAGCTCCCCCTGATGTTGTTGCGACAACTCCGAATGCTTTTCCGCAGCCTGCATATGAAGAGGCCATTGCTGCTGCTGAAAACTCATGTTTTGCCGTTACCAGGGATATCTCTGAATCTGATTTATGGATTTCGTGGAAAAAGGTTTCTATCCTTGCTCCTGAAAGACCGAAAACATGGTTTACAGACATCCGTACAAGAAAATCCAGTATGTATTCAGAAAGATTCATTAAACCCCTTTATATTATTTGATATCTGCTGATAAAGGCGGAGTTTTCCCCGCTCCCGGAACCATAATAGCACAGAACCCAGCCTGTATAAAAGTGAAGAAAAATACTCAGAATATAACTGTTATATCTGATATTATTTAGATAAAAATAAAACAGGTTTCTGTTATAATATATTATAAAAATGTAAAAAGATAAATTTAATATGATTTTATTTCTGGGGGAAAGATGAAAAAGGGGTATGCTCTTGTCCTTTCTGGAGGAGGGGCAAAAGGTGCTTATCAGATCGGGGCATGGAAAGCTCTTATAAAGAATAATCTCAGGATCACTGCTGTATCAGGGGCATCTGTTGGTGCGCTGAACGCAGCCCTGATTGCACAGGGTGATGAAGAGACAGCTGATAAACTCTGGGAAAAGATTAGAATAGACAGTGTTATTAATATACCTTCCGAACTGGTTTCTAACGGCCGGCTTAAAATAACAGCCAGGGCCTTAACCGATCTTAAACTGCTGACTTCATCATGGAGAAACGGTCTTCTTCTGGATTCGTCCCCTTTGAAAAAGCTGATTAATAATACCCTTGATGAGGATCTGGTGAGGAAAAGGGGGATTGATCTGGGACTTGTTACTATTAACAGGTCAACAATCCGTCCTGTTGAGATTTTCATCGACAGTATTGAAAAGGGGCTCCTTGCTGACTACCTTTTCGCAAGCGCTTCATTTCCTGCATTCAGAAGCGCCGAGATCAAGGGGGAAAAATATATTGACGGAGGTCTTCACGACAATATCCCCTATGCAATGCTGAAAAACAGGGGATACCGCCGTTTTATAGTTATAGATATTTCAGGGCCAGGCAATAACAGGAAGCCTGATATTACAGGGACTGAAACTATTTATATAAAGAATTCACTTGAGCTCGGGGGTGTCCTTGATTTTGACGGGAAAAACCTGAAAAGGTCCTCGCTTCTCGGGTTTCTTGATACAGACAGGATTTTCGGCGGCAATGAGGGAATCAAATACTTTTTTAAACCTGATAAGGTGCTGGAAAAGAGGTTTAAAACTCTTCTGGATCGTCCTTCTGTAAAACTTTTTATTGACATGCTGCAGGATAAAGAAAACGGAGGATTGCGGGGGATTCTTCCTTCTGAATACAGGGAATGGCGTTATCCTGTATTTTCTCTGCTTGAATGTGCAGCTCTTTCCCTGGGAATTGAAAGAGTTGAACTGTATGAGTTCGGTGAGCTTGTTGATCTTATCAGGAATGAGCATGAAAGGATTGAAACCCGGTTTTCATCTGACGGAAAAGATAAACCTATTAAAAATATTAACAGGATAATATCTGAAATTAAAGGGGGCAGGACTCTTACCGAATATCCCCCTTTTGTATATTATAAAGGAGCAGAGCTTTTTTCTGGAAGCAGCAGAATTACCATAGAAAAAAAATCCCTTTTTATGATTTTCCCCTGTCTTAAGGGGGCGCTGGTTTTTTTTAAAGTGCTGTCGGAATGGTAATAAAGGAGTTTTAGCAGTGGAAAAAATTATATTGACATTTATTGTGGCAGCCTGCGGCGGACTTGCCGGTTATAAGCTTAAAATACCGGCCGGTCCTCTTATCGGTTCAATGCTTGCAGTTGCAGTTTTTAATATATTTACAGGAAGGGCTCATATCCCTGTCAATTTCAAGATTATGGCCCAGATAATCCTGGGCGGGGTTATCGGGCTCAGTATAAGTATGGAAGCCCTGAAAGGGCTTAAGGACCTGATTGTCCCGGGGCTGATTCTTGTTGCAACGCTTTTTGTCTTTTCAGTAATATCTGGTCTTGTTATTTCAAGGATTACAGGTATGGACCTTTATACTGCACTTTTCAGCTGTAGTCCGGGAGGGCTTTCCGAGATGACAATTATAGCAGATTCATACGGAGCGGATATCTCAAAAGTTGCGCTGATTCATCTTATAAGGATTATGAGTGTTATACTGTTTTTTCCGGTTATAGCGGCTTTTTTTGCCAAATGACTGGAGGACAGACTTCATTCCTGTTTATCAGTAAGCCGGATTCCTTCCTCTTCGATTATAATGATTTTTTTTCTGTAGAGTGTGCCGGCAGCCTTTTTAAAACTTTTTTTACTCATTTTAAGATGTTTTTTAATCTCATCAGGAGTGCTTTTGTCGTGGATCGGGAGAAATCCTGAATTCCTTTCAAGTTCTCTGAGTATGGTTTCTTCCGAATCAATATTGGAGGCTGTAAACCCCTGTTTCTGAAGGGATGCATCTACCAGGCCGTCAGTCCTGATTTTTTTAATATATCCTTTTCTCCTGTCTCCCGCGGAAAGGGGTGAGAATATTTCATTATAGTAAAGGATTCCGTGGAACCTGTTGTTTATGATAACATTAGCCCCGATGTCTGAAAACCGGTAGACGAGAATATCAACCTCATCATTTACCTCCAGTTCCCCTGTCTCCTTTTCAAGGTGCTTTTCTATGAAAGGTGATGCTATTACTCCTGGAGATGTAGCATCCCGGGTTATATATACAATAATTTTATCGCCTCTGGTAAGCTGCTTTTTTCTGTAGTATGATTTTTCATACAGCCTGTTTGGCATATAAAGGTCTTTGTCTATTCCCCAGTCAAGAAAAATACCGAAGTCAGTTACAGATTTAACTTCAAGAAAAGCAAATTCCCCTGCATATGCCAGAGGTTTTTTCCGGGTTGCTGCCAGACCCTCTTTTTCACAGTAGACAAATACCTCAATTTCATCCCCTTCTTCTGAGCCCGGCGGTAGTTCTTTTACAGGGAAAAAAACCAGCCCCTCTTCTCCGCCGTCAAGGAAGCACCTTTTACCGCTGATTTCGGCAATTTTCAGAATATTCATTTCACCTGTTTTAAGCATAAAACCTTCCGGATTTTTTCTTAACACTATACAATTTTTGTTATAAATGAAAGGAGTACATCAAGGGCTTTTTCATTGTTTCCCCCTTCAGGTATAATAATATCGGATTTTGCCTTTGTAGGTTCTATAAACTCCTGATGTCCGGGTCTGACATATTCCATGTACTGGGTAATTACAGAATCAAGAGTTCTCCCCCTCTCTTCTATATCCCTTTTTAGCCTTCTTATAAACCTGATATCATCAGGAGTATCAATAAAGAGTTTGAGGTCAATCAGGTCAAGAATCTCCCGGTTGCAGAAAATCATGATTCCTTCAAAAATGATCAGTTTTTTCGGTGCCACAGTTATGGTTTTATCTGTTCTTCTGTGGCGGATAAAATCATACTGCGGCATTTCTACAGGTTCGAAATTTTTTAGTTTCCCCAGGTGCTCCTTCAGCAGCGGGGAGTCGAAGGCATCAGGATGATCGAAGTTAAATGCTGTGATATTTTTGTTATTCATATATTCAGCTGATTTATAGTAATTATCCTGGGGGATAAATACAAAATCATCTACAATATCTCTTATCCGGTTGACAATAGTTGTTTTCCCGGACCCTGATCCGCCAGATATCCCAATTATGGTGGCATTTTTCATGTGATCTATTTTATTTATCAAATATGTTTCTGTAAAGAACTTTATCATTTGGGGTGCTGAGGGGGGGGGGAGCCCCCCCCTTTTTTTTTGTTTTTTTACATATTGCGGGTTGCTATAATATTTATCCCTGTTCCGAAAATATCTTTTACTACAATATCCCCCATTTTAACCGGAGATGTCAGCTCAATATTGTTTATTAGATTCATAACCTCAAACTTGTATTTTTCCGGGATAGCCTGTTCAGTTTTTACAGGAATGACCTTGTGTATTCCCCCCCTTATTTTAACAGTTGAGCATATCATCCTTGTCGGGTTTGTAAGCTCTTCTCTTGCATAAACTACCCCCCTTTTGCATTTGTTGCCTGTTACAACAAGGTTTTCAATGTCCCCTTCAATTTTCAGTCTGCACCCAATGGGGCAAACAATACAAACAAGTTCATTTTTCATCCTTTCTGTCCTCCGGTACAAGATTTATATTGATTGTCCCTGCAGTATTATTAAGCATCTCTTTTTTTACTGTTATTTTTATCATTTCGCCGGGGGTGAGGTGTCTTTCCCTGAATCTGGCAAGTTCTCTGCCGTTATTTTCAAGAATAATTACAGAATCATAATATACCTTGTCCACTCTCAGAAAAATATCCAGCTTTTCCGGGAGATTCGAAAACATGAATTTGTGAGGAGCAGCATATGTAAGCCCTCCTGATGCTGCAAACAGTACATAATCCCCCTCTCTTTTAAACTCACCCCTTACATATCTTGAAGCGTTTTTTCCTGCCCTTCTGCTCTCCTCAGTCACAAAATCAACCAGATCGTGGACATGAACCACATTGCCGCACGCAAAAATACCTTCCACAGATGTTTCCATGCTCTCATTCACAACAGGCCCGCTTGTTTTTCTGTCAATTTCAATTCCTGCAAGACGGGAAAGCTCATTCTCAGGTATCAGACCGACTGAGAGAAGTACTGTATCGCATTCATACTCCTTCTCTGTCCCCGGAATTACCTGCTTTTTGATGTCTGTTTCTGCAACAATAACACTTTCAACCCGGTCCTTCCCCTTTATTTCCACTATATTATGGCTCAGGAAAAGGGGGATGTTATAATGATCAAGGCACTGTACAACATTCCTGGTAAGCCCTTTCGGGAAAGAGCTTCTTGCAATCACACCGATCACCTCTCCCCCTTCAAGGACAATCCGTCTTGCCATGATCATTCCTATGTCTCCTGATCCAAGGATTATTACTTTTTTTCCAACCATGAAACCTTCAATATTTATGTATCTCTGTGCAGTCCCGGCAGTAAAAATTCCTGCCGGCCTGTCGCCGGGTATTGATATGGCCCCTCTGGTCCTTTCTCTGCAGCCCATTGCAAGGATTATTGCTTTTACAGATATTTCTCTTTTCCCGTTAATATTCATGAAGGATATTTTTTTATCAGAAGAAACAGCGGTTACAATAGTATCAAGAACAATATCAATCCCTTTTTCTGCAGCCATATCTATGAATCTCTGGGCGTATTCAGGTCCTGTGAGTTCTTCATTGAAAATATGGAGCCCGAATCCGTTATGTATACACTGCTGGAGGATACCCCCCAGTTCAATATCCCGTTCAATAATAATGATCCGTTCTATTCCGTTTTCTCTGGCTTCAATAGCCGCTGCAAGTCCTGCAGGCCCCCCTCCGATAACTGCTATGTCGTAATCATATCCCATCTGCTTAATCCTCCCTTTATTTGGTCCTGCCTGTCAGGATATATGAATTCTTTTTTTCAAGAACAATCTCTTCCCAGGGGATCTGCAGTTCTCTGGCAAGTATCTCCTGTACCTTCGGCCCGCAGAATCCCCCCTGGCATCTTCCCATCCCGGGGCGGCATCTTCTTTTTACCCCGTCAAGAGTTCTGGCCCCCACCGGACGGTGTATTGAGTCCACTATGTCTCCCTCAGTTATATTTTCACACCGGCAGATAATTCTTCCGTAGATGGGATTTTTCTTTATAAGTTTATCCTGCTCTTCATCCGAGAGGTCCTGAAAGAGTTTCCGCCTGACATAAGGGTCGAATTCCTTTTTCGATACCAGTTCAAGTCCCCCCTTTTCCAGAAGCTCTACTACATAAAGGGCAATTGCCGGTGCTGCTGTCAGTCCCGGGGACTTAATCCCTGCCACATCGAAAAACCCCTTTGAGTCAGCTGCTTCCCTTATTATAAAGTCTCCCGTATCAGGTTCAGCCCTCATCCCGGCAAAGGTCCTGATGCTGTTTCTCGTTGTGATTTCAGGGATAAGCTTTCTTGCTCCGTTTCTTGCCCTGTCAAGCAGTTCTGATGTTGTTGAGAGGTCTTCAGGATCTTCAAGATCGTCTGAAGAAGGTCCCAGTATGACATTCCCGTGTACTGTTGGGGTTACAAGTGTCCCTTTTCCCATTTCGTCAGGGCAGGGGAAAAGCACTGAATTGACAATACAGCTTTCGCATTTATCAAGGAGAAAGTACTGCCCTCTCCTCGGTTTTATCCTGAAGTCCGGTTCTGAGACCATGCTATGGATCCTGTCGGCAAATACCCCTGCAGCGTTGATGAGATAACGGGCTTCAATTTCTCCTGAAAAACCCTTTATTCTGTATGAATTGTCTTTTCTTTCGATTTCTTCCACAGGGAAGTTCAGTTTATACTCACACCCGTTCATTACAGCATTTTCCATAAGTGATATTGTCAGAAGCATCGGATCGATGATTCCCGCAGTCTCTGCAAGAAGCGCCCCCGAAGCTTCTCCGCTAATCCGCGGCTCTCTTTCCTTCAGTTCAGAGCGGTTAAGGATTCTCATCCCTTTGATCCCGTTATTGATACCTCTCTTGTAAAGTTTCTTTATATGCTGAAGCTGCTCTTCATTATACGCAACTACAAGTGATCCTATTCTTTTGAACGGGACATCAAGCTCGCTGCAGATAGTATCAAACATCGGATTCCCTTCAGAGTTGAATTTTGCCATGAGTGTATTTTCCTCAGGATCATATCCGGCATGTATTATTGCAGAGTTTGCCTTTGACGTGCCGCATGAGACATCATTCTCTTTGTCCACTACAATAATATTGAGATTGTATCGTGAAAGTTCTCTGGCAATTGCGGCCCCAGTTACACCTGCTCCGATTATTGCAACATCATACATAAAAATTCCTCCGCTCAGGGCGAGGTAGAACCTTTGTTCTACCTCGTAATGTCTTAAGGCAAATACTGAAAAATACCGTTTTTCTGAATGCCCATAAAAAAAAGCCAGGTAAAAAGATAACATTCCTGTATCATTTTACCTGGCTCTCTAATCTCCAGCCCTGAAATTATTCATATTATGGTTTATTGTATTATAACTGTTTATTATTGTCAATTTTAATGTATACTGAAAAAAATAATGTTTCGGGAGATTTTGATCATACATGGTTTTCAGATTTTTATTTCTTGCCGGATTTATATATGCTTTACTTCTTCTCGGCAGCCACATTTTTGTCCTTGCAGGTCTTGCTGCAGTGTTTAAAAGGGAAAAAAAGATTAATAGGGTAAAAGCTCTGCTATACAGGGTTTCTGTAATTGTTCCGGCCAGAAATGAAGCGGAAAATCTGTCCTCTCTTTTCGAAACACTTGAAAAACAGACTCTTGATGATTTTCAGATAATCCTTGTTGACGACCGCTCCGAAGACAACACATTTGAAATAATGAATACTTTCAGGAAGAAACACCCAGAAAGGGTTGAGGTTATCAGGAATGATAAGACATTTTACGGGAAAAACCCCAAGCAGATGGTTCTTGACATAGGAGCTAAAGCTGCAGCCGGGGAGATCCTTCTTTTTACCGATGCTGACTGCAGGGCAGGGGAGAGATGGGTTGAATATATGATCTCCCCCTTTACAGATAATAAAGTAGGTCTTGTTTTCGGGAGTGTTACATCGGAAAACGGGACGGGGCTTCTCCGCAATTTTCAGATATTTGATCATCTTTTGAGATATCACTATACTGCCTCCTGTGCAGGCCTTAAAAACCCGACAGGAGGTTTCGGTAACAATCTGGCTATCCGCTCAAAAGCGCTTGATGAAATAGGGGGCTTTTCAGACATTGAGTTCAGTGTAACAGAAGATGCCCAGCTTATTGCAAGGGTCCGTGATACCGGCCGGTGGGTGATAGAGGCGCAGACAACTGTTGAAGCTACAGTTGTTACTCTTCCTGCAGAAGGCTGGATGGAACTGTGCAGGCAGGAGCTCAGATGGAGCACCGGAGCTATACATGCGCCTGACTGGAAAGCCAGGGCCGGATACGGATTTGTAATGTATCAGCTTGCAACCGGGGCTTTTGCATCTTTTTTTGCCTATTATTCCCCGGTTCTCCTCAGTTTGCTGTTCAGCGGAATATTGAGTATGCTTGTTGTTTCAACGGCAGTCGGCATTCACCGCAACCCCGGATGGAAATACTGGGCGTATCTTTTTCCCTCGCTTTTAATAGCAGAGTTCCTGTTCCCGTCTGTTGTTCTGAAAGCGACCTTCCGGCCTCTGATAATATGGAAGGGTAATAAAATATCCTGCTGACTACATGTACCAGGTATCATACTGGGTAGATGACACGCTGCATGCTCCTGCATTAAGGGCTGCCATTATGTCTTCCCTGTCTGTAATAAGCCCCCCTGCTATAACGGGCATAGTTGTTGACTGTGAAAACTGTTTAATGACTTTAGGCATAAGCCCGGGCAGAATTTCAATTGCATCAGGCTTGTATTCCTTGATTGCTTTGAACCCGGATTCTATTGAAAGGGAGTCCAGGATAAAAAACCTCTGAACAACAAAAATTTTCCTTTCCCTTGCTGCTTTTACCAGGCTTGTTTTAGTCGTGATAATCCCGTCAGTCTGTGTTTCATCAGCAAGATAGTCAAGGGCATAAACAGACCTTGCAAGGCCGTCAACCAGATCGAAGTGGATAAAAGCAAGCTTTCCTGAATCCTTGATTTTCCCTACCATCTCCTTAATATTGGTTATTGTGGAAGTCAGAATAAATATTATTTCGTTATCTGTATCAATTGCCTTATCAAGATCGTCACTGTTTTTAACAGCCGGGATGATGGGATTGTTTCTGAAAGATTCAATTGTTTTATGGATCATTCTGATATTATCAATAATAAGAGGGGGTGTGTCAAATGCTGCGGTAAGTCATTAAGGATTTAAATCAAAAAAAAATTGACAGATCTGATTCTGCATGTGTATAATAATTTTACAGTATAATTATGGCAGAGAGTCAGAGAGCCGGAGAATATGAAAAATTAGAAATTTGCATATCCTCCGGTTTTTTTATGTCTGGACTGTGCTGGAGAAAATGGAGATTGATGAATTAACTGAAAATTAATCTTTTATTAATCAGGTTTGGGTTTATAATTATTATTAATTAAAAAAATAAATAAAGAACCAAAAAGGGGGATTTTTATGAAAAAATTGTTATTACTGGTATTGTGCATTTTTATTATTGCATCAGGCGTATTTGCCGGTGGTAAAAAAGAAGCTAAAGAAGAAAACAAGGTTCTTCGTGTTCTGTCATGGTCAGGATATATTCTTCCTGAACAGGTGGAAGCTTTCAAAGCTGAAACAGGAATTACACTTGAAATAACTCTTTCAAGTAATGAGGAGATGATTTCAAAACTGAGGGCAACAAGAGGCGGCGGATATGATCTTGCGCAGCCTTCCCAGGACAGAATATCAGCAATGGTAAAACAGTATGGTATTTATCAGCCGATCGATTATTCACAGATAAATGAAGATCAGATTGAGCCGAGTATGCTTAAAGCTGTTAAAGCCAATACCCTTGTTGACGGAAAGTCATATGCTGTTCCTCATGTATTCGGAACTTCAGGTCTTATTGTAAACAGTGAAAAAGCACCTGGTGTTAAAGACTACAAAGACCTTCTTGACCCTAAATACAAGGGAAGGGTTGCATACAGAATGAAAAGACCTACAATCCTTGCGATGGGATTTTCATTCGGATACGATCCGTTTGCTCTTTATGAAGACAAGGAAGCTTATCAGAAATATCTTGATGATATCGAAGCCAAGCTTATAGAAGGTAAGGATGTTGTAAAGAATTACTGGGAAAACGGCGATGCACTTCTTGAATCAATGAGATCAGGAGAAGTATGGGCTGCAATGGGCTGGGAACAGCAGGCATGGAAACTCTATAAGGAAAATCCTGCAATCGACTATGTTGCACCTAAAAGCGGATCAATGGCATGGATTGATACATTTGCTCTTCCTGCAAAATCAGAGAATGTTGCCGGAGCCTACAAGCTCATCAACTTCCTTCTTAAACCGGAAAATGCCGCAGCATTTACAAATGCTGAAAACTACGGTACAGCATCGAAAGATGCAGCTAAATACCTTTCACCGGAATCAGCTGCCAATTTCAACAGATGTTTCACCCCGGAAGTTATGGCAAACATGAACTGGTATCCGACTGTTCCTCCAGGGCTTGAAGAAATGGAAGGAAAAGCCATGGATAAGATCAGGGCTTCCAAGTAAGATTCAGTTAATAAAATCCGGCAGGAATAATTATGCTGCCGGATACTATCATTCCTGTTAAGGCATAGAAACTGAGAGCCGGATAATAAGGAAACTGTCGCATAACAGGCTCCGTATATCCGGTTTTTTATTATTGCTGATAATACAAAAAAGTGTAGAATTAAAATTCAAGGCAGTCGTGGGCTGTTGAAAAACTGATTTAAGGTGGTAAGCAGATGCAGATAGATTTATCTGTAAAAGATGTGGTCAAAAAATTCGGACAATTTACGGCTGTAGACAGGGTTTCCTTTGATGTGGAGGACGGTAAATTCTTTTCAATTCTTGGTCCTTCCGGCTGCGGAAAGACAACTCTTCTCAGAATGATTGCCGGTTTTTATGAACCGTCAGAAGGTGTAATTGAAATCAGGGGAAAGAATATGTCAAATGTTGAACCTAACAAGAGGCCTGTTAATCTTGTTTTTCAGCATCTGGCACTATTCCCCATGATGGATGTCAAGGAAAATATTGCATTCGGACTTAAAAGGCGGGGGGAAAAGGGCCCTGGAGTATACAGGAAGGTCAATGACCTTCTTGAAAGGGTTGGACTTCCCGATTCCGGTAATAAAAAAATTAATCAGCTGTCCGGAGGGCAGAAACAGAGAGTTGCAATTGCAAGATGTCTGGTTCTTGAACCGGCAGTACTGCTTCTTGATGAGCCTCTGGGAGCACTGGATCTTAAACTCAGAGAGCATATGAAGGTGGAACTTAAGAAACTTCAGGTTGAAGTCGGGACAACCTTTGTATATATAACCCATGACCAGTCGGAAGCGCTTGTTATGAGCGATAAGGTTGCTGTTATGAATTCCGGGCATTTTGAACAGGTTGATACTCCCCAGAATCTTTACGGAAAGCCGGCATCTTCCTTTGTTGCCCAGTTTGTCGGTGACAATAATCAGTTTATCGGAAAGCTGGCAAAAAATGAGAGCGGCCGCTTTTTTCTGTTGACTGATGATAATAATAAATACTTTATTGATTCTCCCAGCGATGTAAAAGAAGACGGCAGGGCTGAACTGTATATAAGACCGGAAGCCATGATAATCAATCCGGCAAAGGAAAATACAATATTAAACAAGGTAAAAGTAAGTGTGAAAGCAATACTTTTTGACGGAGGGAACAGCCGTTTGCTGGTTAATCCAGTCGGAAGCAGCAAAGATATGATTGTCTCTCTCCCGCAGAACCGCCAGTTTGACTATATCAAGGCAGGTGACAGTATTGAAGTGGGTTGGGACCCAACATCATCAGCCTTCTTTAAAGAGTCGGGAGTTAAAACATATGATGAATTCTAAAAAACATAGAATAAGATGGGGATTTATCATGTTTTTTACTCCTGTTATTTTGTGGCTGGGATTATTAATTGTTATTCCTCATCTTGACCTTTTAAGAATGTCTTTACTGAAAGCTGACTATCTCGGTGAATCAGGATTTACTTTAAATCATTACAGGAGTTTTTTCACAGAACCGATTTACTGGCTTACATTTGTAAGGACAGCAACCTATTCTATTATTGTAACTGCAATAGTACTTATTGTATCGCTGCCTGTTTCCTTTTATGTGACAAAAATTGCAAATTTTAAAGTACAGGGTTTTCTAATGATACTTCTTCTTCTCCCTTTCTGGGTAAGCGAGCTTATCAGGATTTACGGATGGATGATCCTTTTGAGGGAAAGCGGAGTTATAAATAAATTTATGCTTGCACTCGGTTTATGGGACAAGCCGGTGGAAATGCTTTATAACGATGTTGTCATGATTATGGGACTAGTATATACAACAATACTTTTTATGGCTGTTCCCATAATCGGAGTTATGGAAAGTCTTGACGATTCTTATATAGAAGCAGCTTATGATCTCGGGGCAAAAAAGATTACTATCTGGAGCAAAATAATAATACCGCACTGTATGCCGGGAATAATGTCAGGAAGTATTATGGTTTTCATGCTTGTTATCGGCAGTTATCTTACTCCTAACCTCATGGGCGGTAAGAACTCTCTCTGGTTTACCCAGCAGATATATAACCAGTTTATCCTCTATTTCAACTGGAATCAGGGATCAGCATTCGGATTCATGCTTCTTTTCATGTCTTCAATAATTATCTGGGCGGCGCTTAAAGTTACAGGTCAGAATCTGAGCAAGGTGGTGAAGTAAAATGATAAGAACATTACCAAGCAGTAAATTATATAAAAACAGTTTCCATATTTTTATTATTATTTATTTTGTATTTTTGTTTGCTCCACTTCTGGTGACATGTATCCTTGCTTTTAATGATTCAATGTTTCCCTCTCTTCCCTGGAACGGTTTTACTCTGGACTGGTTTTTCAGCGACGGTCCTGAAAAGATCGGTATCTTTCATGATGACACTAATTTGAGGAGTATTTTTGTATCGTTTAAAGTTGCAGTTGCAGTTTCAATTCTTTCTACCATTGTAGGAACATGCGCAGCATTTCTTTTTGAGCAGGAGGATTTCAGGTTCAAGAACCTTCTCTATTTTTTGATGATTGCGCCTCTTGTTATTCCGGGTGTCATTCTTGGTATTTCAATACTTGTTTTTACAAACAACCTTGGCCTTTTTATGGAGGAAAAGCTGGGGCTTGATGTCGGATTTCTTATGCCTGGTTACTGGCTGGTGGTTTTGGGGCAGTTTTCATTTATAACAACTATGGTTGCTCTTGTTGTTTCCGCCCGGCTCAAAAAATTTGACAGAACCCTGGAAGAAGCTGCATATAATCTCGGAGCCAACAGACTGGAAGTTATATGGTTCATCACCCTTAAATTCCTGAAGCCCTCCATTATCGGCGGAGCGGCACTGGCTTTTTTAATGTCTTTTGAGAATTTTAACACTACCCTTTTTCTGACCGGGTCTGAATCAACTTTACCCATTACACTTTATCTGCAGGTAAGGGACGGATCTACCCCTGTTATAAATGCGATATCGTTTCTTCTTATTCTTACAACTTCGATATTCGCTGTAATAAATCTCAACAAACCTTCAGGGGAAAAAGGATGAGTTGATTGTCTTCTGTTAAGGTGTTATCGTGAAAAATAACAGGAACTGTTTGGTTTCTGAAGAGGCGGAGAATATTGAGAGCCGGACATTATAAGCTTTATAGGGGCTTCTGTGTCCGGTTTTTTTGTGAGGTAGTTGATGAAAAACGATGAAAGAAAAATAGCAGAATATATGGAAGTATTAAGGAAAGGGATTTCAGCTTTAAGGGAATACGGATCAAAGGAACTTTTTCTTCTGCACCATAACGATTCAGACGGGCTTACATCAGGGGCGATACTTTTAAGTGCATTCAGGAGAGAAGGTTACGATGTAAAAAGGTTCTCTCTGGAAAAGCCGTATCCTGATTTGCTTAAAAAACTGTTTGATGAAAACAGCGGTAAAGTAATTGTTTTCGCTGATTTTGCAGGGAAGATTGCCCCGATGATTTCAGAACTCAACAGAGGGAGGAATCTTGTCCTGATACTTGATCATCACAGGGCTGAAAAGGTTTCTGATCAGTATGTTTTCAACCTTGATCCCGATCTTCTGGGGCTTAAGGGAGACAGGGATATATCAGCCTCTGTTGTCTGTTACTATTTTGCACGGGAGCTTAATATTATAAATGAAGATCTTGTTCATGTAGCTGCTTTTGGAGGAATTGCCGACTTTTATTATCTTGATGAGGATGTTCATTCCTGCAACAGGGAATGCCTTGAGGATGCCTGTGCTGTCGGTCTTATGAGGATTGAGTACAGGGAAGGGAAGGAAAGATTTATAATACGCCTGGGAGAAAAAGAAGTGGATGTTGTCGATTTTTATCCTTTCCTTGATATTCTCGGCGGAGTCGGATTTTACAGCGGAGGCCCGGAAAGGGGAATTAATCTTCTGTTGAACGGATTAAAAGATGATGATGTGGATGAGATAAGAAAACTTGAGAAAGTTAAGAATACAATTTTTGAAAAGGAGCTTGCAAGACTGAAAAGCGGAGCTCTCAGGGAAACTGATGATATTGAATGGTTTGATGTCGAGGACAGGTTTAATCCAATGGGGGTGAAAATGATCGGGGTCTTCTGTGAGGAAATAGCGGAAATGGAATTTCTTGATCAGAATAAGTACCTTGCGGGTTTTCAGAGAATCCCGGACAATGTCCCCGGATTCGGTGAACTTGAAATGGGGCAGACTAAGGTTTCGATGAGAACTTCGTCAATCCTTTCGAAGCGGATTATGAATAAGGAGATCCCGGGGCTAAATGATTTTCTTCCTGAGGCGACTATAGGGCTGGGCGGTTTTGCTGATGCATGTCACAGTATTGCGGCTGCAACAACCATAAAAATCGGTATGGAAGAGAAACTTATGGAAGAGACACAGAAAACTTTAAACAGAAAGAAATAAATTATATTCCAGTAATTAGGAGGAAGAAATGGGAAAAGGGTCAGCTTATGGAAAAAACATTCTGATCGGTGATCAGTTTGTACTGAACGGAGTGCCTGCAATTGTATCAGCACTTCCCTATCAGACAGTGACTGTGGTTGAAAAAGACAATTCTGTAGACGGATTTGTTGTTGAAGACAGCAGGGTTGAAGTCCCCGGCTATATAAAGAAAAAAGAGGCTTCCTGCAGGAAATCATACGAAGGGATGATTGCAGCCATGAATCTCGACCTGAAAAAAAATCCGATAAGGATAAAGGTCGGAGGAGATCTTCTTGCAGGCAGCGGAGTCGGGGCCAGCGGGGCAATCAGTGTTTCTTTTGCAAAAGCCTGCAATGAGGAATTTAATCTGGGTATGGATATCCTTGAGGAAAACCATATCGGATGGGTAGGGGAGCATGCCTATCACGGTATACCGAGCGGGGTAGATAATACCGCTTCAACATTCGGCGGTATTATGCTGTATATGATCCGTGACGGGAAAAAGATGTATGAAAGGATTGTTCCCGCAAAACCCCTTTATGTTGTACTTGCAAACAGCGGTGTTACCTATAATACAGCCCTTCTTGATGAACATGTTGAAGGACTTATAAACAACAATCCTGAAAAATTCTATACAAGCATGAGTAAAATTACTGCTCAGGTTTATGAAATGAAAAAGGCTATTGAAACTGGTGATCTTCAGACGGCCGGAAATATCATGATTGAAAATCACAAAATACTTATTGAAATGGACTTAAGTCATGAGAGACTTATAGAGCTCTGCAGCCGTGCAGTTAAAATGGGGGCTTACGGTGCCAAGCTTACAGGCGGAGGACGGGGAGGCTACATGGTCTCACTTGTAAAAGACCTTGATATGCAGGAAAAGATTGCATCTGAGTTTGACAGAGAGGGTATTCCTGTAATTAAAGCCCAGCTCGGTCTTAATGCTGTGGATGGTGTTAATTTCAGAATACTTAAATAAAGGAACCTCTATTCACTTCGTGTTTGGTTGGTATCAATAAAGAAAAGCCGGGCTGGTGCCCGGCTTTTTTTCAATAACAGGTAAGGACGATCTATGAATCGTCTCTCCCTGTTTTACATGAACCTTTTTTCCAGAATATGCGTCACAGCTTCGTAGAATCCGGACGCATCATTTTTTCCTGTAACATAAGCTGGATGGTGTTTCATTATCGGGAGAAACTTTTTTATATTTGCAACTGCTATTGTGTGTTTGAGTTCTTTAAACATCGGTTCATCATTCTGTGAATCACCTGCAAAAACTATTTCCTCCTGGAGATCCTCAAGCTCTTTCCCTGTAAAATCCCTGAGAAACATTCTGAAGCAGGTCAGTTTATCATAATCGCCGTACCAGCAGTTTATATGAATGCTGGATATTTTATAAACAGCATTTTCCTCGTCAAGTATTCTGCATATTTTGGAAATATCATTATCTGAAAGAGGTTTAACGTCTTCGCAGAAATCGATTGCAAGATCTGCTATCCTGTAGTCCTGGTCTGATGCAATTCCTGCAGCAGGCACTTCACTTAATACCCTTTCCTGTATCCTGTCAAGTTTTGACCTTCCCTCTTTTCTTTCCTCACTGCTCTGGAGGTATCTTCTGATAACCCTTTTTTTCTCTGGGTCATATGAAAAATAAAAAGCTCCGTTTTCACCCACAACACCTGAAACCGGCCACATCCTTGCTATATGGTCACACCATCCTGCAGGACGTCCTGTAACAGGGATTATTTTTATTCCTGCATCATGCAGTTTCCAGAGTGCCTCAAAAGTTGATGCCGGAAGTTTACCGTCTGTTGTGATTGTGTCATCAATATCCGTAAAAATATACTTCAGGTTTTTGCATAATGATTCCGGTATTGCTGAGATAGCCGCTGTATCCATTGATTATTCCTGCCTGGTAGAAAATAATTTTGAATAAAAGTATTCAATCTGAATAATACTCTGATTTGTAATATTTTTTCAATATAAACATTCATAATGATTCGGAAAAGTTCATAAAAGATCAGGAATAGCAGTTTCAGTGTGAGGAGCGCTAAACTGGCATGGTGAAATGATAAAGGCTTCCTCAGTTCAGGAAGCCTTTATCATTGTTATTTTTTAATTATGCCGCAAGACAGGTTTCATCTGATCCGGTATTTTTGGAATTTCCGCATTTAATATGTTTGATAAGGAGTTCAAAATAAAGCGCCACAGTAATAAACAGCACTGAAATAAGTACAGCATATAAAAAGGGACCTGGTATTACAGTTTTATATGTAAAAGAGCCAAGAACAATGAAAGCTACCAAAGGACAGATAAGCCCCCACTGGGTTACATAAAATTCTTTAAAATGATTATTCCTGAAATAGGGAATTAATAAAGAGATTCCGAAAAGCATATACCAGATTTCAAAAGCAAAAGCAAACCCGATGACAATATAGAAATAGGTATTCATGTGAAATCCGTGATAGTTTTCAAGATAATGCCCAAATCTGAAAAGGCTTATTGCAAAAAGGGTAATGTTGGGTATTACAATCAGGAAACTCGGCAGGAAGTGTTTTTCCGGAAGGCTTTCCGCACTGAAATGGCTTTTGAATATTACAACCATCTTTACCAGCAGGAGGAACATTCCCATTGATATTGAAATCATTGACAGGAAGGCTGCCGAGCCGGCAATTGCAGGGTTCATGGACATAGCTGCGATACCTGTGCCTACTGTTGAAAGCATTCCCAGGACAAACGGATGAAGGAGCCATCCGAAATTGATTTTATCAATATCAAATCCTTTTTTGAATGATATTCCGAGAAGATGGATTTCTGTAAAAATGACTATAACAAACATTACCGAAAAAAGAACCATTGCCGGCAGAAACATTTTTTGAAAGTTGGAGGAAATGGCAGGTATGAAATACCTGATCGGCCCGATAAACAGATTCATTGTCATAATAAATGAAATAAGGGGTGCAATAATTGCGCTGTTTTTCAAAGGATTTTCAATAAGCGGTTTAAGATTTCCCTCTTTTATCCATGCGGCAAGTTTTACCGAGAATAATATTGTAAGTGTAAAATGAAGGAGGGTGAAAACAACCATAACCGTTTCAAGAAGAAGATAGTGCATGGCATATATTCCGGTGTATCCATTTGCCCAGAGCCCTGCTCTTGTTATTAGCCCTTTTCCGTGTTCCACGGTATACTGCATCAGTGCGAACGGGATTACTGCGATCCCCCCCGCCCCCAGGGATGCTAAAAAAACAAGTGGTGTGAATTTTTGAGATTTCATTAAGACTTCCTTGTTGCATATATTTTCTATATATAAATAATAATATATACAAGAAATTAACAAAACTGCCGTAATGTGTCAACAAATAAAATCCATATAGTTCAGTTTCTGAGAAACTTGTGTCGGGTTACATTTCAATACCTTTTCTTGCTGTCACCCCTTCGGCAAAGTAATGTTTTATCTCCTTCATCTCGGTTACAAGATCAGCCTTTTCTGTAAGGAAACAGTCTGCGCCCCTTCCGGTCATTATAAGCTCGGTTTTTTCATTTCTGGCAGAAATAATTTCCCCGATATCTTTTTTACTGACAAGCCCGATGCTGTATGCAGTTACAAGTTCATCAAGGACAACAATGTCGTAAGCTTTTTCCCCGGATTTCCAGGATGTGAGTGCTTTTATGCTTTTTTCAATTCCGATTTTTACAAGTTCCTGCTCCTTATCCGGGACGGGAGACGTGATAAATCTTCCTGAACCGTACTGCTCTGTTTCAATAACCTGGTTTTCAGGGAGATTGTCCGAAAGAGCTTTGAGTGAAATTATTTCGCTGTATTCCCCTTTTTTCAGAAACTGCCCGAAGTAAACAGACAACCCCGCTCCTAAAGCTCTCAGAACAAGTCCCAGTGCCGCAGTTGTTTTTCCCTTGCCTGGTCCTGTATAGATCTGGATAAATCCTTTCTTCATGGTTTTATTATAACTGTAAAAATGGGTTATTGAAATAAGGGTGGGGGAGTATTTATCCTTCAGTCTTCCGGTCTTCTGAAAACTGTATCCTGATATTAACAGAATCAGAAACAAGCTTTTTAAAATGATTCATTGATATCCTTTATTCCATAAAACTCAAATTGACATGAATTGAATAAGTAAATACAGTATTCTCATGATAATAGCACACAGAGGGGCCTCTTTTTACAGGCCGGAAAATACCGTTTCTGCATTTGAATATGCATTTGAACTCGGGTCTGACGGAATAGAGCTGGATGTCCAGATGTCATCTGATGGCGAAATTGTTGTATATCATGACTGGACCTTTGCAAAAATTACAGGAAAACCTGATATTGTAACAAAGCTTTCCTCTTCTGAGATAAAGCGGCTTGATGCCGGGATTTCCTTTTCAGAAAAATATAAAGGAGAGAAGGTCCCGTTTCTTGATGAGGCCCTTTCGGCAGTGCCTTGCGGGAAGATGGTGAATATCGAAATCAAGAAGATGGCAGGTGATGAAAGGGATCTCGAAGAGAAGATGATTGAATCAGTTTACCGCTCCGGAATGAAGGATAATGTTATTGTTTCCTCTTTCAATCATCATGTCATAAGAAAGATTGAAAGGCTTGATCCTGAAATCAGGACAGCACTGCTCTTTAATTCAATGATGGAAAATCCTGCCCGTTATGCAGAGAAATTCAGGTGCTACAGCTTTCATCCGCAGGCTCTATATGTAAATAAGGAAATTATAGAATCACTTCATGATATCGGACTCAAGGTCTATCCATGGGTTGTGGATTATCCTGAATTTGCTGAAAGGCTTTTTGAAATGGGTGCTGACGGAATTATAACAAACATTCCTGATCTCATGAAAAAGTAAAGAGTTCATTCGGTGTTATAATCATCGAATAAGCAGGGTGCCGGTTTTTATATCAGCTGTATTTGAGAAATTTCCTGACTTCGTCAAGATGGGGGATTGATGTCATTCCCCCTCTTCTGCATGTTGACATGGCTGCCGCTGCAGATGAGAATTTCAGGTTTTCTTTAAGTTCCATTTTTTTTGAAAGACCCCAGGCAAATGCTCCGTGGAATATGTCGCCAGCTCCTGTTGTATCAACAGCTTCCACTTTGAATGACGGCATTATCCTTATAAAGTTTCCGTCTCTGAATATCATCCCCTTTTCCCCGATAGTGATAACTGTATTTTTTCTGTTCAGATTCTCAAGTTTTTCAAATGCCCTGATATAGTTTTCCCCTTCCGTCAGATTCTTTATCCCGGTATATGACTGGGCGAATTTTTCAGAGCAGACAAGATAATCAACCTTTCCTGCGAGGATTTCTGTTTCATTTCTCAGAGAGCCTGCATCAAGAACTGATAAAGCTTCCGGGAATAGTGATATTGCCTTGAGCGATGCAGCAAGTTCATAGCCGTCAAAAAGAAGTACTGAGGGGCTGTATCCGGTAAAGTTGATATTGTCAGGGTTTTTTATCTGGTCAAGCTTGTTTCTGTTGATAAGTGTCCTGCTTCCGTTTTCACTGTTTACAGTAATTATTGAAAGGGGTGTTTTTATCTCAGGGTCCTTCAGGAGCCATTCTGTATCAACCCCCCTGTTTTTGAGTGATTCTTCAATGGACAACCCGTAAAGATCTGTTCCGACAAGCCCGATAAAAACAGATTTTCCACCCCATTTTGCTATAAGGAATGATGCATTTGCCGCCGGGCCCCCTCCGCATTCATTAAAATCAGAGGTCATGTATTTGTCATTTTCAACCGGATAGGTGTCAAGGTAAGCGGTTATATCGTAGGATGTATTTCCGATGCATATTATTTCATTCATATTCTGTCCTCCTTTTCTATCCAAGCTGAAAAAAGACCGGAACAAGGACCGGGACAGTCAGGGACAGAATAGCGCCGCTTGATATTGAAAGGGGGACAGCCCTGTCGCCGCAGGTTTTCTCTATCAGCGGCAGTGTCACATCCATACTGGTTGCCCCTGCAACTCCGATCCCGATATTGGGAAATCTTGTAGTGCTTATAAAAGGAATGATCAGAAGTGCTATAGTTTCTCTCATGAGATTTATAAGAAATCCTGCAGAACCGAGTACCGGGTCTCCCATATCTGTGATAATGACACCGGAAAGTGAATACCATCCAAATCCTGAGGAAAGTGCCAGGGCTTTACCCGGTGATATTGAGAGAAATCCTGCTACAGAAAGACCTCCAAGCAGTGACCCGGCTATTGTTCCAAGGGGAAGTAGAAGTGTATCAGGATGTGCAAGTGTGTCTTTAAGAGTGACCCTGTTTTTTACCAGCTGGATGCCGATCATGAACAGGAGGGAATTCAGAAGCCATGATGTCAGGTTTTCACCGGTAAAAAAGGGGAGAAAATCAATAAAATAACCGGCTGCAAAACCTGCAACAACAATCATTACCAGTTTTGCCGGTTCTTTTGTGTGTGAAATAAATACTGCTGTTATATATTTAAAGCCTTTTTTTACTGCTGATTTTACTTCTCTTTGTACTGATCTGTTTTTCCCCAGCACAGCCTGGAGCTGATATATAAGGGCCAGTGTTATAATTGTTCCGATTACAGTTGCGAATGCAAAGGTTATGGACACAATCCCGATCTGTTTCAGGGCTTTCCCTATTTCCTCATTTCTTCCTATCCTGAATCCCATAAAAAAAAGAAGTGAAAAGAGTGAAATGCTCAATAATATGTCTACGGTTTTTCCGTCAGGTATCAACTTCAGTTTTGCCAGAGTAATCCCGGCAAAAAGGAACAGGAGTAGTACCGATATAGATGTTAAAGCTGCCATATCAGCAATGTAGCATAAAGGGGGGAATGGTTCAATTATCCTGATAATATACAGAAGTATGTATAATTTTGCAATAATACGCAAACTTGACTATTATTGGCTGTATATGTATAAAATATTGTTGTATGTTTATTTAATAATTATCATATAAGGGAGAAAAGAAATGAAAAGGATTTTAACAGGGCTTTTAATAGCAGCTCTTATTTTCAGTGTTGTTTCCTGCTCTAAAAAGGAACAGGCAGCAGCAGACAGCGTTAAAACAATAACAATAGCATCAGACGCTACATGGCCGCCGATGGAATTTGTCAATGAGAACAAAGAGCTTGTAGGATTTGATATAGATCTTATGAAAGCAGCTGCAGAGGCTGGGGGATATAAGGTTGAAATTCAGAATACAGCATGGGACGGAATTTTTGCCGGACTTGCAAACGGGGCATATGATGCAGTATGTTCCTCTGTTACTATTACAGAAGACAGAAAAAAGACTATGGATTTTTCCAACCCGTATGTTAATGCCGGGCAGGTCCTTGTTGTTGCGATTGATAATAATGATGTAAAAGTGATAACTGATCTTGTAGGCAAGGAAGCAGGTGCTCAGATCGGTACTACAGGTGCTATTGAAATTGAAAATACAAAAGGTGTTATTCTTAAAACATATGATGAAATAGGTCTTGCAATAGCTGATCTTGCAAACGGCAGAATTACAAGTGTTGTTGCCGATGGTCCGATTGCTGCAGACTTTGTTCTTCAGAACGATGAATACAAGGACAGCCTTAAAATAGTAGGTGATCCTTTTACAGAAGAGTATTATGGCGTAGCTGTTAAAAAAGGAAACAGCGAAGTCCTTGCCCTTATAAATGACGGTTTGAAGAAAGTGGAAGAATCCGGCAAGGCTGAAGAGCTCAAAGATAAGTGGCTGAGATAAAAAAAACCAAAATAGAGATTACAGACGGTACTCTGATCCCTGAGAGAGGTGAGCACTCCATTTTTTCAGCCTGGAGGCTTGCCTTTTTCGGGGCTATTGCTCTGATAATTATACTGCCAGTTGTAAAACCTGATCCGTATTTTGAGATACTGAAATTTATTCCTGACGGAATAGTTGCAACTTTCAAGGTAACCATATTATCAATAGTTCTGTCCGTCTGTATCGGGCTTGTAACAGGTCTGGGAAGGATTTCAAGGATTACTTTTCTTAACAGACTTGCTACTGTTTATGTGGAGGTCGTCAGGGGGATTCCGCTCCTTGTACAGCTTTTTTATATCTATTATGCCCTCGGGAAGATTGTTCAGGTCCCGCGGATGACTTCAGCTGTTATTGCTATGGCATTTTGTTACGGCGCATATATGGGTGAAATATTCAGGGCCGGTATCCTTTCAATTCCGCGGGGACAGATGGAGGCATCTCTTGCCCTCGGACTTTCAAGGGGACAGGCAATGAGGAAGGTTATTATTCCCCAGACTGTAAAAGT
Organism: Spirochaetia bacterium; assembly: GCA_963668405.2. GTDB lineage: Bacteria > Spirochaetota > Spirochaetia > CADAEX01 > CADAEX01. The sequence goes on along the minus strand of OY764342.2, from coordinate 2,602,232 downwards.
GATTCTTCCCCCGGTGGGAAATGAGTTTATTGCCCTGCTGAAAGATTCCTCGCTTGTTTCAATTCTGGCTGTATCTGATCTGCTCAGAAGGGGCAGGGAGTATGCTTCAACATCTTTTATGTATTTTGAGAGCTATACCATGGTTGCCCTTGTGTATCTTATTATAACATTGTTTCTTTCCAGGATAGTAGGTATGATGGAGGAAAGGTTGGCGCGTAATGAAAAGTAATGATAAGGAAATAGTCAGAATAAAAAACGCTTCAAAACTATTCGGCACTGTTGAAGCTCTTAAAAATGTTAATCTTGACGTCAAAACAGGAGAGGTTGTCCTTATTATCGGACCTTCGGGGAGCGGGAAAAGCACCCTTCTCAGGAGTGTCAATAAGCTTGAAAACCTTACTTCAGGGGAGATCTGGATTGATGATGACCTTCTTACCCATAATCAGTCGGATATAAGAAAGATCAGGGAGGAAGTTGGAATGGTTTTTCAGAATTTCAATCTGTTTTCCCATCTTACAGCAATTGAAAATATTGTTCTTGCTCCTCAGGTTGTTAAAAAAATGACAAAGTCTGAAGCAAAAAAGATAGCGGAAGAGCTTCTTGCCAGGGTAGGTCTTTCAGACAGGGCCAACAATTATCCTGACCAGCTTTCAGGCGGACAGCAGCAGAGAGTTGCCATAGCAAGGGCTCTTGCTATGAATCCTAAAGTAATGCTTTTTGATGAACCTACCAGCGCTCTTGATCCTGAAATGATTAAGGAGGTCCTTGATGTAATGCTCCAGCTGGCTAAAGACGGCATGACTATGCTTGTTGTTTCTCACGAGATGGGTTTTGCAAGGGCAGCTGCTGATACTGTAGTTTTTATGGATGAGGGGGAGATTATTGAAATCGGTACTCCTGATGAAATATTTGATAATCCCAGAGAAGAAAGGACAAAGAAGTTTCTCAAACATATATTATAGAAAGCAAACTCTGAAAAAAAAGCCGCGGATGTGAAATCTGCGGCTTTTTTAATAAAATAATCAATAATTATATAAAATGACAATATTATTATCAAAAATCATGTGATATAATAATGTAATTATCAAAAATCATATACTGTATTATAAAAATCATATATACAGGAGGGACCAATGGATAAACCGCAGATGTCAGCTTATTTTCAGGCCAGGAAACCTTCAGCAATAAGGATGTCGCAGATTGAGTTTGCCAGGAGAAAAGACAGGGTTAAGGAGATAAATACAGCAATAGGAAATGTTACCCTTCCTACCCACCCTGCAATGCAGAAGAGGATGTTTAATCTGGATGCAGAAACCTCCCCGTTTAAGGACGGTGTTGTAAAATATACAGCAACAGCCGGAATTAAGGAGGCAAATGAAGCATTTTTAAATGTTATTGCTTCAAGCGGTTTCAAAACAGAAGGGTTATATTCACAGATTACAGACGGCGGAAGCCAGGGTATGGAGCTCATTATTTTAGGTCTCTGCGGAGCTGCCGGAACTGATGACAAGCCCCTTCTTCTTATTGATCCGGCTTATACAAATTATCTTGCAATGGCGGCCAGAGTTGGAAGAAAGAGTGTGTCGGTAAAAAGGACTCTTGAAAAAAACGGTAAATTCACCCTCCCTGATATGAAGGAAATTGAGGATGTAATAATAAAAAACAAGCCGGGAGTTCTTGTTGTGATCCCTTATGATAATCCGACAGGTCATTACTATACCCGTGAGGATATGATCCGGCTGGCAGAACTCTGTGTAAAATATAATATGTGGATGGTAAGCGATGAGGCATACCGGGAACTTTATTATGAAGGGGATAAAGTAACCAGCATCTGGGGAATAACAGAGAAGGAAGTTCACGGGATAAAGGGAAGGCGGATAAGTATTGAGACAACCTCAAAAGTCTGGAACTGCTGCGGTCTCAGAATAGGGGCTCTTGTTACCGACAATGAGGATTTTCATACCAAAGCTGTAGCGGAAAATACAGCAAATCTCTGCTCCAGCGCAATCGGTCAGTATATTTTCGGGGCAATTGCACATGAATCTGCTGAAGATCTTAATAAATGGTATAAATCATTAAAATCATATTATCGTCCTCTTCTCTCTGATTTCTGCAGTGAGCTCCGGGAAAGGCTGCCGGGAGTTATTGTTTCCAGCCCGGATTCATCTATTTATTCTGTTATTGATGTAAGGGATATTGCCGGACCGGGGTTTAATGCAATGGATTTTGTTCTCTACTGTGCAAGGGAGGGAAAGGTTGAGATGGATGGGGAGTCCTATACTCTTCTTGTCGCACCTATGTCAGGATTCTACAGCGTGGAAAAGGGGGAGAAAAACCCGGGGGATACCCAGATGAGGGTAGCCTATGTTCCTGAAAAGGAAGATATGAAGAAAACTCCTGAGCTGTTTGAGAAACTGTTCAGGGCCTATAATAAATTATAAAACCAGTAGTCGTATAGGGGCAACAGTTGTTGCCCCTTACGGCCCCTTCTTCAGGGGGATAAATGCAGGGAACACAGACCGGTATTCTCTGACACTTCAGATCTGTCTTCCTATTCCTTTTTTAAATTAAAAATAATTCCAAGTTCATCAAGCTGGTTCTGTTCTATTTCTGACGGTGAGTCATCAAGAGGGGACAGTCCCGCAGTATTTTTGGGGAATGCAATAACCTCCCGTATGGAGCTTTCACCTGCCATAATCATTACAAGCCTGTCAAGGCCGGGCGCAATCCCTCCATGGGGTGGCGGTCCGTATCTGAAGGAATTAAGCATGAAGCCGAATTTTTTTTCAGCTTCTTCTTCTGAAAACCCGACAATGCTGAATATCTTTTTCTGAATTTCAGGATCATGCACCCTGATGGATCCGGATGCAATCTCATAGCCGTTTAAGACAAGGTCGTAAAGATCCCCTTTTACAGGCCCCGGTTCTTTTTCCATTGTATCAAGATATTTCCTCTGTGGCATGGAAAACATGTGATGTGCCGGGTCCCACTTTTTTTCTTCCTCATTCCATTCAAACAGTGGAAAATCAACTATCCATACAAACTCGAAACTTTCTCTATTAATCAGGTCCAGGTCTTTTCCAAGCTTGTTTCTTACTGCCCCCAGTGAGGTGCATGCAGTTTTCCAGGTGTCTGCGACAAAAAGAAGGAGGTCCCCTTTTTCCGCAGAGGTTTTTTTAAGAATTTCACTTTCCTCTTCCTTGAAGAATTTTGAGATTCCCCCTTCAAGTCCGTCTTCGCCGACTTTCATCCATGCAAGACCTTTGGCTCCGTATATTTTTGCTGTATCCTCAAGTTCTGTGATGTTTTTTCTGGAATAATTACCGCACCCCTTTGCCAGTATGTATTTTACAGCGCCGCCTTCCTCCACGGTGTTTTTGAATACCGAGAAACTGCTTTTTGAGGCAGAATCGGAAAAATCATCAATTTTAAGATCAAACCTCAGGTCAGGTTTATCTGAACCGTATGTTGCCATGGCTTCATCATAACTGAGTCTTCTGAATGTTTCAGGAAGTCTCAATCCCATTGTTTTACTGAAAATATGCCCCATCATCCCTTCTGTAAGGGAAAGGACATCTTCTCTGTCTACAAAACTCATTTCAATATCTATCTGGGTAAACTCAGGCTGTCTGTCTCCCCTTGCATCTTCATCCCTGTAGCACCTTGCAATCTGGAAATATTTGTCAAAACCGGAGACCATCAGAAGCTGTTTGTATATCTGAGGACTCTGTGGCAGTGCAAAGGCTTTGCCGGGAAACAGTCTTGAGGGGACTATAAAGTCTCTTGCCCCTTCAGGGGTTGATTTGATGAAGGTGGGGGTTTCTATCTCATAAAAATCCCTGGTGCTTAAGAACTCCCTTACTGCAAAAGCAGTTTCATGTCTCAGCTTTATATTGTTTTTCATCTTCTCTGACCTGAGATCAAGAAAGCGGTATTTCAGCCTCAGATCCTCTTTGGCGTTTGATTTTTCATCAATCATGAAAGGGAGGACCTCGCATTCCGACAGGATCACTATCTCCTCTGCTTTTATTTCAATCGTGCCGGTAGCCATATCAGGGTTGATCATATCATCCGGTCTTTTTCTGACTTCCCCTTTTACAGCTATGCAGTATTCAAATTTAAGTCTTTCTCCCTGATTTTTGAGATCTTCAGAGGCATCATCATCTATTACAACCTGGGTGACTCCGTACCTGTCTCTGAGGTTTATAAAGTGGATTCCCCCATGGTTTCTGTTTTTAAAAACCCAGCCGTTAAGAATGACAGATTTTCCTGAATCATCCTTTGTCAGCTCTCCGCAAGTGTGTGTTCGTTTTAATTCATTCATGTAGAGAAATCTATCATCAGAGAGAAACATGATCAAGGTATTGCTGCAGGGTGATTGGAATGACAAGACTCTGTAAATAGATTATAGTAATTCCCGGAGTGATAATGATTAGCGATAACAATATTCCCAAATATGTTCAGATTTATAACTATCTTGAAGGTCTTATAAAGAGGGGACGGATAAAGGTGGGGGACCAGCTTCCGACGGAAGAAAAAATAGCGTCGGATTTCAAGGTCAACAGAATGACAGTCCGGCAGGCTATTGATGAGTTTGTTGTAAGGAAAATGGTTGTAAGAGAAAGGGGGAGGGGAACGTTTCTCCTTAAAAGCAGTCCTGCAGATTATGTCTGGCATTTCAACAACATAACAAGTTTTACAGATTCCATGATTGAAGCTGGGGTAAAATCGGAATCAAGAAATATCCTGATTGAGGTTTCAGAAGCTGACGAAAGGGTAGGGGAACTCCTTGCCCTTGATGATGACAGAAGGGTAATACACACTTTAAGGACAAAGTATGCTGAAGGGGAGGTGGTCTGTTTCGAGAGAAGCTTTCTCCCCTATTCTGATTTCAGGGAAATCCTTGATATGGATATTGAAGGTTCCCTTTATCACATTCTTGTAGATAAATTCAATATACATCTCGATCATTCGACTCATACCCTCAGTGCCAGGATAACTGATGAAGATGAAAAATCTCTTTTTGGAATAAAAGAGGCTGTATCATGCATGATGGTTGAGAGTGTCACTTATGATCCCGGGAATATTCCTGTTGAGGTATTGTATACATGTTTCAGGGGAGACCGTTACAGGTTCCGGATTGATTCCGGGCAGTATGTGTACCAAAAAAAAGGCACTGAAAGCTGAGGCTTTCAGTGCCTTTTTTTCATGTTATGGTTGGATTACTTACCTGCAGCTTCTGTAAAATAAGTTTTAGCCTGTCCAAGCGGTGCAAGAGCTTCTGAATACATCTCTTTGTCCATGTAAATTGAACCAAGATCGTAAATACTCATAGCTCTTCCCCAAGCACTAAATTTTTCAGGTGCCCCAACAGCTTCAGCTTCAGCTTTGATGCTGTTCACTTCGTCAAGAAGTGCCATAGCTTCAGCTTTGGCTGGATCTGCAGCAGCTTTTGAGTCTGTAGCGCATGCAACAAACATCATTGAAATAATAGCCACAAGCAGGATGAGAAATAACTTTCTTTTCATAATTCCTCCTCATTTAAGTAGAAAAGTTATTAAAACTGAAAATCCCATTCAAATAGTTTATGTTTGAATGGTTGATTAACAATTTTTTAACAAAAGATTAACAATATGTTTTATTATTACTTGAAAGTCTGAATTTTGCAAGAAAAATTTTATTAAAAAAAATGCAAAAATAATTACAGATAATAGTTGGACAAATATAAGATAAAAAAAGAGGCTGACCATGTTCATGGTTCAGCCTCTTTTGTAATATACAGTAATTTTTTAATATTTTACAGGTACAGCTACTCCGCATTCCTTGAGAGCTTCTTCCAGGACAGCGAAAGCATCTCTGATATCCTCAGCTTTAAGTGCTCCGAGGTTACAGATCCTGAATGTTTCAAGGTCTGCAATTTTGCCCGGATAGATTGTCACGCCGTTTTCAAAAAGATAATCATGGATTTTATTGAAATCAAAATTGGGATCATTTGGATACATCAGCCCAACAACAAGTTTGGTCTGTTTCTCTTCAGGAAGAATTCCCTTGAAGCCGAGTCTTGCCATCTCTTCATTGATAACCTTCCAACCGTCCATGAGCCTTTTGTATTTAGCCATTTCCCCTTCGGCAAAATGCTCTTTAATACCCTGCTGGAGAGAATAGATTATCTGAACAGGGGGGGTGAAATTCATCTGTTTGTTCTTTTTGAAGAAATCATACTGTCTCCAGAGGTTTGTATAGTATGATCTTTTCGGAAAATCCTTTGTTTTTTCAATTTCAGATATCTTTCCGATAAGGTATGAAACACCTGTGAATGCGTTCATCCCCTTCTGTGAAGATGCCATACAGAAATCTATGTTGTCTTCGTAAACATTTATCGGAAGCAGCCCGTATGTTGAGGTTGTGTCTGTTACAAAAATTGATCCGTATTTATGAGCAAGTGCTCCTACTTCTCTTATCGGATTGCACAGTCCTGTTCCGGTTTCCTGATGCACCATGTAAACGACTGCAATGTCTGAATCGTTTTTAAGGGCATCTTCGACTTTTCCAAGATCCGGAAGTTCTGTAACCCCGAATTTCAGATTAACAACAGGAATGCTGTAATGATTGCATACATCAACAGCCCTGTCGTTGTAAAACCCGTTATTAACAACAAGGACCTTTTTGCCTGCAGGGACAAGAGAGCCGATTGCAACATCAATATTTATTGTTCCTGAACCTGCAAAAATAACTGCAGCATAATCTTTTGTATCTCCGTGAACCACCTTAACGAGGTCGTCACAGACTTCTCTTACAATTTTTGCAAATGCCTCTTCTCTGTGGCAGATATCACCCTGGATCAGAGCTGCTTTAACTGTTTCAGTTGTAGTTGACGGACCTGGATTCAAGAGAATGTTTCTTTTAACAGTTTTATTAACTGTCTGTTCCTTAAGTACCATGGCTGGTTACTCCTCCTTCAAAAACCTTATCAAGTATTTAACCGTATTCTAACATTTCAAAGATATTAGTCAATCCTGATGAATGAAATAGGGTAAAAATATTGATTATTTTTTATCTATTTTGTACTGATAATGAATTTTGTTTATGTAATTCGGGTTGGGGCTGCATTCATGCTTGAAAAAGAGCTGTTAAAAGATTATGCTAAAACCCGGAACCATGATGAATTGTTATTCTTTAATCCAAAATATGGAGAAAATGGATATATTAAAATAATGTAAAAAATTTGTTAAAATTTTCCTTGACAAATTCAGGTATTATCACGTTAAAATAGATATAAATCATTTATTTTTTTGATCGGGGTTTTAAAACCCTTTGAAATTTTTGAGGAGGAAATAATGAAAAGAAGTCTTTTGTTGATTCTTTGTCTTCTCATTCTTGGTTCTTTTGTTTTTGCTGAAGGCCAGGGGGAAGCTACAAAAACAGCTAAAAAACATGCTATTATGGGATCATCAAGCTTGGGAGGAAGCTGGTATCCAACTGCATCGAGAATTGCCGGTGTATGTATGAAATACACAGATTCTGTTGTAACTGTACAGTCATCTGGCGGTGGAACAGAAAATATCAGACTTATGAAACAGGGTCAGTACCAGATGGGTATGGCTGAATCAAACATCATGGTTTACGGATATCAGGGAATCAGAGATTTTGAAGGCGATCCCTACCCGGAACTCAGATTCGTAACTCAGCTTTATCCTCTTATTTTCCAGGCAGTTGTTCTTAAATCACACGGCTGGACAACTCTCGGCGATCTTAAGGGAAAATCATTTTCACCAGGTTCACCAGGATCAGGTGATGTTGCAGCATGGGAAGAAGTATTTGACGGCGGTTTCGGCCTCAGCCCTGACGACATGGTATGGAAACCACTTTCACACAATGAAAGATCAATGGCTTTCAAAGACAGAGTTCTTGACTGTGTAGGTTTTGAAACAGCAGTTCCTGCTGGTGCTATTCTTGAAGCAACAGCTCAGAACCCAGGAACTATCCTTTCTATCGGCGGAAAAAACCGAGAAGCTCTTATGAAAAAATACACATGGTATGACCCATGGGTAATTCCTGCAGGAACATATAACGGCCAGGACGAAGATGTAGAAACAGTTATCCAGGGTGGCGGTATAATTGCTGATGCTTCTGTAAGTGACGAACTTATCTATGACTATGTAAGTGCTATGTACGGACCAGGTCTTGATGCTGTTCAGTCAGTTCATGCTAATGCTCATTATATTACACTTGACACAGCTGTTGACGGAAAAGGACCAGTTCCTCTCCATCCAGGTGCTGAAAAATTCTACAAAGAAAAAGGTGTTCTTAAATAGGACCTATTTTTTGTAGACTTTGATAATATAAAAATACAGATGCCGGATTCAGGTCCGGCATCTGTAATCTGATATTCTGGATATTTTAGCTTTATTTTTAATTGTTGAAGATAAAGATAGAATATGACAGAAAACTTTTCATAACCGTTTAATTTGGAATGCAGATCCTACTGCATTTATTTAATAATTGTATAAAACAGGATTATACCCCTGAATGGGAGTTTTAGGGGGATAATATTCCCGTCTCCGCGGGATAATAAAAAAACTCAAAAGAAGGAAAGAAGGCGAATGAGTGATGATTTATTGAGTAACCTCGATTTCTCGAAAATGACTGAAGCTGAAATTGCTGAAGCCAAGGCTATCGAGGAACGGGCAAAGGAGCTTGAAAAAGCTACATCCGGGCACAGGGCATACGGCGCTCTGGGGCTTAGGGTAATAGCAGCAATTGCTATTGTTTACGGAATTTTTCACCTTTATACAGGTGCGGCAGGTATGTATACTGCTTTGAGGCAGAGATCTATCCACCTGGTCTTTGCGCTGCTGATCTGTCTTATCAAATTTTCTGCAAACAGAAACAAGGATGATAAAAGCGAGCCGTGGATCCCCTATATTCTTATAGGTATAGGGCTCTGGACTACCCTTTATCTTATTCTTGAAAGCATGAAAGCCAGAACGTACGGTGTCCTGATCAGTGCTATGGTTGTTATAGCAGCAGCTCTTTTTGTTGCCAGGATTTTTACAAAAAGATCCAGAATAAAGGCTGCTAATCAGGTTGAGAAAAGGATGTACTGGTATGATTTTGTATTTATTGCTGTAGCGATAATTGCCTGTGGCTATATTGCAATTAACACAGATGTCATACTTAACAGGGCAGGTATTGTAAAAACAATAGACCAGATACTAGGTTTTGCACTGCTCCTTACAGTTCTTGAGGCTACAAGACGTTCAATCGGACATGTTCTTATGGTTATAGGTGTACTGATGCTTGTATACTGCCGGTTCGGATTTGTTTTCCCGGGCGTTTTCTGGCATCCAGGTTTCCAGCTGAGCATGATTATAAGACACTTTATACTGACAGACTCAGGACTCTGGTCAACACCTCTCGGTGTTTCTTCCAGTTACATATCCCTGTTTCTCCTTTTAGGTGCGGCTCTGCATGCAACAGGGCTTGCTGATGTACTTCTTAAGATTGCAAAAGGTATTTTCGGAGCTATGGTCGGCGGTCCTGCCAAAATGGCTGTTGTTGCAAGCAGTATGTTTGCCATGATTTCAGGATCATCAACTTCAAATGTTGCAACAACCGGTATTATAACAATACCTCTTATGAAGAAAACAGGTCTTCCTCCGCAGCTCGCCGGTGCTATTGAAGCCGCAGCTTCCATGGGAGGTCAGATTACCCCCCCTGTAATGGGTGCTGTAGCGTTTATCATGGCAGAGTTTCTCGGTATCAGTTATGTTACAGTAATTATGGCAGCTGCTCTTCCTGCAGCTCTCTATTATACAGCTGTATTTTCAATGGTACACTTTGAAGCGCATAAAATCGGGGCTTACGGTCTTGATAAATCGGAAATTCCGGAATGGAAAAAGGATGCTCTCCAGAGAGGCTATCTTTTCCTTCCTGTAATTGTTCTTGTAACAATGCTTATTCAGGGATATACCCCTATGCGTGCATCTTTCAATTCTTTCTGGCTTGCAATTATTTTAAGTATGTTCAGAAAAGAAACCAGGCTTGACCTCAAGAAATTCCTCGGAGTTATTGATTCAGCCGGCCAGACACTTACAGTTGTAGCTATTCCGTCAGCAATTGCAGGTTTTGTTGTAGGAACCGCGACCCTTACAGGTCTTACTCCTGCACTTTCCTCATTCCTTGCAATGCTTGCACAGGACAAGCTTCTTTATACTCTGATTATTACACAGGTAATGTGTCTTGTTCTGGGTATGGGTGTTCCGACAGTTGCAAACTATATCCTGATGACAATCATGACTGTGCCTGTAATGATCAACTCAGGTGTTCCGCCGCTTGCAGCACACCTTTTCTGTTTCCACTTCGGAATAATGTCTGAGCTTACACCGCCTGTAGCTATAACATCTTACACAGCATCTGCTATCGCAGGGGCTCCTTTCTGGCCGACAGCCGGAAATGCAGTAAGACTTGCAGCTGTAGCATACATTGTACCGTATATCTTTGTATTCAATACATCGCTTCTTCTTGGTCAGGCGCCGTTTACCATCAAAACAGTATTTACAATTATTACTGCTGTAATGGGTGCTGTAGCATTCGGTACTGCGATGGCCGGGTTTATCAAGAGGAGAATGTACCTTATTGAACAGGTTATCCTGGCAGTAGGTGCTGTATGTATAATCCTGCCGCAGATACTCCCTGTTCTTATAGGGTTTGCAATAATCGGCGGTATTGTAGCAATGCAGTTTATCTACAAGAAAAATCCAAAACATTATAAGGTTCCGCCTAAAAAACCTGCTTTCGGAGCTTAAAAGCAGATATAAGAGAGAAGGAACAAGTATAACTGCCCCGGCATTTCTGCCGGGGTTTTTTTTTGTCTTATATAAAAATGCCGTAAGTTAACCGCCAGAATGCTGGATAATTTATTCGAAGGTTTGTCTTGTGTCTGAGAACATAAAAAACGTGTTCTCCTGATTCAGGGAGCTGTATTTTATCTGAGGGAAGGGATTCTGATCTCGATGTCGCCTGAAAGATAACTCTGGCATGCGAGTCTGACTTTAGTTTCTGATGTGGATATTCCTGAGGAAGACAGTCTTAGTTTTTCTTTTTCCCCTGCAGGATTAAGGTTTTCTGAACCTGAAAGAATAACTATTCTGCAGGTTCCGCAAATAGCTTTTCCCCCGCAGAAATGGTTTATTCTGATGCCGGAACGAAGCAGATTGTTCAGTATTGAAACAGCAGGAGAGGCTTCAATAACCTCTCCTGTATTCTGTATTTTTATCAGTGGCATAATTTCTCTTTCATGTAGTTTACGCCGTTTTTAAAAATCTGCAGTCCGTAACCTTCTTTTATAACTTCTCTGGTCCATCTGGGATGATTTTCGGGGAAAATAAATGCTTCAGGATGGGGCATCATCCCGAGTATTCTCCCTGTTCTGTCTGTTATACCTGCTATATCATTTTCAGATCCGTTGGGATTCCTGTTTTTGTATCTTATTGCTGCAAGGTTTTCAGATTCAATCTTATTAAGGATCTCTTTTGATTTTGTGATAAACCTTCCCTCTCCATGTCTGATAGGAACATCCATAACATCAAGGTTTTTTGTCCAGACACAGCCGGATCTGCTGTTGAATGATATTTCAAGCCAGCTGTTCTCAAATACCCCTGTGTTGTTGTGAATAAGTGAAACATCGCAGCTCCAGTCTTTTTCAAAGTTGGGCAGAACACCCATTTTGACAAGGACCTGGAAACCATTGCATATCCCGATAATAAGCTTTCCGTCTTCAACAAACCTGTCCAGTTCCTTTTTAAGGTGTTTCTTGAAAAGGTGGGCGAAAACAAGTCCTGAACCGAGATGGTCTCCGAATGAGAATCCGCCGGGGAAAGCAAGAATATGAAAATCCTGCAGTAATTCAGGTTTATCTATAAGGTCCTGAATATGAATTTTTACAGCATCAGAGCCGCTCATTATAAAAGCCTGTTTCAGTTCATTGTCAGCATTAATTCCATATCCGGTAATTACAGCTGTTTTAACGGTTCTATCGTCATTTATCATTAGAAATCCCCTCTTTTCCAGGCATCCTGAACTGTTTCAAGAGATATTTCAACAGCAGTCTCTTTAGCGCTTCTGATCACAATATGGTTGCTGTCAGTTGTTTTTCCTATCCTTTTAAAAGGTGAGCCTGTCATTATATTTTCAAAGTCCATGCAGTTCTCAGGGCTTATGCTGACAATAAAACGGGAAGGAGATTCGCAGAAAAGGATCCGTGGAGTCTCCCGTGATGATGGTCTTCCGGGGAGACTGTCAATTGAAATATCCGCTCCTGTCATCCCTCCAAGACTTGATTCGGCTAGAGCAACTCCAATTCCACCGTCTGAAATATCATGGCATGATGAAACAATCCCTTTTTCTATTGCTTTTGCAAGTTTTTTGTATGTATTAATAGCTGTATCTGTATCTACTTCAGGTGACCGCCCATAGTATCCACGGGAGATTTTTTCAAAGAAGGTGCCGCCGAGTTCACCGTTTGTGTTTCCCAGTATGTAGATTATATCATCCGGGTTTTTAAAATCAGTTGTAACAGCTTTTCCTGTATCTCTGATAATCCCCATCAGTGATATCAGAAGTGTCGGCCTGACCGATACCTTTCTTCCTCCGATCTGGGCATCATTTTTCATTGAGTCCTTGCCTGAAATTAGAGGCAGCCCGTAATCTATACATGCTTTGTGAAGACCTTTGCACGCTCTTACAAGCTGGGCAAGTTTATATCGGCCATCAGGTGTATTTTCTGATTCAACAGGATCCGGCCAGCAGAAATTGTCAAGAACAGCCGCAAAATCAGGATCACCCCCGGACCCGATATGGGCCCTGTAGGCCTCGTCTACTGCGCACATTGCCATGTCGTATGTATCCTTGTCGCTGTATCTCGGACAGATGCCGTGTGTTACTGTTATACCTCTTTCTGATTCGAAAACAGGTCTGAGAACTGCTCCGTCGGAAGGGGCATCAGAGTTTATACCTGTAAAAGGTTTAACAACGGAGACTCCCCCAACTTCATGATCATACTGCCTTACAAGCGATTCCTTGGAAGCAATATTCGGTTCTTTCAGGAGTCTGATCAGAATATCTCTGCTGTCAAGATCTCCTCTGATCGGATCTGATCCTGTAAAAGGTCTTTTCCATTCAGCCTTGAGTTCCATTGCAGGAAGCCCGTTATGCAGAAACTCTATTGAAAGAAGCCCTGCGGGTTTTCCTTCATATCTGATATCTATAAATCCTGAATCCTGGAATTCTCCGACAACAGATGCTTCAACATCTCTTTTCTCAGCAAGTGTCATAAAGGCTCCAAGCTTGTCAGGGTTTACTGCAAGAGTCATCCTTTCCTGTGATTCTGATACAAGAATCTCCCATGGAGCAAGTCCCTCATATTTCAGGAGGCATTTCTCAAGATCAATTCTTATCCCGTTTGAATATTCAGCCATTTCCCCCAGTGATGAGGAAAGCCCGCCGGCACCGTTATCGGTTATCCCGTCGTAAAGTCCAAGGTCCCGTGCTTCGAGGAGAAAGTCAAACATCTTTTTCTGTGTTATCGGGTCACCTATCTGAACAGCTGAGGATGGTGATTCCTCGTCAAGGGCCTGTGATGAAAAGGTTGCTCCGTGGATCCCGTCCTTGCCAATTCTGCCTCCAATCATTACTGCGGCATCTCCTGGTGTAATATGATTGATCCAGCTTCCTTCATTATCAATCTCAGCAGGGAGAAGACCTCCTGTTCCGCAGAATACAAGAGGCTTTCCTGTAAAGCTGTCGTCAAAAAGGAAAGCTCCTGCTACTGTCGGAATCCCTGACTGGTTTCCTCCGTCAATTATTCCGTGGTGTACCCCCCTGAGTACTGTAGAAGGGTGAAGAAGACCTTCAGGTATGCTTTCTTCCGGCGTATCGGGTTCTCCGAAGCAGAGAACGTTAGTATTAAAAAAGGGTTTTGCCCCCTTCCCGGTTCCCATTATGTCCCTGTTTACACCCACTATCCCGGTTATTGACCCACCGTACGGGTCGAGTGCTGAGGGGGAGTTGTGTGTTTCAACCTTGAAGCAGACAAGATGTTTATCATCAAAATCAATAACTCCTGAATTGTCATGAAATACAGATTTAAGGAATTTCCTTTTTTCTGAAAGATCATCAGTTGTTTTTTTGATATAGCTTTTGAATACAGATTCTATCCTTTCCTTTTTCCCTGTTTCAAAATCTTTATATTCAATATTTGCTGAAAATATCTTATGCTTGCAGTGTTCACTCCATGTCTGTGCAATCATTTCCAGTTCTACATCTGTTGCTTTTACTGATATCCCCTTCTTTTCCCTGATCTTCAGTACAGAAGGGTCTGAGTAATATTTCTGTATGGATTCCATCTCATTAATGGTAAGGGCAAGGAGTCTTTCTTTGGAAATCTTCTCAAGATCTTTTTTTGCTGCGCTTTTAATATCAATGGTTTCGACAGATACCCTGCTCTTTACAACCTTGTACGGATAAAGCGGAGGGAGAGTGGAGAGAGGGGTTTTCCCTTTTTCTATAAACTCTATCTGCTGGATCAGTGGATTGTAGAAGACCTTTTTCAGCTTGTTAAGTATTTTTTCATCAAGTTCCGGTGATTTGACAAGATACTGGACCGCTGTCTGAATTACCGAATCCTTGCCTGATTTTAAAGCAAGAGCTGTTTCTATTGTATTTCTGGCTGTTATAGCTACCGGATTTGTAACTCCGGGCCTGTATGTAACCTCAATAAGATAGTTCCAGTCCGGAAGCAGTGAACTGTCAGCTGCTGCTTCATCTGTTCTGACCTCCTGAGCCACCGGATCTGAAAAAAGCTCAGCCGCAAGCTCAGGGGAAAGTTCATGTATACCGCTGGTCAGGTATACATCCACCATAGCAAGATTTTCAACAGCAGAACTTACCGTTGCCCTTATAAGGGAAAGGAGTCTTTTGGCCCTGCCGTCTATTTCTGAATTTTTATAAAATACTTCTGTTCTCATAATTGTCTGTGAATTTATCAGAAAAGGGGGGTATGCTCAATATTAAGGCTGCACAGTTTGGGAATAAAAAAACAGGCTGCAGAAAATTACTGCAGCCTGCCTGTTAAAATACTGTTTTTTATAGTTCGGAAAAATCCAGTGTTGCAAAATAGTCTTCTACAGTTTCAGCTCTTCTGATCTGTTTTACAGATCCGTCTTCCTGAAGCAGAAGTTCGGCAGATCTCAGCTTGCCGTTATAGTTGAATCCCATAGCATATCCATGGGCCCCTGTTTCATGGATAACAATAGTATCTCCTATATCAGTCTGTACCATATTCCTGTTAACAGCGAATTTATCATTGTTTTCACAAAGCGATCCTGTTACATCATAAACATGGTCTTTGGTGCCGCTGATATTGTTCATATTTGTTATATGATGATATGCGCCGTACAGGGCAGGTCTCATGAGGTTTGCCATGCATGAGTCAAGTCCGACATAGTTTTTGTATGTTTCCTTTTTATGGAGAACTCTCGAGACAAGGTATCCGTAGGGGCCGGTTACCATTCTTCCGCATTCCATCACAATTTTCAGAGGATCAAGGTTTTTCTTTACAATTTTATTTTCATATGCTTTTTTAATTCCCTCTGAAACATATTCAAGATCAACAGCCCTGTCTTCAGGTTTGTAGGGGATTCCGATTCCCCCCCCGAGATTGATAAACTCTATTTTTACTCCGGTTTTTTCGGATATTTCTATTACAAGATCAAAAAGTATTTCTGCTGTTTCAATAAAATAATCAGGATTGAGTTCGTTTGAAGCTACCATTGTGTGCAGTCCGAACCTCTTTGCCCCTTTTTCCTTCATTTTCCTGTAGCCTTCAATCAGCTGTTCTCTGGTAAGGCCGTATTTTGCCTCTTCCGGGTTCCCGATAATTTTGTTTCCCTCTTTTAAAGGGCCGGGGTTGTATCTGAAGCATATAAGTTCGGGAATTCCTGCGCTTTTCTCAAGAAAAGGGATGTGGCTGATATCATCAAGATTGATAACTGCTCCAAGGTCCCATGCCTTTCTGTATTCTTCAGCTGGTGTATCATTTGAGGTGAACATAATGTCTTCCCCTTTGATCCCTGTCGTTTCTGCAAGAATAAGTTCAGGCAGTGATGAACAGTCAGCGCCCATCCCCTCTTCCTTTAGAATTTTCATAATATATGGATTGGGAAGTGCTTTCACTGCAAAATAGTTTTTAAAACCTCCTGGAACCCATGAAAAAGCTTTATAAAATCTTCTTGCATTCTCCCTTATGGCTTTCTCATCGTAGATATGAAACGGGGTAGGATATTTACTGATAATTGTCTCCAGCTGTTCTCTGGTAAATGGTACTTTCTTTTCAGCCATTATTAACCTCTGTCTGTATTTGTTTTATTGGATAGATATAATCTACATGAATAAAAAACTTCTTTCAATATTCGCCTTTCAAAATATCAAAACTGTTTGTAACAGATTTAATAATAATTTATTATGTTTTTATGGGTAAAAAATATTTTTCAGGTCTGATCAGGAATATTTTCAGGTTTTTCAATATATTCCGGATATTTGTACTAAATATTGTTTTCTGGGGAATAATTGCTGTCATGGCTGCTGCCGCATTGAAGGGAAGCATAGTACCTTCGATTGAAAAGGAGACTGTCCTTGTGCTGCATCTGAACGGGCGCATTGTGGAGCAATACAGCGGGAGTTATTCCAATGAGTTTGAAAGCAGTGTCACAGGTAATGGAGAGCTTCTTCTCAGGGATATCAGAGCTGTAATTGACCATGCTGCCGAAGATGATAAGATTACATCCCTTTTAATTGATCTTTCAGGTTTTTCAGGCGGGGGTTTCAGCAAGCTTCAGGAAATTGGCAGTTCTCTGCGGATATTCAGGGAAAAGGGTAAAAAAATAATAACTTTTGCAGAATCCCTTAAAAACGGATCCTATTATATTGCATCTTTTTCAGACAGGATTGTCCTTGATCCATTCGGTGATATTTCGATAAGGGGATTCAGCAGCTACAGAAATTATTATAAGCTGGGGCTTGACCGGTATGGGATCAGGATGAATATATTCAGGGCAGGTGAGTTTAAATCAGCAGTAGAGCCTTACAGCCGTACAGACATGTCTGAAAATGAAAGGAAAGCCCTTTCCGCTGTCTTAAACCCTCTGTGGGACCTGTATATAGATGATATATCAGAAGCCAGGGGGCTTGATCCTGTTAAGTTTTCAGACTTTGTAAATAATTTTCATCTCTATTTTGAAAAAGAGGGGGGCGATGCTGCAAAAACTGCTCTCAATAATAACATTGTAGACAGCACAGGTGATTTTCAGAATGCAAGAGATTTTCTTGAAGAGATAAACGAGATAGACTGGAAGGATTACCTTAAAATAGTAAAAAAAGGATCCACCAAATCTGATAACAAAATTGCTGTAATTGTTGCCTCCGGTGTAATTACTGAAGGGGATTCTCCCCCGGGAGCTATCGGGGCCGAAACCTTTGAAAAAATTATTGAATCGGTAAATAAGGATGAATCGGTAAAAGGGGTTGTTCTCCGTATTGATTCAGGAGGGGGGAGCGCATCAGCTTCAGAAAAGATTAGAAGGAGTCTTTTAAAACTGAAGGAAAAGGGAAAACCCTTTGTTGTTTCAATGAGCAGCGCGGCTGCGTCCGGTGGGTACTGGATTTCAGCCGGTGCAGATACAATTATTGCAAGCCCTTCCACTATTACAGGTTCTATAGGGGTTTTTTCTGTTCTTCCCGATTTTTCCGTTTTTCTGGAGAAATATCCGGGGGTTACCACTGACAGTTTTTCAACAACTGAAAGTCCTTCGCCGTACAGACCTGATACTCAGCTTGAAAGCAGAGAGAAAAAGATACTCAGTCTTGGAGTTGAAAATACTTATTCCAGGTTTATAAACATTGTCTCAGAAGCAAGAAATATTGACAGAAAGGCTGTCCTTGATATAAGCGGCGGAAGAATATGGTCAGGCATCGATGCAGTTAAAAACCGTCTTGCAGACAGAACCGGTTTTTTTGATGATGCAGTAAAGGAAGCAGCGCTTCTTTCCGGATTGACAGATTACAGTTTATCTTATTATGAGCCGGAGGAGGACTGGAAAGTCGTGGTTGCAAAGGAGCTTTCCTCTGTTCTGGCATTGCTTCATTATAATAATTTCAGGGATTTTTCAGGGAAAATCCTCTTGCCTTTTTTTTATGGTGAAGGCGGTCCTTATCCGGAAAAGGATTCTTTAAAGGATGGAGAAGTTTATTCCCTGGACTTTACCTTCCGTGCCGCAGAGATGGAATAGCGGATAACATATAAGAAATGTTGCAAAGTACATTAAAGATTGAAAAAAAAAGAATTATAGTGTAAAGTATTACAATTCACTCAATAATAAAAAATATCCGGAGGAGTTTAATGGCTGTATCTGATCGTGTACTTAAATCTATGGAAAATTCATCATGGATCAGAAAAATGTTTGAAACAGGGGGAAGGCTAAAGGCCGAGTTCGGAGAAGATAATGTATTTGATTTCAGTCTTGGAAATCCCAATATTGAACCCCCTAAAGAGTTTACAGCTGCCCTTATTGAATATGTCAACAAAGACATAAAAGGCAAGCATTCATATATGCCTAACGCAGGATATCCCGATGTGCGTGAAAAGGTAGCCGCATATATAAATGAAACAGAAAAGGTCAGTGTCAATACAGACTGTGTTGTAATGACCTGCGGAGCAGCCGGGGCAATAAACGCTGTTCTGAAAACAATACTCAATCCGGGCGATAATGTAATTACAAGTACTCCGTATTTTGCAGAGTACAGGGCATATGTTGATAACCATTCGGGAGTCCTTGTTGAAGTCCCGGGCACGAAGGATTTTGATCTTGATGTCAATGCGATAGAAAAAGCTGTAAACAGCAGAACAGCCGCTGTTATTGTTAATTCACCAAATAACCCGTCCGGAAGGGTTTTCCCTGAGGCAACAATCAGGGCATTATCTGAAATGCTGGAAAGAAAAGGGAAAGAAACAGGAAGGGCTGTTTATCTTTTAAGTGATGAACCCTACAAGAAAATCGTATACAATGGTGTAAAAGTACCCAGCGTTCTGGCAAATTATAAAAATACAATTGTGCTTACCTCATACTCAAAGGATCTGTCTATTCCAGGAGAAAGGATCGGATGGCTGGCTGTTCATCCTGAGGCTGATGATTTCAGGAATCTCATCGACGGAATAATAATGTGCAACAGGATCCTGGGTTTTGTAAATGCCCCTGCAATCATGCAGAAGGTTATAGCCTCTCTTCAGGGGAGAAGTGTTGATATTGATTTTTACAGAAAAAAAAGGGACAGGCTGTGCGTAATACTGAAAGAGGCAGGATTTTCTTTTGTGAAGCCTGAGGGGACTTTTTACCTTTTCCCTGAAGCACCTGGGGGTGATGATATCAAAGCAGTAGCTGCTCTTCAGGAAGAAAGGATTCTGACCGTCCCGGGAAGCGGATTCGGAACTCCAGGATATTTCAGGATTTCCTATTGTGTTGCCGATAAGGTTATAGAAGGGTCGGCAGAAGGATTTAGAAGAGCCTTTAAACTGCTTACTGGAGGATCTTTTTAATTAAGCCGGATTCCCGTAAAATTATACCGCCCTGTCAGGGCATTTATTATAGAATAAAAACTAACAGGAATAAGAATTATGACAATAGGTTGTGTATTATTATTTGTATCAACTCTCGCTTGTATAGCCTATGGCCTTATACACTGGGATAAAAGCAGTAATCCGTGACTGCTCTGCTTGACCCGAATTGATAGTTTTTTTAAAATACTGATGTTAGTTAAAACCTGATTTAAAAATATTCACTTCACTAATGAAAAATCCTTAAGGAGCTTATAATGTCTGGAAAAGTGCTTTTAGGGGATGAAGCAATTGCGCTCGGAGCTGTCCATGCCGGACTCTCAAGTGCATACGGCTATCCCGGAACACCATCATCTGAGATAATGGAATATCTGCTTGCATATTCAAAGAAAACAGGAAAACTTCATGCATCCTGGTGCAGTAATGAAAAAACTGCTTATGAGGATGCTCTCGGTGCATCTCTTGCAGGTAAGAGAACCATAGTAACCATGAAGCATGTGGGTCTTAATGTTGCAGCTGATCCATTTGTGAACTCTGCTCTTCTCAAAATCAACGGGGGGCTTGTTCTTGTGGTTGCTGATGATCCGGGTATGCATTCATCCCAGGATGAGCAGGACAGCCGTTTTTATGCCGATTTTGCAAGGATCCCATGTTTTGAACCTGTAAACCAGCAGGAAGCCTATGAAATGACAAAAGAGGCTTTTGAAATTTCAGAAAAATTCAATGTACCTGTAATGATAAGGATTGTTACAAGACTTGCCCATTCAAGGGCTGTTGTTGTTCCGGGAGAAGAAAGAAATCAGAACAGCATGAAAAAGGCTGAAGACAAAAATACCTGGATGCTTCTTCCGGCCCTTGCAAGAAAACAGTGGGTCAGGCTTCTTGAAAAATATAATGAATTCTCAGCTTATTCTGAAAAGTCGGATTATAACCCGCTTCTTATTAATCCTGATTTTAAAAAATACGGTGTAATAACGACAGGACTTGGGAAGAACTATTATACAGAGAACCTTTCTGACCTGAAGGAAACCCCTTCCCATCTTCACATAGGGGTATATCCTCTTCCTGCTGAGAAGATCAGAAACCTTGCAGGAAGCGTTGAAAAACTGATAGTAATTGAAGAGGGGTATCCGTTTGTTGAGTCAAAACTGAGAGGTATTCTTCCTCAGAGTATTGAAATTGAGGGCAAGATGGATGAAAAACTTCCACCTGTCGGTGAATTGAATCCTGATAACGTACGCCCTGTTCTCGCTCTTGAGGCCAGGGAAAGTCTCGGTAAGGTTGAAACAGTTCCCGGAAGACCGCCTCAGCTCTGCCAGGGATGCCCCCATATTGATTCATATGAGGCTATTACAAAAGCTCTTGTGGGTTATAAAGAGAGCGTTGTCACTTCCGATATCGGCTGCTATGCTCTCGGAGCCCTTCCTCCATATTCAGCAATAGAGACAATTATCTGTATGGGAGCCTCTGTCGGAACTGCCAAGGGGGCTGCAGAGGCCGGCCTTAAGCCTGCAGTAGCAGTAATCGGAGACAGTACCTTCTATCATTCAGGGCTGACATCGCTTGTTGATGCAGTTTCAGCAAACACTCCCATGACACTTGTTATTCTTGACAACTGGATTGTTGCCATGACTGGTGGGCAGGAGACAATCCTCCCCTCTTCAAGGCTTGAGTCAGTAATTAAGGGACTGGGTGTTGACCCTGCTCACATAAGGACTATAGTTCCGATTAAGAAGAATCTTGATGAAAATGTCAGGATCCTTAAAGAAGAGATAGAATATGAGGGACTTTCCGTTATCCTCTCTGTAAGGGAATGTATTGAGGAGGCAAAAAGGCGGCTAAAAAAGGAGAAGAGCAAAAAATGAAATATGATATAATTCTAGCCGGAGTAGGCGGTCAGGGGGTCCTGTCTCTTGCCGCGATAATTGCTACAGGTGCAATGAAAGACGGTCTCAATGTCAGGCAGTCCGAGGTCCACGGGATGGCCCAGAGAGGCGGCGCTGTTCTTTCACACCTCAGGATCTCGGATAAGGATATTGCAAGCGACCTTGTTGCAAAAGGGACAGCCTCTCTTATCCTCAGTATGGAACCGCTTGAAGTACTCAGGTATGTTGATTATCTTGCCCCAGACGGTGCTATTGTTACAGCATCGGAGGCTGTTGTTAATATTACCAACTATCCAGATATTGAATCAGTTTACGGAAAGCTTCAAAAATATCCTCAGGTGAAGATTGTTGATTCAGTTTCTCTTGCAAAAGAGGCAGGATCTGCACGGGCAACAAACATGGTGATTATCGGGGCTGCTTCGGAGAAACTCCCGGTAAAGTCTGAATCCATCAAAGAGGCGATTGCTGATCTTTTCGGATCAAAGGGACAGGCTGTTGTTGATGCAAATATAAAAGCATTTGAACTGGGACAAAAATAGGCTTTAATGGAGTAGAAATATGGATATCAGATACTGGAACAAAGAGCTTGAAACAATTGACAGGGGGGAGCTTGAAAAGATCCAGCTTGAGAACCTGAAGGAAACAGTTTTCTGGGCTTTACAGACCCCTTTTTACAGTAAAAGGCTTAAAGGGATCGGAATTGAATCTTCCGATGATATAAAAACCCTTAAAGATTTGAAAAGAATCCCTTTTACAACAAAGGATGACCTGAGATCTGCTTATCCATATGACCTTATGGCTGTTCCGAAGGATGAAGTTGTAAGACTTCATGCTTCAAGCGGTACAACAGGGACACCTACTGTTATTTATCATACCCAGAGGGATATGGACAGGTGGACAGAACTGGTGGCGAGATCTGTTACCAGTATAGGGTGCGGACGTGAGGATGTTTTTCAGAACATGATGACCTACGGACTTTTTACAGGGGGAATCGGCCTTCATTACGGTGCAGAGAAAGCAGGTCTTCTTGTTATTCCTATAAGTTCGGGTAATACAAAAAGGCAGTTTAAATTTCTCAGGGATTTCCAGTCAACCCTGGTCCATGCAACCCCAAGCTATATGCTTCATATGTACTCAAAAATCGGAGAGGAAGGATATTCCCTTTCTGATTTTAATATAAAGAAAGCTCTGGGCGGGGCAGAACCTCATTCAGAGGATATGAGAAAAAAGATTGAAGCTCTTTATAACATTGATATGTACAATAACTACGGACTGAGTGAGATGAACGGACCGTGTGTTGCTACCGAGTGCCTTTACAAAGATGACATGCATGTCTGGGAGGATTCTTTTCTTCTTGAAATGATCAACCCCGAGACACTGGTAAATGTTGATGACGGGGAAGAGGGCGAGGTTGTTTTTACTACACTCAGAAGGCAGGGGACACCGCTACTCCGTTACAGGACAAGGGATCTTTCTGTGGTTAATCCGGAGCCTTGCAAGTGCGGAAGGACACACAGAAGGCTGTGCAGAATTAAGGGGCGCAGTGATGATATGCTGATTATCAATGGGGTCAATGTTTTTCCGTCACAGATTGAAGAGATTATCATGAAGCTTCCTGAAGTCGGAACAAATTATCTCATTGTTGTCGAAAAATCCGGGGCCCTTGATAAGGTAACTGTCAAAACGGAAATTGGTCCTGATGTTTTCAGTGATGATGCGAGAGATCTTAATAAACTGAGACAGAAGATAAAGGAGCATCTTAAAGCTTCGATACTGATTTCCCCTGAAGTTGAGCTTCATGAACAGGGGGTTCTCCCTGTTCATGAAGGCAAAGCAAAAAGGGTCATAGATGAAAGACTTAAAGGCTGATACCCGGAGGCGGAGATCTTAATCAGATGAATGGACACAATTCAAAAAAAATACTGCTTGAAGAATGTCCGTCATTCAATCAGTATGGATTTGATACTGATATCGGGCTTTATATTTCTCTGATAAACAACAGGAAATACGCCCTTGCAAAAACATTATATGATAAAAAACTTGCAGTAAGATATCCTGATGAGAAAAACAGGATTGAAATAATCAGGTATTACAGAAGAAATGACCCGAGATTCAGGGATGTTTATCTGGATTCGGTTCGGGAGCTGGTTGAACGGATTATTCTTTCTGTAAAAAAGATCATTGACCATATTGCCTGGCTTTTTGAAGGAAACACATCCAATCCATATGAGCTGCTGAAAAAGATAGACAGGGCGCTTCAGATTGTTCCCACGGAACGGAGTTCCGCTGAAAGATTTATCAGAAAGCTATCACGTTACTCTGTCCTTCTGAATTATAATACTGAAAAATTCATGAACGGGGCTGATATCCTCGGAAGATACTTTGACAATACCCTTTTTGTTAAAAAAACTGTTCGGCCTAAAACTGAAAGAAAAAAGGGTAAAACTGGAAAATCTGACATAGCTGAAGAAAAAAAGAAAATTACAATAGATCTTGATGCTGTTGAGTTTTCTGAAAAAGATATTTCAATGATTTGTATAAACAGCGCCATAACAAAACGTACCTATCAGGTTATTGCCTACTGCAGACATTACTGGAAACAGGTATATAATCATGATTTTGAAAAGAAGATCTTTCTCTATTCAAAAAAATACAGCACCAGACACTTCAAAATATTTTCCCTGATTAAAAACGGAAGGATAAAGAAGCTGTCAGACGATGTAATCCTGCTGGAGCTTTACTGTCTTATTTCAAACGGTTATCAGTACAGCATCAGTGAAGACCTTTTAATGCAGAGGCTTTGGAAAAAAATAAAACCGGTTGATCAGATTGTCAGGAAAAAAACTTCAAGAGCTTATTCTCCTCCGGTAATTTCCCTTCCGGTCGCTGAAAAAAGGGAAAAATCTGAGAAAAAGAAAAAACCTGTAAAACAGCCTGCATCAACCGGAGGCAAGATTCATATAAAGGATATCGGGAAACAGTCGTTGAGGAAGAAGCTTGACCTTCTTTCCTTCCGCGAAGTTTTTGATGCCCATGCGGTATTTGATACGCTTCTTCCGGGGTATGTAGAGAAGTATCTTGTGAAGCACAGGCGGAAGGAGAGCGGAAAAGATCCCTATGTTCTGAAAGGGGCCAAATACATTATCCTGAACTATATCAAGAACAATTATGACAGTATTATTCACGACTGGAACGGAAGCCTTGAGAAAAAGGAAGTTACGAATATCGGATTCATAGTCCCCGAGATTGAAACTATAATAGCACTCTGTCTTGAGGAGGTCAGGATGCGGCGGGCCTCGGTATAAAGGGCGTTACAATCCTTCTGATCTATATTTAAAAGAAAAAAAACATCCCATCCTCCCTGATATACTGCAAACTGAAATTTTTAAATAAAATAACAAACTCTTTAACTGACGTTAGCGGTGTATTTCAAAATCATTTTTATTAAATTGATTACAAGTAACGAAACATGAGGTATAATTATTAATAAATAAAAATTAATAATTATGAGTAATATTAATGCTTGT
The DNA here is from genome assembly GCA_963668405.2 of Spirochaetia bacterium. Lineage (GTDB taxonomy): Bacteria > Spirochaetota > Spirochaetia > CADAEX01 > CADAEX01. Next base: position 2,577,153 of record OY764342.2, on the reverse strand, counting down.
TTATTTATTAATTAATCCTGGTTATGGATAAATTGCCATCAGTTTAACCAGCCAGAATGAATCAGCTAAAGGAGGGTTTACAACATGTTGAAAACAGAAAAAAAGGGCTCTTTGAGTGTTAAAATTGCTATGCTTTACGGTATCTCAATGTCTATGCTTCTTGTCTGTCTTATGGTTTTTACAGTTATGGAGGTAAGAAGTTCTGTTATGAAAATAAACAGGGAATTATGTGAAGAGATATCAATTGCAAGGAGTGAAGAAGTCGGGAAATGGCTTGTTTCCTTTGAAAAAGAGGTCAGTATATATGCTACAGGGGATGCACTCAAATATGATAACCTGGAAAATATAAAACTTTATATCGAGTCAAAAAAGGATACTCTAGATAAGAATTTTGAGGACCTTTTCTTTTCTGATTTAAACGGGGATTTCTATAATATAAACGGAGGGACCGGTAATATTGCAGGAAGGGATTATTATCAAGCTTTGGTTGTGGAAAAAAAAGATTACTATATAAGTGATACACTGATTTCAAAAGTTTCAGGAAACCCTATTGTTGTTGTTGCAAAATCTGTAAAAAACAGATCTGGAAAAACCGTGGGTTTTGTTGGTGGACCCATAAAACTGGATGCTATTTCCGAGATGTCTCAGAAAATAAAACTTGGAAAGAATGGTTTCGGCTGGATAGTAGACGGTAAGGGGATTGTAATTGCCCATCCGAATAAAGAATATATAATGAAACTGAACATTATAGATTCATCAAAAACAGGCTTCACAGGGCTGGATGATCTGGGACGTAAAATGATTAAAGGAGAAAAAGGGTTTGGTACTGCTGTAACTGCAGCCGGCGTTAAAGAGGATATTTTTTATGCTCCTGTCCCTGACAGCCCCAACTGGTCATTCGGTATTGTTGTTCCCCATTCCCAGTTAAATGAAGCATCTGACAGAATAACCCGGATACTCACAGTTCTGGTCCTGATTATTATTCTGATTATAATAATAATTTCAGTAATGATTGCAAAAAGTATAGTACGACCGGTACTTATAATGACAGAAGTCCTTGAGGGGATTGCCGGAGGAGACCTTGTTCTTAAGCATATTGCTGAAAAAGATAAGAAAAAAATTATCGCGAGAAATGATGAAATCGGAAAAATAGGGAAAGCTACAAACAATATGCTGGAAAATCTCACTAAAATAGTGGGAGATGTACAGAGAGCGGCACAGCAGGTTGCAGCCGGAAGTGATCAGATTAGTTCCACATCAATGCAGGTAAGTCAGGGGTCGACAGAACAGGCGGCAAGTACTGAGGAAGTCTCAAGTTCAATAGAAGAGATGAATGCCACAATCAGACAGAATACTGAAAATTCAGTTGCAACAGAAAAAATATCGCAGCAGGTTGCTGTTGAAGCAGAAGAGGGAGGAGGCGCTGTTATAGATTCAGTTAAAGCTATTAAGGAAATTGCTGATAAGATAGGTATAGTAGAGGAGATAGCCCGGCAGACCAATCTTCTGGCGCTTAATGCTGCAATAGAAGCTGCACGAGCAGGGGAAGCCGGGAAAGGTTTTGCTGTTGTTGCAAGTGAAGTAAGAAAACTTGCAGAGCGAAGCCAGAAAGCAGCCGGAGAAATAACAGAACTTTCAAAGAGCACCGTTGATACTGTCAGCAGGGCAGGAGAGCTTATACAGAAAATTGTTCCTGACATTAAAAAAACAGCTGATCTTGTCAGGGAAATATCGTCCGCATCCAAAGAACAGGATTCAGGGGCTGATCAGATTAACAAGGCAATGATACAGCTGGACAGTGTTGTTCAGGTTAATGCCACGGCAAGCGAGGAAATGGCCTCTATGGCGGAGGAACTTTCCGGACAGGCCCAATATCTGTCTGAGGCTATAACATATTTTAAAACAGAATAATCTTAGATAAACAGAGGGATGGATGACAGTCAGAGGAAATACCGATTTTCATAATACTGCTGTCATCCATCAAATATTCTTTTATATAGAAGTAAAATGTTTCATATAACATGCCTCTTATTAATCTTTTTATTCGGCCGAATTTGTTATTAATATTTTTACAGGATAAACATGTTATTGAAATGTAGCTGTTGTGATGATTTTGTGTAAATTATATGAAGAAGTGCGGAAGCATAACAGATAAAATCATAATGCTTCCGCAATTTAACCGTTATACGCTAACTTTGAATCGGGCTACTGCTGATGACAATTCAGAGAGATGGGCATTGGTCTCCTGTGTGATTATATTAACACTCTGAACAGATTTATTGATCTGTTCAGCTCCTGCCGCCATTTCATTTACGCCGCTGTTCATTTCAGAAGTGATATCTGATAAATTTTTCATTTCAACAAGGACTTCCCTGCTTCCGGTAAGCATCTGTGACGATCCGTTTTTAACCTCTGTTGTTATATGGTTTATTTCCCTGATTGCTTCAAGTATCTGTAAACTACCGCTGCTCTGCTCATCCATTGCATTTTTAATGACAGTCTCCTGGTCTCCTACACGGTTCAAATGATCCATAATCTGTGAAAACTGTATCTGTGATTTTTCAGATAATGCTGTAACAGTATTTATCTGTTGTTTCAGTTTTATAAGAACTGTTGAAATTGTTTTTCCCTGGAGCGCAGAATTTTCAGCAAGTTTTCTTATTTCATCTGCAACAACTGCAAATCCGCGTCCTGAGTCTCCTGCATGTGCAGCTTCAATTGCAGCATTCATTGAAAGCAGATTTGTCTGACTTGCAATATTCTGTATAATATTACTGGCTTCTATTAATCCGTCAGAATCGGTTTCTATGGCTTTTAATATTCCGGCAACTCCGTGTATGTTTTCTTTTCCCGATTCGGAAGCTTCCTGAAGTTTTTCCATTGAGATTGCATTCTTTTCAAGAATTTCTGCTACGGATTTAATGTTCGAAACCATTTCTTCAATAGCTGTTGACGATTCATTTATAGCTGCAGCCTGATTTTCAACTAATGTATCAAGGAGTTCTATGTGCTTTATTATCTCCTCTACAGTAGCATGTGTTTCAGTGACAGATGCAGCCTGATTTACAGTCTGCATTTTTACGCTGGTAATATTTGCTGTGATCTGGTTCATGGCTGTTGCAGTTTCTGCCATATTTATTGAAAGGCTGTTAACTATTTCAGTAAGCCTGTGAGATGCATTTTTAGTTGTCAGCACCATTTCTGACAGACTCCCGATTGATGAATTGAAATTATCTGCCATAATACCTGTTTCATCTTTTGACATTGATATTATTTTCTGAGTCAGATCTCCTGATGCAATGGTATTAAGAACAGGAATAATCTCAACAATAGGTTTGGATATGGATTTCCCGATTTTGATGGCAGTAAGAATTCCGATAAGCATAAAAAGAAAGGTAGCCGCTATCAGATAGTTTCTCATCTGATATATTCCCGCCATCAGCTCCTTTTTTTCAATTGTTACAACAAGAACCCAGTCCAAATTTTTAACCGGGATAAATCCTGCTACAATTTTTTTATTGTTGAAAGTATAGCTCTCCATTCCCTCTTTTCCCTGTATCATTATACTGACTGCTTCTGCTACCGACCGGTATGAAGTTTCTGTTTTAGCTGCTTCAATTGCAGAAAACCTGCTCATGACCAGTTTCCTGTCAGGATGAGCAATAACAGCCCCTTCCCTGTTCAGAAGATAGGAATAGCCTGATACCCCGAATCCAAGAGTGTTTGTAATCGAACTCAGAATGTCGCCGTCATTTCTTGCAATCAATACCCCTTTAACAGCGCCGTCATTTATAATCGGTACAGCAAACATTACAACCGGCTTGTTTATTACCTTGCTGATAATAACATCAGATATAGCGCTGGTTCCTTCTAAAGCTGTCCTGATATAATCCCTGTCTTTCAGGTTCGCAGTTTTATCCTCCAGAACATATGACGCAGTACCGTCAGGTGTCACTATTCCCATATCAAGGTACCCGAGCCTTTCTGCGACCGGATGAAGTACTTTATGCTGAACCTCCCAATCCATACCTTTAATCTCAGGATAATTCGCAATTTCCTGGAGAATGGATAATCGGGTAGCTGCCTGTTCAAATACAAGTTTACCTCCGATCTCCGCCTGCATTAATAATGACTGTTTTGCCATTGTTGTGATGATTTTTGAAGAATTGACAAGAGCTGTAAGACCCATTCCGATAGAAATGAAAAAAACAAGAATTCCGGTAATTACTGATATTTTTTGTGATAACTTCATTAATTATGCCTCATTTAAAAAGTAGATGTTAAACAGATATTAAGTAATAATTTTTTATTGTTCAATTGGTAATGTATGGATTAATATTTTTGCAGCAAAAAAAAGCCCTGTACAGACGCGTTTATTCGAGTCTGTACAGGTACATCCTTATGAAATCCCCCTGGGGGGGCAGGGGAATTTTATTTTACAAGTCCGAGTACAATTGAATTACCTTCCCTGTTGATCTGAAAAATCTTTTTTCTGGAAGATTCTTTATTGATAGCGGAGTAGAAATCTCCGATGCTGTTAACCGGATTATCGTTGATATCCTCTATTACATCGCCTGGTTTGAATCCGGAGATAGCGGCTGATGAATCTCCTGTAACAGATGCAATCACAACCCCTTTTGAGTTTTTGTCCAGTTTCAGTTCATTTTTAATATCATCTGTCAGAGTTGTTACTATTATGCCGGGCCAGAGGTCTCTGTTTTTCTGTATTTCTGTTTCATCAGCCCTTTTTTCAATTTTCACATTAACAGTAATCTCCCTCTTATCCCTTATAAGGGTGAATCTGCTGGTCTGTCCGGGAGAAAGTTTGCCGACTACCTTTGTTAGATTTGATGAATCTGAAATAGTATTGTTATCTACAGATATTATAAAATCCCCGGGTAGAAGCCCTGATTTATCAGCAGGAGACTTTTTAAAAACATTCATTACAAGTGCGCCCGATTTGTCTCCGAGTGCCATTGTTTTTCTTATATCAGGATACATCTTTTCATCCGCATCGCCGATGCTTACACCAAGCCACCCGTATACTACCTTGCCAGAGGAGATAAAATCCTCAATTGCTTTTTTGGCATTGTTGATCGGTATTGCAAACCCGACTCCAACGCTTCCGCCTGACTGGGATGCTATCCATGTATTGATTCCTACTATCTCCCCCTTAAGGTTTACAAGGGCTCCTCCCGAGTTGCCGGGATTGATTGAAGCATCTGTCTGAATATAATCTGTAAACCCGGAGATGTTGGAACCTTCCTGAGTTTCCCTTCCAAGAGCGCTTACAATACCCATTGTAACTGTTGATTCGAATCCGAAGGGATTTCCCACTGCAAGAACAATATCCCCGACTTCCAGGGCCTGTGAATCTCCGAGTGTTGCAACCGGTATATCTTCTTTAGTTTCAAACACTACAAGGGCAAGGTCGGTCCTGGGATCGTTTCCTATCCTTTTCGCGTCATATTCCCTGCCGTCATGAAGTTTTACCTTTATCTCGTTTGCATTCCCTGCTACATGGTTGTTTGTCAGTACATAAACATTCTGACCCGATTTTTTTACAATGACTCCTGATCCCAGACCTGGTCTCTTGAATTCTCTCTTTTCCTGGTTGCTTCCTCTTTCTCCCGGGTTTCCAAAAAAGAAATCAAAAGGATTCGTAAAACTCGGAACTGTCTGCTCTACTACCTCGACTGTATTGATTTCAACAACTACTGGAAGAGATTTTTTAGCAACACTGCTGAATGAATAGTATAGTTCCTCTTTTGAGGACGGGACTGTTTTTTCAGCACTTGCTGTTACTGCCGGAGCTGCTGTAGTTTCAGGTGCTTTTTCCATCATCGGAGAAGCTATTACTAAAAAACCCGTCAGTGAAAACAGGAGTATTAAAGTTAAAACTGAAATTGTAAATAGTTTGTTTCTGTTAATCATCTCTGATCTCCTTAGATATTTCTTATATATAAAAAATATACATTTACTGTAAAAATAAGTCTAATAATAATTTTGTTACAATTATAAACAAAAAGTTATTGAACTGTTTAAATTAATTTATGGAATTCATTCTGAATATCAATTATTTTAGAAGTATATATATGTATAATAAGTGTCAGGAAGTGTAAAAATGCATTCAATAATAAAAAAACTGACTCTGTCCGCAGTATTGTTTTTTTCAGTACATCTGGTTTTTTCACAGGTCCCCGATGTTATTACAGTAGATAAAGCTGTTAAAATGGCCGCGGAGAATAACCTGACAGTCCGGTCTGAAAAGTATCAGCTATCTGCAAAACGGAGGAGCAGCAGAAACAGATGGAACTCTTTTGTACCTGATATTACTGCGGGATCAGCTTACAGCAGGGCAAATGAAAAACCTGTAATCGGTGATTATCACTGGAATCTATCATCATCAATTCAGGCCCAGCTTGCCCTTTCCCTCTCCCTTTTTGACGGAATAAAATATCTTATGCTGGATTATGAGGCAGGGCAGATCAGTTATGAAGATGCTTTGAAGGCCCTTGAGAGAGATGTCAGAAAATCATTCTACAATATTATTCTTTTAAGGGAAAACATTTCGCTTCTTGAAGAAAATATGAAAACAGCTGAAAAGAGATATAATCAGGCTGACATAAATTTCAGAAACGGCCTTGTCTCTGAACTTGACAAACTTCAGTCACAGGTAAGTTATGAGCAGCTTAAACCGGAATTTGTGGAGCTTAAAAACAGTTACGCTAAGGCTCTTCTTTCATTTAAACAGATTATAGGTCTTGAAAAAGAGGCTGACATAACACTTAAAGGGGAAATTGCCCCTGAAGATTATGTTATTGAAGTTAATGAGCTAATTTTTACTTCGCTTCCAAACCGGCTTGATATACAGAAGCTTATTGCAAATATAAAGCTCATGAAAACATCAAGAGATTCAGTTATTCATAAGGATAAATTCCCCTCTCTGCTTTTTACATATCAGAAGAATATGGTTTTTCTTAATGATCCTCTTGCCGATCCTCTTTTTAAAGATACAGAAAATGACTGGACTGATACAGGGACTTTTACCATATCACTTTCCTTTGATCTGGACAGCTATATTCCGGGTTTTAAAACTGATACTGAGCTTAAAAACAGGGAGGATGAAATAAAGAGTCTTGAAGCACAGCTTGCAAGGACGCTGCAGCTTGCCGAAACTGAGATCAGGTCATACGTAATGGAGATTGAAAAATCCAGAAAAAAGATTGAGTTCCTTCTGATGAATGAAAAACTTTCTGAAAGAGCCTATGAGCTGGCTGAAGAGGGGTATAATGCCGGAACTGTTGAGCTTCTGACGCTTGAAAGCTCATCCGACGACCTTCAGAAGGCAAGACTGAATGTCCTGTCTGAAAAATACAATTATCAGGCGGCTCTCCTTGATCTTGAATATGCTATAAATAAATCCCTGGAGGATGTCTATGAAGAAAAAAAGTAAAATAATAATAATTTCCGCCGCAGTCCTTCTAATCCTGATGTTAGCAGCCTTTGCCGTTATAAACAGAATTGCAAAAGACAGGGAGGAGGAAAAAAACAGGCAGGCGGCGGAAGAGGCTGTATTTACAGTTGAAACTTCAATTGCAGACAGAGGTGATATTACAGATTATATTAGGATAAACGGAGATGTGGAGGCTGCAAAAAGTATTGATATATACCCTGATACAGCCGGAAAGCTCAGGAAACTTTATGTTTCGATAGGAAGCTATGTAAAAAAAGATCAGATAGTTGCAGAGATAGATCCGTCAAAACCCGGCCTCTCCTATGCTCTCAGTCCGGTAAGGTCAACTATAAACGGTACAGTAACATCAATTCCCTATGAAGCAGGTTCAACAGTTTCTTTATCGTCTCCGGTAGCAACTATAGGAGACCTTTCAGTTCTACAGGTTAAAGCGGAAATTGCAGAACCCTATATTTCAAAGATACATATGGGTACAAAGGCCGGGATTTCATTTGCTCCATGGCCTGACAGGAAATACAGTGCCAGGATTATAGAAATAAGCCCGGTTTTGAAGAGCAGGACAAGAACCATGGATATCAAGCTGGAGTTTGATAAAAACTATCCTGAAATAAAGGCCGGAATGTTTGCCTCAATAAAACTCATTACAGAAATCAGGACAGATGCGGTACTTGTTTCATCTGAGACAATTGTAACCAGGGAGGGGGGGAAACAGGTTTTTACAGCTTCAGATGGAAAGGCTGTAATGAAAAGTGTCGAAACAGGTATTTCTGTTGACGGTATTACAGAGATTATTTCAGGAATCAGGGAGGGGGATGAAATAATAACAAGAGGGCAGAATCTGCTGGATGACGGTGTTGAGATAAAGATACTTGGAAAGGATTCTTCTGACGGAACAGGGGAGAACTGAGAATGACATTGCCGAAATTTGCAGTTTCAAGACCTGTTACAATAATTGTAATATTTACACTGATAGTCGGGCTTGGCCTTTTCCTTCTTGCAGGTATTCCTATAGATCTCTATCCTGATTTTAATCCTCCGGTTCTTGTTGTTATAACCACCTATTCAGGCGCTGGTCCAGAAGATATAGAAAAAAATGTAACCAGAATTCTTGAAGGCAATTTGTCCAATGTTGCTGATCTGAAGGAAATTACCTCCACATCCTCTGAAGGGAGCAGCCTTATTCTGCTTGAATTTGACTGGAACAAGAATATGGCTGAAGCTGCCAACGATATAAGAGACCGGCTGGAATTTGCAAAATCATTTATGCCTGAAGATGCTGAAACCCCTGTACTTTACAAATTTGACCCGTCAATGATCCCGATTCTGTTTCTTACGGTAGACGGTTCAAGAAGCCCTGAAGAACTTAAGAATATTGCTGAGGATATAATTCAGCCTGCAATTGAGCAGGTTAAAGGGGTTGCTCTTACAAGGGTAAACGGAGGCAGAGACAGGATAATACGGGCCGCTGTCTCAAAGAACAGACTGGAAGCCTATTCACTTACCATATCAGAGATTGCCGGGGCAATTTCCTCACAGAATATAGATGTCGGGGGGGGGAGTGTTTCTTCTGGTTCATATAATTTTCTTGTCAGGAGCAAGGGGGAGTTTAAAAAAATTGAAGAGATTGAAAATACAGTAATAGCATACAGATCCGAATCAACAGGAGGAGCTCAGACTGCAGTAAAGCTGAAGGATGTTGCCGAAGTCTCATACAGTCTTGAGGATGAGACAGAGTCTGTTTTTATCAACGGCAGACCCGGGATATATCTTATAGTGCAGAAACAGAGCGGCTCAAATTCTGTAAAGACAGCTGAGAATGTTTTGCGAAAGATAGATAAACTTAACAGGGAACTGCCCAAAGGGGTCAGGTTAAGCGTCCTCAGGGATACAACCACAATTATAAAGGATTCAATTCTGCAGGTAAGCAGGTCAGCTCTGACAGGTGCTCTTTTTGCCATGGCTGTTCTCCTCTTCTTTCTCCGGACCCTTAAAAGCACCCTTGTAATAGGGGTTTCAATTCCGATATCGCTTCTGATAACACTTATGGGTATGTATTTCACAGGAATAACAATCAATATCCTGTCACTGGCCGGGCTGACCCTGGGTGTGGGGATGATTGTAGATTCATCCATTGTAATACTTGAAAACATATACAGATACAGGGAAAAGGGGGCGCAGCTAAAAGCATCTGCAGTACTCGGCAGTGAAGAAATGAAAGGTGCCATCACCGCTTCCACCCTGACGACAATCTGTGTATTTATTCCTATTGTAATGTTCAGATCGGATCTCGGATTTATCGGTATAATGTTCAGCGATCTTGCCTTTACTGTCGTTGTCGCCCTTGTTGCTTCTCTGATTGTTGCTCTTGTACTTGTCCCGGTTCTTGCAAGCAGATATCTTAAGATTTATACAAAAAAGCAGAAACCTATAAATAATACGTTTTTAGCCGGGATAGACAATGCTTCCGAATCCTTTTTTGTTGAGCTTGAGAAGCTGTACAGGAAAGCACTTGGAATTGTTCTGAGAAGGAGAAAAACTACCATTGCATCTGTTACAGGTATATTTGTACTTTCCCTTGCCCTGCTCCCGCTTGCAGGGCTTGAACTATCACCAGCTTCGGGGGATGACGAAGTTACCCTGTCGGTCGAACTGCCTGTCGGGAGCAATCTTGAAACAACAAAAGAGGTATTAAACAGGCTGGAGGAAATAGCTGAAACAGAAATTGACGGGTATGAGGATATTATTAAGACTTCGGGATCTGCTTCCGGATTTTTTTCCGCTGCAGATTCATATAAAGGGGAACTTTACATATCACTTCCACAATACAGCGGGAGAAAGGACAGCTCTGATGATGTTAAAAAGAAGCTTAGATCCCATTTCAGCGAATTTCCGGGGGTTGTGTTCCGCTTTACAGCAGGAAGGCAGGGGGGGCCCCGTAATCCTGATCCCATTGATATTATGGTAAAATCCGATGATCTGGAACTTGCTTCAGAAACTGCACTGGCAATTAAAAAGCTTATTCAGACAAGTGTCCCTGAAGCCAAGGAACCTGATACAGACATTAAGAACAGTCTACCCGAGGTTGAAGTCAGGTTTGACAGGGAAAGGATGTATGAACTCGGTCTTTCCGCTTCTTCTGTGGGCAGTGAAATCAAGGCTGCAGTTAACGGGATAAGGCCTACAAAGTACAGGGCAGGTGATGAAGAGCTGGATGTTCTTGTTATTCTGAAGGAATCTGACAGAAAGGAACTACCTGATCTGAAAACAATATATGTAACAAACAAAAGGGGGGAATATATTCCTGTTTCTGCATTTGCATCTCTTGAAACAGGAACAGGACCGGTAGATATAAAGCGTGTTGACCAGACCAGGGTTATTCATGTAAAGGCAGGAATAGAAAAGGGGGTAAAGCTTAATATTGTCGAAAAAAAGATTGAAAAGCTTATCCATGACAATATAATACTTGATGATGCTGTAACTATTGAATATTCAGGTGACTACGGAGACCTGATGGATTACGGCAGAAAATTCCTTGTAATCATGGTTCTTGCCCTCTTTCTTGTTTACGGAGTGATGGCAAGCCAGTTCGAATCGTTTAAAGACCCCTTCATTATGTTTCTTACTGTTCCTCTGATGCTTATAGGGGTTGTTCTTATCCATCTTGTTCTGGCAAAACCGTTCAGCCTTTTTACAGCTGTTGGAGTTGTGATGCTGGCCGGTATAGTAGTAAACAACGGTATTGTTCTGGTGGATTATACCAATCTGCTTGTCGGAAGGGGATATCCTCTTTATAAGGCCTGTGTTGAGGCAGGGGTCAGCAGACTGAGACCTATCCTGATGACAACACTTACTACCATTCTGGGGATGGTTCCCCTTGCTTTCTTTCCGGGAGAAGGTTCTGAGCTTGTTCAGCCCATAGGGCAGACAGTAATAGGGGGGCTTGCCACAAGTACTGTCATAACACTGGTTTTTATACCAGTAATGTACTATGTCTTTAACAGAAAAAGGATGGAGGGGAACCTGTGAGGAGAATTGAAATAATTGCAAACCATTCGGTTGAAGACTTTATAATGGCAATAATCGAGAAAGCTGATATCTTGTCATATACAAAAATTCCGGTTGTTCACGGAAAGGGAAATACAAACCCAAAAATGGGAACAAATATTTGGCCGGAAGAAAATTTCATGATGATTATATATGCTGATGACAGTAAGGCCCAAAAACTGAAAACTCTTTTAAAAGAATTCAAAAAAGAATTCAGGGATGAGGGGATCAGGTTTTTTGAAGTAGGCTGTCTTGAAGGGTAGGAGATGAAGGCGAGAATTCTGATAATAGAAGATGAAGTTGAAATTGCAGAGCTTATTTCTCTCTACCTGTCGAATGACGGACTTGACCCGGTCCACTGTGAAACAGCGGAAGAAGCTCTTGTTATTCTTGAAAAAGGGAATATAGATCTTATTGTACTTGATATCAATCTTCCCGGAATGGACGGGTTTGAGTTTCTTCAGAAACTAAGGTCCTCTAAAAAGGTCCCTGTCGTAATAGTATCCGCCAGGCAGGATGATGCTGATATGGTGCTTGGGCTTGGTATTGGTGCGGATGACTATGTAACCAAGCCGTTTTCCCCGAGGGTGCTTGTCGCCAGGATCCGAAGCAATCTCAGACGGTATTTTGAAGCACCTGAAATTCCGGCGGGAGGTCCAAAAAAGATTTTCCGTTTCGGGGAATATACAATGGATACAGATGCATATCTTGTGAAAAAGGGAGATAAAAGACTCTCCCTTTCTCCGCGGGAATATGAAGTACTTGCCTTTCTGGTTGAGAACAGCGATATTCCGAAAACGCCAGAGGAAATATATCAGGAAGTCTGGGGAAACAGTTACGGGGATATCACAACAGTTGCTGTGCATATTCAGAGGCTGAGAAAAAAAATTGAGACTGATCCGTCCCGTCCCGGGTTTATAAAGACAGTTCATGGACTTGGATATCAGTTTAACGGAGATACTTTAAGTTGAAATTCAGGACCCAGATAATAACCCTTGCTACTGCTCTTGCAATAGCTCCTTTAGTTGTGAGTATGACAATATTCCTGTTTCATCTTTATTTCGGATCCGGGGAAAAGAAGTATGAGGGGAGATACCTTATTTCCAGATGGATAGATGAGGAACTGTATCCACTGATATATGATTCTGATGCAGATACCATATTAATCCCCAGAGGGATAGAACTCTGTATTGTCAATGAAAGGGGTCTTATTGTTTTTTCGAATATTCCTCAGATAAGGAAAGGGATGTATTTTAATCCTCTTCTTCCCAAGATTATTGAGATGGCAAAAGGGAAGGACAGCAAGACGATTACAGAAACTTTTCCTTTCAAGGGAAAGCGGTGGAGGATTTTTCTTGTCTATTCAGATATCCCGGAATATCTTGAAAATAAAAAGTTTGACTGGATACGGAAAGGACTTTACTCGTCAATCTATCTGCTGGTTGCAGGGGTTGTTGCAGGGAGCCTGATTGTAAGATCAATCCTCAGGACAACAGGAAAGCTTGAGTTTGCAATAAAAAAAATATCTGAAGGTGAACTTGATTTTACCCTTGAGAAGAAGGGAAAGGATGAGTTTGCTGTGATTATCGAATCATTTGACAGGATGAGACTTGCCCTTAAAGAGGAGCATGCCAGAAAATCACGGTTCCTGATGGCAATCTCCCATGATCTGAAGACCCCTTTGACATCAATAAGGGGTTATGTTGAAGCGATTCAGGATGGTCTTGTAACAGATGTTGAAACCATGGGCAGGTATATCGGGATTATTGCGAATAAATCCACTGTGCTTGAGGAAAGAATATCCTCACTGATTGATTTTGCGAGAATGGAGACAGGGGAGTGGAAGATTAAAAACCGCAGGATATATCTCAGGAGTTTTCTTGAAAACCTCAGCAGAATATATAAGGAAGATTGTGAAATCCTTGATAAACATTATCTGTTTGAATGCGGTATTTCTGATGAGATTACTGTAACCGGTGATCCTGTTCTTTTTGAGAGGGCTCTTGAAAACCTGTTTGTCAATTCCGTAAGGCATACCCTTTCCGGAACTGAGATATTTTTCAGAATATATATAGAGAATGATATTCCTGTTATTGAACTGGGAGATAACGGAGACGGGATAGATGATAAGGATATCCGATACATTTTTGAACCCTTTTACAGGGGAACAAATTCAAGAAGGGAGCAGGGGATGGGGCTGGGCCTTTCAACCGCCAAATCAATATTTGAAGCGCACGGATGGGAAATATCTGTTTCATCCGAAAAGGGAAAAGGGACTGTTTTCAGGATTATTCTGCACGGAACCGTTATCTGACAGGTATATACAGAGAACGGTTTTAACCTATTCTCTGCATATGTCCGGTATAAAACCATTTCTATATCCATAATGAAACCGTTTCTTTCTGAATATCTCTACTTCTTACCGTGATCAAAAGGTTCACCTGCAGCTTTAGGCGCCTGTGATGATTTTGAAAACAGGATCAATGCCAGAAGAGTAACTACATACGGGAAAACCTTCAGGATTATCCCCGGTATGGCTGAAAGCGCCGGGACAACCTGTGAAACATTTGCAAGAGTGCTTGCAAAACCGAAGAAAAATGTTGCGCCGAGAATTCCCAGCGGCTTCCATTGTCCGAAGATAAGTGAGGCGAGGGCAAGAAATCCCAGCCCTGCTACTGACCCGTTGAACTCACCGGAGTATGTTACCAGAATTATTGCACCGCCCAGTCCGGCAAAAGCTCCGGATATTGTAACCCCGATATACCTTATAAAATAGACATTTACCCCGGCAGCGTCAGCTGCATGGGGATGTTCGCCGCAGGCCCTCAGTCTCAGTCCGAAGGCTGTTTTATAGATGGCGAACCATGATAAAAGGAGGATCAGGAGTACCAGCCATGTGGAAAAATAGGTCTGGGAAAAAAACAGTTTACCCAGTAAGGGAATTTTATTCAGTAAAGGGACATCAAACCTTGTTAAACCGCTTATAATATGAATATTGCCGCTTCCTGTAACATTTCTTGCAATAAAAACAGTCAGTGCCCCGGCTATCATGTTTATAGCGGTACCGCTTATAACCTGGTTGGCATTAAGATTGATGCTTGCAAATGCATGAAGCAGTGAAAATACAGCTCCTGCCGCCATTGCTGCTGCAAGACCTGCCCAGACAGCCCCTTCCCCCATGACCGGATACAGGGACGAAATAACATATGCTCCTGCAAATGAACCCACAACCATAAGCCCCTCAAGCCCGATATTGACAACACCGCTTCTTTCGCTGAAAAGTCCTCCCAGTGCTGTGATGAGCAGGGGAACTGTGAAAGCAACCGCATACGGAAAAATCTGGGATATTATTGACCACATCTTATTTCTCCCCCCTGATCTTCAGAAGTAATGAGTTTATTGCCTTTTCAATCATAACACTGGTGGCTGCAAAATAGATAATTGTTGCAATAATTGTGTCTCCTATCTCAGGGGGGATAGATGTCATTGCATTCATGAATCCCTTGCCTGAGTGAAGTATTCCGAAAAAAACAGATCCTGCCAGAACTCCCCAGGGGGAGTTCCCTCCAAGAAGGGCAACAGCTATTCCGTCAAATCCCATTGTCGGAAGAACCCCTATCTGTATATTGGAAGCATAACCGACATAATATGTTGCCCCCCCTATACCTGCAAGTGAACCTGCAATTACCATTGATAAAACGATATTCCTGTTTACATTCATCCCGGCATATTCTGCAGAAAATCTGTTGTATCCGGCTGCTTTCAGCTCAAATCCTATTACTGTCTTATTCAGTATAATCCAGATGATAACAACTGCCGCCAGTGCGAGGAAGATACCCAGATTTATAAAAGAGCCGTTAAACAGGCTTGTGAGCCACCCTGTTTTCAATGAGGCAAGATCCGGAATTTTTTTTGACTCGGTTTCCAGAAACTCCCCCTTAAACCATGCCGGAACTGTGTAATATATTACCCAGTAACTGATCCAGTTCATCATTATGGTTGAAACAACCTCATGGACATTAAACCTGGCTTTCAGGTATCCCGGTATAACTGCCCAGAGTCCGCCTCCTATCATTGCTGCGATTATCATCGCTGAAAGGAGTAAAAATCTGGGCAGATCAAAAGTCAGTCCCACTGCTGTTGCGCAAAGCCCTCCGAAAAGCATCTGCCCTGACGCCCCGATATTAAACAGACCGGTTTTAAATGCGAAAGCGACAGATAATCCGGTGAAAATTAATGGTGTTGCTGTTGCAAGGGTATTACCAATCCTTTCAATATTCATCAGTCCGCCCCTGAAAAGGTTGGAATATCCTTCATAAGGGCTGTTCCCTGTCAGGAACATCAGGACAGCACCGGCTGCAAGTCCCAGTATTACGGAAACCAGTCCGATTATCAGCTGTTTATTAATATTCAGTTTCAAGGATTTTCCCCTTTTTTTTCACCGGTCATCATCAGGCCCACCTCGTTCTCATTTGTCTCTGAAGCATTTACAATGCCTACAAGTTCACCGTGGTTTATAATAGCAATCCTGTCTGAAAGATCAAGAACCTCGTCAAGTTCGAGTGATACCAGCAGGACTGCCTTCCCGCTGTCTCTCTGTTCAATCAGCCTCTTGTGTATATATTCAATTGATCCTACGTCAAGTCCCCTGGTAGGCTGCACAGCAATCAGCAGATCAGGATTATGGTCCACTTCCCGTCCGACTATGGCTTTCTGCTGATTCCCTCCTGACAGGGATCTTGTCGGAGTGACAGCCCCTTCCCCTGTCCTGACATCAAAATCCCTGATGATTTTGTCTGCATGCTTTCTGATCTCACCTGTATTAAGGAAGCCCCTCCTGGAAAAAGGGGGCTTGTTATAGATTTCAAGGACCATATTCTCTTCAACTGAATAATCAAGAACCAGTCCTCTTCTCTGTCTGTCTTCGGGTATATGCGCTATTCCCGAGAGGATTCTGTCTCTGATTGAATAATCTGAAATATCCCTGTTGTTCAGTATGATACTGCCGCTTACTGTTTTCCTGAGTCCGGTAACTGCTTCAACAATTTCTGTCTGACCGTTTCCGTCAACTCCGGCTATGCCGACTATTTCACCGGAACGGACAGACAGTGAAAAATCCTTGAGGCCCGGAACTCCATGATTGCTCATAACAGTCAGGTTTTTAAGATTAAGAACTGTTTCCCCGGGATCCTGTTCTTTTTTATCAACTCTGAAGGACACTTTTCTTCCAACCATCATTTCGGCAAGTTCCGCTTTTGATTTATCTGAAACATTTACAGTCCCGATAACCTTTCCGCGTCGGATAACAGTGCATCTGTCAGCCGCAGCTTTTATCTCCTTCAGCTTGTGGGTAATAAGAAGTATTGATTTTCCTTCTTCAGTAAGGTTTTTCATTATCTTGATAAGTTCAAGGATTTCCTGAGGCGTCAGGACTGCTGTCGGCTCATCAAAAATCAGAACTTCAGCATCCCTGTAGAGCATTTTAAGAATTTCAACCCTCTGCTGCATTCCAACTGACACATTCTCAATAATTGCATTCGGGTCAACATTAAGTTTATATTTCAGGGATAAATCTGTGATCTTTTTTGCTGCTGATTTCAGGTTCAGTGTCAGCCCCTGTTTGGGTTCAATTCCAAGTATGATGTTTTCTGTAATAGTAAAATTATGGACCAGTTTGAAATGCTGATGGACCATTCCTATGCCAAGATCGTTTGCCTGATTAGGATTATTTATGTTAACTTCTTCTCCCCTGACCTTTATTATCCCCTGATCCGGTTTGTACAGACCGAACAGGATACTCATCAGGGTTGATTTCCCGGCTCCGTTTTCACCCAGAAGGGCATGGATTTCCCCTTTTCTGAGGTTTATCGATATATCATCATTAGCTACAATACCGGGGAATTCTTTTCTGATATTCAGCATCTCCACAACAAAATCCATAAATAACCCCTTAACTCTGTATTTTAAGGGCACCTCTAAAAACTATGTTTTTTTCGTTTACGAAAAAAATAATTCCTTACGCCATTGGCGATTAGGTGCCCAGTATGGGGATCAACCGAAGGTTAATAGAGATCCCCTTAAATTAATTTCGGCGGTTTCTAATTAAAACGGAAACAGTAAGAAAAGGGGTGAATTAAATCACCCCCTTATTTATATATTGAATAAGAAATTATTTAATCAGGTTCCCCTGCTCGGCAGATACAGTTATTGCACCTGATTTAAGCATTTCGAAAATCTCCCCTATTTTGGTTTCAACTTCAGAGTCGAGATTCGGATTTTCAGCCGGAATACTGACACCGTTATTTGCTGCATTAAATACAAGGGTCTGTCCGCCGGGGAATGAACCGTTAAGCTCTGCCTGGGTCATGTCATAGGCAGCAGTATCAATTCTCTTCATGGCAGAAGTGAGGATAACTGATTTGTCTCCTTCATAAATTCCGTCTGCATACTGATCAACATCCACCCCGATTATCCATACCTTCCTGCCTGTTTTTGCCCTGGCTTTTGCTTCGTTGATTGCTCCGACTCCGACTCCGCCGGCTGCACAGAAAACAGCTTTGAGTCCTTTATCAAACATCTGTGCTGCCAGCTGCTGTCCAGCGGCAACATCACTGAATGTTCCCTGATAGATTATATTTTCTGCATTCAGGACAATATCAGTTCCCAGATTTTTATTGGCGTAATTTACACCCTGCTGGAATCCCCAGTTGAATTTCTGTACAGGAGGTATTTCCATACCGCCTATAAATCCCATTTCACCTGTTTTTATCTGCAGTGATGCAGCAGCACCTGCAAGGAACCCTGATTCATGCTCCGCAAAGAATATTGAAACAGTGTTTGAGGCAGTATTGAAAACGCTGTAATCAGCATTATGCGGCGCACCGTCAATGAGGACGAATTTGGCATCGCTGTATTTATCCTGTGCCTGGAAAATTGTTGTTTCAAATTTGAAGCCTGGTGTAATGATGAATTTAAAGCCGGCATCATAAAGATTTCCTATCTCTTTAAGATAATCAGCTTCAGTTGTTCCAACCGGTTTCAGATATTTAGTGGCAATTCCAAGGTCTTTCTCTGCTTTAAGTATACCTTCCCAGGTCCCCTGGTTGAAGGATTTGTCATCAATTGTACCTGAGTCTGTAACCATTCCCACTTTCAAGGTTGTTTTCTTTTCTTCAGCTTTTTTCGAACATCCCGTCAGGATGAAGGAAAAAGAAAGAAGTACCATTAATAAAATAATAAAAGTCTTTTTCATTTTATCTCCTTTTATAAGACAAAATTCAATTTAAGCCTTCAGATTCCTGTTGTCAAGCAAAAATATACCCCCCTCCGCAAGAGGATTTTGAGTACTTTTAATCAACTGTGGATAATTGCGTGTCATCTCAATTTTGAAGGTATGTCTGAGAGCCTGTCATTAAGTTTTTTCTTCTCACTGTTTATCCCTTCTGTGATTTTTTCAAGTTCTCCCGAAAGGGCTGAAATCTCATTTTTGAGCTTTTCGTTTTCTGAGAGCTTTGAACTGAAAAAATCATTAATACCGCTTTTTACAGTTCTCATGTTTTCTTCTGAAAGACCAGCAGGATCAACAGCATCTTTAAAAAGTTTGTCAAGATTGCTGTTTATTTTAAAAACAGGATCTTTGTCCCCCCCTTTAAAATCAATATTGAACTCAAGGGGGCGGTTGTCTTTTAGTATACTGCTTACTGCGGTTCCTGCGGCATCTTCTGTTTTTTTCAGTGAGTATTCGGATGTACTGATCCTGGCATTCCCCGAAATACCACCGCTGACAGGGGCGGAAATTTCAGAAGTTACTCTGCAAATTCCTTCTGCTGATTCAATCCCGGGCACTCTGTCTGTTATTGAAAAGGGAATTGCCTGTATTTCAATCCTGATAAATCCGTTTTTAACTCTCTTTTCCCTGCTGTCGAAAAAACCTGATATGCCTGTTTTTTCAGACTTGTTTTCATATTCAAGTGAGAAAGTCAGGGGTTTTCCTATCAGGTCAGCATTGCTTGTTATTGACTCAACTTTCATTTTAAATGTCTTGTCCCCTTCAACAAAGCTGCCTCCGATTTTTTCAATTAAAAATCCAGGTTTACTTCCTGTTAGCGGAAATTTTATATCACGTCCTCTTCTGGCTCTTTTAACTTTTTCAGTTTCATCAGATTTTTCACCTTTGATTTTTGCAGCAAGGATCACAGCTTTACCGAATTTGCCCAGAAACGGTGAAAGGCTTTCCGAAATCAGATTTTTAATTGATTCCGCAGGGTTGGCAAGGATTCCTGTATTGAATTTGCCGGCTATAAAGACTGTATCATCTGATATTGCCTTTTCAATTCTTTTTTTATCTTCGGCGGCCCTTTCTGAGACTTCCCCTATCTGTTCTCTGGTCTTTGTTATACTGCTGTTAAGATTGTCAGCAGTTTTTACTGCTGATTTAATATCTGAAGAAAGGGTTTTTATTTTCTGTATATCAAGCACAGATTTGATTTTTGTATCAGTAATCTTTTTTACTGCTTTTTCAAGTTTGGAGAGGTTTTCTTTCCCCTCCTTTATATCATATTCAATATCCTTTTTTGCTTCCTGATTGAATATCCTGATTTCTTCGGCTGTATTAAGGGTTTTCAGGTTTTCAAGGTTTTCTTCAATTGCCTTTCGCACTGTTTCCTTATTTATTTCCTCCATCTTCAGGCTGGAAAGGAGATTATCCTTTTCCCCGCTTTTTACGGAACTCTGAATTCCAGCTGCAGGCTTCCCCCTTTTTGTGTCCAGGGACAGGTATTCAAGCTCAACATTCTCAGCATCAAATTTACCCTTAAGGGCCTGTGCAATATCAATATCTATTTCCGCCCTGCCGGTTTCAAAAAGATTTCTTTCCAGGTTATCTTTATCTGCTACCCTCATCCCGCTGAAGGAAATTTCACCTCTTAACAACTTCAGGGAAAGGCTGTCTATTTCCGCCTCTGCTCTGAAAACAGATTCAAGAGCTTTTTCAAGTCCCCTTTCTGCAAGTGGATTTTTCAGGAAGATGGAAAAAAGAATAATCAGCACTGTTATCACAGCAAGTGCCCCGGTTTTTCCTATGCCGAGTGCGCCTGAGTTTTTTCTTATTGTTTTTGCTATCCTGTTGATTTCTCCGATTTTTTTCGGTTCATTGATTTCTTCAAGGGGACAATATATCCCGTTTTCATATTTAAATATGGAAAGAAGGGCTTTTTTCTCATCATCAAGAAAAAGCTTCCCGAGCAGTTTTTTATTAAATTTTTTTTCTGTATATTTTTTTCTGAAAATACTGTTCAGTTTTTTTGCCATTATCCTGCCCCCCCTACCTTTTCAGCTCAAGACCTTTTTTAAAGATCCAGATTATTTTTGAAATAAGCGGCAATGATGATATTTTTCTGATAATACGGCTTGAGAGAATTTTATCCCGGATTTTTTCCCTGTACAGTTTGATCAGAATTCTGAACAAAAGAAAAAGAGGGACTGATAAAATAATCATTGTCGCCAGAGATCCTGTAACAACAGTATTGTTGAACTTCGTGTATGGAAAAACAGGCATATTGTAAAGTGAGGTAAAAAATCCTGACAGGAAATCTGCTGAAAGGATCTTATCTCCTGCAAAATCGAAAACTGGATCAAATAGGGGGGCAAGAGGCTTGAACAGAGCAATAACCAGCATTTCTGCCCCGAAGTTTATCTTTATAAAGAATGTTGCAGCCAGAATTGCTATCCAGAATAGATTGGCTGAAGGGATCATTGCCAGGATTACTCCAAGGGTAACAGCGGCAGCAACCTCTCCCGGTCTGTTGTTTGCATTCAGTGCCGCGATTGTTTTAATTAACCATTTTATTAACATAATCAGGTCCTTTATTATTTATCTGATAAATAGTCTTCGAGTGTTTCAATTATATCATTAATTTCTTTTATTCTGTAATTATAGACCTTTTCCGGGCTGCCGTGAATTCCTGTTTTTACATCAAAGGATTCTTTTTTCTCAGATATGTTTTTAAAATAGGTTTTCCAGCACCCTTCCTCATGAAGAGATTCTACAGGTATAATTCTTGCTGTAACTTTCCAGCTTTTATTGGTTTTTCTTCTTGATACTACAAGCATGATCAGTTCTTCCGGATGAAGTTCGCTGTAAAGGTCCTCATCATTTTCAGCTTCAGGAAAAAGCTTTTTATAGAAATTTTCAAACTCTTTATCTGCCTTTTCATATTCCCCTTTTTTAAAGAAACATCGGGATTTAAGTGGCATGTTGTTTTCAATACAGAAGTCGGTAATATCTTCTTCCTCGAGAAGTTTTTCCGCCTCTTCAAATTCCCCTTCCTCAATATAACACCATGCAAGAATTGCCCCTGCTGCCGGGGCTCCGGATTTTTCATATCCCTTAAGTACAGTATTGAAAAGTTTTTCCATATTATCAAACCCGGAGTAATTATAAAAGTAGGCTATATAAAGCTGCCTTATCCCGGGGAACTGCGCAATGGTTTTTTCCAGTACTTCGTCTGCAAGTTCGAAATATTTTCTGTCTCTCAGGTACTTTGCAGAAATTATTTTTCTTTCCCATTTGGGTTTTTTTATATTGGGATAGATAAATTTGAGAAATATAACTATTGAAACAGATATTGCTACAAAAGAAATTTTTAAAAACATAAATTATCTCCTTACAAGTCCTGATAGTCTCAGGCTGTCCATGGGTTTTTTTCCTTTTCATCCCCTATTGTTGTCTCAGGTCCATGTCCCGGAAATACCCTGGTTGAATCCGGAAGAGTGTAAAGCTGATTTATTATTGAGTCAATCAACTGATTCTGGTTTCCTCCAGGGAAGTCTGTTCTCCCGATGCTTCTGAAAAAAAGGGTGTCACCGGAAAACAGGGAGCCTGATTTCCGGTGGTAAAGTGAAATATGCCCTCTGGTATGTCCCGGTGTATAGAGTATCTCAAGTTTTTCGGAACCGAACTCTACTGAATCAGCTTCTGAAGCATCAACTGTGGGCTCGGGAGACTGTTCGGTTTTAAGACCGAACAGTGATGCTCCGCCCCCGGATGCTATAAGCTCAAAAGATAGTTTGTGGGCTATAATTCCGGTATCTCCTGTTTTAAAGAAGGCATTTCCGCCGGTATGGTCAAAGTGACCGTGTGTGTTAATTATATATCTAAGTTTAAGATTATTTTCAGTAATATATTCAAGCAGTTTATCATCTTTTTCTCCGGGATCTATGAGAACTGCATCTTTTGTTTTTTCACATTCAAGAAGGTAGCAGTTTGTCTGTACCGGTCCCAGAACATATCTTGTGATTTTCAATTTTATATCTCCTTATCAGATTATGCTGCCATAGGTCAAATGTAACCTAAATTTTCATCTAAAGGAATAGTCTGATCAGATTATACAGGTATCTGCACCTTTTCAGATATCAGGTTTCAGGTATGGTTGCAGGATGGAGGTTTAACCTTACAATGTGTGTTTAAAACCACAAAAACACACATAAGTACACATATAAAGATTGATGAACCCTTAAAACCGATATATCATAAGTATGTAACAACACGATATTTAGTGAGGCAGTGAATGATAAATAAGGGAAAAACAGAAATAAGCCGGGAACAGGGTGATATAAATACAGCTGATGAAAGGGTGAAATACTGGAGCAGAAACTTCAGCAGTAAAACTGCTGAAATCTTTGAGGAGGACAGGAGGTTTTTTCTTCATCAGGCTCTTTCCACTCCGGTAATTAATATACTTCAAAAAACCGAGGGTATTTTCATTGAAGACCTGGAAGGGAAAAAATACATTGATATGCATGGCAACGGAGTTCATAATGCAGGGTTCAGCAATCCCCATGTCATAGAGGCTGTAAAAAAACAACTTGACGAAAAACTTGCTTTTACCCCAAGAAGGTATACAAATCTTCCTGCGGTAAAACTCGCAAAAAAGCTTTCAGAAATTACCCCTGATGGTCTCGAAAAATCTCTTTTCTGCCCTGGGGGCTCTGAAGCAGTTGAAATGGCTGTTGCACTTGCAAAGCAGGCAACAGGTAACTTCAGGACAATCTCTTTCTGGGATTCATTTCATGGCGCAGGATATGCCGCATCAAGCATCGGAGGAGAAGAGCATTTCAAAGGGGGATACGGCCCAATGGTCCCGGGTGCGTTTAAGGTCGAATTCCCGAATTATTACAGGAACCCATGGGGCTTCAGGACAGAGGAGGAGGTTGATAACGAGTGTCTCAGGCAGATGGAGATAATATTCAAAAGGGAGCCGGGTATAGCTGCTGTTATCGGGGAACCTATATCTGCTACCCCTGTTGTTCCCGGAAAGAATTTCTGGGTAAGAGTAAAAGAACTTACCCGAAGATACGATGCTCTCCTTATTTTTGATGAAATAATTGAAGGATTCGGCAGGACCGGAAAGATGTTTGCAAGTGAGCACTTTGCTTCCCCTGATATACTTGTCCTGGGAAAATCCCTGGGAGGAGGTATTGTACCTTTTGCCGGGATTGTAACAAGAAGCGAATATGATATTCTGGAAAACAGGTCCATAGGACACTATACCCATGAAAAAAATCCCCTCTGCTGTGCGGCAGGTCTTGCAGAAATTGAATATATTGAAAAATACAGTCTTGTTGAAAACTCCAGAAAGGTCGGAGAATTCGCTATGGAAAGATTAAACAGCCTCAAGGAGAAGCATCCCCTGATAGGCAATGTTGCAGGGGCCGGGTGTCATATAGGGATTGATCTTGTAAAAGATTCTGTCACAAAAGAAAGGGCAGTTAGGGAAGCAGAATCTGTCATGTACAAATGTATGGAAAGAGGCCTCGCGTTTAAACTCATTGAAGGCAATATAATAACACTGCGGCCGTCCCTTCTTATTTCGAAGGATGAGATGGAGTGGTGTATAAGTATAATTGAAGAAGCTCTAACAGAGGTTGAAAAAGGGGAGTATTACTGATCATCTTATTATCCTGATTCCTGACTCTCTGTATTTTCCGTAAAGAGTGGAGGAAATTTTTGAATCTGTAATTATCATATCTATGCTGCTGAAATCGGACAGTTTCAGAAGGCAGACAGTTTCAAATTTTGGACTTGTTGCCAGAATTATCTTTTTTCCTGCAATTTCAAGCATCTTTTTTTGTGTCTGCAGTTCATCAAACCTGAGATCAGTTATCCCTTCTGCAAGGGATATTCCGCTTGCACTTATAAATGCAGTGTCTACCCTGAATCTGGACAGGTTTTCCTCTGTCATGTCACCGAACAGGGAATATTCTCTGTTTTTGAATATCCCCCCTGCCAGAATTATTGTATAATTATCCATTGATGAAAACTCATTCAGTATTTTAAGCGAGTTGGTAATAACTGTCAGTTTATTGAACTGATTTTTAATCATTTTGGCAAGCTCAAGAGTTGTTGTGCCGCAGTCGAGGGCAATGGAATCCCCTTCACTGATATATTTTAAAGCTTTTTCAGCTATCTCCTTTTTTTCTCCGCTGTTTTCCTTTTCCCTTCCCGTAAATGCAGGGTATTTTTTACTGCTTGTCTCAATTACAGCTCCCCCGTGGACCCTTTTTATAAAACCTTCCTTTTCGAGATACTCAAAGTCTCTTCTTACTGTTTCAAGGGATACTGAAAATGTCTTCTGAAGGGTATTTCCCCTGATAAAGCCGTTTTTTTCAATGAGGTTGAGTATTTTTTCATATCTTTCCTGGGGATACATCTGCTGTTTCCTTAATTAAAACTTATTCTCCGATTATCTTTACAAGGACCCTTTTGTCCCTCTTCCCGTCAAACTCTCCGTAGAATATCTGCTCCCAGGGGCCGAAATCAAACCTGCCTTCTGTCACGGCAACTATAACCTCTCTTCCCATAATCTGCCGTTTGAGGTGTGCATCTCCGTTGTCTTCATATCCGTTATGCATGTACTGGCTGTACGGTTTTTCCGGGGCCAGTTTTTCCAGCCACCTTTCGTAATCCTGATGAAGACCTGCCTCATCATCATTTATGAAAACGCTTGCGGTTATATGCATTGCATTTACAAGGCAAAACCCCTCTTTTATCCCGCTTTCTTTCAGAACTGATTCAACATCATTTGTGATGTTTATAAATGCTCTTCTTGTTTTTGTATTGTAATAAAGCTCTTTTCTATAGGATTTCATGAATGTTCCCCTCTCCTGCATATTATTATATGTAAATAATCTGCTATCAAGCACTATTTAACATGCTTTCAAAAAAAATAGCGTCTACTTGTGATCGGGAGCCTTATAGATCTGATGATTGTTTCAGATCAGGAAAATGTCAGAACCTGGTATTTATTTTAATAAATCCTGTTTTAAACCTGCAATTTTTGTTATTATTAATATAAATGCAGAATTAAAGCTGTCAGGGGAAGTCCGGGTAATTCTCTTTTCCCTGTTACTGATAAAAAACTGAGGAAATAATGGATTCTTTTAACAGTGAAAAGATAAGAATTGAACTTGAAAACGTAGCCTTTGGTTATGAAGGCAAGGCGGTTCTTGAAAATATAAGTTTTAAGGTTTTTGACAGGGATATAATAACTGTTGTTGGCCCTAACGGAGGGGGAAAGACTACCCTTCTGAAGCTTATTCTGGGACTTCTCAAGCCGGATAAAGGAGATATTATTGTAACCGGAAAGAGACCAGGTTATGTTCCGCAGTTTTCACTCTTTGACAGTAAATTCCCCATAACAGTGTTTGATGTTGTTCTTTCAGGAAGGCTTTCTGAAAGATGGGGTTTTTACACCAAAAAGGACCGCAGGGCAGCTGAAAAAGCAATAGAAGAGATGCGGCTGGAGGATGTGGCAAAAAGCCATTTCGCCGAACTTTCAGGGGGGCAGAGACAAAGAGCCCTTATAGCAAGAGCACTTGCGGGAAACCCTGAAATACTGCTTCTTGATGAACCGACTGCTAATGTTGATTCATCAACCGGCTCCTATCTGTCGGAAATACTTATGGAGCTTAACAGGGCGCTGACAATAATGCTGGTAACCCATGATATGGGTTTTGTAAACAGTCTTACAGGAAGGGTTTTCTGTATAAATCAGAGTTTTCATGAACACCCGCTTGAAAAAGTTGAAACCGGTGAATCGTTTGGTCCCCACAGAAAGGGGCTGAAGCTTATCCGCCATGATATAACCCTGGGAATGGGTAACTGCTGCGGGGAGTGCAATGATGATTGAAAGCTTTTTTTCATCACTCTTTAATCCATCTGTCCCGTTTATAAGATATGCACTTTTTGCCGGCCTGTTCTCAAGCATTGCATTCGGTATGATAGGGACATATGTTGTTGTTAAGAGGACAACTTATATTGCAGGATCTGTCAGTCATGCCACTTTAGCCGGGATCGGATTTGCTGTTTACATGAATGAGGTTTATTCTGTAAGCTGGCTCTCTCCCATGACTGGTGGGCTGATCTCAGCAATAATAGCAGCAGTTATTCTCTCCTTTATTACAAACAGCAGTAAAGAGCGGTCTGATACTGCAATTGGCACTGTCTGGGCAATCGGTATGGCTGTCGGAATACTCTTCATATATGCAACCCCGGGATACGGAGACCCAATGAGTTATCTTTTCGGAAATATTCTCCTTGTAAAAAAGACTGATCTATTTATGATTATTTTCCTTGATCTTGTCATAGCTGCTGTTGTACTGGTTTTTTATAACCAGTTTCTTGCTGTTTCATTTGACGAGGAATTTGCCAGGGTACGCGGTATTAATACAGTTTTCTACGAAATACTGCTTACTGTCCTTATTGCCCTTACTGTAGTCCTTATGGTTTCCACTGTTGGAATTGTAATGGTGATTGCGTTTATGACTATTCCCCCCGCTATTGCAGGATTATATACAAAGAGGCTCTGGAAAATGATGTTTTTTTCCTCATTGATATGTGTTCTTACCTCTTTTTCAGGATTGTTTATCAGTTATTCCATGAATATCCCTTCAGGCGCAACTACAATAATATCAGCAGGTGTTTTTTATTTTATGGCTGTAACTGCTAAAAAGGCGGTATATTTATTTCTCAAGAGGCAGAAAAAATAAGTCTTAAAACAACTGTTCCCGGCTTGAAATTGTAAAGATATAAATTGTAAAAATAATTATATGATTTTTAAAAAAGGAAGGAAAATTATGAAAAAGATATTGCTGTTTTTATTAATACTCATGACAGCTTCAGCTCTCTGGGCAGGCGGTGCAAAAGAAAGCAAAAAAGAGGCGCCTCCTGAAAGGTCTGAGTACAGTGATCTTCCTGATCTAAAAGGGAGGGTCGTGGAGGCTGTTACAGGAAATGATTATCTTCCCCTTAACTTTGTTGACCCTGCAACCGGTGAATCAGCAGGCTGGGAATATGATGCTGTAAATGAAATAGGGAAAAGGCTTAACTGCAGGATAAACTGGAATGTCACAACCTGGGATACAATGATATCAGCAGTAAAGGCAGGGCAGTTTGATGTAGGTATGGACGGGATAACAATAAATGAGGAGAGATCAAAGCAGGTTGATTTTTCAGATCCCTATATGGTCTCCCAGCAGTTCATGCTTGTCAGGGGGGATGAGTCCCGGTTTTCAGACGAGGCTGAATTTGCTGCAGATAAAAATCTTCTCATAGGGGCGCAGGCAGGTACAACCAATTTTTATGTTGCTGTCTACAACGTTCTTGATGGTGATGAAAGCAATCCAAGAATAAAGCTTTTCGAGACCTTCGGGGCCTCTGTGCAGGCACTTTTAACAGGTGATGTTGATATGGTACTTATGGATGCATCTTCAAGCAGGGGTTATATCGGGGCATATCCTGAAAAGCTGAAAAATACAGGGGGACCGCTGGGGACTGAAGAGTTCGGTTTTATTTTTACCCCTTCTTCTGATCTGGTAATACCTTTCAACAAAGCCATAGCTTCAATGAAAGAAGACGGTTTTATTGAAAAGCTGAATAATAAATGGTTTTATGAATACAATAAATAGTAATGAAGCAGGCGGAAGTTATTTATTTTCCGCCTCTTTTTTTCGGGATTTATAATGCTGAGACCCGGTGATCTGAACAGCAGAGGCAGGTTTCTTCCATTTCCAGGAATTTTTTCAAAAGTTCCGTACTGGCTGCTTGCTGCAGTTGTTCTTGGAATAGTTTTCTTCTGGAAGACTGTAAGTAATCAGGAATTATCTGTTATACTTTCAGCAGTCAGCAAAGGAATCAGGACAACTGTAATTGTCTCATTAATCGCATATTTTCTGGCAACACTTCTCGGTCTTTTTCTGGGACTTATGAAAACCTCTTCTGTAAGGATAATAAGGGAAATTGCAACATTCTACATTGAAATAGTAAGGGGAATTCCCATGCTTGTTGTCCTTTACTATATTGCATTTGTCGGAGCACCTGCCCTTGTTTCAGCTGTTAACTGGCTGATCACCCCGCTGATAACCTTTGGAATAGTTTCCCCTTTAAGCGTGAGGGACCTTGATTTTGTCTCAAGAGCTGTTCTTGCCCTCATGATAGGATACAGCGCTTTTATTGCTGAGATATTCAGGGCAGGAATAGAGTCTGTTCAGAGAGGGCAGAAAGAGGCGGCAAAAGCACTCGGACTTTCCAGATGGCAGGCAATGAGAAAAATAATTCTTCCCCAGGCTGTCCGGAATGTTCTCCCCCCCCTTGCAAATGAGTTTGTAGCAATGATAAAGGATTCAGCCCTTGTTTCAGCTCTGGGGGTGCAGGATATTACCCAGCTTGGCAAGGTTTATTCCTCGTCTACATTCCGTTTTTTTGAAACATATAATATTGTTGCATTTCTTTATCTTGTAATGACAATAAGTCTTTCACTTTTGATAAAGCTTCTTGAAAAACATCTCTCAAAATACAGAGCCAATTCTGAAAACTGAAGCTTTTACTATTCAAGCAGTGTTTTCACCCCGGTATCGGCAATGACCATTCCGAATACAGATGTTACAGAAGGGTAGCTGCCAAGGATGTTTCTCTCTCTACCCCGTACAAAATCTACTTCTTCATCACCTTCAGGGGGTCTCATCCCTGTCTTTACAGGTATTTCCTCGGAATAAACACACTTGATCCCCCCGGTTATCCCTTTTCTTCTTAAATATTTTCGCATATTTCTTGCAAGGGGGCATATGTCAGTATCAAAAAGATCTCCCCTTCTTATCTTCAGAGGATCTGTTCTGAGAGCTGCTCCCATAGATGAGATAATTTCAAGGCTGTTTTCATAGCAGTAGGTTACAAGTTCTATTTTGGGGCCGAGTGAGTCAATGGCGTCAATTACAAGGTCAGGGGTATTGTCGAAAATCTTCCCAAAAGATTCCCTGTGGGCAAAAATCTCCATCTCTTCGATGCAAGCCTCAGGATTTATATCTCTTATCCGGCTTCCCACCGCTTTAACCTTGGGAATTCCTATTGTTGATTCAAGTGCTGCAATATGCCGGTTTACATTTGAAAGGGCTATTTTATCAAAATCAACCAGCCTGAAATGCTTTATTCCGCTTCTTGCAAGTCCTTCCGCCGCAGCACTGCCTACAGCTCCAAGTCCTATTATAGTCACTGTTTTACCGGTAAGTTTTCTGAACTCAGTCTCTCCGATAAGCTGTATAATCCGTGAAAATCTTTCCATTTTCCTCAATTACTCCGCAAAGTTTCTCTTCTGGTATATTCAGTATGAAAGCAGCACTGGAATAGGCTTTTTTCAGCATACTCACATAATAATCCCCGGCCTCATTTCCGTTTTTAAATGTAATTAAGTTCCCGTTTCCATTTTTTGCAGAATACGGGAAATCTGTTTCAATCAAAAGCCTGTCTGTTCTGATTCTGCCGATATTGTCAGCTGTTTTTTTATTCCCGTTCAGTATCATTGAAGCAGAAAATGAAATATAGCCGCCCAGTCTGACAAGTTCATCCATTGTTTCACAAGACCCTGAAAACGAATGGAGAATGAACGGAACTGCAGGCTTCCTGTTTCCCGATACAGATTCCCTGATAACTTCAGTACAGATGCCCCATTCTTTCACGCAATGTACAGTAAAAGGGCGCCTGTATTTCACAGCAAGTTCAATATGGGACCTGAATATATCTTTCTGTGTTTCTATATCAGCACCCCTGAATCTGTCAAGCCCGGTTTCTCCGATTAAGAGGGATCTGTCTTTTTCAAGCTTTTTTTCAAGTATATCTATCCAGTTTTGCGTCTTTTCCGTCTTCCACGGGTGGAGAGCTGAAAAAAAGAGAAGATTGGTAAAATTGCTGTTTTCTGCTTTTAATTTTTCAATTAATGAAAATATTTCTGTTTCATCGGGGGTTTCGGAATTAATAAAGACTGATACAGTGCCGTGGTGATCAATGAAATTTAAAAAATCCGAATAAAATTCATTGGAAATAACATGAATGTGGCTGTGTGCATCAATTAATCTCATTTTTTTCAAATTAAATTATACAGGAAAAAATATTTTTGTGGTAAAATAATTGGCGGGAAAAAGAAAAAAACGGATTATTTCTATCTGATTGACTATCTTTTTTTCAATAATATATACTTAAACAAACCATATATACAGGAGAAAATCTTGGCCAAGGGGAAACCGGTAATTAATATCGAAAAATGCAAGGGATGTGAACTCTGTATTGGAGCATGTCCCAAAAAGATCTTGAAAATGTCTGATGAAACAAACAGTCAGGGTGTTCATTACCCGGTTTGTTTTGATGAAGACTCATGTATTGCCTGTACATTCTGCGCAACTATGTGCCCGGATGCAGCAATTGAAATAATAAAATATAATTAGAGAGAGTGGATATTATGGATAAAAAAATTCTCATGAAGGGTAACGAAGCAATTGGTGAGGCGGCTATTCTTGCAGGCTGTACCCATTATTTCGGTTATCCTATAACACCCCAGAATGAGATACCTGCCTATATGTCAAAAAGGCTTCCTCAGATAGGGGGGTGTTTTCTTCAGGCGGAAAGTGAAATAGCTGCTATCAGCATGGTAATGGGCGCATCTGCTTCAGGTGCCAGGGTTATGACTTCATCTTCATCTCCCGGTATCGCCCTCAAGCAGGAGGGGATCTCATACATGTCAGGGGCACAGCTCCCTGCTGTTGTTGTCAATATGCAGAGGGGAGGTCCCGGACTTGGTAATATAGCAGGCTCCCAGGGTGATTACTTCCAGGCTACCAGGGGGGGCGGGAATGGAGATTACAGGACTATAGTGTTCGGACCGGGAAATGTTCAGGAGCTTGCTGATTATACAATTAAGGCTTTTGAACTTGCAGATAAATACAGAATGGTTTCTATGATTCTCGGAGACGGTTTTCTCGGCCAGATGGCGGAAGGTTTTGTTCTTCCTGATAAGGTTGAAAGACTTCCCGAGAAACCATGGGCGCTGAACGGGGCGAAAGGGAGAGCTCCAAGGACAATAGCGTCTCTTAAACTTAAGCCGGACGAACTTCTTGAGCAGCACAATCTTGATTTGAAAAAGGTTTATGATGAAGTTTCTGAAAAAGAAACTATCTTTGATACATA
The DNA here is from genome assembly GCA_963668405.2 of Spirochaetia bacterium. Taxonomy (GTDB): domain Bacteria; phylum Spirochaetota; class Spirochaetia; order CADAEX01; family CADAEX01. Next base: position 2,545,123 of record OY764342.2, on the reverse strand, counting down.
TATGGCGGATGATGCTGAAGTGCTTATTGTAGCCTACGGTACTTCATCAAGGGTCTGCAGAAAAGCTATAAGAGTTCTGAGGGAATCAGGTATAAAGGCCGGCATGTTCAGACCGATAACCCTGTGGCCTTATCCATATAAAGATCTGACAGATATTTCAAAAGGGATGAAAAAAGTTCTTGCTGTTGAGATGAGTCACGGTCAGATGGTTGAGGATGTGTATATGAGTGCCGGGCGGTTTGTTGATGTGGATTTTTACGGCAGGGCAGGGGGTATGCTTCCCAAGGTTGAAACAATAATAGAGAAGGTGAAAAGCTATGTGTAAAATATATTCATATCCGGAATCACTTGTTGATACAAAAACACATTACTGCGCCGGCTGCGGTCACGGAATTGTACATAAACTCCTTGCAGAGTGTCTTGATGAGCTTGAGCTCAGGGAGGATACAATTCTGGTTGCTCCTGTAGGATGTTCAGTACTGGCATATAATTATCTGAAGGTTGACGGTCTTGAAGCTGCCCACGGCAGGGCTCCGGCTGTAGCGACCGGGATAAAAAGGGTAAATAAGGATAAAATTGTAATTTCATACCAGGGGGACGGAGATCTTCTTGCGATTGGAACAGGTGAAACTATTCATGCTGCAAACAGGGGTGAGAACATTACAGTCATCTTTATAAATAATGCTATCTACGGTATGACAGGGGGGCAGATGGCCCCTACAACCATGGAAAACCAGGTGACTAAAACAAGCCCCTACGGTAGGGATGTCTCTGATGTAGGATATCCAATAAGGGCATGCGAGCTGATAAATACCCTTGAAAATCCTGTATATATAGAAAGATGCAGTGTCCATGATGTAAAAAATATAAACAGAACAAAAAAAGCGCTTAAAAAAGCACTCCAGTATCAGAAAGACGGAAAGGGATACTCCTTTGTAGAAGTTCTTTCGATGTGCCCTACAAACTGGGGTGTAAAACCTCAGGCAGGTGCTGACTGGGTAAGGGATGTTATGGTCCCTTACTACCCTCTTAAGCTTTTCAGGGACAACAAGGAGAAAATCAATGACTAATGAAATAATTTTTGCCGGATTCGGCGGTCAGGGAGTACTCCTTGCCGGTAAAATACTGTGTATTGCTGCTATGAGGGAGGGGAAATATGTTTCACATATCCCTTCATACGGTGCTGAAATGAGGGGGGGGACAGCAAACTGCAGTGTTGTAATCTCTGACGAGGATATTGCTTCTCCGGTAGTTGAACGTCCTGATATATGTATCGTTCTGAATACCCCATCGCTTCTGAAGTTTGAACCAAAAATAAAAAAGGACGGGATTCTTATATATAATACTTCTTTGATCAATGTGAAACCGAAAAGAGATGATATAAACATCATGGGTATTGATGCAAACAGTATATCGGAGAAAAACGGATCGTCAAGAGCTGCAAATATGGCTGTTCTGGGTTTTCTTTCAGCCCTTAAACCGGAACTATCTTCTGTTGAATCGTTAATTGTGGCACTTGATGAGGCAGTATCTGAAAGAAATAAAAAGTTCAATCCGATAAATATTGCTATAATGAAAGAGGGATTCAGCCTGAAATAGCAGGAATCTCCGCAAGTTTTTTATTATCATTACTCTCTGATAGTTGAAATATGCCTGCGGGTGTTCTTTTTACAAAGCAGGCACCCCTTTTTGGGAGGATATTTTATGGTTCAGGATAGGATAATTTTCCTGAATTCATGAATGTGTAAATTTTTTTGTTTAAAACTGCTTTACAGCAGCCTGTACACTTGTTGACAACCCTGTTTTCTCTTTTTTATACTGGGATTAGTTACTGAGGGGAGTCTTGATCCTTCACTTGATTCTTTTTTTATCCGGTCTATAAAACAGATAGGATCCCGGAGGCTCTGTGAATACTGCACATATTGTCGATATCTTTGATTTTTTCGGAGGGTTCCTTGCCATACTGCTCACCCTCGGGCAGATGGTCCTTAAAAAAAAGGACGGCAGGAACTACCTTTTTGCCTTTATAATGCTGCTCATGGCAATCTATCAGTACAGTATATCCCTGCACCTTTTTTTCGACACCGTGTCCTGGCAGCGGATGTTTCCCTGTGTTCACATGATCAGCACCCTCTCGGTATGCCTTCTAATCCCCCTGATCTATTTTTACTTCAGGACGCTTCCCGAATCATCGTTTATCTTTTCAAAGAATATGCTGTTTCATTTTATCCCCGCAGCTGCTGCAATCATTGTCCTGACCCTTCCGGCCATCTGGAACGGGTATCCCCTGGATGCGGCCATGGCAGCCCGGAACTACAAGGGCTACGTCTACAAATCATTCCTCCCCGTACGGATTTTTTCCCTTTCCACAATTATTCTGCAGGGGGTATATCTGATCGCCATTACCCGGTACTATGTATCCCTGTACAGGAAGGCCAGAGCCGATAAGAGAGCTAAGTACGTGGCGGTACTGCTCTGGAGCTTTCTTACCCTCTTTTTAATCTTTTCCTCCGGCTTTTTTATAGCCCTTTTCACCGCACGACACGATGATATCTACACCCTGTACAGTCTCTATACTATGCGGTTTACTGTTATTACTATTTTTACGTTTCTGTATAGCTACCGTTATCCCTTTGCCGCGAACATCGTCAACACCGAAACCCTGCGGACCCATTACGCCCGTTCACGGACGGGTAATTTGCGGATTGACTCCATTGTTCAAAAACTGGAAAAGATTATGGACGAAGAGAAGGCATTTATCGATGAATCTTTGACTATTGAAAAGACGGCGGCCGCCTTGGGTATAACATCCCATCAGCTCTCGGAAATTCTAAACACCCGCCTGCAGGAGAACTTCAGCACCTGGCTGAAAAAAAAGCGTGTTGCCGAGGCCTGCATGCTTCTTGTGAAAAAGCCGGACGTGAAGATTATAGAGATCTCCCTTGACTGCGGTTTCAGCTCCCTGTCCACTTTCAATACCGCCTTCAGGCAGATAACGGGGTGTTCCCCCTCGGAATACAGGAAACAGTCCGGCACCGAAAGGGCTTCCGCAAAAAAGCGGAGGCGATTTTGGTCATCTCAAGAACATTAGAGATCTCCCTTATACCGGACAGCCAGGCACCGGCTGATTCCGTGCCCCTCCCAGCCCTCACGCGGGGGGAGACTGAAGCTTCATCCCCGCAGAAAGGTAGGGCAGAAAGGCTAAAGCCTTCCTGCCATTTGTTTAACTGCCGGGCTTAGAACCTCCGGGCTGTCCGGGGGGGTTGCGGCCCTCCCAGCCCTCACGCAGGTCGCAGTCCTCTAAAACCATCGAACCGCCCGAACATAGATACTGAATGTCTTGGTGTACTCGGTCTCATGACCATCCTTAAAATCCAGAATATAAGCTTGCTTATAGTAATAATCCGTCGAACTCCAATACTTAATAGTGCCAAAACCGCCAATTGATTTACTTCCCAGGCTTGTATACATCTCGCGGAGTTCATACCTGCTTGGCATAAACCAGTCTTCGTAGGTAACGCCGCCGGATGTTAGCGAAAGGTCGTCGCAAAACTTTGCCGCATAGTCGGTTTCACCACTGGCATCCAGGGCGGCTACAATTGTGGCGGTGTTTGCCTTGCCCTTGCCTATATCGCTTGAGGTGGACAATTGGTTGGTATATGTTGCCGCCCAATTTGTCCATTTCGTGCCGCCGGATGCGGGAGCGGCTTCCATGTAGCGCCAGCCGCTGGAGAAGCTTCCCTTGTCGTAAAAGATGTGCCCGCCGGCGGGGCCTATGTCCCCGGTTTCAAAGGCGCCCCACTGAACGTAGAGGATAATGTTTTCCGTAATGGTAAAGCTGTCTCCCGGCTGGTAGGTGGTGCCGTTACCGTTAGCCAGGGTGTTCCAGCCTGCGAACTTGAAGGCCTCCGCCGTTCCCGCTTCGGGAATTTTTACCACTGAGCCGCTATTATTTGAGGCGGTTATTAGATATCCCGTAACAGCTGAAGGGACGCTTCCCCCGGTGGCGCCGTTGGCGTTGTAGGTTACGGTGTACTCTTGCTTCCACACTGCGTAGAGAGGCAAATCAGCTGTACCCATGGTAAAGGTTTCCCCGTCGGCATATTCCACGCTCCCGCTGCTGCTGGTGGTTGCCCAGCCGGCAAAGGCATAGCCGCTGCGGGTAAAAGTATTGCCCGTCAGGGTTACTGTTGCCCCCTCTGCCACAGTCTGATCTGCCATGGTTCCGCTGCCGCCGTTGGCATTGAAGGTTACGGTGTACTCTTGCTTCCACACTGCGTAGAGGATTACATCCGCTGTACCCATTGTGAAGGTTGCATCCGGCAGGTAGCTCGTGCCGTTTCCGTCGTTCCAGCCGGTAAAGGCATAGCCGCTGCGGGCAAGCGCTCCGGTGTTGCCGAGTACAGTTACCGACGAGCCCTCAGGGTAGGCACCGCTGTCTGTGGGTACCATCCCAGAGGTTGCACCGTTATCGTTGTAGGTAACCGTATATTTTGCGGCAGCCGGATCATCATTTCCGTCTCCACCCGACGGAGAGGGGCAGCCTGTCATTATCAGCAGAGATAGAATTAATACCCCTGCAGCTATACAATTGATTTTTTCTGTTTTCATCAGCATCTCCTGTTTTTGATGAATCTCCCCGGTATCCTTTAGCAGGAGCAGAGGAAGATTTTTTCTTCTGTAAGTGGGAATTGTAGGGAATTTATTACAGGAACTCTCCCGGATTTATAAATCCGGGAGTTTTTTCTGAAAAAAATGGAAAAAATCTGTCCGTGCCGGATATTATTCGCGTTTCCCGGCAAAGGAGCACAGATTTCATGATTTTTGCTCTGATACCGTGATTCAGGATAAAACAGTCCTCTCCGCCGGTTCCCGGCACAAATAAAAAATCGGAATATACTGTTAACGGTAAAATCGGGTAAATGTTTAAAGCTTTGTATGTTTCTGATAATTTTGTTTTACAAAAAATAATTATCTGATAATCTCATGGTATCGGAAATAATTTTCTAAAAACCCGAAACAGGGTATACATTATCCCGAAAAATGCAATATTATTTTGAATAATAGTCATAAAAAGAAATATTCCGACATATCAGTCAGTATGCTATAATAAATTTATATTCCCTGCTGATAAAGGGATAGGACATCTGTCTGATGGGAAATAAGGAGTTTAGATTGAGTGATAAGAACAGACTTGGAGTAAAAGTAAAAACCATGAGAGAGACCAGAAATCTTTCTCTTGAAGATCTTGCTGAAAGGGCAAATCTTAAAGTTGACGGAATCAGAAAAATCGAAAACGGTGAACTTATACCGGGACTTACCCCCCTTATAAAGATCGCCAGAGCACTCGGCGTCAGACTGGGAACTTTTCTTGATGATCAGCAGAATATCGGTCCTGTTGTAACAAGAAAAAATGAGATAAAAGAGATTACAAGATTTTCGGACAAAGACAATCCGGACCATTCCGATCTTGATTTTTATTCTCTTGCACAGAATAAATCAGGGCGTCACATGGAACCTTTCATGATAGATATTTTTCCTTCTTCGGAAGAGAATTACAAGCTTTCTTCACATGAAGGGGAGGAGTTTATTTATGTCATGAAAGGGGAAATTGAAATTATATACGGAAAGGATACTCATATTCTTAAAGAAGGTGAAAGTATTTATTATGATTCAATTGTAAAGCATCATGTCCATTCACATGGAACTGATGCTGCAAAAATACTTGCTGTTGTTTACGCACCGTTCTAAGGAGTCCTGAATGCTGGAAATAACGTTAAGTGCTCTTCTCAGGGAAGAAACAGAAAAAAATCCTGACAAGGAGTTTATTGTATATGCAGACCGGAACCTCCGGTTTACCTACAGAGAATTTGATAAAAGAGTTGATGATCTTGCAAAGGGGCTTTTGTCAATCGGTATTACGAAAAATGATAATGTAGGAATATGGGCAACCAATGTCCCTGACTGGCTTACATTCATGTTCGCAACGGCACGGATAGGGGCCGTTCTTGTAACTGTAAATACAAACTATAAACTTCACGAACTTGAGTATCTGGTGAAACAGGCGGATCTGACAACACTCTGTCTTGCAGATGGTTTCAGGGACAGCGATTATGTATCAATGATTAATGAACTTATTCCTGAATTAAAAACTCATGAAAGGGGCCGCCTTGAAAGCGGAAGGTTCCCCTGTCTTAAGAATGTCATATTTATCGGGCCTGAAAAACACAGAGGAATGTTTTCACTTCAGGAACTTCTGCTTACAGGTCAGCACCTTGATGATAAAGAACTTCTTGAAATGGAAAAAAATATTGGTTTCCATGAAACTGTGAATATGCAGTATACATCAGGGACTACCGGTTTCCCTAAAGGGGTAATGCTGACCCATTATAATATTATCAATAACGGCTACTATATCGGGGAATGTCAGAAATTTACTGACAAAGAGAGACTCTGTCTTCCTGTTCCTCTTTTTCACTGCTTCGGTATAGTCCTCGGGGTTATGGCTGTTCTTACGCACGGTGCATCCCTTGTTATTATTGAAAGTTTTGATCCTCTTGTCGTACTTGCTTCTGTTCAGAAGGAAAAATGTACAGCCCTTTACGGCGTTCCGACAATGTTTATTGCAGAGCTTAATCATCCCATGTTTGACCTTTTTGATCTTTCCTCTCTTAGAACCGGAATAATGGCAGGTTCTCCCTGTCCTATGGATGTGATGAAGCAGGTTGTTGATAAAATGCACATGACTGATGTTACAATTGCATATGGTCTCACAGAGGCTTCTCCTGTTATGACACAGACCAGGACTGATGATCCTATTGAGAAAAAGGTGTCTACTGTCGGCAGGGAACTGGAAAATATTGAAGTTAAGGTCATAAATCCTGAAACAGGAAAAGAATGCGCTCCTGGTGAGCAGGGGGAGCTCTGCTGCCGCGGATATAATGTGATGAAAGGATATTATAAACAACCTGAGGCAACTAAAGAGGTTATAGCTTCTGACGGATGGCTTCATTCAGGTGACCTAGGAATAAAGGACAATGACGGTTATTTTAAGGTTACAGGAAGAATAAAGGATATGATTATCCGTGGCGGTGAAAACATCTATCCCAGAGAAATTGAGGAATTCCTCTATCAGATGGATGGAATCAAAGATGTTCAGGTTGCAGGAATTGCTGATGAAAAATACGGTGAAGTTGCAGGGGCATTTATTATCCGCAAGGAAAATACCTCTTTTCAGGAAGAGGATGTAATTGATTACTGCAGGGGGAAAATTTCCAGGTTTAAAATACCTCAGTATGTTTTTTTTGTTGAGTCCTACCCTATGACCGGCAGCGGCAAGATACAGAAATATAAACTTGGAGAGCTGGGTCTTGAGCTTTTAAAAGAAAGGAGCTGAAAGTGAACGATGATATTAAAATGATTGCAGAAAGACTGAAAGGGCTGAGGGATGTTATGAATGTGTCTCTTAATGAGGCCTCTGAAACATGCGGAATTACTGCTGAAGAATATAAAAAGTATGAAGAAGGGATGATTGATATTCCTGTCAGTGTGCTTCACAGTATGGCTAAAAAATATGATTTTGATCTTGCAACCCTTATAAGCGGTGATGAGCCCCATATGAAAAGCTACTCTCTTACAAGAAAAGGGAGGGGTGTTTCAGTTGAGCGGAGAGAAGACTATAAATACCAGTCACTTGCCCAGGGTTTTATTCACAGAAAAGCTGAACCTTTTCTCGTAACTGTAGAACCGGATGATAACAGGGAAATCCATTTCAATAATCATCCCGGACAGGAATTTAATTATATCATAGAAGGAAAACTCCAGATTGTCTATGACGCCAGAGAGATGGTCCTTGAAGAGGGAGACTCCCTTTATTTTGATGCGTCGAAACCTCACGGAATGAAGGCCCTCGGGGGAAAGAGCGTTAAGTTTCTTGCAATAATATTTTAAGGAGAATTTATGCTGCTTGACAGGTTTGTAGAAAAACTCGATTTTGAATCCTATGAGGATTTCAGAGATAATTTTAAAATAAAAATACCTGAAAATTTTAATTTCAGTTATGATGTTGTTGATGTTCTTGCAGATGAGCAGCCTGATCTGAAGGCTGTTGTCTGGACAAACGATAACGGAGAACACATGGAATTTACTTTCTCCGATCTAAAAAAATACAGTGATATGACAGCCTCTTTTTTTCAGAGCCAGGGTATAAAACGCGGCGATGCTGTAATGCTTATCTTGAAGAGACGGTATGAGTTCTGGTTCTCCATTCTTGCTCTTCATAAAATAGGGGCCATATGTATCCCGGCAACACATATGCTGACAAAAGATGATATTATATACAGAAACAATGCCGCAAGTGTTAAAATGATAGTTTCTGTAAATGATGAGAGTGTTTTAACACATATTGAAAGAGCAATGGATGAATCCGGGACTGTTGAGAAACTTGTTCTTGTAAGCGGAGAACGTGACGGATGGGTGGATTTCAAATCCGGGATTGAAAATGCTGCCCCGTTTAAAAAACCGGAAGGGGATCTTGCTTCAAATAACGATGATATATCTCTTCTTTATTTTACATCCGGCACTACAAGTCATCCTAAAATGGTGGCCCATGATTTTACATATCCGCTGGGCCACATTGTTACAGCCTTTTTCTGGCAGAATGTCAGGAAAGAGGGTCTTCATTTTACTGTAGCTGATACAGGATGGGGAAAAGCTGTATGGGGAAAACTTTACGGTCAGTGGTTTTCTGAGTGTGCGGTTTTTATTTATGACTATAATACGAAATTTACTCCGGCTGATATACTCCGGATGATTGAGAAATACAGAATTAGCTCTTTCTGTGCGCCACCTACTATTTACAGATTTATGATTCGGGATGATCTTTCCCAATATGATCTTTCATCTCTCGAACACTGTTCTACAGCAGGTGAGCCACTTTCCGAGGAAGTTTTTAATACATTTAAAAAGCTTACAGGAATGAGGCTGATGGAGGGGTTCGGGCAGACTGAGACAACACTGTCCCTTGCAAACTATTCATGGATGACTCCCCGCCCCGGTTCTATGGGAAAACCTTCCCCCGGATACAGGGTGGGCCTGATGAGGGGTGATGATTCGTTCTGTGAAGACGGCGAAACAGGGCAGATTGTTGTTAAACTTGAAGATGAAAAGCTTGCAGGGCTTTTTACCTGCTACTACAGGGACAAAGAAAAAACCGACAGTGTTATTAAGGATGGATACTACAGGACAGGAGATATGGCCTGGAGAGATGAAGATGGTTTTTACTGGTTTGTAGGCAGGTCTGATGATGTTATTAAATGTTCAGGGTACAGAATCGGCTCATTTGAGGTTGAGAGTGTTCTTATGGGACACCCTGCCATAGTTGAATGTGCAGTCACAGGTGTGCCCGATGAGGTCAGAGGGCAGGTAGTAAAAGCATCTGTAGTTCTGGCTGCGGATTACAGGCCTGGTGATGATGACCTTGTTACGGATATTCAGAATTTTGTGAAGAAGGTTACTGCGCCATATAAATATCCCAGGATAGTGGAGTTTGTCGATGAACTTCCGAAAACCATCAGCGGGAAAATAAGAAGGGTTGAGATCCGGGATAAAGACAGGACATAGATAAAACTGCCTGGTCTGATAATTATCGGGCCAGGTTCTTTATCGATTCTGCAATATAGGATTTTACAACCCGGTTTTTACCTTTCAGTTTAACAGGAGGAACTTCTCTTGCTTCAATATTTTCTTTGATAAGAGAATAGGTTGAATCGCTTATAAGTATACTGTTGGGAGGAGCTGCTGATTCAAGTCTCTGAGCTATATTTACGTTGTCACCTATCAGTGTGAAGTCTCTTCTTGAAAATCTGCTTCCGATATCTCCGGAAATAACATCCCCTGAATTGATCCCTATCCTTATCTTTATTTTCCTGCATATGCTGTTTTCTGTCGTTTTCAGATATTCAAGCATTTCAAGGGCGGAGTTTACTGCCATCAGGGCCCCGTTTTCCATTCCTCCGAAATATGCCATAACAGCATCCCCGATGAATTTATCAATTGTCCCGCAGTTCCTGTTTATTATCTGTACAATATTGTCAAAATATTCATTTAAAACTGAAACAACATTTTCAGGGGGGAGTCTCTCGCAGACAGGGGTAAAACCTACAATATCTGTAAACAGGATGGTTTTAAACTCTTTCTTTGCCCCCATCTCCAGTTTGGTATTTGAACGGGCAATTTTTTCAGCATTTATTCTTGCAGCATCAGATATATAAAGGCCGAGAGCTTCCTTTTCTTTTTTAACCCTGTATTCTGCAAGGTTCTTTTCAACTGAAACAAGAAGTCTGTCAATTGAGAACGGTTTTGAAATGAAATCATTGATCCCGGCGCTTCTGTTTTTCCGGCTGTCAAGGGTGCTTTCCCTTGAGCTGAGCATAATAACTGGATTTGACCTGTATTCAGGTTTTTTCCTGAGTTTTCTTACTATATCCCTCCCTGATATTTCCCTGAAAATCTGGGATACTATAAATAAATCAACACTCTTTTCCTTCAGAATATTAAATATCTCTTCACCTGATTCGGCTTCAAGTGTATTGAATCCCTGCTTTTCCAGTCCCCGTATTACCATTTTCCTGATCATCCTGCTGCTGTCTGCTACTATTACTGTTTCCCTCTTTTCCTCCGGCCTGAAAAGAAAATCATTTATCCTGCTTATAAGCTCTTCCGATACAAGAGGTTTTGTAATATAGTCATCAGCTCCTACGTCAAACCCTTTGTCAAAGTTATAGCCGGAACTTAACGAAGACTGGATTATTATCGGGATATCATGAGTTACCGGGTTATTCTTTAGAATACTGCAAAGTTCATACCCGTTTTTCACCGGCATTTCTATATCAGTGATAATCAGATCAGGCATATACTTTTCAGCTTTTTCTATTCCCTCTTCCCCGTTGTATGCATGAAGCATGCTTATTTTTTCTCCTGACAGAGAAGTTTCAACCATCTTATGTATAAAGGTGCTGTCATCTACCAGGAGAATTGTTTTATTTTCTGAATTTTTCATTTGCCGGATATTTGTTACTGTTGAAATAAAAGAATCAGCTGAAAAAGGAAGTTTTAGAAAGCTGTCTGCCGGTTCATGGCTTTTTTTTTCAGACAGGTTTTCTGAATGGGAAAACAGTACAACAGGGATGTTTCTGCTGTTTTCCGTTTTTTTCAGTTTATCTGCTATAGTTTTCCAGTCAGAATCGCAAAAAGAGGCTTCTATCAGGACTGCTGTTATTTTTGTACTTTCATTGAAAAACTCTTTAAGCTTATCGCATGTATCGGCAAAAAAAATATTTTCAGAACACCTTTCAAGTGCCTGCTGCAGAAGAATCCTGCATTTTAAGTTGTCTGTTGCAACTGCTATATTCTCGTTGTTATCCGGCATGTTCTAATAGTATTATGTTTTTACTGTATTCTGCAACATCAAAATTATAATCATCCCCTTTCAATATTTGCCAGTGAAACTCCGGCTATAATTATTAATCCACCTGCTGTCTGAAGCAGCGTTATGCTTTCCTTAAGTACAATTGCTGAAACTATTACAGTGACGACAGGGATCCCGTTTATAAACAGAGATGCCTTTGATGCAGGTATTTTTGTCAATGCATAGTTATAGGACATGAATGCGGCCAGTGTGGCAAAAAGGATGAGAAATACAAGGGCGGATATTGAATAGTTTGTAATACTGCTCCAGCTGATTCCGCTGAAGTCCCTGATAAACATCGGGAGAAAAAACAGGGTGCCGTAGATAAACTGCCATGAGGTTATCTGAAGAGTTGAAAGCTCAGGTGAAATTTTTCTGACAGTGATCATATATGCGGCTGCCGACAGAACTGCCAGAAAAATAAAAATATTCCCTGTGAGGGTTGAGTTGATGCTGTCTCCTCCCCTGTCATAAAGGGTGATGAGGGATACTCCGATTATGGAAATAAGTATCCCTGCCCAGCCCTTTATCCCGGGTTTTTCCTTAAGGAAGATTGCCGCGGAAAAGGCAACTACAGCAGGAACTGCCGCTATGATAATTGATGCGCTTGAAGCTGAGGTTGTCTGCAGCCCTCTTGTTTCAAATATAAAATAAAGCCCTGGCTCAAAAACAGCGACAGCGGCCAGTTTCAGATGGTTTCTGGCGCTTATTTTCCAGTCGTTTTTTTTAATCAGTATAACAATAAAAATTAGCGATGCTGCTGAAAAACGGATAAACATATAGGCGGAAGGGGGTATTGTTTCAAGAACAACTTTAACAGCTACAAAAGAACTGCCCCAGAATAAAACAGCACAGAGAAGAGCTGCGTATACAACTGAAAATTTCTTTTTTTGCATATTGTTACCACCTTTTAACGGGATACTATTCTTTACCCGTCAGGATTGTCAATCAGCTGATTTACAGATCAGGCTGTGTTGATATAGAATATGGTTGAAAGGGGAATTATCAATGTCCAACCTGTTGTCAATATGGTCAACTGCCCTGATTCTGATTTTTGTTATTGATCCGTTCGGGAATATTCCTGTTCTACTGGCAGTGCTGAAAAGTGTAAAAAAGGGGAGAATCTACTTTATTATAGCCAGAGAGGTTTTTGCCGGTCTTGTTCTTCTTCTGATATTTCTGTTTTTCGGCGGTAATTTTTTAAGTATTTTTCATCTTGAAACAGCTGCTGTAACAATTGCAGGGGGTATAATTTTCCTTATTATCGGGATCAAGCTTATATTCCCCGACGGAAAAAATCTGGGGATATATCCGGCAGAAGAAGAACCGTTCCTTGTCCCTATCGCGATTCCCATGATAGCCGGTCCTTCTGCCCTTGCAACGCTTCTTGTAATTTCAGAAAGCAGTCAGTCTGGTAAGCTGCCTGTATTTTTTTCTCTTATGATCGCATGGGGGATTTCAGCTGTTATCCTTTTTCTTTCACCTTTCTTCTACAGTTTTCTGAAGGAGAAAGGGTTAAGCGCACTTGAAAAACTGATGGGAATGCTGCTTTTGATGATGTCCGTGCAGATGCTTATAGACGGATTACGGACCATAGCGCCTACTTTTACATGACTTTATTATAACCGGAGATTTATTTATGAACAAAAGTATTAATACATTTATTTTTGATTACGGTTGTGTTCTAAGCCGGCCCCAGGATACTGTTCTTCAGCGGAAACTAGCTGATCTTCTGAATGTCAGGGATATGGAAGGGTTTGAAGAGATTTACTACAGACTCAGGCCTGATTATGATATGGGGATTATTGACGGGAAGGAATACTGGAAAAGAATCTGCCTGGAACTGGGGCAGCTCTATGATGAGACTGTTGCTGAAAATCTGATTGCACTTGATGCTGAAAGCTGGACAAATCTTGATATGCAGATGATTGATTTTGTTGTCTCTCTGAGGGAGAGCAGTGTTAAAACAGCAGTTCTTTCAAATATGCCTCCGGAGATACTTGATTATATAAAAACAGAAACTGATCTTCTTTCCCTGTTTGATGAAGAAGTTTTTTCCTGTGATCTGGGATTGATTAAACCTGATCCTGAAATCTACAGGATCTGTCTTGATAAAACAGGAAGCAGATCTGATGAGGCTGTGTTTATTGATGACAGGGAGGAGAATGTTTCAGCTGCAATTGATGCCGGAATAAACGGCATACTGTATTCAGACTATGGCAGGTTCATAGTTGAGATGGAAAAGCTTACGGGAAGAGTGTTCTCGAAATGATTACTGTAGATACAGGGATGAGGCAGTTATGGAAAAACTGATTAATGGCATAATAGAATTCCGGAAAAAGGATTATGAGGAGCACAGGAATCTGTTCCAGCAGATCGCCCGTAATCAAAATCCTCATGCACTTTTTATTGGCTGCAGCGATTCCAGAGTCATTCCTGCTCTGATAACCAGAACTCTCCCCGGCGAACTGTTTGTAGTAGAGAATGGGTAACTGAACAGATGAATGTGCTTGAACAGATGAAGCATTTGCTGTCGTATCCTTATATTGCTGAAAAATATAAAATTAAAAAACTTGAGATATTGGGCTGGTATTATATTATTGAAACAGGTGAAGTCTTTAATTATAACAGGGACAGCTCAAGATTTGAAATTATCAGCTGAAACAAGGCCTTATTAATTACGGCTGATTCTTATATAAAAAAGCGGCTTTTACACCGCTTTTTATCTGTATTCTTTTTTTACTATTCGATCCAGTCTGAAACTACTTCACTGTTATTGTTCATCCATTCCCGTGCCGCTTCCAGAGTATCTTTTTTTGATTCTGCGATTGCTACCATTAATGATCCAAGTTCTGAATTTGTTAAGTACATTTTCTCCAGAAATGTAGCAAGTTCAGGTTTTTCTTCTTTGATGTTCTTTTTTCCTTTGATATGAATATTGCCGCTTCCCCATGTTTTTGCTTTATCCTGCTCGAGGAAGGCAAGGTCCCAGTATCCGAACATACTATGTGGTTTCCATCCTGTTACTACAATCCATTCTTTATTATCAACAGCATCCTTTAATGAAGCCATCATTGCAGGTCCGGAAGAGGGGGTAAGTTTGTATCCTGCTTCTGTCAGTCCATAGGCAGGCATTACAGTTTCCTCTGTTGTTTTCATTATTCCCGCGCCGGCATCAATCCCTGTAATCCTTTTTCCCAGTTTTTCCTGTGCTTCCGGCTTGAGAAGATCGGAAATGCTTTTTATCCCGGCATCGATCATATATCTGGGGACAACAAGTCCGCTTTCTGTTCCCTCGAATACATGCCCGAGGTCTGTAATATCGTCATTAAATTTTTCAACATAATCCTTATGAAGGACCGGGAGCCACGTTTCCATGAATGCGTCTTTATCACCCTGTGCAATTGCGGCATAGGCCGGTGCAACATCTGCTGCTGTTATGGTAACACTGTATCCCAGTTTGTCCTCCAGAACAGCTTTTGCAAGATGGGTATATGCAATTCCCTCTTCCCAGTTGGCGTAAACAAGATCAGCAGTTTTTCCGGTATCCTTTTCACCAGAACCCCCTGCATAAATAAATGAAGAGCTGCTTATGATAATCAATACAGCAATCAAAAATTTAAATTTGCTTTTCATATGATTTCTCCTTTTAAATATTTTAAAGGTGATGAAATCAATCATCTCCTCTTTTGAGCTGAAATATCAATTTTAAGATTTATGTTATTTCCCGGTTCCGAGCGCCTGTGTAATCCTGTCAAGAAATATAGCAAGAATAACTATTGATATCCCGCTTTCAAATCCGAGTCCTATTTTAAGCTGTGTTATTCCTTTTAAAACTTCATTACCGAGTCCGCCTGCGCCAATCATACCGGCTATGACAACCATTGAAAGGGCAAGCATTATGGTCTGATTTATTCCGGCAAGGATTGTCGGAAGTGCTACAGGAAGTTCTGCTTTAAAAAGCATCTGAAACGGGGTAGCACCGAATGACCATGCAGCCTCTCTGATTTCTTTTGGAACCTGCCTTATCCCCAGATTTGTCAGTCTGACAGCCGGCGGCAGCGAAAAGATTAGGGTTGCTATGACTCCAGGAACCGGGCCGAGTTTGAAAAACAGTACAGCTGGTATCAGATATACAAAGGCTGGCAGAGTCTGCATAAAATCCAGGACTGTTCTGACAATTCGTTCAGCGAGATCATTTTTGCTTATCCATATTCCGACAGGTAATCCTATAAACAGGGATATTATAAGCGATGTTATTACTAAACCCATTGTTTCCATTGTAGCATTCCAGAACCCCATAAAATATATGAGGTGGAAGCCGAAAAAAGTAAATATTCCCACCCATTTTTTTGCAATCCACCATGCAAGAGCTGAGAATATTAGTATAAGAAGTACCGGATGAAAAAACATCAAAACTGATATAAACCCGCTAAGCAGGAGTTCCACAATGCTGCTTATGCTGTCGAAAAAACTGTCGAAGTGTTTTGTCATCCAGTTTATGATAATTTCAAAAGTCTCGCCTATTTTTAATATTGATCCAATATCCATCTGTTTTAATTCTCCTAAGTTTCTTTTCCCGTTTTTTATATATTAATTTCACTAAGCCTGGTTGGCGCAGCGTCATTGTTGATTCCTATATTTACTTCCCTTATAATTGCTCCCCTGTCGACAACTCCGTGAAAAATATTTTCTTCATCAATTACTGCAATTGGATATTTTGATGACAGTGCTGTACCCATAAGATCGGAAAGGGCAGTCTCCTCTGATGTTGTATAAACGCTGTCTTTTATTATTGAGCCTATGTCCCTGATCTTTGTTTTTGAAATATCAGCAGCATCATTTATTGTGACTATGCCGAGAAGGTGTCTGTCGCTGTCTGTTACGAAAAGGACATCGGTTCTGTTTTTTTCCATCGCCCGTAAAACAGTCCCCGGCCCGTCTTTGGGGTAGGTGACTGTCGGATAATTTTTCATGATGGACGAAGCTGTTATTACTTTAGTCCTGTCAACATTCTGAACAAACTCTTTTACATATTCATCTGCAGGATCAGAAAGTATCTCTTCCGGTGTCCCTATCTGTCTTAATTTACCATCCGGCCCAAGAATTGCAATTCTGTCGCCGAGCTTTAATGCTTCATCAAGATCATGGGTAATGAAAACAATCGTCTTATGCATTTTAGCCTGAAGCAGTAATAACTCATCCTGCATTTGTGTCCGTATTAATGGATCAAGTGCACTGAATGCCTCATCCATCAGAAGGATTTCCGGATTATTTGCAAGAGCTCTCGCAAGTCCCACCCTCTGCTGCATGCCTCCTGAAAGCTGGCTGGGTTTTGCGTTTTCATATCCATTGAGGCCAACCAATTCAATTGCTTTTGCTGCCTTATTTCGTCTTGTATTTTTCTCTATACCGCTTATTTCCAGGCCGAATTCAGTATTTTCAAGTACAGTTCGTTGAGGAAGAAGGCCGAAGTGCTGAAATACCATTGATAATTTATGGCGTCTTATTTTTCTGAGGTTTTCTTTATTCATTTCCATGATGTTTTCACCCTCAATAAAAATATCCCCCTTTGTAGGCTGAATAAGCCTGTTAAGGCATCTTATAAGAGTGGATTTCCCGCTTCCTGAAAGACCCATAATAACGAAAATTTCCCGTTCTTCTATTTCAAAGCTGACATTATTTATTGCTATGGTAGATCCTGTTTTTTTCAGGATTTCGTTTTTTGCTTTCCCTTTTTCGAGAAGAGAGAGTGCTTTTTTCTGATTTTGGCCGAAAACCTTATATAAATTTCTTACAGAAATAATCGCCATTGTGAACCTGCTCCTTGCATTATTCTTGGATAAATATTGTATATTCTATAGGTTATTATTAGATACAATGTATACGATATATAGAATACATTGTATAAAAATGTAATAGAAAAATATAAATATATGATTTATAGGTATTTATTATTCGTAGATACTATAGTATGCTATTAATAATGTCAATATATATTAAGTATACGCTGCAAATAATTTTCGGTTCAAATATTGACTTGAAAAATTTAAATATAATTCATATTATTGGGATAATTTATGGATGAAAACTATTTTAATGAATTGCATATTGCCCTCAGGAAGATAATACAGGCTGTTGATATACATTCCAAAAAACTCTATAAGACCTATGGTCTTACCGGGCCGCAGATGCTGCTGCTGATGATTATCATGGATGAAGAAGGGAGTACAATATCCCGGATAGCCAAAAAGGCCTCTTTAAGTCAGGCTACAGTCACAGATATAATAGTAAGGCTTGAAAAATACGGTTTTCTGACAAGGCAGGTCGGGGCATCAGATAAAAGAAGTAAGATAATAACGCTGACTGAAAAGGCTACTGATATACTGAAACAGGAGCCCAGGCTTTTTGACCGCAGTTTTATTGAAGGTTTTTCTTCCCTGGAAGACTGGGAAAAAAGTTTTCTTCTTGCTGCTATTCAGAAAATGTCATATCTGCTGAAGACGGAAAAAATAAACCAAAAGCAGGAAGCTGAAGCTATTCTGAATAATCCTGTTTGATTATTATTTTTTAATGTGCATAAAAAAAGAGACCCCTTACCGGCGGTCTCTTTTTTACGTCCAAGAGGATTCGAACCTCTGACCTACGGCTTAGAAGGCCGTTGCTCTATCCAGCTGAGCTATGAACGCACAAAAAATTCGGGATAGAAGGACTCGAACCTTCGGTCTCCTGCTCCCAAAGCAGGCGCCTTAGCCACTAGGCTACATCCCGAAATATGCACAGAGTATACTTTTAAACCTTTACAAGGTCAATATCTAAATGCTACTTTTTCCCAATGAACCTGATTGAAAAAGCAGCCCTGATTGCCGAAGAGCTTAAGAGAATTTACCCTGAAAAGATCGAGTTCCTGGATTTTGAAAACAGCTACCAGCTCCTGATTACAGTTATTCTGACTGCTCAGACTACTGATAAACAGGTAATGAAAATCACCCCGGCACTTTTTAAAAAATATCCTGAGCCCTCGCTTCTCGGAAAAGCCTGTGCAGCAGATGTTGAGGAAATAATAAGATCTACAGGATTCTACAGGGTAAAAGCTATTAATATAATAAGGACAGCTTCAATAATTGCGGAAAAATACAGAGGCGAGGTCCCCGATACTATAGATGAACTTGTCACTCTTCCCGGGGTGGGGAGAAAAAGTGCCAACGTAATAACAGGTACTCTTTTTTCAAAACCGGCTGTTATTGTTGATACCCATTTCAGGAGGGTTGTGAAAAGGGTGGGGCTGACGGAAAAAACTGATCCTGACAGAATTGAAGCTGAGCTGAGGGAAATAATAAATCCCGAAAAGCAGTACAGGTTTTCAATGAGTGTTAATCTGCATGGAAGGGTTATCTGCCATTCGAGGAAGCCTGAGTGCGGAAAATGCGGTATAAGCAGGTATTGTGATCATTTTATAAGGGAAGTGAATATAAAGGGAAATCACTGATTTTATGATGTTGGGTTACGGATTAGCTTTCTTTTTCAGAATAGTTTTCCATTCCTGTTCTGAAAGTCCCGATTCCTTCAGTTTTTCAATAACAAAATCTGAACAATTGGCAAGCCTTGAGGCTGACTCAAGGTCAAGAATATGTTCAATTTCACATGCAGCCCTATCTGCATCTTCTGCCTGAATCTTTAAAATATTTTCAAGAAAATTACGTATAATATCGTGTTTTTTCTGGGTATTTCCTGCTATCAGTTTCCCCTTGTCCGATAAAACTACAAATGAATTTTTTTCATAGTTGACAAGCCCTTTTTCCCTGAGGTTTTTCAGTGCCACAGTGACTGATGACATCTGGACTTTTAGAAAATCAGCTATGTCCTTTACCCGTGCAACCCTGTTTTTCGTTTCTATAAAAAGTATTGCTTCGAGATAATTTTCCAGGCTGGGGGTCAGTTTATTTTTGTTTTTCACTGTTTATCCATAAAAATATTTTTTTATACTATCATACTTTTTATATTATTTGTTAGACTTATTTGATAAAATTGTTATATACTTTAACAGGAATTACAATAAAAACTATCAGGATAAGATTATTTTGAAAAGTGCCGATGAACAGGAATTTGAAAATTTCGAAGAACTGGAAAAATATTTTAAAGATTATCTGCCCGTAGGTATCGACAACATAAGAAAGAAATTTCTCCTTATCATGGAGAATACGCTTGATGAGGAGAATCTTTCAGCACTGAGAATGGATATTCATAAGCTTGCCGGATCAACTGGAACTTTCGGATATGAGCGGATAGATAAAATTCTCAAAAATCTTGATATGTATCTTCATGATGCCATGAAGAACGGCCTCCCCTATGAGGAGATAGACCGGGGGATGATAAAGGATTCTCTTGACCGGATTACTTTTCTTTTGAAAGAGACCAAGTCCAAAAAATATAATCATTCTGTAACTGATTTTCCTGTCATTCACGGAAAGGTCCTTGAAAAGATCCCCCGTGACTGGGATAAGAATATTCTTTTCTTTTACAGTACAAAAAAGAAATATCTCCATGATATCGAGACACAGCTTGTTTCTTTCGGATATACAATAGAATACCTGAATGATCTTACGGTACTCCAGGAGAAGCTCGTCAGGAAAGAAAATTATCTTGTTGTGACAGATATTGATGTTATACTTGAGAATCCCGAAAATATCAAAATTTTCAGTGAGATAAAGAGAGAGATAAGTCCTCTCAAGATAATTTATCTTTCAGATAAAAACGATTTTAATACCAGGCTTACAGCAATAAAGGCCGGGGGGGATGTTTTTTTTGAACTTCCGGTGGATATAATAAGGCTGGTTGATAAAATATACTGTTTTGAAGAATCAAGCATAACCAAACCGGATCATGTACTTATTGTGGATGATGATATTGATACAATATCCTATTATGCACACCTTTTTCAGCAGAACGGAATGATAACCTCTGTGGCTTCTTCACCATCGTCTGTTCTTAATCTGCTTATAGAGAGTACTCCCGATCTTATTATGATAGATCTTTTTATGCCGGAATGTAACGGGTTTGAACTGGCTGCAATGATCAGGCAGCATGCAAATTTTGTCTCGATTCCGATCCTGATTCTTTCCTCCTTTGACAGTCCCGGCGAGCTGATTACAAATTATAATATTGTAGGCGATGATTTTCTTAATAAATCGGTTGATGACAGTTTTTTGATAAATTTTGTTAAAAACAAGATTGAAAGATCCCGTGATCTCAGGTATCTGATGGAGAGAGATTCTCTGACAGGACTTCTGAATCATACTAATTTTAATGATAATCTTTACAGGGAACTGATAAGATCCAGCAGAATGGGAATCCCGATGAGTTATGCCATGATTGATATAGACCATTTCAAGAAAGTTAATGATACTTATGGACATCTTATAGGAGATACTGTTCTTAAAAGTCTTGCTTACCTGCTTCAGGAGCGGCTGAGGAAAACAGATATTGTCGGAAGATACGGAGGGGAGGAGTTCGGAATTCTTCTTACAAATACCGATTCTGCAAATGCGGAAAATGTCATGAATGAAATAAGAGAAAGATTTTCCCTGATAAAACACAAATCCGGTAACAGTCTTTTTTCTGTTACCTTCAGCTGCGGTATTGCCTCATATCCACTGTTCAGAAAGGCTGAAGAAATATCCAGGGCTGCAGACCAGTCACTATACAAGGCAAAATCTGAAGGAAGAAACCGGGTTTGTGTCTCTGCTGATAACAAAAGGTAAAAACAGTATATGAAAAAAGGGATAGTACTGTTAAAACTGATTGTGTTTATCTTTCTGTTTTTATCCTGTGCAGGGAACAGTCCTGTATACCTTTTTAAGGACGGTACAAAATTCAGACTTCATGAATCAGATGATAAATCCGGTGGAATTATTAGTTACAGGTTTGATAAGGAAAGGGGAATTCCTGTTTCTGATTCAGATCTTTTTTTCCGGGGATATTTCAGCCGGATATCAGGCAGATTTAATATTTCTTTTTTAATTGATAATACGGAAAAGAATGTACCGGTATATCCTGACGGAGAAACTGAGGCTGTAATATATTTCAGGGTTCCGGCCGGAGGGTCTTTCCAGGGAGTTTCAACTAAAACTCTCAATAATTATGATAAAAGTCTTTATCCTCTGATTGAAAAGATTGAACAGGTAGACGCAGATGGCTATTTTTCAGGAATTACCAGGAATAATGGGATATATCAGGCAGGTGAAGAGATTTTTATATCAGCTGAAGATGGAAACGACAATATTATTTATATGCTGGGTGATACTTCAGGGAATATTTCCGTCAGTGAGATACTTTTTGATTTTGAGTATTTCAGGAAAAGTGGGGCTGAAGAAAGTATTGAAATAAACATCAGCAGCAGTGGTAAATCTGCAGGATTTAATTATCTGCCTCATGAAGGAAGAAACAGGCTGATACTTGATGGTCTGTATTTTGAATTCCCCCCTTCTGTTGTCAGAATCAAATATCCTGAAGATTCCATCGGGATTAATAATCTTGTTTATCAAGGTAAATCACTTTCAGGAAAAGAAAAAAGTGCTTTTTCTCCTATCAACACAGGTTTCGGGGCAATCCTTTCAACTGACAGATCCAGATGGAGGTTTGATAATTTCGAGCTTTTCAGCTGGAACTATTTCCCGTCATTTTTGATCATTGATACAATAGACTACAGTTTTCAGGCCCGTATGTTCAAAAGAATCGCGTTTTATGTCGAAAAACCGGGAAGCCGGGGATTGATCCTTGCGAATGAGGATATAGAGAAACTGCACGGATGGAATGCCCATGATTATAAGGCAGATGATCTTGCATCCTTTTTCAACAAATCGAAAGAACTGAACTTTTCTTTAAATCCTGAAGAGGATCTTCTGAAAGCGATTCTTCTTGAGAATTCGGTTATAAAAGAAGAAAAAGGTGCTTATTATCCCGGGAACGGAGGTATTCTCTCGATTTCACAGGAATCAAAAGATCATCTGAGAAGGATTTTTATTACCCATGAAGGGTATCACGGGATATTTTTCTCATCACCGGGGTTCAGGGACAGGTGCCGGAAGGTATGGGAGATTGTTGATCCTGAGCTGAAGGATTTCTGGTATCTTTTTCTGGAATATAAGTCATACAATACAGAAGATGACTATCTGGTTGTAAATGAATTTATGGCCTATAATCTGCAGCAGGAGGCGGAAAAAATACTGCCTTATTTCTTTGATCATATTATACCTAAACTGATAAAAAAGTATCCTGACAAGGCAGATTTCCTCGAAAAAATTAAAAAAGAAAAAGGCGATGAGTTTCTTGAGTATGCAGATCTGCTCGGGGAAGCGCTTCAGGATTTGACTTCACTGCCTCCCGGGAGACTTATTTTTCTGAAAGAATCCAGAGATCCCGTTTCGGGATCTCTGGAGCAGTTATAATCACAGATTGCTTTCAACTTCACTAATTGATTCCTCAATAGCATTCAGTGCAAAATCCATTTCTTCTCTGCTGATTGTAAGAGACGGTGTAAGTGTCAGTATGTTTCCCATTGTGAGCTTGAAGCTAACCCCCTTTGAAAGAGACCGGTACATAACCTCCTCTGCTTCCTCAATTGCAAGCTCTCTGGTTTCTCTGTTTTTTACAAGTTCAATGCCGAGAAAAAGGCCGATTCCCCTTACCGCACCAATCAAAGGATGCCGGTCCATCATCTCTTTTGATTTTTTCAAAGCATATTCACCCAGAGATCTTGAGTGTTCAATGAGATTGTTCTTTTCAATATAGTTGATAGTTGCAAGCCCTGCTGCTGCCCCGATTGTGCTTTTCTCATGGGTAAAGTGCCCCAGTGCAATATTTCCGGCAACATCAAGCTTTTCATCGGCAATGACAGCTGCTATAGGAAATACCCCTCCGCCAAGTCCTTTTCCGATAACAAGAATGTCAGGTGTGACATCGAAATTCTGACATGTGAACCACCTGCCTGTTCTTCCCAGTGCGTGGGGTATTTCGTCAAAAATTAAAAGCGCTCCGTATTTATCGCAGGCTTTTCTTACGATCTGCCAGTATTCTTTTGAAGGAACATAAGGGGTGCTTCTCATCGGCTCGGATATAACAGCAGCTACATCCCCCTCCTTTTCCAGTATATATTCTATGTATTTTGCCCAGAGAATTTCCCACTCCTCCGGTTTCCCGATATCCATAAACCTTCTGTGTATATCCGGCGGCGGTACATGTTCTGTTCCCGACATAAGAGGACCTATTCCTTTTCTGAATACAGCTTCTCCCCCTATGGAGATGGTATCAAGGCCTGCACCATGGAAAGATTCCCACATTGAAATTGTTTTATATCTTCCGGTTGCAATTCTTGCAAGCTTGATAGCTATGGAGTTTGCTTCCGCACCGCCGGGGGCAAAAAGCATTTTATTCAGGTTCCCCGGTGTTATTGAAGCTATTTTCTTTGCAAACTCCACTACCTTCCAGTTGGTATATCTTCGTGTACAGAACGGAAGTTCATCAAGCTGCTGTTTGACTGCTTTTATGACTTCTTCGTTTCCAAAACCTACCTGATGAACATTATTTCCGTGAAAATCAAGATATTTTCTCCCTTCTATATCTTCAATCCAGGCCCCTTTGGCTGATTTCAAACCGTTCAGGCAGGGTGTTGATAAAGACTGCTTTAGAAAATATTTTTCATCCTCTTTCAGCAGTTTATCTGTTTCTTCTCCTATATTCTCTTTCTGCCATTTATTTCTTTTTTCAGATATATTGACATCACCTTCCAGTTTCAGTTGTCTGTCAAGATTCTCAGACATATTATCCTCCATTTTTCAGTATGTTTGGCAAATCAATTTTATAAATATCATAAACAAGCTCAATTGTATATACATATGTACATTTAAGCAGCAAAAAAATTGATTTTAAGTTGAAAAAATGTTGATTTTTTCAGAAATATCAAAAATAAACTATTATTGAATAAACTAATATTATAATATATAATATAAAACATTATGAATCTATATCATCTCAAGACCTTTTATCATACGGCAAAGCACAGGAGTTTTACAAAAGCTGCTGATGAGCTTTGTATAACCCAGCCAGCTGTAACAAGACAGATCCAGGAACTTCAGTCGACATATGATCTGACTCTGTTCAACCGGGTCGGGAAAAAAATTATTCTGACTGATGCAGGAGAGGCTTTATATTCGCTTGCAGAGAAAATATTTGAACTTGAGACACAGGTCGAGGAGAGTATAAGGGATTTTCAGCAGCAGAAATCGGGTAAAATATCTATTGTAACAACAGAAACATTCGGGGCTTTTTATCTTCCAGGTGTTGTAATAGAATTCAACAGAAAATTCCCTGATATATATGTTTCAGTTCTTACTCTTACAGATACATATGTAATTGACAGTATTTCAAGACTTACAAATGATCTTGGTTTTATATCAAAAGAGATATCACATCCCAAGATTGTTGTAAAAGAAATCCTTAAGGAAAACATTGTTCTTGTTACAAATCCTGAGAATCCTCTTGCAAAGTACAATGATTTAGAACCTTCGGCCCTTAATAATCTTCCAATAATTATGCCGGAAGTAGGATGCGGATCAAGAAAGGTTATCAGTGATTTTAAGAAAAGACACAATATCCGTTTTAATGTTGTATGTGAATTCTCAAACAATGAATCAATTAAAGCTCTTGTCAGGGATGGTATCGGTATAACTCTTATTTCAAAAAATGTGGTGAAGAATGATATAAAACGGGGAGATCTTGTAGCAATTAATGTTAATGACCCGAACCTGACCAGAAGATTCTATATAACCTACCACAAGGAAAAATATTTTACAAAATCAATTGCAGAATTTATTGCATTGACCAATCAATGGTCAACTGAATATATGAAAACACTGTCACAGGAAACCCGGAAATAATATTTCTATAAATTTGAAAATAATCATCAGTCTCGTTAAAATTCTTTTCTGTTTGCTCAGGCTATAATATAACATAATCATAAGACATAGAACTATTAAAAAAAATGATAATAAGCATTATAAAAAATTATTGACACAGGATGTGTTTCGGATAATAATCAGTTAAAGATTAAGCAATATTATAAATTGCATAATATATTATTATAGTTAAGGAGACTTAAAACTATGAAACTGATGTGTTTAGCCGGAGCCGGAAGAATATGCAGTATGGCTGTAAGAGATGTAGTAGAATATACAGACTCTTCTGTTTTTGACAAAATTACAATTGGTGAATACAACGAGGAGGCAGCAAGGGCACTTATTGCAGAACTCAAAGACCCGAGAGTTGATTTTCTAAAAATCGACGTAATGGACAGGGAAGATACAATTAAAAAGCTCAAAGGCTATGATGTTGTTATGGACGGGACAACTATCAAGCTTAATGACAGAACAACAGATTGTATTGCCAATGCCGGTTGTTCAGGTGTTAACCTCAATGGTTTCGGTGAAGAATATAAATATGACAGGATTTTCAGGGAAAACGGCAGGATAATGGTTCCAGGTTTCGGGATGACTCCCGGTATTACTGATATGATGCTCAAACATGGAGCAGACCAGTGTGAAACAGTTGATACAGTAAGGGTAAGTCACGGTGCTTTCAGACCGATAGCTTATTCACCGGCTATTTTTGAAACAACATCATATGAATATGATCCCAACCTACCAGGACGGGTAGTTTTTGAAGACGGAGAGTTTAAGCAGGTCCCTCCCTTTGCAAGGGAAAGGGATATTGCACTCCCCGAGCCTTACGGTACAAACCCCCAGTGGATTATTCCCCATTCAGAAACTGTTACCGGGCAGAAATACCTTAAGGACAAAGGGGTAAGACTTATTGAGGTCAGAGGTACATGGCCGCCTAAAAACATGCGACTTGTAAAAGCTCTTTATGAATGGGGATTCATGAGGAATGACACTTTTTCCTATAAAGGTGTTGAGATGGGTATCATGGATGCTATCGGCGCATATCTTCAGCAGTCCGAAGAGGGAACAACTACTGATCTTTACGGGTATTCACTGCATATTCAGGTTACAGGAACAAGAAAAGGTAAAAAGTTTGAGCATATTCTGACACATACACATCCGGCAAGTGATGGGTCTGTTCCCGGCTGGGAAGGCCTTAAGGCGTATGTAAGAAATGTTGGTACTCCCATGGGAATTGCTGCTATTCTAATGGCTAAGAACAAGACAGAGGGGACAGGAGCAGTTATTCCTGAGTATGCGTTTAATCCAAAAGATGTTTTTGATGAACTTGAAAAAAGGAAAATATTTGTTCATGAAGAAATTATTGAGCTTTAATTCTTTGAAAAGATTTCGAAAACCTTATTAAGTTGAATCAGGGCTGCCTCAGTGGCAGCTCTTTTTTATCAAGGATTTACATGACAGGGGATAGAATTCTGAATATAGAGTTTCTTATTCTTTTAAAAATTCCTGAACGGCTGATAAAATCCCTTGTTACAGTTTCAGAAAACTTAAGATCATTGTAAAATGTCTCAATCAGCTTCTCTGCTGTTTCTCTGTCATAAACCAGAGCATTGAGCTCAAAGTTGATATGAAAACTTCTCATATCCATGTTGCAGCTTCCTATTGATACAATCGAGCTGTCTACAACAACAATCTTTGAGTGGAGAAATCCCTTTCTGTATAGAAATATATTCACCCCGGCATTAATCAGCGGTTCAAAATATGTGTGAGCCGCCCAGAACGGTATCAGCTTGTCAGGTTTTCCTGTCATGAGAATATTTACATTAATTCCGCTTAAAGCAGCTGTTTCAAGAGCTGTCATTATGCTCTGATCTGGAATAAAATAGGGTGTCTGTATATAAATATCCCTGTTTGCATTTGTTATCATAGTAAAAAACATCTGCTGTATGGATGCCCATTTTGAATCGGCTCCGCTTGTTGCAATCTGTACTGTCATTTCCGGGGTAAATGGATCCGGTTCCGGAAGATAATCTTTCTCCAGAAGAAGTCTGTCGCCGCTGTTATACCAGTCTACAAGGAATACAGACTGAAGCATTGTTACGCAATCACCTTTAAGCCGTATCTGGGTATCGCGCCAGCTTTCAAAGTATTTCCCCCCTGTTATATATTCAATTCCTACGTTCATCCCCCCTGTATATGCTGTATTACCGTCAATCACAGCAATTTTTCTGTGATTACAGTAGTTTATTTTTATCAGTGAGAGGGGAGCTGCCAGATCCAGAAAATATCTGTATTTTATTCCTGATCTTTTGAGCTCTCTCCTGTATTTGAATGATATTCTGCCGAAAGACCCTATTCCGTCAAAAAGGAGTCTTACTTCGACCCCTTCTTCTGCTTTTTTAATCAGTATATCCTTGATTTCCTCTCCCAGACTGTCTGATGTCCATATATAGAATTCAAGGTGGATTGAGTGTTTTGCACTTTTTATATCCTGAAGCAAATGGGAGAAAAACATTTCACCTGAATTATAAACCTGGCAGCTGTTTTTAAGTGTTATTATTGAATTATTTGCATTCAACAGGAGATTCATGAGTTTTATCTGATCATTTTCCTCTTCTTCCCTTATATCCTTGTCCTTAAAAAACTCCTTCTGGTTCTGGAGGATCTTCTCAAGATTATGACTGAAAAGGGTTTCAGGATTCTGCTTTGTTAGTTTTGTCTTTTTCCAGTTTATCCCGAAAAGGGTAAATAGAATCAACCCGGCAACAGGGAGAAAAATAATAATAAGTATCCAGGATATTGAAACTTCCGGAGGACGGTTGTCAAGTATTATAATAAATACGGCAATTACAGCATCCAGCCATAATATAATATTAAAAACCTCTGCAAAACTCATTTTAAGTCCCGGATTGAATTAGCGATCTTCTGTAAACCTTAAGTAGTTCAATTAAAATAATAATAGCATGAATATTGCAACAATTCAAACAGACAGGATTTTTATTATTTACAAAATATTTAAAAACTGCTATTTTAAGTAAATCTGAAATAACAATTATTAATATTTATATAATAAGGCAGGAAAAAATGGCTCGTAAATGTGATATATGCGGAAAAGGAACACTTACAGGTAACAATGTCAGCCACGCTCATAATACAACCAGAAGGGTCTGGAGACCTAACCTTAAAAAGGTTAGAGGAATTATCGAGGGTAAGATTAAAACTGTTAAAATCTGTACAGCATGTCTGAGAAGCGGCAAAGTAGAGAAAATCTAATATAAAGTTACCGTATTATTCAGGTAAAGGGGGTTGTCTGTGGTATTATTCAGGCATCCCCCTTTTTTTATATTTCAATCCTCATTCTGTCAAAAGCCGGCCTTATATTTTCAGGCAGCTCTTTTTTTAGTTTAACATGATCAATGTCGTGACAGAAATGGGTCAGATAGGCGATCCTGCATCCGGTTCTCTTTACAGCCTCAACAGCCTGGTCAATTGTAAAATGTGTTATATGGGGTTTATATCTTAGAGCACCCAGTGTCAGAACCTCTATTCCCTCAAGAAGAGCGAAGGATGATTCAGGAATAAAGCTGCAGTCGGTTATATATGCGAATTTATCTATTCTGTACCCGTAGATATCAAGATTGCCATGTTTTACAGGGATAGGTACAATAAAATGATCATTCTTCAGCTCCAGAATATCATCCAGAATATTAAAATCTATTTCAGGTTTTCCCCCTCCCACGTGATTACTTTTAACTATATAGCTGAACCGCTGTTCCATATCTCTGATAGTTTCTATGTTTCCGAAAACCGGAAGTCTCTTTTTTCCTGTAAGTGGCCGCAGATCATCAAGCCCATGTACATGATCAGCATGCGCATGGGTGATAAGTACCAGATCAATATGTTTTATCTTCTCCCTGACTGCCTGAAGGCGGAATTCCGTTGCAGCATCAACCAGTATGTTGTATTTTTCTGTTTCAATAAATACTGATGATCTGTATCTTTTGTTTTCAGTTATTTCCGAGCTGCAGACTCTGCAGTCGCAGCCTACAACCGGTATTCCGTGAGAAGTTCCTGTTCCGAGAAATGTTATATACATATAATAGTTATATCACGCTGTGCTGTCTTGTTCCACAAAAGATCTTTTCCCTGCCGAAAGAAGATTTCTGTAGAGGAATTTGCCTTTTTTAATTTTTCCTTCTTCAATAAGGGCCTGTATCCCCTCTTCTATTGATCGGGAAGACCACCCGGAAAGAACTCCATAGCTTTTTGACTGCCTGATAAAATCTGAAATTCTGAAACAGTTTTCTGATCCTTTCAAAACAGCGGAAGCTTCCTTGACCGTCAGCATCCTGTTGTTGTTTTTTACAAGGGTTATAATCTCTTTTTCCCCTGCAGCGGTTGTTTTGTGTGTTCTGCTGCATATGTCGCATGTATCGCAGAAATCAGGCTCTGCTGAAAGAAATCCTAAAAGTGTTTTTCTCCTGCATGTTTTATTGTTTTCAGCAAATGATAGAAGGTTTTTATACCGTATTTTTTCTTCATCTGATTTGAATAAATTCAGTCTGTTTCTGTCGGACCAGGAATATAGTACAATAGCCTGTGCCTTTTTCCTGTCCCTTCCACCCCGTCCCGACTCCTGAAGATATGCTTCAACAGATCCAGGAAGGTCAAGATGGATGACAGTTCTGATATTTCCTTTATCAACCCCAAGTCCGTAGGCGCATGTTGCTGTAAGGATCCCTGTTCCCGAGCGGAAGAACCAGTCTTCTGTATCTTTCTTCTCATCGCGGTCAAGGCCGGCATGATAAAATTTTATTTCACTGAGACCGCTTTGCTTTAAAAGGGAAGTTGCTGCAAGTTCGGCCGAAATCCTGCTGGATGTGAAGACAAGGGCAGGTTTTTCAACTCTTTTTGCAAGTTCTATCAGGTCATGTTCCTTTGAAACAGAGGGGATTACCTGATAGCTGATATTCACTCTGTCAGGATTGGCGGATATGATATTCAGCTGTTTTCCTTCAAAAAGGATATTTTTAAGGCGTTTGAGTATATTCTCAGATGCAGTGGCTGTAAATGCTGTTACGACAGCAGGATTTATTTTCTCTATTATATACCCTGTTTCAAGATAGGCTTTTCTGAATGTGTCACCCCATTCAGAAACTGTATGGGCTTCATCAATTACAACATGACTGATAACAGATCCTTTTTCTTTTCCTGCTAACTTCCCGATAACATCTTCTCTTCCCAGTGTTTCCGGGTTTGAGAGGATAATCCGGAAACTGTTTTTTTCTATCCCTGCAAAAACCTTTTTTCTCTCTTCGCTGCTCTGTCCCCCTTTTATAACTGCTGTACTGATGCCAGCCTCTTCAAGCCTTCTCTTCTGGTCTGCAATAAGTCCAAGAAGGGGGAATATGACCAGTGTGGGTTTTTCAAGAACAAGAGAGGGGAGCATAAAGCATAGCGATTTCCCTGCTCCGGTAGGGAGTATAACAATCTGATTGGGTGGAACTTCTCCACTCATGTCAGAAATCACTTCGATTATATTTGATATTACAAGCCGCTGATACGGGAAAAGATATTTTACTCCGAAGTGTTTTTCCGCAAGACTGTTTAAAGGATCTTTAATTTCTTCCATATCAATATAATAAACAGCTGAAAAATATTCTGCTTCAGTTCTCGGATCAGGAGAAGGAAAAAGAATTTAAAAGAATAATGAGGAAGTTATACATATCCGGGTATGAAAAAGGGAAATATATTGTATTATAACTTAAAAAACTGCGAATTGTTATTCTGAACTATGTAAGGATGAAAACATGAAAGAGACAGCTGTTGATATAATAAAGAACATATTGATGCTTATTGCCGGTACTGTTATCTGTGCTGTCGGGATAAACGGGATACTCATTCCCCACCACTTTGTCAGCAGCGGCATTACAGGTCTTTCTCTGGTTATACATTATCTGAAGCCTGAATACCATCTTTCCATGATAAATCTAGCCCTTAATGTTCCGATATTTATTGCGGCCATTATACTGGTCAGAAAAAGATTTTTTTTATACAGTATTTTCGGTGTAATCTGTTTTACCCTTGCCCTGCATTATGTTTATATTGAAATAGATGTTAATGACAGGATCCTTTCCGCTATACTTGCCGGGATCATAACAGGACTTGGGGGGGGGATTATTTTCAAGTCAAAAGGTTCTGCCGGCGGGGTGGATATCCTTTCTATTATTCTGATGAACAGGTTTTCCATAAGGCTTGGGAAGACAATCCTTGGTTTTAATGCATTTGTGCTTATTCTGACTGGTTTTATTTTTACTCCGGATGATGCTCTATATACACTGATATCACTTTATGTTTCTGCTAAAATTGTTGATCTGGTTGTTACAGGACTCAGCAGAAGAAGGGTTGTTTATATTATATCTGATAAATGGAAGGAGATTAATTATCTGATCAGACAGGAGCTTCACAAAGGGATAACTGTAATCAGTGCTAAAAGAGCCTCATCCGGAAAGGATGCCAATATGCTTTATACAGTTGCTACTGTCAAGGAAGCAGTAAGGATCAAGGAAATCGTTAAAAAGCATGATAAAACAGGAATGGTTATTATACAGGATACTGTAGAGGTCATGGGAAGACGGATGGGTAATGTTCCAGAGTGGTAGGGGTACCTATCTCTGTAATAAACAGTCCCAGATAATTCCTTCCCCCGATTTTATATCCTTTAATACTCTTTTTCCCCTGATTATATCAGAAAAATCGGGAGGAAGACCCGGCTTGAGGTTTTTTTCACTTCTCAGAAGTGCTGTATTATTGCTGCTTATAACATCCCCTTTTTTAATATCCTTTACAGCAATTATTGATCTGTTGGTTGTTCTGTAGTTTTCCTTTTCTGACTCTGCAAGCTTTTTAACACCGTCTCCCATAACTGCACGAATTCTTTCCCTGCTGAACCTTCTTTCCAGGTTTTCAATTATTTCATCACTGCCTGTTGTCTCTGCTTTTCTGATCTCTCCGGCCATAATCCTGAAATCATCAGGATCCAGAGCAATTTTATCATCAAGTCCTTCCCCTGTGCTGCTTAATGTTATGTGTTTTTCTATCATCCGGCTTCCTAGTAAAGTGGAAAGTACCGGCACGAGAACGGGATCTTTTGAGTGGTCGGATATCCCTGCCGGTATTCCGAATACTTCAGACAAAGTGGGAATAAGCTTCAGGTTATACTCCTCCTCCGGGGCAGGATAGGATGTAATACAGTGAAGCAGTACTGTATTTTTTCCGGTATGCATCAGGGCCTTTTCTATATCAGAAAGGGTAGAGACACCTGTGGAGAGAATTATTCTGCATCCGAGTTTTTTCACCTCATCCAGAAGAGGATAATGGTTAAGTTCTGGGGAGGCTATCTTGACAGAATCAACATCAAGTTTTTTCAGGATCTGTGTGCTTCTGATCCCGAAAGGGGTGGCCAGAAAGGCTATTTTTCTCTCCTTTGCATGATCTTTCAGTTTTCTGTAAAAATCTATATCCTTTTCAAGGCTTCTGAATATTTCAAAAAGGGGTATTTTTCCGTTCGGAAGATCCACAAGCCCTGATTCAGGGTGGATGATCTCATCAGCAAAGACGATCTGGAATTTAATACAGTCGGCTCCTGCCCAGGCGGCAGCATCAATAAGTTCAAATCCCTTTTCAAGGTTCCCCATGTGAGAGGTCCCGGCCTCTGCAATGATGAAGGTTCTGTTTTCCATTATATGTTCCTTGGGTGATATTATAACATATCCATCAATGATTCATGAATTACCGATGGATATTTGGATATAAACATAAAAAAAATATCGACAAGAAATCGCTGATGTTATAATATTTATGCTGAGAGGTAGTTATGCAGTATATAACATGTGATCTTTGTAAGAAAATGATAAGTAACCCCAGTAATGGCAGGACCCATTATACACTAAAAAACAAGCATCTGTGCAAAAAATGCAAACATGAACTTGACAGGGAGCTGCAGGATATTTTTGAAGCAGAAGAAGGCCCTTATAATTTTATTGAGAAAAAACAGGAATACTGGCAGGCTGTTGCAAAACGCTGTGAAAAATAAAAACAGTATTCTTCTCCATGTCTGCTGCGGCCCGTGCGGGACAGCATCAGTAGAAAGGTTACTTCTTGAGGAAAAAGAGGTAACCCTTTTTTTTAGCAATTCAAATATTTTTCCTGAAAGTGAGTTCTATAAACGTCTTGAGCAGGTGAAAAAGCTTTCGGAAATCCACAATGTCCCCTGCTATGTTGATGAGTATGATCATTCTGCCTGGCTTTCTGTGATAAAGGGGTATGAGAGGGAGCCTGAAAAAGGAAAAAGATGTTCTGTATGCTTTAATTATTCACTCTCAAGGGCCGCCTTAATGGCAAAATCTCTTTCCATAGAAAGCTTTACAACAACACTTACCATAAGTCCCCATAAAATATCAAAGATGATATTTGAAAAGGGGGAAGCCTATGGGAGTTTTGCCCCTTATGATTTCAAAAAGAAAGACGGATTTAAAAGGAGCCGCGAGCTTTCTGAAAAATACGGACTTTACCGGCAGAACTACTGCGGGTGTGAATTTTCAATGAATCCAGCCCCCTTTTCCCCGGTATAAAATCATAGAGGATCTCACTCCTCAGATCAGGGGAGGCATTGATTTTAATTCCTGGATAATATAGAGAGGAATGGTATCAGTATCAATATCAATTGAAAGAACAGTTTTATCAAGATTTTTGAAGTAATCAATTAACGGTAAGGTATTATTTCTGAAAATTTCTATTTTTCTTTCAATCTCTTCAACCGTATCATCTTCTCTCCCTTCTCTGTCTCCCCCTGAGTTATATTCAATCCTTTCCTTTATGATCCGTGCGGATGCTGAGAAAAACAGAACAAGGTTGATATTAATAAAGGCTGACAGGGCCTCTGCCTGTCCGATATGTCTCGGGAGTCCGTTTAGTATTATTACTTCGTTTTCAGTGGAGACTTTTCTCTGTAAGATGAAATTCTTAAGGATTTTTTCTGCAATCGGGAAATCACCTTCTTCAAGAAGGCTGTTTGACCTGAGTATATCAGATGTTCTTTTTATCTCATCAGCATCAAGAATATCAGGTCTGTCTTTAACTGCATTTCTGAGCTGTTCTCCGAAATCAAAGTGATGGAATCTTTTCCCCCATATCATCTGTGTTTCAAGCTGACTCCCGAAGGGGGTTTTTCCTGTTCCTGTCGCCCCTATTAAAAGCATGGCATTGAAGTTTTCTGTCATATAAATACTCCCTGTTGTTTCTGTATTATCCGCCGCTGCTTTTTAAAGCAGGTATATATCGCACCTTCTGTCCTGAAAAACATCGCAGAGGGGTGTCACCTTTTTATCTCTCGCAAGCTCCGGGTCAATATCAACGGTATAAAGTCCCTCTTCCTTTTCTCCTGCCCTGACCATCACTCTCCCTTCAGGATCTGTTATCTGGCTGCAGCCTGAATAGGTTAGCGATTTTTCCCCCCTGTTTTCTGTTCCGGATCTGTTGGCAAGTATCCAGAAGACCTTGTTTTCAATACTTCTTGATCTTGTGGTCACCTGTGCCTTGCCGGTAAGTACAAGGTTTGAGGGGTGGCAAATTACTTCAGCCCCCTGAAGGGCGAGGGTCCTTGCAGCTTCGGGAAACATATGGTCAAAACAGACAAGGAGACCGGTTTTTACCCCTTTTACATTGAAAACAGGAAACCCCAGGTCCCCGTTTATGAAAAAAAGCTTTTCCTCATGGAAGAGATGGTTTTTTCTGTATGTGTGTGTTTTCCCGTCAGGGGTTATCAGTACTGCGCTGTTGTAGTAATTCCCGCCGCTTTTCTCTGCCATACCGATAACAATTGCCATGTCCTTATTCTTTGCAAGCTCTGAAAGCTTTTCTGTCGAAGGTCCCGGTACAGTCTCGGCAGTCTTTTCAACCTCTTCTTTATCAAGGAAAAGGTATCCTGAAAGCGATAGTTCAGGGATTACTACAAGGTCTGCATCCGACCCTGAAAGGGTACTGATAATTTTTCCGAGGTTTTTTTCAGTATTCCCGAATATAGGATCAAACTGATAGAATCCGCATTTCATACATCTCTCCTCTTGTATGGGTAATAATGAAAATATGCCCCAAAACGGCTGCTGTTTCAAGATTAAGTCTATAATTAACCTATGAACGGGTGAAATTATTTGCAATTCCGACTGTAATAGTATTATATTGTAATTATATTCTTTTTATTTGGAGGATCTGACATGATGAAAAGGTTTTTGATATTAATTCTGCTTCTTCTGATTACAGGAGCAGCAGGGCTGTTTGCCGTTGATATTACTGCGACACTACCGACGATTAGTGGATTTGGTGCATATGACGCTACTGATGCTCAGAATGAGCTTACAAATACAATCATTCCTCTGGCTGAAGATGCAGTTGCAAAGTTTGACACTATGGATGATATGGCCGATGCCTTCGGGAATGCAAACTCATATGCTGCCCACGGTGCGACCCAGAGGGGTCTAATGGGATATAAATTCCTCACCATCGCAGTCGGTACAATGGTCGGGTTTCAGATGCCGACAGCAGATTTCAGCAGCCCGGAGGATATGCTCACTGATATTGAGGATGACGGGGACCTCTACTTCGGTGCAGGGTTTCAGGCACTTACTGTAAGTGTTGGTCTTAACGCAGGGTTTCTTGTAGACGGTCTCTACCTTTCAGCAAAGGTCGGGAAGTTTACAGTTGATACTGATGAGATAGAGTATGATTCGTCCGTATTTGGTCTTCTTGCAAACTATCAGATAGTTGATCCCTTCTCGATAGGGATTGTCAAGTGGAGGGGAATCCAGGTCGGCTCCGGCCTTATCTACTACAATACAACCTCTAACATGATTGTGAATGTTGATCCTGTTGTAACGGCTGTAGATGTTGATGGAGTAGGACCTGCACCAAATGTTGATCTTTATCTTGACCCGACACTTGATGTGGAGGTTACAGCAAGCGGTCTTATGATGCCCATTGATGTGATATCAGGGATAAGGTTTCTCTGGATAGTAAACCTGAACTTCGGTCTCGGGGTTGATCTTAACCTTTTAAGCAAATCAGAGATCGCACTAAAAGCTGACGGTACAACATACTTTGATGAAGCAGCAGTTACTGCTTTGGGTGCAACACAGACCCCCGGTACAGTAAAGGTTTCAGGCGGGACAGAAGGGGACGGTGCCAAATTCCT
The DNA here is from genome assembly GCA_963668405.2 of Spirochaetia bacterium. GTDB lineage: Bacteria > Spirochaetota > Spirochaetia > CADAEX01 > CADAEX01. Next base: position 2,508,453 of record OY764342.2, on the reverse strand, counting down.
GAGGCCCAGAGCAATGCTTGGACTCGGATTCGCACTCGGACCACTTAAGCTTGATATACCGTTTACCTATTACTTTGACGGGACAGGCCCGGGCACAAACATTGGTATAACAGGGGCCCTCACCCTTTAAGGGGGACTGCTATTTAAAAAACCTGTAAATCAGATATAATAACAGGGGCTTTGGGCATGTTTATGTATCAAAGCCCCTTTTTTTATCTTCATATTATCCGCACGGGAGGATCTGAATCGGAAAGATCCTGATTCTTGTTTTATTAATCAAATACTGATAAAATAGAGATGAAATTATCGGAGGTTCCGGCTGTTCTTATGGGAGTAATTAATTTTTTTTATAAAGATAAAAAATAAGGGGGCGGTATGAGACTTGAGAACAGACTTCCATATGAATCACTTACAGAAAGGGTTCATCAGAGAGAAGAGGATATGAGAGGCCCATTTTTCAGGGACACAACTGCTGTAATCCATTCATATCCCTACCGGCGTCTGAAGCACAAGACCCAGGTGTTTTTCTCCCCCAAAAACGATCACATCTGCACCCGCATCGAGCATGTTATGCATGTCGCAACTGTTTCTGTAACAATCTGCAAAGCCCTTTCCCTTGATACAGAACTTGCCTGGGCTGTCAGCCTTGCCCATGATCTGGGACATACCCCTTTCGGACATACTGGTGAACATATAATTTCAGGAATAATGGAAGAGAGGGGAGGTTTTAAACATGAGGGATATTCGCTCCGTGTTGTCGACAGCCTTATTAACTACGGAGAAGGGCTCAATCTTACCTATGCAGTAAGGGACGGCATACTCAACCACTGCGGAGAGGTTTTTGAGAAAACATATAAACCAGACTTCAGGATAAAGAAACTTTCCTATCTTGAAGGGAGAGTTTCATATCCTTCAACATGGGAGGGAATTGTTGTTAGGGCCTCAGACCGTATTGCATACCTTGGAAGAGATCTCGAGGATGCTATTCACCTGAAAATTATCAGCAAGGATGATATTCCGGAGGTCGTTACAAAGGTCCTCGGAGAGCGCAACAGCGACATGATTGATACCCTTGTCAGGGACGTTATTTCATACGCTGAAAAAAACGGGGAGATAGGGTTTTCCGACCCTGTCTATGATGCAATGCTTAGTTTGAAAAAATTCAACTATGACAATATCTACAACAGCCGGACTCTGATAAAATACCATCAGTTTATCGAAAGAATTATATTTACCCTCTGGAACTATCTGTCAGAGACATTCGAAAAGTACCGGTTTGATACTGACAGGTATAAAGAAGAGAAAAATATCCTGATGGACAGGTTCGGTGATTTTCTGTTCAAGATGGAAAATTTTTATACTGAAACTGAAAAATCGGATAAAAACATTGTTCTTGACTATGTTGCGGGGATGACTGATGATTACGCTATTGACTGTGTTTCCGAGCTTTTTATTCCCGGAAAATTCGACTACAGCCTTTATCTGTAATTTTATTTTATTCAGTAATCACTCCTTGAGATAAAACCCTAATATCATTATTATTTACCCATGAAAATAGTTGTCTGCATAAAACAGGTCCCTGCCGGAAACAGCGCATCAATTGATCCTGAAACGAAGAGGCTTAAGCGTGAGGGGGTTGAATCTGTTATTAATCCATACGACTCCTATGCTCTTGAGGAAGGTCTTATCCTCCGGGAAAAACTTGGGGGGGAGCTGATTGTCCTTTCAATGGGACCTCTTAAAGCGGAAAAAATCCTCAGAGATTCGCTTGCCCTTTCTGCCGACAGGGCAATTCTTCTTAACGACAGATCATTTGCCGGTTCTGATACATGGGCAACCAGTTATATTCTGTCAAAGGCGGTAGAAAAGATAGGGGGTGTTAACCTGGTCATCTGTGGTAAACAGGCAATAGACGGCGACACTGCCCAGGTGGGGCCGGGAATTGCAGCTCATCTGAACTGGAGGCAGGCAACATATGTATCAAACCTTGAAGCAGAGGAGGACGGCAGGCTGATTGCAGAGAGAATGGACGAGAAAGGCTCTGACAGGATAGTACTTGAAACTCCTTCTGTAATAACTGTTGTCAAGGATATAAACAATCCCAGGCTTAAAACAATTAAAGGAATACTTGAGGCCAGAAAGAAGGATATTGAGATCTGGAATTCTGAAAGTATCGGATCCGATCCCGATCTGACCGGACTTGACGGTTCTCCGACCCGTGTAGTTAAAACTTCTCTGCCCCCTGCAAGGGAGAGCATGGTTCTGAAGTTTGAAGGTGATGCCGTGTATGTCTCTGGTAAAATAATAGATTTTCTTAAGGAAAAGGAAATAATAAGATAGACACCGCGGCAGGGGGGTAATGTTGAAGGCAGACAGCGGAAAGCTAAAAGCTGATTTTCGAAATATATGGGTTGTTGCCGAGTTGGAGAACGGAGAGGTGAATCCGGTTTCACATGAGACCGGAGGAAGGGGGAGGGGTCTTGCAGATACAAGGAGCTCTGAGCTCTGGATTATCGCTGCCGGTAACCTGAAAAATATTGATGATCTTGCGGATGAGTTTTTCTATGCAGACAGGATACTGATAATTAATGATGAAAGACTGACCGGGTTCAATGATGAAACTGAATCTGAACTGATAAGAAGGCTGATTGAAAAATACAGACCTGAAACAGTCATATATTCTGCAACTGCCAGAGGCAGGAGTATTGCCCCCAGGATTGCTGTACTTTCTGATGCCGGTCTTACAGCAGACTGCACATCCCTTGATATTGAAGATACTACAGGCAATCTGCTTCAGACCCGTCCTGCTTTCGGAGGTAATATCCTGGCAACTATTAAAAGTGAAAATCACAGGCCGCAGATGGCAACGGTGAGGCCCGGTGTTATGAAGAATCATATCAGGGACCGGAAGGATTATCAGGGGAGAAAGCCTCTGTTTATAAATGAATCGCTAAACAGCCTGGAATCTTCGCTTCTAAAAAATATCCTTTCTGTAAACAGAAGCTCAGGGATAGTCCATTCAATAGCGGATTCCGAACTGATTATATCAGGGGGAAGGGGTCTCGGCTGCGGGGAAGCATTCAGGAGCCTTGATAAATTTGCAAAGATGACAGGAGGGGCTATAGCTGCAAGCAGGGGAGCGGTTGATGCAGGCTGGGTCCCTTATTCCCTTCAGATAGGACAGACCGGCCAGACAGTACAGGCAAGGTGTTATATTGCATGCGGAATATCGGGTCAGATACAGCATCTTGTAGGGATGCAGTCATGTGAACTGATTATTGCAATAAACAGGGATCCTGAAGCCCCGATGATGAAAATAGCTGATGTTGCCGTAACAGGAGATGCTGTAGATATTGTGGAGCGGATGTCTGAAATTATGGAAAGGGGGATGCATGATTTTTAAACCGCTTAAAAGCAGGAAAAACCGGATGTTAATAATATCTTTATCAATTTCATTTCTGGTTTTCTGTGTGTGTTTTTTTTTAATTTCTGAAAAAATAACAGCCGCTGCTGTTGCAGGGATTTCCTTTATCCTGCTCCTGATAATTGTTTTAGAGACTGCCAGATTCGGCTGGAAATATACAATTGACGAAAACGGAATTCTAATCAAGAGGACATTTAAAAAATACTATATTGCTTCAGACCGCATAGAATCTGTGAGAGAGATTTCCCGTGAACAGGCTTCTAAAATTGTTAAAAATATCAAAAGAGGTAAACCGGATAATTCCCATAGGGGGGGGATTTCCTCTCAGATTGGTTTAGGCCGTCTTATCGGGTTCAGCTCTGTACCGATTGACGTTAAAACAGAATATTCAGGTGCTTCAGCCGGAAGGGGGGAGAAACTTGTTCTGGTCCGTAAAAAAGACGGCAGGGAGTATCTTCTTTCCCCGATTGAATCCGGTATATTTGTAAATACATATAAAAAGGTATGTTTGAAAAAAGACAGACCATGAATTCCCCTGTATTGGAGGGGGAATGGATCTTAAAGGAGAAAATTGTGAGATTTGAGCCGCAGCTGTTTTGCAGAAAGATAAATGAAAAGGGATACTGGTTTATCTTTAATAGGGGAAAGGTCCTCCTTTTTGGGGATGGGGAAAAGTATGAAATACCCTGTCTTATAAGGCCTGAAGAAATAGGACTTAAAAGAAAATCTGAACTTTTTCTGGGGGAGCTTGACGGGAAAAATCTCTGGAGCTGTGAAGTTGTGGAAGAGAATGAGCCTCTTAATAACTGCTGCGGTGTTTCTCAGCATATTTACAAAGGGGTCAGGGAACTGTATTCCCTGATGGGAGAGGAGCTCTTTTCCATTGCAGGGCGGGCCCTCCAGTTAAACAACTGGATGAGGGACTGGAATTACTGTCCTGCCTGCAGCGGGAAGCTTGGTCTTTCAGAGACAGAAAGAGCAAAAGTCTGTCCTGAATGCGGAAGGATATATTACCCGGTTATTTCCCCTGCAATAATTGTTGCAATTACCAGAGGAAATAAGATACTTCTCGCCCATAATAAAAAGTATCCGGATCCGAAGAGATACAGTATTCTTGCCGGTTTTGTAGAGGCAGGGGAAAGCCTTGAAGATACTGTCGCAAGGGAAGTTTTTGAAGAGGTCGGGATAAGAATAAAAAACATCAGATATTTCGGAAGCCAGAGCTGGCCTTTTCCCCATTCCCTGATGATAGGTTTTACGGCTGAATATGAATCAGGTGAGATTGAAATTGATGATATAGAGATAGGCGCTGCAGACTGGTTTTCAAAGGACAGCATTCCTGAAATTCCCCCTCATGGCAGTATAAGCAGGATCCTTATCGAAGATTTTTTAAAAAGACAATAGCTCCTGTCTGTTTTCCTGTTTTTTATTTTCTACTCTTGTTGGACAGAAATCTGTAAAGACATCTGTGATCCCTTTTATCAGGAAAACAGGTATGTTTTCATCTGTTCAATTTTAAGGCGGATAGGACTATAAGTAATAATTATTAAAATGCTTGAATGTCTGATAATATGTTTATATACTTAACAAAACACATGTTTGTGTAATTAATCCTAACCACAGGTTATCCAATTTATAATAAAAATTATTTGAAATAATAGTAATAACGATTTAAAATAACTGGATAATTATATATAATTGTGTTGTAATAGGCGAAAATAAAAATTTATCTGACATGAATAAAACTATGTTTGTGTTGTAATACCTAACAGGAGGTTCAAGTGGGTAATAAGGAAGCAATGCAGAGATTTAAGGATATGCAGGCAAAGTCAATGGCTGGAGGCGGAGAAGCAAGGATTGCCGCTCAGCACGAAAAGGGGAAAATGTCTGCCAGGGAAAGAATAAATCTGCTTGTCGACGAAGGTTCTTTTATTGAGGATGGAACATATATAACCGGCCGTGCCGGTAATTTCGGTCTTGATAAGAAAAAATTTCCGGGTGATGGTGTTGTATCAGGAAGCGGAAAGATCGGTGATAAACAGGTTTTTCTTTCTTCACAGGATTTTACAGTTCTCGGCGGTTCTCTCGGTGAAATGCATGCGGAGAGGATAGCTGCAGCTCAGGAGCTTGCTCTCAGAAACGGAACCCCGTTTATACAGGTCAATGATTCAGGCGGGGCCAGAATCCAGGAAGGTATTCTGTCTCTTGGCGGGTATGGTAAAATATTCAGAAACAATACAATTTCCTCTGGTGTAATTCCTCAGATTTCTGTAATACTCGGGCCATGTGCAGGCGGGGCTGTATATTCTCCGGCAATTACTGATTTTGTTTTTATGGTAGACGGCATAAGCAATATGTATATTACAGGTCCTGATGTAATTAAAGCTGTTACAGGGGAAGAAATAAGCCATGAAGAACTGGGCGGTGCTACAGCTCACTGTGTAAAAAGCGGTGTAGCTCATTTCAGGTATCCTGACGAGGAATCCTGTATTGAAGGGGTGAGAAAACTATTAAGCTATCTTCCTTCAAACAATATGGAACAGCCTCCTCTTCTTGCCTGTAATGATCCAGCAGACAGGGAAACATCAGCCCTTATGGATCTTCTTCCTGAAGAGTCAAACAAGGCTTATGATATCAAGGATTTTATAAGCGAGGTTTTTGATGAAAACAGCTTTATGGAAGTACATGCAGATTATGCGAAAAACGTAGTTGTCGGATTTGCACGACTGAATGGTAGATCAGTAGGAATATTTGCAAACCAGCCTAAAATTTTTGCTGCAGCTCTTGATATCAACTCATCTGACAAAGGTGCGCGCTTTATAAGGTTCTGTGATGCGTTTAATATACCTCTGATCTCACTTGTAGACGTTCCCGGATTCCTTCCTGGAGTATCTCAGGAACACGGTGGTATAATCAGACATGGTGCTAAAATCCTTTATGCAATGGCTGAAGCAACTGTTCCAAAGATCTCCCTGATAATCAGAAAGTCATACGGCGGTGCATTTATTGCAATGTCTGCAAAGCAGCTGGGTTATGACAGGACTCTTGCATATCCCACATCTGAGATTGCTGTTATGGGTGCTGAGGGTGCTGCAAACGTAATCTTCAGAAGAGATATCAATGAAGCTGATGATCCGGCAGCAAAAAGAGTGGAAAAGATTAATGAGTTCAGGGAAGAGGTTATGAATCCGTTTATAGCAGCTGGATACGGTTATGTAGATGATGTAATTGATCCAAAGTATACAAGAATTGAACTTATCAGATCTCTTGAAATGCATCAGAGAAAGAGGGAAGACAGACCTGCAAAGAAACATGGGAATGTTCCTCTTTAAAAAAATCCGGAGATATTAAAATGAATATAGAAGCTTACAGTTATACTGTTCTTTCATCGATTCTGGGTATTGCAATTGTTTTTGCTTTTCTTGGTTTTCTATGTCTTTTGATGGTTGTGATAAAACAGGTGTTTGATAAAAAGCCTGAAGTATCGCAGATTGTTATAGAGAAGGAATCACCGGGGGGTGTAAAAACAGCTGAGACTGATGAATCAGACTGGATAACAGCAGCAGTTGCTGCATATCTTGATGAAGAGGATTCACCAAGATCTGCAATGTCATGGCAGCCTGCTGAAAATGAAAAATCAGATCCCTGGGTATCAACACCACGGGTTCAGAAAATTTTCTCAGGAGTGTAATAATGAAAAAGAAGATAAATTTTGAGTTCCAGGGAACTAAATATAACGTTGAAGTTGAAAGACAGGGCGATAATCTTGTTATAACAAAAGAAGGAAGGGACTTTACTGTTACGCTTCTTGAAGGGGAGAAAAAAGCGTTGAGGCCCAAAGCTCCTGCCGCACCTAAGGCTGCAGCTCCTGCCCCTGCTGCATCACCTGCTGCACCGGTTGCCGGAAGCGGTGATCTGGTGGCTCCGATGACAGGGACTATCAAAGAGATAAAGGTTGATAAGGGTGCTCAGGTTCAGGCGGACCAGCTTGTTGTTATCATGGAAGCAATGAAGATGGATATTGAGGTTTTTGCTCATACAGCTGGAACTGTTTCTGATATTTATCTTGCCCCAGGAAGCAGTGTCAAAGAAAACCAGCCGATTCTGAAACTGGCTTAGGGGGGAACTTAAATGGGTATTTTTCACTTAATTAATGAGTTCCTTATGAGTACAGCTTTTGTTGAGCTGACATGGCAGCATCTTGTCATGATTTCAGTCGGCTGTATTCTGGTATATCTTGGTATAGCAAAGCAGTATGAGCCTCTTCTTCTTGTTCCGATAGGTTTCGGTGCAATTCTGGTAAATATCCCGATGACCGGTCTTTTGGATGACGGAGGTCTTCTGTCATATTTTTATTTTGGAGTTAAGGCCGGAATATTTCCACCCATAATATTTCTTGGAATCGGTGCTATGACAGATTTCGGGCCGCTCCTGGCAAAACCCCAGACTTTCCTGCTCGGTGCTGCTGCCCAGTTCGGAATATTCGGTACACTGCTTGGAGCAAAAGCTCTTGGATTTGATTTTGCAGAAGCCTGTTCCATTGCAATAATAGGGGGTGCTGACGGCCCGACAGCAATCTATCTTACTTCAAAACTTGCTGATCATCTTCTCGGACCTATAGCTGTCGCTGCTTATTCCTATATGGCGCTTGTTCCGTTTATACAGCCGCCGATAATCAAGGCTCTTACTACCAAAAAAGACAGGATGATTGTAATGTCTGAGGTGAAAGAGGTTTCCAAAAGGGTGAAAATTATTTTCCCTGTAGCAACATGTATTATATCAGCTCTTGTTATTCCTGCTTCAGCCCCACTTCTGGGGATGCTGATGCTTGGCAATCTTTTCAGAGAGTGCGGTGTTGTTGACCGGCTTTCAAAAACTGCTCAGAATGAGCTTATAAATATTGTAACTATATTCCTGGGTGTATCTGTAGGATCCAAAATGTCTGCAGAGCATTTTCTTACACCCCAGACATTAATGATTATTGTGCTTGGTCTTATAGCCTTTTCTATCGGAACAGCTTCCGGAGTGTTACTCGGACAGCTGATGAAGGTATTATCCGGCGGTAAGATCAATCCGATGATAGGGGCCGCAGGTGTATCAGCTGTACCAATGGCTGCCAGAGTGGTACAGAAGGTTGGCCAGCAGGAGAATCCCAAAAACTTCCTCCTGATGAATGCTATGGGACCAAATGTTGCCGGAGTAATAGGTTCTGCCGTTGCTGCGGGAGTTCTGCTGGCGCTTGCTTAAATCCTCATCTTTTTTAATATTTTCACCTTTTTCTGCTGCCCTGACAGGGCAGCTTTTTAAAAACAGGACATTTTTATGCCGGGCAGGCATGGACGCCGGCAAGCTCGGCGAAACAGGGCATATTCTAAAAATATTATTAAATTTGATTTTTTCAGTTACTATATTATATTTTATTATAGGTATGGGAATTATAGATATTGCGGAAACAATGATTACCAACGGGCAGTTTGATGATGCTCGGAAGATACTTGATCAGCTTCTGGAAGATGAGCCGGATAATAATGAAGCAATCTGCCTTATTGGAATAGCACTCACTGAAATAGGGGAGAATGACAGAGCTATTAAAGCTCTGGATTACTGTCTCAGGAATAATGAATATAATGCTGCTGCATGGGAAGCGCTTGGGTGTGCATGGCTTAGAAAAAATGATTATATCCGGTCCAAAGAAGCTCTTGAAAATGCTCTCCGGTTTGAACCTGAAAACTGGTCAATACTGAGAAATCTCGGTGTATTGTCGATCCTGAAAAGAGATTATAAAAAGGCCAGGGACCTTCTTGAGTCAGCTCTATCAAAAAACAGAAACGATTATAAAACATTATATGCTCTTGTTTACGTATGTGTTAATCTGAAAGACCTTGAAACTGCAGAAAAGCTTATACATGATGTCTTTATGCAGAAAATCCCTGATGAGATAAGAACTGACCTGGAAATGCTTCTGATAAAAATACAGTCAAGATACCTGTATTAAAATATTTTAATCTATAATTTCATGTTATCTAAGAATAATAAATTGCTAAAACAATTCTTTTCATCTATAATTAGAAAGTAAGAATCGGTTAATTTTCCTGTTTTTACAATCCAAAAAAAACAATTTTTTTACTTATCTGGGGGGTCATAATGAATATATTGGTACTCAACAGCGGCAGTTCGTCCATAAAATTTAATTTGTGGGAAATGGAAAATAAAAAACTGCTCTGTAAGGGGCTGATAGAGAAAATCGGGCATGATGACAGTTCCATGACTTTTAAATGCGGGAACAGTGAACATGAGATTAAAGATGTAGTCAGAAATCATTCAGACGGTATCCAGCTTGTTCTGAAAACCCTGACAGACAGTGATATAGGTGTTCTGAAAAGTATAAACGAAATAAATGCGGTTGGGCATCGCGTTGTTCACGGAGGGGAGAAAATCACCTCGTCAGAAAAGATTACTGATGAAATCAAAGACGTTATAAGGGAGTGTATCAACCTTGCACCGCTTCATAACCCAGCCAACCTTGAAGGTATTGAGGCTATTGAAAAAATACTTCCGGGAGTTCCCAATGTAGGTGTTTTTGACACAGCCTTTCATTCTTCAATGCCTCCAAAAGCATTTGTTTATCCTCTTCCCTATGAGTTTTATGAAAAATATAAAATAAGAAAATACGGATTTCACGGAACTTCCCACAAGTATGTCGCGCTCAGGGCTGCAGAAATTCTTAAAAAAGACTATTCAAAATTTAACTGTATTACCTGCCATCTCGGAAACGGATCATCACTTGCGGCGGTAAATCACGGAATCTCTGTTGATACTACAATGGGCTTTACCCCTCTTGCAGGACTTCCGATGGGTACACGGACTGGTAATATAGATCCTTCAATAATAACATATATGATAGAAAAGCTCGGGTTCAGTACAGAAAAGGTATCGACAATACTTAATAAAGAATCAGGATTTAAGGGAATTTCCGGAATTTCATCAGATATGAGAGATCTTAACAAGGCGGCCAGAAGCGGAAACGAAAGGGCAATACTTACATATCAGATATTTGCCCATTCAGCAAAAAAGTTTATAGGCGGACTTGCAACTGAAATGAAAGGAAGGCTTGATGCAATAATTTTTACCGGGGGTATCGGGGAAAACTCCTATGAATCCAGAGAGCTGATATGTGACGGGCTTGAGATTCTGGGCGCTCATCTTGATATAGAAAAAAACAAATTCCGCGGTGATGAAAGAATTATTTCCAATGATGATTCTCCGGTTACAATCATGGTTGTTCCTACAAATGAAGAACTCATGATCGCAATGGAAACAGAGAAAATAATCAAATAAAAATATGATTTCACGCATGGGAGATGAATGCATGTCCCATGCGTATTACTTATATACATTTTCAAAATATTGAATAATTGCCTCTTTTGTTTCTTCCCATGTCCCGGCAAAAGAAAACCCCGAGGCTTTTTTATGTCCTCCGCCGTTGAAGTGTTTTGCTATAAAACTTAAATCTGTTTCTCCTGTTGTTCTGAGGCTGACACTGCATTCACCAGGATTTTCCTCTTTTATGGATGCAACAATCTCTGTTCCGGCAGTAGCAGTCAGAAGCTGGTAAAGAAGGTCTGAGTCACGGTCTTCCTTCTGATAAATATGATAATCAAGATATGTTTCATAAGTTACAGCAAGTTTCCCTTTGTAAAAGGACTCTGTCCTGGATAAAATAGTACCGAGAAGTTTTCTTGAAGAAACACTTCTGTTACCGTGTATCCGGTAATAGATTTTATTGGGAGATACTCCGAGATTAACAAGTTCCGATGCTGCTAAAAAAGTATCAGACGAGTTTTCCTCGAGGTGCCTGAAAAAGCCTGTATCAGTGCAGAGACCGAGAAAAAGAAGTTCAGCTTCAAAAAGATCAGGTTTATCCCCGGCAGTTTTTATCATACGGTAGACAAGTGCTGTAGTTGATGGAGCATCGGGATCAATAAACCCTGACTCTCCTGTTATAATCCCTGTCTCGTGGTGATCAATAACAGCGTAGGGAAGTGTTTTGATCTTTTCAGAGAAAATACCGCTTCTTTCAGGAGCAGAACAGTCAAGAAGAATTGCTGCTGTCCCTGCTGCTGCTCTTATATTATCGGTATTGCTGCTGAAATACTTTCCGAATCCAGATATTTCAGGGCGGGTAAGGGGGAGTTCTGTAAAAAGCGATGTTTTTTTTCCCATTCTTCTGAGGTACCCTGAGATTGCAAGCTGACTGCAGATACAGTCAGCATCCGGATCCCTGTGTCCGAAAATATAGAAATTTTCATAGTTTGAAATAAAATCAAGTAATTCTTTCATAAATAAACCGTCCGTGGAATTTTGTTAAAGAGTAAGCAGTTTTGTCTGAGGAGTCCCCCCCGATATATGGATAATGTTTTCTTTTATATAACAGTTGATTTCTGTTCTCATCCCGAAATCTTCAAAATAAAGCCCTGGTTCAATTGAAAAGCAGGAGCCGCTGATAATACTTCTTGAGTCAGGGAATTCAACAGAGTCAAGGTTTACCCCGTATCCGTGGAGTTCTATGTCTATTGCGTGTCCTGTCCTGTGTTTTACTGCAGGGAGATAATCTGACTCTTCAATCATTTTTCTTACTTTACTGTCTACATGCTCTCCTGTAATCATTTTTCCGGAGTCAAGGTGCGTTTTTATCAGGTCAACAGCAAAATCTCTTGAGCAGGTTAATACCTCGAAAACCGAGCTGTATTGATCCGGAACTTTTTCTCCTGTAAAACCTACCCAGGAGATATCCGCATAGACACTGTTCCTGTTTTTCTCCCTGGCCCAGATATCAAACTGGACAAGAGTTTCTCTTTTGAGAATACTGTCTTTTTTCCCGGTTTCATAATGGGGATCAGCAGTATTTTTTCCGAATGCCACCAGTATCTGATGTTCTGTCACAAGGTCTGCTTTTTCAAAACAGCTGTTTATATAAACCTCAAGGTCCTTCTCTGTCAGCTGTCTGCTGTTTATAAAAGAATCTCTGACAATTTGCCATGTATTTCCGATTATAGAATAAAGATGGCAGGCTGCATTTATATGGGACTGAAGCTGCTCCGTGTCAAGCAGTCCTGATGTCTTCTGTATAAGCGGTGCTGCCGAACAGGTGATTATTCCTGCTGAGGTTATTGTTTCTCCAGTACCTGTATCCATATATGATAGTGTTGTAAGATTTCTGTCACCGTTGACAGCAATTTTTTCCCCTTTGAACTCTGAAAGAATTAATGAAAGTTCTTTTCTTGAGGTATAAACTTTTTTCCCCCCCGGAAGATGGTCGAGTGCTGATGATTCTACAGCATGAACTATTTTAATGGGGTCTGAATCGGCGAATATTATATAAAACCAGCTTCTTGAATTTATGGATTTTTTCTCAATTTCCAGAAACCTGTCAGATATTGGATCACGGTGTCTGAAGTTAAAAAAAAGCCATCCGGAAAGGTTTTCTTCCTGAATGGCTTTTCTGATTTTTATAAAATCAATCATCAGAAATCAAAATCCGGTGATTCTATATCAAAACTGTTGTTGAAGCTGTCAGGGTCTCTGAGTGTTCCCCATGAGGGGTGGGTTTTTTTAGCTTTCAGAAATAATCTTATATGTGAAAACTGTCCCCCTTTCCAGTAGATATTCATGTATGGGTATTCAGGCATGTCTCCGTAAATAACTTCGGCTTTCCATTCCTCTGCGGGTTTATCCGGTACTCTGAACCATGAATAAGGAATAAATACATCTGTAAGCTGCATATCCTGTTTTTCATAAACAATCCTGAAGCCTTTATTGTGATGATATATTTTATATATATTTACTGTTTTTACGTAAAATTCTGATTCTTCACTCCATGCAGTATAGGTAATCGTTGCAAGTATTACCAGAGACAGAAGGACAACCCATTTTTTCAATTTATTACCTCCGAATAGATGTATATTTAAGTATATAACCAATAATATCCTAAATCAAGCCTAAAAAGTTTTTATGCTAGACCTAACGTAGCAAGCATAATTGCCTTTATGGTATGTTTTCTGTTTTCCGCCTGGTTCCATGCCTCTGAAAGGGGGCCGTCAATGATTTCTGCTGTTACTTCATTTCCTTTTACTGCAGGAAGGCAGTGGAGGAATATGGTCTGAGTGCCTGTGCTTTTCATCAGGGTACTGTTGACCTGATAGGATTTGAGTAATTTTATTCTTTCAGCCAGTTTGTCCTCTTCTCCCATTGATGCCCATACATCTGTATAGATAACATCCGCGTTTTTTACACCTTTAACAGGATCATCAGTTATTTCAATTATTGATCCGGAATCCGATGCGAACTTTTCGGACATAGAAACTATCTCTTTTGAGGGAAAGAGTGTTTCAGGGGAAGCAATGGTTATATTTACACCAAGTTTGGCACATCCGATAAGGAGGGAATTGGCCACATTATTTCTTCCGTCACCTGTATAGGTAAGTTTTTTATCTTTAAGTGTACCGAAATATTCTTCTACCGTCATTATATCAGCAAGAAACTGGGTGGGATGATAATCGTCAGTTAACCCGTTATATACAGGTACACCGGAATATTCGGACAGTATCTCTACATTTGATGTTTTATATCCTCTGTACTGTATACAGTCAAACATTCTTCCCAGGACCCTGGCTGTGTCCTCAATCGATTCTTTGGATCCCAGCTGTATATCTGCGTTTGAGAGAAAAACAGGGTGCCCCCCTTCTTCTCCAAAGGCTGTTTCAAATGCACACCTGGTCCTGGTTGATCTTTTTTCGAAAAGAAGGGCAAGTGTCATTCCTGAAAAGCGCTGCTTTCTGTTGTTTGCTTTTTTTTCTTTTTTAACAGTATGGGCAATATTTATCAGATACCTTATTTCTTCCGGTGTATAGTCTTTTAACGATATCAGGGATTTACCTTTAAGATTGACAGACATAACAACTCCTTTGAGTGAGAATATTAAAATCTATTACCATAAAACTTTTCATTGGTCAACTCAAAGATATTTAAGTGTTGATTGTGAAAAGTTTTATGGATGATTATGCTGTTTTTCTGTCAGAAAGAATTTCCGGCTTTTTAATGCCGTGTATAATGTCTTTTGTTATAGTGATTTTTTTCTTTCCTGAAATGGACGGGAGTTCATACATCAGATCAATCATAAAGGCTTCAACAATTGAACGGAGACCTCTTGCCCCTGTTTTTCTCAGAACTGCAAGTTCTGCAATTGCCTGAATAGCATCGTCAGTAAACTCAATATCTGTTTCATCCAGTTTGAGTGATTCTTTATACTGTCTAATTATTGCATTTTTAGGTTCAGTTATTATCTTTTTCAGATCTTCTGTTGAAAGATTTTCAAGTGCAACCTGAATCGGAAGTCTTCCGATAAACTCAGGTATAAGACCGAATTTGATAAGATCATCAGGATGCAGTTTTTCAAAAAGCTCTGTTAGGTTTTTTTCTTCCGAAGCCCTTATGTCGGCACCGAATCCCATCGGGTGCTGTGAAACACGGGTTTCAATGATTTTATCAAGTCCGACAAATGCCCCTCCGCATATAAACAGGATATTGTCGGTATTTATCTTAAGCATCTCCTGGTTGGGATGTTTTCTCCCCCCCTGCGGAGGTACTGATGCTGTTGAACCTTCAATAATCTTGAGGAGTGCCTGCTGAACCCCTTCTCCTGAAACATCTCTGGTAATTGATACGTTTTCCCCTTTTTTGGAAATCTTGTCAATTTCATCAATATAGATTATCCCTTTCTCCGCTGCTGCAATATTATTATCAGCATTCTGAATAAGTTTCAGAAGTATGTTTTCTACGTCTTCCCCTACATAGCCTGCTTCAGTAAGAGTGGTAGCATCTGCAATAGCAAAAGGTACATTAAGTTTCTTTGCAAGACTTTTTGCAAGAAGTGTTTTTCCTGTTCCTGTCGGCCCTACAATAAGGACATTTGATTTTTCAATTTCAACATCATTATCAAGCTTATCCCTGTGGAGGATCCTTTTGTAATGATTGTATACTGCGACAGAAAGTGCTTTTTTGGCCGCTTCCTGTCCGATTACATACTGATCCAGAAAATTCTTGATCTCTTCAGGTTTTGCAACTTCGTTAATCTGGTGTTCATCCGGAATTTTGCTGTGGTCTTCTTCAATAATCCTGTTGCATACCCCTACGCATTCATCGCAGATATGTACTCCGGGACCGGTGATAATTTTTTTTGCTGATTCTGCCGCTTTACCGCAGAAAGAGCAGGTTATGTAATTATCTTTCTTGTTTTTTGACATTATTTTTAACCTCTGATAAGGATGTTATCTATTAGACCGTATTTTTTCCCTTCTTCGGCAGACATGAAATAATCTCTTTCGAGATCTTTTGCAACGGTTTTGAGTGTTTTCCCTGTGTGTTTTGCAAAATAATCAATTATAAGGTTTTTCAGTCTCATAATTTCCTTTGCCTGGATATCAATGTCTTTTGCCTGGCCCTGAACTCCGCCCCATGGCTGGTGTATCAGTATCCTGCTGGAAGGGAGACACTGCCTTTTTCCGGGTGTTCCGCATGTTAGAAGGAGTGCTGCCATAGAGGCGGCCTGTCCCATGCAGATTGTCTGTATATCCGGCTTTATATACTGGATTGTATCATAGATAGCAAGTCCGGCAGTTACGCTTCCGCCGGGTGAATTGATATAAATACTTATATCTCTCTGCGGATCCTGAGATTCCAGAAAAAGAAGCTGTGCTACAACAAGATCTGCAGTTATATCATTAATTTCCCCGTCAAGGAAAACTATTCTGTCTTTTAAAAGCCGCGAGTAAATATCGTATGATCTTTCTCCTACCCCTGTCTGTTCAATTACGACAGGGACAAGATTATTCATTTGTACATTCATATTTTTCATGCCTGTTTAAAACTAATAATTCATCTGAATAAAATCAAGGAATTTAATTTTATCCCCGGTTTTAAAAGTACAATTTTCAAGAAGCATATCATATGTCTTTTTTTCCTTGAGACTGTGTCTGACATATTCTTTCATGTTATTCTGCTCAAGATATTTTGAAAAATCCTCTTCGCTCATCCCGCTGTTTGCCGACTGGATCTTGATTTCTTCATCAAGCTCCTCATCTGAAGCTTCAATTTTTTCTTCTTCAAGTATTTTTCCTATCAAAAGCTGCCCTTTAACAGTTTTTTCGGAATAAGGGGCCCATTCCTTAAGCATATCTCCTTTCGATTTATTCTGCATTTTCAGTATCTCAAGAACCTTGCTTTCCTCTCCGCCGAACTGATAAAGGAAATTACTCCACTGATTTTCAAGCTCTGCATTAATCATTGCTGAAGGGGGATTTACTTCACTGTTTTCTATGATTTTTTCAAGTATTTTTTCCTGTTTCACCGCTTTAAGCTTGTTTTCAATCATTCCGGTCTGTCTTTCTCTGATATCTTTTTTAAGATCATCAAGTGTTTTGTACTTCTCGCTGATATCCTGAGCAAGTTCGTCATCAATTTCAGGGAGTTTTTTGGACTTTACAGAAGTTACTGTAATCTTTATTTTTGCTTTTTTACCTGCAAGTTCGCTGTATTCGAAATCCTCAGGATACTCTTTTTCAAGAACCTTTTCTTCATCCTTTTTCATTCCGATTACATCTTCATCAATTTTATAGTAGTTGTAGCCTGTTCCGACTGTAAAAGTGAAGTCCTCTCTTGAAGTGCCTTCAATTTCACTGTCATTTTCATCAAGTTCAACATAATTTATAGTAATGACGTTATCTTTGGCAATCTTGCCCCCTTTCTTTTCTGTTACAAGGGCGTTCTGTTCCTGATATTTTTTAAGCTCCCTTTCTTCATCTTCTTTGGAAAGTTCCACTTCGGGGATTTCTATTTCAAAGTTTTTATATTCACCAAGCTTGATTTCAGGGTATGTTTCATAGGAAACAGTAAAGGTGAGATCACTGTCCATGGTAATTTTCAGATCATCTTCATCCTTCAGTGCCGGGGTTGAATAGGGAAGCGGTTTTTTATCTATATCTTTAAGCACTTCTTCAAGGCTTTTTTCAATCAGGTTAAACCCTGATTCTGTTACAAGCCCTTCTCCATATTTTCTTTCCAGTACTGCAGGGGGAACCTTTCCCTTTCTGAAACCCTTGACATGAGCAGTTTTTGCGTATTTTTTCAAAAGTTCATCATATTCTTTTTTTACAGCATCTTTTTCAATAGTTACAGTTAATTCTACAACTGAGTTTTCGAGTGTTTTAATCTCTTTGTTAGTAACCACGGTTTTCCTCTTTGAATATTTATTTATTATGTTTTAACAAAACTAACAACGGACAGGTTTAAACATACCAAAACCTTGATTTTTTGTATATACCAATTTAAACGGCAACACCAAAAATCCGGTATTTCACCGGTTTAAATGACGTATATCTTTATGCTGACAGCTCTTAGATAAACAGAAGGCAAGCTGGCAATAGACTGCAGGATAAAAAAAACGATCCTTTCGGATCGCTTTTTAGAGCGGGAGACGAGACTTGAACTCGCGACATCCACCTTGGCAAGGTGG
This sequence comes from Spirochaetia bacterium, assembly GCA_963668405.2. Lineage (GTDB taxonomy): Bacteria > Spirochaetota > Spirochaetia > CADAEX01 > CADAEX01. The sequence continues at coordinate 2,490,460 of OY764342.2, read as the reverse complement.
AGCTCTACCACTGAGCTACTCCCGCTGGTAATTGCGCAGTGAACTTCTCTGCTATTGCGAGAGAAGGGACTTGAACCCTTACACCCGAAGGTACCAGATCCTAAGTCTGGCGTGTCTGCCAATTTCACCACTCTCGCATTATATAACATTTCTCAAAAAGTTAGTCAACAACTTTTTGAGAAAATGAGCCGTGAAGGGATCGAACCTTCGACCCGCAGATTAAGAGTCTGCTGCTCTACCATCTGAGCTAACGGCCCTGGAAAAATTACGCCCGGCAGGATTCGTCTTTCAGTCGCTGAAATCATATCAGCTCCTTTCAGACCGCCGAACTGTCTGACGCACACATCGTGTGTGCTGTTCCTCGCTGCCACTCGGCGACAGTTCTGTTTGAATCTGTATGAGTTAAGCAGCAAAGTTTTTACGCCCGGCAGGATTCGAACCTGCGGCCTGCGGATTCGAAGTCCGACGCTCTATCCAGCTGAGCTACGGGCGCTGGTTAAAAAAGGGTGGATAACGGGGCTCGAACCCGCAACAACTAGAACCACAATCTAGTGCTCTACCATTGAACTATATCCACCATGTTTTTAAGTAATAGTAATATGTAGCAAAACAGTTATTTTGTCAAGAACTCATGATTTTAAAGCCTTTATAAAGATGTATGAAGTTCTCCAGTTAACCTCTCTGGCTGAAAGGTGTTTAGCCATTATTTCTGCAGTTTTACTGAATAAATCGGAGGATAATGATTCTTTCAAAATTGCTCCATAGCTTTTAGGATTTGAGATATCAAACCATCTTCCGATATCATTATTTGTAATTATTCTTTTCTGGTAAAAATCTTCATCTATTATCTCTATATCCTTAAACCCGCACTTGCTTATCAGATCAGCTGCATTCTCTTTTCCTGAAAAGGAGAAGTTCCCTGTTTTTTCATAGATTTCTGCTTCACATCTCTTCAGTTCCTTCATCTCTTTACTGCTCAGGAGGTTTTCGCTGATCAGCTCCGAAAGCCGGGTTGTTTTGATATGAAGCTTCTCAGCAACAGATATTCTCCCCTGTTTTTCAAGAAGTTCAAATAACTTTGAAAAAATTATTTCGGGATTGTCTTCTCCCTTAAGAATATCTCTTCCTATGATAATATCAAAGGGGATAATCCCGTCTGCTTCAGGAGTTATCATTTCAATGCTGCTGTGAATAAGCACAGGCATTTCTGTTTCTGCAAGGGGGGAAGGATAGTTCTTCAGCATTTCTATAACTGAAAGATCTTCCTGGATACTGTATACACCCCCCTCCGGTACCTGCCTGAGTGCTTCCCATAAAAGAAGTCCGCTGTCCCTGCCTGCAACCAATACCCTGTCATGCCGCTTGAAAACAGCCCTTCTGAAAATTTCAGAACGTATTGAGGTTAGAATTATATTCCTTGTATCTGTAATTCTTTTCAGCCATTCATCTTTTTTTCTGTCGGGCGGTGTGAAAGTCAGAATTCCTCTGTCTTCGCTGTTGTCAAGCTGGGCTTCGAGCTGGGCTTCCCTTTTTCTTGCGATATCTGTTTTTATCTCTTTCTCAAATCCAAGGTCTCCCGGCTGGTAAAATATTCTTCCTTTGAGAGTATCAGGCAGATACTGCTGTGCAACCCAGTGATCCTTATAGGCATGGGGATAAAGATATCCTTTTCCGTGTCCGAAGCTGTGTTTGTCCCTTGACGCATCTTTCAGATCATCAGGTACTTCTCCGGTTTTTTCATTTCTGACTGCCTGAAGAGCATCAAAAAAGGCAAGAGTAGAGTTTGACTTTTTTGCGCAAGCCAGGTATATGGCTGATTCTGCCAGAAGAAACTGTCCCTCCGGCAGGCCTATTCTTTCAAAAGCCTGGGCAGCCGCATTTACAAGGGGCAGGGCATGGGGGTCGGCAAGTCCTATATCTTCAGCTGATGAAATTATCATTCTTCTGAATATATATTTGGGATCTTCCCCTGCTTCCACCATTCTGGCCATCCAGTACAGTGCTGCATCCGGGTCTGAACCTCTTATTGATTTTATAAAGGCGCTGATAGTATCGAAATGATAATCCCCTTCCTTATCATAGAGGACTGCCTTTTTCTGAATACTCTCTTCAGCTGTTTCTCTGGATATAAAGACCCTCTCTCCATCATCCGGGGGGAATTTTTCAGGGGTTGTTTCAACCGCAAGTTCAAGAGCATTGAGAAGGCTTCTGGTATCGCCGTTTGCAATTTCAGCAATATGTTCCAGAGCTCCCTTTTCAAACTCAATTCTGTATTTTCCATAACCTCGTTCTCTGTCAAGAAGGGTTTTTTCAGCTGCCTGAAGAAGTTCCTCTTTTGAGAGGGGGAGAAGCTGGAAAATTCTGCTTCTGCTCACAAGAGCTGAGTTTACTTCAAAAAAAGGGTTTTCTGTTGTGGCCCCGATCAGTATAAATGTGCCGTTTTCAACCCAGGGAAGGAGGGCATCCTGCTGTGCTTTGTTCCACCTGTGGACCTCATCGACAAAAAGAATTGTTTTCTGCTGATACAGTTCCAGCTTCTTTTTAGCTTCAATGATTGCTTCCCTGATTTCCTTTACACCTGAAAGGACTGCATTAATTGTTATGAAAGAACTTTTTGTGGTATTTGCAATTATTCTCGCAAGAGTTGTCTTGCCTGTGCCGGGGGGACCGTAAAATATTACTGAAGAAAGCTGGTCTGCCTGAATTGCACGTCTTAGAAGCCTCCCTTTTCCTACAATATGCTCCTGTCCGATAAAATCATCCAGTGTTTCCGGTCTCATCCTGGCGGCAAGAGGTGTTGACTCGATATTATCTGATAAAGAAAATAACTCCATAACTGGAAGTATAATTAATAAAAAGGATTTTAAAAAGCAAAATAATATTGTGATATTAAAAGGGCTGACCTGAATGGTCAGCCCTTTATAATTTTTATTTCTATTCAGCCTTTACCTATACTGTTCTGGCTGTATACTTTGTGTGTAGCAGCTGATGCGAATGGTGTCCCAGAGGTTCTTTGAGAAACTCACTGTAGAGAGCTTTTATATCAGGATTTTCATGTGATTTTCTTGTTACGAGGTTTATGTCCTCCTGATAGATTGATTCCGCCCTTTTTTTCCGGATTTCCCATGTAGTCGGAATAGGCTGTCCTCCTCCTCCAAGGCATCCTCCCGGGCAGGCCATTACTTCTATAAATGCGTACGGCGAAGTGCCCCCCTTTATTTCATCCAGAAGCTTTCTGGCGTTTTTAAGTGTATGAGCTACAGCAACCTTCACCACAAGACCGTCAATATCAACTTCAGCTTCTTTAATCCCTTCCATTCCCCGTACAGCCTTAAACTCAACATTTTCCAGGGTTTTTCCTGTTATTACCTCATATGCTGTTCTGAGGGCCGCTTCCATTACACCCCCTGATGCTGCGAAGATAACGGCTGCTCCTGTTGATGCTCCAAGCGGGCTGTCAAATTCTTCTTTAGGCAGGGATGCAAAGTCTATCCCTGCTTCCCTGAACATTCTTGCAAGCTCTCTTGTTGTAATAGCATAATCAACATCTGCAAACAGGTCGTTTTTATTGAGTTTTCTTTTCTCTTTCCAGTAATCATAGGCTGATGACATCTCAGGTCTTCCCGCCTCATACTTTTTTGCTGTACATGGCATTACTGATACAACCCTGATTTTTACAGGGTCAATGCCTGTCTTTTCAGCATAATAAGTTTTTGCTATTGCGCCGAACATCTGCTGGGGGGATTTGCATGTTGACAGGTGGGGGAGCTGCTCCGGATAAAAGTGTTCTATGAATTTTATCCAGCCGGGGGAGCAGGATGTTATCATCGGCAGAGTCCCTTTTTCAGTTACCCTTTTTATAAGCTCATGCCCTTCTTCCAGGATTGTCAGGTCTGCAGTAAACTGAGTATCAAAGACCTTGTCAAAGCCTAGCCGTCTCAGGCCGGCAACCATCTGCCCTGTAACAAGTGCCCCGTGTCCCATTCCCATGGCTTCACCTATACCGACACGGATAGCAGGAGCTGTCTGGATAAGGGTTATAATTTCAGGATTATTTATATCCTCCCAGATCTGCTGAACACTTGATTTTTCAACAATAGCTCCGGTCGGGCATACAATTGCACACTGTCCGCAGTTGGTACAGGCAACGTTTCCTATTCCTTTGTCCATAAAAGTTGAAATTCTGCTGTTTATCCCTCTTCCTGCAACATCAATTGCAAAGACGCCCTGTGTTTCAGCACATACCTCAACACACCTTCTGCATAAAATACATTTGTTCGGATCTCTGATCAGAGACGGGGACGATATGTCCAGTGGCATTTCTTTTTTTCTGGTAACTGCATATCTGTTCTGCCTGACTCCCAGGTCATATGCTAGGGTCTGCAGTTCACAGTTCTTGTTCCTGTCGCAGTTTAGACAGTCATCAGGATGGTTTGCAAGAAGCAGTTCAAGGTTGGTTTTTCTTGCTTTCAGAACCCTTTCCGAATTGGTAAATACTTCCATTCCTTCTGAAACAGTGTAGACACAGGACCTTACCAGTGTTCTTGCCCCTTTTACCTCTACGCAGCAGATACCGCATGAAGCGTTTTTGGCAACATCCTCCATATAACAAAGGGTCGGTACTTTTATCCCTGCAAGCCGGCAGGCGGAGAGAATAGTTGTCCCTTTCTGAACTTCAAAGGGTTTATTGTTTATTATGATTTTAATTTTCCCGCTGCTCATTTTTCACCCCCTTTGCTGCATCCTATTCTAATATCGCATCTCAGGCACCTCATAGCCTCTTCTCTGGCCTGATCGCCCATATATCCGAGATTTATTTCCTGAAAGTTTCCTTTCCGATCCTCAAGCGGGAGATGTCTTCCTGAAATCCTGTTTTTCTTCGCCGGTTCATCAGGCGGTGTATGGTCATATTCAAAGTCCTTCATAAGTCTGAAAAACCTCTTTTCTCCGGTCAGCTCAAGGTCTATTGCTGCTGCAGCTTCCTTTGCCATTCCCATAGCTTCTGCTGCAGTTGATGGACCGGTAACAACATCCCCGGCTGCAAATACCCGCGGATTGCTTGTCTGGAAATTATATGGATTTATACATGCAGTTCCTTTTTTGTTTGTTATAATCCCCTCTCTTTCCAGAAGTCCTCCGTCAGCCCTTTCTCCGACAGCAATTACCACAGTATCGCATGGAACCATAAAGGTATTTCCTGATTCAACAGGTCTTCTTCTCCCTGATATGTCGTAGGTGCCCCCTTTCATCTGCATGACCTCGAGAGCTTCAACTTCATTTTTACTGTCCCCGACAATTCTTAACGGAGCGGCCATAAACATGAACTTAATCCCTTCTTTTTCAGCTTCCTCTATTTCAAGCTTGTTGGCAGGCATATCTTCTTTTTCCCGCCTGTAAACAACAGTTACGTCTACACCGATCCTCCAGAGTGTCCTTGCTGCATCAATTGCAACGTTACCGCCGCCGATTATCGTGACCTTCTTCCCCATCGGGACCATTTTCTTCTCTTCAAGCTGTTCAAGAAGATCTGTTCCCTGTATAACTCCTTTCAGTTCGTACCCGTTTATATCCATTTCAACATGGTTGTAGGAGCCGATTGAAATAAATAACATGTCATTATCCTTAAGAAGTTTTGCAGATGTCACATCTTTTCCGTAAACTGTGTTAAAAACAAATTTCACCCCCATCATCCTGAAGAACTGGAGTTCTTTGTCAAGTACTTCCTTTGGCAGTCTGTATGCAGGGATCCCGTATCTGAGAACTCCTCCTGCTTTTGAATGGGAATCATAAATGGTGATTTTGTGTCCCAGCCTTGAAAGGTAGAAAGCTGCGGTAAGACCGGCAGGTCCTGCACCGACTATTGCAATCTTCTTTCCTGTGTCAGGAAGTTTTTCAGCAATTATTTTTTTGTATATATCCTTTTCCCTGCCCATTTTATACATTGTGTCTGCAAGATACCTGTGTATCTCCCCCTGCTGAACAGAATCATCAATTGTTTCCCTTCTGCACCTCATCTGGCAGTGGAAATGGCATATTCTTCCGATAGTTCCCGGCAACGGATTGTCCCTGAATGTTGATTCAAAGGCTTCTTCCAGTCTTCCTTCCTTGAGGAGTGCAAGGTAAGCGGGAATGTTCATGTGCATCGGACATGAGTTTGAACATAGAGCATCAAAAAGTGCTTCGCAGGTTCCCCCCTGGCAGTGGTGTTTATGAATATGCTCCTCGTATTCGTTTTTAAAATATTTAAGGGTAGTCATAATCGGATTGGGTGCTGTCTGTCCAAGGCCGCAGAGAGCTGTATCCATAACCGATAATCCTATCTGGGAAAGGGCTTCGAGATCTGAGTCTTTTCCTTCTCCGTTTGTTATCCTTTTCAGAAGATTCAACTCCTGGGAAAGACCTTCCCGGCATGGTACACACTTTCCGCATGATTCCGAGTTTGTAAATTCAAGAAAGTATTTAGCTACATCAACCATGCAGTTGTCCTGGTCCATTACAACCATACCTCCTGAGCCCATAATTGCCCCGAGTTTGGCCAGGGATTCATAGTCTACAGTTGTTTCAAACAGGTTCGCCGGAATACATCCCCCAGATGGACCGCCTGTCTGGACAGCCTTGATCTTTTTTTCCTTTCCTGAAGCTCCCCCCCCTATTTCATATACAATAGTTGTAATCGGGGATCCGAGGGCCATTTCAACAAGCCCGGTGTTCTTGACTTTCCCTACAAGAGAGAAAACCTTTGTTCCGGGGCTTTTTTCAGTTCCTGTTTCTCTGAACCATTTGCTTCCTCTGCTGATAATAACTGGTATGTTACAGAGTGTTTCCACATTGTTGATATTTGTGGGATGTCCGTAAACTCCGTTCTGGGCAGGGAAGGGGGGTCTTGGCCTCGGTCTGCCTGCCTTGCCTTCAACAGATGAAATCAGTGATGTTTCCTCTCCGCAGACAAAAGCTCCTGCCCCCTCTACGATAGTTATATCAAAGCTGAAATCAGTTCCAAGTATTTTCTTTCCGATTAATCCTGCTGATCTCGCTACTGAAATTGCTTTATTAAGTCTTTCTACTGCAAGAGGGTATTCAGCTCTGCAGTAAATAATCCCGTCGGTAGCTCCCATGGCAAATGCCCCGAGCATCATCCCTTCAAGAAGCATATGAGGATCGCTTTCAATTTCGTTCCTGTTCATATATGCTCCGGGATCTCCCTCGTCGGCATTGCAGATAATATATTTTTTTTCTGATTTTTCCCTTTTCATCAGTTCCCATTTTATTCCGGTGGGAAATCCTGCTCCCCCCCGGCCTCTGAGCCCTGATTCCTTGATTTCAGATACAATACTGTCCGGAGTTTTTTTCAGGATAGCATCCAGAAATGCGGAGTATCCGCCAACAGCCATATATTCTTCTATAGATTCCGGATCCAGAATTCCCGCATCCCGTAATACTATTTTTTTCTGGCTTTTGAAGAAAGGTATTTCATTCCATTCAGGAACAGCATTATACCCTTTCCCGTAGTTGATTTTATCAGTTATATGGTCCCATTCGGAGATTTTGCAAAGTGCCATTTTTTCAGGTGCTGTCCCTTTTGCAACAGCTTCAATTATTTTGTTTACAGATTTATTTGTCACTTTATTCAGAACAAGAACAGGTTTTCCCGGAATAAAAATATTTACAAAAGGCTCTTCAGCGCACAACCCCATACATCCGACTTTTCTGAGTCCGATATTCAGTTTTTCTGTTTTTATCTTTTTTTCGAAAGAATCATAAAGAACATCTGCTCCGTTTCCTATTCCGCAGGTTCCCATCCCGACTGCCACATACGGTTTATTGTCGAGTAATCTTTCTCTTCCCTGTTTTTTAAGGGATAAAATTGCCTGAGGTATTTCAGCCATCTATTTTTCCCCCTTTTTTTTCGTTTTTTTTGAAGTCATCTTTTTAAGCAGAACTGAAAGCTTTTCGGAAGTCATATTGCTGTGTATTACCCCGTCTATTGCTATAACCGGTGCCAGGGCGCACTGGCCGAAACAGGCAACTGTTCTTACAGTAAATTTGTTATCTGAAGTTGTATAGGATACTTCCCCTTCGTCCTCCATATCCCGTATATCGAGCTGGATTTTAAGGTCTTCAAGCAGGCTCCTGGAGCCTCTTGTGTGACAGGCAGTTCCTCTGCAGACGACTATTGTATGATCTCCCTGAGGTTTCAGGTTGAAGAAAGAATAAAAAGTGACAACTGAATATATACGCGACAGCGGCACATCCATCTTTTCTGCTATGTACTGAAGTGTTGATTCAGGTAGATAGCTGTGAGGTGTTATTTTTTGTACCTCTTCCAGAACAGTAAGCAGATCTCCAGGTTTTCCCAGGTTCCTGCTCACAATTTCATTGCATTTTTGCTCATTGAAGTGAGAAGCCTTAAGTTGATTCACAAAAATACCCCCTTATGTGTTATATTTAATGCATGTAATACTTCATGCAGTTATGAGGAATTTTGTGTATAGGCTGTGGATGTCGAATTTTTATGTTGTTCAGGTCTTTGTAAAAAGCCTGAATTTTTTTTTAATACGGAGAAAGAATGTAGTTTTTAAGCTGTTCGTTTTCAAAGAGATTGACCTGCATCAGCTCATTGATAACATCTGTAATTGAGACAACCCCGATCAGTTTGTCCCCGTCCATCACCGGCAGGTGTCTTATTCTGTATTTATCCAGTTTTTTCATAACATCTACAATATTTTCATCCTTGTTTGCTGTTACGAGTTTTGATTTTTCAGTCATTATTTCACTGACCTTTTTTACTGAAGCTTCGCAGCCGAATCCTTTCCTGAGAATATCTCTTTCAGAAACAATTCCTACGATTTTTTCAGTGTCATCAGTTACAACAAGTGCTCCTACACCCTTGCTGTTCAGAACTTCAACACAATCCGAAACATTTTTGTTTTTGTTGATCTTAAAAACCTCATGTCCCTTCTTTTTTTCGAGATAAGTACCAACGTTCATATAAATCTCCTTAATAAAATTATAAAACCACTTTTCATTCTAATGCCTGAATTTCGATAAATCAATAAAAAAATATCTAATCAGTATGATTATTTAAAACTTTTGACAGTTATTATTCATATAGATCATATTTATGCATGCTGTTATAATTATTTATTATGGGAAACAGAAAAGATCTTGAGTGGTATGAATTAAAAAGAAAAGAAGCCGGGGATTTCCGGATTTTCAAAGCTGTTGAAATTGAAAGGATATCATCAGATGGCAAAAAAGGTAATTTTGTTCTTCTTGATTCTCCCGACTGGGTGAATGTGATAGCAGTTGTTAAAGATGATAATGGCAGGGACTGTTTTATCATGGTCCGGCAGTTTCGTCATGGCAGTGCAGGCCTTACTATTGAATTTCCTGCAGGTTTGGTTGATCCGGGTGAGGCTCCTGAGACTGCTGCAGCCAGAGAGCTTTATGAAGAGACTGGTTATTCTGCTGAAGAGCTGATATTTATAGGGAAGGCTAATCCTGATCCTGCTTTTATGAATAATTTTTCTCATACCTACCTTGCGGTAAACCCTGTGTATAAAGGGGTCCAGGAGCTTGATGAGCATGAGATTATTGATGTAATACTTGTTCCGGTTGAGGAGGCCTCTGCTTTAATGGGGAAAGGGGAATTTATAAATGCAATAAGTATTGTTGCTCTCAGATGGTATGAAAAATATCAGGGGAAAATACCCTGATAATGAAAAAAGCCCCGTTTTTTCGGGGCTTACTAAATATTTTCTTAATTTCCGAATCCAGGCACCGGGAGAGAAAATGAAGGCATTTTTTGAATTTTAATATTGCCGGGGACTTTGAAAGTACTTGCAGGGATAGAAGCGGGTGTTTTTAAATCGGTAGCCAGCATTGTTGTTGTCATCCCTTCAGACTCTGAAACAGCTTTGAGTACTATATTTTCCCATACCCAGCTTTTTGAAGACCCGTCCTCATCCTTATAAAGATAGATAGAACATTTTTTCCCGAGAAGGGTTTCTTCCCCTATTATTTCAGCGTCTTCTTCAACCTCAAGATCCATAGACTCATCTTCCATCATCCCTTCCCCGAACATGCTCATATCCATTGCGGTTTTTTCTTCCCAGTTGATCATATAATCCTTATCAGGTGTTGATATATTTGTTATTTTCCCTTCAGGCGTCTGGGTTGTCATTGAGGTATATTCACCGTATTTATCAAAGGTAATTTCCATTGTTCCTGACATAGCACCACTGATTTTGTAAGTGATAATCGCTTTTTCAACTCCGTAATTCTTTTCACAGAACCCGTTTGATGCAGATATAAAAAGAACCATTACTGTTATGATTAATCCGACTTTTTTCATAACTATCTCCTTTTTTATGTAATTATCTGATTCTATTACCAAAACCGGCAAGAGGCAAGCTGAAATATTTTCGGGTAAATACAAAAAAACCCCTTTAATAAGGGGTTAAGGCGCCGACCGGATTCGAACCGGTGCATCAAGGTTTTGCAGACCTCTCCCTTACCACTTGGGTACGGCGCCGATATGGTTTGAATATAACAGGATTTTTTTTTATTGTCCAGACTATTGAAGAATTTTAAAATCAGTTATATTTAACCTGTATGGAAAAACCCAGAGCATTATTGATCTCTCCTCCGGTATATGATTTTGCCCTTTATGATCTTTTTCTAAAGCCATACGGTCTTCTCCGGATAGGAAGGTGGCTTTCAGATTCAGGATGGGACACTGTGTTTGCTGATTCACTCTCCTATGAAGGGGCTGAAACATTGTCAGGGGTTAAAAAGCCAGTGAGGAATAAAAACGGAACAGGTAAATTCCCCAGAACTCCAGTAAAAACCCCTGAAAAGATGGGTGACATTAAAAGGCGGTATTCAAGATACGGAATAGACCGGGAATCCTTTGAGAATAAGATACGTTCAGTGAAGAGGCCGGATGTTGTTCTTGTAACGTCAGTTATGACCTACTGGTATCCCGGTGTTGCAGAAGCGGTAAAACTTGTAAAGAAAATCTGGCCCGATTCTCCTGTGATTGCAGGGGGGATATATGCCACCCTTCTTCCGGGGCACTGCAGGGAAAAATGCGGTGCAGACTATGTCGTCAGGGGAGAGGCATTTCCCGGGTTGAAAGGAATATTTGACAGACTTGGCCTTCCGTGTCCTGATGAACCGCCGGGGGAAAAGCTTCTTTCCTCTTCTGTATGGAAAGATTCTGCAGTTCTGAGGCTTAACAGGGGCTGCCCCCTTAATTGCAGATACTGCGCATCCAGAAGCATATCTGGTTTTTCTGCAGGCAGCAGTGATGAGGTTTATAAACAGATTGAAGAGCATGTGAATAACTGGAATACAAAAAACTTTGCATTCTATGATGATGCTCTTCTTTACAGAAAGGATGAAATATTTATCCCGCTTCTTGAGAGAATAATCGAATCAGGGATGGATCTGAATTTTTATCTCCCGAATGCAGTTCATATCAGTTATATTGATTCAGCTCTTGCTGCTCTTATGAAAAGGGCAGGCTTCAGGGAGATTCGTCTGGGGTTTGAAAGTTCTTCTTCGGAATTTCATCAAAAAAACGACAGAAAAGTGAGCCCATCATTGTTTCCTGATATAATCAAATCTCTCAGGAGGGGGGGATTCAAAGGGGAAGAGATTATAGTATATCTTCTTGCCGGTCTTCCGGGACAGGAAGCGGGAGAGGTGAGGGATTCCATAGAATATCTTGGTAAACTGGGCGTCAGGATCAGTCTTTCCGAGTTTTCTCCGGTACCGGGGTCTCAGATGTGGAATGAAAGTAAGGATAAAAGTATTTTTCCCATTGAAGAGGAGCCGCTGTTTCACAACAACTCTGTTTTTCCCCTTCAGTGGGAAAGGTTTACAGTAAAGGATATGGCAGAACTTAAGCAGTTATCAAGGACAATCCGGAATACCTAAACTACTTCTCCGCTGATAAGTTCCGCAGAATTCCCAAGAAGGTTTCTTATCGCTTCAAGGGGGGATGTTTCCTTGTTCAGTATGCTGAAAACAGTTGATGAGATCGGCAGCTTGAGTTTTTCCTTCTCAATAATCTGATTGATATATTTTGCAGCAACTGCACCTTCCGGAAGGTAGCCTACTTTGTCAATATTGCTGATCAGATCATCAAGGTCTTTGAAATTTTCAAGGATTTTTTTAAGGATTATTTCTCTTCCGAATCGTCTGTTTCTTCCGTGAATACTCCTGCATGTTACATCAAGGTCTCCCACTCCCGAGATTGAAGTAAAGGTTTCAGGGTGTGTTGCTCCCATTGCCTGTCCGATTTTCTGTATTTCATTGAGTCCTGCCGCAAGGAGGAGGGATTCTGTATTATCTCCGAATATATCAGATTTTTCCTTAATAGCATCAAGCATACCGAAAGCAATAGCTATGACATTTTTAGTGGCAGCACATGTCTGGACCCCGATTACATCTATTGACGAAAAAACAGCAAGGGAGCTGCTGGAAAGAAGTTCTCTTATTTTTATTGAATTTCTTCCGTTTCTGCATGCACTGATCAGTCCTGTAAGCTTGTTTCTTGCAACCTCCTCCGCATGGCTGGGTCCTGCAATATAGACTACATTGTCCCTGTAAAAACCGGGAAGGTAATCCTCTATGGAATCGACAATAAATCTCGGACCGGAAGGGGAGGGGATAAAACCTTTTGTTATTATTCCGATTATTGTTTTACCCTCCCTTATCTCAGGGGAAGTGATAAGCTGTTTAACTGTATTGATGAGGAAAAGAGACGGGGTTGCAATAATAAGAAATTCCTTTCCTGATGCAACTTCTGTGATATCACCTGATGCGGTAAGGGTTTCAGGAAGAAGCACGTCCGGAAGGTATCTGGAATTTCTGTGATTGTTGTTTATATCATCCACAACATTATCCATAAAGTCCCACATCTGTACAGCTATTCCCTTTTCTGCAATCTGCCTGGCAATGGCTGTTCCCCAGGCGCCTGCGTTTATTATTCCAACCTTATATTCCAATTTAGTTCTCCTTGCTGTTTAATGAATCTGAAAATATTTCAACCAGATTTTCTATGTATTTAATACTGCCCAGCCAGAAATCTTCACTGTCAAGTCTGAATCCGGCATCCAGAGCAATGTTTTCAACACTTTTTTTCCCGGTAGCCCTAAGTATTCCTGTATATTTTTCAGGGAACTCCTCTTTCTTTTCTTGATAGGAATTGAAAAGTGCTATCCCGAAAAGCTGCCCGAAAGCGTAAGGGTAATTATAAAAGCTTAATGACGGTATATAGTAATGTCCTTTTACCGCCCACATATACTTGTGATAGTAGTTTTTGTCAAGCGCTTCACCGTATGTCCTTTCCTGTGCTTCCACCATAAGGGAGGAAAATTCATCAGGTGTAAGCTCCCCTTCCTCCCTTTTTCTGAAGACAGCCTCTTCGAAATAAAAACGGGAAAGGATATCAACTATAACCTGTGTTATTTCCTGTAAAAATATTTCAAGAATATAACCCTTCTCCCCTGCAGGTGAATCCTCTATTGCTCTGTTGAAAATGAGTATTTCCGAGAAAATTGAGGCAGTTTCCGCCAGTGTCATCGGATAATCCTGATGAAAATGGGATTCATTTTTCAGAATTTCAAAATGATAAGCATGCCCGAGTTCGTGTGCAATTGTTGAAACAGAGGAAAAAGAGCCGTTAAAGTTTGCAAGGACCCTGCTCTCCTTCCTGAGCGGAAAGCTTGTACAGTAGGCACCCCCTGTTTTTCCTTTCCTCGGAAAAGCATCAATCCAGTTTTTTTTGAAGGCTTTTTCCGCGAAACTGCCGAAATCTCCGGAAAAACTGTAGAAGGTCTTTAGTATAAACTCTTTTCCTTCCGTAAAACTCCAGACCTTATTTGAATCCCCTTTATAAAGCGGTGCAAAAAGATCGAAAAAAGCAAGTTTCTCAAGTCCGAGTGCGCGGGCTTTCAGCTTCAGATATCGGCGGAATACGGGAAGTGATTTTTCCATGGCAGATATCATTGTATTGACACTTGTGCTCTCCATTCGGGCCTGGAAAAGGGATTTTTTGAATGAAGAATCCCAGTTCTTTTTTGAATTGATAATATTATTAAAACCCTTTACTCCGTTAAGAGCATAGGCAAGGGGTATTTCCATCTGCTTCCAACAGGAAATCTCTTTTTCAAATGCTTTTTTTCTTGTTTCCCTGTCAGGGTCAAAAGCAAGGTTTCTCAGTTCTGTTGCTGTTTTTTCTTCCCCGCTTTTTTCGTCCCATACTGCAGATACGGTAGAAGAAACAGATTCCTGAAGCCGTGACCACGCATTGGCTCCCGGCTGTACAAGCTGGTTTAAAAGTTCTTCTTCATCTTCGGAAAGCAGATGTTTTTTCATTTCAAGAAGTTCAGCGAAAAAAAGGGAATAATCTTCAAGTTCAGGCTGAACAGCTGCTTTTTTAATAACGCTGGTGTCAAGGGTATTGATCAGCAGAAAACGTGCCTTCAGCAGTTCAGGTTTTTTTTTCTCCAGAGAATTGAGTTCCTTGATATTTCTTGAGTTGCCTGTATCGGTACTGTATGCTGCATAACAGTAGGAATTAAGGTTTTCAAATATTTTCTCTGCTCTGTCGAATCCATGAAGAATATCATGAAAATATTGTGTATCAATAGCTCTGTCTGACATTATTATGTCAGACAGGTTTTTTACTGTTTCTGAAAACGTATCTATATCCTTCATGAATTCTGGATCATCAAAGTTTTTATAGATTGTTGAAATATCCCAGAAAGGGAGTTCCTTTGTTATTTTTGAAGGTTTATTAGTCATATTTATAACACCCTGATTCTAATAATAATTTGACAGTAGAGTCTATCATAAAACAGTTTATTTTAAAAATAATAATGACTGAAAACTTTTAGTAATTGCATCTTTGCCAGTGTTTGTATTCTCTGTCCTCTTGAAAAAAAAATCTTTATAATCAAGAATTGGCTTATTGTAATAGGGGAAGCGAATAATGTGGTCACAGGATTTATGTATTGAAACTCTTGATTTTGCAGGCAGGGCACACAGAAACCAGAAAATATCAGGAAAGGATTACAGTTTTGTTGTTCATGTTGCATCTGTCTGCAGTGAAATTTGCCGGACTTTTTTTATTGAACAGGTAATATACAAAGACCTGGCCATACAGTGTGCGATACTTCATGATGTTCTTGAGGATACAGACGTAAATTATGATGAAATAAAAAGCCGTTTCGGGAAACCTGTTGCTGATGGTGTTCTTGCTCTTACTATGAACAGGGCGCTTCCTCATGAGGACAGGATGGCTGATTCAGTAAAAAGGATTAAAAAACAGCCTGCAGAAATTGCAATGGTTAAGCTTGCAGGCCGGATTGTCAACCTGAGAAACCCTTCCAGGATATGGGGCAGTGAAGAGAAAAAGCTTTATCTTGAAGAGTCTGCATTTATACATAAAAATCTGAAATACTGCAGCAGATATCTTTCAGAAAGACTGGCCGATAAAATGGAAGAATATAAAAATATGAAGCAGAACTGATTTTATCATGTAAATTAATGCCGGTTAAACCTATTTGTAAAAAAACGGGGAGTATTCATCTTTCGGATATTATCATCGGATAAAAAAATAACTCCATACAGGGTATGGAGTTAAAAGCTTGCGGCGAAAAGGACTTGAACCTTCACGAGGGAACCCTCACTAGCCCCTCAAGCTAGCGTGTCTACCAATTTCACCATCGCCGCTCACAAGTTATGGTGCTATAATATCTATAGTGTAATAACTTGTCAATATTAATCGAATATTTTTTAGAAATTATTAAGTTCATTAATCAATGATTCAAATTTTTTCATTGCATTCTGTACCGGCTCAGGTTTGCTCATATCAACCCCTGCAAGCTTGAGAGATTCAAGCGGAAATCGTGACCCGCCTGATTTAAGAAATGAAAGGTAATCCTCCCTTTCGTTATGACCTCCGTTAAGAACCCTTTCCGAGAGGGCAAATGCTGCAGAGAGTCCTGTTGCATATTTATAGACATAGAATGCCCTGTAAAAATGGGGAATTCTCAAACCTTCAAGATCGCTCAGGTTTTCAAGTTCAACACTGCTGCCGAAATATTTTTCAAGCAGTTTCCTGTATTCGCTCCTAAGTGAATCAACAGTAAGGGGAACGCCGTTTTCAGCCATAGTATGTGTTATAAGCTCATATTCGGCAAACATTGTCTGTCTGAAAATTGTTGCAATAATATCATCAAGCTGCTTGTTGATGAGGAATTTCTTCATTTCATTGTTTTCAGCATTGTCGATAAGGTATTTTGCAAGAAGCTGTTCGTTGAAAGTGGATGCCACTTCCGCTTCAAAAATTGTATAGTCGTAATGCTGGAACGGATTGTTCTTTACACTGTACCAGGAGTGCATTGAATGTCCACCCTCATGTGCAAGTGTAAAGACATTTCTCAGCACATTGTCTTTATAGTTCATAAGTATGTAGGGGTCCCCCATATATGAACCTGCAGAAAATGCCCCCGATCTTTTTCCCTTATTCTCGTACTTATCTACCCATCCTCCGAGAAGCCCTGCAGAAAGAGTTGAGCAGTATTCCTCTCCAAGGGGTGAAAGTGCTTTTACAATTACATCGACTGCTTTCTCATAGCTGTGCTTAACCTTTATGTCTTTTACAATCGGGACATATACATCATAGAGCCTGAGTTTATCAACTGAGAGGGCTTTTCTTCTTATCTCATAGTATTTATGAAGGAGCGGGAGGCTGTCATGAACTGTCTTGATAAGGTTGTCGTATACATCCTTTTTTACATTATCTGAAAACAGGCTTGCCTCCCTGCATGAAGTAAATTTTCTCACTCTGGAGGAATAAAGGTCGAGGTGAACACTCCCTGCATAGAGTGTTGCAATTGTATTTTTATGCCTGTCAAACTCTTCCATAAACCGGTAATAGGCTTTTTTCCTGATTTCCCTGTCCGGGTTTATCATGAATGATGAATAGGATGACTGGCTTAAGGGGATTTCCCCTTCATCCGTCTCTATACACCCGAAATCCATATCAACATCAGTAAGGGATGAAAAGGCTTTTCTTGCTGTCTGGTTTGCTTCCGACTGCATTGCAAGAATTTTTTCCTCATTTTCTGAAAGTATATGGGGTTTGTATCTGAGAATCTTATTAAGCATTATTGAGAATGGTTTGATTTTCTCATCATCAAGCAGTTTTTTCATTTTTTCATCAGATATCGCCTGAAGCTCGGGATTCATGAAGCTTGTCTCTGACTGTAACTTAGTGGCGGCAGTTACAAATTTTGAAAACCTTTCCTGGTTTTTTCCGTTTCCGCCGTCTTCTGACATTTTAAGATTTGAGTAGTATCCAAGCCGTTCCTCCAAAAGACCAAGTTCATTCATGAACTGAAGGAATTCTTCAAGTTTTTCCGCACTGCTTCCCAGTTTTCCCTTGAAAGAGGCAACTTTTTCTGTTTCAGATTTTAACTTATCAAGCCCTTTTTCCCATTCGCTGTCATTGCTGTAAAGTTTTTCAAGGTTCCATTTATCTTTATCGCTTATTTCTGATCTTTCAGGTATTTTATTTGTTTGTTCCAATTTATTCTCCTTTTTTAAACTGAATATATTATTTTCCGTAAATCCCCTCTGAGTGGCTGCTGAAGGTTTTCAGCTCCAGCCGGCAGCATCAATGCCAGGTCAGAGTGGATTAAAATGTCAGAGATGCTTTTTTATTATTTCTGCGATTACTCTTCCCGCCTTTCCTCTGTGTGAGACTGAATGTTTTTCTTCAGGGGAAAGTTCTGCTGCAGTTTTTTTAAACTGATCTATGTAAAAGAGAGGGTCATATCCGAACCCGTTTTCCCCTGCAGGTTTATGTGTTATTGTTCCTTCCACAGTTTCCTGGGCAGTAAAAAATTTGTATTCATCTATTAAAAACACCATTGAGCAGACAAAAAATGCCCTTCGGTCTTTGACAGTCTCCATTTTCTCGAGAAGATAATTATTCCTGTCTGAATCGCTGAGTTTTTCATTCCCCTCAGACCCGTACCTTGCAGAATATATACCGGGTTCTCCCCCGAGCGCAGGAACAGACAGCCCTGAATCATCTGCAATTACAGGCAGGCCCACTATTTTATGAAGAGCAAGAGCTTTGCCCAGACTGTTTTCAAGATATGTTGATCCTGTTTCATCAAAATCAAAGTCGATTCCGATATCAGCCGGAAGAACAAAATCATGTTCCGGAACAATTTCAGACAGTTCCTTTAGCTTATTTCTGTTGTTTGATGCCATTATTATTTTCATATTATAGAAAATAATAAAAATACTATTTATTTTCCAGATATAATTTTAAATAATAAAGACCTGAATCAACAGACCCCTTTGGTATATTCATCAGTTCTGCTATATCTTTGTGTGTAGGGTTATCTGTACAGTTTTTTAATTTCTGATTGAGACCTGAAATTCTTTTCTTTACTATATGGATTTTTCTGTCAAATTCCCTTCTCTGCTCCTTTCTTGTTTCGTATATTATTTCCTGATGAAGATAATATAGTCTGCAGAACAGCCTGTTTCTTCTTTCGGAAAGATTTTTTTTATGGATTGACCGTTTTTCAATTCTCAATTCCAGCTGGATTCTGCAGTTCTCCAGCCATGAAATATCACAATCAAGAAGTTTTGCAATCAGCAGCAGCTGATCCGGCTGAATTAAGGTGATATTATTCAGGACCAGCATAATTATTCTTTTTCTGAGTGTCCTGTTTGCAATAATTCCGTTTTTGTCAATTTTAAATGTTTTTTCCAGGTATTCGCTGTTTTTTTTAATTGTTTCAGGAATTGAGAAATATTGTTTTTCTTCTTCGTAGCAGAATTTGCCTGGAGGTTCTTTGCTGTAAAACCAGAATTCACTGTTTTTCAGGATGTTAAGATTAATCCTGACTGCTTTTTCCCGGGTTGCAAAGGATTTAATCTGATATTTGATACTTTTAACCAGATAAACTTCAAACGGGATTTCCCGAATTTCAAAGGTATCAATCATTTTTTCAATTTTAGGATAAAAATAGCAGAAAAAATCACTGCATTCATCCTCTTCCCATCTGGAATTTTTCAGAGGGAAATTATACACAAAGAGGCTTACTTCTCTCATTAGGTTTTTTTTACAGATTATGCCTTTCCTGTAGAGTAAAAGCATATCTGTAAGATGGTTATTCCCCATATAATATGCTCCTTTTTTTAATTAACTTTTATATAATTTATACTTGTAATAAATGTTTACCTGTTTTATCCTGTTTTGCACGGTTTTTAGGACAAAAAAAGTATTTCATTTAAATTAACTTCATAATTAAAAAACTGATTCAAATATTATTGATAAATAATTAATATAATTCCTGGAAAGATAGATGGCTGAAAATTATAACGATATTAAAAATTCTTCTATATATAACCTGCTTGACAGCGGAGAAAAAGAGTTTATTGCTGAAAACCCCGGTATACACCGGGTTTCGGTTACTGATTATTTTGCTTCACTTGCCGGCAGGGAAAAGTCGGACCCCCTGCGAAGGCAGTTTATTCCTGAAAAAAAGGAACTTGTTTTACATGAATATGAGACTGCCGATCCTCTTTGCGAGTCAAAGTACAAGGCAGGCAGGAGAATTATAAGGCGTTATCCTGACAGGGTACTGTTCCTTGTTACCTCCAGATGCGCCATGTACTGCCGCCACTGTTTCAGGAGATATCTGACAGGGTCTGATACCGGTGATTTTTCTGATGATGATATCGGGGAACTTACAGATTTTATTACTTATGAAACGGGCATCCGTGAAATTCTTCTGTCAGGGGGAGACCCCCTTATGCTTGACAATGAAAGGATCGCTTTTCTCCTCGGTTCAATCAGAAATGCAAGACCGGATATAATAATAAGGGTTGGCAGCCGTATTCCTGTTGTTTTGCCTTCAAGAATTGACAGCACTCTTGTTTCTGTTTTTTCCAAAAACAGACCTCTGTATATTTTTACACAGTTTAATCATCACAGGGAAGTTGCTGAAAAAAGTATCAGCTGTATAGAAAGCCTGCTGACAGCCGGTATACCGGTTTTTAATCAGACTGTTCTTCTTAAAGGGATTAATGACAGTGAGGATCTTCTGGAAATGCTTTTCCGCAAACTTGTTTTCTCTGGTGTCAAACCCTATTATCTTTTCCAGGGGGACCTTGCAGAAGGAACCTCTCACTTCAGGGTACCTCTCAAAAGAGGACTTGAAATTATGGCTAATCTGTCAAAAAGGATATCCGGTCTTTCCCTGCCTGTATATGCAGTTGATCTGCCGGGGGGGGGCGGTAAAGTAAGACTTAACCCGGAATCTATTATTTGTGAAGAGAAAGGTTTTTTTAAGATCAGAAGTTACGACGGGACATTCCACTACTATCCGGACGAATCCCTGTTTTAGTTTTATTTCTTATAATTGAAATAACTGTAAGAACCAGCAAGGTCACAAGATAAGGGATAGAAAGGATTATTGTTGCAGGAACCCCCATTACCCCCTGCATCCAGCTGGACATGCTTTCAGCAGATGCAAACAGCAGACAGCTCAAAATAACTCCTACAGGTCTTCTGTAACCGAGATACACTGCAACAAGAGCTATCCATCCCCTGCCTGCTGAAATGTTGGGAACAAAAGCCCCTATACTGAAGGAAAGGGATGCTCCTGACAATCCGCATAACACACCAGACAGGAGAAGTGCTGTATATTTATAGAAATCAGGGTTTATTCCCCTGTAGTAAAGTACATCCTCTGCCATTCCCGCCGCCTTCATCCTGAGACCTCCGGGAGTTTTATAAAGAGCATAATGTGATAATGCAATTGCGGCAGCAGCTATTGCAAAAAAAACTGTATGAAGGTATCCGGGCGGTGCTGTAATTCTTATTATGCCGCTGTTTCCGAAAAAAAGTATTGAAAAGACAGATACAAGCCCGAAAGAAAGCATGTTTGACGCAAGACCGGCAATAAAAATGTTGGCTTTAAGTCTGAAAGAAAAAAAGGCTGTTATAAATGACAACAATGTTGATGAGAGTACAGCAGCTGCTATTCCGAGAGGGATGCTTCCGGTTATTTTTGTAACTGCTATTGCCCAGAAAGCTCCTGTCAGAATCTGCCCCTCAAGAGCAATGTTGAGAGATCCTGTTATTTCTGTGAAAAGTCCCCCGAGGCCTGCCAGAATATAGGGGACCGCAAGGCTAAAAATATCGTTTATCACCGGTACCACCGTTTTTTATGATTTTTGTAGTGATGAACAGAAAAACAACTGCCTGGATGATTGAATTCAATTCAAACGGGAAATCAGTATACAGGGTAATACCAGTCATTCCTGTATCCATGAAAGAAATGAATATTGCCGAAGGTATAATAAGAAGAGGGTTGTTTCTTCCTATCAGGGAAACAGCAATAGCACTCCAGCCAAGTCCTGCTGTGCAGTCCTGAGCACACATATAATAGGTACCCAGTATTGCAAACCCACCGGTAAGTCCGTGAAGCGCTCCGCTTGCAGTAAATGAGATAACTGTAAAGTATCCGGTTTTAATACCGCTGAACCAGGCGAATACCCTGTTCTTCCCGGTTTCCCTCAGCTGGAACCCCCCTGCAGTTTTATATAGATACAGATATGATGCAAGGGCTGAAATTATTGCTATAAAAAAGCTGATATTTAATTTTGAAGGGGAGAAAAGCTGTCTAAGTCTGAAGCTTTCTGATACAGCTCTTGTGGTGATAAGATAACTTTTACTGTCTGCCATAGAGCCTGTAATAAAATAGTTGACAATATGAATGAGTGCAGATGAAAGAAGAAACGATGATATCAGTTCATTGGTTTCCCACCTGTTTTTTAGATACCCTGAAATAAAACCTGTAAAAGCCCCTGCCATACTTCCGGCGGACAGGGAGAGTACTATAATAAAAAATGGGTTGCTTTCAGGAAAAAAGAGAGACACTGCCGTTGCTGTGAATGCGCCGGCATATATCTGTCCTTCTCCTCCCAGATTGAACATTCCTGCTTTAAAGACAATTGTAACGCCAAGTGATGCTATTATCAGAAGTCCCGCAGTATTCATCATATTTCCGAAAAAAAGGAAATTTGAGAATGGTGACGTAAAAAAATAATACAGGGTCTGAAACGGATGACGGCTCAGGCTGAATATTGTGATGACAGAAACAGCTATAACTATGGCAGGAGTTATTATAAGTTCTTTACCGGCAGAGAGATAATCATTTTTCAACTCTGTTCCTCTTTTTTATTTTCTGCTTTTTCAGACCAAGCATCATTTCCCCTATTGTTTTACTGTTTATATCATCACCTTCGAGAACAGCGGCAATTTTTCCCTGGTAAAGTACATATACTTTGTCGGAAATATCAACTACCTCCTCAATATCAGTTGAAAGGACAATTATTGATGTTCCTTTATCCCTCAGGTCTCTGATTGTTTCATAGATCATTTTTTTTGATTTTATATCAAGATTCCAGGCAGGCTCGCAGAAGATAAGAATTTCCGGATTCGTGTCCAGTTCCCTGTAAAGAATGACTTTCTGGATATTCCCTCCGGAGAGCTGCCACAGGGGTTGTCCGTAATCTGCTTTGATATTGTAAAGATCTGCTCCCCTGTTAAAATGCTTTTTAAGCCTCGAATTTGAGACTATTCCCCTTCTGGTGAATTTTCTGATAGTGGCAATTGCCATATTATTCTCTACTGAAGATGTTATACTTGTTCCTCTGGTGAACCTGTCTGAAGGAATATAGGTTATTCCTGTTTCTCTCCGTTCTGCTGTTGTATAGCCTGATATATCCTTTCCCCTGAATTTAAGGCTTCCGCTGTCCGGCGAAATAAACCCCCCGAGTATATCCTCAAGTATATTAAGGTTATTCTCTCTTATGCCGGTGAATCCTATAATTTCACCTTTATATAAATCGAATGATATTTTCAGTTTTTTTCTTTCATTTTTTCTATAAAGCCCGATATTTTCACCCACAAGAATTTTTTCATCTGTATCGGCTCTTTTCACTCTGGAAGCTGCTTCGAAACTGTCCCTGCTGTAGTCTTCTATCATGAGGCTGAGTATTTTTTCTGAAGTTATCTCATTTTTATTGAAGGTACCTCTGTTCCTCCCTTTTGACAATACTGTTATTCTGTCTGAAATATTAAGAGCTGTAGCTATTTTATGTGTAATAAATACAATTGTTTTTCCGTTTTGTTTCAGCTTGTCAAGTGTCATGAAAAATTCTTCGGTTTTGGTATCAGAAAAAGAGGTGGTAGGTTCGTCAAAAATAATAATATCCGTATCCCTGTAAAGAAGTGACAGGAGAACTGTATACTGCTTAAGTTCTGGAGTGTCCGGGGTTGCTTCAATATCGACATGGATGGAGTATTTGTTTTTTATGGATTCCAGTTTGTTAATACATTCTTTTCTGTCAATCCTAAACCCCTTTATCGACTTGTTCCCTGCTATAATATTTTCGAGGACATTATACCCGGGAATAATCCCCGGGCTCTGGTGTATCATTCCGATTCCTCTTTCAAGGGCTTCCCCCGGAGATCTGAAAAAAACCTCTTCGCCTCTGTAGAGAATTTTCCCGCTGTCAGGGGGAATAAGTCCTGAAATTATATGCATCAGGGTTGATTTGCCTGAACCGTTTTCACCAAGAATTGAATGTGTTTCCCCCTCCTCAAGACTGAAGCATATATCGCTGTTGGCTATCGCCTGATTTTCAGAGAAGATTTTGGTAATATTTACAGCTTCTATAATAAGCATTATTTTTCTAAGCAGCTTTCCTCCCTATAAACCGGGCATCTCAAGCTTTATCTCTCCGTTTTTAATTTCTGAGATAGTTTCAGTCATATCTTTTTTTATTTTTTCCGGAATAAGTTTCTGGTAAACAGGATCATTATCAACGAAATAAATGTAATCCTCTTTCACCCCTTTTATTTCCCCTTTCCCGTATTCCAGATCACCGGTAAGTGCTTTCCTGGTTATTTCATAAGCTGCCTTATCCTGCCGCATTGCTGCACATCCTATTACCTGTCCTTCAGACAGGCTGTATCCGTTATTGTCGAACCACAGTACATATTTACCCTTATCCCTGGCGGATGAGAGAATCCCCTGTCCTGCTCCCCCTGCGATGGCAAGTATTACATCAACACCGGAATCAAACATCTTATTTGCCAGTTCTGAACCTTTGGATGCATCATACCAGTTCCCGACAATTCTGAAGTCAACTGTTATATCCGGATCTACAGAATGTACCCCTTCTGTAAATCCAGGTTTTATAACATTATTCATCATGGGATACTCCTGCCCGGCTATAATTCCTGTCTTAAGTTCAGGGTTTGCCCCTTCCATCTCTGACTTCGTTACAAGACCGCCGAACCGGCCTATTAAATAAGACTGTTCATAACTATTGTAGAGAAAGGTGAAAATGTTTTTATTCCCTTCCATATATCCGTCGAGTATGACAAATTTCTGATTTTTATAAATTCCTGAGACCCGGTTGCATATTTCCGGCATGGCCGGGTTGGATGTAATTATGATATCATATATTCCGGTGCCGGATATGGCTGTGATTTTATTTTCCCATTCGCCCTGATTGAATCCACCTTCAATAATATTCATTTCAACACCCTGTGCTTCGGAAACAGCCTTTTTCACTCCATCGGCCAGCATCTCATATGTTGGGCTTCCCGCTATCACTCCGGGGATGAAAACCGCGATATTTTTAACAGCATTGCCAACTGTACTGGTTTCTTTTCTGCATCCTGTATATACCAGCAGAAAAACTCCTAACAGTAAAAAAAAACTTTTTTTCCCCATTTTAATCTCCCGATTTATTTACAACTGATCTTATTAGTATAATACTAACATTAAAGCCTTTTTGTCAGAACAATTTCTTGAAAAAAACAGAGAATATTTAACAGGCAGAAAAAAGGATGGTGCTATTCTATTGACCATGAAAGATAGGCCGTGTTATGTTCTGCTTGAAAAATAATCAATTGGGGTAAATAATGCGATTTTCAAAACCTGTAAATCTGGGTATTGTTTCCTGTCCCGGAGCGGAAGTTTTCGCTGATGATATAATCTTTCACCTTAAGAAAAATTATTCCAAAAAACACAAGAGAAAAGTTGATATAGTGACCCGGTCATATGGTATGGACCGGGAGGAAATTGAGAAACAGATCAATTTTATTCTTGATGTTGAAGATGCAAATCTTAATCTGGCAGGAGATGTTGAAAAATACAGAGCTCCTGAGTTCAAGATTCCTGTTAAATATACCAGGTTTGCCAATGGAGAGTTTAAATCAGAAATTCTTGCTACTGTCAGGGGAATGGATGTTTATATTATACAGGATGTTGAAAATCACTATCCCCTTGATATCAATAAAGACGGGATTAAGGTTCCGTTATCAGTTAATGATCATGTATTTATCCTTTTTGCCACAATAGATGCTGTTATTCAGTCAGGGGCGAGATCTGTTTCTGTTGTTGTTCCTGCCTACCCGTATGCCCGGCAGCATAAAAGAAAGGGGAGAGAAGCCCTGACTGCTGCCCTTTTCGGCAGAATCCTGGAGCAGATGGGTGTCAGCAGAATTATAACTCTTGATATTCACTCAAAAGAGATAGAAAACTGTCTAAACCGGTGCAGGATGGAGGACCTTCATGCATCCTATCAGATAATCAGAACACTTCTGAATTTTATCAATATTGAAAAATCAGATCTGGTTATTGTCTCGCCTGATACCGGTGCTGTTGACAGAAACAAGTTTTATGCATTCAACCTTAATAAGCCTCTTGCAATCCTCTATAAGGAAAGAGATTATTCAAAAGTAACTACCAATGCTAAGGACAGTAATATAACCTCTGTAAGGCTTCTTGGAAATGTAGCCGGAAAGATTGTTTTTATGGCTGATGATATGGTTGGGACCGGGGGAACTATGATAAAGGCTATGAAGCTTCTCAAGGAGATGGGGGCGGAAAAGGTTATCTGTGCCATCAGTCTTCCATTCTTCACCGGTAAAGCAATTGAAAACTTTGAGGAAGCTTATAAAAACGGTTATTTTGATAAAATTATAGGCACTAATGCGGTTTATCATAACGAAGAGCTTTACGGCAGAGAATGGTATGTAAATGCAAAAATATCAGATCTCTTCGCAAGGGTAATTTCAAGGCTGTATCAGGAGAGAACCCTGACCCCCCTGATAGACAACAGAAAGATAATTCAGAGACTGCTGAAAAATTCCTGATCAGACGATTATGGAAAAATCGGTATTATCAATAGATATAGGCACCTCCTCAATAAAAGCCGGAATTATAAATAATAAAGGAGTGCTTGTTTCATGGGGAAGGGCCGCCTATAACGAGGTAGGAGGATCTGTAGAACACTGGAAGACAGAAATTTGGATTAAAACCCTTGAAAAGCTGCTGAAAAGAATATCCGGTTTAAACAGGATTGAGGCAGTGGTTGTAAGCGGGAATGGTCCGACTCTTGTCCCTGTATATCACGATGGAAGTTATTCTGACGAATCTCTGCTCTGGATAGACAGGAAAAAGGTATACCGTTCGGGGGCAGTTTCTTTTTATCTTCCATCGATAATATGGGAAAAGGAAAATAATCCTGCCGGATATGATAAAACCTGCTGTTTTCTCCCGGTAGAAAGCTTTATCTCTTATCTGCTTACCGGATCCTGTAAAGTTGCGCTGCCCAGCCGGGAGTTCGGGAAATATATATGGGAAGAAGGGGAAACCCTTCAGTCTGGTCTTGATCCTGATAAGCTTCCCCCCTTTACGGGAACAGGAGATCTTATCGGCAATATTAAAAAAGATTCTTCAGAAAAATACGGTTTGAAGTCAGGGCTCCCTGTTTTTGCAGGGGGGAGTGATTACCTTATGGCACTTCTTGGTTCGGGGGCTGTATATCCTGGTGCTGTATGTGACAGGGCCGGCACCTCAGAGGGGATAAACTACTGCAGTAAGGTCAGATCCGAATATCATGGATTGAGATGTTTGCCGCATATAATAGAAGGATATTATAATATATCTGCAATTCTTACCTCTTCCGGCAGGATATTTGAATGGTTCAGGAAAATATCAGGGCAGGAGGGTAAAAATCATATGGAGCTTCTTGCAGAGATACAGAAGGTTATTAATATTGAAAACGGATTATATTTTTTCCCTTCCCTGAAAAAGGGTTCTGTATGGGATTTTTCCGGCGGGGCAATGATAGGGCTTGAGCCTGAACATGGTATCCCTGAGGCAGGAAGTGCGGTTGTAAAATCCATAGGATTTGCAGTAAGGAATCTAATTGAGCTCATGGAAGGGAACGGACTTCCAATTGATAATATAAGAGTTTCGGGAGGACAGGCGCGAAATACTCTATGGAACCAGATGAAGGCTGATATGACAGGAAAAAATATTATGATTCCAGAGATATATGATGGCGAACTTCTTGGAAGCGCTTGTGCAGGGTTCAAAGGCCTTGGAGTTTTCCGGACACTTTTTGAAGGTTCTGAAAAACTTGTCCGGATCAAGGATGTATATAAACCAGATAAGGCGCTTTATGATAATTATTCAAAGCTATACAGCCGATATTCTGTAATCTGTGAAAAAGTTACCACCCTTTTTCTTAATATTTCTGAAATGTGATGCAGCAGAAATTCTGCTTATTAATATCTCTGGTAAAATGAAATATCGTGGTGTATTATGACTGAAGTATGAAAGTCCTTGACAGTAAAAGCGGTATTAATCTATTCAACTATTCAGAACTGGTTTTTCCAAGAAAAATAATTATGAGCTTTTTTGTCAGTTCTTTTCTCGCAATAATCTTTTTTATCAGTATCGCTTTTGTTACAAACAGATGGGCAGTGAAAAGAAATGAAGAGATTTTTAACGAACAGCAGACGCTTCAGGTTCTTATTGCAAAACAGGCTCTTGAGGAAAATATATATGAGTTCCAGTATGATGTTGAGATAATACAGATGTATTTCCGGGAAGAACTTCTGGACCGGAAAAACAGCCAGTTGAAGAAAGACAGGATTTTTCAGTTTCTCCAGACCAGCAAGCAGGAAATCCTGAGTTTTATTGTCTCCAGGTCAGCTGATGATATCAGCTACAGCAATCTTACAGTAGGGGAGAAAGGGGAGCTGGCAAAAACAGTTGGAAAAGAATGGATAAAAAAGTACTGGAGTGAGATAGACAGTCTTGGGAAGAGGTCGATAGTTCCTCCCCTTTATATAACTCAGGAAATGCAGTTCTTCGGTTATATTGTCCCGGTCTGGCTTGAGGGGAGACTGGAGGGGGTTTTCTGTGTTGTGATTGACCTTCAGCCGATGATAAGCAGATTTATTTTCCCCATGAGTATGGGGAAATACGGATCAGGAATGCTTCTTAATCAGGATGGGGTGATTCTTTTTGATGACAATGTTCTCGATATAGGTCTGAATATTGATGAAGCTGATACTTTTGACGAGGATTTCCTGTGGAGCTTCAATAATGACATTCTAAACAATACACTTGGTCAGGGCGTGGTTTTCTTTTCCGGAGAAAACGGAGGAAAAAGCCGAAACCTTGCTGCGTGGCATTCTTTTAAAATCGGAGATGAAAAGCTTATCCTTCTTCTGACGGCAACAGAGAATCAGGTGAGTTCGGCTCTTTTTGATCTTCATGTTCAGCTTGTGATTCTGGGTCTTGTTCTTATTCTTTCTGTAGTTCTGATAAACTTTTTTCTGATTTCCTCAAGGAAAAAAATAGTACAGAACAGTGCAAGAAGCCTTGAGAATATGGTAGAAAAAAGGACAGTTGAACTTGCAATGAGCGAGGTCAGGTATCAGGCTATTTTTCATTCGGTAAGCGATGCCATACTGATTATTGAAAAAAACAGAATTGTAGATTTTAATAAGAGAGCATTGCTGATGTTCGGTTATTCAAATGATAAAATGAAAAAGCTTAGTCCCTATGATGTCTCAGTCCCGTTTCTTCCTGATGCAGGAGGAGAGGTGTGTTCTCTTAAATCATATGTCAGAAAGGCAATTTATGGCACACCGCAGTTTTTTGAATGGATTCAGCTGAGAGAGAATGGCAGCAGTTTTGAATCTGAAATAAGTCTTTCAGCTGTGATTACGGGGGAAGGGAAACTCCTGATTGCTGTTATCAGGGATATAACAGAAAGAAAAAAAAGTGAGAAAAAAATCCATGAACTGAATGCAGATCTTGAGTTGCGGGTGAAACAGAGAACCCATGAACTTGAGGATACAAATAAGGCATTATCTGATTCGCTTACAGAGCTAAAGGAGACCCAGAAGAACCTGGTCGAAGCGGAGAAAATGGCTTCTCTTGGCGTCCTTGTTGCAGGGGTCGCCCATGAAATAAATACGCCGATCGGGATAGGGGTAACAGCAGCCTCTCACCTCAGGAGTCAGACTTCCTATATTCTGAAAAGATATGGGGACGGTGATATCAGAAGGTCTGAACTTGAGGATTATATTAACACCGCAGATGAATCCTCAAATGTAATTCTTGAAAATCTTAACAGGGCTTCCGGTCATATAAAAAGTTTCAAGCATGTTGCGGTAGATCAGGCAAGTAAAGAGATCAGAAAGTTTGCCCTTAAGGAATATATAGAAGAAGTTCTTATCAGTCTCAATCCGGTATTAAAAAAGACAGAACATGAGGTTCTGATTTCAGGGTCTGATGAGCTTCAGGTTGAAAGTGTTGCAGGGGCGGTTTCGCAGATAATTACAAATCTTATAATGAATTCGCTGAAACACGGGTTTGAAGATGTTGCGAAAGGACATATATATATCAATATATCAGACGAGAGTGAAAAAGCAGTCATAGATTACAGTGATGACGGTGCAGGAATGTCAGAAGATGTACTGGTAAGGATATTTGATCCGTTCTTTACAACAAAAAGGGGCGGAGGAGGAAGCGGACTCGGGATGCATATTGTCTATAATCTTGTTACCCAGAGTCTGAAAGGGGAAATTGAGTGCCGGAGTTCAGTGGGCAAGGGGACAAAAATATTAATAAAATTCCCGCTTGGCATAAAATAGGCATAGAATAAAATTAAATATTCTATTATTCTATTGACAAAAGCGGGACAGTTTGTTAATTTTGGTCACGTTACCCAGTTGACTTTAATAGGCATGCCCTTGTAGCTCAGTCGGTAGAGCACCTCCATGGTAAGGAGGGGGTCTCCGGTTCAAGTCCGGACGAGGGCTTAGAAATAAAACCGGCCGGGAAAAGGGCCGGCATAACAGGCTGATTGTTGTAATTTATAGGAGATATAGGATATGGCATCAAAGAAAAAAGGTTCTGTAGAGCTTATTGCTCTTCAGTGTTCAGAGTGTAAAAGAAAAAATTATACAACAAAGAAGAACCGAAAAAATATACAGACCAAAATGGAGTTTAACAAGTACTGTAAGTTTGATAAAAAACATACACTGCATAAAGAGACTAAAATTAAATAAGTTTTTTATATATTAATTTATTTAGGCCAGTAGCTCCAACGGCTAGAGCGCCGGTCTCCAAAACCGGATGTTGTAGGTTCGAATCCTACCTGGCCTGTTTTTAATTTCGCCTTTGATTTAGGGAGAAAGCATGAATAAAATCCTGACTTTTTTTAAAGAAAGTTACTCAGAACTTAGAAAGGTTGTATGGCCTAGCAGAGATGATGTAAGCGGATCTACCCGTGTTGTTATTGTTTCTACAATAATTTTTGCTGCAGTTCTGGGTGTTGTAGATTTCCTGTTGTTGTTGGGAATCGATCTGATATTTTAAATTGGAGTTTTTGTTATAATGGGTAAAGGTTGGTATGTCCTTCATACTTATTCCGGGTATGAGAATAAAATAGAAAAGCATGTTCGGAAGCTAATGGAGGAACCAGGACTTGAGGATGTAATTCTTGATGTCAAAATTCCTGCTGAAGAAGTTGTAGAGGTCCGCGACGGGAAAAAGAAGGTAACTTCCAGAAAATTTCTTCCAGGTTATATTCTTATTGAAATGGATATGCCTGACAGGGGATGGAAGGAAGCATGTTCCAGGATTAAGCGGATTCAGGGTGTAACAGGTTTTGTGGGTGCAATGGGTACTCTTAAGCCTAATCCTATTTCAACCGATGAAGTCAGAACTATTTTGCAGAAAACCGGGGAAATAAAAAATACAAAGCATGTTGTGGCAAGGCAGACCTTCAGTGTTGGAGAATCTGTTAAAATTGTTGGCGGTCCATTTAATACTTTTACAGGAAAAGTTGAGGAAGTTAACAATGAAAAGGGAAAACTTCGTGTGATGGTTGGTATTTTTGGACGCTCAACGCCTGTTGAGGTTGATTTTACCCAGGTAGAACAGATATAAAAAAGCATTTATCAATCAGCTGATCTTTTTTAACTTGAAAACAGAAGCAATACGGTAAGTTTTACCGTTTTTAATTGGGAGTCTCTGCTCTGCAGGGACGTTTACCACAAATCTGGAGAAGAATATGGCAAAAAAGAAGGTAGTAAAATACATTCGTTTGCAAGTGCCTGCAGGAAAAGCGACTCCTGCACCTCCGGTAGGACCAGCACTGGGTCCTCACGGGGTAAGTGCACCACAGTTTGTACAGCAGTTCAATGACAGAACAAAAAACATGGAACCGGGTCTTGCTATACCGGTAGTAATTGAAGTTTATGCGGACAAGAGTTTTACTTTTATCACAAAAACCCCCCCTGCGGCAGTACTTCTGAAAAAAGCATGTAATCTTGATAAAGGTTCAGCAGAACCGCACAAAGTCAAGGTTGCAAAAATATCAAAAGATGAGGTCAGGAAGATAGCTGAAACTAAAATGCCTGACCTTAATGCAAATGATATTGATGCTGCAATAAGTATTATTTCCGGTACAGCAAGAAGTATGGGCATTGAGGTGGAGGGTTAAACATGAAAAGAGGAAAGAACTATCTTGAAGCTGTTAAAAAATATGACAGGCTTACCCTTTATCCGGCTCAGGAAGCACTTGCAATTGTAAAGGATGTAGCTTTTGCAAAGTTTGATGAAACTGTTGAGCTGTCAATAAAACTCAAGCTTAAAAAGAGTCAGGCGGTAAGGGATACCCTTGTTCTCCCTAACCAGTTTGCTGAATCCAAGAAGATACTTGTTTTTGCAAAAGGGGAAAAGGCTGAAGAGGCAAAAGAAGCCGGAGCTGCCTATGTTGGAGATAATGACCTTGTTGAAAAGATTAAGGACGGATGGCTTGATTTTGATGTTGCGGTTGCTACTCCCGACATGATGAAGGATGTCGGCCGTCTCGGTCCGATTCTCGGTCGAAGGGGGCTTATGCCTAATCCTAAAACACAGACAGTTACTTTTAATATTAAGGAAGCTATCGCAGAATTACAGAAAGGTCGAGTTGAATACAGATCCGATAAAACAGGGGTTCTTCATCTTGCAATCGGTAAGGTTTCCATGGATCCTGAGAAAATGGCTGAAAATATCAGTCTTGTACTTTCAGAGGTTGAGAAAAAGAAACCGGCTGATACGAAAGGTGATTTTATCCTTTCTGTTGCTGTTTCTTCAACCATGGGTCCTGGTGTTAAGGTTGCAGGCAAGTAAGAGCCTAGGAGTGAATAATTATGTCAGAATATATAACTAAAATTCAGCCTGATAAAGTAAAGGCTATTGCAGAAATAAAAGAAAAATTTGAAGTTGTTAACGATTTTATCGTAACAGATTACAGGGGTCTTACTGTAGAGCAGATTACCAATCTGAGGGGTAAACTCAGAGAGGTTGGCGCTGAGTTCAAGGTAGTAAAAAACCGGTATGCAAAAATAGCATTCAGAGAGCTCGGCCATGAAGGTCTTGATGGTATTCTTGTGGGTCCTACTGCAATTGCTATGGTTAAAGGTGAATCAGGGCCTGCTGCAAAAGCTATTTTCAGTTTTGCAAAAGATTCTGCTGTTGAAGTTAAAGGCGGACTTGTAGACGGAAATGTTTTCAGCAAGGACCAGCTTGAGGCATTTTCAAAGCTTCCTACAAAGATGGAGCTTATTTCAATGCTTATGAGTACAATGAATGCTCCGGCTCAGAACCTTGTTTATGTGCTTAATGCACCGGTAGAAAAGCTTGCAAGGACATTAAAAGCGGTAGCAGACCAGAAATCTGCTAATTAATTGTTAAAAACGTTTAAAACAAAGTTTTTAAACGTAAAAATAAATCAGCATTAGTCTTCATTTTGCCATGCTATTGCTGATAAAAAAAACTATGAAAAGGAGAAGGTAATATGGCTAACAAAGACGAAATACTCGAAGCAATTGCAAATATGACAGTTCTTGAAGTATCAGAACTGGTAAAGGCAATGGAAGAAAAATTCGGAGTAACAGCAGCAGCTCCGGTAGCAGTTGCAGCAGCAGCTCCGGCAGCAGCAGCAGAAGCAGCAGAAGAAAAATCTGAGTTTGATGTTGTTCTCACGGGTGTAGCTGATGGAAAGAAAATCGGCGTTATCAAAGAGGTTAGAGCTATAACAGGTCTTGGTCTTAAAGAGGCTAAAGAAATGGTTGAAGGCGCTCCTCAGACAGTTAAAGAAGGTGTTTCAAAAGAAGACGCTAATTCACTCAAGGGAAAACTTGAAGCTGCTGGCGCTACTATTGAAGTTAAATAGTTTTTATTTACAACAGAAAAAATCTCGAAATGCCGGTAGTATTTTTATGCTGCCGGTATATTATTCGTTAGGGGGTATAGTTAATGCTTGATAGGGATAAAGCTATTAAGCGGCAGTATATCGGTAAGGAATATCATGAAGTAATGGATCTGCCAGGACTTGTTGATATTCAGTTATCGTCCTATGAAAAATTTCTTCAAAGGGAAAGACTGAAAAATGGTGAACTGCTGCAGGAGCAAGGGTTGGAAGAGGTTTTTCAGAGTGTTTTTCCCATAGAAAGTCCTAATGGGGATATGCTGCTGGAATATACACAGTATACGCTGGATGAAGATGGCATTAAGCTTGGTGAATTTGAATGTAAGCAGAAGGGCATAACCTATGCTGTCCCCCTCAAAGCAAAGATAAACTTAATTTTCCAGGAAACCGGTGAAATCAGGCAGAAGCAGATATATATAGGTGATATACCGCTTATGACAGACAGGGGTACTTTTATAATTAATGGTGCTGAAAGGGTTGTTGTAAGCCAGATTCACAGATCTCCCGGTGTTGTTTTTTCGTATGAGAAAGGGATTTATTCTTCAAGAATTATACCTTACAAAGGTTCCTGGCTTGAATTTGAAATTGAGCAGAAAAAAGATCTGATTTATGCAAAGATCGACAGAAAAAAAAGGATTCTGGGTACAATTTTTCTCAGAGCACTGGGATTTGAATCCAGAGAAGAAATACTGAGGCTCTTTTATAAAACTGTCACTATAAGCATAAAGGAATATGCGGATAAAAAAGAAAAACTTGTCGGTTCTGTTATCGCCAGAGCTGTATATGTTGACTCAGATGAAGAAAAAAAGCTTTACAGAGCTGGTGATAAGATACTGCTTCATGATATAGATGAACTTCTGCACTCCGGTGTTGATGAAATTGAGATAATAGATTTTAAGGATAACGATTCCCTTCATTCAAATATTATTCTCAATTGTTTTGAAATGGAAGATATCAAGTATGTAAGGGAAGATTCAGGCAGTGATGAGCCTACAAAAGAGGATGCACTTTCTGCTGTATACTCTGTACTTCTTCCGGGTGAGCCTATAACAGTTGAGAGCGCTGAAAAAGATCTGAAATCCATGTTTTTCTCGGCAAGAAGGTATGACCTGGGAAAGGTTGGACGTTACAAGCTGAATAAGAAATATGATTATAATCCTCCCCTCGATGATCAGATCCTCTTGAAGGAGGATATTGTCAATACAATGATTTATCTGATAAGGGTATTTATCGGAGAAACAAATGTTGATGATATTGATCATCTTGGAAACAGAAGGGTAAGATCTGTCGGGGAACTTCTTGCAAATCAGCTTAAAACTGCATTTGTCAGGATGGAAAGAATTGCAAAGGAAAGAATGTCTCTCAAAGAGACAGATACAATAAAACCGCAGGACCTGATTTCGATAAAACCGATAGTTGCTGCTATAAAGGAATTCTTCGGTTCAAGTCAGCTTTCCCAGTTTATGGACCAGGTTAATCCCCTTTCGGAGCTTACTCACAAGAGAAGGCTTAATGCTCTCGGGCCGGGAGGTCTTTCAAGGGACAGGGCAGGTTTTGAGGTGAGAGATGTACACTATACCCATTACGGAAGAATGTGTCCTATTGAAACACCTGAAGGCCCGAACATCGGTCTGATAGTTTCACTTGCAAACTACACAAAGGTTAATGATTACGGTTTTCTTGAAACTCCCTACAGGAAAGTGGTAGATGGCAGGGCAACTTCAGAGGTTGAATATCTGTCTGCCATGGATGAAGAGAAATACTATATAGCACAGGCAAATGCACCGCTTAATAAGGATGGTTCATTCAAGATTGATCAGGTTTCTGTAAGAAAATCTGGCGATTATGCAACAAGGGAACCTGATGGTATTCAGTATATGGATGTCTCTCCGAAGCAGGTAATTTCGGTTTCAACATCGCTGGTTCCTTTTCTTGAGCATGATGATGCCAACAGGGCTCTGATGGGATCCAACATGATGAGGCAGGCTGTTCCGCTTCTGTTTCCGGAATCACCGATTGTAGGTACCGGTATGGAAGGAAAAACAGCATATGATTCCGGCGTCGTAATTAAGTCTAAAGAAGCTGGTGTTGTAAAGTATGTTTCTGCCGACCGGGTTGTTATTACAGAAGACGAATCAGGAAAAGATGTTGAATATAAGGTTGTAAGATATCAGAGGACAAACCAGGATACCTGTTTTACCCAGAGGCCGCTTGTTAATGTCGGGGATAAGATAGAAAAGGGCGGTGTTCTTGCAGATGGTCCTGCCACTTCAAACGGGGAACTTGCGCTTGGTAAAAACGTCCTTGTTGCTTTCCTGCCGTGGAACGGCTACAACTATGAGGATGCCATTCTCATCTCTGAAAAGGTTGTCAAGGATGATGTTTTTACCTCTATCCATATAAAGGAATTTGTAACAGAGGTAAGGGAAACAAAGCTTGGCACTGAAAAACTTACAAGGGATATCCCGAATACAAGCGAGAAAACTCTTGAGCAGCTTGATGAAGAGGGGATAATAAGAATAGGGGCAAAGGTTAAGTCAGGGTATATTCTGGTGGGAAAGGTAACTCCAAAATCTGAAACAGAAACCACTCCTGAATTTAAACTTCTTAATTCAATCTTTGGTGAAAAAGCCAAAGAGGTCAGAGATACTTCACTCAGGGTCCCTCATGGTGTTGAGGGGACTGTAATAGATATACAGAGGCTTAAAAGGACAGAAGGGGATGATCTTAACCCCGGTGTGGATGAAGTGGTTAAAATTCTTATCGCAACAAAGCGTAAGCTTAAGGAAGGTGATAAGATGGCCGGCCGTCATGGAAACAAGGGTGTTGTTGCAAGGGTGCTTGCTGAAGAGGACATGCCTTTTATGGAAGACGGAACACCGCTTGATATTTGTCTCAACGCTCTGGGTGTACCGTCCCGAATGAATCTGGGGCAGCTCATGGAGACGAGTCTGGGATGGGCAGGATATGTACTTGATGAAAAGTATGCGACACCTGTATTCCAGTCAGCAACAAATGATATGATTTCAGGAAAGCTCAATGAAGCTTCTCTTCCTGAGTCCTCCAAGACAGTTCTTTATGACGGTCTTACAGGAGAGCCTTTTGTTAATCCGGTCATGGTGGGGTGTGTTTATATGCTTAAACTGCACCATCTTGTTGATGATAAAATGCATGCAAGATCTACAGGTCCTTATTCCCTTGTTACACAGCAGCCGCTTGGCGGTAAGGCCCAGTTTGGCGGGCAGAGGCTTGGAGAAATGGAAGTTTGGGCTCTTGAGGCTTACGGTGCTGCCAATACACTGCAGGAATTTATTACGATTAAATCGGATGATATGGCGGGACGGGCAAAGATATATGAAAGTATAGTAAAGGGTGAACCCAATTCTGCAGCAGGTATTCCTGAAGCTTTTAATGTTATTGTTCAGGAATTGAGAGGACTGGCACTTGATATTTCTATATGGGATTCACGCGGGAGACAGGTTCCACTTACCGAGCGGGATGAAGAACTGATTAACAGACAGGGAACTAATTTCTAATCAGGAAGGGTTGATAATGAGAGAAATGCAGGACTTTGACAATATAATGATTAAACTTGCTTCGCCGGAGCAGATCAGGGCCTGGTCTTACGGTGAAGTGAAAAAACCGGAAACTATAAACTATAGAACACTCCGTCCTGAAAAAGACGGGCTTTTCTGTGAAAGAATTTTTGGTACAACAAAGGAATGGGAATGTTACTGCGGGAAGTTTAAGTCTATCCGGTATAAAGGTGTTATATGTGACAGATGCGGTGTAGAGGTTACCCACTTTAAGGTCCGAAGGGAGAGAATGGGGCATATAGAGCTTGCATCACCTGTTTCTCATATCTGGTACTACAGGTCTGTTCCTTCAAGAATGGGTCTGCTTCTGGATCTGACAGTCGCTTCGCTCCGCTCAATTCTTTATTATGAAAAATATATTGTTATTGATTCCGGTGATACCGAGCTGAATAAATATGATCTTCTTTCGGAAGAGGAATATAATGAAGCTGTTGAGCGCTACGGGATGAGTTTTACCGCCGGAATCGGAGCGGAAGCTATCCGGACAATCCTCGAAACACTGGATCTTGATGGTCTGTCCGCAGAACTCCGTATTAAGATGATGGAAAAAGGGGCAAAGGCAGACAGAAGGCTTCTTAAGAGAATCGAGATACTTGAAAATTTCAGAGACTCAAAAAATAAGCCTGAATGGATGATACTTGATGTTATCCCTGTAATACCACCTGAGCTGAGGCCTATGGTCCAGCTGGAAGGGGGGCGGTTTGCAACTTCAGATCTTAATGATCTTTACAGAAGAGTTATAAACAGGAACAACAGGCTGAAGAGGCTTATGGCTCTCAATGCTCCTGATATTATCATAAGAAACGAAAAGAGAATGCTTCAGGAAGCGGTGGATGCCCTTTTTGATAATTCCAAAAAGAAAAAGGTTGTTAAGGGTTCTGCGAACAGGCCTCTTAAATCTCTTTCTGACATGCTTAAAGGTAAACAGGGTAGATTCAGGCAGAATCTTCTGGGAAAGAGGGTTGATTATTCAGGACGGTCGGTAATTGTAGTAGGGCCTACCCTCAAGCTCCATCAGTGCGGTCTTCCGTCTAAAATGGCGCTTGAGCTTTATAAGCCTTTTATAATGAAAAAGCTTGTTGAGAATGATGTTGTATATAATATAAAAAAAGCCAAAACCCTTGTGGAGCAGGAGACATCGGAAGTATGGGCTGTTCTTGATGAGGTAGTCAAAGAGCATCCGGTTCTTCTGAACAGGGCGCCGACTCTTCACCGGCTCGGTATCCAGGCGTTTGAGCCGGTACTGGTACAGGGGAAGGCTATAAAGCTCCATCCGCTTGTTTGTCATGCATATAATGCAGACTTTGACGGTGATCAGATGGCTGTTCATGTCCCGTTGACTCAGGCAGCGCAGATTGAGTGCTGGACACTTATGATGAGTGTTAATAACCTGTTGAATCCTGCAAACGGAAGCCCTGTTGTTTTTCCGTCCCTTGATATGGTTCTTGGTATAAACTATCTTACGGTTGAGAAGAAAGGTGCCAAAGGGGAAGGTAAGTATTTCAGCAGTTCTGACGAGGTGCTGCTTGCTATTGATGCAGGATCTGTAGATTATGAAGCGCTTTGCAAGGTTCAGATTGACGGTGAATATGTTGAGACAACTCCGGGAAGAATAATTTTCAACGAAGAAATGCCGAAAGAAATCGGGTATATAAATTATCCGCTGGCTGACAAGGAGCTGAAAGCTCTCGTAGCAAGCTGTTTCAAGAACCACGGGGCTTCTGTGACTGTCCGAATGCTGGATTCTATCAAGGAACTGGGGTTTAAGTATGTTACAAAGTTTGGTGCCACTATAAGTATGGTTGATATTGTAATACCTGAAGAAAAGAAAACACTGATTGATGTGGCAAATAATCAGGTTACTACAATACAGAACCAGTATCTGCAGGGACATATTACACAGGATGAAAGATATAACAGGGTTGTTGAGGTCTGGAGTAAGACTAATGAGGACCTTACTGCTGTTCTGATGAAGAACCTGAAAGAGGACAGGGATGGTTTTAACCCTGTTTATATGATGGCAAACTCGGGAGCGAGAGGTAGCCGGACACAGCTCAGGCAGCTGTGTGGTATGAGAGGTCTTATGGCTAAACCTTCCGGGGATATTATTGAACTCCCTATCAGGTCGAACTTCAAGGAAGGTCTTTCAATTATCGAGTTTTTTATATCCACAAACGGCGCCAGAAAAGGACTTGCTGATACAGCTCTTAAAACAGCTGATGCAGGATATCTGACAAGAAGGCTTGTTGATATAGCTCAGGATGTTGTTATAAATGAAGATGACTGTGGTACAATCAACGGTATTATTGTAAGTGCACTTAAAGACGGAGAGGAGATAGTTGAGCCGCTTTCAGACAGAATTGAAGGTCGGTTCACACTCGAAAGGGTAAAGCACCCGATTACAGGCGAAATCATAATTGATGTAAACCAGGAGATAACTGATGAATATGCCAGCATGATAGAAGAAGCTGGTATTGAAAGTGTCAGAATAAGAAGTGTTCTTACCTGCGATTCGAAATTCGGAGTCTGTCAGAAG
Source organism: Spirochaetia bacterium (assembly GCA_963668405.2). Lineage (GTDB taxonomy): Bacteria > Spirochaetota > Spirochaetia > CADAEX01 > CADAEX01. Next base: position 2,450,629 of record OY764342.2, on the reverse strand, counting down.
TGTTACGGAAGAAACCTTGCTACGAACAAGACGGTTGAGATCGGGGAGGCTGTTGGTATTATTGCAGCCCAGTCTATTGGTCAGCCTGGTACGCAGCTTACAATGAGGACTTTCCATATCGGTGGAGCTGCCACAAAAGCGAGTGAGGAAAACAGGGTTTATATGAAGTATCCTGTTATTATAAGCAGGATAATTGGAAATACAGTAAAGCTTGAAAATGGTGATGTTCTTTTTACCAGAAAAGGTTTTATTCTTGTAAATAAGATATTTGAATCTATAAAGCTTGAGAAAAATGATGAAGTACTGATTGATGAAGGCGGAAAAGTTATAAGCGGCCAGCCTGTGCTTAAAAGAGGCTCCGAAGAAATTGTATCCCGGGAAATAGCGTATGTGACTATAAAGGATAATGTCCTTTATCTTATTTCACAGGAACAGAAAATAGAAATAAGAAACGGGGCCGAGCTTCTTGTTGCCGAAGGTGAAGTTGTAGAATCTGAAGAATCAATTGCCAGATTTGACCCGTTTTCTGAACCTATCATTGCAGAGTTTAACGGACGGATTAAATTCTATGATATTATTATCGGTACGACCCTTAAAGAAGAGGTTGATGAAGACAGCGGTAACATAGAAAAGAAGATTACTGACTTTAATCTGGAGACACTTCAGCCGCGGGTTGTTATTGAAGATGATAACGGTGAAGAACTGGCTGTTTATTATCTGCCGGGCTCTTCTTATCTTAATGTAACTGACGGGGATCCTATTGTTGCCGGTAAAACAATAGCAAAGCTTCTTAAGGAGTCTGTTAAAACCAGAGATATTACAGGTGGTCTTCCGAGAGTAGGTGAGTTGTTTGAGGCGAGACGGCCGAAAAATATTGCGGTACTTGCCCAGATAACAGGTAAGGTCAGATTTGGAGGAATAATTAAGGGAAAGAGACTTATTATTGTTTCAGATGACAGGGAAGTTGAATATAAACATCTTGTTCCGATGGGAAAGCATCTTCTTGTAAGGGACGGCGATATTGTTGAAGCCGGTGAGGCGCTTTCTGACGGTGATAAGGACCCACATGATATTCTTGATATTCTTGGCGAAAATGCTCTTCAGACATTTCTTATGAATGAGGTACAGGAGGTCTACAGGCTTCAGGGTGTACATATAAATGACAAGCATATCGGTGTTATTATCAGACAGATGATGAGGAAAGTTGAAATTACCCATGTAGGCGATACAGCTTTTATTCAGGGGCATCAGGTTGATAAATACAAGTTCCATGAAGAAAATGAGAAAGTGATAAAGGAAGGGGGTGAGTCTGCGATTGCCAAACCGCTTCTTCTTGGTATCACACGAGCATCTCTTAATATTGATTCATTTCTTTCTGCCGCATCTTTCCAGGAAACAACAAGGGTTCTGACCAATGCTGCAATTGCAGGAAAGGTTGATAATCTCAGAGGTCTGAAGGAAAATATAATAATCGGCCATTTAATTCCGGCCGGAACCGGGCAGAAAAGGTATAAAAATATTAAACTTTATGATGATAAAAAAGAAGATCTTGATGCTTCAGTACAAAGCATTATTGAGGCAAGAAAAAAAGAGGATCTTAAAGCAGCCGGAGCAGAGCCAAGACAGCATAGTCTTGATGAGCTGGACTGATTTGTAGCCATTCAGGCTATTGACTTTTTTAATGGGGGTTGTTAACCTTCATAGTCGGGAATTTTCGGCAGGTTGCTGATAGCTGTCCTGCCTAAAAAATATTTTTAGGAGATATATTGTTAAATGCCAACAATTAATCAGTTAATAAGGAAAGGAAGAAAGAAGACGCTGAAGAAAACAAAGTCTCCTGCTCTTGATAGCTGTCCGCAGAAAAGGGGTGTTTGTACAAGGGTTATGACAGTAACACCAAAAAAACCGAATTCTGCACTTAGAAAAGTAGCAAGGGTAAGATTGACAAACGGAATAGAAGTTACAGCATATATTCCAGGTATAGGTCATAATTTACAGGAACATTCAGTTATTCTTTTAAGGGGAGGAAGAGTAAAAGACCTCCCGGGTGTTAGGTATCATATTGTTCGAGGCGCAAAAGATACTCTTGGTGTGGAAGACAGGAAGAATTCCAGGTCTAAGTACGGTACAAAGAGACCAAAGGCGTAATAGGGGTTTATAGGTATGTCAAGAAAAGGTGTAGCGGCAAAAAGGACTGTAATTCCAGATCCGCGATATGGAAATACTGTTATTGCCAAGTTTATTACAAGAATGATGCTTGATGGTAAAAAATCAATAAGCACAAGAATAATGTATGAAGCACTCGATGTTTTAACTGGAAAGACTGACAAGCAGGCTGTTGAGGCTTTTGAAACAGCGCTTGAGAATGTTAAACCGATGGTAGAGGTTAAATCACGAAGAGTTGGTGGTTCAACCTATCAGGTACCTGTTGAAATACGGGAATCAAGAAGGGAAGCTCTTGCGATGAGATGGCTTATTCAGGCATCACGTTCAAGAAGCGGCAAGACTATGGGTGAAAAACTCGGATCAGAACTGCTGGATGCGTTCAATTCAACTGGAACTGCATATAAAAAGAAAGAAGATACACATAGGATGGCTGAAGCCAACAAAGCATTTTCTCATTACAGATGGTAGTTCTGCTTTCTGTTTTAGGGCTTGAGTAAAAAAGATTCATGTGTTAAACAATAATAATCTGCGAATTGGTTGAACCAAACCAATCGCTCTGAGAAATGCGGCAGTATGCTGCTTTTCGTAACCAGGGGCGGTAAGGTGGTGAAGCTGCTAATCTATTCTTTTGTGAATTCATTAGAACTTCATTTCCCTGCCTCGTGTTATAAAACAATATGGTTGGCGCATTGACATGGATTATCCAGGATGCATCGGCTGCATAATATATATTTTAGGTTTTATATTTTATAAGGAGGAAATGATGGCTAAAGAAAAGTTTGAAAGATCCAAACCGCATATCAACGTTGGAACAATCGGACATGTAGACCATGGTAAGACTACTCTTACCGCTGCTATCTCAATGTACTGTGCAGCAAAACAGGGTGGTAAAATAATGAATTATGATGATATTGATAATGCTCCGGAAGAAAAGGCCAGAGGTATCACTATCAATACAAGACATATTGAGTATCAGACAGACAAAAGGCATTATGCTCATGTAGACTGTCCCGGACACGCAGACTATATCAAAAATATGATTACTGGTGCTGCTCAGATGGATGGTGCTGTTATTCTTGTAGCTGCTGATTCAGGCCCGGAACCACAGACAAGAGAGCATATTCTTCTTGCAAGACAGGTTGGTGTTCCGAAACTCATTGTGTTCCTGAACAAAATGGACCTTGCTGATCCTGAGCTTGTTGAGCTTGTTGAGGTTGAGGTACAGGAGCTTCTTGAACAGTATGAATTCGACTCAAATTGCCCGATAATCAAGGGATCTGCTTTTGAAGCTATGTCTGACCCTACAAATGAAGAAAAGACAAAATGTATTGCTGAGCTTCTTGAAGCAATGGATACATACTTCCCGGTGCCGGAACGAGCTGTTGATAAGACATTTCTTATGCCTGTAGAGGATGTATTCTCTATTCAGGGTCGAGGTACTGTTGTAACAGGAAGAATTGAAAGAGGCGTTATTAAGGTCGGTGAGGAAGTTGAAATTGTTGGTGTCAAAGATACCAAAAAAACAACATGTACCGGCGTTGAAATGTTTAATAAGATTCTTGACCAGGGTGAGGCAGGTGATAATGTCGGTATTCTTCTCAGGGGTATTGATAAGAAAGAAGTAGAAAGGGGACAGGTACTTGCGAAACCGGGTACTATTACTCCTCATACAAAATTTAAAGGTACAATCTATTGTCTGACAAAAGATGAAGGTGGACGACATAATCCATTCTTTTCAGGATACAGACCTCAGTTTTATTTCAGGACAACTGATATTACAGGAACTGTAACTTTGCCGGCAGACAAGCAGATGATTATGCCTGGTGATAATACAGAACTCGATGTTGAACTGATCTATCCAATAGCTATGGAAAAGGGACTCAGGTTTGCTATCAGAGAAGGTGGTAGAACAGTAGCATCCGGCCAGGTAATTGATATAAACGAATAAGGAAATAACCCTCTGTTATATACAGGGGGTATTTTTTCAGGAGGAAAGATGGCCGCAGATAGGATCAGAGTGAGGCTTAGGGGATTTGATATTGAATTGATCGATCAGAGTGCTAAATCAATAGTGCAGACTGTTGCTAAGGCAGGGTCGAAAGTAGCAGGTCCGATACCATTGCCTACAAGAATTAGTAAGTATACAGTTTTAAAGTCGCCGTTTGTAAATAAGAAATCAAGAGAACAGTTTGAAATGAGAACACATAAGCGGCTTATTGATATACTGGAGCCTACATCAGCAGTAATGGATGCTTTAATGAAGCTGGAACTTCCTGCAGGTGTTGATGTAGAGATTAAACAGTAAGGTTTGGGGTGATACATGATTGGGGTTATTGCTGAGAAAATTGGTATGACTCAGGTATTTGATGAGAGCGGAGTGCTCACGCCTGTGACAGTAATTAGAGTTGAAGATAATGTTGTTGTAGATCAAAGAATACCCGAAAAAAATGGATACAGCGCTGTAATTTTAGGTTATGGCGAAGTAAAAGAAAGCAGATTGACAAAACCATATATCGGACAGTTTGGTGAAATCGGACCTAGGAAGCACCTGAAAGAGATGAGAGATTTTGAAATTGAATGCAAAAAGGGTGACACGATAGGGATTGAAGTATTTGAAAATATGGAAACAGTTGACATTATAGGTACTTCAAAGGGTAAAGGTTATCAGGGTGTAATGAAACGTCACAATTTCGGCGGCGGAAGAAAAACACACGGCTCAAAATTTCACAGAGCAAATGGATCTACCGGTATGGCAGCTTATCCTTCCAGAGTTATGAAAAACACTAAAATGGCTGGAAGAATGGGGCATGCTAAAACAACTGTACAGAATCTCAGGATTGTTAAGGTTGACGCTGAAAAGAAAGTTATTATGGTAGCTGGTGCAGTGCCGGGTGTTAATAAAAGTATCCTGATGGTACGTAAATCAATTAAATAGACAGAGGAAGTAAATGGAAGCTAAGGTCTTTTCGGTAAAAGGCGAAGAGATAAGAACAATTGAACTCAATGACGAAGTCTTTAATTGCGAGGTAAGTGACGGAACTATTTATTATGCAATAAATAACGAGCTTGCAAATAAAAGAGTTGGTTGTGCATCTACAAAAGGACGAAGTGAAGTCCGGGGAAGCGGTGCAAAGCCATGGAGTCAGAAAGGTACAGGTCGTGCAAGGGCTGGTCATAAAAGAAGTCCTGTCTGGGTAGGCGGTGGAATCGTTTTCGGTCCAAAGCCTAAAGATTACAGTTTTAAAATCCCCAGAAAAATGAAACGACTTGCAATGAAGTCAATTTTAAGCCTTAAAAATAAAAATGAAAGAATGAAGATTGTTGAAGATTTTACAATTGATAGCGGTAAAACAGCTGATATTGTCTCTATATTAAAAAATCTTGTAAACCAGGAAAGAACTGTAATTATTCTTAAGGATGATGACAGTATGATAAAGAGAGCAGGTAGAAATATTCCATGGCTCACATTTCTTTCTTTTAACAGGTTAAGGGCGCATGATTTGTTCTATGGTAAAAATATACTGGTGCTTGAATCAGCTGCCGGTAAATTAAATGAATTTTATGGTTCAACTGAGAGGTAGATATAGATGGAATTGGAAAATATCCTTATAGAACCTGTTGTTACAGAAAAAACAAATGCAATGCGGGAAGATAAAAGCGTTAAATATGTTTTCAGGGTTTTGTCTGCTGCAAATAAGTATCAGGTAAGCGAAGCTGTTGAAAAACTTTTTAATGTAAAACCTGTAGCCTGCAATGTAATGTGGGTAAAAGGGAAAAAGAAAGCGACCAGAACAAAAGCAGGTTACAGGGTTGGTCAGAAGCCATCATGGAAAAAGGCTATAGTAACACTGTCTCCTGGTCAGAAGATAGATATTTTTGAAGGTGTGTAAAAGAGGGGGCTATTAAGTGGGCATAAAGAAGTATAAACCTAATACACCGGGTTTGCGATTCAAAACAACTCTCGACTTTTCAGAGATTACTACAGATAAACCTGAAAAGAGTTTGACAGAAGGCCTTTCGTTCAGTGCAGGCCGCGGTGCCGGCGGCAGGATCAGTGTCAGAAGAAGAGGCGGAAGGCATAAAAGGCTTTATAGAGTTATCGATTTTAGAAGAGATAAATTTGGTGTGCCTGGTAAAGTTGCAGAAATAGAATATGATCCGAACAGAAGTGCAAATATTGCATTGGTTAACTATGTGGACGGTGAAAAAAGATATATTTTAGCTCCTAAGGGATTATATGTTGGTGATGTTGTTCAGAGTGGAGCAGATGCACCGGTAAAAGTAGGTAATTCAATACCGTTAGAAAATATACCTCTTGGTATTGCAGTTCATAATGTTGAACTTCAGCTTGGAAGAGGTGGTCAGCTTGTAAGATCAGCTGGAACCAGTGCAATGGTAGTAGCTAAAGAAGGGGATTATGTTACATTAAAACTACCTTCCGGAGAGATGAGAATGATCTTTAAAAAATGCAGCGCAACAGTTGGCGGTGTTGGTAATGAAGATCATATGAATGTTTCAATCGGTAAAGCAGGTAGGTCAAGATGGCTTGGTAAAAGACCTAAGGTTAGGGGTGTTGTAATGAATCCGCATGACCATCCTCATGGTGGTGGTGAAGGAAAGACTTCAGGCGGACGACATCCTGTCACACCCTGGGGTGTTCCTACCAAAGGTTTTAAAACCAGAAAAAAGAAGAAGCTGTCTGGTAAATTTATTGTTAACAGGCGAAAGTAGGAGATTGTTGTGTCTAGATCGATAAAAAAAGGACCATTTATAGAGAAGAAACTCTATAAGAGAATAGTGGATATGGGTAAAGCCGGGGATAAAAAGATGCTTAAAACTTATTCCAGATGTTCCACTATAATACCCGAAATGGTTGGTTTTACTATATCAGTTTATAATGGAAAAACCTGGGTGCCTGTATATGTTACAGAAAACCTTGTTGGACATAAGTTGGGGGAATTTGCACCTACAAGATTCTATAGAGGGCACGCAAACTCCGATAAAAAATCCAAGAGATAGGTGCGATAAGGAGATAGGCGTTTAATTATGGAAGCGAAAAAAGGGTACAGGGCAGATGCCAAGTATTTAATGGTTTCACCAACAAAAGTTAGACCTGTTGCTGATCTTGTCAGGAGAAGGTCGTATACTGATGCGGTTGCTCAGCTTGATGCATTACCCAATAAGGGGGCAAAGCTCCTTAAAAAAGTGATTCAGTCAGCTGCTGCAAATGCTTTATATCAGAACAAGAAGCTTGATGAAGAAATGTTGTATATTAAAGATTTGCAGGTGAATGAGGGGCCAAGGCTTAAGAGAGTGTGGGCCAGGGCAAGAGGTAAAAGAGATATTCTCTTAAAGAGAATGAGTCATATATCTGTTGTTGTTGATGAAATAGCTGAGATGGGGGAATAAGTTGGGACAGAAAGTTAATCCTATAGGGCTAAGACTTGGTATAAATAAGACCTGGAAGTCTAAATGGTATGTTGATCCCAGAGAATATGCAAATACTCTCCATGAAGATCTTCGTCTTCGAAAACTTTTGAAAAGTTGTCCTGAAACAAGAGGTGCTGAGATTTCAAACGTTGAAATTATCAGACAGCCTCAGAGAATTACTGTTGTAATTGAAAGTTCAAGACCCGGTATTTTAATAGGTACTAAAGGGGCAACTATTGAAAAGATAGGGGAGAGACTCCAGAAAGAGGCTGGTAAAAAGATACAGCTTAAAATTAAAGAACTTAAAAAACCTGAAATAAATGCTCAGCTGATTGCTGATAATGTTGCAAGACAGCTTAAGTCAAAAAGTTCTTTCAGAAGAGCTTTGAAATCAGCAGTTAACAATGCGATGAGAGGCGGTGTTCAGGGAATTAAAATCAGAATTGCCGGAAGACTTGGCGGAGCGGAAATGGCCAGGGTACAGCAGTACAAAGAGGGAAGAATTCCTCTTCATACATTCAGGGCAAACATTGATTATGGTTTTTCCGAATCATTTACAACTTTTGGAGCAATTGGTGTAAAAGTTTGGGTTTTTCATGGTGAAGTTTATAAACGGGACATTAAAAATGATGCCGGAGTACTGGTTAAAAAAAAGAAAAAGGCCAGTAATTAAGGAGATTTGTAAAAATGCTTAGTCCAAAACGAACTAAATTTAGAAAAAAGCAACGTGGAAGAATGAAAGGGAATGCTACACAGAAAAACACTATTTCCTTTGGTGAATATGGACTTGTTGCTTTGGAACCAAAATGGATTACAAACAGACAGATCGAAGCTGCCAGAATTTCAATGACCAGAAAAATTAAAAGAGGCGGTAAAGTCTGGATAAGGATTTTTCCTGACATGCCTTTTACCAAAAAACCGGCTGAAACCAGAATGGGAAAAGGTAAAGGTAACCCTGAATACTGGGTAGCAGTAGTAAGACCTGGAACAGTAATGTTTGAAATGGCGGGAGTTGACAGCGAACTGGCTAAAGAAGCTATGCAGCTGGCAGGTCAGAAATTGCCGATTAAAACCAGGTTTGTTGTAAGAAGGGACTTGGAGTAGGATATGAAAGATAATTTTAGAGATTTAACATATGAAGAGCTTCATTCAAAACTTGATGAACTCAGAAAAAAGCATATGGATATAAGATTCAATTCTGTTTTGGGTCATGTTGACAATCCAGTTTTAAAAAGAAACCTGAGAAAGAAAATAGCCAGACTTAAAACCCTGATCCATGAAACAGATTGCGGAATAAAAAAGGGTTAGGAGATCAAAGTGGAAAACACTAAGGAAAAACTAAATAATATTAAAGGCAAAAAAACATATACCGGCCTTGTAGTTAGTGACAAGATGGATAAAACTATTGTTGTTTCCATAGAAAATAAGAATTTGCATCCACTTTATAAAAAATATGTGTTGAAAACAAAAAAAATAAAAGCACATGATGAGAAAAATGATGCAAATACCGGAGATACAGTAAGGGTTATTCAGTCAAGTCCTATTAGTAAAGAAAAATGCTGGCAGCTTCTTGAAATAGTTGAACGAGCGAAATAATAGATAATGATTGAAGCTGGAAGGAGTGGGATAAAGATATGATACAGATGCAGACATATCTTAATGTAGCAGACAACAGTGGCGCAAAAAAAGCACAGTGCATAAAGGTGCTTGGGGGCAGTAAAAGAAAAACAGCGACTATCGGTGATATTATTGTCGTAGCTGTGAAAGATGCTCTGCCCAATGCCCCGATAAAAAAAGGGGAAGTCCATAAAGCTGTTATAGTAAGAACAAGCAAAGAAATAAGAAGACCGGACGGGACATACATCAGGTTTGATGACAATGCGTGTGTAATTCTTGATCAGGCATTAAACCCGAAGGGAAAACGAATTTTCGGTCCTGTAGCAAGAGAGTTGAGAGAAGGAAATCACATGAAGATAGTATCTCTTGCTCCAGAAGTGCTATAAAGGGTTTAAGTGATGAGTGTATTGAAATATAAACTTAAGAAAGAGGATCTGGTAAAGGTAATAGCCGGAAAAGAAAAAGGTAAGACCGGGAAAATAGTTAAAATTGACCGAGATAAAGGCAAGGTAATTATTTCCGGACTTAATATGGTTAAAAAAGCCAAAAAGCCCAGAAAGCAGGGTGAAAAAGGCGGAATAGTCGAGATAGAAGCACCAATCGACATTTCAAATGTAATGATTATGTGTAAAAAATGTGGACCATCAAGAATAGCAATTGATGTTTCGGGTGACCAGAAGACAAGAAAATGCAGAAAATGTGGGGAAGTGCTGTAATGAGTAAGAAAGAACCAAATCTGAAAGTAAAGTATAATGGTTTGAAGAAAGAATTGTTTGATGAATTTGGTTATAAGTCTGTGATGCAGATTCCAAAAGTTGAGAAGGTTGTTGTCAGTGTAGGTTGCGGTGAAGCAATTCAGAACAAGAAATTGTTGGAATCTGCTTTAAAGGAACTTGGATTGATTACAGGTCAGAAACCGGTAAAAACCAAAGCCAGAAAATCAATAGCTAACTTTAAACTCAGGGAAGGTTATGAAATTGGTGCCAAAGTAACACTCCGACAGGATGTTATGTGGGAATTTCTTGATAGATTTCTCAATATTGCATTACCCCGTGTAAAGGACTTCAGAGGCGTTAATCCTAATGGGTTCGATGGACATGGAAATTACTCGCTGGGAATTACTGAACAGATAATTTTCCCGGAGATTGATTATGATAAAATTGAAAAAATAAGCGGAATGAATATTGCAATTGTAACTTCAGCTGGTACTGACCAGGAGGCAAGAAGTCTGCTTAGGAAATTAGGGATGCCGTTCAGGAAATAGGGGTATTAAGTATGGCAAAGAAATCAATGATTATTAAAGCACTTAGAAAACCTAAGTATGTAACAAGGAAAGTAAACAGATGCAGAATCTGTGGAAGACCTAGAGGGTACATGAGAGATTTTCAAATGTGCAGAATTTGTTTTAGAGAACTTGCAAGCCAGGGACTTATACCTGGGGTTACAAAATCGAGTTGGTAGGGAGAAATAAATGGCAGTATCAGATCCTGTTGCAGATATGCTGACGAAAATAAGAAATGCCAGTCGGGCAGGTTTTGACAGAGTAGATATAACACCATCAAAACTTAAACTTGAAATAGTCAAAGTCATGAAGAATGAGGGTTATATTAAAAACTTTAAAAAGGTTCAGCAGGACGGTATTAACTATATTAGATTGTTTCTGAAATATGATGATAATGAAAAACCAATAATTCATGGTATTGAGAAGATATCTAAACCGGGAAGACGGATCTATGCAGGTTATAAAAAAATGCCTAGAATAAGAAACGGTTACGGTACAATAGTTATATCCACTTCGGCTGGTGTTACTACTGGCAAAAAGGCAAACGAGAAAAAAATTGGTGGTGAACTGATTTGTTCAATATGGTAGGAGTATAGTAATATGTCTCGAATAGGTAAGTTACCAATAGAGATACCTAAGGGTGTAAAACTGAATATTACAGATACAGAAATTACTGTAGAGGGTCCAAAGGGGAAACTCACTCAGGATTACAAACCAGAGGTTAAGGTATTTGAAAAAGACAACTGTATTTATGTTGAAAGAAAAAATGACATGAAACAGGCACGATCATATCATGGACTTTACAGAAGTCTTATTAATAATATGATTACAGGGGTTTCAAGCGGATTTTCCAGACAGCTTGTTATAAACGGTGTTGGTTACAGGGCGGAAGTACAGGGTAAATCCTTGTTTTTGAGCCTTGGATATTCAATGCAGATAGAATATCCAATTGTAGATGGATTAAATATAACATGTGAAGGCCCTACTAAAATCAATGTCTCCGGCATAGATAAACAGCAGGTAGGTCAGGTTTGCGCTGAAATAAGATCACTCAGGCCGCCGGAGCCCTATAAAGGCAAGGGCATTAAGTATGCTGAAGAAGTGATCAGAAGAAAGATCGGTAAATCAGGTGCTAAATAGGAAAGGCTGAGATGAAAAGATTAATTGAAAAGAATAAAAGGCGTGTAAAAAGAAAAAAAAGTATACGCGGTAAAATGAAGGGTACTCCGGAAAGGCCTAGATTGACTGTATTTAAGAGTAATAAAAACATATATATACAGGCTATTGATGATATATCCGGTACAACTTTAGTTTCAGTTTCAAACCTTGAAAAAGATATGAAAGAGATAAAAGCAACAGTTGAAGGTGCTGAAAAACTTGGTAATATTATAGGTGAAAGACTGAAGGAAAAAAAGGTTGAATCAGTAGTGTTTGACAGGAATGGATTTATCTATCATGGTAAAATTAAAGCAGTCGCTGATGGTGCCAGAAAAGCTGGATTGAAATTTTAGGGGGGATCTGTGGACCAGGAAAAAGAGTTAGTAGAAAAACTTATTAAACTAAACAGGGTTGCCAAAGTAGTTAAAGGTGGTAGAAGGTTTTCATTTTCCGCTCTAGTTGTTGTTGGTGATCAGAAGGGGACTGTCGGTTTTGGATTTGGTAAGGCCAATGATGTTTCTGAAGCTATCAGAAAAGGAATGGAAAAAGCAAAGAAAAACATGATAAAAGTTCCACTTAAAAATAATACAATTCCTCATGAAGTTCTTGCCGAGTTTAAAAGTGCAAAGGTTGTTTTAAAACCTGCTGCTCCAGGTACAGGTGTTATTGCCGGTGGACCGGTAAGAGCTGTAATGGATGCAGTTGGTATTCATGATATACTCAGTAAATCACTGGGATCAAAAAACAGCATAAACATAGTAAAAGCTGTTTTTGCAGGGTTTTCCGAAATAATGGATGCAAAAAAGGTTGCTCAGGACAGAGGAAAATCAATAAATGATATGTGGGGTTAATTATGGCTGAAAAAATTAGAATTAAACTTGTCAGAAGTATAATCGGTAGAAAACCTGCACAGAGAAAAACTGCAATAGCACTTGGTTTGGGAAAGATTAATTCTGTAGTTGAAAAAGAGGTTAATCCTGCAATTATGGGAATGGTAAGAACAATCGAACACCTTGTAGAAGTTGAGGAGTTGAAATAGATTATGGAAGATTTAATACTTAAAGCTCCGAATGGTGCAAATAAAGACAGAAAAAGGATCGGTAGAGGAGCTGGGTCAGGAACTGGCAAGACTTCTGGTAAAGGACATAAAGGACAGAATGCAAGATCCGGTGGTGGAGTACGACCAGGTTTTGAAGGTGGTCAGATGCCTCTATACAGGAGAATTGCTGCCAGAGGTTTTTCAAATTATCCTTTTAAGAAGGTTTTTACAGTTATAAATGTTTCCGAGTTAAATGATAAATATAATGACGGAGAAATTGTAAATCTTGAAACTTTAAAGGATAAAAAGATTATTAAAAACAATGACAGGTATGTTAAACTTCTGGGTAACGGTGATATAACAAAAAAACTGGAAGTTACATTGGAAAAAGTATCAGTCAGTGCAAAAGATAAAATTGAAAAGGCTGGCGGGAAGATTGTAACTGAAGAAAAAAAAGAAAGCAGGGAATAAATTATGGCAGGAAATCCGCTCGTTGATGTTTTCAGGATAAAAGATTTAAGAGAAAGGATACTTTTTACAATCACTGTTCTTGTAGTATTCAGGATAGGCGCAACTATTCCTATTCCAGGTATTAATGTAAATGCGCTTAAATTGTATTTTTTAGCACAGGAAAATTCAGGACCTATAGGGGTTACAGAGTATATTGACTTTTTTGCTGGTGGTGGATTTAAAAACTTTTCGGTTTTTATGCTTGGTATAATGCCTTACATCTCAATGTCAATTATTATGCAGCTTCTTCTTCTTGTTTTTCCTAAAATGAAGAAAATATCAGAACAGGAAGGCGGCAGAAAAAAAATACAGAGATATACCAGAATCGGTACTGTTTTTGTCTGTTTGATCCAGTCATATGCAGTAACTGTATATGCCAGACAAATCCCGGACGCAATTACAATGTCGACACTTTCATATTCCTTGATTGCTATGTTGACTGTAACAACAGGAACAATACTTCTTATGTGGATGGGTGAACAGATCTCTCAGAGAGGTATCGGGAATGGTATATCTTTAATCATTTTTGCAGGTATAGTTGCAAGAATGCCGCAGGCGTTTTATCTGATTGTTGAAAAAATAAGGGCAAGAGAGTTGAATCCTGTTTTTGTAATAATTGTTATGGCAATGTTTGTATGTATTGTTGCTCTGGTAATTTACGAACAGCAGGGACAGAGAAAAATACCTGTACACTATGCGAAAAGGGTAGTCGGGAGAAAAATGTATGGAGCACAGAGTACTTATATCCCGTTTAAAATAAATCCTTCTGGTGTTATTCCTGTAATATTTGCTTCTTCTGTAATGACTTTTCCACTTCAGGTCTTCGGAAGTCTGGGTGTAAAATACAGATGGATGGCGGCTTTGTCATACTGGTTCAGACCAACAGGGGCTCCGTATCTGGTAACATATGCTCTGTTGATAATATTTTTTGCCTATTTTTATACTCAGGTGTCACTGAATCCAGTTGAAATTGCAAAGCAGATAAGGGAAAACGGCGGTTCTATTCCAGGTATCAGAACAGAAAAGATTGAATCATATCTTTCGAGAATTTTGAATAGAATAATATTACCGGGTTCAATTTTCCTTGCATTTATTGCTATAATACCAACAATTGTTCAGATACTGTTCAATTTCCCAAGGGCAGTTTCTATGCTTATGGGTGGTACATCTCTGTTAATTATGGTTGGTGTAGATCTTGATACTATGTCACAGATCGAGGGACATCTGAAAATGCATCACCATGAAGGGATTGTAAGAAAAGGAAAGCTAAAGTCAAGGAATCTTTAAGAGAGGTTAATAATGAAAGTCAGGGTAAGTGTAAAACCTATGTGTGAAAAATGTAAAGTAATAAGAAGAAAAGGGGTTTTAAGAATTGTTTGTCAGAACCCTAAACACAAGCAGAGACAGAAGTAGGGGGACAGCTAAATGGCAAGAATTGCAGGTATAGACCTACCTAATAAGAGTATAAAAATTGCATTAACTTATATTTACGGGATAGGTAGAACTTCAGCTCTAGATATTTGTAATAAAACAGGAATTGATCCTGATAAACGAATCAATGATATTGATGCTGAAGCATTGAATACATTGAGAAAAGAAATTGAGAGCGAATATAAAGTTGAAGGTAGACTCAGGACAGAAGTATCCTTAAATATCAAAAGGCTTATGGATATTGGATGTTACAGAGGTCTCAGACATAGAAAAGGTCTTCCGGTAAGGGGGCAGAATACAAAAAACAATGCCCGAACAAGAAAAGGCAAGAAGAAGACTGTTGCTGGAAAGAAAAAGTAACACTGGAGGTTTTAATTGGCTAAAATAAAGAAAAAGAAAGAGAAGAAGAATGTATATAGCGGAAATGTTTATATACAGGCTACTTTTAATAATACTATAGTTACTATAACAGACTTAAAAGGAAATGCTCTTTCATGGGCAAGTGCAGGTGCTCTTGCTTTTAAGGGGGCGAAAAAATCAACTCCTTATGCAGCTCAGTCTACAGCAGAAACCGCTGTTAAAAAAGCTATGGATTATGGGCTTCGAGAGGTTAATGTTTATGTTAAAGGGCCTGGTGTAGGCAGGGAATCAGCTATAAGGTCTATTGGGGCACTTGGTTTGAAAGTAATGACTATAAAAGACATAACTCCAATTCCACATAATGGATGCAGACCAAGAAAAACCAGAAGAGTTTAAGGGAATAACGAGGTAGATATTAATGGCTAGATATTTAGGACCAAAATGTAGGTTGTGTAGAGCAGAAAGGAAAAAGCTTTTTCTAAAAGGGGAAAGATGTAATTCTGCTAAATGTCCGATTACACAGAAAAAGAATATTCCGGGTAAAGCAGCAAAAACACGGGCTGGGAAGATGACTGATTACGGCCTTCAGTTGAGGGAAAAGCAGAAACTTAAGAGAACATACTGTATGCTTGAAAAGCAGTTTAAACTGACTTTTAACAAAGCTGAAGTTATGCAGGGTAAAACAGGTGAAAACCTTATTACTCTTCTTGAGAGAAGGCTTGATAATATTGTTTACAGAATGAGATTTGCAAGTTCAAGAAATCAGGCAAGACAGATTGTCGGTCATGGACATGTATATGTAAATGGTAAAAAAGTCAATATTCCTTCATACATTGTTAAGGTTAATGATGTAATTGAAATCAGGGAAAAAAGTAAAAAACTTGTGGCTATTAAGGAATGTCTTAAAGAGTATACAAAATCCGGAGTAATGCCCTGGTTAGAATTAAATCCAGACGAAATGAAAGGAACTGTAAAGGCAATTCCATTGAGAAGTGAGGTTTTAGACCTTGCAGAAATCAATGAGCAGTTAATAGTCGAACTTTATTCGAGGTAATTAAATGGCAAGAAAAAACCTTTTAAAGGGATTTAAAAGACCTAAAGGTATTTCTTTTGAGCAAAGTGAAAGTTCTCAGAATTATGGTAAATTTATTGCATATCCATTTGAACGGGGAGTTGGTACAACAATAGGAAATACTTTAAGAAGGATTCTATTATCTTCAATTCAGGGATATGCAGTATCAGCTGTAAAATTTACGAGTTATGACAGTGAAGGAAATCCTCATATCATATCCAGTGAATTTGAATCTATACCAGGTGTTGTAGAAGATACTCCGGTAATAATCAATAACCTGAAACAGCTGCAGATTCAGCTGGATGAAGTAGTTGAACAAAAAGTGATCCTTCTCGAAAATGCAACTAATGGGGTAATAACAGGAAAAAGTTTTGAAAATGATAATGAAATAAAAATTATCAATAAGGATCTGAAAATAGCAACATTGATGGAAGATGCAAATGTTGACGTTGAAATTCAGATTGATCTTGGCAGGGGATATGTACCTTCAGAAATAAATGAAAAATACATTGAAATAATCGGTACAATTCCTATAGATGCTGTTTTTTCCCCAATTACAAGAGTTAAGTATAGCATTGAAAATACCAGAGTGGGCTATAGAAATGATTATGATAAGCTGATACTTGAAGTATGGACAGATGGTACGATAAATCCTGAGGATGCAGTAGCAGAAGCTGCGAAAATCGCAAAGGATCATTTTACAATCTTTATTAATTTTGATGAAGATACAGTTGGAATTGAAGAAGATGTTGATGAAGAGGAAGAGAAAATAAAGAAAATTCTCGATACTCCGGTTGATGAACTTGAATTGTCAGTAAGATCAAGTAATTGTCTGAAAAATGCAAATATCAGGACAATTGGAGAATTAACATCAAGAACAGAAGACGATATTGCGAAAACAAGAAATTTTGGTAAAAAGTCCCTTCTTGAAATCAAAGAAAAATTAAAAGAATGGGAACTTGAACTTGGAATGACTGATTACAGTAATCTGAGATATAAAGTAAACCAGAATAGTCAGAAGGAAAAAGAAGATGAATCATAGAATGGGCTTTAATAAGCTGAGTAGAAAAAGCAGTCATAGAAAAGCTATGACAAGAAATATGGTAACTTCTATTTTTAAATATGAACGAATTAAAACTACAAAAGCAAAGGCTCTTGAAATTAGAAGAACTGCTGAAAAAATGATTACAAGAGCTAAGGTTGATTCTGTTCATAACAGAAGAGTTATTGCTAAAGATATTACAGACAAGGAAATACTTGCCAAACTTTTTACAGATATTGCTCCCAGATTTAAAACAAGGGAAGGTGGTTATACAAGAATACTGAAACTTGGAAGACGGGACGGAGATGCTGCTGAAATAGTGTTTCTTGAGTTGGTCGAAAGGGAGACTAAGGAAAAATCCGATAAAAAGGATGCTAAAAAGAAAAAGGTTAAAGAAAAAGTTCCGGCTGGAAAAGCAGAGGTTTCTGAAAAAGTGCCTGAAGCTGAAAAAACTGAAGAATAAAATAATAATAAAAACATAAGGAGAGGTATTTACCTCTCCTTTTTTTTTGTCGATAATAGATATTATTATGTCAAAAAGCGGGAGTATCATTTTAAAAAATGAAAATAATACAGAAAGCAGCTGTTAGTCTGATAATAGCGCTTATATTGTTTGCAGGATTCATGTTGCTTGCTTTCTCAAGTCTTTTTGATATAATTGAAACAAATTATTATAATAAAAAAGTAATTATTCAGTTTGATGAAAAACTTAATGAAATTGACAGACAGATAAGTGAATATAAAGCTGAAAAGAACACCATTATCAATGAAATATCAAATAACAGTTCAATAAAAAAGGTTTTTTTTACTAATCAGAGCAGGGAAGATATTTTCCAGCAGAATAATCTTATGAAAAAGCTGAAAAATGATAATATTTATTTCAAATATTTAAGGATATTTGATGATGATGGAAAAATACATTTCAGCAGTAATGAAAACGATATTAATACAAAAGACGATTTTAAAATTTCATACAAAACACTTGAAAATGCAGTTGGAAATGAAGAAATACAAAAAATCAAGGCTTCCGGAAATAATGAACTCCTTTTTCTGGAAGAGCCTGGATTTATTTCTATAAAGAATGATTTGAATGATAATTTCGGAATTAGGAGAGGATCAATTCAACTGGTATATTCATCAGATGATTTGTATGAGTTTCTTAAAAAGAAAAACCTTATAGATAATAATGATAAAATTGCATTGATTGGAAGCAATGGACTTGTTGTGAATCTGTTTAATAAAAACAAAAACATAGTTTCCATTATTCGTGAAAACTGGCTGAAAAATGAATATGAAAAAATTAAATATATTTATGAAGATGAGTCAGGTAAGGAATATGCATTATTAACATATAAAGGGGATAAAACATTTACCGGAATTGTTTTATTAAAAGAGATATTCCAGATAAATCAATATTACAGATATATATTGCTTATAATTTCTTTTTTTGTTTTTAACATTTTGACATTTTTACTGTTCAATATAAAGCAGGATAAAATATCTGTTATTTCTGATCGTATAAAACGTTTTCAGATAAAGTTTCTGATAGAATATCTTGACGAAAAACATGAAATAGACTGGAAACGGTGGA
This sequence comes from Spirochaetia bacterium, assembly GCA_963668405.2. GTDB lineage: Bacteria > Spirochaetota > Spirochaetia > CADAEX01 > CADAEX01. The sequence goes on along the minus strand of OY764342.2, from coordinate 2,431,931 downwards.
AAAAGGAATTAAAAAACAGAAAAGAGGAAGTAAGAAAAGAATTTAAAAAAGGAATCAGAGGTCTTAATAAAAAGCAGGAAGAAGAGGTTAACCTTCTTATTGATAAAAGCTGGGATGAAATTATCGCTCTTCTTGCCGGCAGATTCCAGGAGCCTGCAGTTGTAAAGGGTGCTAGTGTTGAAATAGGCAATATTGATGAGATAGTTAAAAAGATATTACAGACAGAGCTGAAATATACATCACAGGGAAAATCTCCAGGAGCAGTTTTAGCGCCGAAATTAAATACGCCTGAACCTGTTGCCGTAGAATCTGTAGATGAGGCTGAGGAAATAGAAGAGCTTGATGAGCTTGAAGAGATAGGTGAAGAGGAAACTTTAGAAACACCTGAACCTGTTGCAGTGGAATCTGTAGATGAGGCTGAGGAAACAGAAGAGCTTGATGAGCTTGAAGAGATAGGTGAAGAGGAAGCTTTAGAAACACCTGAACCTGTTGCAGTGGAAGCTTTAGATGAGGCTGAGGAAACAGAAGAGCTTGATGAGCTTGAAGAGATAGGTGAAGAGGAAACTTTAGAAACACCTGAACCTGTTGCAGTGGAATCTGTAGATGAGGCTGAGGAAATAGAAGAGCTTGATGAGCTTGAAGAGATAGGTGAAGAGGAAGCTCTGGAAACGCCTGAACCTGTTGCAGTGGAATCTGTAGATGAGGCTGAGGAAACAGAAGAGCTTGATGAGCTTGAAGAGATAAGTGAAGAGGAAGCTTTAGAAACACCTGAACCTGTTGCAGTGGAAGCTTTAGATGAGGCTGAGGAAACAGAAGAGCTTGATGAGCTTGAAGAGATAAGTGAAGAGGAAGCTTTAGAAACGCCTGAACCTGTTGCAGTGGAAGCTTTAGATGAGGCTGAGGAAACAGAAGAGCTTGATGAGCTTGAAGAGATAGGTGAAGAGGAAGCTTTGGAAAAACCTGAACCTGTTGCAGTGGAAGCTTTAGATGAGACTGAGGAAATCGAAGAGCTTGCTTCAGAGCCGGTTATAGAATTGTCCTCTGAGAAGCTGAAAAACATTGCAGAAGAAATTATAAGTGTAGAAACAATAAAAAGTGTTATAACTGCAGCTGAAAAAATCTTTAAACCTTTGACAGAACCTGAGACAAAAGAAGAATCAGAAAAGTTAAATTCATTCAGACGAAGAATGAATCTGGAAGAAGGATATGCAGAGCTTGAAGAGTTTAAAGAGGATAAAGCACTTGAATGGAGTGAAATTAAATCCGAAGAAGAACTGATTGAAGAAATAGAAGCACTTGAGGACGATATTACTGAACTTGAAGAGCTTGAAGAGCTTGAAGATGGTGTAACAGAACTGGAAGAAATTCCGCAGGGTGAATTATCCTTACGAGATGAAGAAGAAATTGAAGAGCTTGAAGCAGTTAAAGTAATTCTGCCTCTTGAAATCGAAAGGGAAGAGGAAAATGTTGAGTATCTTGAACCTGTTAAAGATGTAGATATTTCATCAGAAGTTGATGTCGATTATATTTCCGGCGAATGGATAAAGGAATATAATAAGACAATAAATATAATGGATAATGTATTTGAAGAAATAAGGAAACTCAGGATGGAAGAATTAACTGGATTTGCAGAAATGGCAGTTTTGGAAGAAATAAAAGAAATAGAATACAACGAACTGAAAAACCTTACACTTAATGATAAAATAACACTCCTGAAAAAAGAAAAGCTTCTTGAAATAACTGATATCGGTAAATTTGCTCAGAAATACCGGGATCTGAGAAATATTGTGGTAGATAAGGATGGTGTTTTTGAGATCAGCAGTGAAATCTATAAGAACAGGGAAACCCCTGCTGATTCTGAATTTAAGAAAGCAGTAGACGATGTTATCGGGAAAAACGGATCACAGAAAAAAGGTGATGATTTTACTATTTCAGGTTTTTTTGCTAAAACTGATGTGGACCTTCCTCTTTTTGAGATGGAAAACAACGAAGTAAATACCCAAACTGTAGAAATTGATCCAGATAAGATGATAACGGAAGAGTATGGATTTGATCTGGATATGTATGTTGGTAATTACAGCGGGGAAAGTTCAATTGCTTACATGAAAGCACTTCTTAAAATATCAAGATCAGTAAATTCCATTTATGGTGGAATAATTGTACAGGACGAAACCAGGTTTTATCCTGATATTACATCCGGACTGAACCAGACAGAAAATCTTCTTATTTTCAGGAAAAAGGACGTATTTTATCAGGAAATACTGAGTCAGAAAAAGGTTTTTTATCTGAAGACAGGAATAAACAGTGTGGAGGAAATTGATAGTGTTTTTTCAGATGAAGATAAGGTTTTTATGAAAAGTATCCTTTTCATGCCAGTAAAATATAAAAATAAACAGGCTTATCTTTTCCTTTCTCCTGACAAAAATATTTTTTCATTTGATGATATTGTTGAAAAAGTCCATAATCTCCACAAATAAGATTTAATAATTCTTGACAACCCTTTTGAAAAACATGTATTATCATGTATTAAAAAGTATAATGGAGGAAGACTATGCAGCTAATTATTTATATAATTCTTCCTCTCATTGGTTTGATATTAGGTTGGTTAATTCGGTGGTTATATGCTAGATTTCAGCTTTCATCATCTGAGCAGAGAGCTGAGAGAATAAAACAGGATGCTGTAAAAGAAGCGGAGGCACGGAAAAAAGAATTATTCTTAGAAGCAAAAGATCAGGTACTAAAGGAACGAAATCAGCATGAAAAGGAATTTCGTGAAAGAAGAAGCGAATTACAGCGTTTCGAAAGACGATTGTTGCAAAAAGAAGATAACCTGGATAATAAATTAAATTCGCTTGAGAAACAACAGCAAGCAGTTTCAGACCGTGAGAGAAATTTAGAAAAAAAAGAATTAACAATAGTTGAGCAGGAAAAAGCCTGGCAGAGAAAGCTTGAAGAAGTATCAGGTTTGTCTGTTGATGAGGCTAAAAAATTGATAATGCAGTCTCTGGAAAATGAGGCAAAGCATGATGCCCAATCTCTTCTGAATAAGATTGAACAGGAAGCCCAGTTATCCTCAGAGAAAAAAGCTCGAAGTATACTGGTTTCTACAATACAGAGGATTGCGACAGATGTAGTGTCTGAAGTAACAATTGCATCTGTAACTCTTCCTAATGACGAGATGAAAGGCAGGATAATAGGTAGAGAAGGGAGAAATATCAGGACGCTTGAAACTCTTACCGGTGTTGATATTATAATTGATGATACACCTGAAGCAGTTGTAATATCCTGTTTTGATCCTGTACGAAAAGAAGTCGCAAGAGTCTCACTTGAAAGACTGATAATGGATGGGAGAATTCACCCGGCCAGGATTGAGGAAATTGTAAACAAGGTTAAAAAAGAGGTAAACCAGATCATCTATGAAGAAGGTGAAAAGGTATTGTTTGACCTTGGGATACATAATATGAGTCCGGAAGGGGTAAGAGCCCTCGGCCGCCTTCATTTCAGAACCAGTTACGGCCAGAACGTACTTCAGCATTCCAAAGAGGTTGCAATTGTCGCCAGTATGATTGCTGCAGAGGTGGGAGCAAATAAAATCCTGACCCGGCGTGCTGCATTATTGCATGATATTGGTAAGGGGATGGAAACCAATGGCGATGGGAACCATGCTGAAGTAGGTATGGAAGCAGCCAGGAAAATGGGTGAAGATCCCAGGGTCATCAATGCTATTGGATCACATCACAACGATGTTGAGCCTTCATGTATTGAATCTGTTATCGTTCAGATTGCAGATGCAATTTCAGCGGCACGTCCAGGGGCCAGAAGAGAAACTCTTGATAATTATATCAAGAGACTGGAGAACCTTGAAAAAATTGCGTTTGAATTTGAGGGTGTTGATAAAGCATATGCCATTCAGGCAGGTCGTGAACTGCGGATTCTTGTAAATAATGAAACAGTAAACGATGAAAAGGCCAATATGCTTGGTAAGGAAATTGCCAAAAAAATTGAGTCTGAGCTTAGATATCCTGGAAGAATACGTGTCACAATAATCAGGGAAACCAGAATAGTAGAATATGCAAGATAATTTAATAAAAATCCTTATGCTCGGCGATATCGTCGGGCAGACAGGATGTCGTATTGTCTTTTTTAATCTTAAACAGGTAATAAAAAAACATAATCCGGATTTCATTATACTAAATGGTGAGAATGCGGCTGATGGTTTTGGGATAACCCCTAAAAACGCAGAAATGATGTTTCAGAGCGGCGCTGATGTGATTACAACCGGTAATCATATCTGGCAGAAATCTGAAATAATTCCAATGCTTGAAAGCTGCGATACATTACTACGTCCCGCAAACTATCCAAGAGGGGTAAAAGGGAAAGGATTCTGTTTAGTTGAAAAGAAAGGGGTCAAAGTAGGGGTTCTTAACCTTGAGGGTCGGGAAGGGATGTCGAATCTTGACTGTCCGTTTCTCATCGGGAAAGAGGTTTTAAAAAAGCTTGGAAATGAAACTAAGATTATAATTGTTGATTTCCATGCGGAATCAGCAATGGAGAAAGAAGCTTTTGCCCTCAAGTTTGACGGTTCAGCAAGTTTAATTGCGGGTACACATACACATGTTCAGACAGCAGATGAAAGAATATTAAAGAACGGGACTGCTTATATTACAGATCTTGGTATGACAGGGCCAGAAGAATCTGTAATAGGTGCTGAAAAAAGCATAGCTATAAAGCGCTCTCTGACACAGATGCCGATTAAAATGGATATTGCAGACACCCAGGGAATGATAAATGGAGTTCTGGTACAGGTAGATATCAATACAGGAAAAGCCAGCAGTATAGAACGATTAAATGAACTTGTATGAAAAAAATACCGCTTCTGGAACTTCTTAATGGAATAAATTCTGATAAATCTGTAAAAGAAAATTATGCTTCAATATTGTGCGGCGAAATTATAGTCAATAAGGAAAAAATTAAAGATCCCACATTCAAAGTTCCAATAAACTCTTTTATTGAGCAGATAAAAAAAAAGTATGTATCCAGGGGGGGGTATAAGCTGGAGAAAGCTCTTTTATACTGGCAGATAGAAGTTGAGGGGAAAGTATTCCTTGATGCCGGGTCTTCTACCGGCGGATTTACAGACTGCCTGCTTCAGCATGGTGCAAAAGGGGTCCATGCTGTTGATGTCGGATATAATCAGCTTGATTACAGTTTGAGAAACGACAAAAGGGTTTTTGTTCATGAAAGGGAAAATATCATGAAGATTGATGATATTGATCCTTATCCTGATATGGGAGTTGCTGATTTATCTTTCCGCTCAATTAAAGGAGCTGCCGGCAGAATAATCAGCCTGGTTAAAGAAAGGAAAATGATTGCCCTTATAAAACCCCAGTTTGAAATTGACAAAACTGATTCCCATTTCAATGGGATTGTAAACAGTACAGTTATTCTTGAAAAAATATTAAATGATGTTGTTGCAGGACTGGAAGAGGAGAACGTATTCCTGCAGGATATGATTGAATCACCAATTGCCGGTAAAAAAGGGAACCGTGAATATCTTGCCTATCTTTCTGAGACGAAAAATCTTTCTGAAACCGATATAAAGCAAAAAATCAGCAACCTGATTAAAAATTAAAAAGAGTTTCTTGTCAGCGGCTGCCCGATGAAAATACCTTCAGATCCGAGATACTTCTTTATCTCTCCTTCAATTAATATTTGAACCCTTTTTACTGTTGAATATTCGGTCGCTGTATATATTATCTGCTTCAGTTGACCTATATAGCCTTCTCTTCCAAACGAATTAAACAAGAAGCTTTCATTAAAATCAATAAAGGCTGTACCGTCTTTTATTTTAATACTTTTGATTTTTGTATTTTCAGGAATCAGCGAGATAAAGCCAGAGTTTATTTCCGAAGGTGTAAGACCTGAAAGGAGTGATGTTAAAGAAGCAGTAAGCGGAGAATCTGTATATTTAATCTTTCTTTTCAGATTAATCAGGTTTATATTTCCTTCACTGCTTACATTTACAAAATATAACCTGCTTTCCCTGAAGTTGAATTCCGGTTCCGGTATATTTGTTTTTATAACCGAATCAGGAATCAATTCAGTTTTATCATCCTGTTTAACTGTATTTTTAAGTGTAATGTTTATTTCATCGGGGACTTCTGTTTTTGTCTCTTTTTCAGTTATTCTCTCAATTTCCAGTGATTTTTCTTTCTGATCAGATCTTATGAGATCGAAAAAACCTGTTGAAGAGATTACCTCTTCAATATTTTTATGATTGAGAAAAAAAATTATAATAAACAGCAGTATAACTGCAATCCAGAACAGGCACCCTGCAGGAGATGACTTTTGCTTTGTTTTTTTTGTCTGCTTTTTCATGTTTTAATAATCATCGGATTAAAATTTATATCAATAATACTACAATAAAAACAACATATATTAAAGAGTTAGTTATAATAAGAAACACTTATTTGACAAGGTCAGATAAAGTATCTATATTTAAATCAATGGAAACAATTAAGGGTATTTCAGCCTCACCTGGTGTATATATTGGAAAAGTCTTTCTCTATTATGAAGAAAATATGAATATTCCAAAATATCAGATAGAGAAAAGAGAAGTTGAGCAGGAATACAGCCGTTTTCTTGATGCTGTGGAAAAAGCCAGAAATGAAATTGAAACAATTAAGGAAATAGCTGATAAGAGTATGGGGGAGAAGGAAATAATTCTTCTCGATTCACATATACTTATGCTGAGTGATCCTGAATTCATGACTCAGATAAGCAACGCTCTCGAACAGGATCTTATTAATGTCGAGTGGGCTTTGTTTGATGTAATAGAAAATATAATTAAAAAGTTGAAATCTTCAGAAAATGATTACTTCAATGAAAGAGCAAGTGATCTGAAAGATGTATCAAAGAGGGTCCTGAACAATCTTATGTTTATGGACAGACTGAACCTTTCGAACCTTGAACATAAATATATTATTGCTGCACATGATCTTCTCCCGTCTGATGCCATAACTATGGATAAGAAAAAGGTAAAAGGGCTTGTTCTAGATGCAGGAGGGAAAACATCTCATACCGCTATAATAGCAAGATCATTTGAAATACCTGCTGTAGTTGGTCTTTCAGATATAACCAAAAGGGTTAAAAACGGTGAAAATGTAATTGTTGATGGTGATTCAGGAGTTGTAGTTATAGATCCTGACGAACAGACCATGAGCGAATACAGAGAAAGAATTGAACAGATAAAAGAAACAGATCTTCAGCTGAAGCCATATTTCAAAAAAGAAGCTGTTACTACAGACGGGAAAAAAATAATAATTAAGGCCAATATTGAGGTCCCCGAGGAAATTCATTCTGTTATGTCCCATGGATCTGACGGGATAGGGCTGTTCAGATCAGAATTTCTTCTCCTACAGTCAGAGTATCATAAGGATGAAGAAAAACAGTTTGAAGTATATAAAACTGTTTTGACTGAAATGAAGGGAAAACCGGTTACCATAAGGACTCTGGATATAGGGGGAGACAAGACCCTCCCCGGATTCGAAGAGCATAAGGAAAAAAATCCTCTGCTGGGCTGGCGGGGCATAAGATTCTGCCTTACAAATAATACTACTTTCAAGAGGCAGCTGAGGGCTCTTTACCGGGCTTCCATTTATGGGGACCTCAGAATAATGTTTCCAATGATTTCAGGGTCTGAAGAACTTGAAAGTGTTCTTGGATTAATTGAAGAGGTGAAAACTGATCTGAGAAAGGAAAATATAGAGTTTGTTGATAAAATTCCTCTTGGAATTATGATAGAAGTTCCGTCTGCAGTTCTTTCTGCCGATTTCCTGGCAAAGAAAGTTGATTTTTTCTCTATAGGAACAAATGATCTTATTCAGTATGCTATAGCAATAGACAGAGGCAATGAGAAGATTGCATACCTTTATCAGCCTTCACATCCGGCTATAATAAGGCTGATAAAGATGACCTGTGAAGCAGGTAAAAATGCCGGAATTCCTGTTGGAATCTGTGGTGAAATGGGTGGAGACCCGCTTGCTACAGTTGTGCTTCTTGGCCTCGGGATTGATGAGATGAGTATGAGTGTTTCCAGTATTCCGGTTGTAAAAAAAATAATCAGGAGTGTCTCGGTTAAGGAAGCTGAAGATCTTGTTTCAGAAATAATGAAGATAGGGTCAGGAACTGAAATAATAAAATATATAGAGAAATGGTATAATGAACGATTCAATACAAGAAAAAACCAGAAAATTACCTGAAATTGTAATAGCAGGAAGACCGAATGTCGGGAAATCCACCCTGTTCAACAGGTTTATAAATAAGAGAAAATCAATTACAGATTCTACTCCGGGAGTAACCAGAGATCCGGTAAGCGAGATAAGTATTATCAACGGGATAAGGGTAAGAATTACTGATACCGGAGGGGTAACTTCTGAAAAATACGGCATTGACAGCCTTGTTACGGAAAGAAGCCTTAAGATGATGAATCAGGCAGATATAATTCTGTTTCTTCTGGATGTCAGGGAGATAACTGGTGAGGATGAAATATTCATGGAGCATCTCAGGAGATACCATGAAAAGGTTTTCCTTGTTGTAAATAAGATTGATTTTCCGGAAAAAGAAATTGAAATGTGGAATTATTATTCCTACGGATTTGATAATGTTATAGGTATATCATCATCACACGGTTATAATATCGGAGAGCTTGAAGATGTTATTACGGAGTATTTAAAAAAACACTGTGATATTGATGATACTGATTATTCAGAGAGTGAATATAATGTAAGACTTGCAATACTGGGGAAACCTAATACCGGAAAGTCAACTCTAAATAATCTTCTGACTGGAAAAGACAGTTCGATAGTATCTGACATCCCCGGTACTACAAGAGATATTGTGGAGGGTGATTTTATTCACAAAAATATCTATTATCAGATAGTTGATACAGCCGGGATAAGAAGAAAAAACAAGGTAACTGATAATGTTGAATACTATTCTGTGACAAGGGCAATAAAATCTATTGAAAATGCAGATGTTGTTCTTCTTGTAATTGACGGTGTAGAAGGACTTTCGGACCAGGATAAAAAAATTGCAAGCCAGATTGTCAAGAAAGGGAAAGGGGTTATTATTGTAATTAATAAATGGGATAAACTTAAAAACATACCTAATATGCTGAATGCACTTGAAGACAGAATAAGGTTTCTTTTTCCTGTTCTGGACTTTGCCCCTTTTGTCCCGATTTCAGCACTTGAAAATACCGGGATTGAAGAGCTTCTCAAGTCTGTCTATAAAGTATGGAGACAGCTTAATATAAGAGTTTCTACTTCATCTCTGAATAAGGCATTAAAAGACTGGGTTGAGGAAAATCCTCCCCCGTTTGTAAAAGGGGTCAGATATAAAATCAGGTATATGACCCAGACAGGGGCAAATCCTTCCAGATTTTTACTTTTTGTAAATAAGTCAAAAAATTTTCCTTCTTCATATATCTCATATATTAAAAACAAGATTAGAAAAAGTTTCGGGATAAGTTCTATTCCTGTTGAATTATCAATCAAAGAAACAAAGAAAATATGGAAGGAAAGCTGAAAGAAAGATATTATTTAGTTGTAATCCTCTTAATTTCTCTATGCAATTTTGCTTTCTCGCTGGAAAACTATACCTCAGGCCGGTTTTTCCCTGATAATTATGAGATAAGACGTGAATATAAAAATATAATTTACGGAACCAACACAGAAGTTGAAAAACAGACAGTATCAGTTGAAGAATGCCTTCTGACAGGAAAGAAGGTGAAATTCAGCATAGTAAAAAAGGAATCTGATTACTATTTTATTTTCATAAATGAAGATTCAGGTAAGTTCCCTCTGGTTTCTTCCGGTACCTATATTGTTAAAAGGAATATTGATTCTGCCGAAATAGTTCAGATAAAAATATTCATCAAGAACTCTCAGGATACATATATTCGGATTTCAGGGGAAAACGGAAAGACGCTCCTTGATATATATCTTTACGGTACTCTGGTTTATCAGGGAATTGTTTTACCCGTTACTATGGATGAGGTAATTACTTCCCCTTTTGAACGAATAGTAGAACTTTCTGAATATATTGTTGACTGGTCTCTTTTTGACAGCGCTTTTGATGCCAGCGAAAACCTTAAACTATCCGGAATCGGAGAAAAGATAACAGAAAAGCTTGTTTATCTGCGTGATTCTGACGATGGTGCTCAGGATAATAAAGGTAATTTTATTTTTATTGAATCACTTTCTCCTCAGCTTTCAGAGGGCGGTTTTAACTGCTCAGGATTTGTAAAATGGATCTGCGATGGCCTTTATTATGCATCGGAACGGAAACTGATGGATGTTGAGACTCTTAAAAGCAAAAATATTGATAAGAGAGCAACTCTTCTTAATTCTATTCTTGAAGATGAAAGAGATCCTTTTTTCGGTCTCGACTGGACCAGAAATATTGCAATGGAACTGCATGAGCTTAAATCGGAGGTGAAGGCAGATATTGGGGCTGTCGATGTAAGGAATTATCCGTTTGATGACTATATATTTGACCGGGGGTACAGAGTCGCCTCTCTGAAATCTGTTCTTTATTATCTTGCTAAAAAAGAACCTGGTTATTTCTATCTCGGTTCAGTTAACGGGGATTTCGGAGAAGGACCTGTCCTGCGTCAGCACTTCCACGTAGCTGCCTTTTTTCCTGTTTTTTCAGAGGATGGGGATTTCATCCCTTTTGTTTTTGAAAGGAACAGAAAGACCGATATTGATGATTTTTCCAGCACTTACAGTAATAATTATATACACCTGGTAAGGATTAAAGCGGATAATGCATATATCCTTCCGGATATTGATAATAATTAAAAAATACAGATATTGCAAATAGAGAGCTTTTAAGTTAAAAATAAGCATGAAAAAAGAGCAATATATACAGGCAGTCCTTTTTGACGTAGACGGCACATTATATCCCAACTACAAAATGTATATTATTTCTGTAATATTTTTTATTCTTCATCCCTGTCTTGCAAAGGGGTTCCAGAGAATCAGAAAAAAGATACGTGATGTAGAAAATATTGAAAATTTTCAGCAGAAACAGGCCCAGCTCCTTGCAGAGGATATGAGGATCAGCATTAAAAAAGCTGAATTCCTTCTGGAAAAGTATATCTACGGACAATTTGTTACAATGTTTAAATGGATAAAACCCTATAAAGTGTTGAAGGAATTACTATCTGAATTTAAGCAAAGCGGATTAAAACTCGGGATAATTTCCGATTTTCCTGTTAACAGAAAACTCTCATATCTGGGATTCGATGAATACTGGGATATTGTTCTTTCAGCAGATGAGTACGGATTTCTCAAGCCGAAAAAAGAGACATTTATCAAAGCCTCTGAAGAGCTTAATATTCCGGTTGAGAAAATAATTTATATTGGTAATCATTATCTTTATGATATAATAGGGGCTGGAAATGCCGGGATGATAACAGCTCATTTCAGCAGAAAGAAAAAATCCGGGAGCATTGCTGATTTTACTTTCAGTGATTACAGTGCCTTGAAGGATTTTATCATGAAATACAGAATTTAATAAACTGGAGTCGTTTTATGCTTTTTTCGTTGGGAAACCTTCTAACTATAGCTATCGTGCTTGTAATCCTTGCTGTATACAGGCAGATAGATCTTAACAACCGGAGTCTTGATAAAATGAAAAAATATTTTAACAGGATTAAGGAAGAGCTGGATGTTATAGTGGAAGAGAAAGCGATGGGGCTTAAAGACCTGTCTATAGAGCTCAATGTTCATGAAAAAACAGTCAAAGAGGTATATAACAGGATAGAGGAAAGGGGAAATGAGCTTTCCGCAAGAGCAGATGAAATAGATTCCATAAATGACCGTATTAATAATTATGATTCAGTTCTTAAAGAACTTGCTGAAATGACACATCGGGTTGATGATAATCTCAAAAAACTTCATGAAGAGTCTATTTTTGTTGATAATGTCGGGAAAAAGATACGGGAATCTGCTGTAAACCTTGAAAAAATAGAAAAAAAGATACCTGTAATTGCAGACAGTTTTAAAAAGAAAAATGATGAAGACCTTGAAGCACTGAAAATATCAGTTTTAAATGATTTTGATAAAAAGGCTTTGGAAATCAGGGGGAAAATACAGGCATCTGAAGATGCTGTAACTCAATTCAGTCTTCACCTGACAGAAATTCAGGCTGAAAGGGATTCAATCAAAGATGAGACAATCGGCGATATAAAAAAATATCTTGAAGAGTTATCGGATTCTCTTAAGACAGAAGCTGACAGGATTGAGGAAGATGTCAAAGAAAGACTTTACGGGACAGGTGAGTCAGGTGTGGCCCTGTCGGAAGAGGTTTTTAATAAGTTCAGGGCTCATATTGATGACAGATATGAAGATCTGAGTGCTGATATTAACGGGAATCTTTCTCTGCTTGAAGACCGTATAAAAGAGTATTATGAAAAAATTAATTCCGAGGTTTCTGATTTTGATAACCGGGTAAACGGGAAAAGCGGGGAACTTTCAGCTCTGAGAAATGATATTATTGAGCTTGACGATAAAGTACATGCACTTATAGATAACAGCAGTTCTCAGCTGCAGGAACTTGAAGAAAAAAGAGATCAGATGAAAGCCGGTTTTACAGATATTGTCACAGAAGAGGTTGAACAGCGTACTGATGATTTCAGGGCTTCTCTTGAAGAAATCGAGAAAATTTTTAAAGAACGCTTCAGCCATGTGGAAGACAGGACAAGAGAGTTTGAGGATGCACATTTTTCTCATCTGCGGGATGAAATAACTGAAAAAGCTGATCAGATACAGAGAGAGTCATTCCAGAAAAGTTCGGAAATTGAAAAAAGACTGATTACACGGTATGAGGAACTGTTCAGTGATATTGATACCTTTGAACAGTCACTTTCCATGAAGGATGGAAAACTTGAAAAGCTCAGGGGAGAGGTTTCAAGGGTTGAAGAGGTTATTGAAAGCAAGTTTGATGATTTTAAAGGTGATATAGCACTGCTGGAGAAAAAAAGGGAGCAGTTCGCCCGCATATTCCAGGAAAATCTGGAAACAGAAATGAACTCAAGGATATCTGAATTCACTGAAAAAACGGAAATAATAGAGAACAGATCTCTTTCAAAGGTTGAAGAAAATGTTTCGGAATATGAGAAAAACCTTATTTACAGAATTGAGTCTCTTGAAAACCTTGAAAATGATATTGAGGAACTGGATAAAAACCTTAAAGGGATGCTTAACGGAGTCAGTGACAGGCTTAGAGATGATCTGAAATCTTTTGAAATAGCTCTTGAATCAGAAAAAAATGAGCAGAAAAGAAAACTGGAAAATGATTTTTCAGATATTCGGGATACTCTGGGAACACTTGAAGAACGGATTTCAGAACTGAAACAGAAGGCCTATGAAAATGTGACTGAAAAACTTCAGGTGTTTGAGGATGATTTTTTTGCAGATATAAAAACTCGAAGCGAGGGGATGCAGAAAGAACTGGTTAAGTGGCAGTCAAGTATAGAAGAACGGATTGAGAAAATTAGTGCTGACAAACTCGGCATGAGGGAAGATATAGAAAATAAGTGTATTGAGGACCTTAAGGAACAGGTGAGCGAGCTTTATGAGAAAGCTAAATCTCAGTATCAGAAATCTGAAAATAATATAAGTCTGATGAACAGTGAAATTGAAGAAAAACTTGAAAATACAGACAGGAAAGTCAAGGATTTTTCAGAAGCTATCAACGGCGAGATAGAAGATCTGAAAGTTTCAAGCTCCAACAGGTTTAACAGGGAGTTTGCAGATTATCATACAGGACTTGATGAAAAGCTCCGGCAGTATGAAAAGGATATGGACGGCCGTTTGTCTGTTTTTTCTGAAACGATAGAAAACAGTAAAAAAGAACTTCTCGACAACATAGATTCAACCCGTTCAGATATGCAGATATGGCATGCAAAGGTTGAACAGAATTTAAAGGAAACAGAAGGAGACCTGTCTGACCAGGTCAATAAGATAAGGAATGAGATTTTCAGCTATCTTGAAGCAGTCAAGAGTGAGTATTCTGAACAGAAAAACGAACTTGTGAATGAATCAGTCGCTACAAGAGAGGCTTTCCGGAACAGACTCAAGGAAATTGAGGGTGAAATTGAAAGACTTGGTGAGGATTTAAGGGAAAAATCATCCTCTGCTATTGAAAAACTGAACAGTGATTCAGGTATATTTATAATTGATTTTCAAAAAAAGACACGGGAACTTGAGCAGGAAATCGATAATAAAATCAAGGAATTCAGAACAGGTGTTCAGGAAGTCCGGGAAAAAACTGAAACATCTGAAAAGAGACTTCTTGGTAAAATCGGTGAAAGTGCAAAGATCCTTAGTGTAACACTCGAAGAAATTGATAAAAAACAGAAAAGTTTCATAGCTCAGACAAAAATATTTGAACGGGCAGATTCAATGAAACTGTCGCTGCAGGAAAAAATTGAAGATCTTAAAGGGGAGATTGTCAAGGTTGATGCCCAGAGCCGTGATATTAAATCTGCAGAAAAGAAGTTTGACAGTATCAGAAAACTCGGGGATGAAGTCTCTGTCAAACTCAACAAATTCCTTTCTGAAAAAAGAAAGATTGATGATATTGAAGGTGATTTTAAAAAGCTTCTTAATATGTCACAGGCAGTTGATCTGAAACTTGACCAGATAACAGGAGTATATGACAACCTTCAGGAGATAGAGGCAAAACTGAGATCTTTTGATTCTCTTTTCAGCGATGTAACTGAAAAGATACAGCGGCTTGAAAAAAAGGAAAGTATTATTGAGGCAACAACGGAAGGTGTTGATAAGAATTTTCAGAGTCTCCGAGGTATAGAAGAAACACTTAAGGATATTTCCGAAACCGCTGAGATAATGCCAATGAAACTTAATGAAATTGAAAACAGAATAAAGAAGATAGGTATAGAAAAGGATGAGGCTGATCAGGTCATAAATAAGCTTAACTCGTTAAGTAAAATAATTGATGATGTTGAAGAAAGAATGGATAAAATCCAGAATGCGCGTGAATGGCTTGCTAGAACAGAAACAAGACTTGAAGATGCCGGAAAAAAAGCAGAGGATAACATCATGCTTCTCGGCTCCCTCCTTGAAAAAGAAAATAAGGGAAAGAAAGGGGTTAAAGGTGGCGCTCCCTCAATTGACAAGCGTGAAATGGTGGTAAAACTTGCCCATCAGGGCTGGTCATCAGATAATATTGCCCAGGCTACAGGTATAAGCCGCGGTGAAGTTGAACTGATTCTGGAGATAATGCCCAAGAAATAAAATAACCTTAATTCTCCTTCATATAAGTAATTAAAAAGACTTGACCCTTTTCTTCTCCGTTAGTATTTTATTTTTAAATAATACTGTAACACATAATTAAAGGACACTATACGGTGAAAAAGAAGGATCTGGATAAGGAAAAACAGGTAGAAAAAGAAGAAATTCCTGAAAATAATAAAGAAGACAGAGAAGTTGAAGAAAAAATTGCTGAACCAAAAACCGATAAGGATGAAATGGTATTAAAGATTGAAAAACTCGAATCAGAAAATGCTGAATTAAAGGATAAATTCCTGCGGAAGCATGCTGATTTTGAAAATTTCAGAAAGAGAATGTTTAAAGAAAAGGAAGATTCCATAAAATATGCCAATTCAAATCTTCTTGGAGATCTTATACCGATAATTGATGATTTTGAGAGGGCTATTAATTCTGCAGACGATTCCAAGGATTTTGATACATTTCTGAAAGGGGTTGAACTGATTGAAAAGCAGTTTGCTTCAATGCTGGAAAAAAAATGGGGTCTGAAAAGATTTGATGCAAAAGGGGAGAGTTTTGATCCCGAAAAACACGAAGCTTTTATGATGGAGGAATCATCATCAGTAAGTGAACCGAAAGTCGTAGAGGTCTTTCAGAAAGGATATCAGCTTAATGACAGGGTTATCAGGCATGCAAAAGTAAAGGTGTCCATGCCGGTACAAACCAATGAGGCTGATAGTGAAAAAAATGAAATTAAACCTGAGATTCAGGAATAAATAACCAATGTGTTTTAAATAGATTTTAGGAGAAAAGAGATGGGAAGAGTCATAGGTATTGACCTTGGAACAACTAATTCATGTGTAGCCGTGATGGAAGGGGGGGAACCTGTTGTTATTCAGAATTCTGAAGGACAGAGAACAACACCTTCTATTGTGGGTTTTACAGATAAAGGGGAAAGGCTTGTTGGACAGCCTGCAAAAAATCAGATTGTAACAAATCCTGAAAACACTATTTACTCCATAAAAAGATTTATGGGGTGCAGATATTCCGAAATATCAGGTGAAGTCCCTCTGGTTGCTTACAGAATAGAAGAGGCGTCTAACAAGGACATAAGAGTAAATATCAGGGGTAAACAGTATTCAGCACCGGAAATATCAGCCGCAGTTCTTCAGAAAATGAAAAAAACTGCAGAAGATTATCTTGGTGAAACTGTAACTGAAGCGGTAATTACAGTACCGGCTTATTTTAATGACTCACAGAGACAGGCTACTAAGGATGCGGGAAAGATTGCAGGGCTTGATGTAAAGAGAATAGTTAACGAGCCGACAGCAGCTTCTCTTGCCTATGGGTTCGGCAAAGATCAGAAAGATGAGAAAATAGCTGTATATGATCTTGGCGGCGGGACTTTTGATATATCTATTCTTGAACTTGGAGACGGGGTTTTTGAAGTAAAATCAACAAACGGAGATACACACCTCGGCGGTGACAACTTTGACCAGATAATAATTAAATGGCTTATTGATACATTTAAAAATGACAACGGAATTGATCTGTCTAAAGACAGGATGGCACTCCAGAGGCTGAAAGAAGCAGCTGAGAAGGCTAAGATTGAGCTTTCAAGTACACAGTCAACAGACATAAATCTCCCTTTTATTACAGCAGATGCTTCAGGTCCGAAACATCTTCAGGCTAATCTTACAAGGTCGAAGTTTGAACAGATGGCTGAAACTCTTATTCAGAGGACCAAGGAGCCCTGTCTGAAGGCTCTTAAGGATGCAGGTGTAACAGCTGCGGATATTGATGAGGTTATACTTGTAGGTGGATCAACCCGTATTCCTGCTGTACAGGCTATTGTCAAGGAAATATTCAAGAAAGAGCCTAACAGAAGTGTTAACCCTGACGAGGTTGTAGCTATGGGAGCTGCGATTCAGGGGGGTATTTTAGGCGGTGATGTAAAGGATGTTCTTCTTCTCGATGTTACCCCACTTTCTCTTGGTATCGAGACTCTTGGTGGTGTTTTTACAAAGTTAATAGAAAGAAACACAACTATTCCTACAAAGAAAAGTCAGATCTTTTCAACAGCTGCAGACAGCCAGACTGCTGTTTCAATACATGTTATGCAGGGTGAAAGGGAAATGGCTGCCCAGAACAGAACTCTTGGAAAGTTTGATCTTGTAGGTATTCCTCCTGCTCCGAGGGGAGTTCCACAGATTGAGGTAGCATTTGATATTGATGCAAACGGTATTGTGCATGTTTCTGCAAAAGACCTTGCTACAGGCAAGGAGCAGAAGATAAGGATAGAATCATCATCAGGACTTTCAGAGGCTGAAATAAATAAAATGGTTGATGAAGCAGCTGCACATGCTGAAGAAGACAGAAAGGAAAGAGAAAAGATAGAAGTTAAAAATGAAGCAGATTCATTGATTTATTCTACCGAGAAATCTCTTAAAGATTATGGCGACAAAATCTCTGGAGATGAAAAAGGTAAGATAGAATCAGCTCTGTCAGATCTGAAAGCAGCTTCAGGCACTGATAATATTGAAGATGTAAAAACAAAAATTGAGGCGCTCAAACAGGCTTCATATAAACTTGCGGAAGAGATGTATAAAAATGCTTCCCAGGGTGCGGCAGGTCCTGCAGGAGATGCTGGAGAAGCTCAGGAGACTTCAAATCAGGGCCAGGATAATTCAACAGTTGAAGATGCTGATTATGAAGTAGTTGATGATGATAAAAAATAGTAAAGTGAGACTTTAACTTGAGTAAGAGGGATTATTACGAAGTCCTTGGTGTTGACAAAGGGGCTGCCAAGGACGAAATAAAAAAAGCATACCGAAAACTTGCAATAATGTATCATCCTGATAAGAACTCAGGAAACAAGGAAGCTGAAGATAAATTCAAGGAAGCAACTGAAGCTTATGAAGTTTTGAGTGATGATTCAAAGCGTCAGGCATATGACCAGTTTGGTTTTGCCGGTGTTGACGGGATGGGGGCAGGAGCTCATGATTATTCATCAGTTTTCAGGGACTTTGAGGATATTTTCGGAGATTTTTCCGGGATATTCGACTCTTTTTTCGGAAGCAGCGGAGGAAGAGGAAGAGGCGGCCGTTCTCAGAATATCCCTAGAGGAGCAGATTTAAGATATAATCTTGATGTCTCTTTTAAGGATGCGGTGTTCGGGACTAAGGTCGAGATTGCTTTCAATAAAAACAGCAGCTGTACAACATGCAGCGGTTCAGGTGCTGCACCCGGGTCAGGAAGAAAAACCTGTTCAACCTGCGGAGGAACAGGACAGGTTAGAAGGAGTTCTGGATTTTTTTCAATAGCTTCTCCTTGTCCGACATGCCGTGGTGAGGGTTTTATTCTTGAAAATCCTTGCGGCGGATGTGGAGGAAGTGGTGTAGTCAGAAAAAAGCAGAAAATAAAGGTTACAATTCCTCCAGGTATAGAAACAGGAAAGAGGATAAGCATTCCGGGGCAGGGCGATGCCGGTCCCAACGGGGGTGAACCGGGAGATCTTTATGTTTTTATAAATGTAAGGGCTCATGAATACTTTGAGAGGAGCGGGGAAGACCTTTACTGCATGATCCCCATATCTTTTACACAGGCAGCACTTGGGACTTCAATTTATGTGAACACACTTGATGATAAAAAGGTTAAGATGAAGATCCCCGCTGGTACGCAGAACGGTAAAGTTTTGAGGCTCAGGGGCGAGGGAGTCCCCTATCTGCACAATAACAGGAAAAGGGGAGATATGTATATAAAGATACAGGTTGAAGTGCCTGTAAGGCTTTCTCTGAAACAGAAACAGCTTCTTGAAGAACTGGCTGTGAATTCGGAAAACAGTGAAAATCCCAAACCTGTAAAACTCTCGTCAATAGGTCAATAGTATTTATTTTATAAATATAAAAAAGGCTGCCGTGAAATGAACGGCAGCCTTTTTTTATTAGCACTGATCTAAAACACGACTTTTGGAGCTGTTCTTGCTGTTTCCGCAATTTCAAAATAAGGCTTCTTTTCAAGCCCCATGTTGCCGGCAATAATCGAACCCGGGAAAAGCCTGATTTTTGTATTGAAGTTTTTTACCTGATCGTTGTATCTTTTTCTGGCAACCGTCAGCCTGTTCTCTGTGCCTGCAAGCTCATCCTGGAGTTTCAGAAAGTTTGCATCAGATTTAAGCTGAGGATAGTTTTCAACAACAACAAGCAGTCTTGAAAGGGCGCTTTGAAGCTGATTATATCCTTCTGCTTTTTCAGGGACTGTTGAAGCGCCTGCCAGTTTTGATCTGGCATTTGCAATATTTGTAAACACCTCTTTTTCATGAGATGCAAATCCTTTTACTGTTGCCACTATATTAGGGATCAGATCACTTCTTCTCTGAAGCTGGTTATCAATTTCAGCCCATGAAGCCTCAATCCCCTCTTCAGCTGTAATCAGGCTGTTCCTGGTGTTTATATACCAGGAAAAGAAAGAACCTGCTGTAATTGCAATTACTGCCAGTGGAACTATAATCCACAATATCCTGTTTTTCGTCATTTTTTACTCCTGAATAAAATTACAGGCACCTCTGAGAAAATAATTCATAATCCAAATTTTTTCTGTGGCAAGGTGCCGGGTATGGAGATCAGAGATCCCCTTATATTAAAATCCTCTGGATGCCCCGCCGCCGCCGAAGCGTCCTCCTCCGAAACCTCCGCCGCCGCCGAAGCCTGAAAATCCACCCCCGTGTCCGCTTCCAAATCCACCGCCGTAATATCCTCTTCTGCCGAAGCCTGACAGGAGAAAAAGAGGCAGAAAAAATCTTCCTCCTCCCATGAAAATAAAAAGAAAAATAAGAATATCAATAAGGCTGATCCCCCGTCTTACCGGTCTTTTCTGCGCTGATGAACTTGAAATTATCCCCAGGCTGTTATTATCAACAGTTATCTGATATTCCTCTGCAATTACTGATGCAACAGCAACCGCCCCGTTTTTAAGGCCGCCGCTGAAGTTTCCCTGTCTGAACAGGGGAAGTATGTAGGAATCAATAATCTGTCCTGTTTTCCCGTCAGGTAAAGCACCTTCCAGTCCATACCCTACTTCAATTCTTACAATCCTGTCCCCAGTACTCAGAACAATCAGAACTCCGTTATCCTTCTCTTTATTTCCGATTCCCCATTTTTCAGCAACATCAATTGAAAATTCCTCTATAGAACCGTAAGGAGATATTGTTTCAACCGTGAGTACTGCAATTTCAGCCCCTGACTTTTTCTTGATTTCAGTTGCCAGAGAGGTAATTACTGCTTTATCATTATCAGATATAACACCAGCATAATCAGAAACATATCCTTTACTTTCCGGAAGTGAAAAGAGGTTTAGCGGCAACAAAAGGAAAATAAATATTATAGCTGTGAAAATGTTTAATTTTTTTATTTTCATAATCAGATTTCCATTGAATCAATTTTAGCTGTCAGTTCCGTTAAAAATAACAACAGGGCTGATACAGTTTCTGATATATTTTCTTTTTCGGGATTTATAAATTCTGAAGCATTTATTTCCCTGAGGCCATAGATTTCTATAGTTTTTTCCCATACAGCGTTTCTGTCAAGTTTTGATATATCAATGTTCTTCAGTCTCAGCGATGATCTGAGGACTGATTCAATTGATCCTGTCATTTTTTTAAGAAGCATATAAGAGACCTTTTTTCTTCCTCTTGAAGCAATCAGCCCCTGCCTCAGCTGATTAATGATTCCCCTGACTGTATACTCTGTCTGATGCCTCAGACTGGTGTCTGTAAGCTTTAGAGAAGGAACAGGATCAGCCCCTGTTACAATGATGTAATTATCTTTTATATCATTGTATTCCATAGGAAAAACATCTGCAGAATTAACAAATTCCTTTTCTGTCAGAATTAAAGGGGTTAATCTGTATTTTCTTATATCCCTGAAAAGGGTTTTTCCGAAACTGATTACAGCAGTGGGATCACTTTTTTTCAGCAGGATGAGAATGTTTATATCAGAGTACTTCTGATCATAATTGTCACGTGCTACACTTCCATATACTATTACTGATGTCATGTTGTCTGAGAAGATTCTGTTCAGTGAAGGAATAATTCTTTTTTTTATTATAGAATTAATTACGTCTGATTTTTTCATAGCTACTCTCCGGGTTAGTTTATATAAAGATAACCAAACCTCTCATAAGAGACAATAGCTAATAAAAAACAGGATAGTATTATTTTTTTCTGCCTGATGCAGTTTTCCCCCCGCCGAGAGCCTTATATTGATTTCTCAGCGCTTTTTCATTTATAAGCATAAGTTTTAGCAGAGCCGGCTTTGTTTTTTTCCTGTTTTCAAGTTCAAGTATTTTAATTGCAAGATTATAAAGCCTTCTCACCCCCTGTATTGAAGGGATTGACGACTGGAATTTTTCAGCCAGCTGGTAATCAAGGAGCTTGTCATTAACTTCCAGGAACTCCCTTAACTCTTCTTTCCCCCATTTTTTATGCTGCCCCTTGCTGAAATCATACTTTTCCATTCTGTTTTTTGTTCTTTCAGAAGAGCCTTTCATTTTTATTTTTTTCCAGTGCGGATGCCTGTTTCTTGCATAATTTATATCTTCTATACTGAATCCCGATTTTTTAAGCCAAATTCTTGTGACTTTTCTTTTTTCTGCAGGGGTCAAAGTACTTTTTACAGAAAAATCAATATATGATTCAGGAGTTTTTCTTATAAGAAGTTTTTTCATTTCCGGGGACAGCTGTTCCTCATCCCCTTTTTTTTTGGTTTTCCCGGTTCCCATTTCTTTTTTTTTCATATCCTACATCCCCTATAAAGTTAGTTCCATACAGACTGCGTTATACTTCACTCTTATGAAATTAAATATATAAATACCATTATATTTAAAAGATAAAACAAAAATATTCTAAATACAATAGTAAAAATTAAAAAAGAAATAATATCTTATAGTATAAGAAGTTAAAAATATTTGACGGTGTTATGCGTCTGTCGTGAACTATAAAAAATCGACAATCAACGTTTGTTCCACTTGACAAATAAGAGCAAAAAGATTATTAAAATAAAAAATATTTTAATTTGGAGAAAATTATTCAATGAATGCTGTCTGCATGACCAACAATTTTTATTTTTATTATTTTTATAGATACGCGATTTTGTAGACCTGAAGACACAGGTATTTTATATACAGCCGTGATCTTGAGGATCGCGGCTTTTTTTTTGCTTAAAAGACGTAAGTCACCGCATTGCGGCGCAAACTATGTCGGTTCGTAATGGATTGCGAACAAGCCGGAGACAGGAGAAAAATTATGAAGAATTTAAAGCTTGTATCAATTGAAGCTAAAAAAGAAAGGACTATTATTAAAATCGGGGATGTTGAGATTGGAAAAGATCTGGTTGTTATCGCAGGTCCATGCAGTGTGGAGTCTGAGGAACAGACAATAAAAACAGCAATCGCTGTCAAAAAGGGGGGAGGGGATATGCTCAGGGGGGGGGCTTTCAAGCCAAGAACTTCTCCATATGATTTTCAGGGACTGGGTATGACGGGGTTGAAAATTCTGGATAAAGCCAGAAGGGAAACAGGGCTTCCGATTGTTACAGAAGTTGTAGATGCCAGGGATGTATCGTGGGTATGTGAATATGCTGATATAATACAGATCGGGGCCAGAAATATGCAGAATTTCTCTCTATTGAAAGAAGCAGGTCGGGCAAAAAAACCTGTTCTTCTGAAAAGGGGAATGTATTCGACTCTTGCCGAATGGCTTAACTGTGCTGAATATATACTTGCAGAGGGTAATCCGGATGTGATTCTGTGTGAAAGGGGAATCAGAACATTTGAAACCTACACAAGAAATACACTTGATTTGAGTATTGTTCCTGCTGTTAAGGAAGTGACACACCTCCCTATCATGGTTGATCCATCACATGGTACAGGAAGATTGAGCCTTATAGAGCCAATGGCCCTTTCTTCGGTAGTTGCCGGTGCGGATGGAATAATTCTTGAGGTGCATGTTGAGCCTGAAAAAGCGTTGAGTGATGCTGCACAGCAGTTAAGGCCTGAGGAATTTACAAAACTGATGAATAAAATCAGAAAACTTAAAAAAAGTTACGATCTGATTAATTCCGGAAAATAACCGGGGTGTTGAGATGATAAAAAAACTGACTGTAGATACAGGATGTTCCGTTTCAGAAGTATTTGTAGGTGAAAGGATCAGTAATATTGATAAGTACAGTAAAGGAAGAAAAAACATCATACTGACCGATCCAACAGTGAATAATATTTATGGCGGATATTTTAAAAACAATGAAAAAATAATTATAGGAGAAGGGGAAAAGATAAAAACCCTTTCCACCGTAGAGTATATTTATAATGAACTGCTTTCCTTCGGGGCTGACAGAAACACACTGCTTACAGGGGTGGGCGGAGGTATCGTCTCAGATATAGCAGGTTTTGCAGCATCCACTTTTATGAGAGGGATCTCTTATGGCTTTTTTTCAACAACTCTTCTTTCACAGGTTGATGCAGGTGTAGGCGGTAAAAACGGGGTAAATTTCAAAAACATTAAAAACATGATCGGCACTATTAACCAGCCGGAATTTGTAGTTATAGATACACAAACTCTCTCAACATTGCCTGAATATTCAATTCAGTCAGGGATGGGAGAACTGGTGAAACATGCTGTTCTTGAGGGCAATGAACTTTTTGTCATGCTTGACCGGATACTCTCTGACAATGCCGGCAACCTTAAAAAAATTACTGCAGATGAAACCGGAATACTTGATGAAATTATTTACAGGTCCCTTTGTGTTAAATCTGAAATAGTTTCATCAGATGAAAAAGAGAAAGGGAAAAGACGGCTGTTAAACCTGGGGCATACTGTCGGGCATGCAGTTGAGATTGCTGAAAATATTCCTCATGGACTTGCCGTGGTTAAAGGTCTTGTCTTTTCTGTTCTTTTTTCAGAAAAGAGGGGGTATATTTCCAGCAGGAACGCTCAGATAATTATAGGATTACTGGGAAAAACAGGCGGCAGCCCTGAAATACAGGCGGACAGGGCATTATTGAAAAAAATAATACAGCATGACAAGAAAAAGGAAAACGATAGTATTTATTTTGTTTTTCTTGAGGATATTGGGAAACCTGTCAGTAAAAAAATTCCAATAAGTGAACTTCTGGAGGCTATTGATGATTTGTGTATCGGTAGGTGAAAAGAGCTGGGAAAGAACCCGGTTTATGATAGCAGATTATAATTTTGCAGAAGTAAGGCTTGATTATCTCGATGAGATCTCATCAGAAATAATTGATCATATTTTTTCCGGAGGGGAAAAACTTATTGCAACTTTTAGAAAACGAAATGATACAGAAGATGAGAAAAGGCTTGATTATCTTTTAAAAGCAATAAAGGTGGGGGCAGCTTATGTTGATGCGGATATAAATGATCCTCCATGGTTTATCAGCGCTGTCAGAGATGCTTCAAAAAGCTCTGCTTCCGCATTAATCATTTCATACCATAATTATGAAGAAACGCCTGAATTAAAAGTTCTGGATGAAATTATAGATAATGCAACTGTATATAATCCTGATATAATTAAAGTAGCCTGCCGGACAGAGACAGCCTCTGATGTTGAACGGATCCTGAGCCTTGCATCCTGTTTCGGAAACATTGTGATTGCCGGCATGGGAGGTATGGGGGAAAGGGTCCGGGTGCTTTCTTCCTCACTGGGAAGCCTCTTTACCTATGCTTCTCCAGACAAAGGCCTCCCGACAGCTGAGGGTCAGATAAGTTACAGCCGGCTTAAGGAGAAGCAGGAAAGGTTGGCAGATGAATGGTAGTTTAAGGCTTGCTGTTACAGGCAACCCTGTTATGCAGAGTTTAAGTCCTCCAATATTCAGAAGAATTTTTTCGGAAAAAGGTATAATGGGTTTTTATACCAGGATAATAGCAGACACATTTGATGAAGCCTTAACTGCTGCAGGGATCGCCGGTATTTCAGGATTAAATATAACATCTCCATATAAAGGGGATGTACCTTCTTATTCAGATCTTTGTGATAATGACGTGAAGCTTCTGGGCGCGGCTAACACACTTGTCTTTGGGGATGGTATCTCTGAATCCCATAATACTGATTACAGGGGTGTTATATCCCCCTTAATCGAACGGGGAATAAATCCATCCGGGAAAACTGCAGTTGTAATAGGGGCCGGTGGAGCCGGTGTTGCAGCATGTTACGGCCTTTCTTCTATCGGCTACTCAGTCATTCTTGTAAACAGGACTTTATCAAAGGCAGAAGAACGGATCCGGGAGATAAAGAACTGCAGAGCACTGAAGCTGGACAGAATTGATGAAGTAATTAAGACCTCCTCTGTTATTGTGCATACCCTGCCTGTTGCAGATATCTTTTTTAATCCTGATAACCTTCCTGAAGATATTGTCCTTTTTGATGCCAACTATAAATACAGCCCGTTAAAAGGAATAGCAGCGGAAAAAGGACTTATGTATATTGACGGTAAGGAATGGCTCACAGGACAAGCCATTGCCTGCTTCAGTCTTTTTTCTCAAACACCCCAGGATAAAAGTCTTACCGGTCTTTTTAGTGAAAATCCTCTTGAAGGGCCATGTTTTGATAATATCTCTCTGATCGGTTTTATGGGCAGCGGAAAAAGCCTGAGCGGAAGATTCCTTGCCGAAATGACAGGGGGGGAATTTGTTGATACTGACAGTGTTATTGAAAAAAAAGCAGGAATACCTGTAAAAGATATTTTTGAAAAGAACGGGGAAGCATACTTCAGAAAAATGGAAAAAGATATTGTCATGAATATTCTGAATACAGGGAATAAGAAGATTATTTCATGCGGCGGCGGGGTTGTTCTTGACAGCGGTATACGGGAGAAGCTTATGGAAAAGAGTCTTCCTGTGTGGCTTCTCTGCAGTCCTGAGGAATCACTGAGGCGTATTGGTGATAACAGCCGTCCTCTTCTGAATACTGAAAAAAGAAAAGATAACAGTATCAGGATATTTAAGGAGAGAATTGATCTTTACGGCAGCACATCTGAACTGGTTATAGGAACTGACAGCCGGGGAGGGGAGAAAACTGCAAGGAGGATATATGAAGAAATCAGTGGTTTTTTCTGAAATATCGGGAGCAATAAAAGCGCCTGCATCAAAAAGCAGCCTGCAGCGTCTTATTGCATTATCATATCTCTGCAGGGAAAGGGTTGAGATTGAAGGGGTTACTTTAAGCAATGATGCACTGGCTGCTGCAGGAATGGTTGAATCGCTTGGCGCCGTCGTTACTGCAACAGACAGCCTGATTATTATTGAAGATGGAGATAAAGAGGGGAGAAGAATACTTGATTCCGGTGAATCGGGTCTCGGGATAAGGATGTTTTCACCGGTTGCTGCGCTTGACAATTATGAACATGTGATTACGGCTGCAGGGTCTCTCAGACAGCGGCCGGCAGCAATAATCAGGGATGCTCTCTCTTCACTTGGTGTAGAGGTCAGTCTTAATGGAGATTTCCCCCCGATAAAACTTAAAGGCCCTTTAAAGGGGGGGAATGTTTCTGTTGACGGTTCTTTGAGTTCCCAGCTTCTTACAGGCCTTCTTATTGCTCTTCCCGCCGCAGATGGTGATTCTGAGATTAAGGTGAGTAACCTTAAGAGCAGACCCTATATTGATATGACAATTGAACTTGTAAATCTTTTCGGAGGGGAGATTTTAAATGAGAATTATTCAAGATTTGCTATAAAGGGAAAGCAGAAATATAAAAGTCCCGGAAGGATTATGTGTGAAGGGGACTGGTCATCAGCTGCTTTTTTTATTGTTGCAGGAGCATTGTCAGGGAGGATGCTGATTTCCAATCTTAGAAGTGATTCCAGACAGGCGGACAGGGCTGTTGCTGATGTAGTAAGATCTACCGGTGCTTCTGTTGAATTTAACGGTGATACAGTAGAAGTTGAAAAAACTTTAAATCTTTCCCCTTTCCGGTATGATGCAACTGATTCGCCGGACCTTTTCCCCCCACTTGCAGCGCTTGCCTCAGCCTGTAACGGTATTTCATATATCAAAGGGGTTTCAAGGCTCAAGCATAAGGAATCGGACAGGGAAAAATCCATAATAAATGAATTCGGAAAAGCAGGCATAATGATAACAGTTGAAAATGACTGGATGAAGATCAGAGGTGGGGATTTTAAACCTTGTGAAGCTGATTCCAATAATGACCACAGGATAGCCATGGCAATGGCAGTTGCTGCTCTCAGATCATCCGGAAAAGTTGTTATTAATGGAATTGAAGCAGTATCAAAGTCTTATCCTGAATTCTTCAGAGATCTTGAAAAATCAGGGGGTAATATAAGTGAATAGTTTCGGATCATTATTCAGGATTTCCATCTACGGAGAATCACATGGAGCAGGGGTCGGTATAGTAATAGACGGATGTCCAGCCGGTATCCCTTTGAGTGAAGATGATTTTGAAAAGGATATGGCAAGAAGGAGGGCCGGAGCAGAAGGGACCACTCCGAGGATAGAAAAAGACAAACCTGAAATACTGAGCGGCCTTTTCAGCGGGTATACAACCGGATCTCCGATGAACATTTTTTTCAGAAACACAAATACAAAATCAGAGGATTATAACCGGTTCCGTGATGTTCCCCGCCCGGGGCATGCAGATCTTACTGCTTTTAAAAAATACGGAGGATTTAATGATCCGAGGGGGAGCGGCCATTTCTCAGGGAGAATAACCGCCGGTATTGTTGCGGCCGGAGTTATAGCTAAAAAGATATGTGATCCCATGAAGATAAGTGCTGAACTGACTGAAGCAGGGGGAAGCAGGAATATTGAGAAAGCTGTAGCTGACGCGGTTGTTGAAGGGGATTCAATCGGGGGTATTGTCGAATGCAGGATAGAGAGGGTTCAGCCGGGCCTTGGAGAACCATTTTTTAATTCAGCCGAATCTGTTATCAGCCATCTGATTTTTTCTGTTCCCGGCATAAGAGGCATTGAATTCGGATCCGGGTTTAGGGCTTCCGCTATGAAGGGAAGTGAACATAATGATTCTATAATTGACAAAACCGGATATACAGAAACCAATAATCATGCAGGTATAAACGGAGGTATTACAAACGGGAATAATATATATTTCAGGGTAGCTGTGAAACCTACATCTACTGTAAACATTTCCCAGAAAACCTATGATTTCAGAAACAATAAAATGACAGATCTGAAGGGGGAGGGGAGACATGATACCTGTTTTGCCCTTAGAATCCCGATAGTGATTGAAGCTGTTTCAGCAATAGCAATGGCAGATCTTTTTTTAATATCAAACAGCCAGAAAATAAAAGGAGAGAAAAAATGAAGTTAAATTTGCTCAGGGAAAACATTGACAGAATTGATCAGAAAATATTAAAGCTGCTGAACGACAGAATGGAACAGGCTGTAATGAGCAGAAAGTTCAAGGAAAATGTAGAAGATACAAGCCGTGAAAAAAAGGTACTGGATAGAATAAAAGAAACCTCTACAGGACTTCTTGATCCCGCATTTACTGAGAAAATTTATAAACTGATAATTGAAGAAAGTAAAAAACTTCAAAAGGCGGGGCAAAAAGTAATAGGATTTCAGGGAGAACATGGTGCATACAGTGAAGAGGCTGCAAAAAAATGGAACAGCGATAATGTTACGGTCCCCTGTATGGAGTTTGCAGATGTTTTTGAAGGGGTTGAGGCAGGTCTTTTTGATTACGGTATTGTGCCGGTCGAAAATAATCTCGGCGGAATAGTGGGCGAGGTTAACAGTCTACTTCTTAAAAAAGACCTTCATGTTATAGATGCACTTGATATAGCTGTTTCACATTGTCTTCTTATGATGCCTGGAACAGATTACAGGGAAATAAGAAATGCCTATTCACACAGTCAGGCGCTGTCGCAGTGCCGCGAATTCCTGAGCCGTAACAAGCTTGAACCTATTCCCTATTATGATACTGCCGGGGCAGCAAGAATGATATCCCGTAAACAGCTGAAAGGGTCAGCTGCTATAGCAAGCCGGCTTTCCGCCAAACTCTATAACCTGGAGATAATCAAGGAAAATATACAGGACCTGGATAACAACAGGACAAGGTTTTTTATCATTTCAAAGACGAAGGAAAAGAACATCAGGGGGACTAAGTGCTCGATAGTTTTTTCTACTGAGCATAAAGCCGGTACACTTTTTTCTGCCCTTGATTTGTTTGCAAAAGCAGGTATAAACCTTACCAGGATTGAATCTGTTCCCTCTGACCCTGGTAAATTCGCCTTCTTTCTTGATTTTCAGGCAGACGAGGATGATCCCGGTGTTATTGCAATTTTTGAAAAACTTGCAAAGGTTACATCCAATCTGAAAGTACTGGGTTTTTACAACGAAAGGAGCATGTAATGAAAATATTTATAATGGGGACAGGGCACATCGGTTCCTGGCTGGTCGAAGAGTTATGCCATGATCATGAAGTGGCAGTTTTTGATATTGATCCGAGAAAGATGAAATATTTTTTTAATATTACCCGTTTTTTGAAGCTTGAGGAGGTTAAGAAGTTTAATCCTGATATTGTAATAAATACTGTATCGCTTAAAAATACCATTGAATCATTCAGAAATGTCCTTCCCTATCTCTCAAAGAAGTGTATTCTTGCTGATACAGCGTCAGTCAAGGGGGGGCTGGAGGATTTTTATAAGGAAGAAAAACGGGATTTTGTTTCAACCCACCCGATGTTCGGACCTACTTTTGCAAACATCAGGGACCTGAGTGATGAGAATGCAATAATTATCAAGGAATCATGTGAGCGCGGTAAAAAATTCTTTGATGATTTTTATAATTCACTTGATCTGAATATTTTCTATAACTCATTTGAGGAACATGATAAAACAATTGCATATTCCTTATCAACCCCGTTTGCCTCAACTATGGTTTTTGCCGCATGTATGGAAAAGCAGGAAGCTCCCGGAACAACCTTTAAAAAGCACATGGGTATTGCAAAGGGGCTGCTGGGGGAGGATGATACCCTTCTTACAGAAATAATGTTCAACCAGTTTACAATTGATCAGCTTAGAAAAATAAATTCCCAGCTGACCTATCTCACCCATATAATAAGTGCAAGAGACTATGAGGAGATGGAAAAATTTCTGAAGAAGCTGAGAAATAATATTTTTTCTTGACCGGGATAAGATATAAATCCTATTATTAAAATTATGAGAAAGATCGGAATTATTGCAGGTTTAGTGTTTATCTGTCTGCTTCCTGTTTCTGGTGAAAACAGATACAGTATAGATCTTCCATATTTTGACAGAATAGAAACGTCAGGCTCATTTACTGCTGTACTTGAAAAATCAGCAAAGCCGGGGCTTCACATTATGCTTGAAAACAGCAGTATTGATGATATTACCTGGTATGTTACGGTAAAAACGCTTGTAATAAAAAAGAAGACCAGCTTTCCTGACTTCAGTAACGTTAAAGTAATTATATACTATGACAGCATGATAAAATCACTTGTCAGTAAAAGGGAGTCCGTTATTAAAAATATTCGTTCTGTAATATCTGATAAGATAATGATTGATGCAGTATCGGGGGGTATTTTAGATCTTAGAGTTGAGGCGGAAAGTATTGAAGCAAGGTCAAGCAGAAACTCGAAAATTAATCTTTCAGGGAGGTGCCGCAGATTATTTGCACAGGCGGATTCCGGCGGTATTATTGAAAGTTATCAGCTTGATTCCCGAAAGACGATGGCATCTGCACATACCGGGGGAATACTGAAGGTTTACGCAGGAGAATTAATTGAAGCAAACGCAGGGGTAGGCTCAAGGGTTTATTTCAAGGGTAATCCGGCTGAAGAAGTTCTTGTCAAAGGATCCGGCGGGGAATTTATCAGAATAAAATAATTTTAGAAAGAGGTATTGAGATGGAGCCGCATAAACTCTACTATGAAAAGGTATCAGGAAATCTGTTAAAGGAATTCAAAAAGAGAAATATGGATGCCGGTTATTTTGATAACAGAAGAGATCTGCTTGATTATCTGACAGGCCTGATTCCTGAGAAAGCTGTTGTCTCATGGGGAGGGTCGATGACTCTCAAAGATACAGGAGTAATTGAGTTTTTAAAATCAGGTAAATATAAAACGTTAGACAGGGATAGTGCTAAAGATGCAGCGGAACTTAGAAAGGTATTTGTAGATTCACTTTCTTCAGATTATTATTTCATGAGTTCAAATGCTGTCACTATGGATGGAAAGCTTGTTAATATTGATGCGACAGGCAACAGGGTAGCAGCTTTATGCTACGGACCTGAGAATGTAATTGTTATTGCAGGGATGAACAAGGTTGTAAGAGATGAAACTGCTGCACTCGACAGGGTAAAAAACTATGCATGTCCATTAAATACTCTGAGGCTTTCAAAAAATACACCATGCTCTAAATCAGGTAAATGCTCCCACTGTCTGGGGCCTGAATCAATCTGTTCGATTACTGTTGTTACAAGGAAATCACAGATTAATGGACGAATCAAGGTTCTGCTTGTAGGGGAGGATCTGGGGTTTTAGTCAGAATTTTGCGATGTATCCCAGACTGCAGGCAATATATTTTGCAATATAATCCTCTTCCGGTGCACCTGATCTATACCAGCTTTTGAAATCCCTGTTATATCTGAAATCAAGTGAAAAAAGGCTGTTACCAAAGGGGAAATCAAGTGCGAAACCTGCCAGCCAGGATGAAAGATACATTCTCAGTAATTCCTCGTCATATTTACCTTCTGTCTTTTCTCCGGTTGCAAGAAATGTCCCTTCTGTTTTCATTGTTGTTATTCGGTACTTGCACGACAGCCCGCTGTAAACCCTTATCAGATATTCAGGGATTCTGAAATATAAAATAGCCGGAGCTTCCAGAAACCATACTGAGGTCTCAATTTCTGAAAAATTTTCAGGAAGATACCCGGAAGGATAAGATGTCTTTGTTTTCTGGTTTATCACAAGTGCTTCTGCCTGAATTCCTCCGTATTTAAACAGATCTCCAGACATGGTTACCCCGAATCCGGACGATGTTGCTGTTTTTCCTTCCGGATCGCTTCCCCCCATATCCCAGTCAGTAATATCATTTGATGATATAATAAACATTGATTTAACCCCCACCGAATACGGCATATCGGCAGTGGTAAAACCTTTGACAGAACCCCACTTTTCCATGTTTTTCAGCCATTTTTCATGCAGGACTGTTATTTCATTTTTTCTTTTTGCTGCGGTTTCACTGAAAGCCGGGTTTTCAAGGAGGCTGAACAGTTTTGCAAATGAATTCCCGACCTTCTGACTCTTGTATTTCTCATTAATATATCTGTCTATTGTATTTTTGTATCTGGAAATAGTTTTTTCTTCATTCTTAAGGAGCGGAGGGATAGTGAATTCAATACTAAGCCTGTCTTCCGGAATCAGAAGAGCGTTTATTTCTGCAAGGTTGTGTTTTCCAAACATTCTCTCCTGTTCAATCCGGATATTCCGTTTTCCGGACATCATGTATTCAAGGTAGTCTATGTCCTTTCCGAAAAAAATATTATCAATATATACAGAATACTCCCCTTTTTCATCAGTCATATTAGTGAAAGCAAGAGATGTAAAAAAGACAGGAACTTTGGATAAATAACTCAGTGTTCTTGAAATAACAGTTTTAACCGATTTTCTGAGTTCTATCGGAGATCCTGCTGTTTCACTTCTGCTTATTATAATACTGTCTGAAAAATAATCATAAACCGATAATTCAATAAGAATCCCTTCATCATTTTTTATTATAGTTCCTCTGATAATATATTCAGTATCTGTTGCTTCACAATAATTTCTGAATTCCCCGGTTCCGATCTCCTTTTCTTCAAAGACGACATTATATTCCCCCAGAAGCTTTAATGTCTGACAGGTTACAGTTTCTATTTTTACAGCAGCTTTTCCTATTTCAGGGTGTCCTGATCTGTTCAGTATTTTTGTAACTGCTACATTTTTTTTACCAGGTTCACCTTTCTCCTCTGAATAGACATGGAATGATAAGAAAATAAATAGAAATATTATAATCCCCTTATTTAACTGCATTAAATATCTCCTGTTCAGATTAAATTATCTTTGATTGATTCCACATTGTCAATGAAGAACTCAGCCAAACTGTTTCTGTACGCTTCTGCCTTATTATTGAACTTAATTGGAAAATATAACAAATCAGGTAAAAAAACAGTTTATTTTTTACCAAACGTAATATATCATAGAATATTCATAATAATTAATAAATTCCTAACACTATGCTAACAAAGGGGAAATAATGACAGAAAAGGCAGCACACCCTAAATATCTGTATTTAACAATAACAGTTATAATGCTTCAGGCAATCGGATTATATTATATCCAAAAAATATATAATATCAATGTTCTCTATTTTTTAATTCTCCTCATATTTTCTGTGTCTGCAGTTTTTCTTTCTTTTTTTTCATACAGGTCAGGATCCCGGAAGTGTCAGAAATGTTGTATGGATCTGCTTGATACCTGTGATGTAAAAATAAGCGGTTATGAAACTGAAAATGATATCAGGGAATTAGCATCAAAAAGAATAATATTTCTTAAAAAAAAGAATAGAGAATATGAGGAAAGAATAAGGAATTATGAAATCCTGACAGAATCACTGAACGATGAACTGGGTGCAATGATTCAGATTTTTAATGATAAGAAACAGTCTCTCGCCGGGATCAGGGACTGCCGGACAGATATTACAGCTGTCCTTAAATCTGTAAGGATTATTGAAAAGCATTACAGGGATTTTGAATTGTCTTTTTCAGATTTTATAAATAATCAGACAGGGGCTGCAGGAAGTCTTAATGAAGTTATCCGAAAACTTATTATTTCTATTGAAAAAGAGGCTGAAATAGCTGCCAGGGCAGAACAGATATCACTTGAAATGAGTAATACTGTAAAGTCGGGAGGTGATGATATAACAAAAACAATATCTCTTATCTCGGCAGTTGAACAGCTTTCAGGCAAAATAACCGAAATTATCGGTGTAATAGATAATATAACTGAACAGACAAACCTTCTCGCGATGAATGCTGCAATAGAGGCTGCTCATGCCGGTGATGCAGGCAAGGGTTTTGCTGTTGTCGCAGGTGAGATCCAGAAGCTTTCAAAAGAGACAAGTAAAAGTTCAAGAAAGATTTCAGATCTTGTGAAAAATGTATCTGATACAATCAAGGATATGATTTCAAATGCTGAAAATGCATCAACAGGGCTCAAAGCTATCATGAAGTCTGTAAAAAGGACGGAGAGTATTGTCGGTGACATTTCAGGCGCTATAAATGAACAGTCAGAGGAGGGGGGGCAGATTCTTCATGCGGCAAATAACCTTATAAAATCCACTGAAACAATAAAATCCCATTCATCCAGAAATGATGAAGTAGCAGCACGGTTTCCAGAAGCAATAGAGAAAATAGAAAACTATTGCGGAATCCTTGACATAAGTATCGGAAAGATCGTTTCCAACATCGATGTTTCAGAGGATAAAATCAATAAACTTCTTAGCAAAGTAAAATAGATTTCAGATTTAAAAATATCCTGGATTAAGAATAAAAGCTGCCTTTTGAGGCAGCTTTTTATTTGTATTTCATTTTAACAGTGTAAAGTTTCTTAGACGGGGGGATTATATCCATTAATAGATCTTTTCCGGTCAGAGGCTTTTTAAAGGTGTATTTTTTACCTGTTTCCTCGCAATAGAAGGATAATGAAGGCATATTATCTGTAACGGAAATTTTAAAATCCTTTTTGGTCTTATCCTTGAAGTCGTAATATACCTCTTTCCCGTCCATAGTCAGAATCCTGATATTGTCTCCTGTGAATTCCCACACTGCATCATAATTTGAGTCAATCCAGTTCCCCAGAACAAAATCTCCCGGGTTGAAATCCTTGTCCTGTGCTGAAACAGAAATCAGCAGTAATGCTGAAAACAAAAGTATGAAAAGAATCTTTTTCATACCTACCTCCTGTGAATAGTCTTTGATTTTAAATATTATTATAATATAATTCTATAAAAATTGCATTAAGGTGAGTTACAATATGGATGAATTTGAAATACAGAATCTTAAGGAAGAGCTAAACAGCTTCAGACAGGAGAAGGAGAAGATACGCAGGATAATGGAACAGGTTGGAGGAGCGAGACAGACAAGGCAGGATATTGTTATAAATATTATTTTTATTGCAGCAATTGTTCTTCTTTTTACTCTGGATATTGCAAGGCATATGTTCCATCTTGCAGTTCCTCTTCCCTCAATGTTTTCCATAGAGCTGGGAGTTCTTCTGGTATCATTGAAAATTATCTGGATGATGCATAAACAGACAAAGGTTGAGCATTTCCAGTTCTGGATTCTTAATTCAATAGAATTCAGATTGAATGATCTTTCAAAAAAGATTGAGAAAATAAGAAAAGAGCTTTAATATAACTGTCAGTCAGAAAAAGGGTTGAAACTGCTGTCAGATATATACTCTTTCAACCCTTTTATTAATATTGCAGAGAATTTCATATGGTATTGTTGAGCAGATATCAGCGATATCGTCAGCTCCGTTGCCTTTATTGTCGTATCCGAAAATAACTGCTTTGTCGTATCTTTCGCATTTTATTTCAGGGCCGAGATCCACCATAAACTGATCCATGCAGACTCTCCCTGCAACCGGATAAAGCTTGTCCCTTATCAGGATACTTCCTCTGCTGCTGAGCAGCCTGTTTACACCGTCTGCATACCCTGCCGGTATTGTCCCTATCCATGTGTCTTTTTCTGCTTTCCAGGTAAGTCCGTATGAAACCCCTTCCCCTTTTTTTATTTTTTTAATAAAAAGAATTTCCGATTCAAAGCTCATGACCGGTTTAAGATCAATCTTTTTTTCAATTGACCTGTCGGGGGAATATCCATACAGAATTATTCCAGGTCTTACCATATCAAAATATGCATCAGGGTATTGTATTATCCCCCCGGAATTTGATGCATGTATTATCCCTGTATCTATATTGGCATTTTTAATTTTTTCTACAGCGTTTTTAAAGCTTCTTATCTGATTTTCAGTGAAATCCCTTTCCATAGTATCTGATACAGGGAAATGGGTGCATATCCCCCCAAGCTTCAGGTTTTTACTCCTGTCGATATATTCAGCAATATCAAGGCTCTCATCAGGTCTGCATCCGACCCTGTTCATACCTGTATCAATTTTCAGGTGGACATTTTTAACAACCCCTTTACTCTCTGCATACTTTTCAATTTCCCTGATGAAAGTTATATCTGCAACAAAAGGGATTATATCATATTGAAAAAGTTCTTTTATTTCAGAGACACTGCACAGGCTGAAAAGCAGAACGGGGGCTTTAATCCCTTTTTCCCGAAGGTATATCCCTTCTCCAACCGCAGCTACTCCCAGGTAATCAGCTCCGCATTCAATACCCTTTTTTGATATTTCAAATGAACCATGACCATATCCGTCCGCTTTTACCGCAAGACAGATCTTCCTTTCCCCCCCTATCCTGTTTCTTATCTGCTTTATATTGTAGGCCAGATTATCAAGATTAATAATTGCTTTTGTTACTCTCATAGAAAAATCATATCACCACTAATGCCGGCAATCAAGAAAAGATTTGATTTTAATCGTTCAGAAAACAGCATATTATAATTAAGTTGTAATCTGTATTTTTTTTTACTATGATTTAATCAAGAGAATAAAAAATGGGTGAAAAATTTACATATAAGGATTATTCAGGAAGAACAGAAAATCTAAATAGTGAATTATGTGAAATCGGACCTTATACAGATTCAACCGGGGCGGGCGGGGAATTTTTCAGAGAACTGTTTAATAATATGCCCGGCGGATGTGCTGTTTATAATGTTAAAAATAACGGATTAAGAGGCTCTGATTATATAATAAAAAATCTTAATAATGTCAGTCTTAAAATAGAAGGAAAGACTCTTCCCGAAGTTATCGGCATAGCTCTTTCTGAACTCAGTCCTGATGCAGAGAGTGACGGACTGGTCTCTGTTCTCAGGAGAGTATGGGAAACAGGAACCCCTGAAATATTTTCTGCTAAAAAAATAAATGACAAAGGCAGCGTGAAGTATTATGAGAATTATATATTTAAACTGCCAGCCGGAGAAGTTGTAACAATCTGTAATGATGTGACAGATAAGAAAATGGGAGAAGCTGCTCTCATGAGGTCTGAATCATTTCACCGCACCCTTGTAAATACAATACCCGATCTTGTATGGCTCAAGGATATAAACGGGGTATATATAAGCTGCAATTCCATATTTGAGATATTTTTCGGTGCAAAAGAGGCTGAGATATCAGGAAAGACTGACTATGATTTTAAAGAAAAGGAACTTGCAGATTTTTTCAGGGAGAATGACAGGAAGGCGATGGAAGCGGATGGGCCGAGTATTAATGAGGAATGGCTGACTTTTGCCGGTAACGGGTATCATGGGCTTTTTGAAACTATCAAGACTCCCATGAGAGATGCTGATGGAACACTTATCGGGATACTGGGAATTGCAAGAGATATAAGCCAGAGGGAAAAAGCTGAACGCGATCTGAAAGATAATGAAGAGCGCTATAAAATGGCTCAGAGAATCGGAAAGGTCGGGAACTGGGAATATGATATTAAAAATAAAAAATTCTGGGGATCTGAAGAGGCAAAGAGAATCTATGGTTTTGATCCTGACAGCAATGATTTTAATGTAGATGTGGTTGAACACTGTATAATTGATAAAGACAGAGTACATCAGGCTCTTGTTGACCTGATAGAGAAAGGCCAACCATATGATCTTGAATTTGCAATCAAACCGGTTACAGGTGCTGGAATGAAAGTTATCAGATCAAATGCTGAACTGGTAAAGGATGATTCGGGCCGTCCTGTAAAAGTACTGGGGGTTATTCAGGATATAACAAGTCATAAAAAAGCTGAAGAAGAAAGAATAGGACTTGAAAAACAGCTTAGGCAATCCCAAAAGCTTGAATCGGTAGGCCTTCTTGCCGGAGGTATTGCCCATGATTTTAATAATATTCTTGCTGCTGTAATCGGTTATACAGAGATGGCTCTTGATGAGGCTGAAAAAGGGAGCAGGCTGGAGAATGATTTGCATGAAGTGCTGACAGCAGGGACAAGGGCAAAATCACTTGTTAATCAGATAATGGCGTTTGCAAGAAAATCTGAAGAAGATATTTCTCCTGTAAGGGTAAGTAAAATTGCGGAGGAAGCACTCAGGCTTCTGCGATCAACTATACCTTCAACAATTGAGATAAGGCAGGAACTGGATAGTGATTCTGCTGTTATGGGAAACCCTGCACAGATCCATCAGATATTTATGAATCTGTGTACCAATGCTGCTCATTCAATGGAAGAAGAGAGCGGTATACTGACTGTAAAAACATGGGATATCAGCCTGGATGGTAATGCGGTATCGGAAAACAAGAAAATTAATCCAGGCCGCTACATTATGATTACTGTTTCCGATACAGGGTGTGGAATTGATCCGGATATTATTGATTCAATATTTGATCCCTACTTTACAACAAAGGGGCCTGAAAAAGGGAGCGGAATGGGGCTTTCCGTTGTTCACGGAATTGCAGAAAGTCTCGGAGGGTTTGTTGATGTTTCAAGCGAAAACAGAAAAGGGGCTGTGTTTACTGTTTATCTTCCTGTTACGGGAGAGGGGATGGATTTGCCTGTAGAGGAAGCAAAGGTCAGCCCCAACGGAAGTGAACGTATTCTTTTTATTGATGATGAATTGTCAATAACTAAAATAGGCGAAGAGGTTTTAAGAAAACTTGGCTACAGTGTTACTGCCAGAACCAGCAGCGTGGAGGCTCTTGAGCTCTTCAAGGTTAAATATAACGAGTTTGATCTCATAGTTACCGATCTTACAATGCCGAATCTTTCAGGTGATAAACTTGCCATTCAGATGCTCCGGATACGACCGGATATACCTATTATTGTTTGTACAGGGTACAGTAAAAAGCTGTCCCGGGATTTGATAGAAGATATCGGGGTTAAAGCTATTGCATATAAGCCTCTTGAAAGGGGAGATCTTGCCAGAATTATACGGAAGGTACTGAATGGATCGGAAGGATAATATGAAAAACTGTTTTATTGCAGTTATACTGCTATTATTAACCAGCTGTCTCAGTCTCAGGGAAAATGTTTCTCCTGTTGATAATTTTGATATTAATAAATACCTGGGGAAATGGTATGAGATTGCACGGCTTGATCACTCTTTTGAGAGGGGGCTTGAGAGTGTTACTGCTGAATATTCTCTCCGGAGGGACGGAGGGGTGAGGGTCCTGAACAGGGGCTTTTCAACAGAGAAAAAAAAGTGGAAAGAGGCAGAGGGCAGGGCGTATTTTGTCAGATCTGAAAAGGAGGGATTCCTGAAAGTCTCATTTTTCGGCCCCTTTTACGGGTCTTATCTGATTTTCGGGCTTGATGAAGAAGATTATCAATATGCCTTTATCTCAGGAGGTAGTCCGTCCTATCTGTGGCTTTTGTCAAGGACTCCCGATGCAGGTAAAGAAGTGATTGAAAGGTTTGTAGAAAGGGCTGAGGAATTGGGGTATAATACTGAAGATCTTATATATGTCAGACATTACTGATGAAAATCAGGATATAAATATCAAACAGTAGAAATATTTCTTAAAACTGATTATTAATTGTGTTTATTAAAAGCCTGTTTAAAAAAGGGAGGGATATTTTATGGATACTCAGCAGCCTAACAATCCTCTTCACAGCATAACCCTTGAAATGATACTGAACCGCCTTGTTGAAGATCTGGGATGGGATGAACTCGGGCGGCTAATTGATATTAATTGCTTTATCATTAATCCATCTGTCAAATCCAGTCTTAAATTTCTCAGAAGAACACCATGGGCAAGGATTAAGGTTGAGGAACTCTACCTTACATACTGTATTGATAAAAGAGGTTAAAAGTGATATTAGAATTGCTGACTTTGATAATAGTTTGAAAACAATCATTAATATTTGAAGGTATAATATAGTGGAGCATAACAGGAAATCCTGCTGTACAACAGAAGAAATAGATAAATGCATCGAGATACTGACCAGTCTTGTCAGAAATTGCGGAGATTTCGCTGCATTACCTAAAGAAAAACAGATTGAACTTATGAAGATAGCAGGGCAGATTTCAAAACCTGATTCGGACCTGCTAAGGCAGAGAAAGAAAGCTGTCCGGAGAGCGAGAAAGGAGCAGGTTGTTTCTTCAGAGAAAAAGGCACGAGCTGCAACCGGAATAAGGCTTGCAAGAGAAGCTTCTGTTTTTACCGCCCCACTGAAAATTACAGATAACTCTGATATTTTAAAAACTGATCTGGTTCTTCAGTCTCCCCGTAACTGTTATGTCTGCAAGAAGGAATTTACAAGACTTCATTTTTTTTATGACAGCATGTGTCCCTCCTGTGCAGAACTGAACTACAGGAAACGGTTCCAGAGTGCTGATCTTACCGGGCAGGTAGCGCTTATTACAGGCTCCCGGCTGAAGATAGGCTACCAGGCAACACTTATGATGCTGAGATCAGGTGCTTCTGTTATAGCAACAACCAGATTCCCGGTAGATTCCGCTTTGAGGTATTCCAGGGAAAAGGATTTCAGTGATTGGGGAGGCCGGCTTCATATTTACGGACTTGATTTGCGGCATACTCCAAGTGTTGAGCTTTTCTGCCGCCACATAGAAGAGAGTTACGGAAGGCTTGATATTCTGATCAATAATGCGGCTCAGACTGTCAGACGTCCACCCGGATTTTATTCTCACCTTATGGAAAATGAGGCAAGATCATTTTATGATCTTCCTGAAGACGTTCAGAACCTGCTTATGAACTACAGAAACTGTATAGAAAAGCTTAGTTCATTTTCAGGAGAAAGCCTTGAATCAGGGGCTTCCCTGCCTGTAACATGGCATGGAAAACAGCCCGGAATAGGATTAAGGGAATCTGCCAGGCTTTCACAGATACCTTATGCATATGACAATACCCTGCCTGCAGAAAAGGTTTTTCCTAAGGGGAGGCTTGATGTTGATCTTCAGCAGGTTGATCTAAGAACAACCAACAGCTGGCGCCTGAAGCTGGGTGAAATCCAGACAGCTGAGATGCTGGAGATACAGCTTGTTAACGCTGTTGCCCCGTTTGTTTTATGTAACAGGCTTACTCCCATGATGAAAAGAGATAATACCGGCTGTAAGCATATAGTCAATGTCTCAGCAATGGAAGGGAAGTTCCTCCGTTTTAAAAAGGGGGAACGTCATCCGCATACCAATATGGCAAAAGCCGCCCTTAATATGCTTACCCACACATCGGCAAGTGAGCTTGCAAATTACGGAATTTATATGAATGCAGTTGATACAGGCTGGGTAACAGATGAAGATCCTGCCCAGCTTTCAAAGCTTAAAGAGGAACTGCATGATTTTCAGCCGCCCCTCGATATTGTTGACGGTGCGGCAAGGGTCTGTGATCCCTTTTTTGACGGTATAAACACAGGGAAACACTGGTGCGGAAAGTTTTTAAAGGATTATTTTCCGATAGACTGGTGATTTTTTATCCTGCAAACTTGAAATTATTTTTTTTAGAGATTAAAATCGTATTATCAATTCAAAAATGATGTGGAGTCAAATCAGAAAATGAGAAGATAAAGAGGGAGAAATTAAAAGCCATACTTTATTCATAATTAAGGTACAGGTGCGGCAGTTTCTTTCCTGTTTTCTTCTACCTTTTTCTTTACGGTAAATACCCTTAGGAAAAGGGCCGCTTGATATTTATATTTTGGAGAAGCGGAATGACCCATATCAATACAAAACAGCCAATCAGAATAATTAATCTGTCACACGCATATGAAGGAGTTTCCAGGCCATTATTTACCGGATTTTCAATGGATATATTTCCGGGATGGACAGGGATAGCAGGAAGAAACGGTAGCGGAAAAACAACTCTTCTGAAACTTGTTTCAAATATAATACCTCTGCAGTCCGGGCAGATACAGCTGCCCGGAAGTGTATATTACTGCAGGCAGGAAACTGATATAACAATGGACGAAGCTGAAGATTTTTTTTACCCCCTATTTGACAGAGATAGTAATGCGGGAAAACTTTCTGCTTTACTTGAAATAGGGTTTGACTGGTTTTACAGGCTTGAAACTCTCAGTGAAGGGGAAAAGAAAAGACTTCAGATTGCCATAGCACTTTTTAAAGATCCTGACGTCCTTGCTGTTGACGAACCTGTTAATCATGTTGATGAGGGGGGACGAAGGATAATTACTGAAGTACTGAAAAATTTCAGAGGTACAGGACTGATCGTGAGCCATGACAGCCTTCTACTTGATTCTCTCTGCATGAGAACCATTTTCATCGAAAACAGTAATGCCAGGCTGAGAAATGGAGGTTTTTCTAAAGCTATGGTTCAGATCGGAGAAGAAAATGCGGACGCCGGGAAAAAATACAGAAAAATAAAAAGGCAACTTGACAATCTCATCTCTGAGTCTGCCAGAAGGAGAAGAATTGCTGATAATTCCGATATCAGACGTTCGAAAAGGGGAATATCACGTAAAGACCATGACGCAAAATCCAGAAAAGACCTTGCAAGAATAACAGGAAAGGATGCTGTAGGGGGGAGACTTTTAAGTCAGATGGAAGGGCGTATCAGGCATGCGGAAAAAAGGCTTTTTGAAATAGATGTTCCTGTCAGTTTCAGAACAGGAATTACAATAGCCTCAGAAATATCAAAAAAGGATTTAATCCTGTATGAGGCGGAAGGGACAATTCTCATCGGTGATAAAAAGCTTTATTTCCCTGAACTGACTTTATCTCCTGGAGAGAAAGTTGCTTTAACCGGAAAAAACGGCTCAGGCAAAACTACATTAATCAGCCATTTATTGCAGAATCCATCTCTTACTGAACAAGAGGTGTTGTATATTCCGCAGGAGCCCGGCAGAACTTGTAAAAATCAAGTCCTTCAGGAGATTGAACTCCTAAGCAGAAAGGAAAGGGGAGAGGTTTATTCAATATTTTCCCGCCTTGGATCTGAACCGGCAAATATAATGGAAAGTCTTATTCCAAGTCCCGGAGAATGGAAAAAGCTCATGATTTCCATGGGTATAAGAAAAAACCCTGTTTTAATTGTTCTTGATGAACCGACTAACCATATGGATCTTATTTCTGTCAGGGAGTTGTCTTCCGCACTCTGCAGTATCGAATGTGCAATGCTTGTTATAAGTCATGACACAGTTTTCAGAGAACAGACAGTTCAGAAGGAGTGGCATATAATAGATGAAGAGGAAAGGAATATTTTAAAAAAAGAACAGTAAGTGGGGTATAAAATTATCAGGAATTATTTTTCTGGCAGTCAATCTGAAACTCTACCATCAGTTTGAAGATTTTTATCAGTCCCTCCGGATTGACCGCGGGATTACAAATCCCTGTTTCCTGGAGTTCACCGATCAGGTAATATACCGATTCAATAGTTGAAAGGCAGTAGGCGGCAGGCTGTGTCTTTATTGAAAACATGGATCTGTATTTTCTGCTGAATGTGAGGCAGGGCAGGGCCTGAAGAGTTTTACTCCGGTAAACCATTTTTCTTGCCATTGACCAGGTCCCGTCAATCAGAAATATAAGGAGTTTTTTATTGGCAAGGTAATCATGGAAATTGAAGGTTCCTGCTGTAAAAGCCCTTTCTCCCGGGTATAAAAGCATCGGGAAGTAAGAAGGGTCAGCGATGAAATTCTTGACTTTTCTGTTGTTGTCAAATGTTTCATCAATAATTATTTCAGTTCCAACAAGGGAGAGGGCTGTAAGTCTTCCTGTTCCTGTCTTCTGTTTGTAGGCTTCGTGGGGGTGCATAAGAATAACAAATTTTATATCAGGATCAACCGGAGTTATATATCTGCAGTAGCATGTATGGAGAGGCCTGAAACATTTAAGACATTTTTCTGCCATATCTGATCCTATATTAAGAGACCATGATAAACAATATGATAATTCAAGGGGAAATCTCCTGTAATCGTACTTCCGGGATTAATATCTCACGGGGGGTATATTAATAATCCTGGATATGTTAGTGTATGGCTTCGGCGGGTTTAAATCCTCAGCCGGACCAGTCTTTGTTTCGTCTGAATAAATCTTTCAGAACATTAAAACAAAAAAAGAACTCCGTCAAATGGACCAATTCTTTTCATACTGGTCATTGGAGTAATATATATGACATTTGAACAACTCGGAATAAGCGGGGTGATTCTTGATGCCCTGAAGAAAAACGGGTATACCAGCCCGACACCTATACAGGCAAAGGCTATCCCG
This sequence comes from Spirochaetia bacterium, assembly GCA_963668405.2. GTDB lineage: Bacteria > Spirochaetota > Spirochaetia > CADAEX01 > CADAEX01. Next base: position 2,387,281 of record OY764342.2, on the reverse strand, counting down.
GCTCTTCTTGCCGGCAACGATGTTATGGGCGGAGCCCAGACTGGAACCGGCAAAACTGCTGCATTTACAATTCCGGTTCTTGAAAAGCTTAATGCCTCAAAACGTCCGGGTAAGAACCCCAGGGCACTGATCCTTGTTCCCACCAGAGAACTTGCTGCTCAGGTTGCTGAAAGCGTAAGAACATACGGAAGGTTCATGAAGCTGAAGTCTCTTGAGGTCTACGGAGGGGTAAGTATAAACCCTCAGATATCATCCCTTTCCAGGGGAATTGATATTGTTATCGCAACACCGGGGAGACTTCTTGACCATCTGAATCAGGGAACAGTAAGGCTTTCTGATATTGAAATACTTGTTCTTGATGAAGCTGACAGAATGCTTGATATGGGATTTATAAACGATATTAAAAAGATCATCTCTCTTCTTCCGGAGGAGAGGCAGAATATGCTGTTTTCCGCTACCCTGTCGGATGAGATCAGAAAACTTGCAGGAAAGATGCTGAAAAGGCCGGAACTGATTGAGGTGTCTCCTAAAAACACCGCAGCTCAGACTGTACGGCAGGTTGTCCATCCTGTAGCTCAGGAAAAGAAGCTTAAGCTTCTTGCTCACCTTATCAGGGAAGGAGGGTGGTATCAGGTACTGGTTTTTACCAGAACAAAAAGAAGAGCCCAGAGTCTTTCCCTTCAGCTGAGTAAAACAGGAATTCCTTCATCAGCTATTCACGGAGATAAATCTCAGGGGGCAAGAACCCGTGCTCTAAAGGATTTTAAAACAGGAAAGATCCAGGTACTTGTTGCCACAGATATTGCAGCAAGGGGGATAGATATAAGCCATCTGACACATGTTGTTAATTATCAGCTTCCTCATGTTGCAGAGGATTATATTCACCGGATAGGGAGGACAGGACGGGCCGGAGCTGAAGGTATGGCTGTTTCTCTGCTCTCCTCAGATGAAAAAGAGCTTTTGAGAGGTATTGAGAAACTCCTTAATAAAAAAATACCTTTAGTAAAGATAACAGGATTTCCAACTGAATCAAGTGAGCTGCCTGAATCACAGAGACACAGCCAGATGCAGAATAATAAACAGCCCCGCGGCAGAACTAATTACGTGAAAAACGGAAGAGAAACTCAGGAGTTATGCCAAAAGAATTTCAGGGCTCCGGGACACAGAATTAACCGCAGCGCATAAAAACTGCCGGTTTAAGCATATTAAGAATATATAATGAAATTAACAGACCATCTTTCATGTGTCAGCAGTGATATCAAGATGCTTAATTATAATCCATGTTACGACGACTGCTATTTCAGCACCGACGGTGCTTTTGATGAGGCAACATGGGTCTTTATCGAAGGAAACAGACTTTCAAGGCTGACAGGAAGAAATGATATATTTATAGGAGAAACAGGTTTTGGTACAGGCCTCAACCTGTTTTCTCTTGCTTTTTTTCTCTCCGGAATCAAACCGGAATTTACCGGAACGATCCATTTTTTCAGTTGTGAAAAATATCTCCTTACGCCGGATAAAGTCGAATTACTTCTTATGCCGCAGATCCCCTTTATGAATAAAGAGTTAATCAGTTATACAGAATTATACACAGAACTTTATAACAGGATTGTTCCCGGTATCAACACGGCCGAATGGCTTTTATTCGGGAAAAGGATAAGCCTTACCCTTTTTGCAGGTGATGTTCTTGATTATCTTGATATGCTGCAGGTGAAAATTGATGCGTGGTTTCTTGATGGCCATGATCCTGCTAAAAATCCTGATATGTGGAGTGACAATGTTTTTCGGGGTATCAGATATAATTCAATGCCGGGGACAACTCTTTCCTCTTATACAGCCTGCGGTATGGTTAAGGAGGGGCTGAGACGGGCAGGGTTTATCATCAGAAGAAAAAAGGGATACGGTAAAAAGCGTCATATGATTACAGGCGAATACTGCTGCCCTGTATCAAGTCAGTCTGTGACATCTGAGTATCGGCCTGAAAAAACCATTAGAAAAAAAGTGATGCAGATCATATAATATTAAAAAGGGATAAATAATTCTCTGCAGTGAAAAGATAGAGGTTAAATAATGAATAAAAATATTGCAGTTCTCTGGGATATACAGAATGTTCTTCCATCAAAGGAAAATGCGGCAATTTTTGTGGACGGGCTTTTAAGTTATTGTGAATCAGTAGGCAACAGGTCATATCTGCTTGCTGTCGGGGACTGGAAAAAAACAATTGCCGGGAATATCCCGTCCATACTTTCAGAAAAGGGGTTTGAACTTCTTTTCATCCCACAGGTTGATGAAAAGGGTAAAAAGACAAAAGACAGTGTTGATTTTATTCTGATAACCAAAGCAACCGAAATGATTTTTCAATATCCCCACATTGACTGTTATATCATTCTTACCGGGGATGTTGATTTCAGGCCTCTTGTCCAGCTTCTGAAAAAGCACGGAAAAACTGTTATTATTATATATAATCCGGATAATGTTTCAGAGAGGCTCCTTGAGTTTGCAGATGATCATAAGGATTACAGGGACCTGATCCCTGATGAAACTGATGTCTACAGTGATGAAAATGATCTTTTTACCAAGGATGAGGCGTTCAAGCTTCTTACTGAAGCAATAAGCAGAATGGAGATAGAGAAAAAGGTCCCGACACCAGGGTCTGTTAAAGTCAAGATGAAAATGATAAACGACAGTTTCGACGGCAGAATAAACAAAGTCAACAGCTGGATTGGGTTTATCAATGAAGCCAATAAAAAGGGATATATTGAGATCGAACAGAAAAAGAAGGACCTTGTCCTTTCTGTAGTCAACAAACAGCGTACTATCCCTGATATCTTCAGAATTCTTCTTGAAACCATGAGTCTGATTTCAAAAGATAAAAGATGGATAACATTTACAACGATCAACCAGAAAATGATTGAAGAGGAAATCCATATTAAAGATTACCATTATACAAAATTCAAAAAACTTGCTCTTGAAGCTGAAAAAAGAGAACTTATTGAAATAAAGAACGACGGAGTAAAGTGGTCTGCTAAAATCAGATAAATATTTGCTATAATTAAAGCGGCGGATCAGAAATAATAATATATGGGGATCTCTATTAACCTTCGGTTGATCCCCATACCGTGCACCTAATCGCCGATGGCGTAAGGAATTATTTTTTTCGTAAACGAAAAAAACATAGTTTTTAGAGGTGCCCATATCTTATATTTAAAACTCCTTGAAATCATTGTAAATATCATGCTCTTCATGAAAATCCTGATTCTGCTGACTGTTTTTAAGATTATTTATTTTATTCCCAGGCTTTTTGAATGTATCAGCAGGAATTTTCTTATTATCCGGAATAACTTTTCCTTTACCCTTATTTTCAACTGCTTTGGCCCTTTCTGGTTTCTCCTGCTTCCTCCCTGTTGATTCCTGAAGCGGTTTTCTGCCATCAGATTTTACAAATATACTGTCTTTTTCTGAAAGCTTGAAAAATGAAATTGTTTCAGCCATAGATTCCGCTTTTGATTTTAATTCGGATGACATTGCGGAAAGTTCTTCTGCAGCAGCTGCATTCTGCTGGATTACTTCATTAAGCTGCATAATCCCGGAGTTTACCTGTTCTGCCCCTGAATTCTGTTCAACACTTGATGCTGCAATATCCTGCACAATTTCCGCAGTTTTCTGTATATCTGGTATAAGTTTTGATATGAGTTCTCCGGCTTTACCTGAAATACCTACACTGTTGACAGCTATATCTGTGATTTCCTCTGAAGCTTCCTGGCTTTTTGCAGCAAGTTTTCTCACTTCATCTGCAACTACTGCAAATCCCCTTCCCGCTTCTCCTGCCCTTGCCGCTTCAATAGCCGCATTCAATGCCAGCATATTGGTATTCCGGGAAATCTCCTGTATTATTCCGATTTTTTCGGATATTCTTTTCATTGCATCCACTGTTTTAAGGACCGCCTCTCCCCCTTCTTTTGCATCCTCAGCAGCCCTTGATGCAATATCCCTTGATCTGGAAGCATTTTCCATATTCTGATTGATATTTGCTACAAGCTGCTCCATGCTTGATGATATTTCTTCTGTACTGGCGGCCTGTTCACTTGCCCCGGATGATATCTGCTGTGATGAGTCGTTGATATGGTTGCTGCTGTTTTCTACACTTGAAGAGGATTCTGTTATTTCGGCAACAGTTGAGTAAAGGTTTTTCTTCATTTTGTTCAGTGCTGCTGCAAGCATCCCTATCTCATCCTTCTGATTTATTTCAAGTTCAGCGGCAAGTTCTCCCCGGCTGATCTTTTCGGCAAACTCAACACCCCGGTTAAGCTTTTGCGAAATACCCCTGGAAATAATCAGTATTGAAAAAATAAGAAAAAGAATTGTGAAAAATCCGATTGCCATGATAATAAAAACCATCCTGTCGGAAGATTCAAAAATCTTGTCAACCGGGATATTTGCGGTAACTGTCCATATATAACCTGACTGTCCAATTTCAAACGGGAAACCGTACACAAGGTATTTTTTCCCGTCTTTTTCCGATTTATAGGAGAAGGAAAACTCTTTTTTATTTTTTACATTTTCTATGTATTCTCTGTTTTTTGTAAAGTCATCTATCGGCTTTCCTAAAATTTCCGGATTATTTGAAGCGACAACTGAACTGTCCGATGCAAAAAGGGCGAGATATCCGTATTCGTAAATCTTTTCCTTTGAAAAATAGTCCTGGAGATATGTTGTTTCAATATCAACGCCACCATAACCGAGAAAATTATTATTCCTGTCAAGTACAGGAACAACTATTGAAATCATTAATACAGGTACACCTCCTACTTCGTATAAAATAGGATCAAGAATGTGCTCTTTTTTAGTCTCTTTTGGAAGGAAATACCATTTTGATGATGGGTCATCATACCCTGAAAGGGGTTCCATAATAATATTGCCGGATGAATCCCTGACCCAGTACGGTATAAAGCGCCCTGTAGAGTCATGCCCTTCAGTATCTGCATAAAGTGAATCCTTACCGTCGAATGCATCAGGCTCAAACCCCACACTAGCTCCGAGGAGTTCATTGTTTTTGGCAACAAGGTTTCTCAGCATTGAATTGACTTCATCTCTTGTAAGGTCAGCCTGAGGATTATTTAAAGCTCCTTCAATAGTATCTACCATAGCTATTGCCTTATTCATAGGCCCCTCTACTACAAGCTTTGCCTCTTTTGAATATTCACTGGTCAGGATCTGCGCTGTTTCAAGAGCATTGTTTTCAGCAAGAGCTGTTGTCTGTATCCACATGGATCCCAGTATCAGCATAAAACCTGTTACAGTAATACCTGAAAGAAGAAATCCAAGCCTTTTCCCTATCCTGATATTATTTATATTCATCCTATCCCCCATGTTCTTTATATAAAAAATTTAATATATATTTCGGAAAATGCAAGCTGAAAAAAGGTATTACTTTTATAACCTCATTTATGCTGTCTGTCTTTACAATAACCTGCAGAATGGATAAAGTAGTTTCAGGCTGTAAGGAGCATGATTTATGCCTTTGGATAATGAGGAAATACTGATAAAAATTGCACTCGCTGAGGACCTCGGTGAAGAAAGTGAAGGGGATCTGCTGAGAGGTGATATAACTTCTGAATCTATTTTCAGCGAAGAAACAGGGGGTTATTACCTTTTATCAAAGGATAAAGGGGTTTTATGCGGAATAGGTATCTTTGAAAAGGTTTTTCATGCAATTGACAACTCTGTCTCTGTTGAAAAGCATTTTTCAGACGGTGACAGAATTATTCCAGGAGACATAATTGCTTCCCTTCATGGCAGGATTGTTTCAATTCTTAAAGGGGAAAGGACTGCACTGAATTTTATATCGTTATTATCTGCAATATCAACCAAAGCAGCTTTATTCAGCGATAAGGCTTCAGGAAGAGTCACAGTTCTTGACACAAGAAAAACAATTCCGGGATACAGATCTCTTTCCAAATATGCGGTAAAATGCGGAGGGGCTTCAAACCACAGGTCGGGTCTTTATGATATGGCAATGATCAAGGATACCCATATTGATGCTGCAGGAGGAATTAAAGCTGCAGCGGAAAAGGTCAGGTCCAGGTGTGGCAATTCTGTGAAAATTGAGATAGAGGCCAGGGATATGGGTGAAGTAGAAGAGGCTCTTGAGGCTGGTGCTGATAGAATTATGCTTGATAATATGGATAACAGCACTACAAAGAGGGCTGTTGAACTGGTAAACAGAAGAGCTGAAACAGAAGCATCAGGTAACATGAGTTATGAAAGAATTGATTCAGTTTCTCAGACAGGTGTTGATTACATCTCTTTCGGAGAACTTACACATACAGTAAAGGCTTTTGATTTCAGCCTGAAAAAGGATTAATCGGAGGGTTTTTCATGACAACCGGAAAAATTGATTTTGAAAATTATGATGATAAAAGTCTTGAAAATTATATTATTGATTTTAAAAAACGGTACGGAAAGAGGCTTCTCATCCCTGCCCATTACTATGTAAGTTCTGATGTTTTCAGGTTTTCGGATATATCGGGAGATTCCTACAAGCTTGCAGTGGAAGCAAGCCGTACTGATGCTGAATGGATAGTGTTCTGCGGTGTCCGGTTCATGGCCGAAGGGGTGAATATTCTGTCACCTGAAAAGAAGGTGCTTATTCCGGATCTCAATGCCGGGTGTCCGATGGCTGACATGGCTGATATTGAATCGGGAGAAAAGGCCCTTTCTGTGATAAAGGATTATACCGGGGAAGATGCTGTCCCTGTTGTTTATATGAACTCTTATGCAGATTCAAAAAGTCTGTGCGGTGATAACGGCGGCTCGGTATGTACCAGTTCAAATGCCGGGAAAATCCTTAAATATTATCTTGATAAGGGCAGAAGGGTCTTCTTTTTTCCTGATGCAAACCTCGGAAAGAACATTTCAAATTCTCTCGGACTTGATGATAAAGAAACAGCTTTGATTAAAAACGATTTGTCAGTCGAATTCAGCGGAGATCCGGGGGATGTAAAGGTTTTTCTGTGGGATGGATTCTGTCATGTCCATCAGAATTTTATGGGACATGATATAGCAGAGTTCAGAAATAAATATCCGGGAGGAAAGATTATTGTTCATCCTGAGGTTGATCCTGGGGTTGCCGCAGAAGCTGATATGCACGGGTCAACACAGAAAATTTTTAATGTTGTCAAAGAATCCCCGAAAGGCTCAGTATGGGGGATAGGCACTGAATACAAGTTTGTTGAAAGATTGGCAGAGGAGTTCAGTGACAAAACAATTATTCCCCTGAGAAGGTCATTCTGCGGGAATATGAGTAAGATCAATATCAAAAATCTTGCAGTTTCCCTTAATTCAATAGAGCTTTTTGAATCAGGAACGGGGGAACTTGTTTATGACGTTGAGGTTTCAGAGGAATACAGAAACAATGCACGCAAGGCCCTTGATAAAATGATAAATATTGTGGAAGAAAAATGAGATACTATCATGAAGCGATCATTGTAGGATCGGGAATAGCAGGTCTTACCTGTGCGATAAACCTGAAAAAGGCTGGTCTTGATGTTGTTGTAATAACAAAAAGCACAAAACCTGAGGAATGCAATACATTCTATGCACAGGGCGGTATTATAGCCGCATGTGATAATGATACGGAAGAGAAGCTGAAAGCTGATGTCATTATGGCTGGAAATGAGTATAACAGGATAGAAGCTGTTGATCAGTTTGTAAAGGAAGGGCCGAAGCTTGTTTTTGATTTCCTGATAAACGAGGCTAATATTGATTTCAGCAGGAATGAGTCCGGCGGGATAGATTATACAGAAGAGGCGGCCCACCAGGTAAGACGTATTGTACACTATGAGGATCATACTGGCGATAAGATAGAGGTTGAACTTCTGAATTATGCCGAAAGGCTCGGGATAAAGCTTGCGTGCGGATATACAGCAGTTGATCTTATTACCAATAATCACCATTCAAATGATACCCAGGAGAAGTACAGATCACGAGAGGTTATGGGAATATATGCCCTGAACAATCTCACAGGAGATGTTGAAACCTTTTTTGCCGGCGCTATAGTTCTTGCAACAGGGGGGCTGGGTAATATTTATCAGTACACCACAAACCCTGAATCAGCTACCGGAGACGGAATAAGTATGGCTTACAAGGCAGGTGCTGATATTATTAATGCTGAATTTGTCCAGTTTCATCCTACCTCATTTTTTAATCCTGATATAAAGAGTTTTCTGATTTCAGAATCACTCAGAGGGGAGGGGGCAAGGATCAAAGACCATTCCGGTAGGGAGTTTATGAAAGAATATTCTCCTTTAAAGGATCTTGCCCCGAGAGATGTTGTAGCAAGAGCTATTTACGACAGAATGGCAAAGACAGGACATGAGTATATGTATCTGGATCTTGCGGGTTATTATAAAGGTATTCTCCCTATTGAAAAAAGGTTTTCAAGGATATATGAAACCTGTAAAAGGGGGGGAGTGGATATATCCCGTGAAATGATTCCGGTAGTTCCGGCAGAACATTATTTCTGCGGAGGTATTAAAGTCGGACTTGAAGGGGAGACATCGCTTGCAAATTTATATGCGGTAGGTGAGACCAGCTGTACAGGGCTTCACGGATCCAACAGACTTGCCTCTACTTCTCTTCTCGAAGGGCTTTTATGGGGCAAAAAAGCGGCAGATGCAATTATAAGAAAAAGGATGCCTGTCAATATGAGCAGGGTTGGGAAGATTCCTGACTGGAAAGACCCTTTGAGAAACCAGGAATTTGACCCTCTTCTTGTAGATCAGGACAGAAAAGCAATACAGCTGACAATGTGGAACTATGCCGGAATTATAAGAACCAGAAAGGGACTTGAAAGGGCCCAGGCTGACCTCAACTATTATTCCCACAGGATTATTAAGTTCTATCAGGAAGCAAAATTGAGTACCGGCATTATTGAACTCAGGAATTCTGCTGTCTGCTCATTACTTATTGTCGGTGCTGCTCTCAGAAATAATCATTCATCAGGATGTCACTATATCCAGAAAAAATAGGATATCTTAATAACAAGGGGTCTGAAATGCGGATTCTTAATACTTGTTCACAAATATTCTCTACTGCTTTTAAAGATGAAAACAAGGAAAGCATTGTCCAGATCTGTAAGCATCTTACCCGGCTGAATGACGGAGAGGTTGCGCTGGAATCTTTGAAAATCCCCTATCATGCAGGGGCTGTTAAATTCTGGCAGGATAACGGAATTACAATTCCTGATTACCTTTAATCCTTTTCAGGGTAGTGCAACCTTTTACATGGATGGTGAACCGTACAGGATAGGGCCTAATATGGCAATATTCACACCTAAAGGGGTTCCCCACTTTTGATGAGGAAAGATAGATTTTCAGGTTTTACAGCAGGGAATTGATCAGCGAGTCAATATCATCCTGCTCAATATCAAACTTTCTTTCAAATGCAAGTTCCTGATTAGCTGTCCTGAGTTTTTTCAGAAGACTGTATATTATCAGCATCAGTATTTTTATTCCGCCTGAAGGATTTGTTTTTATAAAGCTGATAAAGTTTTCCCGTCTGATTTTCAGTATTGAAGTTTCAGTTGCAGCATTTACTGTAGCAGTTCTTTTTACAGTTGAAAAAAGCCCTGCTTCGCCGAAAAATTCTCCGCTGCCAAGGGTGCATATATAAACGTCCTTGGTTTCTTCCTTTTTAATTATATCAACGTTCCCTTCAATTATAAAAAAGAGGGTTGAACCCGGTTCATGTTCAGTAATAATTGTTTCCTTTTCGTCAAAGTAGTGGATATCCCCTGAATCCATCAGCCTTGATATATCATCAGTATCCATTGTTTTGAGAATAGTATTGTTTTTAAGGAATTGAACTATACTTTCTTTATTCTTGATCATATATAAAATTATCCTCAAACAGGTTCTGATTGTCAATAAACATTTTTTATATTATTTTTTATAAACAGACTTAAATAATTTGACATGTGATAATCAAAAAGCAATAATGATTATACAGGACTTAATTCATGGATGGAAACGAAAAAATACGGAAAGTTCTCCAGCTGGGTACTGAACTTAATACGGTTCAGGACGTTGACATTCTTCTTGAAAGGATCCTGCTTGAAGCTAGGAAATTTGTAAGCGCAGATGCCGGGACTATATATCTGAAAGAGGGGGACGAGCTTGTTTTTGCCCATGCCCAGAATGATACAAAGCAGAAAAAACTCCCTTATGGAAAGAAACTTATATATAATTCATTTAAAGTCCCTGTAAACAGACAGTCTATTGCAGGATACGTAGCTGCAACAGGGGAGACCCTCTGTATTTCAGATGTTTACAAAATAGGGGATAAATATCCATATCATTTTGATTCGACCTTTGATAAAAAATCTGACTACAGAACCCATTCAATGCTTACTTTTCCCCTTAAAGATCTTACCGGTGAGGTTCTCGGGGTTCTTCAGATGATAAATGCAGTTTCTGCAGACGGAAAGATCGGGGAGTTTACTGAAGAGGATGAACTTTATATAAATCATTTTGCTAGTTCCGCAAGTATTGTTCTCCAGCGTGCACAGCTGACAAGATCCCTTGTTCTCAGGATGATCCAGATGGCAGAGCTCAGGGACCCGAAAGAAACCGGGGCGCATGTAAACCGTGTTGCATCTTTTTCTGTTGAAATTTATGAGAACTGGGCCAGAAAGAGGGGCCTGGATGAGGATGAGATAGAAAAAAACAGGGATGTTTTTCGTATTGCGGCGATGCTTCATGATGTGGGAAAAATTGCAATATCTGATGTCATACTGAAAAAGCCTGCCCGTTTCACAGATGATGAATATGAGATAATGAAAAGCCATACCTTCATAGGTGCCAGGCTTTTTACCAATAAACATTCACTGCTTGATGAAATATCTTCAGAGGTTGCGCTGACCCATCATGAAAACTGGGACGGGACAGGCTATCCCGGATATGTAGACCCTGAAACAGGAGAGCCTTACAGGGTTACAGAATCAGGGGCACCGCTCCCAAGAAAGGGGGAGGAAATAAGTTTATTCGGAAGGATTGTTTCTATTGCAGATGTTTACGACGCGCTTGTGTCCAAGAGGGTTTATAAAGAAGCATGGGATGAAACTGAAGTCCTTGATGAGATCAGAAAACTTTCAGGAACAAAGTTTGATCCTGAGCTTGTTGATAACTTTTTTGAAGTAATTGATCTGTTAAGGGCCATAAGAAAAAAATATCCTGAATAATAAGTATCTAAAAAAAGGGCTGCTGTTTAGGCAGCCCTTATAAAGCAGCTATCTGCTGTTTTTTCCCTGTCTGAAAGGTCTTTCGCCGGGACCGCCGCCCATTCTGCCGAATCCGCCTGTCAAATAGGTTTTCCCTTTTACATTAATTTCCTGCACTCTTACAGCTGTTTTTTCATCAATATCCCAGGTGGGGCCAGGAACCTTAAATCCTTTTATACTGATTGTATCACCTGTTTTGAGCCCCAGTGATTCAACAGCCTGAGGGGCAACCAGAATAACTGTTTCCTCCTTCCCGGATTTAAGTGTTGGAAAGGAATTTTCTTTAACAGTTATCTGTCCGCTCAATTCAACGATTTCTACAAGTCCTCCGTCTCCGAATGCCGGACAGTTTAAATAATTCTGCCCCCCCTGAAGGTTTCCCATTCCCCTGGAATTATTACCCATTCCGTAAAAATTCTGGCCGAAGGTAAACGATGCTGTCAAAAGAAGCAGCATGGAAATAACAATAATTTTTTTCATTTTCAATTCTCCTCATCTTTGATTACAAAATAAATCTAAACTTCAAATGTGTGGAAAATGTGAAGAAAATGTAGTGTTTGCAAGTATTTATTCCCCCATTATTTCCATGAGATTTGCCATCTCAATTGCTGAAAGTGCGGCATCCCATCCTTTGTTGCCGGCTTTTGTCCCGGCCCGCTCTATTGCCTGTTCAAGTGTCTCGGTGGTCAGTATACCGAAAGTTACAGGTATGTTTTCAGAAAGTGAAACATTAGCTATCCCCTTGGCAGCCTCGGAAGCTACATATTCATGGTGAGTTGTAGCTCCTCTTATTACAGCTCCGAGACATATGACTGCATTGTATATTGATTTTTTTGCAGCAGCTTTTGCAGCCAGGGGTATTTCAAAAGCCCCGGGAACCCGTATTATGTCAATATCATTATCGCTGCATCCATGTCTTAGAAGGCAGTCTTTTGCCCCTTCAACAAGCTTTTCCGAGATAAGCTCGTTAAACCTTGCAGATATTACTGCAAATCTTTTTCCCTTTGAAATAAGGTTTCCGTTGTATTCTTTCATTTATTATCTCCTGTGTATAAGGGCCAGTTCATGCCCCATTTTTTCTTTCTTTGCTGACAGGTATTTTGAATTGTGTGAATTAACTTCTGTTTCAAGGGGACTTCTTTTTACGGTAATTCCCCCGTTTTCAAGAGCCCTTACCTTTTCAGGATTATTGGTAAGGAGTTTTACATTATCTATATCAAGATATCTGAGTATGGAAACTGCATCGCCGTAGTCTCTCAGATCCGCCTCATATCCGAGCATAAGGTTTGCTTCAACTGTATCAGCCCCTTTTTCCTGAAGATCGTATGTCTTTATCTTATCAGATAGTCCTATACCTCTTCCCTCCTGTCTGAGATATATTAGAACCCCCCCCTCCCTGCTGATTATTCCGAGGGCCTTCTCAAGCTGTTCACCGCAGTCACATCTTAAAGAGTGAAGAACATCCCCTGTCAGGCATTCTGAATGGATTCTGACTGTAACTGCTTTCCCTGCAGTATAATCATCAGTTACAAGAGCAAAATGGGGTTCTGTTTTTTCCCCTGCTCTGTTAAAGGTGATCATTTTGAAATTCCCGAGTTTTGTGGGAAGAGACACCGGTACCGAGGGGATGAGCCTGCTGTTAATGTTCTGTTTTTTTAACTTCTCTATATAGTTTACAAGGTCTTCTATAGTTACAATTCTCAGGTTATGTTTGTCTGCAAACTCTTCAAGGTCTTCCCCTCTTGCCATTTCCCCGTCATCCTTCATGATTTCACAGATTGCAGCAGCGGGCCTGAGTCCTGCAAGTCTGACAATATCCAGAGAACCCTCAGTATGTCCCCTTCTTTTAAGTACCCCCCCCTCCGCTGCAACAAGGGGGAATATGTGTCCCGGTCTGAGAAAGTCTTTTCCCCTCTTAGCAGGGTCGGCAAGCTGTTTTATTGTTTCAGCCCTCTCTGCTGCAGAAATACCGGTTGTTGTTCCCACCTTTGCATCAACAGAGACTGTAAAAGCAGTTGTATGCATGCTGTCGTTGTTTTCAACCATCATGCTAAGAGACATTCTGTCTGCATCCGGTTTTGTTACCGGGACGCAGATAAGACCTTTTGCAAAGGAAGCCATAAAATTTATCGATTCCTTTGTGACAAACTCTGCCGCCTGGACAATATCCCCCTCATTCTCTCTGTTTCTGTCATCTGCCATTATAATCATTCCGCCGTTTCTGATTATTTCAACTGCACTTCCGATGTCTGTGTAAGAATTTGATTTTTTCATTATTAATACCCCCATCTGCTTAGATCTGAAATATTTATTTCCTTTCTGCTGTCAGCCCTGCCGCCTGAAACTGCTTTTTCCAGAAAAGAGACTATATATCTTCCGATTAAATCTGTTTCAATATTAACCCTGTCTCCCGGTTTCCTGTCTTTCAGGGTTGTTTTCTCCCATGTTTCAGGGATGATATTGAGCAGGAAGAAATTACCGGTTGTATCCGCTACTGTAAGACTTATTCCGTCAACTGCAACCGAGCCCTCCTTTATGCAGTAGCGGATTATCTCTTCACCGGCTGTTATTTTAAGGTACCGGTTGTCCTCTTTCTTTATGATTTCTGTAATTGTTCCTGTACCGCTGACATGGCCCTGTACAAGATGCCCCCCGAGAGGAGTCTCAAGTGTCAAAGCCTTTTCAAGGTTGACAATCCTTCTTTCTGAAAACCCGCTGAATGTTGTTTTTTTCAGTGTCTCCTCCATTGCCTGGATCATGAAGTCAGACTTTCCGGCTGTAACCACTGTCTGGCAAACTCCGTCAACAGCTACCGAATCTCCGGATTTCAGTTTATCGGCAATTGACGGAGCTGATATCCAGATATTAAGTTTCCCTTTCCCTCCGGTTATTTTTTTTATAACCCCTTTTGTTTCTGTGAGTCCTGTAAACATCAAATTCTCTCCCTGAAGTTTATATCTCCCGATATCAGGATGTTATCTCCGATTATCTTAAGTTCCGGATCCTCTAGTTTTAAATGACAGTTCATTCCGGAGTGAAAACGGAAAGAGGGAACTCCGCTGAAAAAAAGATCCGGAGCAATAAAGAATGAGATCCTGTTTACTGCCTTTTCCCTGATAAGTTCTGAAGCAAGAATACTTCCCCCCTCTGCAAGAACAGATTTTATTCCAAGCCTGACTGTGATTTTAAAAACGTCGTCAAGAGAAAGTTTTCCGCTCCTGTCAGCAGGTACCGGATGTATTGAGAATTTTCTTTTTGAAAATTCTTTTATTTTGTCATCGGACGTTGATTCAGGATTAAAAAAAATGTGAGTCAGGTGTGAGTAGCAGTCATCTGTAAGATTGCTTCCCGGAGGGGTTTTCAGGGATGTATCAAGGACAAGCCTCTTCGGCTGATTTCCCCTGACTCCCCGGACTGTCAGCTCCGGGTTATCTGCAATAACAGTACCGGACCCGACAAGTACTGCATCATATTCCCCTCTCCATCTGTGGACTGTTTTTCTTGACTCTTTGTTTGATATCCATCTGCGGTTTTCCCCTGCAATAAATCCGTCAATACTCTGGGCCAGTTTTAGATGTATGAAGGGGAAAGGGTTTGCGGCGCAATAGTGGTATATTCTGTTGAGTTTTTTTTCCTCCTTTTCAAGTATCCCTTTTGTCACCTTTATCCCGTTCTTTTCAAGAGTGTAAATTCCCTTTCCGTTCACAAGGGGGTTCGGGTCGACAGATGCAATAACAACCTCTTTAATCCCTTCCCTTATTATTTTTTCACAGCAAGGAGGATTTATTTTGGTTTCTGTCCTGTGGCAGCACGGCTCAAGTGTAGTATAAAGTACAGTCCCGTCTGAGAAATCAATACCTGCCTCTCTTTTTTCGGCATCGCTGAAAGCCTCAATTTCAGCATGTATTGATCCGTATTTTCTGTGGTACCCTCTGCCCTTAATAACCCCGTTTTTTACAAGCAGGGCCCCTGCCATGGGGTTGGGAGAAGTTCTGCCCCTCCCCTTTGAGGCAAGTGAGAGTGCTTTTTTCATGAAATACTGGTGGTCCATTTTCCCTCCTGATAAAATTCAAGACGGGACGAATGATGGGATATCCAAAAAAAAACCCTGAGGCAGGCAGATATACCTGGTCTCAGGGCGTATTAATTCATGGAAAGATAAAAACTATTTTTCTTCTCCCATCCGGACTGTACCGTCGGCACCGGAATTTCACCGATTCAGTCTCCTTTTTACAGAAGAGTCGCGGGCTGTCACCGCCGGTCAGGAATTGCTCCCTGCATGGCAGGGGGCTCACCTTGCCCCGAAAAATACATTTTAATACTATAACCCAATATACTGATTGTCAAGCAGACGATAGAGCTTCTTTTATATCTGAAAAAAGGTTACAGAGGGAAAGGGAATTATTTAATTGCATTTTTTGCAATAATAAGTAAATACTTTCTTATATAGACCTTTTCAGGGGTAATGAGTGAAAAAGAAACTGTTGTGTTTAATACTAACTTTATTTACCGTATCAGCATTTTCCCAGGATATAACCAGACAGAGGCTGAGCGTTGTTGTTCTTCCCGGCTCTGATGCAGGAAGACCGGACAAAATAACAAGGATCCTTAATCTGACTGTTGAACAGATGGACAGGCTCGGTCGCTTTGAAATAATAGACAGAAGAACAACAGACCAGAAGATTGCAGAGCTGAAGCTCAGACTTTCAGGGATATTGGATGATGATTCGGTGATTGAAATAGGAAATATGATTGGTTCTGATATCGGAATGATAGTTGACCTGGCAAATTACAGTATAACCGAATATGAAAAAAATGTAGAAACAGAGACTGACGGGCGTATCAGTGTTGCTGTAGAAACGGTTTATGATGCTGCTATTGATATAACCGTGAGGCAGTTTGAGATAAATACAACCAGAGCTATGAAAACTATCTCTGTTACAGGTGAGGGATCAGGCAGCAGTAAAGTAGCTGCGGAAGAGGAAGCCTACAGGGCTGTGAAGGGTAAACTGTTTAATGTTTTAAAGGAATTTTATCCCCTGATCCTTACTGTTACTGAGCTTAACGGTAATCACATCCTGGTCAGCGGAGGGGAGAACCTTGGTGTTAAAAAAGGGATGAAATTTGATGTTATGGAAAAATCAGATGATTTTGACAGAGCCGGTCTTGTTTTAATAGAAAAGGTAGGTGGTACTTCTTCTGTTGCAAGAATTCTCAAAGGATTTAAAACAATAAGAAACGGATACCTTCTTGAAGAACGGATAAACCGGTTTCCGGAAACTGCAATTTCTGTTTCTATAGCTAATAACTTTGAACAAGAACTCACAGCCCTTGATATAGCTTTTGAATTCAACACATTCAACCCTTTTTCCGCCGGTTTTGATATAGTGTTTTCACTTTCAGATCCTGATGTTGATTATATAAAGACAAATATTTTTGGTGTATATAAGCCGGTTCTTTCAGATTATTATGATTTGGGTATAAGAGGAGGTTTGGGGTTGTCCTTCCTTTACGGTATAAAAGATGATGACAGCAACAACATTTCCAGGATTGATTTCCAGCTGTTTACAGGGGCAGTCGCAGATTTCTACTTCAATGAAAAAATCGGTTTTTTCACAGCTGCCGATTACATGATATATCCCGCGACAATAATGGACTGGTCTTATCATACAGGTTCAGGGGAGGAGAGGACACGGCACGATGCAGTCGGAAATATTCCGGATTTTGATCTGGATGGTTTCTGCCTGACATTCGGGATAAAAATAATACCATAGGAGTTTTTGAAGAATGAATATGTATCTTTATTTATCAGATACAGTTCTCGTGATTCACTTCCTTTTTGTGATATTTGTTGTTGCAGGTTTTCTTTTTATAGCGGCAGGTGCCTTTTTACACCTTCATTCTGCAGAAAACTTTACTTTCCGCCTTGTTCATCTTCTTGCTGTATTTTATTTTACTATCCAGTCATGGTTTGGAAAAATATGTCCGCTTACAGTCCTTGAATCGGAGCTCAGATCTGCATCCGGAGGTTCTTCATATAAATCCGGATTTATAAAATACTGGCTTGAAAAAATTATCTACTATGATTTTCCTTTAAGCTATTTTGTAGCTGCCTATACTGCTTTTTTATCTTCTGTTGTCTTATTCTGGATATTTTTTCCCCCGGTAAAAGCTAAAAAAAGGGGAAAATAATAAGAAATATTTGACGATATATATGAAAAATGATATATTGTGATAAACTATTAAATAGAATATCGGGGAGATATGAATACAAAAATAGATGCAATAAATGCAAGGTATTCCAAGCTTGCAGAGGAAACATGCTGTCTGTCCTGCGGAGGGGCAATAGAAAGGGTTGTAGTAAAAGAGGGGTTTATCTGTCTTGATCTTGGAAGCGGCAGAGGAACTGATGTACTGAGGATGGCTGAAGATGCCGGGGAAAGGGGTTTTGTATTCGGTCTTGATATATCACAGGGGATGATAGAAAAAAGCAGAAAGACAGCTGAGAAGCTTGGTGTGAAAAATGTTGAATTCATATGTTCTGAGCTGGAAAATATTCCGGTTGCTGATAATACAGTGGATGTAGTAATTTCCAATTGTACAATAAACCATGCCTCTGACAAGGAGAAGGTATGGTCAGAAATATACCGGGTACTCAAAAAAGGGGGAGGATTTGTTGTAAGTGATATATATTCCGACAAACCTGTACCTGCAGAATATGCCCAGGATCCTGTTGCTGTTTCTGAGTGCTGGGGTGGTGCTATTGTAAAAGATAAGTATCTTGAGATACTTGAAAAATCTGGATTCACGGATATCAGGATACTTGAAGAAAGTCTTCCCTATAAAAAGGGGAAAATTAACGTTTCAAGCTTTACGATTCAGGGGAAAAAGGCTGCAGCCTGCTGCTGCGGATCTTAATATAAGTGGAGGAGGTTATTTATGAAAACTCTTTTACGCAAAGATACAACAGGTGATAAAAAAGAAGCGCAGTGCTGCGCTAAGATATCACGTATTTATGCCGGATGTCATGACTGATAAATGACACAATTTTGTCAGGTTTGGAGGGTGTGAATAGTATTCACACTCTTCATTTTTTAAGAGGATGAAGTGAGAAAATCAAAACACAATATAATATCAAAAATAAAAGGATCTGATGACTATTATATAGTCAATCTTCTTTCCGGAAATGCTGATATCATTGATGCATCGGAAGGGGAGGCATTTCTGAAAGGTGATATTTCGGATCCTGGCCCGTATGTGGAAAAAGGATATCTGATTGAAGAGGAGGATGAAAAAAAGCTCTACAGGAAGAGATATCTTGATTTTCTTGATGAGTATGAAAACAGCGAACTCCAGATATTTTTTGTTCCCAATTATTCCTGTAACTTCAACTGTTCATACTGCTATCAGACAGAATACAGTGCTGCCGGTGAAAATTACAGTACAGAGATAATAAATGCTTTTTTCAAATATGTTGATGATAATTTTTCACAGAGAAGAAAGTATATAACAATTTTCGGGGGAGAACCTCTTCTTTCAGGTAAAGTTGCGGAAGGTAGAATAAGACAGCTTCTTGGCGGAGCGGAAGACAGGGGGCTTGGGACAGCTGTTGTAACTAACGGATACAACCTTAAATCATATATTCCCCTTTTTACCGGGAAAAATATACGGGAGATCCAGGTTACACTGGACGGGGTGGGAGAAGTTCATGACAGAAGACGTCCTCTTAAAAACGGAGAGGCTACATTCACAGCAATAACAGAAGGGATTGATGCAGCACTTTCTGCAGGGTTTCCTGTCAACCTGAGGGTTGTAATTGACCGGGAAAATATCTCTTCTCTCCCTGCTCTTTCCCGGTTTGCTGCTGAAAAAGGCTGGACGAAAAATCCGCTGTTTAAAACACAGCTCGGAAGGAATTATGAACTTCATACATGCCAGAAAGGGGAAAGCAGTCTTTTTACCAGGCTTGAGATGTATGAAGAGCTCTATTCGCTTATAAAAGAGTATCCTGAAATACTTGAATTTAACAAGCCTGCTTTTTCCATAGCCCGTTTTCTTTCTGACAGAGGAGAACTGCCGACCCCGCTTTTCGATTCCTGTCCGGGGTGTAAAAATGAATGGGCATTTGATTATAAAGGAAACATTTATTCCTGTACTGCAACTGTAGGAAAAGAAGGGGAGGAACTTGGAACGTTCTATCCTGAAGCAACAGCTAAAAAAGATATTATTGCTGAATGGGAAAACAGGGATGTAACATCAATACCTGAGTGCAGAGACTGTTCACTTCAGCTTGCCTGCGGCGGGGGCTGCGGGTCGGTTGCAAAAAACAGGACAGGAAGTCTTAATACAGGGGACTGCAGACCTGTCAAGGAGCTTCTTGAGCTTGGAATATCATTATATTTTTAGGAGATTAAAATGGCTGGAAAGATAAAGGAAATAAAGGGGGATCAGTATGAAAAAGAGATCCTCGGGGCTGAATGTGCGGTCCTTGATTTTTACTCAACAGAATGTCCTCCCTGTGAGGCTCTTGCGGCAAAATATGAACCCTTAAGTGAGTTATACGGGGATGATATAAAGTTTTACAAAATATTCAGACAGGAGAACAGGGAACTTGCAGAAAAACTCTCGGTTTCAGGTTCTCCAACAGTTTTATTCTACAAAAATGGTGTAAGAACAGGTGCAACACTTTCAGGTGGAATAAAACGGTCTGAACTCATGGATAATCTTGATCTGCTTATTGATGAGAAACGGGCACAGGAGATCAGGCGGAGCATTAAACCGGTTGTAACAACTTGTCAGGCTCTAGTACTTGGCGGAGGACCGGCAGGACTGACAGCAGGAATATACCTGGGACAGGCCCATATTGATACAATTCTTGTTGATACAGCCCTTCCCGGAGGTTATGTTTCCACAACACATCAGGTGTCAAATTATCCAGGATTTATCGAACCGCAGCCAGGCTTTATGATTGCCCATTACATGGGGGAACAGGCAAAGAAATCCGGAATAACTATTAAGGCTGCTGTGGAAATAACATCTGTTGATCTTGAAAAAAAAGAGGTCGTTATTGACAGTTTTGAAACTATAAAGGCTGAAAAAATTATAATTGCGACCGGATCTTCTCCCCGGCCACTGTCTATTCCCGGCGAGACAGAGTACAGGGGGAATGGAATATCCTATTGTGCAACATGCGATGCAAAATATTTTGAGGGAAAAGATGTTGTTGTAATAGGGGGGGGGAATTCAGCTATTGAGGAGTCTCTTTTTATATCAAGATTTGCTGAAAGCATAACCATAATTCATCAGTTTGCAGAGCTTCAGGCAAACAAAGATGCGCAGGATAAAGCTTTTGCAGATCCGAAGATAAATATTCTCTTTGAACATGAACCAAGAGAGTTTATAAAACACGGGAACATGGATATGGAGGTTGTAGCAGAGGATCTTAAATCAGGGGGGAAAAAGAGAATCAGGACAAATGGAATATTTGTTTTTGTCGGATTTATTCCGAATCTCAGCGGATTTGAAAACAGTTTTAAACTGGACAGATGGGGTTATGTTGAAACAGATGATGAGATGAGAACAAGTGTAAAAGATGTTTATGCAGTAGGAGATATAAGGACAAAAGCCTACAGGCAGATAACTACTGCTGTCGCAGACGGTACAATAGCGGCAATTTCAATCTCTAAGGAATTGTAATAGAATAACCAGGACCTTCTGCCATAAAATAATTAAAAATAAATTTTAATTATCTGTTAAAACAGTTATAATAATCTGTAGAAGGTGGAGGGTCCTTAATGTTTAGATTTGTCCGAAGAACAGCCGGAATATTTTTTATAATTTCTGTTTTTCTTATTATTTCATGCGCTACATCAGATATGAGGAACACGGATAAGGTATACAGAAATAATGATCAGGACAGCAGACTTACTTCATTGTTGAAAATAAAAAACAATTATTCAGAACTTACCCTTAAAAGATCACTGGTCCAGTTTCACGAGATCCTCAGGAGTTATGATTATTTTAATCAGTTTATCTGGGGTGATTATATCTTTGAAGATTATCTGACTACAATAAACGGCCTTGATTCTGTTTTTTTCCAAAAGGGTGAAGGATCGGAAGTATCTGTTTATGATGATATCGGCAATGTTACTGAAAGGATAAGGCGTTGTGTTATTGATTCAGAAAATGACGGGGGCATATGGTGGCAGGTGGAGCATGAAAAAGGGGATGATACTGTATTTTATGAACTTCTGACTGACCGCTTTTCTGTTCCCGTTGAGGTCAGGTTCCGTGACCCGGAAACAGGAAAGGGACTTTCAAGGTTTACGATGATCGGGAAAAGCATACTTGATAAATCCTTTATTGTTTCAGATGCAGAGATAAAATCAGCACTCTCTAATGACCGGTCTGAAGATGTGCGGGAAAAAATACTCCCGATATATGAGAATAGTGAGTTTACAGGCGAAGAGATAATAACGGCCGGAGGAAGAAGAATAAAAACAGCTCATTACCGCAGAATAATTAATGGCTCTGATGATATTGATATCTGGTATTCTCCTGATATTCCGCAGGGGATTGTAAGAATAAAAATGGGTGATAAAAAAATAGCTGAAATTACAGACTGGATAGCCGGAGCGGAAAGAAAAATACCGGAAGAAAGCCTGTATAAAATTCCCACATATACACTGGATGAAAATACTGAAACTGCAGGAATCAAGTCATCTTCTTCTGGGGGAAAAGCATCTGATCCTGCTGGGCCGTAATGCTGATAAAGATGGGGGGATCTTTATCCACTTCGTGTTCGGTTGATCCCCATAAATAAAAAGTAATAAAGTTTTAATAAATTAAATTTTCGGAGGGATAATCATGGAAAAGGTAATTACAATTTCTGAGTTTGCTGACGAACTGAAAACAAGGCTAAAAAACGGCAAAACGGTTGACTGCTGCAGGGAAGAGCTTTTGAATCTTGCTGATATCATAAAGGATAAAATCGGGCAGGAAAAAATAACTGTAAACTGGAAGGAATAATATCCCGGCTGTTATTTTGCCAGTTTGGAAATCTTTGCGGAAAGAACTGCAAATCCTGACGAAAGATCCTCTCTTTGAATAATTATATGATCCGGCAGTTTTAGTTTTGCCGGAGAAAAGTTCCATATCCCTTTTATCCCTGCATCAACAAGTGTATCAGCTGTGCTTTGAGCGAATTCTGCAGGTACTGTTATTATTCCTATATGAATATTCATTTTTTTGGCAAGTGTTTTGACTTTCTTAATATCAAGAACTTTTTTGCCGTGTATTACTGATCCTATTTTAAGGGGGTCTGAATCAAATGCAGCTACAATATTAAGCCCGTTTTCATCAAATCCTTTGTAACCAAGCAGGGCAGAACCCAGTGCACCTGCACCAATCAGAAATGCGTCTGTATTACTGTTCCACCCCAGAAATTCCTTTAATGAAATAATCAGTTCATCAACCATAAAACCTTTTTTGGGTGTTCCGGCTATTCCTGTAAGAGCCAGGTCTTTTCTTACCTGAATAGGGGTAAGTTTCAGTCTGTATGCAATATCAGTTGCGGAAATCCATTCAATTCCGTTCTGCTGATATTCAAGCAGAACCCTGAGGTAGTTCGGACCCCTTTTTACTGTTGGAAGCGGTGCTTTCATTAACAGACTCCTACTTTAAAATCGATAAATGGTTATCTATTCACAATTATACACTATTTCCTGTATATTGCAACATAAAGAGAAAAGAATAACGATATACTTATATCGATAAAGACCTGGAGTTTGAAATATCGGGTATTTACTGAACCTCTGCTTCAGGTTTTTTTATCAGAATTCTGTGGATAGTTTCAGATAATTCGTGGATGCTGAATGGTTTGGGAAGGAAACTGTCAATACCTTCTGCTATCAGGGATAAAACCCCCTCATCTTTGCTGAATCCTGATGTAAGAACAACAGGAATTTCCGGATATTTCATCCTTACAGTTCTAAAGGTGTCTTCTGCTGATATCCCCGGCATTATAAAATCAAGGATAATGATATCAATCAGATTTATATGCCCCGAAAGAAAACGGAGAGCTTCGTTTCCGCTTGAGGCCTGATAAGCTTTATACCCGAAGGTTTCAAGCATGCCGCAGACGGTTTTTCTTATTATTTCCTCATCATCAACAACAAGTATGTTTCCGGATCCTTTAAAAATCTGCTTTGGATGATCTTCTGATATTTCCGGGGTATATTCAATTTCGGGAAAGTATATGATAAACTCGGAGCCTTTATTAACTTCTGATTTAACTGAAATGTATCCTTTGAAACTGTTTATAATATTGTAAACCATGGTCATCCCGAGTCCGCTTCCGCTGCTTTCCTTTGTCGTAAAAAAGGGTTCAAAAATCATATCCATTGTTTTTTTATCCATTCCGATTCCGCTATCTGTAATACTCAGGATACAGTAGCTGCCGGGGGGGATATCGTTATTATCTTTGAAAGCAGCACTGTTCCCGGTTTTTAGATATGATTTTTTCAGTTCCACAGTTATTGTCCCTCCCCAATCCTCCCTTTTGTTTTTCATTATGGTCATGGAGTGATAAGCATTAATTAATATATTAAGTACAGCCTGCTCAAGCAGAGAATAATCTCCCAGGATATAAAACGGGATTGCCTTTGTTATTGACTTTATTTCTACCCTTTTATCGAAACTGTGCGAAGCAATTTCAATTATACTGTCAACAGCCTTTTTCATGTCAACTGTATTGAAGTTCCTGATGTTTTTTTTGGAAATACTGAGAAGGTTCTGGATTATTTTTCCGGCTTTCGAAGAGGAATTTTTTGCAAGGGAAACATAGTTGAGAATCTCTTTAGGATCAATAGGTTCGTTTTTTTCTGCAATATATTCAATAAGATCAAGGGATCCGTCAATTCCGGCAAGAATATTATTGAAGTCATGAGCAAATCCGCCGGAAAGCCTTCCCATTGTTTCCAGTTTCTGGGACTGCATCAGTGCTCTTTCTTTTTCCTTTATATCTGTAATATCATGGAGAATAGTTACAATGTTGTAATCTCCAGTATAGTTTATGAGTGAAGTTTTTTTTGCCAGCAGGTAATGTTTTTTACCTTCTTCTGATATATAGGTGTCTTCATATTCAATTACCCCCTTTTTTTTCATTATCTGGTTATCAGTTTCAATGAATCTGTCTGCCTCGTCTGCGGGAAAAATATCATACTCGCTATTTCCTATTATATCCTCCGGTTTTTTATTCAGCAGCTGTGAGAAGGCGTTATTTACCATAGTGTATATATGGCTGCTGTTTTTTACAAAAACAGGATCCGGGATTATATCCACAATTCTCTTGAGATATTCCTCTGAATTTTTAAGTTCTTCTGTTTTATCCCGGACCTTTTTTCTTAAAGCCCTGTTGAGTATTATTGAAAGGGAAAGGGCAGTTATGACAATTATAATTATTGATATGTCGGCAATCAGAAAAAGAAAGAGCCCGGGATTTCTTTTATACCACGGATATTGGAGGGTTATCCACTTCCCCATGATTTTCTCTTTTTCATTCTTATCTATCTGGTTAAGAGCTTTTTTCATTATTGAAAAAAGCTCCGGCAGATCTTTTCTTATCCCTACTGAGAGTTTAAAGCTATAGCCTGAATCTCCAGCAACCTTGAGGTTTGTAAAACCATGTTCCTGAATATAGTAAGAGGCGCTTGCAATATTTATTATAAGAAGATCAATATCGCCGTAGGCAAGTTGTTTTATCCCTTCGCTGTCGTTTTTTACAGCTACATAATTCAGGGCAGGAAAGTTCTTTTGAAGATATTCATTATAGGAATAATCGGTTGTTACTCCGATTGGGTTATTTAATAGCTGCCCCAGTGTTTTAAAGGTTTTAAAATCCTTTCTTGAAAGAACTATGACTGGTACATCAATATATGGTTCTGTGAAATCAAGAAAAATGCTTCTTTCCGGAGTTTTTACTATGGCAAGAACACCTGATGAATTACCTTCTCTCATACTGTTTATGACACTGCCCCAGTCCTCAAGCTGCATGATTTTAAAATTCACAGAAAGCTTTTTTTCGACTGCTTGAAGAATATCCGCCCCTATTCCGACATAGTTACCTTCCTTATCAATAGCTTCAAAGGGCATAAAATTCGGATCAGGTGAAAACTCAATATCAGTCAGGTTTTGACTTAGCCATTCCCTCTCTTTTTCTGTCAGTTCAGGATTCTCTCTGTAATGTCTGCATGATAATATTAATATGAATAATGCTGACGGGAGCAGAAAAGTCCTGATGATCTTCATATGTATAATTCTACGCAATCATTAAGTTTATTTCCAGAAAATTAAAAACTGTTCTGATAGTTTAAAAAAGGAATATCTGATAGATTTTATTCATGAATCTTATATCTGTCAGCGGCCTGTCACACAGTGAAAGCGGAAGAGAGCTTTTTAGAAATATTTCATTCGGTATTGATGATAATCATAGAATTGCAATTGTCGGAAGGAACGGCAGCGGGAAATCAACACTCCTTAAACTGATGGCAGGATATAAAGAGGCTGAAAACGGGACAGTTGCCAGAAACAGGGATTTGAAAATCGGCTATCTTGAACAGACCCTTTCATTCAGAAATGGGGAAACGATTGCTGATTTTATTCTCCATGGTGATTCTGAGGAGATAAGACTTGTAAAAGAATATGAGTCTTTGACATCGGGACTTGAAAATAAGGAAAACAGCAACCTTGAAGGAATATCCAGGATTATGGAGGAAATGGATAAACGGGATTGCTGGTCACTTGAAAACAGAATTCATTCAATACTTACGGAACTGGGGATCAGCGACCTGACTCCTCCCATGGAAAGCCTCTCCGGAGGGATGGTTAAAAAGGCAGCAATAGCACGGACTCTTGTAACAGATGCTAATCTTATAATTCTTGATGAGCCGACAAATCATCTGGATATTGAAACTATCAACTGGCTTGAAAAGTATCTGAAAAGCTGCGGTAAAGCCCTTGTTATAGTAACACATGACAGATATTTTATGGATTCTGTCTGCAGCAGAATTTTTGAAATAGAGGATAATGAACTTTATACTTACGACGGAAATTATTCTTTCTATCTTTCATCAAGAGCTGTAAGGGATAATTCCAGAATTAAAGAGAATGACAGAATTAAAAATATTCTAAGAAATGAAGAGGACTGGATAAAGAGGGGCCCCCGTGCCAGAGGAGGGAAAGACAGGGGGAGAAAAGCCAGGTTTTTCAGTCTTCTGGAAAAAAAGGGGGAAGAGCTTCCTGTCACCTCTTCTTTTTCCGTTATTGAAAAAAGACTCGGAGGGAGGATCCTGGACCTTGCGGATATCTGTAAGTGTTATGGCAACAAAAAACCGGTTGATAATTTTTCATTCAGTTTTAAAAAGGGGGATAAAGTCGGTATTGTCGGGCCCAACGGTTCAGGAAAGACAACCCTTTTAAATTTAATGGCAGGAAAAACTGCCCCTGACTCCGGCAAGGTTGAAACCGGAATTAATACAAAAATTGGATTTTACGACCAGCATTCTGCGGATCTTCCAGGCAGCATGAAGGTCGCTGATTATATAAAAGAGACAGCCCAGGTAATAACACTTAATAACGGAAAGAGTTTTTCTCCCTCCCAGTTTCTCGAGCAGTTTCTTTTTCCTGTAAATCTGCTTTACACAGAGATCTCAAATCTTTCAGGTGGGGAAAAAAAGAAGCTGTATCTTTTGAAAATTCTTCTTGAAAATCCCAATTTTCTGATTTTTGATGAACCTACGAATGATTTTGATATACAGACTCTTTCAGTTCTTGAAAATTTTCTGGAAAGTTTTCAGGGCTGTACTGTTATTGTATCGCATGACAGGTTTTTTCTGGACAGGACAGTTGATTTCCTTTTTGTACTTGACGGCAGCGGCGGTGTAAAGGGATATTCAGGAGATGTAACAACTTACTATTCCGATAATTCCCGGGTCCCGGACGGAGGATCAAAAAGCCCCCGCAAAAAAGATTCAGGCAGGATTGTGCAGCGGGAAAAAAAGGGGCTTACCTTCAGTGAGAAAACGGAACTTGCCGTAATTGAAGATGAGATCGAAGAGCTGGAGAAAGAGAAACTTTCTCTGGAGGAGATATTTGTTTCGTCTGATAACGGGGCAGATATAAAAACAGCAAAAATACGATATGAAAAGGTTTTATATCTTACAGAGGAAAAATATTTACGGTGGGAAGATCTTGAATCAAGGAAATTATAATTCCTTCAGTCTGAACTCAGATACCAGGCTGTTAAGTTTTTCCGATATATCCTTATTTGTATCTGAAAGTCTGTTGACATCTGCTACGACCTGTTTTATATCTTCGCTGCCCTCATAAACATTGTTTATTCCTTTTTTTATTTCAATACTATTGTGGTGCAATCCTTCTGCCGCTTTGAGGATTACTGCAGATCCGTCAGAGATATCATCTGCCCCGTTTTTTATATCAGCTGTAATATTTCGCATCTCCTCAAGTGAAATAATTATCTGTTTGCTTCCTGCGCTCTGTTCCTGCATTGCATAGCTTATCTCCTTTTCAACAGTTGATACCGTTTCTATCAGTTTCCTGATGCCAGAAAAATTATTTCCGGCAGTTTTTGAGGAATCAACTACCTCAAGTATAATGTCGGTAATCTGTTTAAGATTGTTCTGGATTTCATTTGACTTCTTTCCTGCATTATCTGCAAGTTTTCTTATTTCAGAAGCAACAACTGCAAATCCTCTCCCCGCATCCCCTGCATGGGCTGCTTCTATCGCAGCGTTCATTGAAAGGAGGTTAGTCTGTTCTGCAATATCTGTAATTACTGTATTTGTATCAAGAAGATTTTTCGATTTACTGCTTATATTACTGATAAGGCTGATAACCCTTGCCAGAAGTATTTCTCCCTCTTCTGAGGACCTTGAGAGCTGTTCGTAATAGACCGATGATTTTTTTATACTGTCTGTTACGGAAGAAATATTTGCAAGCATCTCTTCCACTGCAGATGATGCTTCAACCACGCTTTCAGACTGTCTTGTTATCTGCTCCTTGAGGCTGTCAATATTCCGTGCTATCTCTTCTATGGATGAAGACGAACTGTCAATAGACCGGGAATTGGCTGAGCTTTCCATTATGAGAGATGTTATTGCCTCTGAAATGGAATCAAGGCTGTTGGTTGTACTTTCCATTTTCTCATTGAGTTCTGACGAGTTTTTTTTCAGGGACTGGATACTGTCCCTTGTTTTACTTATATAACTGCTGAGACTGTCTGTAAGTGTATTGAATACATATGAAAGAATTCCTGTTTCATCATTTGATTTATATGTCAATTCATGGTTTAAATCCCCTTTTGCAATTAGTTCTGCCGCTTCTGTTATCTTTATCAGGGGGGCTGTCAGTTTTGAGGTGAATACAATAAGAAATGATGTTATAAATAAAAGTGCTACAGCTCCTGTAACTATCATTATATAAGTAATTTTGAGAGGGATTTCTCTGATAGATGATACCGGGACAGATATAATATAAAGCCAGGGAGGGAGTTTTTCTGAAAAAATTATCGGTTTCAGGACCTGGTAAATTTTTTCATTTCCTTCATGGCTTTTTGTAAATAATTCGGTTTTTCCTGTTTCCTGATAAACCTCTGATGCTGTAGATACAGTATCAGCTGAAAAGATATCTGAAAGATAATCCTTTTCCCCTTCAGTAGAATTATCAGCAAGAATTATTCCTGATTCAGTGGCGACAGTGCTTGTTCCCCCTTTTAAAGCTGTATCTGTATCTATCCATTTCTTTATGAAGTCCAGAGTAATATCAATTCCAACCACCCCAATAACATTTCCTGAGCGGTCAATCAGGGGTTCTGATATTGTTGTCATAAAAACTGAATAGTTTTCGCTGATTTCCTCGTTGTATGGTTCAATAAGTGAAATACTTTTACTGTTCTTCGGTATGGAGTAATAATCATCATCGTATGCTTCTATGCCCCATGCCTCGGTAGTGACTGAAACATCCTTAGTTGTTTTATCCCGGTATGCCCAGACAGCATAATTACCTGTCTCATCATAGTCGCCAGTTCCTGCATATTCACTGTCAAGGCCGTCCCATCCGTCAGGCTCAAAAAGGACCCAAATGGAAAAAGCATCATTATGTTTATCAAGAATGGTTTTTAATACCGGGGGAAGAAAATCCCTCCTTGTTATACCCATTTCCCTGTACAGTAAAACTGAATTTCCGAGATCATTCAGGAGCGATATTGAAGTTCTCATTTTATTTTCAATTTTTCCGGATATATTATCCACAGAATCGGATGTTCTTGAATATGCATAATTGTCAAGAGCTTTTCCCGAGACAAATGTTATTATCATAATTGTTATTATAAAAAATAAAGCTACTACTGTAAGAATATAGGTAAGTATTCTGTTTTTTATTGAAGACATTGCATAATCCTCCTGAACAGGCATTATGAATCTGATATTTATTTAAAATATTTATAATAATTTTAAGTCATTAATAAACAGAATGTAATAAAATTATAAAGTATTTAAATCTCCCGATTCCAGTCTGTTTTTTCCGTTTCTTTTTGCGGAATAAAGAAAATTATCTGCTGCCGAGAGCAGCCTGTCCATATCAGGAATTCCTGCGCCTGAACAGCTGACAAGTCCGAAACTGCATGTTACATTTGTTCCTTCCCTGGTCTTCAGTAAAGTGATTTCTTCCCTTATTTTTTCTATGACATTTTCTGCCTGATTTTTTTCTGTTTCAGGAAGCATAATGCAGAACTCATCCCCTCCGAATCTTCCGGTCAAGTCTGTTTTTCTCAGATTTGTTTTCAGGATCTCTGAAATTGCTTTTAGAATCCAGTCTCCTTCAATATGCCCTTCCGTGTCATTGATCTTTTTGAAATCGTCAACATCGAAAATACAGAATGCAATAGAATGATTATACCGCTTTGAAAGACCTATTACAGATTCTGAAAGTTCAAAGAATTTTCTTCTGTTGAATAATCCTGTAAGGTGATTGTAGTTGGCCTTTTGATCAAGCTCCATATTCAGAAGTTTTATTTTTTCTATATAAATTTCAATCCGGTAAACCTGAAAAATGCCTACAATTATCGGGATTGTAAATGCAAGCAGGTTACCCATTATCAGACCTTTCATCACAACAGGTTTGAAAATAAATATCACTGCATTTGTTATAAACATTGATAATGCAATCAGATAGAGAGTTTTTCGGATTGTTTTTGTGAATGCATTTTTCTTAATTTTAATCAGATAACCCCTCTGCTGTTCAGATATTCTGTATATTTTTTATCAGTTATTTTTATATGATTTTTCAGCCAGCTGCTTAAAAAATCAAGGATAAATACAGATAATCCGATTTTCCCGCTCTTAAGATCATTATTAAAGTCAGAAACCTTTTTTACAAAATTCCGGTGTTCCGCTTTATGCTCCTCTGTTTCCGGATAGCTGTATTGGTCGAAAATATCTTCCTCTGTTTTAAAATGTGTTTCTGTATAATGGATCAGACCTTCAACAATCTCTTCCGCTGTTGCCTGTCCCGCTTTTGCAAGCATTGCGTCATTAAGATCATTAATCATTTCTACCAGAACAAGGTGCTGCTGATCTATCTTTTCAATATTAACGCTTAAATCACTGCTCCACTCAATCAGTTTCATAATATAACCTCCTCAGCTATTTTAATATTTTTATTATCAGAAAAGCAAAGGTAAAAAAAATTACCCTGAACAAATTAAATATACAAGATTATGATATATATTTCCTGTTAAAAATCAATTTAAAAATATTTTTGTTAATTATACCTGTCAGATTATATATCAGAATCATAGTTCTGATTCTTTATGCACAGGAAGACTTATTTCGAATCTGCTCCCTTTTTCAGGAACACTGTGGACTGTTATAAGTCCGTAATGTTCTTTTACTGTTGCGTAAACAGAAGCAAGCCCCATTCCTGTCCCTTTTCCGTTTTCTTTGGTTGTAAAAAAGGGTTCAAATATTTTACCCATATTTTCCGTCGGAATACCTGTTCCAGTGTCTGAAATTGAAATTTTTATATACTGCTTGTTCTTGTCGTTATCTCTTCTTGATATAATAAAATTATCTGTTGAAACAGTCAGAACCCCTCCATCTGGCATTGCATCTCTGGCATTGATCACAATATTAAGGATTGCATTCTGGAGCTGGCTCGGATCTCCGCTGACAGTAAAAAATCCGGCGTCGAGGGTTTTCCATATTTTGATTTTTTTATCCAGACTTCTTTCAGCTATTGCAACTGTTTCCATGATAATATCATGAAGATCAACGCTCTTGACAATTCTTTCTCCTTTCCTCCCGAAAGAAAGAAGTTTCGAAGTGAGATCGGCTGCCCGCCCTGCGCTTGTTATTATATGTTCTGCATATTTTTTTATTTCCTCATTGTCGTCTGTACATTTAATCAGATCTGCATACCCCAGTATCCCGCCGAGCTGGTTGTTGAAATCATGGGCAATCCCGCCGGTCAGTTGACCTACCGCATTCATTTTCTCAGATTGGTGAAGTTCAGATTCAAGCAGTCTTTTTTCAGAGATGTCAAGCAGGGTAATTATTACAGTCTGAGGCTGATCAGAAAACTTTATATTGAGTATCACGTTTTTTTTGAAATTTTCAAAAGTGCCAATGACAGTTTCAGTTGTGGTATATAATGCTCCGTCAATTATAGCTTCAGCAGTTTTATATGCGGCAGGCAGTGTTTCTTCAAGGATTATTTTGCCTGAATTCTTTTTAAATTCTGATTCATCTGAAACATTGAAAAGATCCCGTCCTGTTTTGTTTATACTTAAAATATCAAGTTTTTCAATGATTTTTTTCAGATCTGAAGGACTTTTTAAAAAATAGTTTGAAATGTCTGATATCCCAAGGCTCCTGATTCTCTGTATCTCATTGTTTATCCGGGAAATATCCCCTTCTATAATAACAACCGGAACAAGGTCGAATAAAGCCTTATACTGTTTTTCGCTGTTTTCAAGACATATGAGTGAGTAATTACTGTCAAAATGGAGAAAGAATATAATGAGGGAAATATTTACAAGAGCTGTTATCATAAACCTTATTGAAAGCGCTGTTTCCGGATATATGAAATTGAAACCAAGGGTGTGGAAGATGCTTAAAATTAATATGGAGATAAGCCAGAAATAACTGCTTCCTCCTCCGAATTCTAAAAACCATTTGTTTTTAAATAATAGAATAAAAACAGTTGCTGTTATAAAGATAAATTGTACTGTATTTGCTATCAAACCGCTGATATTGTTGTGGAGACCTATTAAAATAAAAAGTGATACTGCGGATATAATAAATAAAGTTAAAAACAGTGGCTGTAGCTCTGTTTTATAGTATAGAAAAAGACTGATCATAAAAAGAACTGTTCCTAATGCTGCGAAATAAGCAAAAAAAGGGTGATAAGGATATCCTTTTGATAAATAGTTATAGAGGCCGAAACATGGGGCAAGGAAATACAGAAACCATGCGGCAGTAAGAACCGCATATTTATTCGCTCTCAAACGCAGATAAAGCTCTGCAAACAGAATAAAAGCAAGGGATCTTATCCCGATCAAAGTAATCAGAATTAAAGCTAAATCATCAATATTTTTCATTTTTTTAAATCACAGAAGAATTATAATATAAAGGGACTTATATTGCAAAATCAGTGATCTCTCTTTTTTTAAATAGTTTATTTTACTATTATCTGTTGTAGAAGTATAATTAGGTATGAGAAAAAAACAAATAAAAAATATTATATTCTTTCTGATTTTTATAGTTATAACTGTCACTGCAGCTTCCCCGGAAGCTGTAGTGATTCCGGTAGAGGGGATGATTGATCTTGGACTTCCCCTTACAGTAAAGAGAGGGATAGAACAGGCAGAGGCTGAAGGTGCGGAATATATTGTTTTCATGATAAACACTTTCGGTGGAAGGGTTGATGCTGCAACAGAGATAAAGGATGCAATACTTTCAACTGATATTAAGACTGTCGCATTTGTAAATAAGAGGGCTATTTCAGCAGGAGCGCTGATTACCCTTTCCTGCGATCAGATATTGATGACCGGGGGGTCAACAATTGGCGCTGTGACACCGGTTGATCAGAAAGGAAATAAACTTACAGAGAAACAGGTTTCATATATGAGGGCTGAGATAAGATCGACCTGCGAGGCAATGGGGCGTGATCCCCTTATCGGGGAGGCTATGGTTGATGAAAGTATTGAAATAAAAGGTATAAGCGAAAAGGGCAAGCTTTTGACTCTGACGGCTGAAGAGGCTCTGGATCTTGGTTTTGCTGATAAAATTATTGATAATAAGGTTGACCTTTTTGAATATCTGAAAGTCGGGGAAAGTAAAGAAGTCCCTGTTTCGCTTAAAGAGATTATAGTAAGGCTCCTTACAAATCCTGCTGTTGCTTCCATTCTTATTACAATAGGAATGATAGGTCTTTTCTTTGAATTGAGGACTCCCGGGTTCGGCTTTCCCGGTTTGATCGGACTTCTGGCATTTTCCGCATTTATCATGAGCCACTATATACTGAGAATGGCCAACTGGGTTGAAATAAGTGTGATTATGGCAGGTATAATTCTGATTATGCTGGAGATTTTTGTAATTCCAGGGTTCGGGATAGCAGGTATTTCAGGGATTATTCTACTTTTCGGGGGGCTGTATTTCTCCATGATTTCAGAAATGCCGTATGTTGAGGATTATACTGCTGCGGCAGTAAGTCTATGTGTGATAATAATACTGACTATAGTGCTCTCTGTTTTAAGCTACAAATCTCTTGTTAATACAAAGACATTCAGGAAGATGACACTCCAGGATGATCCTTCAACAGATATTAAGCTGAAGGTAGAGACTGACCCGTCCCTGATCGGTAAACACGGGATAAGTATAACTGTCTTAAGACCAGCAGGAAAGGTTGAGATTGATGGTACGTGGTACCAGGCTTTAAGCAAGGGCAATTATATAGAAAAAAATAAAAAAGTTGTTGTCAATAAAATTGAGAGCAATAATATTATTGTAGAAGAAGATACCGGGGAGGTATAAATGTTAGGATTTCCATTTTTAATTATTGTGATGACTATTATGGTCATAATTCTGCTGATCATATTCTTCAGCTTTGTTCCGATACCTTTATGGTTCAGCGCTGTTGCCAGTGGTGTAAAAGTATCGCTTATCCAGCTTTTTCTGATGCGTTTCAGAAGGGTTCCTCCAAAGCTGATTGTTGAGGCTCTGGTTTCCGCTCAGAAGGCGGGGATTGATGTTACAACCAACATGCTTGAAACCCACTATCTTGCCGGGGGGCAGATTATAAAGGTTGTGCAGTCCCTTATTGCGGCCAATAAGGCAAAGATAGCCCTTGATTTTTCAATGGCTGCCGCCATTGATCTTGCCGGGCGTGATGTACTTGAAGCGGTCCAGACCTCAGTCAATCCAAAGGTAATTGACTGTCCAAAGACAGGTATGATAAGTGCTGTCGCCAAGGATGGAATTCAGCTTAAGGGAAAGGCAAGGGTAACTGTGAGGACGAATATTTCAAATCTTGTAGGAGGGGCAACGGAAGAAACAATTATTGCCCGTGTAGGGGAAGGTGTTGTTTCTGCTATCGGTTCTTCTGCGAGTTATAAAACTGTTCTTGAAAATCCAGACATGATATCAAAGGTTGTGCTTGAGAGGGGCCTTGATGCAGGTACTGCTTTTGAAATCCTTTCAATTGATATTGCAGATATTGATGTAGGGGACAATGTAGGGGCGGCACTCCAGACTGACCAGGCAGAAGCAGATCTGAAGATTGCCCAGGCTAAAGCTGAAACCAGGAGGGCGATGGCTATAGCGGAGGAGCAGGAGATGAGGGCGAGGGCACAGGAAATGAGGGCCAAGGTGCTTGGAGCGCAGGCTGAAGTTCCCCTTGCAATGGCGGAAGCACTCCGGAGCGGAAAGCTTGGTGTAATGGACTATTACAGGCTGAAAAATATTGAATCAGACACAACAATGCGTGATGCAATAGGAAAATCAGGAGAAGGGACAGGAGAACCACGGAATATAAAGGAATAAGGAACTTGAATCATGGAAGGATTGATTTTTTTTATAGCAATTATTGTATTTATTGCAAGGATCCTGGGCAAGTTTAA
This sequence comes from Spirochaetia bacterium, assembly GCA_963668405.2. GTDB lineage: Bacteria > Spirochaetota > Spirochaetia > CADAEX01 > CADAEX01. Next base: position 2,351,810 of record OY764342.2, on the reverse strand, counting down.
AAAGGGAATATCTTCTCCGGGAAAAGGTAAAAAGCCTTCTGCACCTTCACTCTTAAAGGACAAACTCGAAGAGCTTATCAGTAATATGGAAAAAGCCGGGGAAAATGAATCTAATGGTGTTCCCCCTGCTCAAGAGAAGGAGTATTACGCTGAATCATATGTTTCAGGAAAAACAGGAACTGAAGAATATGGGGCTGTAGAAATCAATTCAGCAGCTGAAGCGGAAAGCCTTCCTGTCGGGATAAAAACTGTAACGGAAACAAAGAAAATTCCGGATAAAACACATGTTCTTTTCTCTTTAAGTAAATATTCCGAGCTTCAGAAAGCTGTTATATATAAAGAGATTATTGATTCTCCTGCATTCGAAAAGTATTAATTTATTCCCCCTCTGAATTTCAGAGGGGGGTTTTTTATCATCCTCAACATCAAATAAAAAATCTTTATGTATACCAAAAAAGAAACCAGTTTTGCTTTTACTTATCGAAATAGATGGAGTATGGCTTTTTTTTGTGTAAAATATGGGGATATTGTCGCTTGTTCTGTAATATAGGCAATTAAGTGGAAATATAGCGCATAAAAGGTTGTAATTATCGATAAAGAGTAAATTAAGGTAATTTAACGTAGTATATTGACATTTAATGAATATAGAGGTATTTTTGTGTTATGGAAAAGATAATGACATTGGAAGAGGTTGCAGAGTTTCTCCGTGTGTCGGAGAGAACTGTTGCAGACTGGGCCGGGAAGGGAGAACTCCCCGGCGGAAAAATAGGGACTACATGGCGTTTCAGGTCGTCTGATGTTGAGGACTGGCTTAATAATAAGCTTTCTCCCAGAATAAAGAAGGATCTTTCAACCTATGAATCGCTGAAACCGCTGGTAGTATCATCAAGGGTACTGAAAATTGATGCTGAGCTGAAGGCTGATGTTCTTAACACAATGATTGACCTGTTTGTGGATTTACCGGGTGTAAACAGCAGATCTGAAATTGCAAATGCTGTTTTTGACAGGGAAGAGATAATGAGTACAGGTATCGGGCTTTCTGTTGCAATTCCCCACTGCCGTCTCAACGGTCTCAGGGATATTGCCATTGCAATAGGGGTCACTTCAAAACCGGTAATAGATTATGCATCTATGGATGATAAACCTGTCAGAATTGTGGTTATGATACTTGCCGGCCGTAATCAGCATACCGAGTATATAAAGGTTTTATCTCTCATTTCCAGATTTCTCAAGAAAGAGGGGGTAAGGGACAGGCTTCTTGCCGCTGAAACCAGGGAAGATATTCTTTCAGTTCTTCTTCAGGAGGATGATTATGCTTAATCTTGACACAGGACTTTTGTTTCTTTTCGGGCTTTCGATTTTCGGGGGGATATTAAGTGCCCTTCTTTTTAAAAAAGCCAAAATACCGCAGGTTCTGGGGTATATTGTAACAGGGATAATTATCGGGCAGACAGGTTTTCGCCTGATATCCCAGATCCATATAGATCATCTTGTTTCTTTTAACTATTTTGCTCTAGGTATTATCGGTTTTCTGGTAGGAAGCGAGATAAAGTTCGAGGATATGAAAAAATACGGAAAACAGTTTTCCCTTATCCTTTTTGCTGAGGGAATTCTGGCCTTTCTGCTGGTTGGCGGAGCTGTTGCACTTTGTCTTTGGTGGGTAAGCGGATCAGTTCTTATTGCACTTGCCGGGGGAATGGTTTTCGGAGCTATAGCATCTGCTACAGATCCTGCCGCAACAATGAATGTCCTCTGGGAATACAGGTCTGCCGGAATTCTCACAACAACTATCATAGCAATTGTGGCCCTTGATGATGCTCTTGCAATGTTTCTTTACGGTCTTGGAACAAGCCTCTCAAGTATTCTGACAGGGGGGAACGCAGATATTCTCGGAGAGCTTTCCTCTGTTTTCTTGAATCTCTTTTTTTCAATAGGGCTCGGTATTCTGACGGGAGTTCTGATCGGCGGTATTATCAGGAAGGTAAGAAACAGGGATACTATATTTGTTCTCAGTTTCGGTCTTCTTCTTATATGTATCGGGCTTAGTGTGCTTCTTGATCTTGATATTATTCTTGCGGCAATGTTTGCAGGGATTTCACTTGTTAATATGGTCCCGGCGAGAAGCAGGGATGTAATTGATAATATCAGGGGTATATCTACTCCAATATATATACTCTTTTTTGTACTGGTAGGTGCAAGGATAAATATAGGGTCCATGCCGGCATGGCTCTGGCTTATCATTGCTGTATATGTAGTTATGAGGAGCGCCGGGAAGTATTTCGGTTCATGGATCGGTGCAGTTCTCTCAAAAGCAAGCCCCGCTGTAAGACGCTTCACCGGCATGAGCCTTTTTTCCCAGGGGGGCGTTGCGATAGGTCTTTCAATAATGGCAAGCGGTAATTTAAATAATATCACTGTCGTAGACGGACTTTCGCTCGGAGATGTCATTGTTTTTGGAGTGACAACAACAACACTGATAGTACAGCTGATCGGCCCGTTTATGGTCAAGCTGGCAGTTAAAAAAGCAGGGGAAGCCGGCAGGAATATAACTGTTGAGGATGTTATTTCCGGGTGGAAGGTAAGCGACTGTATTGAGGAAAAATCAATAAGCGTCCATGTCGATGCTACAATCCGGGATATAATAAATGTTTTTAATGATGCGGATGATTCATTTGTATCTGTACTTGACAGGGAAAACAGGTTTTTGGGGATTATATCGTTCAAGGATATAAAATCGGTTTTTCTTGATCAGTCCACATGGGACTGGCTTGTTGCCGGTGATTTTGTAAAGAAGATGAAAAACTTTGCTCTTGCGGGAAACCCTTTGAGTGATTCCGTCTCACTTATGGAACAGCTTCATATTGACCAGCTTCCGGTCCTTTCAGACAGTGAGTCTTCAAAATGGCTTGGTGTGATTGACAGGAAAAAGATCTTAAAATCTGCCAGGAAAAAGATTCTTTCAACTGCTGCCTGATAAAGGCGGCGGTTGTTTTTTCAGGTTTACAAAAAACTTGACATATACAGTGTTGTACCTGAAAATAAAATCAATTATGAAACTTCTTGTATTTATTCTGAATAATGAAGAGCTTCTTGAAGATGTTCTTGCCGCTTATGTTGAGGCAGGAATTCAGGGTGCTACTATAATAGACTCTGAAGGGATGGGGAGGTTCCTCACATATGAAGTCCCCCTTTTTGCCGATTTCAAGGATTTTATGAAGGGTAATAAACCCTATAATAAAACTATTATTTCTGTCGTAAAAAACGATAAACTGATACCCCGTCTTGAGAAGCTGATAAATAAAGTCTGCGGCGGTCTTGATAATCCCGGAACAGGGATTTTTTTTACAATACCTGTTGACTATGCCAGGGGACTTGTCGCAGAGGAAGAGGAGGAATGATTTGATCCATCTTTCTGAGATTATTGATGTTGAATCTGTAAAACTTGATATGGTTGCTGTCAGGAAAAAAGATGCAATAGCCGAGCTCCTCGAAGTTCTGGAGAATTCAGGAAAAATAGATGATAAAGAGGAGATCCTTAAGGATCTTATTGAAAGGGAAAAATCTTCATCAACCGGCATAGGAGACGGAATTGCTATTCCCCACAAGCTTGTGGCAGGGCTTAAAAAAACAGTTATGGTATTCGGCCGAAAAAAAGAGGGAATAGGCTTTGATTCTATAGATGGAAAACCTGTTTATCTCTTTTTTCTTATACTCGGAAGGGAAGGCAGCTGCACAAAACACCTCAGAATACTGAGTAAGCTTGCAAGACTTCTTCATGCACCGGCTTTCAGGCAGATGCTTCTTGATGCAGAGACTGCAGAAGAGATAATTGATGCTGTCAAAGCGCAGGATGATGAATGAAGCTTCATACAAAATGGAAAATTGTAAGAATTGTTATTACCGCTTTTTATCTCTTTCTGGGCTGGCTTCTTTTTACAGGGAATTTCAATCCGGTTTCTCTCTTAATTGGTCTTTCCTACTCTTTATTAATTGCAATATTTACATACAGTCTTTTTATTGATGAAAAAGAGGCAGACAGAAGAAGCCTTCTTCTCAGATTTCATGTGCTTATCATATATCTTCTGTATATTCTTTTCAAAATGTATGCTGCAAGTTTCAGGGTTCTTTATAATGTTATAAGGGGCAATATTAATCCCAGGATAGTTCATTTCAGGACAAAGCTGAAGTCAGATATTGCGAGGGTTATACTTACCAATTCAATAACACTTACCCCCGGAACAATAACCCTTAACCTTGATGATGATCATCTTATTGTTCATTGGCTGGAAGCGGAAACCACTCATTCAAGATATGCCGGCAGTCTTATTAAAGGGACAATTGAAAAAATACTGATGAAGGCATTTGTATGAATACCTCCGTTGTTTTTGATATTGTGATATATATTTTTCTGGCATCAGGGGCTTTGAGCCTTGTCAGGATTATTATAGGGCCAACAACTGCCGACCGTCTTATCGGGCTGAATGTTGTCGCCTCCCAGATACTTGCCATCCTTGTTCTTTTTGCAGTCAAGGAAGATCTTCATGTATATCTTGATGTGGCGCTTGTTTATGATATATTCGGTTTTGTCGGACTTCTTGCTTTAACAAAGTATCTTGTTGGAAAAAAAGGGGTTTAATCATGGATTATGCTGTGTACCTGTTTCTTGCCCTTGCGGTGGTTTTTAATCTTATGGGAAATATCGGGATCCTGATTTTTCCTGATGCATATACAAGACTTCAGGCATCATCAACATGCAGTACCACATCTGTTATTTCTGTTTTTATAGCATCAATGATTGATGCAGGGTTTTCTGCTATTACAGGTAAAGTATTTGTAATAACCCTTTTTTTCTTTGTTTCAAGCCCGGTTTCCGCACATATAATAGCAAGGTATGCATGGAACAGCGGTATAGTTCCATGGCGGAGAACCGGAAAAGAGGGGAAAACCGGGGAAATTACTCAATGATAGAAGTGATTCTAATTATCCATATAGTGCTTGGAGTTATTACTCTGGTTTCAAAGGATATGATTACATCTGTAATACTTCTTGCTGTTATAAGTCTTTTCAGCAGTCTCCTTTTTTTTATTCTTCATGCTCCTGATGTCGCTCTTACCGAAGCTGCTGTCGGAGCCGGCCTTTCAACATTCCTTTATATCTGGATTATAAAAGAAACGGGGGGAGGAATGTGAGAAGGATCTTTTATATCCTTGTTATTGCTCTATTTTCCGTTTTTCTCCTGTATTCTGTAGTTTCAGTGAATCCCGGAGGGGAGGCTTTACAGGGAAAGGATTTTCTTCTTGAAAAAGGGGCAGAAGAGACAGGAGCTGCAAACCTTGTTACTTCGATATATCTGGGCTACAGGGTCTTTGATACTCTTGGGGAAACAATAGTGCTGATGACTTCTGTCGCCGGTGTTGTTTTTTTAATGGGGAAGAGGAAATGAAAAAAACAGATATCCTTGATGTTGTAGCAAGAAAGCTGTCCCCCTTTATCCTTCTTTTCGGATTATACCTTGTTACATACGGTCATCTGTCCCCAGGGGGGGGGTTCCAGGGGGGGGTAGCCCTTGCCTCAGGGATAATTCTTCTTCTCCTGAGCCGGGGCTCATCACCTGTGAAAGAAATTTTCCCCCTGTCTGCTGTTAATATTACTGAGGCGTCAGGTTTTCTCTTTTTTCTGCTGACAGGTTCTGCAGGTCTTGTTATCGGGGGGGGGTATCTGTCGGGTTTTCTTCCTGTCGGGAGGGGGGGGGAGATTCCCGGGGCCGGCATGATCCTCCTGCTCAATACAATTATCGGATTTGAAGTCGGAGCAGGAATTACCCTCATCTGTTACTATCTTTTTCAGGGGGAAGAATGATCAGTACCTTGCTTATCTGTCTTTTTTTTATTACCGGCATTTCAGGGCTTGTCTTTTCGGATAACATAATTAAAAAGGTAATAGCACTTAATCTTGTTAACTCCGCAATTGTTATCCTGTTTATTTATTCCGGGTCTCTTTCAGGTATTCTTGCTCCTATTATTCTTAAGGGCAATGAAAATATTGTTGATCCGGTACCGCAGGCCCTTATGCTGACTGCAATTGTTGTCGGGATCTGCATTACAGCGCTTGCGCTTTCACTTGTATACAGACTTTATTATATTTACGGCACTCTTGATATCAGGGAGATAGAAAAAAGGATCGGTGATAAATGAGGGATGACATGATAGTTCTCTTTTTTGTTATTCCGCTGGGGGGATCTTTTTTTGCTCTTCTTGAAAAAATATTTCCAAAAATTCGTATCTCCAAAGCAGCTTCTGTTATTTCTTTTGCAGCATGTTTTTTTCTTCTTGTCTCATATACCCGTGGGATATTGGGTGGCGATATTTACAGTATAGTTATAGGGAACTGGAATCCTCTGGTCGGAATAAGAGAGCAGCTGGACAGTATTTCATGGACAGGTCTGCTGATAATGTATGTTGTTTCCTTTCAGGCCCTGCTCTATACCTTTTCGGAAAAAAAATATGACAGTTCCTTTTATTTTTTCTTTCTGATTCTTCATGCCGGGATGGCCGGGATGCTGCTTGCAGCTGACCTTTTTAATCTTTTCGTATGCCTTGAGATAGTCGGAATAAGTGCGTATGTTCTTATTTCATATACAGGAAAAGGGAGAGCCTTTTTTGCAGGGTTTAAGTATCTTCTTTTAAGCTCTCTGGGAATCAGTCTATTTCTTTGCGGAGTATTTATTATCTACAAATATACAGGCTCTCTTTATCTTTATGACATGCGGCAGTTTTTCAGTTCAGGGCCGGTGAGGTCACGCGAAGCCGCATTTGCAGTTGCTGCACTTATTGCAGGGATAGGGGTCAGGACTGCTTTTATTCCTTATACCTGGCTGCCGGATGCTCATGCATATGCTCCACATCCGGTATCCGCTGTTCTTTCTGGTGTTGTTATAAAGGTTTCTTTTTTCGCTGTCTGGAAACTTGTCTTTCTCCTGAACCTGTATGAGGTGAGGACTTTTCTCCTCTGGATGGGGGTTTTTATTGCGGTTGTCGGGGTCCTGAGGGCACTCACCCAGACAGATTTCAAAGTCCTTCTTGCATGGCATTCTGTCTCTCAGATGGGTTATATCTTTGCCGGGTTCGGCTCCGGAACTGTTGCCTCAGTGACAGGGTCCATGTATCATGCAATGAGCCATGCTCTTTTCAAGAGTCTACTCTTCCTTTCAGTCAGTTTTATAATAATTATGACAGGGGAAAGATCGTTAAAAAAAATATCAGGTATGGGGAGGATTTTTCCTCTGGCGGCAGTTCTTTTCCTGGCCGGGGCTTTGAGTATTGCAGGGATTCCTCCGTTTACAGGCTATGTAAGTAAGAAGCTGATTTTATCAGGAATTACAGAACATCCTGCTGCATGGTGGCTCCTTCAGGCGGTTTCTGCAGGTACTGTTGCATCGTTCATAAAGCTTTCTGGAATCTTCAGGGGAAGGGACGCTGTTTTTCACGGGGAGACAGTTGCAGGAAAAATATTTTTTAAGAATATTGACAATACAGGAAGCTTTGTTTCAGGTTATGCAGCAATGACTGTACTGGCGCTTCTTTGCCTGTTTACCGGTATTTATGGCAAATTCATAGCTTCTCTTTTTGCCCGCCTTATTTACGGAAGTGAGACTGGTATTTCCCTTTATCTGTGGAAGACAGAAAACTTTATTCAGAGCGCTGCTGTTATTGCTGCCGGAATCATTATCTATTCCTTTGTGATGAGCAGTGGCGGTCAAAAACTGCAGGAAAAGGCGCGGAAGTTCCAGCTTTCTTTCAACACACAGCTTGTTCTTCTCCTTTGCGGCTTTCTTGTAATTGCAGGTGCTGTTTATTTTTACTGATGTCAGTCGGAAACTTTCCTGTATTTTTTTTATATCCATAAATATCTATAATTATGAAAAAATAAAACATCCTGAGTAAAAGGTATCTGCTGTTCAAGGGTTATAAATCTTTAGATGCAGTGTTGCATTTTTCATTAACATGTCACGGTTTCAATAACTTTTTTTTGATATTTTTCAGCTGTTCTGTTCTTGCATTTAATGATAGGAAACAGATATTATAGAGCAAACAGCTTTTCAATATATAATAAATTATATATAATTAAACTGATTATTTTTATATTAAAACTAATTTAGATGATTTCGGGGGCTTTTATGATATCCAGCGGAGAAAAAGATGGGGTTGTTCTTTATAGTTCTGATAATCATAAGGTTTTATGGCTTGGGGTGGATTCAGAAGAGGAGAAAGGGGTAATCCAGGCAAACCAGTTTTTAATAATTAACAACGGGAAGGGTATTATCCTTGATCCTGGCGGGGTACATCTTTTTGCAAGGGTGGTTGCTGTTGTCAGCAGATATATTGATATCAAAGATATCAGTGCAATTGTATATTCACATCAGGATCCGGATGTCTCTTCCGGAATAGCTCTTTGGATGGGAATTACAGATGCTACTGTTTATATCTCAAGTCTCTGGACCAGATTTATTCCTCATTTCGGTATTGTTGATAATTCACGTATTAAAGGGGTAGATGGAAGTTCTTATTCAGTCTCTCTGCCATCAGGGGTTTCTCTGAAATTTATTCCGTCTCATTTTCTTCATTCAGCAGGCTGTTATTCTTTTTTTGATGAAAAATCCAGAATTCTTTTTTCAGGTGATATCGGGGCTTCAGTTTTTAACAGCAGTCTTGAATATATTATGGTTGAAGATTTCAATGAGCACATTGCTAAAATTGATGCTTTTCATAAACGTTATATGTCCTCAGGGAAGGTGTTGAAAAAATGGGTTTCAGTCGTCAGGGAAATATCTCCGGAGATGATTGCACCTCAGCATGGGGCTATATATAAAGGGGAAACTGCAGTAAAATTTTTAAAATGGTTATCAGACTTAGAGTGCGGTATTGATCTGATTGATGAAATATACAGATAATTGGAAGATTTATTATGGAAACAGAAAATAATAATTATGAATCAACTATAAAAAAGCTTGCAGGAGGATATCATCAGTCTGTTGTTCAATCTTCGGTCAGTCAAAGTTCACTGAAAATTATTGAGAACAGTATCAGTAATTCCAAGAAATCAATTGAATCAATAGTTACAGCATTTGAGGAAATACGTGCTACAAGCAGCAGTACGGTCCAGTTTACCGACAAAATAAATAATTCAATGGAATCCTATCTTGAAAGCACTTTTTCAATGCAGAAAACAGTTTTTGAAAGGGTTGAGGAAATAAAAGATGCAAATTCCAGAGTTTCTGTAATTGACAATATGTTTGACAGGCTTAAAAAGGATTCCGATCAGATTTCGAGTATTACCTCAAGAATCGAGGATGTGGCGGAAAGGACTAACATTCTTGCAATAAATGCCTCTATTGAAGCTGCCAGAAAGGGGAGTGAGGGGGCAGGTTTTCGCGTTATTGCCCTGGAAGTAAAGAAGCTTTCTGAATTGACAGCAAATTTTGCACAGGATATTTCTGGAACAATAAAAGCTTTCAATTTTGTTATTGATGATATTAATAATCAGATGAAATCTTTTATTACAATCTTTAATTCAATGATGACTGATATGCAGAATTTTCAGGAGATGTTCAATTCAAACTCTGAAATAGGGAAAAATGTGGGTAACAATATAACTGCGATAAATTCATCGGTAAAGGAGCAGTCGCTTGCAATAGAGGATGGCATGGAAGAGATGGGAAAGGCCCTTGATTTCCTTAAAGATACATACGCTGTTTCGCAGGCTCTTTTATCAACACAGAAAACACTTGAAAACCTTCTGAAAACAATATAAACAATTTTCAGTGCCGGATGGCAAGGTTGATCTTGATGTATAAAAGCTTGCCGATCATCACTCCTGTGATTCTGGTAAGTAGATTGGGAGTTCTGAATATGATAAATTCAGGGCGTAGTCTTTCGGTTTAAAACTTGAAAATATTCATTTGAAACTACATTATGAAATTAAAAAGTATAATCAAAAATAAAGGCATTATTCCCTGTGATAGCCTCGAAGAAATGTTTGCAGGACTATTTGTAGTGGATCCAACAGTCAAGACACAAAATCAGCTGAGCATAATTTGATTTTATTATATCTGTTTATATAAAAGAACTTTTTTGATACAGCTGTAATTTTATTGTATGTTTATATCCCTTTGGTATATTCCCTGAAATTTATATTATTATCCATAACTTCATGTATCCTGTCAGAAGTAATGTTATTGTGCAATTTGCAGTATAAAAAATAGTTTTATAAATACTGCTTCATATTGTACAATTATTTATTGTTTTAATAACTGATTTCCGGGAGATTTGCAGATAAGGGGTTGTTATGCACAAAAAAGGCCAGAAAATACTTATATATATATTTCTTCTTTTTATAATATCTGTTACCTCTGTTTTCTCCGCCCCCCTGATAGATGATTTATGTGATGAGGTTTTTGCAAGTATAAAAGTTCCTATGCTGGTGATTGATGCCGGAAACGGCAGGATTATTGACGTAAATAATGCAGCAGCTGATTTTTACGGTTACACCCGTCAGGATCTCAGGGGAATGCCTGTCGGAGAAATAAATATACTTCCGGCAGAGAAAATAAGAGAAGAGATGGCTTCAGCTTTAACGGAAAAAAGAAACTACTTTGTTTTTAAACACCGGAAATCATCTGGAGAGATCTGTGATGTTGAAGTATATTCCTGGCCGGTTACTATGGAAGGCAGGGTTTATCTTTTTTCAATTATTCATGATGTAACTGACCGTATTAAAGCTGAAACCAGTCTTAGGGAGAGCGAGGCAAGACTCAAAAATGCTGAAGCTTTTGCCAGATTCGGGCACTGGTTTATTGACCTTAATTCCGGTGATGTTGCTGCATCTGATGGTGCAAAGGATATATACGGGTTTTCGGGTGAAAAGTGGAGTATTCCCGCGATTAAGGATTTACCCCTTCCTGAATACAGGGAAATGCTTGATAATGCATTGGAAGATCTTATTAAAAATGATGTTCCTTATGATGTTAATTTTAAAATAAAAAGAAAGAAAGATGGCCTGGTCCGAGATATCCATTCAACTGCACAGTATGATTCTGATAAAAATACTGTTTTCGGAATCATTCATGATGTTACCGAACAGACAGCCGCGGCCGAGAAGCTTAAAAGACGAACATTAATTTTTAATATAACCATGGCTTTTATCCTTCTTTTTCAGTCTGTTGTGATCTTCCTTTTTATAAAATCCGTAAGGCAAAGGAAACTGGCCCAGGCAACACTTCATGAAAAATCAGATGAGTTCGACCGATTCTTTAATCTGACTGCCGATTTTATATGCATAGCTGATATGAAGGCCTTTTTTAAAAAGGTAAACAAGGCATCTGAATCAATACTCGGCTACAGGACGGAGGAGATGGAAGGGGCAAGCTTTTATGATTTTATCCATCCTGATGATATTGAAAGTACGAAAACATCAATGGAGAAGCTCGGGAAAAATGAGAAAATATCAGGATTTGTAAACCGATACAGGAAGAAAGACGGGGAGTACTGTTACCTTGAATGGCAGAGCAGCCCTGCCAAAGATCTTGTATATGCTGTTGCAAGAGATATAACAGACAGAAGAAAAGCGGAAGATGATCTTAAAAAACAGGAAATAATACTTTCAAAAATTTTTGAAATACTTCCAGTCGGACTCTGGATGACAGACGGAAAAGGCAAACTGGTCAGGGCTAACGATATGGGGATCCGGATATGGGGGGCAGAACATCACGTCGGTGTTGGTGAGTACGGAATTTTCAAGGCAAGGCGTTATCCCTCCGGTGAGGAGCTGAAGCCTGATGACTGGGCCCTGGCCCATACAGTAAAGGACGGGGTAACTATCAGAGACGAACTTCTTGAGATAGAAGCGTTTGACGGTGTGAAGAGAATTATAATAAACCATACTGCTCCGGTTACGGATGAAAACGGAAAAATGCTGAGCGCAATTGTAGTTAATCAGGATATAACAGATCTTAAAAAGAGCGAAGAAGACAGGGTTCGGTTTGAAAAGCAGATCCAGCAGACACAGAAACTTGAGAGTCTGGGAGTTCTTGCAGGGGGAATTGCTCATGATTTCAACAATATTCTGATGGCAGTTCTCGGGCATGCGGAACTTGCTCTTCTTGATCTTTCGCATGCATCATCTGCCCGTAAAAGTATAATGGAGATAATCACGGCTGCAAAAAGGGCTTCTGAGCTTTCAACCCAGATGCTTGCATATACAGGGAGGGCTTCATTTGTTCAGGAGGAGACAGACCTGAAAGAACTTATTGAAGATATGGTACACCTTCTTAAAACACTGATAACAAAAAAGGCTATCCTTAACCTGAGACTTGAAAGCGGGCTTCCGTGTATTTATGCTGATCCTGCTCAGATCAGTCAGGTAATAATGAATCTTATAATCAATGCTTCAGATGCGGTAGGGGATAAAAGCGGTGTTATTACAGTATCTCTGGGGGCCACACGGTGTGATGATGAATATCTTTCAAAGACAGAGCTTTTTAATGAGCTCAAGCCAGGGCTTTATGTCCACGTTGAGGTTTCTGATACCGGATGCGGCATGACTGCAAAAGATAGGGAAAGAATATTTGAACCGTTTTATACAACCAAATTTACAGGAAGAGGTCTGGGACTTGCTGCTGTACTTGGGATAGTCAGGGCCCATAAGGGGGCAATCAAGGTTTACAGCGAACCGGGTAAGGGGACAAATATCAAGGTCCTTTTTCCGGCTGTTGATGTATCTGAGAGAACCTTCGGAGTCAGTCCTGATAAAGACAGTAGAGAATGGAAAGGTTCGGGTACTGTTCTTTTTGTAGATGATGAGGAAAGCCTCAGGGCGCTCGGGGGGAGCATGCTTGAGCGGATGGGATTTTCCGTTATTATGGCGGAAAACGGACGAGAGGCAGTTGATATCTACAGGGAAAGGAAGGATGAAATTGACCTTGTAATTCTTGATCTTACAATGCCCCGTATGGACGGTAACCAGGCGTTCGGTGAACTAAGACGGATAGATGAAAATGTAAAGGTTGTTGTTGCAAGCGGTTACAATCAGGATGATGTCAGATCCAGGTTTGCAGGGAAAAGCCTCCTCGGAATTATTCAGAAACCCTATACGATGGAGAAACTTATGAGCATACTAAAGGAGTTATGAAGCACTGGAAATAGTTTCAGCATGTTAGAGGCAAAAATATCAAATACAAAAAAACTTGAAAAATACTGAATAAATATTATCATTATAATTGTAGTGACAGGATTTTATCAGAAGAATGGCTCTGATATGTTTCAGGTCAAAAAGGAGTAAACATGAAAATACGGACAAAGATTTTTCTTATAATTTCCATGCCGGTGGTATCAACCGCTGTGATAGCTTTACTCGGGCTTTACAGTTTTTATCATATGAGGCTGACAATCGGCAATGTTACTGCCCTTGAAGCTGACCGTGCCACAATGATAGAGGGGGACCGTGATGCATATCAGGCATTTATCGGAGAACTTGAAAGTGTAAGTGCTGATACTGTAGAAAAACTGGAAAATGCAAAAGCTTCATTCGACGAAAATTCAGCTCAGGCGTGGGAGAGAATCAAAGGTCCGTCAGAACGTTTTACTGATGATATGCTTTCTTCTTTTGAGATTTTTACCACAGAATATAACAGCTGGTCAGGAACTTCACGGGAGGTTATTTCACTTGCTGAAAAAACAATTCAGGGGAGTCTTGAACGGGATGCAGCTCTTGCGGAAGCAGAAAAGAATTTCACTTCTATGAGGGATGTTTTAAATGAACTCGGGGAGGCTGTTGATGGTGAACTTTCCGGCCGTCTTTCTGCAGGCAGGAGAAGAGATCTTGAAAATGCTCTTTCTCTGGTACTCAACGGGGACAGGGATGCATATCAGGCTTATGTATCACAGATTGCATCCTTTTCAGCCCACACAGCAGAGGAAATGACTTCACTCAATGACAGTAATAATGAAAATATTGACCAGACTATTGAAAGATTCAGGGAATCTGCACTTCTTATGGGAAATAAATCAGCGGGGATGAGAAAAAAATTTGAGACCTATTTTCCTGTCTGGGAAACAAACAGCAGGAAGATACTCCAGATAGGGGTTGAACAGATAGAAGATAAAATCAGGATAAATGAACTGCAGGAAAAGAGTGTAATACATTTTGAAAAAATGAGAAATCAGATCGATGTTCTTGGCGGGTTTATTTCCAGTCACATAGAAAAGGCAACTGATGATATGTTTAATCTGATCAAAAGATTTACATTTTTATATACAATTGTATTTGCTGTTTCCTTTATTCTGTCAACTTTTCTTGCCTATATATTTGTAAACAGGATTATAATCTCCATCAATTCTGTTATAAAAGCAATGGGTCAGGTAGCTTCCGGGGATTTAACAACTGTTGTTGATATAAATCAGAGTGATGAGATAGGGATGATGGCAGATTCTCTCCGTGAAATGATTGACAGGCTTAATAATATTGTTAAGAGCATAGATGCTTCTGCTGCCAATGTAACCAGCGGGAGCGGTGAGATTTCCGGAAGTGCGCAGCAGCTGTCTCAGGGGGTTTCAGAGCAGGCTGTAAACACGGAAGAGGTTTCTTCTTTGATAGAAGAGATAGTTTCAACTATTGAGCAGAACAGCGAAAATGCTGCCCAGACTGAAAAAATTGCGAACCAGCTCGCCGGTGATGCGAATAAATCAGGGGAATCGGTGGAGAAAACAGTTTCAGCAATGAAGAAGATAGCTGAAAAAATATCCATAGTCGAAGAGATATCCCGTCAGACTAACCTTCTTGCCTTAAATGCAGCTATTGAGGCTGCAAGGGCTGGGGAGCATGGAAAGGGGTTTGCCGTAGTTGCTTCCGAGGTAAGAAAACTTGCAGAACACAGCGGAAATGCGGCAGGTGAAATAAGCGAGCTTTCGTATACCTCTGTTAAGGTTGCAGAGCAGATGGGAGAACTTCTTACCTCTCTTGTACCGGATATAAGAAAAACAGCAAAACTGGTCCAGGAGATAAGCGCCTCAAGCAGTGAGCAGAAAACAGGGATAGAGCAGATAAACCGCAGTATTACCCAGCTTAACAGTATTATCCAGCAGAATGCCTCCTCTTCAGAAGAGCTTGCGGCGACTTCCGAAGAGATGTCCTCCCAGGCTGTCTCTCTTAAAGAGCAGGTTTCATTCTTTAAAACAGAATAGAAAGTGGAGTTTGGAGTGGAAAATAAAAAAGATATAGGGCTGATTGGACTTGCTGTCATGGGCAGTAATCTGGCTCTCAACATAAATGATCACGGCTACTCAATTGCTGTATATAACAGGACATTTGAAAAAACTGAAAAATTCCTTAACGGGGAAGTATCGGGCCGGAGAGATGTTTCCGGTGCAGAGACTCTGGAAGAATTTGTTTCCATGCTCCAAAGGCCGAGGAAAATAATTCTGATGGTAAAGGCCGGTGAAATTGTAGATCAGTATATTTCAAAGCTTTCCCCGTATCTTGAAAAGGGTGACATAATAATAGACGGGGGCAATTCCTTTTTTACTGATACGGAACGAAGAACTGCTGATCTTAAAGATAAGGGAATACTTTATGTCGGCACTGGTATTTCCGGAGGGGAAGAGGGGGCAAGAAAGGGCCCTTCGATAATGCCGGGGGGAAATCCGGAGGCATGGCCTTATATTAAAAGTATTTTCAGGGACATAGCTGCAAAAACACCTGAGGGAGATATCTGCTGCGGATGGGTCGGGGAAAACGGTGCCGGTCATTTTGTAAAGATGGTGCATAACGGCATTGAGTACGGCGACATGCAGCTTATATCAGAGGCTTATGATATAATGAGAAACGGGCTTTCAATGAACAGCGGTGAGATTTCAGATGTTTTCAAAGAATGGAATAAAGGGGATCTTGAAAGCTATCTTATTGAAATCACTGCCGATATTCTTTCTTTCAGGGATAAAGACGGAACTTTTCTGGTTGATAATATACTTGACAGGGCAGGACAGAAGGGTACCGGGAAGTGGACCGGTATAGAAGCATTTAATCTGGGAGTCCCTGTGACTATAATTTCAGAAGCTGTTTATATGAGATTTCTTTCTTCCATGAAAAGAGAGAGGGTGGAAGCTTCATCACTTTTCGGGGGAACCGAACGGGTTAAAACAGAAAACAGGGATGAGTTTATCAGAATGATAGGGGAAGCGCTTCTGGCCTCAAAGATAATTTCATATACCCAGGGTTTTATGCTCATGAAAAAGGCTGCTGAAAATTACGCCTGGAAACTTGCATACGGAGATATAGCTCTTATGTGGAGAGGGGGGTGTATTATAAGGAGTGTTTTCCTCGGTAAAATAAAGGATGCCTTTGAAAAAAATCCTGATATAGACAGCCTGCTCCTTGATGAATACTTTATGAAAAAGCTGACAAAATGCAGCAGTTCTTTACGGACAGTTATTTCTGAATCGGTTAAGTCTGGAATCCCTGTTCCTTCCTTTTCAGCAGCTCTATCGTTTTATGACGGTTACAGAAGCAGGAATCTCCCTGCAAACCTGATCCAGGCACAGAGGGATTATTTCGGGGCACACACATATCAGCGGCTTGACTCTTCTGACGGAGCTTTCATCCATACAGACTGGAGCTGAAAGAAGTATTGGAAAAAAATTAAAAATCAGGTATGAATTCATTTGAATAAGAAATAGGATGTATGCGAGAGGATTTATGAAAAGGTCTTATTTCTACATGGTTTTTGCCGCGCTCTGCTGGGCAGGGGCATTTATTGCCGGGAAAATAGGGGGAGCCCAGGTCAGCGGGGTTGAAATGAGTTTCTATCGTTTCATGATTGCCCTGTTTTGTCTTTATATCTATGCAAGGCTGAAAAAACTCTCATTCAAACTTCAATCAGGACAGATACTGAGTATCATGGCAATAGGTGTTTTCGGAATGGTCGGGTATCATATTCTTTTTTTTGCATCGCTTCATACAATAGATGTTCTTGAAGCAAGTTCCATAAATACACTTAACCCCCTTCTCTCCGCTTTTCTGGGGTATCTGTTCTTCAGGGAACCTCTTAACAGAAAAGGGGTGTTTTTTTTATTTACAGCCCTGTTTGGTGTATTGACTATTGTAGTTCAGTGGAATTTCAGAGCCCTGTTGTCAGGGGGGCAGGAGGCCGGGACTTTCCTGATGTTTTCGGCAATGATAATCTGGGTAGTATATTCCTTATTAATCAGAAGGTTTGCCGCCGGTATTAATTCTGTCGTTTCCACCTTTTATACCCTTTCCGGTGCGGCATTGTTTCTGTTTCCTTTTGTTATTGCAAAAGGGATATCTCCCTTCTCCTATCCAGCCAATGTATGGCAGGTGTATCTTTTTATGGGGGTTTTCTCGACATTCGCCGGATATACCCTTCAGCAGGATTCAATACTTAAAATAGGTGTTTCAAGGACTAATTTTTTTATAAACTTTGTTCCGGTTTTCTCAATGATTCTCGGAGTAATGATCCTCGGTGATCCTTTTCGCCCTTTAAATATTATAAGCCTTGTCTTTGTGTCGGCAGGACTTGCCGGATATCTTGGAGAGAAAGAGAAACTGGCAGAAACAGGTAAATGAATTAAAAGTCTGTTGTCCGGGTAAAAGTATCAGCTTTTACAGGGATCTGGATTTCAGTGAGAAATTCGTCAGGATTATCTGTTATGAAGTAGTCTATAATAACCCTTTCGATGGAGTCGCCGCATATACAGTATCTTTTTTCTTCAAGAAACGAGAATATTTTTTTATAATATTCAGATGATTTTGTATGGTCTCCTGAGTTGACAGATACTGAAACATATTCTCCCCCCTTAAGGGTCCGGCAGTAGCTGTTTTCAGCTGATGAGTTATGAAGTATGAAAATGGAATTATAATTATCGAAGACCCCCTTTTTCAGGTTTTCTTCACTTATTGTAAGGCCTACCCGTCCTATAATTATTGAAGGGCCTGTTCCTGCCCTGTTTTCAAGTTTACGTAGATTAAGTTCTAAATCCACAATATCTGAAACATTTTCATCCAGATACAGGATATTCCTGTCCGGGAATTCCCTGATACTTATCTTTCCGAATTCGGAACTGCCTTGAAAATTTTCAAGTTCTGCGATTCTCTCTTCAAGCGATCTGTTGATCTCTTCAAGTCTGTTTATTTCTGATTCATTTAACTTTTTATACCCCTGAAGCGAATCCATGAATGATGCAGTGCTTTTTTTGCTTATATGTTTCTTTATATCTTCAATGGAAAAACCCATATGGCGGAGAAACTTTATTGAATTAAGAAGCTCAAACTGTTCTATCGAATAATAGCGGTAGCTGTTTTTATGGTTTATCTTTGAGGGTTTGAAAAGATTTACCGAATCATAATATCGCAGTGTTTTTACAGGTATGTTATGAAGGCGGGACATTTCTCCTATTGTAAACTCGATTTTCTGTTTCACATTTTTATAATAGTGATATTTGCTGAAAAAAGCCATCCTGCTAAAAAAAGATTGACATTCCAGCAGCTGGAACCTTTAATATATTGATATGAGGGGATCTTCATTATTCCCATATTTAATTCATAAGAGGTCAGTTTATGGGGTCAATAATAATTTCTGAAAAAATATTTGAAAAATATCCTTCTTTCCGAAGAGGAATAGTAATTGCCAGGAAAATGAAAAACAGGGTAGAAGACAGCGAGTTATATAATCTGTTGCAGAATACGCTTATCAGGCGGTTTGAAAATCCGGTTGACCTTGAAAATGACAGAAGAATAACTGTCTGGAAAGATGTTCACAGGTCTTTCGGCTCAAACCCGAATAAATTCCCTCCAGCCCATATTGCTCTTTTGAAAAGGATACAGAAAAAAAAGGGTGAAATACCGTTTATCAACAGCGTAGTTGCAATTATGAATACAGTATCAGTAGAACATGTCCTTCCAGTCGGAGGTGATGATATTATTGCGCCTTCTTCTTCCTATATCCTCCGTTTCGCAGACGGTAATGAAAGTTTTATTCCTCTCGGAGTACCGGATAAAGCTGAAACTCCTGATGAAGGTGAGATAATCTATCTTATTGAAGATACAAAAGATGTCATGTGTAGAAGGTGGAACTGGAGGAACGGCGATAAAACAAAAATTACTGAATATACTGAAAATATTATAATGAATATTGATGCAATAGGAGACGGGAGCGTAGAAAGGGCTGAAAAAGCAAGGGATATGGTTTCTGAGCTTCTTGAAAAACACTGCGGGGCGGAAACAGAGAAGGCACTTTTGTCGCCGAAAATGCCGGTTCTGAAATTCTGATACAGTTTTAAAAGTGCGGATACATCAGTGTAAGAAACGTATCCGCTTTGATTATAATTCTTTTTTTTATTACAGAGCTGCTTTGCCTATAGCATTTTCCCAGTCAAAATATGATGAAAGATATTCATAAACTGCGGAGATGTGGTTTATTTTAGCAAGTTCAAGACTTACTGTTGCATCTTTTAAATCCAGCTGGGTGGCCATTCCGTTTCTATAAGAACTTTTGGCAATTTCAAAGGCTTTCTGAGCTGTTTCCTTTGTGGCTGATGCAGATTCTATTCTTTCATAAGTTTCCTTAAGAGCCAGATAGATACTGTTGACTTCAGAATTGACATTTTCCTTCAGCTGTTTAAGCCTGATTCCGGCCTGTTCCAGCTCTAAACGTGCTTTTTTATCCTGTGCACTAAGGGCACCCCCGGTAAAGAGGGGGAGAGATACTGTTATTCCAATCTGAGCTACAGTTGCATCATAATCAGCAAAAGATGTATCTCTGAGTTGTGTTAAAGCATAAAGGATATTTCCTTTTACTGTGGGATAATGATCGGAATGAGCTGCCTCGATATTGATTTCTCTTAATGAAAGTTCTCTTGTAAGTGCTTTGTGGTCAGGTCGTTCCGACAGAATGTCGTCAAGCGGTAGCAGGAGAGGAATTTCAGGATAGTCAGATATATCACAGTTTAGTATAATTTCATTTTCCGGAGCGATTCCTGCAAGATTCTTTAAATTTATTCTGGCAAGGCCAAGATTTTTTTGTGCCTGTGTTGTTTCCGGGATCCTTATTTTCCAGTCAACTTCAGCCCTTAAAAGATCAAACTGTGATACAAGACCATTTTCAAATTTGTTTTTTACATTAAGATAATTTTCATGAGTATTATTTTCCATGTTGATTTTTACTTCAAGAAGTTTTTCAAGGAGGAAGTTCTGGTAGTAGAGTTTTTTTGCTATAGTAATAACAGTTTGGTATTGTATATTATAAATATCTGACGACATCAGCTTATATTCTCTGCCTGCTTTTATCGCATTAAATACTTTCATGTTGAAAAGTTCCTGACTTAAAGATAGTCCGAAACTGTATTCATTGTCGTAGTTTGAATCAAGGTCTTTGTAAATCAGCATCCCGCTTGCAGGATCAGCTGCGACAGGATATGACTGTTCAATATCTGTCAGATTCCGTGTATATCCCGCCTGGGCTCCTATCTGCGGAAAAATCTGTGATCTTGCCGCTTTCTCATTTGAACCGGCTATCTCAACATCTTTGGCAGCTGTCATCAGTTGTCTGCTGTTTTTCTCAACAAGTAGTATATAGTTTTCAAGTGTTATTTCGGCAGCTGTCAGATTAAAAAAGGCAGCTGACAATAATAGTGTTATGAGTAATAATGTTTTGTTCATATATCTGTCTCCAAATCTTTTTTCATGATTAAATCTATATACAGGGGAAATTTTTCGAGGCGCCGGTTGCTGGAGCCTGTTACATGTATGCAGCAGTTTGTAATCATTGTCAGTAATGCAATTTCCATTTCTCCACCGATTTCCGATAGATCAATACAGCAGTCAAGTCCGTGTTTCAATACAAGCATAGGATCATACTGGCTGATTTTTATTTCTTTTTTCTTCAGTTCTTTAATACGTCTCATGGAATACAGCCTGAGAATATCCGTTATAATACTTCCTTCAGGCCTGAAAAACTCCCAGTCTATAATGTAATTTTTATTGTCTCTGTCTTTGAAAAAATGTTCATCCTTTAAATCGCCGTGTGCTCCTGTAACAGGTAAAAAGCTTTTTGAAAGACTGTTTTCAATAAAGTACTTCTGTTTCTCAGTCAATCTGCTGAAAAGTCGTGCCAGAAAATTTTTATCAAGTGTTTCTGACCAGATAGCTTTTCTGGAATCAGAAGGGATTTTTTCATGTAAGTCTTTTATTATTTTATCAACTTCAGAAAGAGAGGCTTGTTTGTACAGTTTTCGGGATATGGAAACCATAATCCCGTTTTTAAATAATACTCTGTCTTTCATAAAAAAGGAGGGTTCGTAATAATGTCCGATTCCGTTCCATACAGGAAAATAGCTCTGGTACTGATTCGCTGCAAATTCCTGCCCCATCAGTCTGAGATTATTTTCCTCCCATACCATTTTTTTTATATCTCTGCTGTATTTTCTTATCCTTATAATCTTTTTCTGCTGCATTACTTTTCTTAATTTACTCACAAGTGTTTTTTTCTTCTTTGTATTTGAAAGTTTGCCTTTGTTACACATATTCCTCCTGCTCCTTTTTGCTTAATTTAGAACTGGATCTATGTGATAAAAGGTTCTCAAGGGCAGGGATCAGAAACAATGTCAGTATTGTTGCTGAAATGATTCCTCCAATTATTACAATACCCATAGGCTGACGCATTTCAGCCCCTGATTTGCCCATTCCTATTGCCATCGGTAGCATCCCAAGGACAATGGCTATGTTACTCATCAGTATAGGTTTGAGCTTGACAGGGCATGCTTCCAGCAGGGCATCATGTGTAGTTAAACCGTTCCTCTTTAGCTGGTTGTAATAATCAAGAATAAGAATGGCATTATTTACTACAATTCCAACAAGCATGATTATCCCGAGCATAGCCGGTCCGTTGAGAACAGTCCCAAGTGAGAGGCACAGGAATATAACGCCGATTATTGAAAGGGGAACAGTCGATAGAATGAAAAGGGGTTGTGTCAGGCTTTCAAGTGTAGCAGCAAGAAGCATGTAGACAAGTATGACTGCGATAATAAAAACCATCGTAAGATCTCTGACTGTATCCCCAAGCATCTCGGTCGTTCCTCCCTGTGAAACGGAATATCCTGAAGGCATTTTTATTTCATCGATTTTTTCAGTTATAGCAGAAAGGAGGTTCCCTACAGCATATCCGGGCAGAGTATCAGCTGTAATCTCTATTGTTCTGACTTTATCAAGCCGCATAATTTTGCTGTTGCTGTCCGAGAAATAGATATCAGCATATCTTGAAAGGGGGAAAACGCCGGCAGAGGATACAACCGGAATATTTTTTATATCGTCAATACTTTTAAGTGCGCTGTCTTTGATCGTTACTCTTACATCATATTCTTCGCTTCCTTCTTTATATGTGGTAGCTACAAAACCGTCTACTGCTGCTCTCAGGGTAAGCGCTACAGCCTGAACAGAAAGACCGTCTTCTGAAATCTGTTTCCTGTCGGGGATAAAAGATAATTCAAGTTTCCCGGATTTACTGCTGAGTGAAACGTTTGTAATACCCGGAATATTGTTCATTGTGATCTTTATGTCTTCGGCAATTTTCTGGAGAGTTTTGCTGTCTTCTCCTTTAAGAAACAGATCTATTCCGGAGGTCCCGGATATCTGAATTTCTGAAACTGATGCTATTCTGATAACTGTGCCGGGGATATCTGATAAATCCCTTATCATTTCCGTAGAAATAATATTAGTATTTTTGGAACGTTCAGAGATCGGAATAAGAAATATGTTCATTTCCGCAACACTTACATCTTGATCCAGCTGTCCCATAGTGCCGAGATTAGTCTGTATGGTTTCAACTTCTTTATATCCGGCGAGACGTTTTTCTATTTCTTCAAGGATATCTCCTGTAGTTTCTATATCATTTCCCTGTGGCAGTTCTACTGTTATCTGAATTTTCCCTCCATCTGTCTGCGGGAAAAGTTCAAACTGCATATGTGATGCAAGATTAATAGAAAATACAAAAACCCCAAGTGTAATAAAAACCACAGCAGTGCTTCTCCACCTGTTTTTTATCAGAAATGAGAGGAGCAGTTTATAACCTGCTTCCCACTTTTTAAAAAAGGCTTCAAGCCACAAACTTAATTTTCCTTCCCTCTTTACTTTTTCAGGAAGAATTTTTGAAGCCATAAGGGGGGTCAATGTAAAGGAAACAATTATTGAGAAAACTGTGGAAATAACAATTGTGTATGCAAAATTACCAAGCATGCTGCCCATAATGCTTGACATATTGGCAAGGGGGACAAATACGGCAATATTTGTCAGGGTTGAAGCGAAAACTGCTGTCATTACCTCCTTGCTTCCTCTGGATGCTGATTCGATTCTTGAGTGTCCCATTTCCTTATGACGGAAAATATTTTCAAGTACAACTACAGAGTTTGCAACAAGTGTTCCAGTTGCACTTGAAAGTCCCATAAGTGAAAGGATATTCAGGCTTATTCCCATTGTTTTCATGACCAGAAATGTAGATATAATGGAGAACGGCATTGCAAGTGCTACAATTATTGTAGAGCGGATATCATGCAGAAAGAAGAGGAGTACCATCCCGGTCAGGAAAATCCCGAGATATATATTATTCAATGTATCATTAACTGAATCCCTTACATAGGTAGCATCTTCCTTGATAACCTTGAGATTAACACGTCCCGCCGACATGGCTTCGATTTCATTGATCTGCTCAGTAACCCCCTCTACTACTGCAACTGTATTAGCACTCGGATTTTTTATTATCTGGATTATAATCGCATTTTCATCGCGTGTTCCTGCTTTTTTATCCAGAAGTACAGTTTTTTCCCGGGCAGTTTTACTGCTGTCGTTAACATCCGCCAGCTGTCTCAGTTTGAAAATCCCGTTTCCTGTTGGTACATCAAGATTTCTGATTTCATCAAGGTTTTTGAACTTCCCTTTCATTCCTAAAGGAATATCCCTGTTCTGGTACTGAAAATTCCCTCCGGGAATTTCAATATTTGCTGCTGCCAGAATGTTGTTTATACTGGTTATTGGTATTGACTGTTCATAAACTGTGTAACGGTCGAGTTCAACCCTTATTTCCCTCTCCTGTCCCCCTGAAAGGGTAACACTTCCGACTCCTGCTATCTGCGAAAGCCTGTCGGTTACGGTTGTGCTCGCATAAGTATAAAGTTCTGTTGATGGCATGTCGCTTTGGAGAACAATACTCATTACCGGGCTTACTGCTGATAAATTGACTTTAGACATTTTTGGTTTTTCAGCATTGTCCGGAAAATCTGCTGAAACAACTTCAACCTTGTCCTTGACTTCCTGAAGCGCTAGATTTTCATCCTTGCCGTAATTGAATGCTGCAATAACTATTGAAACACTGTCCATTGAGTATGAGGTAATAGAATCAAGATCCGCAATAGAAGAAATCTTTTCTTCTATTTTTTTGGTAATCTGCGTTTCAATTATATCAGGACTTGCTCCCGGGTAGACAGTCTGGATTGCTACATACGGTATTGAGATATCCGGGAACAGGCTGATCGGTATCGTAAAAAATGAAAGTAAACCGAAGAGAAAAAAGGCAAGCAGTCCCATTAATATAAGAATAGGTCTTTTAATTGATAAGTCAACTATGTTCATGTGTTTTTCCTATTTAGTAGCTATCGATTCAATAATCCTGATACGTGTTCCATCCTTAAGTTCCTGAACCCCTTTTGTTACTATAACCTCTCCCGGACGGAGCCCTTCTGTTATTTCGAGTAAAAGACCCTTTTCCATGCCGGTGGTTATTTTGCGTTTTTCTGCTGTATCTCCGTCTGCAACAAATGCATACCAACCATCATCTGAATGGATGAGTTCGTTCCTATTAATAACAACAGCTTCAACGTTTCTGTAAATCTCAACAGATACGTCTATACTCATTCCGCTTACCAGTGTTTTTGGTTTTTTACTGAAAAATCCTTTTACTGGAAATGCTTTTTTCTTTGCATCCATTATCAGGGAAACTTCACTTATTCTTCCTTCTATTGACTCATCTCCTCTGAAAATTATTGCAGGAGCTCCTGATTCAATCTGGTTTATTTCATTTGCCGAGACATAGAAAAAGGCTTCAAATCCCTCATTGTTTGAAATTGTAAAAAGCGGTTCTCCTGATTTTACATTGGATGAGGTTTGAACATATAACTGTGTTACATATCCGTTAATCGGGGCTTTTATCTCAATTGTTTCTCTGGCAGCCTTAAAAGCTTCGCGTGCAAGTTCATACTGCATTTGTATATTATCCAGAGTTTGCTTTGATACACCGCCCTCTTTGAAAAGATTTTCAAGTCTGTTATATTCTGTTCCAAGGTTTTCAAATCTCAGTTTTGCCTGCTGATACTGTGAATTATCAATGGAAAAAATAAGGATTACTTCATCTCTTTTTACATGATCTCCGATTTTCACCTTTACTTCCCTTACAACATCACTGATATCGGAGTATGCTGTTGACTGGTTCTGGGCCCTGAATTCTGCAGGAAAGGTCAGATAAACAGAAAATGGTTCAGTTTCTATTGTTTTTACATTAACGGGTTTCCCTTCTTCAGAATATATTTGTTCCATGCTCCTGGGTTTATCAGTTTTTTCTACCGAAGTTCCGCAGGCTCCCAGTGTAATGATGAGAGCTATAATAAAAAGTGTTGGTGTCCATTTCTTTTGCATTTATACCTCCAAGGTTATGAACAGTGTACAAAAATGAACAATGTTCATAAAGAAGATATAAAAAAACCATTTTCATGTCAAGCTTTTTTGGATTCTCCTTCCGGAGGTATTGGAGAAATAAAGAGACCTTTCGAAATAAAACTTCTGAAAACAGAAAAAATCGAATTTGAGTTATAATTTTCAGGAAAATGTCTTTTTACTGAAGGGTAAAACTTCTCAAGTGCAGATCCCTGTATCAAATGAAGTAAAATTTCGATAAGTGTAAATGCAAGTAAATCGGGATCTGCATCAACATTTATTGTTTTGTCTTCTTTTCCTATACGAAAAATATCTGCAACAAGAGAACCGAAAAATGTAAAATTACTGGAAAGAGCCTTTTGTATGGCATCATTGATAATTTCTGTATCTTTAGGATGAATAAAAGGTATTTGACTCAGTAAAATTACATATGGATCTCTGGAAAGTTCATCAAAATAATTAAAAAGATTATTAAGCATTACAGCTCCGCATGTTTTATCTGAAACAAGAGTTTCCATTTTTTTACGTTGTTTTGACGTAAATTCTGCTAGGAGTGTTGCTACAATATCCTCTTTTGTCTTGAAATGAAGGTAAACAGAGCCTATGCTTACATCCGCACGGTGTGCTATTTCCCTTATTGTTGTTTTATTATAATTTTTTTCATGTACAAATATCTGCTCACAGGTTTCGATAATCCGGTTTCTTGTTTCTAGTTTACGCCGTTCAACCCTAGAATAGTTTTCCATGTATAATATTCTCCATACAAAAGTTATTTAGAAGCAGATATATTGGCAAGATGTATTCTATAACCCATTATTGATAACTATTGAAATGATGTAAAAATATTATCTTCAAGATATAAAAAAGTATTATGTTTGTCAAGTTTGTATATTTCAGCAGATAGTTAAGCTTTTTTACCTGTATTTGATATTGACAATACTAATTGTAATGTAATATCTGTCTATAAATATCTAAAAAATATTTATAGATCCTTAATCCAGGGAAGTAAATCAGTATGTCGAGGATTTCCGGTGAATCTACAGAATCTTTGAGAAAAAATCTCTTTATATATCTTGCCGCAGCCCTTTTTACCCTGATGGCTGTATTATCTTTTACAGTGTATACTGTCCTGTTCCAGCAGCTAAAAAGAGCGGAAGAGCATACCCTTTTTCATGCTGCAGAGATGCGCTCCATTGCAGTAAATGAATGGGCAAGGAGAGCCAAGGACCTCGCCAGGCAGATAACCAGCAGAAGCCGGATAAGAGAGGAACTTGAAAAATATAACAACGGTCTGATTGGAATAGATGAGCTGAGGAGTTTTACCAGCCCCAAGCTGCAGGATGCAATGAACCTGTCAGATGAAATCATAGGAATAATAAGACTTGATTCAGGTAATAACAAAGTTGCTGAATGCGGACTTGCAGAAGCCGGAACAAAGCTTTCAGATTTTGTTTTTGAAAATACTGCTTTATCCTCTTTTTTCAGAACCGGTAATACAACAGCTGTTGTTGTAAGTGCTCCGATATTAAGTAGAGAGGGGAAAAGGCTGGGGACAGATCTTGTTATCATAGACACCTGTCTTTTTGATGATATTATTTTTAATTCTGAAGAAGGATCTTCTGGTATTGAAGCAGTTGTCGGAATGATGTCAGAAGGTAAAATTATCCCTCTTGTTTCAGCACATGGAGATGAAGAATTCTCTCAAAAAAGCATAAATCTTTATAGCGATATAATGCTGAAAGCAATTAATGGAATGAGGGGGATGACGCAGACAGGAAGTACTGCAATAGTCTATGAATATATATCGGAATGCAGCTGGGGCCTGATTGTAACTCAGGACAGCAGGGAGCTTTACTCGGGGCTTTATGAGAAATTATGGAAGATAGGTATCCTTTATTTTATAATATATCTTTTTACACTTACAGGATTTTATCTGATTATGAACCCTCTTGCCGGGAGAATGCTGATATACAGCAGTGAGCTTGAGGAAAAAATCAGGGAAAAAACATCTGTGCTTGAGGAGGAGATAGGGGAGAGGAAAAGGTCTGAAAAGGAGAAAGAGGCTGTAATTTCAGATCTGAAGATTGCGATGGAGAAAATCAAAAAGCTTCAGGGTCTTCTTCCAATCTGTGCCGGCTGTAAAAAGATCAGGGATGACAAGGGTTACTGGAATCAGATCGAGGTATATATAAGGGAAAACTCAGAAGCTGATTTTACCCACGGGATCTGTCCTGACTGTCTTGCAAAGTATTACTCAGAAGGTAATAATACAGACACCTGAATACTGTCCTCTGGTTAAAAGGTATTTTATGGGTCCAGAATCATATACAGGAACCCAGTTTGTTCATTCCGGTAACCAGGCTGGACCGCAGGATAATCCTTTTATTTGTGGTACTTTTTTCTTCAATTGTCTGGGTCAGCAATCGGGCCGCCTCTCTTCCTACTTCATATGTGGGCTGGATTATCTGGAATATTTCTTCTTTTCTGTCAATATCCAGGGTAAGCTTGTCATGGATTCCTATGGTAATTATGTTTCGCCAACCAGGAAAATGAGTATCCATTACCATGATAAAACCTTTGAGGACCCTGTTGTTTAAAGCAACTACGGCGGTAAAGTTGCCGATACTGCTGATCTTCTTTTCAAGTTTTTCCAGTTCTCTTATTTCAATCTTTTTAAACAAATGATTATCGTTTAGCGGTATTATCCATTTCCCGGGATCTCTTTCCCCGGCCTCCGACATGGCTTCACGGTAGCCTTTTTCCCTTTCATTCATACTTGAGCAGGGAAGTCCTTTCAGCAGAAGGATATTTTTATGTCCTGCTTTGATGATTGAGGATGTAAGAAGAGCTGTACTTTCACGATGGTTTGTTGAAACGAAGTTGGAATCAATTCCATCAATTGTTCTATCCACCAGAACATAGGGAACTTTCCTGTTCTCTAAAAGTTCGAGGATTTTTAAATTTTTTTCATTGTAATTACTTTCAGCAATAACAGGAGAGAAAATCACCCCATCAATATTATTCTTCAGCAGTGAGTTGAAATACTCTTCAACTTTTTTAAAATTTCGATCCCCGTTGCAGATCACGGTATGTATCTTCTGATCCCATAGATAATCTTCAATTCCTCTTGAAAGAGAAGCACCAAAACTGTCAGATACATCATCAATTGCTACTCCTATTAATCTGGCAGGCTGTTGATTTTTCTTATTTTCATGGGGATTTACAAAGGTACCTCTTTTTTGGGGATAGCGGATAAGGTATCCTCCTGAAATCAGCTCTTCAATTGCTTTTTTGATCGTTATTCTGCTGACACCGTACCGTATTACAAGGTCTCTTTCTGATGCGATTTTTTCTCCGGGAAGCCATGTCCGGGAGTCAAGTTCTTTCAGAATAGTTTCAATAATCTGTTCGTATTTATACTCTTTCATTCTAAATTCCTTTTGGATATAACCATATATTGGCTGAGTAGAGATAAATTGTCAATGTTTTTTTTATTTACTGATGAAATATCACATAAACCTATCTAAAGCTTTCGCAAAAACAATAATGATATTGTAATAAGCTTGACAAATATAATGAATGCCTTTTAAAATGGTGATATCCAAAAAAATAAAGGATATAACCAAAGGAGGGATTATGAAAAAAATTATATTTTTTACAATCGTAATGTTGTTTACTGCTGCGGCAATTTTTGCCGGCGGACAGGAAGAAAAAAAAGGGGCAGAAAAAGATGCTTCCGTTTCAATGAACGGGGCGATTACTATCTATAGTCCTCATGGCCCTGAGATTACAGATCCGATTCTGAATCTTTTTAAGCAGCGATATCCGGATGTTGAAATCCAGATGGTAAGTGCCGGCACAGGAGAGCTTCTTTCACGTCTTGAAGCTGAAAAGAACAATCCGGCAGCTGATGTCATGTGGGGAGGGGACACAGTTTCTTTTGAATCATATGCCCATCTTTTTGCTGCCTATGAATCTTCAGAAGATGTTAATATGATGAAAAGTGATCCTGCTCATAAATGGCATCCCTTTGCAGTGTTGTGTCAACCTATCCTTGTTAATACAAATCGTCTGGGTCAGGATGATTTTCCAAAAACCGTTAAAGAGCTTGCAGACTCAAAATGGAAAGCTGGAAAGATAGCCCTGGCTGATCCGAATAAATCGGGTACCGGATATACAATTGTTTCAGGCCTGGTAAATTCCTACGGCTGGGAATTTATTGAATCTCTTTTAGGTAATTGTGTGGTGACACCCGGATCAGATGCAATGTTTAAAGCAGTTAAGGACGGTGAAGTAGCAGTCGGTTTTATAAATGAAGATCTTGGCGCAAAATGGGAGAAGGAAGGACTTCCTGTAAAAATGATTTATGCCAGGGATGCAGTTACTGTTCAGATGGATGCAGTAGCTTTAGTTAATAATGGTCCTGAACCAGGACTTGGGAAAGCTGTTATAGACTTTATTTGCTCCAGGGAAGCCCATACAATTGCGGTTGAAAAGATATCAAGGCGTTCTGCCCGAAAAGATGTTGCTCCCCCTTCAATACTTCCTCCTCTGGGAGAACTTGAACTTTTTACAGCAAACGAGCCGCGTCAGGTTGTTAATGCGAAATTTGAAAATATAAATAAATAAACCAAAAACACACACAGGCTGGTCTTACCAGACCGGCCTTTTTTTGAAGGAGTGTAACTTGAATTTTCGCTGGAAACTTCTTAATGATCCATGGAAAATATTTACGATTATAGCTTTTCTTCTGTTAACGCTTCTTGTAGTTGTTTCTCAGATATGGATCGGTGTTTCTTCCTTTCAGAGAGACGGCGGCTCATTTACCGTGCGTACTGAAAAAGGCGGTCCCCGTCTGTTGCTTGAAGAAGAAACAGTCAGCGGATTTACACTGGATTCCAGTTGTGACGGGAAATACCTGGTCCGTCAGAAGAAAAGAATGCTCTATACGCTAAACGGGAAGGCCCCTGGGAAAATGGATATCACCAGCCTGAATGGGGAATCCATATCTTTTATGCCGGATGATGATGGAGGAGTTGTCATCTCAGCGGGACCAGATCAGCTCTGGATTTCTCAAAAAATATTTTCCGGTCTTTTTGAGAAATCTTCATCTCAGCAGGATCTGGAAGTTGTGAATGCAGAGGGAAAAAATATTACACTGCAATACAATGCCGGAGCTTTTCTATTATTTTCAGACCGGAATAAGCTGTTTACATTGAGTAATTACCTGACTTTTTTAAGCCGTTCCCGTTATGTGACGGCAATAAAAAACAGTTTTATTGTAATGGTTTTTTCAACAGCAATAGCTGCCTTTTTCGGGATTTCTCTAGCCTATCTATATGCCCGTTTCAAGATGCCGGGGACCAGTCTTGTTCTGACAATTGTGACAATGGCTTCCATTTCTCCCCCTTTTCTTGGCGCCTATGCATGGCGGATGCTTCTGGGAGGTTCAGGGTTGATTACCCGTTTTCTGGGATTGAACTGGACTATAGTTGGTATGCACGGGGTGATATGGGTAATAAGCTGGCTGGTTTTTCCTATTGTATTTCTGTTAACATATGATTCTTTTACTTCTCTTGATCACTCGCTCAGGGAGTGTTCAATGAGCCTGGGCGGGACTCCCAGAAGGACTTTCTTTTTTATTGAATTGCCATTGGCCATGCCCGGGATAATAAATGGATTATATATGGCAATGATGACTTCTTTTACAGATTTCGGGACGCCATATGTAATATCTCTTGATTTGAATGTGCTGCCAGTTCTTATATATAAAGAATATATGAGCGAAGTTGGAGGAAATCTTTCCTTTGCCAGTACCGGCAGTATGCTTATGATCTTTTTTTCATCACTGATCCTCACAGCTCAGAGGTTTTACCTTGCCCGCCGTTCATATGCCTCGATTAAATCAAAACAGCCTTCGGTGCGCATGCCAGGACGAATAAGAAAGATCGGAATTAATGCAGCAACTGCAGTGATACTTCTTTTTGCTTTTCTCCCCCATTTAACAGTTCTAATATCCGCTTTTTTTGAATGGAATGTTGGGGTCATGACTTCAAGATTTACACTGGGTAATTTTGCAAGCCTTTTCCATTCAAATCTGAGTTCAGTAGGTGTAACCCTTTTTACGGGAATTACGGCAACATTTATGGATTTTGTTTTCGGACTGGGGATAGCATATGTAATTGTGAAAAAACGGTATCCAGTTGTTGCAAATGCCCTGAATCTGCTGGTTATGGTGCCTTATCTGATTCCAGGAACAGTCCTGGGATTGGGCTTTATTCTTATTTTCAACCAGCCTCCAATCCTGCTGACAGGCACCTGGGTCATACTGGTACTGGCCTACTTTATCAGGAAGCTCCCTTATTCGGTGAAAAGTGTGGAATCAGCCCTTTATCAGGTACATTCCGCACTGGAGGAAGCAGCTAAAAGTCTTGGTGCAAAGCCTGCGAGGAGTTTTTTTCAGATTACTTTTCCACTGATAATAGGCGGGATTATCAGTGGTGCAACCCTTTCGTTTCTTCAGATAATGACAGAGATCAGTGCTACTATCATCCTTTACCGCCCGCCATGGAAGCCGATGACAGCTGTTATTTTTGAGAACACAATTGATGCCGGAGCGGATTTCGGTTTGGCATCGGCAATGACTGTTTTATTGATGGCTTTGCTTTATATTCCGCTTTATTTTGTGACAATAAAAGCCCGCAAGGCAAAGGAGGTACGCATTGAAAGCATCTGACAACAACAGCCGTTTAACAACATCTGTTACAATCCGTAATATTCAAAAGAATTTTGGAAAGCTTGAAGCCCTGAAACAGGTTTCCCTTGATATCAGGGAACGGGAGTTCTTTACTCTTCTGGGCCCTTCCGGATGCGGAAAAACAACCCTGCTCCGAAGTATAGCAGGATTTGAAAAACCTACTGACGGAAAAATATTTTTTAATCAGAAAGATGTTACTGATTCCCCGCCGTGGGAGAAAAATATCGGTTTTGTATTTCAGAATTATGCTCTATGGCCGAACAAAACTGTTTATCAGAATGTTGCTTACGGCCTTGAATTACGAAATAAAAGCGGATCATTTATAAAGGAGAAAGTCGCATGGGCCCTCGATATGGTCGGTCTGGGAGGGATAGAAAAAAAATTCCCTGAAGAGATGAGCGGGGGACAGCAGCAAAGAGTATCCATTGCAAGGGCTCTTGTAATAGATCCTGAAATACTTCTTCTTGACGAACCTCTTTCAAACCTTGATGCCAAGCTTAGAATCAGTCTCAGAAAACAGATACGGGAAATCCAGCGTTCTTTAAAGTTAACTGCTGTTTATGTAACACACGATCAGGAGGAAGCTCTGGAAATTTCAGACCGAATAGCGGTTATGAAAGGAGGAGAAGTTCTGCAGGTCGGTGTTCCCGAGGATATTTACAATAAACCTGCTGACCTCTTTGTTGCTGATTTCATAGGGAAAGCTAACTTTTTGAAAGGTGAGGTGAGAAACGGCTTTTTTTATCATT
Organism: Spirochaetia bacterium; assembly: GCA_963668405.2. Lineage (GTDB taxonomy): Bacteria > Spirochaetota > Spirochaetia > CADAEX01 > CADAEX01. The sequence goes on along the minus strand of OY764342.2, from coordinate 2,318,540 downwards.
CTGAAGGGCAGGTACTTCAGCTGACAGGTTATGAGGCAAGAGAGGGGAGAGCTACTTTGTTTGCCCGGCCCGAATCTCTAGAAAGAATTGAAAAACGGGAAGGGGATTGTATATCCGGAAGTATAATTCATCGATATTATCTGGGGAATTTAAAACGCTATTTAATTGATATTGGAAACAACTCCACCCTTCTCTGGGAGACATGCGCTAACTTTCAGGAAGGAGATAAAATATGTTTAAAGGTGAACAACTATGAACTCTACTACGCATAAAGAACGTTTCTTTTCAGCTATTCCAAAAACAGAGGCGCAGTTCGGCAATCTGATTACTCTGAGGGAAAAGGAAGGTTCAAAAATCCCCGGAATACATCAGGGATTTCTTGCCTCGCTAATACAGTTTCAGCCGCTTATTGAACTGACTCTGTTTAATTCCAGCGGTGGAAAGGTCTGCTGGGAGCAGTCAGAGCATACGGTCAATCCTGTAGAGGTGATTAAAAGATTTAAGGCAGAGGGGCTGTCTCTTGTTCAGCGTACTATTGTCCAGGGGGATGAGGTGCTTCTTGATCTGGAACTCCAGTTGGCGCCAGATGATTCTCTGGAAAAGCCCCGGATTGAGTTTTCCGGAGCGTCTCTTTTTTCTCCTCAGGGTGTTCCATATCATTGGGATGAAGAAAGAAGAATTTCATGGAGACGAAACGGAAAACAGGAATTGACAGGGCAATGGGGGAAAGATGTATATTTTTCATTGTCATTTTCCGAAGAACTGGATAGTTTGACACTGAAACAGCTTGCTTCAGATGATGTGGTGAAGGATCAGTATTTCAGCAGTTTTAATCTGAAAAAGAGGTTTACATATTGGGTCCCTCTTGAAAAGCGCCGGAATGACGAGATCCTTAATGAAGTTTCTTCCCGGAACACTGGTTACTGCGGTATCTGGACCCCTTCCTTTTCCCCTGACGGAAGGGCTTTTATGGCAATCCGTTTTTCCCTTTCAAAAGAAATATCCGGTATAGTTCCTAAACCACAGGCTGATTATGATGCAAAAAAAATATCTCTTTCAAAAAACTGGGAGCAGTTTGTTGATAATTTTCCCGAGTTCAGCTGTTCTGATTCTGATCTGGAACGGATTTATTATACAAGCTGGTATATCCTTCAGTCCGGGCAGATTTCTTTTCCCCAGGAGAGGTTCAGGCATTCTTTTACATCAGTAAACAAATTTCATTATTATAATCAGTTTTTCTGGGATTCTGCATTTCAGGCTATTGCCTGGCTCTGGTATAATGAGGCAGGACCGGCTGAGAGTGAGATGAAGAATTTCGTATCCCAGCAATGGCGTAACGGAATGATTCCATATGAACTTTTCATGTACCCGATTAATGGACGGGAATGGATGGATGGAGACGGCCGGACTACAGGGACTACCCAGCCTCCGGTTATAGGAATAACCATTCGTGAGGTTTTTAATAAATACAAAAACACAGACTATCCGGCTTATTTTTATAATTCCCTGTTGAAATATGAAAACTGGCTCAGTCTCTACAGGGACCTTGATAAACGAGGACTTTCTTCTTATATCAATATCTGGGAAACCGGCTGGGACAACAGTCCCAGATTTGATAAAGCTGCCAGAAACAGGGTCCTGGATCCCTATATTGAGGGGGTGGATTTTAACGTTTATATATATCAGCTTCGGCAGACCATACTGGATATGGCAAGATGGCTTGAAAAACCTGAACCTGAACTTGTCAGAAAGAGGATGGAGATGAGCAAGAAGAGCATGAATGAGTTGATGTACCGTGAAGATGATGGGTTTTATTATGATCTTGAGTCGGGAACTTCTGAAAGAGTGCTTGTAAAGACAGCAGCCGGATTACTTCCCTTACTGACTGATATTCCAGATAAAAAACAGAAGCTGTGTCTGATTAAAAACTATCTGATGTCTGAAGAGGAATTTTTTACCGGTGCTCCTGTTCCTTCTGTCAGCAGGAGTGAAGAGAGTTATGATCCCAGGGATTTTTGGAGGGGAGCAAACTGGCCGCAAATAACCTGGTCTATTCTTTATGGCATTAAAGATGATTATCCTTGTGAAGCAGGCGATATTCTGGACCGATTTCTGAGTAAGACAAGTCTGAATACCAATTGTTACGAGTACTATCACTCTGAGACAGGAGAAGGGGCCGGATTGCCGTTTCAGGGATGGGGAGCGCTCTATACCGATTTTATAATCAGGTTTATAGGAGGGATTAACCCAACCGAAGAAGGATTTAATTTCCGGCCATTATCGAAAAGGTATACAAAATTTGAACTCCATGGGATACAGATGCGTAATACTTCTCTGTCGATTTCAAGGGACGATAAAGTCTGGGAGCTGAAGTGGGAAGGAATCGGAGAGATAAAGTTTTCAGGAATTGATACTTTTGATGCAGAGTTTAATTCGGGGCAAATAATCCTCAGTTTTTCCGGGAAAGATCCTGAGTCCAGTGTTGTTTCTTCCGGAAAAGCAGAATGGGCAGGTACTAAGCTGCGTTTGGGATGATTTATGGGCACCTCTGAAAACTAAATATTTTTTCGATTCAGAAAAAATATTTCCTTATGCCACTGGCGATCGCAAAGCGTGCCTGTGGCAAGGGGCCAACCGAACACGAAGTGGAATAATGAAAAACTAACAACAGGAGGAAGTTATGCTGAAAGGAAATGCTGTTGTCGGGCAGTCAGGGGGACCAACCTCGGTAATCAATTCAAGCCTTGCAGGAGTTATTGACGGTGCCAGAAAAAATAGAGATATAAACAAAATATACGGAATGAATTACGGGATAGAGGGATTCATGCAGGAATTGCTGATTGATCTCGGCGGACAGTCTGAAAGTGTTATTCAGGGACTTAGAACTACTCCCTCTTCATCTCTGGGTTCCTCACGGTACAAATTGAATGATAAGGACTTTCCCCGGATTCTGGAGGTTTTAAAAAAATACGGAATCAGGTTTTTCTTTCTGATTGGTGGTAATGACTCCATGGATACGATTAACAGGATAGTAAATTATTGTCAGGAACAGGGGTATGAGCTGCAGGGTATCGGTATTCCCAAAACAGTGGATAATGATCTGTTCGGTACAGATCATACACCAGGTTTTCCCTCTGCTGCCCGGTACAATATTCTCAGTGTGCTTCAGGGGGGTACTCTTGCCAGAGATATGAAAAAGGTTGATCAGTTTGTTGTCTATCAGACAATCGGCAGAGATGCCGGCTGGCTTGCAGCAGCAACAGCACTGGCAAAGAAAAATGAGGATGATGCCCCTCATCTTATTTACTGTCCGGAAAGGCCATTTATTGTAAAAGAATTTCTGGAAGATGCCGGTTTATGTGTAGAAAAGTACGGATGGGTCTCTATTGTTGTAAGTGAAGGTCTCAAGTATCCTGACGGGACCCCTGTCAGTGCTTCAAGGACCCATGACAGGTTTTCAAATATTGAGTTTGGCGCTATGGGAGGATCAAGTGCTGCCATGAATGTCCATCGGATTCTGTTTGAGTCAACCGGCTGGAGGGGTGAATTCCAGATTACTGAATCCTTGAATATGTGTTCAATTGACCGGGCTATTGCTGCTGATCTGGAAGAGGCCTACATGTGCGGCTTTGAAGCTGTCAGATTGATTGAACAGGGTGAATCCGGATATATGGTATCAATGGAAAGATTATCAAGTGATCCGTATCAAATCATAATGGGCAGGACAAAGCTTTCAGATGTAGCTGTACGGGCAAAGACAATGCCTGATCATTATTTGAATGAACGCGGTAATTTTGTTACTGAAGATTTTTATAAATATATGGGTCCTCTGGCTGGAGAGATTCCTGAGTATGTTCAGCTGGAAAAAAAATTCATAAAAAGTTGAGAAAAAACAGACTCCTTACTGAGATAAATATTTTCTCCAAGCAGGAAGCTGCAGGTGCAGTATTGGCGGGATGAAACTGAATTGTTTTTAAATATTAACTATATAAATTATTTTTTGAGGTAATTATGAATTTAAATGAAAAAAAATATACACAATTTTTTCTCTGCAGAGAAATGATGGAGACTTCTGAAATTGTCAGTAATTTCAATCCGGAACACAGCATGGTATTTGCCACTGCAGTAAAACACAAAAAAGCCCTTTTCCTTACAGGAGAAGGAAGCAGCCGGATCTTTCCTGCCAGGAAAGCTATATATAATTCCATGATTGCTGGTTTATCTCCGGCCATTATGACTGAAGGGGCTACCCAGGCTCTTGAATATCCTTTATCTGATTTTGCTGTTTTTGGAGCATCAAATTCAGGTGAAACCAGAGAAGTGATCAGACTTTTTAAAAAACTTAAGGATGAGGGACATTCTTCTATTTACAGTATCACTGCAAATTTTGGAACTCCCCTTGAAAGGCTGGCACAGAATAGCCATGTTTTATCCTGCGGAAAGGAAAATGCTGTTGCAGCGACCAAGAGTGTTATTGAGCAGGCCCTGTTTTATGACAGCCTGTTGCATGCTTTAAACGGTAAGCGAATGTCAGGTCTGAAGAATCTCGGAGATCTTATGAAAACAGTATTGACCATGGATATTGATAAAGTAATTATTGATAAAATTAAGAATGCAGCCACAATATATTTTTCAGGACGGCATAATGGAGTTGCAGAAGAATTGACCCTGAAAACCAACGAGATTACCAGAAAAAGATCAGATTATCTGGAAGGGACCTATGCTGTTCATGGTATTGAAGAAGTTATGAGACCTGATGATGTTCTTGTTATTATAGACCCTTTCGAGTCAGAAGAGGCAAAAATACGAAACTGTATTTCAGACGGAGTCGGAGCATCTGTTGTTGCTGTTTCTTCACGGCAAACCTGTTTCCCTACCATTATACTGCCGGATGCCGGGTACTTTCAGAATTACATAGAAATGGCTGCCGGCTGGAACCTTCTCGTAGAAACAGGACTTGCTCTTGGAATTGATCTTGATAAACCTGTCCGTGCCAGGAAAATAGGCAATGCATTCACAGAATAAAAACAGCGGCAGGGGGATTTATATATAGGCAAAGCTTTCTGACAATGAAATATATAACTGCTGAAGCTGCTGGTATTTAGTTCTTTTTCCCCGGCAGGAGCCATTTCATTGCAAGTGAAACAAGGGTTGAATCTTCAGTACTGTGGATCTGGGAACTGAGTGATATATCCTTCGGTTTATAAAGAAGGTCAAATCCGAAAATTATTGTTGAAAATCCGGTGATGGAACCTGATGCCGACGGATAATCGAATGACATTGATGATTCCTGTGTGGTTGAATATGAACCGGCAGTGTATGTGTACGTACCGAACGGGGAGAGTATAAACTTTCCTAACCCGAGGTTTGCCTGGGCGCCTCCTGAAATATTCCCTGTTGTTGTTAATGTTGACAGTGTCGTCTCATCCTCAACCAGGGTAAGTACCACAACCTGCGGTATTGTAATTTTCATGCTTGTCCTCCCGATGTCGCCGCCCGCCCCGGCAATCAGGAAGAATGAATTGGTTTCTGTCTTTATGATCTCATAAGCTGCACTTATATTAAGGGGTATCTGTAACATCAGAAGGCTGTATTCACTTCCCGCAAGTACAGCAGCACCTATCCTGCCGTTTACAGCCATCCTGTCTGTAATACCGTACTGGTAGATGCCGAAGAATGAGGGACCGAATATTTTGATATCTGTATCTCCGAAATCATAATCTGCATATACAATGTTCCCGGCTACAAGTGTGTCTTTGTTCCCTTTTTCAAACACCGGATAACCTACCGGAGGCGGGGCAATAACAAAGGAAACTGTATCATTTTCAGCTGAAATGAATAATGGGATTAATAAAAGTATTATTATAAAAACTGATATGTGCTTCATTGAAACCTCCATATCTACAGCTATAATTATAATTCTCCCGATTCAAAAATAAAAGAAAATACTTATAGCTATGAGATGTTTAATATATAATTGCATCCAACTGGAGTCAAAAGAAATGCTGGATTATAATTCACTTGAAACACTTAAAAATATTGATTATGTTGCAATTGCAGATAAAACTGTAGTGATGGTGGAAAGATTTGAAAAGCTGTCGGCATATTTAAGTATTCTCTCCGTCCGGCATAAAATGCTGATTCAAAAACTGATGACTGATCCGTTTCCTGATTTTACTGTCAAATCTCTAACCCCCGGGATTGATAAACTGTTATCAAGAGGGATGCAGCTGAAAAACAGGGACCTGCTGTTTGAAACAGCACCTGGAGCGTTTGCCGGCAGTCATAATAATTTCCCCGGAGGGTTGATTCTTCATACTCTGACAAATATAGAATTGGCAGTAAGCAGTATGGAGGTATTTGAAAAAATATATCCAGAGACAGTTATTAACAGAGAAAATGTTATAACAGCCCTTTTTTTGCATGATATGATGAAATCGTGGATAATGACCTGGAAAGAAGATTTATCTTCATATCCTGATATAGATGTTGAAGGACACAAATTTCATCACATTTTAATAATTGCGCTTGCAATAAAGGAAGGTCTTGACAGTGATCTGGTTAAAACATTAGCCGCAGTTCATTATCACCCTCTGAAAGAAAAAAATAAAATAACCGGTTCTGTCAAACTGGCAGTCAAGCTTCTCGGTATAAGTGAGTTGAAATGTGATGAAGAACTGTCAGCAGAGCAATGGATTGGTTATTCTGCCGAACATCAGTCAAGGGAGCTTTTTCTTTATTGCAGTAAAATTATAAATCAGGAAATAAGGAGAGCAGCGGTAAAAATATACGGGGAAGGGATAAGCAGTAAAGATGTTAATGCTGTAAAAAATGTTGTGCTGGCACTGAAAAGCGATCTTGAATTGTATGATTATTTAAATAAGCACGGAAGAGAATCTTTTGATAATCTGGTATATGGTTTGATAGAAAAAATATTTAGTTTTTAGAAGTACCTTTATAATTATAGCTGACAGCAGGTTCTTTTTTACCCGCAGGTCTTGAGATTATTAAAAAGACTGAAACCTGATAATCCGGCTTCAGTCTGTATCTTTCCTATTCAGCCGGTTCAAATTTATACTTCTGACCGCCTATTGATGCCTGGTACATCAGTCCGCCTTTTCCCATTGTAAATACAATCATCCCTTTGTAATAATCTGTATCAGCCTGTCCGGCATCTGCATTTGCAGATTTGCCTTCAGACCCGACACTTGCCCCGGCGCTGCTGGTAATTGCAATGGCTTCCGCCTGAGCACCGAACTCAAAATTACCTTTTGTAAACTCCTCATATGCTGCCTTGTTTTCAAAAAATATCACCTGCCGGTAGGCCTGGGCCCCTGCCTGGAATCCGATACTGAGCTGGGTCATGGATGCTTCACCTGCTATTTTGCCGTTCCGGTATACGCGTCCTTTGCCGTGGGCACCGCCGATCCCAAGTCCTCCTTTGCCGATTGTCGGAAATACTGCATAGGCATATGCTGATGCTTTGAATTTTGCAACAACATCTGACCTCAGGAATTCTTTCATTGCTTTACTGTCATCTTCAGAATCAGAGTCAGCATATACAGACGGCAGAACTAAAATAATGACAGCAAAAAACAGTATTAAAAATCTTAATCTCATTGATATACCTCCGGATTAATTAATACACAAGCTATTTTAGTTTATAAAAATGAAACTAAATTATAACGGATAACTTTTTAATGGCATCTTTATATGATAGGAAAAGTGTCAGTTTATGTCAATTGGATTTACCGGCTGTGAAAAACCGCTTTAAAATAAAAAGACTGAAGCCGGAAAATCCGGGTTCAGTCTTTCGGCGGAAGAGAATATTAAATAAATCCAATTTATCTGCAGTATTTATCCTTGATTTTTTTAATATATTTGACAGATTCCTCAAGGCCGTTTTTCTGTTCTTCTATCCATCTTTCACGGTATTTGTCCGGCGGATAGTAATAATCATCAGGCATATGCTTTTCAAAATCAAAAACCGGTTTTTCAACCTTAAATGCCCCTTTCCCGACTTCAGATACTCCTCCTGTCCCCTTTTCCCGTTTAAAGACTGATAAAAACGGATAAGTCTGTTCAATATTTATTCTTGTAAGGGTTGAGTGTTCAAAAAGTATTCTGAAGCATTCATCAATATCAATATTACCCCTGCCTAGGGGAACTCCGCAGACCTTATATTCACTTCCGTCCCGGATGATAATATGATCTTTGAAATGTGATGTAAAAGCATAGGGGGCTAATTTCCCGACAGCTTCAGACGGGTCTTCCCATGCCATCATGGAATTCCCGATATCACAGTGAGACCCTACCCAGTGGCTGTCTACTTTCTTAATAATATCAATAATTTCTTCAGAGGTTTCTTCTTCATGGTTTTCGATTGCAAACTTGATTCTGTATTTCTTAAGAAGAGGTACAATTTTTCTGAAATTATCAGGTGCTTTTTTCAGGGTTTCAGGGTCATATTTCCCGAAACAGCAGTATGTTCTCAAAAGATCAGCTCCGATTTTTTTAGTAACTTTCAATGCAGCTTCCAGACGCTGCGGGTCTGTTCCTCTCATTGCCACTTCTGCATAAAGGCCGTATTTTTGAAGCTCTTTTCTCACTTTTTCAAGATGTTCAGGATCATCTCCTCCGAGGCAGCCCCATTCAGGATGAATAAACTCATCATTATCTCCATCCATCCCCCCTATAATGTTTATCATCACCCCGTCCAGTCCCATTTCTGCAGTTTTTCTGATAAAGCCGAATATATCTATTATTCCATTGTGAAAAAGAAGATGGCAGCTCTCAGTGTCCAGTCCGATTTTCATTTTATCTCCCTGTCTTTTTATTAAATTATAATCTGATATCTGATTCCATGGAATTTTCAGTTTTTAATCTGTTAACAAAAAAGAAACTGCTTCATGAAAAACAGGTGATAATAATGTCTATTTTTTAACTTAATTACCCTTTTATTTACAAATAATCTTCTTGCAATGAAAGAGGGCAGGGAATAAGATAATAGATACGGAAAAATTTAAACAGGATAATATTTAAGAGGATCAGACTCTTAAAACCTTTGCCTGTTAAAAAGGAGAGAAATATGAAAAAAACATTGCGTTTTCTACTGACAGGATTTTTTGTCCTTGTATTGGTTTCATGCAGTACATCACCGATAACAACCCCTGATGTAGAGCATAATATTGTTATCCTCCATACCAATGACCACCATGGACATCCGGTCCCGTTTTTTGATTACCCAGCCCCGGGTCAGGGGGGACTTCCTGCCCAGGCGACTCTTGTCAAAGAGGTAAGAGGAGAAAATAAAAATGTGCTTGTACTAAGTGCAGGTGATTTTAATACCGGCCGGCCGGAATCAAACTTTTTCAAAGCTGAACCGGATATTATAGGATTTAACTACATTGGTTATGATGCACTTGCAATGGGTAACCATGAATTTGATCCTAATGCCGAAGATATGCAGGCTCAGATAGCCTTGTCTGAATTCCCCTGGCTCTGTGCCAATGTTGTTAAAGAAGATGGAAGTTATATCGATAATGTCAAACCCTATATAATTAAAGATTACGGGGTTTTTAAAATTGCAGTTCTCGGTCTTCTTGATTCAGAGACAGCATTAACCGGGAATCCGGAAAATATAAAAGGCTATCTGTTTAGAGATGAAATTGAAGTTGCAAATGAACTGGTCCCTGAACTGAAAAAAAAGGCGGATATTGTAGTTGCTCTTGTCCATATGGGTATCTATGACAGCCCGGATGAGGGCTCAAAGCGGCTGGCAGCCCGGGTCCCGGGTCTGGCCCTTGTTATTGACGGGCATTCCCACACAAAACTTAAAGAGCCTGTAATGGTTCTGAATAATGAAACCGGGAGAGAGGTTCCTATTGTTCAGGCAGGTCAGTGGGGTCTGTATGTCGGAGAGGTCTCTCTGAAGTTTATGAACGGAGAAGTTACAGGCTTTGATTTTAAACTTCTTCCTGTAAATGTAAAGAAAAAAGAAAAGCTTGCTGACGGTACAACAGTATATCCTTTTATTGACAAAGAGATCCCTGAAGATAAAACACTTGCAGATAAGCTTAAACCTTATGTTGACAGGGTTGATTCTGTTTTAAGTGAAACAATCGGTACTGCAACAGCTCCATTTCTTAATGCAGAGAGCAGAAATAAAGAAACTGCTATCGGCAATATTGTTGCGGATTCAATGCTGTGGTTCTGCAACAGCCAGAACCTTAAGGCAGACTTTGCTTTCCAGAACGGGGGAGGGGTAAGGACTGATATAGGTGAAGGGGAGATTAAAAAACAGACAATATATGAAGTCCTTCCATTTGATAATTCAGTGGCGCTTGTTACCTTAAAGGGCTCTGATGTAATAAAACTGTTTGACAGTACCCCTGCTAATGTAACCCATGGTGCCATGCCGCAGGTCTCAAAGGGGGTTTCTTTTGTAATTGATACAGCATCAGGTACTGTTTCAGATCTTCTGATAAACGGATCGCCTGTGGATCCAGGCAGGGAATACAGGATAGCGACAAACTCATACCTGGCAGCTGGGGGAGACGGTTATTCTGTATTTAAAAAGAGTCTTGATTTCTATGATACTTCACTGATGCAGAGAGATGCTTTTATTGAGTATGTTGTTTTTCTCGGGGGAACTATAACTCCTGAAACTGAAGGAAGAATTACAATAAAATAGTTTAAATCAGATAAAGGGGGAGTTCAGCTCCCCCTGTTTTTATTATGAAACTGAAATATAAATATGTTGTCATAAATAACCGCCTGGTTCAGGAGGATACAGCTCCCATTGTTATGGATCAGATTCTGGGACCCTGCTACTCTTATACAGGTATAACTATTGATAAACCTGCAGAGCCCCTCAGGTCTGTAGTGAGTCTTCTTGTAAAAGCGGAAGAAGCAGGTATTTTACATAGTTTCCGTACTGATCAGATTGTGAAAATGATAGAAAAACTTAACAGGATCAATGGAGCTTCTGACCGGGATATTCAGGTCATTATTTTCACCGGAAAGAAACCTCTCCTTTACATAGGATATGAAAAATTTTTAAGATAAGGGGACCTCTGTTTACTTTGTATTAGGCTGGTCCCTATGCAGGACATTATGGCACACTTTACGATTGGCAGCGGCGTACGGAAATGTTTTTTCTGAATTGAAAAAATATTTAGTCTTTCGAAGTGCCTGTAATAAAATCAGACAGATTGCAGACAGTTGAAATATAGTAAGATGCTGCTGATAAATACTGTTTCAAAATAGCGGTAACTGCTTTATAATATAGAAATGCAATTCCTGTCCTTTATCGCAACTTTTGGAGCAATTCAGGGAGGTATTGTCCTTCTGTCAATTCTTTTCAGATTCAGGCACCGGAAGAATATGCCCCTTGCTCTGTTACTGATTGTATTTTCGGTCCGGCTGGTAACAATTCCGACCTGGGATCAGCAAATCCTGCTGCGTTATCCATGGGTATATCCCATGACAGCGCCTCTCCCGTTTCTGTTCGGTCCTTTAGTCTGGTGGTATATCAGGGAACTGGTCAGTGATAATCTTAATATCCCACGTTATATTTATATCCATTTCCTTCCCTATTTTTTTGAATTTCTTGCTGTAACAGTTACTGTCATGAGTATGAGCAGTATGGAATATAAGGAATTTCTTCAGAATGTATTTTCAGGTAATCCCCCTTTATGGCTTCCTTTCAGGAACGGGTTAAAGGTTCTTGTAAACATTATTTATATAGTTTTTTCAGCCCGTTTGGCTTTCGGGAAAAAATCACTCCGCCTGTCAGTAACCAAGCGTATGTGCGCAAGGGCCCTTGTTGTTCTTCCTTCTGTTGTTCTTGCTGCATTTGCATATGTCGCCCTGATACCTTCTGTCACAAAACACCTCGCCGCAGGATTAATTATCCCTTTTTTTATTCTGTCAGTAACAATGGCTGTCTTAATATATGGTATTTCCTTTATGCTCCTTATCGCTCCTGATATCTCCCGTTTCGGTATAAGCCGGAAGGAGGGGGAACAGTTATGCTCTGAGGAGGAATGTTCGTTACTGCTTTCCCTGGTTGAAAAACGTTTTGAGGAAGGGGTATATCTTAACCCTGATATAATGCTTACCGATCTTGCATCTGAGCTGGAAGTCCACCCGAACCGGATTTCTTTTGTAATTAATCACTGCTGCGGGACAAGTTTCAGGACTTTTCTCAACAACAGGCGGCTTGATTACTTTTCTGCCCGGGTAAAAAACGGGGCACTTGAAAAACAGTCTATTCTCGATCTTGCATTCGAAGCTGGATTTCCTTCAAAGACCACCTTTAACAGATTTTTCAGGGAAAAAACCGGGATGTCACCTTCTGAGTATGCAGGTAATCTGTTTTCTGAATAATCTCAGCAACAAAGCTTCCGGGCCTCAAATAATTTCAAAAAAAATAATTTTTCTCAGTCCCATTATACATTTCGGGACGACAGACCCGAACAGGTCTGTATATCCTTGATGTATCACTTCAATCACCGGTTGAAGATCTCATAATCAAGGAAGGTTTTATGAAAAAGTTTAGTTTATTGTTTTTATTAATAATTATTGCCAGCTTTGCTTTCCTGTTTTCCTGTGAAGACTCAGGAAGCGGCGATGACGAAGGAACCGAAGCAACCAGTCTCGGTGATATACTTACACTTTCAGGTACAGTTGATCGTACATTTACTCCGCCCACAGTCCCTTGGGTTGAATCATATACTAATGCAGGAGAGGCTGATTTTCGGCTTAATGATGAATCAGACAACACAATATATTATACTGATGATAATGCCGGAGCAGATGTAGATGTTGATATTAATTACACAGGATCAGATCATCTGGCTCATCTGTATTCTGCGGGTATCTGGCCTGGTGTAAGTTCAAGTAATTCTGCAGCACAAATTACTACTGTTGTTTTAGATATTGAAGAAACAAATAATGATGTTACCTTTGGTAATTACAGCACAATTCCTGTTGAATGGTATTATTATATGTATTCTGATGCAGAAACAACTCTTTCAGGTACATTTGTAGATACAGATGACACAAAGCATATTTTTGATAATATTACAATATTTGAAGGCTGGAACAGGATGATAAAAAGAACATCTGATGGTGTTAACTTCCTCTATACAGGAGGGGAAATTTCTGGAGCGCACTGGACCTGTGTAGATAATTAATAACGGTCTTGTTTTATATTTATTCAGAAGACTGAAAAAAGCCCCAGCCCTTTTGCAAAAGAGGAGGGGCTTTTATGTAAGACAAAGGCAGATTATTTTTTACTTTCAAATAACGGGAGTACCGATCTGATTATTCTGTTGAAATTATCAGCATCCCATGCGCTTCTGCCGATGAAAAGCCCGTCAATATTTTTCTTTTTAATAAGCTCAACAGCATTTGTATTGTTTACACTTCCCCCATAGAGCACCGGTATATCTCCTCCTGATTCTTTACCGAAAATTTCTCTAAGGCACTCCTTTATCACCACATGCTTTTCATCAGCATATTCCGCACTGGCAGGTTTTCCGTTAACCCCAATTGCCCAGACCGGCTCGTAGGCTACCCATAAACGGGATATCATCTCTTCAGTAAAATCCTTAAGACCGCACTTGATCTGTGTTCTCAGTGTTTCATCCGATATTCCGCTTTCTTTCTGTTTTTCAGTTTCTCCTATACAGAGGAGGGCTGTGAAGTTGTGTCTGACAGCAGAAACAGCTTTCAGGTTTTCCTCAAAATCCTGTTCGCCGAAGATATGGCGCCTCTCTGAATGCCCTATCATTACCAGATCAATACCTGTCTCTTTCAGCATCAGAGGCGATATTTCTCCGGTAAACTGCCCCCTGTCTTCCCAACCCATATTCTGTGCGCCGATTTTAATCCTGGAACTGTCAACAGTTTTTCTTGCATCGTTTAATGATGTATATGACGGTATAACAAATAATTCCAAAATATCCCTGCTGATATTTGAAGTTAACTTGTCCAGTTTACCCAGAAAATCTACAGTCTCAGAGGCTGTTTTGAACATTTTTGTATTTGTTCCAATATATAATTTATCAAGTCGTGCCATCAGTTCCTCTCATGTAAATAAAAGCCAGTAAAAAAATATCTTTTCATCAAAAAAAATTATAAATACTCATACATTGCTTTAAAAATAATTGATACAGAAGTTGCACCGGCATCCTGAAAGCCAACAGCTCTTTCCCCCAGGTACTGGGCCTTACCGAATTTCGCAATGTATTTTTTGGAATCCTCAACACCCTTCCCGGCTGCATCCGAAGCAGTTTTGAGAACTGTCTTTAAGTCGCTTTTGTCGTCAAGTGCTTCCATTGCCAGAACTGCAGGCTCCAGGGCATCAACCATTGTTTTATCGCCGACCTCTGCTTTGCCCCGGTCTTTAACAGCTTCCAGAGCTTTCCGCATCATAACAGTAAATTTATTTCCATCAAGTTCTGTTATTCTGTCCATTTTCTTTATGCCGCCCAAAAAGAGTGATCCGAAGATTACTCCTGATGCTCCACCCATTGAATTAATCATAGCCATACCTGCAGTTTTAAAAACCGTATTTATATCCTCGAAAGGCGTTTTAGCTGTCAGTTCTTCCTTTGCTTTCAGCATACCGCCTGACATTCCAATCCCATGATCTCCATCACCAATACTGCTGTCAACTTCTGTCAGATAATCCTTGCTTGCAATTATTGAATCGCAGGCAGATATTATCATTTCAACAACTTTGTCTGTCCCAATTCTGTTCATTATTTAATTTCTCCTCTGGCATAGTACGGTGAAAAACAGGGTGCGTTATAATATTTCTTTATCTCATCATCCAGTTTCAGAATAGTGATGGAAAATCCTCCCATCTCCTGACAGGTGCAGTAGCTCTTTATTTCAGAATCATGGACAATTAATCCGTCTGATTTTATGTGTTTGTCCAGTTCATGATAGACAATGTTAAGTTCAAGAAGGGTAGTTGAGCCAAGACCGTTAACAAGAACAGCAACTTCATCCCCTGAAGAGAGTCCCATTTCAGTCATAAGCTCTTTATACATCCGCTCAACAAGCTTGCCAGCGTCCTGCATTTTTGTCCGTTCAATTCCGGGTTCTCCATGAAGTCCCATTCCGAATTCTATTTCATCTTCACCCAGCTCAAAGGTCGGTTTATTAAGACCAGGGATCGATCCAGGGGAAGTCGCAAGGCCGATAGTATTAATATTATCCCTGGTTTTTTCAGTTATCCTGATTACCTCTTCAAGGCTTAAGCCTGAATCTGCTGCTGCTCCTGCTGCTTTAATCACAAATACATCCCCAGCAACACCTCTTCTTGAATCATATCTTTCCTTTGATGCGGATGCACAGTCGTCCCAGACTCTGACGTGAGCAGTTTTAATATCTTCCATATCACATAGTTCTTCTGCCATATCAAAGTTCATATTGTCACCGGCATAGTTTCCGTATATAAAAAGAACCCCTTTCCCCTCATCAACAGCCCTGGCAGTTTCAAAAATAAGCTGCGGATTCGGTGCAGCGAATATATTTCCGCATACAACTGCATCTGCCAGACCCTGTCCGGCAAATCCGCTGAATAACGGTTCATGTCCACTGCCTCCCCCTATAACTATCGAAACTTTATTTTTTCTTCTTTTTTTGTATGTAAAAGAGTTGTTGCTGTTTACAGGTTCATAATATCTGCTGTATGCAGATAGATATCCTGAAAGCATTTCATCAACAATACTGGAATCTTTATTTATAATTTTTTTCATTTTTTCTCCTTTTCCTGTGTTATTCAACATTCCTGTGGCGGCCTGACATCTTTTCAAAACTCATATCATCTGACTGCTCTACAATAAGCATTATTATTATATCGAAAATTATAAGAAGGCACTGTTCAAAGAGGTTTCCCATCGGCTGGGATGAGGGGACCACATCATCAGTTCCCCTGTAAACAGCAGCGGGAATAAAGAAAACTTCATCTGCAACAGTTTTAGCAGTTTTTCCGCTGGGAGAACCTGTTACAATATAGATCAAAGCACCAGCCTCTTTCGCTCTCCTGCATATATAATCTATATGTCCGATCCCGCCATCACCAGAAGTTGCAATAAGTAAATCGCCTTCATGGATATTTGGAGTTGTATCATCCCATATCCAGTGGACTTCCTTATTCATATGCATCAGCCTCATGGCAAATGCTCTGGTTGCCATTCCCTCACGGCCGACACCGATTATAAAAATACGGCTGTGGTTTTTGACAGTTTCAATGAATTTGTTTAAAACTGAAACATCCAGCTTTTCAAAAACATTCCTATGTTCCGACAGTATGGTTTCGTATAAATCCTTATATTTCATTTTGAATCCTCATTTGAAAAATTAAAAGTTGAGTTCTTTATGGAGGTAGTCCATAGTCTTTTTCATTCCCTCATATATTTTGTCATCAGCTTCTTCAAAGACTGTAACAACCTCAAGATACTGGATAATATTTTCAGTCCCTGTTGCTTCTGCCGTCCTTTTGATCAGATCAGGGGTGATAATACCCTCTTTTGTAAAATCCCAGTGGCGGTCAAGCAGACCGTCAGTCTGCTGCAGGTGGATGGATCCGATATAGGGAGCGCACTTTTTGAGCCATAATTCCATATCAGCTTCTTTTTTCAATAATGGCTTGTAAAGAGCATGTCCCCAGTCGATTAGAAGTTTTATGGGTATATCTGTTCCATCAAGATCTTTCATCATCTTGGAACTGATATCCGGGCTGTGGGGGAATTCGGTATCAAGAGGAGTTGCCTCAATATGGATTTCCTTGAGACCTTTTTTCTTTCCGTATGAGGCAAGCTCCCTGAGGTATTCAAGCATTAAGCCGTAAAGCTCGGATCTTCTTGCAGGATTTCTTGAATCGTTATATGACATACCTCCAACAGGGGTGCCCATTATATCAGCTCCCATCTCAATTGTCATATCTATTGACCTTTTAAAAAATTCAAATGAAATATTACGCTGGGTTTCTGTCGGAGAAAGCAGCTGGGAATAGATATATCCGGCTATCCCCCCGAATGTTGCATCAATGAATAATCCCTCAGATTCGAAAGCGTCTCTGTACTCCCTGACAAGTTTGTTTCTTTCTTTTTCCGGCCACCAGGGATCTATCAGATCCCAGGTAAACTGTATGTGTCTGACTCCGAAATCGTTTTTGCACATTCGCGCCAGTTGAACAGGTTCTGTCCATCTCTTTACTGCAAATGAAAGGTTTAATCCTATTTCCACTTTAGCCCCCCCCTATTTATCTACACTTTCAAGTTTTATTTTCTTCTGTTTTTTCTCGCTTATAATTGCTGACAGTGAGCTGAATGATATTGCAAGAACTACAACAAAGCCGCTTACTGCAGACTGCCAGTAAACATTTACCCCAAGAAGTACAATAAGGTTTGAAATGACGCTGATTATTGCGGCTCCCACAAGGGCCCCCGCAGGGTTTCCGATTCCGCCGTTTAACGCAACTCCCCCTATAACAGCTGAAGCAATAGAGTTCATGGGCCAGTTCCCTCCGATAGAGGATTGTGATGAACCAAGTCTTGCAACATAAAGAATACCTGCAAGGGCTGATATAGCTCCTACGATTGAATAGATAATTACCCTTATTTTATCCACTTTTATACCGAGTATTTTTGCTGCTTCCTTATTATTTCCGATAGCGTATATGTATCTGCCTATTTTTGTCTTTTTTGTCAAAAAAAGAATAATTACAAGAACCCCTACGGTAAAGAGAAAGGGGATCGGAATTGATGCTATATGTCCTTTTCCAAGCATATATATATTTTCAGGTATGCCTGTAATTGCTTTACCTTTTGTAAGCACAAGGTTGATACCTCCGTATACACCCTGCATTCCTATTGTTGCAACCATGGCATTTAGTCTCAGCTTTGTTATAAGCAGACCGTTTATCGTACCGAAAATAACACCAAGGACCAAAGCTATCAGCATTGCTAGGTAGGAATTAACGCCGTAGTTTACCATCATCATGCCTGCGAGAATGCCGCATAACGATGCAATTTTCCCTACAGAAAGATCCAGCTCCCCCACAAGCAGCAGCAGCGACTGGCCTATTCCTATCATGCCGATAAACGCAAGATCTCTTATCAGTGACTGCAGATTATATTTATCCAGAAAGTAGGGGGAAACAATACTCGCAATAATTATCATCAGGAAAAGAACCATACTTATGGCGGTTAGCGTACTTCTTTTCATCATATTTATTAGGGTATTGTTTTTTAATAGATTGTTGTTCATGTTTTATGCTCCTTTATTCTGATTTCACACCGATAATAGCGTTAAGTAATTCTTCTTTTGTTGCAGTGCATGGGAATTCACCGTATTTTTTCCCGCCGTATAAAGCTATTATTCTGTTGGAACATTTTTTTACTTCATCCATTTCAGATGAAATAAGAATAATACCTATACCTTTTTCTTCTGCCAGTTCTTTCATCAGACGGTATATTTCAGCTTTGGTTCCTACGTCAATACCTTTTGTAGGTTCATCAAACACCAGGACTTTCGGGTTGCATATCATTGAACGTCCGATAATAACTTTCTGCTGGTTGCCGCCGCTGAGGAATTTAATTGCTTTTTCAGAATCAGGAGTTTTTATATCATAAGTATTAATAACATCTTCAGCTGATTCTTTTTCTTTTTTGGATGAAATAAATAACCCGTTTTTCAGTCTGTCAAGGTTGGATGCTGATATATTTTCCCTTATACTCAGCATAGGCAGAATACCCTGCGCTTTTCTGTCTTCAGGCAGATAGAAAAATCCGTTACTTACCGAATAGTTAGTGTCTCCCGTTTTATGCTCTTTTCCTTCAAGCTTTATGCTTCCTGAATATACAGGGAGATACCCGAAGATTGCCTGCATCAGTTCTGTTCTTCCTGACCCTACAAGTCCTGAAAATCCCAGTATCTCACCTTTGTTCAGTTTGAAACTTATATTTGTAAAATCAGCGCCTGTTAAATTATCTACTTCAAGCAGCACTTCATCGCTAATATTCTCTGAATAGAACATTTTCTCCTGGTCTACATTCCGTCCTGTCATTTTTGTAATAATCCAGGGGATGGTTGCATCTTTTAAATCTGAATAAGCTACTTTCTGTCCGTTCTTGAAAATTGTGATGACATCTCCAAGTTCGAATATTTCTTCAAGCTTATGTGAAATAAATATCACTGATTTATTCTGATTTTTTATTTCCCTGATAAAATCAAATAATATTTTTGCATCCTCTGTTGTCAGACTGGTTGTTGGTTCATCAAGAATGAGAACTTCATAATCTTCATGGGCAATAGCCCTTATACTCTGAATCAACTGCTGGGCTGATACTGATATGTCTTTTATCAGATCATCAGGTTTTACATCCAGCTTGAATTTTTTCAGAAGAGGAATTGCATTCTGCTGCAGTAGTTTCTGATTAACAACACCATTGAATCCTGATTTTTCAAAAGGCATAAATATATTTTCTGCAACAGACATATGACCGAACAGGTCGATTTCCTGGGGGACATAGGCAATTTTTTCAAACATTGATCTGTTTTTTTTAGTATCAGTTCCATTAATCAGTATCTGTCCGTTTTCAGCAGTATAAACACCTGTGAGACATTTTATTAATGTACTTTTTCCGGCTCCGTTTTCACCTATAATACAGTGGATTTCACCCTTTTTGAAAGTGATATCAACAGAATCCAGAGCCAGAACCCCGGGAAACTGTTTAGTAATATTTTTTGCTTCTAAAATATTCAAGCTATGCTCCTTATTACTAATTAAAAAAGGGACAAATAAAATGTTTAAATGTCCCTTTTATCTTTCAATGCATATTGTTAGAAAATACATCAAAAAGATTTTTAATTACCACCAACCATTTTGATCCATTTGTCAATGTTTGTATCATCAATGTATGCGATACCTGTATCAACAACAGCAGGAATTTCCATTCCTATTGAAGCCTGCCACATCATTAAAACAGCCATTGAACCCTGCATCTGGGGAATGGTTGAAGATGTTGCTGTAATAGTTCCGCTCTTTACATATTCAAGTATTTCAATAAGGTTATCCATTGAAACGAATTTAACTTTTCCCTTTTTTCCTGCTTCTTCAATAGCAACAGCAACACCGGATGCGCATGCATCGCAGTTAAGGTATCCTGCAAGATCAGGATTGGCTGCAAGTACAGCTGAAGCCTGTGCCTGTGCCTGTTCGATATTATCGTTGTCAATTCCGCCGTCAATAACTTTGATACCGGGATATTTTGCGAGTGTATCAAGATGCGCCTGGTATCTTTCCGCATGATTTGGAGCTGAAGGGAACCCCTGCATAACAGCTACTTTACCTTTGTAATTCAGAATTTTGGCAAGTTTTTCAGCAGCTAATGCAGCCTGTTCAGCAAAATTATTGCCAACGCTTGTTAAACCTGATCCTGCAGGAGCAGGAGAATCAAACAATATTACGGGAATTCCTCTTGCCTGAATTTCAGCAATAACAGCTTTACTCCCTTCATAGTCAACAGGGTCAAGAGCTATCCCGTCAGGTTTTGTTGCAGCAGCCTGTTCCAGAACAGCATTCTGTTCAACCACATCTGCACTTCCAGGTGCTCTGTAGTCAATCTTAACCTGGACGCCAAGCTGTTTAGACAGTGCATCAGCCTGAAGAACTGCCCCTTTGTTTACTTCATCAAACCAGGCATGAACACATTTTGGTACAACTACAAATGTCATGTCTTTTGCTGCTGTTTCTTTTGCTGCACCGGCCGCAGCTTCGTTTTTTCCGCTGCAACCGATAAACAGACCGGCTATAACAGCTATTGCGATCAAAACCAATATTTTTCGCTTCATACATTTCTCCCTTTGTTTGTTTTAAGACATTATATATGTGCGAATTTTAGTTTACAATGAGTCATTATTTAGAATATGTATGAAGATATTAATAATTCATGGATTATATTTTAATAATTCTGTTTGAAATATCAACTATATCCTTTTCACGCGCTTTTACAATGATAACAGCTGTTCCAATGTCGGTGAATTTTCTGATATAAGATTTTATTATTGAAGCTCCGTAAACATCGCATTGAAGAAACGGTTCAAGAAAGACAAGGACTTTCGGTTTAAGGACATACCATCTTTCAAGCTGTATCAGGATCCTTAAATTTGTTTCATCACCTTTGAAATTTTTATAAAAACCGCTGTTGTTCATAATCAGCTGATTCTCAAGTATTTCTGTCATTTTCTTACCGTAAAAAATATATCTTAAGGATGATAACTTCTGCAGTGATGGTATTATTATATTTTCCCCTACTGACATTTTATCGAGAAACTCACTGTTTGAACCTAAATTAACACTTGATACAACTCTGTTTTTTACAAAATCTGATATTGAATTGAAAGTGAGATTTTTCTGTTCCAGAAAAATCTCTGTGTTTTTATCAATCTCCCGCCCTGAAATAATATTGAATATCTTTTCCTTTTTCCTGATATTCATAACAAGTATTGAAACAATTTCCCCGCAATTGAACGAAAAATCAAGTTTGTCCCTGTCTTCTGTTATTATGTTATTTACAGAGTATGCTGTTCCGCTTTCCGGGATGGAGGAGTGGCTGCTATGTTTTTCAATTTTTTTATCTGATATGCCGGACTGTCCTAGAAGAAAATACTCCAGGTGGCGGTCATCCTTTATATATTCTTTTCTGCATTTTTTTATAACAGATCCGTTTTTAAATATTATAAAATTATCAGCAAGAATGCTGCTGATGCTGTCAGAATGTGTTTTAATTACTGCTGTCATTCTTCCAGAAATTAAGCGGTCCATTATTTTTTTAAATACAGCAATTTCATCTGCTGCTGCACCGTCGAATTCATCTTCAATTACAAGTATTCTTGATTTTTTTCTATATGCCTTTACTAAATCAACAACTCTTTTTTCAAGTTCAGAAAGTTCTGATATTTTTCTTGTAACATCTATTTCAAGTCCAAGTTCAAGGAAAAGAAGCTGTATTTCCTCTGTAAATGATTTTTTACGGTTAAACAGCGGAAATAATCCTTCTGATACAAGTCCTATATATTCTGCAATTGTCCAGTCTGAAATTGAATAATTTATTTCAGTTATTCTGTGTACATATTCCCTGAGTTCTTCGGAAGTATTAATCTTTTTATTATCAATCTGCAGTGTTCCTATGTCTGACCACTCATTTCCTGTAAGTACCTGTAGAAATGCATCCTTCCCTGAGCTCGCAAGGCCAAGAAGAGCTGTACTCTCTCCCTCCATAAGACTCAGCGAAATGTCTTTAAGATTTACAGCATTACTGTATTTTAGGTTGAAATTCCGGACACTGAGAATTTCTTTTTTCATTATATATCTGTTGTCCTCTCATAATTTGCCGGCAGCATTATCTCGACATCTGTTCCTATATTCCTGGTACTGTACATATTTAATCCGTATTCATCGCCGAAAAGGAGCTGAATTCTTTTATTGATATTAGGCAATGCAATTCCAATACGGCGGGGAATATCATCATTTTTATTGTCAAAAAACTGGCCGGATGATTTAATCCTTTTATTTACTTCCGAAAGCGTTTCGCCATCCATCCCCTCACCGTTATCAGAAATCATAAGTATCATATTGTTGTTTGTTAGAATGATTTCTATTGTGATAACACCATTTTCAAGCTTTTCCTTGAGTCCGTGGTATATGGCATTTTCAATAATTGGCTGAATGATAAGTCTCGGTACAAGATAGTCGTAGGAAATTTCATCCTCTTTATCAATCAGTATTTCAAGTGAAAATCTGTTTGAAAACCGGTACTGCTGGATCATCATATAGTTTTTGACATTGACCAGTTCATCACGTAAAGTTACAAGTTCTCCTTTGCGGCTTATACTGTATCTGAAGAAGCCGGCAAGAGCTTCAACCATTTTTGCTATCTCCATATTGTTTTCAACAAGGGCCTGTCCACGGATGGAATCAAGTGTATTATACAGGAAATGAGGATTAATCTGGCTTTGAAGGGCTGCAAGTTCAGCCTGCTTGTCATGTATCCTGGCATAGTTGTCTTTGCTTGCCTGTCCGGAATATATTTCGATTACTTTTTTTATTTTATTGATATATGCGGTTTTGCCGGGGTCCTGCTTTAGAAACTCTTCTCCTGTATCTTTTTTTTTAATAAAACGGGTAAGGACCGAATCAAGATTACGAAGTGGAAGCATTACATAAAAATATAAATACAGCAGTAGTGAAACTTCTGTAATCTGAAAAATTATTTTTATATTATCAATGATCTGATAAACAGTAGCTGAAAAAAAAAGTAAAATAAAAAGAAATAATTGAAGGTATATATATATTATAAGTCTTTTATTCATATTCATAATTTATCCTATGAATAGAGCTTTCTGAAAACTGCAGGTTTAATACCTACTGTTTTTGTAAAAAGACGGCTGAAATATCTTACATCTCTGTATCCGACCTTTTCAGCTACGGCTTCAATTGTTTCATTGCTGTTTTTCAGCATTTCCTTTGCTTTTTCTGTCCGTATATTAACAAGATATGAGCTGAAATTCAGGCCGGTTTCTTTTTTAAAAAGCACGCTGAAATATATGGGGTTTAATTCAACAATTTCTGATATACTTTCAAGGGTTATTTTTCCGCTGTAATGACTGTCTATATATAACTTAGCTTCCCTCACAGGTTTTGTGGATTTCATTTCAAGTCTTTTATATGATCTTTCAAGATATTCAGACAGATTTATTTTCAGTAATTTTTTCATCTTATTGACTGTACTGCAGTGCTGACATATATCAAAAAGGTATTCTCTCAGTTTCAAACCGTCTTCATTTTTATCTTCTAGCTGATCGAAGAACACCGTAATAAGATATTCAGCTGCGTCATAGTAATATGAAAAATCTACTCTGTCTTCAATGGTTATTTTATCAAAAAGCTCATCAATTGATTTTTCAAAGTCTTCTGTTGAATAGGTTTTAATCTTGTTTATATAATCATTTTCACAGCTGCCCAGCCGTTCTGAAACAGATAAACTTTTTTTGAAAAACAGATTATCTGCATAGATGAGTCTTCCGCTTCCCCTTTTTATTCTGCTGCTCACAGCCTTATAAGCCTCAATAACAGAATTGCTGATATTCCCAAACTCTGTTGTTTCTCCTCCTATTCCTATTGTGACTGTATACATTTCAAATCCGAGGAGGTACTTTTCTATATCAATCAGGACATTATTTATAAGATCTTTTAAATTGTCTGATTTATCAGTATTGTAATTAAGCAGACAATATATATGTAAAGACTTACTTTCATAGATAAGTTCTTCCTTGATTTTGTCATTAAAAATCTTTTCCACAATACTGACAACTTTATCTACAGTAATTTTATCCTGTTTTTTATCAATATTTTTAAAATCCCAGTAGTCGAGTTTTATGTCTATGACACGGTATAATGGAGCGTCCAGTCTTAGATTATAGATATTCTCAATATCTTCAACAGTATAATTCTTCTTTTCTATAATGTTTTTAAGGATATTTGTTTTTATTATCTGTTTACTGACAGATATCTCTTTTTCAAAATTTTCTTCTTTTTCTTTTTTTAAATACTCCTGAGAAAAGTCCGAACAGATTTTCTGAAGAGTGTTATTTAATTCTATTTCGTCAATTGGCTTAAGCAGATAGGATTTAACACCATACTGAATTGCTTTATGGGCATATTCAAAATCCTTATAACCGCTGATTATAATAAACTTTATATTCAGTTTTTTTTCACTTACAGCTGCTATAAGGTCCAACCCGTTTATTCTCGGCATCTGTATGTCTGTAATAACTATATCAGGGTTTTTATCACATATAACTCTTAAAGCTTCTTCTCCATTGCTGACAATATCAATACATTCTAGGTTTAATTCTTCCCATTTTATCAGTGTTTTTATCAGGATTCCAATACGGAATTCATCATCAGCAATTAAAACCTTAAGTTTTTTGTCTTCCATATTATTATATAATCCTTTAAAGATATAAATTCATACTTAAAAGCAATTAATACTATAGAATATTATAACATCTGAATGATAGGGAAACTTACAGCACCTGTCAATTAAAAAATTATATACACAAATGATCTATAAATAACAAAACAGATTACAGTGATAATCCTGAAATATGAGAGGAATATAGAGAAGAGGATAATAAAGTGAAAAGAAAAACTCTGTAAATTTAAGAGTAAATATGATTAACTTTTAGAGAAACTTAAATTAAAAACGGGGAAAATTATGAATGCATTGCTTATTTCAGGAATAATTGTTTTTTTTGGGAGGATTCTGCAGGATATTGTATTTAATTTCAAAATTGAAATGTTTAACCGCGGGAAGAGTGCCGGAGTATTCGGAATAAACTTTTTTGAAAGTATTATCGGTATTACTGTTATTGCAATGGTTGTAAAGTATATTGACAGAGACCCCCGGCTTTTAATCTTTTTCGGACTGGGCTCCTCAATCGGCGGACTGATAGTTATAAAAATCAGGGATTTGATGAATATAAAAATTATCGGTCAGCGCCAGTATTATGCCAGAATTTCATATACCGGAAATGAGGATCTTGTAGATATCCTGAAAGAGAATAATTTTCTGTTTACTGTAGAAACAAAGGAGTTTCTCGACGGCAATATCAGAACTGTTGTCGAAGGATCACTTGAAAACAGGTCAAGGAAAGAGCTTTTAAAACACTTCCTTAAGGGACGGGAGGACAAACTTGTGACTATTATTCCTGCAAGAGAAGTCTACTGGATATAGGAAAATTCATTTTTTATATAAGCTGAAGGACTGAAAATAAAAAAATTGTAAAACAAATTTTCCAGGAACTGCTTTTTAATAAAGTTATTATAGAAAGGATTCACGGTTTATTTGTGAATAAAAAGAAAAAATGATAGTAATTGAATACATTGACTACTATAATGAATATATACTGCATTGTGGCTCTTTTGATATTTGAGAAAAGTTTTTAAGTTCAGATTAGTTAATTCCTGTTTTAATAAAGTATTATCTTGATTTCCCCATAATAATTACAAGGGCTCTGGATAAAAGAGCTTTGTCTTTAATTTTATGACGGGGTGGAGTGACTGATATGGAGATCGATTTAAATTCCGTTCTTGGTAAAAGTGAATTATTTTCCCATTTAAATAAAAGTTCTATTGAAATAATCAGCCATCATTTTAAAAAAGCAGTCTTTGAAAATGGTGATATCATCTGCCGGGAAGGGGATGCCGGAGACAGTATGTTTGTTATCCTGAGCGGCAGAGTGTCTGTATTGCGTGATATGGGATGGGGTGAACGGGAACTGGGGAAAATGGAATCTCCTGAAGTATTCGGGGAAATGGCCCTTCTGACTGAAGAGGTCCGTTCAGCAACCGTTAGAGCCATTGAAAAAACAGAATGCCTTCAGCTGGATAACGAAAGCTTCGGCATACTGCTGGATCAGGATCCCTCCTTTGCCCAGCGGGTAGCCAAGTTTATGACCCGGCGGTTTTCTGAACTTACACGTAAAACCTCTGATGAGCTGCTGGGTGCC
Organism: Spirochaetia bacterium; assembly: GCA_963668405.2. GTDB lineage: Bacteria > Spirochaetota > Spirochaetia > CADAEX01 > CADAEX01. Next base: position 2,291,942 of record OY764342.2, on the reverse strand, counting down.
TACCGTGCTCTTATGTTTGCAATAGCAGACCTGACCGATTCAAGGGATCCTGAAACCGGAGCCCATCTGGAAAGGACCCGTAACTATTGCGTAGTTCTTGCTGATAAGCTTTCCCGTCATCCCCGTTTCAAAGAAACCATTACTCAAAGTTTTATTGAGAGTATTTTCCATGTTTCTCCTCTGCATGATGTAGGAAAGGTCGCAATTCCCGATGCCATACTGCTGAAACCGGCAAGGCTGACCCCTGAGGAATATGAAATTATGAAGACCCATACCTCTGCAGGGGCAGGGGCTTTTAAAAAGGTACTGGGGCAGTGTGATACTGAGCTTTTCCGGATGGCCTACAGGCTGTGCCTGCATCATCACGAAAAGTGGGACGGATCCGGTTATCCAATGAAGCTGTCAGGAGAGGCAATCCCTCTGGAAGCCAGAATAATGGCCTGCGCAGATGTCTATGATGCACTCTGCTCCAAAAGGATATATAAACCGGCCATGTCAAAGGAAGCGACCAGGGATGAAATGAAGAAAGCTTCAGGTACTTTTTTTGATCCGCTTATCATAGAGATTATGATGGATAATATCAGACTGTTTGAGGATATACATGACCGATATCAGGAATAGGAATTAATTACAGGGGAGACTTTATCTTCTGATTTTAAGCTGTTCTTTAAAAATGTTTTTCCACACCTGTGACTTTTATTCAGATTATGTCTTCTGTATCAGCCGTAACTTATGTAAATAACTTGACAGTATAAACAACATCTCATATCATTTCTAAATGTAACCGGTTACAAAAGGATTTATGAATAAACAAATTTGTAAACAGGAGGCAGAAATATGGATTTAAACATGATTAAAAACTGGAAAGAGGAGATGACCTGTCATCTTGAAAAAGAGCTGCTGCCGTTCTGGAAAGAAAGATCTCTGGATACTCTAAACGGAGGTTACAATACCCAGTTTGACACAGACGGTAATGATACCGGTGCAGATGAAAAATCGCTTCTGGCCCACATGCGGACTGTCTATTCTCTGTCACTGGCCCATCAGCATGGATTTGATAAAGATGGTGTATGTCTGGGTATTGCAAAAAAGGGTGTTGATTTTGCTGTAGAGAACTACTGGGACCAGGAGTATGGGGGTTTTTACTGGCTTTTCAGCAGAAAAAATAATATTTCAATAGATAAAAAAATAATTTACGGGCAGAGTTTTGCAATCTATGCTCTGGCCACATATACAATTGTTTCAGGAGATCCTATTGGTCTTGAGTATGCGGAAAAGTGTTTTAATCTTCTTCAGATCTACTGTGTCGATACATTCTACGGCGGTTACCGGGAGATGTTCAACCGGGACTGGACACTCTGCGGACCTGGCAGCGGAGGGGGGGACCGCAAGACTCTTGATGTGCATATGCATCTGATGGAAGCATTTACTGCATTATATACCTGCAGTAAAAAAGATATTCATAAAAGAAAATTAAAGGAAATAATAGATATTCTTGTGAAGCGGATAATGCATCCTGAATACGGCAGCGGGATTCCACAGTTTTTTGATGACTGGTCTGTAGCTCCCCAGATTAAATTTGATATCATCTGGGGATGGGACAGGTTTACAGGCGAAAAGCAGGAGAAGGAGAATGTTATGGACAATACTTCCTATGGCCATAATGTTGAATTTTTCTGGCTTCTTCTGGAGGCTTTGAAAGTCCTGAACATGGATCTGCACGAATATGATGAATTATTCACCAAAACCCTCAATCATGCTGTGTCTGTCGGGCTCGACAGGAGGTACGGGGGGGTATATGTCGAAGGCTCTCATGACGGGAGCAGAGTTTACGATAAAGGCAAGGAATTCTGGCAGCAGGCTGAGTTTTTGACAGGAATGCTTGATGCATATCTTTTATACGGGGATGATAAATATCTTGATGCCTATGGTAATGTTCATACGTTTGTTATGAAGTATATGATAAAGCACGAGGTTGGTGAGTGGTGGCCTTTGCTTACCCGGGAAGGAGAACCTGTCTGGACCCATATGAGCCACTCCTGGAAGGTGAATTATCATACAATAAGGGGTGCTGTTTTGGCAATAAACCGTCTGGACAGGATTATAAGGAAATATAAGTAGGCAATCTTTAATCTTTTATGACGTAAAGAATCTGATTATGAATAATTATCGGGCACCTCTAAAAACTATTTTTTTTGTTTACAAAAAAAATTCCCTACGCCATTGGCGATTGACTGCCCGGTATGGGGATCAACAGAACACGAAGTGGATAGAGATCACCTGTTGTTGTTTATAAGAGGACACGACTCCCTTATTACCAGTTCCGGGTCAATGATAATATTTGAAGCTTTTTTATTCCTGTTATTTATTTTTTCAAGCAGTTCTTCTGCTGCCATTTTTCCCAGCCGGAATTTAGGCTGGTGGATTGTTGACAGGGGAATTCGATATCTTTCCGAGAATGATATATCGTCATAACCGAGTACAGCTACCTTATCAGGCACAGAGACTGATGCATCGAGAAGCCCGTCGATAAGACCGAAGGCGACAAAATCATTTAATGCAAAAATACCGCAGCTGTGTATTATAGTTCTGAAGTAGTCAGCATGGTCTTTAGCAAAATTGTAACCGTCTTCACGTGTATTGATTCCTGTGAAAAGTTTTATAATTCTGTTTTCTTCCCTGTGACGCTCTGCTTCCTTATAAAAACCTTCAACCCGGTCGTTAGCAGTTTGATGTTCAAAACCCTTCAGGCAGATGATCTCCCTGTACTGATTGTCAAAAAGCAGTTTTGCACCAATCTCCGCACCTTTGATATTGTCGGACGAAACAATGGATTGATCAGGATCTGATCTCCTGTAATTCATCAATACAACCGGAAGGCTGCTTTTTTTAAGCATTTTAAATACAGGCGTTTCTGTTTCAATAGGGGTAATTAATAGTCCGTCAATCTGATGGCGGTAGAGTTTATTTACAATATCCTGCTCTTTATCCCTGTCCCAGTTGGAGCTTGTCAGGAACATGATATATCCGTTTTTATGCAGCTCCGATTCGATTCCCCTGGCAATCTCTGTAAAGAATGGATTGGCAAGATCTTCGATCACGACACCTATGATATGCGACCTTTTTTTTGTCAGTGCCCTTGCAAGATTGCTTGGCTGATAGTTGTTTTCCTCTATAATTTTAAGAATATTCTGCCGGGTAACTTCATTTACTTTTTCGGAGTTGTTTAAGACCCGTGATACTGTTGCTTTTGAAACTCCGGCTATTCTGGATATATCAGCTATGGTAAGTTTTCTATCCATCTGAATCCAGTTCAACTGCACTCCATTTTTCCCCGGTCCTGCTGTTCCTTATTATTGCTTCAATAAAAGCCAACCCTGTTATACCCTGCTGTGCGTCAGGATAATCCCAGCCTGCCCTGGTTTTTTCCCCTGATTCACCGCTGCTTTTCATATATCTGATTGTTTCAAATCCGCTTTTATAAATGTTGGCAAATGCAGATATCAGTCCTTCCGGATGTCCGCCCGGCAGGTCCGCTGCTTTTAAAGCTTCATCGCAGAGTGCTGCTCCCCCTTTTTTATATATGGTGCTTGTGTTGTCTGTGTTCATTTTTTCAAGTATTTCAGGATATTCCTGATCCCAGAAGATCCCCCCACGTGTACCGTATACCCTCAGCCTGAGGGCATTACCCTCTCCTGAAGATATCTGGGAAGCATGCAGAATCCCCCGAATATTACCGGAATAATGAATAAGAACTGATCCTGAGTCATCAAGGGGATTTCCCGGAATATCAGATCCCAGATCAGCACATACCTCTTTTGGGACAACTCCTGTTACTGTCTGGACCAGATTGAGGGCATGTATGCCGACATCCATCATTGTGCACGAAGGACCGGAAATTTCTGGGTTTACATGCCAGGTTTTAAAGTTTTCCGGATCTTCCATTAGAGGAGAAAGCCATCCCTGTGTGTATTCTACAACAATCCTTACAATCCGTCCGATCTCACCGGAGCGGACAATATGTCTTGCCTGTTTAATCATCGGATATCCTGTATACCCGTGGGTCAGGGCAAAAAGCCTTTTGCTGGTCTCTGAAGCTTTTTTAATTTCATAACACTGGCTGAGTGATACAGCCATTGGTTTGTCGGAGAAAACATGTATTCCGGCATTCAGAAATGCAATACTTATCTCATAATGAGATGAATTCGGGGATGCAACAATAACAAAATCAATTCTTTCTTCTTCCGGAAGAGAAAGTTCGTGTTTTATCATTGTTTTGTAGTCTGAATATGACCTTTCCGGTGCAATGCCAAGTTCCTTTCCCCTATGAAGGCTTTTTTCCGGATTTCCGGAAAATACACCAGATACAATTTCCGCTTTCCTTCCGAGTGAGGCTGCTGCCATGTGAACATGACCGATAAATGATGTTTTACCTGCCCCTATAATGCCGCCTTTAAGTTTCCTGTCCATTTACCTCTCCTGATTACCCGGATTCTGCCTGAAGCCGAGAATCCTTCTGTTCCTGTTTTCATCAGAACCGCCCCCTGCAAAATCGTCAAAAGCCCTGTCTGCAGTTTCAATTATCATCGATTCTATGAACGGCGCTCCTTCTTTTGCCCCCTGTTCAGAGTTTTTAATACAGCACTCCCATTCCAGAACTGCCCATGAATTATATCCGCATTCAGTGAGGGTAGTAAATACTTTTTTAAAATCCACCTGTCCGTCTCCAGGGCTTCTGAACCTGCCTGCTCTCTTTCTCCATGGTGAATAGCTGCCGTATACACCGCTTCTGCCCGAAGGGTTAAACTCGGCATCTTTCACATGGAATGCTTTTATATACGGAGCATAAATCCTGATATATTCAATATAATCAAGACACTGGAGAACAAAGTGAGAAGGGTCATATAATATTTTTATTCTTTTGTGATTTCCTGATGCTTCGAGGAATCTTTCAAAACTTATTCCGTCGTGGAGATCTTCCCCGGGATGGATTTCGTATGCAAGATCAACACCGTATTCTTCTGCTGCGTCAAGTACAGGCTGCCAGAGTTTTACGAGCTCTCTGAACCCCTGCTCAACCAGCCCCTCCGGTCTCTGCGGCCATGGATACATCAGATGCCACATCAGGGCACCTGAAAATGTCGGCAGCACACTGAGTCCCAGATTCGAGGATGCCTTAACTGATGCAATCATCTTATTAACCGCCCACTGCTGTCTTGCCGCCGGATTGTTTCTGAACTTTTTTTCCGTGAAAACATCGAAAAGTTCATCATAGGCAGGATGAACCGCTATAAGCTGGCCGAATAAATGGCTTGCGAGTTCGGTAATTTCAAGTCCGCTGCACCTTTCTGCAATCTCATCACAGTAATCCCTGGATTCTGCCGCTTTATCGATATCAATTATGTGTTTTTCATTTGCAGGGATCTGTACCCCCTTATAACCCAGCTTTTTTGCCCATCCTGTAATATTTTCAAGTGAGTCAAACGGTTTTTTGTCTGTCAGAAACTGTGCAAGAAAAATTGCTGGACCTTTAATTTTCTCCATTTTTCTATCCTCATAAATGATTCTCTGATGATACCGGAAAAAATGATTGCTACCTTTATTGGAACCGGTTACAATTTATTTTAGCATAATTCAGGCTATCTTCAAGTGTTTTTTCATGAAGCTGGTACAGGTGCCTTATCTGTGTACCTGCTGTTTTTTCTGCAAAAGCATACTTAGCCTGTGGCGTAATTTTGCAGTACTCTGCTGACAGGGGATCGAAGGATTAAAAGTGTGAAGAAATATATTATAGGAATTGATATCGGAGGGACAAAAACATCAGTTATTCTGGGGGACAGGACTCCGTTTATACATGAAAAGTTGACCTTTCCTACCCAAACATCTCTGGGACCTGAGGCTGCCCTAGAAAAGATAAATAATGCTGTTGAATACATGTTTGATAAAGCGGGGAAAGATACGGTTTGTGCGGCAGGTATAAGCTGCGGAGGACCTCTTGACAGTAGGCGGGGTATTATTTTATCGCCTCCGAATCTGCCGGGATGGGATAAAATAGCTGTTACAGAAATAATAACTGAAAGATTTGGAATACCTGCTTTTCTTCAGAATGATGCTGACGCATGTGCTCTTGCTGAATGGAGATGGGGGGCCGGCAGGGGCTGCAGGAACATGATATTTTTAACCTTCGGTACCGGCCTTGGTGCCGGCCTAATATTAAACGGGGAGCTTTACAGCGGTTCATCAGATATGGCTGGGGAGGCAGGGCATATCAGGCTTGAAACATCCGGTCCTGTCGGCTACGGTAAAGCAGGCTCATTTGAAGGTTTCTGCAGCGGAGGAGGGATTGCACAGCTTGCCGCTGATATTATTGACAGAAGGGTGAAGGAGAATAATCCGACCCCGTTCTGTAAGCTTTTTTCCGGCAGGGCGGTAAGTGCCAGAGAAGTATGTACTGCCGCTGAATCCGGTGACAGTGCCGCCCTGGAAATACTTGAGACCAGCGGAAAGTATCTGGGAAGGGGGCTATCTGTCCTGATAGATATTCTTAACCCTGAAAGGATAGTTATTGGGAGTATTTTTGCACGCTGCAGCAAGTATCTTCTGCCTGCAGCCGAATCTGAAATAAATAAAGAGGCACTTTTGCTGTCTTCTGAAATATGTTCAATACTGCCTGCTGAACTGGGTGAAAGTATCGGTGATTACGGCAGTCTCTGTGCAGGAGAAAGATATTTTTACGAACAGGAGGGAGGTTTATAATGGACAAAGTTATTAGTATTCTTGATGATTTAATTTACAGGTATGGCCTATTATCTGTTTGCAGAAATGATATTGAAGCTGCATTCACCCTTCTTAAAGACTGCTTTGAAAAAGAGGGGAAAATACTTGTCTGCGGCAACGGAGGGAGTGCTGCAGACTCTTCACATATTGCAGGGGAGTTGATGAAAGGTTTTATGAAGAGAAGAGAACTTCCTGATGTTCTGAAGTCAAAACTTGAAAGTGCTGATCCTGTGAGGGGCAGGTTTTTAGGACTGAAACTTCAGGGAGCTCTTCCTGCAATTGCCCTGAATACAAATACTTCATTGACTACTGCTGTTTTAAATGATATGGACGGGAGTCTGATTTATGCACAGCAGGTAGTAGGGTACGGCAGGAGAGGTGATATTCTTATCTGTATAAGTACTTCCGGTAATGCTGACAATGTTATAAATGCAGCTCTGGTTGCTGGAGTATCAGGATTAAAGATAATCGGTCTGACCGGGGAATCCGGCGGAGCGGTCAGAGATTTATGCGATGTTTGCATAAGAGTCCCCGCAGCAGGTGTCCCGCTTATTCAGGAGCTGCATCTTCCGGTTTACCATACTCTTTGCGCAATGGTGGAAGAATATTTTTTCTAGTTCACGCCTGAGTTGAGTTTATTAAAAAGGGCAGGGAGAAATACTTTGTTATCCGATGTAATATATTTCATTTTGCCTCCCATCCTGCTGAATGTCTTACAGTATCTCAGATAGTAAGCCGGATCATCCGCTTCTGGTTCCCCTTCTTTTTCCCAGTCCCATTTCGATTCCGCAAGATCAATTACAAAAATCCTGAAATCGGAAATACAGCTGTTTTTCTGTAATGCAATATTTCTCGCCATTGAAAGGGATTTTTCAAAAATCATCGGCGACATTACTGCAGAACCTACCGACAGATAAACCCCCCCCTCAAGATTTGATATACTTCCGGCAAATTTCAGGAAATCCCTTTCCGCTGTCCGTCCGACAGCAGCACCGCTGTTTGCAGGATGGGTATAGATAATGTCATGACCGAACATTGGATGGCTGGTGAAATTTACACCAAGTTCATAAGCTGCGTTCTGTATGCTGTATTTTTTCCACGGATGCTCTATTTTCATGAATCCCGGACTGATGTTCTGCTTTTGAATAACTGATAACAGATCCAGGGCTGCCGCAGCTGTTTCAGGATTTGTTTTTTTATTCTCTTCGCTAAAGGATGTGAGCTCTTCAGGTCCGGGTATTGTCAGTCCGTCTCTGAATATCATGGATCCTACCGATTCTCCGTAGCCGAGCCCTTTAAATGCGCCGACAGCAAGTGCCAGATTGATGTATAACCCTGTTTCTTCCCAGATTCCGAACTTTCCTTTTTTAACATTTTCCTTTACATCCTCACTGGTTTGTCCCTGGTAGGCGATTTCCCAGTCGTGGATTACACCTGCTCCGTTGGTTGCAAGGTGGGTCAGCCATCCTTTTCTCATCATTTCTATCAGTATTGGACCGAGTCCGTTTTTAATGGTATGTGCCCCGAAAGCCATTATTGATGGAGAACCTTTTTTCAGGCTTTGCAGGATAGAGGCGGCTGTATATGATATATCAGCTTCAATATTTTCAGGCAAAGATATTGGCCCTGAAACAGGCAGGCAGGCATCTCGTTCAATATTGACTTTGTTTTTGCGTTTTCTGATGGAAGTAAAATTGATCCTGTTTCTATCCAGTTCCCTATTCTTTTTCATAAGATAAACTTCCTTTCTATATTCAGGCATTATTAAGCAGATCAAAAAGTCTGTCCATCTGGGAGTAATCAGGGATAATGATATCAGCCCCTGCCCTGATAAGTCTGCTTCTTTTTCCCCAGTTGAGGCCGTAGCGTCTTACTTCGTCACTGGCTATGCCGACTGTTGTCCCCCCTGCCTTCCGGGTTTCTGCTATCTCAACCGGACCATCGCCAAAGGTAATAATCTGACCCGCATTTTCCCGCCCTACAGTTTCAATTATGCTTTTTATAACTGTTTTTTTTGGCTCATTTTTGATATCCTGTGTGGCCCCGAAAATACCTCCGTTAAAGAAGTGATCATACCCTAAAAGCTTTGCTTCAATTTTTACATCTTCCGCATCTGTACCGCTGGCCAGAAATAACTTCATTCCCCTTTCTCTCAGTTCTCCGAGAAATACTACGGCGTTCTTTATTGTGACATCCTCAATATTCAGTTCTCCGTTTTTAATTTTATCTGTCCGTTTATTTACCATTAGCATTAACCGGTCGTTAAATATTTTTTTATATTCAAATTCGTCAAGGATCCTGCTTTCAGGAACCAGTCTGTATTCCCTGACCAGATCAACCAATCCTTTCATCTGAATCAGAGTCTGTATTCCTGTCGTTTTATCAATATAATCATCTACCCGGTTGCGTATTTTATTATAAAGTTCGGAATCAACAGCGCTTCCTCCTGTTATGCATTCCAGCATCATCGGTCTCATTATCTCTTCCCATCCCTGTCTGAGAGTGGAAATTGTTCCGTCATGATCAAACAGAGCAAACTTATAATTCCAGCCTGTACTGATTATGTTAACACTTTCAATTTCAGTATTCTTCCAGTAGGATGCTGATGCCGGGTTCATGGCAAGCTCAGGATTATAGTTATAGACTGCTTCTTTTTCCATGGTCAGTATTTCATCAGGAGCTGCTGTACCGGTGGTATGTAGTTTTCTTACAGTAACCGATGCTGCCAGATTTCCTATAACAGCTGCGTCATATGGGGTGAAGCCGGCGCCGGAGGCTGCAGAGATTGCCGCGAGAGTTGTATCTCCGGCACCTACTGTGTCCAGTTCTGTTTTCAGCTGTATGCCCGGTATTTCCCGGCAACCTGTGTCGTCCATTACCAGTATCCCCAGTTCACCTCGTGTTAGAAAAACAGGTTTTTCCCATAGCTTATAAAGCTCGGCAGCTGTCTGTCTGTCCCTGTTCTTTTCTCCGCCTTTGGATATTCCATGACGAACAAGCACTTTTGCAGCTTCCGTTCTGTTGATTTTCCGGCTTGTTCCGTTAAAAGCCTCCGGAAAATCTCTGCTGTCTGTTATACAGATAATTTCCGGGTTTTTCCTTATAAGGTTTACAAGTTGTCTGATGAAATAGGAACTGTGCAGACCTGAATTGAGCTGCTGATTGATAATAAGAACATCGGTGTCTGTAATTATTTTATCAAGGTAAGTAATTACAGTATCTGCTGTCCGGTTGTCTAAAGAATTGAAGTTTCCGAAATCCAGCCGGTTTCCTTCTCTTCCATTATCAATAATTTTGGTATAAACATGGGTATTCCATTCTTCCTTCTGAACAACCATTCCTGATATGTCAATCTTCTTTTCTCTGAGTTTCTTCAGCAGTTCTGCTCCGAACATATCATCCCCTGTCACTCCCAATGCCCTTATTTTTTTAACGCCCAGAGCAGCGAGATTAACTGCGACATTTCCTGCTCCTCCTGGAGATGTGCGGTAATTTATAACCGGCAAAGTAGGAAGGCCTGTTTCAACTGAAATTTCGGCCTTGCTGTGTTCTGTTGTAATATAAAAGTCCAGAGTGAAATCTCCGACAATTGCTGCTCTGCAATTGGATAATTTTGCCAGTATGTCTTTTACTGTATTCATCTGTAAGTACCCCTGTGTGTCTGTTCCATGTTCCAGGCTTTCGAGTGGATTATGTGATGCTGCAGAATCCCAAATTAAATTTGACTATTGAATCCACCCGTGTTAAAATTTGAATCAATCATTATTGTAACCGGTTACAATGAATAAGTAAAGTATCTGTATTATGGAGAAAGCCTTGAGTATGGATGATATAATTTTAAGGGCAGAAGACATTTGCAAAAGTTTTTCTACTGTTGAAGTACTTCACAATATCTCATTTGAGATAAGCAGAGGTGAAATCCTTGGGGTAATAGGGGAAAACGGAGCCGGAAAATCGACAATGATGAAGATTTTAGCAGGAATTTATACCCCCAGCTCAGGAGATATCTTTTTTGAAGGTAAAAAAGTATCCATCAACAAGCCTGCTGATGCAAAAAAGATCGGGATTAGTATTATTCCACAGGAATTCAACCTCATAAATGATCTTACTGTTTATGATAATATTTTTCTCGGATCAGAAATTCTTCAGACTTACAGGTTGCTGAATAAAGATGAGATGAAAAAGAAAACCAGTGTCCTTCTGAAAGATCTGCAGGTTGAGATTTCCCCGGATGAGATGATTGAAAATCTGAGTGCTGCTGAAAAACAGATGGTGGAAATCTGTAAAGCCCTGGCTTTTAAGTCAAAAGTGCTGATCATGGATGAGCCTACTTCTGTTCTCACGCAGCATGAGATAGATATACTTTTCAATCTAATGAGAAAACTTAAAGAATCCGGTCTGACTATAATATACATTTCCCATAAACTGAAAGAGGTAAAGGCAGTTTGTGACCGGGTACTTGTTCTAAGGGACGGGGATTTTATTCTGGAAAGTGAAATTGACAGTATTTCTCCGGAAGATATGGCAAGAAGTATGGTGGGAAGAGAGCTTTCTCAGATCTTCCCGGAAAAACATTCTCCTGATGATGAGATTGTATTTGAGGTAAGAGGTCTTAGTGTTCCAGGGTTACTTGATGATATCAGTTTTACCCTTAAGAAAGGGGAGATACTGGGTCTCGGCGGTCTTGTCGGAGCCGGAAGAACAGAGGTCGCGGAAACCATTATAGGCCTCAGAGAGATTTCCAGCGGCGGGATTTTTATAAAGGGCCGCAAGGTCAATATCAGGAATCCTAAAGATGCTGTTAAAGAAGGTATCGGTTATCTTTCTGAGGACAGGCAGGGCAGCGGTATCATAACTTCTTTCAGTGTGACGCATAATATGACACTTGTCTCCCTTCCGAAGTACAGTTCAAATTTTTTCCAGTGGATAAACAGTAAAAACGAAACAGATACATCTGAACGTTTCAGGAATCTTTTTAATCTGAAGACACCTTCACTTGAGACAGCGCTTGAGTTTTTAAGCGGGGGGAATCAGCAGAAGGTGTCGTTTTCAAAAACAATGGATACACAGCCGGATATTCTGATTGTTGATGAACCGACGAGGGGTATAGATATATCCGCAAAACAGGAAATTTATCAGTTTATCAATTCACTGGTAAAGAAAGGGATCTCCTGTATTATTATTTCATCTGAAATTGAGGAATTAATAGGCATGTGCAACAGGGTTGTTGTGATGCATGAGGGGAGGGTCCCCGGTATTCTGGAGGAAGCCCAGATAAATGAGGAAGAAATTATGTTGTACGCAACAGGCTTGAAGTGAGGAGAAAGCGGATATGATTGAAATTACCGGAAAAATAAAAAAATTCAATTGGCAGAAATATGCATCCTTTCTGGCACTGGTTTTTCTTTTTGTATTATCATCATTTCTCAGTCCCTATTTTCTGAAACCGCAGAATATAATTAACATTATGAGGCAGGTTTCCTATACAGGAATAATTGCTCTTGGTATGACATTTGTTATAATTACAGCCGGAATAGACCTTTCTGTTGGGTCTCTGGTTGCCTTTACAGGGGCAGTAGTTGTCCTTTCAATGAATGCTCTTCTGAGGATAATTGACAGCGAAGCAATTGTTCTTATCCTGGGTATTCCGATCGGGATAATTGTCGGCGGTGCTGCAGGTGCGTTTAACGGAATTATGATAACAAGAGGTAAAATTGCGCCATTTATCGTAACGTTGGGTTCAATGTCAATTTTCCGCTCACTTTCCCTTTATATTGGAGATGCCGGAGAAATCCAGTCCCACAATACTCTTTACGGGAAACTGGGAATGGGTTCCTTTCTTCTGATTCCGGTGCCTGTCTGGGTAATCCTTATTCTGGCCGCAGTTCTTCATCTGGTTTTGAATAATACCAGGTTCGGAAGATATCTATGTGCTATCGGCTCAAATCAGAAGGTGGCAATGTTCTCCGCCATCAATGTGAACAGGATAAAGTTTTATACATATACTCTGATAGGCATGCTGGTGGGTGTCTCTGCGATACTGATTGCTTCTCGTTTTAATGCTGTAAGCACTTCCAACATGGGACTCACTTATGAGCTTGACGCCATAGCTGCTGTAATTATTGGCGGTACGGCAATGACAGGCGGCCGGGGAACAATCTGGGGAACTGTTTTCGGAGCGGTTATACTGGGAATTATTAATAATATGATGAACATGGTAGGAGTTTCTCCGTATCTGCAGGGAACAGTTAAAGGTCTGGTAATAATTATAGCAGTATATTTCCAGAAACAAAAACAATAATTTAATCCGGAGTAATAAGTCATGGCAAATAAAAAAACTGTAATTGCATGTCCTTTTCCCCAAAAACTGGAAACTGTTTTTACTGAGAAGAAACTGGCAGAGTTGAATGATCTTGCTGATTTCAGATTTCTTGGAAATGGAGAAGTAGATTACGAAGAACTTGATAAAAATCTTCCTGATGCTTTTGCACTTATCGGGCAGATGGATATGCCGCTGGAAAGGCTGGAAAAGGCTTCAAATCTGAAAGTGATTTTCAATGTGGAAGGGAATTTTTATCAGAATATAGATTATGATTACTGTTTCAAAAATAATATTTATGTCCTTAACTGCGGTATTGTATATTCGAAACCGGTTGCTGAAATGGGTCTTGGATTTGCTCTTGATCTGGCGCGGGGGGTTACAAGGGAGGACAGACGGTTCAGAAACGGTAAGGAAACCTATCTCGGGAATGGATGCAGAGATTCCATTCTTCTTTCAGGAAGTGAAGTTGGAATGATCGGATTCGGTAATCTTGGCCGGGCATTGTTAAATCTTCTCAAGCCTTTCAACTGCCGGATTAAAATATTTGACCCGTGGATCCCTGATAATGTAATAATTGAGAATAATTGTATTCCAGCTTCGCTGGATGATGTACTGGGTTCTTCTCAATTCATATTTGTTCTTGCCGGGGTAACAACTGAAAATCAGGGGTTTCTGAACTCTGAAAAACTTTCATTAATAAAAAATAATGCCTTTTTTATACTACTGAGCAGGGCTGCTGCAGTTGATTTTGATGCTCTGGTCGAATTTGTGTCCCGGGGACGATTCTCAGCAGCTGTTGACGTTTTTCCTGAGGAGCCTGTACCGGCAGATCACAGGGTGAGAAAGCTTGATAACATGATACTTTCTCCCCACCGGGCAGGGGGAATACCGCAGGCTTTTGAATTAATCGGGGAAATGGTGGTAGATGATCTGACTCTTCTGTTAAAAGGACTTGCTCCTTTAAGAATGCAGAAAGCTTTATTTGAAACTGTAAAGAGTCTGATAAGTAAACCGGCAGGGTAGTGGTCTTTTTCATGGTTATTCATGTATCCGGAATTCACAATAGTAAAACGGATGCATTCTGAATATTTCATAGGAGGTCTCATTATGAAAAAAAATCTTTTATTACTGCTTGTCCTTGTGCTGGCTGTATCATTTCTGTTTCTTACCGGATGTGCAGATAAAAAGGCAGCAGCACCGGCCGCAGGTGTTTCAGCTGCAGAAGCTCAGCCTGTGGCTAAAAATTATGTTGGAAAGATCGGTATATCCCTTCCGACAGCTACACACGGTTATATGGGCCGTGTTAACTGGTGGGTAAAGAAATCTGTAAAAGACTGGAAAGAATCAAATCCCGGTCTTGAGTTCCTGGTTGTTACGGCTGACAGTGTTACAAAACAGGCTTCTGATATTGAAGACCTTATGATCAAGGATATTGATGCAATTGTTGTTTTCCCGTTTGACTCTTCATTAACATCTGTTATTGAAAAGGCATATAATTCCGGGATATATACTGTCGTCCTCGACAGAGGTGCAACAAGACCTGTATATGATGTTTATATCTCCAATGATGATGAAGGTTATACCAGGGAAGGTACAAAATGGATTGCAGAACAGCTTGGCGGAAAAGGCAAACTGGCAGTTATTGAAGGTATCCCCTGTGAAATAAACACAATCAGAACAGATACAATTAAAAAAACAGCTGCCCAGTATGGTCTTGAAGTTATTGATTCACAGCCTGGAATGTGGAATCCTGAAAAAGCCCTTGCAGTAATGGAGAACTACCTCCAGAAATATCCTCAGATTGATGCTGTCTACACAGCTGATGATGATATGATGAAGGGTGCTCTCCAGGCATACAAGGAATCAGGACGAAGTGATATCAAGGTTTTTCTCGGTGGAGGCGCTGACAAGGAAATTCTTAAACAGATTATCGATGACAGCAACCCCCTTGTAAAAGCTGATGTAACTTATCCGCCGGATTGTATTGCTACAGCTGTCGGCCTTGCTGTTTTGGGATTTAACAAGCAGTCCTTTGAAGGGTTTTACCAGAAAAAGCTGCCTGTCAGGA
Organism: Spirochaetia bacterium; assembly: GCA_963668405.2. Classification (GTDB taxonomy): domain Bacteria; phylum Spirochaetota; class Spirochaetia; order CADAEX01; family CADAEX01. The sequence continues at coordinate 2,276,775 of OY764342.2, read as the reverse complement.
TAATACTTTCTGCAGAACTTATTACAAAAGAAAATGCAAAGCAGTATTATGAAGCTGATGAGCTTAATTTTGAAAAAGTCAACTGATCGTATTATTACTTAAGGGGATCTCTATTAACCTTCGGTTGATCCCCATACCGGGCACCTAATCGCCAATGACGTAAGGAATTATTTTTTTCGTAAACGAAAAAAACATAGTTTTTAGAGGTGCCCTTAATAATATCCGGCCGGGTTTTCCGGCCGGTATTTTTACTGCCTGAAAAATATACCTGTTATTGCGAATATTTATCCCTGAGTAAAATCTTGTTGATCTTCCCGACGCTTGTTTTTTCTATTATCTCTGTAAACCTGACCTTGAGGGTTACGGCTTCCCGAGGAAGTATTCCGGAGTCAATGCTTTTTTTTACCATGCCATGGATATCCTTATCATTTATACTGAAACCATCTGCAATGACAACCACAGCCAGCGGTACTTCTCCCCAGTTTAGATCCGGTTTACCAATAACTGCTACTTCACCAACTCCTTCATGTTTTGCTATAACATCTTCAATCTCAAGGGAACTCAGCCATTCTCCGCCTACCTTTATTATGTCTTTTGTCCGGTCTGTTATACGGAGACTTCCTGCTGCATTGATACACGCTACATCGCTGGTATGGAGCCATCCGCCCTCCCATAGATTTTCCGAATTGACATGATTTTTCAGGTAGCCCTGGGTCAGCCATGGGGAGCGGACAACAATCTCCCCCGGGGTTTTGTCATCAGCAGGTACCTCTTTCCCGTTTTTGTCCAGAACCCTTATCTCTGCCATCCCGACAGGTCTGCCTGTCCGGCAGCGGATATCTGCCTGTTCTTCAGGAGGCAGTTCCAGTTCTCTGTCGGAAAGACCGGATATTGATAAAACCGGACAGGTTTCTGACATTCCGTAGCCGGAATAAACATCAATTCCTTTTGATAAAGCCTGCAGGGCAATAATTTTCGGCAGGGCTGCCCCCCCTATAATGCAGGTCCAGAAAGAAAGGTCCATTTTTTCCGCTTCCGGGGATTTCAGCATCATATTAAGGATTGTGGGAACGCAGTGGCTGTAGGTAACGCGGTGTTCGGATATCAGTTTCAGCAGCATGGATGGGATATATTTCCCGGGATAAACCTGCTTTACTCCCAGATAGGTTGCGATATAGGGGATTCCCCAGGCATGAACATGAAACATAGGGGTAATTGGCATATACACTGATTCCCTGTGGAACCTTCCCTGAGTGGAAGAAGCCCCGAGTGTTGCAGTGTTGGCTATTGTGTGAAGTACCAGCTGGCGGTGGGAGAAGTACACCCCTTTGGGCAGCCCTGTTGTGCCTGTGGTGTAGAAGGTTGTCGCCCTTGTATTTTCGTCAAAGTCTGGAAAGTCGTAATGACTGCCGGCTGAAGAGAGCATTTCTTCATATTCACCCTCGAAAGGGAAATGATGTACCGGTTCCGCTGCTTCGTCCCTGATAAGGATAAATTTCCGTCCCTGGCTTACTCTTCCCTTGACTGCTTCAAGAAGGGGAACAAAATCAGCGTGGCAGATAATTACATCATCTTCTGCATGTTCGATAGTATATACAAGCTGTTCTGCGGAAAGCCTGACATTAACTGTATGAAGGACGGCCCCCATCATCGGGACAGCGTAATAGGCTTCGAGGTAGCGGTGTGAATCCCAGTCCATTACCGCTACTGTGGATCCTGGTTTTATCCCGACTGATTCAAGCATACCGGCAAGGCGATGTACCCGCTCCCGCCATTCTTTATAGGTAAATGATTTTTCATCACGGTATAGTATTTTCTGTTCAGGATTATATCCCATAGGTGCCTGGAATAACTGTTTGATGATTAATGGGTAATCATATGCCGATTCGGTCTTTTCAATTAAATTTTTCATAAACACAATAATAATCTCTGAATTCAGAAAAACACAAGTTTTTTATTCAGATAATACAGGAAGGAGAGCTTTTGAAAATGTAAGGATGATTCTATCAGTATAATTCCCGGCTTATAATGGTCTTTTCAAATATTTTTCTTTTTGGGTAAATGATATTCCTTGAACAAAAGATTTAATAGTAATACAGTGTAGCAATACATTTTCTCTCCCAGAAAACCGGCAGGGGTTTCTTAATTAACTGTAAAAAGATTAAATCTTGATAAATAGAACATAGGTATTAATTACTGATAAATGGGTATGAGCAATATAAAGCGTCTGAAAATAATATTATCAGCAGTGTTTTTCACAGTTCTTATTATGCTTGGCTTTAATATCCAATATAATTATCAGAAGCAGTACAGAATAACAATAAATACCTATCTTGAACTGGAAGCAACAATAATCAAGGAAGCGGCAAGGGTTTCCAAATTCTGGTTTTATAAAAGAATTGCAGATAAGGATGCTTCTATTGACAAGATTGAACAGGAAATATTCACAGAATTTATAAATCCTATTCATTTGCTGAAAAACGGGGACGCGTGGATATATAATAAAAACTATGTGATTTTTGATAAAAGCAGTGATTTCCCTGATAAGTACAGAGGTAAATCCATGCGCGAAATATTCAGTATTCAAAAAGAACTTGGCGCATATCATTACGAAGAAATGGTAAAAGGGGTCGAAAACGCTACTGAAGGAAAGGGATGGTATGTGTGGCTTCCTGAAAAAGGAAAAGAATGGGTAGCGTGGACCTCTTTTAAATTTAATAACCAGACCTGGACGCTGGGACTTTCAACACCGGAAAAAGAAATACTGGAATACAGTAATATAGGTTTAATTCTGATCAGGCAGATTATTTATGCAGCAGTTATTCTCATGATAATACTCAGTGTGTCAGTATTTATAATACAATTTCAGATGAAACAGGATAAGCTGATAATTAAGATCAATGATGTAAATAAAGCTTTAAAAAATATTGACAGCATGAAAAATGAATTTATTGCCAATATTTCTCATGATTTCAGAATCCCTTTAACCATTATCTTTAATTTAGCGGAACTTAACCTTACAGGAAAATCTGATCTTCCCCATGAACTGAAGGAAGACCTTTCTGTTATTTATAAAACATCATATCAATTCCTTTCAAAGATAAATACACTTCTTGACCTGACAAAACTTGAAACGTCAGGTCTTAAACTTAGGATCGCCAGACTCAATTTGAATGATTTTATTTCAAGAATAACTGATTATCAAAAATCAGCCCTCAAACATACAGGTATTTCTGTTTCTTTAAAACTTCCCGATACTGTTTATGATAATTTTTATACTGATATTGAAAAGCTGGAAGATATTATAAACAATCTTCTTTCAAATGCTGTTAAATTTACTGATCGGGATAAAGGCATTATCATGATAGAGGTCAAGGAAACTTTGTCTTCAGCTGAGATCAGAATAACTGATAACGGGATTGGAATTGAGGAAAAAGACCTTAATGTTATATTTAACAGATATAAACAGGCCGGAAAATCATATAGTATGGAGTACCGCGGATCCGGGATAGGACTATCATACAGCAGACAGCTTGCTGAACTTCTTGGAGGGAGGATTAAAGCTGAATCGGCCGGAATAAACCTGGGATCTGTGTTTACCTTATCAATTGATAAAAATAAATTCAGTGCAGATGATGTTGATCCAGATGATGAGTTGAAGCAATACATACCGGGGAAAGTGATAATTGATATAGATTCTCATGACAGGTCAAATATTAATACAATAATAACTGAAACCAACAGACAGAATGAATTTAATCCTTACAAGGGAATAATTCTTATTGTTGAAGATGAATTCGCCATAAGGGAAATTATCTTAAGATATTTAAAAGATGCCGGTTATAAAAACTTTATAACAGCCTGTGACGGGAAGACAGCTTTTGAGTTGACTAATAAATATTATCCTGATCTTGTAATAACAGATTTAAAAATGCCTGATATGAACGGCGACGAATTTTATGCAAAAGTATGTCAGTCCCCTGATTTGTCATTTATACCGTTTATTTTTGTATCAGCCATAGCAGACGAAAAAATCATTCTTGATCAGAAGACCCGCGGAGCGGTGGATTATTTACTTAAGCCTATAAAAAGAAACGAACTTCTGGCATCCGTCAACATGAATATGAAAAAGTATATGGATTTTACAAAAGTCTCAGCTATTGATGAACTGACCGGGCTTCTTAATAGAAGAGTATTTTTTAAATATTTTGAAAATATCTCACTTGATCCGGCAGCATCTGATCTGTCGTTTATTATTCTTGATCTGGACCATTTTAAATCGGTAAATGACAGTTACGGCCATCAGGCTGGAGATTATATTCTTTCAACAGTCTGTTCGACAATAATAAACGTTGTCAGAAGCCAGGATATAGCAGGGCGCTACGGAGGAGAGGAGTTCGGGATAATTCTTCCTGATACCAATATTGAGAATGCATTGATAGTAGCAGAAAAGATAAGGGTTGCAATCGGAAATATGGATCATGATTATCAGGGGAATAAAATAAGGATCACTCTGAGCGCGGGGATTTCATCCCTGTCTCAATGTAATAAAACAGCAGAAAATCAGGATGTTAAAATTAATTATATTTCCGAGCTGACAGATATGGCTGACACGGCGCTTTACTATGCAAAGTCAGCAAAATGTCTGACCTGCGCATTTACTTCCAATGGGGATACAGTTTCTGAAGGGAGCGAATGCCCTCTATGCGGCGGAGAAATAATTTCAGGCAGAAACAGAGTTGAAATTTTTAAACATGATATGCCGTCTTTTATCAGGTGAAAACCACATAATTGCCCTGTTTTGATCTTTTTATTCAATACTGTAATGTTACTAATTCAAGCCAGTATAGTGACAGCCTGATAAATCAAAGACGGTGTATTATTCTCTTAAATATTTACAGAAGAGATAAAATCTAACCCCGTACAACCTTCCTTTTCGTAATTAATGTTTGCAGGTTAATTTTTTTCAGCATATAAATATAGTATGCAGAAATATTTTTATTATCAGGAATTTAAAGGAGCCGGATGTGGAAAAGGTTTTACAGCTCGAAACAGGTAAATTCTTCAGAGAGCTGGTTAAGATGATAATAGAACCCCGGGGGTTTGAGTTAATTACGACAGACAGCAGCCTGGAAGCCTTTGAAATTCTCAAAAACAATGAAGTCAGTCTTATAATTACAGCCAATGAACTTATAGACAGCAGCGGGGAAGAGTTTATTAAAAAAATAAACCAGACAGAGTATTCTTCAATCCCTGTCATCATTTTAACTTCAACAGACTCGTTGGAGCTGAGGACACGGCTGTTCTCCATGGGAATTGTTGATTATATATTGAAGAAGGACATGACTGCGCGGAGGCTGGAGAGTTATTTTGACAGCCTTATAAAGCAGGATACTCTGCTTCGCCAGATACAGGAGGAAAGTATAGCTATTCTTGATGACAGCAGGCTGGGATTAAGCATAGTAAAGAATATTTTTAAACTGCATAAGATTACAAATGTTGGTTATTATACTGATCCTGAAGAATTTTTAAACGATGCAAAAAAGTATTCATTTTTTCTGGTTGATCTGGTACTCCCCGGAATATCGGGTGAGGAAGTGATTATGAAACTGAGAAAACAGAAGAAGAATGCCATCATAATTGTAGTTTCCGGAATATCCAACTTTAAAACTGTATCTCATGCCCTTATGTGCGGAGCTGATGATTATATAACAAAACCGTTTGATAATGCCATATTCATGGCAAGGCTGAAATCCAATGCCCGTTCCTATTTTCTTTATAAAGAGATTGAGAAACTGGCTGTTACAGATGGTCTTACCGGTTTATACAATCATAAGTATATCTGTAACCATGTCGAATTTCAGATTCTTGAAAAGAAGAAGATGAGAACTCCGTTTTGCATAATGCTCCTTGATATTGACCATTTTAAAACGGTTAACGACAGATACGGTCACCAGACCGGGGACCTGGTACTGACGGCCCTATCCAGAGCTATTAATGATAATTTCAGTGAAAAATCTGTTTGCGGGAGATACGGGGGTGAGGAGTTTCTGGTTGTGATGGATAATACGGGGCTGAAAGATGGAGTTTCTTTTGCAGAACGGTTCAGAGAGGAGGTCGCCGGGCTTGATTATGCTGGATTTGATTTCAGGATAACAATCAGTGCAGGAATTGTTGAGCATAGCGGTGAAACTGCATCCGAGCTTATAAAAAAAGCAGATGACCTTCTATATAATGCCAAGGAAAATGGACGGAACCGGGTAATGTTCTGATACTATTTCTGGTTCTTTTAAACGCTATTGTCGGATATGGATGTAAATACTCTCTGCCGTTGATATTTAGTTACAGTTGAAGGTTTTCGGAGAAGATCTAAACAATAGAAAGGTTATAACTTATTATGTATTATTGAAAATAATAATATTTATGAAATTTATTCGATATAAAGTTTTTTTCCGAGTTTATTAATTTCGTCTTTAAACTCTTCCGGCAGTCCGGAATCTGTAATTATTATGTCGAAGTTTTCAAGATCAGAGAAGTGCCCAGTTTGAATTTCGCCGAATTTGGATGAATCTGCTACCAGTATACTTGTAAGGCATGATTCAAGTATAATCTGTTTGGTTGTACTTTCAAAAAAATTGGAACATGTTATTCCAAGCTTTGTACTTATTCCACTGGCAGTAACAAAAGCTTTTTTTGCCCTGTTCCTTTTAATGAGATTAAGTCCTTCCTGACTTTCAAAAATCATTGAACTTTCGTGATAAATCCCTCCTGCCAGAATAAGAGAGCAGTTAGGGCGTTTGCTGATTACTGAAGCAATGTTCAAAGAATAGCATATAACAGTAATAGGATGTTCTGTCGGTAGATTTTTGGCAATCAGTTCGCTGGTGGATCCTGCATCCAATATAATTATATCATCAGGTTCAATAAGACTTGCCGCTTTAAGTGCTATCCTCCTTTTTTCCTCAATCATAAATAATCTTGCATTATTCATTGAATAGTGCTCAGGCTGGGAATTATCCTGATAAATTACCCCACCATGTATGATTTTAATAGGTTCTTTATTTAAGAGGATATTAAGATCCCGTCTTATTGTCATGTGTGATACTGAAAAATAATCAGCAAGCTCCTGGATTGTTGCGGAGTGGTGTTTCTGAAGATAGTTGATCAAATTATTTTGCCTTGGTGAACTGTCCATAATATAAGTATATATTCTTATGATAAAAAATAGAAGGGCAATGATAAAAAAACTACATATAATGTTAATAAAATACCTTATACTAGTCAGATTACTGTTAAAAACCGGATAAAATTCTTGACCTGTAGTATGATGTGTTATATAGTTAACATAATATGTTAATAAAATAACATCAGGATTATCAGCAGGAGGAAATATGGGTAATATTGAAGTCCGGTCTGACTATCTGCAGCAGATAGTTGACGGAGGAATGGAAATGGTCAGGCGCGAACTAACAGTTGGAACATGGGGTAATATAAGTATAAGAGATCCTGAAACCGGTTATATTTATATCAAGCCGAGTGGAATGCCTTATGAATTAATTACACCTGATGATGTAGTGGTTATGAACAGCGATAAAGATATTGTCTGGGGGAAAAGAAAACCTTCTATTGAATACGGTATGCACATTTCAATTTTGAATTCCCGTCCTGATATTAATGTTGTGATACACACACATCCAATCTACTCCAGTGTTTTTGCAGTTACTCTCCAGGAGATCCCCGGGATCAGTGAGGATTTTGTTCAGATAGTCGGTGATAAAGTGATATGCTCTGAGTATGCACTTCCAGGGACACCGGAGCTTGCAGAAAATGTTGCAAGAGCAATTGGTGAAAGAAATGCAGTTCTTATACCCAATCACGGTACCGTATGTGTTGGAGCAGATGTGGATGGTGCTCTTAAAATCTGCCATGTAGTAGAAAAATCAGCACATATTTATATTATGGCTAAATCTATCGGTATTCCTCATGTTATTTCTGATGAGGATATAAAAGCTATGCAGTATTTTGCCCGGAATAAATACGGGCAGGGTAAATAATACTATTAATGGAGGAGATACTATGAAAAAGACAGTAATTACTTTACTTGTTGTATTTATGCTGTTACCTTCTGCTCTTTTTGCGACAGGGCAGAAGGAATCATCAAAATCAGATGAATACGAAATAGTAACAGTGGTTAAAATTACAGGAATACCATGGTTCAACCGGCTCGAAGAGGGTGTTGTCAAGGCAGGAAAGGATCTCGGGGTAAATGCTTATCAGATTGGCCCGTCTGATGCTGATCCTGCACAGCAGGTTAAGATGGTTGAGGATTTAATCAGTAAAGGGGTTGATGCAATCTGCATTACACCCAACGATGCAAGTGCACTTGAGCCGGTATTCCAGAAGGCCCGGGAAAAGGGGATAATTATTCTTACTCATGAATCACCTGATCAGGCTGGAAAAGATGTTGATATTGAACTTATAGATAATGTTGAATTCGGGCGTCATAACTGGGATGTCCTTGTCGAAAATATGGGTCCTGAAGGAAAGTATGCTATATTTGTGGGGGGGCTTACAGTTCCTCTTCATAACTTATGGGCTGATGAAGGGATAAAATATGCAGAAAAAAAATACCCCGGACTTGAACTTGTAACTACAAGAATACCCTGCGGAGAAGATCAGGAGCTTTCCAAGCAGAAGACACTTGAGCTTTTGAAAACATATCCTGATCTGAAAGGAATTGTCGGTTTCGGAAGCCTCGGCCCTCCAGGAGCAGCCCTTGCTTTGAAGGAAAAAGGACTGGCAGGCAAAGTTGCGGTTGTAGGTACTGTAATTCCTGGTCATGCTGCCCCGTATCTTAAGGATGGATCAATGAGTCATGGTGTACTCTGGGACCCGAAAGATGCAGGTTATTCTTTGACATATACTGCAAAATATCTACTGGACGGTGGAAATCTTGCTGATTTGAAAGAGATCCCAGGTGTTGCAAAAGTACAGATCGAAAAAGATGTGATAAAGGTTAATGCAATGGCTGATATTACAAAGGAAAATGTAGACAGCTTCGGTTTCTAAACTGGATTTTTGGATTAAAACCGGTACCTGAAAAATACGGGTGCCGGTTTTTTGTAGCAGAAAAGGATGCGGAGGATTATGGAAACTCTTTTTCTATCAATGAAAAACATTACAAAAGTATATGCTGGTGTAAGAGCTCTGGACAATGTTGATTTTTCTATTAGAAGAGGTGAAGTACATTGTCTGGCGGGGACAAACGGTTCAGGAAAATCTACTCTTGTTAAAATCATCTCAGGAGTTATAAAGCCGGAATCCGGTGCTGAAATTATAATCAATGGAAGTAAGCTTGAACAATCCAGTTCTCTTGAATCTATCCGTCAGGGAGTTGAGGTTATATATCAGGATCTGTCTCTTTTTCCTAATCTCAGTGTCGCTGAGAATATTGCTGTAAATGAGAATATTGCATCCGGCAGGAGATTTATTAACTGGAAGAAATGCAGAGAAATCGCAACAAGAGCTATGAACCGAATAAATGTATCAATTCCGCTTGATGTTCGTGTAGAAGAATTATCCATGGCTGATCAGCAGCTTGTTGCTATTTGCAGGGCATTAACCGGCGATGTTAAACTTCTTATTATGGATGAGCCTACAACAGCTCTGACAAAAAAAGAAATTGATGCCCTTTTGAAAGTTGTAATTGATTTGAAAGAAAAGGGAATAGCTTCCCTTTTTATAAGTCATAAACTCAATGAAGTTATGGAAATATCAGAACGGGTTACCGTTCTCCGCGACGGCAAACTTATAGGATGTTATAACTGCAGTGAGCTTAATGATAAAAAACTGGAATATTTGATGACTGGTGAAAATTCAGTTTACGAACCTTATCATTTCATCCCTGATAGAGAGAGTCTGCCGATTCTCCGCACTAAGAAACTTTCTAAATCACGTAATTTTCGGGATATTGATCTTGAAGTTTATTCAGGAGAGATAGTGGGGATTACCGGATTACTGGGCTCGGGCAGAACTGAGCTTGCGCTTTCTCTTTTCGGTTTGAACCCTGCAGATTCAGGGGTAATCGAAATTCAGGGTAAACAGGTCTTTATTAATTCTGTTGAAAAAGCAAAGAAGTGCAGAATTGCCTATGTCCCTGAAGACAGGTTGCATTGTGGATTGGTTATGGACCAGCCGGTTGGAAAGAATCTGGTATCAACAGTAATTGACCGACTGCTTGGCAAAGGACGACTGATAGATTTTGAAAGAATGAATAGTGAGATTAAAAAGTGGATTCATGCTTTGAATATAAAAATACCTTCGGTTGATTCTCCTGTAAAAAACCTTTCGGGGGGGAATCAGCAGCGGATTGTTATTGGTAAGTGGATTGCCACAGATCCTCAGCTCTTTATACTGGATAATCCGACTGTTGGTATAGATGTATCAGCAAAAAGCAGTATTCATAATGTTATTAAAAAACTTGCTGAAAAGGGAATGGGAATAATAATAATATCTGATGAAATTACAGAGGTTTTATATAACTGTTCCCGTATTCTTGTGATGCATAAAGGGCGGATTATCAGGGAATTTGATTCATCCGCTACTACTGAGAATGAAATTCAGGTTTTTATTGAATCCCCTGAAAATGATAGGATATTATAAATGAAAAGATTTTTGAAAACACATGAGTTCTGTGTATTTATAGTAATTATAATACTTTCTGCTGCAATCACATTAATTAATCCCAATTTTTTCACGCTTGAAAACGGACTGGATTTGTTTAAGAGTTATTCTTTTATGGGTGTGCTTGCGATTGGTATTTTGTTTGTTCTGATATCAGGGGGTATTGATATTTCGTTTGCTGCCACTGCCACAATAGCTGAATATGTCATGGCTGTGGTTTGTCTGAGATTCGGCGGAAATATAATTTCAGCATTGCTAATTGCATCTGGTATTGGTATTGCACTTGGCGCATTTAATGGACTTTTAATCTCAAAATTCAGAATACCGCCTATAATTGCAACAATTGCTACCATGAATCTCTACTATGGATTATTAATAGTGGTGACTGGAGGAAAATGGATTTATGCACTACCAGACTGGTTTCGTTATTTTGCAGATATACGTATTTTTACCCTTGTGTCAAAAACCAATACACCCTACGGTCTTTCAGTAGTAACCCTTTTCTGGATTGTGATAACAGCTGCTGCTTATTTTATTCTCAGGTTTACAATGCTTGGACGTGAAATTTATGCTTTAGGCGGGGATATAAATTCAGCTGAACGGGTTGGATTTCCAGTAAAAAGGCTTCAGGTCTTTGTATATTCTTTTATGGGATTCATAGCTGGAATAGCGGGAGTTATACAGGCTCTGCTGGTCCAGACTGTTGCCCCAAATTCAATTGTGGGGAAAGAGCTTGATGTTATTGCAGCTGTAGTGCTTGGCGGGGCCAGTCTTTCCGGAGGTATTGGAACTGTCGGTGGGACAATTCTTGGAGTTGTACTTATTGCAATTGTGAAAAACGGTATGACGCTTGTGAAGATATCTGCAGTCTGGTCTGATGTTGTTATTGGAGTAGTTATTCTTATAAGTGTTGGCTTCAGTTCATGGCAGCAGAAGAAGGAACAGAGTAAATCAAATATTGATATTGACGGAATAGAGGTTGAATCATGAAAAGTGTAGCCGGGAAGAAAAATGAATTAAAGGTTCTGAGCATTATTATGGTATTTTCTTTTATACTTATGACGATCCTGAATCCGCAGGAATTTCTCAGGACAGGAAATATTCAGGGAATGGCATTCCAGCTTCCAGAGCTTGGCATACTTTCACTGGCAATGATGGTTGTTATGCTTACTGGCGGGATTAATCTTTCAATAATTGCTACTGCTAATATAGCAGGAATAACAAGTGCTATGATTCTTACATTACCTGTAGCTGGGGGGGGAGATCTTTCGGGAGGGATTATTCTCCTATCTTTGATTGCCGGGCTTGCTGTTGCTGTTTTAATTGGTGCAATAAACGGCATTTTAATAGCGTATATTGGTGTAACTCCTATTCTTGCTACTCTGGGGACAATGATCCTTGTTAATGGGATTAATATTGCTTTAACTAAAGGTTATGTAATATCAGGTTTCCCCTTGCCGGTCCGTTTTATAGGAAACGGTACTCTGCTTGGAATTCCTTTTCCTCTTGTCGTGTTTTTAATATTGGCTTTTTTTATAGCATTGCTCCTTAAGCGTACTGCTATCGGGTTTAATATTTATATGTATGGCTCAAATAAAATATCAACCTGTTTTTCAGGTGGAAACAACAATAAAATTATTATGAGTACATATATTATTTCCGGTTTGCTCTCGGGGTTTGCAGCTCTGGTTATGATAAGCAGGTTTAATTCTGCCAAAGCAGGATACGGATCGTCATATCTGCTGGTAACCATACTTGCTTCTGTTCTCGGCGGTATCAGCAGTGAGGGGGGATTCGGCAGGGTATCCGGACTGGTTTTTGCATTGATTACTCTGCAGATAATTTCCAGCGGGTTGAATCTGCTCAGGATAAGTTCTTTTATGACTATTGCCATATGGGGTTTTGTGATGATTCTTGTAATGGTTGTAAATTATTATATTGACAGGAGCAGAGAAAATGTTCTGCGAATTGTCAGCTGATGTCAGGGGGGGGTATGAAAGACAAAAAAATCAGATGTGTTGGTTTTGACTGCGGGAATTCTTCCGTACGTACTGTTCTTGGAACATTTGACGGTGAAACAATAAATATAGAAGTTATATATCAGGTCCCTAATTCCACTGTTCGTATAGGGGAATATGATTATTGGGATATACTCTATATTTTTGAGCATATGCAGACAGGATTGAAGAAAGCTGTAAATGCTGCGGGTGGAAATATTGATTCTGCAGGGATCTCAACCTGGGGGATTGATTTTGGTATTTTCGGGCCATCAGGCCAGCTGCTCGGAAATCCGCTTTGTTACAGGAATGAATTAGGAGCAAAGGGTTTAAAAACCCTTGATGAGAATCAAAGAAGAAAGATGTTTGATATCAGCGGGATACAGAATCATCCCATGAATTCAGTCTATCAGCTGGCAGGGATCCGGGACCATCTTCCGGAATATTACAACTTAATTGAAAAAGTAATGTTTACCCCTGATCTTCTTAATTACTTTTTTACCGGTGAATGGAATACTGAATCAACAATTGCATCCACTTCGCAGCTTATGAATATGACTGCACGGAGTTTTGATGATAATCTTTTTAATACAGCAGGAATAAAAAAAGGAATAATGCCCCCCCTTGTTGGTCATGGTGCTGTACGGGGGAAACTGATTCATGAATTGGCTGAAAAGCTTGATATTCCGGTTATCCCTTTCATTGCTATTCCTGGTCATGATACGGCAGCAGCCGTTGTGGCTGTGCCGGCTATAGAGGATAATTTTGCTTTTATCAGTTCTGGAACATGGTCATTAATAGGGACTGAATTGCAGGAACCGATTATAAATAATGAAGTTTATATCTGCGAACTTGCCAATGAAGGGGGCGCCTGCAATACTATAACTCTTCTTAAAAATTCTGCAGGAATGAATATTCTGCAAAAAGTAAAAAAAGAGCTTGAAATACGGGAAAACCGCTCCTATAGCTGGGATGATATTCTGGATTTGTCCATTAAAGGAGATTCGACTGCCGGGAAAAAGGGAATTCCAGTTTTTAATCCCAACCATGCGGATCTTTACAATCCTGTCAGTATGATCCATGCGCTTCAGAAAATTACCGGAGAAAATGATCTTTCACGCCTGCTTGCTGGTGTGTATATTTCTCTTGCATGTAATTACAGAAAAACGATCCAGGATATTGAAAAGATAACAGGAGATGAATTCCCTTTAATTCATATTATTGGAGGGGGATCAAAAAATAATCATCTCAATCAGCTGACTGCTGATCTTTCACGTAAGCCGGTAGTTGCAGGTCCTGTTGAGGCTACTTCTCTTGGGATTGTTGCACTTCAGCTCTTATATCATCGGCCTGATTTTAACCTTTCAAAAATAAGAAAAATAATTTTCAAATCAGTCAATCCTTTAAGGTTTGAACCGGAAGAAGACAGATCCGATTTATATGGCAGATATGAAGCTATGTTGTAAAATAAAAATATTGTGACAGAAAGTGATACACTAAATTTATTATATAGGGATTTATGTAAAAAAAGGGTATTCCGGATCTGTATTTTTAACAGTGTAAGCAATAAAAAAGAAAATCACGTCTACTGAATGTTTGATGGTGTTTTATAAATAATACTTTTAATATAACAGCTTAAATATTATCCGTCATTTTAACCGGGGTCTCAAGCGACAGTGAGAAAAAGAAACTTCCTGCTGCAAAAAAGGCAGCTACAGAAAAAAGCAGTTCCATTCCGATTTTTTCCCACAGCAGTCCTCCGAGCAGAGCAATTATTATGCTGAAAAGATGGTCAAGAGATATTCCTGTTGAAATAGTAGCGGAAGTTTCCTCCCGGTTCTCTGAAAGTGATCCGACATATACAGTCCTTGCCATGGAAACTGCAAAGAGCATCGCATCAATAACAAACACAACACTGACAACTTTGTAGGCTGCTGCAGTGTTGAACAGGAGATGGGAAAATCCGTAGATAATGCAGACTGCAAAAAGGACTACTGAATCAGCAATAAGGATTAGCTTATAACCGAAACGGTCGATAAGCTTGCCTACCAGGGGATTGAAAAAAATATTTATTGTTGAATAAATGCCGTAGAGAAGTGCTATTGTTTCAGTCTTTGCACCGTACTTCATAATAAGAACATAGGGTGCAAAAGTCAGGAATACCTGTTTTCTGGCCCCGAAAAAGGTCTGCAGAATATAGAATTTTATAAATTTTCTCTTAAAATATATTTTCTGTCTTTTTACTTTTTTATCTGATTTTTCAAGTCTGAGTGTGGAAATGAGGGCCATGACAAGGAAGAAAGCTGAGACAAAGAAAACCAGCCGGAAAAGGGATGTCTGCTGAATTTTAAGAAGCCGGACCCCCGCGACAAAGCAGAGAGGGACAAGATAATATCCTGTTACCTGTCCAATGTTACGCGCCGATGCAGTCAGCCCCAGTGCAAATCCTTCTTTTCCCGGTTTTGCACTGTGCATGGCAATGGACTGACGCAGCGGCATTATCATATGTTCCCCTGTGCTCCAGAGTACAACAAAGAAAATACTTAAATATCTGAGATCGGATTTTGCTGCAAGTCCTGCAATTCCTGCAAAACTTATCAGGAAAGCAAACTGGATTATTTTTGTTTCGCTGGATCTGTAGAAAGGGATCAGAATAAGAAACAGCAGCAGTCCGGGAGCTTCTCTCAGAAACTCAACTACCCCCCGTTCAAAACGGTTTATATGAAGTATTTCCGCAAGGTAGTTGTTGAATACACCATTAAAAAGTCCCAGCGCCCCTCCGAATAAAAACATACTGATGAGAAAAGAGAAAAAATGTTTTGATTCAATGCTGTCTGCTGTTTTTTTCATCGGCTGATATTCCTCGTCTGAGTTGTCCTGAAAATCTTATGGCAGTGTAACCTTTTTTTTATGTATATGTATAGATTATAAGGAAAGCTTATATCAGATGAAATATGAAATTATCATCGGCCTGTAACAGGAAAAAAGTATATATTACAGATAATTCAATTTTCTGTTGACTTTCAGATGGAAATTGTTGAATTATATAATTCCAGCCGGATCCTGTGATAATCAATTCTGACTTAGGGACTGTTCCATGTATTTGGAAATAAAGGATGCATTAAAATGAAGTACAAAATGATAATTTCTGATGTGGACGGAACACTGCTTGACGCAAATCATCAGATTACGGATGAAAATAAAAAAGCTGTTATGGAATACAGACGAGCAGGCGGCCTTTTTACCCTTGCAACGGGGCGAATTGAAAAATCAGCTGTAAAATTACAGCAGGAGTTATCAGTTGATATTCCTCTTATTCTTTATAACGGTGCAAAAATTATAGATATTGGAAAAAATATTGTTGTATTTGAAAAATACCTTACAGAAGACCAGGCAACAGCAGCGGTCAGGGCATTAGAAGTATTTCCTGTATCAGTTATTCTTTATTCCGGTGGTGAGGGATATACACTCTCATATACAGACAATATAAAAGAGCATGCTGTTATGGAGGGGATAAACCCTGTATTGATAAAAGATATGATGACAATTGATCTTTCAAAAGTCAACAAAATCCTCTTTGCCGGAGATAATGATGATAATGATGATATTCTTTTCGGAAATTATCTGATGGAGTATAGAAGGATATGTAAGAGTCTGCCATTTATCGTTAGGTCAAATAAAAGATATCTGGAGTTTCTTCCTGAAGGGGTTAATAAGGGGACGGCTGTCGAAGTTCTTGCTTCACACCTTGGTATTCCTATGGAAGAAATAATATGTTTTGGAGATAATCTCAATGATCTTGAAATGATACAGAAAGCGGGACTCGGAGTTGCAATGGGAAATGGTCATGAAGAGCTTAAAGAGATAGCGGATTTCGTAGCTCCACCCAATACGGAATCTGGTCTTGCTTCAGTTATAAATAATATCCTATATAAAGACCCACACTTTGATAAAGAATAGGATCTCTCTTTGCGTTTTAATTTACCTGAATTTTC
Organism: Spirochaetia bacterium; assembly: GCA_963668405.2. GTDB lineage: Bacteria > Spirochaetota > Spirochaetia > CADAEX01 > CADAEX01. Next base: position 2,260,100 of record OY764342.2, on the reverse strand, counting down.
CTGCGGGTATTTCCTGTGTAATACCTTCGAATAACATTCTTTGTGAAATAACAGGCTTATTAGTTCTACCTTGTTGTTGCAGATAATGTAATCTCTGAATATCATAACAATGCAAAATATATACTTCTTAGGATCCGGTATATTTTATATGATACTGTGTTGTTGTCTTTAGCTGTCGAATAATTTCCTGTAAAAAAGTATGATATACTGTTTGAATAATACTTGGGAGATTGATTATGGAAAATAATAATGAAGAAGAAGTTTTAAAATTATATTCCCAAAAAGCTATTGCAATTGCAGCTTATTTTGGGGGGCCGCTTGCGGCCGGGGTTCTCATACGGAGAAACTGTCTGAATTTGGGGCAGGCCCGAACAGCTAAATATGCGTTATTGTCCGGTATTCTGTCAACATTTTTACTTATAGGGGTATTGCTGATAATTCCTGAAAACATTATTGATAAAATACCTAATTATCTTATTCCGGCAGTTTATACAGGGATTATTTATTTAATTGCAGGCCGTATACATGGCAAGGAATTCGAGAAATATAAAGGAATGAAGGAATATTTTTATTCTCAGTGGAAAGCTGCCGGTATTGGAGTTGTTTCCCTTCTGATTATTATAGCAGGGGGTTTCGGATATATATTTCTCTCTCCTGATGATCTCAATACAGCAGATTATAATTACGGAATCACACAAATACAGGAAAATGAAGAAACAGCACTGGTATTATTTGATCTTCTGGAAACAGAGGACTTTCAGGAAGCTGTAGATTTTATTTCCGAGACAGGAATTCCTCTCTGGCAGAAAAATCTGTCTATAATAGAAAAACTGGATTTTATTGAGGGTCTTACTGATGAGTATGTTCTGCAGAATCAGATTCTCAGGGAATATTGCAATTTGCAGATTAAATCATATACTCTGATCAGGAAATCCATAGTCGAGGATACAGATTTATATGATATTGAACTGGAGCTTATCAATAACAGAATTGATGAATTATTCGAGCAATTTTAAAAGTGAAATGCTGATAAAAACATAAGGAGAATTAAATGCGGTTTGGGAAAAGCATTCAGATCTGTAAAGGTGTCAGGGTAAATGTCTCAGAATCAGGGGTCAGTTTAACAGCCGGTATTCGTGGTGCTTCCATTAATATCGGGAAAAAGGGTGTTTATCTGAATACCAGTATACCCGGTACAGGAATTCACAATAATCAAAAATTATTCAGTCTTAATAATCAGGATCCTGTTGGTTCGAAAGTTTCAGAATCAGCGGAAGGAGTGGAGCAGAAAAACGATTTATATATTAATCTGTTTAAATTATCCCCGCCAATAATCTCAGAGGAAACTATAAAGAAAATGCAAAGTAATCTGGTTTTAGCGGAATATGAAAAAATGGCTTTTGATATAAAAGAACCTGATGAAGGTGAGATAAAAAAGAAGCTCCTGGACAGGGCAAAGAATGAGATAAAAGGTCTGGAATTCTGGAAAACGGGAAAGAAGAGATCCGAGTTTGTAGATACAATGTATTCAGATGAATTAAAAAAACAAACGGATAAGTGGAAACTTCAGAAAGAAGAATTTAATAATGAACAGGAAATGATCAAAACAAGTAAAGATTCGGAATATAAAAAGGAATACCTGGAAAAGCAAAAAATTTATGATTTTATTTTAACCGGGGATCAGGAGTATGTTGAATCGGAAATAGAGACTTTGCTGAAAACTCTGGAAGTCCCGGTAGATTTTTCAGTTCAGTTCGAATATAAAAACGGTGATCTTTTTATAGATATGGATTTACCTGAAATTGAGGATATACCAGGTGATAAAATCAGGACTCTTCCTACCGGAAAGATTAAAATAAATAATAAAACACAGCTTGAGCTTAAGGGTGACTATATTACGTGTGTCTGCGGTCTGGCTTTCTTTGTCGGAGCTCATTGTTTTAATATTTCTACCCGTATTGCTAACATAACAATTTCAGGGTATACCCAGAGATTAAATAAAGGAACAGGGAATTTTGAAGATGAATATATATACAGCATAAGATTTGAAAGAGAGAAGTTCGCAAAAATGAATATCAGAAATATTGATCCTCTTGAAGCTTTTAAGCAGTTTGAGAATATTACAGATATTACAAATGCATTTGTTATGAAGAAAATTATTCCTTTTTAATCTGCATATCAGATATTTCCGATTATTTTTCAGTATTACGATCACTGGAGAGAAGTTCAATTGCTGCCAGCATTGAATCAAGACTGTTCATTAATCCTCTGACTTTGGCTGCATTCTCTGAAATACTTGTTTCTATTATCCTGGAATTATCGGCAAGTATATTTATAGCTTCATTAAGGGAATGACCCATGTCTTTTGCATTTTTCTGGGCAGATGTAATTATATTGCATTGCTGCTGAAGCTGGTCCATGCTGTTGATAAGCTTGGCTGTCGATTCCTTGCTGTTTCTTACCCCGGTATCGGTCCTGTCTGAAAGGGTTTTAACTTCCCGGGCTATTACAGCAAAACCCTTTCCTGCGCTTCCCGCTCTTGCGGCTTCTATGGATGCATTGAACCCCAGGATGTTGGTTTGTCCTGCTATATCTTCGATGCTGAATAGTACTTTTTCTACTTCTCCCGCACTTTTGCCGAGTTTTTCAAGTTCATTGCTGATTTTTATCCCCTCTTCACTTGAAATATCTATATTCTGATATAATTCTGTAAAGTTTGTATTTATCTTTTCCAGAATCTTTTCATTTTCTGTCGCTTTCTGTGATGATGTTTCAATGAAACGGGAAAGAATTTCAATGCTTTCCCTGCTTGAATTCCAGACACTGTCTTTAATTTTCATTATATGTTTCAACTGGTTGATTTTTCTTTTCAGAAAAAACTCTTTAAAAGCTGAATATTTCTGGATGTAATTATCGATATACTCATCATGGAAACTTTCTCCGGGAGCAACGCGATAGAACATCAGGGCTGTAAGTGTCTGGTTTATATTTACCCCCAAAAGCTCTCCGAAGGTTGAAAAACCCGCAACCGGGATATCGTTAAAAACTTTTACTCCGCTCAGTTCAGTTTGGTTAAAAAGACGTCTGAGTATACAGTCATTGAAAAGACCGCCTAAAAGTGTTCCGCTTTTTCCCTTTCTGAATCGGCTGTAATCACTTTCGATTGAATGGGTAAAGTTTGTATGCCTGACAAGTACCAGCTCATCTCCGAATGCAAGGTCACAGTAAAAATGGATTTCCCTTTCCTTGAAATTAATACCGGAAATCGATCTTACATAGATATCATCGTTTATGATGATGGCAAAACTGAAATTTTCCAGATTTTTTTCAAGTTCGTTCTCCCTGCAGTTGAAATACCTGCACAGTTCGGAAACAGCATCTGCAATCTCCCCTGTTTCCTTTCTTACAACAGTTTTTATAAAGCGTTTTCCGGGGTCAGCCTGAGCAACAGTGAAGGAGTAGGGCTGAATTTCAAAATTCTGGGACTTAAATACACCTGTTCTTATATCGTCTTTGAAACGGATAAGTGTGATAACCGCCTTATTCTGCAAAACCTCACGGTTGTTATATATATAGGTGTTTTGAAAATCAAGTTTTCCTCCGGCCGATCCTCCTATCAGAAGGCAGGGAAGTTTTCCGGAGTTGTAGATCGCCTCCATGAAAAAACTCTCGCTCCTTGATAATCCGTCGATCAGAGTATAGGCGACACAATTCTGGTAATGAAGGGGAAATGAAGGGGCGAAATTGTTGAATTCCCTTTCAATCAAAAGGGTCCGTTTCTCCGGATCCAGTTCCGGATCAAAAAGTTCAATAGTATGAATATCCACCGCGTCAATAATGTCTGATGAAAAACACTGGAGGATAATATTCTGCCGGTTTTCATCAGCTGGATGATATAAAGAAAGTTTTTTATCCTGATTGTAATTGCATAATTCGCCTGCAGTGGATGTTAAGACCAGAGGTATTTCAGGACAAAGCTTTTTCAGTTGTGATGATACTTCAGTGAAATTGATGTCAGGAGATATAAATCCGAGAATCAGTTTTAAATTGTCAGGAATAAGCTGTCTGGTTTCTGCTGACGCTAAATCTTTTGGCGATAATTTAAGGAGTGTAATATCATGATTGTTCGAAGCCATAGTTTTTTTCCCCGGATTTTGAATTTAATATTTTGAACATGATATATTCTGCCACTGACTTTGTAAACAAAAAGAGTAAATAATTGCGTTATTCTTTGATAAAAAATCCTTGACATGGGCAGATTATGGTTTATTATTAATTGTAACTTGTATTACAACATACCTATTACAATTAAGCAGGTATGTTATCGGGAGAAAAAATGGAGAAAAAGGTTTTCAACAAAAAAGAAATCATGCTGAAAGCATGGGCTATCCGTTCTGATATACTTGCCATGCTTCCTCCAGGTAAAATAGGGCATTTGGGGGGAAGCAGTTCCATCGCTGATATTATCGCCTGTCTGTATTTTCATCACATGAATATAAATCAAAACAAAGACCGCGACAGGCTTCTTCTGAGCAAGGGCCATGCTGTTCTTGCTCAGTATGCAGCTCTGGTTGAACTTGGAATAATTGACCGGGAGGAACTGAAAACCCTGAAAACCTTTGGAAGTGTACTTCAGGGGCATCCTGATATGGAAAGAACCCCTGGTATTGAAGCAGTAACAGGATCTTTGGGTCAGGGTTTATCTGTAGGATTGGGCCTTTCATTGGGTCTGAATTTAAATAAATCCACCGCCCGTGTTTATGTTATCTGTGGGGACGGAGAACTGTCAGAGGGGCAGATATGGGAAGCTGCAATGGCTGCCAGCGCTTTTAAAACCGACAATCTGACAGCAATTATTGATTTAAACGGTATTCAGGCTACAGGATCTACAGAAGAGATTTTTCCGGTCCGAAAAATAGCAGAAAAATGGAAAGCTTTTGGCTGGCATGTTATAACGCATAATGGTCATGATGTAGAAGAGATCCATGAGGCTTTGTGTGAATCAGGCGAGATTAGGGGAAAGCCATCTGTTCTTATTGCCAGGACAGTGAAGGGTAAAGGTTTTTCTTTTGCTGAGAATAAGGCTGCTTTTCACAATGGCAGCCTAACGGAAGAACAGTATCAGATTGCGTTAGAAGATCTTGAAAACAGCAGAAAGGAGATTGAAAAGCTATGATTACAGCAAGCCTTCGAAAAAGCTACGGAGAAGCACTTGTCGAACTGGGAAGTGAGAATAATGATATCGTTGTTCTGGAAGCTGATCTTGGTAAATCCACCATGAGCTGTTTTTTCCAGAATAAATATCCTGAAAGGTATTTTCAGATGGGTATTGCGGAGCAGAATATGGCATCAACATCAGCCGGTCTCGCACTTGCCGGGAAAATCCCTTTTTACAGTTCTTTTGCTGTCTTTGCAACAGGCCGTGCTTATGATCAGATAAGGAGTTCAATTGCAATCCCTTCGCTGAATGTTAATATCTGCGGCTCAAGTGCCGGGCTTTCCGATTTTGGTGATGGGAAAACCCATCAGTCAATTGATGATATTGCCCTGATGAGGGTGATCCCGAATATGACTGTACTTTCTCCTGTGGATGCTCTGGAAACAGGAAAAATGGTCAGGGCCATGGCGGAAAAAAACGCTCCTTCCTATATACGGATAAACAGGGCCGATCTTCCTGTAATAACTGAGGATGATAATGAGCCGTATAAAATAGGACAGATGAAGAGCTTTCGCAAAGGAAGTGATATAACGGTTTTTGCAAGCGGGATTATGGTCCATGAGTCCTTAAAAGCTGCTGATCAAATGGGCAGGGAAGGAGTATCTGTTGAGGTCGTAAATGTCAGTACAATAAAACCGCTTGATACAGAAGCTTTGAAAAACTTTGTATCAGGGAAGATAGGGGTGGTAACCGCAGAAGAACATTCTATATTCGGAGGACTTGGCAGCGCTGTTCTGGAAGCTTTAAGCGAATCTCCATTGCCGCTAGTAAAAATAGGTATTCAGGATCAGTTTGGTACTTCATCAGCCTGTTATGAAGATCTTTTGGAGGCATATCATCTGACTTCGGAATATATTGTTTCCGGTATTAAAAAGTTATTGAAATAATAAGGAGTTAATATGAAAATAGGATTTATCGGTCTGGGAATAATGGGCCGTCCAATGGCTTTGAATCTGATAAAGGCTGGTTATAATCTGATTGTCTTTGATATTAATGCTTCTTCTGTAAAAGCTTTAAAAGATGCCGGTTCGGATTCAGCTGGTTCTGCAAAAGAAGTGGCCCGGGCATCGGATATTATAATAATAATGCTTCCTAATTCTCCTCATGTTCGGGAGGTAATTTCCGGCAAAGACAGTATTTTAGATGGAATAACATCCGGTAAAATAGTTATTGATATGAGTTCTATTGCACCACTTGTCAGTCAGGAAATGTCTGCTCTGCTTGGTGAAAAGGGTGTTTCATTTATTGATGCGCCGGTAAGCGGAGGAGAGCCTAAGGCGATTGACGGAACTCTTGCTATTATGGCCGGAGGAGAAAAGGAAGTATTTAAAAAGATTGAAGAAATTCTTAAAGTAATGGGAAGCTCTGTTACTCTTGTCGGTAAAGTAGGAAGCGGCAATGTAGCAAAACTCGCCAATCAGATTATTGTGGCCCTGAATATAGCCGCTGTATCTGAGGCTATGGTTCTGGCAACCAAAGCCGGTGTTAATCCGGAATCTGTATTTAATGCCATCAAAAGTGGTCTTGCAGGAAGTACTGTTCTTAACGCAAAGATGCCTTTGATTCTTGAAGGTAATTTTAATCCCGGATTCAGAATTGAGCTTCATATAAAAGATTTGATGAATGCACTGGACACCGCCCATGCTGTAGGAGTCCCTGTCCCGTTGACTGGCACTGTTATGGAAATTATGCAGGCTCTTAAAGTAAAAGGAAAAGAGAAAGAGGATCATGGAGGGCTGATTCAGTTTTATGAAGATCTTGCTGAAGTAAAAGTCAGAAAATGAGCCATTTGTCCGGAAAGAGTTGGTGAAAATAAAGGAAATACCGGATTTAGTCAGACAATATAATGTTCTTCAGGTTTTTTCTGAAATTAATTATAGAAGGAGAAGATGTATGCCGGGAGTAGAAAAGGTTGATCTGATAAAAATAATTGAAGGATTTCTGGTCCGTATTATCAGCTGGATAATAGGTTTTTTACTGGCTTTGATGGTAATTCTGGTATTCTCTAATGTTATAGCCCGTTATTTTCTTAATTCTGCTTTGGCATGGTCTGAAGAAATATCCCGTTTCATGCTTATCTGGGTCGCATTCCTTGGGTCTGTTCTTGCCTATGTCAGGAATGAACATCTGGGGCTTGATATCCTGATAACAGTTTTACCTCCCAGATCTTCCCGGGTGGTTCTGGTTCTTGCCAATTTACTGGTAATTGCTGCCATTGTTATTCTCCTCTATGGAGGCTGGTCTATTACCTCTCATACTTTTAACAGCGGCTGGACTTCTCCTGCTCTGTCGATTCCTTATGGAGTTGTATATATGATCGTTCCAGTCTGTTCGCTGCTTCTGCTTCTGCAGGCTTTTGTAAAGCTGAGAGAAAACATCTCCGTGATGATAAAAGTAATCAAGGGGGTCGAGTAATGCTTACACTTTTTCTTGCGGCATTGTTCGGTTTTATTCTGCTCAATGTTCCTATAGCTTTTTCTCTTGTTCTGACAGCCATAGTATTGATGTTTTTCAGCGGTAATGTATCTCCTGCGCTGCTGGTCCAGAATGTTGTTAGGGGAATTGACAATTTCCCCCTTATGGCTATCCCGTTCTTTCTGCTTGCCGGAGAGATCATGAATTCTGGCGGAATTTCGCGGCGTATAGTCCAGTTTGCAAGAGCAATTCTTGGCCACATAAGGGGCGGACTTGGTTATGTGACAGTACTGGCAAGCATGTTGTTTGCCGGAGTCTCAGGATCTGCTGTTGCTGATACTTCTGCCATGGGGTCGCTGTTGTATCCTGTAATGAAAAGCGAAGGCTATAAAGAGGATAAGAGTGCTGCATTGTTCAGTGCTGCTGGTACAATCGGACCTGTTATTCCTCCGAGTATTCCTATGATAATTTTCGGAGTAATAGCAAATGTTTCTATTGTCCAGCTGTTTCTTGGAGGAATAATTCCCGGAGTACTTATCGGTTTTGGACTTATGATCGGCTGGTATATCCACAGCAGGAAGGCCGGCTATAAAGCTGAAGGGCGTTTCAGCTTAAAAAAAGTAATTAAATCGGGATTTGAAGCATTCTGGGCGCTGCTGTTGCCGCTGATTATATTAGGAGGTATTATCTCCGGAATTTACACCCCAACCGAAGCAGCTGTAATTGCTGTTGTTTATGCATTCTTTGTAAGTCTGTTTATCTACAGGGAACTTGATTTAAAAAAAATTCCGGCACTGCTGGTAAGCACTGCACGGATGACATCAGTAGTCCTTCTGGTCTGCGGTGCTGCAATGTCTGCCGCATATCTCATAACAACAGCACAGATCCCTCAGCTTATGTCAGATGCCCTGCTGGGGCTTGCCGGACAGAATCCCTATCTTCTGATGTTCTTCATTAATATTCTTTTGCTTTTAGTCGGATGCGTAATGGATTTGACACCGGCATTGCTGATTTTAGGTCCGATGCTTCTTCCCATAGCAGTGAATTTTGGACTTGATCCGGTTTATTTCGGGGTTGTAATGATAGTAAATCTTTGTATAGGGCTTATTACTCCCCCTGTCGGGAATATCCTTTATGTCGGCTGCGGAATATCACATCTGACTGTAGCCCAGTTAAGTAAAGCTATATTGCCTAACATACTGATAATGATAATTACTCTTATTTTAATCACCTATGTTCCGGGGCTTGTGATGTTTATCCCGAATCTTGTCAAATAGGGATAATAAACTGTAATTTTGTTTCCCGGGGAACCTGAGAGGGGGTTGCCTGAGAGCAATTGATCTTAGTATTGAGATCATATAAAAAATTAGGAGATTTGTAATGAAGAAAAAAGTATTTCTGGTTTTATGTGTACTTCTGGTTTTATGCTCGTTTCCTGTGGTTGCCGGCGGTTCCGGTGAAAAGAAAGTAAAAACCGCAGATGAAGGACCGATTGTTCTGAAGATATCCAACGGTGTTAATGAGAAGCATCCGTCATATCTTGCTTCTGTTAAGTTTGGTGAAATTCTGAATGAGAAACTGCCTGGGAAATTTGAAGTTCAGGTATATGCCAATGCCCAGCTCGGTGATGATGTAAGAGCAACAGAGTCAACACAGATGGGAACGCTTGAAATGGTTTGTACATCTGCATCACCTCTTGTCGGCCTGGTCTCAGATTTCATGGTACTGGATCTGCCTTTCATTTTCCCAAGTGAAAAAGCTGCTGATGCAGTCCTTGACGGGGCAGTCGGTCAGGCTCTGGCGGAAAAGCTTGAGACCAAGGGTCTTAAATTACTTGCTTATTATGAAAACGGATTCAGACAGCTTACAAACAGTGCCCATGAAGTAAAAAGTCCGGAGGACTTAAAGGGTCTGAAAATACGTACAATGGAAAATCCTATCCATCTTGCAGCATGGAAAGCTCTGGGGGCCAACCCTACACCTATGCCGTTCAGTGAAGTCTTTACAGCTATGCAGCAGAAAACAATTGACGGGCAGGAAAACCCGATCCCCACAATTTATCTGCAGAAGTTTTATGAAGTTCAGGGATATACAACCCTGACCGGACATGTATACGGACCTCATATTTTATTGATGAATAAAAAGCTTTTTGATTCTTTCTCTGAGAAAGAGCAGAAGGTCCTTCTGGATGCTGCTCATGAATCAGCACTCTATCAGAGAAGTATCAACAGGAAAATGAATACAGACTATGTAGGTGAACTGAGAAAGAACGGTATGGTAGTGACAGAGCTCAGTTCTGAACAGCTGAAAGCTTTTCAGGATGCTGTTCAGCCTGTATATACCCAGTTTGAAGATAAAATTGGAAAAGATCTGATTAAACAGGTGAATGATATTACTTCCAGGATCAAATAAAATTTAACACATCTGCTGCCCGGGTCATCCGGGCAGGCATTAAATGGAGTTGTTATGAAACTTGCCAATAAAACTGCTCTGGTTACAGGCGCTGCACAGGGTATCGGATTTGCAATAGCAGAAACTTTCTGCAGAGAGGGGGCTGTTGTATATATTGGAGATATCAGCGCAGAAGAGGGTGAAAAATCTGTTCAGAAAATAGTGGATACCGGAGGGAAAGCATTTTTTGTAAATCTTGATGTAAGCAATGAATTGAGCTGGAAAAATGCCTTTGTTAAAATACTGGATGAGGCAGGCGGGTTGGAAATACTTGTAAACAATGCAGGTATAAATATAAGAAAGAATATAGAAGAGATGAGCGGGGAAGAACTTGACAGGATGTACCGTGTCAATATAAAAGGTCCGTTTCTGGGGATAAAAAATGTACTGCCGGTTTTTAAGGAGAAAAACGGCGGCAGTATAATAAATATGTCTTCTGTCTGCGGACTTATAGGACATAAATTTACACCAGAAGCATATACTGCTACAAAAGGGGCAATAACTCTTCTAACTAAATCAGTAGCTTCAAGATACGGCAGGTATAATATCCGGTGTAATTCAATTCATCCCAGTACGGCAGATACGGAATTAGTCCGGAAAATGCTGAAGGACCCCGAGCGGATGAAGGAACGTCTGGATGAAGTACCTCTCGGCAGAATGGCAGGAATTTATGATATTGCTGAGGCCGCCTTATATCTTGCTTCTGATGAAGGTTCATTCATAAACGGAATTTCTCTCCCTGTTGACGGAGGTGTTACAGCGTATTGAACATCTGTACAACCTCTGTATTTTAAATTATCATAGGTGATTGAAATAATTAATAACATTTTCATACGGGGAGTATATAAGTTGGATCAGGGACCTATTAAAACTATAAACACAGATAAAATACATACTCAGGTTTATGATCAGCTAAGAACACTGTTGCTTGCCGGTCACTGGAAAGCAGGCGAAAAAATACCATCGGAGAATGAGCTTTGTAAATTGATGGGAGTGAGCAGAATCTCTGTCAGGACAGCTATAAAATCACTTATTGCCCAGGGATTTCTTGTTTCACGACAGGGGGAAGGCACTTTTGTTGTTGATGTATCTGTTGATCTGAACATGAATGTTCTTATTCCTATTATAGGACTTGATGACAGGAATATTCTTGAAGTTCTGGAGTACAGGAAAATAATGGAAGTCGGTATAGTTCCTCAGGTGTTCAGGAATATAACAGAAGATGACAGGCAGTTTATAAAAAATAATATTGAGGAACTTGAAAATACTTCTGAAAATGAGATTGAAAAGATAACAGAACTTGATCTGGAATTCCACAGAAAACTCTGCCAGATTTCTGGGAACTCACTCATAATAAAAGTCAATCAGATTCTCAATGAATTATTCAGAAAGTCGATGGAAGAAGTTGTCAAAGCCCTTGGAAATAAGGTCGGAAGGAGATATCACAGAAAGATTGTGAATGCAATTCTGGCGAATAATGAAGAGCTGACAACAAGAATTCTCGATGAACATATACAGGATACCATTGACAGTATAAAAAAGATTCACGAATCTCAAAGCCCTGATTTATTTAAATATTGAAAATTTTTATAATTTGTTATTGCTGTAATATGTTTTAATTCCAGGAATCTTATCCTGCTGAATCCAATATAATAGCGGTGAAAATAGTCTTATAGTTCTGAACCCACGGCAGAAGATCGTCAGCAGTTTTTTTATTTAACCGGAGGAGTTGAATGAATTATATAATCGGTCTTGATATAGGAACATCCAATATAAAGGCTGTTCTCTTTGATGCAGACGGGCGGATAATTTTCTCAGTTAAAAAGAATGCGCCAATAATAACCTCTGAAGATGGCCTTGCAGCTGTTGATCCTGAAGGTATAGTGGATTTAAGTCTTCAGGCTGTTTCTGAAATAACTTTAATGGGAAAGCAGGGTAACTATAATCCGGATATTCTTGGGATCAGCTGCAATATGCACGGAATCATGGCCGTTGATATATCAGACAAGCCTGTTACACCGCTGTATCTCTGGACTGATACCAGATCCATAATGCAGGCAAGGGGTATCAGCCCGGGAGAAATAGAGGATTTTTACGGAAGAACAGGCTGCCGGCTTGATCATCCCATGTATCCTGTAAGTAAAATTCTGTATCTGAATTCTTCCCGAAATAAGTCTGCCTGCCGTATAAACCGTTTTGCCGGATTAAAGGATTATTTGCTTTTTCAGTTTTGTAAAGAATGGATTGTGGATCCGGGTATGGCGGGTGCTCAGGGGATGATGAATATTCATAATTTTGCCTGGGATGAAAAAGTTCTTGATCTGCTGGATCTGAATTCTTCTAAACTCAGCAGTATAGTTCCGGCATCGACTGTGATAAAACTGACATCACATGAAATTGCCGGCAGAACCGGTTTGCCTGTTGGATTTCCTGTCCATATCGGATCAGGAGATGGAATACTGGCTAATATTGCCCTCTCTCCGGTTGATTCTGAAATGATTGTTTCCACTATCGGGACAAGCGGGGCTTTACGTATGACAGAAAAAGAACCTTTGCTGGATGAAGAGAAACGGACATGGTCTTATCCTTTTGATAAATTTCATTGGATTAATGGCGGAGCTATAAACAATGCCGGTTTGGCAATGCGGTGGATGTACAAGGCCTGCCCTCAGCAGGCAGAATATGATGCGGCTGGAAATTCTGAAGATGTTTACAGGACATTTGACAGGCAGGCTGAACAAATCCCACCAGGAAGTAATGGATTGGTATTTTTACCTCTGCTTACGGGGGAGAGAAGTCCTGACTGGAATGCATCTGTGAGGGGAATGATGTTCGGGCTGGATTATTCACACGGGAGGGGGCATATCATAAGGGCGGCACTGGAGGGGGTAATGTTTCGTATGTGTTCTGTATATAAGACTTTGACAGACAGACGCAATAAAATGCTTCCTTTGCTTGCTTCCGGTGGCTATTCGGAATCCGTGTTCTGGCTGAAAATGCAGGCCGATGTTTTTAATTCAGAAATATATGTATCAGATATAAAAGAAGCTTCAGCGCTGGGTGCGGCAAAGGCTGCAATGGTTGCATCCGGGCTTCTTTCCTCGGTAGATGATAATCTTGCAGTAAATGAGATTATTAATCTAATTCAGCCTGATCCTGAAACTGCAGCTTTTTATGAAAAATGGTACCGCAGGGTTGAGGATTTATATCGGAGAAATATCTGAAAAGTATTAAAATGTCTGAATGTATTTCCCCTGATTCTGAATAAATCTATCTGAAAATTTTACAGGATTTTCTGGTCTTTTCTTTAATATATTCCCGCTTGTTGTGATGTTTCTTCTTTAAGTATTTTTATTATTTATGTAAAACTGTCATTTTATATTGACCATTTATATTAGCAGTAATATACTAAATTAGTAAATTACTGCTAATATAAAAAAAGCTGTAATGAATATTGCAATTTACTCTGAAAATTAAATAATTGTTGAATATGGCAGGTTTTATTATGAATAGTGAGGATAAGAAAAAGCTGAAGGCTCAGTATAATCTCCGGACTGTTGTCGGAGGAGTTTATGCAATCAGAAATACTGTAACCGGTAAGATATTACTGGACAGGTCTCAGGATATTTCTGGAATACGAAACCGGTTCGATTTTGCAAAAATGACCGGTACAGCATTGTCCCCTAAAATCCGGAATGATTGGGAATTATACGGGCCTGACAGCTTTGTATTTGAAGTGCTTGAAAAGCTTGAAAAGAAGGAAACACAGGATTCAGGGGATTTTTCCGGGGACCTTGAAATACTGGAGGAAATCTGGCGGGATAAGTTAATATCTGAAGAGTTTTATTGAGAACTGATAAAATCTGAATATAAAAAAATTAATCAGAAGAAAAACTGTTCACACAGAGGCTGCTTTGAAATATTATCAGGGGAGGGGAAAAATGAGAATTAATATAAACAGAATTCTAAATCATATAGAAAAAATATCTGAATATAATACCTCTCCCGGGGAGGGCTGTTCAAGGTTCTCATTTACAGATGAAGACAGAAGCGCAAAAGATTATTTAACCGGCAGGATGAAGGAACTGGGGATGAGTGTGTCTGTTGATTCTGTAGGCAATATAAGGGGGAGACTTGAAGGATCAGATCCTTCTCTGCCTGCTGTAATGTGCGGATCTCATATAGATACAGTTATAAAAGGGGGAAATTATGACGGTATCCTCGGGGTTGTATGTGCTCTGGAAGCAGCCCATTCAATGGTTGAGAATGGTATAAAAATAAAGAATCCGTATGAAATAATTATTTTTGCCGAAGAGGAAGGGGTAACCTTTAAATACAACCTTGTCGGGAGTAAGGCACTTACGGGATTGTGCCGTCTTGATGATATAAAGGGAAAAAAAGACAGTAACGGCATCTCAATGTACGAAAGGATGAAATCTTTCGGCCTGAATCCGGATAATATTGAGAATGATATTGTCGATTGTGACAGGATTAAGGCTCTTATTGAAATGCATATTGAACAGGGGGCCCGTCTTGACAGCTGGAAGGTCCCGGTAGGGGTTGTTGAAGCAATTGTTCAGCTGCAATGGTTTGAAATTGAAATCAGGGGAGTTTCCAATCATGGAGGTGCAACAGCAATGGAGCACAGAACAGACCCAATGGTTTCTGCTGCTAAAATAATTTCAGATCTCCCCGGTATAGTGAAAAAGTATGGTGATGAAACAACTGTTGCAACAGCCGGAAGAATAGTATGTATTCCCAATATGCCCAATATTATTGCAGAGTCAGTAAAATTTACTGTTGATTTGAGAAGTAATAATAAGGCTGTCCAGAGTAATATCCTGAATATTATTAAAGAAAGGCTTCATCAGTTTGAAGAAGAAGGTTTTTCCTGCATTATAAAAACACTTACAGAGGCAGAGGGGGTTGATCTGGATCCTGGGATTATAAACATTATAAAAGAAGCAGCTGAAGAGGAAAAGATTGACTGCAGGGAGATGGTCAGCGGTGCAAATCATGATTGCGGCATTATGGCAAAGATGGTCCCTGCAGGTATGATATTTGTTCCTTCGGTTGATGGAAGGAGCCACTGTAAAGAGGAGTTTACAAAAGCGGATGACATAGAAAAGGGATGCCAGGTTTTATTCAGGACACTTTTGAAACTTTTACAGTAACAGGTCTTATCTGAACATTGGAACAATCTCCTGTTTCAGAACATCCACCATTCCGAGGTCTGACATTTTAGCTTCGGGAATAACAGGCAGTGCCAGGGTGACAATCCTCAAAAGGGGATTGTGTATTTCTGTCAGACCCAATTCCTTCAGTGTTTTTTTCATACTGTTTGCTTCACCTGCAAGTTCTTCACATGGCTTTGTTGAGATCAGGCCTGCTACTGACAGCTGCAGGTTATTTGCTATTTTATTGTCAACAGCGCAGCTCATCCCCCCCCTTAGTTTAAGCAGATCCTTGTAGACCAGACAAGCGTTTTCCGGGGTGTCATAAACAATCGTCATATTATGGCTGTCATGAGATACGGTACTTCCTATCGCACCATTTGATGTGCCGAAATTTTTGACAATAGCAACAGTTTTTGTTTCATGGTTTTTATGTCTATTAATTACAGTAACGTAGTTTAAATTTTCATATCCTGATATATCAATGTATCCATGTCTCACAGGTAATTTTAAAGATTCAAAGTATGTTGTTGAAAAAGTCTGATCTTCATATGAAATAACTGTTGTATCAATTTCTCCGTCTTCGAGAGGTGCCTTGATTTTAAAGTCATCCGGTTCCAGTTTTTCAACAAAAACTGTATTTGCTTCTTCAATCTCATATTTTTTATCTTCAACCTGTGTTAATAACCTGTTATTTTTTGCCACCATT
Organism: Spirochaetia bacterium; assembly: GCA_963668405.2. Lineage (GTDB taxonomy): Bacteria > Spirochaetota > Spirochaetia > CADAEX01 > CADAEX01. Next base: position 2,244,133 of record OY764342.2, on the reverse strand, counting down.
TTCCCTTCAAAAAACACTGCGGAAGGGATTAACTCTTCAAGTGATCTGCATTGAATAAGATCTGCTGTGAATCCAGGGGCTATCGCTCCTAAATTTTTAATTCCCAGCTGCACAGCTGTATTAAAGGTCGCTCCCCTGATAGCATCCAGAGGGTGAAGGCCTGCTTTGATTGCTGTACGGACTACATCGTTCATATGTCCTTTCTTCAGTATATCTTCAGGCTCCCGGTCATCAGTACAAAAAGTCAGAAAATTCAGGTATTTAAAATCCTTTACGCTGCTGACAATATCTTCAACATTTTTACTTATTGAACTTTCTCTTGCATCGACGTATATTCCAATACGCATTTTATCCCTGGCTTCCTGTCCTGTCCTGCTTTCATGATCACTGTTGGGGCCGGCTGCGGCATACGCTGATAAATCCCTGCCGCTTACAAAAGGCAGGTGCCCCTGCATAAACAAATTCCTCTCTTCAAAGACATTGATAATATCAACCATTCTTTGGTCATTATTGATAACTCCCTGAAAGTCCATAACCTCAGCCAGTCCGATGACTCTGTCAAGTTCAAGCATCTTCTCCATATCATCTGCATGGAATTCCGCTCCGGCGTTTTCCATATCCGGAACAGCAGGAACACATGAAGGAGCCAGTATAAACTGGCGCATAGGCAGCTTTTCGCTGCTTTCATGCATATATCTGACTCCATCAAGTCCGCAGACATTGGCTATTTCGTGGGGATCAGTTACAACTGTTGTGGTGCCGTGGGGGATGACAGCTTTTGCGAAATTTCTTGGAGTCATCATCGAGCTCTCAATATGGACATGGGCATCAATAAGCCCCGGGATTATATATTCCCCTTTTGCATCATAGTATTCTTTAGCCGTTAATTTTTTCTCTTCCCGGTTCAGAGCGTCAGGATCACACTGAATATGGGCAATATGTTTGCCGTATATTCCTATATCACCCTTATATATTTCACCGGTAATAACATTAACAATCTGCGCATTACTGATAACCAAATCACACTGGATTTTTCCCATAGCTGCATCAATAAGCTTCTCTTTATTCTCAGGCATTATTTTCATAAAATCTCCACAACAATTGTTTATACTCAATTTTTTTCAGGGCACCTCTGAAAATTATGTTTTTTCGGTTAAGAAAGAAATAATTTCTTACGCTATTGGCGGTCGCAAAGCGTGCCAGAGTGCCCGGTATGGGGATCAGCCGAAGGTTAACAGAGATCCCCGTAATAAAAAAAGCTACCGCCTGATTATTCCATTTTCTGCGGCAGCTTCCAGTCAGAAATTAAACCCGCGTTTTAAAGAATTACAAAATAGTAAATCAGAGGTACACATAAAAGATAAAGTCCCCAGTGCACTTCCCTGAATTTCAGGGTAACGAGTTTTATAAAAGCATAAGAGAGTATCCCAACACTTATACCGTTGGAAATACTGGCTGTATATGTTGTAAAAAGAATTGCAGCAAAGGGTGGGAATGCTTCAGAAAAATCAGAAAAATCAATATCCTTCAGCCCTGACAGCATAAACAGTCCTATAATGATCAATGCTGGTGCTGTTGCAACTCCTGGAATCATTGCTGCAACAGGTGTCAGGAATAGTGTCAAAAGGAAACATCCTGCAGTAACAACCCCTGTAAGTCCTGTTCTTCCCCCCTCTTCAACTCCTGCTGCTGATTCAACATATGTAGTTACAACAGATGATCCGAGTATTGCCCCGACAACTGTTGCAGTTGCATCAACCAGAAAGGGTTTATTAATATTCGGGAGGTTTCCCTGATTGTCAAGCAGTTTTGCCTTGGCAGATACTCCCAGAAGTGTTCCGAGGGTGGAAAAGAAATCCCCGACAAAAAAAGTAAAAATGAAAGGGAAAAGTGACCACTTTAAGGCACCTGCAATATCCAGTTTAAAAGCAATAGGCGCTATACTCGGGGGTAAAGTGATGAATTTTTCAGGCATGTGGGTTATTCCCATAGGTATTCCGATTACTGTAGTTATTATAATGGTTATGAGCAATGCTCCTTTAACCCTGTTAGCCATGAGAATAACTACGATTGCAATACCGATAAGTGCGAGGGTGGCATTCGGTGTGCTTAGGTCTCCGATAGAAAATCCGCTGGTTGTAAAGGTGATAAAACCTGCGCTTTTAAAACCTAGCAGAACAATGAAAAAACCGACAAGGGCCCCGATAGCGAGCTTCAGACTCTTTGGTATCATTTTTACAATAACTTCTCTTAATCCGAGGACAGTGAGAAGCAGAAATGCAATACCTGAAATAAAGACCATTCCGATAGCTGTCTGCCAGTTAACAATACCGCCCAGAACGAGTGTAAATGCAAGAAAGGCATTACTTCCCATTGCCGGTGCCAGTGCAAACGGAAGGTTTGTATAAAATGCCATGAATAAAGTAAACGCTGCTGTCAGCAGTATTGTCACTACTGTAACAGCGCCGAAATCCATACCGGCTTTTGACATGAAAAGAGGCTGCAGAATTAAAATATAGGCCATAGTCATAAATGTAGTTACCCCGGCAACTACTTCTGTTTTGATATCAGTGTTTCTTTCTGATAGTTTGAATAATCTTTCTAACACATGAACTCCTTGATGTGGTAATAGTGAAATACAACAAACTTATTAATCTGAGTCCAAAATAGATAGAATTCCGTGTTTTCTGATAATGATAAAAATAGATATTCAGTATCAATTATCATAGTCCTGCAAAATTTGGTGCAGGGTAGAGACATCTAAGCCGTTTCCCTAGATTATATGCTAATTGTATTTTGACAGTATTATTACATTATTATCCGATTTAATCCAATACATGAGAATGACTAAATACTGTAAAAAAACAGGATTTTTTATATAAATATTTCATGATATTAATAATAAAAAATATCTGTAAAAAAATATTATTTTGTACAAATATTTGACCAAATAAAGTATTTATGGTAGATTTTGTGTACATCAATTTGGCAACATTAAGGAGCTGCTAGTATGATAAAAAGAGAGAAAACCAGTATTGCCCTCGTGACACATGATAAACCTGAACTTTTCAGAGAGCAGTTTCCTTATTCACAGGTACCGAAGATTCTTTTTGATGAAAAAACAGTACCAATGGCGCCTCCTGAGAAAATCTGGATCACAGACACTACCTTCCGTGACGGGCAGCAGGCCCGTCCCCCCTATAAACCGGAGCAGATCCTCCATATATTTGACCTGCTCCACCGGCTCGGGGGCCCTGAAGGTGTAATCAGGCAAAGTGAATTTTTCCTCTACAGTGACCGGGACAGGGAATCGGTCGAAGCCTGTATTGACCGTAAATATCCATATCCGGAAGTGACCGGATGGATACGGGCCAATGAGGAAGATTTCAGGCTGGTTAAAAAATACGGACTTAAGGAAACAGGAATTCTCACATCTGTATCAGATTATCATATTTATCTCAAACTCAAGAGCGACAGGAAAAAGGTACTTGAAAGCTATCTCAGGATTGTCAGTAAATCCCTTGAAGAGGGAATTATTCCCCGCTGTCACTTTGAGGATATAACCAGGGCGGATATCTACGGCTTCTGCCTGCCGTTTGCCCAGGAACTTTTAAAACTTTCCGGGGAAAGCGGTATCCCTATAAAGATAAGGCTCTGCGATACCATGGGATACGGAATATCTTACCCCGGAGCTGTCCTTCCCCGCAGTGTACCGAAAATGATTCACGCATTTCACAAGGAACTGGGATATCCTTCCGAACTTATGGAATGGCATGGTCATAACGATTTTCACAAAGTACTTATAAATGGAACAACAGCCTGGCTTTACGGCTGCTCTTCCCTCAATTCCTCACTTCTCGGATACGGGGAACGGGCGGGGAATCCCCCTCTGGAAGGAGCTGTTATGGAGTATATCGGACTTAGAGGCAGCACCGACGGGATGGATACCCGTGTAATTACTGAAATAGCAGAATATTTTAATAACGAGATAAAGGCTCCGATTCCGACCAATTATCCTTTTGTGGGCGCCGATTTCAATACTACACGGGCAGGGATCCATGCAGACGGACTTCTGAAAAATGAAGAGATTTACAATATCTTCGATACAGCAGCACTTCTGAACCGTCCACTGCGGGTAATGGTTACTGATAAGTCCGGAATGGCAGGTATTGCCCGCTGGCTGAATGAAAACATCCCTGGAATTGTAAAAGGAAATATGGAAAAGCTGACAAAACGTCATCCCGGAGTCAAGTATATCTACGAGTGGGTCATGGCCCAGTACGACCGGGGACGTACCACCAGTATCTCATCGGAAGAAATTCTCTCCCGTGCAAGGCACTATATCCCATCTCTGTTTGAATCAGATTTTCAAAGGGCAAAAAAGGGTGCCCTTGCCCTTGCCCAGCGTTTTGCAGCCCAGCTTACACAGTCTCCTGAAATATCAAGCGGAGACAGAGATGAACTTGAAAACTATCTGAAAAAAACAATAAATAAGGAACCTTTCATTCATCTGATGGCACTGACAGATACAGAAGGTCACCGGATAGTCCCGCTTCAAACCCAGAGGGGTGAAAAGGGGAAATTCCGCCGTCTCAGCAGGAAGGATTTTGACGATAAGGAATGGTTCCAGAATGTTCTGACAAAGGGAGAAATATATCAGTCTGATTTATTTTTCTCCGAGTATACGGGGGAACTTATTATGACTACTGCGCTTCCCCTTATGGATCAAAACGGAAATCTCTATGGAGTTCTGGATGTGGATTTCAAATTTGAGGAAGTTGTAAAGCTTCTGGATAATCTGCCTGTAAAGGAGATCTGATTAAGAATGCAGCTGCCTTATAATATGACAGTTGCGGCTGGGGGGTGGATACAGCTCCCTGCCTTGACCAGGCCTCTGCACAGCTTTCAGCTGCGGTGCGGGCATTCTTGTCAGGATCTGTAAACACTCTGTTATAATCGGGTCTAATTGAATCATTACAGCGCTTCTGTCATGCGAATACTGATCCGGAATAGTTTTTTGAAGAGTTTCTGTCATAAGAGTCCGGTTTCCAGGATCTTAATGATATGTTACTGTTTCTATTTCATCACCGGTTTATTATAAAATATACTGTATACCGGGATATTGATCCGGGGTGTGATTATATGGATAAATAAGTAATGATTCAGAATGAAAAAGCAAGATCGGTGCTGACTGTTGTGACTGCAACTTTACTCTGGAGCTTCGGTGCCCCGATAGCTAAATTTGTTGAAAGTCCGGCCCTTACCCTTATTTTTTTCCGTTCCCTTTCCGGTCTGGCTTTTCTTATTCTGATTATAAAACTGAAACACGGCGGTAAAGTCTTTAAAGTTAATCCTCTTTATATTATTGGAGGAATATTATATGCATTTACCACGATAAGCTTTTATACAGCCCTTAAATTTACAACTGCAGCCAATGTGACAATTCTTGCAAATACTTCCCCGATTTTCCTTTCTCTCCTGGGTTTTATCTTCCTCCATGAAACACCTGCCATGCGGGACTGGCTGGTATTAATTATTATCATGGCAGGGATCCTGCTGTGCTTCTACGGAGGTATTTCTTTAAACGGATCAACGGGAGATCTTCTTGCACTTGGAGCAGCAGCAGCTTTTTCCCTGCTGGCAGTAATCATTAAAAAAATTGACTCCAAAAATTTGCTTCAGCCATTGATCTGGGGAAACCTGATTGCAGTGCTGCTTGCAACGCCTGGTGTTTCCAGTTCCGGATCCGTTATTATTGAAGATATCCCTTTGTTTTTTATTATGGGTATATTCAGCATGGCTCTGCCGTTTTTTTTGTATTCAAAAGGACAGCAAAGACTGGGCGCCATGGAAGCCTCTCTTTACAAGCTGATCGAACCGGTAGTCGCACCTGTGTGGGTAGGCCTTATAACCGGCGAAATTCCCGCTGTCTATTCAGTTTTAGGCGGTGTACTTGTTATAACAGCATTATTTTTCAACACCTGTATTCAATACCGTAAAAAACATTAACAAATTCCTCTGATAAAAAATTTGACAGGTATCTGACATCATGTTAAAATGTTTTTATACAGAAACATTGTTCCTAAATAGAAACTATCAGGAGGCGAAAGATGAAAAAGATTGTAGTATGCTTATTAATTGCAGCTATAATAGCCGGCTCTGCGTTTGCCGGAGGCAAGAAAGAATCCCCGGAGGGAACTAAAGAAGCAGAAGTAAAGACTTATGTTTTCAAGTATGCTCATACCCAGTCCCCAAACCACCCGAGAAGTCTTTCAATGGATTTCTTCAAAGAACAACTTGAAAAAGCAAGCAACGGAAGAATAAAGGTTGAACTATTTTACAACGGTGTACTTGGAAAGGAGGCAGAGGTCCTTGATATGGTTAAAATTGGGACTGTGCAGGGATCAAGAGGAGGTCTTTTCGAACGGGCAAATAAAAAATTTCTGATCTATACGCTGCCTTTCATGTTCAACAATACAGATCAGGTCCAGAAAGTAATGTTCAGCTCAATTGGCCGGAAAATCAATGAAGGAGCCCTTGAAAACGGCCTGTATATTCCGGCAACAGGTGTTGCGGGAGGTTTTAGAAATATTACAAACAATGTCCGCCCGATAAAAACAGTCGGAGATCTCAAAGGTCTTAAAATGAGAACTCCTCCGATTGACATGACAATCAAAACTTTCAAGGCGATCGGGGCAAATCCCCAGCAGGTTGCCTATACAGAAACCTACATGGCGCTTAAAACCGGGGTTGTTGACGGGCAGGAAAATCCCTTTTCCAATACTGTTGATATGAAGTTCTATGAAGCGCAGAAATATCTCTCACTGGTTAACTGGCAGATCCATCCGGATCCATTCTATGTCAATCCTGACTGGTACAACAGTCTTCCTGAGGATCTTAAAGCTATATTTGATTCAGTAGCAGAATCAACAATCAAGTATTCAAACGAAAAATGGCTCGGTGCAGAAAAGGATTATTTCTATATTCTGAAGGAGCACCTGGAAGTCAATGAAATAACTCCTTCCAGTCATGCTGAATTTGTAGCAGCTGCAAAACCGGTCTGGCAGGGATATGTTGACAGCGGTTATTTTACATGGGATGAAATCAACGAAATTCTTGATGCAGTAAAATAAAAAACTGCCGGGGATTTTCCCCGGCAGTTTCAGGGAGCAGCAGATCATGGGGGATAAATACTTCTCTTCAGTTTTAAAAATTGAGACAGCTCTGAATAAAATCCTAAATATATTTATAACGGTTGTATTTTTTATAATTGTAATGATTACAATTCTGCTCGTAATACTGAGGTATTTATTCAACACAGGTATAACCGGCGGTAATGAACTTATGGAATACCTTTTCGTCTATACAACAGCTATCGGAGCAGCAATTGCGATCGGAAAAAATGAACATATCAGGATCGGCTACTTTGTAGAGAAAAGTTGCCTCTGTATCCGTATAATTACTGATCTTTTTTCGGCTGCATGCATAGCTGTTATAAATATTGTATTTATATTATTGAGTTATTCATGGATTGCCAAAGTCGGACAGTCTGAATCACCTGTTCTGCGTATTCCGGTGAAAATAGTCCAGTTAAGCGTACCGGCCGGCTGTATTCTTTCTGTAATCTATTGCGCTTTCAATGTATATAAAATCTTTAAGAAATACGGAAATAAAAAATAATGGTTATACTACTGATCAGTCTTGTAATCCTGTTAATTCTCGGGGTCCCGATAGCTTATTCGCTCGGGGTATCAGGATTTCTTTATTTTATTATTGAAAAACCGGAACTGATATCAGTTCTGCCGCAGCGTTTTTTTGCAGGTATGGAGTCATATTCAATGATAGCTCTCCCGCTGTTCTGCCTGATGGGTTCATTGATGAATTCCAGCGGTATAACTTCACGTCTGATCGATTTCTGTATGCTGATTGTAGGACGGCTGCGTGGGGGCCTTGGAATGGTAAATGTGTTTGCAAGCATGATTTTCGGCGGAATATCAGGATCTTCAGTTTCGGATACAGCTTCGGTCGGGGCTATTCTTATTCCGGAAATGAACAAGAAGGGCTATTCGCTTGAATATGCCAGCGGTATAACTGTCGCATCATCTACAATGGGTATGATAATTCCCCCCAGTGTTCCCATGGTAATCTATGCAATGGCTTCGGAACAATCTGTGGGAGAGCTGTTTCTGGGAAGCGCAATTCCGGGAATAATGATAGGTCTGATAATGCTGGTGATAACATTCGGGATCAGCTATTCAAAAAAGCATCCCAGGGAAGAGCGGGTTCTTACGGGAAAAGAAAAACTGCTAACCATACAGCGCTCAGTTCTGGCTATAATTATGCCCCTTTTTGTAATCGGTTCTGTAGTCCTTGGAATAGCAACTGCAACAGAATCAGCCGGGATCGGTGTTCTGTATGCATTTTTTATCGGGACCTGCATTTTCAGAACATTAAAAATCAAGGAATTGCCTCCGCTTATAAAAGAGGCGGCAATTACATCCTCAAAAGTAATGATCATTATAGCAATGTCCAGGCTTTATATCTGGATTCTTGCAATTGAGCATATACCGGAGGCCCTTTCAGTTTTTGTAACCGGATTGAATCTGCCCCCCTTTATGATACTGATTCTGATCAACGTAATAATTCTTCTTGCCGGAACTTTTCTTGATGTAACCCCAGCGATACTCCTGCTTACCCCCATTTTTCTGCCGATTACGCAGATGCTGGGAATCAATCCGGTTCAGTTCGGGGTAATTCTGATATCAGGACTTGCAGTAGGTCTTGTAACCCCTCCGGTTGGCATGTGCCTTAATGTGGCATCATCCATTTCCGGACTTGAAATAGGGACTATTTTTAAATCAGCAATACCGTTTCTTGCGGCTAATCTGATAACTTTAACTGCCATAACATTTATGCCGCAGCTGACACTCTGGCTGCCTGCTATATTTATGTAATAATAAGGAGCTTGAAATGGATATAAGATATCCTGTACACCCGGAACACGGGAAGAAAATGGACACATCTGAATTGAGGAGGGAATTTTTAATTCAGGATCTCTTTGTCATGGATGTGGCAAAGCTTGTTTACAGCCATATGGATAGAATAATTACAGCCGGGATCTGTCCAGTATCAAAGCAGCTGTCTCTTGACGGCGGGAAAGAACTTGCAAGCAGGTACTTCTTTGAACGCCGTGAAGGGGGGGTTATTAATATCGGCGGCAGCGGGACAATAATTCTTGACGGAAAAAGATTTGAAATGGAAAGAAATGACGGATTTTATATAGGTATGGGGACAGAAGAGATTTTATTCTCAAGTACTGATGAAGAAAATCCCGCAAAGTTCTATCTGCTGTCCGGTCCTGCCCATAAGGCATATCCTTCAAAATGGATTCCCCTTGCAGAAACCGGGAAGGTCCATCTTGGTTCACTTGAACAGTCAAACGAAAGGACCATACATCAGTATGTTCATCCTGCTGTTGTCGAGAGCTGTCAGCTCTGCATGGGAATGACTCTGCTTGAGCCTAACTGTATCTGGAACACAATGCCGGTCCATACACATGAAAGGAGGATGGAGGTTTATTTCTACTTCAATATGGCTGAAGACACAGTAGTGTTTCACTTAATGGGGACTCCGGATGAAACAAGACATATAGTTGTAAGAAACGAGGAAGCTGTCATTTCTCCAAGCTGGTCTATTCATGCAGGAGCCGGAACAAATAATTACACTTTTATCTGGGGAATGGTCGGGGAAAACCAGACATTCACAGATATGGATAATGTTGATATGAAGGATATTAAATAGGGATAAATAAAATGATACTTGATAATTTTAAATTGAATGGCAGAACAGCTGTTGTAACAGGCTGTTCAACCGGACTCGGACAGGGGATCTGCCTGGGTATGGCGGAAGCAGGGGCAAAGGTGGTCGGCGTTGACTATGTTGAGGCACCGGAAACAGAGGCTGTTATAAAAAAAGCCGGGGGAGAGTTCTACGGGATAAAGGCTGATCTCCTTTCAATTGATCCAATACAGGGAATTATTGATAAAACACTTGAGATTTACGGATCTCTGGATATTCTTGTCAACAATGCAGGAATTATCCGCCGTGAAGATTCAATAAATTTTTCAGAAAAAGACTGGGACGATGTAATGAATATAAACATAAAAACAGTTTTCTTTTTCTGTCAGGCGGCTGCCAGACAATTCATGAAACAGGGCACAGGGGGCAAGATAATAAATATTGCTTCAATGCTCTCCTTTCAGGGGGGTATCCGTGTTCCTTCCTATACAGCAAGTAAGAGCGGTGTGATGGGAATAACCAGGCTTCTGGCATGTGAATGGGCCAAAGACAATATTAATGTAAACGCAATTGCTCCGGGATACATGAGTACAAATAATACTGAACAGCTTAGAAAAGACCCGAAAAGGTCAGCTGAAATCCTGAGCAGAATACCGGCGGACAGATGGGGATTCCCTTCAGATGTTGCAGGTCCGGCAGTCTTTCTGGCATCTTCTGCAAGTGATTATGTAAACGGATATACTGTTGCTGTTGACGGAGGATGGCTGGCGAGGTAGGAAGGATCATTTTTATGCCCGGTAGTTTTCTTCCGGGTTGTTTTATATTACAATATTGAGTAATGGTATAATCACAATGGAGTATTAAATGACAGCTTCGTATACAATACCGGTACTGGAAAAAACCTTTGCCGTAATTAAATGCATCTCTGAAAATGATGATCCGATGACTCTCAGTGATATAGTCAAAAAACTTGACGCACCCAAATCGACTGTTTTTAAAATTTTACACACACTTGAAAAGGAACTTATCGTTGAAAAAAAGAACGATAAATATTTTTTAGGCAGCATGCTGATCCATTACGGTCTCCATACTCTATCCCAGCGGGATCTCAAAGCTGTTGCCCGTCCTTTTCTGAACTCATTAATGACGGAAACAGGTGAAACCTCGCATCTTGCAGTACCAGTCGGAATGCAGACAATGATTCTTGATGTAGTACTTACCACCCATCCCATAAGGTTTTCATCTCCTGTAGGAAGCCTTTTCCCTCTATACTGTACATCCCACGGTAAATTATTTCTCACCTTTAATGATCATTTTACACTCTATGAATACATTGCGTCCAATACCCTGCTGAAAAGGACAGAGAATACAATAACTTCACCTGATATTCTGCGGAAGGAGCTTGAGCTTATCAGAAGCCGCGGCTATTCCATGGATGAAGGGGAATTTATTGATGATATAAGGTGCTGTGCTGCTCCTGTCAGGGACAATAAGGGCAGATGCATAGGAGCTGTAGGTATAACCTCAACAACAATAACATTTGGTAAAGAGAGGATTAAAGAGATTTCTGAAGCTGTCAAAACAACAGCCAAGAAGATATCAAACGAAATGGGTTACCGTTGATTCATATTTGATAATCTGTAAATTCGCTTATACATATATTATAATTTTTTAATAACAGGAATCATAAATCGGAGGAGAAATGCTTGAAGTAATCAAAAAAAACAGGATAGTGCCGGTTGTTAAAATAGAGAATGCTGAAAAAGCGGTACTTCTTGCAGAAGCAGTGAAGGAGGGAGGACTTAATGTTATTGAGGTAACCTTCAGGACTGAAGCAGCAGAAGAAACTATACGGAGAATTAAAAAGGCTCTGCCTGATATGATTGTGGGAGCCGGTACTGTTCTTACCCTTGAAAATCTTGAAAAGGCTGTGAATGCCGGATCTGATTTTATAGTAGCACCAGGGTTTAATACTCTGATAGTTGATGCATGTATAGCAAAAAACATTCCTGTGTTTCCCGGGGTAATGACCCCTACAGAAGTAGAGGCTGCTATGGCAAAAGGACTTAAAACCCTCAAGTTCTTTCCTGCGGAAACTGCCGGGGGGCCTGCAATGCTGAAATCACTGGCAGCTGTTTATAATGTGGAGTTTATGCCGACAGGGGGTGTCGGGATAAAAAATATGATGGATTATCTTTCTCTGGCTAATGTAGCATGTATTGGAGGAAGCTGGATGGTAAAGGCTGATTTTATAAATAATAATGAGTTTGAAAAAATAACACAGCTTACCGGAGAAGCGGTAAAACTTTCCAGGGGGGAATAGATGGCGGAATTTTATACATTCGGAGAAATAATGCTGAGGCTGAAGGCCCCGGGGCATGAACGGTTTTTCCAGTCCCCAATGCTTGAATCAACCTTCGGGGGGGGGGAAGCAAATGTTGCAGTGGGTCTTTCAAGGTTTGGTTTAAAAAGCGCTTTTATATCAGCAATACCCTCCAATATGATCGGTGATGCCTGTATTGAGGAGCTTGGAAAGCATGGAGTTGATACTTCATGTGTGCTGAGACAGGGTAAAAGGCTTGGGATTTATTTTCTGGAGGCAGGTGCAAACCAGAGACCTTCTGTTGTTGTGTACGACAGGGAATATTCTTCAATCTGTGAAGCAGAAGCAGGAGAATATAAATTTGCTGATTGTTTTAAAGGGGGCAAATGGTTTCATATCTCAGGGATAACGCCTGCAATATCGGAAAACAGCGCAGAAGCATCCTTGTCAGCTGTAAAAGCGGCAAAAAAAGCGGGATTAACTGTATCCTGTGATCTTAATTTCAGAGGGAAGCTCTGGAAATATGGTAAATCAGCCCCTGAGGTAATGAGGGAGCTTGTAAAACATGTTGATATTGCAATAGGAAATGAGGAGGACTGTCAGAAATCACTTGGAGTTACCCTTGATGTGGATGTTGAATCAGGGAATGTTTCAGCTGAAAAATATAAGCTTCTGACAGATAAGGTGTTAAAAGAATTTCCTAACCTTTCCAGAATAGCAGTAACACTCCGTGAAAGTTTTTCAGCAGACCATAACGGCTGGTCCGCTGTTATAAATAACAGGAAAGATTTTATCCACTCCCAGCGTTATGACATAAAAGATATCATTGACCGGGTGGGAGGGGGAGATTCCTTTGCAGCCGGTCTGATCTATGGTCTTTCCACCCTTGGAGGTGATGAAAAAGCCCTTCAGTTTGCAGTTGCTGCATCATGTCTGAAGCACAGCATAAAAGGGGACTTTCCGTTATTTAAATTAAATGAAGTTAACAACCTTCTTGAAAAAGGGGGATCGGGAAGGGTCCAGAGGTAGCTGAAAAAGATACTTTATTTTCTTAACACTCCGGGTAGTCAGTTCTGTTACCTGCTGCCAGGGAATGAGGTGTTTTCAATATAGCTCCCTTTTTGTTCGGCTTTGGCTACATAGAGGGCTTCATCCGCAAAGTGCAGCAGCTCATCATAGGAAAACTTACCGGACTCAATCCACATCAGACCGGCGGAAATAGATACTATCATTGATTTCCCGCCGGGGAAATCAATGATAGTATCCGACTCATAAAAGTTTTTCATGCAGCGGCGGATATCCTCTTTGTCATTAAATCCATGAAGCAAAAGGACAAACTCATCCCCTGATCTCCGGCCGAGCAGCCGGTATTTATCTGGGGCAATTTCCTTCAGTTTTTCAACAGCAGCGACAATATACTTATCACCCCATTTATGGCCGAAGCTGTCGTTGACATGCTTGAGATTATCCAGGTCGAACATTATGAGCGCAGCTATAGTATCTGAATGAGATTCCACCCATCTTTCGAACTCCCACTGAAAGCCCTTCCTGTTTAAAAGCAGAGTCAGAGGATCATGATCCCGTTCATTCCTGATCTGCTTTTTTTCCTGTATCTCCGCAGTTACGTCCATGATCACTCCGACAGTGGTATTCTCATTTACCGATTTCCTGAAGCGGATCCAGCGCACAGGATTTTCCCCGATCTGATATACATCGTTTTCGCTGCTGTCCGGTTTTGAAAAGAGATTATTCATCATAGCCATAAAGGCATTTTGGTCCCTGTAAATCTCTGTTTCATTTTTATTTATATTGATGATTGACCAGAAATGATCTGTCACCATGACATTTCCTGTTGCCGGGTTTGCTTCGAAAGCACCTATGGGCAGTCCAAGCATCTCAATAATTTTTGTCAGCCGTGATGCTGATTCCAGCATGCGGTGATTGGCAATCTCGACAGAATGAGACAGCTCATCTAGTTCCTGGAGCCCTGTAGACATAAAGTGCAGCTCATGCCGCAGGTCTATTTCTCTGATCTGCCCGGCAAGTATAACAATCGGTTTTGTCATCTGGTAACTGACAAGAGCTCCTCCGGCTGTTCCGATAATGATGGAAAGCAGAAGGGATATTAAAAGGATCTGACTAATACGGTCAGCATAACTCATAAGGTAGTTCTTTCTCATTATTCCGACCAGATGCCACTGTTCGTTTTCAAAGGGTGTATTGAATTTGTAAAGACCCATTCTTTCAACCGAGGCATACAATTTTTCTTTTCCGTTACTGTTATTTATTCTGTAAATATGTTTTTCCTCATCAACAGGAGCAAGCTGAAGGGGCTGGTCTGTTTTAATCAAACGCTTCTGCAGAGCTCCCCCCATTATTATCGGAATAATACCGCCTCCAGGGCTGTCGTTTGAGGCGATTAAATAACCCAGTGAATCCTTTGCCTGAAGCTCCTGTGCAGGTAAAAACTTTGAAAGATGATTCAGTGTAATCTCAGTTCCGATGACTCCGCGGAGCTTTCCGGAATCATCGAACAACGGTATTGAATACGTGATGATTGATACGTCATTCTCATTCAGCCTGAAAGGCCTGCTCCAGTAACCAAGAAGCTGCGCCGTGCTGGCTACAGTAGCGGTTTCATAGGGTTTTTTAATGAATTGACAGTTTGTTTCTGTCATTCTGAACCGGTACTGCCAGGTCTGGTCCATGGGAACCATTATCGATTCTGCCAATGACGACGATCCGCAGACCATATAAATGTCATCGTTGCTATAGGAATTCATTACAGGATCATAGTCGCGGAGATACAGGGCCGGAAGATCCTGCCTGGGACCCTTTTCAGGAACAAGAATAATGAATATTCCTGTTGCCTGACTTGATCTGAGGATCGGAACCAGCTGTCTGGTAACTTCCTGAAAAAATGTTTTTGTATCAGATCCGGATTTTGAAAGCAGTCTGGAGATATCTGCCAGATACGGATCGAAGTTTGTCCATTTGTTTTTCATTTCACTCTGGAGATAATCTTTTCTGTTATTAACCTTGTCGTGAAATGACTGATAGGCGTTTTTCCCAGCCTGTTCGATTACCCCTCCCGTAATCAGTATTCCACTGAAAAGGAGGGTCTGGAGAATGATAATGGCGAGGATTAATCGTGTTATCTTTTTAACTATGGAGATTTTCCTCACGCTCTGCCTGTCCTTTTACTGTTTAAGGAGAAGAGCAGCCTGGTTCTGAATCTGTAAATACCATGCGTTGAATGCTTCTTCCGATATGAATTCTGAAAGCAGTTCATGTTTGTCTTCATTTCCCCCGGTTTTCTTTTTCAGGGTTTCCAGGTCGGCTGATATTTTTGAAATCAGAGCTTTTTCAAGGAAGTTTCTCATATCATAACTGCCGTGGAATGGTTTACTGTTGTAGAGGGTAAAACTGCTGAACATGATATTGGTAGCATTGAAAGATGCCAGTATCGTGGTGGAAACAGCATTTTCCCGAGTGGCTTTAATGATATCATCTTTTTCGTTCAATGCCTCATAGGTAACCGGAAAGTATCCGGTGGATACGGCAAACTTCAGATTCTGCCGGGTTTCAGTGAACCATTTAAGAAAGACAGTTGCTGCGTATTCATGTGTTTCATCACTCTTTGTGATGCACATGCCGGCCCCCTGCTGAATCGCGACGGGTTTGCCGTCTGTAAAGTGGGGGTAGGGAAGAACGAGCGGTTCTATCTCCTGTATGTTGTTTTCGCTTAAGGTTACTTCTGTCGGAAAATAAGCGGCTCCTGCAGTAGACCCGGTGTAGGCTAATACAGTTCCTATTTTGGCATCGTCGGAACTGAACCGGCCTGACTTTGCAAAATATCCGTTCATATACGGGGTGTAGAAATAGTTCCAGATAGCTCTGGCGACGTCAGGTTCAAGGTTGAATGAAGCAGTACCGTTTTGGGAATATTTGAAAAGTTCGCTTCCAAGCTGCATCCCCGCAATTATCATGTAATTTGAATTTGAATCAACTCCGAAAAATCCCTTTCCTGTCGTTTTGTAGTAAATTTCGGATACCCTGACAAGACCTTCCCAGGTTGACAGATCCTTTTCCGTGAAGCCGTGTTTTTCGGCAAATGGCTCCCAGGCAGTTTTATTGACATACAGGTTTTCGGATGATTTTGCTATCGGGAGGATATAGTATTTATTATCTGTAATAAACCTCCCTTCCTCAAGGAATTCACCCCTGTACCTGTCTATTTCCTCTCTGGTAAAATACTGTTCCAGATCGACAAGCGGAACGATCTGACTGACCCGGAAGGCATTGTCAGGATAGGAGGCGAAAATATCCGGCATCGGAAGGGCTCCGATAGATTTATTGGCTGCATCAAATACGGCAGTTCCAAGCTGATTGACATCGCCCAGGCTTTGAGCATCCACAACAATTCCCCTGTCCATCCCTATTGTCTCGTTGAACTCTGAAATAAGACTGTCAAAGACCACTTTCGTATTGCCGTTATAGTAATGCCACAAAGTCACTGTTATAGGGCTGTCAGGGTTTAGAAGTGTCTCTTTTTTCCCCTGGGAGCAGGCTGCAATTACCAGAATCAATATCAATAAAAGTGCTGTTCTGACGTTTTTTTTCATTTTTCATTTGACTCCATTTTATCAAAAAAAGTAAAATATTATACCGCAACTGATTATAGCGGATATTATCTGATTTGTCAGGTGTTATACCCTGCCAGCATGTGTATTGACATACTACTGAAAAATACGAAATGTAAACAATAGTATTTGCAACACTATAATTTATAATATATATTAAAAATAATTTATAGAAATGAAGATGTTTTGTTATTTATTTAATAGTGCTGTTTCGGGGAACCCAGGAGGGAGTAGTGGTGCAGGATAAAAAAAGAGTAGTTATTTTAAAAACAGCAGTTGTATTTATGCTGTATTATATTTCAGTATCAGTCTTAAATTACTTTTTAAGGAACTTTCAGGGAGAATTCTTTTATCCACTTTTTGCCTTCTTAACAGTTCTGATTTTTTTAATCACCTATAGAATAATATTTTCATCAATTGAAAATACTGATAAATATAAATATGCAATAGGCGAGTTTATTGAGAAAATGGATATTAATCCTGTCACCGGTGTAAAGGATTATTATGATCTGTTTGAAGATTACTCAGATACCTGTCTCAGAAACAGGGATGAGATAAAAACGCTGCTTTTTGAAAATAACAAAAATGCGCTTGATATTTCGTTGACAATGAAGGATTCTGTGTATCACACAGCTGAAATTACAGGCAGCGTAAAAATAATTTCCGAAAAGATTGAAGACCTGACTGCAGCAATAGAACAGTCATCCTCTGCTGTAAACCAGATAACACAGACAGTTTCCCATTTTGCGGACAGGATTGAGGACCAGTCCAGTGCGATAATAGAGACTTCATCCTCTGTTGAACAAATGAGCAGTTCCATTGCAAACATAAACAAGGTAACGGTCAGTAAAAAGGAAAAATCGGTTGAACTTCTTGACCTGACAGGGGAAGGGGAGAAGCAGATGAACACCACGAATCAGATCGTTGGAGAGATAAGCGAAAGTATCAAATCAGTTACTGATGTTATTTCTGTTATAAATGATATTGCCGATCAAACCAATCTACTTGCAATGAATGCTGCAATTGAAGCTGCACATGCGGGGGATGCAGGAAGAGGTTTTTCAGTTGTAGCTGATGAGATCAGAAAACTGGCAGAATCTACAGCTTCAAATTCCCGGATAATATCACAGAATCTGAAAAAAATTGTTGATGGAGTACAGAACGTAAAAACTTCAAGTACAAAAAGCCTGGATTTTTTCAAAGAAATAAAATCAGAAACCTCTGAGTTTGTAAATGCTCTGGAAGAAATAATTAATACAACAGAAGAGCTTGATATAGGGAGCCGGGAAATCGTAACCGCTGTAACTTCTCTTGTTAATGTTTCAGAGGAGATAAAAAACGGTTCAAATGAGATGAAGATAAGCGCTAATGAAATAAACAATGCAATACTGGATATAAGAAATGCAGGACTCAAGACAAAAGAAAATATTATTCAGATATCAGAAGTTACCGGCAATATCAATGAAATATTCAATAAGCTGACAAATGTCTCTATAAACAGCAATAAAGTATTTGAAAAAGGCCTGGAAGTCCTTTCTTCGGAAAAAGAAAATAAAAATCAGGTGAAAATACCAACAATTATTATGCAGCATATTTTATGGCTCATAAAAGTCAGGTCAATGCTGGATGATAGACTTGAACTTGATGCAGACAAGGTTACTGATCATCACAGCTGCGAACTGGGGAGATGGATTATGAGTCCCGGGTTTGATAAACACAGAAACGGAAATGACGGATTAAAGCTTGAAAGTATTCATGAGAAACTTCATTCAGAGATTAAAAATATAATTGAAAGCAGAAACAGTATTTCCAGAGAAAGACTTGAAGAGATGTTTACATCCCTCCTTGAAATATCAAATGAAGTTGTTGAACTTCTTGTAAGGATTAATGCAGAATAATACCGCGCCTCTCAATGGTGTATATGAATGTTTCTCTGTAAAAACTGATTTTGTAAATAATTTTAATACCACCAGTTTCAGCCCTGTCTGTAACCTGGCTTGGCGTATCATTGTCTGTAAACGATAAGTAAACAGCCGGCTGCATATGAACTCCACCAGGGCATGAATATCTTCCATATCATCACTATTATTGAAGTTCTGCATAATAAAGAGCTCCGGAAGTAATTATCCTGAACCACTGAATAGTACACTTATTTGTTGATTTTACTGAATGCAGCAGTATAATTAATACTGATCATTTATTTTGGAGAAAATATGAAAAAACAACTGACAATAATTTTAATTATAACATTTATGCTTGTACTCTTTTTTTCATGTGATACAGATGTGGGAACACCCCCAGCGCTGGTATTGCGATTTTCTATTGATGATTTTGATATGAGCGGTTCAAGTGTGCTGATAGATTACACAATAACCAATGACGGGGAAGGTGATCTTGAAAACTGTAAGATACAAATTGGTATAAAGACGGACGGCGCACCGTCAGATTATACATTGTGGACAGACGGTGTTAACCTTTCAGAAGGTGAAAGTCATACTGTAATTGATAAAAATATATTGGTATCCGGTACTGCACAGGAAGTATTTGTTATTGCTGCAGGATTTGATGATTATTCAAAATCGGTAACCAGTTCTGAAAGAACCATAATTTACTATGATAAACAGATTGAATAAAAGATGCTTAATTACCATTTTGTTTTTTTTAAATGATATATCCTACAATTATGTATATATTAATAAAATCATAAAACATTTTTTGTGATTTTATCTGTTTCACAGGCTTTTTGCAGGCTGAAATCATTGTGAGATAGATGGCATGTATATTGCATGTGAAATGTTATGAATTGTACTCATAACTGCAGCAGCATTATCGATGATATTGAAATAATAAGTCTTTTTCAGCCTCTGTACTCTGTACATGAAAAGAAATATATAGGAGTTGAAGCTCTTTCCAGGGGCAGGTACCAGAATAGTTACCTGGATGCATATCAGCTTTTTTCGTTGCCGAAAAATGAAAAGGAAAAACTGAAGCTTAATGAGAAATGTATTAAAGCTTCATTACACAGTTTTATAACACAGGAAACTTTTAATAAAAATACCGTTTTTCTTAATATTGACTCATCTCTCATGGATAACAGTGAATTAGCAGACCTGGAATTTATAATTAATTCTATAACATCTGTAGGTGTTGAACCGAGACAAATTGTCATAGAACTGATTGAAAGCCGTGTAAAAAAACTGGACATTCTGCAGAATTTTGTCATGTACTGCAGAGAGAAGGGATTTCTTATTGCACTTGATGATGTTGGGGCCGGATATTCCAATTTTGAAAGAATTGTTAAAATTAAGCCTGATATTATTAAAATTGACAGGGGACTGGTAAACGGGGTATCGGAAGAATTCCATAAAAGGGAAATATGCCGTTCATTAATACAATTATCACATAATATCGGGGCTCTTTCCCTTACAGAAGGAGTAGAGACAATGAATGATGCACTTGAATGCCAGAACCTGGGCGCTGATATTCTGCAGGGTTTTTATTTTTCAAGACCGCAGGAAGAAATACTGCCTGTGGATATTTCTGCAGGTAAGATATCATTGCTTGTGTCAACCTGGAATTTTTCCATTTTAGAAAAAAACAGGAGTCTCAGCACAAATATTAACAGAGTCAAGAAGCATTCGAATATTATTTATAAAGCTTTGATGAATACAATATATGAGGAGTGGGATAATGTACTTGTCAGGATGGTTGAATCCATCCCGGATATTGAATGTTCATACATACTTGATACTTCAGGCACACAGATTTCATTGAGTGCTATTGATGTTAATATTAAACACAAAGATCATTATCTCTTTACACCTGCAACTTACGGAACAGATCACTCGCAAAAATACTATTTTATACGGAGGACTGAAGACCAGAAATGGTTTATATCAGATCCGTATATCTCACGTGCAACCGGAAATATCTGCAGGACAGTCAGTATGATGTTCATAAATGATAAGTCAGAAAAATATTATTTATGTCTGGATATTGTCAGTTAGCTGCTTTAGTGTCACAAAATTGCTTTATTAAAAAAGTATCCAAAAACCGGGGATATTCTGATCGTTTGAAAAATAATTGTAATTTTATGCTTATCAAATTATCATTTTATCAAAAAAAGTAAGGATTTCTGCCGAATCTGATTCTAAAGAGAAGATTTTAACAGCTGCATCAAGGCTTTTCAGGGTAAAGGATATAATGCAACAGGATGAAATAAAATCCCAAAAGAAAGTGGTTCGTCAAAAGGTTCTCTTTATTACTATTTTTCCAACGGATTCTTTAGTTAAATTATACAGACAAGAAAGATGTTTTGATTAAAACAGAGGATCAGACGACTTAATAACGGTACACGCTACGAAGAATTGTTTTGGATTGACAAATCTACATTACAACTTTATAATTGCAACTGGTTGCAAAAGAAATGAGTTGCATTAAAATAATAAAAGAACAAGGTCTGCGTCTCACCCCTCAGAGAAGGATAATTATCGATGCCATTCATGATGCCAGTCATGAACTCACTGCCGAGAGTATTATATCCACCGTGCAGGAAAAGATGCCGGAGGTTAATAAATCAACTGTTTACCGGAATCTTGACTTTCTGGAAAAGGCAGGGTGTGTCTTTAAAAGCGAAGTAGACAATCATACAGTCTACCATCATGCTGAAGGCCATCACCATTGTCACCTTATCTGCAAGGGATGTGGAAAGATCATTGAATGTGATGAAGAACTCTTTGAAGATCTTGCAGGGAAGTTGTTTCAAACCCATGGTTTTCATCCTCAGCTTCAGCACATGGTTGTTGAGGGTTATTGTAAGGAATGCTCTGAAAAAATAAAATGATTTTTTCAGGGCTCCATCGTATCTTTACCTTTGATGCAAAAATCCAAATATAAAAAAAGGCATACCGAATGGACGTAAAAAGCGATATTACTGCATACTGGAACGGACGAAGCGATACCTATGACAGATTTCCTGCGTCCCGCGCAGAAGGAGAGGAAAAGAAAGCCTTTAAAGCTGTCTTCAGGCGGTACCTCTCCAAAGAAGCCCTGGATATTCTTGACGCAGGCGCTGGTACTGGCTTTCTATCTCTGTTTCTTGCGGAAATGGGGCATCGGGTTACTGCTCTGGATATTACAGAAGGGATGCTTGAAAAGGCCAGGCAGAAGGCCAGAACCAATAACCTTAAGATAGACTTTCATATTGGTGACGCTGAAGATCTCCCTTTTGCGGCCGGAACATTTGACTGTGTTGTTTGCCGCTGGCTGCTTTGGACCCTTCCTGACCCTGAGCGGGCTGTACAGCAGTGGGTCAGAGTGATTAAGCCCGGGGGAACAATAATCTGTATAGACGGGCAATGGAAAGACTCGTCTCTCAGGGGAAGGTTTAAGCGCCTCTGCAGGAAGGCCGGTATTTTTCTCTATGAAAAAACTGATCCAAGGGAACTTGGCTACACTTCAAAGATAAGCAGAAGTCTCCCTTTTGCTGATGGTGTTGATACGGGAAGTGCCGTGGACCTTTTTAAAAGCGCCGGGCTGGATAATATCATCACTGAGCGCTTAACATGCATAAGAAATGTCAGGGCAAAAAACATGCGTCTGCTTTACCGGCTGGCTCTTCCGCCGGCTACATTCATAATAAAAGGAGAAAAAAATAAAAAGGAATATGAAAACAATTAGAGTAAAAAAAACATCAATTCTGAGTGCCGTCATTATTTTATCAGTGATTGCCCTTATTCCGGCGGATAACTGCTTTGCCGGAGAAAATGCCGAAAGCGCAGAGGCTGCAGATCCGGTTCATGAAACAACAATCATCATAGATATGGCAGGCAGGGAAGTTCCTGTAGTATTGCCTGCTGAACGAATAGTACTGGCCTCGGCCAGATACCTTCACGAATTTGCCGCTGTGGGGGGTGCCGGGGTTCTTGACAATATTGTTGGATGGGGGTCTGATCTGAACATCTATGATCAGGATACCTATCTTGCCTACGAAGAGGCATTCCCCCAGGTCTCAAGTATTCCAGTTGTCGGTCATCATTATAAGGGAGACTTCAGCGTAGAAAAAGTTATCAGTCTTCAGGGTGATGTGGTTGTATTTCCCCTGTGGCTGAAGGATGTTGAAGGAGTCAGTGAGGATATTGAGCGTCTTGAGAAGGTCGGTATTCCCAGTATCTTTCTGGACTACTATCTGGACCCATTCAACCATCCCGTACCAAGCACAACCCTGATTGGGAAACTTCTCGGTAATGAAGACAGGGCTAAGGAAGTTACCGATTTCTATGAGGAGCAGGTACAGCTGGTAGCTGACAGGGTTGCATCCCTGGATGAAGACAGGAGAACAGCATATATCGAAGTTGGTTCCAAAGGGCCTGATGAATATGCCAATACCTACTCCTCTGCCCAGGGACTGGGAGCCTTGATTGCCAAGGCTGGTGGAAAAAACATCGCTGATGGTGTTATTAAAGGCACAAGTCCGATAAATCCGGAATATCTGCTTAATGCTGATCCAGATATCATTGTCATCAGCGGTTCTTACTGGCCGGCCAATGAAGCTTCCATGCGTCTGGGCTATCACGCTACCGAAGAGATGTCAAAGGCATGTCTTGAGAGTTTTGCCGGACGTGACGGCTGGGATATGCTTTCGGCGGTACAAAGCAGACAGGTTTACAGTATTTTCCATGGTTTTTCCTTTCGGATCTATAACTTTGCGGGAATACAGGCTGTTGCATGCTGGCTTTATCCTGATCTGTTCTCAGACATTGATCCAGCAGATAACTTCAGGGCTTTTCATGAAAAGTTCAGTCCCGTACCATACAGCGGGGTTTGGATGCAGAGCCTGCCTGAATAAGGTACAACTCAAGAGGAGAACTGCAGGATTGGCAACGACGAGCAAATATATTTATAAACACATTACCGGCAGGAAGATCTCCATTATACTTGCCATGGCTGTTGTCGCTTTTCTGCTCTTTCTTCTGGATGTTTCAGTGGGGCCTGCTATGCTTTCTCCGGGGGAAATTTTCCGTTCCATCTTTCTTCCCCAATCGATGAGAAAGGTAACACGATTCATAGTCTGGGAACTAAGGCTTCCTAT
Source organism: Spirochaetia bacterium (assembly GCA_963668405.2). GTDB lineage: Bacteria > Spirochaetota > Spirochaetia > CADAEX01 > CADAEX01. The sequence goes on along the minus strand of OY764342.2, from coordinate 2,220,279 downwards.
TGCCTTAATGGCTATCATTGCAGGGGCATCTCTGGCAGCTGCCGGAGCGGAGATGCAGACAATCCTGAACAATCCACTGGCAAGTCCCTATACGCTTGGGGTTTCCGCAGCTGCCGGCTTCGGCGCTGCTGTGGCTATTGTTCTGGGGTTTGGTGTAGTCCCCCTGGGAGCTGCCATCATAGTCCCGGTAAATGCATTTTTTTTCTCTATGCTGACCAGCATCATGATTCTGGCCCTTGCAAAAAAGAAAAATCTGAGTGCCGAGACCATGGTTCTGGCAGGTATCGCCGTCCTGTTTCTTTTTCATGCGGGAATGGCTGTACTGGAATATTTTGCCGCAGAGGAGGAGCTGCAGGCTATTGTTTTCTGGATGTTCGGAAGCCTGTCAAAGACAACATGGCCTAAACTTGGTTTTGCTGTTATGGTGTTTTTTGTTATAGTCCCTCTTCTGTTTAAAGACGCCTGGAAGCTTACAGCTCTGCGTCTGGGAGAGGACAAAGCCAAAAGTCTTGGAGTTAACGTTGAAAGGCTCAGGCTGCGGGTACTTATTCTGGTATCTGTACTTACCGGCACTGTAGTGGCCTTCGTGGGAACTATCGGATTTGTCGGTTTGGCTGGCCCTCATATTGCCAGGATGCTTGTAGGTGAAGACCAGCGGTACTTTCTCCCTGCATCGATTCTCTGCGGTTCGGTTTTACTTTCCACCTCTTCTATTCTGAGTAAGATAGTGATTCCAGGGACTATTTTCCCTATTGGTATTATTACTTCCTTTATTGGAGTCCCATTTCTTCTGTTCCTTTTACTGCGCTCAAAGAGGGGGTTCTGGTGAGAGTAACAACAGAAAACCTGAAATTCTTTTACAGGAATGAAAAGCAAGTGCTGAAAGGGGTGACTCTGGAGGCAGTACCCGGTGAGCTGACAGCCCTTATCGGCCCCAACGCGGCGGGTAAGTCAACCCTTCTCAAGTGTATTGCCGGGGTGGAGAAAACCCGAAGCGGGATAACCTTTCATGACGGAGTAAATCAGGGGCATCGGGATAGGAAAAACCGTATAAGCTATCTGCCTCAGGACACCTCATGCAAAGCCCTGATGACTGTATTCGAAGCAGTCCTTCTGGGACGCTTGAAAAACCTTGCATGGCACGTCGGAAATGAGGATCTGGATATGGTGATGAAAGCTCTGAAACGCCTCAGTATTGATAATCTGGCAACCAGTTATCTAAACGAGCTGAGTGGGGGACAAAAACAGATGGTCGCTATTGCCCAGGCCCTGGTAAACTGCCCGAAGGTTCTTCTTCTGGACGAACCTACCAACAGTCTGGATCTTCGAAACGAGCTTGAAATTTTAGATCAGATTGCAGCAATTACCAGGGAAGAGGGGATCACGACCATAATGGCAATTCATTCCGTTTCTCTTGCAGCCCGCTATGCGGATAAGGTTGTGATACTGAAAGACGGGATGGTCCACACCTCCGGCCGGCCCAATATAGTTATGACAGAAGATCTTATACGGGAGGTTTACGGGGTGGAATCCCGAATCATTACAGAAGGCCCCCTGCGGCATATCATTCCGATCGGATCGTTCCGCAAATAATGAAATAATAATCGATAGTGATCCAGTACTGTAATAAAAATTATTTAGATGATGACTTTTTATATAATCCTTATATATTGGTATGTTATTAATCCTGAAGTTATAAAAACAACCGGGTGTGCTTCTCTAAAAATACTGCCTTTTCCCGTTGTATCTGATTAAAGGACAAACTAACCAGCGCCCCGCCATTTCCGGCTGCGGTTGTGTTATAGGCGAATTATTGCTCAGGTACTGGAATTAATCCTCCCCCTGTGTAAATAAACCAAAATGACATTGCTTCAGAATCCTAATTGGTTTATTATCCTTCAATGAATAACAAATCAGGATTTTCCGATCTTACACCGGATGCAGTACATTCAGCAGTGGAGGAATCCTCCGGAATCAGTCTTACAGGATTAATTTCTCCGTTTCCAAGCTATATAAACCGTGTTTATGAAATTGAAACTGATGACGGAGAAAGGCTTGTCGCAAAATTCTATCGTCCAGAACGCTGGAGTGAATCCGCACTCAGGGAGGAACATGAGTTCATTCATGATTGTGCTGAAAATGATATTCCTGTTGTCAGTCCAATGAGGCTTTCTGACGGTGATACTCTCGGCAGGAGTAATGGATATTTTTTCGCTCTCTTCCCTAAAAAATCCGGAAGAATGTTTGAGCTTAACAGTGATGATGATTACCTGCGGGCCGGTTCCTTATTAGGACGGATTCATGCTGCCGGGAAAAAAAGAAACAGTATTCATCGAATAATTCTTGATCCTTCTGAGTCTACTCTGAATGATATCGAAGAACTTTTAAGCGGAACATTTATGCAGGAAGGCTACAAAACAGAATTCAAAAAAACAACTGATGAAATACTTGATTTGATTGTTCCTATGTTTTCAGAAACAAAAGTACAGCGGATCCATGGGGATTGTCATCTCGGGAATATTCTCTGCAGACCGGGGGAGGATGGCAATAATCAGCTGATGATTATTGATTTTGATGATATGGCTATGGGGCCGGCAGTCCATGATTTATGGCTGCTTCTTTCAGGAAGTTTTACTGAGTCACGCAGGGAATTCAATTTACTTGTAGAAGGGTATGAGCAGTTTCATCCGTTTGATTATACTTCATCCCGCCTGATTGAACCATTAAGGGTAATGAGAATGATATACTTTCTTGCCTGGTGTGCGAGGCAGTATGATGATCTGCAGTTCAGAACCAATTTCCCCCAATGGGGGTCTGATAATTTCTGGGAGAACGAGATCCGGGATTTGAAAAATCAGCTTGAAGAAATCAGGGAATCACTGTTATAAATTGCCGTTGTGTCGTTTTATTATGTCCGAATATATTTACAAAGCAATTTTCATATGCCTGCAGGTACGTTAACAACTATAAAAATATATGACTTATTATTAACTGAAAAATAAATTAATCTAACTGTGGCCGAATGATTTGTAGCGAAGTGTTGTCAGGATTTAATAACCATTATTACAGGAGTTCCACTTTTTAAAAGAGTTTGATGTTTTTTATAGTATTATTAGGATGTACCAACACTTTAATCATGGAATATCTTCATATTTTACAATTGAAAGTGTCTTAAATCCGGTCTGGTTCATAATTTTAAACTAAAAAACAGTATATTCAGTTTGTTCTGTCTTTTCCAAAGTATATAGTTTATTCGCCTAATTCTTTCACCAGTTAGTGAAAGTGCGGGTGGAAAATCTATTTATAGGAGGAAAAAATGAAAAAACTGTTTTTACAGATTCTGATTATCACAGTGATACTCTCTCTTGCTGCCTGTGGTAAAGGAAATGTGAAGGATTCTGGTGCAGAAGCAAAAGTTGAAAAAAAGGTTATTAAAATCAGTACCAAATTCGTTGATAATGAGCAGACTGCTATTTCACTTAAAAAAGTTGTACAGCAGGTAAATGAAAAAAGCGGAGGGGCCCTGGAGCTTCAGTTATTCACAAGCGGAGTTTTACCAATCGGTAAAGACGGAATGGAACAGGTTGTAGCCGGTTCCGACTGGATTCTTGTTGATGGTGTTAACTTTCTTGGGGATTATGTTCCTGATTATAACGCAATTACCGGTCCATTCCTTTACAGCTCCTTTGATGAGTATTTTGCAATGACACAGACAGATCTGGTAAAAGAGTTAAATCAGAAAGCAGAAAAAGAATATGGTATTAAAGTTATGTCTCTTGACTGGGTTTTCGGCTTCAGAAGCATGATGACCAACAAACCGATTATTAAACCTTCAGATATGGACGGATTGAATATCCGGGTTCCCACAAGCCAGCTTTATACATATACAATTGAAGCTATGGGTGGAAATCCCGTTGCTATGCCTTATCCCGATACATATGCAGCATTACAGCAGGGTGTTATCGATGGAGTTGAAGGCTCAATTATGACTTACTATGGAACTAAGCAGTATGAAAATGTCAAAGAATACTCTCTGACTAATCATTTGCTGGGTGTTTCAGCTGTTACCATTTCTACCAAATTATGGGATAAGCTGTCAGAAAAGGAAAGAACAATTCTTCAGGATGCTTTTGAAATGGGAAGGGAAGATAATTTAAAGGAAACTCTTAAGGCTGAAGGCGAGTTCGTTGAGCTTCTGAAAGCCGAAGGTGTCAATTTCAACAAAGTTGACAGCAAAGCTTTTCTTAAAGCTGCAGCCCCTGTTTATTCCAGGTTTCCACAATGGACTCCCGGTATTTATGAGAGGATTCTGGCTGAGCTTGAAAAGATTAAATCGGCTCAATAGAGCTGATATTCATGTAGGTTTCCTTCTCTCTTTATAGGGGGAGGGAAATCCAGCGTGATTGGATATAAGGAAAACTCTTATGAATGAAAGCATTAGAAAACTGGGCGTTTATTTTGAACTATATATAGGCGCTGTTTTTTTGTCTGTAACAACATTAATCGTCATTATGAATGTATTTACAAGATATTTTCTGAATTTTACATTTACCTGGGCTGAAGAGATAGCTGTCGGCTGTTTTGTATGGACTATTTTCCTGGGGCTTGCCAGTGCGTATAAAACCAGAGGGCTTATCGGTGTGGAATTGCTTACCAACCTTGTTCCGGAAAAGGGACGGCCTGTTATTGTATTTATTACATCACTTATTGTATCTGTTCTTTCAGGAACTATGTTCTTGTTCAGTTTCAAGTATGTAATGAACTCAACAAAAATAACAGCTGCTCTGGAAGTGTCCTACAAGTATATTTACAGTTCCATGGTTTTTGCTTTTGCTCTGATTACAGTATATTCCCTGTATTTTCTGGCACAGAGTATCAGGAAAATGGTTACAGGGGGCGATGTGAAGTTTGAGATTGAAGACGGTCTGGAAAAACAGCTTCAGGAAGAGGAGCTGGAAATGATGAGTATTGGAAAGGAGGTTAGGTAATGGTGGTCCTGATCCCTGTAGCAGTACTGTTTGCTTTGTTCTTTCTGAACATCCCTATTGCTTTTGCACTTATGGGTGCATCACTGACATATTTTATCTTTATCAACACATTTATGCCTATGGAGATGCTTATTCAGCAGTTTGTCACTGCAGTTGAATCTTTCCCGTATCTGGCTGTACCTTTTTTTATAATGGTTGGTTCGGTCATGAACCATTCGGGGATAAGCAAGGCTCTGATGGATTTTTCAGATGTTCTGGTCGGGCATACAAAAGGGGGTCTTGCTCAGGTCAATGTTCTGCTGAGTGCCATGATGGGGGGAATCTCCGGTTCGGCCAACGCTGATGCGGCCATGCAGTCAAAAATTCTTGTACCTGAAATGGAGAGGAAAGGTTTTTCAAAAGAATTTTCCGGGGCGATAACAGCTGCATCATCGGCAATCAGTCCCGTCATTCCTCCTGGAACAAACCTGATTCTATATGCATTGATTGCCAATGTCTCGGTTGGAAGCATGTTTCTTGCAGCTTATATGCCGGGTATTTTAATGGCTGTCGCCCTGATGATTACTGTTCATATCATTTCTGTCATAAGAAACTATCAGCCAAGTCGCGATGCCATGGCTTCCCCTGCTGTAATCTTCAGGCAATTCACAAAATCAATCTGGGCCCTTTTTATTCCGTTTGCTATCATTATGGGGATGCGTTTCGGTATCTTTACCCCGACTGAAGCAGGTGGTATCGCTGTTGCCTTTGCCGCGGCTGTTGGGCTTTTTGTCTATAAGGAGCTTAAGCTTCATCATATTCCTTTAATCCTCATGGATACTGTAAAAGGGACAGGAGCCGTGATGGCTATCATTGCCAGTGCCAAGGTATTCGGTTACTATCTGACACTGGAGAGAATTCCTCAGATGATCACTGAATTCCTGGTAAATATGACGGGAAGTCCCTTTATTCTGTTAATGGTTATCAATGTTATGCTGCTGTTTATCGGGATGTTTATTGAGGGTGGTGCTGCACTGGTTATCCTTGCCCCTTTGCTGGTACCGGCTGTGAAAATGTTTGGAATTGATCCGCTTCATTTCGGTATCATTTTTATTGTCAACATTATGATCGGAGGCCTGACCCCTCCATTTGGGTCCATGATGTTTACAGTGTGTTCCATCGTAGACATAAAACTGGAGAAATTTTTCAAAGAAGTCTGGCCTTTTATCCTGGCTCTGCTTGCTGTGCTGATACTTGTTACATACTCCGAGTCAGTTGCCCTGTTTACACTGAGATTGTTCAGTTGACTTCTTCTCTGTATAATGGGGCCATAATTAATAGTTTGATTGCTTAATGATTATGGAGGTTGTTCAGGCATGATGATTGGAAAAACAAAAAAAAGAGTTCTGACAATACCCCTTTCAGGGGTATTGCTGATAGCTCTCTTTTTATTAATCAAACTGCCTGGGCTGAGTCTGTTGAAGCAGAAACAGCCTGAAGAACATACCCTTAAAATATACAGCCCCCTGAATGAAAGGATAATTATACCCATCATAAAAGAGTTTCAGGAGAGTACAGGTATCCTGGTTGAATACACTTCAGCAGGTACTCTGGATCTTTTAAATGCTCTGGAGGAGAAAGGCGACAGATATCTGATGGACATTATGTGGGGAGGCAGTAAAGATTATCTGAATATATATAAAGATTTGTTTGAACCTGTTTACTTCGGTGCTGACTATACTCTTGGTTATAATCTGCTTCCGATTGTTCTGATTTACAACAAAAAACTTGTTTCAGAAGATGAAGTCTGCCGCCGCTGGTCAGAGATTCTGGATCCAAAATGGGAAGGGCGCCTGGCTCTGGCAGATCCCGAAGGTTCAGGGTCTGCTTATATTGCTTTATCCTTTCTTCTGGAAATGGATATGAAAGAGGATCACAACTGGAAAGATGCTGCAAAACTGCTTCACAATGTTGAAGGTAAAATGCTGGCAAAATCATCGGAAGTATATGAAGGAGTTGCAGCCGGAGATTTTGCCATTGGTATAACAATGGAGGAAGCTGCTATCAATTTTATTCATCAGGGCAAAGACATAGAAATTATTTACCTTGAAGAAGGCACCCCGGTCATCAACGATTCAATCGCCCTTATGAAGGATGCAAAGAACAAAGAGAACGCAAAGATTTTTATTGATTTTGTTCTTAGCAGAAAGGTTCAGGCATATATGGTTGACCGCTTTTATTTAAGGTCAGTGAGAAAAGATGTTAAAGTCCCGGACGGTCTGTCTTCAATGGATAAACTTAATATATTTGACACATCGAATCTGTCTACATTTGATAAGAAGGAGTTGATCCTGAAGAAATGGCGGCAAATGGCTTCTGATACTGAAAAAAGGGAAAGATGAAATGAGCCATGTTAGGATCCCTATTTTTCAGAGGCTTTTTATCTCTTATATCCTTTGCAGTATTCTGCCCCTGATAATAATCGGCGGTGTGATGTACGGGTTCTCTCTTAATTTTCTTAATAAAACCCTTCACGAGCAGACATTGAACAGCATCAAAGCCTTTCATGAAAGGCTTCATGACAGAATTTCTGCTTATGAGATCATGATTATCAAGATTCAGAACAGTCTGATGATAAGTGATTCCCTGACTTCCGAGCGTGGATTTTTAACTGACAGCAACGAAATCTATGAAATAATGTATGATGTCATGGCTGGCGAGGCAATAAAACCGGTTGTGCATATTACAAATCTGGATGGAAGCAGAGTTTTCTCCACATCCATTTTTCCTGAAAGTTATAAGCCGGGATTGATGAACAAGTGGGGAATCTTCCGGGAAATTGACAATCTGACTCAGGACTCTGTTATCTATTCCCAGGAGATTGATAACTTTCCGGAAGAGAGAACAATCATCAGTGTCGGCGGCAGAATATATGACCAATCAGGGGAGCACGTCGGATACGTTCTGGTGGAGATGCCAAGACAGGTTGTCTTTGAAGAAGCCAGATTATTTAATTCAGGGTTGTCAATGCATATGGTCATACTCGATGAAAACGGATACACCCTGTTTGATACTGTCAACAGTGAAATGGAAGGAAAATTCCAACAGGCACTGTATATGGACGGTGAAAAAATCAGGAACCACAGGCCTATAAAGAGTCTGATAGGAAATAATACATTTCTTCATCTTGATTACAGGGATAAAAGGCTCAATACTGTTACCATAGTCAATGTTTCCTCGAATATCTTTCACGCTTTTAAACGGATACTTACATTGATTGTAGTTATCGGGAGTCTGTCCAGTTTATTTGTGTCGGTTGTTTTTGCTCTTGTACAGGCCAGATCAATATCACGTCCCATCAAAAAGCTTATCAGTGTTATGAGTGAAGTGGAAAAGGGTGCTTTGGAAATACGGGCTGACTTCGGGGACAGGGATGAAATCGGGGACCTCGGGAAATATTTCAATCAGATGCTTGACCGGTTGAATATTTACATGGAGAAAGTACTTGAAAAACAGAAGCAGCTGCGTACAACGGAAATAAAAATGCTGCAGGCTCAGATTAAGCCGCATTTCATTTATAATACTCTGGATGTCATAAAATGGAGTGTAAAATTAGGGCAAAATGAGGAAACAATAAGTGTTGTGACCAATCTTGCCCGGCTGCTTCGGTTTTCCATAGACAGTGTTGAGGAATTTTTAACCATACGCAGCAACATTGAATTTATTAACAGCTATCTGGCAATTCAGAGAATCAAGTACAATAACAGTTTTGAAGTCATAACGGAAATTGATCCTGAACTGATGGATTGCAAGATCCCCAGGCTGATTCTTCAGCCCTTTATTGAAAACTCTATTATTCACGGATTCGGCAAGACTAATAAAAGCGATGGTATAATAACTATCACTGGCCAGTTCAGGGACAGTTATTTTCCTGAAGGGAACCTGAGTGGCAGAGTCATTGAGTTCAGGATTTCTGACAACGGAATTGGTATGACTGAGCAGGAAATCGGGGAGCTGGCTTTTGAAAGATCTGAAAATCATATCGGGATCTACAATGTTGATAAGCGGATCAAGATGTATTTCGGCAGTGATTATGGAGTGAGCATCAACAGCAAATCTCCCGGTACAGAGGTTGTAATCAGAATGCCGAGTACTATAGAAGGAGATTTGCAGTGATTAGTATTGTAATTGTTGAGGATGAATCCTACATCAGGAAAGGGATGGTTATGACAACTCCCTGGGAACAGTTCGGCTGCAAAGTGATAGGTGAAGCCGGTGACGGACAGGAGGGGTATGAGCTGATTAAAAAACTAACCCCGGACATCATCATTACTGATGTCAATATGCCTGTTATGGATGGTATAGAAATGCTCAGGAAGCTGGAACATGTTTCAAATGCTGAGTGCATCATCATATCCGGATACAGCGATTTCAGTTATGCTCAGCAGGCCATTAAGCTGGGCGTAAGAGACTATCTGCTGAAACCTATTGATGATGATGATTTTTACAGAATCCTAAATAAGGTTATTTCATATATAGAAAAAAAACACAGCATAGAAAAACAGCAGGAACAGATCCAGCTGATTCAGGATGGAAAGGAACTTCTGGCGAAAGAAGAAGGTTTCGATACACATTATGACAGCAGGCAGAAGTATGTAATGAAAGCCATAGCATGGATTGAAATTCACTATAGCGAGAATATTGGTATCAGTGATGCTGCTCTTGAGCTGAAGATAAGTGAAAGTTATTTAAGCCGGTTATTTAAAAGCCATATGGGGTATACTTTTGTTGAATACCTTACAAATTACAGGATCAAGGTGGCAATTCAGCTTCTTAAAGATCACCACACAAAAATTTATGAGGTATCGGAGCAGGTAGGGTACAACGATCCCAAGTATTTCGGAATTTTATTCAGGAAAAAAATCGGAGTTACCCCGATGACATTTAAAAACAGGTACATGTCAGATGACTGATTACGAATCATTGTAAAAATCGTTAACGAGGAATTAAAAATAGTATTTCAGTTTTGTTGCACGGATTTTATTGCATTTCACTGGAGTTTATCGCCAGTGAAAATTTTTATTCTTATGCAAAAGAGCCTCTCGTACCGTTACAAAAGTCGTCCGTTAAGATTTGAGTATAGTTTTAATAAAATATCTTAAATATTTGACACATCAAGTATTTGTCATCTGTGGATTTCTTTTCTTTTGTAAAGCAATTGTGAATGAATAAATTAACTATTATAATAAATACAGACCACATCAAAGTCTTGGTGATATTTCTGATAAGATTTCATTACTAAAAAAGCGGGGTTATAATCCGTTATTAAGTATTTTTGATTGAATCATTATCAGAGGAGTTCTGCTTGAAAGATATGCAGAAGCAGTTTTGTAACGGTAGGTGAGTACGATCATGGAATTTAATAAGAAACTGCAGGATATAAGAAAGAGACACAAGCTGACACAGGAGCAGCTTTCTCAGAAACTGAACATTTCCAGAACTGCCGTCTCAAAGTGGGAGAGCGGAAGAGGTTTTCCGAATATCGAGGCGCTTAAGAATATTTCAAAATTTTTCAATATTCCTATTGATCAACTCCTGTCAGGAGAAGAGCTGCTTGATGCTGCAGAGAGTGATAATAAAATCAAACGTTATAAATTAATCAGTCTTGTATTTGGAATTTACGACTTCATGTTTATTTCTTTTATTTTCTTGCCGTTGTATGGAAAGCTGGTCGGGGACTATATTTACTCGGTGAACCTGTTTCAGTTGACCAATAACTCATGGATCCAGACTTCCTACTATATTACGTTTATCACAATCTGTTTATTCGGAGTAATAGAAATAATTTTTCATTTCTTTGATAATGAAAAAATACAGAGAGCTTTCATGGTCTCTTCGTTATTTATGCATTCTATAGCTGTTCTGATCTTCACTGCAACCAGGGAACCATATGTTAACAGCTTCCTTTTTCTGATTTTGCTGTCGAAAATCGTGCTTATGATAAGAAAAACATAATTTCAGCCAAATGACACGATAAGTATCATCCCTGTAAAACCTATGTGACGAATCGTTTCTTGGATTATTTTCCGCCTGAAGCCATAATGCTGATAGCTTCGCGAAAGCATTATGATCAAGTTTACAGGAAAGGATGAGTCTTATGAATCAATCAGAAATAGAGGAATGGCTGAACTCGTTATTTTCAGCATTCGATTATTATGTATTATCTTCTCTTCATTATTTCGCAGAAAAAACAAACAGTGTCCTGACAGATTTATTCGGGCTCGTAAGTCTTTTATCTGAAAAGGGTTTACTGCTGCTGCTTGCAGGTATTATTCTATTCTGTTTCAGAAAAACAAGAAAAACAGGATTTTGTCTGACTGGTGCAGTATGTTGCAGTTCATTTATAACTTTAATGCTAAAAGATTTTGTTGCCCGTCCGAGACCATTCGCTGATGTTTTAAACTGCTATTATGACTGGTGGCAGTTTGTAGGTTCGCCTGAAGAGACGGGATTTGCATTCCCGTCAGGACATACTACGGTAGTGATGGCCGCAGCTACGGTCTTGTTTCTGTCTGTGAATAAAAAAATCAGCTGGTTATCTTTTCTTTTCGTAATACTCACAGGAATATCCCGGTGCTATCTGATGGTTCATTATCCTTCCGATATTCTGGGTGGTATAATTATCGGTGCTGCAGGAGCTGTCATTTTCTGTCTCATTTATCCAGTATTTTCCATTCTTTGGAATAAAACTCTCCAGACAGGATTGAAAGGAAAGAGAAAATGAAATTATATAAAAAGGGTTTAGTGTGTCTTCTGTTATTTTGTATTCTGATATCTGTCCCCCTGACAGCCCGTGCCTCAGGCGAAGATGATTCAGAGTGTTTCAATCTGGACCCATGCATCGACGGATTCCTGTTTGGCGGCGGAATTATTCTTAATGCGGGGGCAATTGCTATCGAAGAAATATCGGAACCGGCAGAAAAATTACATTTAGATAATATTGGCAATATATCGAGTGTAAATTCCTTTGACCGCTTGTGTGTTTATTCTTATTCAAAACCGCTTGATATGGCATCGGACATCCTCACTTACAGTGCTCTGCTTAGTCCTGCAGTACTGCTTGCTGTATCGGATACGGAGAGGCTGACTATAGGCACAATGTATGCTGAATCGGTAATCTGGGCCTGGGGGCTTAAGGAGTGTTGTAAAAATCTTGTTCACAGAAATCGCCCTTATACATATTTTGACGGTTATCCACAAAGTGAAATCAGAGATGGGGATTTCAGGCAGTCCTTTCCGTCCGGCCATACAACCCTGGCTTTTACAGGGGCAAGTTTCTCTACCTTCGTATTCAACCGGTATTTTGAGGACTCGCCCTGGAGAATACCGGTAATTACAGCATCCTATTCTCTTGCAGTCGGCTCGGCTGTCCTTAGAGTGGCAAGCGGCAACCATTTTCTTACTGATGTAATTGCCGGTGCGGCAATAGGTACTTTTTCAGGTTTCATGGTCCCATGGCTACATACATTAAATATGCAATCGCCAGGGGAAGCAGAGCCGGGAATTAAATCTTTCTCGATAGCTGTTGTTCCATATGGAATTAATGCCAGGCTCAGTTTCTGATTGCTTGTTATATGAAAGTCCATACCTGTTTTATTTCAAAATTATCTCCGCGGATAGTTTCGTGTAGTATTAGGTGTCGATAATAGTATATGTTTGATTTATATCGTTGGCTGATAAAAAAGCAAAAACAGGTCGCCCTGCCTTGAAAAAAAAACCAGAGAGTTAATTCTGAAAATGAAGAATGAGAATACTCTCTGGAGATCATGAAGGACTGCAGATGAACTGAGAACGCTATGATTACGCTTATTTACAAATACTGATCAGTCTCCTGTTTTTTTTTCAGTAATCAGATAAAATGCCTTGCGAAAGAGTCTCATGTGCTCCTCCTTGCCTATTTTGTTTGTCCTGTTTAATTCTATTATGTTCATATTCAGCATTAACATAGTAAGCAGATCGTGTTTATCCATCGAATCCTGTGTATTTAATTCCGGATGATCGTTAAATATAAAATCACCAATAAGAAAGGAATAGATTGGAAATACAAGTTTGAATTTATCTTCTATATTAATATTTTGTTCAAAGACTTTATTGAAGTCTCTGGTAGCTATTTTGTAAACATCTCCATATTCTGAAATCATATCATATAGAACATCTGCAAAGATTATGTACAGGTCAAAAAGATTGTTTTTATAATATTCCTCTTCTGTTTTTATCTTTTCCAGAACATTTTGGGTAAAAAGTATATAAAATTTTTCTACTACTTTCTTTATGATATCTTCTTTAGTACTCAGGTAGTTAGAGACGGCATTTTTTGATACTTTAAGTTCTGATGCAAGCCTTCTTGTCGAGAAGTTATTTAATCCTTCATCCTTGATAATATTAAATGCAGCATCAATTATAATGCTGGTATCTTCGAAAATCGGTTTTCTTGCCATATAATAACTCCTCTATATTCAAATATGTATATTTATTTTAAAATATTCAACATTTTTTATTGCATTTCCTTGACTTCTGCTTCAGTTAGTATTAGATTTTGGGCAGTGCCAATAAATAAATTATAGCATATTCCTGCTATAATGGGGAGGTTGAATATGTTTAAAAATTTAAAAATATCAGCAAAATTGTTATTATTTGGTATTTCAATTATGGCTGTTCCGCTTATAACTGTCGGAATATTTTCTGTATCAATATCCGGGAAAGCTCTTACAAAGTCTACAAATGAGCAGCTTTATGCAAGAGCTGATGAACTTTCTTCACTTGTGGATAATGTGATAAATGATCAGGTTAAAATGGCAAAGAGTTTTTCTGTTCTCGATGGTACTGTCAGCGCACTGGCTAATTCCTATGAAGAAGGTTCAGATGAAAGAACTGAGAAAATTGAAGCACTAAACAGGGATTTTACAAAAATAGCCCAGACCGAGGGGCTGGGGGAAGATTACCAGGTTATTCTTGCGGTAAATACTTCCGGATCAGTTGTTGCAGCCAGTGACAGCAAGTATCTTGATGTATCTCTTATGGAAAGAGAATATATTAAAGATGCTCTGCAGGGAAAATCCAATATAGGAGCTGTTGGCATTAACAAAGTAACAGGGGCCCCATTTCTTCCAATAGCCGTGCCTGTCTATTCTGATGGCAATTCAGTAATAGGGGCAGTAGCCACCATCATTGAAATACAGTTTATTAATGATATTGTAGCTGACACAAAAATAGGGGAAGAAGGATATTCCTACATAATAGACTCCACCGGACTGATACTTGCCCATCCGAATCAGGCTCATATACTTAAGACAAATCTGTTTAATTCAAAAGGGATGGAAAATATTATAACAAATATGACTGCAGGTAAGAACGGTGTAGAAAAGTATGTTTTTGAGGGGATTTCCAAAAGCTGCGGATATGCACCTGTAAAATCAACAGGATGGAGTATAGGACTTACCCTTTCTGATTCTGAGTTTTTGGCACCGATATTTCTGGTTCGTAATATAATAGCTTCTATTGGGATTGTATTTTTATTGCTCGGCATTATAATATCACTTTTATTTGCCAGAAGTATCTCTTCAAGACTTAAGCAAAGTGTTGAGTTCGCATCAAAAATAGCTGACGGTGATCTTACTGCTACCATAGATATAAGGCAGAAAGATGAAATCGGTCAGCTGGCTATTTCTCTGAAAGATATGTCTTCCAATCTTAACAGGATACTGCAGGAGATTAACAGTGCATCAGATCAGGTTGCATCCGGTTCCCAGCAGATATCTTCAACATCGCAGCAGCTTTCTTCAGGAGCCTCGGAACAGGCATCCAGTACGGAAGAGGTTTCAAGTTCAATGGAACAGCTTGTAGCAAATATCCAGCAGAACACGGACAACTCCCAGTCGGCTAACGAAATAGCCAGGAAGATAACTACAGAAGCAATACTGGGGGGAGAAGCTGTAAATGATACTGTTTCTGCCATGCGAAGTATTGCAGAAAAAATATCTGTTATTGAAGATATTGCAAGGAACACAAATATGCTTGCCCTTAATGCTGCAATTGAAGCAGCAAGGGCAGGAGACGCAGGAAAGGGTTTTGCCGTAGTTGCATCAGAAGTACGGAAACTGGCTGAAAATTCTGGAAATGCAGCTGCAGAAATTACAGATATTGCAGGCAGCAGTGTTCAGGCTGCTGAAAAAGCAGGTGAACTGATTAACAATCTGGTTCCCCAGATACAGAAAACAGCAGAACTTGTTCAGGAGATCACCACTTCAAGTCTTGAACAGACCAGCGGAGCAGAACAGGTAAATCAGGCCCTGCAGCAACTGGATACAGTAATACAGCAGAATGCATCTTCATCAGAAGAAATGGCTGCTATGGCAGAGGAATTAAACAGCCAGTCAGAGATGATGCAAAGTAATGTCGGATATTTTAAACTTGAAGAATCGCTGCACCCTAAACTGGCTGCTTCAGTAGGTATAAACAGAGTTGAAAAAAAGACTGAACCCCGAAAAGAGATGAAAAAAGAAATTCATTCTGATTTCAATGTTACTGAAGGATTCAGTGAGTTCTGATAATGGACAATTTATATTTATCGACACTGGTTATTTTAGAGTTCACTGATGATATTTCTGAAGATATGATATCAGTACTATCAGCTATAGCTGAATACAGACATAAAAAAGTGAACTATGGGGAGAGATATTTTACCGGAAAAGACCGGACTCATAAACAACTCCCCATTAGTCACTTTATTTTAATGCTCAAGAGATGCATTCATTACTGAAATTATTTTTTTAGGGTTACCGGTTTCAGTGAGGTAGAAACTGTAATCAGCATTTTCCCCAAGTCTGAAAGTTCCTTCAAGCATAACAAACCGCCAACCTTTGTTATTAATACTTCTTCCGAAGCTGACTGCTGTATCTGCAATGCTCCCTCCTGAATGGAGTATCAGGTCTGAATCTGTTTTGCCTTTAGTCATATCAAATGCGAAAATATAAAGTTCTTTCATTCCGTTAATGTTTCTGATATCCAAGGGTATAGATGCATTCTTGGCAACAAGAGGCAGAAGTTCTTCATATCCTGCCTTTTCGATATATGAAAGAGGTGGCAGCTGGTCCTTTTCGACAAAAAAGAAGCGTATTCTGTCATATTTCCCATAAACGGGTTCTGCTGCTGAAGACAGTATCAATATTCCATCTTCCTGCAGAATGTACTCGGCTGCGTATGCTCTGTAGTCTTCCCTGCCTGATGAATCGGAAAGACGCATAACTCCGCTTATCCTTCTGAGAAAAGGATCTTCCCCTGGCTGGTAATCCTCTTCCAGATAAACATCCGCAAGACCAAATTCTTTTTCCGGAGCAGGGGCTGTAAATGCAGGTTTTGTGTTGAAAAAAACAACACCTCCCTGTTTCCCTTTCGGGAAGATCATTTCATTATATATTGCAGTAACAACTGCAATAATATCAGGTCTTGCGTCTGAAAGTGCAAGTCTTTTTTCTTCTTCTTGTGCAGTAGAATCCGGGGCAGTACTCCTGTTTATTGTTGTACATGAGGTTGTGAATAGCGTAATAAGTATTATTGCCAAGATAAGTGATGTTTTTTTCATTTGACCTCTCCTGCTAAAATAATAGTGTCTGTTGGCAGGGATGCTTCAGGATTTGCTGCGGCTGTAACAGATCTGCTTTCAATAAGGTTGAAATTTTCATAAGCCTGTTTAATCATATCAGCAGATAAATCTGCTCCCGGCTTTGTGATCAACTGGGCTGTTGATTCCATAGGCTCTTTCAGATATTGTGAGCTTTTTTTATAAACCTCCGCTGAAACATGACGGGCAAAATCATCGCTGTATCCTTTTGACGATGCATAAGCTGCCATATCAGCAGCCTGTCTGGTTGCAAGTCTGCCTGCAACTGCTTTACCTATTGCCTTCCCTGCGGCCCCGCCTGCCTGATCGATCAGAAATGCCTTGCTCCCTTCGAACAAAGCTTCGTTTACATCTCCGCTTCCGAAAAAATATTCAGCCGAAGCCGCGCCTGAAAACTTTGCGATTCCTTCTGCTGTTTCGAAAGCAGCCATTGTTGCTGCCAAGGATGCTGCTGCTATGGGATTTGCTACTATCAGGCCAACTTTTACTACGTCAGGGACAATTTCCGCTGCTGTCAGGACTGTTTCTGTATGTTCTCCTGCAAAGTTGAATATCTGGTCATCGATTTCATTTCTGACTCTCTGCTGTGTTTCCCGCATAGCGTATTTTTCCCTTATTTCATCCAAAAGTTGTTCTCTGGATGCCGGATTTATGGAGCGTGTTTTTACAAAATTCTGAAGTTTGCTGAGAAGCTCCGCCTGTCTGTCTGTGTCGTAATCCCTGTAAGATTTATCGATTGCCATGAAATAGTGTACCAGCCCTTTTTCCTCCTTGGTCAGTTTATCTTTTTGTTTCTGATAATCTTCCCAGGAGAGTGTTGCAAGTATGATTTTATCTATATCAAGAATGACAGGGGCTTCTCCTGCACTTGCCAGGGCAGAGGTATTGATATCTGCTATTGAGCGCGAAACAAGCTCGGACATTAAATATACCATGTTTTCAGCTACCGGACTGCTGTTTACCGCAACAAATGGTTTTGGACCTTTTTCCTTTACAAGCCTGTAGACAGAAGAATGTACCTGGCTACCGTTCCAGTAGACCTTAATATCAAGGTCTAGGTTTACCTGGATATTTGAAAGGATTCCTGCCGGAAATTTATAGTTGAAATTTGACAAACCAGGTACTACTGCAAGGCCCTGTCTGGGGATATCAGTAGAGTTTAGAACTGTAACCGGGCCGACATATTTTTCAAGATAAGCTGCCATTGTCCCTGTAAGTCCCCGGCCCAGGAAAAAGGCATAGGTCCTGATAGACCCCCCGAGTCCCCGGGGGCCTGACGTATCAATATACGATGCCAGTTCCGGGCTGATTACAAGTGTTACCCTGTGCCCCGGAGGGGGTAACTGCATCTGTTTTACATGAATATTGTCAAATGGCGAGACAACTTTCCATCCTCCGTCAAGTGTTCCCATAGGCAGGGAGTTTTTCATAATCTGTTGTGCTTCTGATATTTCTGCTGCCGAAGCTCCGGAAGCTCTCCCCTGTGATTCGATTTTTTGATTTAAGACTTCTCCGGTGGTCTGGCCATACAGCGGAGTAAGAAGGACCGCCAGCGCTATGGCAGTAAATACTGTTTTTCTCATTTTTCCTCCAAAAAAATACTGATGGTTTTTTTGCGTGACCGGCGAGTGGACAGGCAAATATATCGATAAAGGATTGGTTTTGTACAACTTGTTTCTTTACCGATGCTTTCTTAAGTTAATAATACCTGTAAAAGTATATTTTTTTCTATTATTTTTTTCAATAATTGCGTTATAAAAGATCTGCTGTACGATTATCTTTTTGATATGATTTTTAGTAAGCTGACAGTTATAATGGATTTAGGTATTAACAGGGATCCGGTGATATTATATAGAAGTATCTGTATTCAGGATATTTGTTATAAAGAGTAATGAAGTTTTATTTGGGTTTCATAACAGTTGATACAGGATTTTAGCATGGAAAAAGGTGCGGACATAATATAGCGACACTGCGAGTCTGTAAATTATCCGGTTTTCTCAAATATTAAACTGGTCACCGCAACCATCAGTGAACAAAGCAAAGCACACGGTATAACAAACAGAATTGCTTTAATCTCATAGGTGATGGAAATCCAGGTACCAAGAACTGGAGACATGATCCAGCCGATACTTCCTGCCAATCCCTGAATTCCAAAAAGAAAACCTCTCTGATTGGCAGGGGTTTTCTCCGCAGTACTTGATGTGATAACAGGTTCTATTCCTCCGATTAAGAAAAACAAAAGTCCGTAAAGTCCGATAAACAGGGGAAGAGTATTGGTAAAGTACAGGCTGAAGCTCAGGATAACACCTGCCGCTAATAAGCAAATTGATAATTTCATTTTATTTACCCGGTCCCCCAGGCGGCCAAATATGATCCCTGCAACAGCTGTGGCAAAACCAACTGTCCCATTGATAGCTCCTGTAGTCTGAGCTGCCCCTTTTATACCTCCAATAACACTCTGGACATATAGTGGCATATAGGGATTAAATACAGTTCTCGATATACGCTGAAAAAACAGCATAAAAAGCAAAAGAACAATATAGGGTGTGAAAATATTATTCCACTTCGGCTTCATCCCTGTTTTATAAAGTTTTTTCCCATAACTGCTTTTGTCCTCTCTGACAAGGTAAACAACCAAACCCAGCCCCAACAGCATCAAGCCGGCACCTGCAAAAAAACTAACCCGATAGCCGAAGGCTTCCGCGATAATCCCACCAACCAGAGGTCCTAATGAATACCCTAAAAAATTGGAAGAAGATATAACACCAAGGGCATATGTCAGACGTTCTTTTGGGGTATTCGCCGCAATGAAAGTAGTGGATGCGGTAATAGTCCCTGTAAATACCCCCTGAAGAGCCCTTAATGCCACAAGCTGCCACACGTGATTCACCAGGCCCATACAGCCGATAACGATAACTGCTGCACCCATAGCCCGTACAATCATCATTTTCCGTCCAAACCGGTCTGACAGCAAACCCCAGATAGGGGCCATAATAGCCATAGTTACAGCAGGGGCAACCGCAAGTATACCTGTATATATTTTAATTTCAGTTGGGTCTGTCAGCCCCAGCTGCTGAATAAAGTAGGGAATAAATGGAAGTCCCAAACCAAAACTCGCTATAGACATAGTTTGTGAAACCCATAAAGTTGTCAGATTGATTTTCCAGTGTTCCAATACTTCACTTCCTTACTGATTCATGACCTTCGAATAATAGCACCATATTTTAAACAGTAATAGTATAAAACGGTTCAGCACAGGCGGAAAAAATAATTTTTACTTGAGGAGATTTATTTTTTATGTGCTGTCAATAGTTAGCTCCTTGGTGTTGTTTATAATCCTGCAAAACTGATAATATCGGCCATGCTTATATTTTATTTGCTTACGGGACAGCTGATTTTCTTGGTGGTTTTTCATCCAGAAAGAACTAGGCAACCACAACAGTTGTCTGGGCACAGTTTGCCGGGTTGATCACAGTCATCATAGCCGCTTCTGAGCCTGTAAAATAGCTCTTTGGAAAGCTCATTTTTAATATTCAAATTGCCAGAGGTGTGGATGGCTTTTGTCCCACTACGGGAATAATGCTGGTTATATGATTAAGTCCTATAACTTGTTTTTGAGCCAACAACCTCAATAGAAAAGAGTTCTCTGCGCCATTTTCCCCATCGGTAATACAAAAGACTGTTAATTGTGCTGACAGCAAAACTTATCACAATAGCAATCCAGATGCCATGAATACCTAGGTCGGTTAATGACAACAAACCTGCCAACGGGATTCTGACGAGGCAAAGAGAGATAAAGGAGAAAACCATAGTAGGCAGTGTTTTTCCCATTCCATTAATAATACCATTGGATACATAGGATACAATGAAAAAAAGGTATCCGACGCCTATAATCCTCAGATAGTCAATGCCAATACGTATAACTTCGGGATTGTTTACAAAAGCCTTCATGATCACATGGGGAAAAACTGCACAGAGGATTGAAATCATTAAAATTACCGGAATATTAACCAGAATTCCGTATTTAAGTATAATTTTTATCCGCCAGGGTTTTCCAACTCCGATATTTTGTGCAGTCATTGCAGAAACGGCCATCATCACAGCCATAGCCGGCATAGCGGCAATTGCATCAATTTTACTTCCAATACCAAAAGCCACAATGGAGGCGGAACTAAAGCGGTTAACAAAAACAGTAATAAAAGCATAACTAAAAGAAATCAGCATTTGTTGAGCAAATGATGGTAAACCGATTTTTAAAATCTCTGAAACTATATCTTTTTCAAATATAATTCTCGTTGGATTTACCGGTTCCTTTTTGTACTTGATAACTGTATAAACCAATCCAACCATAATTATAACAGTAGTAGCAATCAAATCAGAATAAGCAGAACCATTTAGACCTAATCTGGGAAATGGCCCGATACCTAATATTAATACGGGATCAAGAACAGCATTCAAGACAGTGGAAATAAAGATGCAGATCATAGGAATAATCGTATCTCCAATACCACGCAAGATAGAGGAAATTAAATATGATAAATATAAGCCGGTGAAATTAATAAACATAATTCGTAAATAACTGATAGCCAATGGCATCATTTCACAAGGTGTTTTAAGAAGTATCAATATCTTTTCAGAAAAAATCAGACCGTTTACAGAGATAATCAATATGATTAAAATTCCAGCAAACCATGAATTGTTAACAATTTTTTGTATTTGCGCATAATCTTTTGCGCCATATGCCTTTGAAATTAAAACAAAAGTGGGCATTGTTACACCGGAACAAAGCGCAACCATACCCAGAAAAACAGGAAAACTGACGGCGACAGCTCCGACCGCATCTTTACCAATCAAATTCCCAACCCACATTATATTTATAACACTATAACCTGTTGAGAGAATGTTACCTATTAAAATAGGTAACGCAAATTTGATTAGATTCCTTGAAATAGTATCTGTGGTAAGATCATTGCCGAAATTATTATTCAAAGTACATTCCTTCTTTCTTAAATTTTTCCAGCTCTGTAAGGACTTCATCAATATACTCATTGACGATTACCTCTTCAAAGGGGATTTTCAGGGCCTGAAGGTTATAAATGCAAAAAGTATAGCCGTAGTCTGTAAGGTGTATAGATGTGTCGGATTCCAGCCATTCATTAATAAGATAGTAGAAAGTGCCTTCATAAATGAGAGCTGCAATTCTTGCATCCGGAATATTAACCCCATTGTGCAGTTTAAACTGTTCAAACCAGGCTGCCATGGTTTGAGCTGATTCTTTCATGCTGTCTGTTCTGATCTTCTGAAAATTCGGATTGATTATTGCAGCCTCTAAAAGCATTATTTTGGAAATATCACGATTTTGCTCATACAGCCAAAGATTTGTTATCATCACTCGAATAAAATTTTTAAGCATCGAAAATTTTTCCACATCTAAAACACTTATAACAGTATTATGAAATATTTCTGTTATACTTATATAAAGCTCAGCAAATAAATCATCTTTACTCTTAAAATAAAAATAGAAACTGCCTACTGAAATATCAGCTTCATCCACAATATCTTTCACTGTTGTGTTGTGGTATCCATTAGCTGCAAATACCTTAGTTGCAGTATTCAAAATCAGCTGCCTCTTGGCTTCTTTTCGTTTTTGGGTATTCTTTGATGTTCTATACATATTTAATCACCTCGCAAGTATAGAATGAATATTCATTCTATACTTGCTTTATACTTAAGATTTTATTTAGTGTCAATATTTATAATAAATTTTCAGGCAAAATCGCTGTTCTAATTACATTAATAGGGAATTAAGTTTAAATCATCGAATAAACTTTCATTTATAAAAATTATGGGTCTAAAATGATATATGGGGGGAGTATTGTTGAAGTGCATATTGTATGAATTTGGTAACTGTGTACTTTACAAATAGGCAATACTAAGATTATAGAGCCTGCAAACTTTTTATGTAAAGCTTATTTTTCAAATATCAAGTTTCCCCTCATATTCGGCAGCGAATCTATTCATAGCCAGCCTCCTGGTTATAAGTGACACACTCATCTACCGAGGAGCCTGTTCTATTACAAGATATTGGATTTTGACAGCTAAAAACTGTTTTTAAATGTGGCTTAACTATGACTCCGTTTTTAAAGGCAGGATAAATTTTCACAATATGCTCTTTTGCTAATCGAGGTTTTATTTCAATTTCATTTTGATTATTGACCTAAAAGCTACCTGCCCGAAGGCCTATTGATAGGTTTGATGTCATTATAGTATTAAGACGTTAAAAAATAGCAATAAATAAAAAAAATAAATAATAATAAATAAAAACTTGACAAGTAAATAAAATAATATACAATATAAGAAATAAAATAATTTACAAGAGGTGTTCTATGATAAAGTCAATTGAAACAGAAAATGCTCCAAAAGCAATAGGTCCTTATTCACAAGCTTGGATATGTAATAATATGGTCTTCACTTCAGGTCAAATTCCAGTGGATGCGGCAACTGGAAATATTCCGGAAGGAATTCAGGCACAAACACATCAGAGTTGTAAAAATGTCAGAGCAATATTAGAAGCAGCTGGTTCTGTAATGGATAATGTAATCAAGACAACTTGTTTTATTGCTTCTATGGATGATTTTTCCCTTTTTAATGAAGTATATGCAACTTATTTTGTTTCTAAACCTTCGAGAAGTTGTGTTGCTGTAAAAACTTTACCTAAAAATGTTTTGTGTGAGATTGAGGCAATTGCTGTATTGAAATAACCATAGGAGGTGTCAATTGTTTACTAATGAAGATGTAAGACTTGATGTATTAAAAGAGCGTGCATTTAATATGAGATGGGCAGAGGTTAAGACTGGAGTTATACCATTAACTGCTGCTGATCCTGATTTTCCTGCAGCTCCTGAAATCTCAAAAGCCCTCATTGAGTATATAAAGGGGGGATATTTTCCATATGTCCCTAATCGAGGATTGAAAGCATTCAAAGAGAGTATATCACGTGCATTAGCAAAGAAAGATGAGATCGTGGATTCTGAGCTGATACTTCCAATTGATAGTGCTGCTCGGGGTATGGATGTAATTGCCAAAACTGTATTGCGACCTGGAGATGAGGCTATTGTTTTTGATCCTGTAGATTTTCTTTTTAAGACTTCTATGGAAAATGCCGGAGCAAAGATAGTTCTATTTCCTATGAAGATTAATGAGAATGGAAATATTGATTTCTCCAGTTTAGAGGATTATATAACCCCAAAAACTAAAATGATAGGTTTATGCAATCCTCATAATCCTTTGGGAAAGACATACCCGATTGATGATTTGGACTACATTTTGAGTCTATCTGAAAAACATGGTTTTTATATAATGAATGATGAAATCTGGTCTGATATTGTCTATTCCGATAGTAAGTTTATTAGCATTCTGTCTTTGGGGCCTGAAAGGAACCGTAAAACTGTTTCTGTGTATGGATTTTCCAAAGGATTCGGAATTGCGGGATTACGTGCCGGCTGTGTTTACTGTCAGGATGAAGAACTTTTTGAGAAGATTGTCGATTCATCAAATGTAGATAAAACTATTGGAGGTATATCGTCACTCTCTCAAATTGCTGGTATAGCGTGTTTGGATGAATGTTCATACTGGGTAAAGGAATTTGTTGAGTATTTACAAAAAAACCGGGATTATGCCGTTAAACGTCTGAATGCAATGCCTGGAATTGTATGTAACAATCCTGAAGCTACATTTGTTCTGTTTCCTGACATTACAGAAACAGGGAAATCCTCGGAAGAAATTGTGAATTATCTGAAAGAAAAGAAAGATGTTTTTATCGTCCCGGGAGGTTCAAGATTTTTTGGTCCTGGGTCGGAAGGACATGTAAGAATCTGTATAGCTACCAGTAGGGAACTATTAATTGAGGCCCTTGATAGGATTGAACAGGGTATTCGTGAGCTAGAAAATCTATAGAAAATTAGAATCACTGCTTTTTAAATATTTATATGGAGGTAAATATGGGTATTGTGTTTTCAATTATCGGATTATTCTTTGTTGGGTTGATATTGATAGGATATCTTTCATCAAAGAAAAATAAAAATGAGGAAGACTACTTTGTTGCAGGAAGAAAGCTGAATAAGTGGACTGCTGCAAATACTATGGCTGCAACAGCAATAGGGTCTGGTACGACAATAGGCGTCTGTACACTTTCGTACAATTCTGGTATTTCTGCTGGCTGGATCCTTATCGGGTTTTCTCTGGGATTTGTACTTATAGCAGTACTTATTGGTAAAAAGATTTATAACCTGAATGTACTGACATTAACTGATGTAATAGGTAGCAGATATAATCAGAATGTGAGAAACATGACAACTATTTTAGTACTAATTTCATATGTAGGTATTGCCTGTGCGCAGTTTATTGCATTAGGTCACATTGTTTCTGTTTTATTAGGAATGAACTTCAAACTTGCCGTAATTCTATGTGGTGTTATCATTATTATATACACGACTATGGGAGGTTTAAATGCTCTGTCTATTACAGATTCCTACCAGTTGATCATAAATCTCTTTGGGATCATGGTAATTCTACCAATATTAGGGTTTAAAGCCACTCATGGTTTTTCTGATATTATTGCTTCAAACCCTGAGGGATTTTTTAATATGGGTAATTTCGGTTTAGCTACTACAATCGGTTTCTTTAGCTGGATTATTCCACAGGCCTTCCTTTCTCAGGAATTATAGGTGAGAATATTTGCCTGTAAGAATGAAAAACTGGCAGTACAGTCAACATTGATTGCTTCAGTAGGTATATATCTCCCGTATGCAATAAGTGTCGTTTCAGTGGGGCTGATTGCAGCTACCATACTCCCAGCAGGACTTGAAGGGGATTCTGTTTTGCCGCAATTGATTGCATATTTAGGGAATCCTGTAATTGAAGGAATCCTTTTAGCTGGATTGATTGCCGCGGTCATGTCTTGTGCAGATTCAGTTCTGTTGGTGTCATCTTCAAACCTTATTCATGATTTTTGGGGAAGAACCCTGGGACGAAAAGTTAAAAATGAGCTGAGAGCTTCAAGGATCGGTGTCATTATTATCGGTGTTCTTGGTATTATACTAGCAATGTATGCACAGAATATTATTACCATCATGCAGATGATGGCTACTCCGTTTGTTGGGGCAATATTTCCAATTACCCTGGCAATGTTTTTCTGGAAAGGGGTCACAAACACAGGTGCAATAATGACAATTGTTATTGCATTGATTATGGCTGTGCTCTTTTATGTGGTAAAAGTTGATGTTTTCGGATTGGATCCGAGTTTTGTAACAGTATTAATATGTTCTGTAACGTTAGTCAGTGTCAGTATATTTACGCAGGACAAAGCTGTGGAGGTGGAGTAATGGATGTATTATCAATTATTATCATAGCAATGGGAATAATTATATCTTGTTTTGTGACAGTAAATTTTATTATTGAGAATACTGTAAAGAAAAAGGATAAAAAATAGGTTTTATTTTATTATAGATAATTTATAAGACGAAAACCAACATTTTGGTTTTCGTCTTCTTTTTCTTATATTATTATATTAGTATAGATGGGGGAGGATGGTTAATGGTTTTTGACAACACTAAAGTACAGTTCACTATTATTGATAATA
Source organism: Spirochaetia bacterium (assembly GCA_963668405.2). GTDB lineage: Bacteria > Spirochaetota > Spirochaetia > CADAEX01 > CADAEX01. The sequence continues at coordinate 2,193,992 of OY764342.2, read as the reverse complement.
TGATCCTTGAATCGTACAAATCCGTTATTGATGGATTAGCAGAATATTTAGGACATAATTATGAAATTGTTCTTCATTCTCTGGTAGATCTGGAGAATTCTGTGATTTATATTAAGAATGGATACCATACTGGAAGGAAGATCGGGGCTCCAATTACGAATATGGCTTTAGAGATGCTTTCAAAGATTGATCATGAATCCACTAATGATTTTACTTATTTCACCAAGAATAAAAATGGAGAACCTGTGAAATCTACTACAATAGCAATACGTGGAGAGAATAACAAAATAATTGGATTATTGTGTATAAACTTTTTTCTGAATTCATCATTCTTAGATGTTATTTCTGATTTTTACAATGCTGATTCCGGGATAAAAACAGATAAACATAAGTTTGTCTACGAATCCTTCTCAGATGACCCAACTCAGCTGATAGTAAACGCTATTAAAGATTCTGTTGAAGAGGTAGATTTGATGCAAGAAGTATCTACAACACAGAGAAACAAAGCTATTATCTCTCTTTTATTTGATAAAAATATCTTTAAGTTGAAAAATGCAGTAGTTATTGTTGCAAAAGAATTAAAAGTCAGCAAGAACACCGTATATATGCATCTTCGTTCATTCAACTGAAAGACATAGTACTGATAAAGCCTGCTTCATTACATCCTCCGATAGGGGACTGTAAATAAATCTGTGTAAAGCTCCAAATCTTTGATATAAAAAGATAGGAGCTTTTTTTTAGATCAGGAAAAATATGGCGAATTAACAGACTTGTTTACTCAGGATCTGGAAACAGAAAAAGATGTGCCAGCTATGAACAAAATGCTCGTAGTGTCGCTTTATTATGTCCATAGGTGTATTCGGTTATGTTTTGACAAGCTGATAGAAAATTATGTTCAATTTACTCTGTTCTCAGCGAGTCAGGTAAAAAAGATTATGAAGGAGTACGTTGAGGACAATAATAAATACAGACATCATCAGGGAGTTGATGATGTCCCTGAGAAGGATGTAAATGTTAACAGTGGTAGAGGTGGTGTGTGACGATGTTTTATTCGGCCTGCATCACCATTATTACAGGGGAGTTTCGCTTAAAAAAAGGTTTGGATGACTTTTGTAACAGTACACGTATGAAAACGATGAAAAGTAATGAAGTAATGCAGAATACCATTATGGTATTCTGCAAAAAATCACGATATATAATTGCCTATAGTTTAGTAACTATTTGGATTCATGAATATTATATTGTTAAGCAATAAACTTTTTCCTGTGAGATATTAATGCATCAGTTACTGGAACCATTGATATAAGTTGTTGATACATAAGGATGTAGTATCCCTGCCGCATCATTAGTAATGCTGCACTGATATTCCCAACTAAAAGCCAGATATACCCGAATGAACCGGATTTTGCCAGGAAATATGTCCCGAAAAGAAAACCAGCTGCTATGCCAAGTTCAATAATTTGATTTAAGGCTGTAATTCCTCCAAAATCAAACAAGCTAATCCCTAAACCAGTTATTATCATTATTTTTGAAAGAATATCTAACCATCGGGAAAGAGATGAATTGTTCTCTTTTCTCCAAACATTAACAAGTCCCATGAGCATAGCTGGTACACCGCTGGATTCTATGGCTGCTGCAATCCAATTGTGTTCTGATATGAAAATAATTACCCAGGGAGAAACACCTAACAAATAAACAATCCAGGCAGCTGTTCGCCATTGTTGTTTCTTGTATTTGTTTTTTGTCCGTTCTGCTGCAGCAAAAAACAATTTATTAGAAAAATAGAACAATCCCCCGGTAATCTGAAGAAATATATTAAACATAATTATTAACCTCTATTTATTTTAAGTAATATAAGCAATTATCCGGTTTATACTCATCCAAGAAAAAATTATAATGTTAAAATCTTTGATCAGAGTATATAAACAATATTATAGATAATGCTGTTGATATAAAAATTATTGCAATTAGATGACAGGTGGTGGTGGAGAGGTTGTAAAATAATTAGTAGAGAAAATTGTCTGCTTGTTAAACTTTTGAGATGTTATATGTGAATATCTTCTCTTTTTCACAATATTCTCCAAAGATACGAGCAGATAATAATTTATATCATCAAAAATTCTAATTGTCAATTAAATGACTATTTAAAGGAAATAGTTCTTTTTGCTTACAGATTTTAGTTCTTCAGAATCTTTATAAAAAATAGTGTATAAATAGACTAAAACCGGAATAAATTGGCTTCAGGACTATTTCATCTGACTGAAATTTATAGATTAGATCTGTTATATCTACTGCTTTTCATCCATCTGAAGGTTAGGAAGTGCAGAGCTGCAGTTCGGGCAGAAACTCTTCTGGTGTGCTGTAGATTTTTGCTTGAATGTTTTTACTTTGTGCTCACGTTATCCATTTTAATTTAGCTGTTGAAGAGAACATGTTTGCAGCATGAGCCGGGCCGGTATCTTTTCTGCAGTGACAGAGATAAAAGTTTTTAAAATCACCATCAATTTCAAAGGTTATTTCACCGCAAAGACATGATCCGGTATGTTTCATTAAAGATTTCCTCCTGTACTTTGACAGTAAAAGTCCGTAATTTATAAAATATGGAATATATGTTAACTGATATTAGAGTACTTGTTAATTGAATCACAATGATCGTAATTTTTAAAATGGTACGGTTCCTGAGAATCCCTTGTTATACAGCAATATAGATTATTTGGATAATCATTCATATGCATTTTATAAGAATAAAGAAATAATTTAAATCCTGTTGTCAGATTTTAACTGCAAATATTTGTCTACAAGCCTGTCAGTTACCTGTCCCGGCAGAACATCAAGGACATTTATTCCAAGCTGCTTCAATTTAAACAGCACTCTTACCCTGTTTACATACATAGACCTTGCTGCAGTTGTTCTGAATATTCCATAAACAGACTCAGCATTACTGCCGGCCTCCTCATGCAGAAGACTATCTCTTAAAAGCAGAAATAGAACAACATTTCTTTTTCCAAGCTGAATGAAATGCTTTTTGAAGAGACTGTAGTTTATGTCATCAATAAAGTCGCTTACAAAGATTATAAGAGATCTTTTTTTAATACTGCTCTGGAGATGTTTAAAGACAAGAGAATAGTTTGATTCGGTAAATTCCGGCTGAATCGGAGTAATAAAGCTTATAATTTTATTTATAGGATTTCCATTTCTGGGGGGAGAAAAATCACCTATTATTCTGTCTGAAAAAGCAACAACCCTTATTCTGTCCCCCATTGATACAGCAGTATGGGCAAGAACAAGCAGTGCCTGTATTGCATGATCAATAGATGAAAGATTTTTTTCTTCTGAAGTCATGAGCCTTCCACAGTCCATTGCAAACACAATATCATTGGTTGTCTCCATTTCAAAGACCTTTGTAACCGGCCTGTTATGCCTTGCTGTTGCTTTCCAGTCAATGAAACGGGAATCATCATCTTTCGTATATTCTCTTAAAGATTCCATTTCGGTCCCGTGTCCCCTGTATCTGTTCCGATGTATACCCATTTCATACAGCCGGTTGCTTCTTGCAAGGTGAAAATATTTCTTAAGAGGTCTGTAATCAGGATATACAGATATTGATTTATTTACATTAACTTTGGTGTAGAAGCGGAAGAAGCTGTTGTCTGAAAAAAATCTTATATGAAGAGTTTTAAATAAAAATTTGCCTCTCCTTAATGCGGTTAACGGATATTTTATAATATTCTGCTGACTGTTCCTTATAAGATATTCCTGTCCTGATTCCGAAGACCAGAAACGCGGCAGATCAAAATACAGTTCTGCCTTAATATCTTCTTTGTTTTCTGAATCAATCTTTATTTCAAGGAAATCCGGCTGATTCATATAAAAATTTTTATCCTGATCAATTTCAACACTAATAAAAATATTGTTATATGCTTTAAACAGATCGAGTGCTGCAAAAATTAAAATACAGATATCTGATAAAATAAACAGCTGATAAAGTGATGGTAAAAATACAGAAAAAAGGAGAAGAATTACAGGAATAAATAAAATATATACAAACTTAACTGTCGGGACAGGGATAAACCTCATCTGGGAACTTCTACTTCATCTATAATTTTCTTGAGATATTCATCAGCTGTTACTCCTTCTATTTCAGCTTCTACATTTAGAATAATCCTATGACGCAGTATAGGGAACGAAACAGATTTAACATCATCAGGAATTACATAATCTCTTCCTGATGATGCAGCTGCAACCCGGCTTGCTTTGAAAAGATCAACGGAACCTCTCGGAGATGCTCCAACTTCTATCCCCGGATAGTTCCGGCTTGCTGCTGTAAGACTTGTAATATAATCAATGATCCTGTCTTCTATTCTGATATTGTTTAGAAGCTTACAGATTACAGGAATATCATCTTTATTCATAATCTTTTCAAGGTTTGCACTTGCAGGACTGCTGCTGTCAAAGCCGCTTCTGTAGTTTTTGATTATTGTACGTTCATCTTCGAGTGAAGGATAGTCAATATGTATTTTCATGAAAAAGCGGTCTATCTGAGCTTCTGGAAGCGGATATGTTCCTTCCATCTCTATAGGATTCTGAGTAGCAAGACATATGAAAAAACTGTCAAGTTTATAACCTTTTCCGTCAATTGTAACTTCTTTTTCCTGCATAGCCTGAAGAAGAGCAGACTGAGTCTTTGCAGGAGCCCTGTTTATTTCATCTGCAAGAAGCATGTTTGTAAAAACAGGTCCTTTTTTTACAGTAAAACTGTTTTTACTGGAATCATATACAGTTGTTCCGATTATATCTGATGGCATCAGATCAGGAGTAAACTGAATTCTTTTATAATTCCCGTTGACAATATAAGCGAGAGTAGACGCGAGAAGAGTTTTACCAAGTCCCGGTATTCCCTCAATAAGTACATGTCCTCCTGCAAACAATGCTGTGAGCAGATTTTCAATAACTTTTTCCTGTCCTATTATAACTTTTCCAAGTTCTTTTTTGAGTGAAATAAAAAGATCTGCAAAATCTTCAATATTGTATTTTTCATCTTCTGCCATTATTTATTACCCCGTATTTTATTAATATATTTATTCCTTGTTTTGAATCTTTTCATGATATATTCTTCATCAAGCCCTGTTATTTTTTCTATACATTTATCATACTCATCACTGCTGAGGGCTGCCGGCTTTCTGTTCTTGCAGATAACATATTTAAAGTATTCTGTATCTGTCTTTTCGATAATTTCAGAGGCCCCTGCTCTCTGATAAAACATTCCGACTGCTTTTATATGTTCACTTATTTTCCTTATCTTTACTGCAGACAGATTCTGCGGCCTTGAAAACCGCTTAGCATTAATAATCACAAACAGGATAAAGATTAAGGCAAGATGAGTTGTAAGGGCAGCCAGCTTTCCTTTTAAAAGGCCTTTCAGAAGAGATGGATCAAAAACAACTTTAGAACCTTTCTCTCTCAGATACAAAGGATCATCTTTATATTCATAGAAAATCCTGTCAAGAAGACGAGCATTTTCAGAATTCTTAAGTTTATTATTACTGAAAATACTTCTGTCTGAAATAAGAAGTATTGATCCTTTTCCTGAATATGATTTCACAATTACAGCGCCTTCAGAATTTTCATAAAGAATTTCAAATCTCTGAAGTTTTTCAAGGAAGGCCTTTTTAAGTATCTTCTCGGCGTCTGTTGTTTCTTCATTCTTTCCGGCAGATTCTTCTGTTTTGCAGAATCTAACAGCTTCTTCAGTAAAAAAACTGTTCACCGAATTGTCAAAAAGCACCAGATTGCCCCCTTTGGAAACCCAGTCAAGCATTCCTTCCTGAAAATCCTCTTCAGGATTATTTATATCTACATAAACAACTGAACCTTTATTTCGCCGCGGTATCTTATATCTGCTTTCAAATACAACTTTATAATCAAGTTCCTCAAGCAGCCTGTAAAAGACATAGAAGCCATTTTCATTTTTATTCTTATAGTAAAAGCTGCCGGGAAGAAATCCGCGGTAACCGGAGGCTGCAACTGCTATAAACAAAATTATAATTACTATTCCGGAGGCAGACAGTATTATTGCAGGGGAAAATCTGGCTGATTTCATAAGAAGTTTCTCCTGAATATTTCCTCTATTTCCTCATATTCTTCTTTAATGCATTCCTTCCCGTTAAAAACAATCTGCTCCGCCTTGTCTGCAATTACTTTGAAAGATGCCGATATTACTTTATCTTTAATACATCCGGTGATTTCCATGTTTGTATAATCCCGTTTTCCCTCGAGAATTTTCCTGTTAAAAAGATTGTCAACTGTCCCCAGATGAAGCTGAATTATTGCCTTGGCAAAATATCCCTTATCTCTCAGATAAATAGCTTTATCAAAATATTCATCATGAATAATATTTTTTCCTGCATTATCTTCAGGTTCTCCAACCTCTATTTTGTTTTGATTGGATTCGCTGCTTTTAAGATAAAACAAATACAATCTGTATATTATGAATGCAGCAAGCGCAGCAATTATCAGAAAAAAAAGTATTTTAAAAATGATATTCATCTCTTCAATAAGTGTAATAAGTTTTTTTATAAATTTACTTATATCCCAGAAGTCCGGCTCATTAACTTCTACTTCCCTAAGAACTTTCTCAAGTTTTTCCTCAACAAGATGATCACTATGCTGAGGAAAAATCAGCACTGCAGAAAACATAAAACAGGGGAGGAGGATCTTTTTCATTTTCCTCCCCTTTTATTAAACGGATATATAAAAAAATAAAATGCAACAACTATGACTGATATAAACATAACTGCTAATTTAAACTGGTATTGCAGTGCAGAAGGAGAAACATTTCCTTCAATCAGAGCAGCGAAAAAAAGCATAATTGCAGATGCAGATACAAGACTCAGAATATCTCCTTTACTGTTTTCCAGATAATCAAGTGAATAATTCTGCCATGATTTAAGCAGAGAGATTCCAAGCTTGATACCTGCGGCACCTGATATTGCAATAGCATTGAGCTCCAGAAAACTGTGAGCTGTGATAAATTCCCATATATGAGGTCCCATCCCTGAGGCTGTCAGATAAGCAACTATCGAGCCAAGAAAAATACCGTTGTAGAGCAGGAAATATATAGAACCCAGAGACAGAAAAATTCCTGTTGCAAAACAGAGGAATGCAATTGATATATTATGCTGAATGTAAAATGAAGCCATCTGTGCTTTCTGCCCTGCGGTTCTTCCCGTCGATACAGGTTCCCTGTACATGTCTTCGATATAATCAAGAATTTGAGCAGATACAAATCTTTCTGCAAACTGAGGTGATTCAAGAACTGCCAGATATGTCCCTGCAGCAGATCCCCAGAAAAGAATTAAAGACAGAACAATAAATCGTATGTTTTTTACCAGAGAAAAAGGAAGAATCTTCATAAAATAATCAGACAGCTCTTTCCTTGATAGAGGTTTTATAAAATAAAGCAGATGATGTGCCTGCCCTGTTAAATTATTAAGATATTCAAGAACATCGGGGCTTAACTCCAGCATTCTGGCTTCAGCAAGATCCTGACACGTTTTTCTGTAAAGACGCGGGAAGAGTTCTGCTTCTTCGTTATCAAGTTCCCTTATCCCTTTTTTATTAATTTTTCTGATAAGATTAAGAAGCTGCTTCCAGCTTTCCCTCTTTTCTTCAACAAATTTTTCACTTTTTGTTTTCATAAATATGGGCCTTATAGATTTCCTCAATAATCTCGAAATCACTTTTATTGCTGATCATTGATATATCATATATTTTTCTGAGTTTCTCAACTATTTTTTCTGCTGTCTTTTCTGCTGATTTTTCCGGCATCTGATCTTTTTCATTAATAAATTTTCTCAATATATAGAGATCTTTTTCACTAAGCTTTCTGTCGCAGTATGGTTTTAAAACGAAAATATTCTCCCTTGAATTTATGTGTGTCTCAAAGTCCGGTTCATCAAGCATAAAAAGAGAATCAGTAACTACTGCCGTACCGGCAACATAATCTCCAAGCCGTTTAGTCTGCTTGCTGATCACAGCTGTAAGGCCACCAAGTATATTTAAAAACGGCAAAGGCAGCGAATCAGCTGATCTTAAAAGGTTTCTGATTACAATACTTTGAAAATCAAGCCTTTCGCCATTATCCCTTATTACCCTGATATTGCATATTTTCTTACCAGGAGTTCTTCCGTTAAGTATTGTCTCAAAAAAAAGAAAATAGCCCCACTGAAAAATAAACAGTAATATATAAATAACAGCAAGGAAATAGTAACCGGACTCAGAATCATAGATATCAGAGGAAACAAGACTTAGACCTGATAGAAGAAAAAGAGATATTAATATTATCATCTGAAATATAATATCAAGTAAATATGCAGCTATTCTTGTCCCGATTTCTGCAATGTTATATGTGAATATTATTTTTTCAGGCGTTTCAATAACCAGTTTCTTCTGTTTCAAAAAATCATTTCCTTAAGAGCTGCCGGATTATCTATCCATGCATTAAACAAATGGAGTACATTTTATTGTAATTAATTTTCCAGTAAGCATTAAATATCAGCAGCTGAATCATTATTTATAAGAAAATCATCATCAGCTTAGTTGCCAGATAGTTTTAATAGATATTATTTATCTGTTTCATCTTCAAGAAATGAATCAGCAAGCTCTTCCGTAACATAACCTTCTTTTTCTCTCATCAGACTGAAATACATTATTATAGCCAGTACCGGATATAGAGGTGAAAGAAGGGATGCTATAATATTATAAAGTATACTGGTGAATTTTAACGGATTTGTTCCCATTGCAGAAAAATTCATAAGTATTCCGTAAAATCCCCCTGCAATTCCGCTTGTCATAAGAGTAAAAATACCCATTAATACAAATGCAATTATTACAAGCAGCAGGTAAACAATTAATATTTGTCCTTTGAAACCCTTTGTTAATATTTTACTTCTTTTCATTGATTCTCTGATCTTTGTGCCCTCAACTACTAATACAATATTTGAAATAATCCATCTGAGAGTAAAAATGATGCCTGGAACTATAAGAAGCAGAAATCCTCCAACTGTTCCCAGATAGATAACGAAACGAAGCAGAACATAAGGGATAACTATTTTTTTGAGATCAGTCATGACCAGGCTATAAGATACCGGAGATTTTTTATAAAGTTTTAAAGCAGTAATAGTAACATAAAGACTTACTACAGTTGTGAATATAATATTAATAATTGAAATGAAAAGGACTGCAAAGCCTCCTGTTGCGATAAACCCTGCTGTAATATAGTCCAGCAGCAGATCAACAGGTAGAATAATGATATAAGGAATCCATAACTTGAGAAAATTATCTGTATAAAAATTTACAGTTTCACCGAGAACTGTTCCGATTGTAAAAAATGATTTGCTTTTTTCCATAACCTTGCTCCTGAAATATTTGTTGCTTTATTATCTGTTCATTATAGTTGTTAACTATTTTTTTTACAACTTTTATTATTTTACATTTCTCTTGACCGTGGTGCCGCTTTATTACGTCAGTAGATATTTTCTGGTATATTTTAATATGCCGATAGAAAATTATGTTCAATTTAATCTGTAATTTACTGAAAATATTGTTATTTTCTGCATTTAGAAATAAAAGATCATTGATACTGATAATTCTTTCGCTTAAGAAAGAAAATTGAAAACAAAAAGGTCTGAGAGATTTATTTCCTCAGTTATTTCAATAATAACTAATAAGATTGAGAAGCACCTATGCGTAATAAAACCAGAAACACTGCTGAAGTGTCAGAGATGTTTCATAAAAAACATTGGATATACAAAAGAAAAAAGCTGGGAAGACCATCATTAACTACTGATATCAAACAGCTTATTCTTGAAATGAAAAATGGAAATATGAAGTGGTGAGCAAGAAGGATTGAAGGTGAATTAAAAAAGCTTGGTATCAATATAAATCATTCAACAATCAATCGAGTAATTCAGACATACAGGAAAAATGGTAATATAAAACCAACAGGTAGCTGGGATAAATTTTTGAAAACACATTGGAATTTATTATTTACTGCATATTTCTTTACTGTTGATACACTTTTTGGTAAAAGACTGTATGTTTTGTTTGAATTGCATCACTATTATTATAGAAGTTCAGCTTAAATATCTGGTTGGACGACTTTTGCAACAGTACGGGGAAAAGTTCTATGAAGCCTTATCAGAAATGCAGAAAGATCTTGAAACATACTTAGCTTATTACAATGAAAAAAGAGCTCATCAGGGAAGAAATATGAAAGGTCGTACACCAAAACAGGCTTTCTTAGATGAAATTAAAACGGATAAAAAAAGCGGAGATGCCGCTTAAGAAAGCATTATCTTTCGGGACTGCGTGTCAGGTGAATACTCTATCAAAACAAACTAATCCTCTGTTCAAAGTCAATATGACTTATTTTCCCAATGTATTTATGGCGCCTTTTTTTATATAAAAAATCTTACTGCGTAATACCCAGTGACAGAGAGAATTGCAAATAAAAGTCCCCCTGATATCAGAGCTTTAAAGCCTTCCCCAGCTGCCGTTTTAATTTTTAGTGAAAATCCGATTCCTGTCATTGCTGCAAGGATAAAAATGCTGCTCAACCCTGATGCAGTTTTTAAAAATAGAGCCGGCAGGGTAAAGACAGAATTGATAACAGCTGCTGAAATAAAAAGGAATACATAACTGGGCACTGTTTTTTTAAAGTCTGTCTTTACCTCTTTTTCCCCCCCTGATATGACTGAAAAAAGTACTGAAACCGGTATAATGAGAAGCACCCTTGCCATTTTTATTATTGTACCTGCCTCTCCGGCTGTTTCCCCTTTTGCAAATGCAGCAGCTAATGCATGTGCAACTCCGTGAAGTGTGAGCCCCGACCAGCTTCCGTACTGAATATCATTGAAAAACGAAGGATTCAGTGCAAGAAAAGAATAAATAAGAACACCTGCAGCGCCAAGCAGATTAACAACAGTAATTGCAATTACCGAGTCTCTTTTATCAGCTTTCAGGCAGGGGGCAAGGGCTGCAACTGCCGATGCTCCGCAGATGGATGACCCGGCTCCTATAAGAAGGGCTGTTTTTCTGTTGAGTCTGAAGATCCTGCCCAGAACTGCAGCCAGAAAAAGAGATATGGATGCATAAATAATAATTATTAAAAATACTTTAATTCCCATTCCTGCAAGAGATCCTGTGTTCAGTTTAAATCCCAGAAGAACAATACCTGCATTCAGCAGTCTCTTGCCTGTAAAGTTTATGCCGTCATAAAAGAGCTCTTTAATTGAGATAATGTTATTCACTGAAATGCTCAGAATTATTGCTATTGTAACAGCTTCCAGCTTGATCCATTTGCTGATGCTGATATCAATCAAAACAGCAGCGTAAGATATGGCTGAAACAAGAATTAGTCCCGGTAATAGTTTTAATATAGTTTTCATGATAACTAAACTATATTAAAAAAGATATTATGTGAAATTATAGTTTTTTATGGATATATAAGCAGCTTTTATACTGAAAAATGAAGTATCGGGAAATAATCAAGAGATTTGATATTATTTGAGACAGTAACGGAAAAAGCTTTCAAACAGTTCATTCTCAAAATTGTCCAGATAAATGAGATTGAATTCTCTGGAGATTATGCTATCTTTTATTAAAACAGGTGAAAGTTTTTTGCTGTTTTCAAAATGCTTCAATACTTCCCTTGATATAATTGAACAACCTTGGCCTGATTCCACCAGAGAAATAATTGCTGTAATATCTCCTATTTCAATAGTAATGTTCAGTAAATCGGAGGTTATCCCCTTAGTGTTGAAAAAATCCTCGATAACCTGCCTTGTTCCCGATCCTTTTTCCCTCATAATAATTTTTTCAGAAATCAGTTCATCTATAATAATTTCCTTCTTGGCGGCAAAAGGATGATCTTTACCGACTATAAGAACCAGTTCATCATCCTTTATTTTTCTGTATTTTACCTTTGACCTGTCGAATGGCCCCTCAATAAGTGCAAGTTCTATATCACCTGAATAAAGTTTTTTTATTATGGTTTCTGTGTTATTTACATGGAGTGTAATATCGATATTTGGATTTTCTTTTCTGTAATCTGCCAGTCGTGCAGGTATAAAATATCCCCCGATTGTAAGAGTTGCCCCGATACTGAACTTTTTTTTAACAGAAAAGCTGTTGCGGAGTTCCTTCCGGATTATTTTATTAAGGCGGTCAAGTTTTAGAACATTCTGGTAAAGAATTCTTCCCTCTTCTGTCAGTTGCATTTCCCTTCCTGATTTTCGTAACAGTTTAACTCCATAGTAATCTTCAAGCGATTTTATATGTTGGGAAACGGCAGGCTGGGTAATGCAGAGAATATCTGCTGCTCTGGTGAAATTTTTTAATCTTGCTACTTCAAGAAAAGTTTTCAGTTTAAGATCAATCATGATATTTTCCGGTTTTCTATTTTATTATCAATAATGGGGCGGTTTCTGATTTTCCCCTCTGTCAGATCCCGTACCGTTGCAAAACTACGTCCGTAGATATTTTCGGTTATATTTCTTATTGTCGATAGTGATATATGTTTAAATTGTTCTGCAGTTTAATAAGGTTTCTACTTTTATTCACATTTAAGAAAAGAAGATCTTTGATTCTGATAATTTTCTCGTTGAAAAAAGAAAATGATATCCTGAAGCGGCATCTTAAAGTATCAGAGAGGGCAATAAAAACAAAGAAATCAGAACGATTTATTCTTTCAGTTCTTTGCAGTATTTCAGGCAGAGTAGAGAATCATCTTTGTATTGTAAAACCTGAAACACTTCTAAAATGGCAAAGAGTTTTCATCAAGAAACAATGGACCTTTAAGAGAAATAAGCCTGGCAGACCAGCTTTAACAAAGCAGTTTAAACAGCTGATTCTGCAGATGAAAAAAGATAATTTCCTATGGGGATCAAGAAGGATTTCTGGAGAATTAAAAAAGCTGGGAATAGATATTCACTACACAACTGTATACAGAGTAATTCAGACTTTCAGGAAAAATGGCTTTATAAAACCGTCAGGTTGCTGGGAGAAATTCCTGAAATCACACTGGGAATCATTATTTGCTACAGATTTATTCACTATAGACAGCCTTTTTGGTAAAAGATTGTATATTTTCTTCATAATTCAACTGAAATCCCGGAGATTGATGCAGTGGAGAATAACATAACACCCTACAATGTAGTTTGTCCTACAGCAGATAATTGATTTTGAAGAATCATTTGATAATAAACATGCGTACTTAATTCATGATAATGGATCTCAGTATACAACGATTGATTATTCAGATTATGGGATAACTTGAGTCTGGACAGGAATCCGAGCACCAAATATGAATGCTCATGCTGAAAGATTCATAAGATCAATTCGGAAAAAAGCTATTGATCACTATATTCTGTTTTCTAAGAAACAGATAATAAAGATTGTGGATGAATACGTTAACTACTATAATAAATACAGAATCATCGGGGAATAGATGATATTCCTGAAAAATCTGCAATAAGCAGCAGTGGTAGACTGGTGTGTGACGATGTTTTATTCGGATTACATCACCATTATTATAGAGATTCTGCATAGAAAGTGGTCCGGACGTAATTTTGCAACGGTACGGGTACGTGGTCTTGACATATTAAATATTGTGACGTAATATTTATTAGTAAAACGTTTTACTAATAAGCTTTTATCTTATCCAAATGATTTTGATGGGATAGTATAGTTAAAGAGGTAAAACGTTTTACTAAAGCTATTTTATTATACTTTTGGAGGATTATTATGAAAAAGGTATTTGTATTTTTACTCGTAGCTATGCTTTGTAATAGCTTTGTTTTTGCCGGCGGGAACAAGGAAAATGCTGAAAAAACATATTCAATTAAGCTTGTAACAAGCAATGGAAGCAGTGATCCAACTGTCCTCAAACTTATTGAATATACTGACAAGATGCGAGAGCAGACAAATGGAAAACTTGATATTCAGATTTATCCTGACGGACAGATACTTATGGCAGAAGAGGGAATTGAAGCAATGAGAACCGGTTCTGCAGTTATCAGTCTTAACGACCCTGCTACTTTAGAGGATTATGTTCCTGTCTATTCTACAATCTGCGCACCATTCCTTTTTAGAGACTCAATTGATATTGAGAATTTTGCGAAAACAGATATGTGGGCTGATATTATGGCAAAGGGAGATGAAGCAGGTTTTCATCTGATTACTAGTATTTTCAATTTTGGAGCACGTTCAGTGATGGCAGATGGTGTTGAAATTTACAAGGCAGAAGACAGTAAAGGTCTTAACATTAGACTTCCAAAAGCAAAGCTTTATACAGGAATTTTTGAAAATGTCGGAGGATCATTTTCAGCAACTAGCTGGAGTAACGGTGTTACAGGAATCGAGACTGGTATGCTCAATGGAGCAGAAGGAACAGCTCAGAGAATGGCATCAAGTGAAATTTTTAATCTCATGAAAAATCCTGTTTACAGCGATATCAGATATATAGTTGCTCCATGTGCACTTCAGATTAGCAATGACTATTGGATGAGTCTTCCCGAAGAGTATAGAACTTTGATGACAGAACAGTTTACTCTTTGTGCTGAGGAATGCAATAAAATTGCTAGAGATAATGAAGAAGGCTATATTCAGAAGCTTATTAAGGGCGGTGTTAAAGTCATTCGGCAAGATCAAATAGATCTTAGTGGTTTTTATGAAGCTGCAAATAAACTTGCTGTTGAACTGAAATTTGATGATTACGACTCAATCAAGACTGCCGTTCAGAAAATTCAGAAATAAATATCAAATATTTCTTTAAATTGAGAGAGGATATAGGATTTCATATATCCTCTACTGTTTTTAAAAAGGAAGGGTATGTATGGTTAACAAAAACCTTGGAAGATGTTCAGACAAGGTGATAGATAGTCTTGGTGGGGGCATGTTTTTTCTCATGATTGTCTTTATTGCAGTCAATGTACTAAGTTTGTGGTTCACAGGACGACGTTATGCACAGCTTGAAGAAATTGTACTATCCGGTTTTGTCTGGGTGACCTATATAAGTTTGGGCAGCCATTATCGTAAAAAACAGCACATTGCAGTGGACTTTATAGTTGAAAGGCTTCGTCCTGAAATCAAAAAGGTAATAGAGATTATATCTGACGTCATTGTTTTCTTTATAGGGATAATTGTTCTGTTTGGTACATGGAAGTTATTGGTGTTGTCAATTGACAAATTCACTCCTATGCTCAAGCTGCGTTTTTTTTGGATTGATCTCGGATTATTTTTTGGATTTATTTCATTGATCGGCAATATACTTACCAAATATATCCCTTTGGGGAAGGAGGAAGACAAATGATTTATCTTCCAGGATTACTTGCGTTTATACTGCTTTTTATGGGAATCCCGGTAGGCCTTTCTCTGCTGGTGTCTGCGCTGCTTTACTTCAGCTTTATGACAGATACTCTTACACTTGTCAGTGTTGTTCAAAGGATGATTTCATTAAATATGTCAACATCTCTTCTTACAATCCCATGTTTTCTTATGGTTGGAACTGTAATGAATAAATGCGGTATTACTTCACGACTTCTTCGCTGGTGTAATGCACTGGTAGGGCATCATGAAGGCGGACTGGCTCAGGTTAATGTCCTTTTGAGTACTGTTAACGGGGGAATGTGCGGTTCAAGCGGAGCTGATGCTGCAATGCAGTGTAAAATCCTTGTCCCTTCAATGGTTGAACACGGCTATCCAATAGCGTTTGCTGCCGCTGTCACGGCTGCTTCAGGGTTGATAGCTCCCATGATTCCTCCTGGGAACCTGCTGATTCTTTATTCGTCCATGACAGATGTATCAGTTGTACGTATGTTTATGGCAGGCTACTTCCCCGGAATTTTAATGTGTCTGTCTTTACTGATAGTAGTTGCTATTGTCTGCCGAAGAAATCATTATCAAAGCCGTTCTGCAAGAGCGGGTTTAAAAGAGGTCTTAGTATCAACTATTGATGCGTCGTGGTCTATTTTAATTATGCTCGTGCTTATTGTAGGGATCCGTATGGGCATATTCAACGTTAATGAGGGAGCAATAGTAATTATTATTCTCTGTTTCATTATTGGATTGTTTGTCTATAAGGCAATAAAGATAAATGAGATTCCCGGACTTTTTATCGAGACTTTTCATCTGACCGGAAATATCATGATAATGCTAATGGGATCGCTTCTTTTTGGTTTCTATCTGACATGGGCCAGAATCCCTCAGGATATTACAGCAGGCCTTATGCAAATCACAACAAGCAAATATGGATTTATGGCGATTTCCATGCTTATTATGCTTGTCATGGGAATGCTGATGGATGGAACTGCCATGGTAATGATTATAACTCCTATTTTATATCCGATTGCCAAATCATTCGGTATCGATCTTATACAGTTTGGAATACTGGTTATATTAAATGCCTATGTTGGTTCGATTACACCGCCGGTTGGAGGTGTAATGTACACGGTCTGTAATATTACAAAGGTTTCAATACCTGCCTTTTTTAAACAGGTTAAACCGTTTATTGTTGTGCTGTTGATCCTTTTAGTTCTTATTGCACTGATTCCTGAAATCTCTACTTATCTGCCTTATGCAGTTTACGGTTAAATATATGAAAATTATTGCTGATACACATACACATTCAATTGCAAGCGGGGATGCCCATTGTACAATTTCTGAAAACATCGCCACAGCGAAAAAATTAGGGCTAAAGTTTCTCTGCCTCACTGATCATGTAAATATATTCTCTAACGGAGCAAAACCGGCATATTTCAAGAGTCTTTGCTCGATTCCTCGTATGTTTGAAGGAATTCACCTTGTTCGTGGAATTGAAACTAATGTAATAGATTTTACAGGACATGTAGATATGCCGTCGGAAATCCTTGATTGGCTGGACTGGGTTATAGCTTCGATGCATTCTGTTATACTTACTCCTGGAACAAAAAAAGAGCACACTAATGCATGGCTTGGACTGGCTGAAAACCCCAGTATTGATGTTATCGGGCATTGCGGAGATCCAAAGTTTGCCTTCGAGATAGATGAAGTTGTTAAAGCTTTTAAAAAAGGAGGGAAGATTGTTGAGATTAATAATCACTCTTTTGGACAAAGAACCGGAAGTAAAACAATATGTACCGAGGTAGCAAAAAAATGTATGCACTATGAAGTTCCGATTGTGGTTAGTTCAGATGCGCATTTTACAACTCAGTTAGGTTTATTTGATGATGCTGTAAGGATGTTAAACGAAATTGGATTCCCGGAGGAGCTTGTTCTTAACGCTGATGAACAGCGTTTCGAAACAGTTATACATTCTAAGATGACACACAAGGATTGATAGATGGGTAAAAAATTTGATATGATTGCAATAGGTGAGCTGCTTATTGATTTTTCTCCATACGGGTTTGGGAGGCTTGATACACCGCTTTTTTCCATGAATCCGGGGGGTGCTCCGGCCAATGTGCTTGCAATGGCATCAATGCTTGGAGCAAAAACTTCATTCATAGGGAAAGTCGGGCAAGATAATTTTGGTCAGTTCCTTTTTAGTTATATTAATAAAGCCGGTATAGATACAACAGGTTTAATAAGGGATCCCAAATATCCTACAACGCTGGCATTCGTCACCCTTGATGAAAATGGTGAGAGATCTTTTTCATTCTACCGTGACTTTGGAGCAGACTTGATGTTTGATTCCAGTGAGCTTAATATTGAAATTATTCAAAACTGCAAACTAATTCACTTCGGTTCAGTATCAATGACAGGTGAGCCGGCGCGTACAGCAACCATTGAGGCTGTCAAAACAGCTAAGAGGGAAGGATCTATAGTGAGTTTTGATCCCAACTATCGTGAGTTGTTATGGGAGAGTCCGGAAGAAGCAAAAGCCTGTATTCTGGATGTAATACCCCTTTGTGATTTTGTGAAAGTTAGTGAAGAGGAGATGACTCTGCTTACAGGTAGAACCAATCCTGAGGAAGGCGCACAAATATTGTTCGAAAGTGGTCCATCTGTAGTTGTAGTTACAATGGGTCAAAACGGTGCTCTATTAAAGACTGAAGATACTGTAATTCTAAGCCCTGCTTATGATGTAAAAACCGTAGATACTACAGGAGCCGGCGATTCATTCTGGGGAGCTTTTTTATATTCGCTACAGCCATTCTATGCAAATAACTCTATGACAGTTGATAACCTTACTTATTGTATGGATTTTGCAAATGCAGCAGGCGGCCTTACAACAACTGCAAAAGGAGCAATTCCTGCAATGCCGGTTATTAATCAGATCAAAGACTGTATGGATAATAGAAAAAGGGTAATCAATTGACTATCAATAATGAAAATTTAAATGTAATTTCAAAGAAGGGAATTCAGGTACCGTCTTATGACAGGACGAATCTTAAAACCGGGTTTGTCCATATTGGCATGGGCAATTTCCATCGTTCTCATTTTTTAACTTATATGGACATGCTGCTGAATATGGGACTTGAAACTGAAGGTGTATTCGAAATTGACGTAGTTCCTTCCGATCCCTCATTTATTGAGGCATTATCAAGGCAGGATTACCTCTATTCAGTTCTTTCTATAAACTCTACGGGTAGTACAGATTTGCGAATTAATGGTCCCATAACCGGATATGCAAATCAAAGAATAAATTCTGAGAAAGTATGGCAGGTCCTTGTGAGTCCTGATACACGTCTTGTTTCTCTTACTATTACAGAAAAAGGCTATTGCTATATTGATAGTAAAAAGAGTCTCGACATGGATAACCCTGATATTAAGCACGACTTATTGACTGACGAGGATCCGCATACAGCAATAGGTCTTCTCGCAAAAGTGCTGGACGCTCGATGTAAAAAGGACAGATTATTAACTGTGATGTCTTGTGATAATGTCCCGGAAAATGGAAACATGCTTCGGCAATGTATTTTGCAGTTTATGCTGGAAAAATATCCGGATTCGAAAGATTGGGTTGAGAAGAACATAACTTTTCCATGTACTATGGTTGATCGCATTACACCTGGAACTGCTGAATCTGATATTAAAAATCTCAAGGAAGTATTCGGGATTGAAGATTCCTGTCCAATTCACTGTGAAGATTTCAAACAATGGGTTATTGAAAAGAAGGCGAGTACAATTTTGCCTGATTTTTCAAAGGCGGGAGCGATCATGGTTGACGATGTTAAGTCTTATGAACTTATGAAGATTCGACTTCTGAACGGTAGTCATTCAGCCTTGTCTTATCCTGCTTATATGAGCGGAATCACAATGGTTCATGATGCTGCAATAGATGAGGTCATTGGTAAGTTTATTCGATTTTACTATATGGAAGAGATCAGCAGGACACTTCAACCGGTGGATGGAATTGATATTGATATTTACAAAGACAAACTGATTTCACGGTTTTCAAATCCATATATTGCAGATACAGTGCTCCGTCTTGCCTCGGATGGTTCAAAAAAGATTGAAAATGCAATAATTCGTCCACTGGAAGAAACTGTTGAACGAAACCTTCCCAACGATGCTATTTGCCTTGCACTTGCATTATGGCTGTACTATTATAATTTTAAGGATACCAATGGTAATCCGATGCCAATTGATGACCCGAAAGGAAGCGAACTTCAGGCAGCTGCAAGTCACGAAGAAATAGATCTATTTCTGAAAATTGCTGGAATTAATGTTCAAATTCTTACAATTGCTGATAAGATTGTGGTATTCCTTAAGCGTATAGCTATCGACGGAGTGAAACAGACTTTAGAAAATTTCATGAAAAAGGAGAATATTTCCTGAAAATGGAAAATGTAGGTATTCGAGATGTAGCACGTCATGCTGGTGTATCAATTGGTACGGTGAGTCATGTAATTAATAATACGAAAGCTTTAACTCCTGAAACTATAAAAAGAGTCATGCACAGTATTGAAGTTTTAGGTTATCGCCCTAATGCTACTGCACGCAGTTTTAAAACTGGAAAGCATAATCTAATAGCTTTTATTGTTCCTGATATAGCTAATGCCTTTTTTTCGACTCTTATTGAGGAAGTCGAAGCTGTTATGAGTACAGAAGGTTATAAGGTCCTGGTCGTCAATACAAAAGAAACTAAAAGTCGTGAAATACAAAATATAGATGTTTTGTCGAGTGGCTTTGTCGATGGTTTATTAATCGCCAGTACACTCGAGGATTTTTCCGAATTATCAAAAATCCTTCCTTCTACAATCCCTTCAGTTTTCGTTGACCGTCAACTTCCATCTTGCCCTTGTGATACAATCATTGTGAAATCCGGTGCAGCAATGGAAGAGGGAATTCTTCATCTTATCAAAAACGGCCATAAAAAAATTGGTTATATTACAGGACTTTTGCGTATCTCCACTACTATCGAACGTCTTGATTCTTATACTGCTACTATGAAACAGGCTGGTCTGTACAATCCTGAACTGATTCGAATAGGTGATTCGATGAGTAGTTGTGTTAGCTCACACCTCGAATCTTTACTTGATATGAAATGTACAGCGATAGTAGCTTCTAACAACATTATGGCTATCGAGGCAATGATGATAATGCTTTCTAAAGGTCTTAATATTGGTCGAGATATTGAACTACTTGGATTCAAGGATAGTGAACAGGTCCAGTATGGTCTGAACCTTATGAATCTTATTTATCAACCTACAATCCAGTTTGGGCGTATTATAGGAGAACGGATGATTGCTCGCTTGAAATACCCTTCAGCTCCTGTTACTCTTACTACGTTGGATGCAACGTTTCTTCCTCGTTCATGATATGATATTTCACTGATCTTGTGGATAATTTATAATCAAACAATCTCTGGAAATGTCAATATTAGTGCAGTCCCCAAACACCCTAAATTCTTCTAAGCCGCTGAACGCCCTGCAGTAGCCATATTCCTATATATAGTTGGAGGCAATCTGCTTTCATTTACCGTACTCGTACCGTTGCAAAATTACGTCCGTAGATATTTTCGATTATATTTCTTATTGTCGATAGTAATATGTGTTTAAATTGTTCTGCAGTTTGGTAAAGTTTCTACTTTTATTCACTTTTAAGAAAAGAAGATCTTTGATTCTGATAATTCTCTCGTTGAAGAAAGAAAATGATATCCTGAAGCGGCATCTTAAAGTGTCTGAGAAGGTAATAAAAACTAAGAAATCAGAACGTTTTATTTTGTCAGTTCTTTACAGCATATCAGGCAGGGTAGAGAAGCATCTTTGCATTGTAAAACCTGAAACACTGCTGAAATGGCAAAGAGCTTCCATCAAGAAACAATGGACTTATAAAAGAAAAAAGCCGGGCAGACCAGCTTTAACAAAACAGATTAAACAGCTGATTCTACAGATGAAAAATGACAATTTCCTATGGGGAGCAAGAAGGATTTATGGTGAACTGAATAAGCTGGGAATAGATATTCATTACACTACAGTTTACAGAGTAATTCAGACTTTCAGAAAAAACGGCTTTATAAAACCATCAGGTAGCTGGGAAATATTCCTAAAATCACACTGGGAATCATTATTTGCAACAGATTTCTTCACAATAGACAGTCTTTTTGGTAAAAGATTGTATGTATTCTTCATAATTCAACTGAAATCCCGCAGATTAGTGCAGTGGAGAATAACAGAACATCCCACAAGAGAGTTTGTCAGGCAGCAGATAATAGATTTTGAGGAATCACTTGAAAATGAGCATACGTATTTAATTCATGATAACGGAGCTCAGTATACAACGATTGATTATTCAGATTATGGGATAACTGGAGTCCGAACTGGAATCAGAGCACCAAATATGAATGCTCATGCTGAAAGATTCATAAGATCAATCCGTAAAGAAGCTTTTGATCACTTTATTCTGATTTCAAAGAAGCAGGTAAAAAAGATTGTTGATGAATACGTTAACTACTATAATAAATACAGAATCATCGGGGAATAGATGATATTCCTGAAAAATCTGCAATAAGCAGCAGTGGTAGACTGGTGTGTGACGATGTTTTATTCGGGCTACACCCCCATTATTACAGAAGTTCTGCATAGAAAGAGGTTCGGACGTAATTTTGCAACGGTACGTGAATAGATGATATTCCTGATAAGTATGCAGATGATAGCAGTGGTAGAGTAATGTATGACGATGTTTTATTCGGGTTGCATCACCATTATTATAGGAGTTCCGCTTAAAAAGAGGTGTGGATGACTTTTGTTCTACTACGGACGACAGGATAAGAATATAAAAAGGGACTGAAACCGGAATAAATCAGATTAAGTATTATTTGCAGAATTGAAATCATATAAAATCAAATGAGATCTGTACTCCGTATTCTTTTCTACTCCTCAGGAAACTTGTCGAATTTAGGTGCTTTTTCCAGTTCATTATCCCATTTGGCCTTGTATTTATAAAACATATGCCCGCTTGGTTTCATGTATATTTTACTGTCAAGAGAACCAGCAGGTACAACAAGAAGCTTACCATCCATTTGAAGGTTAGGAAGTGCCGAGCTGCAGTTCGGGCAGAAACTCTTCTGGTGTTCTGTAGATTTATACTTGAATGTTTTTACTTTATGCTCCCCAGTTATCCATTTTAATTTAGCTGTTGAAGAGAACATGTTTGCAGCATGAGCCGAGCCGGTATCTTTTCTGCATAGTTTACAGTGACAGAGATAAAAGTTTTCAAAATCACCATCAATTTCAAAGGTTATTTCACCGCAAAGACATGATCCGGTATGTTTCATTAAAGATTTCCTCCTGTACTTTGATAGTAAAAATCCTCAGCTGGTTTCAGTTCAAAAAAGTTCAAAACCTGTTTCAACATAATATACAATAAAAAAGGACTCTACCCAGTGGTAAAGTCCCTTATATCGGGCTGAGTGGATTTGAACCACCGACCCCATGACCCCCAGTCATGTACGCTAAACCCCTGCGCTACAGCCCGTATTTGCAGAAAGAAGATTAACATTTTACCGGATTACTGTCAATTATATGTGATAGTTTAGGGGGAAAGAGGATTTTGTATTTTCCTGATAAAAATACCTGAAAATGATACAATTTTTAAAGAAGGTGATTTATAATCCGGATAGAAGGGGGATTTTATGATTGTATATCTTGTTAAAATCAGTATTAAACCGGGATTCGAGAAAGCTTTTATCGAGGCCACTAAGCTTAACAGCGAGGGGAGCCATAAAGAAAAAGGGGTAGTGCAGTTTGACCTCTCCCAAAGCAGTGAAGAAAGCACAGAGTTTATCATATATGAAGTCTACAGCTCTGAAGAAGCTGTGAAAGATCATAAAAAGACAGAGCACTATCTTAAATGGAGGGATACTGTTGAGCCAATGATGAAAAATCCCAGAGTCGGGACAAAGTTCAGTCCTGTTTTTGAATAATTTTATCTTTTCCCGCCTTTCCCTGACGGCCTGAAATAGGGGGGATCTGAAATACTCCGTTTACCAGTCTCAATGTTTTTCAAAAGATTGTCTATAATCACCCTGTAGCTGTTGTATGTAATTTTAGGTCCTCTTTTTATCTCTTCAATGACTCTTTCCCTTTTTGAAGGTGAAAGAAAAGTAAAAAGAATTCCCCTTTCAAAATCGGAAAAATAGGTGACTGATACTGATATTTCTTTGTCCGGAGATGAGTTCAGTACCCGCTGTAACACAGTTTTGTCGGTGGAAGTGAGTTTTTTCAATAATATTCTGTCCGGCGTCATATAATTATTATAGAACAAAACTGTATGTCTGATAAAGCTATTCAATCTTTTCAGGATTTTTGATATAAATTTACACTGGAATGGTGTGAATAAATATTAGATGAGGTGAATATGGATAAAATTCCACAGAAGGAGCGGGTTGAAGTTGAAAATGATCTTAATCTGCTTCAGTACATTAATTTCAAACTTGCAGCAATGGGAATGCCCTATTTTTCAAAGTTAGGTTCCGGGCAGTGGGGGGAATGTGATGACACAGGCGATATAACAACAAGAGATTTTATAGATATTGCCGGCAACCTTATCCAGAATTACAGTGAAAGGAACCGCATGCTTACCGGTTACCTCTGCGCAGCAGACAGAAGAATCAACAGTTTTCTGAAAAGATATTTTGACGGGATAGGGGAGGAAATTGTAAATGTTCCGACCGGGACCTTTGTTCTTGACCGGTACGGACTTGCAAGGCAGATGAGTCTCCCTCCTGACAGAAATGAGTATATAAATAAATATGTAGAATCATACAGAATTAAACAGGGTGTTCTGCATAATCCCCGTCATGACAGAAGGACTACTGTAGGTACCTTCCATATCGTTGCGGACGGGCTTCCTGTGCCTGCGGATAAAAAAGAGGTCCCGAGGGTTGCATTTGCAAGGCTTCTGAAGGCAGCTGTAAATCCGCCGGACGATCTTCTTACACTCCCTTTTACTGCATCCCAGGATGAAAAGGCAAAGCTTTTTACATCGGTTTATATGAAACCCCTGGTTTCCCCGGGAGTTCCAGGCGTCATGTCTGAAAAAAGGATGGAAATCAGGTATTTTGCCCCGTCAGCCCTTGTGAGCAATATTGATTTTGTTGAATCAATATTTGGAAATGCAGGGGACCCCGGTCTTATTGAAAATGATTCAGCACTTGATGTTGAGAGATGGAGCGGCCATACAGGATGTATTATACTGGCTCCGCACATCCTTTCCCTGACAAAAAAGGAGCTCGGGCTTTCCCATTATAATGATGCAACGGAGCGGGAGAGAAAAGACGGGATGTGCTGGAAAGAGGATGAAGAGCTCTATAATAACGGCCAGCCGTTCAAGATAACCTGCCGCAGCGGGGAAGGGGTGGTTGTTACCCTTATTGCAGACAATTATTTCGGTTATACCAAGAAAGAGGTTAAAACCCAGATCTCATATGCTGCCAACATGCTGGGGCTTTCTGAAGAGGAACATGCAGGGGGAGCTCTTGTATTTCCAAGAAGGAGCCTGGGTGAGCACTATTATGCCGAGGCGAGGGGATACAGTTTCGAAGAGGTAAAGGAAGCCTATGCCGGGATCATGGATATCCATCCTGACAACTACGGAACTGATAAAAAATATCCTGATATTGTATATCTGCCTGAAGAGGTCGAGATAAGCCTTTATAAGCAGGAGATAAGATGGAATTATAATGGGGATGATAAGGTGCTGAGGCTCCTTCCTGAAAAGATGTATATCCTTCCTGACGGAAGCAAAATCCATATGGAAAAACACCCCGAAGCTCCTGTCTGGCGTCTGATCGGTACCCAGGCTGAAGGGACTTTCTGTCATAAGCCATTTACTGTTTCAGGGGGAGGGAAGTCGGAAATCTCAAAATCACTTCTCAACTCAATGATCTATGACACATTCTATATTAATAATCTTAAAGAGGACTTTGACATAGTGGAGAAGATCTTCAGCTACGACTTCAGGGGAAGGTGGAAACAAGACAGGGGAAGGACAAGGCCTTCAAGAGAGTTTCTGAGCCCGAGAAGATCTTTAGGTTCTGTAATCAAGCTCCTTAATCCTTCTAAACTCTACACTGACGAATACAATGCATTTATAAATTCCATTCCCAACAGGATCAAGGCCCTTGCCCTTTATATCAAAAGGTTTTACAGGCCTGAATGGGGTCAGGACTGGCGGAGTCATTTCAGCGTGAGGATTATAAACGGCAAAGAGGGAAATGCACTCCATTTTGACGGAAGAAAGATTATTGCTAGCTATTTGAGGGTCGGGTTTACTCCGGATAACCTCTGGTATATCCATAAGCTGAGGGCAGACTTTATTGCTTCTGAAAAGCTCCAGCAGGAGGATGATATATCTGTATCTATTACTCTTGATTCAGGTAAACTTGGAAGCATATCGGATTATTTTAAAGGGAAGAGTGTCAAACTTATAAAGAACTGTGAATTCAGGCTTTTTCAGAGACCTGATGAGGCTATCCACAGGGGATATGATATTGAAGCTGAAAAAGACCTTGCAGGTAAAAATAATTTTATTTCAAACTATGAACCTCTTAAAAAGGAGGATGCAATAGAGCTGATTGAAAATGCAATAAGCTTTGACGAATATACAGAGCCTATTAAGGAGATTATCAGGGAAGGTGCAGATGCCCGGGAGGGAACATGGTTCATAACCCCCTCTCATCCGAGGAAACTGCCGAGCGGGGTAAGCACTAACCCAAGGTATCTCCAGACTCGGCCTGATATAACCAATCCGGAATCATACTACAGGGGGGAGATAGGTTACAGACTCAATAAAAAGATACCCCTTGAAAAGCCTGTCTATATACCGGTTGATGCAGTTCTTCCTTCACGAAGGAATAACCGCCCTGAAACAGATAAAGGGATCAAGGGTTTAAGTGTTTATAATCCAATCCACTATCAGGAGCTTCCTGAGCTCTTTATGGATTTCATCTGCAGTCTTTCAGGAAAATCTCCCTCAACTACAGGTGCAGGGAGCGAAGGTGCCCTTACAAAAGGACCGTTCAACATGCTTTCATCAGTGACAGACCTGAATAATGCTCTTTTGTCGTTTATCCTGACAGGATATTCAGGATATACCTCTGTGGCAGGCTGGGTTGGAAGCGAGACCAGATTTGATCATGATATAAGTATTCTTATCCCTGAGATCTGGAGCCGCCTCTCCCATGAGGAGAGGGAGCCTGAGAGGCTCATTGCCGAGGGCTCGCTTGAAAAGGTTGAAGATTTTGAGTGGAAAGGGGAAAAAGTGCTTACAAGCCGTCTCGGATACAGAATTACCGAGACATTCCTGTTTAATTATCTCGGAAGAATTTTCGACGAACCCCTTGCTGTATTCAACAAGGATATGCTGAGGCCAGAAAGGCAGAATATAGATGCTTTTATTGAGGGGATAAACCATATTGTTGAAAGTCAGAAAAAGGTTTCCCTTGTTTATTTTGAGGACGGAAGTGTTGAATCTGCAATACCTCCTCTTAAGGCACTTCTTCATATTATGGCTTATGACAGCTATGAAGGGAAAGATATACATGATCCTGAAATCAGGGGACTTTTTGAAAGGGAGTATGTTGTCAGCAGCAGCTGGTATAAAGACCGGCTGTACAGGAAGCAGAAGAGGGATGTTTCCCATATTAAGTACATAATAAGCTATATGGAACTTTTCATGTCTAAAAAGGAAAATCTGGAGCTTTCTGAAAAACTTAACATCAGAAAGAGACTTGAGAGGTGCAGCGAAAACCTTGAAAAGGCAAGCTCTGAAGATTATATAAAGCTTCTTGAGGGTAGTATCGGACTTGATCCTGTCTACGGAATTGAATAATTTTCGGGTATGTCTGAAGCAGGAGATATTCAGCCGGGGGATACCTATGTGTATCCCCCGATATCCTATTTTTTAATTTTATATTTTTTTCTGTATTCAGGAATTTCTATCATAGGAGGTCGTTCCTCCTCTTTTATATATATTTCTATTGATTCAAAACTGTTGTCATGGGCCTGATACTGTCTCAGGATCTGCTCATATTCTTTCTTGATTTCCAGCAGTCCGTGGGCTTCGGCCCTTTTCAGAAAAGCCTGAAGTATCCCGAATGCCATTTTACCAAGATCTCTGGTAGGCTGATTCCTGTGGACCCTCTGGTCAAGATCTGTCTGGGCAAATGATTCAAGTCCCCATGTTTTATAGACATCAAGAAGATGGGATGTTTCAACCCCGTATCCGATTGGAAACGGGATTTTTTCAAGAACATCCCTTTTAACAGCATATTCACCTGACAGCGGCTGTATAATCGGGGTAAGTTCAGGATAAAACAGGGAAAAGAGGGGTCTTACAAGGATTTCAGTAACCCTTCCCCCTCCTGATGGTCTTATTCCGTCAGAAAATGCCAGGGGTCTGTCGTAGAAGGCTTTGACATATTTGACCTCGTCTTTATATATAAGGGGGCCTAACAGACCGTAAACAAAACGGGAATGGATGTTCTTTATATCAGCATCTATATAGACAATGATATCCCCTTTAAGCTGATATATTGCTTTCCATAGGTTCTCTCCCTTTCCCCTTTTCGCCTCAATTCCGGGAAGAATATCAGATGCAAGGTAAACGTCTGCCCCGAAAGATGCTGCAGTATCAAGTGTTTTATCAACTGAGCCTGAATCTATCACTGCTATCTCATCAAGGAGCGGAATCCTGTTCATGAGCTCGGATTTAAAGATGACAATCTCTTTTCCTATTGTCTTTTCCTCATTCAGAGTAGGAATACAGAGGGATATTTTAAGGTTCTTTTTTTCTTTTTCCTCAACAAGAGCTTTCAGATCTGCAAACTCGGAATGGTGAAAAGTGTTTTCCTTCAGCCATTTATCAGGATTCATCGCAGTACCCCCTGTCTATCGACAGTATAAGCCCTACAAGCAGGGCCAGTCCTTTTGAAAGCGGATTTATTTCGATCTGCTCATATATCTTGTCTCTTCGCATCCCCTTTGTCATACCGATGGTTATCGCCGGTATATTCTGGTCAATAAACGCTGAAAGTTCAGAAGTATTGGGCTGGATCCAGCTTTTAAGCCCCAGGTTTTCTATAAGGTCCCTTGCGCAGATTGTAAGGGGGTGGGAAAAAGAGATACCCCCGGGTTTTCTCTGTGCAATTACTTTAATCGAGATATCAATTCCATATACTGAAGATACTTCAGCAACTATATTCTGGATCTGATATTTAAGATCATTGACCATCTCTTCAGATTCACTCCTGATTTCAAAACGGAGTAAACCTTCTGTCGGTATTGTATTATACGAAGTTCCGCATTCCATTGATCCAAGGATTATGGTCGTTCTGGGTTTGTTAGGGATCGGTATTTTCTGGATCTGGTTTACAATCTCGCTCAATGTTGCAATGGCTCCTATTGTGCCGAATCTTTTCCAGTCATAATCTTCCGGGAGGTTGTAGCTTACCTCAAATCTCATCATCCCTATTGATCTGTGGCTTATTTTTCCGAGTTTTACCCCATCTACACATATTCCTGCTGTGATAGGATACTTGGTGTTTGAAAGAAAAAAGCGGATTCCTCCGATACTTCCTTTTCCGAGGCTCTGGGCAGAGCCCATGAGAATGAGGTTCGATTTAAGCTTCAAATCAAGTTTTTGGAAGATCATCGGAAGGACAGTAAGGGCTGCGAGGCCGACTGCATTGTGTCCAACTGCAGGTCCTATTATCCTGTCAGGTTCGACAGTTACTGTATGATCTATTTTTTCATCAAAAAGGGTATCCAGATGAGATACAATAAGTATGTTTTTCTCCCCCTCTGTCCCCGGCAGAAGCCCAAGTGCATTCCCGTATTCATCAGTTGATGTATTCTGAAGTTCTGATTCTGTGAATTTATCAAGGATAAACTCAACTCTTTCCCTCTCATTGAAGGTCGGGGCAGGTATTTCACTTATCATTACAAGGTTTGCAAGAATGGTTTCCCTTAAATCGCTGACTTTACTTTCAAAATCAGAAAGATCAGTCATGATATCAGGCAGTTTTCTTCCCATTAAATGTAGCCTCCTGAAATCATTGTAGTTTAAAAGGGGGCTAAAAGCAAATATTTTAAAGTTGCCTGATATTATATAATGTGCAGGATTTTTCGGATGGCTATCCTTTATAGATATTCCAGGAGGTCTTTATAAGTGTTTCTGCATCGGAGTATTTTGCTTTCCAGCCTATAAGCTTTTCTGCAAGGGCTGAACTTGCAATTAGTCCGGCAGGATCTCCTGTTCTTCTTCCTGATATTTTTGAAGGTATTTTCATATCTGTTATCACTCTTGCCTTTTCAACCATTTCGATTACACTGATCCCGTTTTCGCTTCCCAGATTGATCGTAATACTTTCCCTTTTTTGTATTAAATATTCCATTGCACACAGATGGGCTTCAGCAAGGTCAGTTACATGAACATAGTCTCTTATACAGGTCCCGTCCTGAGTCGGATAATCGTTTCCGAAGATTTCAAGCATTTTCCGTTTCCCGGAAGCAACCTCCATGATAATGGGAAGAAGATTCGCGGGATTTTTTTCAAGACCCCTTATTCTTTTGCCGGGATCATATCCGGCAGCATTGAAATATCTCAGGCATGCTGATTTTATCCCTTTCAGACTGTCATACCATCCGAGAAATCTCTCAATCTCAAGCTTTGTAAAACCGTAGTAGTTTTCAGGGTTTTTTGGATGATTTTCATCGATAGGCAGGTATGAAGGCTCTCCGTAAACAGCGGCAGAGGAAGAAAACACTATACTGCTGATACCTGCTCCGGAAGCAGCATTAAGGATATTTATTGTTCCTGAAATATTGTTTACAGAATATTTTTCAGGTTTAATCATTGATTCACCGGCTGCCTTGAAAGCGGCCATGTGTACAATCCCGTCAAATCCCTCTCTCATTACAGAATCAAGTTCTCCGGGATTAAGAATATCCCCTTCGATAAGGATTTCTTCCGGAAAGATATTTTCCCTGCATCCTGATGAGAAATTGTCAAAAACTGTTACTGAATGACCGGCATCCAGAAATCTCAGGGCTACATGCGACCCGATATAGCCTGCTCCGCCAATAATTAAAACTCTGATACAGCTGCTCCTGATATTAAACTGGGCTATTATACTTTGATCCGGAATATGTGTGAAGTATTATTTTAAGATAAAGGCTGAAATTTCGTTGTAGTCCCTGTCCCATACAACCTCGGGATTTCTTTTATCAGCAATTTTCATGCCGTTTTCAATAAAATAATAGTAGTGTTCCCCAGGATTCAGCCTTACCCTGAAGTAATATTCTCCCGGCTTTTTTTCCTCCATCCGGTACATGAACGGATCCCAGTTATTGAAACTTCCTGTTAGATATACACTGCTTCCAGGTTTGCCTCTGTGGTAGAAGAGGGTATAAGCATTTTCTGTGAGGGGATAGATATTTTCATTGTCCGGAACATCAGGAAGGGGAAAAATTGAAATCTCCACACCGCTGAACTCTTTGATATTTTTCAGTGAATGGGGATCAGCCTGCCAGATCCCGTCTATAATTACCCTGTATCTGATCATGTCTGTTTCAGGCTTATTTATTACGAGGTAGTATATTCCTGTCTGGGTCCTGAAGTACTGATGGATTTTTGTATAGTTCTCAAAATCAAATGCTGCTCCGACAAAGGAGGGTTTTTCATCGTTTTCAAGGGTAAAAATAATATAATTGTCAATTATCTCAGGGGGGCCTGATTTTTCAAGTGATATGAGTTTTTTATTAATATTATATCCTTCAAGTTCAATTGAAAAGAGTGGGCAAAAAGATGATAACAGCAGAACTATGAGAATACCTGAAAAACCTTTCATATTAATATTTTCGGTATAAAAACAGATCTCTTTAATATCATATAAAAGAGATTTTATATTGACTTCTTTATTATCCCCCGGTAACCTCAATATATAAGCATGAATCCCTGATTCCCGGGATCATGACTTGATTAACTTTTTTTATATTTTTACCGGACTTGATCTGATTTGGAGGACAGGTACCGTGAGGGAAAGAAAAAAACATTTCAGGCTGTTTATCTCATTGATTTTACAAAACCGTAAGGGGGCTTTGCCGTGATACTTTGTATTGATATAGGGAATACCCGTATTTTCGGAGGACTTTTCAGGGATGATAAACTGTGTCTGGATTTTCACAGAGTCAGTAATGAGGCGATTTCATCAGATGAACTCGGGCTTTTTCTTACCGCAATTCTCAGGGAGAACGGATATGATCCGTCAGAAATTTCTGACATAGGGTTCTGTTCAGTTGTTCCTGAACTGATCCATGTTATTTCCGGATGCTGCATAAGGTATTTCAACACTGAACCTTTCCAGCTTCAGGCCGGGGTCAGGGGCGGGCTTAAGATACGTTACTCACAGCCCAGAGAGGTCGGATCTGACAGAATTGCAAATGCTATTGCTGCTGTAAACCTTTATCCGGAGGAGAATATTATTATATTTGATTTCGGAACTGCAACAACTGTATGCGGAGTATCGGGAAACGGGGAATATCTGGGGGGAGTTCTTCTTCCTGGGATCAAGATTTCAATGGAAGCTATGTCGAAAAAGACAGCAAGGCTTCCCGAGGTCGAAATTATAAAACCCCGAGCAGTTTGCGGAAAATCTACGGTTGAAGGGATCCAGTCAGGACTTTTCTACAGCAATCTGGGGATGATAAAGGAATTTAAATCAAGGTTCAGGTCTGAACTGTTCCCGGAAAAAAAACCTGTTACAATAGCAACAGGGGAATATGCTGAACTCTACAGAAATGAGGATGTTTTTGATGCAATAATCCCGGACCTTGTTCTCCTCGGTGTTTATCAGTCACTTACGCTGAACAGAAATGAGGAGAAAAACAGATGGAAAAAAAAGAGTACTGGTCTGACAGACAGCCAGAAAGATGGAAAACCAATCTCGGATTAGCTGAAATGCTTAAAGGGGGGGTGATAATGGATGTTGTTACCCCTGACCAGGCTAAGATTGCAGAAGATGCAGGTGCATGTGCTGTTATGGCCCTTGAAAGGGTTCCTGCAGATATCAGGGTATCAGGCGGTGTCGCAAGGATGTCTGATCCAGAGATGATAAAGGAAATTCAGGCTGCTGTTTCCATTCCTGTAATGGCAAAATGCAGGATAGGGCATTTTGCGGAAGCTATGATACTTGAAGCGCTGGAAATTGATTTTATTGATGAAAGTGAAGTCCTTACCCCTGCTGATGACAGATATCACGTTAAAAAAACAGGGTTTAAAGTCCCTTTTGTATGCGGATGCAGAAATCTCGGAGAAGCACTCAGAAGGATAGGGGAGGGTGCTGTCCTTATCAGGACCAAGGGAGAACCGGGTACTGGGGATATTGTCGAAGCAGTAAGGCATATGAGAACTCTGACAGAGGATATTAACAGAATTAAGTCTATGCTGCCTGAAACACTTATGACAGCTTCAAAGGAGATGGGTGCTCCGTATGAAATACTTCTTGAAGTTGCTGAAAAAGGGAGGCTCCCTGTCCCCAACTTTTCAGCAGGAGGTGTTGCTACACCTGCTGATGCAGCACTTATGATGATGCTTGGGGCTGAATCAGTATTTGTCGGTTCAGGCATATTCAAGTCATCAAATCCTGAAAAAAGGGCAAAAGCAATAGTGGATGCTGTAACATTTTATAATGACCCTGAAAAACTTGCAGCTGTATCTGCATCACTCGGCGCACCTATGACAGGCATAAACTGTGATGAACTTGTCCCTGAACAGAGACTCTCTGTCCGGGGGTGGTAGGAAATATGACGGCAGGTATTCTTGCTTTACAGGGTGGGTTTGAAAAACATGCTGCTGTTTGCCGTGATCTGGGGTATAAAGTCAGACTTGTTAAAACAAGATCTGACTTTAATAAAATAGCTTCCATTATAGTCCCCGGCGGGGAGAGTACAGTAATGCTCAGGCTTCTTGAAAGGGAGGGGCTCCTGAATTATCTTGCAGATTCTGTTAAATCGGGACTTCCGTTTTTCGGAACATGTGCCGGTATGGTTCTTGCCTCATCTTCTGCCGATATGCTCCCCTTTCCCCCTCTATCTCTTATGGAAATAAATGTAAGGAGAAACGGTTACGGAAGACAGAAAGACAGTTTTCAGGCAGATGTGTTGTCAGAACTTTCTGAAAACGGAAAGATAAGGGGGGTTTTTATTAGGGCGCCTGTCGTAACAGGATCAGGTGCTGAAGTGGAAAAACTGGGCTTTATGGGGGGGGAATCTGTTATCTTCAGGCACAGAAATGTGATAGCTGCAAGTTTTCATCCAGAACTTACAGGTGATTCAACCCTTCACAGATATTTTTTTAATAAAGTGGCAGTCTGATTTCTGCCACTTTTTTTAAATTAAAAATTAGTATAAAGTTTGTCTAAGTAAGTATTCTCACTTTTCCGACATTCTGAATAAGGGATTTATGCCTAAGTTAGAAGATATTGAGAAATTTAAAGCACAGATTAACTCACTGGGAAACGAAATACAGTACCTTGCAGAAAGAGGGGAGAGCATTGTTGATATTCCCCCTCCAGAGCAGGGTGTGCCTGATGATATTTCAGCCCTTCTGGACGGAATTTCAGATGATGTTTCTGCTGATGAGGGTGAAGTTTCTTCTGCTGACGAGGATTTTACCGCTTTTGATGATCAGGAAACAGCGCCTGATGCGGAATTTGATGACCTTGGCGATATTTCTGACCTCGGGGACATGTTTGAAGATACCGGAGATGAATTTGAAAGTGACCTTATGCCGGATGATCTCGTAGCAGCCGAACCCATTTCTGAAGATGAACCCACCGGTCAGGATGAGCCGGACAGCTTTGATTTTCCTGAAGACCTTGATGCTTTTGAAGAGACGGGAGAAGCAGAATCCTTTGATCTTCCTGAAGACCTTGATGCTTTTGAAGAGACGGGAGAAGCAGAATCCTTTGATCTTCCTGAAGACCTTGATGCTTTTGAAGAGACGGGAGAAGCAGAATCCTTTGATCTTCCTGAAGACCTTGATGCTTTTGAAGAGACGGGAGAAGCAGAATCCTTTGATCTTCCTGAAGACCTTGATGCTTTTGAAGAGACGGGAGAAGCAGAATCCTTTGATCTTCCTGAGGACCTTGATGATCTTGAAGAGACGGGAGAAGCAGAATCCTTTGATCTTCCTGAGGACCTCGATGCTTTTGAAGAGACGGGAGAAGCAGAATCCTTTGATCTTCCTGAAAACCTCGATGCTTTTGAAGAGACGGGAGAAGCAGAATCCTTTGATCTTCCTGAGGACCTTGATGCTTTTGAAGAGCCTGAAGGTACAGAGTCTTTTGACCTTCCGGAGGATGCTCTGGAACCTCTTGAAGATCTTGAAATAATTGATGACGAGGATACAGGTGATTTTGATATTGGATCTCTTGATGATATAAGTCTTGAGGATGATTTTGAAACCCCTTCAGGAACTCAGTCTGAGGAAGGGGATGAGTTTGAAATTGTAGACGGATCTGAAACAGAAATTGATATGGGAACTGATGAGTTCAGTCTTGATGATCTGGGAGAGGAGTATTCAACCCTGGAGGATATCGCTGATTTTGCATCAGCTCCTGCGGCCGGGGAAGAGGTTTCGTACCGTGTCCCGGAACAGGAAGAGACTGCTTCTGATTTCAGCATAGAAAGGCAGAAACTCGAAAAAGTCACAGATACCCTTAACAGGCTCCCTAGAAACCTCAAGTTTATTGTTGAAGATCTTATCGGTAATAAAGGGCTGGCCGGTAAAAGACTTGATCTGCTTGTTAACAAGCTGGCCACAGATGCTTCTGTAAGGGAAATAGCAGAACTTGCAGGTAAAATACTGGGGAAGAGGATAAGAATTCCTTCCCAGTATGAAAGAAAGACATGGGAAGAACTTGAAGAAGAAAAACAGACATTTTCTTATATACTGAAACACAGGATTCTTCCCTATGCAGGAAAGGCCGCATTATTCTCAGTCGCTTTATTTTTTATCGTATTTGTATTGAAGAAACAGGTTTATGATCCGCTTTATTCATCATACCTGTATAACAAAGGGTATGAGCTGCTTGAAAACGGGGAATACAGGGACTCAGACAGGGTGTTTGCAAAGGCAAGCAGAATCAAGCCATACAAAAAACAGTTCTACCGTTATGCAGAAGGATATATTGAGAAAAGGGAATACGGAAGAGCAGAAAGCAAATATATTACCCTGCTAGGGGCAGGTTTAAGCAGTGAAAGGGAAAAACCCAGAAAAGAAATGGAAAAGGGTTTTTTCCCGACTGATAAAAAAGGGTTTCTTGATTATGCCACTTTGAAAACATATTATCAGGGGCAGTATGCAAAAAGCGACAGGATACTGGAAGATTTTATCCTTCAGAAAGGGAACAAGTGGGATTATGAAGCCTTGATTGACCGGCTTGATAATTTTCTGAACTGGGCGGAGGAGGATCCTGAATATTTTGACTCCGCGGAATATATACTCAATGACAGCCTCTCGAAGTTCGGAAGCAAACCTGAACTTATGTTTCGAAAAATTGCATATTATATCCGTTCCGGCAGGATTGATGAGCTGGAAAATGCTGCGTTGAGGGATATTGGTCTGGGTAAAGACAGGTCTATTGATATCAACAAATACTACGGCGTGGTTTCTGAATTCAACAACTACATAAAAACTATCAAGGAAAAATATCTTGATCCCTTTATTGCTACAGATTTCTACAGATACATGATTGATCATGATAAAATTGATGGGCTTGAACCTGAGCTTATACGTATATCAAATCTTGATAAAAACCTTCCGGAACCTCATTTTCAGCTTTCCCGTTTCTGGAACAGGCTTGAGAAAAGTGAGCTTGAACTGAGAGCTCTGGAGAATATCGAAAAGATATTTGAAAAAACAGATAACAGCTATTTAAGGGAACACTACCGTCATTCATATAACTACGGGATTTCTGAAAGAAAACGTCTGGAAATAAGGACTTTAAACCGTATCGGGCAGTTCAGGTATAATGAGAACGAAGTACTGCAGGCACAGAAATATTTTCAGAGAGCAGTGAATAAATATGAAGAAAACAGACAGATCCTTGGAAACAGCAGTGAATACGGCAGTTTATATGAAGATCTGGGCGATATATATTACTATAAAGCTGGAAAATACAACGAAGCTTTAATTCAGTTTGCCAAAGCCTATGCTACCGGCTACAGAAATGACAATCTTGATTATAAAATCGGATTTGTAAACTATAAAAACAGGAATTATTCAAAAGCTGCAGCAAGTTTTTATGATATCACACTCAAGGAAAGGGAGAACGAATCAGCTTTACTTGCATTTGCCAATGCATCTGTTAATTACGGTGTTTATTCTCCCGCAAAAGCCTACTATGACAGGGTGATCGAAAAGATTGAATACTGGAAAGACCATGAAAAGGATTTTGACCTCGGCAGAAGAAGAGACCAGCGGGAGATTCTGGAAAAGCTGATGCAGGTTTATAATAATCAGGGGGTAACTTTGTTCAAACTTGCAGAGAAGAACAGGAACCAGGACTATTATTCCGAGTCGCTTGTTTTTCTGTCCAAATCAGCCGAACTGTATGATACTCTTATGCGTGATCCTGAAACAATGAATAAAAGTCTTACCAAACCTCTTGCACAGCTCAATATGAAATGGATACTTCTGAATTCAGGATGGAAGAACAGACCCGGAGGCTACGAGAAGAGTGTTATCCCGTACAGCAGTGAGAACATGCGTCTCGATGCACCTGTAATATACAATATTATTGATCAGGATCTTTACGGAAGAGTCAGCCAGACACTTGACTGAAATTAATCATTTCTGATTTTCATTTATAAACTTACTCTTTTACCTCCATTAACGTTTACCTTGTTCCGGATATACTGATATTTCTCTTTTAACAACGCGGCGGGTAACAATTAATTGTTTTTATGATGATCCCCTGATAGCCAGATTGAAATAATATTGCTCCATCTCTTGACATGAGGATTTCTTCATGTTAATAATTAGTCAAGACTAATTAAAAGAGATAAACCTAACAATGGAGAGAACGGGAATATGAAATTCCGGCACAGAAGAAAAAGCTGCCCTCACAGGGTGGGGGGCTGTCTTAATGAAGCTGTCTGCGGCAGGAAACTGATTGTCAGGCAGATTTTAGGTGATGAAAATTTCAGGACAAAAATGATTGAACAGGGTGTTTATCCCGGAACATGCATCACATTAATAAGCGGCAGAAAAAATCATCCGTGTATATTTTCAACAGGCGATAACAGAATAATGATGGATTCGGATACAGCGGAATTAATTTATGTTTCTGCTGAATATAATAAGGAGGAGGTCTGAATGGCTGAAAAAATTAAAGACATGAAAGTCGGGGACAGGGCTGTTGTTACGGGATTTGCCAAGGGCAGGGAGGAATACAGAAATAAAATACTCTCTATGGGTGTTTCAAAAAATACAGAAATAGCTGTAACAAAAAAAGCACCGCTTGGAGATCCGGTAGAACTTGAAGTAAGAGGGTATAAACTTACTCTTCGTAAAGAAGAAGCTGAAATTATTAATTTGAAAAGGCTGTAGAGTTATGAAAGAAAATAGAAAAATTGCTGTTGTTGGTAATCCCAATTGCGGAAAAACAACATTGTTTAACGGACTTACAAACGGCCATGTGAGAACAGGAAACTGGCCGGGGGTTACTGTAGAGAAGCTTGAGGGTATTATTAAATATCCTGAAGAGGAGGTTATAATTGTTGACCTGCCGGGTATATATTCGTTTTATGCTTCATCTGAGGATGAAAAGGTTGCGCGTGATTATATATTAAGCGGAGATTCGGAGTTCATCATCAATATAGTGGATGCAAATAACATGGAAAGAAATCTGTATCTGACTACACAGCTTCTTGAAATGGGTGTACCGGTTTTTGTTTTGATAAATATGGTGGATATAGCTGAAAAGAACGGAATACATATTGATGCGGAAAAACTTTCAAAAAAACTTGGAGTCCCTGTTGAATCCTTTTCCGCGGTAAACAAAAACGATATTGAAAGGATTAAGAAATCAATATTCAAATATCTTTCTTCGTGTCAGGTTTCTGACCGCACTGTTGAATATCCAAATGAAATTGAAGATCTGATAAGTGAATGGGGGGCAGTTGTAAAAAATATCTATAAAAAGTCTTTTCGCTGGACAGCGTTGAAAATTCTGGAAAACGACAGGCTGGTGACAGATGAAGTCCTGGATAAAACAGCATTAACGGAAAAGGAAGTATCTGACAGGAAATTATCTCTGGAAAAGATTTTCGGTGAGCCCTCCGACATAGTTATTGCAGATTACCGGTACGGGTATATAAAAGGATTGCTGGAAGATACGCTCAAGAGATTATCTTCAAAAAAGAAGATGACCGAGGTTGTGGACAGGGTTGTCCTTAACAGGTTTCTGGGAATACCGATATTTTTCTTTGCCCTTTATATGGTCTTCTGGTTAACAAATACTGTCGGCGGTGCGTTTATAGATTTTTTTGATATTCTGTTCGGTACTGTATTTGTTGACGGGCTTGGTGTTCTTCTCTCTTCGGTAGGTGCGCCGGAATGGATTATCTCGATACTGGCCGGCGGAATCGGAGCAGGTATACAGACAGTTGCAACATTTGTTCCTATCGTGTTTATGATGTTTCTCTGCCTTTCTGTTCTGGAAGTATCAGGTTATATGGCCAGGGCAGCTTTTGTAATGGACCGTCTTATGAGAGCGATAGGGCTTCCAGGAAAAGCCTTCATCCCGATGCTTGTCGGATTCGGATGTACTGTTCCTGCGATAATGGGGACAAGGACAATTGAGAATAAACGGGACCGTCTTATGACACTGTTTATGGCACCGTTTATGTCATGCGGAGCAAGGCTTCCTGTCTATGCCCTTTTCGCCGCTGTTTTCTTCCCGGAATCAAGAGGTACAATGGTTTTTATGTTATACCTTTCAGGAATTATTCTTGCCGTTCTTACAGGGCTTATGCTTAAAAATACGATGTTTAAAGGGGAGGCCTCCTGTTTCATCATGGAGCTGCCGCCGTATCATGCCCCGAGGTTTAATCACGTAATGATTCACACCTGGATGAGGCTTAAACACTTTATGATACGGGCAGGTAAGGTGATAGTTGTTGCAGTTCTTGTACTTGCGTTTTTAAACTCCCTTGGACTTGACGGTTCATTCGGTAATGAGGATTCCGATAACTCTGTTTTGACCAAAATAGGAAAATCTCTTACTCCTGTTTTTGAGCCGATGGGAATCGAAAAAGAAAACTGGCCTGCAGTGGTCGGTCTTTTTACAGGTCTTTTTGCCAAAGAGGCTGTTGTTGGTACCCTTGACGCACTTTATTCCCAGATTGAAGTTTCTTCGGGTGAAGAGAGCTCTGAAGAGGAGGTCTCATTTGATTTTATGGGTGGTATAGCAGAAGCATTTGCTTCAATCCCAGAAGCTCTTGCAGGTACCGGCGGTGGACTGAGCGATCCCCTTGGTGTGTCTCTCCTGGAAGAGACAGATAACGAAGCCCTTGCTGAAGAAATCGGTTCGACACCGGATACATTCGGTATAATGGGACACTATTTTACAAAAGGACCGATGCAGGTTTTTGCCTATCTTTTATTTGTGCTGATATATTTTCCCTGTCTTGCTGCATTCGGAGCTCTGATAAAAGAGGCAGGGAGGTTTTACGGTATACTGATTACCTCATATCTCACCTTTCTTGCCTGGATTGTTGCTACTCTCTTTTTTCAGATTACGGTTGGTCACAGCATTTTATGGATTATTACGGGAGTTGTATTTCTTGTTATTACAGTACTGTTTTTCAGATTACTGGGAAAAAACGACAGACTTGTGAAAAGTCTGATGTAAGTGAATTCGGCAGGGATAGGAATATCCCTGCTGTAGTTATGAAATTACGGGTTTCAGATATTGGGTGAAGTTGATTAAGGCGTAGAAATAATGACAGATGTTATTGATGTTGACAGCAGTGTTTTCCATAGTTTTGTCGAAAGTTTTACAAGCGCTTTGGAAGCCAGGGACCAGTATACTGCGGGGCATTCGGACAGAGTAGCTGTGCTGTCTGAAATGATTGCTTATGAAATGGGATTTAAAAGGCAAAAATGTGAAGGTATTCATATTGCCGGGCACCTGCATGATATAGGAAAGATAGGAATACCTGACGGGATCCTGCTTAAAACAGGTGCTTTGAGAAAGTGCGAGTTTGAAGTAATAAAGGAGCACTCAGTTATCGGATGGAGGATCCTCAAGGATATTCCAGGGCTGGAAGGAATAGCGGAAATTGTTTTACAGCATCATGAGAGAATTGATGGAAGCGGTTATCCGAATGGACTGACAGGGGATGATATAAGCCTTGGGGCCAGGATAATCGCTGTTGCAGATACCTATGATGCCATGACAACATTCAGAAGTTATAAAAAACCTGTTTCAGAGGAAGAGGCGGCGGAGATAATAAAGGAAAAGAGCGGAAGTTTTTTTACCAGGGATATTATAGAAGCATTTGTGAATATAGTTCGTGATTATGAAAAAATAAAGAGCGTGAAATATGAAGATTTTTGTTCATCACATATATGAGTATAAAAAAGGTCTCAGACGGATGGTCTTATATACCGGTCCTGAAACTGAAAAAATAAGAATAATTGAAAAGCTCGAACATCATGGAATCAGCTATGTTATTGACGATCTGCCAAGCGGAAAGATGAATGTGTTTTTCGGAGCTGATGAATGTGTCAGGGTCCTTGAAAATTTTAAAACGCTTAAGCTTGATCAGCTTTCTGATGCTGAGGATTTTATTCTCGGAGCTATGCTGGGCTATGATCTGATACTGCAGTGCAGGAGATTTGTAAAAAGAAAAAGTAACAGCATAATTTTAAAAAGAATTGAGGCGGTATTTTAAGATGCGGAAAAAGATATGGGAACTGCCGGATCATTATTATTGTTCAATTACTGGTGCCTGTTTAAGCATCGAGCAGGTGAGAATTATTTTGAAGCAGGTAAAATATCCCGGCTGGCATACTGAAAGCGATTATAAAATACATTCAGTAATAATTTATGATTTAAAAAATAAAGGGAAAGCTTCTTTGAAAGTAAATTCTCTGCTTGATAAAATTGCAGCAGAGCAGATTGAAGATCTTAAAGATATTAGAATTGGTTTTGACCTTGTTAAAAAATGGAACAGTGTGAAAAATCATTTTGATGCGGCAAATTATTACTGGGCTGTAATGAGCCATCCGTTGATGGATGAGGTCCTGATGCAGGTTGTTTTCGGTGATCTGCATATGATGACACATTCTGCGATGGTCATGCTGAGGGCGAGCCGGAAAAATGAAGAAGAACTTATCCGGAAAAACATGCTTCTGAAGAGAAAAAACAGGGACCTGCGAAGCGAAAATGGGAAATTAAAAAAACAGTTAGATGATTTCAGGATAAAATTTAATAACAGAGATACAGTAGCCCGTCTTGTAAAAAACAATGCCGAAAAGAATATTGTTATAACTGACTGTGAGAATAATTCAAAAAAAGAGGAAAAAAACATTTTTGCTTACAGTGAAAAGGGCAAATCTTCAGAGCCGGACCGCTGTGAATGTTTTGCTGATAATAACTGCAGGTACAAAAAAAAGATTGATGAGATCGATGAAAATATTGATTTAAAAAACAAAACAGTCCTTCTGGTGGGGGGGAGAAAAACTCTGAAAGAATATTGCAGGAAAATAGTTTTAGGAAGTAACGGTAATTTTCAGCACCATGACGGAGGTCTGGAGAATTCAAGAAAAAAGCTTGTTCCGACTGCACTGAAAGCAGATATTGTTATTTGCGCTCTTGACTGTATAAGTCATACAGCTTGTAAATCGGTGAAAAGGATATGTAAAAAAGAAAATAAAAATATAGTTTATTTGAAAAATACAGGAATAAATAAGCTGAGCGGGCAGATAAAGGCTGTTTGCTAAAATGGAGGAAAAAATGATTGGCATAATTTACGGTTCTTCAACAGGGAATACTGAGAAAGCGGCAGAAATGATTGCTGAAAAAATTGAAAAATCAATTGTAAGGAATATTGCAGATACTGATGTGGCATTTATCGAAGGTTGTGATCTTTTAATTCTGGGGACTTCAACATGGGGGGCCGGTGATTTGCAGGATGACTGGGAATCGGGAGTTAAAATTCTCAGGGAAGCTGACCTTTCAGGAAAAAAAATTGCTTTTTTCGGATTTGGAGACCAGGAGTCATGGGGCGATTCATTTGTTGACGGAATGGGGACTCTTTATAATGTTATTAATGAAAAAGGTGCAGAGCTGATTGGCAGATGGAGTACTGAAGGGTATTCATATGAGAGTTCGACTGCAGTTGTTGCGGGCGGTTTTGTAGGTCTTGCGCTTGATGAAGATAATCAGGCTGATATGACTGAGGAAAGAATCAATAAATGGGTGCAGCAGATAAAAGAAGAGATGTAATTACTTGAAGGTTCCTTCCGCAACTGACGTTTAGGTGTCTGGCATAGGGACCAGCCGAAGGTTAGTGGAGAACCCTTAAGCTTGAAAGAGGTTGCATTCAGGATGGATATACTTTAAATCGGGTAAGCTTGTTATATTATCAATCTGTGTAAAGCATTATTATTTTAACATTTTTAGGCGGATATAAAGTTGTGTGGGGGTAAAATGAGATTAAGGTTCTTTGTTCCGTTTTTTTGTCTGGCTTCTGTTTTCCATCTCTCCGGGGAACCAAAGGAAGCGTATGTTATTTATAACTTTCGGGGAGAAAGAGTTTTGTATAACAAAATGATTGAAGGGATAGCGGAATGTGAAATATTATTTTTCGGAGAAATACACAATAATCCAATATCACATTGGCTGGAGCTTGAGGTAACAAAAGATATTTTTAGATTGAAAAAAAATATTATTCTCGGGGCTGAGTTTTTTGAGACTGATAATCAGCTTATACTTTCCGAGTACCTTTCAGGGATTATTGATGAGAGTAGATTTGAAAGCAGTATGAGGCTCTGGCCAAATTATTCTACAGATTATAAACCGCTTGTCCAGTTTGCTTCTGATAACAGGATTAGGTTTATAGCAACCAACATTCCCAGGCGGTATGCTTCTTATGTAAACCACAGAGGGCTGGAAGCTTTGGGAAACCTGAGTGCTGATGCAAAAAAATATATTCCTCCTCTCCCGATTTTATTTAATGGAGAACTGCCTTGTTATAAAAATATATCTGATGGGCCTATGGGATATAAACTTAAAAGTATGATCAATACTGATGGAAAGCTTTATCTTGCGGAGGCTCAGGCTGTGAAGGATGCAACAATGGCTTACAATATCTTTAAAAATTATTGCAAAGACGATCTTTTCATACACTATAACGGTTCATATCATTCAGATAATCATGCATCAATCATATGGTATCTGAAAAAATATGCAGATAATCCTGTTATAAAAACGCTTACTACGGTTGTGCAGGATGATGTAGGAACACTTGAAGAGGAAAATATCGGGAAAGCAGATTATATTATTACTGTTGATAAAAACATGACTTCGACATATTAAAACAGTTCCCACAGCTTTGTAATTT
This sequence comes from Spirochaetia bacterium, assembly GCA_963668405.2. Lineage (GTDB taxonomy): Bacteria > Spirochaetota > Spirochaetia > CADAEX01 > CADAEX01. Next base: position 2,149,872 of record OY764342.2, on the reverse strand, counting down.
AAAAGAATATTAATATTGACAAAATAAAAACTGAACTGTAAAGTTGTCGCATATAAATTAGACACAACTAATAAAAATAGAATTAACTAATAAAAAGCATATCCAGGAGGAGAGTAAGGATGAGAAAGTTAAAAGTTATTATTGCAGTATTGGCGGTAATACAGGTGTCCAATATTTTTGCGGAGGCTGGGAGCGGCGATGTTAAGTCGGTAGATGAGGTAATTATAACTGCATCCAGGAAGGAAAAAAATGTTCAGGATGTTCCAGTCTCAGTTGTTATTGTTGACGGAGAGGATGTAAGGGAAACTCCTGTCCAGAGCGTTGCAGAGGTATTAAGAGATATCCCCGGTATTGAAATATCTACAACAGCTTCAAACGGAATGAAATATGTAAGTATCAGGGGAGAAGGCAGCAGTAGAACTCTTCTTCTTGTTGATGGTCAGCCTCTTTCGCTTCAAAAATCTATGGACGGACCAATGGCCTTGATAGGAGCGTCGCAGATTGAAAGAATTGAAGTTGTAAAAGGGCCTGTTTCTGTACTTTACGGCTCTGAAGCTATCGGCGGAGTAGTAAACATCATAACAAAGAAAGGGGGAGAGAAGCCTTTTGGAGGAAGCTTGAACTACAGCTATGATTCGGCAACCAGGGGGTTTAGAGGCGACAATGTGGTTAACGGAAATATAAACGGGATTGAGTATACGTTTACATACGGCCTTTCCCGCTATGATGATACAGAAACTCCTGACGGTACTCTTGATTCATGCGGCAATAGTACGGCGACAGGAGATGACAGAGTCTCGGGGACCGGTTCTGAAAGTGATGAATACAGCGCTTACCTCGGGTATAAGAACAAGAAGGTACATACCGGGGCAAAGGTTGAAGTTTATAAAAGCGAGTATGAAGTATATACAGATCCTGAAGAACTTGGTTTTCCTTCGGGTCCTGTTCAGGATATGAGTATGGATATTCCGGAATCTGACAGGACAAAAGGATCTGCATTTATTAAGCTTTTTGATCTCAATGATTTTATCACTGTCGTAAGCCTGGATACCTACTATCAGCATACTGAAAGAGATTTTGATATATTCATGGATTATTATATGTTTCAGAATCCTCCCGGTACGGTTGTGATGGATTATACAAGCCAGACAGCTACACATAACGAACAGAATACAATTGGTGTGAATTTCCAAAGTGATTTTGCATTCGGTCCTCATTATATTGTGTCGGGTCTTGATTTCAAGCGTGACGATATTGACGGTACAGAAAAATCATATACTTATAAAGGTGATGTTGTTCCCTCATCTAAGAGTGACGAAAAATACGCATATGATTCATGGATAAATACTTATGCCTTGTTTCTTCAGGATGAATGGGAAATCCTTGACAATCTGTCGGTAACAGCCGGGGGAAGATATACATTTGTTTCATCAGAGCTCGTTGATACAGATGATCCTACAATGGTTCTTGAGGAGGGAGATTCAACAGACTGGAACCTCTCTTTCAGTCTTGCATCCATATATCACATAACAGATGATTTATCTGTAAGGGGAAGTTACGGTTCAGGATACAGGCACCCTAACCTTGTAGAGCTTTACATTGGTTCACCTTCTACAATGTCAGCATTAGCTGGTAATCCTGATCTTGATCCTGAAACATCCCACTCTTTTGAACTCGGTACAAACTATGATGGGGAGTATATTTATATTGATCTTGCCGGTTTCTTCACAACAGCAAAGGATTATATATCAACAGGTGATACAGAATATGTAAATATCGGCGGAGCCGACACTTTCGGAGCTGAATTGTCAGTTTCTGTAAATACCCATTTTTATGGAATTACCCCCTATTCAGACCTTACTTTTATCAGGGAAAAATATGATTACGGCAGCGGTAATGATGTTGAGGATACCTGGAAAAGCGGTGAACCAGTATTAAGGGGAAGGTATGGTGTGAGGCAGAGTCAGAAATTCGGGGAAGATGCAGTTCTTGACAGTGACCTTTATTCAAGATTTGCATCAAAAGCTGAAACTGAATATTCCGGAGGGACAGAAGAGGAATATGATGCATGGGGTATCCTCTGTTTCAGGACAGGTCTTTCATATAAAGATATTCTTAGTATCTACACCGGTGTCAATAATATTTTTGATAAGGAATATGAGCCGGTTGGAGAGCTTACAGCGCCGGGAAGATCGTTTTTTATAGGTGCAGGGTACAGTTTCTGATGAAAAACGGCTTGGTTCCCTGTTTGATATGGTCGGAGGAAGCGGTCCTTGAGGTGAAAAAGGCACCAGGATTTGTTCAGCCTCTAATAAGGACAAAAGCGGAGAAATATGCCGCAGAAAAAGGTATTACAACTATCACTTCTGAGCTGCTTTCTGAGCTCAGAAGTAGTTATAATGTTGTGGGAAATAAAACTGCCGCGGCTGGAAATGAAGGAATTGAGCAGTTCTATGCAGATGTCGGAGATTCTCCACTCTATACAGGATTTAAAGGAAAACCAAATATTCACCCCGGCAGTTCAGGGAGATTGCTTGATGGTAATGAAGCTTATGCTGTTTCAGGAACTCTTCTGAATAATATCGCTGCGGATGAAAAAGCTGTTGCGTATATCCATATTCCGTTTTGTATGAAAAATTGCGATTTCTGTGCCTTCTACAGGAACAGGACAGATAGCAAAGATATGGATATTTATATAAGTGCTCTTGTAAAGGAAATTGAAATAACCGGAAGAAAACTAATTGAGTCGAAAGTTCTTCTGAATGCTGTTTATATAGGGGGGGGGACTCCTACAGATCTTTCCGCAGGCAGTCTCGATAAACTTCTTTCTGCTGTTAATAAATGGTATCCTCTTTCTAATGATTGTGAAATAACGGTTGAAGGGAGGCTTTACGGCTTTAGAGATAATAAAATTGATATCTGTCTGAAAAATGGAGTGAGTAGGTTTTCATTCGGTGTTCAGAGCTTCAATACAGTTTTAAGGAGAAGCGTTGGCAGAATCCAGTCAAAAGATGATCTCCTTGATCGACTGAGTTACATCACGTCGCTTAATCAGGCTTCTGTTGCGGTTGACCTGATATACGGATTACCTGGACAGTCTCTGGAGGAATGGCAGACGGAGCTTACAACATTGACTAATGAGACAGATGTTGACGGATGCAGTATTTATCAGCTTAATCTTTTTCCAGGAACCCCTATTACTGAAAAAATTGAAGACAGCAGGCTTCCTTCGCCTGCAGACTTCAGGGAACAGGCAGATCTTTTTCTTTTTTCAAATAAGTATCTGAAAAACACACCTGCAGTCAGAACTTCTATTCGTCACTGGAAATTATCTTCCCGTGAAAGGAGCCTTTATAATATCTATTCCAAATACGGATATACATGTATCCCTGCCGGATGCGGGGCCGGCGGAAATGTTGGAAAATACAGCGTTATGCAGGGAATGGATCTTGAAAGCTATTACACTCTGATTGAAAAGGGGGAAAAACCCTTTGGGTATATATCTGAAAAAGATGCTGATTATCGTCTCTTCGGAAATATCACAGGGAGTTTTGAGGAATATCTCGGAATCAACATGAGAAAACTTGGAGAAATATACGGGGTAAGAGTTTTAGATATTTTTGAACCCCTGTTCCATCAGTGGGAAACTGCAGGGATGATAGTCAGAGACAACTTTGAAAATGTCAGTCTGACAGAGGCAGGAGAATTCTGGAATGTGAATATAGTCCAGAATATAATTGATTACTATAAATGGAAGAGACAAAATGGGTAAAAAGAGAAAATACTGGGAAAGCTGGGAAATTGTGTCTATCGGAACGTTTGCAGCTTTGATAAGGATATCGAGTTTTCTTGTCTCAATAACGGGCGGGGGAATGAATCCTGTTGCAATGATTCTGAAAAATCTTATAGCAACATCTCTACTTGTAATTCTGCTATACAGGGTACGTAAATATGGAGTTCTTTCCCTTTATGTCCTGATAAATTCCATTATGACAATGGTTATGATGGGACGGGGTATGATGATGGCTCCATGTGCTTTGCTTGCCGGTCTTATTGGAGACTGGCTTATCGTTATGCTTGGAGGATACAGAAGTACAGCCGCCGTACTTGTCGGTGTCGGATTTTACGAAACAGCATACAGGATTGTATCTCTTGGTCTTGGTTATTTCTTTATGAGGGAAAATATTAACCTTCTTTATTTTGCGGTTGTTACTGTTTCGATCGGTTATATCGGATGTATTGCAGGAATATTTACAGGTATGCATTTTTCCAGGGAACTTAAACATGCGGGGATAATAAGGTTATGATGCTGCAAAATACAGCTGGTAATGGTTTTATACACAGGGTAAACGTGCTTACAAAGATAGCGCTTTCTCTTGTGCTTTCAGTTTTAATAATTTTTCTTGATCAAAAGGAATCTCTTTATCTTGTTTTTACAGCTTCTTTTGTTTATGCATCTCTTCTTAAAAAATACAAAGCCATGTTTGTTTATTATCTGATGATTATTATAATGTTTTCCATATCTCTGTTTTTTTCATATCTGATAGGGAGAATCCTCTCATCTGCGGGTGCTGGAGAAACTGATCTTACAATGCTTGTTCCTTTTTTAAGAGTATCAGTCATGTCCAATATTACAATGGTAATTGCTTTTTCAACTACCATGGATTCTCTTATTAACTCGCTGAAATTCCTGAGACTGCCTTCTTTTATCTATTTCCCCCTGATAGTTATTATCAGATTTATTCCCTCTTTTGTAAATGACGTGAAATATATCAGGGAAAGTCTTAAGGTACGAAATATAAGTGTTAATTTTATTTCAATAATATTCCATCCAGTTCTATCTGTCCGTCTTCTTATTGTGCCCGCGGTTATCAGGGCTTTAAGGTCGTCTGACGAATTGTCAATTGCTGCGGATATAAAGGGAATAATGGAAAGCTCCGGTACCGGGAAGTATGCGCAGGTCAGGCCGGGGAAAGAGGATTTGCTTATTCTTGTTTCGGCGGTTCTTGTTTTTTCAGCAGGTATAATTATGGAGAGAGGGGTGTTGAGATGATTAAAATTAAAAACCTGTCATACAGTTATCCGTTTACTGAAGTAAAAGTTCTGGATGATATAAACATGACTGTGAAAAAGGGGGAGGCTGTTCTGATAACCGGACCTTCAGGATGTGGGAAATCTACACTTTCAAGAGTTATAAACGGACTTATACCTCATTATTTTATGGGGAAGCTTGAAGGAGAAGTTGAAGTAATCAATATTAATAATTCAGAAAGAAGGGTGAGTGAAATAGCAAAAGATATAGGGAGCCTTTTTCAGGATCCTGAACAGCAGTTTTTTACCCTGAAGGTGAGGAGTGAGCTTTCTCTGATAAAAGAAATTAAAGGGGATGATCCTGAAGATATAAAAGATAATGTTGAGTCGGTTTCAAAAGAATACCAGCTGGAGAAAGTTCTTGATTCTTCAATATTTACACTGTCTGAAGGGGAAAAGCAAAAGACAGCACTGGCCTCTGTTTCTTTAACAGGAAACAGCATTGTTGTTCTTGATGAACCGACAGCCAACCTTGACTATGAATCAACAGAGATGCTTGCCTCCCATCTTCTGGATTTAAAAAAGCAGGGTAAAACAATTATAGTTGTTGACCACAGGCTGTACTGGCTTTCATCGTTTATTGACACTGTTTATATAATGGAAAAGGGTAGAATAAGAGAACATGGAAATTTCAGTATTCTTAAATCAAAGGAAATAATAAAAAAATACGGACTCCGGCAGCTTGTTGTTAAAAAGGAATTTAGCTTCCTTGAAGATATCAGCCTGGTTTCTGAAAAGCAAAACTCTTCTGATCGCTGTCTTTCAGTCGAGAATCTTGATTTCGGTTTTAGAAAAGGGGTGAGTATTTTTAAGAAATATTCTGTCTCGATCCCCTGCGGAGTTGTCTGTGCTGTTGTAGGGAGAAACGGAGCCGGGAAAACAACATTTGCAAAACTTTTAACCGGCCTGCTTAAGAAAAGAGGTGGAATAATTGCACACTGCGGAATCCCTGAAAAAGGAAAGGCTCTTATGAAACGTTCAGGAGTTGTGTTCCAGAATACAGACCATCAGCTTTATATGAAGACTGTATATGGGGAAATGACGGCTGGAAGAAAAAAAAATGAAAATGAAATGGAAAAGGCTGTTTCAATTCTGACGGAATTAGGACTTATCGAATATCAAGAGCGACATCCCCAATCACTTTCAGGAGGACAGAAACAGAGACTTGTTATTGCATGTTCTCTCATGAAAGATCCGGATATTCTTATTCTGGATGAGCCGACAAGCGGGCTTGACGGGAAGAACCTTTCGATTATTAAAAATATTCTGAAAAAGGAGGCTGCCCGGGGGAGGATTATTTTAATAATAACACATGATTATGAGCTTATGCAGGATACCTGTGATTATAAAATTGAAATTGGAAAAGAGGGAAAATAACGTATGAAAATATTGGTAGTATATTCAAGTAAAACCGGCAACACGAAAATGATAGCAGATAGTATTTTTACAGTGATGCCTGATGGTAGTGAAATGTTCCCGGTTGAGAAGGCCCCTCTTCCGGATGGGTATGATTTTATTGCTGTCGGGTACTGGATTGATAAAGGATCGCCTGACACTAAGTCTCTTGATTATATGAAAAAGATCAAGGGTAAAAAAACCGCTCTTTTTGCAACACTTGGGGCATATCCTGATTCGGATCATGCAGCAGGATGTATTGAAAAAGGGAGAAAAGTTCTTGAAGGAAATACTGTTCTTGGGGATTTTATCTGTCAGGGTAAAATTGATTCTAAAATGATCGAGTGGATGGAATCACTTCCTCCGGAACACCCTCATTACCCTGATGAGAAGAGAAGGAAAAGGTGGGCAGAAGCCGGGAAACATCCCGACAGCAGGGACTGCGAAAAAGCCAGGAAAATATTTCAATCTATTGTGAATAAGCTATGATTCAGTTTTTTGATAAAACAGGAATGGTGGGTGTTGTTATTTCTGCTGCCGGACTGATCAGTTTATATCTTTTTTTTAAACATACAATCTATATCACAATTGTTGAAAAAGGATTTTATACTGAATACAGGAAAATAGAAAATAATGAGATTGATATCCTTGGTAACAAAAGAAACAGTAAAAACCCTATAATTATGGTTCTTAAGGATATTGCGGGGGTGCATATTGACCATTCAGGTGATCTCAGGGCTGAGGTTGCATATCTTTTTAACAAGTATTTTATGAAAACAGGCCGGGCCCTTGTGATAATAAAGCTGGTATCTTCTATTTCTCCCCTTCTTGGCCTTATGGGAACAATGATAGGGATGGTGACAATGTTCAGATCTCTTTCTCTTGAAGCGGCAAATCCGGCCCTCCTTGCCTCAGGAATATGGGAAGCTCTCCTTACAACAATCATGGGACTCTCTGTTGCTATCCCCTCAGTATGTTTTTATTATTACCTGGGACTGAAGATAAAAGGGATTCGTCTTGACTGTATTGAGTTCAGCTACAGAATCGTCAGTCTGATTAAAGAGAAGGGAAAAGTTCTGTGATGTATGATTGTGGAGATGGTGATGAATTTGATGAGGGGATTGATCTTACCCCTCTTCTGGATGTTGTCTTTATTCTGATTATTTTTTTTGCAATTTCAACAACATTTTCAAAGCCGGTTCTTGACATAATCCTTCCCGGAGCTGAAAACGGGGTATGTATTGAAAAAAAAGAGAGGGAGATTTCTGTAGTTATTGATAAAGAAGGGAGGATTTTTTGTTCTGACAGGTTATGCACAAGAGGAGACATAGAGATCTTGATGAAAAATGACACAGAAATGCCTGTAAATCTGTATGTTGATGAAAATGCCCCATTCGGCAGTTTTCTCCTTATTCTGGACATAGCGAAAAAAGAGGGCAGGGATAATGTATATATATCAACAGAAAAAAAAGAAAACCGATTATGAGACTATAAGCTCATATCTGTCAGTGGTGATAATATTTTTACTATTGCTGTTTGTTTTATTTTTTTTAAACAGCACAGCCATAAATAAGAAAACATATCTCGAAAAGGAGAGCGTTAGAAAAATCGGTGTGGCAATGATCAAAAGAAAACCGGAAATGATGGAATCTGCTGTTAAAAAATTGCCGGACTTATCTCCCCGGGAAAAAAGGGATCCTGATATTGATGAAGCGCTTTTAGAGGAAGTTGATTTTTCAGAGGAGCAGGCTGTTGAAAGCGAATCGAATGATATGCCGGCAGATTATGTTTCGCAGGATACGCAGATTTCTTCAATTTCTGAACAGGATAAACTGATAACAAAACTTGTTTCTCTTATAAACAGTAAAAAGAGGTATCCTGCCTCTGCCAGAAGGAGGAATATATCAGGATCTGTAGAGATCGTTGTATATATAGATGAAAAGACAAAAGTTGCTGGTTTTGAAATTGCATCTGCAGATAATCCGATTCTTAAAGCTTCAGCTGAAAAGGTGATGAGGCAGCTTGTTAATGTCAGACTCGGAACAGCTATCGACAAAAGGATAAGTGTTAAAATTCCTGTAAAATATGTTTTAAATTAATGATAAATGATATTTTATAACAAGCTGCTATTTTTTTATTGACAAAGTTAGTTATATCTAATAATGTTAGAGCAATAAAGCTAAAGGGGTATTGACTTAATTATGCAGAAGAAAAAAGAATATGTTGAAAACGCTATTATCAATGCCGCAAAAATGGATTTTATAGATAAGGGATTCCAGGGTGCCTCTATGCGTTCAATTGCAAAAAGATCCGGTATCTCTCTCAGTAATATTTATAATTACTTTAAGTGCAAGGATGAAATATTTGAGGTAGTCATCAGTCCTGTTATAAAAAAGATTAATTCAGGTAAAATATTTATGGCTGATCCAGCGTCTGCTGAAACTGTTAATGATCTTGAGTCCCATCTTGAAGTCATGAATAAGGTTATACAGTTTGTGGAAGATAACAAAGATATTTTAAAAATGATTTTGTTCAGGTCTAACGGATCAGGGTATGAGACTTATGCTGATGATTTGACTGATTGGTATACTGATCTGTCTATGGGATATATTCCTGTTATGTGTAAAGAACGGAATATGGCGGTCGTAGAGTTTGACCGCTTTATAATACATAATATTGCAGGGCTGTGGATACAGTTTTTCAGAGAAGCCCTGATGCATGATATCTCCGGCAATAAATTGATAAATTCGGCTAACGATATGATGGCTTTTATGTATTCCGGCTGGTGTGGAATGTTTGAAAGAAAAAAGAAATAAAATATATTTTTGGACATAAAACGAACAACGTTCGTTAATAAAGTGAATCTGTAAAAGATAATTGACTGAAAAAAGGAGGTCAAAAGTGCATGCGGGAAAGATGTTTCTGATTTTATTTTTTGGATTAAGTTTTGCTGATCTTATGGCTCAAACTGGCAGAGATATAATGGCTATGGTTGACGAAAGGGAGGACGGGGAGACAAGGTCTTCCGTTATTGAAATGACTCTGATTAACAAAAACGGCAGGACCCGAGTGAGAAACGTTATTTCATATCAGAAGGACTACGGAAAGGATAAAAAATCTCTTATGTATTTTACAAAGCCTGAGGATGTGAAAGGGACAGGATTTCTAAGCTGGGAGTATGAGGACCAGGATAAAGAGGATGATAAATGGCTTTATATGCCGGCTCTTAGAAAAGAGAGGAGAATAAGCGGGAGTTCTGATAAAGAGTATTTTATGGGGACGGATTTCACCTATGATGATATGGGGGATAGAAATGTTGATGAGGATATTCATAAACTTGTTGCGGAAGAGGAAATTTCAGGTTTTGACTGCTGGGTTGTGGAATCGATTCCTAAAGACGAGAGTGAATATAGCAGTAAAAAGGTCTGGGTCAGAAAGGATATAGCTGTAGTTGTAAAGGTTGATTATTACAATAAAGTCGGGCTGATGAAAACTCTCAATTGTATGGATATAGTTGAAATTGACGGAATATGGTCTGTCAGGAAGATGATAATGGAAAATATACAGACAAAACATAAAACGATTATGGAAATATCAGATATAAGGTTTAATGAAAGTATTCAGGATACGCTGTTCACAGTTTCTGCTTTGAAAACAGGAAGAATTCGCTAACAGGTGGGAATATGAAAAAAGCTGTTCTGGCAATTATTACTTTCATTTTTACAGTTTTCAGTATTAACGCGGTTGAACTTGACGGCTTTGCAGACTGTTATTCTTCTGTCGGAATAAAAAAAGATAATGATTTTATCGGTCTCAGGTCAAGAATGCGGTTTAATCTGTCAGCTGATAATGACAGGTCTTATTTTTACGGATCTTTAAACTGTGTGGATAATCAGGTACTTTCGGAAAAGGAAATTACTCTTCAGGAGCTCTATATAGGATACAGCGGAGAGTTGTGGGATATCAGAATAGGGCGGCAGATTTACATCTGGGGCAAGGCTGACGGTGTGAGGATTACTGATCTTATCTGCCCTGCTGATTACACGGAATATAATACAAGGGATCTTGATGATGTTAGGATGCCGGTTGAATCTGTAAAGATGAGGTATTTTTTGCCTTCCGGAGAAGTTGAATTTATATGGATACCCCTTTTTAAAAGTTCTTTATATCCCGAAGGGAAAAATCCGTGGACGGTTGCTGGTATTGATGATGTTGTTGTAAATGATCCTGTTGAACCTGAGAAAAAGCTTGAAAACAGTGAAATAGCCGGAAAGCTGTCCTTTTATCTTTCCGGTTTTGATTTTGCCCTCTCTGCATTTCATACATGGGATGATGAACCTGTTTATCGTAAGGTCAGGCGCAACGGGGTTCTTTCTCTGACTCCTGAATATCACAGACTTGAATCTTTTGGTGTGGAACTCTCAAAACCTTTTTCTGATTTTGTACTGAGAAGTGAAACAGCATGTTTAATCGGGAAGTATTTTGCCTCTTCAGATAAGAGCGGTGTAACAGAGAAAAATTATATAAAAAGTCTGGCAGGACTGGACTGGTATGGTGAAGGCAATGTTGTAATTCTAATCCAGGGAGGAATTGATTATATTATCGATTATGAAAAAACTATCAGCAATGACGAGATAGTTTTTTATACTACCTTCAATATTACTAAAAAACTTTTTCGGGAATTGTTGGAACTAAAAAATATGCTTTATTATGATTTCAATAATGAAGATGGGTATAATAGCGTTTCTGCTGAATATTCTCTTACTGATGATTTCCACTTTTCTCTTGGGGTGAATAATTATTTTAAGACATATGAAAAAAACAACATGATCTGGGTAAAAACAAAATACAGTTATTGATTTTTAACGAACATAAAACGAACAATGTTCGCGTATAAACGGAGGGTGACATGGGGATTCAGATAGAAAAAATAAATGAAAAATTCAGATTGCTGGGTGAGCAGGTTGTAGAACGCAGGTGGCTGTTCCTTGGTGTGTTTGCCCTGTTGGTAGTTTTTAGCTTTGTGGGAATGAGCGGCCTCAAGGCAAATTATTCGAACGACAGCTGGTTTCTTGATAATGATCCGCTTATTGTTGTGGAGGATAAATTAAAAGAGGTCTTTGGAAACAATACCAACTGCGCTGTGTTGATTGAGGGTGAAGATATATTTAAAAAGAATACTCTTGAGAAGATTAGAGAGCTGGGAATTGAGCTTGAAAGTAAAGTTCCCTATGCAGATGATATTATATCAGTTGCTGATCTTGAGTTTCTTGATGGAGTTGAAGGGGGAATGAATGTCGACCAATTGATAGGAGATCCGGTTCCATCAGATAAAGCTGTTCTTTCCCTGTTAAAACAGAAAGCACTTTCAAAGCCTGCTATCTACAATAAGCTTATTTCTTCTTCAGGAGATGAAAGCTGGATCATATTGAGGCTTTTAAATTATCCCGAAGACTGGAATAGCGATTCAAATCATCTGAAATATATTCAAAGGGAAGCGGAGTTGTATCCCGGATTATACAAAGGAATTGATGTGTCAAAACCTCTTGATCCTGAGGATATTGCAGGTGTTATTTTTAAAAGAATAGTAAGGCAGGATTATTATAAAGTACTCAATCCAACAGCTGCGGGACTGCCTGTTCTTGTTTCAGATAAAAGAGAGTTTTTCGCCAATGAAACTCCAAGGTTAATGCTTTTAGGGTTGCTGATATCAGTTCTGGTTCTTGCAATTACTCTCCGTTCTTTAAGAGGTGTTATTTTTCCAATAATAACAGCTGTTGCTTCAATGATAATAACATTTGGGATTGAGGGATATCTAGAAGTGGAGTTTGATCCTTCCATGATTCTTATTCCTGCTTTTCTTGGTCTGGCTGTAGCTGTCGGATATTCGATTCATGTGTTCAGTTTTTACAGACAGAACCTTGATAAATCGGGAAACAGAAAAGATGCTGCTGTTAAAGCAGTAGAGGAGATCGGGTGGCCCCTTTTATTTACTGCGCTTACAACAATTGCAGCTCTCATCTCTTTTCAGCTTATTGATGTAAAGACGCTCCGTTGGGTTGGAATGACCTCTTCATTTATGGTTGCTGTAACTTATGCTGTTTCTGTATTTATTTTTCCGGCATTATTAAGCTTTGGAAAAAACAAGGATATAAATTATAAAACAAAGAATAAAGAAAGGGCTTTGTTCCCGGGAATGCTGACCTCTTTTGGAAAATGGACAACGGGAAATCCTCTTAAAATTATTGCAGTATATATCGGATTTTCAATAATCTGTATTTACGGAATAATGAAAGTTGAAGTTTCTTTTGACATAAAAGAGTCCATGGGGGAAAAGATCCCATATGTTGCAAGAAATCTTCATGTAGGTGACTCTGATCTGGGATCGATTTATTCATATGATGTCGGAATAGAGTTTAATAATCCGGGTGACGCAAAGGACCCTGAAAACCTTAAGAAGTTTGATAAAATGGTAGAAAAGATCGAATCATTCAGCCTGACCAAGAATACAAGTTCATTGCTGGATGTGCTTAAAGATATCAATGTTGTTTTGAATGATAATGATTATGAATACTATAGAGTTCCAGATACAAAAGAAATGGTTGCTCAGATGCTGCTGTTGTATGAAAACGCAGGGGGAGTAGAGGCTGAAAAATGGGTTGATTATGATTATCAGAGACTCCATGCTGCTGTTAATCTGAAATATTACAACAGTAAAGAGGCAGTTCGTGAGTTTTCAGAGATAAGAAAATTAGCCGGAGAGTTATTCCCCGGAGCAGATGTTGTGCTTTATGGTTCAATGCCGAAGTTTACCGACATGATGCAGAAGGTTTCGTGGGGACAGATAAAAGCATTTCTGATTTCCCTTGTTATTATCTCAATACTTATGATGCTTGTTTTCGGCAGTTTTACGACCGGTCTTATAGGGATGATCCCCAACATATCACCTGCTCTTGCTGTAGGGGGAATTATGGGGATATTCGGAATACCGCTTGATATGATGACATGTACTGTTATGCCTATGATCATGGGGCTTGCGGTTGATGATACAATCCATTTTATAAATCATACACAACTTGAATATCTAAAAACAGGGGACAGAAGAAAAAGTGTTATTCAGACATTTAGACGGGTTTGTCCAGCGCTTATAATGACTTCAGCTGTTCTAATCCTTAATTTTTCTGCGTATACAACCTCAACGGCCAAATTTTATCTGCACTTCGGTGTTCTTACCTCTGCCGGAATATTTGCGGCACTTGTTGCAGATTTGTTTGTTACACCTGCTTTGATGATTCTGCAAAAAGATAATAACAGCAGTGTCTTGATTTCTTCAAGAAGGAAGATTGCAGGCTGATGGATGTGGAACAAACTATTTCTTCTGAGGAGTGTTGGCATGTTGATAAGTATTCTGACTATGGCGGGCGAAGGACAGGTAATCAGTATCGGTGATATTTCTTGCCGGTTAGATATAAGTGATGTGTTTGCGGAACAGTTAATTCGTCAGCTTTTTAGATCCGGATATTTGAGGAGTGTTGCGGCAATTTCATCTGCCTCCGGGGGCTGCAGAGACTGTTCATCTGATAGAAAATGTGGTTTCAGGAAAAACGGTATTAAAATGTGGGAACTTACAGATAAAGGCAGAAAGGTTATTGGAAATTAATAACCCGGAGTCTTTTTAAGTTGGAAGAACTGAATAAGTAAAGGAGATAATATGTGTACACTTGATTTATTAAAAACAGGCGAAACAGGGAGAATAATCAGGTTGAAAGGGGGGAAACATTTTATCAGTAGAATTACTGCTATGGGGTTTACTCCTGAAACAAAAATAAAAATGATTTCCAACCGGGGGCGAGGCCCGATTATAGTTTTTTTACGGGACACTATGGTTGCTCTGGGGCGTGGCGAAACCTTGAAAATTAGTGTTAAGGCTGGTGCTGTATGATTACGGGCGTCAGGACGAAATCATATACTGTTGCTCTTGCCGGGCAGCCCAACACAGGGAAATCAACAGTTTTTAACAGGCTTACAGGGGCAAAACAACATGTGGGAAATTGGCCCGGAAAAACAGTGGAAAAGAAGATGGGATTTTATGACTATGATGGTAATAAATATAACATTGTTGATCTGCCGGGTACCTATAGCCTTACTGCTAATTCAATGGAGGAGCGGATTACCAGGGATTATCTTATTAAGGAAAACCCTGATGTTATTATTGTAATGGCTGATGCGGCTCAGCTTGAACGTACTCTTTATTTACTTGCGGAAATCAGGACCCTCGCGGTTCCAGTTGTTCTTGCATTAAATATGATGGATATTGCTGAAGGACAGGGGAAAAAAATAGATGTAGAAATACTTGAAATGTCTGCCGGGGTGCCTGTTGTTCCAATTGCAGCTGCAATTGGAAGAGGATTCGAGCGGCTTTTAGCTCTTGTTGCAAAGACAGTAAAAACAGGAAGATCCCCGGAAAAAAACATCTATGGGAATAGTGACTTTATTAGAGAATATCAGAAATTAAAAACACTGATATCCGGAAAAATTCCCTCACCTTATACAGAAGAGTGGATAGCTGTAAAGTTAATTGAAAATGACAATGAAGCTGTAGGTATTGTTAAAGAGAATGTATCATTATCAGATTTTGAAAAAGTAAGAAGCTGTATGGAAAGAATCCCTGACGGGATTCTGCTTGCTGCAGATTCCCGGTATAACTGGATTCAAGAGGTCCTTTCTATGGCTCTTGATAATTCGGAAACTGATAAAAGAGAAAGAAAGCATTCCGGATTTGACAGAGCTGCTACCCATCCTGTCTGGGGGAAGCTGATTGCTGTCGGGATTATGGTAATATCCTTTGCCGCAGCTATGATTATAGCAATTCCCCTGATGTCAGCTTTACAGGCTGTTTTGCCTTTTATTTCCCTGTCCCTCCGCGAATTCTTTTCAGATGCCCCTGTGTGGATTGGGTCTCTTTTCGCTGATGGACTTCTTCCTGGTATTTTTGTTGCGTTATGTATGCTTTCCTATATCTTCGGTGTTTATATTGTATTTGGAGTACTGGAAGATGTCGGGTATCTCGCCAGGCTGGCCTATATCTTTGACCGTTCAATGAGCAGGCTCGGGCTGCACGGGAAATCATTTATGCCGCTTCTAATGAGTTTTGGGTGTAATATTGCCGGTGTCACGGGAACACGGGTTATAGATTCCTGGCGGCAACGCATGGTAACACTTGTACTGGTTTCTATTATACCCTGTTTGGCGCTTTGGGCTGTGGTAAGTTTTATGGGAATGATTTTTTTCGGCCCCGGAATGCCTCTGGTCATAATTTCTCTTTTACTTGTTATGGTCCTTTATCTGGTTCTTACATCGGTACTGCTTAGAAAAACTGTATTAAAAGGTGAATCAACCGGTCTTATTATGGAATTGCCTCCCTATCATAAACCCAACTGGAAGACAATACTGAGTTATGTATGGGTTCAGATCAAAGGATTTTTAAAACGTGCTGTGACTCTTATTACGGTGATTACAATATTTATATGGGCTCTTTCGTATCAACCGGATGGGAATATTGAAAACAGTATCCTTGCTTCAATTGGAAGATTTTTTGATCCGCTTTCAGGATTGATGGGACTGGACTGGAAACTCTTTATTGCTCTTGTCGCAGCTATTGTCGCAAAAGAGGCTTCTTTGTCGGTTCTTGCTGTTCTTTATGGAATAGGGCAGGGCTGCATGTCTATTACAAGTCTGTTAATTCCCGGGTCAGGAGGTTTTGAAGAAGCATCACTTATCGGATCTCTTGCCCATTCCATATCGCCGGCATCTGCTTTAGCTTTTATTTTTGCTTTTTTCTTTTCTATTCCCTGTATCGGAACAATAGCGACAATAAATTCTGAGACCCGATCCCTTGGATGGACTGCCGGATGTTCACTTTATTATACTTTAATATCTTTTATCGCTGGTGTCCTGGCTTATCGTGCAGGGCTTATAATTTTTTAAAGAAACAGGCAAGGAGTATTAACAGCATGTCAAAAGAGAAAAAGACATTTATTTTAAAAAGGTTTACCCCTTATATGGGCAGGAAGAAAGTACTTCTTCCTTTGTCATTGATACTGTCAGGAATTTCCGCAGGTCTTAACATTGTCCCTTTTGTACTTGTATGGTACATAACACGTGATATCCTATCAGCTCCGCAGACGCTTGATGTTTCAAAAGTCACTTTCAAAGCGTGGCTTGCCTTTGCAGGTGCAACAGGAGGAATGATTTTATATTTTTGTGCACTTTTAAGTTCACATCTTGCAGCCTTTCGTGTAGAAGTCGGAATGCAAAAAGTTGGTATGAAAAAAATTCTATCCATGCCTCTTGGTTTTTTTGATAAGCATTCAAGCGGGAAAATACGAAAGATTGTAAACGACGGAGCAGGAACGACACATACATTCCTGGCACACCAGCTGCCTGATATGGCCGGCAGTATCGTTTCCCCCATTATTCTTATAGCTCTGATTTTTATCGTAGAATGGAGAATGGGGCTTGCTTCTTTTGTTCCCATTATCCTGGGCTTTATTACAATGAGGTTCATGATGAGCTCAATAG
Organism: Spirochaetia bacterium; assembly: GCA_963668405.2. Taxonomy (GTDB): domain Bacteria; phylum Spirochaetota; class Spirochaetia; order CADAEX01; family CADAEX01. The sequence goes on along the minus strand of OY764342.2, from coordinate 2,132,805 downwards.
GTAAAGAATTTCAAAAAAAGTATTATGATTCTCTGGAGGAAATGAGTTCTGAATCTGTGGAATATGTCCGCGGTATTCCGGTTGTAAAAACATTCGGTCAATCAATATTCTCTTTTAAACGATTTCACGATAGCATTATTAAATATAAAGAGATGGTTTATGAATATACTCTCCTCTGGCGAAAACCGATGTCATTTTTCACTATAATTATGCAGTCAGCTGTATTCTTTTTAATTCCAATGGCTATTTTATTAACCGGAAGGGGAGAGAATCTGCCCATTGTTCTGTCCGACTTTATCTTTTACATTCTGATATCACCAATCTTCACTTCCCTCTTGATGAAGTCAATGCATTTTCAGCAAAATGTTTTAATTGCAGAACAGGCAATTGACAGGCTTGATAAGCTTTTGGATTATCCGGGCATGAACTATATCGAAAACACAAAAACCATCAACAATCACAGTCTTGAGTTTAATGATGTCGCTTTCTCATATGAGGGCAGCGACAAACCTGCAGTAGATAAAATCAGTTTTAAGTTAAACGAAGGCGAGACAATTGCACTTGTCGGAGCTTCTGGGGGAGGTAAAACAACAATTGCCCGGCTGGCCGCCCGCTTCTGGGATGTTGATGAAGGTGAGGTATTAGTCGGAGGAATAAATGTCAGGGATATTTCCAAAAAAGAGCTGATGGACAATATTTCCTTTGTTTTTCAGAATACAAAGCTGTTTAAGGGTTCATTAAGAGAAAATATAGTCTTTGGAAAAGAAAACGTTGGAGAAGAGGAGCTTAATAAGGCAATTGATTTTTCGCAGTCAAGAGAGGTTATAGATAGCTTACATAATGGACTTGATACAGTAATAGGCTCTAAAGGAACATATCTTTCCGGGGGAGAACAGCAGCGAATTGCCCTTGCAAGAGCCATGGTTAAAAATGCCCCGATCGTGCTCCTGGATGAAGCCACAGCTTTTGCCGATCCTGAGAATGAGCATCTAATTCAAAAAGCTCTTAAAAAACTAAGTTACGGCAAGACAACCCTCATGATTGCTCATCGTCTTACGAGCGTACAAAATGTCGATAGGATCCTGGTTGTCGAAAGCGGAAAAATAGCAGAAGAGGGGACACACCTGGAGCTGCTGAACAGAGGCGGTATCTACAAAACCATGTGGGATGAGTACCAGGAATCTGCCTCATGGAAAATTGCCTATAAAGAGGCTGTAAGCATAGGAGGGGCAAATGCTTAAATACTTTCAAAATATATATGCCATGTCTGAAAAAGGGGCAAAGGATCTTCTTAACTCCATTCTGTGGACTATAGTAATGGACATTAGTTTTATGATTCCTGTAGTCCTCGGTTTTAAATTTTTAGATGAATATATGAGTGTTCTTTTACTCTCTTCAAACAGTCCGAGAAACAGCATTCTCTATTACGTAATTATCTCTGCAGCGTTTCTTCTTGCAATGTTTGTTATCGCCTATTTTCAATACCAATCGGCCTACACCAAAATTTATGATGAAAGTGCTAAAAGACGAATAAGTCTTGCTGAAACACTTAGAAAACTGCCGCTAGCTTTTTTTGGCAAAAAGGATATTGCCGATTTAAGCTCAACCATAATGGAGGATGCCACACAGATAGAGATGCTGTTTTCTCATTCGGTTCCCCAGCTTTATGCGGCAGTAGTGACGACTTTAATCATGGGTGTGATGATGTTTGTTTACAACTGGCAGATGTCTCTTTCTGTATTCTGGGTCGTTCCGGTTGCTGTCTTAGTCTTCTCTCTGTCGAGAAAGTTTCAAAACAGTATGCATGTAAAACTTTATAATATAAAAAGAGATATTTCGGATGAAATTCAGGAGGGGATTGAATCAGCTCATGAAATAAAAGCCTATAACAGAGAAGATGATTATTCTGATACTTTAAACTCGAATCTAGACAATTTTGAAAAGCTTATGATTAAAAGTGAGCTTTTAATTGGTGCATTTCTCAACCTGTCTTATGTATTCTTAAAGCTTGGCCTTCCCAGTGTTATATTGTATGGTGTTTATCTTTTATCAACAGGCAGTATAAATATTTTTACCTATCTTGTTTTTCTCGTTGTAACGGCACGTATCTATAATCCTATAATGGATGCAATGGAAAACTTTGCACTGCTGCTGTATCTGAATGTTCGGATAAAGCGTATGAAAGAGATGGATGAAATGCCGAGGCAGGAAGGGGCCCCTGAGTTTTATCCTGAAAATTATGATATTAAATTCAATAATGTTGATTTTTCATATCAGGATGGTGTACAGATATTAAGGAATGTAAACTTTACAGCCAGGCAAGGAGAGGTGACGGCGCTTGTGGGACCTTCAGGAGGGGGGAAAAGCACCGTTGCTAAGCTGTCTGCGCGATTCTGGGATATTGACAAGGGTGTTATTACCCTGGGAAGAGAAGATATTTCCCTCGTTGATCCTGAAACCCTCCTGAATAATTTTTCGATAGTATTCCAGGATGTTACCCTTTTTAATTCAAGCATTATGGATAACATCCGTCTTGGAAAGAAAGGCGCCTCGGATGAAGAGGTAATAAATGCAGCGCAGCTTGCCCAATGCGATGAGTTTGTTAAAAAGCTTCCGCAGGGATATGATACCTTGATAGGAGAAAACGGAGAAAAACTATCCGGGGGCGAAAGGCAGCGTATATCAATAGCCAGGGCAATGCTGAAAGATGCGCCGATAATCCTGCTGGATGAGGCCACGGCATCGCTTGATGCGGAAAATGAAAGTAAAATCCAAAGTGCTCTCAGTGAACTTATAAAAAACAAAACTGTCCTGATTATTGCTCACCGTATGAGAACAGTTTCCGGAGCTGATAAAATTGTTGTTATAAAAGACGGTACTGTCGCTGAAACAGGAACACCTCAGGAATTAAAAGAAAAACAGGGAATCTTTTCATCGATGTTAAGGACACAATATAGAGTGAACCAGCTTTAATGATCAGTATGATGCCTGTTATTCAATAAAAGGAGAAGAATATATGTCGGAATACAATATGCCGTCACCGGAAGATTATATAAAGTCTCTCGAAAATAGCAACAGAATTACAGAGAAGGCTATTCGGGCAGCCATAAAGGAGCTTGGATTGTTTGATGGAGCCAGTGTTCTGGATGTTCCATGCGGAATTGGGAATCATGCCATCTGGATGGCTGAAGAAAACGAGAAATTAAATCTTACCGGAGTGGATTTTTCCATGGAGCATATTGATTACGCAAGAAAACAGGCGATCAAAAAGAGCTGTCCGGCCCCTGTGAATTATGAAAGAGGGGACATAAACGGACTCTGCTATGATGATAACTCTTTCGATTTTATATGGTGCTGCGATGGTCTCTGGTCCGGTCCCCCTGAAACCGGATGTTTATGTGTGCAGCCATATGATATTTTAAAGGAATTTATTCGTATAACGAAAAGCGGAGGCTCTATAGCCATTTTGTTCTGGTCATCTCATAAGCTTCTGCCGGGATTTCCTCTTCTTGAAGCCGGGCTTAACAATACGCTTTACGCGAATATACCGGTTACCCATGACTCAGAACCCGATCTTCATGTTATGCGTACGCCTCTGTGGCTGCATAAGGCAGGATTGAAGGGCATACAGACAAGAACCTTTGTATCGGATATTCAGGGTCCACTTACTCCGCAGGAAAAGGAATCGCTTCTTATGCTTTTTAATATGTTCTGGGGTTCGGCAGAAGCGGAGGTTCCTCCGAAATTATGGGAGGAATTTAAGGCGATGACAGATCCTAAAGCTGAAGAGTTCATTTTGAATATTAACGGGTATGCAGGGTTTGTGACCTATACAATGTTTACAGGAGAGGTTGAAAAATAATGAATATACCTGTTTTAGAAACAAGTTTTAACGGATTAAACAATTTACTGTACAAAAGTTATTTACCAAAAATAATAAATACTGCTGTGGATGCAGGAATTTTTGAAGAGCTGTCGAATACTCCAATGAATTTTTCCATGCTGTCTGGAAAAACAGGAACAGATGAAAGAATAACGGAAGCTTTGCTTGATGTAATGACTGCTATAAATTTACTGGAGAAAACAGATTGCAAATACAGGCTTTCATTTTTGGCAAAAGATTTCTTGCTAAAGGACTCTGCAGTGAATCAAGCTGCCGCTTTCAAAATGTTTTCAGGTTCAGCAGGTCCTTTTGATAATCTCGGTGAAGTTTTAAAAAACGGACCATCTGAGTTTAATCAGAAGATGTGGAGTTCCAGAGAAGCTGCAGCAGGAATGGAGGAGGGAGTAAAAGGGGGACTTTTGCAGTCAGTTGTTTCTTTTATAAAAGATATCCCTGAATTTAAACTATGTACCAGGATGTGTGATTTCGCAGGAAGTACAGGATACTATTCTCTTGCATTAATGGATGAAAACAGTAAACTCAAATCCTGTGTCTATGATTTACCTGAAGTTTGTAAAATAGCTGAGGAGTTGAGAGAAAAAGAGATTAATAAAGGAAGAATTACTTTCCACAGCGGGAATTTAATTGAAAAAAGTTCGTTCGGAAGTGACTATGATCTGTTTTTCTGTTCCCATTTTTTGTATGAATTTGCTGCTAACAACAACCTTTCTGTATTCCTGAAAAAGGTTAACAGATCTATGAAGCATGGCGGTTTATTTGTTTCAAGCCATATTTCTCCGGCTTCCGCCGGGGAAAATTATTTAACCCTCACTATTGTTGAACTTATGACCCGGTGTATGGGATATCCGACCCATCAAATATCTGAACGTACTATGAAGAAGTCATTATATGAATCTGGTTTTGGAAAATTCAGGATAAAACAACTTGATAAAGAGGCCTCAATTCCAACACTTCTTCTTTCCGCTGTAAAAATAAATGAGGAATAAATAGAAGGAAATTATGTTAAAAGAATTATTAATTGCAGGAGTTTCATTCGGCCTTTTTGTGGTATGTCCGAGAATGGCGGGGATGATGCATATAATAAATAAACATACAAATGTTTCCATGTCCATAACAGTTTTACTGGGAATTATCATTTCAATACCAATCCTGTTATTGATGGTTTTTACTTTTTCAAAATTTGGAGTTTGGGGAGCTTTAAGTGTCTGCGTTTTAACAGATCTGGGAGCTGCTCTGGTTATGAATGAAATCAGCATGAGAGCTGGTTTTGAAACATTTGTTATTGCCGTTTTTGTTATTATTGGGGTAAAAACAGCTCCATTGATGAGTAAGTTGATAATAAAATAGAAAATAGAGAAAGGGCTTTTTTAAGCCGGTGTAAGACTGGTTGACACAAAAATTATGATAGTTAATAATGAATGAAAATTCAATATTGGGAGATCAGCCTGTGCCGCAGGTGCTGAAAGAAGACGTAAGGGAAAAAATAATGAAATCTGCTCTTGGTGAATTTTATGGAAAGGGATTCAAGTCCGCCACTATGAAAGACATTGCTTCAGCCGCAGGAATTCCGACAGGGCTGATCTATTCATATTTTAAAAGCAAGGAGGATCTGCTTGAAAAAATAGTGCAGCCGGTGATTTCCCTGCTTAAGGACAGTATTCTGGAAAAGCTGCCTGATAATCCGGAACAAAATTTATATAATAAGGAATTACCCACATATCTTCGCTGCATTGAATATTACAACATGGAAATGGTTGTACTTATCGATAAAAGCGAGGGGAGCAAACTTTCAGAAGTCAAGGAGGCTCTTATTGATGACGTTACATGTCATTTGAAAATAACACCAATTCTTAAAAACACTGATTTTGACGATATTTTTTATCACATCCTTGCAACAAACTTTATGGAAGGGGTATTTGAAATTGCAAGACATTATGCCGGCAGGGATTGGGCTGAAAGGATGCTGAGTCTTCTGATAAAGCAGCATCTATATGGAACCAGTTCCCTGCTCAAAGGAAAAGATCCATGATTTTTTTTGCTTTAAAACTGAATATATATTCAATATTGAAAATTTATAAGGAAACATATAATGAATGAGAAAAGACTTCAAATGATGAGAGAAGGAAAGGTTTCAACTGTCCTTCTAAAACTGGGGATGCCCGCAATGATCGGGATGATGACCAGTGCTTTGTACAATATTGTAGACGCATATTTTGTCGGAGGACTTGGGACAAGCCAGATGGGAGCTGTATCCATCGTCTTTCCCCTGATGATGATTATAATCGGTTTGGGACTTACCTTCGGAAGCGGTGCAGGATCCTGCATATCAAGGTTTCTGGGGGAAGGCAACAGAGAGCAGGCAAACAGAACTGCATCAACAGCCCTTTTTACAAGTCTGATTATAGGAACTGTTATTACTGCCGGAATCCTCTTTTCCCTTGACAGGGTTCTAATTACTCTAGGTGCTACAGAAACAATACTGCCCTTTGCCAGATCTTATGCAGTGATATTTATCTCAGGAGGAATTCTTGAAATATTTAATGTCTGTATGAACAACATTGTTATTTCAGAAGGAGCTTCTAAGGTAACGATGACCTCTATGCTCCTTGCTGTTGGGCTTAACATTGTGCTGGATCCCATATTTATTTATACATTCGGGTTCGGTATAAAGGGAGCTGCCATAGCTACAGTAACAGCGCAGGCTTCTGCATCACTTTTTTTCCTGTGGTATCTTCTGTGCAAGAAAGGGGCATTAAGAATCTCAGTCGGGTATTTTACAATTAACAAAACTATTTATTTTCAGATACTGAAGATCGGTATCCCTTTATTATTGCTCCAGTTAGCTTCAAGCGTTTCAATGGCTCTGACAAACATGGTGGCAAAAAGTTACGGTGATACTGCTGTTGCTGCCATGGGGGTGGTCGCCCGTATTTCTACTCTGGGGGCTTATGTTGTATTCGGATATGTCAAAGGCTTTCAGCCTCTGGCTGGCTACAGCTATGGCGCGAGAAATTATGAACGTCTTAATAAAACAATAAATATATCATTACTATATACAACAGTCTATTGTGTTATTGTCTCTTTAATAATGATTTTTATGCCTGAGTATATAATATCTATGTTCAGTAAGAATGATTCGGAATTGATTGCTGTTGGAACTGCAGCTCTAAGGGCTAACGGATTTATTTTTTCTGCGTTCGGGTTTCAGATGGTATATTCAACTCTTTTTTTGGCTCTTGGTAAGGGAAAAGAGGGGGGTATTCTAAGTATGAGCAGGCAGGGAATATTCTTTATCCCCCTTATTATGATTCTTCCCGGATTATTAGGGTTAAACGGTATAATTTACACGCAGTTGATAGCAGATGTATTTACTGTAGTTATTACTGCGGTTTTTGCCGTAAGACTTAAACGGGAATTGAAAGATGATGCTTCTTCCAGTATTAATGAATCAAGAAAACTGGATAAAGTGGAACTTTGATTTTTTTATTTATGGGGACCTCTATCCACTTCATGTCCGGTTGGTTCCTGTCCCAGACACCTAAACGCCAGTAGCGCAAGGAAATATTTTTTCTGAATCGAAAAAGTATTTAGTTTTTGAGGTGCCTTTATTTGAGTTGAAAGGAGTATGATAGTTAAGTATCCAGGTTGGGAGCATTGAGAAATGTTTAGAATTATTTTATTGACTGTAAAGATGAATTGCTGTATTATTGGTATTACAAAGTAATACCAATAAAGGGGGGAAGTAATATGAAACAGAAAACCATTACCTTTAAGGTGGATGAGGATATTGAACAGCTTCTGGTAAAAATTCCAAATAAATCAGAGTTTATCAGAAATTCCATAATCAAATCACTCGACTGTATCTGCCCCCTGTGTGACGGTTCAGGCATTCTAAATACAAGACAGAAATCCCACTGGGACCAGTTTAAAATGAACCATTCAATTGAGCGGTGCGGAGAATGCGACGAGCTTTATATTTCATGCAAAAAAAAATAATTTAATAAGGAGATGTCAGAATGAAAAACCGGGTGATAATAACTGTATTGCTGTTTATAATAGCGCCTCTTTTATTTTCAGATAATACAGACGGAAGAATAAATGTTTACACAAGCATTCTGCCGCAGAAGTTTTTTGTGGAAAAAATAGGGGGAGACAGGGTCAGTGTTGAAGTCCTTGTAAAGCCTGGAAAAAGTCCTGCTACATATGAGCCTACTCCGAAGCAGGTAATTGATCTCAGCAAAGCTGATATTTATTTCAGTATCGGTGTCCCATTTGAAAAGGTGTTTATACCCAAGATAAAAAGCAATCTTAATAATTTGAGGATTATAGATACTTCAGAGGGGATAAAGAAGAGACTGATTGAAGATCATGATCATGAAGATGGGGTGGAGTCAGAAAAGCATGAACACAATGCAGCACCTGATCCTCATGTGTGGCTCTCTCCTTCAGCAGTAAAAATACAGGCACTCAATATTTGCAATTTTTTATCAGATTTTGACAGTGAAAACCGGGATTACTATAACAGTAATATGAATATTTTTACTGCTGAACTTGAAGAAATTCATAATGAACTCTCAGAAGTTCTTGCCCCTTACAGGGGAGAGACCTTTTTTGTCTTTCATCCGGCCTTCGGATATTTTGCAGATGAATTCGGTTTAAAACAGGTTGCAATAGAAACAGGGGGAAAGGAGCCTGCGCCTTCCGATCTTGAAAAAATTATTAAAAAAGCATTAGAAAACAGGGTGAGGATTATTTTTGTCCAGCCGGAGTTTTCCAAAAAAAGTGCTGAGGCTGTAGCAGAATCGATTGGCGGGTCAGTAGTTATTCTGAATACTCTTGATTATGATTATCTGAATAATCTGAAACATATAGCCGCCGAAATAAAAAAGGCCTTCTGAGTGGAATGAAAGAAATATTTTACTGATGAATTATAAAAAACTTGTTATGCTTTCAGACAGGGTTATTTTATTTCTACTTACTATAATAACCCTGTATTTTATTACTACTTTAATAAAGAGCGGTTTTTTTCAGAATAAATATTTACAGAACTTTTCAGTTGTTTTTGTCACTATTGTTCTTGAGGGAATGCCGTTTATAATAATCGGTACAGTTCTGTCCTCTGTAATTCATATATATCTGTCTGATGAAATAATAATGAGCTTTATTCCGTCAAAAAGATTTTACGGGGTGATAGTTGCAGCTTTCATAGGAATTATTATTCCTGTGTGCGAATGCGGAATTGTTTCTGTTATCAGGAAGCTTCTGGAAAAAAAAATACCTGTTTATATAGCAGTTACCCTCTTAACAGCAATGCCTATTGTAAATCCAATAGTAATCATTACTACCTGCTATGCATTCCCCGACCGCCTTGATATTGTTTTTATACGGACTATATCCGGATTATTTTTATCGATGCTGATCGGGTTGATTATCTCTGTAAAATATAAAACCATAGAACCTTCCCATTTTTTAAGGGATTACAGTGTCATGGAAAAAGAGAATGTGTGTTCCTGCGGGCATCTTCATTGTCAAAACAAGAAGCCAGGTTTTTTAGATGGGATTTTTAAAGTTATCGAACATTCCTCTTTTGAGTTATATGTTGTTGGCCGTTTTTTCATCATGGGTTCATTTTTAGCTGCTTTTTTCAGAACATGTTTTCACGAAAACACATTCGAAATATTCTCGGAGAACAGGATATTATCAATATTGGTTATGATGGGTCTGGCATATCTTTTATCTGTATGTTCCGAATCCGATGCTTTTATTGCAAGGAAATTTTCCGGTATTTTCCCTGACAGCGCCTTAATGGGATTTATGGTTTTCGGTCCAATGATCGATGTAAAGAATACTATAATGCTTTTGAATTTGTTTAAACTTAAGTTTACAGTCTTTTTAATAACTTCCATCACTTTTTCCTGTTTTATCTCTGCTCTTATTATGGATTATTATATATTTTAAGGGAAATTCATGCTGAAAAAGAAAATGATTGTAAATGAAGTTTTATGGCAGATCAGTTTATTGGCTTATGCAGGAATTATATTTTATATCATCGTGACTGGTAAAATAAAGATATTACTGCATCCGAGACAATATATACTCATGATATCAGCTTTTGCATTTCTTTTATTATCTGCTTATTTGCAGTTTTATCATCTTTATTCAGGCAGGCAGGAAAATAGAAAAAATAAAAGTATTATTATTTTTTATCTGCCTTTATTGTTTGCAGTTATAGGTATTATAAAGAATAACGACAGTTTAATTAATCTGGTATATAAACAGGATTCATTTGTCCCTCCTGTAAAATCATTATCTGCTTCTGAAGGATCCGAAGAGGGTGTATTAAAAAACAGCCCGGTAATAATTACCAAAGATAATTATTATCAGATATATAACAGTATATATGATAATATTGATAAATATACCGGCCGAAATATTCAGGTATCAGGTTATATTTACAGGGAAAATGGATATGAAAATGATCAGTTTGTACTTGCCCAGGATTTGATGTGGTGCTGTGCTGCCGATATAGCTGTGATAGGGTTTTTCTGTGAATACAATAATGCTTCTGAGTTTGAAACCGGCTTTTGGTATGAACTTTCAGGGAGGATAGAGAAGTCTCTGTATCCTGATCATGATACAGGCAGGAAACGGGAACTCCCTTCCATCTGTATAGATAAATACAGAAAAATAAATCCACCTGATATACCATGCATTTTCCCGTACTGATCCTAAATTGACAGACAGATAAAATAGAACAATGATATTGTGGCTATATTAATCAGACAGATTGAGTATATATTAAATTGATATTATGCTAATAAGCACTACTAAACTATATCAGAAAAAAGGGCCAAAATGATAATGCAACATAAAACTATTTATTTTCTTCCCATATATATTATATTGGTATTTATAAATACTGCTGATATCTTTTCATTCAACGTTGTAGTTTCAATAAAAGATCAGATAACATATGTGTATGACCATGAGAAACTGATCAGAAAAATGGTATGCTCTACAGGTATTCCCGATACAGAAAATGCCACACCTGTTGGAGATTTTATTATTAATGAAAGCGGACAAAAGAGAGGTGAATGGTTTTTTTCTGATAAGTTGAATGCGGGAGCAAAATACTGGGTTGGATTTGTTGGAGGGACATATCTCTTCCATTCAGTTCCTCTAACTAATGATAAACAGATAATACTGGAGGAATTTAAAAAGCTGGGGACTCCTGCTTCCCATGGCTGTGTAAGACTTGGCATGGATGATGCATTCTGGTTTTACAATAATATTCCGGATGGAACATTATTAAAAATATGTTTTGAATATGATCCTGATAAAGCTTTCTATGATATTGAAAACATTCCGGAGAACAAAGAGGAAGTATCTGCATGGCTTGCGGGAAATATGAATAAATATAAACAGCGTTATACTTTAAGCTGTGAGATTGCCCTGATGAGGATGTCATTGGCATTGATGGGTATTCCTGAGCTAAGTGAAGACGATATTCTGTCTATAATACCAACTGCCGGGAAGGATCCTGAAAAATCTTTTGTCTGTGATAATATAAGGGGGGGGAGGAGAAATACTGATGGCAGTATTCATTGGGATAATTACGGGGCACATCCTCCTGTCCTTGAAAAATTCCTTTCAGATGAGATAAATGAGAACGGTTTGGCGGATAATTATTATATTGCTGAGATGAAGGCAGATGATGATGAACTGCGTGATCTTATGGTAAATAACAGTCAGTTTGTCGGTGCAATTGTGTGGCTGGTAGGACATCCTGACAGGTGGGGCTATCATCCACCTGTAAACGAAAGAGGTATGGTGCTGGGTGAACATGTACGCTTTCTTGATCCTGTCCTTGATGTTTCCGGTAACTTTCGTCTCTGGGATCCTGAAACAGGCAAGGTTGTTGTATCAAAGGAGGCAGGAGTTGGGAGGGATTGTTTTTCCTATAGAATTGTTGGAATTTTTAAAAACTGATATACGGCAGGATGATGAAAAAACCGGAGAATATAAGAAGAACGCTTCCAGAAAGGGGAAGGAAAATATCTCTGATCTTCTTTAGCCGGTTGTTTTTGATGGATGCGATAGACGATCTCAATGCCCATACAGCTGAAGAATAAATTATAAGTGTCAATGCCATTCCTGAAAAGAAAAATGAGGCTGTCAGAAGGCTTTCCGCATAAAGTTTTCCTGATATCATAAATACAGTCAGTATGGCGGCAACAGGACAGGGGACCAGCCCAATCCCTGCGGAAATGACAATACACTCTTTCAGAGATGTGGAACTGTTGATTTTTTCAAGGTTATTCACGTGGATATGAGAATCTTTTTTTCTAAAAAGATCACTAATTCCTTTCAAAGCTATAATAAGGATAAGAATAAATGCAGCAAAAGAGAAATACTTTATAAAAACAGGTGACTGCACACTTATTCTGTCTTTAATAAAATAAAGTATTATATAGATCATTATCACTGAATTGAATACATGAAAAAACATACCTGTAACTGATGTCAGTAATACTTTAATAAAGGTCCTTTCAGATGACAGTATCCATCCAAGAATGATATTTTTCCCGTGACCCGGTGTCATTGCATGAATAAATCCGTATAAAAAGGCAAATCCCGCAATATACAAAAGCAGGGTATTCTCTTTTTCTTTTTTATAGTTGTTTATTATTTTCGAAATTCTGTTATTAATATTTTTCTGAAGACTTGAAACATATCCAATTAATCCTCCTGAGCGGGGTGCTGTAATTTCTTTTCCCCCGTTTCCTTTATAGAAGGGGTTGCTGCTTCCTGACTGGGAATTAAGACCGGTGCAGATTACAAAAAGAAAAAATAAACTGAACAGCCTGATCTTTTTCACTTTTCTGAAAACCTGAGCATCATTTCCTGTGGATTGACATATCCCGGATATGAAGCGCCGTCTCTTGTCACTGACTGGAAGGAATTGTCATATGTAATTGTTTTTTCCTCATTTTTTCTGACATTCATATCTATGCTGAACAGATCTGAGTTTATATTGGGAACAGCTTTTGCTGATTTTATTGCAATATCACAGAAAAAGGTTTCATCATATACAGCAAGTATTACAGTGTTGCCCTTTTCTTCCGGTATGGATTTATAGGGGACAAAAAATCTGTAAATAATATCGTTCCCTTTGATCTCAGCTGTAAAATCTTCTACTTTTTCAGGTCTGAAGGATTTTCTGTTTTCAGTTATCCAGATGAAATAATTGTAATTTACAAGATTTGAAAATGCATTTTCTTCAATATCATCTATTTCCTTTTCTGAAAACGCACCATCCCTGTCAAGATCGTAATCCATAATTATCGAAGATGTAAACATTGAATCAAAGCTCCAGTTGATCCAGAACCCTGATAACCCTGCTTCATTGAACTCACATTCGATAATAGTGTCTATAAATGTGTGAGGATGGGAGAACACAGGAATAACAGTTATGAAAAACAATAAAAATAATACTAAGGATCTTTTTAAGCTGCTCATGATACAGCGTCAGGATAGCATTATCAGAGTATCCTGTCCATTCTTTCAAAGATACTTTCTTTTCCTGCAAAGAGCCGGAAGATCAGAATTCCCTGAACCCGGTGTTATCCTTATATAAAAGGCTTTCATCAGCATCATCAATAGTTTCTACAAAGACATCATCAGCAGTTTCTACAGGAGATATCCTGTCCTTTCCATTCTGATATGTTTTAATATTCTCAGATTTTATAACTGCCCTGCCTTTATTTCTGGCAGGTCCTGTTCCTTTTTTCATATTATCTTTATTTTCAACTACTGAATAGCTGCTGCTTCCGGTTTTAAAGAATCCTATAGTGTTGTGCATTATTTCAGCCTGGGAAGAAAGCTCCTCCGCCATTGAAGCCATTTCCTCGGAATAGGATGCATTCTGCTGGATTACTGTGTCAAGCTGAAGGATTGCTTTATTTATCTGTTCTGCCCCGGTATTCTGTTCATTGCTCGCGCTTGTTATATCCTGCACAAGCTCTGAGACTTCCCTGAACTCCGGAATAAGGTCTTCAATAACGTGAAGTGCTTCATCGGCTCTTGCGAGACTTGATGATGATATCGCAATAATATCTCCGGCTGCCTTCTGGCTGTTTTCAGCAAGTTTTCTTACCTCTGCTGCCACAACAGAAAAACCCTTTCCGGCTTCTCCTGCCCGGGCTGCTTCTATTGCAGCGTTAAGTGCCAGCATGTTTGTGTTTCTGGCTATATCTTCAATAATACTTATTTTCTCTGATATATTCTTCATTGCTTCAACAGTTTCTTTTACAGCTTTTCCCCCTTCTTCGGCTTTTACAACAACTGATTTTGCAATGTTGTTTGATTTCTGCGCATTTTCACTGTTAAGCTGGATATTGGATGCAAGCTCCTCCATGCTGCTCGAAACCTCCTCAGTCCCTGCTGCCTGCTCATTTGCCCCGGAGGAGATCTGCTGAGAGGATTCTGATATCTGTTCACTGCCTGAGTTCACCTGGTCGGCTGAAGATGCTATATTGCTGATAATTGATTTCAGATTTTCAACCATTGCTTTAATTGATTTGTAAACACCCACAGGATTCTTTTCATCAAGTTCAATCCTGAGGTCACCTTTTGCAATCTTTTCGGCAATATCCTTTATTGTCGAAGGATCAGCGCCCAGCTGTTTCATTATGCTTGCTGTTATTAAAAAACCAAGGAATACTGCAAGGATGATTCCTGCCGCAACTCCTGTCATAATTATTATATACTGGTTTTTAGTGGTTTTTGCTGCAAAAACCTGAAGCTCTCCTCCTGTTTCTCTTATTTTCCCGGATGTTTTTACTAGAGTATCTGATACAGTTTCTATAAGAGGGACAGTTTCAGTTTTAAATATTTTTACGGCATCATCATTGTTTTTTACAATAAACTCTTCAAGAGATATTATCTGATTAAAAAGTTTTTCAATCTCAGCAAGTTCTTTTTCAGTTGTATTTATAAAAATATTCCTTTTGTTAACCTGGGACCCTGCTCTGTTAATATCATCTACGCTTTCATGAAGGTTGTTGTGATGTACTTTTATTTTTTGGATAAGAGCTGCATATTCAGGCCATTTATTTTCAAGATCCCTGTTCTCCTGACCTGATAAAAACTGTCCGAACATACATTTCCCCGGATCTGTTTCAACCTCTGCTTTTTTATTTTCTAGTACAGCATTGGCAACATTAATAGCCCACGCCCTGTGGGCAGACAGTATTGTCTGAAGTTTTTCAGTGAGACCGGGGTGAACAGGTTTCCACACTTCGTTTATTTTTTCAGCAGTATTATGGAGTTCAAGATGGGTATTTTCAATTGTTTTAAGTATTTCTGCAGCTTCCGGATCATAGGTTCTAAGATCATCCAGCCCTCCGCCGTAATACCATGCCCCAAATCCGCACTTGTGTCCGTCAACTTCCACATCAAGTTTTTCGTCATTGTTGAAAAACCCGGACTGCAGTTCTAACTTCCATTCAATATGTGCCCTGTGGGCAGCCATAAGATTTTTTTCTATTTCGGTCATTTCCCTTGCTTTCTCAGATGCCTTGTTGGAAATACCACACATGATAACAGCTACAAGACCAACCATCAGACATATAATTGCCCCTGAACCGAACCCCGAGAGAATTTTATTTCTAAGCAGCACTTTTTCCTCCGGACTTTTTTTAATTTATGATAATATGATAAAATTAATTATAGATACCAAATAATTTGCATGCAAGGAAAAAAAATGAAAAAAAAATCATCTTCAGTTCTACGTGGAAATGGCCCTGTCCCGCCGTTTTATCTTAGAAATCCGGTACTTCAAACAGTAATGTCGAGTCTTAAGATAAGAAACAGTAAAGAACATTCTTTTGACAAAGCCGGCAGAGAGATTATTGTTGATGCAGGTGAGGGGGTGAGACTTTCAGGTTATTTAACGGGATCTCCGGTATTACCCAAAAGGGGAATTATAATCCTTATTCACGGATGGGAGGGGAGCGAGAAGTCAGCCTATATGGTTGCAGGTGGCAGGTATTTTTATTCTATTGGGTATGACATTTTCCGTCTAAATATGCGTGACCACGGAAATTCCCACCATCTGAACGAAGGTCCTTTCCTGGGCACTTTAATAGAAGAAGCTTACGGAGCTGTTCAGAAAATTATTACCGATTATGCAACAGACCGGGAGGTATTTGTTATAGGATTTTCAATGGGAGCAAATTTCGCACTTCGCATTGCTTCTCTTGCCGGAAAGGAGAAAAGCGGATGCTGTATTAAAAGGGTAATTGCGGTAAATCCCCCCCTAGATCCTTTCAGCGCTACAGCACGCATAGACAGGTATTTTATACTTAAAAAGTATTTTCTTAAAAAGTGGAGAAGAAGCCTTCTGAAAAAGCAGAATGCTTTTCCTGATCTCTATGATTTTAAAAAAGTTTTCAATACTGACAGCTGTTTACTTCTGACAGAGAAGCTTGTTGATGAATATTCGGAATACAATGATTTGAAAGATTATTTCAGCCGTTATACACTGAAGAGGGATTTTTTCAAAGGGATAAACTGTCCTGTAACTGTAATAACAGCATATGATGATCCTGTAATTGATATTAAGGATTTTGAAGAAATAAAAAAAGCGGAGAATGACATGATTGATCTGTGTATACAGTCTTATGGCGGGCATTGCGCCTATATCAGGGGCCTGAAACTGAATACATGGCTGTTTGATTTGATTCTTGAAAAGATTACATAAAAAAAGCATCCCTTTGTGGGATGCCTCCGGATGATACTTTATTTACTGCTGAATTTTGCCCTGTGTTCCCATTGAAAGATCACGGGCTCTTTTAAAGAGCTGCTCAGCAATCTGGTATTCACCAACCTGCATCATCTCCATTCCTCTCTGGAAAAGTTCTGTAATATTTTTTTCCATTTTAAAAGCTCCTTTTTATGATCTGTTTTAATTATCGGAATAAATAAAAACTGCTAAACGGTTTTTTTTGAAATTAAAGATATTGACCGGGCGGTGAATGTGCTGCAATAATTTAGGTGACAGGAAAAAAATAAAGGGAGATGTTGTGAAAAAAAGGGGACTATTAATAATTTTACTTGCTTTCTGTGCAGTTAATTCTTTTGCACAGGATGCTTTAAAACCAAGGATAGCTGTTTTTCCACTGATAAATCCCTCGGCTGATATGCAGATTGATATTATCTCTTCAAATGTGAAGAAGACGGCTGAATTAACCCTCAAAATGATTGACAGGTATGAAGTCGCAGAGCAGGAAATATCAGGGTATGAGAATACTGAGAGCTGGTTTGAAAACTATTCAGTCAGCAATAATATTGACAGCATTATATTCGGAGAGGCGGAAATGAGGGAGGACGGGAGTATTCTCCTCAAAATGTCTGTATACAGCCGGGCTGATAAGGCGGTCATAATGAACGAGGAGGAGGTTGCCGAAACTGTTTTTGATATTTTTGAGGCTTCTGACATGCTGCTAATTTCAATGATTGAGGAATTCAGCGGTATGCAGCATATCGGGTTCGGAAGTATAAAAGTCTCAAATACAGGTGAGGAAGGACGGTATTCGGTTTATATTGATAATGTTCCGGTAGGTGAAAATGTTAGTGAATTACCAAGAATTCTTAACGGGGAAAGGAGTATCCGAATTGAACAGGAAAGAATGCTGGGATCTTATACTGTTCTGGAAGAGGTCTTTTTCCTGAGTGAAGGGGAGACTAAGGGGGTTGAAATATCAATACCCGGATTTACAGAGGGAGAGCTTATTAAAATTGCCCCTCTTGAAAACTTTATAAATGAAAACTGGGACTCAAAATACTCGAGCAAAAAGATAGATAAAAATTTTGAAAAGCTTGAAGAGCTGTTTATTTTATCAGATTACAGCATCTCTGCCTCTGAAAGGAAAGCTGAGCTTCTGGAGAGAAAACAGGACTGGGAGAAAAGAAAACAGGACTGGGGTATTGACAAAGGACTTTCCATTCTTGACAAAAGGCTGGGTATTTCGGCATACGGCGGTTTCCTGATGTCACAACCTGATTTTTATACAGATTATGAGGGGGAAGCCGGCAATGAGATCAGCTACAGATACGGAGTCTCAGCATCCCTTAATCTTTTCAAATATCTGGCTGTCCAGACAGAATACAACTACATGGAATACAGGATCAAGGTTGAAAGACCTCTTATCGAAGAGATTACTACAATTAATATTTCTGAGATACCTGTCATTCTCCTTCTGAGAATGCCGAACAAGGTTTTAAGCGCATATGCCGGTTACAATTTTCAGTTCAAAAACGGATCTGCTGAAACCGAAGTAACAGACATCGCCACAGGGGATAAAACATATGTTAATGAGAGCAATGATGAAATGGTGGAAACTGAAGGGGCAGGAGTGATTTTAGGAGCCCTTTTCGAGATACCTCTGAACAGAAGTTTTATCATGGTTGATTTCAGGTATGCTTTTTCCAATGATGACTGGTCAAAGGACCCGGGTGAGGAAGTTTATCCCGGATATCTTTCGATGGGGGTCGGGCTTGGATTCAAATTTTTCTGATCCATGAGTTCTGAAGTTTGTATTTGCCCATTTTACTTAAAAGTATTAGTTTTGGTGTATGGAAGTTGAAAACGGAAGAGATCCTGAAATGATACGGAAAAAGTATCTGTACAGGAGCATGATTGTTAAAGGGCAGGTGAGAGTCAGAGAGAAAAAATCCACAAGAAGGCTTATAGGGCCTGACTGTGCCTACCACCTCTATTCTGTTATGAAAAAAGAACCTGCTCCGTGAAGGGGCAGGTTCTTTAGAAGTCTCAGAATCTGTAACGTCCTCCTGATGTAATTGAAAAACTGTTAATTCCCCTGTCTGAACCATCTTTCCATGCAAAAAGATCATTACTGTCCCCCCCGTTCACTGTGAAAAAGTTTATAAGATCGAAATTCTGATAAATATTCCAGAAACTTCCGAGCGTGAAGGATGCTGAGATGTCAACAGGCGATATAACTGACTGAAGTGAAAAACTAAAATCGGGATTTATATTAAATACAATCTCAGGGTAAAGAAGAAGCGCATAGGATTCATATTCCTCCAGTATCCTCTCTTTTTCTTTCCAGAACTGGTACGGCAGTACTATCCCTTCAAGGCGGAGGGTCAGTGATGAATCATGGTCAATGTTCTGAAGGTGGAAGAGGCTGAAGCTGAGGGAGAATGTTTTTTTTATTATATCTGTATCAGGATTGTTTTCTACCGGTACTGCTGCTGACGATGAGAGGCTCCAGTCAGGGCCGATGTTTCCCTGAAAACTGATATAGGGTCTGTGGTAGCTCCCCTCAGGATCACTTTCTGTCCTTTTTTCCCCTTTGTAAAGATACCCTGTTTCAAACTTTGTACTGCCTATACGGGTGTATAATCTTCCCCCTGCAGAGCTGTTCTTTATTTTCCCCCCTGGATACTGTGAAGTAATACCATCTTCTGTATATTGGGTCTGAGGAGGAATGAAAACTGTTTCAAAGAATGAATAGGGCCCGAGAGGTGTTGTTACTGCTGTCATCCAGGAGGTTTCATCCCTCTTTTCCTCACTCATAAGGTCCACATAAGGGGTCATGCTTCCAAAGAGTACATCCCCCGAATTAAATACCGATCCCTCCCCCCACGTCGTCCTTGTTTTTCCCAGAGTGACTTTATTATCAAGCATTCGTACCTTGATAAATGCTTTTTTAAGCTCAAAAAGGGGACGGGGCGTGTCTGGCGCAGCAGCTGAATCATCAGGATAAAAATCAAGCTCAATAATACCTTTGACATTCCTGTTCTTTTCAGAGCTGAAATTCATTCCCGCTGTTCCGTAGCCTGATACATAGAGTTCATCCTTTGAGCTGTAAATACTGTTATAAAGTTCAAGGTCATACGAAGATGAGCTTTCAGCTTCCAGCGGTAAAGAGAGGATTGAGAGGGCAAGGACTGCAGGAAAAAGAATTTTCACCATGTGAGTTCCTCCAGAGTAAAGGTTGCAGGGTGTACAGGAGGATTTATTCTGTAACTGCTGATATTAAGCTCAGTAGTGGAATTCTTTTTCAGTTTGTCAGATATAATCATGGATGTGAGAATAATCTTTTCTCCGTCTTTTTTATAATCTTTAAGCTCCATAGTTTTAAGGAGTTTTCCCGAGCGGGAATAGTAGTCGGTTTTCCGGGGGATATATATGTTTTTATCTACCCACACCACTTGTCTGGGGTAGGGTACATTTTTTTTCTTTGCTGTCATTTCTATCACATAACATCCTGCCCCTTCCACATCTTCATCCCCGTTGAGTTTTACATCGTAGCGGGAAAGGGTGTCTGTTCCTTCTGTCATATCTTCATAGGAAATATCAGAGCCCAGCATTGACTGCCTGAGAGCTGCCCCCTGAAGCCTGATTATTTCTTCTGAATCAGGATAAAACAGGTAAAGCTCATCAGGGGTTCTGAGGATTTTCTGCCCCCTTTCTTCAAGGCTTGTAAACTCAATGAGAAATTCGGACTTTCCCCTTGAAATACTTGTGAAATCGCTCTGTTTTGTCCCGAATCTGTCTCTGCTTATTATAGATCCTGTAGATTCAAGTGTTTCAAATGTCTGTTTTTCATCCATTATTTTTATGATATCTTCTGCTGTTTCAGCATATAATGATGCTGAAACAGATATCAGCAGGATGATAATTATACTTTTCAAAAAACTGTTGTCTGCCATAATAATTCCCCTTGCTTAATTATGTTTGAGAGCATCAACCGTGTTTATTCCTGTAGCTCTGAGAGTGGGAATAAAGGTTGAAATTGAAGCTATAATTACTGAATATAAAAATATTGTTACAACTGATGTGAGGGTAACAACCGGGTAAAGGACTGTTGACATTTCAAAGTCCATATCCTCCATCATGTTCTGAAAATTTATACCTGTATGGTGTAATATCTGACTGATGATGACCCCGAAAATCACCCCTGCAGCTGATGCTGCTATCCCGATATAAAAGGATTCAAGAAAGAAGAGTTTTACAACATCACTGTTTTTCATCCCGAGAGCTTTCATCATCCCTATTTCTTTGGTTCTCTCATATATAACCATCATCGTTGTATTGATAATGACAGAACATCCGAGGAGGAGGAAAAAGAATGCCATTATCATATACATCTTTTCAGCCATGGCAATCATCGAGTATGTATCATTTATATCTTTCCAGTATGAAATATCTATATTTTTAATTCCGTTTTTTTCTGTTTCATTTCTGAGTCTGTCAATAAGTGCAGCAGCATCCTGGTCAGAGGAGGCTTTGTATTTCAGCAGAAGCTCCTTGACATCAGTTTTCATTTTAAGAAAATCCTGTCCAGTCTCAAGCGGAATCATGAATACAGAGTTTGTGAACTCCAGAAGGGGAAATACAGCAAGCCCTGTTACTGTAAAAGTCATTGCATTGGACCCCCTCCCTGCAGTGGCTGACAGTGCCGTGATTTTATCCCCGGTTTTTACCCCCATTTTGTCTGCGAGTCTCGCCCCGAGCAGGACCTCTCTTCCTGTTTCAGGAAATCTTCCTTCAACTATAACGTCTTCAATCTTCTGAAATCCGATTTCATCCGGAAATCTGACCCCCATTCCCATTGCATTAAAGTATCTGCTCCCTATATATATTCTTGCGGGAAAGCTTATCCTTTCTGAAACCTGAATATCAGGATTAATTCTTTTGGTTATTTCAATTATTTTATCAGGATCCTTTACAGTCAGGTGCATAGGATTTATTTTTTTGTTTTTTTCAAAATCACTGTGTATTATCCTTATTGTCCCTGTATAGAATGTCTGTATATTATCAGCAAGATCTGTTTCCATGCCATCAAGAAGGGCAAACAGAAATATAATGGATGCTGCTGCAACTGCTATTGCACTGCCTGAAAGAAGACTTCGTCTTTTATTTCTGTTTATATTACGTAATGCGATTTTCGAAAGTTTCATAACATATTCTCCATTTTCAGTCCCTTATGCATGATGGTATGTCTTTTTTAAGGGCCCTTCTTGTGGGAATGAATGATACCAGGAATGACAGCAGTATTCCTGCAAAGAAAGCAGTTATAAATGCTTCCGCATGCCACATCCCTCTCATAATTCCGATCATTCTGTATCCGTAATTACCCTCTCTCATCATTTTCGAGTAATCAATACCGTATATAATAAGGGGTATATTTATAAACACTCCGAGCAAAACTCCTGCGGAAGAACCCAGTAGCCCTATTCCTGCCGCTTCTATCCTGAAGAGCCATTTCACAGATAAATCTTTCATCCCCAGTGCTCTCATCATCCCTATTTCATGTACCCTTTCAAATATTGCCATAAGCATTGTATTTGAAATTCCTACTGCAACTATTATGAAAATGATAATCAGCATTACGCCGCTTCCTTTCATGTCACCTTCTGATGCAATAACAAAGTCAGGTACCATTTCCTGCCATGTGTGAAAGCTGCATCCTGTCCCTGATAATTCCTTTCTGAGCAGACTGATGATTTTGGAGTTGTTTCTGCTCCCGTTAAACTTCAGATTAATATCAGTAATACTCCCTTCCATTTCCAGGTATATCTCTGCAATTCCTCTCGGGATAAGGAGCGCTTCCCTGTTTACGACAGGATTTGTAGTGTTGATAATACCTGTTATCTCAAGGTCAATAACCTGGTAATATCCAGATTTTGTTCTTGTCACCAGGGTGACAGGGTATCCGATATCAGCCCCGATATCTTCAGCAAGCCATGCCCCTATTACAATTCCCTCTTCCTCATTTTGCGGGAACCGCCCTTTTTCCAGTGTTTCCCCAATTCCGAATACATTACTGTCATTTTTGTAATCAATAGCTGTAACCTTGACAGGAAGGTTTCCGTCTTCCGGGTACGGGTCTTTATAGACAATCATGTCGGCGGAAAAATTAGTCCTCTCTGCATACGGAACTCCCAGTTTATCAAGTATTGCTGTTATTTCTGAGCTGTTTTTTATACTGTATTCCAGGGGAAGGAGGTCCTTCTCCTTCCAGTATTCTTCAGTCTGGATAACTCCGTGTCCTGTTTCATACATAAAAAGGTTTTTTTCCGAGTCATATACAGATCCTATTATCATAGAATCCAGAAATATATAAAAAGCAAGACCCACTGCTATGGATAAGGAGGTTATTGCTGTTCTTTTTCTGTATCTGGCAAGGTTTTTCAATGAAAGTTTTATAAGGAATATCATGCTGTTTATCTCCTGATATCGCTCTGGATATTACCGTCATGGAGAAGAATAAGCCTTTGTGCATAATCCATTACCATTTTGTCATGGGTTGAAAAGATAAAGGTTATGTTATGCTTTCTGTTCATTTCTTTCATCAGTTTTACAACCTCTTCTCCGGTGGCTGAGTCAAGGTTTGCAGTAGGTTCATCCGCCAGTATTATTGCCGGTTGTTTGATCAGTGCCCTTGCAATAGCAACTCTCTGCTGCTGCCCTCCCGACAGTTTGTCAGGACGTCTGTTTTCCATCCCTTTGAGTCCAACCTCATCAAGCAGTTTATTTACTTCATTTTTTATTTCATCTTCTTTTCTCCCCAGCAGGTTGAGAGAGAAAGCAACATTTTCAAAAGCTGTCAGAACCGGAATAAGATTGTAGCTCTGGAAGACAAACCCCAGATTTTCTCTTCTGAAAAGGGCTTTTTCATTATTGCTCATTTCAGAGACTGCTTTTCCGTTTATAAAAATCTGTCCGCTGTCCGGTGTGTCAATGCAGCCGATCATATTGAGAAGTGTAGTTTTACCAGATCCTGAAGGGCCTGCTATGGATATAAAATCACCTTTCTCTATTTCAACATTAATATCGCGAAGCGCTTTTACATCGGTTTCACCTGCATGATATGTTTTCTTAAGATTTTCAATCCTGATCATAATGATTTCCCCCTTTCCTGTTTTCAGAAGATACCTGGTAAATGGTTTCAAGATGTTTTCTGTCAAAGATTTTCAGACTGTCTTTTTCCGCTCCGAGCATTTTTTCTATCAGGTCGCTGTAGAATTCCATAATCCGGATAAATTGTTCGAAACCTTCTTTTCTGCTGCTGCTTTCAAGTATATACGGCCTAAGCTGATCAGTTATTGCAGCCCCTGTCCTGAAAATAGCTTCTCCGACAAGTTCAGGGAACTCTGTATGAAAAACCCCCTGTTCAATCCCTTCCCTGATCATGATATTAAGTGAAGGGAGAGCGGTTTTAATATTGTGCTCAAGGAGGGACTGGTAAACCAGGCTGTTTCCGCTGTTCCCGGAATGTGTTATATAGACGATAAGCAGGTCCCAGTTCGAAACTTTCCAGTTCATTGCTGTTTCAAAATAAAGATTGAATTTCTGTACGGCATCAAGCTCTTTTTTCCCTGCAATAGAATCAAGAAAGGCCAGTATTTTCCTGCTCTCCCTGACGGTAAAATGGTTTAAAAGATCTGTTTTTGATTTAAAATAGTAATAGAATGTCCCTTTTGCTATTCCTAGAGTATCAATAATCTGCTGTACAGATGTCTTTTCATAGCTTCCCTGGAAAAACAGTGCTGCTGCACAGTCAATTATCTCGTTTTTTCTTTTTTCATGCTGATTTACTTCTGCTTCCATATTTTTCCCCTTCTTTATAGACCGACCGTCAGTCTATAAAGATAACATAATATACGGAGATTGGAAAGTCAATGGACTGACGGTCTAATTCCCCTTATTTCATGAGGGTGTAGCATTTTTCAATTTCACTGTCTGTGAAATCAGACATCTTCCATATGCTGTTAAGTTTTTCCGCCTCTTTTGTCAGGAGTTTTATGTCAAAATTTACACTTCTGTCCCAGTCGGTAAACGATGCGGGAGTTCCTGTTTTCCTGTACCATTTTACAAGTTCCCTTATTACTTCTTCCCCGTCAGGCTCATTTCCCAGTCCCAGGACAGCTTTTCCGAAAACAGTTAGCCTGGTTTCAAGTTTTTCCTTCCTGAGTTTCAGGTATGCAGGGGTTGCAATGGAAAGTCCCGCCCCATGGGGCAGGTCATATATACCGCTCATAGGGTGCTCAAGGGTATGACATGGTATTCCTGCCCCTTCCCATCCTGAAATACCGAGTCCGTTCCATCCGAGAGAAGCCGCCCACATTACGGTGGATCTTGCTTTTATATTCTCAGGATCGTTTAAAAGTATATCCATACTCTTTTTAACTGCGGAGGCAAGTCCCAGCGCATATCCTTCCTGTACAGGGGCGAAGCTGTCATTATTGCTGAAAAATCCTTCTGTAAGGTGGGAGATTATATCAGCACAGCCGAAAGCTGTCTGTCTGAGTGGAATTTTAACAGTAATCTCAGGATCAAGAAGTGAAACTTTAGGTGCAATAAACATGCTTCTTGTACTGAATTTTTCTCTTGTTATCTCATTGGTTATTACTGCAGCCTGATTCATCTCGCTTCCTGTTGCCGGCATGGTCTGGACAGCAATGATCGGAATTCCGTTGACCGGGACTTTATCTCTTGTATAAAACTTCCAGAGATCCTCTTTGCTGCTGCAGTAATACCCGAGGGAAATTGCTTTTGATTCATCAATTACGCTGCCTCCCCCTGCTGCCACAATAACCTCAGCTCCGAAATCTCTTGCTTCTTCAGCCCCTTTATATGCATGGAAAAGCTCGGGATTGGGAGAGACCCCTGAGTATTCCTTCCATTCAATACTGTTTGCTTTAAAAGAGTTTATAATCCTTTCATAAACTCCGTTTCTTTTTATGCTCCCTTTTCCATATACAAAGAATGCCCTTTTCCCGAACAAGGCTGTTTCCTCTCCAATCCTTTCAATTGATCCTGGACCGAATTCTGTTCTTGTCCCCAGCTGGAATGAAAAATTTTTCATAAAAATCCCCCTTGAATATTTAGTGTTATAAAGGGAGCGGGTGAAGGCTTTTGTCTGTCCCTTTATTCAGCGGTACTGATACAGCAAATCTTTTTTTCACTGTTGCTTTTTATAACAGATTCCACACAGTCAAGAAAACCTGAAACACAACAGCATCTGACTGAATAGTATACAGTTTTCCCCTCTTTTCTGCTTTCTATGAACCCGGCATTTTTAAGGACTGACAGGTGCTTTGATACAGTTGAGGTATCATCTCCTATCATGTCTGTAAGCTCATTAACGCAGTAAGGTTTTTCGTTCAGCCTTTCAATAATAAAAATTCTCGACGGGTGGGCAAGGGCTTTCAGTATTTTCGCCCTTTCAGTACTCTTTATTCTTTCATTTTCCGACATTTTCACTATTTAAAACTAAGCCGTTATCAGCGGTAAGTCAATAATCCTCTTGACTTATTTGTAATATTTGGCGAAAATGCCAAATGAAAGAAGATATTAATCTATGGAGAAAAATATGAAAATAGAAATACTGGGTTCAGGATGCCTTAAATGTAAAATGCTGGCGGAAAATGCTTCAAAGGCTGTAAAAGAGGCTGGCATTGATGCTGAAATCGTTAAAGTGACAGAAATTGAGGAAATAGTAAAAATGGGGGTAATGATGACCCCTGCACTTGCTGTTGACGGCGAGGTCAGATCTGCTGGTAAGGTTCTTACCAAAGATCAGATTATTGATATTCTGAACGGCGGCGGAAAAACCAGCGGATGCTCAGGCTGCAGCGGCAGCGGAGAAGTTTCAGGTTCCTGCTGCTGCAGTTAGGGATATTTTTTCAGATTCCGGTTCGGTAAGTCAGAGGGACTTAAATGATAAATATTTCATTTAAGTCCCTTTTTTATATCTGAAACCCCTTGAGTAATGGACATATGTGCATTATTATTCTGTTGAATAAAGCTTTAAAAGGATAACACAGAAATGAAAATTGCTGTTGCAAGCGGGAAGGGTGGTACGGGAAAGACAACCCTTTCAACAAATCTTTCAGCTTATCTGTCAGAAAGGAAAAGTGTCGTGCTTACAGATCTTGATGTGGAAGAACCGAATTCGGCCCTTTTTATTGATGGAATATTGTCAGAAAAAAAAGATATCTTCAGAATGGTCCCTTCCTGGGAAAGGGAGAAATGTATATTATGCGGAGAATGCCAGTCAGTCTGTAATTTCAACTCAATAATAAAAATCAGGGATGAAATAATGATTTTTCCTGAGATGTGCCACAGCTGTTATGCCTGTTCTGAACTATGCCCTTCCGGGTCTCTTCCAATGATACCTGAAAAGATGGGGGAACTGAAAAGATATAATACAGCCTCATTTGATTTTGTAGAAAGCAGGCTTGACATCGGACAGGAACAGGCTGTTCCCCTTATTTCGCAGACTCTTGATTTTATTGATGAACATTTTCCTGATGAATATATTAAAATTTATGACTGTCCCCCCGGAACTTCATGTCCTGTAATTGAATCTGTAAAAGGAGCTGACTTTATAATTCTTGTTACAGAGCCCACCCCTTTCGGGCTGCATGATCTTACCCTTGCCGTTGACACAGTGAGGTCTCTTAATAAGGAATTCGGTGTTGTTATAAACAGATACGGAATAGGCAATGATGATGTAATTGATTACTGCAGAAAAGAGGATATACAGATTATAGCCAGATTTCCGAACAGCAGGAAAATTGCGGAATTATATTCGAAAGGGAGGCTTGTGTACAGAAAAATAGATGAGTTCAGAATTGAGCTTCTGAGAATTGAAGATTTTTTAAGCAGCTTCGGAGATGTTCGATGAAAGAGATAGTTGTTATTTCAGGTAAGGGGGGAACCGGCAAAACCTCTATTACAGCCTCATTTGCATATCTCGGAGGTGGAGATATTGTTACTGCAGACTGCGATGTTGATGCTGCGGATATGCATCTCCTTCTGAAGCCGGATTTTGCTCAAAGCGGAGACTTTTACAGCGGATTTACAGCAGTCATTGATCAGGATAAATGCAGCAGCTGCGGAAGGTGTTTTGAGATCTGCAGGTTTAATGCAATTAATTCAAGTGGCGGTAAATACAGTGTAAACATTACAGATTGTGAGGGGTGCGGGTACTGCGAAAAGATCTGCAGCTCTGATGCTGTAACGATGGAAGAGCGAAATGTCGGTAAATGGTTTGTTTCCCGGACAAAAGTAAACAGTAAAATGGTACATGCCAGACTCAGTATCGGGGCTGAGAACTCAGGAAAGCTTGTTGCAAAAGTTAAAAATGAGGCGAAAAGAATTGCCGAAGATACAGGAACGTCTGTTGTCCTTGTTGACGGGTCCCCCGGTATCGGCTGTCCTGTTGTTTCTTCCCTTTCGGGAGCTGATTTTGCGGTTCTTGTAACAGAACCCACTGTCTCAGGGCTGCATGACCTTAAAAGGGTATACCAGGTTGTCAGAAAATTCGGAATAAAAGCCGGATGTATTATAAACAAGTCAGACCTGAATCCTGATGTAACTGATGATATAAAGCGTTTTCTGAAATCTGAAAATATAGTGCATATTGCAAGTTTGCCCTATGATGAGGACTTTACCCTCTCCATGACCGGGGGAAAGACAGTTGTTGAATATAAAGAGGGGAGACTTAAAAAAGAGATTGAAAAAAGCTGGAGTAAAATAAAAAAATCAGTAGGAATAAAAGAGGAGAAATAATGAGGATTGCATTTACATCCAGAGGAAATGACTGGAATTCAATGATAGACCCAAGATTCGGACGGACAGATTTTATTATTGTTTATGACGAAGAAACACGGGAGATTGAGCTGCTTGACAACAGATCTGTTTCAGAAACAGCACACGGGGCAGGCCCGCAGACTGCAAAAAAACTTATTGATCTGAATCCAGATGTTCTTATCACGGGTAACGGCCCCGGGGGAAATGCTGAAACAGTTCTCAGGAAAGGAGGATTCCCAATTTACTCCGGTGCCGGGCAGATGACAGTAAAAGGTGCCCTGATAGCATTTAAAAACAACGAATTAAAAGAATTTTAGTGAGAAGAAAATTCCAGACAGGTAACGTGGCGGCAATTTCTGTCAGCCATCTTTTTCATGATGTATATTCTGCTTTTTTTGCCCCCATGCTCCCCATCTTAATAAGGAGCCTTGGTATTCCTGTTTCCATGATAGGGGTACTTGATTTTACAAGAAAGGTCCCTTCGCTTCTTAATCCTCTTGTCGGGATTGCAGCCGACAGAATTTGCGGAAAATATTTTGTTATACTTACCCCTGCGATAACAGCCGCAGCAATGAGTCTAACAGGTCTTTCCCCTTCTGTAGGCGTTCTTATTCTTTTCCTTTTTACTGCAGGATTAAGTTCCACATTTTTTCATGTTCCGGCCCCTGTAATGATCAGGCAGCTTTCCGGTGACAGGATAGGTACGGGGATGAGTTTTTACATGCTCGGGGGGGAACTTTCAAGAACACTTGGTCCTCTGATTGTAACAGGAGCGATATCACTATGGGGAGTTGACGGTACCTGGCGTCTTATGCCTTTTGGAATTGCATCCTCAGCAGTTCTTTATTTTAAAATAAAAAAAATAAAAATAACAAGAGATCAGGGAAAAGTTAAAAAGGTTTCTGAATATAATGATTCCATCAGGCAGCTTTATCCGATGTTTATCAGTGTCGCTCTGTTTCTTTTTTTCAGAACAGCAATGAAATCAGCTCTTACCCTTTATCTTCCCACGTATCTAACTTTTAAAGGGGAAACACTCTGGTCGGCAAATTTATCACTTTCAGTTCTTCAGCTTGCCGGGGCGGCAGGGACACTTTTGGCTGGTTTTATTTCTGACAGGATCGGCAGAAAAAATACCCTGATGATTTCTTCATTAATAAGCCCTGTTCTTATGTGGATGTTTCTCAGTTCAGACAGTTTTTTATCTCTTCCCCTTCTGGGGGCAATAGGTTTTTTCCTTTTTGCTCCGGGACCTGTTCTACTTGCTATAGTCCAGGATAACAGGAGCAGTTCTCCATCATTTATCAACAGTATTTATATGACAGTAAGTTTTGCTGTAAGTTCCCTGATTATATATCTTGTGGGATTGGCAGTTGATTTGACAGACTTTGATTTTACATACAGGGTTTCTGTCCTTATGGCTGTTTTATCAGTTCCTGTTATATTTTTTATACCAGAAAAAACTGTAAATATTAATTGATAATAACTAAGGCCCATCTCTTTCAGGAGGCTGGGTTTTAAAGTGCAGCGGCTGCAGTGAGCGCCTTTTCCATTATCTCTTTTTTATCTATAACTTCACCCGGTATTTCTACACTGTGGGCTACAACAGTATCAGCCACTTCAATATTAACCGATTCGATCCTCTTCAAAATATTGCTGTAGCATTCGGAATATGCATTTTTATCCGAGTGTCCCTGGGAAAAAACAAGAATACCCTTTTTCCCTTTTTCAAGTCTTGAATTCCGGTCTTTATCCTTCAGGGAATACATCCTGTCCATGAATATTTTAAGCTGACCTGAAACTGAACCCATATAGTTCGGGGCCCCTATTATTATTCTGTCCGCTTTTTTCATCTTTTCAAGAAGTGAGGATATATCATCATTTAAAATACACCTGTCCCCTTTTGTTCTGCAGTATCTGCATGCCTGACACCCTTTAAGCTCAAGTTCGTTTAGCCTGACAAACTCGATTTCATATCCTTTACTGCCAAGTACTTCTGTGATTCTGTTTATTACTGTTTCAGAGTTGCCCCCTTTTCTGGGACTGCCCGAAATTGCAAGAACTTTCATGTAAACCTCTTTAATCAGTAGGATGATTTTCCTTTTCCGCTTTTAACTATTGCTATGCCTGAACTTGTTCCAAGTCTTGTCGCACCTGCTTCAATCATTTTAACAGCATCTTCATAGCTTCTGACCCCGCCTGATGCCTTGACCCCGGTTCTGGCAGATACTGTTTTTCTCATAAGTCTTACATCTTCAACTGTAGCCCCTCCGGTGGAGAAACCGGTTGATGTTTTGACAAAATCTGCCCCTGCCTTTTCCGCAATCCTGCACGCAGTAACCTTTTCCTCATCAGTAAGGAGTGATGTTTCAATAATAACTTTCAGAATAATACCTTCTCCGCATCCTTTCCTCACAGTTCTGATATCTTCTTCGAATTTCTCAAGCTGTCTGTCCTTAAGAAGACCAATATTTATTACCATGTCTATTTCCTGTGCCCCTTCTGAGACTGCTATGGAAGCTTCAAACCCCTTTGCTTCGCTGTGCATTGCCCCGAGGGGAAAACCGACAACTGAGCAGACTTTTACACCGCTTCCTTTTAGTCTTTCCGAAGCCAGGGATACTTTTGATGAATTTACACATACTGAGCAGAAGCTGTTTTCAACCGCCTCTTTACAGAGCTTTTCAACTTCATAATCCGATGCATCAGCTTTCAAAACTGTGTGGTCAATATAGGATGCAAGGTTTTCAATCCTTGTTTTTTCTGTTTCTGACATATATAGCCTCCGGGAACTGATTATCTGAATGATAATAAATATTTAATCTCAGGGCAATAGCCTGATTCTGGTACCATTTTTAATGGTTCTGTAACAAATGTTACAGCAGTGTATTAGACTTTGTCATATAAATTGATCAAGTAGTAATAATCATAAATTCCAAAGGAGTAAGAATAATGAGTATGTTTTGTTTTCAGTGTCAGGAAACAGCAGGAAACACAGGCTGTAAAGTCAGGGGAGTTTGCGGCAAAGATGACCGGACTGCAGTGCTTCAGGACCTTCTGATCCACAGTTTCAAGGGGATCGCCCTTATTGCTGAAAAAAGCGGTGATGATGATATTATCATGGAGTCAGGAAGAATTATTGCAAAAGGGCTTTTCATGACTATTACAAATGCAAACTTTGACGAGGATAATTTTGTAACCGCCGTTACTGAATCTCTTTTGTTCAGAGACAGAATCAGAAAATCAACCGGCTACAGTATAAAGAGCGATTATACAGATTTTACAGCTTCCGATAAGGAAGAAATGGTTCTCAAAGGGGGTGTTTCCGGGGTACTTGCAACAGAAAACGAAGATGTAAGATCGTTGAGGGAACTTCTTGTATACGGGCTTAAGGGAACAGCAGCCTACGCCGAGCATGCAGCTGTACTGGGGTTTGAGGATAAAGAGATTTACCGATTTTTTATAAAAGCCCTTTCCTCAACAACTAAAGAGCTGTCTGTTGATGAGATGACTGCTCTTGTTCTTGAAGCAGGGAATACAGCAGTCACAACAATGGCCCTTCTTGACCGGGCAAATACAGAGACCTACGGTAATCCTGAGATTACAGAGGTAAGTATTGAACCCGGTACGAATCCGGGGATCCTTATTTCAGGGCATGATCTCAAGGATATGGAGGAACTTCTTAAGCAGACTGAAGGGACAGGGGTTGATGTATATACACACAGCGAAATGCTCCCTGCCAACTACTATCCTGCATTCAAGAAATACAGTCACCTGAAAGGGAATTACGGTAATGCATGGTGGAAACAGGATAAGGAATTTGCAAGTTTTAACGGACCGATCCTGATGACAACAAACTGTATTACACCTGTGAAGGATGGATATAAAGAAAGGTTTTTTACAACAGGGCAGGCAGGATACCCTGGCGCGAAGCATATAGCTGAAAGAAAAAAGGGGGGGGAAAAGGATTTTTCACCCATTATTGAACTGGCAAAAAAATGCAGCGCACCGGAAAAAATTGAATCAGGATCAATTATCGGGGGTTTTGCACATAACCAGGTTCTTGCCCTTGCAGACAAGGTTGTTGATGCAGTCAAATCA
The DNA here is from genome assembly GCA_963668405.2 of Spirochaetia bacterium. Lineage (GTDB taxonomy): Bacteria > Spirochaetota > Spirochaetia > CADAEX01 > CADAEX01. Next base: position 2,100,163 of record OY764342.2, on the reverse strand, counting down.
GGCGCTATAAAGCGGTTTGTTGTGATGGGCGGGTGCGACGGAAGGCAGAAAGGAAGATCCTACTTTACAGAGGTTGCCGAAGCACTTCCGTCTGATACTGTTATTCTTACAGCAGGCTGCGCAAAATACAGATATAACAAGCTCAAGCTTGGAGATATCGGGGGTATCCCGAGGGTCCTTGATGCAGGTCAGTGTAATGATTCATACTCGCTTGCTGTGATTGCCCTGAAGCTTAAAGAGGTTTTCGGACTTGATGATATAAACCAGCTTCCCATATCATTTGATATTGCATGGTATGAACAGAAGGCTGTGGCAGTCCTCCTTGCTCTTCTTTCACTCGGTGTCAAGGGGATAAGGCTCGGCCCGACTCTTCCTGCATTCCTTTCCCCCAATGTGGCCAAAGTTCTGGTAGATAACTTTAATATAAAGGCGACCGGAGAGGTCCTGGAAGATATAGCAAATATGATGGCGGGAAATTAAACGCTTCCCGGTATAAAAACCGCCTATAGGAATCCCGGTGATAATCCGTTTATTTTTCGGTGTCGCCGGGATTTTTTTGATTAATAATCCTGTTTCCTGTATAATATTCCTGTAAACAAATTTAAGTAAAAGACGGAAAAAATGAAAGAAAGACTTGAAAGTCATGTTTTTGATCTTCCTGTTAATGAGCTGAGAAGAGGCTACAGAAGCGATATCTATTTCTGGCGGGAAAAGAGGTCTCTCGAAGAGCATGGAATAGAACCTGATGTTTTAATGCAGGTTTTTCAGAAAAACGATGCTGTAATCTGCGGTATTGATGAATGTATTGCAGTCCTTAAAGTTGCTTCAGGACGTTTCAGTGATTACAGGAAGGCGTATAAACTTTTTGACAGATATATTGAGCTGAAAAAAGATGCAAGAACCTGTTTTATGAATGACAGAAAGAGGTATATTGAAATTTTGTCACTTAAAATGGAGATAGGTGAGGAACTTGATTCCTTATGGGTGGATGAATTCGGCGGGATCAGCATAGAGACGCTGAAGGACGGAGATCTGATTGAGCCCTGGGAAAGTATAATGCATATAAAGGGAAAGATAACATCATTTTCCCATCTTGAAACAATTTTTCTGGGTATTCTTGCAAGAAGGACCCGGGTCGCTACAAATGTAAGGAAGGTTGTTGAAGCGGCAAAAGGGGTCCCTGTCCTTTATTTTCCGGCACGCTTTGATCACTGGGAAGTTCAGGGGGGAGACGGTTATGCAGCATATATCGGAGGTGCCTCAGGTGTTTCCACTCTTGCACAGGGGGAATGGTGGGGCGCAAAGGCATCCGGTACTGTTCCCCATTCAATGATAGCAGCCCTGGAGGGAAATACAGTCGAGGCTGTTAAAGTTTTCGGGGAAAGCTATCCCGATACAAACCTTGTTGCTCTTGTAGACTTTGATAATGACTGTGTAAAAACTTCTCTCGAATGCGCAAGGTCTCTCGGCAGTAAACTCTGGGGAGTCAGGCTTGATACTTCAGAGCGTATGGTGGATATATCTGTATTCAACAGAATGGGGAGCATAAAGCCGACAGGTGTTACTCCTGAGCTGGTATTTATGACAAGGGAAGCTCTTGACCGTGAGGGGTTTAGTAACGTAAAGATCGTTGTGTCAGGCGGTTTCACTCCGGAAAAAATAGATGAGTTTGTAAAAAGGAAAGTGCCGGTTGATTCCTACGGTATCGGAAGTTATCTGCTTCAGGGTAATTACGATTTTACTGCGGATATTGTTGTTGTTAACGGAAAGCCGTGCGGCAAGAAGGGCAGGGTTTTTAAACCTAACACCAGGCTCTCCCCGGTGTAATGTATAAGGAGATTATATGAAAAAGGCTTTGATAGTCGTGGATATGCAGAATGATTTCTGTCCCGGAGGGACTCTGGCAGTTACTGACGGCGACAGAATTATATCCGATATAAACAAACTTGTAGTTGATTTCCTTCATGAAGGAGATCAGGTGTATTTTACAAGAGACTGGCATCCGAAAAATCACTGCTCCTTTTCTGAAAACGGAGGCATCTGGCCGACTCACTGTATTGCAGGCACCAAAGGGGCTGAATTCCACAGCGAACTTTTTGTTCCTGACAGTGCAGTTATTATATCAAAAGGGGACAGGCCCTTCCCTGATGCATATTCAGGTTTTCAGAATACCGCACTTGAAAAAGTCCTTAAAAACAACTGTACAGAGGAAGTTACAGTCTGCGGTCTTGCTACAGACTACTGTGTCAAGGCTACAGTGCTGGATGCGCTTAAATCAGGGTTTAAGGTCAGGGTGTTTGAAAATGGAATAAGGGCTGTTAATGTATCCCCGGGTGACGGGAAAAAGGCTCTTGAGGAAATGGAAAAGAATGGCGCAGATATAATCTGAAACCGGAGAGATTTAATATGACTGATAATCTATCAGAATTTTCCAGTGTTGAAAAATCGTTTTTCTGTAAACCCTGTGCAACAGGGAGTTCCAACAAAATAAAATATATTGTAACTGAAAGCTTTCCGGAACTCGGGCTTGTTACAGCTCTGAGGTTTCTTGAATGGGTCTCTCTGAACCCGGACGGAGTAGTCAGTCTTCCGACAGGCAAGACTCCTGAATATTTTATCAAGTGGACCAGATTCTTTCTTGAGAACTGGGAAAGCCGGAAGGCTGAAGATCTGAAAGAACGATGTAATTTCCCTTTCAGAAAGAAGCCTGAATTAAATAACCTCAGGTTTGTCCAGATTGATGAATTCTATCCTATATCATCAGCTCAGCATAACAGTTTTTATCATTATGTAAACAGGTTTTATGTAAAAGAACTCGGGATAGATCCCGCGAAGGCACTTTTTATAAATTCAGACAGTATCCCACTGCCTGACAACCTCCATTTTTCAGAGGTATTTCCCGACAGCTTTGTTGATCTTTCTCTCAGAAACAGGCAGTGCAGGGGGGGGAAGGAAAGGCTGATGCAGAAATCAATCTTCATGATAGACAGATGGTGCATGGAATATGAGGAAAGGATCCGGGATATGGGGGGGATAGGATTTTTTCTGGGGGGAATAGGCCCTGACGGTCATATTGCCTTTAATATCAGGGGGTCTTCCCATTATTCAGTTACCCGCCTTGATGCAACAAATTTCGAGACTCAGGCTGTATCTGCCTCAGATCTTGGGGGTATTGAAAGTGCCAGAAACAGATCTGTAATTACAATCGGTCTTGAAACCATTACCTGTAACAAAGATGCTGTTGCTGTTATTATGGCTGCAGGGACAGCAAAAGCCGGTATTGTGAGGAAATCCATTGAAAGCGTCAGCTCGAATACATACCCGGCAACCGCACTTTCCAAACTAAACGGGAGTTGTTTTTATCTTACCAGAAGTGCAGCATCTGAACTTGATGAGTCAATTAACAGTTATTATGACAGAGAGAACTGGGATGATGAAAAAACAGAAAGGGCTGTTCTGGAACTTTGCAGAAAAAAAAATGTTTTTGCAAGAAGGATAACCTTTTCTGATCTGAAGAACGACAGATATACCGGCAGGATCCCCTCTCCTGATACTGATGCTGTGGAAAGGGTCAGGGAATCTGTGATCAGTAAACTTTCAAGAGGTTTGAAAGAGGAGGAAGGGGCTGTTTTTCTCCATACAGCTCCCCATCATGATGATATCATGCTGGGTATTCTTCCGTTTGTGAATAAACAGCTCGCATCTGTCTCCAACAGCTCCCACTTCGCAATTCTTACATCAGGGTTTACTTCTGTTACAAACAGTTATCTTAAATCTGTTCTTGAAAAAACTCTTTCCCTTATAGAGCAGGGAAGGATTGAGATGATCAGCTACAGTAATTTCTTTGAAACAGGATATAGGCTCAAGCAGGATAAGGATATCTACAGTTATCTTAACAGTCTCGCTTCAGGTTCAGAAAGCAGAATGATGCGGTCCCTGTGCCACAGAATAGTCAGGGGATTTGTTGAAATATACAGTGCTGCCGCAAGGGAGGAACTTTCTGATAGCATCAGGAAAGTGATAGGGATAATATCCTCCTCGTATGACGGTGAAAAGGATCCCCCTGATATACAGAAACTGAAAGGGATGATCCGGGAGTTTGAGGAGGAACTTGTATGGGCCCATTCAGGCGTCCAGGTCGAAAATATTCATCATATGAGACTGGGTTTTTATCAGGGGGATATATTTACTGAAAACCCTGAAGTTTTACGGGATGTGGAGCCGTTTATCGCCCTTCTCAAAAAGATAAAACCCTCCGTGATAACACTTGTAATGGACCCTGAAGGGAGCGGACCTGATACCCACTATAAGGTACTTCAGGTGATTGCTCAGGCCCTAAGAATAACAGGGAGAGAGAATGATCTTTCTGATTTGCGAATTATCGGGTACCGGAATATCTGGTACCGCTATCTCCCGTCAGAAGCCAATATAATCTTTCCTGTTACCCTTAACTCCCTTTCCCTTTTAAAACATTCATTTGCCAAATGCTACAGAAGCCAGGTTAATGCGTCCTTCCCCAGCTACCTGTATGACGGTCCGTTTTCAGAGCTTGCCCAGAAGATATGGGTGGATCAGCTAAAGGATATTCACCTCCTTCTGGGAAAGGATTATTTTTATCTTTCAGATGATCCGAAGATCCGCTCAACCCACGGTCTTATCTATATGCGTGAGATGAATGTTGATGATTTTCTTAAAGAGGCAAGGGCTCTTGAAGAATCAGCCGAAGGTATACCCCCTGGCCCCCTTTGAAAAGGGGGCTTGGGGAGCTCACTTCCTGCTTAGTTTAAGGTTTATTATAACTGCAAAAGCAATAACAAGCCCTACAAAAGCATCCTGAATATATGCATCAGTCCCCATCAGCACAAGCCCGGTTCTTACTTCTGCCATTATCAGGGCACCGAGGAATGTTCCCAGTATGCTTCCGACACCCCCTGTCATTGCGCATCCTCCGATTACTGATGCGGCAATAGCTTCAAGTTCTATCCCTGTTCCCTGTGTTGGAGTTACCGTTTTCAGGAACCCGAGTGATATAAGGCTTGCAAGTCCTGCTGCCGATGCAGTAAGGAGAAAGGCCAGCATTTTTATCCTGTCTGTTCTTATACCGGCAAGTTCAGCCGCTTCCCTGTTATCCCCTGTCGCAAAAACCTTTACTCCGAAGGTGGTTCTGTGCAGAAGAAAGAACATAACAACAGTTACCCCGAGAAGCCAGAAGATCGGTACCGGGATTATTCCGAGGAATCTGCTCCTTCCCATAATTTCAAAAAATGCAAGGCTGGGGAAAGCGGAGATAGGCTGTCCCTGGGAAAGGACCATTGCTATTCCCCGGTATACCATCATCATTGCAAGGGTCCCGATAAATGAATGCATTTTTGTTCTTGTAATGATAAAGCCGTTTAAAAGTCCCAGGAGAAGGGCGGCTGCAAGCCCTGCAATTGCGGCTATCCATATATTAAGTCCCATGACTTTAAACAGAAGACCTGTTACAACCCCGGTAACAGCATAGATAGGGCCTACCGAGAGATCAAACTCTCCTGATATAATAAGAACAGTCATTGCCATTGCTATAATACCAAGTTCTGCTGTCTGTCTCAAAAGGTTGAAAAGGTTGTAGGTAGTAAAAAAGGCCGGAGCGGAAATTGAAAAGAATAATCCGATTAAAATTGCAGCCGCAAGAACTCCAAAATCCCTTACTTCGGAAAATTTTTTAATAACTGCCTTTGTTCTGTTTGTCTCAGATTTCAGTAATTGTTTTCCCATTTTTATTTCCTCATATTTTCAGTTATTCTGCGGTTGCCGCATATATTATTTTTTCTTTTGAAAAATCATCCCTGCTGATTTCTCCTGATACAATTCCCTTTCTCATTACAAGAATTCTGTCGCTCATTGCCATCAGCTCTTCAATTTCAGAAGATGCAATGACAAAGGAATAGCCCTCATGAGCCAGATTTCTCACAAGCTTGCATATATCCTCTTTTGCCCCCACATCAACCCCTCTTGTAGGTTCATTCATGACAAGTATTTCAGGTTTTATGGAAAGCCACCTTGAGATCAGGATTTTCTGCTGGTTTCCGCCGCTTAAAGAAGTTATCGGCGCATCTGATGATGACATCTTGACTGACAGCTTTCTGCTTATCTCTTCAGCTGTTTTACGTATTTTTGAGGTATTTATCATCCCCATGAATCCTTTTGCAGAATCTATCTGCGATATAAAAATATTGTTTTTTATATCCATCTGCATGAAAAGGCCGAGAGTCTTCCTGTCTTCAGGGACATAGCCGATTTTATTTTTAATTGCATCCTGCGGGGATTCTATCAAAACCTTTTTGTCTCTTATCCGGATTTCCCCTTTGTGACTTTTTTCTATACCGAAAAGGACCCTTGCTGCTGTGCTTCTGCCCGACCCCTGAAGCCCTGCAATCCCAAGGATTTCACCCTTTTTAAGGGTGAAAGAGAGGTCTCTGAGTGTTTTACCGCTTTCAATATTTTTTATCTCAAGTATATTTTCGGAAGAAGCCTTTCTTGATATCCTTGCTGAATAATCCAGTTCCCTTCCTGCTATAAGGCTTGAAATTCTTTTCGCGTTAAAACTCTTTTTTTCAAGTTCTCCGACATTTTTTCCGTCTCTCAGCACAGTTATCCTGTCAGAGAGTGCAATCAGCTCATCAAGCATGTGGCTGACAAAGATGAATGTTATCCCCTGATCTTTAAGCCGGTTTATTATTCTGAAGAGTTTTGTCACTTCGGGGGGGGTGAGTGCTGTAGTCGGTTCATCCAGAATTACCAGTTTTGCATCTCTTGAAAGTACCCTTACAAGGAGTGCAAGCTGCTGTTCTGCTACACTGCAGTTTTTTATGAGACTGTCGGGCATGATCTCTTCACCGAGGAGGTTCATAAAAAGCTCAGTTGTTTTTCTGTTCATTACATCCCAGTCGGGGAAAATCCCCTTTGACGGAATTTTATTTCCGAGAAATACATTTGCGCTGATAGAGAGGTTAGGGCAGACAGGTATTTCCTGATGAAATACGCTTATTCCGGATTCCTCCGCTTCTGAAGGGTCTCTCGGGGAAAGTGGCTTGCCGTCAAAGCTGAAACTGCCCTTTTCCTGTTTGTATACACCGCACAGCAGTTTTATAAGTGTGGATTTACCTGCCCCGTTTTCCCCTGCAAGCCCCAGAACTTCCCCCTTCCTTACAGAAAGGGAAACGCTGTCAAGTGCTTTTACCGCCCCGAAATTTTTGCTTACATTATCTACAGTTAATAGGTTCATTTTAGCTCCGCATAATATTTAAAAGAGCGCCCTGCATTAGGCAGGGCGGTTATTGTTTTATCTGTATCCTTTTTCAGCGAATTCCATTACTGCTTCTATAGTATCAGCCTTGACTGGGGCAATTCCTGTATTGACGTCTGTCGGATTGAGTTTATATTTATTCAGCAGATGGAGCTGAACAACACTCTGAAATCCCTGAAGGTAGGGCTGCTGGTCAATAGTAAACTGCATATTGCCGTTTTTTATTGCAGCCATTACATCCGGTACAAGGTCAAAAGCGCCGCCGTAAACCTTTCCTCCCAGTTTTTCCTGGTCAATAACCTGGGCAATTGCAGAACCTGTAACATCCTCAACACCGAAAAAACCCTTTGTATTAGGATGTCCCTGATAATAGCTGCCGATAAGTGTAGTTGCCTTTACCATATCTGTAGTAGTTCCAACTACGTCGTATGTAAAGCCCCCTTTCTTATCAAGAACACTTTTTACTCCGCTTATCCTTTCTTCAAGATTGAATGCACCTGGTGTATGGATTGCAAGCATCACATGTCCGCCTGACGGGAGAAGTTTCACAATTTCCCTTCCCATTGACTGTCCTGCTTCATAGTTCCCCTGACCGATATATGCAAGTCTGCCGCTTGCAGGGGCATCAGCATTCAGCGCTATTACAGGAATTCCTTTATCCATTGCTTCTTTAACAACATCGTTGAAAGCATCGGGATTTGGCATTGTTGTGGCAATTCCGTCAACCCCTTCAGCAATAGCTGCCTTGATAAACTCAATCTGAGCCTTGATATCGAACCCTGCAGGACCAGTGTATACCACATTGACCCCCATCATTTTTCCGGCTTCAAGAGCTCCGTTTTTAACAGGGACAAAGAAAGGTACTGCTGATGCATGGCAGATTACAACATACTTGTAGCTTTCAGCTTCCCCGCTGTCTCCTGCCCCTTTTTCCTGGTTTCCCCCTGCAAAAACCATTGTGCAGGCGATAATACTGATCAGAATCAGAAAAAGAATTTTTTTCATAAAATATCCTCCAAAAATTTTTTAAATATATTGCATTATACGTGCCAACATATAATTTATCTTTATTTTAAATAAATCTTTATCATATCTGTAAATAGCCTGAAGAATCATATGCTGTTCCTTCAAGCCTGTTATAATCAGGACCATACTGTGTAATTATTCTGTACACAGCTTTGCAGTGACTGTTCATAAAACGGACAGTCCCTCCCTTCTCCTTAAAATCTTCCTGTTTGACAATAATGATTTTCAGGTGTTATTCTCGGATTATACAGGTGAAGGATTGTCAAATAAAATACTGATAGTGGATGACAATATAAAGTTAAGCAGATCTCTTGCAAGGAATTTCAATCTTCATAATTACCATACCCATATTTCCCTGAATAAATCTGAGGCCCTTTCAAGTCTGAAGAGCGGTAATTACAGTCTTATCATTCTTGACATAATGCTCGGAGATGAATCAGGGCTTGATCTGTTGAATGAGATCAGAGGAAAAGGGGACAGCACCCCTGTAATAATAATGACAGGACATGCAACAGTTGATAATGCAATACTTGCCCTTAAATACGGGGCTGCTGATTATGTAAGAAAGCCTGTGAAATTCTCAAGCCTGCTTGATACTGCTGAAAAAGCCCTTAAGAAGACAGCCCAGGTCTCTTCGTCAGAAGAGATGGAGGGGGAATTTGTAACAGTTAACAGACATCTTCTTGAGGAGCTTGAGCATGTAAGAAAAATTGCAGCTACAGATATACCTGTCCTTATTTCCGGTGAGAGCGGAACAGGGAAAGAGATTATTGCAGAGATGATTCACTCTTTTTCAGACAGGAGTGGTTACAGGATGGAAAAACTCAACTGCGCGGCCCTTCCTGAAACACTTCTTGAGAATGAACTTTTCGGCCACAGGAGGGGGGCATATACGGGAGCTTCTGAAAGCTACCGGGGTATATTTGAGCGGTCAGATAAATCAACCCTTTTTCTCGATGAAATCGGAGATATGGTGTTGTCCACACAGAGCAAGATACTCAGGGCGCTTCAGAACCAGGAGATCCGGGCTGTGGGAAGTGAAAATCTGGTTAAGATCAATGTAAGGTTTATTGCTGCAACAAACAGGGACCTCGGAGAACTTATAAAAAAGGGGGAATTCCGGGAGGATCTGTATTACCGGCTGAATGCCGGACATATTTTTATCCCCCCCTTAAGGGATCGGGTGGAGGATGTTCCTGTCCTTCTTGATTATTTTCTCAGTTATTTTTCTCCTGAAAACGGGAAAGGGAAAACATTTGACGATTATTCAAAAGAGATCCTTCTTTCCTATAAATGGCCCGGGAATGTCAGGGAACTCAAAAACATGGTGCAGTACTGCATCGCTGTTTCAAAGAAAGACATTATAGGAGAAGAAGATCTCCCAAGACAGATTACTGAAAAGACAGCAAAGAACAGCAGTCTCGGAGAAGGCAATCTCATGCAGTTTATGGAAAAGGAACTTATTGAAGAAACCCTCAGAAAAACAGGATTTAACAAGAAAAAGGCAGCAGCTCTCCTTAATATCAGCAGGACCACACTTTATCAGAAGATAATGAAATATGAAATCAAAGAATTCTGAAAAGATCATTGAAATCAGAGATATATCACTTGATTTCGGAAATATGAAGGTGCTTGACAGTATTTCACTTGATGTACTTGCCGGTGAAATTCATGCTGTTGTCGGGGAGCACGGAGCCGGCAAGTCCTCAATCTGCAATATTTTTAGCGGTATTAAGAAACCTGCAGGGGGAGATATTTTTATCCGGGGGAAAAATGTCACCAGAAAATATTCAGGAAAGGAAGCTGTTTCCATGGGTATTAACCTTGTATCCCAGCATACAACCCTCTGTGAGCATCTTACCATAGCAAAAAACATATATATGAATCAGATATCATTTCATAAAAGGGTTCTGTTTGATTATGACAGAGTGAAAAAGGAGATAAGGTCTTTTCTGTCAGCCAATTCCATTGATCTTGATATTAATAAAAAGGTCGTGGACCTTATACAGTCTGACAGGGTTTTTGTTGATATACTCAGGCATCTTTATTCATCTCCATCTGTAATAATCCTTGATGAGGCTCTTGAGAAACTGACCGGGAAGTCTCTGGGAAAAGTCCTGGGGATTATAAATGAAATGAAAGAAAAGGGTATGGGGGTCCTTTTTGTCACCCACCGTATTGATGATGTTTACAGATTCGCCGACCGGGTCTCTGTTGTCAGACACGGCGGAATAATTATGACTGAATCTGTTAAAGATATTGATAAATTCAACCTTATTAAGCTTGCATATACAAAGTTTCATGACTCAGGCAGTATGTTTTCCACTGACAAGGATTTTTATAATCTTTTGAAATATAATGAGGCAATACTTGAGTCTCTGCCTGTGAATATGCTTGTAGTTGATACAGAAAACAGAATAAAGCTGATAAACAGGAGAGGATCTTCTTTTTTCAGGGATCCGGGGAAGAATATTACTCCAAAAATTACCGGTCTCCCTTTTGAGAATCTTTTCCCTTCCGGTTCCCAGCTCCTTGAAAAACTGAAAAAAGCAGTTTCAGAGGGCAGTGAAAAAATTATCTATAATGAGATATATATATCGCAGAACGGTAGAAGTATTGTTAATATAAATACAATCCCTATAAAGGACGGCAACTGGAGGATCGGGACTATTATAATGGTGGATGATGTTACTGAACAGGTTAAACTCAGGGAGCAGATCTTTTTTTCGGAGAAGCTTGCTTCCATCGGGATCCTTTCTGCAGGTGTTGCCCATGAGATAAACAATCCACTTGAAATTCTTCAGAACAATATTGATTACCTCAGGGAAAAATTTATTAATGATTCAGGCGGGGATTTTAATGATATTCTGAATGAGATGGGGGAGGAGATTGATACTATTGCCAATATTGTAGGGAGCCTCGCTTCTGTCTCAGGAGAGAAGAGTATTAACAGGGTACCGGTTGATATATCCTCCCTTCTGATAAGTATTGCAAGGCTTGTAAAACCCTATGCAGAAGCGAGAAAGACAGTCCTGTCGCTGGATCTTCCCGAAACCGGGATTGTAATTAATGCTGATAAAACAGAACTAAGACAGATATTCCTGAATATACTCAAGAACAGTTTTGAAGCCCTTCCCGAAGGGGGCAGGATAACTGTTTATACTATACATGAAAAAAGCTGTCTTAATATTGTTTTTGAAGACAACGGAAGGGGAATAGGTGATGAGGATCCGGAAAATATCTTTCTGCCCTTTTATTCGACAAAAAAAAACAGCCCCGGCAATCTTGGACTCGGTCTTTATATGACATGGCGGCTTGTTTCTGATAACAGCGGGAGTATCGAAGCTGAGAATATCGAAACCGGCGGATGCAGGTTTACCCTGAAATTCCCGATAAAATAATCTGTGAGGTTAAAACATGAATAAAAAGCCGGACTGCAGGGTTTATACTTGAAAATAAAACTGAAGATTTTGATTACCCTTGTTTTTCCGTTTCTTCTGGGTGTTTCCTCCTGTATAAGTGTTGAAGAGGATGTTGCAGATGAAATGGAGGATATATATGCTGTAAGCACTTCCCCCTCTCCCTCTGAAGAAAAAACGGAAGTATTCAAACCCGGCAGGTCTGAGGTAAGATCACTTGAAAAAGCATATCCCTTTCTTATAACAGATGTAGCTGAAACAGAATCTGACAGCAGTTTTCTTTTAAACGGTAGAAGGTTTTATTTCTCCTCCGGGCGGCTCCTCCCTGAAGAGAAAAAGGATGATGTTTCAGGCTATAGATCATACGGTTTCTATAATTATCCGGAAAAACTGCCCCCCATAGTAACGCCGGATAAGGAGAGCCTTGAAATGATGGACAGGTTTATTGAGCAGAGGGGTTCTCTTTCCCGGGATAATTCTTTTCTTGACCAGCTCTACGGAGGGGGAACCCTGAATGAGATACTTAAGGAAATTGTTTATATCGATTTTCTGGGTTTCAGATTTGAGGTACACAGGAGAATTGCTCCTGTTTTGAGGGCTGTGGAGAAAGAGATACTGGAGGAATCTGAAAAGGACATAAATCTGAAAGTTTTTATCAGTACGATATCTACTGCAGGGGGGTTTAACTGGAGGCAGATCAACGGGGGAAAGACGAGGAGTTATCACAGCTACGGTATTGCTGTTGATTTTATACCGCAGGATCTGGACAGGAAGCAGACTTTCTGGAACTGGAGCATGAAATTTAACAGCGAATGGTATAATATCCCATACAGTGACAGATGGATGATTCCCGAGAAGTTTGTTTCTGTATTTGAAAAATACGGCTTTGTCTGGGGCGGTAAATGGCTTTATTTTGATAATATGCATTTTGAATACAGGCCTGAAATTCTTATTCTGTCAGGAAGGGATGTTGCTGATGTGTTTTAGTATTTCTATGGCAAAAAGCGCTGAGGAAATCGTTAAAGTATTCGGGATTTATGCTGCAGAGATACCTGAAATTCCTGCATATTACCATGTCTCCGGTTTTTCATATCCGGAAGTTCCAGTCCTTTACAGTAGGGATGGTGAGAAAGTGCTGGATCTTATGATATGGGGTCTTATTCCTGAATGGGTCAGATCTTCTGATGAGGCAGACCGGATCAGATCCAAAACCCTTAATGCTCGCGGTGAAACTGCTGATACTCTCCCGTCATTCAGATCATCATTCAGATCAAAGCGGTGTGTTGTGATTGCTGACGGGTTTTATGAGCCGCATTATGAAAACGGGAATAGCTTCCCGTGGTATATCAGAAGAAAGGACCGTGGGATTCTCCCTTTAGGAGGGCTTTACACTGAAGCTGATTATTCAGGGAGAAGAATCATGACTTTCTCCATTATTACAATCCCGGCATCTCCCATGATAGCGGAAATTCACAACAGAAAAAAAAGAATGCCTCTTATTCTGCCGGACGGAAATGACTCTGTCGGTAAATGGATTGACCCAGAATTCCCGGAAGAATTGATAAAATCCTTATTCATACCTCCAGGTGATGAAATTCTTGAGGGGTATCAGGTTTCAGGTGATATATACAGAAAAGAGATAAATGACAGCCCGGAACTGCAAATACCTTTAAGGCATTATAATAAAGGTGAGGAGGGGGATTTTCTACCCTTTTGAACTGAATATGTAGCCGACGCCTCTGATACTTTTAAAGTATTCATGTTTACCTTCAGATGTGCTGAAATACTTTCTGAACCGGACAATAAAATTATCTATAGTTCTTGTTTCTATATTTGAACTTATATTCCAGACCTTCTCAAGTATCTCTTTCCTTGAGAGCAGTTTTCCCTCATTCTCAATCATGAATTTAAGGAGCATTGCTTCCTGCTGGGTCAGGGTATACTCCCTGTCTCCAGATCTGCAGGTGAATTCCCTGAAATCGATTGAATTGTTCCCGAACTCATAGTAAGGAATTTCATCCGCAGCTTTTTTATACCAGCTCTTCCGTTTAAGCATCCTTTTTACCCTTAGCAGAAGCTCTTCAAGGTGAAAAGGCTTGGTCATGTAGTCATCAGCTCCTGTTTCCAGACCTTTTATCCTGTCTTTTATTTTGTCTTTTGCTGTAAGAATAAGGATGGGTATCTGCTGGTCAGTTTTCCTGATTGTATCCGATACTTCAAAACCGTTCAGATACGGAAGCATTATATCAAGTATAATAAGGTCAAACTCCTGTGAGCTGAATATTTCTACCGCTTTTCTTCCATCATCAACCCAAGTTACTGAATACCCCTCCTCTTTAAGGTTATACTCAAGACCGAGCGCAAGGGATTTTTCATCTTCAACAAGGAGAATTCTGTTATTAGCCATTTGATACTGATTCCTTTCTGATTTTTATACTTAATTTCAAGAGTCTGTTTATATACCTCTTCTTTGATGTCTTATATATAGGAAGAGAGACTGTGAATTTTGTTCCCGGCTGTTCTCCGTTGCTTCCTATTGTTACGCTTCCTCCATGGTACCTGACAATTTCCTTTACCCAGTAAAGGCCAAGACCGGTCCCCTTTACGCTCGGGCTGTCAGGATTGTCAAGTCTGTGAAAACGTTTGAATATTTTTTTATAGTCCTTCGGATCTATCCCTATCCCGTTGTCGCTTATTGAAATATGGAAGTATTCATGGTTCTGCTTAAGTCTCACAGTTATATTTCTGTTCCCGAAAGAGTATTTTACAGCATTGTCAATAAGGTTGCTGAAAACAATACTCAGCCAGTTTTTATCTATAACACAGTTTCCTGTAAGTTCTCCCTGTATTTCAGAGCAGTTCTCTATCCTGTAATCCCTGAATATCCTGTTGATAACTTCGTTTATTACAGTATTGGCATTATAGATATGATAATCGTGAGAAAGCTTGTTTGCGAATTTCTGATGCTGGAGAGATGAAATATACAGTATTGAGTTTATCAGTTTTTCAAGTCTTTTCACATCAGAGAGCATGCTTCCTATGAACTTCTCATTTGTCTCTTTATCTAGATCTCTTTTTTTCATGGTCTCGAGGAAAAGCTGGATAGATGATAAAGGGGATTTAAGTTCGTGTGTAACATTTGCTATAAAGTTGTCATATAGGTTTGTCAGGTTAAGCTGCCGGTTCAGGTATGCGAATATCATTGAAAGGATGATTGTAATCATGATAAGGAGTATTATGCCGCTTACAAGAACTGTGATATTTTCAAACCTGTTTAAGGTTCCGCTTCCTGTATGTGCTATCTTCTCAATTCCCACATAATTGGTAACATACCAGTAGATCCATAAACCCAGGAGAAGACACCATGCAAGCTGGGCCATTACAAAAAGCATAATATGATAGAACAGTGATCCGTTTTTTTTCCTCTGCATTTAACCTCTTCCTCATAAACTTTATATCAGGGCCGGATTTTATTATACTGCGGATACCCTGCTTTTTACATTACTTTTACACTATTAATCATCTGTCCACTTTAAAAAAATTCTTATTGGTTCAGTATAAAAGGGAATAAAATATGTGGAGTCGGAAATGAATATAGACAATATACCTGAATTAAGGATCGGAGATCTTGTTGTAGAGAAGGCTGTAATACAGGGAGGTATGGGAATAGGCGTGTCCCTGTCCGGCCTTGCTTCTGCTGTTGCCAGTGAGGGGGGAATCGGTGTCATATCCTCTGTAGGTATGGGGGCAATCAGAAAAGACATAGAGAGAAACAGCCTCGAAGAGAGCATGAAAGGGGTCAGAGAGGAAATCAGGAAGGCCAGGACCCTTACAGACGGTATAATCGGTATAAATGTAATGGTTGCTGTTACTGAGTTTGATGCAATTCTTGAGACATCAATTGAAGAAGGTATTGATATAATTTTTATGGGAGCGGGGCTCCCTATGAAGTTTTCCGATAAGGTTAAGGAAACCCTTAAAAGCGGCAAAGGACCGAAATTCGGTGTTATCGTCTCCTCTGACAGGGCTGTAAAGATTATTTTTCAAAACTGGCAGAAATACTTTAACAGGGTCCCTGATGTTGTGGTTGTTGAGGGGCCTCTGGCAGGGGGACATCTTGGATTCAAACCTGAACAGATAAGTGACCCGGTCTACGCTTTGGATAATATTTTCCCTTCTGTTCTTGAAGCAGTTAGGGCTTATGAGAGTTTCAAGGGATGTGAAATACCTGTGATAGCGGCTGGCGGTATTTTCTCAGGTGCTGATATCAGAAAATATCTTTCAATGGGCGCAAGTGGTGTGCAGATGGCAACCCGTTTTGTTGCAACAGATGAATGCGATGCATCATATGAATTCAAAAAATCCTATATCCTCAGCAGGCAGGAGGATATTACAATAATAAAGAGTCCTGTAGGACTTCCCGGAAGGGCGATAAGGAATTCTTTTACTGAGGATATTGCAAAAGGGCTTAATAAACCGTTCAGCTGCAGGTGGAGGTGCCTTAAAACCTGTGATTTTAAAAATACCCCATATTGTATTGCAAAAGCTCTTATACGAGCCAGAGAGGGGATACTCGCCGAAGGATTTGCATTTGCAGGTGCCAATGCATGGAGGGTTGACAGAATAATGCCAGTTAAAGAGCTTTTTAAGGTTCTTGAAGAAGAATATTCAAATGCTTATGCAAAGCTTGCTGTTTGAGAGCAGGTCCTTAAGAAAAATATCGGGGGAAAATCTGCTGATTTTCCCCTTTTTTTGTCAGATCAGAAAAACTGATAGTTACATATCAGAGGTATATGCTATATTTAAAATAGTTTAATAAAGTATATACGGGGGTGAATCTGATGGAGATTTCAGGTACAGTACTTGCCGGTTATAATCTGATGTATTCAGGCTGCGGTGCTTCACAATATATTCTTTATGCTGTAATCTTTATTATTGCACCATCAGCTTTAGTTGGTGTATTCCTATTCGGAGAAAAATTTAATTTTTACCATGTGTTGTCTGTGTTTGCAGCTGTAGCAACTATTCTGCTATTTTCAGCAGGTCAGGCCAGGGTTTAAAAGGCAGGTATTTTTTGCAGACACTTTTTTCAGTTCTTGATATAGAATCAACAGGGCTTTCCCCAAAGTACAGCGATAAGATTATTGAAATAGGGATAACCAAGATAGATATCGACGGAAACATTATCGATGTTTATGAAACACTTATAAATCCCGGCCGCAAGGTTGCTGCCACAAATATACACGGAATTACAGATAAAATGGTTTCAGATGCTCCGGGATTCGGAGAAATTGCAGGAAACCTTCTTGGTTTTATTAATAACACAGTAATTGTTGCCCACAATGTCGGATTTGACATGAGTTTTCTGAAATCAGAGCTTTATCAGGCAGGGTATGATATTTCTGATAATCCGCGGCTCTGCACCCTCGTCATAGCGAGGAAACTGCTTCCGTTTCTTCCTTCCAAGAAACTCGGAAGTCTGTGTACCCACTTCGGTATAGAAATCGGTATTGCTCACTCCGCTTTTGCAGATTCACTGGCTACTGCCCAGCTTTTTACAATATTTATGAACAGATATAATTACAGGGAAAAGGTCGGAAAAATAAGTCTGGTTGACTATTCCCGCAGATACGGTGTGGATTATTCCTGCAGCGGGAGAACTGTAAAAAGGTCTGAGCTTATAACAAAATAAAAAGGCTGCAGGATGATTACCCTGCAGCCTTCTTGAAAGACTATATCAGAAAAGAGCTGCCTAGCAGGCTGTCATCCATCCGTATTTATCTTCAATTTTTCCGTACTGGATCCCTTTCAGCTTAATGAGAAGTTCAGTCTCAAGTTCTCCCATTTCGCCGTTATTGAAAACAGCTGTCTTGCCGTTATGGTCTATTGAGCCGATATAGGTTACACCTGCCGCTGTTCCTGAAACAAACATTTCCTTTGATTCGGTCATTGCCTCTTCAATGGATATTTTTCTCTCTTCTGTTTTTATCCCCATATCAGAAGCAAGCTGAATGATTGATTTTCTTGTAACTCCGGGGAGTATGGTGTCGCCGAGTCCGGGGGTCACGAGGGTTCCGTTTTTCAGATAGCAGAAGATGTTTGAGGATGATCCCTCTTCAAGGTATTTTTTTTCTACTGCATCAAGAAATACAGCTTCCATATATCCCTCTTCCATAGCTTCATGCTTTGCAAGTGCTGAAATAACATAGTTAGAAGCGGTTTTAAGGCATCCTGTTCCATACTGGTTTGCCCTTACCCTTTTTGTTGTTGTTGCCCTGGCATTTCCGGGGGCAAAATAGGCGCCTACCGGGGTTGCAAGTGTTACTACCCACGGATTATGTGAAATATTAACCCCTATACCGGGTTCTGTATATGTAAATGGCCTCAGATAAACAGCTGTTCCGCTCAGAAAATTATCTTTTTCCCATTCAGCTTCATAGGCCGGATAAAATCCGAGATCAGCATTTTTTCTGATTACAGTCCTTGCAGATTCTACAAACTTTTCTACCGGGAATCCCGGCATGTAAAGACCTGTCATGGATTTATTGAATCTTTTCCCGTTTTCATCAGGTCTGAATATTTTAAGAGAACCGTCCGGCTGGGGAAATGCTTTAAGCCCTTCGAAACATCCCATTGCGTACTGACTTGTATAGTTGACAATAGGCAGCCCCTTGAATGAATTCCTTTCGGCCAGAAGCTTGCTAAGTTCATTTTCCGCCATTGAAGCCTCTTCCTCAGGTGTTTTGTGAGGCTGTTCCACATATTCTTCATTCCATTTATTATCTTCAAATTTTGCAAGGTATACCCACGGATACATGGTGAGTGAAAATCCTTTTGCCATTGCTGCTCTCCTTACATTGGTATTAATTAATTGATTTTAAGTTAGAAAAAAATTCAGGTCAATAGGATGGATTAAATAGTTGTTGAAGAGGGGGAAATTCTGAAGTATATATAGTATATGGTTGATAATATTCTCATACTGGCAGGGGGGAGCGGAACAAGGCTATGGCCTGCTTCACTTAATGAATCCCCGAAGCAGTTTATTAAAGTCAGGGAGGGGAAATCGCTTCTGGAGCTGACAATAGAAAGGGGATTGTCGCTTGATATAAGCGGTAAAATAATTATTATAACGCTTGAGAGCCAGCTTGATGATATAATCAGGGAATGTTCCCCGTATTCAGACAGCGGAAAGATAGCAGTACTGCCTGAACCTGCTGCAAGAAACACAGCACCTGCTGTTGCTGCAGCCTTGACATACCTTAAGCTCTCAGGATCCTTTAATTCTACAGTTCTGGTCCTCCCTGCAGATCATATGATAGAAAAAAGCCATGAATTCAGGGAGAACATTGAAAAGGCAGACATCCTTGCCAGAAAAGGTTTTCTTGTTACTTTCGGTATTATACCCCAGTATCCTGAAACCGGATACGGTTATATAGAAAGGGGAGAGCCTCTTGACGGGGGTTTTATGGTTTCCTCTTTCCGTGAAAAACCTGATCTTAGTACAGCTGTGAAGTTCCTTGAGGATGGGAGCTACTTCTGGAATTCAGGTATGTTTGCTTTTTCTGTTAAAGCATTTCTTTCTGAGCTGTCTCTTTATTCGCCAGAAATAGCGCTTCCCTTTTCAAGGCTTGGTTCAGTTCCGTCGCCTTTTTTTGAGAGGGGAATCGATATTCTAATGAGCAGTGATTCTGTGAAGGAAATATATAAAAAATCACCTTCAGATTCGGTTGACTACGCAGTTATGGAGAAAAGCGGGAAAACTGCAATGATAAAAGCTGATTTTCTGTGGAATGATATCGGGAGCTGGGATCAGTTTGAAACAATAATTGAAAACCTTGGCAAAGCCGAGAAATTTGAGGTCAATGCAGAGGATAATATTGTTTTTTCTGATATACCTGTTGCCCTCTGCGATGTAAGTGATCTTATCGTGGTAATAAAAAACGGAAAAGCCCTTATCTGCAGAAAAGGGTCTTCCCAGAAAGTTAAAGATATAAGGACTGTGATTAAAAACAGGAACAGAAGCGATCTTCTGTAAAATTATATTTCAAGCTGCTTTTTAAGATTTTCCATTATCTCAAGTGCAACCAGCCTGCTCAAATCCCTTCCTCCGTTCTCCGAAAGCGCCATATTGAAGTATTTTTTCTTTTCTTCCTCGACAGAACTGTAAAGCCTGTCTCTGATGCTGTCTGAAGTGGCTATTATCTCTCTGATTCTGAACCGCTCCTTTGCTGCATACTCTAGTGTTGATTTAATCCTTGATATATTTTCAGCCTGCTTTTTCAGAAGATCTGTTGTAATGGAAAGATCATGCTGTTCAAGCGGGTTGCCGTATTTAGGTGAATCAGCATCCCCTTTCCTTTCGTCAAGCAGAAGTATATAGCTGTTTACCAGACTTGAAAGGATTTTGTTTATATTCTGTGAATAATTTGCCTTAAAATTATCTATCTTGTCATGGGGAATATTTTTGGCAAGGTTTTTCATTGATTCTGTTTCAGATTTATATCTGTTTATCTGTACAAGAATATTCAGTATATTCTTGTTTGATTTCAGTTCGGGCTCCTTTTTTATAAGAGTCTGTATTTCCCTTACTATGTTTCCTATGTCAGAAACCGTATACCTCTTCCTGTCAGGCTTTTTGTTTTCTCCGTTATTGTCTGATGTTTTCAGTTTTATGATTTTCCTGGTTATCAGTCTCTGTATCAGTATTACATAGATCAGTGCTTTAAGATTTGCTATATTGCTTTCAAGCATATTAAGTGATGCTGTATCAAATTTCAGTGAATCTGTAAGGCTGAAAACTGAATTGAGAATGTTTTTTTTATATTCTATTATTCCCCCTTCAACTGCCTGATATATAGTGTCTATTGTCTCTTTCAGCTGCTCCGCCGGGAAATCAAAAAATTCCTGGAGTGAAGAGTAATTTTCCATAACTGATTTAATGTCAAACCAGTCACCTGTAATTGCTTTCTGAAGATTTTCCATAACTATAGCGAATTTACGAATTGATTGAAAAAAAATCAATTCGTGAAAGGTTTATTTGTAACTTATTATTACATGATTTGTTTATATTTTTGAAAGATGTAAAAATCTTTTTCATAATACCTCCTTTAATATAATCCCCCGGTTTTCCTCCTTTTGCCCGGGGGGTTTTTTTGTCTATTCAAAAATAGAAGTAAAGGCATTCAGGATGCTGTTGCCGGAGGATTTCTCAAGTGCTTTGCTTGCGAGAATTTTACCCAGCTGAACCCCTTCCTGATCGAATGAATTGAGGTTCCATAAAAAGCCCTGAAACATGGTCCTGTTTTCGTAAAAAGCAAGAAGGGCTCCGAGGGCTTCAGGTGTAAGTCTTTCTGCAGTCAGAAGGGAGGATGGCCTCCCTCCTGAAAAATCTTTATTTCTGTTTTCATTCTCCTGCCCGAGTGCAAAAGCTGTCATCTGGGCTGACAGGTTTGCATTGAGCTTTTCCTGGCTGGTTGACCCTTTTTCTGTAATATCTACCAGGTACTGGGGTTTTTTAAACCCGATAAACTCAGCCGGTACAATATCTGTTCCCTGATGCAGCTGCTGGTAGAATGAGTGCTGTCCGTTTGTCCCGGGTTCCCCGAAATATACCGGGCAAGTGCTGTATAAAAGCTTTTTCCCTTCCCTGTTTACAGATTTGCCGTTGCTTTCCATTTGAAGCTGCTGAAGATGGGCCGGAAACCTTGCGAGAGCCTGTGAATAGGGGAGGATTGATGTGACAGGATATCCGGAAATATTTCTTTCATATATGCTGATCAATGCTGACAGCAGTGAGGAGTTTTTAAGTATATTCTCTTCAAGGGAGAGTATGTCATTTTCATGGGCCCCGTCAAGAAATCTCTGAAAGATATCAGAACCGAAAGCAAGGGATAGAATTACCCCTCCGACCCCGCTTGTCGTGGAATATCTTCCTCCGATATAGTCATCAATATAAAATGAATCAAGATAATCAGGAGAGCCTGCAAGGGGACTTGTTTCAGAAGTTACTGCTATCATATGTTGTGATAGATCAGCCTTATCTGATTTTTTTCCTGCAATATTCATTACAAGTTCTCTGTTTGTAAGTGTCTCCTGGGTTGTTCCGCTTTTTGAGACAAGGATGAAAAGGGTGGTTTCAGGGTCAATTCTGCTGCATACATCTGCAGCATCGTCAGGATCAACATTTGATATAAACTCACCCCTCAAAAGAGGTTTTCTCCCCTCAGAGGACATATACCCTTTCAGTGCTAGATAAACAGCCCTTGGTCCAAGATCTGATCCTCCGATACCTATCTGAACAACTGTATCAAACACTTTTCCTGTGGAACCTTTGATTTCGCCTGAGTGGATCTTGCCGGAAAAGCTGAAAAACCTTTCTTTTTCCTTTTTATAGAACTGTTTTATTTCTGATGCCATGTCATTTTTCAGTACAGAGAAGTCTCCTCTGGTGTAGTGGTGCATTACAAGCCTTTTTTCTCCCGGATTCATTATCTCTCCGGAAAGGATTTTTCTGTATTTTTCTACAGCATGCATTTCATCTGCAAGTTCCTGAAAAAGGGTAAGTATTTTGCCGTCATGCTCCTTGGCGCCGTAGTATAGTTCAAGACCGCCCCCTGCTTTTACCCGGCATGACTTAATCCTCTCGGGTGTAAGGATTTTTTTAAGGTCAGGTTTTTCCGCCTGTTTGAGCTTTTGAAATGATATTGCTTCATCAAGATTATTATAATTAATTGACATGCTGCCCCCCTTTTTCATAATTATATAATAAAAAAGAGGTTTGTGGAAAAATAAAAAAAGCCCCTTAAGCAAACTGGCTGAGGGGCTTTGTAAATTTTGAAAATAATCTGGGTTAAAGTATCATGTTCATTGCTGTCTCGTCGCATTTCTCAAGTTTGGGGCACTCAAGGCATTCCCTCCATAGCTTTCTCGGGAATTTATCCTTGTCAGTTTTTGAAAATCCCATTTTCATGAAAAAATCAACCTGATAGGTCAGTACAATAATTTCGGGGACTTTGAGTTTTCTTCCCTTTTCAATCAGTTTCAGCACAAGTTCCTTCCCTATCCCCATTTTATGGTAGTCAGGATCAACCGCCAGAGACATTATCTCCCCCAGATCTGTCCACAGGAGGGTGAAAGCTCCGCATCCGATAACTTTGCCATCGGTATTTTCAGCTACCAGAAAGTTCTGAAGCATATTTATGATCTTGTACTTGCTTCTTGAAAGCATGAGCCCCTTTGCCGCCATGTTGTTGGTAAGTTCAAAGATAGCTCCTATATCATCAACTGTGGTTTCCCGGATAATAAAATCCTTTTTCATCATCTTATCTACTCTTCGTGAATGGTCGCCATTTTCTTTATGTCCCTGACCTGTCCGCTTTCAGTTTTAATCTGCTTGTGTACAATTGCTGTAACACCGGTTGAAAGGCCGAAAAGGTTTATAAAGCCGGTAGCATCCTTCTGGTTGTAATCACTTTCTCCGAAAGAGGCAAGATCCTCTATGTAGAGAGAATATGGCGATTTTCTCCCCCCCACCATTATGTTTCCTTTATAAAGGTAGAGCCTTACTGTACCTGTAAGGTATTCGCTGCTTTTCTCCATAAATGCTTCCATAGATTCTCTCAAAGTGGTAAACCATTTCCCTGTATAGATCAGCTCCGAGTACTTGATAGCCATAAGCTGCTTGTAATGAAGGGTGTCATTGTCAAGTGTTATCATTTCAAGTTCCTGGAGGGCTTTGTTAAGGACACTCCCTGCAGGTGTTTCATAAACACCGTGACTTTTCATCCCTACAGTTCTTGTTTCTACAATATCTGATCTTCCTACCCCGTTTCTGCCGGCAATAGCGTTAAGTTTGTCGACAAAGTTGTAGGGAGAGAGTTTTTCTCCGTTAAGAGCAACAGGGAACCCCTTTTCAATATCAATTACCACCTCTTCCGGTTTGTCTGGTGCTTCCTGTGGAGATACGGTTCTCTGGAATATTGTTTCAGGGGGAGTTGTCCACGGGTCTTCTAATTCTCCCCCCTCATGGCTTGTGTGCCAGATGTTTTCATCTCTTGAGTAGATGTTCTTCTTTGAAATATTTCCCAGAGGAACATTGTGCTTTACAGCATACTCAATTGCAGCTTCTCTTGAATTGATGTCCCAGATCCTCCAGGGGGCGATCACTTTAAGGTGGGGGGCAAGTGCTTTATATGTAAGTTCAAACCTTACCTGGTCGTTCCCTTTCCCTGTGCATCCGTGACACACTGCATCACACCCTTCTTCAAGCGCTATTTCAACCTGCCTTTTTGCCTGTGCCGGCCTTGCTATTGATGTACCGAGAAGATATTTACCCTCATATATTGCGCCTGCTCTTATCATGGGAAATATATAATCCTTTACCAGCTCCTCTTTTATATCTTCTATATACAGCTTTGAAGCTCCTGATTTAAGGGCTTTCTCCTCCATCCCTTCCCAGTTTTCCTTCTGCCCTGAGTCTATGCATACGCATACAACTTCAGATCCGGGGTAGTTTTCCTTGAGCCATGGAATTATTATTGATGTATCAAGACCGCCTGAATAGGCTAGAGCAATTTTCTTTATCTGTTTTCCTTTATTTTCAGCCATTTTCTTCTCCTTTATATGTTGAAACTTTCAAGGGTTGTTTTCAGGATTTCTATCCCCTCGTCAATTTCTTTTTCTGTTATAATCAGTGGGGGGGCAATTCTCAGGAATGATTTACCTGATTTTAGTATAATAAGACCGTTTTTTTCACATAGTGAGATTATTTTCTTGATAAGATCACCTTCAAAGCTTTCCGGCTGTTTTATTTCAAGTCCCTGAAGCATGCCGCATCCTCTTGTCTCTCCTGTGAATGAAAACATTTTTGAGAGGGATTTAAGCTTTTCTGCAAGGTGTTTTCCGTTTTTCTGTACCCCGATGAGAAAAGAGGGATCCATTATTATATCAAGTACTTTTCCCGCAACAGCCGTTGTAACAGGGCCTCCTCCGAATGTAGTTCCGTGGTCACCGGCTTTAATAAGCTCATTTATCTTTTCAGGGATGAGGGTTGCAGAAAGGGGAAGCCCCCCGGCAAGAGGTTTTGCAAGTGAAATTATATCAGGTTCAAGTGAAACCATGGATGATGCGAAAGGCCAGCCTGTCCTTCCGAGTCCTGTCTGGACCTCATCAGCTATGAGTATGATGTCAAATTTCCTGCAGAGTCTGTTCAGAGCTCCTGCAAACTCCTCTGTCATCATCATAAGACCCCCTTCTCCCTGAAGGACCTCAACTATAACTGCAGCGAAAGATGGATCAAGCTTTTTCTCAAGTGCTTTTACATCGTTATAAGGTGAAAATTCAACACCCGGAACAAGGGGTTCGAAAGGCTTTTTATATGCTTCGTTGTATGTGCATGACAGAGAACCCATTGTCCGTCCGTGAAAACCTGATTCAAAGGCAAGGATTTTGAAGTTCCCGTCTCCCTTTCTGTTTTTTGAATACAGCCTTGCATACTTTATTGCCGCCTCATTGGCTTCTGATCCGGAGTTCCCGAAATGGACAGCTGCAAAATTACCGAGCGCTGTCAGTTTTTCTGCAAGAAAGACAGAAGGCTCTGATGTGTAAAGGTTTGAAGTGTGGATAACCTTTTTCATCTGTTCGCATGCAATTTCAGCAAGGTCATCCCTCCCGTGGCCAAGTGCGTTTACTGAAATTCCAGAACCGAAATCAAGATATTTTTTCCCGGTCGGGTCATATAGATAAACCCCTTTTCCCTTTTCGAATACAAGAAAATCAGATGCATAGTTTTTAGGAAATGGAACGTTATGTACTTTTGATTGTTTTACCATGTTATATATCCTCTCTTTTCAAATAAATTGCGGGACCTGCTGCTGTGTATTTTTATATTTTCCCGGCAGCTTATTACCCTACAGAATAATGCTTGTCCCCTTTTTTTCTGAAAGTATTTCAGAAAGATCTCCGCTTCCTGAATACTCGCCGATACTGATCGACATTACCCCTTTTTTAAGGGCTTCAACAGAAGACCTTACCTTCGGAATCATTCCTCCGGAAATGACCCCTTTTGCAATCTCATCTTCAACATCTTTTTCAGTCATGATATTTATTACATTCCCCTCTTTAAGCACCCCGGGAATATCTGAAATGAAAAAAAGCCTGTCAGCGTTAAGGTCTGATGCTATTGCAAGAGCTGCTTCATCTGCATTGATGTTAAGCGCTTCCCCGCCTGAAGTCATTGATGTAGATGAAATAACAGGAACAATGGATTTTTCCATCAGGAGCCTTAGGAGAGATGTTTCTACAGCCGTAACACTGCCTGTATGGGAGTCTGGACTTCTTCTCTCTCCTGTAAAAAGAAAGCTGTCGCTGCCGCTGAGTCCAAGCGCATTCAGGCCTGATGTATTGGCAAGCCTGACAATTTCCTTGTTCATTCTTCCTGAAAGTACCATGTCAACAACTTCCATCTCTTCCGGAGTTGTAAGTCTGATCCCGTCTGCAAATACAGGTTCAAGGCCGAATATCCTGCTGACTCTTGATACTTCAGCTCCCCCCCCGTGGATAAACACAAAAGAAAATTTACCGGACAGACTTTTCATCTCCATAAAAAGCTCTTTCATGGCCTTTTTGTCTGAAGCGGCTTTTCCCCCTGTCTTGATTACTACTGTTTTTCTGTCCATATCTCTACAGTTCCCCGTAGGTTTTTAGCCCGTTTGTTTCTTTGAGTGAGAACCTGATATTCATATTCTGAACAGCCTGTCCTGATGCCCCTTTTACAAGGTTGTCAATTACTGAAAAAAGCATCACAGTAGTTCCGTGAACCTGCCAGGCTATATCGCATCTGTTTGATCCCCATACATCTCTTGTATCAGGAAGTTTGTCTTTTTTGAGATTGATAAACGGGGAAGATCCGTATATTTCGCTGTAGACTGCCCCTATTTCCTCGGCTGATATATCCTTTGATGTTTCTATAACCGTTGTCGCATGCATTCCTCTCTTGAGGGGCACCAGGTGGGGGGTAAAAAAGATATCAAGAGAACTGTCTTTATAATTAATCTCCTTTTTTATCTCAGTAAAGTGCCTGTGGGTCTGCCCCGGAAGATAAGCGCAGGTGTTTTCTGTTCTTTCACAGAATATATTGCCTATTGTAGCTTTCCTGCCGGCCCCCGATATTCCTGACATGGCGTTTGTTATTATCTTACCCTTTATAATTCCCCTGGAAGCAAGCGGAAGGAGCGGAAGCAGGGTGCAGGTGGGATAACACCCGGGATTTGCGATTATGTCTGATTTTTTTATATCTTCCCGGTAGATTTCACAGAGTCCGTAGACAGATTTATCGAGAAGGTCCTTTCTGGGAGGCTCTTCCTTATATGCTTTTACAAAAAGGTCTGTTTCCTTTATCCTGAAATCAGCTGAAAGATCAATTACAACAGTGCTGCCGAAAAATGGTTCGCAGACCCTGGCTGATGCAAGATGGGGAAGAGCTGAAAAAACCACATCAGGTTTCCTTTTCACCGCATAATCTATATCAACCATTTTCCCGTCTGATTTTTCGGTCTTTTCCGATACTGCTTTTCCTATGCCGGGATCAATTGTTTCAAGATCAGTCCCCGGTTTTGATGATGAGACAGGAATTATCTCTTCTATATCCGGATGCTCTGAAAGGAGTCTGAGTAAAACCATCCCTGTATAACCTGTTGTTCCTAAAATTACCGCTTTCATTTTTTCCTCCTATAATTCCAGTTCCGGAAAACGGTCCCGAAGCTGCTTTAAAAGCTCATCAGGTGCAAGACCCTCTTTAATTACAATCAGAACAGTGTCATCACCGGCGATAGTACCGATTATCTCATCAAGTTCCAGATTGTCTATTGCAATAGCAACGCTGTTGGCATATCCTGAAAATGTCCTTATAACTCCAAGGTTTCCTGAAAAATTTATGGAAAGAAGCCCTCTGTTTATATCCATAATGTTTCTTTCCTCTGAAACCTTCTGAAGTTCCTCTTCAAGCAGGGAGTAATAGTATCCGCTGCTTGTATCAGGTACTTTACTGACCTTAAGGAGTTTAAGGTCTCTTGACAATGTCGCCTGTGTAACATTAAAGTTTTCATTACTGAGAAGTTCAAGAAGCTTCTCCTGGCTGTCAATTTTGTTTTCTTTAATAAGTTTCTTAATAATTTTCAGTCTGTCTTTTCTTTCATTCATAAATTACCCGTATATTTATTCTTAAATGCTGTATAAATATACGATAGATATGATTTTTAAGCAATAGAAGCAGGTATTAATGTTGAAATATATTATGGGGATATTATGGGGAAGGTAGTAATACTGGGTATGAGCGGCGGGGTTGACTCCTCAATGGCTCTTAAACATCTTAAAAAGAAATTCGACAGGGTGATTGGTGTCAATCATATTGTGTACAGAGGGGTAAAATCAAGCAGCAGTGAAGTCCTGGAAAGGGCGGAAGGGATATGCAGAAAAGAGGGAGTCCCTTTTTTTGCAATTGATATAACGGAAAATTTTAAAAGCTGCATAATAGATACTTTTATAAATTCATATATTGAAGGAACAACACCCAATCCGTGTGTAATCTGCAACCAGAGGATCAAGTTCACTTATTTTTTTGAGACAGTAAAAGAGATGCTCCTTGAAAAAGGGGAGGTATCGGGATCTGATGAGCTTTACTATGCTACCGGGCATTATGTAAGGCTGAAAAATGAAGGCTCCTCCCTTTTTATCCAGAGAGGCCTGGACAGGGTGAAGGACCAGAGTTATATGCTGTACAGGCTTCCCAGGGAAATTCTTTCGAGGTGTATATTCCCTGTCGGCGGTTTTCTTAAAAAGGATATAGTTAAAACAGCAGCAGTGGGGGGTCTTTCTTTTGAAAGTGTAAAGGAAAGTCAGGATGTCTGTTTTATAGAAGGGGATTACAGCACTTTTATCAGGGAGAACAGTGAAAACCGTATTTTCCCCCCCGGAAGGATAGTTGACTCTTACGGTGAAGTGATTGGAAGACACAGGGGGTATATTAACTACACAATCGGCCAGAGAAAAGGGCTTGGACTTGGAAACGGACCGTGGTTTGTTATCCGGATAGAACCTGAGTCAAATACAGTTGTTGTTGGAAGGGAGGATGAACAGGGGATATCAGCTTTTCCTGTTGATGATCTCAACTGGTTCATAGACTATGACGGAGAAGATATTGAGTGTAGTGTTCAGGTGCGGTATGGCTCTTCAGAGAAAAAATGTATAGTGAGAAAGGGGGAAAACGGCTCAGTTCTTGTGGAACTTGATAGAAAAGCTGTTATAACCCCGGGGCAGTCAGCTGTTTTTTATAAAGGCGATCTTGTTATCGGAGGGGGGATCATTTGCAGATACTGAATCTTGAAAACCCGTTTGGAGGAAGCAGGATCTATTACAGGGAACTGACAGATTCTACCATGAATGATGCAAGATCCCTTATTCCTGATAATCCTCCCACAGGAACAGTTGTTCTGGCAGATGAGCAGACAGCGGGACGGGGAAGGGTTGAAGGGAGAAAATGGATAGCGGCAAGAGGACAAAGCCTTCTCTTTACCGCTCTTATAAGAGAATCTGATATAGGATTTAATAAAACTCTTTTTCCATTATATGCGGGATATTGTGTACTTACAGCTCTGGATAAGCATTTCGGGATAGAAGGAAAGGTTAAATGGCCCAATGATGTGCTTGTAGGGGGGAGGAAAATATCAGGAATTCTTTGCGAAAACTCTGATTCATATATACTCTGCGGAATAGGGTTAAACCTCAGACAGGAAACATTTCCCCTTCTTGAAAAAAACCGGGGTGTTTCAGTTTTTCAGCTTACAGGTGAAGAATGCAGCCCTTCAGATTTTCTTTTAAAAATCCTTTCAACAGTCAGAGATGGGCTTGGAAGCGGTGAATGGGCAGCGGTTCTTGAGAAAAGACTTTATATGAAGGGGGAAAATGTTGTCTTCTGTGAGGGGCTTCCTGAAACCGGGAATCACCTGGAAGGGGTAATAAAAGGGATAGGAGCGTATGGTCAGCTGCAGATTGTTGACCGCCTGACCGGATCGGTCAGAGACGTTTACAGCGGTGAAATACTCTGTAATTAGTGACTGTGCAGTAATTTATAAAAAAAATACCAAATGATGAAATTAATTGTTGATGATTTTAAAAAGAATTTGTATCTTCTTAATAAATCAATAATAAAACTAAATATAATATTTTATATTCGTAAAAAGGAAGGGATTAGCAAATGGCTAAACAGTTAGAATTTAATGAAGATGCCAGAAAAAAACTTTTTATTGGTGTTGAAAAGCTTTCAAATGCTGTAAAGGTTACACTTGGTCCGAAAGGGAGAAATGTTCTTATTGATAAGAAATTCGGTGCTCCCACAGTAACCAAGGACGGTGTATCTGTTGCAAAAGAGATTGAACTCGAAGACTCATTTGAAAACATGGGTGCTCAGCTTGTAAAGGAAGTTGCAACCAAAACCAATGATGTTGCAGGGGACGGAACAACTACAGCTACAGTACTTGCTTATTCAATAACAAAAGAGGGTGTTAAGAGTGTTGCTGCAGGGATTAACCCTATGGGTATTAAAAGAGGTATTGATAAGGCTGTAGCTATTTCAGTTGATGAAATCAAAAAAGTTGCAAAGAGTATCAAGGACAAGGCAGAAATTGCCCAGGTAGCTTCAATTTCCGCAAACAATGATATGGAAATAGGCGAGCAGATTGCAGAAGCTATGGAAAGAGTTGGAAAAGACGGTGTAATTACTGTTGAAGAATCCAAGACTATTGATTCAAACATTGACTTTGTTGAAGGTATGCAGTTTGACAGGGGATACCTTTCTCCATACTTTGCTACAAACAGAGACAATATGACAGCAGTCCTGAATGATCCGTTTATTCTTATCTATGATAAAAAAATCTCAAATATGAAAGACCTTCTTCCAATACTTGAGAAGGTAGCACAGTCAGGTAAACCTATCCTGATAATTGCTGAAGATGTTGAAGGCGAAGCTCTTGCAACACTTGTTGTCAACACAATCAGGGGTACACTCAACGCAGTTGCTGTAAAAGCACCAGGCTTCGGCGACAGAAGAAAAGCAATGCTTGAAGATATTGCAATTCTTACAGGCGGACAGGTTATTTCAGAAGAACTCGGCCTCAAGCTTGAAAATACAGAAATTGAAAGCCTCGGTAAGGCTAAAACAGTAAAAATTGAAAAAGAAAATACTACAATTATAAACGGCGACGGAAAGGTTACTGATCTTAAAGACAGAATCGGCCAGATTAAAGCTCAGATTGAAGATACAACTTCAGACTATGACAGGGAAAAACTTCAGGAGAGACTTGCAAAACTTGCAGGAGGAGTTGCTGTTATAAATGTAGGGGCAGCTACAGAAGTTGAGCTTAAAGAGAAAAAGCACAGGGTTGAGGATGCACTTTCCGCAACTAGAGCTGCTATCGATGAAGGGGTAATTCCTGGTGGCGGTCTGACCCTTATACAGGTTGTACATGCTCTTGATAAGATTGATATTTCTGAATTCCCTGAAGATGAAAAGGTTGGTTTTAGAATTGTCAAGAGAGCTCTTGAAGAGCCGATCAGACAGATTGCTGAAAATGCAGGTCTTGACGGTGCTGTTATTGCTGAAAAAGCAAAACACGAGAAGAAAGGTATTGGGTTTGATGCAGGCAAGATGGAATGGGTTGATATGATCAAGGCAGGTATTATTGATCCTGCCAAGGTTACAAGATCAGCTCTTCAGAATGCAGCATCCATAGCTGCACTTCTTCTTACAACTGAATGTATCGTTACTGATCTCCCTGAAAAAGATTCAGGAATGCCTGGTGGTGCTCCCGGAATGGGCGGAATGGGCGGAATGGGCGGTATGATGTAAATCATCCCTGATTCCTTTGCCAGGGGCAATAAAAGGGGAGCCTTTCAGGGCTTCCCTTTTTTACAATACGGGGTAAACCGTCAGGTTGATACCCTTAATTAAAAAAGGCTGGTGAAATAACTGTGATTAATAGAGAAGATTTTATTTTTACGATCGGTTATGACGGTGACAGTGCTGTAGTTGACAGCAAGGCAAAAAAACGGTTCGGAAAACTTTCAACTCATGAACTGCTTGATGCAGGTCTTTATAAATCTGCCCTCTGCTCTGCAGTGTATGCAGGAAATGAAGAGGAGATTGAAGCTGTTAGGGTGAGATACAGCAGGATTACCGGATTTGATATAGCTAATCAGGATTATTTAAAGCTTATTCTTGGTGTTCAGAATGTACCTGAAAATATAACAAAAACCACCCAGATATAAAGGAATATATTTTTCGTATAATTCTTCTTCCGGATAGAAGTTTCTGAAAACAGGAAAGGATTTCTCTGTATGTGCACCTGTATAAAATATAAATTAATCATCTTTTTAATAATCGGTGTTCATATCCCGGAATCGTTCTGATACATATTCCACTATTCTTTTCTTGACTATAGCAGCTATATCATGGTAATTTTTTCTGTGAATCTAAAAATATAAGAAGGATAATTTTATTATGATTGATTTTATGAGCAGTCTGCCTGTTATGCAAGCCGCAGGTGGTTCGATGGCGACAACATTTATAACGTTTGGTGCTGTTATTGCTGTGTTTTATTTTTTTATCATAAGACCGCAGAATAAAAAACAGAAAGAATCCCAGAATATGATCAATGAACTGAAAAAGTTTGACAAGGTTGTTACTATTGGCGGGATCAGGGGCGTTATTCAGGCCGTTAAGGAGACAACTGTTGTTGTTAAAGTGGATGACAATACAAAAATTGAGTTTACTAAAAATGCAATAGCAACTGTTTTGGAAAAACACGAAGCAAAAGGCGAAAAAGCAGAATCAACTGAAGAAAAAAAATAAAAATTTGATAGTTCAGCAACTGGACACGGAGTGACTATATGAGCAAACGATATAGATTTTTTCTTTCGCTTCTTGTTTTATTAATTGCCGGAGTTTTTCTTTTTCCTACCTACAAATGGTATTTTCAGACACCTGAAAATAAAAAGGAAATAGCTACAGGTTCAAAAGAGCAGATCAGAACCTATGCGATGAATAAGGCAGCTAAAGAACTTGAAGCAATAAAAGAATTAGTGAAAAAAGATCCGGCGCAGAATGTTCCGGGAGAGTATGATTTTCTTGTAAAAAAAGCTGAAAAAAACTACAAACTGAGCAGAACAGAGATTCCTTCAGAATGGACAATAGGAGAACTTCTAAAAAGCTTCAGGAATGAGCAGAATTTCTACAATGAGCTTGAGTCTCATTACAGAAATGAAGTAATGGCAATGAAAGAGACCAGCAAGGGTATTCTTCAGTTAGGTCTTGACCTTTCCGGAGGAATGAGTGTTCTGCTTCAGGCAGATATGGAAAGCCTTGAAGAGAGACTTGGTCATCCCCCTACAGCAGATGAAAAACGGGATGCCATTGACCGGGCTATGGAAATCCTCAATAACAGAATTGATAAATTCGGTGTAACAGAACCCCAGATAAGAAGACAGGGTGATGATTCCATTTTTATTGATATTCCAGGCGCTGCAGATCCTGAAAGGGTAAACTCCTTTCTTATGGGTAAAGGCAAGCTTAATTTTCATATTGTCGATGATGAAGCAACTGCAAAACTCAGGGCATATATTCAGGAAAATCCGGGAAAAGCACTAAGGCCGGTTGATAAACAGCCTGTTGACAGTACTATTCTTCCTCCGGGTACAGTTTCAAGAGAGTTTGTACAGAAAGATGAATACGGAATTGACAGGGTGCAGAGATATATCGCAATCAGGGAGGAAATCGGTCTTGACGGTTCCCATATTGTAAATGCCCAGGTAGGAAATGATCCGATAACCGGCAAGCCGCTTATAAACTTTACTCTTGACAGGGAAGGGGCAGATATCTTTTTCAAGCTGACATCAGCTAATACTGAAAAGACAATGGCTATTGTTCTTGACGACAGGGTCAAGGCAGGGGCAGTTATACAGGAGCCGATCCCGTCAGGACAGGTCAGAATGACAGGTTTTGACAGGGGGGAGGCAACAGACCTTGCTCTTGTTCTCCGGACAGCAGCTCTTCCTGTTGATCTGATGATTGACAATCAGCAGGCAGTCGGAGCATCACTCGGTGAGGACTCAATACAGCTCGGAATGAGAGCTGTTACCCTCGGGTTTCTGCTTGTAATATTTTTCATGCTGCTTTACTACAAAGGGGCAGGAATTATTGCAGATATTGCATTGATTATGAACCTGTTTCTTATTGTAGCAGTTCTGTCTGCCTTTAATCTTACCCTGACAATGACAAGTATTGCCGGTCTTATCCTTACAGTAGGTATGGCTGTTGATGCAAATGTTATTATTTTTGAAAGAATTAAAGAGGAATACCTCTTGGGGAAAACACCTTCAGCTTCTGTAAATGCAGGGTTTAAAAAAGCCTTCTGGACAATTATGGATGCCAATATTACAACATTCATAGCTGCTATTTTCCTTTCACAGCTCTCCACAGGGCCTATACAGGGATTTGCCTATACACTTGCCGTAGGTATTGTATGCTCAATGTTTACAGCACTGTTTGTTTCAAGACTTCTTTTTGATTTCAGCCTGAGTACATTTGGTAAGAAACGATTAAGCATCAGCTGGAGGATCAAATGAGCACAAAAGTAATTAATTTTACAAAAATACGTATTCCAATGCTTATACTTTCTTTTGCAGTAATAGTCGGGGGGATTATAGGCACAAATGTAAACAGCGGTTACAATCTCGGAATAGATTTTCTGTCAGGTATAAATCTAAGGGTTCAGATAGCAGATGAAGCTTTTTCTGTTTCCTATTCAGGTGAAGACAGAACAGTTCTTAATATTCAGAACAGTGAGTTAAGTATAACAACCTACAGAAACGGGGGGCTTGATAAAGTTGTAAACTCTTTTCCCCTTTCCGATTATGCAACTGTAGGCGATCTGATGACTGCTGTTTCAGCTCTTGAAAATATTGAAGTAACAGCCAAAAAGGGAGCATCAGCACCTGCTTCGAGTCTCGCCGGTCTTAATTACCCTGTTGACCTTTCGGCTGAAGGTACTTCGGTGAATACTGTAAATGAAAAACAGAGCGGATATATAGACATAGCATCTGTCAGGGATACCCTTTCAGCTGTCGGATCACCTCAGATTCAGGTCGTAGGCAATCCAGCTGATCAGGAATTTATAATAAGGCTTCAGGACCCGGAAGGGGACAGGAACTTCAGTGAAAAAGCCAATAAACTTATAAAAGATGCTCTTGGCAAGAAGTTCGGCAGCGGAAATATAATTATCAAACAGTCGGATTATGTAGGGCCGAGATTTTCACAATCGATAGGGTATCAGTCTGTAACCCTGACATGTTTTGCTCTTGCCCTTATTCTTGTTTATATCTGGCTGAGATTTAAGCTTTCATATGCAGTAGCCGCAATTTCAGCTCTTGTTCATGATGTACTTGTTATGATTGGTATAATCGGGACTTTTCAGATAGAGGTTAATACAGCAACTATTGCCGCGCTTCTGACAATTATCGGTTACTCACTGAATGATACCATAGTAATCTTTGACAGGATCAGGGAAAATGTTGATCTTCTCAGGGAAAAGGATTTTATAAGAATTGTAAACATAAGTATCAGTCAGTCACTCAGCAGAACACTTATAACCTCACTGACTACAATGCTTGCAGTAATCGCTATTTTCGTGTTCGGAACCGGGGTTATCAGGGTTTTTGCACTTAACCTTATGATCGGTGTTATTGTCGGTACATATTCTTCAATTTTTATTGCTTCTCCTATTCTTCTTGCGTGGATAAGTTTTACAAAGAACAGAAGAATTGAAAAAGCTGAAAAGAAATATATAGAGAAAAAGGGTAAAGAAGAGGAACCTGCTAACCAGGAAATTTCTGCTGAAGCTCCTGTGTCATCTGAAACTGAATCAGGTGAGGCAGCCTCTGAAGCTGTAAAGAAGGGTACTGTTTCAAGAAAACAGAGAAAGAGAAAAACTAAAAAATAACGTTAATTTCTATAATAGAGCCGCCATTTTATAAATGGCGGTTTTTTTTATCCGAGAGCCACATCCAGTGTCATCATTACTGCAAAACCGAGCATTGCGCCTATTGTTCCTGCATCGCTGTGTTTTTTAATCTGGGCCTCAGGAATAAGTTCTTCCACAACAACATATATCATGGCTCCTGCAGCGAATGAGAGAGCATAGGGGAGGATCTGCCGCATTGTTATGACAAGAATAACCCCTATGACACCTGCAACAGGTTCTACCAGGCCGGACAGCTGGCCGTACCAGAAAGATCTGAATCTGCTGAAACCTTCCCTTCTTAAGGGAACAGAAACAGATGTCCCTTCAGGAAAGTTCTGTATTCCTATTCCTATGGCAAGGGCGATTGCACCTCCAAGTGTTGCTGACGGGATTCCTGCCGCCACTGCACCGAAAGCAACCCCGACTGCAAGACCTTCCGGGATATTGTGTATTGTTATTGCAAGTACAAGAAGGATGCTTCTCTGCCAGGTTGTTTTGATCCCTTCGCTCTCATCCTTTTTAAATGAGGGGTGGGTATGGGGAAGTATTCTGTCAACAAGCCATAAAAATAATCCTCCTCCGAGAAAACCGACAAGGGCCGGGACCCATGGATGTGATGTCATTTCAGCTGCAAGTTCTATTCCGGGGGCAAGAAGGGACCAGAAACTTGCAGCAATCATCACTCCTGATGCAAATCCCAGCATTCCGTCCAGAACAGTCTTGTTAATTGTTTTGAAGAAAAAAACTAGGGCTGCACCTGCGGCAGTTACAGACCAGGTAAACAATGTCGCAAGGAGCGCCTGAATTACCGGGTTCTGCATTGCAAACCAATTATACATATGTTTCTCCTGAAAATGGATGTTATTATATTTCAGTATATTTCAAATAAATAATAAGATCAAATTACTTAAATATATATCTGACTTGAATGATTAAAACCTTGTATGTTATAGTTTCACCAACATATAATTGGTCTTGAAAGATAATAATATATCAATTTAAATTATTCGGGGGGGACAATGGAAATTTTTGAAAAACACTTAAAGGATGCTGATCCTGAAGTCTGGGATGCTATTGAAAGGGAAAAAGCAAGACAGAACCAGAATATAGAACTTATTGCATCTGAAAACAATGTATCCATGGCTGTTCTTGAAGCTGACGGATCAATCATGACAAATAAATATGCTGAAGGGTATCCTGCAAGAAGATATTACGGCGGATGTGAATATGTTGATGTGGCTGAAAAACTTGCAATTGAAAGAATAAAAAAACTCTTTAATGCTGATTATGCAAATGTCCAGGCCCACTCAGGTTCTCAGGCCAACATGGCAGCATATATGGCTCTGGTAAATCCCGGAGATACTGTCATGGGTATGGATTTAAGTCACGGAGGTCATCTGACCCACGGACATCCTTTAAGTTTTTCAGGAAGTCTTTATAATATTGTTTCCTACCAGGTTTCCCCTGAAACACTGCAGATAGATTATGATGAGCTTAGAAAGACAGCACTCAGTGTAAAACCTAAAATGATAATAGCCGGTGCAAGCGCATATCCCAGAATTATAGATTTTAAAAAGTTCAGAGAAATATGCGATGAAGCGGGAGCGTTTCTGATGGTTGATATTGCCCACATAGGGGGGCAGGTTGCAACAGGACTTCATCCCTCCCCTGTGCCATATGCTCATATAACAACAGGAACTACTCATAAAACACTGAGGGGCCCCAGGGGCGGATATCTTCTTACAAATGATGAAGAGATTGCAAAAAAGATAAACAGGGAGATTTTTCCCGGTATTCAGGGCGGACCTCTCATGCATATAATTGCTGCAAAAGCTGTTGCATTCGGTGAATGCCTCAAGCCTGAATATAAAGATTATATGAAGAAGGTTAATGAAAATGCATCTGAACTTGCTGCAGAGCTTATCAGGCAGGGCTTTTCCATTGTCACAGGAGGTACGGACAACCATCTTATGCTCCTTGATGTTTCAAAAATGGGCCTGACCGGGAAAGTTGTTGAAAAAACACTTGATAAGGCTGGAATCAGCGCTAACAAGAATACAATTCCGTTTGATAAAGAAAAACCGATGGTAACCAGCGGTATAAGAATAGGAACTCCGTCTATTACTACAAGGGGAATGGGAAAACCGGAAATGGCTGTTGTTGCAGGGTTTATTAAAAAAGCGGTAGATAATGTAGAAAGTGATGATGCGCTTGAAAGGATTAAACAGGATGTTTATGCGTTTACAGCAAAATATCCAATGTATAAATAATTTTTTAATTACCTGATTTTTATGTATGCATCCGGCGTTATATATATGATGCCGGAATTTCATTACGTGTATGATTTATGTTGCGTATGATGCTGTTATATAAGATATCGTTTTATATACGTAGAGGCAGGTTTCAAACCTGCCTCTACGTATGACCAAATAAACCACGTACCCAAACCGTCAGGAACCCGCCCCGTACATAAAATCATATCTGAAACAGCAGATTATATTTATATTTTACTGTAAAATGGTTCCTGCATGTTTTTTATGATAATCCTGATCTGTTTTATATCCGTTTATCCGGCCTGAAAAATATCCTGAGAAACTTCTCTCTATCCATGTTTTTTGTCAAAAATACGATGGCTGAACATGTTATATATGAAAGAATGAATCTTCCTGTAAATACAACAGCCCCTTTGGCTCCTATTGAAATCATAAGGAGACTGTCTTCGAATATACTGTGGCACAGGGAAAGAAATACTATTGTATAGAACAGGTCTTTTCTGCTTACCCGGCCTGAATTTGCTTCTTCGATGATAAGACCTCCTCCATAGGCATATCCAAGTACAGTGCCGATAATTGTTATCGGTATTGCATTTTCCCCGATACCAAGCCCTTTTAGAAGCGGAGTCAGGATCCTGATTATGATGTTCATGATTCCTGAGGCCTTCAGGATATTCATAAGAGTTATAAGAGTGAATATAATAATCGATATTTTTGCATAATTACTTAACTCGCCAAGTATCCAGCCCCCTATCCCCTGTCCTGTATTTTTCGGATACCATATAATCATGGGTGCTTCCTGGTATAATCTAAAAAAAGAAAAAAGAAGGTTCAGTATAATACCGTATAGAAGTGCAAACCCGCATCTGATAAGAAGTGAGATTCTGAGTCTTATTCCCGATTTTCTGGCAACAGATGCTTCTATTGGAAGGGCGTGAGCAACCAGAATCATAATCCCCAGAACCGATACCTGGGCAGCTGTCAGCGGTTCTTCCGCTATAACACTTGAAAAAACCATCAGTGCTGCATAGATATTGGTAAGCATCCCGGTTGCCCATACAAGAGCGTAACTGCCTGGAAGGCCTACCACAGACATGACAGGGGAAAGGGCATTTCCTATATACGTTATAAGTCCAAGTTCACTGATGATCTTCATCATTATACTGATTGGTATAATCAGCTTGAAAAGCAGTAAACAGACTTTAACAGTACTTTTCCAGGATTCATTCAGAATATTTACAAAATTATGCATAGGCTTTATGCTATTTGATAGTTTTAATTATTGCAATATTGAATAGCAAATTCCCGGTTTATTTATTATAATTCTAAATAGTTATATGAAAACTTGTGTACGGTGAAAAATATGGTAACTTTTTACCGTATTTAGTTGTTTAAATATGGTTTGCGTATTGAAATGGCAAACTATAACCAGTATTGAAATTAAGTGTCCCTGTGGGGACGGGAGGTTCTAAAAGTGAAATTTATAAGAGTAATTACGGTTATATTTTTATTTCTGCTGACTTTTTCAGTATTTGCAGGGGGAAACAAGGAGGTCCCGGATCTTGAGGTTGCGACATCCGGCACACAGTATATATCTCCTGACGGTAACGGAATAAAGGATAATGCAGAGCTCTCTTTCAAAGTAAAGCTGTATGTCAAAAGCAAAAAGGGATATGTTCCTGAATACGGACTCCGTATAAAGGACAAATCAGGTAATATTATAAAGGAAGTTCTGGCAAAGGAGAAATCAGATATTAACTGGTTTATCCGGATATTTACAAAATACTCGGAATTTACACTTGAAAAAACTGTAAAATGGGACGGTTTTGATAACGCAGGCAACAAGGTGCCGGACGGTGTTTACAATGTTGATATGTGGGTAAAGGATTCGTCAGGAAACATACGGGAAACAGCTATTGATGATTTTGTCGTTGATATTGTTGCACCTGAGGTTGAGCTCGTAAAACCGGATAAAATGATTTTTTCCCCGAATAATGACGGGAACCTTGATACCATTTCGATTGAACAGAAAAATTCAACAAACGAAACCCTGTGGGAAGGGGAAATAGTCTCGGGTGAAGGCAAAACAGTAAGAAAATTCAAATGGGAAAATACCGTGCTCCCTGCGATGGTCTGGGACGGAAAAGATGATTCCGGAAAAGCAGCAGATGACGGGGTATACAGTTACAGGATAAATTCAACAGACCTTGCAGGGAATAAAATGGATGAGAAAAATGTTGAAGGGATAGTTCTTGATACAACAATGGCTGATATTGTTTTCGAACTTTCCGATCAGTATTTTTCCCCTAACGGTGACGGAATAAAAGATACCATAACTGTAACCTTCGGACAGAATACCGAAAAGGGTCTTACCGGATGGGCAGTTACAATGGCGGATAAGAGCGGTAAAATAATACTCTCACACGAAGGTGTTGAGGCCGGCATATATGAGGCTGTAATTGACGGGAATGGGGCCCAGGGGGAAAAGCTTCCTGAGGGGTCATATAATGTAGGTTTTTCAAGTGAATATGAGAACGGGGTGAGAATTGTAAAAAATGAATCGGTATATCTGGATATAACTCCTCCTGTTGTCAAGTTTAATGTGGAGAACCCGGTATTTTCCCCTAACGGTAACGGAAGCAAGGACACAACTGAAATATCAATGAAGTCCAACAAGATTGTTAACTGGAGCGGTGCAATAACAAACAGCGAAGGGGACGTTATTGTTGAGACATCAAGTAAGGACACAACATCGCTTGTTGTCTGGGACGGAAAGGATCAGGATGGAGAAGATCTTCCTGACGGTGATTATTATCTTGAAACATATTTTGAAGACCTTGCAGG
This sequence comes from Spirochaetia bacterium, assembly GCA_963668405.2. Classification (GTDB taxonomy): domain Bacteria; phylum Spirochaetota; class Spirochaetia; order CADAEX01; family CADAEX01. Next base: position 2,059,245 of record OY764342.2, on the reverse strand, counting down.
AAATCCGCTTAAACCGGAAAAGCAGAAGATTGTAATTGACCGGAATGATAAGAAGGCTTATCTGGTTAATATCCCGGGAGCTGAAAGGGATGAAAGGGGCCTTGAGGGTATCGCATTTTTCAGTGTGGAATCTGATTATAAAGAGGGCATAGACAGGTGGTCTTTCAATGTCAAGGACGGGGAAGGAAACATTTTATATGAAGATGCCGGATCTGAAACACTTCCTGATATGATAACAGTAGAAGGTGATCCTTCAGATGCTGATGAGGGGACCTATCGGGTTTCTTTTGAAGCTGTATATACTAACGGAAGCGTATCCAGAGATGAGTTTGATTTTTTTCACGATCTTACACCTCCGGTTGTTTCTGTTGACATAACTTCAACCCCCTTTGCTGTAAACGGCAGGGAACTTGAAGGTGAGGTGGACATTGTTCCGTTTGTTGAGGATAAAAGCGGGATCTACAGCTGGAACATGGATATCATTTACAGCGGAAATAAAATAGATACAATTAATGGTAAAGAGGTTCCCGGTGACGGTATTAAGTGGTACGGAAAAGGAAGCACATCTGAAAGGTCTGAATCTAAAAAGGAGTTTACAGCTTCATTATCAATAACAGATATGAACGGAAATACTGCTGCCCTGGATAGTAATTTTTCAATAGATATTATTGCCTATGTTGAAAACGGAAAGTATTATCTTATGGTGCCAGATATCATTTTTTCAGCTTACAAATCTTCACTTGATTCACGGGGCAGGGAAACAGGAGAAAAGAACCTTCAGACCGTAAAGAAGGTTTCAGAGCTTTTTAAGAAGTATCCCGAATATACAATTGTTCTTGAAGGGCATGCTTTGAATGTTTTTCACGGAACATCAAGTGCTAAGGAAAAGAAAGAGGAAGGTGTTCTTCTTCCGCTGACACAGAAAAGAGCGGAATCAGTAAGGAAAGCACTGATTAGGGAGGGAGTTCCTGAGGATAAAATTGTAATTGAATATTTCGGCGGTAAGTTCCCTGTAGAGTCAGTAAAAGACATGAAAAACAGGTGGAAAAACCGGCGTGTTGAGTTTGTAATTAAAAACTGATTATAAAAGGCTGCCTTTAAAGGCAGCCTTTTTTCCCTTCTTCCTCAGCGAGAGATTCAAAAAGATTATAGAGAACAGGTGATTTTGTTTTTAGATTGATTATTTTGAGAGTCCTGTCTGTCCATGCATGAAGGGTGTTCCCTTCTGCCAGAAGAGTACTGTCTGATTTTCTTACTGCTTTATATGAGAGCTCAAGTCTGAAAGGTGATATCTTTTTTATTGAGCTTTCAATGATTACGGTGTCGCCGTATTTTGCCCCTGCAATATATCTGCAGTCAAGTTTTGAAAGGGGAAGCATAAGCCCCTCCTCCTCAATCCTCGCGTAAGGATATCCAGCCTTCTCCATGTAATCTGTTCTTCCAGCTTCAAACCATACCGGATATACGGAATGGTGAACAATTCCCATCTGGTCTGTTTCAGCATATCTGACAATTATTTCTGTTTTTGACATGGCAAGCCTCTTTTTATAGTTGATTTTTTTTATCTGCGCGAATTATTATAACCGGAATATAATTTATAATAAACTATTGAGGTATAATAAAATGCTTTCCGGACTGATAAGGATATTCTATAAACTATTTGTAAGCCTGTTTATTGCACTTTTTTTTGTATTGACATCTTCTTTTATTATTCTGCTCCCTACAGGGACTGTCAGAAGAAGAAAAAGCCTGATGGGAGCAGTAGTTTTATTCAACAGACTGTTTCTAAAAACATATTCCATTAAAATCATCCAGAAGGGTGAGGAAAATTACGACAGAAGAAAATCATATTATATCATGGGAAACCATATGACTTTTATTGATGTTTTTGCTGTAGTAAGCAGGTTCAGGACCCTTTTTATAACATCAAACGAAATGAAGAAGCGGCCGGTTCTGGGGCAGCTTGCGTATTTTGCAGGATGTCTTTTTGTTGAGAGAAGAAAGATTACAACACTTAAGGAAGAGATACCTAAAATAGGGCAGGTTCTCAAGAGCGGACTTAATATATCACTTTTCCCGGAAGCAACATGCTCTGACGGGAGAGCACTTCTCCCGTTCAGAGCAGGGCTTATTGAATCGGTTGTAGGTACCGGAGTTGAAGTTCTCCCTGTTTGCATAACATACAGAAGAATAAACGGAAGGGAAATCCGTAAGAGTGATTTTCGTACTATAGGCTATTTTGGGGGAATGAAATTCAGACCTCAGTTTTTCAAGCTTCTCAGGCTGAAGTCGCTTGAAGCACAGCTTGAAATACTGAAACCGATAAAAACTGACGGGAAGGACCGGAAAGATATAAAAGAGGAGCTTTTTAATGCAATAGATGCAAAATATTCAGAATACCTTGCATCTATTGAAGAGTAAAAATGATTCTCAGTCTCTTGAAAGATAACGCTGTGTAAAGTATTCATCCTCCACCGACCTGTTGAGGATGATTCTGCTTATTTCAAGAACAGATTTTCGTCCGTTCTCAAGATTATCCATTTCCATTTTCATCGCCCTGTATTTGTTTTTTTCAGGGTCGATAAGTTTAATGTCTGAGACTGTGAGCTTTTTGAAAAGAACATCACTGAAATCATAGTATTCAGCTTTACGGATTACATAATCTGTTTTTCCCACCCATATTGTTTTTCTGCTGAATCCGTTTTCATCCGCCTTGTCATCATTAACCGGAGTCATTTCTACAACATGGCACTCTGTATTTCCGGCTGATTCCGAGCCTACAATTCTGAAGCTGAAATCACTTGCTGAAACAGGAGATATATCTGAATATGAGAATTCAGATCCCATGAAACTTTTTGATTTTTCTGATGATACAATTCTTCTGACCTTTCTGAGCGCAGGAAGGTAAAGCCACATATCGTCATCTGCATTATCGTAATCAAAGGTAAGGAATCCGGTCCCTTTGACATCAGCCGGAGACAGGAACTTGATCAGTTTCTTTTCCGTTTCCCCGTTGTCATAGAGTTTGCTGATCTGTGCAGTATCCCTGATCCTTTCCCTCCCTTTACTGTCGATAATTCTCATCTTTGACACTGCTTCGCTCCCGTCAAGGCGGGAGGAGGATACAGCTTTTTCATATATCTCCTTTCCTGAAAGATTATCTTCCGCTCCTGCTGAAAAGGCTGTAAGAAGAAGAACGGTATAAACTATCTTTTTAAACATTTTTTTCCCCCCTGGATATTTTTTTTTCAAGAAAAGCAGGTTTGTATTTTATGCATAATGCCGGAATGAAAAGGAGAGCTCCGGCAAGACATGCAAAAATTGTTATAAGGACAAGAAATCCGAAAAATTTTACCGGCTGAAACGAGGAGAAAAGAAGGACTACAAATCCCACTATTACAGAAAATGCGTTATATACAATACCTCTTCCGGTTGTCGTCAGTGTTGTTTTTACAGCATCGCTGTAGCTTCTGCCTTCTGAAAGTTCCTCCCTGTATCTCCATAGAAAATGGATGGTATAATCAACACCTACCCCTATCATGATGGAGGAGAGGAGGGCTGTTGCTATATTCAGTTCTATTCTGAAGAGTCCCATGAGGCTGAAAAGAAGAATTACTGATATTAAAAGCGGTATTATTGCAAAGAGTCCCCCTTTGAATGATTTGAACAGGATCATGAGTAGAAATGAGACAATTATTATTGAAAGGAGGAGTGAATAAATCTGTCCTTCAATAACCATGTCTGCAAGATCTGTAAAAATCATCCCCCATCCCCCTATTGCTGTTACAGAACTGTCATTTTCTGTTAATTTTTTTATTTTATCTGCAACTCCCTTTATTGCCGGTGTATCAGCATTATTTATCCGTACCATGAGGTGGGCATTTTCATACGGGAAATCAACAAGTTTGTCAAAATCTTCAGGATCACCGCTCATGTTGTAGAGTTCAAAATACTGGGCTATGGCCTCCCGTGAGTCGGGGATTCTGTCGTAATAGGGATCATCAGGGGTGCTGACAGCTTTTGATATTTCATGCACTGCCTGTGCAATTGATGAGGTATTGCCGACCCATTCAAGGTTTTTAAAATCATTTTCATAACTGTTGATTTTATTCATCATCCCGGGTGATTTTATATCGCCTGTAAACATTATTGATATATTCTGGCTTCCTCCCAGTTTGTCGTTGATAATTTCAGAACTCACTACAATTGGATGGTTTTCCGGATAATAGTTTTCAGGATTTGCATCGATTTTAAGCATGAATATTGCTGAAGAGGAGAGGAGGGTGATAATTATGGAAAAGTTTATGATCTTTCCGGGATATCGTATTACAGAATCTGAAAAGGAATGGAGTATCCTGTCAAGAAAATGGACCTTCCCGGATAATGTGTGCAGCGGTTTTGCTGTTTTGATTATAGATGTAAGTGCCGGGATGAATAAAAGGCTGGCAGATAATGCGTATGCTATTCCGGTTGATGCAAGAACGGCCAGCTGTCTTGCCGGGAGAAGTATATGCGCTCTCAGGCACATCATACCGGCTATGGTTGTAAGCCCTGTAATAATTACCGGTTTTCCCAGGCTCATAAACATTCCGGATGCAAGCTGCTCTTTTGTAAGATTATTTCCGGGAACATTCTCCTCCTGGTATTTTGCTATCATATGTATCCCGTAATCATTTGCTATTGCTATCATCATTACGGGAAGAAGGGTGAGGGGCATGGATATTTTCCATCCGAGTAGCGGTATAAGGGCCATGGTAAGGAGAATTGACATGACGACAACCAGGAACGGGAGGATAACACCTCTCAGCTGTCTGAATGATATGAACAGAAATACAAGCATAATAACAATCCCTGCCGGGAGAAACCTGAGTATGTCCTGTTTAATGTCACTGGCAACACTGATTCTTGTAAAAGGCATTCCACCGTAATAAAGCTTCTCATCCCCGGGGAACTCCGCAACAATCTCCTTTACTTTTGAGATTATTTCTATATCTGATACATTTTCAGTAATTGTCGCAATAATGGCTGTTGCAGTAAAATCCTTTGAAACAGCTATTTCATATACAAGTGAGTTTCCTTTAAGTCTCTCTTTAAGCTCCTGCTCTTCTGAAGCTGATTCAGGTATCCTGTCAACAGCAGGTTCAACCAGCATATATCCGTCAGTTCCGCTTATATCCTTAAGATCAAAAAGTGATATTACCTTGTCTACCTCCTTGAGCCGGTTGATCTTTTTTGAGATGTTTTTTACGCGAAGGAGTGTTTCAGGTTCAAGAACGTTTTCCGATTCGAAAATTATCATTAAAAGATCAGTGCCGCCGAATACCTCTTCTATCCTGTCTGTATCAACCCTGCTTTTTATCTCGGAGGAAAGCATATTTTTTATTTCAGGGTCTACCTCAATGTTTCTCAGCTGAAGCACTGAAAACGCAGTAATTAAAATATATACGATGATAATCGTATATCTGTATTTTATAATCATCTCAGATAATCTTTTCATTTAAAGCTCCTTGTTTTTAAAACTAGTCTGAAGTTCCCTGAGCATACCTGTTAGGATTGTTTTTATTATCTGTGTATAACGGATATAAAAATCTTCATTAAAATCCATATTAAATGTTTTTGAAACAACAGGTTTAAAAAGAAAGTGTGAAAAAATAACACTGAAAAATACCGGCCCTATTATCCCGGGAAGATATTTTTCATCCAGAGGAATTTTTGATTTTGCGAGAATCTTTTCCAGAAACTGTACAAATCCCCTTATCTTTTCCGCCTTGAACTCTGTGATATCGGATGAATCCACAGGCAGTTCAGTAACAAAAATCAATACTGCTTCGGTGTTCTGTCTGAAAAAAGGAACAATCCTTGCCACCAGATTTTCTATAAAGACGAAAGTATCTTCTGATTCTTCAATTGCTGATGTAATCAGATTTGAATATTTATCCAGAAAATCTGATAAAATCTCCTTGAGGATACCGGTTTTTCCCCCGAAATAATATGAAATCATGGAAATGTTTACCCCTGCTTTTCCTGCAATATCCCTTATCCCTACTGATGAAAATCCCTTTTCAGCAAACAGTCCTGACGCTGTCTTCAGGATCATATCCTTTTTATCTTCTCTTAATGTATTTATACCTGTTTCTTTATTTCCCATGTTTTCTCCCTCAGAAAGATAGTTTCAGTTCTGTGAAAAAGCAGCTGCCGTATTCTTCCGCCATACCTGAGAGTGTGCCATCAGGTCCTGAATAAAATATACTCCCTGCGGAAAGCTGAAGTGAATCAGCTGCGTCCCACCTTGCAAGGGGTCTCAGCAGAAGTTCTTCTGTTGTAAAATTATAGATTCCGGCGGTTTCAAGCGAAAGTGTCTCATGGAGAAGCTTGAGTTCAGGTCTGAAAACCAGTGAGTGGGTTATTTTATCAGTCTGGGATGACAATGCCCTGTTCCTGTTTTCTATTTCAGTTCCAGCTGCTGAAGCGATATCAAGTTCATCTGTTTTTTTGAAATCAGGAATATATTTCCCGTAATACTGGAAAATTACTGTAAAATCTCCGATCGATCTGTCTATGCCTGCTATATATGAAAGCTCTGCTGACGGTATCCCCTGTAAATCAGGGTCTTTATAGGGATAAAGAAATCCTGCTTCCCCCCTTACCCCGTAATCAGAGACTGTTGTTGAAAAATCAATCCCGTAATTATGTATCCGGTATGGTTTCATAACAAGAAAAGAACCTTCAATTCCTGAAATACCTGGCATGGGATTATAACCGTTAAAGTAGGAAAGCGAAAAATCATATGAACCGCTTTCAAAATCAAGTTTGACTGCAAACGCTGAGTTTTCAGCCACAGGATCGGGCTCTTTTGTGACTGCAGGTATAAAAGGGGGAATTACTGTTGCCCTGTATACAGGTATATATATTGCAGTAAATGTAAAAGGGTAGAGGTCGAACTTTCCTTCTGTAAGAAGGTTTCCCAATCTTTTCTCATCCTCATCAGGTGAAACTGCAGACATGTCAATCGGGGTAAGCCTGTTTGTGGGATTTACAGCATCAGCTTTGCCCCATACAATTATCTTTTTTCCGAAGGAGATATCAAGACTGTCTGTATAAATATCTATATATGCTTCTCTTAGGTCAGACTCAGCCTCAGAATTATCGGCACTGCTTTTTATTCTTACTTCACTGAATCCTTTTATCCCTGAGCTTATATCTGTTTTGATTTTACCCTGGAACTCTGTATATGATCTGTCGAGAATATATCTGCCGTCATCCCTGTTTATGGTTGAAGAAAGCTGTCCCTTTAACGATCCGTTGAATGTAAGAATATCATTTTCCTTTTTTTCAGATTTTTCTGTATCAGCGGCAGCAGATTCGTTCAGTGCACTGTCAAACAGCCCTTCACTGTAAAGCTGCGGCGAAAAGAAGAGAAAAACTGAAAAGAGAAGGAGAGCTTTAGCCGGTTTCTGTTTCATTGTTGTCCCCCTGTATAAAGTTAAACAAACGTTTGATTAAAAGAAATATAGTAAAAAGAACTTAATCTGTCAAGAGCTGAAAAATATTTAATTTAAGGGCACCTTTAAGAACTATGTTTTTTCCGTTTACGAAAAAAATATTTCCTTACGCCATTGGTGATTAGGTGCCCGGTATGGGGATCAGCCGAAGCTTAACAGTGATCCCCGTAAACCGGCCTTCAGACTACTTCCACCTTCATCATGTTGACCCTGTTTGATTCGAGAAGCGGTATTCCGGCAACAAAAATAACACTGTCGCCTTTATTAAGGTACCCGAGTTTGACGGCAAGGTCTTTTGCCCTTTTAAGGGTCGAATCTGTATCAGACATATTGTCAATCAGTTCTGCCTTGACTCCCCAGACAGGGGTCAGGTATTTAATTATTTTTTCATTTTCAACAAAGGCTATGACAGGGGTATTTATCCGGAATCTTGAAAGCCTTTTTGCAGTTTTTCCGGTTTTAGTTATGACAATTATCGCGGCAGCTTCAATATCAACAGCAAATGAACAGACTGCCCTTGTCATATTGTTTACTAGAAAATCCCCTGAATTTTCATCTTTTCCCCTGCGGAGTCTCATCCTGTTGATATAAAATCCCTTTTCTTCCGCCTTACGGCAGATTCTCTTCATTATTGAAACAGTTTCAACAGGATAGCTCCCTACAGAGGTTTCACCGCTCAGCATAACTGCATCAGTCCCGTCAAGTACTGCGTTTGCAACATCACTGGCCTCTGCCCTGGTGGGCCTTGGGGATGATATCATGGATTCCAGCATCTGGGTTGCAGTTATGACAGGGGTATTTTTTTCAATACATCTTGAGATGATCTTTTTCTGTATAAGAGGGACATCTTCCGGCGGGACTTCCACCCCCAGGTCTCCTCTTGCTATCATAACTGCATCACTTTCCTCACAGATTGCATCAATATCATCAACTGCCGCTGGTCTTTCTATCTTGGCAATAACAGGAATATCGGCAGTTTTCCTGAGTATTATTGACTTAAGCTCTTTTATATCACTGCCGGATGTGACAAATGACATGGCAAAAAAGTCGGCACTGTTTGCAATTCCGAAATCTATATCTTTTCTGTCTTTTTCTGTTATCAGGGGAATAGACATTACTGTCCCGGGGAGATTGATCCCCTTTTTTGACAGTAAAAGCCCCCCGTCAATTACGCGGCACCTGACATCAGACCCACTTATTTCAATGACTTCAAGTTTCAGAAGTCCGTCATTTATCAGGACAGGATCCCCTATCTTTACATCTGATGAAAGCTTTTTGTATGTTGTCGGGACTCTCCCCCGTTCACCGGTTATATTCTCAGATGTCAGTATTATCTCCTCTCCCTCTGATATTTCAAACGGCTCTTTAATATCTCCAAGTCTCAGTTTGGGTCCACAGAGATCTATAACTATGGGGATGGGGTATCCTGTTTTTTTTTCAGCTTCCCTGATATTGTCTATAACTTTCTGATTTGAACTGTGAGTGCCGTGGGACATGTTGATTCTGGCAATATTCATTCCGTTTTCTGCAAGCTTAACTATAGTGTCGGTTTCTCCTGTTGCCGGGCCTATAGTACAAATTATTTTTGTTTTATTGAAATTTATCGACATACTGCCTCTCCTGTTTTCTGCAATTTCTTCCCCTCAGAATTATATCTTAGTCTTTTTAAAAGGGAAGATCAAATTTCAGGATGGATTAAGAACCTTGAAGACTGTGCTGCCGGATGACAGGTCAGAGATTGATGATTTTATCTCTTCAAAATGTTTTTCCGGAACAATTATTTCGATAAATACCCTGTCTTCGAATTTTTCAGAGACAACTGATCCTGAATAATTTTCTATACAGCGCTTTATCTGTTCATAAAGATCATATCCTGCAGTTATTGAGAACCTGATTTCAGGGATCATTTCCTTTACAGAAAGCTTTTTTACCGCTTCCTGTGCTGATTCAGTATATGCCCTTACAAGTCCCCCTGTCCCGAGTTTTATCCCGCCGAAATACCTGGTGACAGTACAGAGTATATTTGTGACTCCGCTTCCCTTTAATACCTGAAGAACCGGCCGTCCTGCAGTACCTTTAGGTTCCCCGTCATCACTCATTCCCATTGTCTGGCTGTTGTCAGGGCCGAAAATAAAAGCGTAAACAATATGTCTTGCATCTTTGTGTTCTAAACGGAGTTCTTTTATAATTGCTTTTGCATCTTTTTCGGATTCAATATAAAAACACTGTCCTATGAAGCGGGATTTTTTAATTTCAATTTCAGCCCTGCTTTTTCCAGCCGGGATACAAAGGTTTTCAGCCATTGGATAATTTTATACTTTTAAAGCTGTTCCTTAAAGAGTTTGTCAATTGAATCAAGAATAAAACTTCTGCTGTGCCCGAACACTGTTTCTGAAAAATATTCATCCCGGCATCTGCTGCACACATTATATATGTCTGAATAACTGTTGTCTCTGATTTTTTCCCTGAGAAGAGCGGCAAGTTCCTCTCTGTCTTTGGCTATTTCCGGCGGGTACAGTTTTACAGCCTGATCAACTATCCGGTTCAGGTATTTTTGTGTTGAAAGGGCATCATCGATACTGATAATTGTACTGTTGTCCTTGTCAATTAAGCAACCGCATGAATCGCAGCTGGCTTCTTTTTCTTTTCGTTTTTCCCACCAGACAGCGGTATTAAAAAGTCTGTCTATATAGTCAGTCAAAAGAAGTATTTCAGCAGTTTCCGATTTTTCCTGCTCTCTTGCCCACTGAAGAGTTGACCTGCTGTCATTCCCTTTAACATTTATGTCTGCTCCGTTATTAATCAGAAGCTGAAGTGCGTCAGGCTGACTGCTGTAAAGAGCTACTGCCAGAGCGGTAAGTCCTTCGCTGTTTTCAGCTTTTACCGCATCACTTTTTTCCGATAAAATTCTTTCCAGGGTATTCAGATCCCCTTTTTCCGATGCAGAAAATAAATCCTGAAAATTATACATTGATCACCATTCCTGTTGAAATTTAAAAGAAATATACAAACATATTCACTAAGAGGCAATATCCGGTCAGTCTATTCTGTTTTCAGCCATTCGCTCATAATGTTCTTTTCTTTTATAAGTTTGTATCTGATAAAGGCATTCAGGTACTTCATGGCTTTTTCCGCACTGCTGAAAGCAGGGATTCCCCCCGAATCAAGGATCTGCGTAAGCCTGCTGTATATACCTCCCCCTGTCTCAAGACCGACAGAAGCAATAACAGGTTTTTTATATTTTCTGACAATCCTTACAAGTTCGGTTGCAATATTTTTATCAAACGCATCAATTTCTTCGTTTGTTGTATGAAGCGGTCCTGCATAGGGGATAATTGATACCATAAGAGCATCAACCCTGTCAGATGCCAGGAGCAGCTCGACAGAGTCAATATATACCCTGTCATCAGCCATGGGGGTTAGGTCAAGAAGAGGTTCCGGTTTGACAAAATCAGGTATGATTTTCCTGAGGTTTTCCCTGAGTTCGTTATCAAGGGAAACCACTTCAAGATCGCCTATATTATCAGCTGCATTGGCCTTTTCATAACCGGCATTTGCAACTACAGCTGTTCTCTTCCCGTTTACAATAAGCTTGCTGAAGAGAGAAAATGTTTTAATATATCCGGTATGGTCTTCCATTGATTCGGCAACGATAATTCCGGCCTGCTTCATGGCTGCCTTGGCTACAGCATATTCTCCTGACATGCTTGCAGTATGGGACTGGGTTGCCTGTTTCCCGGCCTCAGTTCTCCCAGCCTTGTAGACAACTACGGGTTTCTTTATTTTTGATACAATTTCAAAAAATCTTCTTCCGTCCCCCTCTTTGAAACCTTCTATGTAAAGAGCTATGACTTTTATTTTACTGTCATTTGCGAAGTAGGGGACAAGATCGCATGGACCTGTATCAAGTTCGTTACCGTAACTTACGATTGCTCCGGGACTTACCGAGTCACGGAGATTGTAGATTTCAACAATACCTAGAGCCCCGCTCTGACTGAGAATAGCGACATTCTGTTTAAGATCAGTATTTATTCTGAATTTATTTTCAGGTATGAAAAAGGTATTTATATTTCCTTCGGAATGATAAATACCGAGACAGTTTGGTCCCATTATTCTGAAGCGGTTTTTTCTGGCAATTTCCAGGATCTCATCTTCCAGGTCCCTGCTGTCGGTGGTCTCGCTGAACCCGCCTGAAATAAGAAGGACAGCCTTCACCTTTTTGGCTGCACACTCTTTTACAGAATCAAGTACAGCTTTTGCCGGTACTGTTATTACTGCAAAATCTATTTTTTCTTTTATATCTTTAACAGATTTGTAAACATCAAATCTGGTGTTGTTGACTATTATTTCACCACCCCGGGGATTAACACAAAAAACTTTTTTTCTGCCTGACCTTGCAAGGTTTTTAACAATAACATTCCCCGATTTATCATTGTCGGAAATACTTACTCCGAGTACCGCAATTGTTTCAGGATGGAAAAAGGGGTCAAGGGTTTCGTAGTTTTCCCTCTGCCTGTCAAACCTTTTTTTCCCTTTCAGTTCAAATGAAGCATACCCGTCAATTGCAAGATATTTATCCTCTCTGTCAAAGATAAAAGGATTAATTTCGAATTCTGTTATACAGTATCTGCTTTTACCTGGAAAGAAATTTGAAAAACACATGGCAAGATCACTGAATTTCACCTGGGTTCTGTTTATAAGCTCAATCTGTCTGTCCCGTTTATCTGCTGTATATTTTTTGTATATTTCGGTTGAGGATAAAAGATCGTGTGCCCATCTCATGTTGACAGGGGGGAGTACCAGATTGGGAGGGGAATATCTGGATGCAAAATGCTCAGCATCAGAGCCCCCTTTGCTGAAAGAGAGTACAGGTCCGAAAGAGGGTGTTTCCCTGAGTCCGATAAGGGTTTCGTTCCCTATTTCCTCTGAGTAGCTGATAAAATCAACAAGCAGAATTCCTTTTACAGGATAATTGTTTTTCCTGAAATCATCCGCCATTTTTTCAAATGAATATTTTACGAAATCAGTATCTTTATGGACTATCCTGACACCGCCCAGCTTTTTTTTATGTATTATATTCTCAGATACAATTTTAAGGACAATTCTGTCGCTTCCGAACCTGCTTAAGAGCTGGCCGTTGATATCCTCTTTTACGGTTAAAAACTCGTGGTGGGGAGTATTGATTCCTAAAAATCCCAGTATCTCATATACTTCATGCTCATAAAGCTGTTTTCTCCCTTCACGGAAGGCGCTGTCCAGTATCCGGTCAGTTTTTACTTCCCAATCCTTATTTCTGTTTTGTACCATAGAAATATTATAAAACAGCCGGACTTATTAGTAAATATTTTTTAAAACAGTATGACTTTGATAAAAAAATGTATGCTTAATAAAATATAAGGGTATTACACACCGGGACGATTTGAAGGTATCCTTAAAGACGTTCTGTGAATTTGTAATGGGTCATATGAAGGCCGCGGTTTTCAAAGAATTCCTTTGTTTTCCCCCGTACTATATTGCAGGCTACTTCAAAGTGCTTGCAGCCGCAGGATTCAGCTTTATCACGCAGGTACCAGAACATGGCCTCTCCGATTCCTTCATTTCTGAAATCAGGATCAACATACATCTCTATAAGTTCTCCGACGCTTCCTGTATGATGAAGGATTTTCTGGATATGCATCCCTGCAAATCCGATAGGTCTGTTATCTGTTTCTGTAATAATATAGTGAATATTGGGATCGTTCAGGTTGTCTTTGAAAACACCTGTAAATTCCTCAATTCCGGGATTTTCCCCTTCCAGAAGACAGATCATTTTATATACTGTCTGGAGATCTTCAATCTCACATACCCTGATGTTGTATTTATCCATAATTAAAATTATCGTAATATAAGATTAATATTATGTAAAGAGTTTCATTTGAGGCTGGAAAGAATAATCCCCCCGATAATCAGAGCAAGACCGGCTATTGATGATAAGAGGATTTCTTCATGCAGGATGAGGGATATCAGAAGCATTGAGATAAACGGGGAAAGGTAGATGAGATTGCTTATCTTTGCGGTATTTTCAGCATATGAGAGGGCTCTGGACCAGAAATAGAATGTTATCCCCATCTCAAATGCCCCGACATAAACAGCCGGAAGAATATCTGAAACAGGATGAATTTTAATACCTGTATTGAACAAAAGATAAATGGTTATAAAAATAATCCCGGATATGAAATAGCTTAAAAGTTTTACCGATTCCGGTCTTCTGTCTTTTATGTTTCTTATCCAGAAAACTGCCCAGCAGAATGCGCTTCCAATTGCTGCAAAAAAACCTGCCGGGCTTTCAATTGTGAAACTGCCCGGATTTCCCCTGGTCGCTATTATAAGGGCTCCGGTAAAACTTATAATTACAGATAAAATCTCCCTTTTTCTGATTTTCTGTTTAAGAATAACAACAGAGAGGAGTGTAAGGATTACTGCCCAGGTATAATTAAGAGCAAGCGCTTCCTGGGCTTTTAGCAGATCGTATGCCTTGAAAAGGAGTAGGTAATAAACAAAAGGGTTCATCATTCCGTTTACAAGAGATACTTTTACATCTCTTCTTAAATCAAAGAATTTCCAGTCCCTGTTGACAGTTACTATCAGCGGCATGACTGCGATGGATGTAAGAACCGCATAGAATAAAAGCTCATCATAGGAAAGGTTAATAAGTGCAAGCTTGAAAGCTGTCGCAACAGTTGACCAGAGAAAGACAGCGCAAAGAGCATATCTTACAGCTTTTTTCTGATTCTTCATTCAGTTTTTATATGGATAAGGCTTAGAATAACTGTCATGTCTGCATTTGCTGAAATCAGTAATTTTAAGAGTTCGGGCTGTCCTTTCTGCAGGATAACCGACTGCAACAAGAGAGAGAACAGAATGATTTTCCGGTATATCGAGAACTTTTCGTACAAAGTTTTCAGATAAATCCCCATCTGCTGTTTCTCTTCTTCTTATCTGTATCCAGCATGATCCCAGATCAAGTGATTCAGCGGTGAGCTGGATGATAATGGTTGCAATTGAACAATCTTCAATCCAGACATCGCTTTTATCCCGGTTTCCTGTTACTGCAATAACAAGAGGACTCTTTTCTATAAAAGAAGATCCTGCCTTTTTAGATCCGGCAAGTTTTTTTATTGTTTCCCTGTCCTCTACTGCTATGAATTCCCATGGATCATGGTTTCTTGAAGAGGGGGAGAGGAGTGCAGATTCCAGCAGGGCCGTGACTTTTTCCGGTTCAATTCCTGCTTCTGAAAAATCTCTTACAGATTTCCTTTTCCTCAGGATTTCAAGCATATTTCTTTGAATCTCCTTTTTTATGAAGGTATGACATATCTGCATATTCGAGAGAATACCTGTCGGCAATTCCCCTGCAAAGATCAATGGATGCATCCACATCCTCCGGTTTATGCGCATCTGAATTGCAGATTACCCTGATTTTATATTCCGATGCAATTTCCCAGAACCTCTCGTGTGGATATGGGAACCTGATTCCTTCCTCCGTTTCTATTTTGCCCTTTCTGAATCCGTAACCGTTGATTTCAAGGGGGACATTGACGCTTTCAGCTGCCTGGCAGATCTCCCTCACAAGTACATCAGTTTCTTTATCCCATTTTCTGGTAAACCGGGCGAAAAGATCAGGATGCCCTATAAAATCAAACATTTCTGATTCAATCATTTTAATTATATGTTCGGTATATTCCTTGACATGGCCGGCTGCATTTTCGGCATACGTAAAAACCCATTCGCCGTCAACAGGAAACCAGTGTATACTCCCTATTAGAAAATCAAACTTTCTTTTCCCTCTGTAGTCATCAATATAGAAGTTTTTAAACTCCTCGACCCAGTCGCATTCCATACCTCTCAGGATCTGTATATCAGTTCTTTCTTTTTTAAGTCTGCTTATTGTTAAGTCATATTCCTCAAGCTGACTGTAGTCAAGTCTTACATCATTCCATCTGTCATCAGGAAACGGTGTGTGTTCGGAAAATCCAAGGACTTTAAGCCCTCTTTTCACAGCTTCATCTGCATATTCGGCTGCATCGCCGGTTGCATGTTTACATCTGTACGTATGTGTGTGGTAATTACCGTAAAGTTGATCATTATTCATGGTTAGAATAATAATAAATTGGAGGATTTGTTACAATGGGTTAGTAACAGGGGCGTGGGAGGTGCTGTTCCTGTATAAAGGCTTTTCAGGTTTTTCTGCAAAAACAGGATTGAAAGAACAGTCTCTCTATTTTTTATGCTGAACAAACCCGAGTTTTACTCCGTTCGGATCAATTGCATGAAGAAGTTTGACATTATGTGGAAGCTCAACCGGGCCTGAAATTATTTTTACACCGTTGTGCTCAAGGTGTTCTTTTGTCGAGTAAATATCGTCAACCTCGAATCCTATTGATATATTGCAGTTTTCATGTTTTTCAGTCATTACTTTTTCAAGCAGCTCAATCTTTGTCCCGTGATCATCTGAAAGAAATGCTATCTCGATATCGGGAGCCGGGGAGTATCTGTCATAGAGGGTAAATCCCAGAACATCCTGATAGAAACTGACAGATTTCTCAACTGAAAGTGTGCCGATTGAGATAAAGTCAATTTTCATAATACTCTCCTTTATTATAAATAATGAAAAATACCAAAATATCCTTGTTATATGACAGGTTGTTTAAAATAAACACAGAAACTTGTGAAATGCAGGAGCGGTAATTCTGAATGACATTTTGTTTTATATTAATATTCAGATTACAGTATGGCATACATACAGTATAATTCAAATAACGGGAAAAACCAGAAAAAAAATATCAGTATCTGTTACCTTCAACTTTGAGGAGATTGAATTTTCCGACATTGCTTATAAGCATTACAGCCATTACTCCGGCTTCTACCGGATCAGTAATAACAAGATCAGCTTCTCTGGTAACAGAGCCTGCCATGCTCAGTGCAATTACAGGTATCCCGTACTGCTGACGGAGCTTTTTTACAGATTCTGTTATTTTGCCACCCATAAGGGCGCCTGCCAGAACAAGCATTGCTGCTCTGTGAAGTTTTCCGACAGCAAGTACTGTATTTGCTATCTCATTTTCACCGATTATTGCAATTGTATCTACAGAGATTGTTTCTCCCCTTATATTGTGTCTGTCAGCTTCAGCAATAGCCCCTGATGCAACACATGCAACCTGGGCACCGCCGCCGACTATGATAATCCGTTTCCCCCATGTTTTCTTGTTGGTAGGCATTGGTGATATTGATATTGTTTTATCAATTTTTCTGAGGTTTTCAACAACTGTTTCTTCACAGCAGTCATTGTCTATCTGAAGAATTATATGGGATTTTCCGTCATATTCTATCCATGACTGAAAAAAAGCGAGATTTCCTCCGCTTTTATGTATATCCGCTGTTATTTCTGCAAGGAGACCCGGTTTGTCTTCAGATATAATCTCAAGGGCAAATCCCGGGGTTTCTTCAACAGCAGAATGCTGCTTAAACCATGAATAGCGTTTTTCCAGTTTTTCCGGTATTGATTTCATAGTAATAATCTCTATTATTTTGTTTTATTAGTCAATTATAATATTTTATCTGTTTTAAAAAAGAGTTTTTGTTTATAATTGTTTTACATGGATCAGCTTGAATACTTAAGAAGCTTTATACCCTATGATAACACAGCAGTTGCAGAGATTGAAAAGGAAAGCTCAGGCCGGGATGATATTCAGCCGTTTATCGAACCGGAGACAGGACGTTTTCTTTCCTTTATTATCAGGCTTGTAAAAGCGGAAAATGTTCTTGAGTTTGGAACAGGTATCGGGAATTCTGCAATATGGATGGGCGAGGCGCTTAAAGATCTGGGTGGTAGACTTATTACGGTGGACAATCATCCAAGAACAAGGGCGGAGGCTGAAGAGAATATTAAAAGGGCAGGTCTTTCAGGGGTTGTTGAAATGAGGTTCGGCGATGCCGGGGAGGAGGCGGAGAAGCTTCTTGCCGGAAATGCCGGAAAGTTTGATATTGTTTTTCAGGACTGCGGAAAGTATCTTTATCCTGTCATGATTGATGTTATCTTCTCACTTGTCAAACCTGGAGGGATTATAATAGCAGATGATACCCTTTTTAAGGCAAATGACAATGTCAGAAAGAATCTGGGGCGCTACACCGACAGCTACAATACAGAGATATTCAGTAGAAACAATCTGTATTCATCAATTATTCCGGTGGGACATGGTCTTACTTTAAGCATTAAAATGGATAAATAATGTTTACGAAAAAATCAATTCTATATAATATATTATTATGCAGGTAGTTAGGGCTGACAGTATGGGGTTCTGCATGGGTGTAAGAAGAGCCATGCAGGTTGTTCAGAATATTATAGATTCCTCTCCCCCCTATCCGGTATTTACATTCGGCCCTCTTATCCATAACAGGCTTGTTCTTGAGGACCTGAAAAGCAAAGGGGTAAATGTTATTGATGATCCTTCTGATGCTGAAGGGATAGTAATCATCAGGGCCCATGGAGTTCAGCCGGCGGTAAAGGCAGTTTTGGAGAAAAAAGCGAAAAAAGTTGTTGATGCAACCTGCCCGAGGGTTCTTCACTCCCAGAAGAAGATTTTTGAAGCTTCAAAAAGAGGGCAGCACGTTGTTATAGCAGGTGACAGGGAACATGGAGAAGTCAGGGGGATGGCAGGATATGCCTCTTCAGTAGATATAATTCAGAACACAGAAGAAGCTGAAAGGATTACAATTCCTCCAGGTTCTCTTATAATGAGCCAGACAACTTTCAGTGAAAAGGACTATGATGAGATATGCAGAATCCTCTCTGTTAAAACCGAAAGAATAGAAATTTCAAGGTCTATCTGTCCTGCAACTGAAAAAAGACAGGAAGCACTTATTAAACTGCTTGATGAAGTCGAAGCTGTAATAATAATCGGGGGAAAAAACAGCGCCAATACTATGAGACTTTATGATACCGCAGTCCGATTCAACAGCAATTCCTGGCATATTGAAAAGGAAGATGAGCTTCCTGATAAAATATCATCTTTCCGTACTGTAGGTATAACAGCAGGAGCTTCAACTCCTGACTGGATAATAAAAGAGGTGGAAGATAAACTCAAATCATATTAGAATGTAATGGAAGACTATGTATGAAATAATTGAAAAAATAATCAAAGTACTTGTTATCAAGCGATCAAACCCGGTAATAAACTATACCTTTTTTATGGATCAGCTTACTGCCTATTATGAGTCAAACAGGGAAAGTGTTGAAGCCAGGAATATCGAGGATTTTAAACTCTCAGCAATACCGATGCTAAAAAAAATGGAGCATGAAGGGACCTGTACTATTAATTATGAATCGTCCCGGATAGTTTCCTTCCAGATCCATAAATACTACAGACAGCTTGTTCTTCCAAAATACAAGGAAATTGAAGAGAGACCGGATATCCCTTTTCCTGATATCAAATCCTTTAACTTCATGATAGACAATAACTGGATTCTGGTTTTTGATATCAAGACAGATTTTCTCAAAACAATGAAGATTTCCGAGGAGGATAAGGGAAAGATTGTTCTTATCCAGTTCCCCGAAGGGATAGGAGATATCCTGTTCCCTCCTGAAATACTGAATGGTGTGCTTTTTGATGTGGTCCTGAAAAAGCTTCATCTCTATATAATTAATCAGAACAATTATGCCTATATCGGAAGATATCTGAGGAAAGCTCTTCCCGGCAATGAGATGGCTGTTAAAAAAATGATGGAATCTGTCCTGAGCGGACCGGGCAATTTTAAGCAGCATATACTTAAGCCCGGTGATTTTTCTTTTAAGTTTTTTTCATTTCTCTGCAACAAGGTAATAAAGGACTTACTGGAGAAAAATGATAAAACTGCTTCTGATATCTATACATGTCAGTCTCTTTTTATTCTGAGGGCTTTTGTAACTCACGGCAGATCTCTGATGCAGAAGGAAACCCAGAAAAAGGCTGACTATAAGGAATTGTCTGCAAGTGTTAAAAAGCCTCCCCATATCTACTCAATAACTGAGATGTACGACCTTACCGACAGGGGGGGGAAGACTTACAGTTCAAAATACAGCAGGGAGTTTATCAACAGTTTTATAAAAAACGAGACTGTGCCGAAAGAGGGGGATGACCTTCCCTATCTTGTAAAAATTGTTCCTGAAAAGAGGAAAGAATATTATATCCAGAGGGATATGATTTCCCAGGTCTTTTTAAGAAAGATTATTGAAACCGGTAAAGAGGTCCATGATATCTATTTTGAGAGGTGGAGTGAAAACCTTAAAAAGTTTCACAAGACAAAAGAGATGATGAGGGATGATGTTTTTGTCTCATCTTTAGAGGAATGTATTAAAAATAATTTCAAGTTCCTTAATGCTCTTCTTAATCCTGGTCTTATTTATCTTGCAAACCAGTCAGGGGATATTAACGAAAACATAAAAAACTCGGTAACCGACTGCTTTGCTGGCAATGGGAAATTAAAAACGGTCGATAAGCTTCTGGGTATAGACAGAATGGAACTTTTAAAAGAGATCAGAATAAATCTTCCCCTTAAATACAGTATACCTGTTATCGGTAAATTACTTGTTGCTATAAGTTCTCTTTTTTCTTTCGGCAGAAAAGGGGGAGGGGGGAATAATAATGACTCCGGCGAAACAGCTGATTCTGCATATCAGGTACTGAGGCCGTCTACCGACATTGTGAATATGCCTAAGGTACAGAAGCCCGCTGTCAGGAATACTGTTAACTATAAAAATGCGATAAGCGATCTGAAAAAGCAGTATCTGGAATCGGAAAAAAATATAGATATGACACTTGATGAGCTTTCTGAAAAGTGGAATCCCCTTTATGATGCCACTGCAAGAAAAAACCTTGTTGAGGATGTTAATTCTCTTGTCAGGGATTTTATACGGACAAAAAAGAAACTCTTTCTGAAATATCCACCAGACTCAAAGCGGATTTCAGCTCTTGCTGAAGATCTTGTTATAAAAACATCAAATATAGGGATAAAAAAGAAAGAACCTTTCAGGGTCTATGTAGAACTTTATATAATAAAGCTTCTTGAGACTTTAAAATAAGGAAATATCAGATCCCCCTGATTCTTGCGGGGATCTTTTTATCCTCCAGGATTCTGAGAAAAACCATATATTCCTCTTCTGTATAGCACATATGGTTTTTCCAGTCTTTGTCAAGGGTGTTGGCAGTGCTGAACCTGTTAAGGGTGTAGAGCATGCAGCCTTCGGCCATTTCTGCGATAATTTTCATATCTTCTGTATTAACTATTCCAGGGACCAGGGTTGTTCTGAACTCATGGTCTATCCCTGACATTTTTATAAAATCGATTGATTTGAGAATTTTGCTCTGAAGGTTTTTGTCCAGGCTGTTACCGCTGACGAGATAATACTTTTCAGGACTGGTCTTTATATCCATTGCAATATAATCTGCATCAATTTCTCCCAGTCGTTCAGGAAAAGATCCGTTTGTATCAATCTTAATCTTAAGCCCGTATCCCCTGAATATTTCAATCAGCTTCTGTATATCCCGGTGTATAAGAGGTTCCCCTCCTGAGATGCAGACCCCTTCAAGAAGATGCTTTTTTGATTCAATATACTTTGTAATATAATCAATGCTGAAGAGCTCCTTTTCCATGTTCAGGACAAGGTCTCTGTTGTGGCAGTAGGGGCAGCGGAAATTGCATCCCGGAAGAAATACTGTTGAAGCAATCTTTCCGGGATAGTCAATAAGGGTTGTCTTGAGAAGACCCCCCTTTTTTAAAGTCAGATGCATGGCTAAACTGCAAATGCGATTTCTGAAACTATATTTTCTTTAAGATCCTTCAGATTATGCGCCCTGAAAACCTCGTTATTGTCATTGTCATAAAAAACAACAGTCGGTACTCCGAACACCTGGTTTTCTGCCGCAGCTTCAATCCCTTTATCATTATCCACATCAATATGGATACCCGGCATGTCAAGAGTTTCAATGTAGCCTTTTACAGAAGGGCAGTTCGGGCAGGTTTTTCTGAAAAAATAGCTGTATTTTACTGCGCTTTCTGTATTTATTATCTTTTCAGCTTCTTCCGTGATATTTTCTGAAGTGCGGTTAATTTCTTTTTTCCCTGCGTTATATTCGGAAAAGCAGACTCTGTGGTTATACTCCTCTCTTTTTCCCTTGTTCCAGTTTTTTACAGCTCTGTAATAACCTACAATTCTTGTATAAACCTCTGCTTCTCTCCCCTTAACCTCAGGCAGTTTTTCTTCAAGTTCTTTTATTCTGCTTTCTATCTGTTCAATTGTGTTCATTTTTTTCCTCCCAGTAGTTTTTCTTTTTCTTTTTTTAATTCTTCTATCTGTTTTAAAATTCTCATCTCCTCTTCAGTTTTGCATTTCGGGCAGTTGAAGTGTTCTCCCGAAAGGTATCCGTGAACCGGACACACTGAAAAGGTCGGTGATATTGTAAAAAAAGGTATTCTGTAGTTTGTTGCAATAGTTTTTACAAGAGTCCTGCAGGATTCCCAGTCATCAAGCGCTTCCCCTATAAAACCGTGAAACATTGTACCTCCGGTGTATTTAACCTGAAGTGACTCCTGATGATCAAGAGCTTCAAAAATATCTGCAGTATAATCAACAGGCAGCTGTGAAGAATTTGTATAGTAGGGATCACTTTCCCCTGAAGATATTATGTCCGGATAGTGTTCTTTATCATGTTTCGCGAGGCGGTAGCTGGTACTTTCTGCAGGGGTTGCCTCAAGGTTGAAAAGATCTCCGGTTTTTTCCTGAAACTCTGCAAGCCTGTCCCTCATAAAATCAAGGACTTCCTCTGCAAATGCCTTGCCTTCTGGATCAGCTATGTTTTTCCCGATAAAGTTCAAAAGGCATTCGTTCATTCCCGAAATTCCGATTGTTGAGAAATGGTTGTTAAGATGTTTCAGATATCTCCTGGTATACGGAAACAGGCCCGCATTCATAAGTCTGTTTATAACTTTCCTTTTTATTGTGAGTGACTTTGCCGCGGTTTCCATAAGATCTGACAAACGGGTGTAAAAATCATTTTTACTTTCTGAAAGATATCCTATTCTTGGAAGGTTTATTGTTACGACCCCGATTGAACCGGTAAACTCATCTGAACCGAAAAGTCCTCCCCCCCGTTTCCTGAGTTCCCTCTTATCAAGCTGGAGACGGCAGCACATTGACCTTACGTCTTCAGGATTTAGATCGCTGTTGATAAAATTCTGAAAATTGGGTGTTCCGTATTTTGCTGTCATTTCAAAAAGCAGTTTCCCGTTTTCACTGTCCCAGTCAAAGTTTTTAGTGATATTATATGTCGGTATGGGATACTGAAATCCCCTTCCATTGGCATCCCCGTCAAGCATCAGCTCTATGAAACACCTGTTTATGATATCCATTTCCTCCTGGCAGTCCCCGTAGGTGAAATCCATTTCCTTTCCGCCGACTATTGCAGGCTTGTCTTTAAGATCATCCGGGACAGTCCAGTCGAGTGTAATGTTTGTAAAAGGGGCCTGACTTCCCCATCTTGACGGGGTATTTACTCCGAACACAAAACTCTGAAGATACTGCTTTGTATTCTTTTTTGTCAGGCTGTCCACTTTTAAAAATGGTGCCAGATAGGTGTCGAAACTGGAAAGCGCCTGTGCTCCTGCCCATTCATTCTGCATAATTCCCAGAAAGTTAACTATCTGCTGGATCAGGGTCGACAGGTGTTTTGAAGGTTTTGATGTTATCTTGTCAGGCACTCCTCCGAGTCCTTCCTGTATGAGCTGCCTGAGCGACCATCCTGCGCAGTATCCTGAAAACATAGAAAGATCATGGATATGGAAATCCGCATTCTTGTGCGCATTTGCGATATCTTCAGAATATATGTTTTTCAGCCAGTAATTAGCAGTGATAGTTCCTGAATTGTGGAGAATAAGTCCGCCAAGTGAAAAATTGACATTTGCGTTTTCGTTAACTCTCCAGTCCGACTGTGAAAGATAGCCATCCATTGTTGTGTTTATATCAAGCATGAGTTTTTTCGTATCACGAAGTGCCTCATGTCTTGCCCTGTAGATAATGTATGCCTTTGCAATAGCAGGGATGTTTTCCTCGATCAGAACATTTTCCACAATATCCTGTATCTCTTCAATTGCAGGAATTGAGTTTGGATGTCTTTTAAGCATGAAGTCCCTGATTTTGTCTTCTGTCTTTTCTGTCAGGGATTCTGTAAGTTCCCTGTCATCTTCCCCTCTGACCGCAATAATAGCCCTGCTTATTGCACTGGCAATTCTCCACCTGTCATATTTTTCTATTTTACCGTCCCTTTTTGCGATCTGCTGAAGAATTTTGTTATCCTTCATCTCCCGGTTGTCCAGATCCAAAAAGGCCTTCCAGTCATTACTGGTTTTCAAAGTCAACCCCCCCCGATTGGCTCTGAGAAACAGTTATTATCTATTTCTCAGGTATTTTTTCTATTTCTTTTATAAACTCACTAACATCGCTGAACATCTTGTAAACAGATGCAAACCTTACATAGGCAACCTTATCAACGATAAAAAGCTGCCGCAGCACTATCTCCCCAAGGTCTTCTGTTGATATTTCATGTTTGTTCTTTCCTGTTATATACGCCTCATCTTCAATAATCTGCAGCATTTTTTCCACTTCATCTCCTGAAACAGGTCTTTTCTCAAGGGATTTTGCCAGTCCTCTTGAAATCTTTTTTGTGTCAAAAGGCTCTCTGCTCCCGTCCCTTTTCACAACCATTAGCTGTTTCTCTTCAATGTGTTCATATGAAGTAAATCTGTATCTGCATTCAAGACATTCTCTTCTTCTTCTTATTGCTGTTCCGCTTGAATTCTGTCTTGATTCAATTACCCTGTCTTCAGGGTTGCCGCAGTGAGGGCACTTCATTTTTAACTACCCTTGTATAATTATTTATCACCACATGTGGGTGTATTTTTTATATTTAAAGATGATATCACACTATATATTGGGCTGCAAGATGCTAAATTATTTTTTTGTATGAATAAAATTCAGGATAGTTGAAGGTTGAATAAAACAGGACGATTGGATAATCTTACAGCAGATGAAGAATTTTTTCCGCCGCATACTGCTGCTGAGTATTTTACTGTTTTTATGGTTTTTTCTTTCAGAATCGGGAATTGCCAACAGTTATCTTGTCCCATCGCCATTAAAGGTGTTGAAAAGCTGTTATGCCCTGCTCCTTAACGGACAGCTGCTGTCAAATATTGCAGTATCTTTCATGAGGGTTTTATACGGTTTTTCAATGACAGTTTTTATAGCAGTACCTCTTGCTTTTTTGTTCTATTTTATTCCTTCTATGTATACATATTTCAGGGGATTTTTCTCTTTTTTAAAGAGCATCCCCCCCCTTGCGACAGTTCCCCTTTTGATCCTCTGGTTCGGGATAGGGGAGGGTTCAAAGATAGCCCTTATATTTCTTGCCAGTTTTTTTCCGATATTTCTTGATACATTTTCAGGCCTTAACCAGGTTGACGGAAAAATTCTTGAAATGGGGGATACCCTTGAGCTGACATCATGGGAAAAGATATTCCATATCCTGATTCCGGAGGCCCTCCCGACAATTATAACAGGACTCCGTCTCGGTTTTGCATACTGCTGGAGGGCTCTTATCGGTGCAGAAATGATCGCGGCTTCCTCAGGGCTTGGCTATATGATTCTTGATGCCGAGGAAATGGCAAGAACAGATATTGTTTATCTGGGAATAATCTGGATAGGGGTTCTCGGGCTTATACTGGAATTTGCCGCGCTTAAAGCTGTGAGAAGGATTTTTCCCTGGATGAGAGGTCTCGGTTAATCATGGCTGTTGTTAAATTTGAAAATGTTTCCAAGGTATATAACCTTGACAATTCAGTAATCAGAGCGCTTGATAATATCTCATTTGAAATTGAAAGAGGATCTTTTGTTTCAGTTATAGGTAAAAGCGGCGCCGGCAAAACGACATTGCTTCGGGTTATTAATAAACTTGAGAAAGAGGATTCAGGAAGAATAGTATTTGAAAGCATCAACAGGACAGGTACTGTTTTTCAGGAACCCCGCCTTATAAGAACCAAAACTGTAGAGAAAAATCTTATGCTTTCCCTTCATCATGAAAAGGATGAGGCGCTCAGAGAAAAGAGAGTGGAAAATGTTCTTGAAATGCTTGATCTTTCAATATACAGGAACGCTTATCCGTATCAGCTTTCCGGGGGAATGGCGCAGAGGGTGGCGCTTGGGAGGGCCCTCTGCCGGGAGCCTGAACTTCTTCTAATGGATGAACCCTTCGGTGCTCTTGATGCAATTACAAGGGGGCGCCTGCAGAGGGAGCTTATTGATATATACAGACAAAAGGGGATTACAGTTGTTTTTATAACGCATGATGTTAATGAGGCAATACTATTAAGCAGCAGGATCCTTGTCATGGGTTCCGGCAGAATTACTGATGATGTGGCTGTTT
Organism: Spirochaetia bacterium; assembly: GCA_963668405.2. GTDB lineage: Bacteria > Spirochaetota > Spirochaetia > CADAEX01 > CADAEX01. The sequence continues at coordinate 2,033,255 of OY764342.2, read as the reverse complement.
CACTTTCAGGAGAAAGGGAGGAAACCGGCATGGATTTTATAGAGTTAAAGCAGTATCTTTACAGAGCAATAAATAAATAATAACTGACTTGAGGAGTTTTACATGAAAAAAATATTAGCAGTATGCCTTGTCCTGATGGCTGCATACACAGTCTCCGCATCGGGGACAAAGGAAAAAAGCGGACTGGAAAATCTTAAAGAAATAAATGTGTCATATGTTAAGTCTCCGTTCAATCTGCCGTCAATAGTTGCCAAAAACAGGGGAATGCTTGAAAAGGCATTTGAAGAAAAAGGGATCATGGTTAATTTTTATGAAATCAACTCCGGGGCAAAGCAGTCTGAGGCTATGGCTGCTGCTTCTCTTGATATAGGGGGGGTTGTAAATACAACATCCGTAATTCTTGCCAACGCAAACGGCAATAATATTGAAATTGTCTCCGGCTACAGCAGACCTGATAAGGTATTTGCCCTTGTTTCAATGGACAGCAGCATTAAAACTGTAAAGGACCTGAAAGGGAAGAAGATTGCAGGTCCTAAGGGGACTGTTCTTCACCAGATGCTTGCTTCTGCGCTTGAGTCTGAAGGTATGGGTATGGGAGATGTTGAATTTATACAGATGGGACTGGCCAAAGGGGCGGCTGCGCTTGAAGCAGGTTATATAGATGCATCTCTTCTTGCTGCAGGGCTTCTTATAAATGCAGTAAAAAATGGCGGGCATGTTGTATTTACTGCTGAGGGGTATGTCAGGCCTATCCTTGTTATTGCTGCAAGGGACGGATTCAGTGAAAAATACCCCGGTGCTGTCAGAATATATGTTGATGTTCATAAAGAAGCCCTTGTCTGGATCAGGGATAACTATAAAGAAGCAATACAGATGGGAGCTGATGAGCAGGGTATAAGTTTTGAAGATGCGGAAAAGCTTTACAGCTGGACAGATTTCGATTTTTCGGTGAAAGGCTCAGATGTGGAATCTATGAAAAGTGACATACTTTTTCTGAAAGAATCAGGAATGCTTGAAGAAAGTGTTGTTCTTGATCCTGAAAGCTTTATTAAGACTGATATTAAATAGTATTTAACACCTATTTAACATCAATAAAACAATTCCCTAATATTCCTCCTGTATATTTTATTATAGGTAAGTGTGCAGGAGGTTTATATGTACAGAATTTATCCTTCAATATCAATTATCGGAATTGCAGGCTTTTTTATTCTTATGCTTGCTCTCGGAATTTTATGATTCAGCCGTCAGGGCTGATTTTTTTTTGTTTAAAGAAAACAGATTAATTAAAATAAAAGAGCTGCCAGTGAATAAACCGGCAGCTCTGCTTTTTTCAGGGGAAGTCATTATTTTTCTATATATTCCACAATTTTGTCGCCGAATGCTGTTGTTGAAAGAACATTCTCTGCTGTTTTGTCCTTTGCAAGCTCGTATGTTGTAAACCCTTCGTCAAAAGCTCTGAAGAGTGAGTTCCAGATAAGATCTCCCTCTTTTTTCAGGTCAAAAATCTTTTCAAAAAGAAAAGCAACACTTCCTATCATTGAGTAGGGATTTGCAATATTCCTCCCCGCAATATCAGGTGCTGACCCGTGGGCAGCTTCAACATAACCCTTTTCAGGACCTATACAGGCTGAAGGCATAAGCCCCATTGACCCCAGGATACCCCCGGCCTGGTCTGTAAGTATGTCTCCCATCATGTTTTCAAAAAGCATTACCCCGTTAAACTGGCATGGATTGATCATAAGCTGGTAGGCTGCATTATCAACAAGAACTGACCGGTAGTCTATACTTCTGTAGTCTTCCCTTACTTCCTCGACAACCGCGTTCCAGAACCTTGATGTAGCAAGAACGTTTGATTTATGTATATTTGTCATAAGAGTTTTTCTTTTTTTTGCCTCTTCAAATGCGACTATGGCGATTCGCCTTATCTGCTCTTCAGTGTAGGTGCAGTCGTCGCTGGCAAACTTCATATTGTTTTCTTCCCCTTCCGATTTCTTTCCGAAATAGATACCTCCGACAAGCTCCCTTATCATGAGTATATCAACTCCTGAACCAATAATTTCCCTTTTCAGCGGGGAAAAATCTGCAAGAGCTGCAGGAAGTCTTACAGGCCGGTAATTAGCAAAAGTATCATATCTTTTCCGTAGTGGAAGAATAGCCCCGGCTTCCGGTCTCATCTTCTGGGGTATAGAATTCATTTTCTCAACTGAAAGACCTACCGGGCCTTTTATAATAGCATCGGCGTTATCACAGACATTTTTTGTTTTGTCCGGAAAAGGGGAGCCTTCGGAAAAATAGGCGGATGCTCCGAAAGGGGCATGAACCAGTTCAAATTCATGACCGAATTTTTTTTCAACTGCTTTCAGTATCTTGATTCCTTCATCCATTATTTCAGGACCAATTCCGTCTCCCTCAAGTATTGCAATTTTCTTTTTCAAGGCTGACTCCTTCCGTTAATTGAATTGGGATGAACTGTTATAAAACATGATCATTCTCCATTGATTACCCTTAAACATATAATATGCAGGGAAATACTGAAATTTACCGATTCACATACATTCTTATATTTTTTATATATTTAGGCAAGACTATACATGTGTGTGATTATGCCTATTTATTCAATACAGTATTTTCCATTTTGAAAAATCAGAAGAACAGTTTTAATGCTGAGAGCAGTGTAGCTGAAAAAATAAAAATTCTGAATCCCTTTTCAGGTATCCTTTTGACAATCATAAGACCGAAAAAGATGCCTGCGGCAACAACAGGAAGCATGAAAAGGTCTGCTGCCAGTGTGTTGATATGTATATTTTTCCAGACCAGAAGATAGAGGGGGAATTTAATCATGTTTACAAAAAAGAAGAACCAGGCTGTTGTTCCTATGAAAACCTCTTTGCTTACATTTGTAAGAAGAAAATATGTTGATATTAAAGGTCCTCCGGCACCTCCGAGCATAGATGTAAATCCTGCTGCCATGCTGAAAAAAGGACCTGTGTTTTTATAGCATCCTGTGACCTGTCTGCATGAGGAAAGCCTTTTATTAAATGAAATAATTATAAGGCTTATGATAATTAGTGTTCCGATTACCTTTTTTAGAACTCCCTGCGATATACTGCCGCCTGTCATCAGGCCTGCAGTGATCCCGACAGCTGCAAACGGAATAAGCTTTATAAGCTCTTTTTTGTCCGTATGTTTCCTGTAGTACGATACGGAAAATATATCTGCTATAACAAGGAGCGGGATCATGTAACCGAGCGCTTCAACTGCTCCGAAGCTTTCCACAACAAGCGGGACAGAAGGAAGAACTGCAGATCTTAATCCTGCCCTTTCGAAACCGACAAGGACAGCATAAAGGGAAAGGGAAATCAGCTGATAAGCAGTGATATCAAGAGAGAAAAAATCTACCGGCAATGTTAATTCCTTATTTTCAGCTTTTAAGGCTTACAGGTTCATGGCTTCTTTTAGTTTATTTTTGATATTCTCAAGATGATTGATAATTTCAAACCTGGCCTTTGACGGGTCACCGGATTTTATACTTTCCAGTATCTGGTTATGCTCCAGAGGTATCTGCTTGTAATCATCATATGCCTTGTATGTCTGTTTTATTTCTTCCCAGACGAAATTCTCGAGAACAGCAAAAATTGATGAAAAAGTTTTATTTCCGTTGCTGGCTATTATGGTGTCATGAAATTTATAATCACAGTTTATAATGTCTCTCATAGACTGATTGTTTATCGCAGAATTGAAGTCTTTTAATATCTTTTCAAGGTCTTTTATTGAAGAAGCGGCTTTTTCATCCTCATTTCTGTATCTTTCTGTCAGATCCATGACGGCGAAAAGTTCTATGGATCCTCTTATATCCACCATCTCGTAAAGCTCATCATCTCCGAGAAGTACTGCCCATTTCATCAGTTCGGTTGTAATATTGTTTCTTTCACAAACAAATGTTCCTTTTGCTGTTCTTGACTCAAGTACTCCTAGATAATTGAAGACCTTGATTGCCTCTCTTATAGATGATCTGCCGAGACCGAACATCTCTGCAAGTTCGTTTTCAGTCGGAAGTCTTTCGTTTACCTTGTATTCTCCAGATGCAATGAGGTCCCTGATTTTATCCATGACTGTTTCAACCACAGTCTGTTTCTTAATTTTTTCTATCACATTAAATTCCTATTTGTCTGATATTGATATATTTTTATCATATTTTTTCTGTAAATGGAAGGGACCGGAAGGACTTATTATTAAAGGACCCCTGTTCTCTTTCCGCTCAGTTGCCGGATCCCGGAGGTCCTTTAAGATTTTTTGCCGTAAAACAGGATCTGGCGATTTTAGTAGTATCTGTATCTCTTTACACCGCTTATATGCTTTCCCAGCCTTATAACCTGTTTTGTATAACCATATTCGTTGTCATACCAGAGATAAATAACAAATGATTTTCCGTCTCTGGAAATTTGTGTGGCTGGACTGTCGAAAATTGAGGTGCAGCTTTCTCCTACACCGTCGGAAGATACAAATTCTGTTGAATTACTGTAAAGGATCTGCTCAATAAGCTCCCCTTTTATGGAAGCGTCATAAAACATTGAGTTTATATCCTCTGTTGATGTCTCTTTTTCAACAGTCAGACTGAGTATTGCAAGAGACATATTGGGAGTTGGGACCCTTATTGCGCTTGCTGTCAGCTTTCCCTGAAGAGAAGGGATTGCTTTGGCAGCAGCTTTTGCTGCCCCTGTATCGGTAATTACCATATTAAGGGGAGCTGATCTGCCCCTTCTCATGTTCTTATGGTAGTTGTCAAGAAGGTTCTGGTCATTTGTATATGAATGGATCGTTTCAAGATGTCCTTTTGAAATTTTAAGATTTTTCTCAATAACAGAAAGGGCAGGGACAATAGCATTTGTTGTGCATGATGCTGCAGAAACAATCGGCTCTTCCATTATTCCATCCTGGAGCTGATTTACGCCGTAAACAATGTTTGGCAGATCTCCCTTTCCAGGTGCAGTCAGAAGTACTTTTGACACCCCGGCTGCATCAAGGTGTTTTGAAAGCCCCTCTCTGTCTCTCCAGGCTCCTGTACTGTCGATAAGAAGGGCATTGTGAATATCCTCTTTTGTGTAGTCCATCTTTTCCGGGGATTCTGAAGCCAGCATTCTGATACTGTGTCCATTGATATTCAGTGACATGCTGTCATAGTCGATAGTCACTACACCGGGAAATTTTCCATGAACAGAATCCTTAAGAAATAAAGCGGCTCTTTTTTCCAGATCCTCTCTAGAGCATTTTCTTGTAACAATTGCCCGCAGTCTAAGCTGCGTTCCGTTTCCTGACTGTGTTATAAGCTCTCTTGCGACCATTCTTCCTATTCTGCCGAATCCATAAATTACAACATCCTGCTCCTTCAGGTTCCTCGGATTAACATTTATAATTGAAGAAAGTTTGGTTTCTATGAATTTATCAGGATCATTTCCGAAAAACTCTTTATCTTCATCCCATTCGCGGTTAAGTCTTGCAAGATCAATTCTGGCAGGTGCAACATTGTTTGAGAGAATTGCTTTTGCAAATTTGAGTGAGTTTTCAATCCTGACAGGCACCTTCATTGTTTTTTCTGCAAAAAGATGTGAGTTCAGGATATTGCCGGCCCCTTTGTCGTTAAGAGGTCTGCCGAGAATAATAAGTTCAATAGTTTTATCAAATCTCAGCATACCTGATACATTAATTAGTTCAGCTGCTGATTTTTCATCCGATACCCAGCAGTTGAGTCTCTTATTATAACTATCAAGTTTTTCCAGTGATTTTTCAGTTTTCATACCAATCCCTTAAAATAATAAATTAGAACAAATTACTATAAATTTTCCAAAATTGTCAATTGATTACTTTAAGTTATATTTAATACAAACGTTTACAATTTTATTATTTAAAAACAGCTGTATCTCTGGGTACTTGACATTTGCATTTCAGGAGATTATTTTTAATAAAAGCATTGACGGAGACAAGTAGTTGCATTCTATGTCCTGAGAGAGGGGATACAGTCCGTTCAGATTGATCGGCAGGCTGAGATATTTCCGGCAAAAGGGCAATCGAAAACCACTCCAGAGCTGCCAACCGAACAGCAGATTTAAACCTGCCCAGTAGGCCTGGACAGGTTTCCCGCTGTTACAGGGATAATTAAGTGCGGTCTTTAGTGTATCTGATGATGCCTTTGGTGTATCTCGAGGATGCCTTTAGTGCAGCGGAAGCTGCCTGCCGAAATAAGGTGGAATCGCGGAAAGTTTAATTGCTTTATGAGCCTTTATACTTTTCGTCCTTATATTTTCATTATTGTAAAAGATACTGAAGATGTAGAGGATGAAAAATATAAAGGCTTTTTTAATATCAGGACGATATTATCCCGCTGGTGCTTTATCCCGGCATGGCCGGGGCATGGATGCACGCCAGGGCGGGGTTTATCAGGACGATATTGCTTTATCCCGGCAGGAGGATGGGTAATAATATAGTGTAAAAAATACAGCGGTAGTGCTGCGCAGATAAAAGGTATTAAATTTTTTTACTGAAAATAAATTAAGGAGAAAAATATGGCTGAAAACGAAAAACTTGACAGGATCAGACACTCCATGGCCCATGTTATGGCTGAAGCGGTCTTGCAGATCTTTCCGGATGCCAAGGTTGCTATCGGACCTTCAATTGAGAATGGATTTTACTATGATTTTGATCTTTCCCGCCCTCTGAAGCCGGAGGACCTTGAGGATATTGAAAACAGAATGAGGGAAATTATCAAATCCGGAAAAGAATTTACAAAATCTGTTGTTTCGCGAAAGGAAGCCCTGTCCATGTTCAAGGGGCAGGACTACAAGATAGAGCTTATAAATGATCTTCCCGAGGGGGAGGAAATATCAGTATACAACCAGGGTAATTTTATTGATCTCTGCCGGGGTCCTCATGTTGAAGACACAGGCAGGCTTAATCCCCAGGCTTTCAAGCTGTTGTCAGTTGCAGGAGCGTACTGGAGAGGTGATGAAAAGAGGCCGATGCTTCAGAGAATCTACGGGACAGCATGGAGCAATCCGAAAGATCTCAGGCTTCACCTGCAGCATCTGGAGGAGATGGAAAAACGGGATCACAGGAAGCTCGGAAAAGAGCTTGATCTTTTTTCTCTTCATGAGGAAGCAGGTCCTGGTCTTGTATACTGGCATCCCAAAGGGGCCAGGATCCGTCATGAGATTGAAAAATTCTGGAAAGAAGAGCATTACAAAAATGGTTATGAACTACTGTATACCCCCCATGTGGGAAAATCATGGCTGTGGGAAACTTCAGGGCATCTTGATTTTTATGCTGAAGGGATGTATCCGGAAATGGTAATGGACAAGGCTAACTATTATGCCAAACCTATGAACTGCCCTTTTCATATAATGATTTATAAAACAGGGATGAGGTCTTACCGGGACCTTCCTTTCCGCTGGGCTGAATTAGGTACAGTTTACAGGTATGAAAAATCAGGAACACTCCACGGACTTCTTCGTGTAAGGGGATTTACACAGGATGATGCCCATATTTTCTGCACACCGGACCAGATAGAGGATGAAATATCGGAAGTTCTCCGTTTCAGCCTTTTTATGCTGCGGTCTTTTGGTTTTAAGGAAATTCAGGCATATATATCCACCCGTCCTGAAAAAGCTGTTGGCGATCCTGAACAGTGGAAGATAGCAGAAGAGTCTCTGCGGAAATCTCTGGAAAAGTCCGGACTGGAATATGATGTGGATGAAGGAGGCGGAGCTTTTTATGGTCCCAAAATCGATCTCAAAGTTAAGGATGCTCTGGGACGTTCCTGGCAGCTTTCCACAATACAGTTTGATTTTAATGAACCTGAACGTTTCGGTATGACTTTTATTGATCAGGATGGAAAGGAAAAAAGACCTTTTATGGTTCACAGAGCACTTCTGGGTTCACTTGAAAGGTTCTTTGGTGTGCTTATTGAAAACTATGCAGGAGCTTTTCCGGTATGGCTTTCTCCTGTACAGGCAGTTGTAATACCTGTCGCACCAGCATTTGATGAATATGCCAGAAAGATTGAGAAGGTGTTAAAGGAAAAGATGATCCGTGTTGAGACAGATTTAAGTGATCAGAGAATGAATGCCAAGATCAGAAATGCCCAGAATGAAAAAATTCCATATATGTTTGTGATAGGGGAGAAAGAGGCGGAATCTGAAAGCGCCTCAATCAGGCTGAGGACCGGGAAGCAGATGAACGGTCTTTCCCTTGATGAGGCTCTGAAATTTGTTCTTGATAAAATTGAATCCAAGGATTTAATATAAACAGATGACAGTAAAAGATATTCAAAAGCTTAAAGAGATTGACCGCGAGATACAGCTTCTTTCTCATACCGAAGCAGTACTGGGGTGGGATCAGGAGACATATCTTCCTGCAGGTTCTATAGAAGAGAGAAGCAGGCAGCTCGCACTTTTGAGCGGTCTCATACATGAAAGACTGACCTCGGATACTGTGAAGTCGATATTTTCAGGGGTTGAGGGGGAAAGTGAACTCTCTCTCTCATCCCTGTCTGATACAGACAGGGGATTTGTTCTGAAGTTTTATGATATTTACAGGAAGCAGACAGCACTATCCTCCAGACTTGTCAGGGAACTCTCCAGGCAGGCAAGCATAACACAGTCTGTATGGGGTGAAGCCAGAAGGAAGGATGATTTTGCCCTTTTTTCTGAACAGTTTGAAAAGCTTTTATCTCTTGTTCTTGAAAAAGCAGAGTCCTACGGGTATAGAGAGAGCCCCTATGATGCTCTTCTTGATGAATATGAAAAAGGAATGTCTTTCTCGTTTATTGATTCCGTCTTTACCCCAATAGAAAAAAATGTGAAAGACCTTCTCTTTAAAATCAGATCTTCCGATCAGATTGATGACAGTTTTTTAAGAAAAAACTATCCTGCACCGCTTCAGAACAAGGTCGGTTCAGCACTCCTTAAACCTCTCGGTTTTGATACAGAAAGAGGCAGAATTGATATATCCACCCATCCTTTTACAACTTCTCTGGGTTTTAATGATGTTCGGATAACTACCAGATATGATGAGAATTATTATCCTTCAGGACTGTACAGTATTATCCATGAAACAGGGCATGCCCTGTATGAGCAGGGCTTTCCTGACAGCCTTAAAGATACCTGCCTTGCTCAGGGAACATCTCTTGGAATACATGAATCCCAGTCAAGGATGTGGGAGAATTTTATCGGAAGAAGCTATTCCTTCTGGCAGTACTATCTTCCTGTACTTAAATCTGTTTTTCCCGGAAATCTTGAAGGGGTTAATGCCGACGATATCTTTCGTGCTGTTAACAGGGTTGAGCCTTCTTTTATCCGGGTAGAGGCTGATGAGGTTACATACAATCTTCATGTGATCCTGAGATTCAGAATAGAAAAAAAACTGGTTGAGGGGGAAATATCTGTTTCCGATCTTCCTGAAATGTGGAGGCAGCTGAGTTCTGATCTTCTCGGTATTATACCGGAAAAAAACAGAGACGGTGTTCTTCAGGATGTACACTGGTCCATGGGGGCAATCGGTTATTTCCCGACATATCTGTTGGGAAACCTTTATTGTGCGCAGTTTTATAGAAAGATGGAATCTGATATCGGAGATCTTTCCCTGTTGATAAGTAAAGGTGATTTTTTACCTGTTCTTGAGTGGTTAAGGAGGCATATTCACTGTCACGGTAGTATATACACTCCGCGTGAGCTTGTTAAAAAAGTAACCGGAGAACTTCTTGAGCCCTCCTTTTTTACAGGTTACCTTGAGGATAAATATAAAAAGGTTTACGGTTTTTAATCCTGTGTTACTGGCTGTGTGAAGATCCGCACCGGTCTTCTTCCGTGCGGATTATTTAATGATTGACACAAATAATATTACATTCTAAAGTTTCATACATGAATCTTGCAAATTTTTTAACATCACTGAGGATTTTTCTATCCCCGTTTTTTTTAATGGTTTTTTTTCTTCCTGTCTGGTCAGACGGGCAATTTAAAGTTTTTTCGGTTATTGCCTGCTGGATACTGTTTATTGTAATGGAGTTGTCTGATCTGTTTGACGGAATGGCTGCCAGGGCGTCAGGGCAGGTTTCAGATCTGGGCAAGGTTTTTGATCCTTTTGCAGATGTTGTAAGCAGACTTACATATTTTCTCTGTTTTACAGGTATTGCAATAATGCCCATCTGGATTTTTGCTGTTATTCTTTACAGGGAACTGGGTATACTTTTTATCAGAATGCTGGCAATCCGCAAGGGTTTTGTAATGGGGGCCAGAATGGGGGGGAAACTGAAGGCGTGGACTTATGCTTTCGGGGGGATCTCCGGACTTATTTATATATCTGTAGTGCGGACAGGACTGTTTTCGGAATATGCTGCTAGTATTGGAATAATAGCTGTTATTTGTTTTTATCTTGCAGCCGGGGCTGCTCTTGTTTCTCTTGCTGATTATCTTTTGATGCTTAAAAGGAAGTTTAAAAGCTGAGCGTCTGTTAACTTTTGCCTGATAAAAAAAGGGCTTTTAAACATTAAAAAATCTGATAATCGTGTTGACAATAATAGGGAAAAGTTTTATATTTTCTCTCGCCTGAAGGGGTTGGATTTAAACAAAATCAATTCAGATAATTTTTAAAAAAACTCCCTGGAACTGGTTGACAGGATCTGGGGTAAATGATAAAACAATCAAGCGTTTGGCACGGAAATTGCTTATACGCAAAAAGAGATCTTTAAAACGTAAAAAAGAGAAGGGACCTGAAGCGGTCAGAAAAGAATGATTTTTTGACTGGTTTTATTTAAGAATTTGAGTAAAGCCGGGAAGAAACGATTTAATTATGAAACTAACGTCCTTCGGGACGTTGGAATATATAATGGAGAGTTTGATCCTGGCTCAGAACGAACGCTGGCGGCGCGTTTTAAGCATGCAAGTCGAACGGTAGAGATCCTTCGGGGTCTTGAGAGTGGCGAACGGGTGAGTAACACGTAAGTGATCTGCCCTGGGGTTGGGGATAGCCCATGGAAACATGGGGTAATACCGAATAATCTCAATAGTTTTGAATGACTTTTGAGTAAAAGAGCTACGGCTCTGCCTTAGGATGAGCTTGCGGTCCATTAGCTGGTTGGTGGGGTAAAGGCCTACCAAGGCGACGATGGATAGCCGGCCTGAGAGGGTGACCGGCCACATTGGGACTGAGACACGGCCCAGACTCCTACGGGAGGCAGCAGCTAAGAATCTTCCGCAATGGGCGAAAGCCTGACGGAGCGACGCCGCGTGAACGATGAAGGCAGAGATGTTGTAAAGTTCTTTTCCTGAGGAGGAATAAGATATAGAGGAAATGCTATATTGATGACGTCAATCAGGGAATAAGCAACGGCTAATTACGTGCCAGCAGCCGCGGTAACACGTAAGTTGCAAGCGTTGTTCGGATTTATTGGGCGTAAAGGGCGCGTAGGCGGCCTGTCAAGCTTGGTGTGAAATACCTCGGCTCAACCGGGGGAACGCGCTGAGAACTGGCAAGCTAGAGTTTAAGAGGGGAAGTTAGAATTCCTGGTGTAGGGGTGAAATCTGTAGATATCAGGAAGAATACCGGTGGCGAAGGCGAACTTCTGGCAATAAACTGACGCTGAGGCGCGAAAGCGTGGGGAGCGAACAGGATTAGATACCCTGGTAGTCCACGCTGTAAACGATGTGCACTAAGTGTTGGATGGTTACATTCAGTGCTGTAGCAAACGTGTTAAGTGCACCGCCTGGGGAGTATGCTCGCAAGGGTGAAACTCAAAGGAATTGACGGGGGCCCGCACAAGCGGTGGAGCATGTGGTTTAATTCGATGATACGCGAGAAACCTTACCAGGGCTTGACATATACTGGAATACGTTAGAGATAACGTAGCTGCTTGCAGCCGGTATACAGGTGCTGCATGGCTGTCGTCAGCTCGTGCTGTGAAGTGTTGGGTTAAGTCCCGCAACGAGCGCAACCCCTTTTGTCTGTTGCCAGCATTTCGGATGGGGACTCAGACAATACTGCCGGTGACAAACCGGAGGAAGGTGGGGACGACGTCAAGTCATCATGGCCCTTATGTCCTGGGCTACACACGTGCTACAATGGCAGGTACAGAGCGATGCGAAACAGCGATGTGGAGCAAATCGCAGAAAGCTTGCCTCAGTTCGGATTGGAGTCTGAAACTCGACTCCATGAAGGTGGAATCGCTAGTAATCGCGCATCAGCATGGCGCGGTGAATACGTTCCCGGGCCTTGTACACACCGCCCGTCACACCACCCGAGTTGGGGGTACCCGAAGTCGTTAGTCTAACCTGCAAAGGGGGACGATGCCGAAGGTATGCCTGGTAAGGGGGGTGAAGTCGTAACAAGGTAGCCGTACCGGAAGGTGCGGCTGGATCACCTCCTTTCTAAGAGAAAGGGAATATCCCGTTAACACGGGAGAAATAGTTCTAATGTACAGAACTTGAAAAACGATTTTGGTGAAACAGAATCATCTGCACCGCTTCAGGAAACTTTTTTTTATATAATTTCAAATGGGCCTGTAGCTCAGTTGGTTAGAGCGCACGCCTGATAAGCGTGAGGTCACAAGTTCAATTCTTGTCAGGCCCATAAACAGTCAAGGCTGTAAAGCCTGGCAGTTCTGTTTGAATTGTATAAACAGCAAGTTCTTTAAAAGATAAACATTTGTATACCGCGAGAGTGGGTATGAATGATAAGAGAAGGGTTAAAAAATAATATGGTCAAGCGAATAAGGGTCTACGGTGGATGCCTTGGAGCTGTCTGACGAAGAAGGTCGTGGTAAGCTGCGAAAAGCTGCGGGGAGGAGCAAACATCCTGAGATCCGCAGATAACCGAATGGGGTAACCCATCCAGTTTCAATACTGGATACAATGCACTGAACACATAGGTGTATTGAGGAAAACTCAGGGAACTGAACCATCTAAGTACCTGAAGGAAAAGAAATCAACATGAGATTCCCTAAGTAGCGGCGAGCGAACGGGGAGGAGCCTAAACCTTGTATATGTAAGACTTACATCGTTGTATATGAGGGGTTGCAGGATAAATTATTCCGAAGTGTAGGATTCGGAGCGTAGTTATAAAAAACTTATTGTTAGAAGAATGGTACTGGGAAGGCCAGCCGGAGAAGGTGAAAGCCCTGTAATTTAAAACAATAAGTCTGCGCAATTTATTCCTAAGTAGGGCGGGACACGAGAAATCCTGCCTGAATCCGGGTCGACCACGATCCAAGGCTAAATACATAGACAGCTACCGATAGCGAATAGTACCGTGAGGGAAAGGTGAAAAGAACCCCGGGAGGGGAGTGAAATAGAATCTGAAACCGTAGACTTACAAACGGTCAGAGCCACTTAAGTGGTGATGGCGTGCCTTTTGTAGAATGAGCCTGCGAGTTACTGTATATTGCGAGGTTAAGGAATCGAAGTTCCGGAGCCGGAGGGAAACCGAGTCTGAAAAGGGCGATTTAGTAGTATGCAGTAGACCCGAAGCCGAGTGATCTATCCATGTGCAGGTTGAAGCTCTGGTAACACAGAGTGGAGGACCGAACCCTAGTCTGTTTAAAAAGGCAGGGATGACGTGTGGATAGGAGTGAAAGGCTAATCAAACTCGGAGATAGCTGGTTCTCCCCGAAATAGCTTTAGGGCTAGCCTCATATTAGAATGTAACGGAGGTAGAGCACTGAATGGGTACGGGCCCTTCACCGGGTACCAAACTCAACCAAACTCCGAATGCCGTTACAGGATTTATGGGAGTCAGACTACGGGTGATAATATTCGTGGTCAAAAGGGAAACAACCCAGACCGACGGCTAAGGTCTCAAATCTATGCTAAGTGGAAAAGGAAGTGTAATTGCGAAGACAGCCAGGAGGTTGGCTTAGAAGCAGCCACGCCTTGAAAGAGTGCGTAATAGCTCACTGGTCGAGTAGTCATGCGCCGACAATGTAACGGGGCTAAGCATAGAACCGAAGCCACGGCTTTGTAATTTATTACAAGGGGTAGGGGAGCATTCTGGATGTCGATGAAGGTGTACTGTAAGGTATGCTGGAGATAACAGAAGAGAGGATGCAGGCATGAGTAACGAAAAGAGGGGTGAGATCCCCCTCCGCCGAAAGCCTAAGGTTTCCAGGGTTAAGGTAATCTTCCCAAGGGTTAGTCGGCCCCTAAGGCGAGGCTGAAAAGCGTAGTCGATGGGAAACTGGTTAATATTCCAGTACCTCTCTTACTTTCGAGGGGATGACGCATAAGGTGAAGCCCGGCCGGGCGACGGTAGTCCCGGTCTAAGGAGCAAGGCGTTGATTGATGCAGGCAAATCCGCATCAAGAGCTGAGCTTTTATGGCGAGCGAACTTACGGGGGAGCGAAGCGGGTGTAGTCATGGTGCCAAGAAATAATCTCTAAGGATAGGGTAAGAGGGACCGTACCGCAAACCGACACAGGTAGGCGGGCTGAGAATGCTAAGGCGCACGGGAGAACTCGCGTTAAGGAACTCGGCAAAATACACACGTAACTTCGGGAGAAGTGTGGCCTTTTTAGGATGTTAAAGTTTTAGAAAGGTTGCAGAGAATAGGCCCAATCGACTGTTTACCAAAAACACAGGTCTATGCGAAATTGCAAAATGACGTATATGGACTGACACCTGCCCGGTGCCGGAAGGTTAAGAGGAGGGGTTAGCTTTTAGCGAAGCTCTGAATTGAAGCCCCGGTAAACGGCGGCCGTAACTATAACGGTCCTAAGGTAGCGAAATTCCTTGTCGGGTAAGTTCCGACCCGCACGAATGGTGTAACGAATTGGGCGCTGTCTCAACGCGAGACCCGGTGAAATTGGAGTACCGGTGAAGATACCGGTTACCCGTGGTTAGACGGAAAGACCCCGTGAACCTTTACTGCAGCTTGGCACTGAAACTTGTCCTGGTATGTGTAGGATAGGTGGGAAACTTTGAAGCATGGTCGCCAGATTGTGCAGAGTTGTTGTTGAAATACCACCCTTATCAGGTTAGGTTTCTAACGCATGCCCTTATCGGGTATGTGGACACTGTCAGGTGGGCGGTTTGACTGGGGCGGTCGCCTCCTAAAGAGTAACGGAGGCGCGCGAAGGTTGCCTTGCGGTGGTTGGAAATCATCGTGTAAGTGTAAAGGCATAAGGCAGCCTGACTGCGAGACTAACAAGTCGAGCAGGTACGAAAGTAGGTCTTAGTGATCCGGCGGTCCCGCGTGGAAGGGCCGTCGCTTAACGGACAAAAGGTACTCCGGGGATAACAGGCTGATTTTGCCCAAGAGTTCATATCGACGGCAAAGTTTGGCACCTCGATGTCGGCTCATCGCATCCTGGGGCTGGAGCAGGTCCCAAGGGTTTGGCTGTTCGCCAATTAAAGCGGTACGTGAGCTGGGTTCAGAACGTCGCGAGACAGTTCGGTCCCTATCTGCCACGGGCGTTGGATGTTTGAGAGGAGCTGTTCTTAGTACGAGAGGACCGGAACGGACGAACCTCTAGTGTACCAGTTATCGTGCCAACGGTAAAAGGCTGGGTAGCTACGTTCGGAAGGGATAACCGCTGAAAGCATCTAAGTGGGAAGCCCCCCTCAAGATTAAACATCCCATATCCTTTAAGGATACTGAAGACACCAGAGAGAATATCTGGTTGATAGGCTGGGAGTGTAAGTGCAGTAATGTATTCAGCTTACCAGTACTAATCAGTCGTGAGGCTTGACCATATTATTTTTTAACTCTTCTTAAAGGGAACCATTTAATTATGGTTCCTTTGAAAGACTTTTTGCTTTAGGTTTTAACACATAAATGTGTTAAGACACTAAGTGAAAAAATATTAGTCTGGTGACTATAGCTGAGGGGTTCCACCCGTTCCCATCCCGAACACGGAAGTTAAGCCCTCACGCGCCGATGGTACTGCTAAGGCGGGAGAGTAGGTCGTTGCCAGGCTTTTTTTTATTAATCCACCAAGGTATATCTGCTTCATCCTATAGGCGATGGATAATGATATAACTTTAAATGAGAATTCAAAGCCCGTAAGGAGATGTTTTACATTTCCTTACGGGCTTTTTGTTTTTTATTGTAATAAAATAAAAACATTATGTTTTTTTTGTACAGTAAAATAACATTTTTTTCTTGACTTAAGAAAATATTGATTTAAACTGAAAGTATCAGGAAAATGGTTGAAAAATGGGCATCGGTAGAAAAAAGCTGTCTTAAATATTTTACGGCTGAAGGCTACGGATCGACATTATAGCTGTTTTTCAGTATAAAAATGCTGAAAAGCAAACACCCTTCAAGTTTTTTACAGTAACAGACAACTCTTTAAAGCTACCCCAATGAAAACAGATAATGAATATCGTATATAACGATATTTTTAATTAATACAGGATTCTGAAATAATTCAGAACCGGATATGTAATAGAAAGAGAACTGTTTTATAAATTCAGAATTCTCTTTTTTATTGTTATGGATATGCAGTTGACAGCATTGAATGTCGAAAAGGCTGAAAAAAATCAGCCGAATTATGGGAATCAGAAAGAAACTCATGATTTATTTTTTGAAAAGGTTTTCGTTGAAAACTGAAACTTTAAGGAGGGTTTACAGTGAGAAAAAAGGATTTAAAAAAAATATTGATCACCGTAAGTTTAGTAACAATCCTGTTGACAAGTTTATTTATTATGAGCAGTTGCGCTGAAAAAGCTAAGGATGTAGCTCAGGAAACAGCAACAAAGGCTAAGGAAACAATTAAGTGGAGACTTCAGTCATATGCAGGTCCTGCCTTGAATGATCATGTAGTAAAAAATGCCATTGATGAGTTTAACATTGCGGCAAACGGTGAAATGATCATTGAAGTATATACAGCTGATCAGCTTGTACCGCATGGAGAACTTTTCAGAGCACTGCAGGAAGGTACAATTGATGCTGTTGTCAGTGATGATGATTCTATGGCATCACCTGTCGATGTTTCTGTTTTTGCAGCTTATTTTCCTCTTGCTGCAAGATACGGCCTTGATGTAAATGTACTCTGGAACTGGTATGGTCTTAATGAAATCTGGAAAGAAGCATACGATGAGGTTGAAGGGGTAACCTGGCTTAGTCAGGGCAGCTGGGATCCGTGCAATTTTGCAACAACAAAACCGATAAAATCTCTTAAGGATCTTAAGGGACTCAGAATGTATATGTTTCCTACCGGTGGAAAGTTTATGGAACAGTTCGGCGTAGTTCCTACAGTTATGCCTTATGAGGATGTTGAAATGGCGATTCAGACAGGGATGCTTGACGGTGTTGCATGGTCTGGTATTACAGAAGATTATACAGTCGGATGGGCTGATGTTACAAAATACTATTTGACTAATCCGATATCAGGTGCATGGTCAGGCGGATGGTTTGTAAATACAGAAGCATGGGATAAAGTCCCTCCGCATCTGCAGCAGCTTTATAAACTTGCTATTGATAAATCACATTATTACAGACTTCACTGGTACTGGTGGGGTGAGGCTGAATACAGGGTAAACGGAGGTAAGCTTGAGCTTACAACTATTCCTGATGCTGAGTGGAAGGTAGTTGAAGACGCTGCCCTGAAATACTGGGATGAAATTGCCAAGAAAAGCGATAGAAATGCAAGAGTTGTAAAAATACTGAAAAAATATGTGGATACAATGAAAAAAGCAGGAGCTCCGTACAGATACTGATGAGACGGGTCTTTTGATTTTATGAAAATTTCCCTTCCTTATTCTGAAAACAGGATTTGGAAGGGTGTTTTTTGAAAACCCGGTGTATAGAGGAGGATTATTTAAATGATTAAAGCTGCGAAAACCTATGTTCGTGTTATTGACAAAACAAGCCGGGCAGTTGGCAAGTTTGCAATGCTTTTTGTATTGGGGATGATTGCTGTACTGTTATATGAGGCAATATCAAGAACCATATTTAATAAACCGCATATCTGGTCGGTAGAGACAGCGCAGTTTATTATGGCTGCCTATTATCTTCTGGGAGGCGGATATACTCTTCTCCTTGACGGGCATGTCAGGATGGATCTTTTATATCACAGGTGGACAACCCGGCAGAAGGCAGTTGCAGATGTGATAACATTTTTTATAGTTTTAATTTATATGACTGTTCTTACATATGGTGGAATTCAGGGAATAATTTATGCTGTAAAGTATAAGCAGGTTTCATATTCGTCATGGGGCCCTTCTGTAATTCCAATAAAGTTTATAATGACTGGTGGTATAGTTTTAATGTTTCTGCAGACAATATCTGAGCTGATAAAGGATATTGCTGTAGCGATGGGTGAAGATATTGAATCAGTCAGAGGAGGGGATCTTTAATGAGTGCTTATGGTTTAATGGCTGTAATGATGTTCTCTTCGATGATTGTAATGCTTCTTACCGGGAGGCATATTTATGCTGTAATCGGGGGTGTTGCCTCGGTTTTCTCACTTCTCCTCTGGGGCAAGGGGGGAGTCGGAATGGCGTTCCAGGCAAGTTTTTCTCTGCTGGTCTGGTACCCTCTTTTAACTCTGCCGATATTTATCTATATGGGTTATATGTTTGCCAAATCAGGTATAGCAGATGATCTTTATGAAATGATACATGTCTGGATGGGGCCGGTAAGAGGCGGTCTTGCAATCGGAACAATAGCATTGATGTCAATAATATCTGCAATAAATGGTTTGAGCGTTGCCGGTATGGCAGTCGGTAGTACAATAGCTCTGCCTGAAATGCTCAAAAGAAAGTATGATAAAAAGATGCTGACCGGGGTTATTCAGGCCGGCAGTTCTCTGGGGATTCTGATCCCTCCCAGTGTTGTTCTTGTTCTTTACGGAATGATAGCAAGGCAGCCTGTTGGAAGACTCTGGCTGGCAGGTGTTTTTCCCGGACTGGTACTTACTTTTATGTTTATTCTTTATATTCTTATAAGGTGTTATTTTCAGCCGGAACTGGGGCCTGTTCTTCCTCCAGAGGAAAGAAATGTACCGTGGGGGCAGAAACTTAAACTCCTGAGGTCTGCAATTATTCCTATATTAATAATTTTTTCAATGTCGGGTCTCTTTTTTCTTGGAGTTACAAGTCTTGTTGAAAGTTCGGCTGTAGGGGCAACTGCAACAACTGTTGCTGCATTGATTAAAAAAAGACTTAACTGGAAAGTTATGGTAGAAGTTCTGCGTGATACACTCAGTGTAAGCTGTATGTTTATGTGGGTTATACTTGCAGCGCTTGCTTTCGGTGCAATTTTTGACGGTCTTGGTGCAGTCCATGCAATTCAGGAAATATTTCTCCGGTACGGATTCGGTCCATGGGGAATAATTATAATGATGCAGCTGTCGTTCCTTGTTATGGGAATGTTTCTTGATGATACAGCAATGCTTATAATTGTTGCTCCCCTTTATGTTCCTCTGGTTATTAAGCTGGGATTTGATCCGATATGGTATGGAGTTCTTTATACCATAACCTGTCAGATAGCCTATCTTACTCCGCCGTTTGGTTATAACCTGTTTCTTATGAAGGCTATGGCTCCGAAAGAAATAACACTTGGGGATATATATCGCTCTGTAGTTCCATTTGTTCTGGTTATGATACTTGCATTAGTTGTAATAATGATTTTTCCGGAACTGGCACTGTGGCTGCCTAATCTGTATTATACCCGATAATTATCTTGAATATTCCGGTTTCTTTTTTAATAAAGAGACCGGAAATTTGTAATTAAAAAAATAAAAACCTGTTGACATAAATAAAATAAAAATATAATCTTCATATCGCAGCTTAGGTTGTATGGGATGGGAATTGTTAAGCCTTTCTGATTGACAGTTAATTCTGTTGCTTATAATTCCAGATTTAAAATTGCCGCATAATTAAAACTATTAACAATAGTTTTTTTCATCATCTGGTGAGCTTGGTGTCGGCGGTTTGAAAATAATTTTTAAAAAAACTCCCTGGAACTGGTTGACAGGATCTGGGGTAAATGATAAAACAATCAAGCGTTTGGCACGGAAATTGCTTATACGCAAAAAGAGATCTTTAAAACGTAAAAAAGAGAAGGGACCTGAAGCGGTCAGAAAAGAATGATTTTTTGACTGGTTTTATTTAAGAATTTGAGTAAAGCCGGGAAGAAACGATTTAATTATGAAACTAACGTCCTTCGGGACGTTGGAATATATAATGGAGAGTTTGATCCTGGCTCAGAACGAACGCTGGCGGCGCGTTTTAAGCATGCAAGTCGAACGGTAGAGATCCTTCGGGGTCTTGAGAGTGGCGAACGGGTGAGTAACACGTAAGTGATCTGCCCTGGGGTTGGGGATAGCCCATGGAAACATGGGGTAATACCGAATAATCTCAATAGTTTTGAATGACTTTTGAGTAAAAGAGCTACGGCTCTGCCTTAGGATGAGCTTGCGGTCCATTAGCTAGTTGGTGGGGTAAAGGCCTACCAAGGCGACGATGGATAGCCGGCCTGAGAGGGTGACCGGCCACATTGGGACTGAGACACGGCCCAGACTCCTACGGGAGGCAGCAGCTAAGAATCTTCCGCAATGGGCGAAAGCCTGACGGAGCGACGCCGCGTGAACGATGAAGGCAGAGATGTTGTAAAGTTCTTTTCCTGAGGAGGAATAAGATATAGAGGAAATGCTATATTGATGACGTCAATCAGGGAATAAGCAACGGCTAATTACGTGCCAGCAGCCGCGGTAACACGTAAGTTGCAAGCGTTGTTCGGATTTATTGGGCGTAAAGGGCGCGTAGGCGGCCTGTCAAGCTTGGTGTGAAATACCTCGGCTCAACCGGGGGAACGCGCTGAGAACTGGCAAGCTAGAGTTTAAGAGGGGAAGTTAGAATTCCTGGTGTAGGGGTGAAATCTGTAGATATCAGGAAGAATACCGGTGGCGAAGGCGAACTTCTGGCAATAAACTGACGCTGAGGCGCGAAAGCGTGGGGAGCGAACAGGATTAGATACCCTGGTAGTCCACGCTGTAAACGATGTGCACTAAGTGTTGGATGGTTACATTCAGTGCTGTAGCAAACGTGTTAAGTGCACCGCCTGGGGAGTATGCTCGCAAGGGTGAAACTCAAAGGAATTGACGGGGGCCCGCACAAGCGGTGGAGCATGTGGTTTAATTCGATGATACGCGAGAAACCTTACCAGGGCTTGACATATACTGGAATACGTTAGAGATAACGTAGCTGCTTGCAGCCGGTATACAGGTGCTGCATGGCTGTCGTCAGCTCGTGCTGTGAAGTGTTGGGTTAAGTCCCGCAACGAGCGCAACCCCTTTTGTCTGTTGCCAGCATTTCGGATGGGGACTCAGACAATACTGCCGGTGACAAACCGGAGGAAGGTGGGGACGACGTCAAGTCATCATGGCCCTTATGTCCTGGGCTACACACGTGCTACAATGGCAGGTACAGAGCGATGCGAAACAGCGATGTGGAGCAAATCGCAGAAAGCTTGCCTCAGTTCGGATTGGAGTCTGAAACTCGACTCCATGAAGGTGGAATCGCTAGTAATCGCGCATCAGCATGGCGCGGTGAATACGTTCCCGGGCCTTGTACACACCGCCCGTCACACCACCCGAGTTGGGGGTACCCGAAGTCGTTAGTCTAACCTGCAAAGGGGGACGATGCCGAAGGTATGCCTGGTAAGGGGGGTGAAGTCGTAACAAGGTAGCCGTACCGGAAGGTGCGGCTGGATCACCTCCTTTCTAAGAGAAAGGGAATATCCCGTTAACACGGGAGAAATAGTTCTAATGTACAGAACTTGAAAAACGATTTTGGTGAAACAGAATCATCTGCACCGCTTCAGGAAACTTTTTTTTACATAATTTAAAATGGGGGCATAGCTCAGCTGGCTAGAGCACCGGCTTTGCAAGCCGGGGGTCCAGGGTTCGAATCCCTGTGCCTCCAGAAGAAGTAGTGACTTTGATTAAGTTGACTGCTTTTTTTTCCGCCAAAAAAGGCAAGTTCTTTAAAAGATAAACATTTGTATACCGCGAGAGTGGGTATGAATGATAAGAGAAGGGTTAAAAAATAATATGGTCAAGCGAATAAGGGTCTACGGTGGATGCCTTGGAGCTGTCTGACGAAGAAGGTCGTGGTAAGCTGCGAAAAGCTGCGGGGAGGAGCAAACATCCTGAGATCCGCAGATAACCGAATGGGGTAACCCATCCAGTTTCAATACTGGATACAATGCACTGAACACATAGGTGTATTGAGGAAAACTCAGGGAACTGAACCATCTAAGTACCTGAAGGAAAAGAAATCAACATGAGATTCCCTAAGTAGCGGCGAGCGAACGGGGAGGAGCCTAAACCTTGTATATGTAAGACTTACATCGTTGTATATGAGGGGTTGCAGGATAAATTATTCCGAAGTGTAGGATTCGGAGCGTAGTTATAAAAAACTTATTGTTAGAAGAATGGTACTGGGAAGGCCAGCCGGAGAAGGTGAAAGCCCTGTAATTTAAAACAATAAGTCTGCGCAATTTATTCCTAAGTAGGGCGGGACACGAGAAATCCTGCCTGAATCCGGGTCGACCACGATCCAAGGCTAAATACATAGACAGCTACCGATAGCGAATAGTACCGTGAGGGAAAGGTGAAAAGAACCCCGGGAGGGGAGTGAAATAGAATCTGAAACCGTAGACTTACAAACGGTCAGAGCCACTTAAGTGGTGATGGCGTGCCTTTTGTAGAATGAGCCTGCGAGTTACTGTATATTGCGAGGTTAAGGAATCGAAGTTCCGGAGCCGGAGGGAAACCGAGTCTGAAAAGGGCGATTTAGTAGTATGCAGTAGACCCGAAGCCGAGTGATCTATCCATGTGCAGGTTGAAGCTCTGGTAACACAGAGTGGAGGACCGAACCCTAGTCTGTTTAAAAAGGCAGGGATGACGTGTGGATAGGAGTGAAAGGCTAATCAAACTCGGAGATAGCTGGTTCTCCCCGAAATAGCTTTAGGGCTAGCCTCATATTAGAATGTAACGGAGGTAGAGCACTGAATGGGTACGGGCCCTTCACCGGGTACCAAACTCAACCAAACTCCGAATGCCGTTACAGGATTTATGGGAGTCAGACTACGGGTGATAATATTCGTGGTCAAAAGGGAAACAACCCAGACCGACGGCTAAGGTCTCAAATCTATGCTAAGTGGAAAAGGAAGTGTAATTGCGAAGACAGCCAGGAGGTTGGCTTAGAAGCAGCCACGCCTTGAAAGAGTGCGTAATAGCTCACTGGTCGAGTAGTCATGCGCCGACAATGTAACGGGGCTAAGCATAGAACCGAAGCCACGGCTTTGTAATTTATTACAAGGGGTAGGGGAGCATTCTGGATGTCGATGAAGGTGTACTGTAAGGTATGCTGGAGATAACAGAAGAGAGGATGCAGGCATGAGTAACGAAAAGAGGGGTGAGATCCCCCTCCGCCGAAAGCCTAAGGTTTCCAGGGTTAAGGTAATCTTCCCAAGGGTTAGTCGGCCCCTAAGGCGAGGCTGAAAAGCGTAGTCGATGGGAAACTGGTTAATATTCCAGTACCTCTCTTACTTTCGAGGGGATGACGCATAAGGTGAAGCCCGGCCGGGCGACGGTAGTCCCGGTCTAAGGAGCAAGGCGTTGATTGATGCAGGCAAATCCGCATCAAGAGCTGAGCTTTTATGGCGAGCGAACTTACGGGGGAGCGAAGCGGGTGTAGTCATGGTGCCAAGAAATAATCTCTAAGGATAGGGTAAGAGGGACCGTACCGCAAACCGACACAGGTAGGCGGGCTGAGAATGCTAAGGCGCACGGGAGAACTCGCGTTAAGGAACTCGGCAAAATACACACGTAACTTCGGGAGAAGTGTGGCCTTTTTAGGATGTTAAAGTTTTAGAAAGGTTGCAGAGAATAGGCCCAATCGACTGTTTACCAAAAACACAGGTCTATGCGAAATTGCAAAATGACGTATATGGACTGACACCTGCCCGGTGCCGGAAGGTTAAGAGGAGGGGTTAGCTTTTAGCGAAGCTCTGAATTGAAGCCCCGGTAAACGGCGGCCGTAACTATAACGGTCCTAAGGTAGCGAAATTCCTTGTCGGGTAAGTTCCGACCCGCACGAATGGTGTAACGAATTGGGCGCTGTCTCAACGCGAGACCCGGTGAAATTGGAGTACCGGTGAAGATACCGGTTACCCGTGGTTAGACGGAAAGACCCCGTGAACCTTTACTGCAGCTTGGCACTGAAACTTGTCCTGGTATGTGTAGGATAGGTGGGAAACTTTGAAGCATGGTCGCCAGATTGTGCAGAGTTGTTGTTGAAATACCACCCTTATCAGGTTAGGTTTCTAACGCATGCCCTTATCGGGTATGTGGACACTGTCAGGTGGGCGGTTTGACTGGGGCGGTCGCCTCCTAAAGAGTAACGGAGGCGCGCGAAGGTTGCCTTGCGGTGGTTGGAAATCATCGTGTAAGTGTAAAGGCATAAGGCAGCCTGACTGCGAGACTAACAAGTCGAGCAGGTACGAAAGTAGGTCTTAGTGATCCGGCGGTCCCGCGTGGAAGGGCCGTCGCTTAACGGACAAAAGGTACTCCGGGGATAACAGGCTGATTTTGCCCAAGAGTTCATATCGACGGCAAAGTTTGGCACCTCGATGTCGGCTCATCGCATCCTGGGGCTGGAGCAGGTCCCAAGGGTTTGGCTGTTCGCCAATTAAAGCGGTACGTGAGCTGGGTTCAGAACGTCGCGAGACAGTTCGGTCCCTATCTGCCACGGGCGTTGGATGTTTGAGAGGAGCTGTTCTTAGTACGAGAGGACCGGAACGGACGAACCTCTAGTGTACCAGTTATCGTGCCAACGGTAAAAGGCTGGGTAGCTACGTTCGGAAGGGATAACCGCTGAAAGCATCTAAGTGGGAAGCCCCCCTCAAGATTAAACATCCCATATCCTTTAAGGATACTGAAGACACCAGAGAGAATATCTGGTTGATAGGCTGGGAGTGTAAGTGCAGTAATGTATTCAGCTTATCAGTACTAATCAGTCGTGAGGCTTGACCATATTATTTTTTAACTCTTCTTAAAGGGAACCATTTAATTATGGTTCCTTTGAAAGACTTTTTGCTTTAGGTTTTAACACATAAATGTGTTAAGACACTAAGTGAAAAAATATTAGTCTGGTGACTATAGCTGAGGGGTTCCACCCGTTCCCATCCCGAACACGGAAGTTAAGCCCTCACGCGCCGATGGTACTGCTAAGGCGGGAGAGTAGGTCGTTGCCAGGCTTTTTTTTATTAATACACCAAGGTATATCTGTGGTATAAAGGCAGATGTTTTTGATAAAGTGAGACCTACCCGTAGGGTAGGGCGTTTATCCCGGCATAGCCGGGATTGCCAGGCTTTTTTTTATTAATCTTTGAAATATTACATTATAAGTATTTGTAAAGATCTAATCCCTGAATTTTCATAGACGGTTCAGGGATTTTTTATTCTGTAAATAAATTAAAAAACCTGAAAAATAGGATCTGTTTTCAGGACTTATGATCAGTACAATCAAAAGCGGCGAACTGCTCTGACGTAACACAATGTGTTTTTTGCAGGTCCGTCAATATCGTAATCAGGCCCAGCAATAACCTGAATACCATAAGCATATTTAGATAGATCTGGGCCTGCTTCAGACGACGTCCAGAAGAATACACCGGGAGAAGCTATTGAGGGGAATCCTCCGACACCATTTCCGAATAATTGTACAATCATTTGATATGCTTCCTGCTGTGAAGGAAGAAACCAGTCGCTATAGCTGTTATAAACAAGAGAATTACACAGCTGTGCAGCTCTTCCAGTTTCTGAAGGAGCAGATGCGAGTCCTGTTACGATAGATTGTGTATTAGAAGGTCCTGCTCCCAAATCAGTAGTTGTTCCCATGATTACAGTATCGTATTTCCCCCACTGAATACCGCTCCATTCTGTTGAAACAGGTGCTGCTTCAAGATATCTCCATCCGTCAGTAGCCCATGTGGGATTATCATAGAAAATCAAGCCTCCGGCAGGTCCAATATCTCTGAGAGCGTAGGTTTTATATGTCCATTTTGCATAAATTGTTGTGTCACTTGTGACTAATGTAGATCCAAAGTTCCAGGTAATACTGTAAGAAGGGTCTTTATACCAGCCTGCAAAATCGAAACCTGATTTTACTGGATCTGCAGGTTGAGTCACTGTATTAGCATTATATACTATCTGCGACGGTATACTGCTTCCCCCGGTAGTGTCAAAAGTGACAGTGTGTTCTCCTATCGAAAAAACAGCAGATATTGTTGCATCACTTCCAAGAATAACAGTTGTTGAAATACTGCTGGTATTGGCTATACTTGCTGTCCCTGATATTTTCTCCCATCGATAAAATTCACTTTGTGTTGATGGTATTGCAGTTATATCTGTTGAAACACCATGTGTTACTGTTATTGTTCCAGTAGGACTAGTTGCTGTATTACCGGAATCATAACCGGTATGTGTAATAGTCAAATTATATTGTTTGATGGTAAATACAGCCTGTATTGTTGCATCCCCGGCTGTGAGAGTTACCTGTGTGTCTGCATTATTTGCATTTGCAAAACTCACACCGCTGCCTGAAACGACCTGCCAGTGTGAAAAATTATATCCTGCAGCTGCGCTTGCTGAAATATTTACTGGAACATCAAGTGTTGCTGTTGTATTTACTGATGTTGTTCCTCCTCCAACAGGTGTTGCCTCGATATTTAGTGAAAATGTGGCATCAACCACTGTTGATGCGCTTCCTGCATCAGACCAGTTGCCGGCAGAATCTTTTTCCTGAATATATAATATATGATTACCTTCTGATAAATCTGAAGATGGAGTATATGTTGTTTCAGCTGTTTCTGTGGCTCCGGATGCTAAATCACTGTCATCAAGCTTGTATCTGTATATACCGCTTCCGCCTCCGCCTCCTGTCCATGTCCATGTTGGTCTGTAAGAATAGCTTATTAAGTTGACAGTAACAGAAGGACTGTCCGGGGCAGCATTATCCAGGGATATATGATCAGTGAAAACAGCTTCATTTCCTGCAATATCTTTTAACCTCAAATATACTGTTCTGTCTCCCACTTCAGACTTTAGGACCCAGTTTTTTGTAATAGAACCGCCTGAAAGAGATTCTCTTGCACTCCAGCTTCCTCCGTCATTTCTGTATTCAGCCCATAAACTGTTGGTCTCTGTATATGTATAGGTAAGTGAAGCTGATGTGTTGGAAGCAATTGAAGCCCCGGAGTTTATTGTAAAATCAGATGTTGCAGGATTGGTTTCATCAAGAGTAATTGTATAAGTAAAGTAGCTGGCATTGTCAGCTGAATCAAGAAACTGTGAATAAACTGTCTTTGACCCGTCTCCGGATGAAAGTGCCCATGAATAACTTTCCGAGTATGGAATAGCGGCAACAGTACTCCAGTCGGAAACAGATGTATTTGAGAACTTCATTCTGTTGGCACCTGAAACATTCATGAAAAGGGTGCAGTCCCGGCTGTTAATATAATCATGAATCTGCCCAGCTTCCGTTCCGCTCCCCCATATATAAAAACCTGGTCCTGCAGGAGCTCCCGTATCAAGTATTATGTTGTTCTGCATTGAAACAACATGGTGTCCTTCATCTCTGTATTCTGCATAAACTGTCTTTACACCATCACCGGTCGGCAGTGTCCAGCTTTTTGTTGGAGAATATGATTCCCACTCAGACCATCCCGAGTTTTTATTACTGAATCTCATTTCCAGAGCATCTTCATCTTTTGAAACAGCAGAATGAAGCGTAACATCTCTTGAGGATGTGGGGGCCCCGGAATTTATAATGAAAGTATCGGCTACAGGATCAGAAACTTTTGTTTCAACCAGATCTCTCATCTGATCATTAGGGCATGATGAAAATAAAAAGATTAATAATGAGATTAACGCTGATAATGAATATCTGTAATATTTGATAAACATGCTTTTCTCCTGAAAAAGCCAATTATAAATCCAGATGCAAATTATCGGTTAATTTTGATTTAAAAAACATATTATTTTATAATCAACTAATGTTTTGTTACATGGATATTATAATACTGTTTATTTAATTCATCAAGGTTGCAGGTAGTTTGCTGAATCTGCATAAGTGATATTTAAAAACAAAAAAGGCTGTCTTTAAGACAGCCTTTTTTATTGAGACAGGATCAATTTAAACAAATTTACCTACGAAATCGATCATCTGATTTGTAGCATCAGCAAAAAGAGCGGCATTTTCCTTAAGTGATGTAATTTCATTGAACTGCTCAATTGCATATCCGTCTTCTTCATATCCTCTGACAAAGAACGGGACCTGATAAAGTTTTTTCATCACTTCATCTGATGTCTGTCTGTCCCATTGCGGAACAATTTCCCTGTTTCTGTAGTGGTAAAGAATATCTCCGATCATTGGAGGGGGACATGTGTAAACAACAGGACCGCCTGCAAACATATCAAAATGTGGATAGAATACATTTCCTTCAAAATCAATATGTTTTCTTGCAGAACAGAAAAGAATTTTAACAGGAAGATCATCTTTTTCAATTAATTCAGCGCATTTTTTGACAACAGCGTTGGAAGCTTCCCGGAGTTCAAGTGGACTTATATCAAGGTTGTTCTTATTTATGTATCCTCTGAATGCTGCCGAATCCTCAAATCTGCCGGACATTTGAGTAATAACTGCTCTCCACCCATGCCGTTCTTCACAGTTTTTCCTGTGTTCTGTTATTCCTTCATTTACGGCATTTGCAACTGCCATAATCTGGGGGAGGTTGAAACAAGTTGTAGCGTTTGTTGCAATACCTTTTGACGCAAGGTGTCTGAATACAGGAATTCCCTGGGTTGATGCAGAAATCTTTATCATAACATTGGGGGAAAGATCTGCCAGTTCTTCAGCCATCTCAATCATTGCTGCTGAGTCTTTGATAAGATTAGGATCAACCTGGCCTGAAATATGCCCAAGTTTACCGTCTGATGCTTCAAAAAGAGGCATGAATTTTTCAGCGCCTCTTTTGATATTTTCCTTGTAGACCTCTCTGAAAAGGCCATACTCTGATCTGCCTGAATAGGATTTTCTTTTATCCTTTATAATTTGTATCCATTCATCAGTTCTCTCCTGAAGAACTGCCCATGAAAGGGGAGGGTTTGTTGTACACCCCTTAAAAATCCATTTCTCAACAGGTGCATCCAGGAACATACTGTTTAATTCATCAACAAACCATTTTCTGTCTGTTTCAGGCAGTGTTTTCTGATAATCTGCCACGAAATTAGGCCATACAAGGGGGGAAGAGTCCCACCAGATTTCTGTTTCCGGATTTAAGGACTGCAGTCTTCTCCAAACATTTTCCAACATATTTTTCACCTCTTTAATATATTAATACTGAAAATTGCAAATGTAATAATAAATGAATATCAGACAAACAAAAATTTATCAATACTTAAAACAGAAATTCAGGTAATTTTAGGAATTATCCCGGCAGGTTTAATTTCCAAGAAAGTAGTGTTTATTAATTAGAATAGGATTCTGTTATTCTTATAATATCTTCCAGTGAATCAAAAAAAATATCCACAATTTCAGGATCGAAAGTTTTTTCCCTTTCAGATCTGATATAGTTTAAGGTTTCATCAAGTTTCCAGGCTTTCTTATACACTCTGTCATTTGAAAGTGCATCAAAAATATCTGCTATTGTTACTATCCTTGAAACCTGATCAATTTCTATTTTTGCAATACTGTCGGGATAACCAGTTCCGTCCCATTTTTCATGGTGCTGCAGAGCAATAAGTGCTGATTTTTTTAAAAGCGGTTTGGTAGAACTTGCGAGGAGTTTGTAGCCTATTGATGTGTGTGTTTTTATTATTTTAAATTCGTCTGTTGTCAGTTTCCCCGGTTTAAGGAGTATTGAGTCGGGAATACCTATTTTCCCGATATCATGGAGAGGTGATGCGTGGGCATAAAGAAGTATGAGATCCTCAGAAAAGCTTAGTTTCCGCATTATATGTTCAGTTATCTTGCTGACTCTGGTTACATGAAAAGCAGTTTCATGCGAACGGTTCTCTATTATTTCACCAAGGACATTGATAAGTTCAATCTGGGTGTTAAGGATATCATAATCAAGGTAAAGATTATCAAACACTATTCCTATTTTCTCATTGAAAAGGTCCAGAAGGATATCTTCATTAATGGTATCAGGAGAATAGTTTTCTATAAATAATACATGATTATTTATATCAGTCGGTATGTAGCCGTAAAAATCATTTTCAATAACCATGCTTTTCCCTGAAGAGGCAGTATGATACAGGTTTTTGATTATATAAGGCGGAAGACTGTTGAAATCGTGGAAATCAGAAAATATTCCGCGTGAAGATCTCAGTGAGAATTTATTATCACTCCCGGAAACCGCCATAAAGCTGTTTTCGGTGCTTTTTGAATTTCTGAACAATCTTGAAAACTGATATACCTTGTCGAGACTTCCCTCAGCAAGCTTTGACAGTGATCTCTGCTTAAAAAGATCAGCAGAAGCATTTAATATATAACTTAAACCTGAACGGCCGGCTTCAATGGTTTTTAGATCATTATATGATCTTATGGCTGAATAGACAGATGTAAAGAGTTTCTGTGAGGACAATTCATTCTTTTCCTTGTAATCATTGATATCATATTCAATAATAACCTTTTTTTCCGGTGCTTCTCCAGGTTGACCTGTCCTCAGAATTATCCTTACGTTTTTATTATTGAGATCTTTCCTGATTGACCTGACTATATCAAGTCCGGCTGAAGGAGTTTCCATAACAACATCCAGAAGAATAACTGCAGCATCAGGATTTTGTTTGAGAAGTTCCATCATTTCTGAGGATGAGTATGCACTTAAAAACTTCAGCCCCTTGCCTGAAAAGACAAGATCACTCAATACAATTCTGGTTGAAGAATGTACAGATGCATCATCATCAGCAATAATTATTTTCCAGAACTCAGCAGCTGGTTCCGTATAAACCGCAGTTTCTGTGACTGAAAATAATAGATCATTATCCTTGTTGTTTACTTCCATCTCTATCACCGTTTTTCGGGAAAATAATATTAAATGTTGTTCCGTTTTCCGGACTGCTCTTGCATGTTATAGTGCCGCCGAGACTTTTGGTTACCAGATTGTAGACTATGTTCATTCCAAGACCAGCTCCGCCTGTTCCCCTTTTCGTAGTAAAAAAGGGTTCAAATATTTTTTTCAGGTTTTTTTTACTGATTCCTATTCCGTTGTCTGAAAAATTTAATAAAACTTCATTTTCTGTATCAGAGACAGAAATGACAACTTTACCGTCATCTCTTCCTTCAAATGCATGCTGGAGTGAGTTGTTTACAAGATTGTTTATTATCTGAAGAAAAATGCCGGGATATGATTCAATTATGATATTTCCTTCCGGGTTAAAAACCAGACTGTAATCTGTATTTTTAAAAAGAGGCCTGATGCTGAGTACAACCTCATTAAGGTAGTCTATAATGTTGAACCTTCTTTTTTCCTCAATAATCTGATCGACAGCAACATTTTTAAAGCTTTTAATAAGCTTGCTGGATCTTTCAATGTTATAGATAGCTCCGGATAATGCTTCTATAATTGTTTTAAGGTTGTTTTCGAAAAATGATTTGGACAGTGTATTGTCATTAAAATGGTCCTGGAGCTCATGTAGCTTTTCATTAATAAAAGTTATATTGGTATATGTAATACCCATGGGAGTATTAATTTCATGAGCCACCCCTGCTACAAGGTTCCCGAGTGCTGCAAGTTTTTCCGATTCGACAAGTTCCTCCTGTGCTTTTTTTAGATTTTTCAGGGATTTTTCAAGTTTTTCAGTTCTTTTAGTTACAATCTTTTCAAGTTTACTGTTTAATTCAATAAGTTCATTATGGGTGTTTACTAGATCTGTTATGTCAATTCCTTCGAATATAAGATATTTTATAGCCATGTTGTAAATAAAAACAGGCTTGATAAAAATATCAAGATGGATGATAACCCCATCCCTGTTAAGATCTGTTTTATAATTGATTATTTCTCCTGAGCTGCTTTTAATAATACTTTCCTTCAGAAAATCTGTTTTGTGATCATCAAAGGATGAAAAAAGCTCCCAGATTTTTATGTTTTCAATCTGGTTTGTACTAAGGTTAAAATAATCGATCGAAGTTCTGTTTGCCTTGATTATTGTTCCGTCTGTGTTTAAAAGACTGATAAAATGGGTGGAGTTGTTGAATATTCCCTCAAGTTTAATTTCTTCAGATAAAAGCCCCTTATTTACCTTGAATGTCTGAAGTGCTGAAAAGGATGAAAGGATAATAACAGCGATAGTTGATATAACCAGAATAACAAGAATATTTCCTGTCGTATCTTTCAGTTCCCTGTCAATATCATCAATATATATTCCTGTTCCGATTATCCAGTTCCAGGGTTTAAACCTCTTCAGATGTGCCATCTTCGGGAGGATTTTTTCCGGATTATCATACAGCTGCCAGTTGTATGAAATACAGTTCTCCCCTGTTTTCTCAGTTGCATCAATCATATCCCTGAACAGCTTTTTTACTGCCGGGTCGTCATATTCATTTACATTTAAATTGATGAGGTCTTTTCTGTATGGGTGTGCAAGCAGAACAGGATCTGTATTTATAATCCAGAAATAGTCTTTAAGTTCAGACCCGTATCTTATTGTCTCAAAAGTTCTGATAACATCTTCTTTTGCTTCTTTTTCTGAAATATCACCATTTAAAAATTTTGAATACTGTTTTTCAATGATGTGCCATGATGCCTGAACAGTGTTTACTAAAAAATATTTTTTCTGTTCAATCATAATATTTCTGAAAGAAGGAATTATACTGAAAAAGATAATATAAATAAAAATAAGAAATATAAGGAGAATAGGTGTTATGGCCCTGTAGAAGAATTTAAAACCTGTTTTATTAAATCCATTATTCATTTATGTAAATAGTATTCTTTGCCGGAAGTTATTTGTCAAATAAAAAGGGCTGCCTGAAAACAGGCAGCCCAGTAGTAAAAGCGGAATGAAAGATTACATTAAACCGCCAAGGTTTTTGTAAAAAGCCATTCTTCGTTTTGCGTCTTCTTCTGCTTCGTTAAAAAGTTTTTCCGCTTCATCCGGTGCAGTTTTAAGAAGTGATGTATATCTTCTTTCGCTTCTGATAAAGTCCTGGAAACTGTCTTTAGGATCTTTTGTTTCCCAGATAAATCTTTCCCCTTCCGGTGCTGAAGGATTGTATCTGTAAAGAGGCCAGTAACCTGAATCTACAGCTCTCTTTTCTTCTGTCTGTGTTTTTGCCATGTCAATACCATGAGCTATACACGGGGCATAAGCCATAATAATGGAAGGACCGTTATAAGCTTCAGCTTCTCTGAATGCCCTGATTGTCTGCATCCTGTTTGCACCCATGGCAATTGATGCTACATAAACATAGCCGTAACTCATGCACATGAATCCCAGGTTTTTCTTGCCAAGTCTCATACCTGCATTGGCAAACTTTGCAACAGCCCCGATAGGTGTTGATTTTGAAGCCTGTCCGCCTGTATTTGAATAAACCTCAGTATCAAGTACAAGAATATTGACATTCTTTCCTGATGCAACAACATGGTCTACGCCGCCGTAGCCGATATCATATGCCCAGCCGTCACCTCCGATTATCCATACACTCTTGTCTACAAAATAATCCTTGAGTTCCAGTATTTTTCTGAGAGCATCCTTGATCTCTCCTGATGCAGCTTCCATTGCTGATGGAAGGAGCAGGGCGCAGGCTTTCTGTGCTGCAAATGCTTCAGCGTCTTTTTTGTCCCAAAGTGCAAGGGATTTGTTAAGTGCAGCCTTGAGATCAGCACTTATTCCTGCTTCAAGAACCTTGTTTATCTTTGTTTTAAGAAGATTTCTGTTGCTTTCAACAGCGAGTCTCATTCCGAAACCATACTCAGCGTTATCTTCAAATAGTGAATTACCCCATGCAGGGCCTCTTCCTTCGTCATTTTTACAGTATGGTATAGTCGGGAAAGTGCCGCTGTATATTGATGAACATCCTGTTGCATTTGCAACAATCATGTTTTCACCGAAAAGCTGTGAAGCCAGTTTAACATAAGGTGTTTCACCGCACCCGGCACATGCACCTGAGAATTCAAACAACGGCTGTTTGAAGCCGAGGCCTTTTACATTTTCTTCGGATGTCCCGTCAAGCACATTATTGGGAAGGTGTTCAAAAAATTCTGCAGCTTTATCCTGACCAAGTTCTCTTTCTGCTTCAAGGGTACTGAATTCAAGTGCTTTCTGCTGTTTTTTGCCTGGACATACATCTACACATACACCGCAGCCTGTACAGTCTTCAATATATACCTGGATTCTGTAGTCAAGATCTTTTTCATTCTTTGTGTTTGATTTAATTGTTTCAAAGTTTGCAGGTTTGTTCTTGAGGAGTGAAGGATCGATCTGTTTGGCCCTTATAACAGCATGTGGACATGCCATAACACACTGGTTACACTGTATACAGTTATCTGTGACCCATTTCGGTACTCTTGGTGCAATTCCTCTCTTCTCAAGCTTGGTTGTACCTGAAGGAATTGTTCCGTCAAAAGACATTTTCGAAACAGGGATATCATCACCTTTCTGATACATGACCGGTTCAATAACCTGTTTTGCAAATGAGCATTCATCTTCACAGATAAGGTCGGCCGGTACATATGATTCTGTTATTGAGGCAGGTACCTGAACCTTCTGAAGGGCTGCAGATGTATTGTCAACGCAGTCCCAGTTCATTTTAACAATATCTTCACCTTTTTTAATAAAGGTTTTTTTGATAGCTGCTTTGATAAGTTTGATAGCTTCATCTTCGGGGAGAATTCCTGAAATTTTGAAGAACGCTGCCTGCATAACAGTGTTGATTCTTCCCCCGCCAAGACCGGATTCTTCTGCAATTTTAAGAGCGTTGATGTTGTAAAACTTGATTTTCTTATTGATTATCGTTTCCTGCTCTTTTCTGGTAAGATGGTTGAACACAACTGAGCTGTCAATTTCAGAGTTAAGAAGGAAAGTTCCCCCTTCCTTGAGTGCGCTCAGCATGTCGTATCTGCCTATATATGCCGGATTATGGCATGCTACAAAATCAGCTGCTGTAATAAGAAAAGGCATGTTTACATTGCTTTTGCCGAATCTTAGGTGGGAGG
The DNA here is from genome assembly GCA_963668405.2 of Spirochaetia bacterium. GTDB lineage: Bacteria > Spirochaetota > Spirochaetia > CADAEX01 > CADAEX01. Next base: position 1,998,050 of record OY764342.2, on the reverse strand, counting down.
TTGTAATACCGCCGGATTTTTTTGAGTCATAGACAAAATATGCCTGGGCATTCATGTCTGTGTTTTCCCCGATAATTTTAATAGAGTTTTTGTTTGCTCCTACTGTACCGTCAGATCCGAGTCCCCAGAAAATACAGCTGATAACATCTTTAGGTGCAACATCGATGTTTTCTTTTACCTTTAATGAAAGGTTTGTAACATCATCATTGATACCTACTGTGAAACCGTGAAAAGCTTCTGCATCAAGGTGGTCATATACAGCTTTAACCATAGAAGGGGTAAATTCCTTACTTGAAAGACCGTATCTTCCTCCGATGATTTTAATGTTTTTGCCGTTAAGAGCTGTTACAACATCAAGAAAAAGAGGTTCGCCGATTGCACCCGGTTCTTTTGTTCTGTCAAGAACTGCAATTTTTTTACAAGTTGCAGGAATTGTATCAATAAATGCTTTTACTGAGAAAGGTCGGTAGAGTCTTACTTTTACAGCACCTACCTTTTCCCCTTTTGCAACAAGATATTTCACTGTCATATCGATAGTGTCGCATGCTGAGCCCATTGCTATTATTACTTTTTCAGCATCTTTTGCTCCGACATAATCAAACAGGTGATACTGTCTTCCGATAACCTTTGCTATTTTGTCCATGTATTCCTGAACAATTACAGGAAGTTCATCATAATATTTATTTACAGTTTCTCTGCCCTGAAAATAAACATCAGGGTTCTGTGCTCCGACTTTGATAATAGGTGCATCTGGTCTCATAGCCCTGTTTCTGAATCTTTCTATGTATTCAGGTTCTACAAGTTTCTGAATTGTTTCATAGGATATTTCTTCCACTTTCTGAATTTCATGGGAAGTTCTGAAACCGTCAAAAAAGCTTAAGAAAGGGATCTGCCCTTTCAGGGAAGAAAGATGTGCTACAAGAGCCAGGTCCATGGTTTCCTGAATTGAAGCAGCAGCTGTCAGTGCAAAACCTGTATTTCTGACAGACATAACATCGGAGTGGTCTCCGAAAATAGAAAGCGACTGGGCTGCAAGAGATCTTGCTGAAACATGAAAAACTGTCGGGAGCATTTCCCCTGCAATTTTATGCATGTTCGGAATCATCAGAAGAAGACCCTGTGAAGCGGTAAATGTTGTTGTAAGTGCACCGGCACTCAAAGAACCGTGAACAGCCCCGGCAGCGCCGGCTTCTGACTGCATTTCAATTACATCAACTGTCTTATCAAAAACATTTTTCCGTCCTTTTGATGCCCATTCATCAGCATATTCACCCATTGTTGAAGACGGAGTAATAGGATAGATGGCAGCCACTTCACTGAAGGCATATGCAACATGAGCTGCGGCTGCATTGCCGTCAATTGTGACCATTTTTTTTTCTGACATTATTTTTCCTCATCTTTTATTTAAGAATATTTTCGCCACTATTATAGTTCCAAACCATTTTAATGACAATAGTATAAGAGATAATGTAATGACATTCACAAAAACTTAACGTTAAAAGCTTGTGGAATAACGATATAAATGACTATAACACAAATATGAAATATTCTCAATTTGAAATCACACAAAGTTATCAAAAATATGAAAACAATGAAAAACAACGTTGATTATGAGATATTGTTATCTATATGTGATGATTTTATGATTTTTCAATAATCAATCTCAATGATTCTGGTGTGGTGAAAATAGAAAAAAGTCTTTCTGAGATATTTGAATTTTTTATAGTTATTTCTCTTTTGTTTTCAAACGAATTTGTAAGATTCAAAAAATTAGCTGTGAATTTTTCAGAACCGTAGGAAGAGGAAATATCAACAGGTTCAGTTTTATCTCCTGAAAAAATTATTTTTTCAGTCATACCTGTCAGAAATGAATTCAAACCGGCTGTTTCTGATCTGTAACCTTTATCTTCTGCAGTTCTGGTGAGGATTTCCCCCTGCATTTCACAGGTCAGATATGAAAAATCAATACAGTCTCCCGATACAATTTCGCTTATATTATTTTCAAGAGCTGTTTTTATTGTTTCCGGTAAATCAAGCCTGTCTGTGTAAAGTTTATATTCTTTCCGGATATTTTCTTTTATGAACGGTGATGACGGTACAAAGATGTTATTATAAAAATATGATGATGTATCTGATAGAACAGGTCTGAAATCTTCAATTATTTCCATATATCTTGAAATTACAGGTTTACCCCAGGAAAGTGCATCAGCAAAGAGATATCCGAACCCCTCCATTACAGATGATGAAACAACAAAATCGCAGATATCAACCAAAACAAAAAGATCTGTTTCAACTGGAGAATTCCTGATCCCTGTTCCCCAAATTCCCCTGATTATCCCTTTTTCATATAAACCGGAGACATAATCTGAATATCTGATCTCCTGACTGGAAAGACCAGGCAGTGTTACAACAAGGTTGAAGCCGGTTTCAGTTATGCTGCCGAGAAGGGCAGCTTCAAGAATGTTTTTCCTTCTGATGGCCCTTACCGGGTAAAGCGCTATCGGTTTTGATGAATCAAAATTATATAAACCGGCTGCCCTTTTTTCCAGATTTTTAAGGAGCACTTTTCTTTTTGCAGGATCTTTATTTCTGTCTTTTAATGCAGGAGGCAATACAGGATTGGGAATGAGGAATATATTTTTTCTGTCAATTCCAGATTTTATAAGATAATTGTAATCCCGTGAGTTTATAACTGAATATTTTATATTTTCACTCTGGGGATATGGATCAGTTATTATTCTTTTAAGATAACTGTAGTTCCTGAATCTCCCGTTTTCCGGAAAATCATGTATATGAAAAATAAATTTCTGATCCCTTTCCCTCAGTGCAAAATTTGTCAGTATCTTTGTAAAGTAGGGATTTTTTCCTATATGATAGTTGTGGACCCAGTAGATAAATCCCCTGTACTTTTCAAGCGTTTTCTCTATCACAGAGGCTTTCCTGCTGTCAAAGCTCTCATTTTCATTAAAATAGTCTATTTCATTAATTATCTCACTGCTGATAACAATACCTGGAAATAATGTCTGAAGCTCTCCTGTGAGATTGCAGGTATTATCTTTTCTTCCGGATATAATTGCAATTTCTTTGCACAAAGAGGAATTTTCAAGGATTGATTTTACAGCAAGTTTTACAACTGTTGTAACTCCTCCAGGGAGAAAGTGATAATGGAAAATTGCCAGTCTGAATTCTTTCATTCCTATAATGTAGTGTATTTTTGAAAAAATTGTCAAAAAAATTAAAATTTTCACAAGATGCTTTTTTATTTGCCAACCCTCTTATGTTGTAATAGGATTTATATATTATGAAAGAAAAAATCGAAAACCTCCTTAAGTTTGTCTATGGAGAGGAAACTTTTAATCAGATTTCCTCCGGATTTGAAACTCTTCTTGAAAAAGAGGGTTTAAATTTAAAAGCCCCGTCTAACAGTATTTCAAAGGAGCTTCCTGTCGATGAAACAGATGCTATTGTAATTACATATGGAGATCAGTTTCATGAAAAGCCATTGTCTCCACTGAAGGTACTTAAAAAGTTTATGGATAAACACCTGTCCGGTTCAGTCTCAGGTGTCCATATTCTTCCTTTTTCTCCTTATTCATCAGATGACGGATTCTCTGTTATTGACTACAGAAAGGTTGATCCGGATCTTGGTTCCTGGGAGGATATAGAGAAAATTGCTTCATCCTACAGACTGATGGCTGATCTTGTTCTTAACCATTGTTCTGTCAGGAGTGAATGGTTTAAAAAATATCTTGAGTGGGATGAAAAATACAGGGACTATTTTATAAGTGTAGAGAAGGGGACAGATCTTTCCTCTGTCTTCAGACCCCGCGCACTCCCCCTTCTAACCCCTTTCAATACAGCTGACGGAGAAAAACTTGTCTGGACAACTTTCAGTGCTGATCAGGTTGATCTGAATTATGCAAATCCCGAGGTTCTGATGGAAATGATTTCAATCCTTTTTTTCTATATTCAGAGGGGAATACAGATAATCAGGCTTGATGCTGTAGCGTTTTTATGGAAAGAAACCGGCCACACATGTCTTCATCATGAAAAAACCCATGCAGTGGTAAAGATTTTCAGGGAAATTGTCAGGAATTATGCCCCATGGGTTGTAATAATTACAGAGACGAATGTTCCCCACAAAGAAAACCTGTCCTATTTCGGTGATGGTACTGATGAGGCCCAGCTTGTTTATCAGTTTGCTCTTCCCCCCCTTACTCTTGATGCGTATATAAGGGAAGATGCATCACACCTGAGGGACTGGGCTGCAGAATCACTTGATAAACCTTCAAAATCTGTTTCGTTTTTTAATTTTCATGCTTCCCATGACGGAATAGGGGTACTCCCTGCAAAGGGGATACTAAGTGATTCAGAAATTGAAAATCTGCTTGAAACTGTTAAGTCAAGAGGGGGGTTTATATCATATAAAGCGACCAAAGAAGGGGATATCCCCTATGAAATGAATGTCAATTATTTTTCAGCCATTTCAGGCGATGAACCTGACATTGAAACTGCCGTTGCAAAATTCCTGTCATCACAGTCAATTATCCTTGCAATGACAGGTATGCCCGGGATCTATATCCACAGTCTACTGGGATCGCTGAACTACCGTGAGGGTGTTGCACTTACAGGGATGAACCGCAGTATAAACAGAGAGAAACTTGACTATTCAAGGATTGAAAAGGAGCTTTCAGATCCGGAATCAGCAAGGAGTATGGTCCTGGAAGGGTATAAGAGAATGCTCAATGCAAGGAAGATTGAAAAAGCTTTCAGCCCCGGAGGGAAACAGATTGTACTTGAGTCATCAGGTCCGGTACTTGCAGTACTGAGGGTATCTCCTGAAGGTGAGGAGAAAGTTTTATGCCTGAATAATATAAGCAGCAGGATTGTAAAAAGTTTTCCTGGCTGGGATTTTTTTGATAATCACACAGATTTTAAATTTTATGATATTATAAAAAAGAAAACTTCAAAATCTGTTCTCATAGCGGATGATGACAGACATTCAGGGAAATCAGGAGGTGCGCCAATGTTGACGCTGCAGCCGTGGGAAGTGGTATGGCTGAAATAAGAGAGGATATTAAAGAGCTGTTTCTGGCAGCTGTAGAAAGGGTTAATCCGTACAGGATGATAATTGATAATATAAAGATCACAGGTAATTTTCTTGAAATCAGGTCAGGAGATTCTGTTGAAAAACATGATCTGGGGAACTTTGAAAAAATTATAATTACCGGAACAGGAAAAGCTACTGCAAGAATGGCGCTTGCTTTTGAGAAGATTCTGGGAGAGAGGATTACAGGGGGTCTGATAAGTGTAAAAAAAGGCCATACTGAGAAACTCGAATTTATTGAAACAATTGAAGCAGAACATCCTGTACCGGGTGAAAAGAGCCTTGAAGCGGGAAAAAGGATCAGAGACTTAATGCTTGCAGGAGATGAAAGGACTTTGTTTATCAATCTCATTTCAGGCGGAGGATCAGCATTGTTCTGCAATCCTATAAGTACTGAGACTGTCTCGCTCACTCTCGGTGAAAAGCAGAAAACAACGCAGCTCCTTCTTGCCTGCGGTGCAGATATTCATGAGATAAATACTGTCCGGAAACATCTTTCCGATGTAAAGGGGGGGAAAACCGCTGTTGCAATGTACCCTGCGGCATCAATCAATATTATTCTTTCAGATGTAGTGGGAGATGATCTTTCTGTAATTGCGTCAGGTATAACTTCTCCTGACAGGAGCAGTTATGATGATACCAAAAAAATATTCCTGAAATACGGCATTTATTCTGATCTGCCTGAAAATGTCAGAAAAGTGATTGAACTGGGGTGTAAGGGGGAAATACCTGACACCCCCAAAGAGGGCGATCCTGTTTTTGAGAAAGTCAGCAATATACTTCTCGGTACAAACTCAGAGGCTATTTTATCAGCCAGGGAAAAGGCTGTTTCTATGGGATATGAGACCTATCTTCTTTCATCATCAGTTACAGGGGAGGCAAGAGAGATTGCAAAGTTCTATTCAGCACTTGCCAGGGATGTTTCAAGTCTGCTTGACAGATCAGGGAGACCGGTCTGTATAATTGCCGGAGGGGAGACAACAGTTACTCTGTCAGGAAGCGGTAAGGGGGGGCGTAACCAGGAAATGGCTCTCTCCTTCCTGGATGAGATCAGAAGGGCCCCCGGGTCTTTCAGGGATATCTGTTTTCTTTCAGCTGGAACTGACGGTAATGACGGTCCCACCGATGCAGCCGGGGCATTTGCATCTGTATCTCTTCTTGAAAAAAGCATGGATGCCGGTCTTGATATCGGTGAATATCTGAATAACAATGATTCCTACAATTTTTTTGCCGGATGCGGTGGTCTTCTTCTTACAGGAGCCACCAATACCAATGTAGGAGATGTTCAGATCATACTTAAAAAGTAAGGAAATCAGCTGTTTCGCATTTGTGAAGGCTGACCGGTTGCCTGGATAACGTTGTTCCAGAACTGTGATGCAGTATCTATAATCTTCCTTTCCGAAACAGCTATTTCGATAGGAACATGGACATAAACGTTGTTTATCATTCCGACAATCATGTCGGTTTTTCCCGCCATTCCGGCATGAACAGCGTTTTGTCCAAGAATAGCACAGAACAAAGAGTCATTGGGACATGCAGGCTCGCTTCGTATCATATAGCTGGGATCGATGTATTTTACATTAACATCCATTTTTTTCTCCACGAAATAACGGTTGATCCTGTCCTTTAGAAAGATCCCTATATCATTAAGTCTGACATTGCCGGATTTATCCTTCCCGCTATCATCTCCTGAAGCCATATGTTCCTGTCCCGCCCCTTCTGCAACACAGATTACAGCATGTTTTCTTTTAATCAGATAGTTTTCGAGATGAAAAAGCAGGCCGTTCGGAGGGTCAAGGTCAAACCTGTCCTCAGGAACAAGCACGAAGTTAACATCGTTCATGGCAAGGGTTGCATATGCTGCAATAAAACCTGAATGCCGTCCCATCAGCTTGACAATTCCTATACCGTTGGGAGCTCCTGTTGCCTCAACATGGGCACTGGAAATTGCTTCTACAGCTTTTGAAAATGCTGTTTCAAAACCGAAAGATTTCTGGATAAAATTTATATCATTATCTATTGTTTTGGGAATTCCTATTACGGAAAGGGGAAGTCCCCTTTCTATTGCTCTGACAGATATCTGATGGGCTCCGCTTAAAGTTCCGTCACCCCCTATTGCATATAGAATATTTATCCCCATATTTTCAAGTGAATCGACAAGATCATCTATATTATCTGTTCCCCCCCTGGATGAACCAAGGATTGTCCCCCCTGTTTTGTGTATATCAGTCACCATATCCGGAGTCAGTTCAATAGGCTGAAAACTGCTGCTCTCCTTCAGTCCGCTGTACCCGTACCTTATTCCCAGAATAGATTTAAGTCCGTAATGATAATGCGATTCCATAACTATAGATCTGATTACATCGTTGAGTCCCGGGCACAGGCCGCCGCATGTAACAATTGCCGCTCTGGTATAGGGAGGGTTAAAAAAAAGCTTTTTCCGCTGTCCGGCCAGCTCAAGAGTAGGTCCGCCGGTTTTCTGATTTTCAGCATCGATTATTACATCAAGCTGTACCCTCTTTTTTTCATCAACAAATGCTGATGAAAAATTCAGGTAGTGATCGATAATAGGAGACCTGTATCTGCATTCACCAAGCGATTTGATGTTAAAATCCATAAAATTCCTCCGGACGTTTAATAATCAGATTTATATTTTATTATAGTTTAAAAAATTAAAAAATAAAACTCACAATATCTTTTATATTTTCAGCACCTGTAACAGCCATGACAAGGCGGTCTATTCCCATTGCAACCCCTGAACATGGGGGAAAGGTTTTACCGAAAAGTTCAATATAGGAGAAATCAACAGGATGGGGGACTGCTGATTTTTTTTTCAGCATGCTCTCCTCAATGAAAAATTTTTCTACTGCATTTTTATCAGTTTCCTCTGAATAGCAGTTGGCTGCTTCAATCCCCCCCAGATACAGCTCCCATCTTTCAAAATACCTTTTATCTCCGGATTTTTTTGCAAGGCACCTGATTTCAGCCGGATAATCTAAAAGCACTACAGGGATATCATCAGGGAGTTCAGGTTCAACAGCGGAAAGGAAAACAGAGTTGAACGTTTCTTCCCAGTTATAATCAGGATATGTCTGATATCCGTTCCTTTCTGCCTCATCTTTAAGATCTTTCTCTGATTCTGCTTTATCAAGGTCAATTCCTGTAAAATCAAGAAATGCCTGTCTGACTGATATTTTTCTGAACGGGGGTTTTATTTTTTCCGTTTTGAACCTGTCGTAGAGAGAAAGAAACAGATCTTCTGTGATTTTAAGCGAATTCATGTAATCAGATCCCATGGTATACCATTCCATCATAGTAAACTCATTGTTATGCTGTTTTCCCTTCTGTTCAGAGTTTCTGAATGATTTTGTGATCTGAAAAATATCTCCAGCCCCTTTTGAGATTGCCTTTTTCATCCATATCTCAGGGGAAGGGGTCAGAAACATGCTTTCTGATTCTTCATATGGAGATATCCTTTCTGTTCTGAAAACTTCAATCGGGGATTCAGGGATAAGTGATGGAGATAGAACCGGTGTTTCAATTTCAAGGTATCCATTTTTGTCAAAGAAATTTCTTATCAGTTTTATTATTTCAGCCCTTTGTCTCAACAAATCAATATTCATCCTTTCTGTTTAAACAGCAGATGGATAAATGTCAAGATAATTGCCCTGTTTCAGGTTGTTCTTATTCTGAGGAGTTTATACTATGTAGCTGTATTAACAAAACAACAGGCAGGATAAATAAATTGAAAAACAGTGTTAACAGCAAAATTATAGAAAATCTCTCTACAGAGCTTTCTGTTCCGTCGGTCAATATAAGAGCCGTACTTGCATTGTTTGATGATGGCGCCACTGTTCCATTTATTGCCCGCTACAGAAAAGAGATGACAGGTTCCCTTGATGAAACAGTAATTGAATCTATCAGGGAGAAGTACGATCTTCATGACAAAATAGAAAAAAGAAGGATTTATATCCTCGAAGTTATTGAAAAAAAGGATTCACTAACAGAAGAAATAGCTTTAAGCATTGAAAAAGCGGAAACAATGAGCGAGCTTGAAGATATTTATCTTCCTTATAAATCAGGGAGGAAAACAAGGGCCAAAACAGCCAGGGAGAAGGGGCTTCAGCCGCTTGCTGAGAAAATATTAAGCGGCAGTATAATAAGCCCTGAAAAAGAGGCAGAGCTTTTTATTGATACAGAAAAAGGGATAGAAACAGCTGAAGATGCCCTTAGGGGGGCTTCTGATATTATAGCTGAAACAGTCAATGAGAATATCATTGTCAGAAAAAGATTAAGAGAGTTATATGAAAAAAAATCTGTATTAAATTCTTCAGTTATAAAAAAGAAAAAAGAGGAAGCATTAAAGTTTGCCGATTATTTTGCCTACAGCGAAAAGATATCTTCTGTTCCGGCTCACAGGATCCATGCAGTTCTCAGGGGAAAAAATGAGGGATTCCTTTCTGTCGGTATTGAGGTTGATGAAGATAGGTTATTTGACATAATTAGGAGGGGGACTCTCTCCGGCAAAATCAGGTATAATGCAGAATTGCTTTCTTTCCTTAATTCTGCATTTTCCGACAGCTATAAAAGGCTTCTTCATCCTTCTCTGGAAAATGAAATAATTTCTGAACTCAGGGAGAGGGCGGATAAAGTATCTATAGCAATATTTACGGAGAACCTTAAAAATCTCCTTCTGGAACCCCCTTTCGGAAACAGGCCGGTAATTGCTGTAGATCCCGGAATCCGTACCGGATGCAAGATAGTATCAATAGACGGCACAGGCAAACTTCTGGACTATGCTGTTATTTTCCCTTTTGATGTGAAAAAACAGGAAAATGGGGTGGATGTTTTAAAGGGTTTTAACGATAAGTATAATATTGAGGCGGTTGCTGTCGGAAACGGAACAGGAGGCAGGGAGGTTTACAGTTTTCTTGAAAATCTTCCGTTCCTGAAAAAGGTTCCGTGTATTATGGTAAATGAAAGCGGTGCGTCTGTATATTCAGCTTCAGAAACAGCCAGAAAAGAGTTTCCGGATCTTGATCTTACATACCGGGGGGCTGTCTCAATAGGGAGAAGGCTTCAGGACCCTCTTTCCGAGCTGATTAAGATAAATCCCGGATCTATAGGGGTAGGGCAGTACCAGCACGATGTTAACCAGAAAAATCTCGGCAGGGCCCTTGATGCAGCAGTTGAATATTGTGTGAATCTGGTGGGAGTTGATCTCAACAGCAGCGGAGTAGAGCTTCTGAACTATGTTTCAGGGCTTAACACGACACTTGCCAGGAATATTGTGGACTACAGGAACAGTAACGGGAGATTCAGAGACAGAAAAGATCTGTTGAAAGTAAAGGGCATGGGGGAAAAATCCTTCCAGCAGTCAGCAGGATTTCTGAGAATCAGCGGTGGGACTAATCCCCTTGACGGGAGCTCCGTACACCCTGAAAGTTATGATGTTGTATACAGGATGGCAGGAGACTGCGGTGTCGGGCTTGAAAAGCTTATCGGGAACAGTGAGTTACTTGCTGAAATAGAGATTGCCCGGTATGTAACAGAAGCGACAGGTATCCCGACCCTGAAGGATATAATCAGGGAACTTGAAAAACCCGGCAGGGACCCCAGAAGCGAATTTGAGTTATTCAGTTATACAGAAGGGATAAACTCGATTGATGATCTTGAGGCAGGGATTGTTCTTTCCGGAACAGTTACAAATATTACCGCATTCGGTGCATTTGTTGATATAGGGGTGCATCAGGACGGGCTGGTACATAAGAGCAGAATTGCTGACAGATATGTTGATAATCCTGCAGATTTTTTGAAAGTAAATCAGAAAGTATCTGTTAAAGTGATTGATGTTGATAAAGAACGCAATAGAATATCTCTTTCAATAAAAGATGTCTGAAATAAACCTTGGGGAGTTTAATTAATGAAAACTGGCGATATTGTTAGCGGTTTCAGATTTATTTCTGAAGACAGGCTGGATGAATACCGGTCTGTCGGAAGAAGATTTGTACATATCGAGACAGGATGTGATCTTTATCATATTTATAATAATGAAACTGAAAATCTGTTTTCCTACATTTTCAAAACTGTTCCTGAAAATGACAAGGGAGTTCCTCATATTATGGAGCATTCTGTTCTGGCCGGGTCCAGAAATTTTCCCCTTAAAGATCCCTTTATTGAACTTCTGAAAAGCAGTATGTATACATTTCTTAATGCAATGACATATCCGGATAAAACTGTTTATCCGGCGGCAAGTACAGTAGAGGCGGATTATTTCAATCTGATGAAAGTTTACGGCGATGCTGTTTTTTTCCCTCTCCTGAGAAAAGAGACTTTTATGCAGGAGGGGATACGGTTTGAGAAAGAGGATGATAAATTTCTTCCTAAAGGTATTGTGTTTAATGAAATGAAGGGGAGTTACAGTGATCATAACTCTGTTCTTGCTGAATGGTCATACCGTTCCCTTTTCCCTGATAATAATTACAGATTTGATTCAGGGGGAATGCCGGATGAGATAAAGAAGCTGACCTATGATGAGTTTACTGAATTCCACCGAAGATGCTACCATCCTTCAAATTGCAGGATTTTTCTCTATGGATCCATTGATACCGAAAAACAGCTTGATTTTATCCAGAAAAATTTTCTTGCAGGCTTTAAAGGGAAAACAGATCCACCGGCCGATATTCTGCCTCAGGAAAAGAAAGGTCCTTTTAATCTTGTTAAGACATCCCTGTCCGAGTCGGGAAAAGGCAATACAAGTATTACCCTTAACTGGCTGTGCGGGGATTCAACAGATCCTGTTGATGCACTTGAAATGGAGATACTTGCAGAGGTACTCCTTGGAAGTTCTGCCTCTCCAATCTATCTTGATATAATTAATTCAGGTCTCGGGGGAGATGTTTCCCCTGTCAGCGGTGTTGATACAGATCTGAGACAGATAGTATTTTCCGCCGGTATCAGAAAGACTGAACCTGAAATGGGGGTGAAGTTTCAGGAGCTTGTATTGGGAACACTGAAAAGGGTTGTTGAAGAGGGGCTGGACAGAAATCTGATAGAGGGGTCTTTAAGGACAGCAGAGTTTATGAACAGGGAGATAAGAGGGGGAAGGCCATTCGGCCTTTATCTTATGGATATGGCCTGTCAGGGATGGCTGCATGGCAGGGATCCGGTATCTACAATAGGGTTCAAAAAATGGATAAAAGAAATCAGACAGAATCTGGAAAACGACAGCAGATTTTTTGAAAAAATAATCGAAAAAAAGCTTATTAATAACAGTCACAGATCACTGGTAATTGTAAAACCCGGGGAAAAGAACCTGACCGACCGGAAGGATAGTTTTATTCCCCTTTATCCGGATTCAGAACTTGAAAAAGATATGTCACTTTTCGAAAATTACCAGAACAGCAGGGATAAAGAGGAAGAGATAAAAAAGATCCCGGTGCTTAAAAAAAGCGATATACCTTTAAAAATTGAAAAAATTGATTATACAAGAAGAGATCTCAACAATATAGACTGCTACTGCCACGACTATTTTACAGCCGGTATTGTATATACAGATATACTTTTTGATATAAGGGAGATGGATGAAGATCTTAAAATACTGGTCCCTCTTTTTTCAAGGACACTCAGGGAAACAGGGCTGCCGGGAATTCCTTTCTATGATGTTACAAGGGAACTTACCCTCAAAACAGGGGGTTATTTTGTATTTCCTGAGGTTGGAAAAGGGTTTGATGAGAGTATTAATGAGTTTATTATTGTCAGATACAAATCGCTTGAAGAACGATACGGTGAAGCTACCGATCTTGTTTTCAGGATACTTTCCAATGCGGATTTTGATGATCTGAAACGCCTGAAGGAGATTGTTGCAGAGCTTACAAATGATTTCAGGGCTTCTCTTCTGAGAAGAGGTAATTATGTCGCTTCTCTTGCAGCTTCGAAAAAATTCAGCCCTTCTCTGAACAGGCAGGCCAGCTGGGCAGGTAGTGAGCAGGTAAGGTTTCTGGCTGCTGTTGATACCGGGGAAAGAAAAAATCTTGAGATGATTTCTGTTAAACTGAAAAGGATCCGGGATTTTATGTTGAAAAATGCAGATATAAAAATCAGCCTGACGGCAGAGGATAATTCTCTTGATACGAGCTCTTCTATTCTTTCCGGGTATATAAGCAGAGGGAATGATAGAAAAGACAGGGGCAGTAGTGAATATCCTGCTCATTATGCCGAAACATCTTCAGGCAAAAAACAGCCTTACAATGCACTGCTTATCCCGTCACTTGTAAATTTCAATGCTGCTGTGATAAGATGTTCCAGAACAGGAACTGATGAGTTTGTACATGAAAAACTGCTTTCCCGTATAATTGATACAGGGTATCTGTGGGAAAAGGTGAGAATGGAAAATGGAGCTTACGGAGTCGGTGCTACTGTAAACGGTATGGAAGGAATACTTACCCTGTCTTCCTACAGGGACCCTTCAATTGCCTCAACCCAGGGGTTTTTCAGAAAATCTTTTGAATATATTGCCGGCAGGAACATGACAGAGGATGAACTTTTCAAGGCTGTTATCAGCTGTGTCGGGAAGGAGCTGAAGCCGCTCGCCCCCGGTGAAAAAGGGCATATAAATCTGAGACGGATAATATATGGTCTGTCTGATGAGATCCGGCAGAAAAACCGGGATATAATGCTGAAAACCGCTCTGGAGGATATTGTGGAAGCTGCTGAAAGGCTATATAAAAACTATGACTCTGTTTCGCTCTCCACTATGTGCGGAAGAGAGGCTCTGGAAGCATACAGTGACTATTTTTCCGGATTCAGTATTGAAGAAACAGTACTTCCGGTATAAAAATATCTGATTAATACAAAACAGCTGATCATAAGGTGAAACCAGGAGATAAAATGGCTAATGAAGATAATAAAATAATTTATTCAATGGTAAGGGTAAGCAAGACACATAATACAAAAAAGGTGCTTGAGGATATTTCCCTTTCATATTTTTACGGAGCAAAGATAGGTGTTCTGGGTCTTAACGGATCGGGAAAGAGTTCTCTTTTGAAAATACTCGCCGGGGTTGATAAGGAGTTTAATGGTGAAACTATTCTGAGCCCCGGTTACACTGTCGGTTATCTGGAACAGGAACCGGCACTGGACCCGGAAAAAACCGTACGTGAGGTTGTTGAAGAAGGGGTGGGGGAGATAGTTGCCCTTCTGAAAGAGTTTGACGGAATCAACGAAAAATTTGCAGAGCCTATGAGCGATGATGAAATGGACAAGCTTCTCGCAAGACAGGGGAAGGTACAGGAAAAACTTGATGCAACTGATGCATGGGAACTTGATTCAAGGCTCGAGATGGCAATGGATGCTCTCCGCTGTCCTCCTGAGGATGCAAAAATTAAGGTTTTATCAGGGGGTGAAAAAAGGCGGGTGGCATTGTGCCGTCTTCTTCTCCAGAAACCTGACATCCTTCTTCTTGACGAACCGACCAACCATCTTGATGCTGAAACAGTTGCATGGCTTGAGCATCATCTGCAGAAATATGAAGGAACTATTATAGCTGTAACACATGACCGGTATTTTCTGGATAATGTTGCAGGGTGGATACTTGAGCTTGACAGGGGGAAGGGTATCCCATGGAAAGGCAACTACTCTTCATGGCTTGAACAGAAGGAAAAGCGGCTGGCTGTAGAGAGCAAACAGGAATCGGAAAGACAGAAAACCCTTCAGCGGGAGCTTGAATGGATAAGGCTTAGTCCGAAAGGGAGACATACAAAGTCAAAAGCAAGAATTAATGCCTATGAAAACCTTTTAAGCCAGGAGGCAAATACATCGCTTTCCGATCTCCAGATATATATTCCGGCAGGTCCCAGACTCGGAGATGTTGTGATAAATGCCGACAATATTGCAAAAAGCTTTGATGACAGGGTGCTTGTCGAAGGGATGAGTTTCTCACTTCCCCCCGGAGGAATTATAGGTATTGTCGGCCCTAACGGTGCTGGTAAAACAACCCTGTTCAAGATGATAACAGGTCTTGAAACTCCCGACAGCGGGTCCCTTAAGGTAGGTGAGACTGTAAAGCTTGCTTATGTTGACCAGACAAGGGAAAAGCTTGATGATAACAAGACAATCTATGAAACAATTTCAGATAACAGCGATATAATAAGACTCGGAAGCAGGGAAATAAACTCGCGGGCATATGTCGCAAGGTTTAATTTTACAGGTGCCGATCAGCAGAAAAAACTTTCAGTACTCTCGGGAGGGGAAAGAAACAGGGTAAACCTTGCAATGATGCTGAAGGAAGGGGCAAATGTTCTTCTTCTTGATGAGCCGACAAATGATCTTGATGTAAATACAATGAGAGCGCTTGAAGAGGGACTTCTGAATTTTGCTGGATGTGCAGTGGTTGTCAGTCATGACAGATGGTTTCTCGACAGGATTGCAACACATATACTGGCGTTTGAAGGTGACAGCAGGGTATTCTGGTTTGAAGGCAATTATTCAGAGTATGAGGCAAACAGAAAGGAACGGCTTGGTATAGCAGCTGATCAGCCCCACCGAATTAAATACCGCCATCTTACAAGGGAATAGATATCTATTCCCTTTTTTGCATAATTATTCATATTCACTTGTAAAAACTCCAGACTCGCGGTATTCTTAAAAAAATGTTTTTTTTAAGTACTTTTAAAAGGAGAAAGTGGTGAAAAAAAGGACAATTGCAGTACTTCTTGTACTTGCTCTGGCTGTTATTACCCTGACAGGGTGCAGTAAAAGTGAAAAATCATCATCCGGCGGGCCAAAATTTGCAACAATCGGTACCGGTGGTGTTACAGGTACTTACTATCCTGCAGGCGGTGCTATCAGTAAAATGGTCAACATGAAATCTGATGTTTATAATCTTAAAGTAACTGTTGAATCAACCGGCGGATCTGTATTTAATATTAATGCAATTCTGGCCGGCGATCTTGAATTCGGTATGATACAGTCAGACAAACAGTATCAGGCATATAACGGCCTTGCCGAATGGGAGGATAAGGGAAAACAGGAAAAACTCAGGGCTGTATGCTCAATTTATCCTGAATCAGTAACACTTCTTGCCGCAGATGATGCCGGTATTACAGATTTTGAAAGCCTCAGAGGTAAAGTTGTTAATATAGGAAACCCCGGAAGCGGTAACAGAGGGAATGCTATTGACACTTTTAAAGCTTACGGAATGGACTGGGAAAAGGATATTATCCCTGAAGAGCTGAAACCCTCGGAATGTGCAAAAATGCTTCAGGACGGAAGAATTGATGCATATTTTTATACAGTAGGTCATCCTAACGGTTCCTTTAAAGAGGCAACTTCCGGTACAAGAAAAACCCACTTTGTAGATATTGTGAAAATTGATGATCTTCTCGCTTCAAGTCCATATTTTGCAAAATCCTTTATTCCGGCAAAATACTATCCAAGTGCAACCAATAAATCTGATGCAAAGACTTATGGTGTTAAAGCCACACTGTGCACATCTTCAGATGTAAGTGATGATATTGTTTACGCTGTAACAAAGGAGCTTTTTGATAATATAGAGGATTTTAAAACCCTGCATCCGGCTTTTGCAGACATTACAAAAGAGAGTATGCTTACAGGTCTTTCAGCCCCTATTCATGACGGGGCAATGAAATATTTAAAAGAAGCAGGACTTAAATAATTATCTACAGAAAGACTTCTGCAGCAATAGTTGCAGAAGTCTTATTTATATACCAGGGACAGGAGTTGAAAATTGGCTATTGATGAATTAAAAAAAGAAGATATTGATGAAGCGCAGAGGATTGTTGATGAGGCGGAAGGGGATATAAGGAAAATTGATAACTGGACAAAGTATCTGATTCCGGTTATTGCAGCATCCTGGTCATTGTTCCAGCTTTCACTTGCGACATTTTTACTCCTAAATTCAACTATAGTCAGATCAATCCATTTTGCTTTTGCAATTCTGCTTGTATTCCTGAGTCATCCCTTTTTTAAAAAACAGAAGAAGCACCGAATACTGAATTATTTTGCATCGAGGGACAGAATAACTGTTTTTGATATGACAGTAGCAGTTGTCGCTGCACTGGCTGCCCTTTATATTGCGTTTGATTACATCGGAATCAGTACAAGGCAGGGGTCTCCTCTTCCGCGCGATTTGATAGTAGGGTTTATACTAATTATACTGCTTCTTGAAGCAGCAAGAAGATCCCTGGGGCCGGCTCTTTCTATAATAGCTGCGGTTTTTATCTTATATGCCTTTTTCGGACCATATATGCCTGCTGTGATTGCTTTTAAAGGTGTTTCAGTCAACAGGTTCCTGGGTCAGCTTACACTTTCAACTGAAGGTATCTACGGAGTGCCACTTGATGTATCTGCAACAATTGTTTTCCTCTTTGTCCTTTTCGGAGCAATGCTTGATAAGGCAGGGGCTGGAAAATACTTTGTAGATATAGCGTTCTCCCTTCTTGGAAGGTACAGGGGCGGTCCTGCCAAGGCTGCAATCCTGGCAAGCGGATTAACCGGAATGGTTTCAGGTTCCAGTATTGCAAACACTGTAACTACAGGAACCTTTACAATACCTCTGATGAAGAGTGTCGGCTATCCTGCATACAAAGCCGGAGCAGTTGAGGTTGCCTGCAGTACAAATGGGCAGCTGATGCCACCAATTATGGGAGCTGCTGCTTTTATAATTGCTGAATACTGCAATATACCTTATTTCGAGGTTATAAAAGCTGCATTTATTCCTGCAGTTATCGCTTATATCGCCCTTGTTTATATTGCCCATATTGAAGCGTGCAAGCTTGGTTTGAAAGGACTCAAGAAAGAGGAGATACCGGACTTTTTTAAAACATTTATAAAAGGTATTCATTTCATGCTCCCTCTTCTTTTTCTCATAGTTGAGCTTGTAGTTTTCAGGCATTCTCCTCAGCTTGCTGCTTTTAAAGCTATTTGTGTTCTTATTGCCCTCATTCCTGTACAGAATGTAATAAAATCAAGGAAGAGGGGGGAATCGGTCAGGGATGCTCTTTTCCTGAGCCTAAAACAAATAACCGATGCTCTTGTGGCAGGCGGGAAAAATATGATGGGAATCGGTGTTGCTGTTGCAGCGGCAGGTATCATTGTAGGTGTTGTGACACTTGGTCTCGGAGGTATTATTACAGAGGTAATCGAGATTCTATCGGGCGGTAACTTTATTATGATACTGATAATAACAGCTATTGCAAGCCTGATTCTGGGAATGGGGCTTCCAACTACAGCAAATTATATTGTTATGGCAACCCTTACAGCTCCTGTTATAGTAACTCTCGGTGCCAAGGCAGGTGTCGAATTCCCCCTTATTGCAGCACATCTTTTTGTGTTTTTTTTCGGCATACTTGCTGATGTAACACCTCCTGTAGGGCTTGCAGCTTTTGCAGCGGCAGCTCTTGCCAAATCAAATCCGATAAAAACAGGTATTCAGGCCTTTACCTACTCATTACGGACAGTAATACTACCTTTTATATTTATTTTTAACACTGATCTTCTTCTGATCGGAATATCCTCTGTTTATAAGGTTATCTGGATTTTCTGTACGTCCCTGATTGCGATGTTTGCTTTCTCCTCAGGTACTCAGAATTATATGGTTGTGAAAAACAGATGGTATGAAAGTATTATCCTTCTTGTTATAACATTCACCCTTTTCAGGCCTTATCTGGTCGCAGAAAAACTTGGAATGGAAGGTAAAAGCATTTTAGTTTCTGCAGTTTCAGTTTCAGTTTACTTCGCAGTAATGCTGCTTCAGAAAAAAAGAAATTCATCTGCACCGGAAGCTGCCTGATCTTTTATGTGATAAATATTGACTGTTTCTTTATATAGTTATATTGTTTCTGCGATGAATAAAAAATCTTATAATTACATTAATATATCAATACTCTGGTGGTGGCTTGTAACTGAGCCGCACTGAAACGATATAAACGCGGCTTGTCCTGTTGGATTATGCCGCGGTTTTTTTATCAGCTTACAAAGGACCGTATTTATACGGTCCTTTTTTTTGTCACAGGACGTGACAAGTCCGCATGTGCACGGAGGCACAAAGATGCGGAGTGTCACAGGACGTGACAAGTCCGCATGTGCACGGAGGCACAAAGATGCGGAGTGTCACAGGACGTGACAAGTCCGCATGTGCACGGAGGCACAAAGATGCGGCGAAGTATATCAGAAAGGAGAAATAAATGAAAGAAAAAACAATTTTAACAGGCGACCGGCCTACAGGGCCCCTTCATCTCGGCCATTACGCAGGAAGCTTAAAGAAAAGGGTCAGTCTGCAGGATGAGTATAATACCTTTATTGAAATAGCAGATGTTCAGGCCCTGACTGATAATTTTAATGATCCGGGAGCTCTCAGAGGTCATATCATGGAGGTAATGCTTGATTATCTGTCTGTGGGGCTTGATCCTGAGAAGGTCCGATTTGTTCTTCAGTCACAGGTCCCTGAGATTCATGAACTTTCAATATACTACCTGAACCTTGTTACCCTTTCACGGGCCCTGAGAAATCCGACGGTTAAAAATGAGATTGCAGAAAAGAGAAAAACCAAAAGTGATATCTTTGGATCAGAGATGGATATACCCCTCGGGTTTCTTATCTATCCTGTACATCAGGCAGCTGATATTACCGCTTTTGATGCAGATATAGTCCCTGTCGGAATTGATCAGCTTCCGATGATAGAACAGACCCGTGAGATAGTAAGGAAGATAAATACATGTTTCGGTGATAATATTCTGAAGGAGCCTGCGGCTGTGCTTGGTGACTGTGAACGGCTTCCCGGTATTGACGGCAAGGCTAAAATGAGTAAATCGCTTAATAACGGAATATACCTTAAGGATTCAAAAGAGGAAGTTGAAAAAAAGATAAAAGCTCTTTTTACAGATCCCAACAGGACCCGTGCTGATATTCCTGGAAAGGTTGAGGGGAATACGCTGTTTATATATCATGATACGTTCAATAAAAACAGGGAGGAAGTGGAAGAGTTTAAAAATCTCTACAGGCAGGGTAAAATCGGTGATATGCCGGTCAAAGTAAGACTGATGGAGGAAATAAACAGCCTTCTGGCCCCTTTCAGGGAAAGAAGAGCGGAATATGAAAACCGTCCTGAATATGTTGCCGAGATTCTCCTTGATCATACAAGTGATGCAAGAAAAACCAGCATTGCTGTTCTTGAAAGGGTTAAAAAGGGGATGAAGCTGATTCTGTGAATAAAAACAGGTTACAAAACATCCCTGTCTCTGAATCCGAGAAGATAAAGAAGCCCGTCGAGACCGAGGGTGGAAATTGAATATTCGGAGTTTTCCTTTACAACAGGTTTTGCATGGAATGCAACCCCAAGCCCGGCCAGATTTATCATGGGCAGATCGTTTGCCCCGTCACCGACAGCAATACTCTGGTCGGGGTGAATATTTTCTTTTTTGATAAGCTCCAGAAGATATTCAGCCTTTTTCTCCCCGTCAACAATCTCTCCAAGGTGTTTTCCTGTAAGCTTTCCGTTTTTTATTTCAAGTTCGTTTGCAAACACATAATCAATTCCAAGTTTATTTTTAAGATGGTTGCCGAAATAGGTGAACCCTCCTGAAAGTATTGCAATTTTGTATCCAAGATGTTTAAGGTTTGTTATAAGTCTCTCAGCCCCTTCTGTTACAGGAAGGTTTGCCGCTATATCAGACATAACAGCCTCATCCAGCCCTTCAAGAAGTGAAACCCTTCTTATAAAGCTCTCCCTGAAGTCGAATTCCCCCCTCATTGCAGCTTCTGTTATTTCGTGTACCTTCTCACCGACTCCCGCCCTTTTTGCAAGTTCCACTATAACTTCGCACTGTATCAGGGTTGAATCCATATCAAAGCAGATGAGTCGTCTGTTTCTTCTGTATATATTATCTTTCTGGAATGAAATATCTATATTATGATTATGGCTTAAATCCAGAAATTCCTTTTTCATCAGGGATGTATCTGAAGGTGTACCTCTCACTGAGAATTCAATACAGGATCTTTTAATTTCCCTGCTGTCCTCTTCCTCGATCGGTATCCGTTCAGAAAGCCTGTCGATTTTATCAATATTCAGTCCTTGTCTGTATATAATCGATGTAATAAGAGAGATATGCTTTGAAGACAGCTTTCGTCCGATTAGGGTAATTATAAATAGATCTTTACCCTGTGATTTCACCCATGAGGAGTAATGTTTTTCAGATATTGGATAAAACTTGAGTTTTATACCGAGCTGATGTGTTTTAAAAAGAAGATCCTTGAGAATGGGGGATGATTCATGCTCCCCCGGGACCTCGAAAAGTATGCCGAGCGAAAGAACATCATGTATAACTGCCTGTCCTATATCCAGGATATTAACACTGTAGTTTGAGAGGATTTCTGTAAGTGCTGATGTTAGCCCCGGTTTATCTTCTCCGGATACATTTAAAAGTATTATCTCCCGATCGGCCATTATGTCTCCCCTGAAATATCTGAATTTTGAGTGCCATATTATTTTAATAAGCCAATAAAATCAAGAAGAGGGGTGAGTCTGGTTATGATATCTTTTTCGAAAAATGTTTTTTCCATGTCCATTTTTTTATTCTGTTTTTGATAATGTAGGCAAGGAAAAATTCTTCAAGAGTTTTCTCAGGTCCTGCTGATCCTGTTAATCTTCTGACCGTTGCTTTCTCATTTCTGTTCTGAAAAAAGCGGTAGAGATCTATAGAGTCATTCTCAGGTTCCTGAATGAAATCTACAGTACTGTATTTCTTAAGGATACTTTTGGCTGATATCCTGTTTAACACATTGATATTGTTGTTTTTCATATAGTCCCTGAGGAATGATATGTTTTCATAACTCAGATTGAAAATAAACTCTTCAAGAACATTTGCAAGTTCCCTGTTCTGGCTGTTTTCAAAAATAAAATCTCCCCAGAGCGGGGGAAGTCTGCTGGCAAGCTGAATAATTTCCACAGTCCCCTGAAGTGTTCCAAGAGCAGGTACTATCCTGATCCTCTCCCTCCATAATGATATTAGAGCAGAAGCGAAATTTTCTGTATTCTTATCAAGCCTGTTTTCCCAGAGAAAAACAAGCTCCTCTGTAGTCTTTTTTACTACCTGACTGTCAGGATAATTATTTTCAATAATAGAAATATATACATCTTCAGAAAGGAGAGTGAATATCACTTTATCAAAAAAGATCTGAAATTCTGATTTGTAGTGGTAAAGCTGTTTTTCTGTATTGCAGATTTTCAGGATAAGTGCAAAGAAATTCATCTTTACAACAGTAAAACTTCTTCCAAGCAGACTCTTTGCCGGGAGGTTTATTGTTTTGCTCAGACCATTTTTTGTTATATTATCTATCAGGGTTTTTCTGCTTCTTTTTTCTTTTCCAATGCCAAGGTTTTCACCAATTGCAGGCATTCCTGAAACAATTTCTCCAAGGTTTTCAAGAGCTGTTTTTCTTTCTGATAAAATCGAATAATATTTTTTATTTACAGCATAAAGATCTTCAGAAAAAAGGGTCAGGAATCTTTTTTCCTCCCCGGTGAAAATTAAAATTTCCGGCACACCATCTACCCTTTTAGTTTATGATTTTAACTTTTTCCAGTACCTTTTCAATTTCAAGGGGTATATCTCCGGCAGGGGCATAGCAGTGGGTTATATTTTTTTCCTCCTCCCCTATAAGGGCTGTTCCAAGCGGTGCAAGAACAGAAATCCTATCCCCTTCTTTATCTGTATCTGACGGGAAAACAACTGTTACTTCATATGACATGGAATCATTAAGGTTTTTGTATCTTACCCTGGAATACATTGTTACAATATTTGGAGGAAGAACATCTGAATCAATTACAATAGCCTGTTCAAGCTCCTCGGAAAGCTGAATGAGGTGTTTTGACCTTAGCCTGTTTGTGAGTTTATAGAGGGTAATAATTTTCTGCAGCTTTCTGAAATCATCTGTACGCAATACTATTTTTTTTCCTGACATTTGTTTACCTCCAGGATTTAACCAAATATACTAACGCTTGGGCTGGGCTGCAATAAATATAAAACAGGTATTTTTTGTACAGGTTTTCTACAGGGTTAAAATGTTCTGAGATAGGATGTGAGATTTGTACTGCTTCTGTTGAGACCAAGCTTTTTTCTGATTGAGCATCGGTGTCTTTCTACTGTTTCAATGGAGATATTAAGCATATCAGCTATATTTTTACTGGAGTTTCCCGATTTAATAAGGCAGCAAATCTCCAGTTCCCTCGGAGTAATGACAGATGAAAGTTTTTTAAGCTGTAAATCAAAAGGGGTAAGAATATCAGAAAGTTTTTTTTCCATGATAGTCAGGATATGGTTCTGATTATCATCCAGCGATGTTTCTTTAAGAAGGTTTATAAGAGGGAGAATATTTGCATCTATATTGAACTGTATCTGCTTTACAACATCCTTTTTATCTTCACCGATTCTATCCATTATTTCCCGGAGGGTTATGTTTTTTTCCTCCAGAGATTTCCTCTGGCTTATTTCAATATATTCTGAATGCTTTCTGCTTATTGAGTTCGCAAGTATTGATAATGCAGATTTTATGAGAAAAATCTCCCTTTCCATAAAAGCAAGGGATTTATCTTTATACCAGATTATAAGTGTAAGGACTGTCCCGTCGTCAAGTGTTTCTTTAAATCTGTGCAGCACTGATTTTTCGTATTCCGGATAAATTCCCGAAGTAAAATTATCAAATCCGATGAAAATTTCTGCAGATTCAGAGTACTGCATTGATTTGGTGAGTTCTTTTCTTACCTGGTCGAGGAGTACGGGGACAGATTCTATTCTTCTGGAGAGTATGTCAGCCAGTAGATAAAGACAATCGAGTTCCTTTTTCCTTTCATAAAGCTGCTTTTCTATTTCCATAAACTAATGAAACATTATATTAGTTTTCTGGCAATAATGCCACAACAGGATTATTATTCGTGAAAAAAAGGATTTTTAAGTTCCTTAAGGGAGAACAGTTCAAAAATATGATGTCCGTTATAATCAAGTACCCTGAGGTCATCCTCCTGATGAAGATCCCCGAGAATTACGTTATAGTGGTTGCCGTATTTGTGGTCAAGGGTTGCTTCTTTTACTTCATAGGCTATGAATTTTTTAATCCCTTTGGCCTCAAGCTTAGATATAAAGTTTCTGTTATCAAACGAATCATAGGATGTCAAAATTAAAATTGGTCCTGATCCTGTGAAGAAAATACCAGCTTTCATTTTTTTCTCCTCATTTTTAAATAACAAATTACATAATAAATAATATGACAGATAACTGTAAAAATCAAACAACAGAATGATTATTGACATTAAGAATGAACAGGTGTATAACCATCTGGATTTGATAAATCGACGATCCAGTATCTTTATATATCTTCTTGAAGGGAAGCAGAATGAGTCAGGCAGCAGTCAATGTAAAAAGGGTTAACCCGGAAAAAATAATCGGTCTTGTGGGGGCAGTATTAACTACCCTGATGTTTTCAAGCATGATAGAAATTGCCTGGAATAATTACAGAGGTATAACTACAATCTGGATACAGCCCATACTTACAATAGTCAGTAATGCTGTATGGTTTGCCTATGGTATATACAGAAAAGACCTTTTTATTCTGATCGCAAACGGGGCGGGAATATTTTTTGCTGCAATTACTATCTGTGCAATTTTCCTGTAAAAGTCCTGTTGGCATCTGAATTCCAGGACATCAGCACCCTCTTTAAAGATCTGATATCCATAAATAAGATTTAGTATCAGGTTTCAATTATTTCTGGCTTTTTTCTGTTTTCTTCCTATAATTAATTTTAGGGCATCTCAGAAAAATGATGACTTACTTCTTTGCGGTCAGGTGTCGTTAAAGGAAATGTATGTTTCTAATCTGCCGGGAAGGGACTCTTGAAACTTTTACAAAACTATTACAAACCGGATCAGTCTACTGTGATAGAATCCTGTGTTACGCCCTTTATGGGTTATGCATTTCTGAAATAAATAACTTTAAAAAAGAGTAGAGTATGAAGTATAAGAATCTGGTGGAAATCCCCTTTATTACTGCTGAAAAATATCCTGACAGAATATCTCACAAAGACAACAGGGTAAAAGATTTTAAACCTGTAACATACAGAGAATTTGCCCGTTTTATCCGTATTCTTACTGCCGGGTTCAAGTTCTATGGTATCAGCAGTAAGGACCATGTTTCATTTTTTGTAAACAACAGATATGAATGGATAAGTACAGATATAGCACTTCTTGCACTGGGAGCTGTTACTGTCCCTAGAGGGTCAGATTCAACCCCGGATGAGATAAATTTCATTTACCGCCACTCCGATTCCAGATTTCTTATTTTTGAAAATACTGAACAGTTAACAGCTCTGCTTCCTGTTTTTACAGAAGAAGACTGGGAATGCTGTATTAAGGTATTTATACTTGATAAACCTGATAAATCAGTTCTTCCCCCGTTTATTTCAGAAAAGACTGTTTTTTATTCTGAACTTGTAAAAACAGGTGAGGGAGAGCTTGAAAAAGAACCTGATCTTGTTGAAAAGCTCTCTGAAAAGATTGATGAAAATGACATGATGACACTGGTTTATACTTCCGGGACTACAGGAAATCCCAAAGGGGTAATGCTGACACACCGAAATTTTCTTCAGAATGTCTATGCAAATACACCAAGGCTTGAAATTGATGTTGAAAAGGGTGAGCGGACTGTAGTAATGCTTCCGTCCTGGCATGTTTATGAGAGGGCCTTCGAGTATTGCGGTATTTCTGCGGCACTTACTTTTGTATATTCATCTGCCAGCAGGTTTTCTGCAGACCTGGCTGCAGAAAGACCTGAAATTCTTATCTCTGTTCCGAGAATCTGGGAATCTGTTTATCAGAAGATAATCAAGGCTGTCAGCCAGATGTCTTTTTTAAAGAGAAACCTTATTCTCATCCTTATAAAGGTTAATCAGGTATTTCTTACATCATCACTTTATCTAAAAGGCTGTTATCTCTCCCTTAAAAAGAGGTCATTATTCAGAAGAATCATAAGCAGGTTTTACCACAGTCTACGGTTTATTCTTTTTTTCCCCGGCCATCTTGCTGCATACAGGCTGTTCAAGCCGTTCAGAGATAAAGTAGGGGGGAGGCTGAGAGGTGCAACCTCAGGAGCCGGTTCGCTTCCCAAATATCTGGATGAGCTTTTCGGGGCATTGGGGATAAATATTGTAAATGCATACGGAATGACAGAATCTGCACCAGGGCTTCTTTCCCGGACATTTTCAAGAAATACCTTCGGTTCAACAGGGATCCCTTTTGACAACACAGAGATTGAGGTGAGAAGGGACAACGGCGATATTACTGATATTGGTGAGAAAGGGACCCTTTTTGCGCGGGGGCCTCAGATAATGCTTGGTTATTATAAGAATGAAGCTGCAACAAAAGCAGTACTTGATAAGGACGGATGGCTGAATACAGGGGACCTTGCTGTCAGATCAGAGAACGGAGAATATATAATTGTCGGCAGAAACAAGGATACAATAGTTCTGATGGGAGGGGAGAATGTTGAACCTGAGCCTATCGAGGACAAAATGAAGGAGAGCAGGTTTATTGATCATGCTGTAGTTCTCGGGCAGGACCAGAAACAGCTTTCCGCTATTGTTGCTGTAAACGCAGAAGAGCTTATGGGCCTTGCAGAGGAGCTAAAGCTTTCGGCCTCTGCAATACAGATAGAAGGAAAGTATTCTATAGAAAATGATATAATTTATGAGAGACTCATGAAAGATATACAGAGCCTGATTTCAAGGGAACAGGGTTTCAAACCTTTTGAGTTTATCTCAAAGATAAAAATAGTTCCAAATGATTTTGAAATGGGCAAGGAGCTTACACAGACCCTCAAGATAAAAAGGAAATATATTACAGACAAGTATCAGGAGCTGATAGAAAAGCTTCAGGATGATATTAATAAAAGGAAAAAGTAGGCCGGGCTGTTTTTCTCGGATATTTATAATCGGGTTATATTCAGGCTGAAATGAATAAATTAATTTAATCTTTAAGCTGTGTATGAAAAAAATGCTGTCTTTCTTAAAGACAGCATTAAGCATCAGTCTATCCTTTGAGCATATCTTTTTTAAGGTTTTTATCTGCAGGATCTTCTCCAAGCCATATTGAGAACAGGACTTCCCTGAATCTGTCATCATTTATCACTGTAAGCTCTTTTTCCCCTTTGTAAGCTGTCACACCTTTTCCGGGAACACTTACAAAGGTGAACTGGTCTCCTTTGTTAATCTCATCGCTGAAAACTCCGATAAAACTGTCAATCTGGTTTCTGAGCGGCGAAGTATTTCCATTCATTGCTTTTTCGAATCCTTCCTCTACAGTTTCTTTCATAAGTTTGCTTGTAATAATGCCGGAAATAATATCAAGTCTGATAACAGATGAAACCGGACCTTTCAGAACATCTTTTTCATTCTTTACATTGCTTTCAGTGTACAGGGAGCCTACATAAAGCTTAAGCACCAGTTTTTTTCTGATTCCGGCTCCGTTGAGTGAATAATTTTTCCCGTTAAAGGATAGAGCATCCTTTAATTTTACACCTGCGATTTCCGGTGAAGCGAAAAGTGAGAACGCCATTGAAATCATGATAATTAAAATAACAGTCTTTTTCATATTTACCTCTTGATAAAGGATTATAAATGGGAAACTTCATACCGGCAATTATTTATTTTATCTGAACCCCTTAATGTCAAATCAGTATTTAGCAGTTTTTTTCGCAGAAATCCTTCATAAACCCGGCCAGTTTTTCAGCATCCTCAACAGGAAGTGAATTGTAAGTTGATGCCCGCAGCCCTCCGACGCTTTTATGCCCTTTAAGGCCGAGCATCCTGAGTTCTGAGGCTTCTTTCAGAAATTTCCCCTGGAGGGTTTCATCCCTCAGGGTGAAAACTATGTTCATAAGCGATCTGTATTTTTTGTCTGCAGGAGATCTGTAAAAACCGCTGCTGCTGTCAATTGCATTATAAATCAGCCCTGCTTTTATTTCGTTCAGCTTTGATACAGCATCAAGACCCCCAAGTCTTTTCATCCTTTCAAGCACCAGCTGTATTGCCCAAATTGCAAATACAGGGGGGGTGTTGTACAGAGAGTTGCTTTTGGCATGTGAGTTGTAGTTAAGGTAAGCCGGAAGATTTTCAGGACTTCTGCTGAGAAGGTCATCCCTGATTATTACTATGGTAACACCTGCGGGACCGAGGTTTTTCTGGGCACCTCCGTATATCATTCCGAATTTTTCAACCGGTACAGCCCGGCTCAGTATGTCGCTTGACATGTCGCATATCAGGGGAACTTCTCCTGTATCGGGCCACTCCTTCCACTGAATACCGCCGATAGTCTCATTTGAGGTGATATAAAGGTATGCTGAATCCGGTTTTACATTGAGAGTTGCCGGATCGGGGAGTGTTGTGTAATTTGATTCTTTTCCGTCAAAAATTATATTTGCCTTTCCAACCCTTGCCGCATCATCATAAGCTTTTCCTGACCAGGCCCCAGTTACAGCATAATCACATGATTTAGCTGCGTGAAGAAAGTTTAAAGGGATCATTCCGAACTGCAGGGTGCCTCCCCCCTGAATGAACAGCACGTGATAGTTTGACGGAACATTAAAGAGTTCTCTGAAAAGGGATATTGCCCTGTTGTGAATTTCGTCATAGGTGGAGGACCTGTGGCTTGTTTCAATTAGTGATATCCCTGTGTTTTTGAAATCAACAATTTCTTTTTGTATTTCCTCAAGTACTTCGGCCGGCATTACAGAGGGCCCTGCGAAAAAATTGCTTGCTTTACCCATTTAATTTCTCCTGATTTTTTATTAGCTGATCAATAGATCCCTGAAATTGTTGTTCATTATAAAGTTTTTTTGAATCTGCTGTCTGGAAACTAATGAATGATAAATCACGGCGGAGCTGTATGTCAATCATACAAATGCGGTTAATGCAGATAAAACACAATAAAAATGCATATATAATTAAAAAAGGATATGTAATAAGTGTAAAATGCATTATAAAGCCTTTGACTGAGAAAGTGTGCTATAGAAGAGATCTGTTTTTCAGTGCATGCACAGATAAAAAGGTCTTCCATTCCTTATCCTGTCCAATTCCCCAGGAGCCGTCAGGATTTTGCAGTTTTACAAGTCTTTTAAAGCCTTTTTCAAGCTGTATGTCTGCTTCCGGAAGATCAAGGTGCGCAACTGCATTTAGCATCTGATAAAAAGGTATTTTTACTCCCCAATGGCCGTATGAATTCTGTTTGTTAAAAAAATGCTTTAAAATGGTTCTTGTAATCTCTTCTTCTGTATATTCAGCATTGACAACAAGTGCCCTGAAAAAATTATGCAGAAAGGATATTGAAAGTTCTTCCATCCGGTTACTGTTTATGCAGGAAATAAGTTTTCTGTAAAGTACCTCTGTTTTTTCTTCTGAGGCTTTTCCGAAGACGGATGCCAGGAAAAGTGCTGCACATGGATAAAACTGAAATCCCCTGCTTTCCGCAAACGGAAGGTTTTTCAGATATTCCGTTTTAACAACACTTTTGTCATGTGTTTCAAATAATATGTCTGATTCTGATATGAGACTGTCTATAGTATTATCAATTTCCGAGGTTGTTTCTCTTTTTGTCAGGTGAAGTGAAAAGAGAATTTCGATTTTTTCAAGTAAGTCAGAATCGTCCCTGAAACATGATTCAGTCAGTTTTCTGACTGTTTTATTGAAATCGTTTTCAAAAACTGTCTCTCCTTCTTCTCCAAGCCACTTCTTCCTGGCATAAAGTGAAACGGGAGATATTTTCCCTCTGAAAATATTGAACGGGTTATATCTGAGTGATATGGCTGTCATTTGGACTCCTCAGATAAGTATAACATGCAGCAGGCTGATATGTAAAAAAAATGGATTTTTAGTATTTACTTTAAATTATCAAATTGTGATATAATTCGAAATAAATGAATAATTTGTCAAAACACAGGACTTTTTATATATGGTTTATCTCCTATATCGCTGTTTTAACCCTGCCTCTTCTTTTCAGTCTTTTTAACTATTTTTATTCTCTTGAAATTATCAGGACAGAAAGTCAGTTTCATAAGAAAACAACACAGAACCAGATGAAGGATATTGTTGATTTTAAACTTGCAGAAATAAAAAAGATGACTGATCAGATCATCTGGGACAGGCAGATAAGATTTTATCTTAAGCTTGGTGCATCGGATCAGGGCTTCAGGGATACAGTTGAAAAGAAAATCAAGGAAATACGTTTTCTGAATAAATACATTGATCAGATATATATTGTAAATGAAAAAAAGGATATCTCCACGGGAGAAAGGATAATTCCGTTTAACTTCCAGTCGACCGGAATAGACTGGAAAAAGATTTCTGCCAACAGAAAGAAATCCTTTTCTTTAGAAGATGTAAACAGCAGCATTGAAGGGGATGAGCTTTATTTTATAACAAGGTTTTTCATGATTGGAGAGGGAAAGACCGATTTATACCTTGTTGTATTTATTAACCCTGAGCTTCTTTCCGAAAGTATTATGCAGATTGAATGGATAGAAAACGGTGCAGGGTTTGTACTTGACAGTGACGCTGCAATACTTTCGTCTGTTGTAAATATTGATCTTGAAGAGTCGTTTAAAGAGGATGCTGCTGAATTTATTGAAAAGCACAGGGATATGAGAGAATATCTTGAGATTGAAAAAGATAATCATATTATATCACTGGTTAAATCGGATGTTGTTGACTGGTTTTATGCAATAATTCTTCCTGAATCAATTTACTATGGGAAAATAACGGAGTTTCAGAATATTGTTTTTGTTTCACTTTTCATATGTCTTATTGCGGGAATATTTCTTTCTCTTATGTTTACACGGAAAAACTATCTGCCGGTCCTTGATCTTGTAAATCTTTTCAGTGAAGGGAATTTTAAACAGATTTATCAGAATTATATAAACGAGTTTGATATTCTTGAGACAGAAATAAAGTCTGTTATAAGTGAAAACATCAGTATTAAAGAGACATTTACAAAAAACAGGACCGGACTGAAAAGGCTGTTTTTACGAAGGCTTATAATGGGGGATGAAATTGACGGTACAATTGTTCCGGATATAGGGAACAATTTCGGAATCAGTTTTAAATATGAGAATTTTGCAGTAATGATAATTACCCCTGCAGATGATGAGAGTTTATCCTTTTTCAGCCTTAAAAATGAGCTTGATAAAAAGGCTGATATCCTTGAAAAAGACCATCTTGGCTACCTGCTTGCCTACTCGGGGAGAAATGTAATAATTCTTAATATCGAGGATAAGGATGATTTTAATGCTTTTAACAGCAGGCTTGAGGCTGTTTCAGCTTTTCTCAGAGAAGAGAGCAGTGAAAAGTTCAATATTACTGCAGGAAGGATTTATGATACTCTTGCCGGGATCTCCATGTCCTACAGCGAAGCTCTCCAGGTCCTTGAATATACAACACTGCTTGGTGACAGGGAGACTCTCCTTTTCAGCGAACTTGTAAAACTGAAAACCGGAAGAAAATTCCGGTATCTTTCATATCTTGAGGATGAATATAAAATATATAATCTTCTGACTGCCGGTAAATATGAAGAAGCTAAAAACCTCCTTGAAGGAAGTATGGACTCAATTGAGGAAAACTATCTTGATGTTGAAATCCTTAAAATAAGGCTGGCCGGGTTTCAGAATATTTTTATAGAAGCGCTTAATACAATACTCCGGAATGACAGGGCAAATCTTAAAGCCCTTGTAAGAAGGATTATTGAAACCAGAAGTTTTCTGCAGTTCAGAAAAGTATCAGATTCTGTCCTTTCCACACTTTCAGTTCTTTTCCCTGAGAAAGGGCGATCTGAAATTGTTTCATCTGCAAAAAAATATATTGAAAAAAACTACAACAGCAAGGATCTTTCAGTTACTGAAATAGCTGAAAAGCTCGGGATAACAACACAGCATCTTTCAAGAATATTTAAGGAGATCAACGGGACCGGGCTTCTCCAGTATATCAATATCTGCCGGATTGAAGAGGCAAAAAAGATCATGACTGATGAAACTGATATTAATGTAAAAGATGCGGCAAATATAGTAGGTTATTATAATGAAATTACCTTTATCCGGAATTTTAAGAATATTACCGGTCTCAGCCCCGGGAAATACAGGGAAACAATGACAAAAGGGGAATAATATGGATATTTTTGATGTTATCGGACCGGTAATGATAGGCCCTTCAAGTTCTCATACCGCTGGTGCCGTAAGAATGGGGAATCTTGTCAGAAAACTTCTCGGCGATGATGTTTCAGATGCAGAAATATATCTTCACGGATCATTTGCACTGACAGCCAGAGGGCATGGAACTGACAGGGCAATAGTAGGAGGGCTTATCGGGCTTTCCCCTGAGGACGGGAAAATTGTAAAGAGTTATGAACTTGCATCTGAGTCAGGGCTTTCCTTCAGGTTCATTCCGTTTGATCTTGGAGAAGTCCATCCCAATACGGCCATGATAAAGGGGAGAGGGAAGAGAGGCGGGGAGATAAAACTTCAGCTTTCCTCTGTCGGCGGGGGCAAAATTGTTTTAAGTGAAATAGACGGGGTTAAGGTCCGTTTTGAAGGTAAATACCCGACACTTATTGTTTTTAATGATGATGTTCCGGGTGTTGTGGTTTCAGTCAGCACTCTTATTGCGGAAGAGGGGATAAATATTGTTGAGATGAGGGTTTATAACTCTGATGACAATAAAAGTGCTGTTATGATCATTAATATGAATAAACCGGTTGATGATGAGTTTATTTTGAAATGCAGATCAGTCAGGGAAATAAGAAAAATAATATATATTGATAAACTCTACTGAAACGGGGGCGGATATGAAGTCAATTTATGATCTTGTTAAACAGGCAGATGAAAGAAAAACCTCCATATCAAGAATAATAATCGATCAGCAGATCTCTGAATTATCCATATCCGAGTCGGAAGCTGTGGAAGAAATGGCCTTGCGATACAGGATCATGAGAGAGTCTGTCATCAGGGGGATAAAGCTTAATTCCAAATCAGTTACAGGCCTCAGCGGAGGCGATGCCTTTCTCCTTGACAGCTATATTAAAAATGAGTTTTCTCACGGTAACGGGATTACCGTGAGAATAATGAGAAACGCAGTTGCCGTATCAGAGGTAAATGCCTCTATGGGTAAGATTGTCGCAGCTCCTACTGCAGGCTCATGCGGAATAATTCCCGGTCTTCTTACAGTGCTTGAAGATGAGAAAAGAATTGAAAGGGAAAAGGTTGTCATGTCCCTTTTTACAGCAGCCGGTTTCGGGAGTGTTGTCGCACAGCGGAGTACGTTATCAGGAGCAGAAGGGGGCTGTCAGGCGGAATGCGGTGCAGCTGCGGCTATGGCGGCTTCTGCCGGTTGTGAGCTTCTGGGGGGAACTCCGGAGCAGTGTTCCCATGCCTTTTCTCTTTCTCTTATTAATTCACTGGGGCTTGTATGTGATCCTGTCGGGGGTTATGTTGAATACCCATGTGTTTACAGGAATGCCATAGGAGCTGTTAATGCTTATTCCGCAATGATAATGGCTCTGTCAGGGATAAAAAGTATTATCAGTGCGGATGATGTGATCGCTGCCATGAAAGATGTAGGTGAAAAAATGGATACTACTTTAAAAGAGACCTCACTTGGGGGACTTGCAGCTACTCCCTCTGCCTGCAGCATATGCAGCAGCTTCCTGAAATGATTTTTTCGGGATTTATCAATAAGATTAAAAATTAGATATGATTATATACCTCTTATTCATCCGCAAAGTTAGTTTTTGTTAAGTGATTAATTTTTGTACATATCGTTATCATGAATACCGGAATAGAATTTCTTTATAATAAAAATAGGAGGATGATATGAAAAAACTATTGGTTTTTTTATTAATTCTGATTACAGCTGCAACAGTGTTTGCCGGCGGTAAAAAAGAAGCAGTATCTGAAAAAGTATTGAAAGTCGGGGTTTCTGATAATCCGAGATTTCTTGATACTGTAGCTAACAGTGATAATGTTTCATCACGTGTTATGAGGAATATCCATGAAACCCTTATTGAGGTTGCTCCTGACGGTTCTCTGATTCCGAGGCTTGCAGAAAGCTGGAAACAGATTGATGACAAGACAGTTGAGTTCAAACTGAGGAAAGATGTTGTTTCACATGCCGGCTTTCCTCTTGATGCTGATGATGTACTTGTTTCTTTCGGCCAGGGAAGATGCAAGGTTCCTGAAGATCCGGGGTATGATGCTTTTAAACAGTATACAGGTCTTTTTGAATCAATAGAGAAGATTGATAATTATACAGTAAGGTTTAAGAAAGCAGAAACTGATCCTCTGCTTCTCCTGAGATTTACCTATGATACTTCTTCAATTATTTGCGGAGATTCCTACAAGGCGAAAAAGAGCTGGGAAGAGTGGATGGTTAAACCTGTCGGTTTCGGGCCATATTATGTTGAAGAATACAAGCCTGATGAATATATAACATTCAGAAAGTTTAAAGACTACTACGGTGAAAAAGCGCCTGTTGATGTTATCAGCTACATAGTAATTCCTGAAATGGCACCGAGAATCATGGGGCTGATTTCCAATGATTATGATATTATTACAGAAGTGATGCCTGATCAGTTCAGCACAATTGAAAACAAAAAAGGCTATGAAGTTACAGGCGGACCGGTAAATAACGTAAGGGTCATAATATATGATTCAGTTGCATCTCCTGTTCTCAAAGATCCAAGAATCAGACTGGCGCTTAACTACTCAATTGACAGGGAACTTATCAACAATACAATTTTCAAGGGGATCTCGGAAATACCCAAGGGTATACAGATGAGAAACTTCGGAAAGATGTATATTGATGAATTTGAACCTGTAGGATTTAATCCTGAAAAAGCAAAACAGCTTCTCAAAGAGGCCGGCTATAACGGTGAAGAGATCGGATACAGATACCTTGTTGATTACTATACAGGCGAGGTTGCTACAGCTCAGATACTTCAGCAGATGTGGGCAGATGTCGGTCTTAATGTAAAGCTTGAACTCAAGGAAAACTGGGACCAGATAGAAACAGATGAAGCAGCACCAGGGCGGGGAATCCTCAACTGGTCAGCTACAGCTATTTTTGCAGATCCTCTTTCCCAGATTGCAAGACTTTACGGACCCAATGGGTGGTTCCAGGTGCATAATATGTGGAAACCTGATGATGATTTTAATAAGCAGTTTGAAATTATGAACGGAACAGATCCTGCTGCAAGAAGAAAAGCTGCCGCAAGAATGCTTGAAATTTCTGAAAATATTGATCCCCCGGGAACATATCTTTATCTTCTTCCCCTCTTCTACGGAAAGAGCGATAAGGTTAAATGGGAACCTTCAGGTTCACATTTTATGGATTTCAGGGCTGGAAGTCTTGAGCTGTTAAAATAAAAATAAACATGGGAGCTGCCTGTTCAGGCAGCTCCCTGTTTTCCGGAGTATTTTATGAATAATATTAATCCACTGCTGAAAATAAAAGATCTTTATGTCGGATTTAACGGTTCACATGAGGGGAAGCCTGTTGTCAGGGGTGTTGATCTGGAAGTCAGGCCCGGGGAAATTATGGGTCTTGTAGGAGAATCCGGAAGCGGGAAAAGTGTTACCTGCTATTCTATTGTCAGGCTTCTCGGCGAGCGGGGATGGACTGAAGGGGAGGTCATTTTTGAGGACAGAGATGTTCTTGAATGCAGCGAAAATGAAATTGTTTCAATCCGGGGAAAGGAGATTGCAATGATCTTCCAGGATGCTCAGAGTTCCCTTAACCCTGTCCAGACAGTAGGCAGACAGCTGATGGAGGCTATTACCCTTAGAAAGGATATAAAGAACAAAAATGTCGGCGATATAAGAAAAGAGGCAGTTGCTCTTTTAAGGGAGGTTGGAATACCTGATCCTGAAAGGAGGATGGGGGAGTTTCCTCATCAGCTTTCAGGAGGGCAGAACCAGAGGGTAATGATAGCTATAATGCTTTCAGGTAATCCGAAACTTCTTATAGCAGATGAGCCGACAACAGCTCTTGATGTTACAATTCAGGCCCAGATTTTAAGACTTTTGAAAAAAATCAGGAAGGAAAGAAATATGGCCATCATTCTTGTTACCCATGACCTGGGGGTTGTTGCTGAAACATGCGACAGGGCTGCTGTTATGTACGGAGGAAGGGTAATGGAATACGGTCCTGTGGATGAGGTACTGGTAAAGCCGAGGCACCCGTATACATTCGGTCTGCTTTCATCAAAACCCAGAATTGATATCAAGGTTGAATCGCTTTATACAATCGAGGGTGTTGTACCTTCCCCTGTAAATCTGCCTGAAGGGTGTCCGTTCTGTGAAAGATGTATGAATGTCCGGGATAACTGCAGGGATAACCGTCCTTCTGCAACAAGCGAGGGTATGCGCCATTTTTTCTGTTTTAATCCTGTTGAGGAGGGGCTGGTTTGGAAACACTGACAATGAACAGGGAAATTCTTGTTGTAAATAATCTTTCCAAGAAATTTCTTCTGAAAAAACATAAAATGCCATGGGGCAGAAAGAAATATGTAAATGTTCTGAATGGAATAGATTTCAGTATCAGGAAGGGAGAGGCTCTGGGTCTTGTAGGGGAGTCCGGCTGCGGAAAATCAACCACAGCCAAAATTATAATGGATATTTATACCCCCTCTGAGGGAACAATAAAATATCATTCCAGCGAGCTGACAGGGCTGAAGGGAGAGGAGAAAAAGAGGATCAGAAAAGATATCCAGTATGTTTTTCAGGATCCAATGGGAGCGCTCAATCCGAGGATATCTGTCCTTGAACAGATATATGAACCGCTTCTTATTCATTACGGAAGAAAAAATATAAATGATTACCGCAGAAAGGCTGTATCAATTCTGGAATCTGTAGGAATGAAAGAGGTACACGGCAGGATGTATCCCCACCAGCTTTCAGGAGGGCAGAGGCAGAGGGTTGTCCTTGCAAGGGCAATGATACTGGACCCTGAAATACTTATCTGCGATGAGCCTATTTCAGCCCTTGATGTTTCAATACAGGCTCAGGTTGTAAACCTTCTGATGAAGATAAGAGAGGAAAGGGGTATTACCCTTTTATTTATAAGCCATGACCTTTCAATGGTAAGGCACCTTTGCAATGTTACTGCTGTAATGTATATGGGAAATATTGTGGAGCACGGTGACAGCGAAATTCTTTTTAACAATCCCCTTCATCCATATACAAAATCACTTATTAACGCAATTCCTATACCCGATCCAAGGGTAAAAAGGGAAGATGTTATTCTGGAGGGGGAAATCCCGAGTCTTTTAAATCCGCCATCCGGGTGCAGGTTCCATCCAAGATGCCCGGTAGCACGCAAAGAGTGCTCAGTCAATAAGCCTGAGCTCAAAACGCTTGGGGACGGAAGAAAAGCGGCATGCTTTGCGCTTGAAGAGGGGGTCTCAGTATGAACAGTTCATATATAATAAGAAAGGTCTTAAGGGCACTCCTTACGGTCTGGATGGTCACCACATTTGTTTTTCTAATATTGAGGCTTTCAGGTGATCCGACTGTTTCAGTTCTAGGTCTGGAAGCAAGTCCTGAAGCGGTGGAAGCTTTCAGAGCAAAATGGGGGCTTGATCAGCCGGTAAGGGTTCAGTATTTTGATTTTATTGTAAATGCCCTGAAAGGGGATCTGGGCCTTTCAATTCTTGAGGGGCGAAGTGCTCTTGAAGCTGTACTTGCAAGGCTTCCTAATACCCTTGTTCTGATGTTTATTACAACATTTTTGACTTTTGCTGTCGGAATTTCACTTGGACTGCTTGCATCTCTTTTCCATGATACAAACAAAGACAGAATTATCATGCTTTTCGCGGTAGCTGGCTACAGTATGCCTACCTTTGTTGTCGGTGTTCTTCTTGTCCTTCTTTTTTCCATTCAGCTGGGATGGCTTCCATCGGCGGGAAGCGGAACGTGGAAGCATTTTATTATGCCTATTCTTACAATGACAATTGTTGAAGCTGCTGTTTTTGCCCGTTTTACAAGATCGGCAATGCTTGAAGTACTTTATCAGCCATATATCAAGACTGCTCTTGCAAAAGGACTTTCATGGTGGCAGGCGGTCAGACGCCATGCTTTTCCAAATGCATCAATACCTATTGTTACTATCTGCGGTTTCTGGATAGGTCTTATAATAGCTGGAGCAGTAATAACAGAATCAATTTTCGGGTGGCCCGGGATAGGACGACTTCTTGTTTATTCGGTAAAACACCGGGATTATAATGTAGTTCAGGTAATTGTTATGTTTATCAGCTGTTCAATGGTTATTACAAACCTTACTATTGATATTCTGTACGGTTTTCTTGACCCGAGAGTCAGTATCGAGAGGGGGGGGGAATAGGTTATGTATAATAAAAAAACTGCCGGAAACAGAATTATTCAGGTGAAGAAAGGGATAAAAGGGAAAAGTGTAATAATAATTATGGCTGCAGCCTGGATACTTGCAATGATTATCATCGGTTTTGCAGCTCCCCTTATATCCCCTTTTGATTATCAGCAGATAAGTCTTGAAAGAAGGCTTCTTCCTCCCGCCTGGATGGAAGGGGGCGATCCTGCCCATTTTTTCGGTACAGATGATATCGGGCGGGATATTTTAAGCAGGCTCTTTTATTCAATAAGACTCAGCCTTCTTGTAGCAATACTCGGAACAGTCCTCTGTGCTGTAGCCGGTACTACCATCGGTTTTATAGCGGCACATTTCAGGGGGATTGTTGATGATTTTATCATGATGCTTGTAGACTTTCAGGCAAGCCTTCCCTTTATGATACTTGCTCTTGCTGTTATTGCGTTTTTTGAGAACAGTATAATACTTTTTATCGGAATAATGGGTATCTACGGATGGGAGCGTTATGCAAGATTCGCACGGGGGCTTGCTCTGTCTGCTGAAGAGCAGGGGTATGCAGTTGCAGTAAGAACCTTCGGAGCTTCCCCCGTCAGGATTTATCTGCGTCATATACTTCCGAATGTTGGCAACACCCTGATGGTAAATATGACACTTAACTTCCCCCAGGTAATAATGATGGAAACATCTTTAAGCTTTCTGGGACTCGGCATACAGCCCCCAAATACAAGTCTTGGGAATATGGTAGGGTTCGGAAGGGATTTTATTCTGACGGCATGGTGGATGGCTGTTATTCCGGCTGTTACTATTTTTATTACAACCCTTTCAATGAGTATTATAGGGGACTGGGTGAGGGACAAACTTGACCCTGCACTGAAATAATAAAATTTTTTAAAAAGCATGGCGGTAAGCAGAAACAGTGGATAAATTAATATTTAAAACCGAAGGTTTTGTAGATTCAGAAAAACCGGAAAATTATAAAAGCAGTTTCTCCTTTTTTATTGATGAGGATTTTACCTCCCTTACGTTTGAATTATACGGGGGGGGGAAACCTCTTTATTTTCATGTCACAGATCCTCTGGGGGCAGTAAGGCTGCAGTTCCTCGGAAGACACATATCCGGACAGACTGTTCTGCATGAGTCTGAATCAAAAACAGGTATCGGCACCTGTTTCGGCAAAATATATAAAGGGACGTGGCGGATAACTGTATATACTTTCGGTGCAAGATGCAACAGCAGGCTTGGAAAGGTCCATTTTTCTATAAAAGTTTTTAAAGAGAATACTTCCGAAGCAGGAGAATTACCTTTTATCAGCTGGTTTGACCATAATGAGCTTGAAAGAGGGAGAATCATCCTTAAGGGTTTTGAAAAACCTTCCATTGATAATGAATACAGATGGCTGAAAGGGGATTTTCATGTTCATTCCTGTCTGTCAGACGGGTCTGCGAACCCTCATGAGCTTCTTGAGGAAGGTCGGCAGAAAAAACTTGATTTCTTTTTTATTACAGAGCATGGGATACTCACCCCCTCTTTTCCTGAAAAGAGTGGTATAACAGTTTTTCCTTCATATGAGGTGACTACAGCATCAGGTCATTTCAATCTTCCGGGACTTGGATACATGCCTGATGGTATTCTTGAAAAAGGGCCTGATCCTGATTGGAAAGATATAATGGCACTGATGACTGAAGCCCGGGATAAGGGAGCACTGATTTCAATAAATCATCCACTCCATTATCCATGGCTTTGGCTATACAATGATATTCCTCTTTCCCTGATAGATTCAATTGAGATAATTTCTGATCCGTATGCTGATGATAATCCGGATGCCAATGACAGGACTGTAAAGCTTCTTGATCTGATATGGAATGAGGGATACAGGATATCAGGTGTCGGAGGAAGTGATACACACACTCTCTATTCAAGCTCGCAGCTTGGGCAGCCTGTGACCCTGGTTTATGCAAGGTCGGGTTCCCTTAATTCAATGCTTAACAGTTTAAGAAGCCATAATGCTGCAGTTTTTACAGATCTGGACTGCATTCTTGAATACAGTACCGGGGGTAAGATTCTTCTCCCTGGAACAGACGTTGAAAATAATGATGATCTTGATCTTGAGATATCATTT
Source organism: Spirochaetia bacterium (assembly GCA_963668405.2). GTDB lineage: Bacteria > Spirochaetota > Spirochaetia > CADAEX01 > CADAEX01. Next base: position 1,957,382 of record OY764342.2, on the reverse strand, counting down.
GAAAGTAAAAAAATAACAGAACCTCTTTTTTTGCGAATTGTTGAAAACGGAGTAACAGTCGATGAGATAAAAATTATTCAGGAAGGAATGACCTCTGTTAAAAGAAAATGGCACGGAAAATCGGACTGGATACGGTGTGAACTGCGGGACAGTAAAAATATGATACGTGGGTATCTTAATCCTCTTCACAGGGGGAGAAGTAAAAACAGCAGTATCAGGACATGGGGTCAGCTCCTTGACCGGATTGAGAGATAATTAGATTCACTTAAAAGGATTACAGCCGGGCAGAAACCGGTTTAAGCATAAAACATATTTCAGGAGTACAAATAATATGAGAGAAATAAAACCCGGAACTCTGGTACATTACAATGAAATTGCAAGGCTGATGTCAGTGCACGGAGCAAAACTTACCGGCAACACAGCGGCCATAGATGCCCACATAGGGGGGCAGTTCTTTTTTTCGCCGAATCCTGTGGCGCTTGAAGCCCACATCCATCATACCCGAAATCATACATCCCTTCTGGGGTTTCTTTCATCGCTTGCAGATAAGGAGAATTTACCTCTGACAGATATCCTGAAAAAATACTGTCCTTCAAACGGTTATTTTATCGATCTCTCAAAAGCCTATAAGGACCTCTGGGAGAAATCCGGATTAAAGGAAGAATCTTTTGAGGATTTTCTTGAATACCAGAAAAAACAGAAAATAGGTTCAACCGGATATCTTGATTATTCCGCTGGCCAGGTTGAAAGTCTTGCACTGATGAAAAACTATTTTCAGAACATGGGAATACCAGTCGGCGATAATCAGGTGGTCATGGGGACAGGATTCAAGAACCTGTATCATACACTGATGAATGTTCTTATGACAAAGGATGTAGCCCTTGATGAAAACGGAAGGGACCTCCGGGTAAGAAGCAGCGGTACAATTCTTGTCCCCAGGGGACACTATCAGAGCCTTGTCAAAGCGCCGTCATGGCATAACAGCTGTCTCCGGCAGATTGAAAAACTTGACAGGGAACATCTTGAAAAAGCCCTGGCAGACAGGGGAGATATTAAAGCCATATATTTCAGTGTTGTTGCAAATCCTTCAGGGGAGGTTATGCCGGAGAGTCAGATCCGGGAAATAGCGGAAACAGTTCTTCAGTACAATGAAGAGAACCAGGGGAATCCTGTTTTTGTTATAGCTGACCAGGTTTATAATGGAAGTATCCTGAAGGAGGGGGTGAAAATATTTTCAATCGCCTCAGTATCAGGTAAATCATCACGTATGTTTGACTATACAATTACAATTGTCTCACCTTCAAAAACACTTGGATATGCGTCAGCAAGGGTGGGGTTTGCGACAAGCGGAGGGACTATCCCGGGGGACAGCAGCAGTATTATATCCAGGATGGAGAAGGTGCTCGATAACGAGGGGTGTGACGGGATGGAGGTCTCAAACGAGGTCGGTGTTGTAGCATCTTATGCATTTTCCTCACAGGACTGGATCAACAGCAACAGCTCCTATATCAAAACGCAGCTTGAGAGGGCAGGAAAGCATGTTGATGGAATCAACAGGATGGTAGGCTATCAGTTTTTCGAAATAAATGATCCTGATGCGGGATGGTATATCCTTTCGCAGTTTAAAAGAAGGAATCTTCCGTCTCTTATTGAGGACAGTACAGACCTGATGGTCTATTTTATGAAATATAACCACAGCAGAGATGATTCAGGATTAAAAGCGAGGCCTGGCTGTCAGTTCGGTTATGAAGCAGCCCATCTTGAGCCTCTGGATTATCTGATTCTCCGTTCAACCCTTGCAATGAAACCTGAAGATCTTGATGATTTTTTCAGAAGGTTCAGGGACGGAGTACTGAAGCTTGCTGCCCTGAAAGAGCTTGAGGATTTTACTCTGGAGAGATTATCCGGAATAATTAAACTTCATGACGGTGTTAAACTGTTTTCAGACAGGATGAAAAAGGCTTTAATTTCAACAGCTGCTCCGGCAGACATTTTATCAATACTTCAAAGTGGGAAAAAAGCTGAAGAGATATGCATGGACCTGAAAAAGGTTGCAGAAAATGAAATGAGAATTATACTTGAGGAGTAGGTATTTAATCTGTTTCCGGAAAATCAGCATAAGATTTTTTCCCCCTGAAGGTATTATATAGCTGATTATTATAAGGAAATATCTTACCGGGAGGATTCAGTTATGGGAAATAAATCAGCAGGATATATTGAACGAATACTGAGGAAGGAGAGCCTTTACTGGAAGAACCCTGAAAAAAAGCCTGCATTTGAAGTGCTTGAAGTGATTGCAAAAAAATACGGGCTCAGTTTCAAGGATATTAAAGATGCGGATGAGCGGCTTGGCAGGTTCAGTTCTTTTCTGGGAAAGGCATTCCCGGAAACCGGGGACGGGATTATTGAATCAGAACTCAGGCCTGCTTTTTCATTCGGAAAGAAAATATCAGCTGCTGACAATTCATTTTATATAAAGTGCGACAGTCTTCTTCCTGTAGCAGGTTCTGTTAAGGCCCGCGGCGGAATTTATGAGATACTTAAACATGCTGAGAATCTTGCTGTTGAAAACAATATTATAGCTGCAGATTCAGACTACTCACTATTCGCAGAAAAACCTGTGAATGAGTTCTTTTCAAAATATCATGTTGCAGTAGGTTCTACAGGTAATCTCGGCATGAGTATAGGTATCATATCTGCAAAACTCGGGTTCCGCGTGACAATACATATGTCAAGGGATGCCAAAGAGTGGAAGAAAAAAAGGCTAAGAAGTATCGGTGTAAACGTTATTGAGCACACAGGCTCTTATGCCCAGGCTGTTGAACAGGGAAGGCTTGCTTCTTTAAAAGACCCTTATTCCTATTTTGTGGATGATGAGAATTCAAGGGAGCTTTTCATTGGATACAGTGTTGCAGCCCTCAGGCTCGAGAAACAGCTTATGGATTTGGGAATTACTGTAAACAGTGAAAATCCTCTCTTCGTCTACATCCCCTGCGGCGTGGGGGGAGCTCCGGGTGGGATAAGCTTCGGGCTGAAGCATGTTTTCGGGGATAATGCGGAATGCTGTTTTGCAGAACCTGTCAATGCTCCTTCTGTTCTTCTCGGTTTTATTGAGGGGAGGAAAATCAACTTTTCTGAATACGGTTTTGACATGAAGACAGATGCTGACGGCCTTGCTGTTGATTCCCCTTCAGAGCTTGTAATTGATGTATGCAGAGAACTTATAAACGGTATTTATACAGTTGAAGATAATCTTATGTATTCAGATCTTTATTTTTTAAAAACCCTTGAAAACGAAAAGATTGAGGTTTCAGCAGCAGCTTCTCTTCACGGCCCAGTTATAACAGGAAACAGCGGAAAAAGGGGGACTCATATTGCATGGCTTACCGGAGGTATTTTTGTCCCGGACGGGGAATACTCGTTAATGTATGAACAGGGAAGCCATGTGCCGGTTTAGCTTTTTTTACGTCTGTCATGTGTGAACAATAAAAAGCCGGTTTTGCCAATGATCAGAAATTCCAGATCAACTGCCGTCATATAAGTATTTTATCTGTGTGGAAAAATGTTGTAATATTTGGAATTTGTATAATAATTATTTGATGATATAATAACGTGTTATTCTGTTAAAATGATAAAGAGGTATTTCAGTTGAAGGTGGGAATTAATCTGCCGGAAAATCCGGACCCTGAGATAATAAGAAAAAACCTGGAGATTATTTATAAAGCGGGTTTTGAGCATGTCGAGATAAACCTGGGGTTTGTTCCCCTTATTGTTGAGGGGGAGGTTAATCATCACTGGCTTGAGTATCTGAAGCAGCTTCTTTCTGAATTCCCGTTAAGCTACTCAGCACATATAGGATCAGGTCTTGACCTGCGTGAAACAGAAAACTATGAACTTCACCGGAAAGTCCTTTTTTCATCCATCACTGCAGCCGGAAAGCTCGGAATGAGTCCGCTTGTTCTCCATTATGAAAAGAAGTCTGAATCTGACCTTATAGAAAAACAGTTCCTTGATGTTCATAAAGAGGCTGCCGGATTTGCTGAAAAGCGCGGTGTTCTTCTCTGTATGGAAAACATTGAGGTTGAGTATGTTGAGCCTGTCATAGATTTTATAAATATGGTCAGTCACGAAAATATGAAAATGACCTATGATATGGGACACGGTTTTCTTGCTTCCAGATATTTCGGTTTTGATTTTCTCGAATCAATAAGAAAATCAAAGGACCTTATTGCGCACCTTCATCTGTCGGACAATACAGGGACTTTTGAGGAGCTCCGGATAACTGACAGGTTTTTGTATGACAAACTGAGTCTTGAATACAGGTTTGCATACGGAAGGGGTGATATTCATATTCCACCACTTTGGGGCAAAATACCGTATACTGAAGTATCTGAAATTATGAAGGGATTTAAAGGTACAGCCGTTTGCGAGTTTTATTCAAACTTCTATAAACCGTTTTTCAGTAAAATATATTCAGATGTAAAGAACCTGTTTAATACTGCAGAGAATAAAAAATGAGAATTGTGTTTTTAGGTACAGGCGCTGCTGAAGGAATTCCGGCTTTCAGGTGTTTATGCGGTTCATGCAGGGAATCGAGGGTAAAGGGGGGGAGAAATCACCGCCAGAATGCTTCGGTATATATCGAGGGTGATAATAGTGAGCATATACTGATAGACTGTCCCCTCCAGATCAAGGCCCGGATTAATGATTACATGATCGATGAAAGCAGAATAACAGATCTGTTTATAACCCATTTCCATGAGGATCATGTTACCGGTCTTTACTACCTTGCCGAGTCGAGGGAAAGTAACGGTTTTATTATTGATAACAGAATAAAAATACATATGCCTGAGAACTGCCTCGATAAAGTTTTATCATTATTTGACGATGAAAGCCTGTGCGATATAAAGGCTATAACTGTTTCTGAAATGATAAGGGTAGGTGAAATTGAGATTATTCCGCTTGAAACAAATCATCTGAACAGAATTCCGGGGGAAAAGAATGAGTCATTCGGATATCTTATAAAAAGCGGATTAAAATCCATAGCTTATCTTGTAGATGCTTCAAGAAATCTTCCGGAATCAACAGTCAATAAACTTTTAAATGAGCGGATTAATTATCTTGTTTATGACTGCACGTTTTCAGATAACCCGGAAAGCCTGGGACACAGTGATATTAAGGGGGCTGTTGCCCTGAAAAAGCTTGTCAGGCCGGATCATATGATAATAACACACATCAGCCACAGAAATTATATACACGATGAACTGTCAGAGATCATGAAGAGAGACGGTATTGAAACTGCCTGGGACGGTATGGAAATAACATTAAATTAAAAACAAGGAGATACCATGAAATATTCACTATGTACAGAAATGCTTTACGGAAAATATGATTTTATTGATAAGTTTAAAGCAGCCTCGGAAGACGGTTTTGAATACTGCGAGTTCTGGAGATGGGAAGGCAGGGACTGGGACAGTATAAAAAAAGCAGTTGCAGAATCAGGTGTTAAAATATCCTCTTTCTCAGGTGATGATAAATATTCGCCTGTTTATGATGATGATCATGAAGGCTATATTGATTTCCTGAAAAAATCTATTGAAAAAGCAGTATCTATAGAATGTCAGAATCTGGTGATTCATTCCGATGCCCTTAATCCTGATGACGGAAGCGCGAAGAAAACCGGAAAAGTTCTCAGTTATGAAAAGAAAATGCTGAATCTCTATGATGTTCTTAAGACAGGTGCTGTACTTGCGGAAAAAGCAGGTATAACCCTTGTTCTTGAACCGCTGAATACTATAGTGGATCACAGGAATTATTTTCTTTCCGATCCTGATGTTTCATTTGATTTGATAAGAAGTATTGACTCTGATAATGTAAAACTTCTTTATGATATTTATCATATGCAGATTATGAAAGGGAATGTGATAGACAGAATCCTGAAAAATATTGATGCTGTCGGCTATTTCCATGCTGCTGATGTTCCGGGCCGTCATGAACCGGGTACAGGAGAACTTAATTACCGCAATATTTTCAAGGCAATTAAGGAAACCGGATATACCGGCTTTGTCGGTTTTGAACTAAGCGCAATGGGTGATAACGGGAAGGCGGTAAAGGCAATTAAAGATAGTATGGTTTAGATTTTCCTGATAAAGGTTTTCAGGAGCAGATAATTTTTATCATATTTCGCTTTCCCCGCAGGGCTTTTTATCAAGCCTTGTCTTTCTTCTTTTGCATGCATTTATGAAATCACGCTTTTCTTCTTCAGTCTCTGTTTTAAGGGCCGGGACTTGCGAAGGGACGCCGTTTTCATCAAGTGCAACCAGTGTAAGGTATGCCTCATTTGTTTTGATAATTTCTCCTGTCCTCGGTTTTTCCCTAATGACTGTCACCTTAACTTCCATTGATGTTCTTCCGGTCCAGGTGACTTTTGCAGTAAGCTTTACCATATCTCCAACACGGACAGGCTCTCTGAAATCAACACTGTCAACAGCTACTGTAACAACCTCTTTTCTTGAATGCTTCATTGCTGACATTGCTCCGGCTGAATCAATCCACTGGAGAAGCCTTCCTCCGAAGAGGTTGTTTAGCTGGTTTGCATCATTTGGCAGGACAAGTTCTTCCATCTGCACAAGGGACTGGTCCGGTCTTTTTTCTTCATTATCTATCATGAAATCCAATATAGCATGGAATACTGAAAACTGCGATACAGTATAAAAGGAAAATTGCCTGAAGCATAACCTTCAGATACTCTCTTTTCTTTATCTTTACCAGATGATATTATCTGCATTATAGATTTAAAAGATACGGAGATGCAGATATGGAATGGAAAGCAAGTCATATACTTGTAAAGGATGAGAGTCTTGCGCGGGATCTTGTTAAAAAAGCCAAAACAGGGTCCAGCTTTGAGGCTCTTGCAAGGGAGTTTTCAACATGCCCGAGTAAATCAAGCGGCGGGGATCTCGGATGGTTCGGGGAAGGGAAGATGGTCCCTGAGTTTGAAAGGGCTGTGAGAAATCTGGGTGCCGGAAGTATCAGCGATGTTGTAAGAACCCAGTTCGGCTATCATGTCATCAAGTGCACCGGAAAGAGATAATCAGATAAAACGGGAAAAGACTGAAGATCTTCATAATTAAAATAACCCCTGATAATTCAGGGGTTAATAATTGTATTAAGTAAGACTCATATCTGAGAGTACTTTTTACTCTTTGACTTATAACAGTTTCAAAGGTTTCTGAGACGTATCAGATCATCTATTGTCAGGGCAACTGTAAATCTATATCCGTCTTTTACCGATTTTATTTTTATATCAGGAAGTTCTGTATAGGGGTGGTCAAAAAATTTCAAAGAAGCCTCTCCTTTCCATACAGGAGATATTTTCATATCCCGCGATTTTAATTGGACAAGTTCATGTACAGATGGATTATCCTGCCGTGACTTTACAAGTTCAGGAAAATATCTTACCAGAACTGCGCTTGAAAAACCCGGTACAGGAAGTTTTTCTGTTTTCTCCGAAAGTGTCACTTCAGCTTCAACTAATCTTCGGCTGTCGACAGATAAAGCTGCTGCAAACTTTCCCCCTTTTCCAACCTCCGGAGCTGCCTTTGAAGGTAAGTCATAAGACCTGCTTATCCATGTTTGGCCGATTTGCTTTGGCCATCCCTGAATAAGGCCGCGCATTAATGCTTTATCCTGATCTACCCATATAAATGGACAATAGGAAATTTTTGACTGTTTGTAGCCTGCAGAAATAAGAATAATTGTTTCACGGTACTGGCTGCGTACCGGATCAAGGTATTCTTTCCCATTATCACTTGAATACTGCCATTCAATAAAGTATGCAGAACATTGGTCTGTATCAGCTTCAAGTCCATCCGGCAGGAATGCTGCCATACTGTTTCTGTCAGACAGAAACTCTACAGCAAGAACATTTCCTATGTAATGCCATGGCGGTTTCGGGACAATACTTGATTTTCCTGAAGGGGTTCTGGGAAGGGTATATCCTTTTATCATTTCATGCTCCCTGATTATATGATTTTAAAAAGGATATCCCGATTAATTATTTAAGGTATTGTATGAAATTGCATATGGGCACCTCTAAAAACTATGTTTTTTTCGTTTACGAAAAAAATAATTCCTTACGCCATTGGCGATTAGGTGCCCGGTATGGGGATCAACCGAAGGTTAATAGAGATCCCCATATTTTTGTTTATCAGAAAAAGCAGTATTACATAATCAGTGATTCCGCCGCTTTCAGTCCCATGTTGTAGCCGGATTCCAGTATTTTCTTTTTCGTTGTCATTCTTCCGACTGGAAAGTTTTCAGGAGGGGTTATTGTATGGATTCTGCATCCGGAGGGGGGATTTTTAATAAAATCAATAGCCCTGTTATAGTTATCAGCCCGCAGAATCATGGCTTTCTTCAGTTCCGGTTTATCTGAAAATGCGTTAAACATAAATCCCGGTTTTGATGATTTTCTGTATCCTTCAGGACGGGAGAGGATTACTGTTATTTCCCTTGCTCCCATTGAATATGCTCTTTGCACAGGAATCGGGTCGGCTACCCCTCCGTCTGTCATCATCATTCCGTTGACAACAGGATAGCTCCGGTACAGGCCCGGGATGGAACACGAAGCCTTTATCAATTCAATCATATTGTCTGTGTCTGCAGGGATATATTCAGCTTTTCCGGTTTTTATATCTGTTGTAACTACATAAAGAGGAATGACCTGTTTCGAAAAATTATCAAGATTTAAGGGGATTTCCTTTATTGTAATTTCCCAGAGCCAGTCAAGATCAAACCAGTGTCCCCCTGTAAGGTATCTCGGAAAAGAGATAAACTGCGGTCTGCATGAATAATCTGTATAGACAGTGTAGTTACGCCCTCTCTGGTCTGAGAGCCAGGCTGCAAGGTTGGTAGATCCTGCAGATACCCCGATGCAGAAATCAAATGGGTGGTACTTCCTGTCAATAAATTTGTCAAGAACCCCGGCTGAAAAAATACCACGCATCCCTCCGCCCTCTACAACGAGAGCATGTTTATCCTGTTTATTCTCCAAATGTCAAGTTCCCCCTGTTTTATAAACGGCAGTTTTTAAGCATCCGAATCTATTATATAAGAAAAGAAATAATATGTGTAACTGTAAGATAATATTTTCCGCTTAATTTTTACTTGAGAAATCATATTAATGCTGAATAATCTGCATAACAGTTTATATTTTTATTTACAGGGTTTCACTGCAGGGCTTATGGGATTCTACTAAATATTGTATATTTAATAGAACTGATTATGAGAACCAGGCGAAGGTTAATAGAGGTCACTTCATTTAAATTCAGGTTAAAGGTATGGAAGGAATAAAATATACACGGTTCGACTCTTCAGCGCATGTAGATATGAAAACATGCCGGAATAATCTCCACTCTTCAAAAACCCATTTTCATGAAGAGCTTTCCATAGGATTTATTGAAAAAGGCTCCACAAGTCTTGAAATAAAAAGGAATATTTATAAAGCTGAAAAGGGTGATGCTGTAATTATTTATCCCTATGTCAGTCATATGTGCCGTCCTTATGATTTGTCCGACTGGGCATTTACAATGTTTTTTATCGGGACCGGGTTATACCGGGATATCCCTGTGGGAGGAGCTCCGGGAAACCTGATAAAAATAATCAGAAAAGATCATCCTGTTTATGAAAAAATCATCATGCTTAAAAATACATTTAATTCTTTTCCCTCCAGCTCGTGCCTGAAAAAGGATCTTCATGAAGTTTTTGACCTGATCCCGCATGAGCTGCATGATAATACAGGGGAAAAAGAGTTATATAAAATCGGACGGGTGAAAAAATATATAGAAGAACATTATCGCACCAATTTCTCCCTCGATGATGTTTCCGCAGAATTTTCTTTGAATAAATTCACAATGATAAGAGAGTTTAAAAAGATATATAATACAACTCCCAGTGCCTATCATCTCCAGCTGAAAATCAACACTGCAAAAAAAATGCTTGAAGAGAGGAATGATATTGTCAATATTGCCCTTGATGCAGGATTTTATGACCAGTCCCATTTTTCCAGGGAATTTAAAAATGCCTACGGGATAACCCCGCTCCAGTATCACAATTCGGTAAATAAAAAGCAGGTCAATTTCATACAATAAAAAAAAGAGATCACGGTTTACAGTATTTACCTAACCGGAGGTAGGTATGAAATGTGTAATTATTATTGACAGAGATTTGCCGGCAGGATTGATTGCAAACACATCAGCAGCACTCGGGATAAGTCTTGCCGGCACAACAGGTGATCTTACAGGAAAGGACATTTCTGATCTCGACGGCAGGGTACATCACGGATTGACTAGTATTCCCATCCCTGTTCTTGAACTTGATCAGGCCGCTCTGAAAGAATGGTATGACAGCGCCATTGCAGACAGGGACAGCGAACTTAAAATTATAGGATTCAGCGATATTGCTCAAGGCTCTCTCAGCTATGATGATTATGAGGATAAGCTTTCGGGAAAAGGGAAGGATGATATAACTTATCTGGGGGTTTGTGTATACGGCCCCAGAAAAAAGGTGAACAGGCTTACCGGGAACCTGAAGATGCTGCGGTAACTACATCTGTTCCGATATTTTTCTGAACTCTTATTCCCTGTATTTTCCGGGAGTGATACCTGTTCTTGACTTAAATAGTTTTGAAAAATACTGGGGATATTCAAATCCAAGTTCATAGGCTATTTCACTGACTGTTTTTTCAGAATTGAGCAGAAGTGTTTTTGCTTTTTCCATGACATGATAATGGATATGTTCCTGGGTATTTTTACCTGTTTCCTTTTTCAGCAGATCGCTGAGGTAGTTGGGCGAGAGTGACATATTCTCAGCACAGTATTTTACCGAAGGGACCCCTGATTCTTTCAGCTGTCCGGAATCTGTATAGGTTTTTAAAAACCGGTTGAAATCCTGTACAATACCGCAGTTCAGGCTGCTTCTTGTTATAAACTGCCTCCCGTAATAGCGCTTGCAGTAGTTCAGGAGAAGTATAATGTTGGAACTGATAAGCTCATTTGTATAGCTATCTATATTCAGGCTGCATTCATGTTTGATTTTTGCGATTATCGATTTGAGATTTTCTTTTTCCTGATCAGAAAGGTGAAGTGCTTCATCAGATTCGTATGAAAAAAATGTATACATGTCAATATTTACAGCACTGAAGCTTTCCCTTAAAAGGTCGGGGTGAAAGAAAAGTCCCCAGCCTGCTGCCTGTCCTGCCTCATGACTCCCTTCGAATGTTATAACCTGTCCCGGGGCCATACACAGAAGGGCCCCTTCCTGAAAATCAACCACTTTTCTTCCGTATTTCAGCCCGCAGGGAAAATCCTTCAGTGTTACAGAATATAGATCAATAACAACCTTTAAAGGTTTATCTGCAGCGGGAAGGGAGAAATCCGAAAAGTTGATTACACTTACAAGGGGGTGTTCAGGTTTTTCAAATCCGGCATGTTCATGGAGTTCTGATATGCTTTCAATTCTAATTATATCTTTCATTTCTTTCCTTATTTCTGAATACCTGTAAAATTATTATATGTCTGTTATTTCTGTCAGGATATATTCAGCAGAGCCGAGAGCTGTTTTTTCTGCATACCGGAATGTTTCAGCACCTTTGAATTTTCTTCCGTTCTCACTGACCATATCATAGCATGCCTTATCAATTGCAACAGGATCTGTTGATATGAATATACCTATGTCATCCATAAGAAGCTTCATTTTTCTCGGTTCACAGTCGCACCCGGCTGTTATATTCACAGCAAAATTCATATAGATGTTTCTTCTGTCTTTATCTGCAGCATATGCATACTCCACAAGCTTTTCCCTGAAATTTTTCCGGTTTCCAATGAAATTCACAATTCCCCTGAGCGATAATATTGATACAGCTTTATGCGGACATATTGATACACATGCACCGCATCCGACGCATTTATCGTAATCTATAAATGATCTCTTCCCGATGTTAATTGCATTTTCATTGCACCTTGATTTACAGAGGTTGCATCTTCTGCATTTTCTGCTGATTATCCGGGGTTTCATCCCCATATGCATGGCAAGTTTCCCCCCCTTTGCAGCATACCCCATTGAAAGCTGTTTTATTGCTCCGCCGAAACCGGCAAGCATATGTCCCTTGAAGTGTGAAATAACAATAATCTGCTCATATTCAGTCAGCTCTTTCCCTAATTTACATGTTTTAAAGTGCTTTTTATTTATTTTTATTTCACTGAAATTCTCTCCATGATCACCATCGGCAATGACTACCGGGATTCTCGTAAATCCGTGATCAAGGGCTGTCTGTGTATGAAGTTCACGGTTGTGTCTCTTCCCCCCGTACATAACGCTGGTTTCAATAAAACATGTTTCAATATTCCTTTCTTCAAGAAAATCTATTATACCGTCATAGTTTTCTGGTCTGACAAACGTATGGTTACCCTGTTCTCCGAAATGGACTTTAAGTGGTATTTTTGAATTCAGGGTGATTTTTTTTTCAGATACGATTTTTTCCAGCAGTTTTTTTGTTATTGCTTTGATCTCTTCTGCTTCAGTATTTCCATTTATTTTCATGAAGTAGACTTCATTTGATTTAAATTTATCCATTTTTTCTCTTCCGTGATCCTGGTTTTTCAGTTTTTCATCAGCTGATTAAATAATTACAGTACTATTAATATGTAACACAGGAATGAAGTGAATGCATTAAACAAATTACAGAAGTTTTTAATCAGATTACTTATTAACAGGGAATTTCATCAAACCATCCTCTCGTCCTGTTTGCAATCTTGACAAGTGTAAGCATTACCGGCACTTCAACCAGTACTCCGACTACTGTCGCAAGTGTTGCTCCTGATTCCAGGCCGAAAAGGGAGACAGCTCCTGCTACTGCCAGTTCGAAAAAGTTGCTTGCTCCGATCATTCCTGCCGGTGCTGCAATATCATGTCCTGTTTTCCATAGTTTTGCCCAAAAATAGGCAATAAAGAATATTAAAAATGTCTGAATTATAAGCGGAACTGCTATAAGTGCTATATGAATAGGATTTGATAGAATAATCTCCCCCTGAAAAGAGAAGATTATCACAAGTGTCAAGAGGAGTCCCCCTACTGTCGCACCTTCAAATTTCTTTATAAAAACATTGTTGAAATATTCTGCACTATATTTATGAATGATATATCTTCTTGTGAAAAAACCGCCGCTTAACGGGAAAACAACAAAAAGGATTACAGAAAGAATAAGGGTTTCATATGGTACCCTGATATTACTGATTCCGAGCAGGAATGCTACAATCGGGGTAAAAGCTGCAAGTATTACAAGATCGTTTACTGCAACCTGAAGAACAGTATATTCAGGATTACCCCTTGTCAGGTGGGATATATTTGTTTTTCATCCTGATTCTCCTAATATAGAATATTGAATATCCATCCTGCACAGGTGAAGAAGACAAGAAGCATTATGAAAAATATCAGAAGAAGTCTGGGCTTCATAACCTGCTTGAGCATCATAAACTCGGGAAAGCTTGCGGCTACAACACTCATCATAAAGGCAAGTGTAGTTCCTACAGGAAGACCTTTTGCAAGAAGAGACTCTGCTACAGGAATAATGCCGCTTGCGTTTGCATATAGCGGTATTCCTGTAATGACAGCTGCCGGTACGCTCCACCACTGTCCTTTCCCAAGTGTATCGGTAATAAAGTTCTCCGGTACAAAACCGTGAAGTGCAGCACCCAGCCCGACTCCAACTATTACCCATTTCCAGACCCTTCTGAAGATATCCTTCAGCTCTGATCGTGCAAACATATGCCTGTCTTTTAGTGTGAGATGCTGTTTCTCTCCATTACTTCTCTGAATGTTCATGTCCATAGCTTTATGTCCGATTGCTGTAAGGTATTTTTCAGCCCCGATTGAATCTATAAAAAAGCCTCCGAGGATGCCGGCCGATATACCGGTAGCAATATAAAGGATCATGAACTTTGTCCCTAGAATTGTTCCTAAAAGAACAACCGCAACCTCATTTATCATAGGGGATGTTATCAGGAATGACATTGTAATTCCAAGGGGAATTCTTGCAGATGTGAACCCGAGGAAGAGGGGGATGCTTGAACATGAGCAGAAAGGGGTTACCGCCCCGAAGAATGCTGCCATGACATAACCTGCTCCTCTGCTTTTCCCTGTCAGGAATGATCTGATTTTTTCAGTATCAAGGGACGCTCTTGCAAAAGCGATAAGGTATATCATAACAAGAAGAAGTGAATATATTTTTGTAACATCCTCGATAAAGAAATGAACTGATGAGGCAATTCTGTCCCCTTTATCAAGACCTATAACGGAGAAGGTAATCCAGTCTGCAAGCAGGGTAAAAATATGAAGCATTATTCCTCCTGTAAATATTTAGACGTTTAGCTAAATGTAGTTTAAATAGATTGATTATTCAAGATCTCTATGGTATTTTTTTAATTATGGAAAAGACTGTAAACAGGATGAAGGCTCTTGGGGATCTTAACCGTTTCAGAATTGTTATGATGCTGCTGGAGAGGCCTCTCTGTGTCTGTGAAATGCTCGAAGTCCTTGATATAGCAGGGGGGACTCTTTCAAGCCACCTGAAAGTCCTCAGAAGTGCTGATATCATAGATCAGAGAAAAGACGGCAGGTGGATTGAGTATTTTGTCAGGGATGAAAAGGTCAGGGACCTGCTTGCGGTTATAGATGATTTTATTGAAAACAGGGCTGTGCTGGAAAATGACAGAAAAAAGATTTCAGTTATTACCCGTTCTGTTTGTTCGTCCGGAACCAAAGTCATCCGCTGATATCTGGCTGTATCAGGTTTATTTTAAATATCATGAAATTAATATTCAACACTACCACTAGATGTAGCTATAACATAACCACCAGTTGAAGTGCTTTTCTTAAAAGATGATCCATCAACACGTATTTCAGATACTACTGTTCCTGATGACTGTTGATTCTGAGCCGAGACATAAACAAACTGATATTCATCAGGATTAAGCTTAATTGTGAATGAGTAAGTCCAAGGCGTTGATACATTATTATATTGTTCTGTATTCTCATTTTTATTTGATAATGTTATATCAACCTGACCTGTTGTACAGGTAACCCTGTCTTCAATTTCTTTTTCTTCGGTTTGATCACATGACATTAGGGTCAAAGTTAATAGAAAAATTAAAATAATTGTTAAAATACTTGTTTTTTCCATTTTTAATTTCCTTTTTTAATATGACTAATTTTACCATACTTTTATTACTGTAAATTATAGCATATTACTAAATCATCGTTTTGTTATTTAATATTATCAATTTCTTTCATACATTTTTTCAAATATTCAGTTATTAGCTCATATAGTTTATTATTCATTTCTCCAGCTTCAATTCCAGCTTGAATACGAGTCTGACTCCTTATCGTAAATATCGAAGTATTGAAGAACTTAATAAAAAAAATATTTATCAGTATATTGAGATTTATTATAACAGAGTTCGAAAGCATTCAAATAATAACTGATTGAAACCGGAACAGATGGAGAGTAATTATTATAAATCAGTGAATGAAGTTGCTTCACGGCATGTCTCTTTTTTCCGGGCAGAATCATATAATCATTAATATTTAATAACTAAAGAAATTATTTGTCTTTGATGTAATTTTTTAGAATTAAAGCTCCTTCATCTGCCATTGATATTTTTGCTTTTGTATTAGGTCCATAAGGCCAAACAGAAATATCTTTTGCAATATTATTGACAGACATAGTTAATGATATTTTTTCATTTCCACCTGTTGTCCAAATAGCAATATCTGTTTTATTTACATATCCACCAACAAAATAAACATTATCAAAGTCTTTTGATTTTATAGTGTAAAGTTCTCCAATATCTACTTTTTCATTCAAGCCTGATTTAATATTATCAACTTGATTAGGTGTTGCAGGTGATACTCTTTTTAAATTATCTTCAGCACAAGAAAACAAAATGACACTAAACATTATTAACAATAATAACTTTTTCATAAAAGCCCCTTTTTTGTTAGTGATATTATACCATAATCTAAAATCTTTCGCTAAATTAGTTGTTTATTTCTTTTATGAATAACTATCATTCTTTTAAACCCATATTTAGAATATAAAATTAAATCCTTTTTTCTAAGCAATTTTTAATCACTTTATTTGATCAAGAAATAGTTATTGTCTATGCTTACACTTAGTCATTAAAAGCAATTATTGTCAGTCAAAACCACCCATCGGTTAGTACATAGGCAGGCTTCTAACGGCAAGGGGAGTCAAAAAGAGGAAAAAGATTCTTGGGATTGGGTTGATGGAGCATATTATCTTCTCAGACTCAGAATTTTACATCTTCCTGGATAAAGGCGACATGTGATCAGAAAATGGAAGTCTGTAAAGAGTTCTTCGACTATTTTATTGTATAAGACTTAACTTCTGGGATGAGAATAAGAAACATATAACCTCTTTTCCCCGGAGAAAATAAATATTTAATACTATTTTATTTTTTCAAATAAACCGGCTTTTATATTCTTACGGACATTATCAGGTGTAAATATCAATCCGTTCATAGTTATGTAAACCCCTTCCGGAAGGGCCTGAACCGCAGCAACACTGCATCCCAGATTGAAAAACGCATCACTGTTTCTGAAGCGTGCTGGTGTCATGGATCCGGTAAGCACTATTGTTTTTCCTTTAACTGATGACTGCAGGCTTTTTGCAGTATTGATCATAGTATCAGTGCCGTGTGTGATAATTATAAATCTGTTTTTATCCTTTTTTACTGTTTCAGTTATTTTTTCCCTGTCATCATCAGTTATATCAAGACTGTCTTTTTTCAGTATGGATTTGAAATCAAATTCAAATGTAATATTGGCATCTTTCAGCATTTCCCGGAGAAGCGGTTCACCTACCTGGTAATCATTTTTCCTGTCGAAATAAATCTTATCTATCGTACCGCCTACAGCAAAAAACTTTATTTTCATTTAATATCCCCTGTTTTTAATATTATCAACCTCTTAGGAGAAAAAACACAGAAAAAAAACCGGCAATAGTATGAAAAATCAGTGGTCTGTGATTTTAAAAGTATGCAATAATAAATACCGCAGGAGGAAATATGAACTCAGGGAAAAATATTTTTTTAATTATAATGATTTTATGTTCAGTTTTTATCTATGCTGATGAGGGAGCTTCGGTTTTTGATTATATGGAGGAGCTTACAGAAGAGGCATTATCTGTTGTCAGAAAGGAGGTTTCCGGATCCGGGGAAAGGGATATAGTATTAATTTCAGCAGGAATAGAGGTAAACGGAGAGGCGGTTGCTCTGGGGGATCTGTTTTCACAGAAATTCATGATCAGAGCTGCCGGTAATAAAATACCGGGAATAACTGTTTTAAGCAGGGGGTTTGAAAGAATACTGGAGGAAGAGCGGGGTAAAAGCCTTTCTGAAGGGGGAAAACTATCTGCTGATTATATTTTAGCCGGATCTGCTTTTAAATCAGATAGCAGAGAAGAACTTCTGATTATTATTCAGCTTATAAAAACTGAAAATGAAATGGTTGTCAGCGGTTTTGAGAAAAAGATCCCATTGACAGATGATGTAAAGGATTATGTCCGGAAAAAAAATACAGGTATTGCGGATGGTGACGATTTTGAAAATGATGATTTTTATGAAAATGCAACCTCCCTCGGCACAGACGAATACTCAGACGGTCATAATCTTCTTCCTTCCGGTGACTGTGACTGGTATGTTATTTCTACTGATAATCTGAATGATGATAAAGATTTTCTCCTGACAGTATTCACTACAGGAACCACTGATACTTATATGGAAATATACGGTCCCGAAGATCCTTTCAACCTGATAGAGGAATGTGATGACTGGGATGATGAAAATTCCATGGTAACGGTCTCAGCCAGGAAGGGAGATAAATTCTGGGTATTGGTAAAAGGGTATGGGGATGATGTTACAGGTTCCTACGGAATAAAAGCTGAGATTGAGGAAATAGCCACTGACAGCTTTGAGCCTGACAACAGTATGGAGGCTGGTGTTGAATTATATCCTGATAATGAAGAAATTTTACGCTCATTGATGCCGGAAGACGACGAAGACTGGATGTTTATCCGGATCCCGGAATCTGCTGGGGAAAATGCTCTTTTAAATGTTGAAACGGCCGGAAGTATGGATACATATCTCGAATTATATAATTCAGAAGGTGATTTTTTACTTGAGAATGATGATTCAGGAACAGAAAGTAATGCAAAAATCCAGTATCTTGTTTCTCCGGGTGAACTCTACTATGTGATGGTGGTATCCAATGAATACAGCAGTACAGGTGAATACAGGATATCAGCCTCTCTCAGGACAATTGTCCAGGACAGTTTTGAACCAGATAATTTCCCGGAGGAGGCTGGTCTTATAGAACCAGGACCGGTTAAACAGAAACACTCTTTTATACCTGCTGATGACAGTGACTGGTATATCTTTTCTGTCCGGCAGCAGCAGGAGATTGAAATTAGAACGTACGGAGATTCAGATACTTCGATGTATCTCTTTGATGGTGGCAGAAAAATTATATCTGAAAAATCCCTGATTGCTGAAGATGATGACGGAGGTGATGATTATAATGCCTGCATTGTTGAAGATCTGCCACCCGGGACCTACTATATACTTGTCACACAGCTGTATGATGATCCTGTAATCGGCAATGAATACTCGATAACTGTTAATCCTGTCGAGTAAATAAACGGGATTATGTATGAAGATCATAGAGATCATTATATGTGAAATTATCCGGTTTATAAGCATAAATTGATAAATCCCCCGGAAATATGAAAATATAAGTTAAAGGTGTTTGATTTTATTGTTTAAAATAATTATCCTTAGATTAAGTGAAAATATTAAAAAATAAAGGATGTGAACATGGGAGTATTGGATAAAATTAAACCGGGGGTTGTTTACGGTGAAGACCTCAAAACACTTTTTGAGATATGCAAGAAAGAGGGATTTGCCCTTCCTGCTGTAAACTGTGTCGGCAGTGATTCGGTAAATGCTGTTTTAGAAGCGGCAGCAAAGGTCAAGTCACCTGTAATGATTCAGTTTTCAAACGGGGGCGGGCAGTTTTACGCTGGTAAAGCACTTCCTGCAGAAGGACAGGACAGGGCTGTTCTGGGTTCAGTTTCAGGCGCACTTCACATACATCTTCTGGCGGAAAAGTATGGAGTGCCGGTAGTTCTGCATACAGATCACTGTGCAAAAAAACTTTTGCCGTGGATTGACGGGCTTCTTGATGCTGGGGAAGAGTATTTTAAAAAGAACGGTAAACCGCTCTTTTCTTCCCATATGCTTGATCTTTCAGAAGAACCTATTAAAGAGAATATTGAAATCAGCAAGAAATATCTTGCAAGAATGAGCAAGATAGGAATGTTTCTTGAGATAGAGCTAGGTATAACAGGTGGAGAAGAGGATGGAGTTGACAACTCAGAAGCAGCGCCGGAAGACCTTTATTCAAAACCTGAAGAAATTGACTTTGCATATACTGAACTAAGCAAAATAAGCCCTAACTTTACAATAGCAGCAGCTTTTGGAAATGTTCATGGAGTTTATAAACCTGGCAATGTAAAACTTACCCCTTCTATTCTTGACAAGGCACAGAAATACATAGCTGAAAAGCATTCACTATCTGCTGTTCATCCTGTAACTTTTGTATTTCACGGAGGATCAGGATCATCCAGGGAGGAAATCAGGGAAGCTATCAGTTACGGTGTTGTTAAAATGAATATTGATACAGATACCCAGTGGGCAACATGGGAAGGTATTCTTAAATACTACAACGAGAAAAAAGATTATCTTCAGGGACAGCTTGGTAACCCGTCAGGGCCGGATGCTCCAAACAAGAAGAACTATGATCCGAGGGTATGGCTCAGAAAGGCACAGGAAAGTATGGTCGCAAGGGTTGAAAAAGCTTTTGAAGACCTGAACTGTGTGGGAAGAAATTGATTATGGGTACCCCTGAAAACTGTGTTTTTTCGTTCGCGAAAAAATAATTCCTTACGCCATCGGCGATTAGGTTCCCGGTGTGGGGATCAGCCAAAGGTTGACAGGGATCCCCTTATATAGTTTTACACAGTCTGTTCTCAGCCAGCCACTGCAGATATTATGCAGCCATGCTGATTTAAACCCGCCTTTTACAGGCGGGTTTTTTATAATTTCTTTTTTTACTTCAAAATTAGTATTTGCTTATAATTCAAATTATAATAAAAATTATATAAATAAATTTTAAAGTTGGATTTGAATGTTTTTCGGGGAAAAGACAAAAAAAAATAAAGACTCATATCGAAATCAGGTTTTGCTGGATAATCTTCCGGGAATGGTATACAGATGCCTGAATGATAAAAACTGGACTATGAAATTTGTCAGTGAAAAATGTTTTGAACTTACCGGATACAGATCTGATGAAATAATAGAAAACAGAGTCATATCCTATAATGATCTGATCCTTCCTGAAGACAGGAGAATAATATGGAAAAATCTGCAGAAAGCTATGGCAGATAAATCAAGTTTTATTGAGGAATACAGGATAAAAACAAAAGAAGGTAAAATTAAATGGGTCTGGGAGCAGGGAAGAGCTGTTAAATACAGCAAAAATAAAGCAATAATTCTGGAAGGTTTTATAAGTGATATAACAGAGAAAAAACGGTCGGAAGAAGAGAGGACGCGTTTGATCTCCGCAATTGAACAGAGCAGGGACACTATTGTTATAACTGATATTGAAGGGAATATTCTTTACGTCAACAGCGCTTTTGAAAAGCTTACAGGCTATAAAAGGGATGAAATCCGGGGGTATAATACGAGACTGCTTAAAAGCGGTATTCATGATCCTGTTTTTTATTATGAGATGTGGAAAACAATTTTAAACGGCGAAACATGGTCAGGACGGATGATAAACAAAAAGAAGAACGGGGATCTTGTTACAGAGGATGTCAGTATATCCCCTGTTTTTGATTTAAACGGATCTATCATGAATTTTGTCGCTTTAAAACGGGATATTACAGAGCAGCTGAAAATAGAAGACGAAAAAAGAGCACTAGAAGCTCAATACCAGCAGGCCCAGAAGGTCGAGTCAATCGGAAGACTTGCCGGCGGTGTTGCTCATGATCTGAATAATCTGCTGACTCCGATTATAGGTTACAGTGAAATCCTGTCAGGCAGCTTCAAGGGGGGGGATGACAGAAAAAAACAGATTGATCAGGTATTGCAGGCCGGTCTTCTGGCTCAGAACCTTGTGCGCCAGCTTCTTGCTTTCAGCCGTAAACAGGCCCTTGATTACAGGCTGGTTAATCTGAACAAAATTATTGATGACTTTGATAAACTTCTTCGAAGTACCATAAGGGAGAATATTGATATCAAAATCATAAAACACCCTAAGCTGCCTGCTGTCTTGGCAGATAAAGGTCAGATAGAGCAGGTAATAATGAATCTTGCAGTGAATTCCCAGGATGCAATGCCTGATGGAGGTCGTCTTACTATAGAAACAGATCTGGTTCTTCTCAGCTCTTACTATGCCTCGACAGATCAGGAAGTCCAGCCGGGGAACTATGTAATGCTTGCGGTCAGCGATTCAGGATGCGGAATGGATGGGGAAGTGCAGAAGCAGATTTTTGAGCCGTTTTTTTCAACAAAGGGGGAATTGGGAACTGGACTGGGTCTTGCTACTGTTTATGGAATTATCAAGCAGCATGGCGGTAATATCTGGATCAACAGTATTCAGGGAGCAGGGACAACCTTTAAAATATATCTTCCTGCTTCAAAAGAGGCTGAAGAAGAAAGACTGGTTAAAGCCGGAAAAGAAAAAGTTGAAGAAAATAATAATGAAACAATTTTAATAACAGAAGATAACGGCCCTGTTCTGGAGCTGGCTAAAACTATTCTGTCCGGAAAAGGGTATAATATTTTGTCTGCAGATAACGGCTCTGATGCTATGCGAATTATTAAATCTTACAGTTCTCAGATACATATTCTTTTAACTGACATCATAATGCCTGAAATGAACGGCAAGGAACTTTTCCGGGCAGCTTCAGAAGTTCATCCCGAAATTAAAGTGCTTTACATGTCAGGATATTCTGATAACCTTATATCATCTGACAGCAGTATCTGCTTCATACAGAAACCTTTTACTTCTGAAGAATTGGCTGAAAAAGTAAGGGAAGTGCTTGATCAGAAGTAAACAGGTATATTTCTGAAGAACCAGCTGTAATTGATTTTGACGACAAGGGGAAGAGATATGACGATCAGACATTTTCTGTCAATTGTTGAAATACAGACTAAAATTGTGAGTGTGGGAACCTATATTACAGCTATGGCCTATCTTTACTGGAGTAAGATCCCGATTAATCCCGGAGCTGCTGTTCTTATGTTTGCAGCTGTCGTATGCGTGGATATGGGCACTACTGCTTTCAATAGTTTTTTTGACTATACAAAAGGGGTGGATACAAGGGACCTTAACAGGGAAAAAGAAAAAGTCCTTGTCCATGACGGGGTGGATCCGGGAGCTGCTTTCTGGACAGGATTTATTCTTTTTGCTCTTTCCATTGTCATGGGTTTTATTCTTGCACTCTGGCGGGGCTGGCTTCTTATTCCGGCAGGGGCGGTTTCACTTGCAGCCGGGTTTTTCTATACAGGGGGGCCAAGGCCTGTTTCATTTACCCCGTTCGGGGAAATTGTGGCTGGGGGATTTCTTGGTTCTCTTCTCTTCTGTCTTGTCTGCTATGTTCAGACAGGTGAGTTTACTTTACCCTGTTTTGCTGCGTCTCTTCCGCTCTTTTTTACTATTGCCCAGATACTTACAGTTAATAATACCTGTGATATTAAAGGGGACAGGGAGGCGGGCCGCAGGACCCTGTCCATCCTGATAGGATACAAATTCTCCTGTCTGCTGATAGCTCTGGAGTCCTTATCCGCTGCAGCAGCTGTCTTTATTGCTGCACAAAAGGGATATCTTCCTGCAATGCAGAGATCCGGAATGATATTTGTTCTGGTTTTTTCACTGATCAGACTTTTATTTCTTTATAAAAAAGGGCTTTCCCATGAAAGCAAAGGGACTTCCATGGGTGTTGTTTCATCAATGTTTTCTTTTTTTGTTCTTGTTTATTCACTTGTTTTTGTTTTTTCTGCATGATTTTCCACTTTTTCCAGAAAAAACAGACTGATCCCGAGAATGATCCCTGTCGCAGCGACAACAGGCCATGTCCTCGTAATACCGATCTTTTCTGAGATAATACCGGTTATAAAGGGACCTGCAACATGACCAAGACCTGTTACTGTATTCAGAAAACTGTTAAAGCGTCCTCTGTGGTTAATCGGACTGTTGTCTGCAAGATAGACACTGAAATTAGTTACCATGAGGATCTCTCCAATTGTCCATATAAATGCGGAGAGTATAAATAAAGAAAAAATTCTGCACAGGTAAAGCATTCCGAAACCGGCGGCATAGCAGAAGGCTGCATATCCCATATTTCTGATCGGGCTTTTTCCCCTGCTTACAAGCAGAATAACTGATGTCATAACAAGGACTGTCACTGCGTTGAAAGACATCATATACCCGAAAAGATGTGCACTTTCTCCCGGATAAATTATTTCCAGCTGAAGCGGTATCAGAAAGGAATGCTGGGAATAAAGAGCATTAGCCATAAAAGCCAGAAACGAAAAAATTAAAAGCAGCGGACGGGCAGTAATTGCACGAAGTGTACCTGTTTTTACAAGCTTTTCTTTTTCAGGTCCCGAAACAAGGCTTTCGTTTTCCTCTTCTTCTCCTGGCCTGCTTTCTTTTATGAAACAGGTAATCATAAAAGCGCTTATCATGGTTGTTGCAGCATCTCCCCAGAAAATCCAGTTAGTATGGTTTTTAAAAAGAAACCCTGCTATAAGAGGTCCGACAGCTACGCCGAAATTTGTCCCGAGATACATAAGGGAATAGGCATCCTTTCTTTTATCTCCTCCAGAAAGGTCTGCTACCATAGAGCCGCTTGCAGGTCTTACTGCACCGTTGAAAAAGCCTGACAAAACCATCAGCCACGGGATAATAATAGAGTTTCCGAGAAAACCGCACGGAATCAGAAATACAGCTGAAAGTACCTGCCCTGTTATCATGACAATTTTCCGTCCGAAATAGTCGGCTGATTTGCCGCCTGAAAGGACCCCTGCAACTCTGGAGAGTCCGACAATCATAAGAAAAAAACCTGTTTCCCTTTCATCCATTCCCATTCTTGTTGTAAGGAAAAGGGTTAGAAATATATGAACGAAATCTCCCATCCTGTTTATGATCCTGGATATGAAAAGGATGTATATCTGAAAGGGGAGTCCTGAATATGTTCTGAGGATTTTTCTCATTCAATCAGTTTATCCGTCAGAAAGGGGGAAGTAAAGATCATCTGTAAATATCAATTGAAAAGAAACATGATTACAGTTTACAATGAGAAAGCAGATAAAGGATTTTTGTTTTAGACTTAATAATATAAACGGAGTTTTTTTATATGAAAACAGTATTGATAGTTGATGATTCATCAGTTGTAAGAATGAGCCTCAGTTTTTTTTTGCGTAAAAATGGTTATAATGTTATTGAAGCTGTTGACGGACAGGACGGACTTGATAAATCATCACAGGATAATATAGACCTTATTGTGACTGACATCAATATGCCTAATATAAACGGTATTGAACTGATTAAACGGATAAGGGGACAGGAGGCAACCCAATATATTCCTATTCTTGTCCTTACCTCTGAAAACAGTAATAATATGCTTGAAAAAGGAAAAAAAGGGGGTGCTACAGCATGGATAGTAAAACCTTTTACCAATGATAGTCTGCTTAAAACCATAAATAAGATTTTGGGATAATATAAAACAACGATTACTGTATAATTTGCCTGAAACCTGTGCCTGGCCTTTTGTTCTGACCATTTTACTGTTACAGAGCAGATCAATCTGCCGGATAAAGAACCCTGATTCCGTAAATATTGCGGGAAGCTCCTGATCCCCATTTATCGGAAATATTATAAATACTGTTTAAACTGTGTTCTTCCGGGAATTCCGGATCATTCATTATAAAGCCATTTTTGTCATATCCTGTTATAACAATGTAATGAGGTGCCCCTTTATACAGAACTTCACCAATGACAGGTTTTTCTTTATCCAGATAATACTGTATCAGTACAGTATCTGCCGGCTGGGCTTTCCAGTCATGGCGGGTGTAAACATATCCACTGCTGAATTCTGATATTACCGGCCAATTCAGTACTACTTTGCCCAGGTATGTATCACCTTCCCACCCGTCCAGGAACCCGTTGTTTTTTTTTAACCAGCGGTTCATATCCGATGGTGTAACTGATTCATCACTAAAGTATGAAGCTATCATCGATATACAGGTAAGGGCACAGCCGTGGCTCCTGATAGTCAGACCTGATCCATTTCCCAGATTTTCCTCTGCCCACGGAGAGTCCTTTCCCTGTCCATAGTACGGTACTTCAAGATTAACTGTCTGCGCAGAGAGGTCTTCAGGTGGAAATAAGAATAAAGGTGCAATCAGAAAAAAAATATTAAATTTATTTTTCATAGGAATTAATTTAACTATATCTTTATGAAAAATCCAGTATTGTTAATGCTTTTTAAACTCAGACTCTGCCAGTTTATATCTGACATAAACTCACATCTCCCCTTTGTCAAGGAAGCTGTAGAATCCTGAATCAGAGAATATGATATGGTCGAGAAGTTCGATGCCGAGAATCTTACCTGCTTTTTTGAGGACAGCTGTTACCTCCCTGTCGTCAGGACTCGGTTCTGTATTACCCGAAGGATGGTTATGGCAGACGATAAGTGCTGCTGCCCTGTCTGCAAGAGGGTCAGCATAGACCTCTCTCGGATGGACCAGAGTCCTGTTTACAAGTCCTATTGAAACAATCCTTATCCTGATTATCTCATGTGCGCCGTTCAGGGATACTGAAAGGAAGGTTTCCTGGTTCCTGTCGGCATAGTGTTTTACTGCAGGATATATGTCAGAAGGAGATGAGATCCTGTTTTTTTCAGGGACAAGGATTCTTCTTGAAAACTCGATTGCAGCTGAAAGAAGGGCGGTTTTGGCTTTTCCTATTCCTGCTACTGATGTCAGTGATTTAAGATCCATGCTGTAGTTTTCAGAATCAAGGAGCTTCAGTATCTCTTCTGAAAGGGCAAATACCCCTTTCCCTCTTATCCCTGAACCGAGAATTATGGAAAGAAGCTCTTTATCTGAAAGATATTTGACTCCGTTTGCAAAAAGCTTTTCCCTGGGCCGCAGATTATCCCTCATTTCCCTTACTTCCATAAATCCTCTTTTATTAATAGCTTAACCGGAAAAAATAAGTTGTGATTCAAAAAAGGGGTGTTCTGTTCTGCCAATCAGCAAAAGTGTTTATCTTTCTGTACCTATAGAAGTTATTTGACAAAAGGTTTTTGATGCGATATTATTAATGTCCTATATCAATAAAAAGGACATTATTTATATGCTTGATCCAATCTATTGCTAATTTTTAAATGAAAAATAATTTATACGGCTATCAGGTTAGCCTGCGTTTGTTACTCGTTTAAAAAATAGTGAATAGTGGAAAAGGTGTATAAAAAATCATTTAACAAGCTGAACGCTTTGTTATTTTTTTAACCATACAACTTCTAAATCCACATCTCACGTAAATTGATAAAAAAAGAGGTTTTATGATGTTTAATATTAGAAAAATTCAGGAACAATTAATATACAAAGCTGTAAAAGCTGTAAGCAGCGATGAAACAGCAGAAACTATTATATTTGGAGAACAGAGATTGTCCTCTTCAGAGGATAATGCTTCATGGGTAAAATCCACAATGAAAAGATTGGAGGATTATTTTGACAGATCTGCTGTCAGACAGATCAGAATGAACTGCCAATGCGGATATGGTATGAATGAGAAATTAAAGTTATTGAAGGAACTTCTTGAATCATCATCCTGTCTGGATGAATTTGCAAACCTGGACAAGGCAAAAGCTGCTGGTTTATCCAGTGAAAACGGTGATCTCTATCTGCAATTCCAGTTCTGCCCGTGTCCCATACTGTCCGATGTTGATAAACTGGATACAGATTCATGGTGCCAATGTACTACCGGATACAGTAAAATACTTTTTGAAAAAGCCTTTGGCTGTGAAGTCGATGTGGAATTGTTAAAAAGTATAAAAATGGGTGATAATATCTGTCTCATGAAAATTATCCCGCGAGGAGATGTTTGGAAACAGAGATGAAGAAGGCAGTTTGGAATACATTTTTTATTCTGCAAAAAACAGGAACTGCTTTTATAACAGTCTTTTACTTTAAAAAAATGTGGGCAGGCGATTTTGTAATTCCTGCCCATATTATCAAGCCGAGATACTAAAATGCCGGACATAATAAATCGAAAACTGATTAATTAAGCATCTATACTTATTCAAGTATTTTCTTACAATATCATTATTTATTATATCTTTTAAAGCCTTGTTTACCCTGTATTGACATTGATATCCCTATATGTTAGGTTACCGTGACCTCTTTATCCTGCCGTATAGCAAGGATCAAAGACCAAAAGGAGGAAACATGAGGAAGTACGAGGTAACATTTATCTTCAGAACAGAAGAAGATAAAATGAATAATGCCAAAGAAACAGTAAAATCTATTCTTGAGAAAAAATCCGCAAAAATCCTTAAAGAAGAAGATCTCGGAGAACGAACTCTTGCATATGAAATCAAAAAGCAGTCCAAAGGACGCTATTTTTTCTATGAACTTGAGTTTAATCCTGCAGAGATCGATTCTGCAGAAAAAGAGATAAGATTGAATTCTGATGTACTAAAATTCTTGTTTGTAAGAGTTGAAGAGTAGTATAATAGCTGTCAGAGGAATGTAGTATGACAGATATAAACAGAGTTTTTCTTGTCGGAAGATTAACAAGAGACGCAGAACTTAGATTCACAAATTCAGGAACGCCGGTAGGCAAATTTTCCATTGCAGTAAACAGAAGCAGAAAAAACGGTGATAAATGGGATGAAGAGGTAAACTATTTTGATATTGTTTTATGGGGAAGAGTTGCTGAAGCACTTAGCAAGTACCTGTTAAAGGGAAAGCAGGTTGCAGTTGATGGAGAGCTTAGACAGAGCAGATGGGAGCAGGATGGACAGGCAAGAAGCCGGATTGAGGTCCATGCCAGCAATATCCAGCTTTTAGGCGGTTCTGCAGGGGGAAGCCAGCAGGGGGGAGGAAATTATTCACAGAATAGTAACTATTCAAAACCGCAGCCAGGTGCCCCGCAGCAGGGAGGTTCCACTCCGTTTGAACAGTATGGTCAGAGTCCATTCAATGGAAATGACCAGTTTGATGATGACGGGATCCCGTTTTAACAATCTATTAAGGAGAAATAAATGTCAGATGACTTAAAGGATGGATCATCCAGAAAAGATCAGATAAATGATGGCGATGATAAGGGAATGGGCAAAGGCCGTCCAAGACCGATGTTCAGAAAAAAGGTATGTAAATTCTGTACACAGAAACTGCCTATTGACTATAAAAACCATGATTTTTTAAGAAGGTTTGTTACAGAAAGAGGGAAGATCCTTCCCAGGAGAATTACCGGTACATGCGCCAAACATCAGAGGGCCCTTACTGGTGAGATAAAAAAAGCAAGAGTGCTTGCTTACCTTCCATTTGTAAAGAAATAGAATTATTACGGAAAACATGGGGCTGATTCAGAGAATGAAAAAATATACACCTGATATAATCTGGTTTACTGTACTCTCACTGCTGTTTCATCAATCTGGATACCTTATGTTCATGTTCATGGTTCCGCTGCAGGCTATCAGGAACAGGAAAGACTTCAGGACTTTTTTTACATCATCATCAGCTGTTCTGGCAGGGATCCTTATTATGGTTATTGTCAGGACCTCAGGTATGACCGATCTTTCTACACGGGGGGTTCTTGTTTTTTCCGAATTTTTGGTTCCGGCTTTCCTCTTGTCAGGGTTTATGTATATTAATTATAACTGGCCCGGCAACCCGGGAATGCTGAAAAGAATGGTAGTTGTAACAGCAGGAGCTCTGGTTGTAGGTATTCCTGTAGTGCTGTTTTTTAATAATCAGCTGCTTCAGGCATATTACAGGGAACAGATTGCATTTGCTCTGGATATAATCAATAAAACATTTTCTGAAATTGATTCGGTTGAAATGGGAGAGATGGCTGAAGTTATTAAAAGCATCAATGTAGATATGGTTGCCGGGGGAATGAAAAGGACCTTTCTGAGAGGATATCTTTTCGCCTATTTTTTGATAATTTCAGGAAGCTGGTGGCTTGGAAGCTCAGGATTCAAAAAGGGGAGATGGAAAAGTTCTTTTCATCCTGCATCCTTTAAAGTTCCTGAGGTTATGGTATGGCCGCTGATTCTTTCTCTCCTTGCCGTTGTTGTTGATTATAAAGTATCAATCGGTGCTCTGGGGTATGCAGGCTGGAATATCCTGTTAATAATGGTGACCCTTTATGGTTTTAAAGGGCTTGGAATAATATATAATTTTATGAAAATTCATAAATTCCCGCACTCTATGAGAGTTCTGGTAATATTCACAATTATTTTGTTTTTATTACAGCCGGGAATAAAATATTTTGTCCTGATCGGAGTACCCTGCTTAGGGGTATCGGAAATATGGATAAAATACAGAAAAACTTGAAGGAGAAATAAGATGGCAATGAAAGTAATCCTTAATCAGGATGTGCCTAATCTTGGTGAAGAAGGTGATGTTTGTTCAGTTGCTAACGGATATGGCAGAAATTACCTCCTTCCAAAGGGATTTGCTGTACCTTACAATAAAAAATTTGTTAATATTTTTGAGCAGAAAAAAGATCTTATAGCAAAGAAAAAGGAAGAAAAAAGACAGGCTGCTTCTGGACTGAAGGAAAGGATTGAACAGATTGAAGGACTTGAAATCAAGGTACCTGCCGGTGATACAGGGAAACTGTTCGGTTCTGTAAACAATGCAGTAATTTCAGATGAGCTTGCAAAACTTGGTATTTCAATTGAGAGAAAAAAGATTGAAGTACCTGAAAGTGCAATCAAAATGACAGGAAATCATAATGTAAAGATTAAACTTTATGATAGTGAATCTGCTGTTCTTAAGGTTGTAATTTCAGCTACAGAATCAAAATAAGGAAATCCTTTTCAGATGGAGCTGTCCGGATTAAAAGATAAAATACCGCCCCATAACCTTGAAGCTGAAAAAGCTGCTCTCGGGGCGGTTTTACTTGATCCGGATGCTCTAGATGTCACTCTTCAATATCTGCGTGCAAATGACTTTTATAAAAACCGTCATAAGCTGATATTCCAGGCAATAATTGATCTTTCCGAAAAAAATGAGAATATAGATCTCCTTACTGTTGTTCAGCAGCTTAAATCGATTGGCAAGCTGGAAGAGGCGGGAGGAGCAGGCTATATATCAGCCCTTACATCCGAAGTTCCCAGCAGTGCCAATGTTGAATACTATGCTAAAATTGTCCAGGAGGGGAGTGTCAGGAGAAGTCTGATAAAGATCTCAGGTAATATTATCTCAGGGGCTATGGATGATACGGTTACAACCGGAGAGGTCCTGGAAGATGCTGAAAAAAAGATATTTGAAATTACAGATAAAAAGTACCTCGGCGGTTATCAGTCGGTAAAAGAGCTTCTTCCCGGTGCCCTTGATGCGATTCAGAAACTGATGACATCAGATGATGTATGTACCGGTGTTCCTTCAGGATACGATGACCTTGACCATCTGACTAACGGTTTTCAGAATTCAGAGTTTATCGTAATCGGGGCAAGACCTTCTATAGGAAAGACAGCTCTGGCCCTTTCAATGGCAGCCAATATTGCTATCAGGCATAAAGTTCCGACAGGTTTCTTTTCACTTGAAATGTCTGAACAGGCTATTATGCAGAGGCTAATTGCAAGTGAGGCAAAGATCAGGAGTAATCTGATAAGAAGCGGTTTTTTATCTGAAATGCAGATAAGCCAGATTCATGATGCTGTAGGTGAGTTTTATGAAGCCCCCCTTTATATTGAAGCAAGTTCTGAGGTCAAAATACTTGACCTTCGTGCTCAGGCCAGAAAAATGATAAGGCAGAACGGGGTCAGGATCATATTTATTGACTATCTTACACTTGTACAGGCTGAAAATAAATCAATTCCCCGTCACGAGCAGATAGCAGAGATATCGAGATCTCTTAAGTCGCTGGCAAGAGAACTTGATATACCTGTTGTTGTTCTTTCGCAGGTAAAAAGGGAAACAGAGGGAAAGAAGCCCACACTTGCTGATTTGAGGGAATCAGGTTCGATAGAGCAGGATGCAGACCTTGTAATGTTTCTTCACAGGGACCGAAACGGTGAGGAAAACAGGGGGGAAATGCCGGCTGCTATTGAAACAGAACTTATTGTGGCAAAGCAGAGAAACGGCCCTATCGGAGATGTTAAACTGGTTTTTGTTCCACGGTACACGAGGTTTGAATCAAAGAGCAGTGAAGAATAAATTATATGGTTATTTTTGCCGAAGAGGTAAGTAATTATTATGGTTGCAGGAGGTTTTAATGAAAATAGAAGACAGTTATAATTTTGATTATCTTAAAAATGAAGCTGAGGATGTTGTCAGGGAAGTTCTTGAAAAAGAGATGGAAAAAGATGATGAGATATGCAAATGTCAGGACTGTGTCCTTGATATTGTTGCCTTTGCCCTTAACAACATAAAACCTGTTTATAAAACTTCCCTTACCGGTTCCCTTTATGCCCAGACTGTAAGGAATACTGAATATTATGATGCTGCAAGGGAAGCTGTTAAATATGCTGTTGAAGTGGTAAAGAAAAACCCTTCCCATTGAAAAAAAGGGGAAGGGGAATTAAGACATTTTCCTGCCTGATTATTATCATGTCTGATTATGGATTTCCCATCTCACGTTCCTCGTATACTCTGTAAACCTTGAAAAGTGAGATATAGGGCGGCGCGAGAAATATTGAAAATGGTTCCTTTTTTATATTATCATCGATATTTTTACTGTTAAGATCATAAAAATTCCTTTCAACAGGTAAGAATCCGATTTCTCCCGCCTTGAGTCCGTGAATTTCGAAAATAAGGTTATTATCCTTTATACTGTTGAAAAAGATCTGCACTTCGTTTTCCAGTTCATTGTCATTTTCAATTTTTGAAAGAATATAGTATTTGACACACTCAATCACCCTGTCATCAAGACCGGCAGTAATTATTTTCACTTTCTCTATCAGTTCGGGGTATCCTATAACAACCCGGTCCGGCTTTTTAAAAATAAACTTTGATTTTCCCCGCAGATAATCATCTCTTTCATTTTCCGGAAGATATAGAATGTCAATTGATTTATCAGTGTTTTTGAATCTTACAGGGAATTCAGGTTTTAGTATTTTACCGCAGTGACTGCATACAGCTGACATGAAATTTCCTGTAATGATCTGACTGATTACTTCATCACTGAGTTCCATATTGTCGTCATAGCTGAAATTTACCGGTTTACCGCATCGGCAGGGAATTAATACTTCCATCTTGAATACCTCAACTTTTAATTAGAAAAATAATATCATTAAACAAGGAAAAGAACAGCAGCCCGAAAATAATCACAAATCCGAAAATCTGATATCTGTAAACAGCTTTTGGTTTGAAGTTTTTCCGGAAAATAATTTCACAGAAGGAAAAAACAATCTGTCCGCCGTCAAGTGCCGGTATGGGAAGAAGATTCATAAAAAAGAGGGCAATACTTATAAGTGACAGAAACTGAAAGAAGCTGATAAGACCGTATTCAATACTTCTTTCAAACCCCTGTTTTGCAATTTCCCCCATCATGTAGGTAATCCTGATCGGACCGGATACCGCCTGATTGATATCAATCCCGCTGAACAGCATTTTCAGTCCCTTGATTGAAAGAAACAGTGTTTTAAAGGATTCTGAAGTTCCTTTTTTAAAGGACTCTGCAACAGAAAGATCAGGGGTTCTGAAGGATGCAATGCTGAATGCAAATCCCGGGTCTGTAACACCTTTATCATTATATGTAAATATCAGTTTTGATGAAAGGATCTCTCCCCCTCTTTTATATTTTACTGAAATCATGCCAGGTTTGCTGTTAAGCAGGGAATAGAAATCCATCTGGTTTTTTACAGGCCTGCTGTCAGCTTCGAAAATTACATCCCCTTTTTCAAGCCCGGCAATCCCTGCAGAAGAATCAGGATTAACATCTCCGACAACAGGATCAATCCAGGGATAAACACCGATCCTTCCCCCTCCTGTTGACCTGTTTACTGAAGGGGTGATCGGAAGGGTGATTGTCTGCATTCCCCGTTCAATTTTAAGCACAAGCTCCGTATCGGGACTGGATGCTATTTTCTCCCTTATATCCTGATAATTTGAGACAGTTTTTCCGTTTATTTCAATTATTCTGTCTCCAGTCTTAAGTCCTGCATTATCTGCAGGAAGGTTGTTAAAATCTTCTGAAAAATCAGATGCAAGGATTATCCTGTTTTCAGGGCTGTAGACAGTATACCCGTTAAACCATATTGCAGAAAGGACAACAATGGAAAACAACAGGTTCATAAAAGGGCCTGCAAAAAAAACTACCATCCGTTTCCACGGGGAAACAGAAAAAAGTGAACCATCCTCTGCGTCTATATAATCAAGGTTTTTTTCAAGGGCCTGTTTAAGTACCTCTTCCCCTTTCATCTGGCAGTATCCTCCCAGCGGAAGGGCGGATATGCAGTATTCTGTCCCCCCTTTCCTGAAGGAGAAAAGCTTTTTCCCCCAGCCGAGTGAAAATGTTTCAACCGTTATCCCGAAAAATTTTGCGGCAATAAAATGTCCTGCTTCATGAAAGAATACAACAATGCCGAGGCCTGTTAAGCCGATTATTATGTTTGTAATCATATCTCTTTTTTTATTATTTCTCCGATTATTTTTTCAGCAAGAGACCTTGCCATGGAATCAGTCTCAAATACTTCTTCAAAACTGCTGATTCTGCTTTTCCAGTCTGACGAGAGTGTCTGTTCCGTTACTGCAGGTATATCAAGAAAGTGTATCTTTTTTTCTGAAAATGCAGCAACTGCAGCCTCGTTTGCAGCATTATATGCAATATTAAAACCTTCTCCTGATTTGACAGCTTCGTAAGCAAGCGACAGCATTCTGTATTTGCTGAAATCCGGTTTTCTGAAGTCAAGAGTGATGTTATCGAGATCAAGGGCACCGAAAAGGGACGGGCCTGTATCCGGGTAAGTCAGTGCATTCTGTATGGGAATCCTCATATCAGGCCTGCTTATCTGGGCGTACATTGATCCTTCTGCTGTCCGGATAAGTGAGTGGACCATACTCTGCGGATGGATCAGTACTTTTATATGCTCAATATCAAGATCAAAAAGCTGATGTGCTTCAATTACTTCAAGACCTTTGTTTGCCATTGAGGCGGAGTCTATGGTGATCTTCTGTCCCATTGACCAGTTGGGGTGTTTTACCGCGTCTTCCAGTGTGACATTTTTAAGATCTTCAGCTCTCAGGTCCCTGAAAGCACCTCCAGAGGCTGTTATAATAATTTCAGAAACTGTTTTGAAATTTCTGTCCCTTAAAAGGTGGAATATGGCAGAATGCTCTGAGTCGACAGGAATAATATTCCTTGATTTTCCGGCTGCAAGTGATTTGATCAGCCCCCCTGCCATAACAATTGTTTCCTTGTTGGCCAGCGCAAGATCTTTTCCTGTTTCAAGGGAAATGATAGACGGTTTCAGCCCGTCTGCTCCTGCTACACCGTTAACTACTATATCAGCCTCTGTCTCTTTTATCATCTTTATAAGGGAAAATTTCCCGTGATAGGCAATCCTGTCTGACTGAGGAG
Source organism: Spirochaetia bacterium (assembly GCA_963668405.2). Classification (GTDB taxonomy): domain Bacteria; phylum Spirochaetota; class Spirochaetia; order CADAEX01; family CADAEX01. The sequence goes on along the minus strand of OY764342.2, from coordinate 1,922,417 downwards.
TCTTTCCTGTCAGGGCTATTTTTTTTACATTAAATCTGTCCGCTATGGAAAGAAGAGAGGTTTCATTTTTATTTGCAGACAATGCGGCAATTTCGAATTTATCTCTCATTTCACTTATTATATCTATTGTATTTTTACCGATAGATCCGGTGCAGCCGAGAATAATTATCTTTTTTTTATCCATTATTTAAACCTATGAAAGAAGATTAAGTATAATATAATAAAAAACCGGCGCGCTGAAAATAATAGAATCAATATTATCTAGAATTCCGCCCCTTCCGGGCAGAACATCTCCTGAATCTTTTATACTTGCAGATCTTTTCATTGCAGATTCAATCAGGTCGCCAACAATTGTAACAATCCCGAGAATTGAACCGATGATAATTATATTGCTTTTATTATTGTTGAAATAATCCGGTTTTATCAGATAGAATAAAAAAACAGAAAGTATTGAACCGGAAAATCCTCCAAAAAAACCTACAAGACTTTTTTTAGGGCTAATGGGGACAACTTTCCTGCTTTTTTTTCCCCACAGCATACCTGTTATATAGGCCAGTATATCATTCATAAAAACAGTGACCATGAAAAATATAATGGTGAAAGCGGGATTTTTCAGGGTTGAAAATTTGATCGCGTATGAAAAAAATATTCCGGGATAAAATATAACAATAAGAGCTGCGGAGGTTTTCCTGTTGATATTCCTGAAATCTTTTTCATCTTTGGTAAATATCTGGTAGGAAAAGGCCAGAAAGATCATGATTCCGATTATATGGAAAAGTGTCTTTTCACTGATGAGCGACAGATTGTTCAGATAATAGCATAAGGGGATTGTAATGGAAAAGCCTAAAATAAGTGCTGTGTCAAGTTTATTTCTTTCTCCCTGAAACAGTTTCCAGGTCTCAAACGTCCCTGATATAATAAATGCTGTTGCAACAAGATTTATCGCAAGATAATTGTAGTAGGGGAGGAAGATAATTACTGAGAACAGAAGCGGCACTACTGTAACTATCAGTAATATTCTTAATTTTAAATTACTCATCATCTATTATTCTCCTGTTCTACTGCCCCGAATTTTCTGTCCCTCGACATATAATTTTTTACTGCTGTTTCCAGATCCCCGGCGCACCATTCAGGCCAGAATTTTTCAGAAAAATAGAATTCACTGTAGGCGCTTTCCCAGAGCAGAAAATTACTGAGCCTTTTTTCCCCTGCCGTTCTTATGATAAGGTCAGGATCAGGCATTTCCGGCTGGTCGAGATATTGCCTGAAATCATCTTCCGAAAAAGAGTTGTCAGTATCCCTGTTTTTATCGAGCCACCTGTTCGCGGCCCTTATTATTTCATTCCTTCCGCCGTAATTAATGGCAAGGTTGACTGTAAGCCCGTTAAAATCAGCAGTATCCCTTATTACAGAGAGTATTTCCCTCTGGACTGTTTCCGGAAGACTGCTGATATCACCTGAATGAATTACCCTTGTCTGATTCTCCCTGTAAAAATCAAGTTCCTTTTTTAAATGGTATTTTAAAAGCTGCATAAGAAATGAAACCTCAGATTCAGTCCGTTTCCAGTTTTCAGTTGAAAAGACATAAAGCGTAAGGTATTTAATTCCCATCTGTGATGCAGCTTTTGTAATCCGTTTTGCAGCCTCAAGCCCCTCTCTGTGCCCAAAACTCCTCGGTTTGCCGATGTTCCGGGCCCAGCGGCCGTTACCGTCCATTATGATGGCGATGTGCTGCGGATAGATATTTTCAGGCATTATATTTCCATTATTTCTTTTTCTTTTGCATCGAGAGTCTTGCCTATTTCTTCAACATATTTATCTGTCATTTTCTGGATATCATCAATTCCCTGTTTTTCCTGGTCTTCGGTAATATCGCTGCTTTTAAGTTTCTTTTTAAGTTCATCATTGGCATCGCGTCTGATATTTCTGATAGCAACTTTGCTTTTTTCCGCGATATTTTTAGCCATCTTAACAAGCTCTTTTCTTCTGTCCTCTGTAAGCGGCGGGATATTTATTCTGATAATCTTGCCGTCATTGTTGGGATTAAGTGAAAGCTCTGATTTCTGGATAGCTTTTTCTATTTCACCGATAATGTTTCTGTCCCATGGCTGGATTACTACAAGTCTTGCTTCAGGGATTGAAATTGTTGCAACCTGGTTAAGGGGTGTTGCTGTCCCGAAATAATCAACACTGATTTTATCAAATAATGAAGCAGAAGCTCTTCCTGTTCTTATTGAACCAAACTCTTCGTTAAGAGAGGAGAGGCTCTTTTTCATTTTGCTTTCTGCTTTTGACTTGATATCTTTCATTGATTACGCCTCCTGAATATAAAAAATTACAGCCGCCCTGAATGAACGGCTGCAGCTATAATGTTTAAGCGTTATCACCAACTCTGAAATATACAAAATCGGTAATTTCCAGTTTGCCGCCGGCGGCTTTTGCTGTTTCTGCAAGAACCTGGGAAACTTTCTTTTTATCGTCTTTTACAAAAGGCTGGTTCAGGAAACATATTTCAGAAAGGTGTTTATTAAGTTTTCCCTGAATAATTCCTTTAAGAACTTTTTCCGGTTTATCAAGACCTTCAGCCTGTTTTGTGAAAATTTCCTCCTGCTCTTTTATATATGCCGGATCAATATTTTCAGGCGAAAGTGCAACAGGATTAAACGCTGCAACATGGAGGGCGCTGTCGAAAGCGAACTCCTTTACAGCACTGTTTTTCAATGTTTCAGGAGTATCGGATTTTAATTTGACAAGTGTCCCGATGTTTCCTACTCCATGTATATAATCAACAACATATTCATCAGCAGCAACATCAAGTACTTTGAGCTTTTTAAGCTCCATGTTTTCCTTGAGTGTTCCTACAGCTTCTTTAACAATATTGTTGAGTGAATCATTAATTTCTACAGCTCCTGATGAAATAACCTCATCAAGAAGCCTGTTTCCAAGATTTATAAAGTTTTCATTTCTGGCTACAAAGTCTGTTTCGCATGAAACTTCAAGAATTACAGCTTTTCCGCCTGAGATCTTTGTAAAGATTTTTCCTTCTTCTGTTGCTCTTGAGCTTCTTTTAGCTGCAGCGGCAAGTCCTTTTTCCTTTAAAATCTTTACTGCTTTGCTGATGTCCCCTCCAGCTTCTGTTAAAGCGGTTTTACAGTCCATCATTCCGGCACCTGTCTGGTCCCTCAATTTTTTTACATCAATTGGTTTAATATCCATAATCAGCTCCTAGTCTTCGTAAAATTTATCAGCATCTACAATATCTTCAGTCTGATCATCTGTACTGTCTTCTTTTTCTGCATTGGCTGCATCATCTTCAGGTACATAGTCTGAATAATCCTCATCAGTGAATTTTTCATCTGTTTCCTGTTTTTCACCGATAGCAGCTGCTACTGAAACTGTTTCAATATCTTCATCTGCCGCATCTTTGTCTTCAACTTCATAGTTTGATTCTTCATCATCCTGAAGGTTTTCTATAACCTGAAGTCCTATCTCATTGTCTGCTTCAATAACAGCATTGGCAATGGTCTGGGTGAAAAGGGTAATTGCCCTTATAGCATCATCATTTCCCGGAATCGGAAAGTCTATACCTTCCGGATTACAGTTTGTATCTACAATAGCTACTATAGGAATACCGCATCTTCTTGCTTCTGCAACAGCTATAGCTTCACTCTTTGTATCAATAATAAAAATAATTCCGGGCAGTTCCTTCATGTCTTTGATACCGCCAAGATTTTTTTCAAGTTTAGCTTTTTCTTTGATAAGAATGGAAACTTCTTTTTTAGTGAGACTTTCAAAAGTTCCGTCAATTTCCATTTTTTCAATTTTTTTGAGCCGCATAATTGATTTTTTGATTGTAGAGAAGTTTGTAAGCATCCCGCCAAGCCATCTGTTGTTGACGTAATACATACCGCACCTTTTGGCTTCTTTTTCAACAGCCATCTGTGCCTGTTTTTTTGTTCCGATAAATAAAACTGATTTTCCTTCGTGAACTGTTTTTCTGACCTCTTCGTATGCTTCTTTTATAGATACGATGGTTTTCTGTAAATCGATTATATGGATCCCGTTTCTTTCAGCAAAAATGAATTTCTTCATTCTCGGATCCCATCTTTTTGTCTGGTGACCGAAATGTACACCAGATTCCAGCAGATTTTTCATTGTTACTACTGCCAATGTGTCCCTCCTGAGTCAGCGGTATAAATCCGCTGTCCGTCTCTTTTTCTCGTCCGTATGATTAATAACAGATAATTTTTATCGCTTTGTATCATTTCGGCGGAATATTATTTACAGGATACCCTGCGCTCAACAGCATACAGAAAAATTGTCTTATTGGCAAGCCCATTACATTGCTGTAGGAACCCACTATTTTTTCGACAAGGCATCCCCCTTTCTCCTGAATACGGTAACCCCCTGCTGCTCCCTTCCATTCACCAGTTGATAAATACCATCTGATAATATCATCTGAGAGATGGGGGAAAAAGACCTCTGTAATTACTGAATCAACGTATTTTGTCCCTGATTCCCTGTTAAAAAGGGCGATTCCTGTTGCTACACTATGTTTGTTTCCTGAAAGCCTTTTAATATAATCATATGCTCTTTCTTCACTTTCCGGCTGCCCCAGCATTTCACTTTTCAGATAAACAAGGGTATCTGCAGTAAAAATCCAATTATATCGGGAATCCCTGTTCATAATTACAGCCTCGCTAAGTTTTCTCACGGCCAGTCCTGTTACAGCTTTCAGTATGTCCTTTTCGTCTGTAGTTTCATCAATGTCAGCTGGCTTCACGGTAAAGGGGATATCAAGCCTTTTGAATATCTCCTGCCTCCTGGGGGATCTTGATGCAAGGATTATCAGCTTCCTGTCAGTCTCAGTCATTTTTATATATCCTGTTTTATAGTTTTTTCAGGAGAAACCATGTTCCTGCCGCCCCGATAAAACTGCCGGGATTTATTTTAATGTAGAAAGAGATTACCGATATGTCAAATCCGACAGGACCGGCGCTCAGATCAAGTTTTATACCGCTTAAGTGAACAATCCGTTCGATAATTTCCCAGGAAAGTGATCCGATTATGATTCCCATAATAATAAACTGGTAAAGGTATTTCAGATATTTCTGTGTAATTTTCATATGTGCAATTATACCGGTTCGGGATATATATTTCTATTTATTTCAGAAAAATGGAAATATTAATTTGACAGAAACAAAATAACGGTTATAAAATAAATAAAACGAAAGCTTTCGAAACTAAAAACAAACTAAAAGAAAGAGGTGTGTTATGGATAAAATGAGAGTAAAAGAAAAATGGGCACTTGCATGGAGTGTTGCTATTTTAGCTGGATTATGGACCTGGGTATGTTTATATCCCGCTGTCGGTTTCTGGATTCCGAGTTATGTTGTATTTCTTACATGGGCAAGCAGTTTTCTTGCAGGAGGAGATATAAACGGTTTCAAGGCCTCGCTCAGGATGAATATTACAGGTGCTTTACTTGCTTATATCGGTATACTTCTTGCAGGGCCGTTGTCTTTTCTCGGGTTCTATGCCCTTCCTGCCGCTATTTTCATCGTGTGTATTCCGCTTTGTACTCTTGCAATATGGAAATCATTTGAAATTACTCCCTGCGGTTTTATAGGGGCAGCTTCCCTTTTTGCAGTATTCAACTCTGTTACACTTAACCCGACCGGTGTTCACCAGGTCCTGCTTTCAACACTTGTTGCAATTGTACTTGGAAATCTTACCCTTTTTCCCTGTTTATGGATTATAAATAAGATAATGGCAACAGGAGTTAAGGAACATGTCTGATTATCTTGTAGGTATTGATGTAGGTACTACAGGTGCCAAAGCTATGGTCATGGACGCCAAAGGGAATGTTATAAGCAGCGGATACCGGGAGTATCCATGTATATACCCGAGGCAGGACTGGGTTGAGCAGGATGCTGAGATGCTTATACAGCAGACCTTCGGTGCATGTAAAGATGCAATAGGCAACGGAAAAATTGACAACAGCAGAATAGGCGGGGTGGGATTTTCAGTTCAGAGAGCTACTTTTCTCCTTATTGATAAAAACAATGAGGTTCTCGGCCGAAATTTTTACGGATGGCAGGATAACAGATCTGCTTCTGAAATCGGATATATAACATCAAAGATACCTGCCGATGAGCTTTATAAAACTGCAGGTATGCCGGTTACCCCTACATTCAGCCTTGAAAAAATAGTCTGGGTTATGAGAAATGATACTGAAAAATACGCTAAAGTTAATAAAATTCTTCAGACTTCAGATTATGTAATGTGGCGGTTCGGTACAGATGATTTTTACTGTGAAAGGACAAACGCCTGCTGCTCTGGAATGATAGATGTTAAAACCCTGAGCTGGTCTGACAGGATACTGGATACTTTCGGTATTGAAAAAGATAAACTCGGAAAACTTGTTGATCCTGGAACAGTTGTAGGGGCAGTTTCTAAAGAAGCTGCTGCTTTATCAGGTCTTAAAGAAGGTACACCTCTTGTAACCGGAACAGGGGATCAGCAGTGTGCTGCAATAGGTGCCGGTGTGAGTGAGCCTGGTATGGCATCCCTTACCCTCGGGACAGCCGGTCTTCTTGTTGTAGGAACTGAAAAACCGATGCTTGAGGATAAATCAGGTTTTATGATGGTACCTTCATCAGGAATTCTCGGGATGTATGAGGTTGAAGGGATCCAGCTTGGAGCCGCAAGCAGCTACAGATGGGTAAGAGACAATATTGCTGATCTCGAAAAGGGAGAGGCTGCAAAGCAGGGAAAAGATCCCTATGTCCTTATGGAAGAACATATTAAAAAAAGTGCTCCAGGTTCAAACGGAGTTATGTTTATGCCATTCCTTACAGGTTCAGGATATCCATACTGGAACCATGAAGCAAAGGGTTCCTTTATGGGTCTTAAATTTTCAAATACAAAAAGCGATATGATCCGTTCGGTAATGGAGGGGATAACCCTTGAAAGCAAGGACATGTATGAAAAGATGAAGGAAAACAATATTGAAATAAAATCTCTTGCTATAACCGGGGGAGCTACAAAATCGAATTCCTGGAGACAGATGATTTCGGATATGTTCAATGTTGAGGTAAAGCAGTTGAAAGTTGAGGATGCTACCATAGTAGGTGCTGCAATTCTTGCCGGGGTTGGGATTAAAAAGTTTTCAGATGCACGGGAAGGGGTTGAAAAAATGGTGAAATATACTGATGTGATCAAACCTGACCCGGAAACAGCTGCTTTATATCAGAAATTATATGAAGTTTATACATCTGCATATGAAGCAATGAGTTCGAGCGGATTATATAAAAGGCTTTCAGGTCTAAACAGCTGATAATAAGGAAAATAATAATGATTGATTTGAGTAAATTGAATAGGGAAAATGCTGGAAAGCTGTTTGATTATTCAGTACTTCCGAAAAATATGCAGGAGAAGGACATAAGGGAGGGATGCAGGGTTGCAATAAAATACAACTGCGCTGCATTCTATTCTTCATCCCCCTACTGGACTCCTGTCGTTGTTGAGGAACTTAAAGGAACAGATATTCATCCTGCAACAGGAATCGGATTTCCATTCGGATCAGCTCCTTCCTCAGTGAAAGCATTTGAAACAGAGGATGCAGTTAGTAAAGGGTGTACTGCTGTTGATACTGTAGTTAATATCGGGGCACTTAAAGACAGAAGGTATGATGTTATAAAAGAGGAGCTTGAAAGCTTTAAAAAAGCAGCATCCGGTGCTCTTACAAAGGTTATTCTCGAAGTCTGTTTTCTTACTGATGAAGAAATTGCCTCAGCCTGCAGGCTTGTTGCTGAAGTCGGGCTTGATTATGCAAAAACATCATCAGGGCAGTTTGAAGGACCGAGTATGCAGCAGTTTCTTGTAATGAAAGAAGCTCTTAAAGGTTCTGATGTCAGGCTGAAAGTAGCCGGAGTAAAGTTTCCCAGACCGCAGAATGCTTTTGCCTTTATTCTTGCAGGAGCAGAACTTATCGGGACAAGGGCTGCCCCTGAAATTATCGACGGGATTGATATGCTCCGGGAAATCGGAATGATCCCCCCGTATAAAGGATAGAAAAGAAAAGTTTTACCCGGACAGTATTTAATGCTGTCCGGGATAGAATGTTTGACAATTATTATCAACAGCAATAAAATCGAATAATATGAAAGTTAAAGAATCATGGTTCCAGCAGGAAAGGCTTAACAGTATACTCGAAATGATCTCATACAGCGGACGGGTTACTGTTAAAGAGCTTTCTGAATCATTCAATATATCCCTTGTCACTATCAGAAAGGATCTCAAGCAGCTTGAAAAAGAGGGTAAGGTATTAAGGACCCACGGGGGAGCTATATCAAGTGAGGAGATGTCAAACCATGTTGCTTTTGAAAAGAGGAAAATCAAGAACAGGGATAAAAAAATTATTCTGGGGGAAAAAGCCGCATCTCTTGTGTCGTCGGGAGATGTTATTTTTATAGATGCAAGCACGACAACTGTTGAGATGTGCCCGTATCTGACAGGAATAAAAAATCTGACAGTAGTCACAAACAGTATTGATATAGCATATAACCTGGGAAGAGCTCCTGACTGTAATGTCGTAATAATCGGTGGGGGTATAAAGAAAGAAACCCTCTCTGTTATTGACAGTGATATTGAAAAAACATTTTCAAAGTGGCAGCTGGACATGGCTTTTTTCGGAGGCTGGGGATTTTCTGTCAAAGACGGCATGACAGATGTTCCTGGTGTTCTTATACAGCAGAAAAAGGTTATAGCCTCCCATTCAAGAATAAATATCGGTCTGATAGATTCCACCAAAGTAGGCAAAGGATCTCTTGATACATTTATCCCTTCTGAGAATCTTGATATTCTTGTCACAAACAGTGATGTTGATGAAAGCTTTATAGAATCAATGGGTAAAATCAGAACAAAACTTATTATTGCTTAAAATCCGGGGAACTATATGAATCTAGGTATACAGAACAAAGTGGTTATTATTACAGGAGGCTCTACAGGTCTTGGAAAAGCTGTTTCATTTCTTTTTGCAGAGGAGGGGGCTGATGTAGTTCTGACCTGCAAGAGCAACATGAAAATGGGGCTGAAGACAGCTGATGATTTATCCTCTCTGTTCGGTATCAGGTCCATGGCCCTTAACTGCGATATCTCGTCTGAAAAATCTGTAAATAATGTTTTTAATCAGGCACTGGATGAATTCGGAACGGTTGATATCCTTATTAATAACGCTGGATACTGGCCGTCCTCTTTTGTCAGGGATATGCAGCTTGAAGAATGGAGAAAGTGTATTGATGTAAATCTGACAGGGCATTTTATTTTTTCAAAAATATTCACAAAACATCTTATGGATAATGAAAAAAAGGGGAAGGTTGTAAATATTGTATCATTTGCAGGTTTTATCGGTTCAACTACAGGGCATGCCCATTATGCTTCCGCCAAGGCAGGACTTATCACTTTTACAAAATCCCTTGCCAGGGAGACAGGCCCTTTTGGGATAAATGTAAATGCTGTATCTCCCGGAATGATGCATACCGGGATGACTGAAAAGGTACTTGCTGAAAAAGAAAAAGAGTATCTGAAAAGAATTCCTCTTGGAAGAATTGCCTCTCCTGAAGAGGTCGCCAATACAGTTGTTTTTCTGTCATCAGACAGGGCTGATTATATAACAGGTGCTGTCTTTGATGTCAGCGGCGGTCTTCTGATGCATTGAAAATATGATACTTACTGTTTCTTAAATATTATTTATCTGTCAGACCGCATGGCAGGTACATATAGAAAACTGTCCCTTCACCAGCTTTACTTTCTATATCTATAAATCCGTGATGATTTTTTATTGTTTCATAGACAGCTGTAAGGCCAAGCCCGCTTCCTATTCCCTCCTTTTTTGTTGTAAAAAAGGGTTCGAATATTTTATTTATAATATCTTCAGGAATTCCTGTACCTGTGTCCTGAAATGTTGTTTTGATATATTCACCTGGTATTATATCAAAAAGACTGCTGCAGCGGAAATCGGTACTGAGAATAATATTTTCCGTTTCTATTATTATCTCCCCTCCATTTCTCATTGCATGGCTTGAGTTTATTCCAAGATTCATTAGTGCACTCTGCAGTTCCGTTCTGTTGCCTGTAATAACATGGTTTTCAGCCCTGTCGGTAAATGATATTGATATTCTCTTATCCAGGGTCTGCTTAAGTATATCAACAGCATCATTAATTATTTTATGCAGTTCAAAAGATTCATTTTTGATTCCATTTTTTCTTCCCAGTGTTAAGAGTTTTGAAGTTAGGTTGGCTGCACGTTCAGATGATTCTATGATTAAATTTATATACCTCATGAGCTTTTCATCAGTATTTTGTATGGAGATTTTCAGCATCTGTGCTGCACCCATAATTCCTCCGAGCATGTTGTTGAAATCATGAGCCACACCCTGAGCAAGCTGTCCAATAACGTCCATTTTTCTGCTGTGATTAAGTTGTTCCTGCAGTCTGTATTCTTTTGTCAGATCAGTTATCATAATAACAGCACCTTCATTGCGTCTATCTGAAAGAGGATATACTATAATATTTTCATGAACAGTATCCATTTTTTTAGTTGTAGTCCATTTTTCAATTTTTCCGGTCTTTATCTTTTCTATAATTTTATCAGGTTCATCTGAAATATACTTCACTATATTTTCGACAGGTTTCCCCACAATATATTCTGCTGATTTTTCTGTACTTAATTCAGCCTGATTATTCCATAATGTTACTATCAGGGATGAATCAACAGCTATAATTTCTGCCGGCATAGAATCAATTATGCTTTTAATTAATTCATGAGCATTATTAAGTGCAGAACAATATCTGTTAATCCGTATAAATTCGATTCCAAGTATAATGCCCGTGGCTCCCCCGAAAAGAACAGGTACAATAAACCCTTTAATTTGAACAGGATATCCGGCAATCAGTTTCTGCATTAATGAAAACAGGGAGAGAAGAGCAGCTCCCCCGGCAAAGAAGAATAAGAACTTTGTACGGCAAATTCTGCAGTCAACTAATTTTATTTTTGTGTTAATTTTTTTCATAAATCCTCATTTTTTTAAATATATCTGTTTGTAAGGGAATAAAGAAATGCTGTAAATATGATCTGTTTTCATATAATTATAGTATAAAATGTTCTTGAATCCAAATTTATATATTCATGATTTTACTGACGAAAAAATATAAAGGTATCTCAGAAAACGATGTTTTTCAGGTTGCGAAAAAATAATTCCTTACCCTATTGGAGACCGCAAAGCGTGCCTGTGGTAAGATGTCCGGTATGGGAGCCGGCCGGACACGAAGCGGATCGAGATCCTCATAATTATTATCTGCCGTCCCAGAGGTATTGTTTAAGATCAACTGCATTATTACCACCGAATATTATACCTTCGCTCTCAAGAAGGGATTTCTGAATTTCAAAGCCATTTCCTGGCCTGAGTGATATCATTCCGTATTTATTTATAACACGGTGCCACGGGAGACCCTCTTTTTCTGATGAAGTGTGAAGTGTGCGTGCCACCTGCCTTGATGCCGAAGGATTGCCTGCCAGAAATGCAATCTGCCCGTAGGTTGCAACATGTCCATATGGTATCTGTCTTATAATTTCAACAGCTTTTTGGTGAAAAGACATAGTTTACATCTCCCGGGTAATAGGTACAGAATGAGAAAATCTGATATCCATCCTTTATTTTAAATCAGAAGTAAGTGAAATAAAACAGGTTTTTTGGAATTTGTTCATTAAAACGCTACAGAGTAACCCTGAATTCTGTTAAACTTTTTTTATGATCACTGGTAAAACAGGATTTATTCTGACAGCTGAAAGCCTTGATATTAATGGCAGGTGTGAGCTCCGTTTTTACGGAAGCTCTCCTGAAGGGCCGTTTCTGGCAGTAATTAATCCGCATAAACCCCTTTTCTTTATTAAAAGAAGCTGCCCTTCAGGATATACAAATACACTGGAAAGAAAACCTGTTGAGATGTCTGATTTTGACGGAAATCCTGTTGATGCCGTATATTTTAATTCGCTTGCAGATTTTTTTGAAGCAAGAAGGTTCCTTTCTGAAAAGAATATTACCCTTTATGAGTCTGATATAAGGGCGGAAGAGCGTTTTCTTATGGAAAGATTTATAAACAGTTCAGTATATATTGATGGAAGTCCTGTCAGAGAAGGTAATCTTGATGTATTCAGAAATCCGGTAATAAAAAGGGGAAGAGATTTCAGACCTGACCTTCAATGGCTTTCCCTTGATATTGAAACAGGAAAGGACGGGACTCTGTATTCAGTCTCGTTCCATCTTACCAGAGGGAGGAATGAAATAAAGCATGTTCTGATTCGGGGGAATCCGGGAGACTCAGGAGCAGAGTGGATTACATACTGCGGGAATGAAAAAGATCTTCTTATCAGGTTTGTAGAGATGATCAATCGATATGATCCTGATATAATAATCGGATGGCATGTTATCGGGTTTGACCTTGGCTTTCTTGAAAGGAGGGCTGCTTTTTACGGAATTCCCCTTGAAATAGGCAGGGGGCATAAACCTTTGAAAACTGCTGAAAACAGGAGAGGTCTTTATTCAGCAGTAATCGAGGGGAGGATAGTTATTGACGGCCCTCAGGCACTGAGAACAGCTTTCTACAGCTTTGACAGCTACAGCCTTGAAGATGTTTCTCAGGTACTTCTTGGAAGGGGGAAGGATATAGCTCCTGAGAGTGACAAAGTTGCTGAGATTGAGAGAAGATTTATTGAAGACAAGGAATCTCTTGCGTTTTATAATCTTGAAGATTCGGTACTTGTTACAGAGATATTCAGAAAAACAGCTATTATTGACCAGCTTGTTACCCGCAGTCTCATAACAGGCCTTCAGGTCGACCGGGTAAATATGTCAGTTGCCGCTTTTGACCATTTCATCCTCCCCCTTTTTCACAGAAAAGGATATGCTGCACCGGATGTCAGAGATATAAAACCAGGAGAATCAGCTTCAGGTGGATATGTTTTTACCTCAGATCCCGGATTGTATATTAATGTTGCAGTTTTTGATTTTAAAAGCCTTTATCCGACAATTATCAGGACCTTTTTTATAGATCCTTTATCACGTCTTAAATCTGATATTGATACTGTTTATACACCCTCAGGTACCCCATTCTCAGGTTCTCAGAATATACTGCCGGGACTGCTTGAGGACCTCATGGCAAAACGGGAGGCGGCGAAAAAAAACGGTGATGAGTATCTGTCCCAGGCTGTGAAAATTCTGATGAACAGTTTTTATGGCGTTATGGGGACTGCAGGCTGCCGTTTCTATCATCCGGACCTCCCTGCTGCCATAACTGAAACGGGGCAGTGGATACTGAAAACTGCTTCAGCATATCTTAAGGGAATGGGATATTCTGTAATATACGGAGATACAGATTCTGTATTTGTTTTACTCAAACATGAGGAATATGAGAATCCGCGCCGTTCAGGTGCTTTGATTGCGGATATGATAAATAATTATTTCACCGATCTCCTTATCCGGGATTACCGGGTGGAGTCGCTGCTTGAAATAGAGTTTGAAAAGAACTATGAAAAATTTCTGCTTCCCCCTGTGAGGTATTCAAATGAAGGCGCAAGAAAAAGATATGCCGGACTTCTTGAAAACGGCGTGATTGAGTATAAGGGACTTGAAACTGTCAGGTCGGACTGGACAGATCTTGCAAAGAATTTTCAGCAGGAGCTTTTCAGGCGGTTTTTCAGCGGGGAAGAGCTGGACGGCTGGATAAAGGGGTATGTAGGGCGGCTTAAAAACGGGGAGTTTGACAGTATGCTTGTTTACAGAAAAAGACTCAGCCGCTATGCTTCTGAATATGTTAAAAACCATCCCCCTCATGTAAAGGCTGCACTTAAGCTTGATCCAGAAGGGGGGAAAAGACTCAGGAAGATTTCATATATAATGACATCTGAAGGGGCTACACCAGTTGAAATGTTTGAAGGGAATGCTGATTACAGACATTATATCGAAAAACAGCTGAGGCCTGTTGCCGACGGAGTGCTTTTTGCTGCCGGTAAGGACTTTGATTCGATATTGGAAGGAAAGCAGCTTGATCTGTTTTAGATATAAAAAAAGGAAAAACACATGAATTTACTTTAAAACACAAATCTAAATACAGCCGCATATATAATTTGAATATCCAAAATTTCACCTTTTTAAAAATCATATATTTAATATAAAAAAAACAGTTCTCTCTGTTTCAGTTTGCGATAATAAGATTTATTTTAAGATTTTCAATCGTTTCACGATATTCTGCAGAGATATTATTATCAGTAATAATAGTATCAACACTTAACAGATCTCCGAAATGGGCGGGACTTACCATTCCGAATTTGCTTGAATCCGCAACAACTATTACCTGTTTGCTTGACCTCATTAAAATATTCTTAATTGTTACATGAAGGTTGTGATAACAGGTAAGTCCAAGTTTTTTTTCTATCCCTGCCGCTGATATGAAAACTTTGTCTGTTCGAATTTTGCTAAGAAAAGAAACTCCCTCTTCAGAATATAAAACGTCTGAATCACGGTCAAGATATCCGCCTGGAAGTATTATGTTTGTATTTTTTTTATTATAAAGTTCGTATGCACATTCAAAAGAAACGCATACTGCACTTATCTTTTTATCACCAGGAATGTATTTTGCAATTAATGGTACTGTTGTGCCAATATCAAATCCAATTGTCTCATTTTCATTTATCATCATAGCAGCACAATAACCTATTGCGCTTTTCAGATTCACATTTTTAGAAATTTCATTGCCTATAAGGTATTTATTATTTTCAGTAATATTAAATGAAGATATTGGGACAGCCCCTCCATGAATTCTCTTAATCAGGCCGTTTTCTTCAAGATCATCAAGATATCTTCTTATTGTCATTTCAGATGTTAAAAGTTTATCAGACAGTGTTTTAACTGTTACTTCACCTTCCCTCTGAAGCATTTCAACAATCTGTTTCATGCGTTTATCTTTTTTTGACATTTATGCTCTCATTACTAAATATTTTAAATATTATAAATAATAAAGTAGCATTATGCAATATCAAATGCATTTATTGGGATTTTTATTGATATAATAATCAATAAAACAATCATAAAAACAATCATAGTTTCTATTAATAATAATTATTCTTTAAAAAAGATATTTTCAAAGAATAACATAATATCATTTGATTTTTTAAAAGAAACATAATAAGTAATAATATCGATATAATGGTAATAAAAAACGCAAAATGTGTGCATAAAGGGATCAAAACCTTCAAAATAAATTGACATGCACAAATAAGCAGTTTATAGTGTTCTTAATATCTATAAAAAGAACACTATATCTCTTAAATGTTCTTTTTATAGATATTAAGAAAATCTAAAGAAATTATAATGATAGATATTTTTAAATTAAACAATTATTTATGAGGTCATGTTTATGAAAGAAATTAATACTGATAAAGAATTATATAGTTATCGAATGCTTATCGATGGTAAGTGGAGAGGAAACAGGAATAATAATAACATTGATGTTATAAATCCTTCAACTCTTCAAATTATTGGCAGGGTATCGGAATCAGACACAGAAGATATTTCTGATGCAGTTAATAGTGCTGATGTAGCTTTTAAAAAATGGGCAAAAGTATCGCCTGAAATAAGAGCCGGATTGTTTTTCCGAGCATCGGAAATTGTCAGAGAGCGGGCTGACAGGCTTGCTTATTTAATGACTATAGAACAGGGGAAACCTCTTTTTGAAGCGAGGGGAGAAGTTATAAAAGGTGCAGAAATACTGCATTTTTACGGAGAAGAGGCCAAACGGATCCATGGAGAAGTTATTCCAGGATTTGATTCATCAACGACCAGCTTTGCAGTTTATGAGCCGATTGGTGTCGCCGCTGCAATTTCTCCCTGGAATTATCCTATTGAGCTTATTGCATGGAAAATTGGTGCAGCTTTGAGCGCCGGTTGTACTATCGTTATAAAACCTCCTACAGAGACACCACTTTCTCCAGCCGGATTTGTTGAGTGCATAGTTGATGCAGGTGCACCTTCCGGTATTATAAATCTGATTTTCGGACGCGGCAGTAGGATTGGACCTGATTTGATTAATAATCCTAAAATCAAAAAAGTGGCTTTTACTGGTTCTACAAGAGCTGGAAAAGAAGTAGCGGCTTTATGCGGAAAACTTATGAAGAAGGTATCTCTTGAACTTGGCGGGCAATGTCCTCTTATAGTGACAAAAAATGCAAATCTTGATGAAGCAGCAAAAGCTGCTTCACGGCGCAGTTTCCGAAATAACGGGCAGATCTGTATAGCAATTAATAGAATTTATGTTGAGAGACCTGTTTATAATCAGTTCATTGATAGGTTTGTGAGTCAGACTTCCAAACTGACGATATCAGATGGAATTGAGAATCCAAAAGCTGATATGGGGCCTATGACAACACTTGCCGGACTTGAAAAAACCAAAGAACATATTTCTGATGCACTATCAAAGGGTGCAAGGCTTTGCTGGGGAGGAGAAAAACCGGAAGGAACAGATTATGAAAAAGGATATTTTTTTATGCCTACTATTTTGGCCGAAACTAACCAGACAATGAAAATAATGCGGGAGGAGACATTCGGGCCTGCTGTTGGAATTATGCCTTTTGATACAATAGATGAAGCGATAACTCTCGCCAATGATACAAGTTACGGTCTTGCTTCATATGTGTTTACCGATAACATTCATGAAGCTGACCGATTTTCAAGTGACCTCGAAATGGGAAACATAGCAATCAATAATCCGGATGCTGGTGTAATTAATGCTCCATACGGCGGATATAAATCAAGCGGTATGGGTTATGAACACGGAAAAGCAGGTATGTTTGAATATCTTCACACAAAACATATCCGTATTAAATATTATAAACGCAGTGATAATTAAAAACAGACAGCATTGCTATATATAACGGTAATTGAAGCTGAATATTAAAAAGTTGAACAGAGGAACAATATATTAAAACTTATATATGTCAGGAGGATGCTTTGAATCAACAACAAATGAAAGATCTGGTTGCCAGGACTGTGGTAGACCAATATGTGCGAAGTGGTATGAAACTTGGACTTGGAAGCGGTACAACCTCAGAATATGCTGTCCGGTATATTGGCCAGCTTTTAAATGAAAAAAAGCTTTCAAATATAGTAGGTGTTACAACCAGTACTCAGACAGAATTTGTTTGTCATGAGTTGGGTATTCCGGTTACTACATTAAATGATCCATTTATCGACGGAAAGCTTGATATTGCTATCGACGGTCCAGATGAGGTAGACAGAAGGCTCAATCTTACAAAAGGAGGCGGTGGGTGTCTTACTCAGGAAAAGATTGTTGATTACTCAGCTGATGAATTAATAATAATAGCTGATGAAACAAAGCTTGTAGATGAACTGGGAATTACATTTCCCATACCGCTGGAGGTCATGCCATTGGCACGTGTTCCGGTTATGCGCGCACTTGAAAAAATGTCCGCTAAAGTGGAAGTCAGATTGGCATTGAAAAAGATGGGTGCCGTTATTACAGATAACGGGAATATTATCCTTGATATTAAATTTTCTTCTTCAATTGATCCCGAAAAATACGAAAAAATATTTAATACAATTCCGGGGGTCATTGAAAATGGTCTTTTTGCTATTAAAAAATCCAGAGTTTTTATTGCATATAAAAACGGTGAGGTTAATGAATATAAAGGAATATAGTAAACAAACATTTTAAAAGAATTAATGGTGTTATGATAAAGAAATAATAATCCAAATAGTACAAAAAGAATTATTAAAATGGATAGACAATGTTTGCAATGTTCTAATGAACATCTAAAACTGATTAAAGGCTTTTGAAATGTTTGAAACAACTACAAAAATTATTTAATGGTGTTTTTAAATTGTATTTATATGCAATATGAGCGTATAAAATAACATATAAAGCTTGACATATTCAATAGTGGTGTTATAATTTTTATATCTTTCATAATTTGATCATCAAGTTGCTCAATAATATATGCTCTGCTTATCTGAGAAACAGGCAGACAGAATGTTTGTGAAAAAACAGGAGGATTTTTAATGAAAAGAGTGATTCTTTTTACACTTGTGATTTTACTGATTGCAAGTATGGGATTTGCCGGAGGAAAATCTGAAACCAAATCTGAAATTGAAGCAGACGTAGTAAAGTCTGCTCAACCGATTCCCTCATTGTTCAGTTTAAAAGATATTCCGGAAATTAAAAATAAGAAAACCCTGACTATGGCAGTAGAAACAGGTGAGGCCTGGGATAAAGTTATTGCTTATATCAAGGAATTTTCGAATAAAACAGGTGTCGAAGTTAATGTTGAGCGTGTGGCCTCTCCTGTTGTTTATTCCAAGGAAAATGTCGAGTTATTAGGCGGGACTGGTTATTATGATGTTGTATATGTAGAAACTGCATGGACAGTCGAATGGTCAGATTATCTCTATAAGCTTAATGAACTGGCTGAAAAGTATGATCCTTGGGGAGCAGAGGGGTTGGAAGCAGAATTAAAAAACTTTTCTCCTTCAATTCTTGTATGCGGACAGGCCTATGGTGATCAAATGGTATTACCTTTTTATACATACCATGTAGTGATGTTTATAAGGCAGGATGTATTTGATAATAAAACTGAAAAAGAGGCTTTCAGGAAAAAGTATGGATATGAACTTAAGCCGGCAACGTCAAACAAGGAACTGAGTGATCAGGGAGAATTTTTTACCAGAAAAAAAGGTGAAAAGTTAATGGGAAAAACCCTTGATTATGATATCTACGGACTGGCAATGATGGCTGGGGCATATCAGATCAATGATGAAATCAGCGGCAGGCTCTGGGGTAAAAATTCTGACTATGCTACTGTAGTTCGTGACGGTAGTGGAAATATTAAAGAATTTGTAATAACAAAAGAAAATAAAAGACTTTTAACTGAAACCCTTACTGAATATAAAGATCAGTTGAAATATTCTTCACCAGGATGTCTGACGGCTAATTTTGATTTTGTTGTTGCACAGATGGGCGAGGGCAGGGCAATTATTCAGCCGCATCAGTTTTCAAGTTGTTTTGCCTGGAATGCAGGCATACTTAAAAAGAATCTTCCTGATGCAAAACTTGGTGTATATAATACTGTAGGTGAACAGCCATATACAGGTGCATGGTCTGTTGGTGTAGCTAAAGCTTCAAAAAATCCAGAAGCTGCTTATTGGCTTTTAAGATATCTGTCGTCTTTCGAAACACAAATGGTTGTAATGACGGAAGGGGGACAGATCAGTACAAGAATGGATGTTGTTGGAGATAAAAGATGGCAGACTCCTGAAAACAGATATCCAATGGGCGAACTTGCTGATGTATTACTGAAATCATGGGAAACGCAGGCTGAGTATGTACCCAATTACTGGTATTTCAACACAAAAGCCGGCGGAAAAGTTTATGAAATGCAGATGAATGTTTTTCATAAACCAATGAGTGGGGAAACAACTGTTGAAAAGGCTGTAGCTGAGTCAGTTGAAAAAACTCTTGAACTTACTTCGAAATTTGACAAAAAAATTAATATCAGAGAAGAATAATATACTGAATAAGGGCTGCCATTTTATGGCAGTCCTGAATATTCCAGATTGAAAAAACAATTCAGATTACATATTTTACGATACTGTAATATTTACTGAAAATTGAATTGAAGGACGGCGACAATGGCAGAGCTTGAAAAAGCAGTAAGAACTTCTGCTGAACCAAAAGCAATATCCGGCTACAGGAAAGAAACATTTCTGGAAAAACTGACTAATGAAAAATATTTTAAGTGGACCCTGCTTATTCCGCTCATTATGGTTTTAATTGTTTTTATGTTATATCCACTGATTTACTGTATTTACTATTCGTTTCATGAATGGGGAATGACTGGGGATCCCATTTTTGTCGGATTGGAAAACTACAGACAAATGTTCCGGGATGAGTCTTTTTTGAAAGCTCTTTTCAGAACTTTTGAGGTGACTGTAATATGTATTTTTATGGAAATGTCAATTGGTCTTGGTTTGGCACTTCTCTGGAATAAAGAATTTAAAGGCCAATCGATTGTCAGAGGTTTTACGCTGATACCTCTATTAATTGCACCTTTAGTTCTTTCCCTTTTATGGAACTTTCTTCTTGAATATGATTTTGGTGCACTTAATCTCATCCTTGAAGCTGTTGGGCTGAAAAGAGTTTACTGGTGGTCACCTAATGTTGCACTTTTTACAATATGCGGTATTACGGTATGGCAGTGGTTTCCTTTTTCAACTTTTGTTCTTGTGGCAGGTCTTAAAAGTCTACCCCGTGACGTTTTCGAAGCAGCCAGGGTTGATGGTGCAAAGGGATGGTATATTTTCAGAAGGCTGACACTTCCAATGTTAAGCCCTCTTATGATGATAATCATTGTTCTCAGAGTTATGTGGTTAATAAGATTGTTTGATCCGTTATATGGAACAACCAGAGGCGGTGTTAAAACAGAACTTCTGGACTGGTTGGTCTATAGAACATCTTTTGTATATTTTGATATTGGTTATGGATCAGCCATGGCAATTTTTTCATTGTTTTTAACAATTACTGTTTGCGCAGTAATGTTTAGAGTTCTTATGAAAGTGTTGGGTGTTATTAAATAAACTGTCAGAAGACATGGAAATTTGGAGGAAGATTGATGTTAAAGAAAATTGTTTTTTGGATGGTGACAATCTCTGTTTTACTTATTGTTGTTTCTCCTCTCATATGGGTATATCTGACTTCCATAAAAGCTCCCGGTGATATTTTTACAACCGAATTAAAAAAACTGGTTGTATTTAAGCCGACACTTGATAACTATACGAGACTTTTTACTGATTATCCCTTTTTACAGAATCTTACAAATACAGCTATCGTAAGTGTTGTAAGTACTATTATTGTAATGTTTGTTGCATTGCTTTCTGCGTACAGTTTTGTAAGATGGAATACAGGTGGAGGACATCTTTTATTTACCACTATTTCCACAAGAATGTTTCCCGGAGTTGTTGCTGCAATACCTTTCTTTGTTGCATTCCGGTCTCTTGGAATGATCGATACACACCTGGCATTAATACTTCTCTATGTATATTTCAATACTTCATTCGCTACTTTTTTATTGTACGGATTTTTCAGAGAAGTTCCGGTTGAACTTGAACAGGCTGCAATGATTGACGGATACAGCAGGCTGGAAATATTCAGAAAAATTGTTTTCCCGTTGATACTGCCTGGTCTTGCCGTTACTACGGTATTCTGCCTTATCTGGTCATGGAATGAATTTTTCTATGCTTTTTTGTTTACACGAGTAACTGCAAAAACAGCAACAGTACTTATCTCATCTTTCTGGGGTTCAATTGAAGTCCAATATGGTCCTATGGCGGCAGGCGCAGCATTAACAATTCTTCCGACACTTGTGGCAGCTCTTGCTATGCAGAGATATATTATAAGAGGTCTTACATTCGGAGCTGTAAAAGGATGATATTAAATAAATATATTATAAAGGGAGGGTTAATATATATGCTACCGAAAATGACAACTGGAAACTGGATATTTTGGGCAATAATAGTATGGATAGGGGGGAATTTTTTCTGGCTTGCCCTTTTTGAAAGATACATTACTCAATGGGCAGGTTTTGCACTTGCAACTTCTGCGGCAGTACTTGTTTTGAAATATGGTCCCAGACCGGAAGAGTCTGATACGGAGGATGAATAAAATTGGCAGAAGTGAGATTTGATAATGTATCAAAATATTACGGACATAAACCCGCTGTAAAGAATTTAACCTTTACTTGTAAAGAAGGTGGGTTTCTTTCAATCGTAGGTCCGACCGGTGCAGGAAAGAGTACAATATTAAAAATGGTCGCAGGAATTGAAAGTATCAGTAGTGGCAGAATATTTTTTAATGATACTGTTGTTAATGATTTGCAGCCGCAGGATCGGAATGTTTCAATGGCTTTTGAAACCTATAACCTTTATCCACATATCAAGGTTTATGATAACATTGCTTTTCCTCTAAGGGCAAAAAAATGGGGATTTAACCTTTCTGAAGATGAGGAAAGGGCAAAAGTAATGGAAATAGCTGCTTTTTTAGGAATAGATGAATATCTTGACAGACTTCCCCAGAATCTCAGCGGTGGGCAGAAGCAACGGGTATCGCTTGCAAGAGCCCTTGTCAGGAAACCTGAAGTTTATCTTCTTGATGAACCGATAGCACATCTTGATGCACGTCTTAAATTTTCAACACAGACTCTTCTTAAGGAATTTGCCCAGGAGTATAAAAGTACAATAATATATGTAACCCATGATTATAGGGAGGCTCTTGCACTTTCAGATACAATAATTGTTTTGAAAAACGGAGAAGTTGTTCAGGAAGGTTCCCCGGAAGAAGTTTATAACTATCCAAAAATACCTTTTGTAGGAAAAACAATAGGAGAACCTCCGATGAATATTATCAGAGGAGAAAGTATTGTTTCAGGTGAAAAAGTAATTTTCAAAGCAGGTAGTGATTTGTCATTTATATGCAACGATGACTTGGCAGGAAAGGCGTTCTCTTTAACCCAAAAATCCAAAGAAAAAGTTCCATTACTTGCAGGAATCAGGAGTGAATATATTGCAGTCGGAAAAGAGAAAATTTCTGAATATTCATTCCAGCTGCCGGTATATGCAGTAACTCATGAATCAGAGAGTTCTATCATTACTTTCAAGCTTGAGAATGGCACTTTTATTTATGCAAGAGTTGGTTCGGAGATGGAAAGCAGTTATGAAGTTTCAGATGTAGTCTGGCTTGATTTTGATCAGGAAAAAACTTTTTTCTATGTTGATCAGAAATTAGATAATTAAACAGAGAGGTTCCGGAAGATGAGCAGAATTGATGTTAATCATGTATGGAAAATATATGATGGTGATGTTGTAGGTGTTAGGGATTTAACATTTACATGCGAGGATAAAGAATTTCTGGCAATTCTTGGTCCCTCTGGCGGAGGTAAAAGTTCAACTTTAAGAATGCTGGCCGGTTTGGAGGATATAACCAGGGGGGAAGTTTTTTTTGATGGAAAAATTGTAAACAAGATGGAACCTGCCGAAAGAAATATTGCCCTGGCTTTTGAGTCTTATGCTCTGTATCAACGTCTTAATGTTTATGAAAATATTGCCTTTCCGTTACGTGCAAAAAAAAAGGATAGAAAAGAAATTGATAAAAAAGTTAATGAAATTGCTGAACTTATGAATCTAGGTTCAATTCTTCATAAGATGCCTGGAGGCCTGGCCGGCGGACAGCAGCAGAGAGTATCACTGGCAAGAGCATTTGTAAGGAACCCAAATCTCACTCTTCTTGATGAACCAATTTCTCATATGGATCAAAGGGTGAGAATGGAACTCAGGGCAAGAATAAGAAGGCTTCATGATGATCTTGGTCTTACTACGATTTATGTAACGCATGATCAGTCTGAAGCGACTTCTCTTTGTGATCGACTTATTGTTATTAACAGAGCTCAGCTGCAGCAGATAGGAACTGTTAATGAAATATGGAATAAACCAAAAAACAAATTCCTGGCATCATTTGTCGGTGAACCGACTATGAATTTTTTAGATGCTGTTATAGAAGATTCAAAAACAGTTTCAGTTACTCAGCAAGATAAAAAAATTATTTTCCCCTTTTCCGGAGAGCTTAAAAATATAACAGCAGCATCTGCTGTCGAAATGGGATTCAGACCTCAGGAAGTTAAAATTGAAAGAAAAAGAATAAACAATAAATCTGCAATTCATGGAATTGTTAAAGTAGTAGAGTTCCAGGGGCATCTTACCATATTGACAATTGAATTGTATGATCTAAACAGGACTGAAATTAAAGCGGTTGTTGAAGCGCATGATAAATATAAAACAGATGAGGAAATAACTGTTGTAATAAATCCTGAAATTATACATCTATTTAGCGGAGAGGAACCTGTTCTTGAGCGCAAGGGGTTTAAGGAGAAAAAGTGATTAATAGTTATATATTATTTTAGAGGTCCTTATGTTTAATCTTTCGGATTTGTTTAGCCTTAAAGGCAAAAAAGCTGTTGTAACCGGAGGAGCCAGAGGTATCGGTGAAGCTGTAGCAAAAGGATTGGCAGGAGCTGGTGCAGACATAGCCATTGCTGATTTCGGGAATGTGAGTAAAGCGGAATCTGTTGTTGCGGATATTAAATCTGATTTTGGATGTGATGCTTTTTGCCTGAAAACTGATGTTACTAAAGATAAAGAAGTCAGCTTTTTTTATGATGAAATAGAAAAAAGATGGGGAGTTCTTGATATACTTGTTAATGCTGCAGGAATTTGCATCAATACGTCCGCTGAAACTACAAGCAGGGATGATTGGTACAGACTTATTGATGTCAATCTTAATGCTGTGTTTTTTTTCTGCCAGGCAGCGGTAAGATTCATGATAAAACAAAAAAGCGGATCCATAATAAACATAGGTTCCATGTCTGGTGATGTTGTAAATTATCCACAGCCGCAAGTCTCATACAACGTGTCAAAGGCTGGTATCCATATGATGACAAAGTCGCTTGCTGTTGAATGGGCAAAGTATAATATAAGGGTAAATGCAATTGCCCCGGGATATATAGAGACTGAACTTACAAAGCCTTTTATAAAAAACAATCCTGACGATTTTAAAAAATACTGGGTAGAAGGTGGTGTTCAAAACCGGATAGGGAAACCTGAAGAAATTGCCGGCGCAGCGGTTTATCTTGCTTCAAATTCGGCTTCATTTACTACAGGTGCAATAATTACAATTGATGGTGGATATACTTTGAGATAATTATTCCCTTCAAAGAATATACAGGAAAACAGAATAATTAATACATGCAATTTTAGTATTCATTTAAATTTTGAGCAATTAGTTGTAAAATATAAAAAAATGTTTCTAAAACAGTGATTTGCCGGGACAAGGAGATTGTGTGATGGGTAAGCAATATATTTTGGGAATTGATGTAGGTACTTCAGGGTGTAAAAGTATAATTGTTGATGAATCGGGGAATGTTGTAGGATCTGAAACTTCAGGTCTTGATATAATATCCGAAAAGCAGGGATATTCTGAACAGGACCCGGAAAGCTGGTGGAGTGCTGTAAAGATAAGCATATCAAAACTTGGCAAAAAACATTCTTCTTTATTTAATAATATTAAGGCAATAGGTCTTTCTGCACAGATGCACGGACTGGTAGCACTTGATAAAAATAAAAAAGTATTAAGAAGAGCAATATTGTGGAATGATCAGAGGACTGAAGAGCAGTGTAAAGAAGTTTATAATCTTGTAGGGGGCGAAGACAGACTTCTTGATTATACGAACAATAAGATGCTTCCCGGTTATACAGGTGGAAAAATATTGTGGCTGAGGGAAAATGAACCGGAAAATTATAGTAAGGCTGAATATTTCATTAATCCAAAGGATTATATAAGATTCTGCCTGACAGGTGATATAGCAACAGATGTTTCTGATGCATCAGGAACTGGTCTGTTTGATGTTAAAAACAAAATATGGAATAAGAAACTGCTTGAGATCCTTGGGATTCCATATAAAAAACTTCCATGTGTATATGAGTCATCCGATATAACCGGGGTGATAAATAATATTTCAGCTGCTGAAACCGGTCTTGCACCAGGAATTCCTGTATCAGGGGGTGGTGGAGATGCAGTTATTCAGACAACAGGTACCGGAGTAATTGACAGCTCGAAAATAATGACAACTATTGGGACAGCGGGAATTGTTGCATCAGGAACAGGAGAATACAAAAAAAACAGCGGGGGGCTTGTACAGTTTTTTGCAAATAATATGGCTGATACCTGGCACATTATGGGTGTTACACTGTCTGCCGGGGCTAGTTATAAATGGTTTGCTGAAATGCTTGGAGAGGATTTTAAAAAAATAGCTGCAAATAAGAGTAGTGGCAGTATCTATGAATATCTGAACTCTCTTGCCTCGTCTTCCTCTCCAGGCAGCCGTAATCTGATTTATCTGCCTTATCTTAATGGAGAAAGATGTCCCTATGCTGATCCTGCTGCAAGAGCATGTTTTATAGGGTTTACTTTGAGGCATGACCTTGGGGATATTGCCAGGTCTATTCTTGAGGGAGTTGTTTTCAGTCTGAGGGATGTTTTTGAGCTGATAAAAAAAATGAACGGAAACCAGTCTGTTGATGAAATCAGAACATCAGGCGGAGGGGCCTTGAGCCCTCTCTGGAGGCAGATCCATTCTGATATTTTTCAGATACCGGTAACTACTGTAAGCGGAGCGGCTGAGGGAGGTGCTTACGGAGCTGCTCTGATCGCAGGAGTTGCTGTAGGTATCTGGAAAGATATAAATGAGGCAGTATCTTATATTAAGGTTATTACAAAAACTGAACCTAACAGAGGCAATAAAAGTATTTACGATGATCTATACGGAACATATTCGCATCTGTATAATGACTTAAAACGGTCTTTTATAAGTCTGCTTGAAAAAGACAAATAAATGTCAGGAAGGATAGAATGGTTTATGTTATTGCACAGATAAAGATTAAAGAGGGGATGATAGGGGAGTTTATTGGAATATTCAAGGCAAATGTTCCTGTGGTTATAAAGGAAAAGGGATGTATAGATTATCAACCTGCGGTTGATTTCAAGACTGATAATCCGGCACAGAAGCTTGAAAGCAACGTAGTTACTGTAATTGAAAAATGGGATAGTATTGAGGATCTGAATGCGCATTCAAATTCTCCTCATATGAAATCCTACAGGGAGAAGGTAAAGGATATGGTTCTGGATGTGTCGCTGAAAATTCTTAAGGATGCATAATTATTTGACAACAATGAAAAAGAAGCCCCGTTTCCGGGGCTGTTTTTTTATCCTCATCAGTATTTTTAAAGGTGCCCGGTATGGGGATCAACCGAACACGAAGTGTAACAGGGATCCCCTATTTGAAGTAATTTTTCCATCTGTCGTTTTTCAGAACTTCAGGATTTGCAATATTGTCAGGAAGCTTCCTGTTGTAAACGTCAGCTATTCTGTCTGCGCTTGAGGTTGCCATTCTTATAACACATTCAGA
This sequence comes from Spirochaetia bacterium, assembly GCA_963668405.2. Lineage (GTDB taxonomy): Bacteria > Spirochaetota > Spirochaetia > CADAEX01 > CADAEX01. The sequence goes on along the minus strand of OY764342.2, from coordinate 1,895,278 downwards.
TGTAAGTGCAGCTGTGTGGGGAGTGAGTATTACATTGTCAAGACTAAGAAGTCTGTTGTCCTTCTCCGGCGGTTCGCTTTCAAATACATCAAGACCTGCTCCTCTGATAATCCCGTTTTCAAGAGCTTTAATAAGATCTTTTTCGTTTATGGTCCCACCCCTTGAGGTGTTTATGATAAATGATGACTTCCTCATCAGCTTAAGCTTTTTGTAATCAATAAGGCTTGTTGTTTCAGGTGTAAGAGGGATATGGACAGATACAAAATCAGATTCCGACAGAAGGGTATCAAGTGTATTGAAATCAACCCATTCAGAGTATTTATCTTTTATACTTTTCGGGAGATAGTCATCGTGGGCAAGTATTTTCATACCAAAAGCTTCTTTTGCCATTCTTGCAAGTTCGGCCCCTATCCGGCCAAATCCGACAACACCGAGTGTTTTTCCCCTCAAGTCTGAGGGAAGATTTTTATAGCGTATTTTGAAGTTGTTTTTTCTTACTTCGCTGTCGAGAAGTGTAAACTGCTTTGAGAGGGCAAGTATGAATGCAAGACCGTGCTCTGCTACAGAAGTCATATTGACACCAAGGCTTGATGTTACAAGAATTCCTTTTTCTGTACATGCTGTAAGATCAACATTGTCGACTCCTCCGCCTGTTCTGCTTATTGTATAAAGATTTTCCGAGTCTTCAAGGAGTTCTTTTGTTATTTTAATCCCTGTCCTCAGTGAAATTGCATTTGCGTCTTTCATGAGAGGTTTTACAGCATCAAATGTACACTCAGGTGAAACTGTTATTCTGAAACTGTTTTCTTTAAGGATCTCAACCGCTTCATCTTCAATCATCTGTGGAAGCAGTATGTTCCATTTGTTTTCCATAAAAGTATCCTTTTTGTTATGTTCAGGAAATGAATCCGCTTTCCTTAAGGTCTTTTTCAAGACTTTTTTTCTGATCAGCTGTAAGGTATTTAAGTGGTCTTCTGGGATTTCCCCCTGAGAAGCCTGCAAGGTCCATTGCATATTTCACCCCTGCTACCCCGTATGAACCTGATACCTTTTTGTTAAGAGATACAAGATCATCTTTTAGTTTTACCGCTTTTTCCTTTTCTCCGCTTGTATAAAGTGTAAAGAGGTCGGCGCATGCATCAGGAAAAACATTTGCAAGTGACAGGACTCCTCCTGTCCCTCCTGCTTCAAGAAGATCAAAAAAATATCCTGCAGATCCTGCGAGAACTGAGAAAGAACTGCTGTCTGCCTTTACTATTTCAGGCCATGTATCTTTTGAACTGTCCTTGATTCCAGCTACCATAGGATGATCCTTTACCCTTTCTATAACATCTGTTTTGATTGTAACACCTGCAGCTACAGACGGGTTATTGTAAAGAACGACAGGAATGCTTGAGTTGTCAGCAACCTCAAGTATATGCTGAACCATTGTATCTGAATCTATTTTCTTTGCAAAAAAGTTAGGCATTAAAAGACTTACCATAGCAACTCCCATGTCAGCTGCTTTTTTTGTCATCTGAATACTCTCATATGTACTTTCGCACCCTGTTCCCGCCATTACAACCTTGTCTTTTGCTGAATATTTAAGAACAGTTTCAAGAACCTTAAACTTTTCGCTTTCAGACAGGGATTTGAACTCTCCGTTAGTGCCTAGAACAAAATATCCTTTAAGACCTGAACGGTTCATCTTCTCTATGTTTTTTCTGAGTCCATCGTAATCAGGTTTGTCATCAGTGAAAGGGGTACACATAGGTGAAAAAACACCTGATAATAATTTTTTTGGATTGTCCATTGTTTTCTCCTTCATGTAGTTATAAGACAATATTTACAGACCCAATGCTTTAAGGTCTTCTTCTGCGTTCTTGAGGTGCTGACGCATTTCCTTTTCCGCAAGATCAGGGTCGTGCTTTTTAAGAGCGAGGAAAATTCTTCTGTGAGCATCGCTGGCTCTCTTGACACCTCCGGATTTAAGTGTCGCTTCTCTTGATTCGCTGATAAGTTCTGTTACAGACGAAAGCATTATCTCGAATACAAAACTGTCGGTAGATTTAAGTATTCTGTTGTGAAACTCGGTGTCTTTTTTCACATAGTAATCAATAGGTCTATCCTTGATTTCCATTAAACTGATAATCTCTTCTATTTCATAAAGCTGCTCATCAGTTATTTTTTCAGCGGCAATCCTTGCAATCTTGCATTCAAGCGCTTCTCGGGCACTTATAAGGTCAAAGAGTGACTTTTTGTTGCCTCTTTTAAGGGTGAGGCTCATCATGCTCACCGCATGTGATGCGGAAGGGTAGGCAACTGTGGGTTTTTTCCCCTGATTTATATCAATCAGTCCCTGTGTCTGGGCAACCCGCAGGGCTTCTCTCAGGCTGAATCTGCTTACCCCCAGTTTCTCTGAAAATTCTTTTTCAGAAGGCAGCTCATCTCCTGGTTTCAGTTCTCCCTCAAAGATATACTCGTGAATAACAGAAAGAATCTGTTCGATTTTGTCCTGGCTGTTGATTTTTTTTATTGACTTGGTCATAAACCCATGTTAACCTTTCTTTTATCAGCTGTCAATATATGTTTTTAACATATTATAATATGTAGATATGCTAAAAATTAAGTAGATATCATATAAGATGAAGGATTGTTATTTAGGATGAGCAGAAAAAAAATACTTGCAATTGATATTGGTACTCAATCTTTAAAAGCGTCGGTAATAGATGAGAGTTTTTCAACTATAGAGAGACGCAAGGTCCCGTATAATCCGGTTTCCCACTCAGGCAATTGTGTTGAGATAGATGTTAATATTCTCTGGAGAGCCTTTCTGAGTGCATGCGAAAATCTAAAAAGCAGGGATATTGACGGGATTACCTTTTCAACTCTTTGTCCGTCGCTTTTGCTGATGGATGAAAACGGGGAACCTCTTTCCCCTGTTATTCTTCATCTCGACAGAAGAAGTCAGAAACAGTCCGACTGGATTGTTGAAAATATCGGACTTGAAAAGTTTCGTTCTATAACAGGGAATCCCCCTATATCAGGGGGAATTTCAGTAACAAGTATGCTATGGATAAAAGAGAGTTATGACGGCAGGCTTCCTGAAAAGTCGGTCTTTGGTCATGTAATAACATATTTTATGAAAAAACTGACAGGAAAATTCCTGATCGACCCTTCCAATGCTTCTTTTACAGGTCTTTATCAAACTCTTGAATACTCCGACTGGAGCAGTGAGCTTCTTGAAAATACCGGTATAGGCAGAAAACATCTTCCTGATCTTATTGATTCTGTTTCTGTTGCCGGAACACTTAATCAGGAAACAGCAGAAAAGACTGGTTTTAAAACAGGGACACCTGTAGTTATCGGTGCCAATGATACAACCTGTGCTGTTGCAGGTGCCGGGGTAGATGAGGCAGGAATGCTTTTAAATACAACAGGAACTGTTGAAATTCTGGTAATGTGCTCTGATAAACCGGTTACAGGTGAAAATCATCTTATAAGGACTCATGCATACAGAGACAGGTGGCTTCTGATGAGGACACTCGGTGCGGGTGGAGCATCCATGGAATGGTTCAGACGGAATTTCTGTATGGATTTAAGCAGGGAGGATTTTTATTATAAATTCCTCCCCTCAGTTCTTGAAAAGAAGAACTGCAGCGGACTTGCGTTTGAACCGTTTCTTACCGGCGACAGACACCGGCTGGAGAAGTTAACTGCATCTTTTACAAATATCACTCTTGATTCAAAAAGAGAGGATTTTTTCCATGCCCTTGTTGCCAGCAATGTCAGTTATGTTATGGGAATTCTGGATGAATGGAAAAGTATCTGTAAAATTGGAAAGAGAATATTCCATGTCGGCGGCGGGGCAGGGGATGCATATACAGAATACAAGCAGAGGGTTATGAGGGAGTTCGATTTTGTAAATATAGGGGAGACTGCCGAAAAAGGGGCTGCTGTTATAGGGTTTAAAGCTCTTGGTATTAAAACTTTATAAAAAACTCAGAATGATTTTTCTGAGTAAAAATAAACTTCAAGGAGAAAAAATGAAAAAGATAAGTATGATTTTGGTAGTACTTCTGCTTGTTGCGTCTTTTGCAATTGCAGGAGGAAACAAGGAAGCAGGTAGTGATGTAATCAAGATTACAATTGGACACGGTGTTCCGGAAACCACAGCTGAGCAGGCCGGATTTCTGAAATTCAAGGAACTTATTGAAGCTGAGTCAAACGGCAGGTTTGCAGTTGAGATATTTCCCAACCAGCAGCTTGGCGGTGACAGGGAACTTACAGAATCTGTTCAGCTTGGTAACCTGACAATTACCGGGCCTTCATCTGCTCCTCTTGCTTCTTTTGACAATGCATTCTTTGTTCTTGACCTTCCGTTTCTTTTTGCTGACAGAGAAGAGGTTTACAGAGTCCTTGACGGAGAGGCAGGCAAGAAACTTCTTGGAACACTTGATCAATATAACCTGAAAGGGCTTGGTTTTATGGAGAACGGTTTTAGAAATGTTACAAACAGTAGAAAAGAAATTAAATCTCCTGATGACCTTAAGGGACTGAAGATCAGAACTATGGAGAATGAGCTTCATCTTGCCGCATGGAAACAGCTTGGTGCAAATCCTACACCTATGGCATTTGGAGAGGTTTTTACTGCATTACAGCAGAAAACTGTTGACGGACAGGAAAATCCTTTTGAACTTATTGCGAGTAATAAATTTTATGAAGTACAGGATTATATAAGTGCTACAAGACATATTTATTCACCATATGTTGTGGTTATTAACAAACAGTTTTATGAAGGTCTTTCCGAGTCAGATCAGGCACTTATAAACAGTACTATGAAGAGAGCCATTGACTTTCAGAGAGAAGAGGCCAAAAAGGCAGAAGGAAAATCTCTTGAAATAATTCTCGCTTCAGGCACAAAAGTTACAGAGCTTTCAAAGGCTGAGATTGATCTTTTCAGGGAAAAACTTATTCCTGTCAGATCAAAGGTTAAAGAAAAAGCAGGCGCTGAAATTGTAGACGCTTTTCTTTCACAAATTCAATAAAAATAAAGGTGTGATGTATGCGAATATTAAAATTCCTCGATGAATATGCGGAATCTACTATTCTCATCATAACATTATTATTAATGAGTGTTTTTATAGGCCTGCAGGTCTTTATGAGATATGTTATGCAGGCCTCTTTATCATGGTCTGAAGAGATTTCAAGATATCTTTTTATTTTTCTCATTAATATAGGTATCAGTTATGGTGTTAAGCAGGACAGGCATGTTGCAATAAGTCTGTTTATAAATATTTTTTCGGAAAAAGTAAAAAAATATCTTCTGATTGTTTCAGATCTGTTATTTTTAATATTTTCAATTGTCATCGTAGTCCATGGTATGCAGGTAGTAGATATGATTAATCGATTCGGTCAGAAATCTCCTGCGGTTGGAATACCTATGTGGGTGGTGTATATCGGTACGCCTCTTGGTTTCTCACTGGTTTCATTAAGGCTGGTTCAGAGGATAATAATCAGAATTAAGGGGGATGAATAATATGGTTTCATTGGTATTGTTCGGAAGCTTTGTAATTTTTCTCCTTATTAATATACCTATAGGTATTGCGCTTGGAATATCGTCTCTTATCACAATCATCTACAGCGGAAGGGTTGATATAAACTATCTGGTACAGAATCTGACAACATCAGTAGATTCATTTCCTTTGATGGCTATCCCATTTTTCATACTTGCAGGCGATCTTATGGGAAAGGGCGGCATTTCCAAAAGGCTTCTCAATGTCGGTAATGCTCTTTTCGGCCGTTATACAGGGGGGCTTGGTATTGTTACAATTGTATCCTGTATGTTTTTCGCAGCTATTTCCGGATCCGGTCCTGCAACTGTAGCTGCAATAGGGGGACTTGTAATTCCCGAAATGATAAGAAAAAAATACAGTGTCGGATTTTCTACCAGTCTGTCAGCTACTGCCGGCAGTATCGGAGTTATGATTCCCCCAAGCATACCTATGGTAATTTACGGGGTGTCGGGAGGGGTTTCTATAACGACACTTTTTATCGCAGGATTTATTCCCGGAATTTTTGTCGGCCTTGCTTTAATCCTGTGGTGTTACATAAGCTCAAAGAAAAATAATTATGGTGAGCAGGAAAGAAAATACAGTGCAAAAGAAATATTTGCAGCTATAAATGAAGCAAAATGGGCTCTGCTGATTCCTGTTATTATACTTGGAGGAATTTACGGCGGTATTTTTACCCCGACAGAAGCTGCAGCAGTTGCTGTAATTTACGGTTTTCTTGTTGGTGTCTTTGTCTACAGGGACCTCTCAATAAAAGATGTTTTTGATATTCTGAAGAAATCTGCACTTACGACTGCTACTGTTCTTATTATCCTTGGTACAGCAAATACCTTTGGAAGGATTCTCACTATGGAGCAGATACCGATGAAGATTGCAAACGCAATAATATCTGTATCAGACAGTTCTGTAGTTATTCTTCTTCTTATAAATCTTCTTCTTCTTTTTGTAGGATGCTTTATGGATACAACAGCAGCTATAATAATTCTAACCCCCATTCTTCTCCCGGTTGCAAAACTGATCGGTGTGGACCCTGTTCATTTTGGAATAATTATGGTTGTAAACCTGGCAATCGGTTTTATTACACCTCCCCTCGGTGTGAACCTTTTTGTTGCATGCGGAATAGGAAAGATAAGTCTGGAGGATTTATCAAGGTCGATGCTTCCATGGCTTGTTGTAATGATTTCATGTCTCATGATAATAACCTTTATTCCTGAAATCTCATTATTTTTACCTAAACTTCTCATGAAATAAAAAAGGAGCAATAATATGAAAGCACTGGTTCTGGAGGAATATTCAAAGCTTGTTTACAGGGATGTTGAAAAACCTGTAATAAAAAACAGTGATGATATACTGATTAAGATAAAAGCTGCAAGTGTTTGCGGTTCTGATGTTCACGGTCTTGACGGACGTACAGGACGAAGGAAACCTCCGGTTATTATGGGGCATGAAGCTTCCGGTGAGGTTGCTGATATCGGGAGCGGAGTTGAAAAATTTAAAAAAGGGGACAGGGTTATTTTCAATTCAACTTTATTCTGCGGAAAGTGTGATTTCTGTCTGCATGGTAATGTTAATCTTTGTGATGACAGGAAAGTCTTTGGGGTTTCGTGTGACGAATATAAGATTGACGGTGCTTATGCGGAATATATAATTGTCCCTGAAAGAATTGTATATCCAATTCCTGGTGAGCTTTCTTATCAGAAAGCAGCTCTCGTTGAACCACTTTCTGTAGGTTTTCATGCTGTAAGAATGGGAGAGCTTGGAATAAATGACAGTGTAATTGTTATAGGGGCCGGAACTATCGGATCTTTTGTAATTCAGTCTCTAAGACTTAAAGGAGCCGGCAAAATAATAGCTGTAGATCTTGACGATGAAAAACTTGAACTTGCAAAGCTTATGGGCGCTGACTATATCATCAATTCCGGCAAAGCTGACTTTGTGGAAGAAGCGCTTAAAATATCTCCGGATGGAATTGATATTGTTTTTGACATAGTGGGAAAGGAAAGTGTAACTGTAAAGAGTCTTGATGCATTAAAGAAAAACGGGAAGATTGTCATAGTCGGTCTTTTTGATGCTGATATTTCTTTTCCTATTCAGAAAATTACGACATGGCAGTATAAAATTATCGGTTCATATATATCAAGCGATGAATATCCCGCATGTCTTGCTCTTGTCGAGAGCGGAAAAATCAATCTGGATCCGTTTATTAATAATTATGTCCCACTGTCTGAAGCTCCTTCCTGGTTTGATCGGCTTCATAAAGGGGAGAGAGGGCTTAACAAGGTTATTTTTAATCCAGAAAAGTAAACAGTATTTTTCAGAAACAAATAAAATAATGAGGAAGTAGGAATGAGAAAAATCCTTATTTGGTTTGACAGGCATATTGAAGAAATGATTCTTATGATTCTGTTGAGCCTTATGGTTATAGTTGTTGTCGTTCAGGTTTTTATGCGTTATGTGATGAATAATTCACTGTCGTGGCCTGAGGAGATTACCAGATACTTTTTTGTCTGGTTTACATTTATCGGGATGAGCTACTGCATATCAAATAATTCAAATGTGAAAATTGACATGATAGTTAATGCGCTGCCTGAAAAACTTCAGAAAGTTGTTTTGTTTATTGTTGATGTTTTTATATTACTTTTTTTTCTATATCTTGGAATGCATGGTCTTTCAGCACTCCAAAAAATCAGTATAAGCGGGCAGCAAAGCCCGGCTCTGGGAATACCGATGAAATATGTCTTTGCTTCACTTGAAGCTGGAATAGGACTTGGAATTATAAGAATTATTCAATCAATGATTAAGAGGACAGGATTGTTGGCAGGTAGAAGCGCATCAAATGGGACAGAAGAAGGGGGAACAATTTGAAACTCGGACTGATTTTTATTGGCTTTTTTTCTCTGCTGTTTATCTGCGTACCGATAGGGTTTTCTCTTGGAATTATCTCTCTTCTCGCAAAAGTGATTTATCCGAATTTACCTGCCAATGCTGAGTTTGTATTTCGTCATATGGTTTCTGCAGTTGATACATACCCGATAGTGGCAGTTCCCCTGTTTATTCTTTCCGGAATAATAATGGCACGCGGTGGAGTATCACTCAAGCTTTTTGATGTTTTTGCGTATTTTGCAGGAAACAGGACAGGAGGACTTCCTACTGCAGTTACCATTACCTGTCTTTTTTATGGTGCAATATCCGGATCAGCTCCGGCAACTACTGCTGCGGTTGGTGCTATGACTATTCCTATTCTTGTCAGTATGGGATATGAAAAAGTTTTTGTTACATCCCTTGTTGCAACAGCAGGAAGTCTGGGGGTAATAATTCCTCCAAGTATTCCACTTATAATCTACGGGCTTTCCTCGGGTCAATCTGTGGGCTCACTCTTTATAGCCGGAATAATTCCGGGAATAGTTGTCGGTTTGTCTATTATCCTGGTTTCATATATATACTGTAGACTTAAGGGAGAGGATAAGGAAAAGCTTAATGAAAATTCATTGAGGCTGCGTAGCAAAGGCTTTCTGAATATTTTCAAGGACAGTTTTTGGGCACTGCTTACTCCTGTAATAATTCTTGGCGGAATATACGGCGGAATTGTTACTCCAACAGAAGCTGCAAATATATCAGTTGTTTATTCTCTGATTATAAGTCTCTTTATTTATAAATCATTAACAATCAGGGATCTTCCGGGAATATTAAGGGAGGCTGTAAAAATTACAGCTCCTATCCTGATCGTTGTTTCTACAGCAACTGTTTTCGGACGTGTTCTGACATTGCTTCAGGCTCCGCAGATCATTGCAAATACAATAACAGCAGTTTTCCATACAAAATTTTCGTTATTGATTGTGATAAATATTTTTCTGCTTTTTGTCGGAATGATAATGGATACAACTGCCGCAATTCTGATATTAACTCCAATACTTCTTCCGGTAATTACCAGGTTTGGTATTAATCCAATACATTTTGGAGTAATCATGGTTGTAAATCTTGCAATTGCGTTTGTTACACCCCCTGTAGGATTAAATCTGTATGTAGCCAGCAGTATTTCAGGGCTGCCTGTAACGCGGATAGCCAATAAGGCTCTGCCTTTTATAGGTGCTTTTATAATTGCATTAATGTTGATCACTTATGTGCCGGTGGTAAGTCTTTATCTGCTTAAATAGAAAATATCGGATAAAAGTATAAGGTTAAGGCTGAATAAAATTTTAATAGCTGCATGTCAGCAATTAAAAATATTGAATGATAATAATATTGTTATCAGAGTTTATTTATGGAGGATATTATGAAAAAAGGGTTGATTGCCATAGTATTAATTACTGCAATCATGATTGTGACAACAGGGTGTTCAAAAAAAGATGCTGCAGCATCATCAGGTACTGAAGAAAAGTATGAAATGGTTTTTGCACATGCGTCAACCGAACAGACATTAATTCATACACTTTCAGTAAAATTCAAGGAAGAAGTTGAAAGTAAATCAGGAGGAAGAATCAGCATTCAGATATATCCCAACATGCAGCTTGGTGCAGACCGGGAGGCATTTGAAGGTGTGCAGATGGGAAATATTACTTTCACAGTTCAGTCAACAGCACCACAGGTTAATTTTGTTAAAGAAGCCGGCGTTTTTGATCTTCCATTCCTTTTCCCTAATAAAGCGATAGCAAGAAAGGTTCTTGATGGACCGTTTAAGGGTGAAATAGCTTCATATTATGATTCAATCGGAGTGAAGCTTCTTGGTTTCGGCGATCAGGGATTTCGTCAGCTGACGCTTAATAAGATGGTGAGAAAACCTTCAGATCTTTCAGGGATCAAGCTGAGAACTATGGAAAATCCCAATCATATGGCGACCTGGAGAGCTTTGGGTGCTAATCCCACACCGGTTCCGTTTAACGAAGTTTATCTTGCACTTCAACAGAAAATGGTTGATGGACAGGAAAACCCCTATGAATATATCGTTACAATGAAATTCTATGAACAACAGAAATATGTTATCAATACCAATCATATTTTTCAGGCAATGGGTTTTGTAATGAACAAAGGTGTTTATGATTCACTTCCTGCTGATCTCAAAAAGGTAATAGATGATGCGGCACTTGTTGCGATAGATTTTGAGAGAAGCGGTATTGATAAAAAAGATTCTCTTTATATTGACACAATCAAAAATGCGGGACTTGAAGTTGTCGATCTTAATGCAAATGAACTTGCTGAATTTGGAAAAGCTACAGAAGGTGTTTATGACTTAATAAAGAAAAACATCGGAGAAGAAATTGTTGATTCCATTGTCGGCTCTGTGAAAGACAACAGTTAGTGGTTAGCAAAAGTTAAGAAAGATTCAAATAAATATTAATACCCCACTGTATATGACAAAAGGTGGGGTTTTTCTATGACAGAAAACATTACTATAATAATTATTTTTATATTTATGATTATAGCAGTTTAAAATACCATTTGTTTTATGAATGCAGAAAAATGATTGATTAGGAGTAAAATCTATGAATAACATAATTGAACAGAAGTTTTCACTTAAAGGTAAAACAGCTGTTATAACGGGATCAGGCCGTGGTATCGGAAGGTCAATGGCTTTTGCTCTGGCAAAAGCCGGTGCAGATATTGTTATATGGGATATTATAAAGGAAAATGCTTTAAAGACTGCGGAGGATATAGCCCTGGAAACCGGTGTCAGGACTTATTCCCATGTTTCGGATATTACAATAAAGGAAAAAATAAAAGACAGCGTTGAAGAAATCATTGCAATGACCGGGAAGGTTGATATTCTTGTCAATAATGCAGGTGTTCAGGTAAGAAAGCCGGCCCTTGAGTTTTCAATTGCAGAATGGGACCTTGTAATTGCAACACATCTTACCGCTACTTTTCTGATAACCCAGAGCTTTGTTCCACATATGAAAGAGAACGGTGGCGGAAGGATTATTAACCTGGGCTCCCTTAACTGTTCAATAGCGGTAAAAGATATTACAGCCTACGTTGCAGCAAAAAGCGGAATCGCAGGTCTGACAAGGTCTATGTGTGTTGAGTATGCCGGTTTCGGGATAAATGCAAATGCGATAGCTCCAGGGTGGGTTGAAACTGAGCTGACCAGAAAACTTTTTGAAAACCCGGAAAAGCGGAAATGGGTAATGGACAGGCTGCCGATGGGTAAGCTTGCTGATGCAGAAAATGACCTCGGGTATCTTGCTGTTTTTCTTTCATCAGAAGCTTCAAGGTATATTAATGGCCAGGTTATCTATTCTGACGGCGGTTTTATGTCCTGCTGAAAACTCTCATCCCGGCTTTTAAACAAGAGGCCGGGGTTTTTCATTTAAAAAACAGCTACATAAATGTAGTTTATCCTTCCTGAATGTGTGAAAAATTAATGATAAAAGATAAAAACCTACTCAAAAATCATTTATAAAAGAAAAACAGGGATTGGCACGTTTATTGCTTATTGTAATAAAAACAGCAATGGAGGTAATAAATGCTGAAAAAATTATTTCTGGTCCTTTTATTCGGACTGCTTGTGTCAGCCGGGGTTTTTGGTGACGATGTTTCTACAGGCGAAAGTTTGCAGCAAATATCAGATTCTTTTGATATGATATGGCTGATCATTTCGGCTGCACTTGTTTTCTTTATGCAGGCTGGTTTTGCAATGGTTGAGACTGGTCTTACCAGGGCAAAGAATGCAGGAAACATAATCATGAAAAACCTGATGGATTTTTCCGGTGGTGCAATAATATATTTAATTGCAGGCTGGGGAATAATGTACGGGGATTCAATATCAGGATTTTTCGGGACTTCGCAGTTTTTTCTGGCAGGAGCTGATTCCTTTGTATACAGGGACTGGATGTTTCAGGTTGTTTTTGCTGCGACAGCGGCAACCATTGTATCAGGTGCTATGGCTGAGAGAACAAAGTTTTCATCCTATCTGATTTTCAGCCTTGTTATTTCCGGTCTGATTTATCCGGTAGCCGGTCACTGGATATGGAATGGGGACGGATGGCTTGCAGGTATGGGGTTTCATGATTTTGCAGGTTCAACTGTTGTTCACTCTGTAGGAGGATGGGCTGCCCTTATGGGTGCAAAGGTCCTCGGAGCAAGAAAAGGAAAATATCTTGAAATAGACGGGAAGGTCTCTGTTCAGGCAATTCCTGCCCACAATATGCCACTTGCAAGCCTCGGGGTATTTATTCTCTGGTTCGGCTGGTACGGATTTAACTGCGGAAGCACCTTATCCGGTACAGATTCAGCTATTGCACTGATTGCTGTTAATACAACATTATCAGCTGCAGCAGGCGCTGTTTCATCAATGGTCCTGATATGGCTTATGTCGGGAAAACCGGAACCGAGTATGACCCTCAACGGGGCTCTTGCCGGTCTTGTAGGAATTACAGCCGGATGTGCTGTAATGACCCCGTTGTCATCTGTTCTGATCGGCCTGATTTCCGGATTTATAGTAGTCCTTTCAGTAGAGTTTATTGATAAAAAACTACATATCGATGATCCGGTCGGTGCAGTCTCTGTTCACGCTGTCTGCGGTGTATGGGGTACTCTTGCAGTTGGTCTATTTGCAAACAGCGATGATATAAAAGGGCTTTTCTTCAGCGGGAATTTTAATCAGCTGTATGTCCAGCTTATAGGAATTGCTGCAGTATTTGCATGGACAATAACTACATCATACATACTGTTCAGGCTTCTTAAGGCTTTCAGCGGCCTGAGGGTAACAGAAGATGAAGAACTTAAAGGGCTTGATATTTCAGAGCATGGAAGTGAATCCTATTACGGATTCCAGATCTTCCAGAATCAGTAAGGTAAGGATGGTAAAAGATGAAACTTGTTATTGCTTATATACAGCCGCACAGGCTGAATGAGGTTAAAAAGGAGCTTTATAAAGCTGAAATATTTAAACTTTCCGTAACCAATGCCATAGGGTGCGGACAGCAGGAGGGATATACAGAATCCTACCGTGGTGTACAGATGGAAGTTAATCTTCTTAAAAAAGTCAGGCTTGAGATCGCAGTAAATGAGGATTTCGTCAAACCGACAGTTGATGCGATTATAAAAGGGGCCAGATCAGGAAAGATCGGGGATGGAAAAATATTTGTTCTACCTGTTGAGGAGTGTTACCGGATTAGAAGCGGAGAATCAGGCAGAAATGCCATAGGATAATTAAATTAAGTTTATTTGAGGAAAAAAAGGGGGCCGGCCAGGATATTAAATCAAACTGGAAGGCCCCGCTTCATCGGAATATTAGATTCCCCCCACCGGACAATCTAAAATTATTTTTATTATATTATAATAACACTGCAATCCAATATCCGAAAGTTTTATAACCCGTTATGTGTTTATAAAAATAATAAAATATTAATAAACCTATATTAATTTTAAGTAAAAAAAGCAATATATCTCATTAAAACATAATCTTTTTTTGAAGGCTGGCATCCTGGAAAAATCAGGTCTGAATGTTGTTTTACCGATTGAAGACAGATCCGATCTGATATAGATTTATTGTGTGAAAAAGACGGAAATACTTGCTCCAGCCGGAGATATAAGGTCACTTAAAGCAGCTTTTGAAGCCGGAACAGATGCTGTTTATTTCGGATTAAGCGAGTTTAACGCAAGGATAAGGGCTGAAAATATTGATATCTCCAGGCTCCCCTCGATTGTATCTGAGGCTTATCTGCGGGGTATTAAGCTGTATCTGACGGTAAATACACTTGTGAAGTCTGATGAAATTCCCGCTTTTTTATCTCTTATTGATAAAGCGATGATTTCAGGAATAACAAGCTTTATTATACAGGATTACGGGGTCCTTTATTTACTGGAAAAATACTATCCCGAAGCTGAAATTCATATCTCAACCCAGGCTGCAACACATCTTGAAGGGCAGATTGATTTTTTTTCAGGATCCGCTGTCTCAAGGATAAATCTTTCAAGAGAACTTCCGATAAAGGATGTCTGCAGTCTTACTTCATATGCTCATGAGAAAGGGATAGAGACCGAGGTCTTTGTACATGGATCATACTGTATATCCTATTCAGGACAATGCTACCTCAGTTCTTTTCTGGAAGGTCTGTCCGGCAACAGAGGTCAATGTGCCCAGCTTTGCAGAAGAAAATATAAAGACAATAGCGGATCAGGATATTTTCTTAACCTCAGGGACAACAGCGCAGCCGGGTTTGCATTAACTCTTTTATCCTGTGGAGTTGATTCTTTTAAAATTGAGGGCAGGATAAAAGGACCTGATTATGTTTATGCTTCAGTAAAGACCTGGAAGTGTCTTATTAATTCAAGTGAAAATGATTCCTGTACCTCTTCTGAAAATCACATTAAAAATCTGGAATCTGTTTTTAACAGAGGATTCACAAGCGGATATCTAAAGGACAAAATAACTGACGATATGTTTTCGGTAAATCCGTCAGATTCCTCCTATATAAAAACAGCTGAAGTAAAAAGTTACAATGCTGATAAAAAGATACTTGAAACTGATGATCTTTATGAACCTGACCTTCCTTCCGGAGTGATGGTAAAAAACAGGGACGGTGTTTTTGTCTGCTGCGGTATACTTACTGAATCTGCAGGAGACTGTAAATATTATTTTAAAATAGACGGGAAACTGCGTGGAAAGATTAATAACGGGGATATTCTTTACAGCAGGGAAAACAGACTCTATACATCTGTTATTGAACGTGGAATAAATGATAATGAACTTAAAAAAATTCCGGTCAGACTTTCTGTCTTCTGTCAGGAGGGGGAAAGACTTTCTCTTGCAATAAGCCATCAATCGAAAGGGATAACTGCATATTCGGATGATCCTGTTGTGAAGGCTGAAAAAAAGGCTTCAGGAAAGGATGATTTTATAAAGCAGCTGAGGAGATTCGGAAATACTCCTCTTGAAGCAGAGGAAATCATATTTACAGGCTGGGATGAAGGTGTCTTTATTCCTGCAAGTATTGTGAACCGGCTCAGGAGGAAGGCTGTTTCCCTTTTTCTTGAAACTATTGATGAGGGAAGGTGTGATGCTGTCCTTTCATCCCTGATGCACAGTCCGGTAAAAAAAGCTGATCCTGAAAAATCAGATATTGCTGTCATTGTGGATAATCCTGAACTTGGAAAATTTATCTCTGATGCTGAGCATTGTGAGGTGTTTTATGATCTGTCTGATCCCGCTTCTTCTGTTGACAGCCGCTTTATCCCCCTGTTTCCTGCTGTCATGGACAGTGGCTATGCCGAAACACTTACAGAAAGAATAAGGGAGGGGGAATTTTGTAAGATCGGTGCAAATAATACTGCAATGCTTGCTGCAGCTTCTTTATCCCGGACAGAATGGATTGCAGGGAGTTCTCTGAATATAACAAACCATCTGGCTGTGGAGTTTTTCAGCCGGCACGAAGGTTTCTGCGGGTCTTTTATTTCTTCTGAACTTGGAAGAGATGATATTGCTTCTCTTTCAGGGAAAACAGATTCAAGGCTTTATTTCCCCCTTTTTGAAAGGGCCAGGCTGATGACAACACGGCAGTGTCTTCTGAAATACAGGTGCGGAAGAAAAGAAAGCGGGGAGATATGCTTCAGCAGTTCCTGCGGGAACACAGTCCTGACAGATGTCAAGGGGAAAAAGATTGTTATAGAAAAAAGGGGATACCGGTATACTGAGATATATGACAGCAGATATTTTTTCCCATATGAGGCATCAGATGATTTTAAGGATAGCGGATTGGTTTTTGTTATTGATCTGCGGCTTTTTTCTTCATCCTCTGCTGATAAAAAGTCTGTTGATAAAAAAATCAGTGAGTTTTATTCATTTCTGAAATTAATCAGGGATCCGGGCTATGAGGACAGTTTTCTTGAAACACTTAAGAAAAATTCATTTAAAGGGAATTATCTCAGAGGTCTCATATAATCATTTAATTTAATGGGAATTAAAGTGCTGCAGTTTTATATCACTGCAGCACCCAGTAATTTTATTTGAAAAGAAAGCTGTATTTTCCCAGGCCCTCTTTTTCAAGATCCTCTTTGGGTATGAATCTCAGGGCTGCCGAGTTGATACAGTACCTCATCCCTGTAGGGTCCGGTCCGTCGGGGAATACATGGCCGAGATGTGAATCAGCATTTTTACTTCTCACTTCAGAGTATTTACCCCAGATGGAATTTTCCTCTATATAGACAATATTTTCACTTTCAAGAGGTTCAAAAAAACTGGGCCATCCTGTTCCCGAATCATATTTATGGACCGAAGCAAAAAGCGGTTCTCCGCTGATAATATCAACATAAATCCCCTCTTCCTTGTTGTTCCAGTAATCGTTCTTGAACGGCTGCTCAGTATCATTCTTCCTTGTAACACTGTACTGAAGGGGGGTGAGTGTTTTTTTTAATTCGCTGTCAGGTTTGATTTCATAGTCTCCTGATTTTTCACCCCAGATCTTTTTAAAATAATTTTCCCTTCCTGAAGCGTTTTTATAATTAAGATAGGAAAATGCATTTTTTTTGTAATAATCCTGATGTCTTTCCTCTGCAGGGTAGAATTTACTGAATTTTACAATTTCTGTTGCAATTGCTTTCAGGAATTTACCTGAATTCTCTATATTCTTCTTTGAAATCTCAGCTTCCTTTTTCTGATTCCTGTTATGGTAGAAAATTGCAGTTCTGTACTGGCTTCCCCTGTCATAAAACTGTCCTCCCCTGTCTACAGGGTCAATGTTCATCCAGAATACTTCAAGCAGTTTTTCATAGCTTATTATGTCAGGATCATATTTTATTTGTACAGCTTCTGCATGTCCTGTTTTTCCTGTGGAAACCTCTTTGTAAGTCGGATTTTCCGTACTTCCCCCGGTATAGCCGGAAACTACAGATTCCACCCCTTCGAGTTTTTCGAAAGGTGGCTCCATGCACCAGAAACATCCTCCTGCAAATGTTGCTGTTTTAAGTTTTGCAGCGCTGACAGCACCTGTGAATATTACAGAGAGGAGTATAAATATTATGTATCTGTTAATCATATATCACTCCTTATATATCTTTATTACATTAAAGATATATATAAAAGAAGATATATGCAAATTAATATAATTTATCTGCAAGAATCCTGCAGACCGGTATATCTGCCTGTGCAAACCGGTATTTTGTCAAGTCCTCAGCATATACCCATTCATACATGTCGTGGACCCTGAGTGTTATTGTTCCTGATACCTTTTCCGCTGTAACTGCAATAAGAATAATATCAAGCCCTGGGTATGAATGGCAGACCTCTGCAATAATTTCCCCGGCTTTAATTTTTAGACCAAGCTCTTCAAGTATTTCCCTTTCAAGGCACTCTTCTGCTGTTTCACCCTCTTCTATCTTCCCCCCGGGGAATTCCCAGAACCCTTCAAGCGCTTCACCCCTTTTTCTCCTTGCGATAAGTATTTTGCCGCTGCTGAAAATTATCCCTGCAGCTACTTTAATCATATATTTCTTTACTGTTGCCGCAGCTTCCGCAATAGGGAAGGAGTGAGTGCCTTTTTTCTCCGCACTTTTCGCATATTTCAATCAGCTTCAGCCCGCATACAGGGCAGCTGTTGCTGTTGAAATGCTCCGGGTCCGGCACTTTCCTGTCAGTGAATGTTGAAAAGAGACTTACGAAAAGGTAGAGGACTATCCACGGAAAAATTATCAGAAACACCGAAAAGATGATTTCCGAAGGGGAAATATCTCCGAAATTATCGAAAAAGATAACTATTCCTGAGCCGTTTCCGAATAGTGCTCCTAAAAGTATCAGAACAATAACAAAAGATTTCAGTTTCCCGCCCCCCTCTGTTTTCAGCTGATCATCATTTATAGAGATTACTGATGAACAGCCGGGGCATCTTTTTGCAATAAGATTTTTCTTTATAACAGAAAGGGTCTCTTTTTTATTGATTTTTGTCAGGTTTTTTACAAGCCATATAATAAGAGCGATACAGAATAGAATACCAATAAATATAAAAACATAGTAATGCAGCTTGAACGGGGAGTGAATGTATATTGCCTGGGCAATCATAAGCGCTATTGCGGATGAGTATCCTGAAACAGGGTAGATATATTTTGTTGATTTAAACTTAAGATAAAGTATTACAGCTGCGGATCCAAGGATGACAAGAAAAATAATCTGGGAAATAAGGATCTTTGTTTCATATTTTTTTATCTCTCCTGAATGGATCTTTTCCGCTTTTTCCTCATATTTTCTGTTGACTGAACTTTGTAAAGAATCAAGCCCGGAAGACAGCTGTGAATAATTGAGTTTTAGATCCGAGAGTGCCGCTCTGCTTTTCTCCCTTTTGCCCTGAAGCTCTATAAATGTGTTCTGATATTCGTTTTTCAGTTTTTCAGTCCCTGTGTCAGGACTTACTTTCTGACTTTCGAGGAGCTGATCAAGTGTTTCCCTGCTGCTTTCTATCTGCTCCTCAATGCCGTAAAGCAGGTTTTCTTCACGGGATATATTTTTGTCTACTTCAGCTATGCTCTCTTCAAGTGTTTTTATGGAATTTTTTTCATCCCCAGTTTTAAGATTTTCAAGAATATCATTATAATCAGGTTCTTCAAACAGTGTGGAAATATCATTTAATGCTATTTCTCCGAATGAAAAGACCAGGAGAGAGAGGACTATACTTATAAGCTTTATCCAGTTATTTACGCTTGATTTTATCAGATCCATGTTTTACCTCTTTCAGGAAAGTTTAATATTAAAATCCCATTTTTAACAGTTGTTTTTCATTATCTGTAACAAGTGTTACAGGTTTTATATAAAAAAATACCTATACTTAATTTGTAAAGAGAGCTGATCAGTAATTGTTTTGTTTAAAACAGGAAGAACAGCTCCTGAAGCAGTTTTATATATGGAGAAATAAATGAAAATAAAAAAACTGTCAGAGACACCTGTAATGGATAACAGCCACACACTTGATGCCAGAAACCTTTATGATGCACCGGAAGCTGTAATTACAGTTCTTACCCTTAAAGAGGGGGAACGGCTGAGACGGCATATTACCCCTGTTGATGTATGCTTTTATGTTCTTTCAGGCAGCGGTACTGTTGAGATCGGTGAGGAGAAAGAGGTTGTAGAAAGGGATACTCTTATTGAAAGCCCAAAAGGGATAGTGCACTGCTGGTACAATACAGGGAATGAAAGCCTCAGGATTCTTGTTGTAAAAACACCGAAGCCGGTTGAAAAAACTGTGTTTCTCGAGGATGAGTAATTTTCCTGATTGATGATGAGGGGAGGGGTTTTCCTTCCCTTTTTTATAAGAAAATATTGTTTTAAAACTGTTTTATATCATGATGATAATATAAATATTGTAAATTTTGTTTCTTTCTGTAAATAGTCGTAGAATTAATAACAGAGGGCTATTTATCATGAAAAACAGAAACAGCAGGGTTTTGATATTTGACTTTTTCTACGGTATAGTTATCTTTTTGCTTCTGGTTGAACTGATCCGAAGCGGAGGAGTAGCTGTTAATATGGATGCACTGGTTCTTACATCTGCAATTGGAGCTGCTTTGGTTGTTGTTTATATGGTTACAAAAAGCCGCGGGATGACAGATATCAGAATCAAGTCACCAGGAGATTATCTTTCCGGGAAAAGGGGCCGTATTCACAGAAAGCACTGGAGCTTTCTCCACTTCGGACATAGATAGTCAATTTCTGATTCAGGAAAAATAAATCAGTATTTAACATGTTTATCTGTAGAAATGACAGGTGTAAATGCAGGAAATTTGTTTCGTTTGCTGAAAATTATTGTTTATAGAGGTGTCCTTTATTTTCCATATTGTTTATTGTAAATCAATAAGGACAATCATAAATGAATAAAATGCTTTTTTCCCTGTTTCTGGTTTTTACAGGACTTGCTTCAGGTTATATTATTCAGAAGCTAGTCAGCTTATCAAAGATAACACTTAAATCTTCAATAAAAGATATCAGAAGAGCTATGCAGACAGCAGTACTGTCAGTGCTTATACCGGTAACAGTAGTAGGAAGTATCTGGATTGCTCCACTAAAACATATTGAGATCCTCTCTCTCCCTCTTCTCGGCGCTTTTGCCATACTTTTCGGCGGTACTCTTGCCTACATTTTTGCAGGGCCACTCGGTCTTAACCGGGAGCAGAGGGGTGTTTATGCTGTTTCAGGCGGGTTTACAAATATGGGGTCGCTGGGTGGTCTGATTACGTTTATACTGCTTGGCGAGGCGGGGTTTGCTCTTCTTGCCATATACCAGGTTTTTGAAAAGTTTGTATACTTTATGATAGGGTTCCCTCTGGCAAAAAGCCACAGTTCCCACCACCGCGAGGGGAAATCAGTTAAAAGTTTTCTTTCTGATGCTGTAAAAGATCCGGTAATAGCTATTAATATGGTGGCTCTGCTTCTGGGGGCAGCCCTCAATCTTGCAGGGGTTGAGAGGCCGGAATATTTTAAGACACTGAACCAGGTTCTTGTCCCCCTGGGCTCATTTGTTTTGTTGATTTCAATCGGACTTGCAATGCAGTTTGGTCCTATGAAAAAGTATGTTTATCCCGGATTATTAATTATTGCTGTAAAATCAATTCTGGTACCTGCTGCTACGTTTACTCTTGGATTTCTTCTGGGCCTCGGTAATATTGAGGGAGGGCTTGCCCTGAAATTCCTTATTATATTATCTGCCATGCCTGTCGGCTTTATGTCTCTGGTCCCTCCGACTCTCTATGACATGGACCTTGATCTTGCAAATACCAGCTGGTTTTTTTCTACAATGAGTCTTATTGTAGTAGTTCCTGTACTCAGTTTTATAATTCCCTATATCGGATAGGATATTTCAGGTGTATAATAGGTAGCGGTGAAAGTCATAAAATAAGTGGGGAAAGATATGCTTAAAAAAAGATATATTCAATCTGCTGTAATTTTGTTTTTTTTATTCTCCCTTAATTCCTGTCTTTATATGCTCCCGTTTATGATTCATGATGATGACAGTTCTTCCGTTCATGTGCTGATAAGGAAAAATCTTTACAGCGAACTTGAAAATAAAATTTCTGAAAATCCGGAACTTGTAAATTATATTGATGCTGATGTTACCGGCGATACTCCCCTCGGGACAGCAGCCTATGATAAAAAAAACGGACCGTTATATATTAAGCTGCTTCTCAGTCATGGTGCTGATCCCAATCTAAGCAGCGGAACACCCGGCAGCAGGCTTCCTCTGGAAATTGCCTGTGAAACCGGCTCTTCCGAATCTGCAAAACTTCTTCTTGAAGGAGGTGCTGATATAAATACTGTCTGTTCTGACGGAAAGAGTGTTTTTTTCAAAGCCTTTAATGTCAATGAAGATCTTGTGAGAATTTTTCTTGAAAAGGGTGTTTTGATCAAACAGGAAAATCATCTCTTTCAGGTTATATTTAAGGGTTATTCTTACGAACTTTTCCGGATGCTCTCGGAAAAGGGTGAGGATCTTTTTTTTGTCTCTGGTAACGGATCAACACTGCTTCATTATTCAGCCCTGTTCGGGAGAGAGGATATAGCCGGATTTCTTATTTCCTCCGGTCTTGATATTGAAAGGACTGACAGCAGCGGAAGAACTCCCCTTTTCTCAGGCTGTACCGGCAGTATAAGAATTATGAAGATAGCCGGTATTGGAGGCGGAGTTGAAATACCTGCCTTTTATGCTTCAGAGAAGACAGTAAGACTTCTTCTTGATAAAGGGGCAGATATAAACCATAGAGATAATAACGGAATAAACGCTTTTCACCTAGCATCTAAATACGGGCATTTTGATATACTAAAACTACTTGATGCAAGTGGGGCGGATATATTTTCAGCTGATAATTACGGTTTTAACGCTCTTCATTATGCTGCACAGGGGGTTGATGTAAATATCCAGGGATCGGAATTTAAACCCTACCATGCAGACAACCCAGCACTTGCGGAATATCTTATTGCAAGGGGTTTTGATATAAACAGCAGAACTTCGCAGGGGGAAACAGCGCTTGATATTGCCCTCAGATCGAAAGCTTCCAGGGAGCTTGTATCAGTTCTTAAATAAAAAAAGAAGGCTGATGAATGAGAGCAGGGGTTTGTTTTAAAACCCCTGCTTGATTTTATTAAAAATAGGTTTCATTTTCTGTAAAGGGTTTTATGTGCATTTCAAGATATTCATCCATGTCAATTCCTTTGTAGGTACTTTGGTACAGCAGAAACAGCTGGCTGATAGTATGAAGAACAAAAGGTGCCAGAACTGGATCAGTTTCAAAATAGTCTTTAACATCGAATGAAACAACTCTTCCCCCATTCCTGATACAATAGTCCCTTGCGGCTATTGTATATTTTCTTGAATCATCGTTGCCGATAAAAAAGATTATTGCCGGTTTTCTGAAAAGGATTTCAAGAGGTCCGTGTCTCCATTCACATCCTCTGAGGCAGGCTGAATGTATTCTCGAGTATTCCATAAGATTTGTATATCCATACTGATAAGCCAATGCCCATAAAGAACCATCTCCCATAACATAGAAGAATTCCTCGTCCTTAACCCCTTCAAGCATTTCAGCTGCTTTTTTTTCACTCATGCTGATTATCCCGGCAATCTGATCAGGCAGTTTTTTTAGTGATGATAAAAGGCTTTCCGCTTTCTCCTTAAATCCCTTTATAATAGCGTATTCAGCAAGAAGCATGAGAAGATTTGTCATTGCTGATGTGTAAAGGCATGTATCATTATATGCAATAGAAAAATCGCATTTTTTTGATAATTCAGAATCACTGCTTGATGAGAGTGCTATTTTAGGTATTCCCATCCTGTTCAGAATGTTGCAGGCCTCAAGTGTATCTTTTGTTTTGCCTGAATATGATGACAGTATTGCAAATACCTTTTTCTCTTTGAGAAGTTCAGGGTTGCTTGAACAGAATTCAGGGCCGAAATTATGTATCACCTGTATATCTGTTGATGTTTTTAAAAACTGGTATCCTGTATAAAGTGTACAGTAGGAAGCCCCGCTTCCTATAAGAAGGATAATTTCCGGATCAGCCTGATTGATTTTCTGAGCAAGTTCTTTAGCCCTATTTCTGTTTTCAATTATATTGCTTCTTATCCTGTCGGAGGCAATATAGGCAGAAAGAATTTCTGAATTTTTGTTTTTACTTAACAGGGTATTGTCGAGATTCATATTTAACTCCTTGAAATAAATATAATTCATAATAAGCATAGAATCAGAAAGTTGTCAATAAAAAACAAAATAAAACAAAAAACATGATATATTTAATTAAATCCTTGACATATATAATTAGTGGTCATAAAATAAACAAAATAAAACAAATAAGATCAATTATGTAAAAGGAGATTCTTATGAATGGAAAATGGTTTAAAGGGTTTTTATTCTGTTTGGTTGCATTTCTTGTTTTTTCAGGAAATGCAGCTGCACAGGAATTTACTTTAAGATTCAACACTACATCAAGTCCCAATGAAGTTCAGACTCTGGGTATGAATAAATTCGCAGAGGTTGTCGGAGAAATGAGCGGCGGAAAAATAGATGTAAAGGTTTTTCATTCGGGACAGCTGGGTGATCAGAAAACCAGTCTGCTGGGGATAATGAAAGGTTCTCTTGAAATGAGTTCAGACGGAAGTCCTGCATGGTTTGCAGATCTTGCCAATATGCCGGAGATAGGAGTTTATGAAGCGCCTTACCTATATAAGGACGTAGATCATATGTACAGGGTTCTGACAGGCAAAGATGCATCTGATGCATGGGAAGAACTGGCGAAAAAGTCAGGAATAAGGGTTCTTGATATATGGTATATGGGAACAAGAGAGCTCAATCTGACAAAAAGGGTTAAAAAGATTAATACTCCGGATGATTTGAATGGTGTAAAACTCAGGGTACCTAATGCTGAGGCATGGATAAACATGGGAAAATCTCTGGGAGCCAGCCCGACTCCTATGGGTTTCGGCGAAGTATATATGGCATTGAAGACCGGTACAGTAGATGGACAGGACAATCCTGTCCCAACCAGTTATGAGGAAAAGTTTTTTGAAGTAACCAAATATGTTGTCCTGACAGATCATATGCTGGGATATGTCATGCCAGTTATAAGTGAAAAAGTATGGCAGAAGATGCCTGATAATTACAAGTATTATATTAAACAGGCAATGATGGTTGCCAGGAATTATCAGAATCAGCTGGTGATGGAAAAAGAAGCAACTTTGCTTGGAAAAGCTGCAAGTGAATATGGAATAGAGGTTATAATACCTGATAAGGAAGCCTTCAGAGAGAAAGTTTCAGAGTTCTATTCTTCTAAAGAATTTGACAAAAAATGGGGCAGGAATGCCTACAAAAAAGTATTAAATGTTCAGTAAATAAATATGGTCCTGATTTGTATCAGGACCATTCTGTAAAGAGGGTTTGATGTTTCACAAAATTGTAACAAAAATAATTAATATTATTGAAATAAAAATACCGGTTGTAATACTTCTTGTACTTGTAGGCAGTATAGGTATATCTGTTTTTTTCAGATATGTTTTAAATAATCCAATACCTGAATTATTTGAAATATCAACCTACAGTTATGTATGGCTGGTTTATCTTGGCGGTGCACTTGCTGTAAGATATGATCAGCATATCCGGTTTGACATTCTTTCTTCAAAATTCAGCAGCAGAACCGGTATTATTATTGAACTGGTGCAGGATGTTATTACATCGGCGTTTATGATTATCATGTTTTTCCCCTGCTTAAAATATACATTTTCTCTGTATATGATTAAATCTTCTTCTCTCAGGATTCCCTGGACATTTCTTCTTTTGTGTTTTCCTGTGTTCCTGCTCCTTTGTTTTTATCATCTTTTGAAAAAGGTAAAAACAGGTATCAGGAGATTATCAGGGGGGAAAGAGATTGGAAAGGAGATTTACCCATGGCTGTAGCAGTTTGGCTTTTAATTTTTGCCGTATCATTTGTACTCGGATATCCAATTGCTTTTGGAATGTTTATCAGCGGAATAGTTTATTTTATTTTATCAGGGATAGATCTGACAAATATAATGGATATTATGGTTATCCAGTTTGAAAACCAGTTTGTCATGCTAGCCGTCCCATTGTTTATTTTTTCAGCAAAACTAATGAATGCATCCCGTCTGACAGACAGACTGTTTAATTTTGCAAAAGCGATTGTCGGGCCTCTGAAGGGAGGGCTGGCACATGTAAATATAGTTTCAAGTATTATTTTTGCCGGGATGTCCGGTTCCCAGATTGCAGATGTTGCAGGTTTGGGAACAATGGAAGTAAAAGCAATGAAGGATTCCGGTTTTGATGCACCTTTCAGCTGTGCTGTAACTGCTGCTTCGGCAACCATAGGTCCTATTATTCCCCCCAGTATTCCCATGGTTATATACTCCATGATATCAGGAGCGTCAATCGGATATCTTTTCCTGGGGGGAATTATCCCGGGATTTATTCTTGCAGGATGCCTGATGGTTCTTGTTTATTTTATTTCAGTAAAGAGAGGGTATTCATCGGAAAAATGGCTTTCATGGCGTGCATTTATCAGGGTTTTTTATGATTCATTTTTTGTCCTTCTGGCTCCTGTAATTCTTCTTGCAGGAATCTACGGAGGTATTTTTACCCCGACTGAGGCAGCAGGAGTTGTAGGTATATATATGCTTGTTCTTTGCCTGCTTGTATACAGAAGCATTGGTTTTGAGGAATTGAAAAAGGTGCTTATCGAATCTGTTGTTGCTATAGGCTATACAGCTATAACTATAGGATGTGCGTTTCTATTCAGTTATGTCCTTGCCAGGGAAGAGATACCGGGGAAAATAGCAGAGTGGTATGTAGGAACCGGGCTTGCAGGCAGCAGAATACTTACTCTTGTAACGCTGAATATCTTATTTCTCATTCTCGGCTGTTTCCTTGATACTATAGCTTCACTTGTTATAGTCGTACCGATAATTCTCCCGCTTGTTGAATCTGCCGGAATAGACCTTGTGCATTTCGGTGTTGTTGTCGTTCTTAACCTGATGATTGGACTCAGTACTCCTCCATACGGTGAAGCAACATTTATCATCAGTAAAATCACAGATACTCCTCTCGGCGCTGTTCTTAAGGAAATGATAATTTTTATTCTGTTTATGCTTATAGCACTCCTGATTATAACTTTTCTGCCGGAAACAGTTCTTTTTATTCCGAAACTGGCAGGATATCTGGGGGTATAGTCATGAATACATTTGAAGGCGTTTTTATTGCAATGATAACCCCGTTTACAAAAGAAAATACAGTAGATATCAGGGCTTTGAAGATTTATTGTGATTATCTTATCGGGAAAAAGGTTGACGGATTATTTCTCTGCGGCAGCACAGGTGAGTTCCCCTTTCTGAGTCAGCAGGAGAGGATGCTGGTCGCGGAAACTGTAATCAGCCGTGTAGGGGGGAGGATTCCTGTTGTTGTTCATTGCGGTTCTTCCTCGTATGCTGATACCGGGGAATTGGCTGCCCATGCAATCAGTTCAGGGGCATCAGCCATTGCGTTTATTACTCCGGGTTTTTATGAGTATGATAATGAGTGTCTGGGAAGGTATTTTGTTTCGATTGATAAACTTTCAAACGGAACTCCATGGTTTATCTATAATATACCTTCAAGGACAAATAATAATATTACGGCAGAGCTTTATTCTGATATCTTAAGCAGGACTGTGAATCTTAAAGGAATTAAGTTCAGTTCTGACGATTTTTATCAATATTCTGAAATATACAAAGTCAAAAAAGAAAATCAGACAGCATTTATCGGTAATGATTCATTGATATTTAAGTCATCTGCACTAGGAAATAAATCAGTGGTATCAGGGACAGGTTCCGCTTTTCCTGGAATCCTTAAAGATATTTATAATTTTATCAAAACTGGTGATTTAGTGAATGCGGAAAAATGTCAGAAGCATCTGGACGATATTGGTTTATTTATTGATGAGAATAATGAGATTCAGGGATTCAGGGAAATATTAAGACTCAACGGAATTGAAACAGGAAATTCCAGAATTCCTTTCAGGCCTTTTAACAGCGCTGAGCTGGAAAAGATAAAAGCAGATTATGAAAAGTGGAAGTCCTGAAATAAAATGGAGAATAAATATTATATGGAATCTTTTAACAATTATCTTCCTGTAAAGATTTTTTTTGGAAAGGGAGAGTTCGCAAAGCTGGGGGAGACAGCCAGGAGAACAGGTAAAAAGGGATTTATAGTTGCATCCTCAGGAAACAGTACAAAATGGATTATTGAGAAAGCTGTCGCGATGTTTGATCAGGCAGGTGTCCAGCATTGTCTTTATGATTCTATAACTCCCAATCCGTCAGATGAAATTATTGATGCAGGAGCTGAAGCCTTCCGCAGATGCGGGGCGGATTTTGTAATTGGAATCGGCGGCGGGAGCTCAATGGATTCTGCAAAGGCTATTGCAGCTGTTGCAGGGGGGAAGCTTGGTATATGGGAAGTTTTTGAAGGAAAGGAATTTGATTGTAAGCCAATGCCTTCAATAATGGTCCCAACCACAGCAGGTACCGGTTCAGAAGTTACCCGCTATGTAGTGGTGAGTAAAAAGGGTGAGAACCGTAAGGAAGGTTTTGCAAGGGATGAGTTCTATCCTGAGATATCAATCCTCGATCCGGACCTTACAGGATCTCTTCCGCCGCGGTTAACAGCTGAAACCGGTATGGATGCTCTTTCCCATGCTGTTGAAGCCTATACATCATCGTGTGCAAATACACTTATTGATATTTATTCGGAAAAATCAATAGAACTGATTTCCGGAAATTTAATTGAGGCTGTTTATAATGGTTCCAATACTGTAGCCCGTTCAAATATGCTTCTGGCAAATACTCTGGCCGGAATGGCAATAACAAATGCAGATACCTCTCTGGCCCATGTTATTGGGGAGGCTTTAGGAGCTGTTCATAATATTTCTCACGGTCTGAGTGTTGCAATGGCTCTGCCGGGAGTTATGGAGTTTAACTGCCAGACAAATATAGATAAATTTGCAAAAATATCCCGTTTTTTTAATAAAGATCTGAGATTTGTAAATAATGCTGCTGCTGCGGAACAGGCCCCCGGAATAATAAGAAAACTGATGAAGAATATTTGCCTGCCTGAGGGGCTTGAAAGTATAGGAATTAAATACAATGAAGAGGTACTTTCATTGATTAAAAGGGAGGGGATGGATTCTTCCAACAGACGTAAAATGGATAAGGCTGATGCAGTTAAACTGTATAAGGCATCTCTTTCAAGGAAGATGTCTTATTGGGAATTTGAGGAGGAGAAATAATAATGAAAGCTGCTGTGATTTATGGAAAAGGGGAATTGAAAATAGAAGAGAGATCTCTTCCTTCTCCAAAGGAATCTGAAGTATTGATTAAAATAAAGGCCTGCGGTGTCTGCGGAACTGACAACAGTCTTTATATGGGAACGTATCCGGTAAACTCTCCTGTTGTCATAGGACATGAGTTTTCCGGAATTGTAATCAGCACCGGAAATTCGGTTACTGATATTTCACAGGGGGACAGGGTTACAGGTGATCCAAACGTTGTGTGTCATGCGTGTACCTACTGCAGAAGCGGGAATGAGCATTTATGTGACCACTTAAGTTCAATGGGGGTTCACAGAGACGGGGCTGTTGCAGAATACTGTATACTGCCTTCTTCAAATGTTTATAAAATATCTGAAAACCTCTCTTTTGAAGAGGCTGCATTTACTGAACCGCTTGCCTGTGCTGTAAGGGGAATTAAGAACAGCGGGATCCTTCCGGGTGATGTTGTACTTGTGATAGGGGGGGGCAGTATGGGAAATCTTCTTATGCAGTGCGCAAAAATACGTGGTGCCTCCATGGTTATTGTAAGCGAGCCAATAGAAAAGAGAAGGAAAACTGCACTTGAAAACGGAGCTGACATAGTAATAAACCCTTTTGAAGAGGACCTTTTTAAGAGGGTAATGGATATTAAAATGACAGGTGCTGATGTTGTTATAGAAGCTGCAGGAAACTCAGCCATGCAGGCGGAAGCTTTAAGGCTTGTTAAAAAGGGGGGGAATGTTCTTTATTTCGGCTGCAGCCCGTCAGATAAGCTTATTGAGGTAAATCCTTTTATCATCAATGAAAATGAGTTACACATTCACGGATCATTCAATAATCTTTTTTCGACAGCTGATGCGGTTGCATATCTTCAGAGCGGAAAGATAAAAGTAAAAAACCTTATAACAGATTATTTTACAATTGAAAATTATAAAAATGTATTTGACCGGTTCGGCGGGAAAGATACATTGAAACTTATGGTGAAGATGGATTGACCGGGATGGATAAAAAAATATGTCTTATCGGCAATTTGAACATTGATGTGATTATCCGAAATTTCGAAAGGATCCCGGATTGGGGTGAAGAGGTAATTGGAAGCAGTTACAATATTTGTTCTTCAGGGCAGGCGTTTTATACCTGTATGGCGCTTGCTAAACTTGGAATTAAAGCTGACCTTGTGAGTGTTCTTGGGGATGATGACTTTGCGAAAATGATACTCGGTGATCTTGAAAAAAACAATATCTGGACAGATGGAATAAAAACTGTTGCGAATATAAAAACAGGTATATCAGTTGCCGCAGTAAACAAAGGTTCAGGTGACAGGCTCTTTTTTTCAGATCCTTCCAGTCTCCGCTATTTCGACAGAAAAATCCTTTATGATAATTGGGACCGTATTTGTGAGAGTGAAATAGTTTTTTTAATGGGTATCCTGTTTATACCCGGGCTTTCTCTTGATGATATTCTGGTGTTTATAAAGGAACTTAAGAAAAGCGGAAAAACTGTGGGGCTTGATACCGGCTGGGACCCTGATAACTGGAAAAAAGAAACTGTGGAAAAGATAAGAGAGATAATAAAATATATTGATATTTTTATTCCCAATTCAGATGAAGCAGAAGCGTTGTCAGGTGAAAAGAATATTACAGATGCTGCTGTTCTTTTAAAAAAATATTGTCCAGGCACACTTGTAATAAAACTTGGAAGCATGGGCTCGATTGCGTTGGATAGGGAACTGTATTCAGCTTCCCCTTTTGAAACCAATGTTGTTGATACAGTAGGGGCAGGTGATGTTTTTAATGCTGGTTTTATCTACGGAATGCTTAAAGACTGGCCTCTGGAAAAGTCTCTTATATTTGGAAATGCTTTATCAAGCATATATATATCAAGAGATTCAAACAGGTTCCCTGTCATTAAAGAAGCTCTTTCAAGGGCTGGTATTCAGGCTGAAAATAATAATGGAGAAAAAACATGATTGATATGCATACCAATCCCATAATGATCGATGAGGTTGTAAAAAAAGAAAAAGACTTACTGGATAACATAAATAAAATACTGAGTTTTTATTTTCCGCCGCAGCCTCTTGAAGTTATACTTCTTGAAATGGATGCTGCAGGAATTGAGAAATCGGTATTGCTGCCGCTGGACTGTACAACAGCATATGGCTGCAGCGTGGTTTCAAATGAGATTGTTATCGATCTTGTGGAGAAGAATGAAAGGTTTTTCGGTTTCGCATCTGTTGATCCGAGGACGGAGGATGCTTTAAGCAGACTTGAAAAATATATTGACTATTATGGTCTTAAGGGTCTGAAACTTGATCCTTCACTGCAGCTCTTTTCACATGATGAGAAAGAGATATTGTATCCCTTATATCAATACTGCATGGAAAAAAATATTCCTGTGATGATTCATTGCGGATTGAACTGGTCGATGCTTGCGACGGCAGAATATACAAATCCGCTGATGCTGGAGGAGACTATTCATAATTTTCCTGATTTGAAAATAATAATACCCCATTTTGGCTGGCCATGGATAAATGAAACTCTGATGCTGGCCCTGAAATATAAAAATGTATATGTAGATTCATCAATAATATACAGCGGTACTCCGGGGCAGGTTTATAAACAGGTATTTGAAAAACAGATCGGGATTAATGTGATAGAGAGCAGCCTTATGTACAAGATGCTTTTCGGCAGTAATTATCCAAGGACTGATATGAGAAGGACAGTCCGGGGGCTCGAATCAATAGGATTTAATCCTGATTTTAAAGAACGTTTTTATAAAGAAAATGCACTTTTTCTTCTGAACAATAAAGAGGTCTGAAATGAAAATATTTACAAAAAAAATGTCACTGATAACAAAAAAAGAAATTGATCTTATCAATATAACTGAAGATGTTAATAATGCAGTTACAGAATCCGGAATAGATAACGGAATTGTATTTGTAATATCATGTCATACTACAACAGGCTTAACAGTAAATGAAGGACTTCCTGATCTGGAGCTTGATATAAAAAATATGTTAAAAAGGTTGATCTCTGATGAAGGTAAATATAATCATTCAAGTTTTCTTCATTCCGACGGTCAGATGGCTATAAATGCCCCTTCCCATTTGAGATCAGCCTTGTTGGGATTCGAGGTGTTTTTTTCAGTGGAAAACGGAATCATGCAGAAGGGGGGGCGGCAGACAATATATTTTACAGAACTTGATGGTCCTGTGAATCGGGAATATATTATAAAAATAATGGGTGAATAAAAATAAAAATAATGGTAGAAGTAATTTATGTTGAAGGTTGAAAGACAGGCAAAGATTCTCCAGCTTTTAAGGGAAAGGACCTATATTGCCAATGAGGAACTTGCCAAAATACTTGATGTCTCAATTGTCACAGTCAGAAGGGATCTTAAGGAGCTGAACCGTCAAAAACTGATAAAACTTGAGCATGGCGGACCTGTCCTTATTGATTATATTAATGCCGGAATTGAGCCTTATTATGAAACAAAATATTTTCTTAAACACGAACAGAAAAAAGCAATAGCTAAAAATGCATGCAGGCTGATAGAGGATAATGATATTATCATCCTTGATACAGGAACAACAAATAATCATATTGCTTCTCAGCTCAAACATCTTGAAATTAAAAATCTGACTGTTTTCACAAATGATCTTATAATTGCAAAAGAGCTCTGCTGTAATATAAACTATAAGGTTCTTTTTCTTGGAGGAATAATAAAACCGAACCAGTATAATGCCTACGGGATGTATACTGATATGATCCTGTCTTCTCTGAAGGCTAAAAAGCTTTTCCTGGGGTTTGACGGGGCGGACACGGACTGGGGTATTTCAAATTTTTCAATAGAAGAGGTCTCAGTCAAGAAGAAGATGATTGAGATAAGCAATGAAATTATACTGGTTGCAGATTCATCGAAATTCGGAATCCAGGCACCTTATCAGGTTGCTTCCTGGGATGCCGTTGATAAAATTATTACTGATGAAAATATTGATTCAAAAATAATTGATTTTCTTGAATCGGAAAACATAGAAATTATTATAACAAATGATCCGGATTAATAAGTATTTTTTGGATTATTGGGGCCAGTTTCTTTTTGTTGACTCCCCGGAATTATCTATCTATCTTTGATATAAGATATGCCAATTTCAGGAGAATCAGATGAAAAAAATAAAAATACCTGTATTAATCCTTTTACTCGCTGTATTGAATATACCGCTGATCTTCAGCGACGGTTTATCCCGTGAAAAGGTTGGCACAGTATTTACCGGTCTTGATTATTATAAAAGCAAAGTCCCGTATTCAGGAAGTATAGGGGGGGTCTATCTGGGATATACTGCTGATGGCAGTGCGGAAAAGGGGCTGGCTTTTGTTCAGGAAAAAATCTATGAAAAAATAACGGTAATTGTTGAAGTTGAAAATTCTGATGGTGATTTTATTGTAAATAATATTGAAATTCCCGATATAAACCGGATTAAGGATGAAAACAAAAGAAAGCTGCTTATTAAGGCAGGAGAGGATTTCAGGGGGAAAGTCATCAGAGGAAAAAACGATGAGCCTGAAAAAATAGACGCTGTTACAGGTGCAACAAGATTCAATAAAAAAATGTATGAAACTGTCAATATGCTTACTGAAAATCTTATAAAAGAAATGGAATCATCCCCGCCATGGAAAAAGGTCAGACTTAAGAAATAAAGCCTGAAAGATTAAACTATTCTTCCGTAGTTTAGTTTGATTATTTTTTCGAATCTTGATAAGACATTCCCGTCATGGGTTGTAAGGATAAAAGTTATATTAAGTGAGTCTGAAATATTTTTTATTGTATCAATAACCTGAGTTGAGGACAGCATGTCAAGGTTTGCTGTAGGTTCATCTGCAAGTACCAGGGAAGGGGAGTGTATTACTGCCCTTGCAATAGATATTCTCTGTTTTTCTCCTCCTGAAAGTTCATAGGGGAATCTTTTTTTCTTGTCAGTCATACCGAGGGATGAAAGGATTCTCTCTATTCTGTATTTTCTTTTCTTATTCTCAATTCTGAGTAATGCCAGGGGAAGTTCTATATTTTCATAAACTGTCATTTCAGGAATAAGTGAATCTTCCTGAAATACAAGACCTATCTTTTCTCTTCTGAATGATGTCAGCTGTTTTTCGTTCA
Source organism: Spirochaetia bacterium (assembly GCA_963668405.2). Taxonomy (GTDB): domain Bacteria; phylum Spirochaetota; class Spirochaetia; order CADAEX01; family CADAEX01. Next base: position 1,861,309 of record OY764342.2, on the reverse strand, counting down.
TTCTGTCAAGCTCAATACCGCCGATAGATATTGTACCGCTGTCTGCTATATCAAGCCCTCCAGTGAGGTTCAGGAGTGTGGTTTTACCTGATCCGGAAGGGCCGGCAACTACAGCTGTCTCCCCTTTTCTGATATAAAGATAAACAGAGGATAATGCTGTGACTGCGAGCTCCCCTTTCCCATATGTTTTATTAATATTCTCTAGTTTTAAAAAATATTCTTTCACTATATATTTCTCATCCCCTTTATAACCTTTTCTCTTATTATCCTGAATGCAGGTATTGTAGATGCGGCAATACCTGAAAAAACTGCAAGAAACTGGGGGAGCAGAGTCATTCCCGGTGTAAGGCGTGGCATGATTATGCTGTTGACTGCAAAATTGGGATTGTATGATGTGTAGCGTGATAAATCCATACCTCCGAGTGAGGATGAGAATGCCACCAGCATGATACCTGCCGCTGTTCCTGCTAAACCTGAAGATATGCAGATAATAGATGATTCAGCTATAATTGCTGTGATTATTTCTCCCGACCTTATTCCCATTGCTTTCATTATTGCGAAATGTCTTTTTCTTCCCATAACGGAAGTGAGGAGGGTATTTGTTATTCCAAACCCTAAAATAAGAATAACCAGAAAAATCATGATAAACATAGCCATTTCATTCAGTTTGACCAGCTGATAAATATCAGGAAGCTTCTCTTCCCATGTTTTAATATTTTTATCTTTGAATTCTTCAGAAATTACCCTCGCTGTTTCTTTCAGTTTATCGTTATTCCTCAGAAAAAGGGCCAGGTGGTATCCAATGGTTGTTTCATTTATATCACGGAATATCTCTTTTCTTGAAAAAATCATACCTGAATCAAAGCTGTCAATGCCTGTTGAAAATATCCCGGTTACCTTGAGGGTATTCATGGAGGAGGGGGTGTAGACTGATACCCAGTCACCCACCTTGATTCCGAGGATATCCGCACCCTTTTTTCCGATAAGGATCCCGTCGCCCGGGAGATATTTACCTTCGGTCAGTTTCTTTGATACAGGTGTTATCTCTGCCTCATTTTCGGGATCAATCCCGTTAAGGAGGAAGGCCATACTGTTCTTTTCTGTCTGTATCATTACCGGAATAGTGAGCCGTCCTGATATTTTAATAATTTCAGGATTTTTCCCCAGTATTTGTTTTATTCTTTCCAGACCGGTCACGGCTGAACTGTAGTTTCCCGGTTTTCCTTCAATGAAGATATATCCGCTGTGGAGTTTCAGTGCATTCTGTATCATTGTATCGTTAACACCTGTCATAACTGCACCGAGGAAAACCAGGACAGCAACCGAGAAGGTGAAGCCGGCAAAAATAACAACAGTAGTGCGGTATCTTCTTAATACGGACCGGAGCGAGTATTTTATCCAGAAAATCATTTTAATAACCCATTTATCAGGGTTTCATCTTTTAAAATAATTTTTCTGATCATGCGGTAAAGGGACAGCGCCTGGCTGTTCCCGAACCCGGGAAGCAGGGTGGAATATATTTTTTTTGCCCGGAGAAAATGTTCTGCAGCCATGGAAAAGCATTCCTTTTTCCCTTTTTCAATTATCTTTTCAATTCTTCTGTCTTCTGCTGATTTATCTGAAAAAAAGTCAGATATCTCCATTCCTGAGAGATTGTTATTTCCGTGGGCGATAAGAGACAAAACCATATTGTGCCCTCCTGATAAAAAGTCCTCCTCTATATCCATGATCTCATCAAGAAGCTGGCATCCAAGCCCGAACTGTGAAAGCATGAAAACAATTTCCCTGACATCACTTTCTGTAACTTCCCCTGCTTCAATGAGGAGATTTACAGGCGATTCAAAAAGTTTTCCGGTTTTCCTGTAAAGATAATTATCAAGCATTTCATCAGGGGAGGGTATTCTGTTTTCTGTGTTTCCCTCTTCCTCATTCTCCTCAATGCCGCTCGGTGAAAGGACTTTCATCACTGCACTGGAAATTTTATATGCTTTATTATAGTCAATCAGCCCCTCCCTGTATTTTTCAAGTACAAGGCTGGAGATAATCCTGTCTGCAGTCATTATCATATAAACTGATCTGAATTTTGATCCTCTGCCTTCCAGATTAAAAGGGATAGTTTCCTTGTATTCATTATCAAGGATATTGTCGCATCCTGTCACAAGGGTCCTCATGCAGTGGACAATGAGTGCATAAAACGGGATCATCTCTTTTTTTACGGGGAGAATATTGAATATCGTGATAAATAAAATTGAGAAAAGATTTTTTTCCATTTTTATGGAACTTCTGTCAAAAGCCCTTAAACTGCAGCTGTCTTCAAGAATTTCCCTGCTTCTTCGATAGAAATCAGTGACAGTATTTTTCTGAATTTCAAAGGCATCAGTCCAGGGGGTGAAATTCTCAAGTTTATCATCTCCTTTTCTCATATCTCCCCCTTTTCCGCTTCAGTTACAGTTATATAGCCTGAAAACCTTCCGGTATCTTTTATATTTATGAAGCCCTGGTCTTTTAAAAGTATGTTTACAAGCCCTGTCATGTTTTCCCTGATTTCAGGCTGAAAGAGCAGTTTCCATGCGAGATATGATATAATTTCCCCCCGTATTGTATACGGTATGTTCATATCGGCTATTACAACTCTTCCTCCCGGTTTAAGTATCCGCATTATTTCCGACAGGCACTTTATTTTGAGGTTTTTATTTATGTGATGGAAAAAAAGGGCAGATACTGCTGTATCAAATGACCCGTTTTCAAACGGGAGATCCTCTCCCAGTGCCTGAACAAATCTGCAGTTGGGTTTTCCTCTTTTCCTGATCGCGGTTTTTATCATTGACATGGATGCATCAATACCTGTTATCCTGATCTCTTTAAAGGAGTCTGCAATTTTGCCTGTAAGAACACCTGTACCGCATCCAATATCAATTATATTATCCCCTTCTCCTGGAAGGAGGGATTTTGCTATAAAACTGTTTAATCTTTTTTCCTGCCCAAGAGTAACAACAGGCTGAACAAAATCATAAATAAGGGCTGCTTTGTTAAGCACCCTCCCTTCAGTTTTCAGATTTTTACCTTTCCACTTTTTCCCCATTATTTAATCCCTGATTAATACAATATAGATTTAATTTCCGAACTGCAGACAATCGTACAGTATATCAACCCCTTTTTTAATAGCTGGTATATCAAGCATACCGAAGCCGAGTATTATTGTATCATCCCATCTCCCTTTTATCAGTGAATGTTTTTCCACCTGATAAATTCTGACCCCTTTTTTCTCAATTTTTTCAAGAAGGGTATCACTGAAAATAATACTGCTGAACCGTGCGCAAAGATGGATACCTGTTGAATAACCGAACAGTTCTATCCTGTCCATGAATCTGATTTTAAGATAGGAGGTTAAAAAATCTCTTCTCTTCCTGTATATTTTTTTCATTCTGCTTATATGTCTGCTGTAATAACCCTTTCCTATGAAATCAGCAAGGATAAGCTGATCAACCGAGGCATTGTGAAGATCGGTAACCCACTTGACCAGTCTCCCTTTTTCTATCAGCTTTTCAGGGAGTATGATAAAAGCGGTCCTTAAAGCGGGAAAAAGTGTTTTGCTGAATGTTCCGATATATATAACCTTTTCCGGGTCAAGGCTGTGAATTGTTGAGACCGGGGGACCGTCATATCTGAATTCGCTGTCATAATCATCTTCAACTATGAAGCAGTTCTTATTTACAGCATACTTAAGAAGCTGTATCCGTTTTTTTGCGGAAAGGATAGTTCCAAGAGGGTACTGGTGCGACGGGGTTGTGTAGATAAAGGAGGGATTGCTGATTTCGGGGATATTATCTGTATCAATGCCGTTTTCATCGATTGGAACAGACACAACCTTTCCGTTACGGCCTGAAATAATCATTGGTATATCCATAGTGACCGGATCTTCAATCAGGACATGAGAGGAATAATTATCTGTTAAAAGCTGTGTAATGATTCCTATGGCCTGGGTTGTTCCGGCAGTTATTACAATCTGCTCCGCCCTGCAGAAAGTCCCCCTTTCTGTATTCAGGTATTCAGCAATTGCTTCTCTCAGTTCTGTTCTCCCCTCGGGAGACTGATATGAAAGATCAGCCGGTCTGATCTTTCCCATCTGCTCCCTGCTAAGCCTGTTCCATATTTTTACAGGAAAGTAATTCAGGTCAGGGAGTCCTGATCTGAAATCAATTATATCGGTCCTGAAAGGTTTAAATCCTACATCAGGTATAACAAAGGAGGGGTGTGTATTTTTGTTTCTGAATTCTGTTCCTTCAGCAATATAGGTGCCGTCCCCCTTTCTGAATTCAAGAAAACCTTCAGCTGCAAGAATTTCATATGCTTCAAGAACAGTATTGCGTGATACTCCGGCATTTTCCGCCAGTTTTCTGCTTGAAGGAAGTTTGTTGCCTGACTTCAGGGTGCCGGCAAGAATTCCTGATTTTATCAAGCTGTAAAGCTGTCTGTATAAAGGGACTTCTGATTTTTTATTTAATTCTCCAAGCATAATTGGTACTGTATATTTTATCATATATTGGTTCTTATGGATACCAGTAATTAATTCTATACTTTACCGGAGTAATTACACGGAGGGTTAATGATAAGGAGATTTGACCGGGTAACCGGTAATATTGAGATGATTCTGGCTATGTCTTTTGCCGGAAGCACTGTTGTTGCAGGCAAGCTTCTTGCCGGGAGATATTCAGTATTCATTATAGGATTTATGAGTCTGTTTTTTGCGTTTGCATTTATGCTTCCTCTCCAGCTGTTTAAGATAAAGGAACTGCTCTCCCTGCGTGTTAATGATCTGAAAAACATGTTTTTCCAGGCTTTTTTTGGAATTGTTTTGTTCCGGCTTTTTACGCTCACCGGCCTTCGTTTTACCGGAGCGCTTTCTGCAGGGATTTTAACCAGTACAACCCCTGCAGTAATGGCTGTATCAGCAGTAGTGTTTTTAAAGGAAAAGCTGAAGCTGAAAGATTCATTTTCTATTCTGCTGGCTGTACTTGGAATTGTAACTGTGAATTCCTTTATCACTCAGGGGGGAGGTGAAGAGCTTTATTCCATGAAGGCATTTGCGGGAAATATGCTTATTCTGACGGCTGTAGCCGGAGAAGCCCTCCTTACCGTTTTCAGGAAAAAATCTGAAAGGAAAATATCTTCATTGACAAATACAACAGTACTGGTTTCCATGTCGCTCCTGATTTTTTCCCTGTTTGCAGGAAAGGAACTCTCCTCTTTTGATTTTTATCTGGCTGAGGGACCGGATGTTTTTATTTTTCTTTATTACGGGGTTTTCGGGACTGCAGCTGCCTATATGCTGTGGGGCGACGGTGCTGTCAGGATTGAAGCAAAGAAGGTGGGCCTTATTTCATCATGTATGCCTCTTTCAGCTATTATTCTGTCAACAGCAGTTTTGAAAGAAACAATTGAATGGTATCATATAGCAGGTATGATACTGATTATTTCAAGTCTGATTATCGGCTGCAGGGAAGGAAAGGAGGCTGTAAATGTTTGAAACTGAAATCAGGGATAGTTTGAGGCGGCTTTATCCTGACAGCAGGATAGGGGTACTTCTGATTGGAAATATTGCTAACAGGGATGAAGAGGGGGTCCTTGAAGAGATTAAGAGGGAAGCAGAGTCTGATCTTGTAAAAAGGTATTCCGGACTTGACCGCTCCTCTCTTCTTGAGAATGAAGTGTTAAATTCGTATAAAAACTATTATAAAAGGTTTAAAAAGACCTACCATGTGCTTCTTCAGCTTGAGTCCATTGTAAATAAGAAAAGACATTTCCCTGTTGTTAATCCGCTTGTGGATTCCTGTTTTATTTCTGAAATAAAAAGCCTCATCCTTACGGCCGGTCATGATGCTGATCTTGTGAAATATCCGGTTACAGTTGATATTGCAATGGGGGGGGAAGAGTTTGTCCAGATAAGCGGGAACCATAAACTGCTTAAGAAGGATGATATTATCATGAAGGATTCTGAAAACATTATCTGCAGTGTTCTTGACGGACAGGATAAAGATACATCAATAACCTCTTCAACAAAAAAAGCCATGTTTGTCGCATATTCACCAGGGGGGGTGGATAGAAGGAGGGTAGAGGAGCATCTGGAATCCATCAGACAATACGTTCTCCTGTTCTCCCCTGAGGCGGAAGCAGAAATTCTGGAAGTGTATTAATTATAAATCGGAACACAATAATTATTTATCTGTTTTTGATTATCAATTTCTTAAATGGGCTTTTAAGTTATATAGTTATACAACACTTAATTTTCTCCGGGAAGTACGGAATAATTATACTTACAGGAGAAAAGTATGCAGTTTATGGATACACTTTCTGCTATGGAGTCTCTGAAAGAATATTCTTCTCCAAAATCAAAGCTGACCCGGATGATAAAAAGCGGAGAAATTATCCAGGAGAAAAGTGATCCTGTTTTGTTCATATCTATCCTGTGATAATTACAAGGGCAAGGTAGGGTACAAAATTGAAGAAAAGTATTGCAATCTTATAATACAGCATGAAAGTATAGAATATTACACTGAAATTTTCTTCACGTATGCCGTACCATTTTCCATGTATCCTGTATATCCATTTTCCGAGAAAAGTTATTGATAAAAAACTCAATATAAAAAGGATTAGATTGATTATTGTGCACCACAGAAAAAAACCTTTAAGAATTTCCGCTCCCATGTAAAACTCCTTTTACAGAACATTTATATAAATTATAATTCAAATATGCTTTTATAAGGGGAAAAATGTGATAAAAGGATTTGATCTGTCATTTTATGATGAAGTAATAGAGTTATGGAAGTCTGACAAAGGAATAGGGCTGAGTATAGCGGACAGCAGAGAAAGAATTGCAAGTTTTCTTGAATACAACAGCGGGTTATGCTTTGTGGCAGTTGAAGATTCAGCAGTTATTGGAACGGTTTTATGCGGAACTGATACAAGGCGGGGTTATATATATCACCTTTTTGTTGATCCTGAATACAGAAGGAAGGGGGTTGCATTATCACTTATGGAAAGGGTGTTTCAAGCACTTGAAAAAATGGGAGTTGAAAAATGCCATCTCTTTGTATTCAGGGACAACGAAGAGGGAAAACTATTCTGGGAAAAGAGCGGCTGGAAAGAGAGGTGTGACCTGTCGGTTTATTCAAAAGATATAATTCAGATATAATTATCAACATCCTTTAACGCCTTATCGCAAAGAAATGGCTTCAGAAGATGGAGATAGTTTTTATAACCTGATTTTACATTCTCTTCTTTCAGTTTATCTTCTGTTTTTAGAAAGGATACCCAGTAGTCACTAACAATCCATAATATGTCGGAAATATTTTTCAGATCATCAGATGAGGTAAATCCCTTTTTAAAAATATCATACTCTTCAAGAAGGGTGAAAAGAGATATCATTTTCTCCTTTTTTAGTTTGAAATTTTTTTTGTATAATTTTTCAAGTTCACTGTCTCTGTCTAAAAGTGAGGATATTTCCGTATAAAAAAAACGGTATTTATAGTAAAGCCTGAACATATTTTCAAGTCCTGAAACAATACCCTTCATATTAAGCTCTTCTGTAAAACCATTCATGACTGTTTCAAAATCTTCAGTAATAAGCAGGAAGATATTTCTGATAATCTCCTCCTTGTTTTTGAAGTGATAATAAAAGGTTCCTGGACTTATACTCATCTCTGCTATAATATGGTTTGTCGTGGTGCAGTGAGATCCGTTTTTATTGAAAAGGATAACCGAGGTTTCAGTTATCCTTTCCTTCATGTTTTTTCCCATAGATTTCCTTCTACTGAAAAATCAGTATATCATCAAGAGGTTTTCTTCTGCTGACAGGATCCGGGTATTTTTCAATATAACCTGATCTTATTATCATCTGTATTTCATCTCTTTTCCCTGTCAGTTCATACAGCAAAGTGTTTGTTTCCTTTTCCTCTATTGCCTGACTCATCGGGTGAAATGCTATATCTTTTTCAACTGCCCTGAGCCATATTCTCTGTAGGACTCTTCCTGTTTCAAGAAGTTCATTTTTATCTGAATCCCTGGACCTTATTATAAAGAAACCTGCGCAGTTTTTCACCTGTTTTTCTGTAATTTTAGCTGTGCTTTTCTTGAATGATTTTTTCATAGCTGTTTCATCATTGAATATAAGGTAAATAAAATCCTTAATAATTCCTTTAAATCCCATCATTTCAGGTGTGATTCCGTCTTTTTTTTCTCTGGAATCTTTTTTTGAAAATCTGAACCATTCTGAGAGCTCTTTCTGCTTATTGTTGTTCCCTGTCTGGATTCCGGAAGCCTTCATTGTAAGATCTGCAATTTCTTTTCCTGTATCAGTGTCTGCAGGATAGTATTTTATAAGCCCGGGTTTTGTTTCGCAGAGGTATTGAATATCCTCTCCTGAAAGCGCTTTACCGGAAAACTTTCCCCTGACTGTTGATCTTTTATTTATGAGTTTTACAATTCCTGCTTCCCCCGCTTGCTGAATCTCCTCAAACCTGATCTTTATTATTGCTGATTCATTTGCATTTTCTTCTATATTGGCTTTTAGTGAGTATTCTGCAGATGCTGAAACTATATTCTCAACAAGCGCTCCAATACTGATATAAGCCTCTCTGTTCACGGGGTCAACTTCAGGAAGCATTTTATCCCTGTCAATCACAATCTCAATTGTCATAGGTTCTGAAAACCTTATCTTCCACATCTGGGCATTGTGGGAGCTTGGCGCCCTGAGGGAGGTTTCAAGCAGTGCCCTCAGGTTTTCAGGAATACTGATTTTCATATCATTCTGCTCTGCAAAGCAGTTAAGTGATGTCAGAATTAATAAAGCTGCTGTAAATTTAAAAGATTTCATTTTTTCTCCTTAAAACATCCATCCGATCTTTACGGATGCTGAACTTTGAATATTTTTTTCATCAAAAGATGAATTTTTTGTATCAATAGTTTTGGCGGCTGGATTTAAATGAATTGCGGCAAAAGGATTGAAATACAGATGCTCCCCAGCCATAACTTTATATCCTCCACCAAAAGTAAGTATCACTGTGTTCCATTTGATATTTTTCCCTGAAATTTCATCTTCTGCGCAGTTTTTCCATAGTTCAATACCGCTGCCGATCCATGGGCCTTTGCTTATTTCCTTGAAATAGTAGTCTGCAATAAGTGCAAATACCTTTATTTCATGCGATTCTGTTCCATCAGGGAGGAAGCTCTCAGGCATGTTTATATCAGCAACTACTAACCTGTATTTTATTCTGTTTACAGAGACCCATCCCTGTATACTATAGGCAGTTTCGTCAGTTATTACCGCTGTAATATAGGGCAGAAGATCTGTAGAAAAACCGAAGTGTATTTCTTTTCCTGCCGCAGTATCACTCTGCTGCTGTGAAAAAGCTGGCAGTGCAAACAGAACGGATAATAATAAAAAAAGATACAGTTTTTTCATTTTTCCCTCTCTTATCGAATAAATATTCGATAAGAGAATAATGTCGAATATTTATTCGAAAGTCAATACAGCATAGTAGCTTTTTTAAAATATTTCATCGAAATGCAGAATCCGTCACGCAATCAGTCTGTTGAATAAAAAGCAGAGCGGATTATAATGGTAAAATGGCCGAAAAGATAAAAGCAAAAAAGATCCTCTCTACCTTTAAAGATGACAGGATCTTCGGAATAAAATACAACATGAACCTCTACAGGGGGTGTCAGCACGGCTGCATATACTGTGATTCAAGAAGCAGCTGCTACGGCCTTGGTGATATATCAGAAATCAGGATAAAGGAAAATGCTGTCGAGCTCCTTGCTGAGGAACTGTGCCGTTTGAAGGTTAAGGGGACTGTCGGAACCGGAAGCATGAACGATCCCTATATGCCGATAGAAAAGGATACCCTGCTTACAGCTAAAGCTCTTGATGTTATTGTCCATTACCGTTTCCCGGTTCACATAATTACAAAAAGCCCCCTTGTTTTGAGAGACATTGAAAAGATCAGGGAAATTGGAAAGGTTTATGCTGCGGTATCAGTTACTGTAACCACTGCTTCTGAAAAGCTTTCTTCGTTAATTGAGCCAGAAGCCCCTTCCCCTGAAAAAAGATTTGAATCTGTCAGAAAATTATCTGAAAATGGTATATATACCGGAATACTTATGACACCGGTCCTGCCGTTTCTGACAGATACTGATGAAAATCTCAGAGATATTATTAAAATGGCCAGAGAAGCAGGGGCATCATATCTTCTTTTTTATCCAGCCGTAACTCTCCGGGATGTGCAGAGGGAGTACTTCTTCAACCGCCTTGATAAATCATTTCCTGGGCTGAAAGAGAGATATGAAAAGGAGTTCGGTATCAGTTACTGCTGTCATTCCCTCCGCTCTGATCATCTTTACAGAGAGTATATTAAACTGGCAGAGGAGTACCGCCTGGAAACAAAGATGCGGTTTTATACAAATCAGGCGGAATCACAGATTTCCCTTTTCTGATTATCAGGGTTATAGACAAACAGGATGCAGTAACATAAGATACAGAAAAGAACAGAATAAAATGAGAAACAAATGAATAATAAAATAGAACGGATTAAAACAATCAAAGAACAGGTTTATGAAATACTTAAGAATGATATTCTGAAAGGTATTTATCAGCCTGGAGAGAGGCTTCAGGAGCTTGTTATTGCAAAAAAACTTAATGTAAGCAGATCTCCAGTCAGGGAAGCGCTTAAAGAGCTGATAGGGGAGGGGCTTCTTGTAAGTATTCCAAATAAGAGTATTACTGTAAAAGAATTATCCGAAAAAGAAATTATTGATATTTTTGATTTCCGTTATATTACTGAAAAATATTCCATTGAAAAAACAATTGAAAATATCGATGAAAAAATAATTACAAAGCTTTTAAAAATGAAAACAGATCTTATAACCCATTATAAAAGAAATAATCTTCATGAATACTGCAAGACAGATTCCGAGTTCCACAGGTTCCTCATAAAATCTTCAGGAAATTTAGTGCTTTCCGATGTTGTCGGCAATGTGATGGCTATGATTGAGCAGTTCAGGGTTATATCATTGAGCAGCAGCAGGAGATTTGAGGAATCACTGGATGAACATGTAAAAATGATTGATTTTATAATAAATAGGGATTCTGAAACAGCATGGGAGCACTGCAGAAGGCATCTTGACTGCGCACGGAATGAAATTATTGAATATCTAAGAAATAAAAAATAAATAACAGTGATATCTTTTTCAACTTCATGTAGTAAATAAATCTTGACACTTTACTATGTATAATGTATACATTATACATAGTAAAGTATATTGAAAAGGGTTGCCCGGGTAATTACCGGTATTGGAACCCGTCTGAAGTTGAGGCATGTTTTGAAAAAACACTTTAAACTTCCGTATGATACGGGAGCAATTGATCTGGAGCTTGATGAATCCAGTATTGCGGGTGTACTTATTCCCCGGCATATAGATATTAATCCGGACCTTGATGAAGATGAAATTGTAAAAAAAGCACTTCAAAATCCGATTGGAACAAAAAAACTGTCTGAGCTTTCAGCAGGGAAAAATAAGATTGTCCTTATTACGAGCGATCATACAAGGGCCGTTCCCAGTGCTGTTACAATGCCCCTTATTCTTGAAGAAATACGCAGGGGGAATCCTGATGCGGATATAACTGTTTTAGTAGCTACAGGTCTTCACCGGGGAATGACAGATCAGGAAAAAAAAGACAAGTTCGGAATTAATATTTTTCAAAATGAAAAAATAATCAATCATGATGCTGAGGATAAGGTAAATCTTGTTTTTATCGGCGAACTTCCTTCGGGGAGCAAGTGCGAGATTAACCGTCTTGCAGTTGAATCCGACCTTCTTATTGCGGAAGGATTTATAGAACCCCACTTTTTTGCCGGTTTTTCAGGGGGAAGGAAAAGTGTTCTTCCCGGCATATCGTCACAGGAATGTGTAAATATTAATCATTCTGCAAAAGCAATGGCAAGCCCTTTTGCGCGAAACGGTGTTCTTGAAGGAAACCCTATTCATGAGGATATGGTCAAGGCCGCGGAATTCGCGAATCTGAAGTTTATACTTAATGTCCTTCTTGATGAGAATAAAAAAATAATAGCCGCTTATTCAGGTGATTTTAAAAAAGCCCACAAGGCAGGTTGCGACCAGCTGCTTGAAATGTGCGCAGTAGATGCTGTTGAATCTGAAATTGTTATAACCACTAACGGAGGTTATCCGCTTGATCAGAACCTGTACCAGGCCCCCAAAGGGCTTGCTTCAGCTTCTGACTGTGTTTCTGAAGACGGTATTATTATACTGGCAGCTGCATGCCGTGACGGGCTCGGAGGGGAAAACTTCGGCTCATTAATGCTGAAAGGGACGCCTGAGGAACTTATGAGGATGGTACTTGATATCTCCCCTGAAAAAACAATTTCCGAACAGTGGTGTGTTCAGCGATTTGCAGAAGAGATGATGAAGCACAGGATAATACTGGTTACGGATTATCTTGATAAAGAGCTGGTGGAAAAAATGAATTTTATCCATGCAGCTGATATGGATGATGCTCTTGATAAGGCATTCCGTTTGAAGGGAAGTGACGCCAAAATTACTGTTATACCTGATGGCGTTGCTGTAATAACTAGGAGGTGTAAATGAAGGATCTGGTAAAAGCCATAAAAAATCATGAAAGTGACAATGTTGTTACAATTTTTGGTGATGTTAAAAAGGATGATGTTGTTGAGGTTTATGATAAAAAAGGGGAGCGAAGCAAACTTGTTGTGAAGAACGACATTTCCTACGGACACAAAGCTGCAATTATTCCTGTAAGAGTAAATGATCAGATTACAAAATATGGTGAAGAAATAGGTGTTGCCACAAAAGAAATAGCTGTAGGCGAGCATGTCCATATTCATAATATTGACAGTATCAGGGGCAGAGGCGACTGGGTAAAAAAGGGGGATGAATAATATGAAATACATGGGCTTCAGAAGAAAAGACGGAAAAGTTGGAACAAGGAACCATGTTGCTGTAATACCTGCGGTTGTATGCGCCAATGAAGTTGTTGAAAATATTGTTCACGCAACTCAGCTTACTCAGGGTATCCTCCATCATCAGGGATGCTGTCAGACGCCGCCTGATCTGGAAAGGATAACAGACTGTCTGATAAAAATAGGGGAGAACCCCAATGTCGGGGCTTCCCTGATAGTAAGTCTTGGCTGTGAAGGGGTTGATACTGATAAGCTTGAAGAAAAGCTCCGGGCTACCGGGAAACCAGTTGAGAGGATAAATATCCAGGAGCTTGGCGGGACAAGTGCATCGATTCAGGAAGGAATAGATAAAGCTCAGAAACTTGCCATGGCGATAAGCGGTATCCAGAGAGAGGAGATTGATTTCTCTGAATTTGTGATGGGGATAAAATGCGGAGCCTCAGATACAACTTCTGGCATTGCATCAAATCCTGCCATTGGTTATGTCGCTGACAGGATTGTCGATCTCGGGGGAACTGTAATTTTCGGTGAAACAACAGAGTTTATTGGAGCTGAACATATACTTCAGAGAAGGGCGAAGAATCAGTTTGTTTCTGAAGAGATAAAGCGGATTGTTGATGAGATGGAGAGCCGTGCAAAAGCAATCGGTGTTGATATGAGAAAGGGTCAGCCGACTCCGGGGAATATTATGGGGGGGCTCAGCACAATTGAAGAAAAATCACTTGGGGCAATAGTTAAATCAGGAACAAAACCCATTGAAGGGGTTATAGGTTACACAGAAGTTCCCGGGGGGAAAGGTCTGTGGATAAAGGATTCCCCGGGGAGAGAAATTGAACTTCTTTCCGGTATGGCTGTCGGGGGATCACAGGTAATACTCTTTTCAACAGGCAGGGGTGCGCCACAGGGGTTTCCTGTTGTTCCTGTTATAAAGATCTGCGGAAATCCTGTTACATATGACAGGATGAGCAAGGATATGGATATCAATGCCGGATTAATTGTAAACGGGGAAAAATCCATTGAGCAGGTCGGAGAAGAGGTTCTTGAAATGCTTGTCAGAGTCGCTTCAGGAGAGCTGACAAAGGGTGAATCGATAAAATATACAAGATCTATGGACTTTTATACCCTGGGGCCGGTTATTTAAATATCTGCATGGATATTATATATAAAGATTTTGGAGGAAGATAATGGCTGATGTAAATGTTGTACGAATTATTATTGGTCTCGCTGTTGCTATAGTTGCGATACTGATTTTTGTAACACGTACAAAGGTCCACGTTTTTCCGGCAATGATTATCAGCAGTCTGATAGCCGGACTAATTGGCGGTTTACCGGCAGAGTCGGTGATAAATTCAATAAAACAGGGGTTCGGAGGAACTGTTGGCGGTATTGGAATTATCATTGGTTTCGGTGTGATGATGGGTGCTATTTTTGAAGTCAGCGGCGCTGCAAAAAAAATGGCTATGACATTTATTAAACTTATGGGTAAAGGTAAGGAAGATATTGCCATGCTTATAACCGGGTTTATAGTTTCGATCCCTGTTTTCTGCGATTCAGCATTTGTTGTTCTGTCTCCCCTTGCTAAATCACTTTCAAGAAACACCGGGAAGAATCTGCTGACACTCAGCTGTTCCCTCGGTACAGCCCTTCTTGTTACCCATTCACTGGTTCCTCCGACTCCAGGTCCTGTAGCCATAACAAACTATTTCAAACTCGATCTTGGGATCTTTATGATTTACAGCCTTATCGCTGCAGTTCCTATAACAATATGCGGACTTTTGTATGCCAGATGGCTTGGTAAAAAAATATTCAAGCTTCCCGATCCTGAAAATCATGACAAACTTATTGACAGACCTTATACAGCGGCAGAGCTGAGTGCAACAGTAGCGCTTGGTGAAGAAAACCTGCCCGGTACATTCATGTCTTTTGCCCCGATTTTTATTCCGATTGTTCTCATCCTCCTGAGCACAGCAACTTCTCTAATGGATATCTCCGGTTTAGCAAAAACATGTATCAAGACTCTTGGTAACCCTATAGTTGCAGTAGGTATAGGGCTTCTTATTGCAATATACGGGCTTGCTGGA
Source organism: Spirochaetia bacterium (assembly GCA_963668405.2). Taxonomy (GTDB): domain Bacteria; phylum Spirochaetota; class Spirochaetia; order CADAEX01; family CADAEX01. The sequence continues at coordinate 1,846,236 of OY764342.2, read as the reverse complement.
AAAATGGAAAGGAAGAAAGTTGTTGATATACTTGATGATTCCATCAAACATGCAGGTATAATAATTTTTGTGACCGGAGCAGGCGGTGCTCTTGGTATGGTGCTTAAAAGCAGTGGTGCAGGCAAGGTAATTGCTGACTGGCTTGCTACTACCAATGTCCCCGGTCTTCTCCTTCCTCTTATAATGGCATATTTATTAAGGATTATTACAGGTTCTGCTACCGTTGGTATGCTTACAGCAGGATCAATAGCAGCTCCGATACTTCTTACAATGCCTGAAATTAATCCCTACATGGCCGGTCTTGCCTGCTGCATCGGGTCTCTTGGTATCACAAACTTTCATGACAGCTATTTCTGGGTTGTTAACAGGACAACCGGTGTAACTGATGTAAAGGAGATGCTCTGGCACTGGTTCGGTGCAGTTTTAGTCCTTTCAACAACAGGTATTGCTGTTCTATTTATTATGGACCTTTTTGTTTAGATAATCACTTACTGAAAAAAAGCAGCCTTATCTTATCATGATAAAGCTGCTTTTTTTATATAAAAGTTTGTTAAGCTTTGCTTATTCTATTCCTCTGATTTCATCAATTTTTGTGCTGTCTCTGTATAAAACCTCTGCAACTACCTTCCCTGTTTTCCTGTTTTTAATTACAGGAGACCCTGTAATTAAAACTGCTTTTCTCTTCAGCTCTTCAATACTGCAGACAGAAAGCCCTGCTCCTGAAAGCTTCACGGCAAGTTCCGGTTTTAAGGGATTAACAGCAATTCCCCTTTCTGTTACTACTACGTCTACTGTCTTTCCGGGGGTTGTGAGGGTCGTTACTTTGTCAACAACTATGGGAAGCCTCCCTCTCTGAAGAGGTGCAACTATAATCGTGAGTTTTGCTCCTGCAGCAGCATCGTTGTGTCCTCCTGATCCGCCTATTATAATGTTGTTTGAATCTGTGTGTACATTAACGTTGAAATTTTTATCTACCTCTGTTGCACCCAGTATTACAGTGTCGAGAGAATCAACAACCGAGCTTTTTGAAGAGGGATTTGCATATCTGGAGGCTGATATCTCGGTGTGGGCAGGATTGGAGGCTATGGATTCAACAGCATCAAGGTCGAAACACTGAACATCAAGTATATTTCTGAAAAGCCCTTCATTGAGAAATTCGACAAAATATTTTGTTATTCCGCCCAGGCAGAAGCTCCCTGTTATTTCCCGTTCTGTCATAATTTCTCTTAAATATGATGCTGCTGCAAGAGATGCCCCCCCTGCGCCTGTCTGGAATGAAAAACCGTTTTTCAGAAGTCCTGAGGCGGCAATGACTGAAGCCGCATTTTTAGCTATCGAAAGCCCTACAGGATCCCTGGTTATCATGGTGGTCCCGGATACTATCCTTGCTGAGTCTCCTATAGAATCTACCGTAACCACATAATCTGTTTTTGATTCATCAATTGAAACCGGAGTATTGGGATAATCTACAAGGCAGTCTGTAACAACAACTGTTTTACCGGCATATTCAACGTCAGCAAATGCATATCCGAGTGAGCCGCACCTTGACGGCCCTTTTACTCCGTTTATATTTCCCATATTGTCGGAGGAGGGGGCTGCTATGAAAGCAATATCAATCAGAAGCTCCCTCTCTTCTATAGCTTTTGGTCTTCCTCCGTGGCTCCTGAATATTACCGGTTTTTCCATTCCGCCATAGCTGATAAACTCGCCAAGGGGGCCTGACATGTAGTTTGTATCAATTCCCGATACAGTACCGTTTTTAATATGCTTTATAAGAGTTTCATGGACAGGAAACAAAGAGCTCATAGCTATATTAAGGTTTTTAAATCCTTCCTTCTCTGCAGCTGCAAGCACCATATTGAGGACAAAATCTCCGTTTCTCAGGTGGTGGTGAAACGAGAGGGTCATCCCGTCTTTCATTTTACATAGTCTGAAAACTTCCTTAAATGATTTTACAATTTTATCCATTATCTTTTCTCTCCGCCTGCAAGTTTAAGTATCTGCTTTGCCCTGTTGACTATAGGCGCATCAATCATCTCTCCGTTAAGTGAAACTGCCCCTTTTCCCTCATTTTCCCCCTTTTTTATCGCTTCAAGTACCTCTTCTGCATACTCAATCTCTGCCTGTGTAGGAAGAAAAGTGGTGTTTACAATATCTATGTGCCTTGGGGAAATTACAGCCTTTCCGTCAAAGCCGAGATTTTTTGCAAAAACTGTGTCATTTTTAAGAGCTTCAAGATCGTTTGTATCGGTGAAAGGGGTATCTATAGCTGCTATCCCGCATGCCTTTGCCGCAATAACAACCCTTGATCTTGAGTAATATATTTCCTCTCCCTCCCTGCTCCTTTTAGCATTGATACTTGCTGTAAGGTCTTCCGCTCCGAGAAAAAGTGCATCAACTCTTTTGTCAGATGATGCTATCAGGAAGCTGTTTTCAATTCCGCAAGGGGATTCTAGGATAGGGATAATTGAAACCTGTTTTTCTTTTTTGTATTCTTTTTCAATTTCTGTCAGGAAACAGGAAAGAGTCATTATATCTTCAGCTGATTCAGCTTTAGGTATTACAATTGTGTCGATATTTTCCTTCATTATCTCGGTTATGTCCTTTTTCCACCATTCCGACTTTATATTGTTTATCCTTACGCATACCTCATAATCTGAGAAATCAAAGGTTCTAAGGGTATTTCTGACAAGGATCCTTGCTGCATCTTTCTGGTTTTCAGCAACAGCATCTTCAAGATCAAATATTATACTGTCGCTTCCGAAGACAACTGAGTTCATCAGCATTGACGGGCTGTTTCCCGGAATAAATAAAAGTGTTCTTCTTATCATGATTATTCTCCCCCCCTCAGTAATGCTGTTTCAACTCTTGCCCTGATGGTACAGTCAAGCGCACCCCTGTCTTTTATATGGATTTCAGCTGAAGTAATATTGAAATCCCGGCACACCTCTGTCACCGATTGTCTGATATCATCCCCGAACTGGTCCATGACAATGCTTTCTATAATAATCTCAAGACTCCCTTTCCCCGGTGAAACAGATACAATAGCATCGCTTGATTCAAGAGTCCCGACTGATGCTTTTCTTAATAATTCCATGTTGTCCTCCTAGTGCCTTGAGCTGCTCTTCTTTATGCGGCTGATAATAGAGGCAGCTTCTTCTGTAAAAAGAAAATCAAATGTTGTTTCCGGAAGGTATCTTCCGGTTTCTTCAATTCTTCCTTCCTTTATCATTGCTCTGACTTTTGACGCGCTGATAATTTCTCCCTCTGTTTCAAGCCTTTTTATCTCTGTAACATCTATACCGGCATCAGGGAGTGTTTCTTTAATTATTCTGTTGTATACAGAAGTAACCGGACAGTACGGCTCCTCCCCTATATACCGGCAGTTTATACCGAGTGCCGTTGCTGTGTGTTTTATAAAGATATCAATATCAAGAGCAGCATACAGTTCTGTATGCTGCTCTTTTTTAATAAAGTAGGAGGGGAATGTTGCTGATGATATTGTGTATTTCCCTCCTGATATAACAGTAACGTTTTCAAGATGTGAAATTCCCTTTTTTATCAGCTCAAATCTTGTTTTAAACGGAAATACTGAACAGTCTTCTTCCACAACAATAACAAAAAAGTGATCATTATTTTCTGATCCTTTTTTAATAAGGTGAAGGTGCCCGTTTGTGAAAGGATTGCAGTTCATGACTGCGCATCCCTTTCTTCCTCCGAAAGGTGATGAGATTTTTTTCAGGTTTTCTTTGAAAATTTCTATACCGTGTCTGTCATATTCAAGAAGAACAACATCTTTACCTGCAGATCCTATCAGACTGAATCCCATGGAGATGAACTTTTCCTTTTCGGTGAATTTGGTAAAGATGAAAAAGTTGTCAATACTTCTTTCAATACATTTCATGACAAGATTGGTTACAATCCTGGATGTTATTTCAAGTCCACGGTATTCTTTTTTAACTGCAATCCCCTGAAGTACACAGCCGCATACCGAACCTGTTCCCACAAGCTCTTCACCGCTGTAAACACCTATTGTGTAATCAGAATCATCCGGCATATCAAGGCCGGATGATTCAAGAAGGGGGAAAGCTTTTATTATTGAAATTTCCTTTTCACGTAAAAACATTTTATAGTTAAAATCCCTCCTGATTTATCAGGACTTCCTCTATATTTTGCCTGAAAAACGGCTTATTGATTTATCAAGCCTTTCTTCGAGGTCTGCTCTGTACTGCGCAAGTGATTTGTAAGGCTTTGCCGCAACTCCTGATTTAACAGCAGCTTCAGCCACAGCTGCAGATACCTCAATAAATACTCTTGAGTCAAACGGTTTGGGGATTATATATTCACTGCCGTATGAAAGCTTTTCAAGTTTGTACGCTTTTAAAACTGATGCCGGGACCTCTTTCTTTGCTACTTCAGCAAGTGCTTTTGAAGCTGCAATTTTCATTTCCTCATTTATCGTTGTAGCTGCGACATCAAGTGCTCCTCTGAATATAAAAGGAAAACCCATTACATTGTTAACCTGATTCGGATAATCGCTTCTTCCTGTTGCCATTATGACATCATCCCGTGCTTCAACTGCTTCAGGGTAGGTAATTTCAGGATCGGGATTTGCAAGTGCAAAAACCACCGGCTGGCTGTTCATTCCTTTGAGCATCTCCTTTGTTACTGCACCTTTGACAGAAAGCCCGAGAAATACATCAGCCCCTTTCAGAGCCTCTGCAAGACTCCTTTTTTCAGTATCGGAAGCAAACTTATCCTTGAAACGGTTCATGTTTTCAGTCCGCCCCTTGTAGATAACCCCTTTTGAATCGCACATTATTATGTTTTCTTTTTTTACTCCCAGGGAGATATAGAAGTTAGTGCAGGCAATTCCAGCGGCCCCTGCTCCGTTTATAACAACCCTGATTTTATCAATTTTCTTATCTGAAATTTCAAGGGCATTTATCAGGGCAGCCCCTGTTATAATTGCTGTCCCATGCTGGTCATCATGGAATACCGGGATTTTCATTTCCTTTTTCAGTCTTGTCTCGATTTCAAAACATTCAGGGGCTTTAATATCTTCGAGATTTATCCCTCCGAAAGTAGGCTCCATTATCTTGACAGCATCTATAAGCTTCTCAATATCAACTGTATCAAGTTCGATATCAAAAACATCAACATCTGCAAATCTCTTAAAGAGAACCCCTTTCCCCTCCATAACAGGTTTACTTGCAGCTGCCCCTATGTTGCCAAGTCCGAGTACTGCGGTTCCGTTGCTGATTACCGCGACCAGATTATTTCTGTTTGTATAGTCTGATATTTTTGATTTATCCTTTTTTATTTCAAGACACGGATATGCAACTCCAGGAGTATATGCATAACTGAGGTCTTCCTGGGTCAGGCAGGGTTTTGTAGGAATCACTTCAGTTTTTCCGGCTACAGGTGATGAGTGATATTCAAGAGATTTTTTTTCAAGATCCATTGTAGTTCTCCAAAAATAGAATACCAGAAGCTGATATGTTTAAAGTATTTTATATCAGCTTCTGTTCAGTTGTCAGTTTATAAAATTATTTTAAGAATTGAAGTGGCAAGGAGTATCATGAACGCACCGCCAAGCCTTGATGATATCTGGGCAAAAGGCATCAATTCCATCCTTTTTGCAGCTGAAAGTACTGCGACATCACCGGTTCCCCCCATGTTTGCCATACATAACCCACCTGTTATTGCTGCTTCTGCAGGATAGAAACCGAGAAGTTTTCCTACGAAACCTGCTCCGATAATGGATCCCAGAACAGTAACAAATACCAGGATGATATACTGGACTGTAAAGGCTGCTGCAAGCTCAGGAAGATTGATATATACTATACCGATTCCGACAAGAAGTGCGCTTGTAAGGTTTGTTGCAACAAATTTATACCACTGTGCACATCCCTGCTCATATTTTTCAGGAAGGAGGTTTGTTGCTTTAACAATTCCGACAGAAATAATCATAAGGGCATATGTATGGATAGGTATGAATTTGGAAAGTATGCTTCCTAAAACGTAAAATGTGCAGGAAACTGCAACTCCTATTCCCATAAGGGAATAATCAAGAGGAAGGGATACCCTTTTTTCCTTGATAAAATCCTCCTGATTTTTCATAAGCTTGCCGTCTCCAGAAAGGCTTGGTCTGTTTTTGCCGAATTTATCTATAAGACCTCCAAAAACAATTGCCAGGGCATTACCGAGAGCAAGAGCAGGTACCATTATTGAAAGGATGTTGCCCGGATCTTCTTTTAATGCTGAGCCAAATATTTCTGAAAGAGGTATGGCTCCTGCTCCCATTCCCCCCCCCATAATAGGGAGAGCGACATAAAGAACTGCCCTCTGGAAACCGAAACCGATTAAAGCACCTACAAGACCGGCAAGACCAAGTGCTGCCGCAACTCCTCCAAGAATAATAGGAAGATATCTTACAAATGCCTTAATAAGGAATTCACGGCTCATTCCGAGAATTGATCCGCAGATCAGGGCTGCAATATAAAAGTTTAAAAACTGCCCCCCCTTCATGAAGGTTGTTATATTTTTTACAGTAGCTTCAGGGAGTATTCCGAAATAGGCAAGAAATGCAGCTCCGAAAATTGCTATAATAGCCCCCCCTCCAAGATAATCCTTGATAATCGGGGTCTTGTTTCCGATTTCATCAAGAAGTGCTCCGTAAAGCATCATTGTTCCCAGGATAATAAGTCCTCCCGGGAGTTTTCCCATATACATAGCTGCAGTAACAACAGCTGTCAGAATAAGGAAAACAGGCCAGGAAATACCCATAATCTGATAGGTCTTTTTTTCAGTACCAGTACTCATAAAATCCTCCGTTTTTTTGTTTAAGGGGATCTCTGCCGTTGATCCCCATAGCGGGCACCTCGCCGCAGGCACGCTTTGCGATCGCCTACAGCGTAAGGAATTATTTTCCGAGGTGCCCTTAAATAAGAAATGCCTCAATTATTTTGTTTTTCAGGATAGGAACAAATTTCCTGAATGGATAGATTTTCTGAAATATTAAAAATCTTTTTTAACTAAAATAAATCAACTGATCCGTAAGTGAATATAAAAGTTTTAATAATATAATATTATAAATTATCACGATGATAAAATAAAAAATCATTAAACAGCGTATAAGCGGTTTAAAACGATTTAAACAATAATTTATTATTATATAGTTGACTGATAATTATCGCGATGATAAAATATTATCATTAAGAGGTGGATAATGAAAAAAATAATTGTTACTGAAAAAGCACCGGCAGCCATAGGACCCTATTCACAGGCAACTTCCGCTGCCGGTCTGGTTTTTGTTTCAGGGCAGCTGCCTGTTGATCCTTCAACAGGCAGCTGCCCTGAAGGGGGTATCAAGGCGCAGACAAAACAATCTCTGCTAAACCTGAAGCAAATATTAAAATCAGAAGGAATTGCACTGGATGATGTGCTGAAAACAACAGTGTTTTTGAGCGACATGAATAATTTTGCTGATATGAACGCAGTTTACATGGAGATGTTTGGAGGCGAAAGGTATCCTGCAAGATCTGCTGTCGAGGTGTCGAGGCTTCCAAAGGATGCCCTGGTTGAAATTGAGGCTATTGCTGTAAAAAGCTGACAGATTGTTAATCTGTATATTTGCAATAATTATTATCAGTTAATCATAACTTAGGAGGATTTTGTTATGGGAATAAAATACATACCTGAACCATTCAGAATTAAGATGGTTGAAACGATTAAAATGCTTACCCGTGAGGAGAGGGAACGGAAAATTGCAGAAGCAAAATACAATGTGTTCAATCTCAGGGGTGAGGATGTTTATATTGACCTTTTGACAGACAGCGGTACAAATGCCATGAGTCAGGAACAGTGGGCAGGAGTCATGAGAGGCGATGAAGCTTATGCCGGCGGGTCAAGTTATTTTAAGCTACTTGATGCTGCACGGGATATAACCGGTTATAAATTTATTCAGCCGGTTCACCAGGGAAGGGCTGCAGAAAAGGTTCTTTTCGGGGCAGTAATGGGAAAAGGAAAGTATTCAATCTCCAATATGCATTTTGACACGACAAGGGCGCATGTTGAGCTTGCAGGGGCAAGGGCGATTGACTGTGTAGTTCCTGAGGCTTCGGATCCTGTAAAAAGGGCTCCTTTTAAAGGTAACATGGATGTTGCAAAACTTGAATCTCTTATAAAGGAATACGGAAAGGAAAATGTTGCCCTTGTTGTAATGACAGTTACAAACAATTCAGCAGGGGGGCAGCCTGTTTCAATGCAGAATGTAAGGGAAACATCAGCTGTCTGTAAAAAATACGGTATAAGGTTCAATATTGATGCAGCACGATATGCGGAAAATGCGTATTTTATCAAACAGAGAGAAAAAGGGTATTCCGATAAGTCAATAAAAGAGATTATTAATGAAATGTTCAGTTATGCTGACATGTTTACAATGAGTGCCAAGAAGGACACAATTGTAAATATGGGTGGCCTTTTAGGCATAAAGGATGATGAAGAGCTTTTTACAGTAATTAAGGGAAGAACTATTTCATTTGAAGGATTTACATCCTACGGCGGTCTTTCAGGAAGAGATCTTGAAGCGCTTGCAATAGGTCTTTATGAAGGGCTTGATGAAAATTATCTCAGGTACAGAATAGGCCAGATGGAATATCTTGCCGCCCGCCTTGATGATGCGGGTATTGCATATCAGTCGCCTGTAGGGGGACACGGGGTTTTTGTCGATGCAAAGGCAATGCTGCCACATATCCCGTATTATGAATTTCCGGCGCAGGCTCTTGCAATTGAGCTTTATAAGGAAGCAGGCATCAGAAGCTGCGATATCGGGTCCTATATGCTGGGTAATGATCCTGACACAGGAGAGCAGCTTCATGCAAAATTTGAGTTTACACGGCTCGCAATCCCCAGGCGTGTTTATACACAGGCCCATATTGACGTGATGGCTGATGCCCTGATTGAGATAAAAAAGAGGGCGGATAAGGTTAAAGGGTACAGAATCACATGGGAACCTCCGGTACTTAGGCACTTCCAGGCAAGTCTTGAACCGCTTAAATAATAACTAACTATCTTACCTGCAGCTGAATTTGCTGCAGGTATTTTTTTATGAAAAACAGATTTTTTTTTATAGAGCTCATTTTAAAATTTGGTAAATAAACTTAAGGAGTCAGGTTGTGTCTGATAAAAAAAATACTGGTGAAACTCTGATTGAAAGCAGAGATAATTTTAATACAAAGATCGGGTTTATATTGGCATGTATAGGTTCAGCTGTGGGTATGGCAAATATCTGGCTGTTCCCCTATCGGCTGGGGCAGTTCGGAGGAGCCGCGTTTCTTATCCCATATTTTCTTTTCATTATTCTTATTGGTACTGTAGGTGTTGTCGGGGAAATGTCATTCGGGCGGGCAATGAAAACCGGTCCTCTTGGGGCTTTTAAAAAGGCTTTTGAACGCAGGGGTAATAAAAACGGCGAGCTCCTCGGACTGGTCCCTGTTATAGGATCTCTTGGTATTGCGGTAGGTTATGCTGTTGTCGTAGGCTGGATTCTCAGATTTACTGTAGGATCAATTACAGGTGCTGTGATAAATGCAGATAACAGCGGTGCATATTTTGGGCAGATTGCAGGGCCTTTGGGAAGTATCAGCTGGCATTTTATGGGACTTGCTATTACATTTCTAATTATGCTTATGGGTGTTTCCAAAGGAATAGAAAAGGTGAACAAGTTTATGATGCCTGCGTTTTTTATCCTGTTTCTTATTCTTGCAGTGAGGGTTCTTACTCTGCCGGGATCACTCGAAGGATATAAATATCTTTTTCTTCCGAAATGGAACCAGCTCGGCAATCCAAAAACATGGGTTTATGCCCTTGGGCAGGCTTTTTTCTCACTGTCACTTGCCGGATCCGGGACTGTAGTTTACGGCAGCTATCTGAAAAAATCAGAAGATGTTATAAGCTGCGCAAGGAATGTTGCGATTTATGATACGATTGCCGCTTTACTGGCTGCTGTTGTAATTATTCCTGCAGTATTTGTTTTCGGTCTTGATCTAACGGCAGGTCCTCCTTTGATGTTTATAACAATGCCTAATGTTTTTAAAATGATGCCGATGGGATATCTGTTTTCAATTGTTTTTTTTATAGCTGTATTGTTTGCAGGGGTCAGTTCACTTATGAACCTCCTTGAAACCCCGGTTGAAGCAATCCAGCAGAGGTTTAAACTTTCAAGAGGTGTTTCTATTTCCATCATTGCTGTAATAAGCGCTGCTGTCGGTCTTATCCTTGAAAACGGTGATGCTCTCGGAACATGGATGGATATTGTTTCAATCTATATTATTCCTCTAGGGGCGCTATTGTCAGGAATTATGTTTTTCTGGGTATGCGGATCAGGTTTTTCACGTGAACAGGTACAGACCGGGCGGGAAAAAACAATAGGAGCATGGTTTGAGCCAATGACAAAATATATTTTCTGCGGTGCAACGATAGTTGTATATATACTTGGTATTATATACGGAGGTATAGGCTGATTTTTTTAATACAGACCTGAAAAGATAATAATCCTGCAATAACAATTAGCAGGATTATTATTTTTATTATGAATTGAAGAATATGTGCATTTATTGATTATCAGCAGCAGTAAATACATTACTGGTAATAAGAAGGTTTATTGAATAATAAACAGCATTGATGTAATATGTTTCTTTAAATAAGAATGCTGATCAGGTGTGAGTATTTTAAAGTTTAATATAAATCAGGCGGCAGGTAGAAAATGAATGATGATATGAAGAAAAAATACAGTCTTATTGTTGAATTCCTTGGGAAAGTACTCGGCCCTGATTATGAAGTGGTTCTTCATGATGCTGAAAACCATATAAATTCAATTATTGCTATTGCAAACGGGCATGTAAGTCAGAGGACAGTCGGCGGGCCTCTGACAAACTTCGGTCTGGAAGTTATATCTGATGAAAGCTATAAAGAGATGGATTACCAGGTTAATTACAACGGGATTTCAAAGGACCAGAGGATTTTAAGGTCCTCGACAATGTTTATCAAGGATGATGATAAGAATATTATCGGTATGCTCTGCATCAACTTTGATGACAGGAGGTATAAGGATATAAGTGACAGGATCCTGAAGCTATGCCATCCTGACAAACTTGTTGAACTTAACAGCTCTTATGATTCTGTTGATACGCTTCTTAGGAATGCGGGGGAAACATTTTATGATTCAGCTTCTGAAGAAGCTGACAGTGTGATAAGAAAGTATTTAAAAGAAAATAATATATCGATAGAAAGGCTGACCCAGGATGACAGGCTGAATATTGTGGATATACTTAATCAGAAGGGAATTTTTAAGCTAAAGGGGGCTGTCCGTGAAGCTGCAAAGCAGCTCGGCTGTTCAGAACCAAGTATCTACCGTTATCTGAATAAACTGAATATGTAATATTCTCTTCCCGCTCCTGATTCAGTTAATCCTTTTGTAAAAATATTTAGGTCTTCCCCCTGTTCCGTAAAAGACTTCTGATTTGATTTTCCCCGCCGATTCCAGGTATTCAAGATACCGGCGTATTGTAACTGTACTGATGCCAAGTGTTCCGGAAACTGTTTCAGCGTCAAACTGCGTTGAACCGGAATAGGTTTTAACTGTCTCAAGTATTATATTCAGTGTTTTATCCTGAAGTCCCTTTGGAAGTCTGCTCCGTTCATGCTGCAGTTTTGTTATTTTGTCGTATTCCTCCTGTTTTATTGATTTTTTCATTCCCATGATGTTTGTACGCTCTTTATAGTTTTCAAGCGCAGAAATCAGCCGGTCGAACTTGAACGGTTTTATCAGATAATCAACCGCACCGTATTTAAGCGATGTGTTTATATCATCAACATCGTTTGAAGCTGTAATAAATATTACATCTGTTTCTGTTTGGGTTTGTCTCATTTTTTTTATAAAACTTATCCCGTCCATTTCAGGCATATAGATATCAACAACCGCCAGGTCAATCCTGTTTTCTGCCAGAAAGGCAAGTGCTTTTTCACCGTTCCCTACAGTCTCAATAACCCTGTACCCCGATACACTCTCAATATAGCCTTTATTAATATCAGCGACCATCGGATCATCCTCAACTATCAGTACCCTGATCATTTTATTCCCCGCAGTTTCAGAGAGATATTGAACTCAGTTCCTTTTCTGTATCGGGAAAAAACATTACAGCTTCCGTTCATATTTTTTATACTCCTCTGCACCAGATCAAGACCGACACCGTCACTTCCTGTTTTTGTTGTATATCCACGTCTGAATATATCATCAAGGTTTTCTTCCATTATCCCTGTGCCTGTATCTCTGACAACAATTCTGATTTCTTCAGGTGACTGTTTTATGGAAAAATATACTTCTCTTGTCCCGGAATCGGGGAACCTTTGAATAGCATCAAAACTGTTTTCTATCAGGTTCCCTACAATTATTATTAAATCATTGTTATATATATAGCTGTCTGCATCCAGATAGGAGTTTTCATCAATTATCAGGTTTATATCAAGTTCCTTTGAACGGCTCTGCTTTCCGATTACAAGGGCGGCAAGTGTCGCGTTCTTTATTCTTTTTGTAATTGAATAGACCATCTGGTCCTGGTCCTCTGTAATATCAATAATAAAATTTTCAGCATTTTTATATCTGCCGGAATGAATAAATCCGAGAATCACGTGAAGTTTGTTCTTGAACTCATGATTGCTTGCCCTGAGGGCCCCTACAACCTGGTTAACACCGGTTATTTCCTCTGCAAGAAGGGTCAGCATGGTTTTGTCCTGAAATGATGCAATAGCCCCTGTAATTCTGTTCCCGTCTTTTATTACAATCCTGTTCGCCACAACCAGGGTCTGATTTATCATGTCCTCCTGATTGTACTGGTTTGTTCCGGTTTTCATCACCTCAAGAAGCTTTGTTGACGGAAATATATCAGTTATTGTTTTTCCTATCAGTTTTTCCACATCAGTATTGACATTCAGAATATTAAGCGCCGACTGGTTTATCATTGTTATTTTATAATTACTGTCAATAGCAAGTATCCCCTCATGGATCGCATTCAGCATCCCCTTTTTTTCATTATAAAGACGTATGATTTCATAGGGTTCAAGTCCAAGGAGGGTCCGTTTTATGTTTCTTGAAAGCACATAAGAACCCATTATCCCTATTGACAGGGAAAGGATAAATGCAGCTGTTGAAAAACTCAATGCCTGGCTTTTAAGCTCATCAATATGGGCAATCAGTGTTCCTGTTGTGACAAAACCTATCTGAATATTATCGGAATCCAATACAGGAGCAAATGCCCGCAGAGATTTACCAAGTGTCCCTACCGCAACAGAGATATAGCTTTCTCCTGTTTCAAGAACCCTTCTGTTATCCCCTCCGACAAATTTCTGACCCACCTTTTCAGGGTCGGGATGGGCATATCTGATACTCTCCATATCGCATATGGTGATAAATCTTATGTTCTGAAGGGAGGACCTGATATTTCTTATATATTTCTGGCATCTGCTGCTGTCTTTTGTCTTCAGGGATTCAATTACAATATAATCCCTTGCCAGGCTCTGGGCCATATTCATTACTGTTATTTCCGAGTAATCCTTTATTGTTTCCATTTCTGTCCAGATACTGAATGCACCTGAGATGAGAAGTGAAATAAATATTACTATTGCAGTCAGGAGTGTTATTTTTACGGAAAGGCTCGGCTCTTTGAATTTAATACTCAATATTCTGATTTCCCCCGTTTTTACCAGCAATTCTGCCGAAAACAATGCATTCAGCTATGGCACAGCTTCCAAGCCTTGATGCTCCGTGTATTCCCCCTGTAACCTCTCCTGCCGCATATAATCCTTCAATCGGAGAACCGTCAAGATCCAGTACCTGTGAATTTGTATTGATACCCAGGCCTCCCATTGTGTGGTGCACCTTGGGCCAGAGTCTTATCGCATAGAATGGAGGTTTTCCTATTTCTGAAGCAGAAGGGGAAATAGGTTTTCTGAATTCAGCATCGTTCCTGTTATTTATAAAGGTGTTGAAACGTCTGACTGTATCTGTAAGTTCTTCTTCCTTGATAATGTAAAAGGATGCAAGCTCCCGTAAAGAGTCAAAGATTTTTACAACCCCCTTCTTTATACACCTGTCAATATTCCAACCAGAGTCGCTGACAGCTTTTGAATCAGCTATACCGATACAGGGATTTTCTGTATACAGTATTGCATCTGAAACAGTTTTTCTGTCGGAAAGCTCATTAACTATCCTTTTTCCTGTTGCAGGATTTATAATTATACCTTTCTGAAAGACTATATATTCTGAAAAGGAAGGGCCGTCACCGTATCCCGTCTCATCAGGGGAGGCCCACGGCCCGAGCTGGATATGGGAGAGCTGTACAGGGGAAGCCCCGATCCTTAAGCCCTCCTTAAGTGCTTCAGCTGTTGAGAACGGCTGGTTTGTTGTTCCGATTTCCCCGGTGAGTCTCGGGTCCTGGAGAGATCTGAAACCTGTATCGCTTCCGAATCCCCCGGCTGCAAGTATGACCGCTTTACCCGCTTTTATATGTTTTAAGGGACCTGTGTCCTTTCTTCTGTAGTTATGATTCTCCCTTACGGAAACACCTGTTATTCTCCCTCTTTTATTTCTGAGAAAACCTGTAAAATGGTTTTTATATCTGATTTCAATATCAAGTTCCTTAATTTTTTCCATCATCTTTCTGATGATTGTAGCTCCGCTTATGTTTTTTGCTGTAAAACACCTCGGGACTGAATGTCCTCCGAAGATATCAATCCTGTCAAGGTACTCGACCTTGAGATAATCTCTTGACCATTCATATGCTTCCCGTGAGCTGGCAGCAAGGACTTTTACAAGGTCCGGGTGGTTTATTCCGAGTCCGGCCCTCATCATATCCCTGTACATAAGCTCAGGCGAATCCAATATTCCCATTTTTGCCTGCTCATCAGTTCCTGCTGCTGCAATTCCGCCGTCGCTTATAAGGGAATTCCCTCCCGGCGCTTTCATTTTTTCCAGAATCAGAACAGAAGCTCCGCAGTTGCATGCTTCTATGGCAGCTGAAAGTCCTGCAAAACCGCTTCCGATAACTATTACATCCCTTTCTTCATTCCAGTGCTCTTTTCCGTCTGAACTGATTTTATCAATCATTCCAATTCCTTCTTACTGTTTCCGGCTGCAATTTCATATACATTTTTTGCTTTTATATAATGATCTGTTGATTCTTCCGAAACAGATAATAATTTCCATCTGCTGAAAAATTTATCTATCATCTCTCTGTCAAAAAACCTCTTGAAATGGCCCTTCTGATTATAAAAGCCTTTTTCAATTTTAATTCCACAGCCTGCACCGTGGTTCAAATCGCTGTCTGAATTAACCCTTGCAAACAGATATCCTCCGTATTTCAGTATTCTCTGCACCTCCGTCAGGATTTTTTCAGTTGAATCAGTATCAAAGTAGTGGAGGCAGAGGTCTGCAATAACTATATCAAATGAAGAATCAGGATACGGAAGGCTCTTCTGGATATCAATTTTCTCTGTTCTTGCTTCAGGTACCCTGCTTCTGAATTTTTCAATGGCTTTTTCTGATATATCTGTAGACAGGATGTTAAAGCTGTTTTTAATAAACCATTCGCTTAAAAGTCCGAACCCGCATCCCAGTTCAATTATCATGTCATCAGGTTTTATATAAGAGATATATTTTTTTATCCAGATATCATTATGCAGAGTGCAGTTTCCTGTTTTGCTGTAATGGCTGTCCCATAGTGCTTCCCTGTTTTCCATAAAATGATTTTAGCTTTTAAAATAACTGAAATCAAGGATTATCTCTCAGCTCATGTATATAGTTTCGTCTGTAGGCCGTAGGGGAGAGGCCTGTATACTGTTTAAATATCCTTGAAAAGTGGAATTCACTGTAGAATTTCAGTCTGTCTGCGATTGAAACAATACCCATATTTGTATTTGTCAGCATATAGGTCGCAGCCTCAATTTTCAGCCGGGTATAGTATTTCATGGGTGTTATCCCCATTTTTCTTTTAAAAAGCCTTATGAAGTATGATTCAGAGAGGTTCAGTCTTGAAGTTATATCCTCAAGTGTGAGCTTTCCTGTAACACTGTTCTGCATGATCCTGAGTGATTTTTCAAGCTGGATACTGCTTGATTCGTTGTAATTGAAATCCCGCTGCTCAACAAGGGTATAAAGAAAAGAGATCAGCTGGTGTGAGGCTGATTTCTGCAGATTGCGGTTCCTGGAGAGACCTTTCTCCTTTAATTCCTCAAAGAAAAAGCGGTAGTTTGTCCCTATGTCATAATACTGCTTTACTGCCATTTCCTCCCTGATAAGTTTTTCAACCTCCATGCTTTCTGGGGATAGGCTTATCAGGACAGCATAATAGCTCAATGGCCTGTAATTATCCTCCGTTATAATGGAATGGTTTCTTCCCGGCTGTGTGATAAATAATGTGCCGGGGTTGATTCTGTATATGCTTTTATTGTTGAGGAACTTGCCTGTTCCCTGAATAAAATAATGTATTTCATATTCGTCAGGTCCGTGCTGATGGAACCTCCCGTGCCATTTTAACTCATCCTCATTCTTCATCTGATAGACAAAGACAACATCCCTGAACTCCATTACTATTCCCTTTTAGTCAATTATATGCATGTAAAAACAGTTCTGTCCATTGTAAAGAGGTTTTTATGGATTGAAAATAAATAAAGCAGCGGAGGCGATTCTTTGAAAACAGTAATAGGTATTGATAACGGAACACAAAGTACAAAAGTAGTGTTCTATGATTTTGAAAAGGGAAGGATAGCTGCATCAGCCCAGGCTTCATACTCTGTGATAAGCCGGGGAGACGGAACAAGAGAGCAGAAGGCAGAGTGGTGGATTGATGCACTTGGAAAGTGTTTTAGTGATATCGATTCTTCCATTAAAGAAACAGCTGTTGCAGTAGGGGTATCGGGGCAGCAGCATGGTTTTGTCCCTCTGGACAGCAGTGGAGAAGTCCTTTACAACGTGAAGCTGTGGTGTGATACATCGACAGCAGCTGAGTGCAGTGAAATTGAGAAGAGATACGGAGGGGGGGATAAAATCCTTAATGAGGCCGGGAACAGGATCCTTCCCGGCTATACAGCTTCAAAGATCCTCTGGCTTAAAAAAAACCATCCGGAAGTTTACATGAAAATGAAGCATATTCTTCTTCCCCATAATTTTATTAATTTTTATCTGACCGGAAATTATACAATGGAATCCGGGGATGCATCAGGCACCGGACTTCTTAATATAAAGAGAAGGGAATGGGATAAAAATGTTTTGAATGCTCTTGATCCTGAAAGGGACTTGTCAGAATGTCTTCCCCCGCTTCTTGCCCCCTATGAAGTTTCAGGTCATGTAACAGCCGGTGCAGCTTCGGAATTCGGCATAAAAGAGGGTATCCCTGTTTCATCAGGTGGTGGTGATAATATGATGGGAGCTGTCGGGACAGGTGCTGTCAAACCGGGGGTAATCACAATGAGCCTCGGAACATCCGGCACTATCTACGGTTTTTCTGATAAACCTGTTATCGATCCAAACGGAAATCTTGCAGCATTCTGTTCATCAACAGGGGGCTGGCTTCCTCTCCTCTGCACAATGAACTGCACAGTTGCAACTGAGATGATGAGAAGTCTTTTTGATACAGGGATCAGTGATTTTAACAATACTGCATCGCAAGCCTCTCCCGGGAGCGGCGGGATAATAACCCTCCCTTTCTTTAACGGGGAGCGTACCCCCAATCTTCCGAACGGCAGGGGGTGTGTTGTCGGAATGGATATGACGAATTTAACCAGGGAAAACATCTTCAGGTCATCATTTGAATCAGCAGTTCTGGGGATGAAACTTGGCCTTGATTCTTTTTCTGGGCTTGGTTTTCAGGCAGAAGAGATACGGCTGATCGGGGGCGGGGCCAAATCGGGGCTTTGGAGACAGATAGCTGCCGATATTCTTGATCTTCCTGTTGCTGTTCCTCTCCACGAAGAGGCGGCAGCTCTCGGCGGTGCTGTGCAGGCTTTATGGGCCCTTGATTATGCTTCGGGAAAGATTTCCGGAATAGAATATCTTACTGACCGCCATGTAAAGATTGACAGAGAAAAAGGGTGTAATCCTGACCGAGAAAATTCTGCAGTTTATCAGGGTGTTTATAAAAAATATACAGAATATGTCCAATCTCTGTCAGATATTTTTAAATAAGGAGAAAATTTTATGAATGATTATTTTACCGGGGACCGGGAGTATTTTAAGGGTATTGGGAAAATTGCATATGAAGGAAAGGGTTCCGACAACCCCCTCTCCTACAAGTTTTATAATCCTGAAAAGGTTGTTGCAGGGAAAACCATGAAGGAGCATTTAAGGTGTTCTGTTGCATACTGGCATTCATTCTGTTCCGCGGGATCTGATATTTTCGGGAGCGGAACTCTTTCTCCAGCCTGGGCTGATAAAGATCCGATGAAAGAGGCTGAAAACAGGGCTGATGCTGCTTTTGAGTTTGCCACAAAGATGGGATTTGAATACTACTGCTTTCATGATACCGATGTTGCTCCCGAAGGGACTTCCCCTGATGAGTATGAAGAAAATCTGAGGATAGTTTCAGGATACCTTAAGGAGAGGCAGGGTGCAACTGGGGTGAAACTGCTCTGGAACACAGCAAACATGTTTTCAAATCCCCGGTATATGAACGGGGCTGCGACAAACCCTGATTTTAATGTTCTCTGCAGGGCCGCCCTTCAGGTTAAGAACTGTCTTGATGTTAATGTGCTCCTCGGAGGGGAGAATTATGTCTTCTGGGGAGGCAGGGAAGGATATATGAGCCTTCTCAATACAGATATGAAAAGGGAAAAGGATCACCTTGCCAGGTTCCTTGCCATGGCCAGGGATTACGGCAGAAAAGCAGGGTTTAAGGGGACCTTTCTTATAGAACCGAAACCGATGGAGCCTACAAAGCACCAGTATGATTTTGATGCTGAAACAGCTATAGCTTTTATCCGTTATGCAGGGCTTGAAGATGATTTCAAGTGCAATATTGAATGTAACCATGCAACACTTGCGGGGCACTCCTTCTCACATGATCTCCAGGTAAGTTCTGATGCGGGAATGCTGGGGAGCGTTGATGCCAACAGGGGAGATCCCCAGAACGGATGGGACACAGACCAGTTCCCCAACAATGTTTATGAGGCTGTTGAAGCAATGATGATAATACTTAAAAACGGCGGACTCGGTTCAGGTGGACTGAACTTCGATGCAAAAATACGGAGGAATTCAACTGATATGGAGGATCTTTTTCTTGCCCATATCGGGGGGGTTGATACATTTGCACTCGGACTGACTATAGCTTCTGATATAATTTCCGGCGGAAGACTGGACGAAATGAAAAAGATCAGATATTCCTCATTTGACAGTGGCAATGGTGCTGAATATGAAAAAGGGCTTTTTTCACTTGATGATTTACGAAAACTTGCGCTGAAAAACGGGGAACCTGAGAAGACAAGCGGAAAGCAGGAGCTTTACGAAAATATAATAAACCAGTATATGTTCGGAAGCAGATAGAAAAGAGTTAAACAGTTTTTAACAACATGAACCGGGGCGGAAATATGCTGCAGCGGGGCGATATGTAACGGCATTTGCTGCAGCAGCTGCCGGTCAATTGATGCTCCGCTCTTTATAAATCACTGAGGCGGTTTAAAAAAGCTTTACAATTGCCACATTCAACAATAATATTTACAGGTGAACAATTTCCTGAAGTTTCTTTCATTTTTCTTCGGAGCAGTTTTTTCCATTTTCCTTTTTCTCTCAATCAGTCTCATGATAAGAAATCCCTTTATTTCCGGAAACAATAATGAGGGTGCGTCAGTAAAAAAATACAATTATGCCTTTTTTCTTCCGAAAGCTGATGCGTCATTCATAAGGAGTCTGAGGCAGGGGGCTGCTGATGCTGCAAAATCACTTGACTGCGCAGTCTCGTTTCACCCGATTGATTCCGATCCCCTGAGTTTTGAGATGGCATGTTTTTCAGGTTTTGATGGTTTCGGGCTGTATCTGTATGAAGATGATAAAAAAAAGCTTCAGCAGCTTTCTGAAATTCTTAAAAAGGGGATCCCTGTTGTACAGATAGAAAATGAGGTAACCCAGAGTCCAGGTTCTTTCTTTATCGGTACCAATAATTTCGATGTAGGAAAGGGGATTGCCCGGCTGGCTCTTGAGACCGGCAGAAAAAAAATAAATATGGTGCTTGTTTACAGCAAAAAGAATCCGGGGGTTATTACCGACGGAAGGCTGATTGAGATGGGGATAAAGTCTGTTATGGGGGAAAGACTTTCTGTATTGAGAACAGAGGAAACAAGCCTTAATCCGCTGGATGCAGAAATACTGGTCCATGATCTTCTTAATGAAGAGTCTTCAATAGATATCATTGTGCTGACAGATTATAATGATACACTGGTAACAGTTCAGTCAATAATTGATATGAATCTGGTCGGTGTTGTTAATATAATCGGATTCGGGGATCATGAGACAATAAAATCATATATTGATAAAGGGGTTATTCTGGGAAGTATTGTGAGAAATCCCTACAGAATAGGTTTTTCCACAGTCATGGCGCTTAAGGAGATAAGTGAAAACGGGTATACATCCGCATATGTGGATACAGGAATAACTATACTGTCAGGGCGGATGCAATGAAAAACTCATTAAAGGCCAGACTTCTTTTTTATTTCTCTGTCAGTATGGTAATTATACTTTTTTCGATGGGATTTGTTCTGGTTACCTCCCTTAAGCTTCAAAGGATTGCAGACAGGCGTTTTGAGGATGAAAAGTTCCTTCAGGAGCTGAAGACTCATCTTTCAGACCTTCAGCTGCCTCTGGAGCATTATCTGAGCACCTATTCATCATCCTCCCTCTCAAAGCTGCTGTTCATTATGGAAACCCTGGGAAGTTCAGTTCCGTCTGCCCGGCCGGTTACTTCGGATGAGTCTGATCTTATTAAGAGGGAAATATATTTTCTTATGGATGCATATCTGGAGCAGCTTAATCAGATAATTGAACAGAAGAGAGGTCGTAAAGTACAGCAGTATATACAGAGTTATGATGAGATCATTAACCTGTACAGATATATAAACAGCCGGATTAATGCTGTAAGCCTTATCGGTTTCAGGGTGCAGCTGGAGGAATACCAGAATTTCCTGGATCTTTTCCGGAGGATGCAGCTTTACAATATTCTTCAGATTCTTATGGCAACTGCATTTGCATTTTCCCTCCTGATGCAGACTGTCAATAATATTACAAGTCCCATGTACCAGCTTTCAGGTATGGCGGGAAAACTGTCGGGAGGGCTTTTTGATATTCCTGATGTGCATCTGTCATCAGTTAATGAGGTAAATCAGGTAGCGGAAGCTTTCAATGATATGAAGCATAATATTCATCACTATATTGAGGAACTTCAGAAGCAGAAGGAGATGGAGCAGCAGATAATGAAAGAGAGGGTTCGGAATCTGAAAATGGAGCAGCTTCTCAAGCGGATGGAGCTGTATACGCTTCAGGCGCAGATGAACCCCCATTTCCTTTTTAATACAATCAATACAGGTGTGCAGCTTGCTATAGTTGAAGAGGCTGACAGAACTGCCGAGTTTATGGAAAATCTGGCCCGGTTATTCCGTTACAATATACGGGAAAAACAGTTTTTTGTTCCCCTCAGACATGAAATAGAAGGACTCCAGTCATATTACAATATTCTCAGGATAAGGTTTCCGAAAACACTGAAGCTGAGACTTGATGTTGATGATGAGCTCCTTGACCGGTTTGACTGTCCGGCAATGGTTATACAGCCTCTTGTTGAAAATTCTGTCCTGCATGCATTCAAGAAAAAGGGGGGGAAAGGGACAGTTTCAGTATCTGTAAGATATGAGGATCCGGTATTAATAATCTCTGTCAGGGATGACGGGGTGGGAATTCCTGATGATACGGTAAAGATGCTTCTGACTCCCCATGTCCATGACTATCAGCTCAGTTCAAAGGTCATGGGACTGGAGAATGTTATTCAGAGGTGCTATTTCCTTTATCCAGACCAGAAGGATGTGATTGATATAAATACAAGCCGGGACAATGGTACCGAAATCCTTATAAGAATTCATACAGAGGTGCAGCCATGTATCAGGTTATGATAGTTGATGATGAAGAACCTGTTCTTGACAGTTTCAGCTTTATAATCCAGAAGGATGTCAAGGATTTCACCTTATGCGGAAAAGCCAGGTCAGGACCGGAAGCGGTCAGTATGATCAAGGAACTGATCCCGGACCTTGTTTTTATGGATATACAGATACCGGGATTTGACGGTATTGAAGCGATCAGGCAGGTCAGGCATCAGTATCCCCAGATTGTTTTTATTCTTGCCACGGCATATGAGAGGTTTGATATTGCCCAGAAAGCGATACCTCTGGGCGTTTTCAGCTACATGGTAAAACCAGTTTCAAGGAAATCCCTGCTTGAGGAACTTGCCAAAGTCAAGAATCATCTGGATACAGTCAGAGACCGGGACAGAAGGCGGATAGAGGATATAAGGCTTCTTCAGAAGACAAGGGAAGATGTGAAAAACCGTTTTCTGAGAAGCCTTATATGGTCAAATCCTGATGAAAGGGAATGGGAGGAGTTTTCCCATCTTTTTTCTTTTACAGCTGACAAAGGGCTTATATGCCTTGTTGAAGCGGTTGGTGATATACCGGAGAACACTAAAAAAGAACTTTATGACTCTATTACTGAAAAGATCCAGTATAAATATAACTGTCTCAGCAGTGTTGTTACGGGAAGAATGCTGATGTTTTTTCCCGAAGAACCTGAGCTTAAAAACCTCGGATCTTCACTGCAGAGTATTCTGAACGAAATCAGCAAGTACAGTTTTGTTATGGGTCTTGGAAGTGTATCTCCTGTTTTATCACTTCATACATCCTTTTCAGAGGCTTTTCAGCCGTTTTCTGCAGCGGCAAAAAGGGAGAAGACCCACGCGGCGGAGCAGGAAAGGGTGAAACAGATATGCCGCGGTATACTTGATCCCGAAAACCGGAATGCCCGTAACCTCTTTGAGGACTACTGGATAGAGATATTCGATAATAAGGAATTTCAGGTCGCCCTCGGTAAAATGGTTTCCCTTTTCACCCTCCTCCTGGGTAAATTCGAAAGCCAGATTCTGACAGTTTCCAATATCACTATTGATCCGGCGGAGGAGATAATGGGGATTAAATCTGTTTCCGGGTGGAACGACTGGTCTTCACGGATCCTGAAAAGGCTTCAGGAGGTTTACAGAGTAAATAAAAGCCAGTTTTATCCGAAACAGCTTACTGCTTCTCTTGTTTACATAAGGGAAAACTACAAAAAACCTCTTCAGCTTTGTCAGGTTGCAGAGGAATGCGGGATTACAGGAAGTTATCTCAGCAGGCTCTTTAAGGAGCACCTCGGCATTACATTCATAGATTATCTAAACCGCTACCGCCTTAACAAGGCGATTATTCTTCTTGAGGAAAAAAAGTATTCAATCAAGGAGATTACATATCTTGTAGGATATCAGGACCCTAACTACTTCAGCAGAATTTTCAGGCGTCATATGGGTATTTCTCCATCAGATCTGGAAAAAGAGGGGGTTAAAAGTGATAAATAAAAGGATAATCATAATCCTGATTGTTTTACCGTTTATTTTCTCATGCGCCAGAGGAAACAATGAAAAGTCTGCTGTCAGAATCGGTTTTTCAGCAGCTTCAGATACATTTCTTCTTGAAAGGTGGGACCGGGATATTAAAATATTCATGACAGCTGCCCGTGAACAGGGGGCTGAGGTTATTTTCGCCAAATCACCTGGGAACGCTCTCGGGCAGATACCACAGATACAGTATCTTCTCGGGCAGGATATTGATGTGCTGGTGGTTATTCCTGAGGATATGGACCTTCTTGCAGGCATCATAAAAAAGATTATTGACAAGGGGATCCCGGTCCTTTCATACGACAGACCTGTCATGGGTGTTCCGATAACGGGGTATGTGTCCTTTGATAACAAGGAAGTAGGTCGTCTTCTTGCAGGGGCGCTTGTTTCTAAAGTGCCTGAGGGTAACTATCTTGTTGTAAACGGTTCAGTCAGGGACAACAACAGCTATGAGGTTAACAGGGGGGTTCATGAAATACTTGATCCCTATGTTCACAGGGATGAAATAGAGATAGTTGAGGAGATCTGGCTTGAAGAATGGAGTTTTGATGAAGCTACGGAGCGGATAGGGAGAGTCCTTGAGAAAAGACAGGATATACAGGCTGTATCTGCTGCCAATGACATGATTGCAGAGGCCGCAATCCGTCTTCTTTCTGAAAGGCGCATGGCAGGTGATGTATATGTTGTGGGGCAGGATGCCGACCTTTTGTCCTGTCAGAGGGTAGTTGAGGGTACTCAGCTTATGACTGTTTATAAACCCATCCCGAGTCTTGCAGGGCGTGCGGCAGAGCTTGCAGTTCTCATGGCCCGTAATAAAATTCCTGAACCTGATCAGTATATTGACAATAACAGCGGCCGGGATATTGCTTTTTTTGTGGAGACACCAGTTCCTGTTTTCAAGGAAAATATGGAAGAGACTGTAATAAGGGACGGTTTCCATTCCAGAAAAGATGTGTATCAGAACATGTCGAAACAGAATTGATGTCAAAAATGTACTATTCCATATACAGATAAATGTTATAAATATCAAAATCGGCCTTAACTTAGCATGGAAATCCTGTAACATAATGAAAAATTCCATAATAAAATGTAGGAAAGACATTTTAAAAAGGAGTTTTTATGAAAAAAATCATTTTATTTACCTTTATCGTACTGATTGCCTTTACAGGATGTAAGGGAAAGAAAGAAGCCCTTAATATCGGTATTGCCATGCCTGAGACACATGTTGCAAGGTGGGTAACTGATGGAGAAGCCCTTAAAGCCAATGCTGAAGCTATGGGTTATACTGCAGAGGTTGCTTTCGGTGACGGAGACCAGCCGAAACAGAACAAGCAGATTGAAGACTTTATTACCAAGGGTGTTAAACTTATTGTTGTTGCAAGTATAAATACCGGGGTCAATACTGTACTGGCTGATGCAGCTGCTGAAGGGATTGAGATTATTTCCTATGACAGACTTTTGATGGATTCCGCTGATTTCAATTATTACATTACTTTCAACCTCACAAAGGTAGGGGAGCTTCAGGGACAGGCAATTGTAAAAGCTCTTGATCTTGATAATGCCAAAGAGCCCAAATATATTACCCTTTTTGCAGGATCTCCCACAGACAACAATGCGTATTTCTTCTATGACGGTGCAATGAGTGTTCTTAATCCGTTTATTAATTCAGGTAAACTGAAGGTTGTAGGCCCTTATCCCAAAACATCTGCTGACAAGGAAAACTTCAACAGAATAGCAACAGAAGGATGGAGAGCTGAGATTGCAAAGGCAAGAATGGAGAATATGCTTAATAATGATGCAAAAGATGTTGTCCTTGATGCAGTACTTGCTCCGAATGATCCGGTAGGAAGAGCTATTATTGAAGCATGTTCATCTGATGCAAAGTACGACACAACAGAGACCCTTCCCGTTGTAACAGGTCAGGATGGAGAACTGGCTACCGTCCAGTATATCAGAGACGGAAAACAGTACATGACAGTTTTCAAAGACTCAAGACTTCTCGCCAAAGCTACAATACAGCTCGCAGATGCAATTCTTAAAGGGGAAAAGCCCAATGTTCCAGGAACTACTTTAACAAAGTTTGATACAAACAAAAAAATGGTTGATACTTATCTTCTGGCACCAATTCTTGTAACCAAAGACAACTATAAAGAGATTATTATTGACAGCGGTTACTATTCAGCTGACGAGTTGAAATAAACTGATAAAAACTCAGATCAGCGTGAAATATCATGCTGGTCTGAATGTTCTATTCCAAAAAAACAGGAAATAATATTGTGAGCGAATATATTCTGGAAGTTCAGGATCTGACCAAGATTTTCCCCGGTGTTAAAGCACTGAGCAATGTGAATTTCAAGGTCAGGAAAGGGGAAATACACTGTCTCTGCGGGGAAAACGGGGCAGGGAAGTCTACTCTCATGAATGTTGTTAGCGGGGTTTACCCTTACGGAAGCTATGAAGGCAAAGTTTTTTTTCATGGGGAAGAGACAAAATATAAAAGTGTAAAAGACAGTGAAAATGATAATCTGGCAATAATTCATCAGGAACTTTCTTTAAGTCCGTATCTTTCTATTTATGAAAATATTTTTCTGGGTCATATGAAAACCAGGTACGGCATAATCAACTGGCGGCAGTTGATTATGGATTCCCGTCCTTTTCTTGAAAAGGTGGGGCTTAAGGAAAATCCTGAAACTATAGTAAGTAAAATGGGGGTAGGGAAGCAGCAGCTTGTGGAAATCGCAAGGGCACTGTCCAAAAAGGTTGAGCTTCTTATTCTTGACGAACCCACCTCATCACTGAATGACAGGGAAAGCGAGCAGCTTCTGCAGCTGATTATAGGTTTGAAACAGGCTGGTATTACATGCATCATGATTTCACATAAACTGAACGAGGTTCTGGAAATTGCAGATTCCATAACAATCCTCCGTGACGGTGAGTCAATTTCCTCATTTGATGTAAAGAAAGACAAGGTTACTGAAAGCATGATTATTCAGAAGATGGTGGGCCGTGACCTGACCCACCGTTTCCCGGATAAAAAGCATAAAGTAAGTGAAGAAGTTGTAATGGAAGTCAGGGACTGGAGTGTTTACCATCCTGAATATCCTGATTATGCAGTTGTAAAAAACGCCTCTTTTAAACTTAAAAGGGGGGAAATACTGGCTTTCTGCGGTCTTATGGGGGCCGGGAGGACAGAGCTGATGATGAGTATTTTCGGCCGCGCCTACGGATCGAAATGTTCCGGTCAGATCTTTGTCGATGGAAAGGAGATGGATTTTCACTCTCCTAAAGATGCCATAGAATGCGGACTGGGTTATGTCTCTGAAGACAGAAAAGATCTCGGGCTTATCCTTCTGCAGGATGTTAAAAACAATATAAGTAATTCCAGCCTTAAAAAGATATCAAAGTACGGAGTAGTCAACAAGGACAGGGAGATAATTGAAGCTGAGAAATACAGGAAGGAACTGAATATAAAGACCCCTTCGATAGATCAGCTTGTTAAAAATCTCAGCGGTGGCAATCAGCAGAAGGTTGTACTGAGCCGCTGTCTTATGGCTGATCCGTCAATATTTATTGTAGATGAACCGACCAGGGGAATTGATGTCGGGGCCAAATATGAAATCTACTGCATACTAAATGATCTTGTAAGTCTTGGGAAAAGCGTGATCATGATATCTTCGGAAATGCCTGAAGCCATCGGAATGGCTGACAGAATATATGTAATGAATGAAGGTCTAATTAAGGGCGAGTTATCCAGGGAGGAGATGTCCGAGGGGAAGATAATGACTATGGCCTTACAGAGAATTCAGGAGAAATAAATGACAGATAACAAAACAGCTGGAACAGCACAAAGTTTTATTCAGGTCGCAAAAGAAAACATGCGTAATTATTCCATGTTTATCATGCTGGTGGTGATTGTAGTCGGGTTTTCCATATTAACCGGCGGTATAAATATTAATCCAAGAAATTTTACAAATATTTTTATACAGAACAGCTACATTCTTGTTCTTGCAGTTGGTATGGTCCTTGTCATTATTGTCGGGAATATCGATCTTTCTGTAGGTTCTGTTGCAGCTTTTACAGGCGCAATATCCGCTATCCTTTATAATACAGGGTTGGGCATTGTCCTCACAGTTCTGCTTACCATAGTCGCAGGTCTTGTTATCGGGGCATTTCAGGGTTACTGGATAGCATATGAAAAAATACCTGCATTTATTGTTACTCTGGCAGGGATGCTTCTTTTCAGGGGGCTGACCTATATTATTACCAATGTTACCCCGATTACCCCTAAAACAGATGTATTCAAGAAAATGTCTTCAGGTACAATTTCATTTGATTTCCTGAAAATTGATAATCTTCATATTCTTCCGATCATACTCGGTCTTTTTCTTGTTCTGATACTGATTTTTTTCTCAATATCAGACAGAAAAAAGAAAATAAAAAATAATTTTCATCTTATCCCTGTTACATATTTTATTCTTGAGCTTGTATTTGTTTCTGCAATAATAATGATCCTGTGTGTGCAGTTCGCCCGCTACAGGGGGCTCCCGATTGTTTTTGTTATACTTGGAGTTACCGTTGCAATATTTACATTTATTACACAAAATACGATTTTCGGCAGATATATTTATGCTGTCGGGGGGAATTCCCGCTCTGCAAAACTCTCAGGAATCAATTCTGAGCGTATAATATTCTTTGTCCATACAATTATGGGAGGTCTCTGCGGTCTGTCCGGGGTTGTTTTTACCGCCTATATGAACTCAGCCCTTCCGAAAGCCGGTGAACTTTTTGAGCTCGAAGCAATAGCTGCCTGTTTTATAGGAGGTGCTTCTGCATCCGGCGGTATCGGTACTATAATGGGGGCAATCATGGGAGGGCTTATTATGGGAGTCATAAACAACGGAATGTCCCTCATGAACGTAGGGGCAAACTGGCAGTATGTTGTCAAGGCCCTGGTTCTCCTGATGGCTGTCTGGTATGATATTTATACAAGGAAAAAGGCAGGAATGGTTTAATTTGCAGGTATCTGACGGATTATCAATATTATTTAAAAAAGTCAGAATATTCCGGAGGCTGCTGTGCTGTTCAGAACTGCAGCTTCCGGTGTTTTATTTCTTTGTGAGCGGTTTAAGGCTGTTATGAAGAGGTTTCAGCTTTTTATCTGCATGTTGAGGGAAATCTTATTCCCTATTTTCTGTCCAAGGCCGTATGAGTCAGGTTCAACATTTCTGTTAACCTTCTTTCTGCCGATTTTTCCGTATTTATTGTCCATAAACTCCCGGTTTTCTTTTCCTGTTCCGGTATTCATTGAGACTGTCAGCTGTTTTTCTTCTCCTGTCGGGGGGCTTTCCTCTTCAAGCTGTTTAAGCCTGTTATTAATATTAACAACCATCCCCATCCTGAAACTGTCCGGATGTCTGACTATCTCCTTATATCTTTTGCTGATCCTGATTATTGAATCATGGAGGTAGGTGAAAAGGTTTTCCGCTGCTATTACATTTACTTCCCGTCCGACTATAAATACCTTCCCCCCTGTGTGGAGTGCCTCTGTATAGGTTTGTGCCATTACTGATGCTATAAGGGCTGATTCCCAGCTTCTTATTCTTTTTTTGCTGAGAATTGCCTTTTCAATTACCTTTTCCTCTTTCATCTCCAGATCTGTAATAGAAAGTCCGTGTTTTGCAAGGAGTATATGGGCCTTGGCAAGGGCGGATGCTGCCTCTGATTCGCTGGGAGATTCGGATAGGGCAATGAGTTTTTTCAGCTTTTCAATTACAGCAGAATTATTATTGTCCATCTTGTCAGGTCCCGTTTATTTTATTATCTGGACCCTTCCGACATCTCCGGATTCAAGCCTTACCTTTATCCCGTGGGGATGAAAAGATGAGTTTGTAAGAATGTCCCTTACAATACCGTCAGTCAGTTTTCCTGATCTCTGGTCCTTTTTAAGGACTATGCTGACGGCTGCCCCTATTTTTATATCATTACGGTTTTTGTTATCCATTGCATGTTCTCCCTTTTTTCACTGAATCAGAACTCATAATCAGCCATAGCCCGTCCTTCATTTATCTCAGAAACAAATTCTCCCACTCTTTTGTGTTCAGGATGGTTCTGGTATATCTCAAGGTCCTTTTCTGTTTCAAACTCGGATACAAGGACAATGTCAAAGGAAGAAGGGGACGGGGTTATATTGATTCCCACCTCTATAGTTTTTATTTCATCAATTATGCCCTTAAGTTCTTCAAGTTTGAGTTTCATAAGTCGTGCGTTTTCAGATCTGTCATTGCCAAGCGCGTTTTTTTTAAGTTTCCACATTACTATATGTTTTATCATTCTCTTACTCCTTCTGGTGGTTATACATGTTTTATCAATCTTTTTACAGATCCTGTCGGGTTGTTAGTACTGGATCCGGTGGGAATTATTTAATACTTTTAATTAAAGCCTCGTTGTTTCTGTCAAAAAAGGGATTTTTTCCCCCTGCACTCAGCGGAATTCCATATGCAATTTTTACATCTTTCCCTAAAATACCCATCCTTAACACCGCCTGCCCGGCTGTATACATGATCCTGTTGTCAATTCTGTTGTCCATGGCTATGCTGACAGCTGATCCGACTGCAATTCCAAGGTCTCCTGTGTTAAGCACACACGGATGATCCGGGTGCAGGTTTTTTTCCCCGCAGTCTGAAAATCCGCACATACCGCAGGGGGTCAGCCCCATAGACTGTATTTTTGTACCTATTATCATCATGGCTTCAGCAGATAGAATATTAACAGCATCACGGAGAAAATAGTCAGCAAGCTTCATTTCATTATGCATTTTTTTAAGTTCATCAGAAACCTCTTTTATTCCATCTTTGTCAAGAAGTGCGATTGCCAGGTTGTCAGTTCCCTTTGCCTTCGGTGCAGTTCTGGCTGCAGCCATCATTTTCCTGGCTGTTTCAAGTACAGCCTTGTTGCGTAAATCCTCTTCAAATAACAGTTTCATAATTATCCTCCCCTTAAATAATATATAAACGTGTGACAAGTTGAAATATTTCCCGGGTTTTTTACCATCTGCCGGAAATTTTATTCATCCCGTCTGAAACGGTAGCCTGTGCCGTGTACCGTTATAATATGATGCGGCAGTGCCGGATCTTCTTCAATCTTCTGTCTGAGTTTAGCTATATGCTGATCAAGTGTCCGGGTTGTACCTGAATACTCAATTCCCCAGAATTTGTCCAGAAGATGATCTCTGGTTAGAACAGCACCAGGGTGGTTGTAAAAATAGGTAAGAAGCTCAACCTCCCGTTCTGAAAGTGGAAGTGTTTCAGCCCCCCTTTTTACTGTAAAACAAACCGGATCAACACTGCATCTGCCGAATGAGAAAGAAGCAGCCCTTAGTTTATCATCAGATGAGTTATCATTAACCCTTCTCAGGACTGTTCTGATCCTTGCAAGAAGTTCCCTTACTCCGAAGGGCTTTACAATATAATCATCTGCCCCTAGTTCAAGTCCGACTACCTTGTCAATTTCCTCTTCCTTGGCGCTCAGAAATATAATCGGCAGCTTCCCGTCCTTCTTCCTTATCTCCCTGCACACCTCATAACCGCTCAAACCAGGCATCATAATATCAAGTACCGCAAGATCAACTACCCGAGAGTTATAAAGCTCAAGAGCCTTCAGGCCATTTTCAGCAGATAATATCTCATATCCCTCTGATGAAAGTAAATCGGCAAGCCCTTCCCTGATCAGTTTTTCATCCTCAGCTATCAGTATTTTTATCATATCAGGTCTCCTTCCTTGCCAGGCGTATCGATCAGCGGAAAAAGCAGGGAAAATATACTGCCTTCACTGTAATTATCCTTTTTACAGGGGGAATAGATCAGATCTCCGTTATGCTGCTTCATAATCTTTTTGGCAATGGCAAGTCCGAGTCCTGTCCCCTTTGTTCCTGAAGTGATGGAAGTATCAATTCTGAAGAATTCCATGAATATCTTTTTACGGTATTTTTTGGGAACACCTTTTCCTCTGTCGCTTATTCCGGCTATAACCCATTTTTCATTCTTATAAGTTGTTATTCCGATGTGTTTATTTTCTTCCGAATATTTCCCGGCGTTTGAAAAAATATTGATAAGCACCTGCTGGACTGCCTCCCTGTCGCACCTGATAAAAAGGGGCTGACTGCTGAGATTTATTGAAACTGTAAAACCCTTTTCATCCAGTTCCTCTTTGAGTGACGGAATCATCTCCTCCAATATATCATTGATATCTGTTATTTCCGTATTAAGGACCTTTGTCCCTTTCTCAAGCTTTGCAAAATCAAGTATGTTGTTTATGAGCCTTGTAAGTCTCTGGCTCTCGGATGCAATGTATGATGAGTACTTATGTATCTTTTCAGGGTCCTTCTGGTACCCCTCTGACATCATTTCAGAATACATTCTTATCGAGGTGAGGGGTGTTTTCAGTTCATGCGAGACATTTGTCACAAAACCGACCCTCTGCTGGACTTTGCGGAGACGGGATGATGAAAAATGATATACCGCTGCTATCCCTGTGAAAATCAGTGTGCAGAGAAAAAGAACGACTAAAGAAAGAAAGTAGCGGGAACTTTCGATCTGTTTCTGAAACTCTTCCGGAGAACGGAGCAGTATTGCTGTTTCCCAGTAGGGAAGCATTTCGCTTATCTCTTTTGATACAAACGGCTGTCTCCATTTTCCCTGTGCTATACCGACGAACGGAATTACCGGTATACCGCCCTGGTCAAGAATGTTTATAAACCGGAGTGAGTTTTCAGGCAGGGTAACTGCCCCTTTAAGTCTTTCATTAAGAACTTGCATGTCAATTTCACAGCCTGCAATAATACCATCCCTCTTTTCCCAGTATAAAAGGATGAAGGAGCTGTCAAAAAGTCTTGGTATAATGCCGTAATCTCTCCCTTGTATAATTTCTTCGAAGTATCTGGTTGATTCAATATAAACAGACCTCACAACTGTCTGTGTGTTCTCTTTTCTCGGGGTAAGGGTTATCTGTGGGATTACATTCCGCTGAAGGTACTGCTGTCCCTCCTGCTGCGCTTTTTCATAAACCTGTTCCTGAAGTGCTGAATCAGATTCGAAAACACTCAAAGCTGATTTGGAACGGAGCACTGGCAGGTCTGATTTAAGGGGTGAAGATTCTGCTTTCTTCTGTTCTCCGTAACCAGTATCAGTCTCTGATGCTGATAATTCATTCTGTAAAGGGGCTTCTTCTTTTTCCATCAGCAGTTCAGGTTCAGGAGAGAATTTCCTTTCCAGTATTTCTTCCTCATATTCCTCAGTAATATTCCGGTAAATTGGGATTGATTCCCTGTTTGAAAAAAGGTTCAGATAGCGCCAGTAAAAAAGATTAGCTGTATCCCGATTGTCAGTGTTTTTATCTGTAATATCTGGATACAGAATTGAATTATCCCTGTTCAGTATATACGGAATCCCTACCAGGGGATTTCTGTTTTTCCATTTTTCAATACCTGATACCTGGTAAGCTTCATTCAAGGGTGGAAGAGAATTGTGAAGCTCCAGGATAATCTGCTCCAGATTTAATCTGATAATTGTATTTGTCTGGTCAAGTTCCAGGAGAAGTGTATCCTCAAGTCTTCTCTTCTGGACCATTTCTTCCTGATTTACCGCTCTTATTGCAAAAAAGGAAAGGATAACAGCCGGAATGAAAACAATTAAAATGAAAAGCAGTATGAACAGGTATTGTTTTATTCTGGCCATCATCCACATTTTAACATTTATCCTGTTTTATTCAAGCGAAAAACCTTTCGCTCTGACAGCTTCCTGTACAGTTTCAATTACCGCTTTATCAAGGGTACTTTCCTCTTTCTGCATCTCTGTCTGCTCTCTTATATACTGATCCCGTTCGGTACTTAACTTTGATATTTCTGACTGTATTTCTTTTCTTTCCTTTTCCAGTTTTCTGATATATTCCTCTTTTTCCCGGCCGGACAACCCTTTCATCTCATCAGGCAGCTCTGTTTCAGGAACTTTGGCAAGATCAATTTCCCCCTCTGTATAGGCATCAACAATGTCCCAGGATGAATTCGAATAGCTTGCAGAGGATTTTACCTTTGCCCTTTCAAGAAGACTTCCCAGGTTGATTCCCGAAGCATTATTATCCTGTTCTTCCTGCATTTCCTTTTTAATAGCTCCTCTGGATCCGTATCCCAGATAGGTATTATTAAGCCTTCTGTTAAGTTCTTCAATCCTGTCATCCTGAGGAGAGGGGATATATACTGCTTCATAATCGCTGTTGATATTTATATATCTGCCTCCGGTAAGATGTGCGCCGTGCTGCCAGTTTGTTGAAATCCCTTCCCTGTAATCTCCGCAGAAGATTGTATTGATAATTATCGCTTTTTTATTTGAAGTACTACACGATCTGATGTAATCCTCAGGTCCCTGATCAAAAGGCTCATTTCCCGCTATAAAAATAAGCTTAAGGGTATCCGGGTTTCTGTCCCAGTCAAGCCTCCGGTTTGCTTCTGATATAACCTGCCCGCAGTATTCACTCCCGCCGAATGTTGAGAGCTGGAAAAGGTGTGAAGATATATCATCAAGATCTGTTGTGAAGGGAAGGATCTGACGTATATAACCGGTGTAAGGGGACAGATTGTCATTCCCGTATTCATATAATGCAACTTCAAGAACAGGTTCCAGTCCTCTTTTTCTTGCTCTTCCTGTTTCTGATACAATTCTCCAGAGCTGACTTTTTGCCTGGTTGATAAGGCCGTCCATACTGTTTGAAGTATCTAGTAAAAGGGCAAGCTGTATAAGCGGTCTGCTTTCTCTGTTCTGGGAAAACAGGGGGATCTGCACTGATAAAAGCAGGACCGCAAGGATAATTTTCGTTATTGTTTTCATATCTTTACCTCTTTAATCTGATATAGAGGAAGTTTATTACTGTCTTGATTATGAGTTGTCACAGACATGTAAAAGTATGTAAAAAGATTGTAAAATAATATAATCCCAAGAGTTATATTTGCCGCTGTGGTGTACTGCTTAAATTATATTATGATTGTATAACTACTGAAACTTTATCTGTCAGCTGTTTTTCGGTAAAAGGTTTCTCCAGGAAAGCAATCCCTTCTTTCAGCACACCATGGTTTGCAATGATATCATTTGTATAACCTGATATGTAGAGAACTTTTGCTTCAGGATGGTATTTTGCAATTTTATTAAAAACATCAGGCCCATTCATATCTGGCATGATTACATCTGCTATTACCAGGTTTATTGGTTTTTTATCCCCTGCAGCCATGTTCAGTGCTTCTCCTGCTTCGGATACTTGTATTACCTGATACCCTTTTTTGGAAAGAATATTAGCAGATAGTTTTAATACTTTAGGATCATCTTCTATTATGAGAATCCTTAGTACTTCCGGAGCTGATATATTGATTTGAGACGGCTCTGTTTGACTGCAGAGTTCATTTCTGCTCAAGGGCAGAAAAATATCAAAGACACTTCCTTTTCCAGGTTCGCTTGATATTTGAATATAACCTTTATGCTGCTTAATAATCCCGTAAACAGTTGAAAGGCCTAATCCCGTCCCTTTTCCAATATCCTTGGTTGTGTAGAACGGTTCGAAAATATGTTTCATGACTTCATCATTCATTCCGCAGCCGGTATCACTTATTCTTAACACGGCATATGTCCCTGATTTAATGGTGTAGTTTTCTTTAACAACAGGGGTTTTAAATTCAATAATCAACGTTTCAATTGTTAAGATTCCTCCATTCGGCATGGCATCCCTGGCATTGACTGCCAGGTTCATCATAACCTGATCAATTTGTGGTCTATCAACATTCACTATTATTTGATCTTTTGACAGATTAAAACGGAGTTCTATACTTTCCCGTAAAAGACGGCTGATCATTTTTTTAAAGTTTCCTAAAATGATGTTAAGGTCAGCTGTCTGTATGTCAAGGACCTGTTTACGGCTGAAAGCTAAAAGCTGGCGGGTAAGGTCAGCCCCTTTCTGGGCTGCCTGAAGGATTTCCTCAAGAATTTCAGAACCGGGATTATTTTGACCGATTTCATTTATCATAAGTTCTGTGTCAAGAAGTATAACTGTAAGGATATTGTTGAAATCATGGGCAACTCCACCTGCAAGAAGACCAACCAATTCCAGTTTTTGAGACTGGTATAATTGTTCCTGTAATTCTCTGCGGCTATCTTCCGCTCTTTTCCGCTCTGAAATATCCTGTAAACAGACTAAAACTCTTTCATAGTCATATGTTTTCAGATAAGAAGTGGAAACAAGTAAAGTGAAATTAACAATATCCTGATTGTTAAAAACTGATATTGAAATTTCTTCATCACTTCTGCTGATCCCGTCAGAAAATGTTTTCTGTATCAGATCACGCAATTTACATGAATTGCATATCATATTTGTTCCGCAGGCTGAGGAATAATGCGAATTATATATACATCCCAATCCCTCACCGCAGACTAATCCTGGCATGCTATTTTTGCTTTTGCCTGTGAACCGGGCTGCTGTATTATTGACTTTCCTTATAACCATTTCACGGTCAAATACAATCAATAATACAGGCGCATTCTCATATATAACTTTAAGCTCATTCAGGCTTGATTTCAGTTGCTCTTCAATAATCTTTTTTTCAGTGATTTCTATGTGACCGCCAATAAATCGTTTTTGTTTCGAATCTGATATTATAGAACCTCGTGATACAAACCATCTGTATAAACCATCTTTATGGAGAAGTCTGAATTCAATATCATATTTTTCACTGGTGTTGTTAATATAATTATTCATTTCTCTGAAGACTCTGTCTCTGTCATCAGGATGCAGAAGTTTCTCCCATTCTCCATACTGGTTAGGTATTTCATCATCCCTGTAGCCTAATAGTTCTTTCCATTCCCGGGAAAGCCAGAGCTCCTTTGTATTAAGGTTGAAGTCCCAGAGTCCGGTTTTTGATGATGACAGGGCCATTTCCAGTCTGCTGTTGGTTAGAGCAAGGGATTTTTCTGCCTTCTTTCTTGCTTCAATCTCCTTTTCTCCCAGGAGCATTTTTTCTTCAAGCTTTTTTACAAGTCTTTCGTTATAAAGGTTCAGGATTTCTTTCTCTTCATTATTTGTATGTGGAATATTATCTTTTCCTGACTTCTTTGTATTCAGCAGTTCTTTGACAGCTCCCATGAAAACGTCCGGCTCACATGGTTTTAGTATAAAACTGTCAGCCCCTATCTGAAGAGCCAGTTTCTCATCCTGAGGAGCAGTGTAAGTGGCTGTATAAATAATTATCGGAATGGATCTGAGTTTATCATTTGCTCTGATTTCCCTGCACAATTGAAAACCATCCATAACAGGCATAAGAATGTCGCTGATAATCAGATCAAAAACACTATTCTCAAGAAGATTCAAAGCTTCTGCCCCGTTGGAAGCAGATTCAACGCTGAATCCGTTACCTCTAAGCAGTGCATCAAGAAAATACTGATTCTCCGCTTTATCATCAACAACAAGTATATTCATGCTTCTTATTCCCTTAACAGGTATTGGTTTATTTCGCTCACAAATGTTTCAGGGTTGATAGGCTTTTCTATATAACCAGTTGCTCCGGCAGCGAGAATTCTTTCTCTGTCACCTGCCATTGCATAAGAGGTTACAGCTATAATAGGGATATTGCAAAGCTCCTTATGTTTTTTAAGTTCCTCAGCAACTTCATATCCGTTCATTTCCGGCAGCTGAATATCCAGGAGAATAGCCCGCGGTTTATTTTTAAGAGCTTCAGTTATCCCTTTTTTCCCTGTTTCGGCCCCTGTAACCTCAAATCCTTTTTTTTCAAGCAGAAAGCGCATCATATATAAATTCTGTTCATTATCCTCAATTATTAAGAGACGTTGTTTCATGTTTTTACTCCATCAATTCCCGGAAAGGTAATTTTAAAAGTGCTCCCTTCATCCGGCCTGCTTTCGGCAGTTATGCTTCCGCCCATTAAATCCAGAAGTTTCATGCATATGGAAAGTCCGAGTCCGGTTCCTTCATGATTTCTGGACAGACCCGAGTCGATCTGGTGAAACGGCTGAAAAATGGATGAAAGATTTTCATGTGTTATTCCAATACCGGTATCAGCAACAGAAAGGATATAATTAGAATCAAGAGTACTGCAGGAAAGGGATATAGAACCCTGTTCAGTAAATTTGACAGCGTTGTTTAGAAGGTTAAGTATAACCTGCTCCAGCCTTCGCTGATCAGTTTTTGAAATTCCGACATCGCCTGCGATATGAATATTAAGTTTTAAACCCTTTTTTTCAGATTGCGGCATTATCATATTCACAACCTTTTCAATTGAGGTTTTCACATCAAAAGTTGTGATTAGGAGTTTTAATTCACCTGCTTCAATTTTAGATATATCAAGGACATCATTTATCAGAGCAAGAAGATGTCGGGAACTGTTCTGAACCATGAGCATCTGTTTCCGCTGTTCTTCATTAATAGGTCCAGGCAGCTCCTGAAGTATAATCCCTGTAAATCCTATTATTGAGTTCAGCGGTGTTCTAAGTTCGTGAGACATGGTAGCTAAAAATGCTGATTTTATTCTGTCTGCATCCTGTGCCCGCTCCATTGCTGTTTTTAATTCATCTGTACGCCTGGCGACTTCAAATTCCAGCTCCTTCTCGTGTGCCCTGATTTCTTCATAAAGTCGTGAGTTTGTAATTGTAACTGCCACGGTCGCACATAGGTTTTTTATAAGATTAACTGTTATCTGATTGAAAACTATTTCTTTTTCTGAAAACAGACATAATGCCCCGATATTTTGGTTATGTGCTGCAAGGGGGAAAATAATCTGAAAACTTAAATCCACATAAGGTGAATTATTCTTAAAGGATTTACTCATAAAAGAACTGCTGTTTATTTCTGATAAATTATGCAGACAGCTGAATGAAGCATCATCCGGAACATTTACAGAAGCGCTTTTGACAAGCCTTTCTGTTTTGTAATCTGTAAGATATAAAGTACCGCTCTTGATTTTTGTAAGTTTTAAAGCACCCAGCAGAAAGTTATTCAGAATTTCCTGCATTTCCGGCTTGGTGGCAGTAAGCCGGAGTGTTTTTTCCATGATATGCATTTGCTCATTATTTCTTGATAATTCTTCTGTACGTATATTTACCTGATATTTTAGTATTACACTTCCTGTAAGACTGATTAAGAGCAACAACAGGACTAAGACAAAGATTAGTTTTAACCATTGAGGAAAATTGGATACAGACTCTTCTGAGATCCATTGTTTTAGCGATGTATAATAAACTGAATGAGTATCTTTTTTTAAAGCAGACAAATGCTTATCTATAGTTTCAAGTAAAGTTCTGTCTGAATATTTTGAAGCAGCAAAAAAAAGGGTAGTTGGATTGAAAATTACAGCAGTATCCTTCAGCCCTGATTTTCCTGCATGTGTTAATCCGTAAAAGCGGTTAGTTATTGCTGCATCAGCTTCTCCGGAAAGAACTATATCAAAACATTTTTTGTAATCGGATAACGGAAGAATTGTTACATTAAGTTCAAGTCCTTTTGCAAGGGCATTGAATGATTCTTCCTGTACTGACCGTTCAAGAACTGCTATTCGTTTCCCATCAAGATCCAGGATAGACTGTATTTTATTGCCCTTTTTTGTATATACCTGGAACCATGAGGACAGTACTGGTATCTCATGAAAAGAAAATATTTCTTCACGATTTGCAGTTTTTGCAACATCCGGCATCAGGTCAATCTCCCCTTTTTCCAGTCGGTCCAGTCCTTCTCCCCACGTCCCTGATACGAAGTTGAGTTCCCACCCCTCTTTCTCTGCTATATATTTTATTATATCAATGAATATACCTGCAGGTTTTCCTGATTCAGAAATAAAGACTTTCGGACTGTTTTCATAAATGCCGATATTTACAATTTTTTTATTTATATCTGCAGGAAGATGAAATGTATTTATCAATAATAAAATAGAAAAGAAGAGGCAGAATGGATTTTTCCTGCAGTTCTGTAATTTACGGGAATTAACGTTACATCTGACTTTTATCCGTAAATTGTAAAGCAATTCGTAAAAATAAGGGAAACAGTAAAAATCACTTTTAATATTCTCATTACTAATGGATTTCATCGCAGTTCCTGTTTTATTAGTATTAATTATAATATAGAAAGTTGGAAATACAATAAAAAGCATTAACGAACCTTCATATATCTAAAAAAGACTTATTACAGAAAAACCTCATAATTCCATTGAGTAGTTTCTTGTAAGTGAAATAATCGACTTAACAAAATATTATATAAATATATTGTTAACACTGTTAAAACATCAGGAATAAAAAAAGCTGCAGGATATAAAATCATGCAGCTTTTTCACAGCGCCCGATCGGAATCGAACCGACATCATCAGCTTGGAAGGCTGAGGTAATAACCATTATACCACAGGCGCACTGTAAACAGGATCATATCCTGTCTGCATGTAATATATAAAAAAAACAAAAGAAATGTCAAGCAGTTTACTTGAATAAAAAATCTCAATAATGTAGATTTCATTCATCTTTAAAACCTCAATGAGGAAGGTGAAAATATGGGAATTAGAGGTGAGGTTTTTTCATCCAAAGTACAGACAGACCAGAGGACCTACTTTTTTAATGTCAAGGAAAACAGAAAAGGTGATCTTTTTATGAATATTGTAGAAAGTAAAAAACACGGAGAAGCAGGTTTTGAAAGACATTCTGTTCTTGTATTTGAGGAAGATATAGAAAATTTCATGACTGAGTTTCAAAAAGCTGTAGATTATATGAGGAAGAACTCCTGAAACTTTTTCTGTGAATCGGGGAAAGCCCCAGCGTGTCCACAAGACTTCTGTGAAGTTTTGTGGGATATCCCTTATGCTTTTCAAAACTGTATTCTGTTTCAATCCATGAATAACGGGTCATCCATAAATCCCTGAGGGTTTTTGCTACAATTGATGCTGCCATGATCTCCTTAATTTTTGAATCGCCTTTTACAACTGCTTCAGCTCTGCAGCTGATCTCCGGTGTAAATAAACCATCAACATATACCATGTCGGCCTTCTCAGTCAGCATCTCAAATGCTCTTTTCATTGCAAGAAGGGTGGCATTATGTATATTTATCCTGTCTATCTCTTCAGGCCATCCCCACCCGACACCGCAGGAAACCGCCTTTTCAAGGATAATTCTGCATGCATAAACCCTTTTAAGGTGTGTCATTTTTTTTGAGTCATTCAGTATATCGAAAGGAAAATCAGGCGGGAGAATAACTGCTGATGCTGTTACAGGGCCTGCAAGCGGGCCGCGGCCTGCTTCGTCAATTCCGCATATAAGCTGCATGGGTTAAATAATACATTCAGGGAAGCGGCAAGTCAATTAAAGATCTTGACCTTAATCATTTCATGGTGTTAGATATATTTTGACTAATCTTATTAAAATCAGGTGAACAGGTGTTTTTAAAAAGTATTGAACTATTCGGATTTAAATCATTTGCAGACAGAAGTAAAATTGAGTTTGTTGATGGTATAACAGCTCTTTTAGGGCCTAACGGGTGCGGAAAGAGTAATGTGGTTGATGCAATCAAATGGGTACTCGGCGAGCAGTCAAGTAAAAGTCTCAGGGCAGAAAAAATGGAAGATGTCATCTTTAACGGAACAGAGGGGAGGAAAGCGCTTAATGTTGCTGAAGTGACTCTTACCCTGTCAAACGATTCCGGGATGCTGAGCCTTGATGTGCCTGAAGTTTCCATTAAGAGAAGATTGTACCGTTCGGGTGACAGTGAATACTTTGTAAATAACACACCTGTTAAGCTTAAAGAGCTGAGAGAGCTTTTTTTTGATACAGGGGTAGGCAAGTCAGCTTATTCAATAATGGAACAGGGAAAGATTGACCAGATCCTCTCAAACAAACCTGAGGAAAGACGGTTTATCTTTGAAGAGGCTGCAGGAATCACCAAGTACAAGATCAGAAGTGCTGAAGCGGAAAGAAAACTTGATAAAACTGAAGAGAATATGAAACAGGTTGACAGTATTCTCGGCGAAGTGAAAAAATCCTACGATACCCTTAAAATCCAGTCAGAAAAAACTGTGAGATACAGGGTTATTAAAGATGAAGTTTTTGAGGTTGAAATAGATATACAGCTTCTGAAACTTAAAAACTTTATTGAAAGCAAGGATAAATCTGAAGCAGAACTCAAGTCTTTTACGGCAAAAAAAGAAGCACTTGAAGAAGAGATAAACAAGCTGAATTCATTTCTTGAAGAAAATACCGGGCTTATCAGTTCAATGGAAAGCGATCAGATAGAAAAGCAGAAAAAGCTTTACGGTATTGATCTTGAGAAAGACAACATAAAAAACCAGCTCAGAATGATTGACGAAAGAAAAAAGGAGATTGATCAGCAGATAGAATCCTGCATTCTAAGAGAAAAATCTCTTAACGGGAAGATATTGTCGCTAAAGCAGCAGATAAAGGATAAAGAGGAGCTTCTGTCTGCAATCGATAAAAGACTTGTTGAGGTCGGGAGCAGCATAAAAACATTTGATGAAAAAATCCACAAGGCAACTGAAGATATCAATGAGAACGAAAAGGTAATTATCGAAAGTGAAGATGAGATAAAGACACTTGAAAAGAAACAGCATCAGCTGCAGAAGGATCTCAGGGATATTACCGAAGACATTGTCCAGCAGCTTGACCGGGATCTCAAGGAGACAGGTTATTCATTTTCCGAAAGAAAAAAAACAGAAGAAGAGGTTGTAAAGAGTATTGAGGAGCTGAAGATACTTCTTGAAGGTCGGCTTCATATTATTGAAGACAGTCTGGAACTTGATATTTCCGATAAAGAGGAGTATTTCAGGTTTGCGGATTCAGCAAGAACAGCTTTTAATGACAGCATTGAAAAGATAAAATCAATGAAAGACCACTTTGACAGGTATAAAAGTTCTA
The DNA here is from genome assembly GCA_963668405.2 of Spirochaetia bacterium. Taxonomy (GTDB): domain Bacteria; phylum Spirochaetota; class Spirochaetia; order CADAEX01; family CADAEX01. Next base: position 1,803,563 of record OY764342.2, on the reverse strand, counting down.
TCCCTGTTTTTATTGATGAATTTCTTGCTCCTGAAGGTATTATAACAAGAAAGAGGGAGATAGATTCAGATATTGTAAGATCAATGGAGAAGGTCTCTTTATTACGTGAAAAGATTAAAAAGCTCCAGAATGAAAACAGAAGCCTTTCTTTGAAAATTGAGGATTACAGGTCAACTCTTGAAGAACTGAAGGTTGAGCAGGTCAAGATGAAGACACAGCAGCAGGCGCTCAATGACTCTGTTAAATCTCTTTCAAAAAATATTGAAGATCTTGAAACACAGCTTTCCGACAACAGCAGAGAAATTGAAAGCTGCAATATCAGGAAAAAAGAGATAGATTTAAAGATTGATGCAATCAAAAAAGAGGAGAAAGACCTTTTCGATGCGGAAAAACTTCTCAAGAAAGAGCTTGCAAAGCTTGAGACAGGGATTAACAGAAAAAACAGTGATATTGATTCAAAACAGAAGTCGGTTAAAGGGAGAAAGTCTGACCTTGACAGAATACTTCAGCAGATTGAAAGATTTCATCTTGAAACAGTTACCCTTGATACGGAAATCAAAAATATTTATGACAACTTCAGGGACAATTATTCAAGGGATCTCTCGGAATTTGAATCCAGAATATTTGAAATATCAGTACCGCTCAAGGATCTGAAGGATAAGCACAGGGATCTTAAGGAAGATATCAAGAGTATCGGGCAGATAAACCTGATGGCTCCTGAAGAGTTTACTGAGGTTAAGGAACGCTATGATTTTCTTAATACACAGATGAAGGACCTTTCAACAGCAAGGGAAGATCTTAAGAAAATTACAAAAGAGATAAAGACTGAATCTGAAGAACTTTTTCTCAAAACATTTGATCAGATAAAAAAGAATTTTTATCAGATATTCAGACGTCTTTTCGGAGGAGGCAGGGCTGAGATCAAGCTTTCAGATACTGAAAATGTTTTATTATCCGGAATAGATGTTTATGTTCAGCCTCCAGGTAAAAAGCTTGAGAATATTGCCCTTCTTTCAGGGGGAGAGAGGGCTCTTACCGGAGTAGCTCTCCTTTTCTCTACATTTATGGTAAGGCCGTCGCCGTTCTGTCTTCTTGATGAGATTGATGCTGCCCTTGATGAAAGCAATGTCGGGAAATTTGTCAACCTTTTGATGGAATTCGGGACTAAATCACAGTTTGTAGTTATAACCCATAATAAAAAGACTGTAACCGGGGCAAAGACATTCCTGGGAGTTACAATGGAAGAGTCAGGCGTCTCAAGGGTAATATCGTTCAGGGTTGATAAAAACGGTGATAAGGTTGATACTGATAACTGATGAAACAGTATATGGAATATCTCAGAAAGTTTTTTAACATAAAAAACGGAGTTATTCTTCTTCTTTCGATTCTGTCTGTATTTTCAGGATTTCTCATTGTAAGGCATTTCTCTTCATTATCTGATGGAGGGGAGGGTTATCATGAGGAAGTATCAGTTTCTGCTGAAGATACTGACATTGAAATAGATATATCCGATTTTCTGATACCTGAAAGTATTGCTTCCGCTGCTGAACTTAACTGGGTTCCGTACCGGGGAGTTGAGGACATATGGAGCCAGGAAGAAGTTGACCGGTTCTGGAAAGCTCCTGAAGTTATTATTTATGAAACATTTTCAAAAAAGAACAGAGAGAGTATTGAAAAGATTTTTGAGGATGTGCCGTGATTATCCTCAGGAAAATCTGTTTTTTTCTTGTAATATTCCCCTTTTTTCTTTTATCCTGTGTTTCTGCTGAAAAAAATACTGATATCCGGAATAAAATAAACGTGCCTGAAAATACAGCTCAAGAAGATACTGAGAATTATCATGTCGAGGTGGAGCTTCCTGTAAAATCAGATATTCCTTCATTTTTTCACGAAACCAGAATACCTGAACTTCTACCTCCCGGAATTGAGCTGATACCGGTAATCCAGCCGGAAGATCCCCCGGTTGAAATATATCCTGTCCGACTCCCGTCCGTTACTGCTGAAACAGAACTGCCTGCAGATATTCCGGCAGCGGGAAAAAAAGAAGAGAAAGCACCGGCACAGACGCCGGCTGCTGATAATAAGGTTGTGAAAGAACAGCTGCCGGCAGAGGTAAAATTACCAGAAAAATCACCTTTGCTGGTTCCTGTGGAAGGGATGATAAAAAAAGAAACTCCGGCGGTATCAGATGAAGGTGACGGAACAGGGGAAGAATCTGAAAAAGTGTTTAAGTATGAAGATCCTTCCCACATTGTTGTTATTCTTGATAATCCTGGCTGGATATATATTGGTACAAAAGACAGTGATAACAAAATAGAACTTTTATCGCGGGCAATAGGAGACAATAAAACTGTTTTCAGTTTCAAGGCTGTTTCAGGAAATCTGTTTATTCTGATGTTCCAGCTTCAGAATAGTGATGGAAGTGAAAAAATGGCTGAAGTAACCCTTGAAAAGCTTGAAACTCTGCCTGAGCCGGTCAATATAGTATCAAAAAACGGTAATATCGTATCAGATGAGGCTGAAAAAGCAGATCCGGAACAGCTTCTGGCAGAGGCTGAAAATATGATGGTAAAGGAAGATTTTTCAGGAGCAGCCGTTTTGCTTGAGGAAATCATAGCCGGCAACAGGACTTTTGACAGAATGGATAAAATATACTATCTTCTCGGCCAGTGCTATGAAAGAAAGGCAGAAAACCGTGATCCTGTTAAGTCTGCCGAATACTATATGAAAATTGTTGATCAGTTTCCTTTCAGTATCTATTATGATGAAGCTCTGATCAGGGAAAAGTATCTTCAGAAATACTTCATAGATATTAAATAATCCGGCGGAAAAAATAAACATGAAAAACAAATCTATACTGATCCCAATCCTGGCGGTAGTTTCGGGAGCTGCAATCGGAGCAATGAGCGGACTTTTCATAAAGGGATTGCCGTGGTCAACTTCAGGTATGCTCGGATTCCGTTTTGCTATACCTGCGTTGTTTTTTCTCCCCCTGGTCTACAGGAAAAGAACCATTCTGGGGCGGAAAGGGCAAAGAGGAATACTCTGGTGGGGCGGAATTCTCAATCTTGTGAGGATGGTTTTTTACATAATAGCATTCAGGCTTACAACTGTAGGGAATGCCGTTGTTCTTCTTTATCTGTGGCCGGTATTTGCCCTTATTGTCTTTTCATTTATAAAACGGAAAGTACCATCCATTACAAGTATTGTTATTATTCTTGCTGCATTTACCGGCGTTGCAGTGATGAATCTTCATAGGGATTTTTCTATAGGAAGCAGAGATCTGTATGGCAGTATCGCAATGATATTGTCAGCTTTTACATATTCAGTAACAGTTTTTATCTACAAAAAAGCTCTTGCTGATTGTTCTGAAGGGGAAGTCGTTTTCTTTCAGAATGGGCCCGGGGCTTTGGTGTTTCTTCCTCTGCTTGTTTTTGAAATCGCGGATTTTAAGAAGACAGTAGGTTTTTTCCCTGTAAGGGGACTGTTTTTGGGGATTCTGTACGGGTTACTTATCGGTGTTATTGCATTCAGTCTTTTCTTTTTCGCCCTTAAAAGAATTTCAGTTTTTCATTACAGTATATTTTGCTATTTTGAAGTACTTTTTGCTGTTGTTTTCGGAGTGCTCATTCTCGGCGAAGTGCTTACTCTGAATCAGCTGTCAGGAATGCTAATTGTTGTATTATCAAGTTTTACAGCACAGAGGATAAGGGAGGGGTAGCAGTTGACATTCCCCTGATTAAAGGTTATAAAAACCATAAACTTTAAAGGTGTGTGATAATACAGTATGCTGGACGGAATTTCCAATAAATTTTCAGATATAATAAATAAAATCTCAGGCAAAGCAAATATTACAGAAAAAAATGTTCAGGAGGCGGTTGAAGAGATAAAAATCGCACTTCTTGATGCAGATGTAAACCTCCGTGTTGTAAGAAGATTTATCAACTCAACCCTTGAAGAGGCTGTCGGTGAAAAAGTATTAAAATCTGTATCTCCCGGGCAGCAGTTTGTAAAAACTGTTTATGATAAAATGGTCTCTTTTCTCGGTGATGAAAAGCAGGACCTGAATCTTAAAGGGCCTGATACAGTCTCTGTAATTCTGATGCTCGGTCTTCAGGGATCAGGTAAGACAACCACATCTGCCAAGCTTGCAAACAGGCTTAAGAAAGAGGGGAAAAAGGTTCTGCTGACAGCTGCTGATCTTGTCAGACCTGCTGCAGTTGAACAGCTCTCAGTGCTCGGTAATCAGATTGGTGTTGAGGTTTTCAGGGAAGATATTAAAAACCCTGTAAAGGTTGCAAAACATGCAATTGCATATGCCGGAAAAAATCAGTTTGATACTGTGATTATTGATACATCCGGGCGTCTTCATATAGACAGCGGAATGATGGATGAGCTGGAGGATATAAAAAAAATATCATCCCCTGATGAGCTTCTGCTTGTGGCAGATGCTATGACCGGTCAGCATGCAGTTGAAATTGCAAAAGAGTTTAACGATAAGATAGGCCTGACCGGAGTAATCCTGAGTAAATTCGACTCAGATACCAGAGGGGGGGCAGCTCTTTCTCTCAAGACAATAACGGGCAGGCCTGTAAAATTTATAGGGACCGGGGAAAAGATTGATGATCTGGATATTTTTTATCCTGACAGGATTGCGTCAAGAATCCTCGGTATGGGCGATATTCTCTCATTTGTGGAAAAGGCCCAGCAGACGATTGAAACGGAAGAGGCTGAAAAACTTCAGGAAAAGATTACAAAGGCTACTTTTACCCTTGAGGATTATCTTGATCAGTTTTCAAGAATCAGAAAAATGGGAAGCCTTCAGTCTGTTATTGATATGATCCCCGGGCTTAAAGGCAATATAGACGAAGATGCAATTGATGAAAAAGAGATAAAAAGGGAAGAGGCCATTATCCTTTCAATGACAATATCTGAAAGGAGAAATCACAGGATTCTCGGCCCTTCAAGAAGAAAGCGAGTTGCCAGGGGTAGCGGTACCTCTGTTGCAGATATAAACAGATTTTTGAAAAAATTTGAAAAAACAAGACTGATGATGAAAAAAGTGGCTAAAAACAAAAAATATCAGGCTAATTTATTGTCTCAGTTCGGGAATTAGTGTAATACTATAGAATCACCATAAGGAGGAAGTTCGAGTGAGTGTTAAAATCAGATTGAAACGGTTGGGAACTAAAAAAAGACCGTATTACAGAGTAGTTGTAATGGATTCACGTTCTCCCAGAGATGGAAGAACTATTGATGAAGTAGGGATTTATCATCCAATTGAAGCGGAAGAAAGACAGTTGAAACTTAAGGAAGACAAGATTAAAGACTGGCTTTCCAAAGGTGCACAGCCTACAGATACTGTTAAAAAACTTTTGAATAGAAATAACATCTTTTTGAAGTAAGTCTGGAGAATAAGCTATGACATTGGAAAAGGATCTTGTTGAATATATTGCAAAGTCTCTTGTTGATGAACCTCAGTCTGTCAGTGTGAATCTTATAGAAGGGGAAAAATCAACAATCCTCGAATTAAAGGTAGCACAGGACGATATCGGCAAGGTTATAGGCAAACACGGCAGAATTGCGAAAGCAATCAGGACTGTGTTAAGTGCAGCAGCTACAAAAAGCGGAAAAAGGGTAGTTCTGGAAATACTTGATTGATGGAATTATTTGATAAAAATTTACTTGTAACAGGTAAGATAAGGACTTCATATGGTGTAAAGGGCTATATGAAGATACTTAGTTATTCAGGTGAGTTGAAACATTTTTCAAAACTGGAAACTGTTATAATAAGACTGGATAACCGAGAGTTCAGAAAGAAGATTGAGGATGTCAGGGTTTCAAGCAAGGATCTTCTGATAAAATTCGAGGGAATTAACACCCCGGAGGAAGCCAGGGAATTTATCAATTTCGAGATTCTGATACCGAGAGAGAATGCTGTTAAGTGCGGAAGCGGTGAATTTTATATTGCTGATCTTAACGGCTGTGTCCTTTGCAGGGAAGGGATTGATTACGGAACAGTTATTTCTGTAATTACAAACAGCGCTTCGGATCTTCTCGAGGTTGAAGCGCCTGAGTTAACAGAGAAGGGGAAGAAAAATATATTTCTGGTTCCGTTCAGGAAGGAATTTATCGGAGAAGTTGATATTGACAATAAAAAGATTGAACTTTTCGCTGACTGGATTATTGAATGAAATTTACAGTTCTGACCCTGTTCCCTGAAATACTGGAAAGTTATTTTAAAAATTCAATAATGGCTAAAGCTGTGGAAAAGGCAATTATTGGGTATGAAATTGTAAATATCAGGGATTTCGCCTGTGACAGGCATAAAACCTGTGATGATTATCCGTACGGTGGCGGGGCTGGAATGGTTTTAAAACCTGAACCGCTTGCTGCAGCGCTTGACAGTGTAGGTGCTGCTACCAAAAGGACTGTGTACCCTTCACCTTCCGGAAAGTTATTTAAACAGGAGTATGCGGCTGATCTTTCTGGTGATGATGAGCTTGTTTTTATCTGCGGGAGATACGAGGGTATTGACCAGAGGATAATTGACAGCTATGTTAATGATGAAATATGTATCGGGGATTATATCCTCTCTTCCGGCGAAGTTGCCACGTTGACTGTAATTGATTGTGTTTACAGACTGCTGGAAGGAGTGATCAGCAGAACTTCTCTTGAAGAGGAAAGTTTTGTTAACGGGCTTCTTGAGTATCCCCAGTATACAAGACCGGAAGTTTTCAGAAACCTGCCTGTTCCTGAAATACTTCTGTCAGGTCATCATCTGAATATAGAGAAGTGGCGGCAGGAGAAGAGTCTTGAAAAAACAAGGAATTACAGACCTGACCTTTTAAAGAAAGGGTGATGGTATTTATAAATGCGAGGAGGATGGATCGATGGATTTAATAAAAGCTATTGAAGCTGAACAGATGAAGGATAATGTTGAAACATTTGCAATTGGAGATACTGTAAAAGTATTTTTTAAGATTATAGAAGGTGCTACTGAACGAGTCCAGGTTTTTGAAGGTCTTTGTATTGCAAAAAATAACGGAGGGGTGAGAAAAACTTTTACAATCAGAAAACTTTCATACGGAGTAGGTGTTGAAAGGGTTTTTCCGTTCCATTCTCCCAGGATCCAGAGAGTAGAGCTTGTGAGGCGGGGTAAAATCAGAAGGGCAAAACTTTATTATATCAGGGACAGAGTAGGTAAAGCTGCAAAAGTAAAAGAGCTGATTAAAAAGAAACAATAGTTTTCATGCTTGAGGTAAACCGTACTGTTTTTAATGAAAACAGTAACAGGGTTTTTTATAAAAATATCGAAGTTTTAAAAAAACTTGACAGCGGTTTCTGGCGGATAAGGATTTTTTCAGGTGAATTAAAGGTTTTTTCTGATCAAAAACTTGTCACTGGAACTACTGTTAAGGGTTTTTTAACTACAGGCGGAACATATATCAAACTGGATTTATTGAATCAGGATAACATTACTGTTACTCCTGATTTTTTTTCCCCTGACAAACCTTCTGTTTTTTCCGATTTAATATATAGACTCGCATACAGGCTTAATATAAGGCTTTCTGAAAAGGATATTGCCCTGATCAGGAGGATAACTGAAAAGAAAGAAAAGGGTAAATTTATTATACCGGCCCTTGCAGAAGCCCTGAAAAAGGGATTTAAATCAGAATCTCTTCTTGTAGAACTTCTCGACGATCTTTCCGGTGATGCCGAAAAGAGGGACAAGGGGAGATCTGGACGGGAAAAGATGAAAAAACAGATTATGGAGGAAATTGAAAAGGCTGAAAAAACAGAAAATACCCTTTTTTTATTCAATCACTTAAAGGTTTCTGATGATGAATGGATGTATTTTCCTTTCAGTATTTCGGACAAAGGGGATCTGCTTGACGGAACAGTCAGAATAAGACTTATTCATGATGAAATTAAAAATATTGCAGTTGCTGCTGAACACGGAACCAGAGAATGGATATTTTATATAACAGTACTGAATGAAGGATACAGACTGAAATTGTACTGCAGTAATCCTTTTAAAATTGATTCTTCAAAAGGTTTTATGAAATTTAGAAAAAAACTTCAAAACCTGGGAGTGAAAATTGACGATAATGTAGTGGATATAAATAATTTCAATGGTTTTGATGATGAGAATATCCTTGATCTGGATGTTACAGTATGAAAAAGAGGATAAGGAAGGCTGTTGCACTCAGATATGATCAAAATCTCCCGGCGCCTTTAGTTATTGCCAAGGGTAAAGGTTTTTCAGCGGAAAAAATAATAAAGCTTGCTGAAGAAAAAGGGGTAGCAGTGAATAAAAATGAAGATCTTGCTGAATCTCTGTATCTTGCAGAAATGTACAGTTTTATTCCTGAAGCGCATTATGAAATTATAGCTGAGATTTTAAGTTTTATAATAAAAATGTAGAGAATGCTGGAAGTTATATGAAGAAAATACAGGTCAAAGATTTAGTTGAAGGGATAAAGTTTACAGAAGATGTTTTTCTGGATAAAAACAATATGCTTGTTCCGGCAAATATAACTCTGAAAGGGAAGGAGATCGAAAGACTTTCCAAATGGGGTATTGAAGAGGTTTTTACAGATGGCGAGATGATTATCCCTTCTTCAGATATAGACAGCTCGGATAACGGGATAGGCCGCGATTCCAGGCTGTTCAGTGATTATGTTAATATTATTGATGAGTTTTCACTGTTTATAAGGGATATTTCCCGGGGGAAAAAACCGGACCTCAAGATAATAAAAAGAATCACAGAGGTTATTGTTAATAGAATCTCATCGGCAGAAGAAATAGGTGATGTACATGAGATAATAAGCTATATCAGCAAAAGTGATAAAATCGGTGAGAAATATGCTTCCAGCGGGATAAACTGTGCTGTGTTGTCAACCCTGCTGGGTATTGAATATAATATGACAGGATCAAGGCTGCTTCATCTTGTTATAGCCTCTCTGCTTCATGATATCGGAATGCTTAAGATACCTGAAAAAATAACTGAAAAAAAGGGTTCTCTTACTTCGGAGGAGCTTAATATTGTTAAAATGCATCCGGTAATATCATATCAGATGATAGTGAAAAATTTCGGATTTCCGGATATGATTGGACAGGCTGTACTCCAGCACCATGAAAGATGGGACGGCAAGGGATATCCGAAACAGATAAAGGGGGAGGATATATCTCTTCTGGCAAGGATAATTGCAGTAACTGATTCATTTGAGGCTATGAACAGGGCAAAGGCCTACAGGACCTCAATGATCGGTTATGCAGCAATGAAGCAGATACTGAATGAGAATTCAAAGAAGTACGATGCAGCAGTTGTAAAGCAGTTTATTAAAGTTCTTGGAATATATCCTCCAGGAAGTATTGTTATATTAAATGATAAATCAATCGGAAAGGTGATAAAGATCAAGAAAAAATCGCCGTTAAGGCCAGTTATTCAGCTTATGATTGATTCTGAAGGCAATAACTGTACTGCAGTTAAAAGCGAGGTTGATCTTATGGAAAACAGCAGGCTTTTTATTGTTAAGGTTGTTGATAACAAGGAACTGGAAGGGAAATTGTAAAGAACAGGTTGATTTTATTATTGATCCTGTAACTAATGAGGTTTAGTATTGCGTAAATGTAATCGGGGAGTTTTTTGATGGTCAGAATTGCTAAAAAGTCAGATCCTGTAAAACTTAAAGAGCTGAAGGAAAAAATTAATGATGAAGAGTATTTGACTCTGGCAATACAGCGTATAGCAATGCTATTATCGAGTGAATTACTTGGAATTAATGAGGAGAATAAATGAAACCAGCCAGAAGCGGGAACAACAGCACTAAAAAAGAGGGGCAGAAGGATTTCAGAGGGGGAAACAGGTGGAAAAACAACCGTAACAGAGACAGGGAAAAAGTACCTCAGAATAATCTCCCGGTATTTAAATGTGAATTGTGCGGAGAAAATATAAAAGAACTCCATTCAGCTATTGCGCTGCAGGGAAGCAATAATCCTGCCCATTTTGATTGCATAATTGAAAAGATTAAAAAGGAAAACCCGGTAGGCAAGGATGAAAAGGTTGTCTATCTGGGAAGCGGAAACTTCGGTATTGTAAAAGCTGAAAAAAACAATATCAGAAAAGATTTCAAGATAGTAAAAAAAATCGAGATGGAAAACAGGGATGAAAAGCCGGACTGGAGAACAGTGCAGATAAGGGTTAAATAAAAAAAACGGTCATTTTTATGACCGTTTTTTTTATTTAAACATATTTATTTTGCAGTTATCAGTAGCTTTTAAGCCTGTCAAGGAGCATATCTGCCCATTTTTTTACATTAGGACTGTAATTACCCTCTTTTATCTTAATTATAGAACGGTAAATAAAAAACGGATCCGGTTCTTCTTCAAAACCGCCATTCTTTTTTGCTATTTTTTCAATCGCAAGAAGAGAGGCAATTGCCAGATTGTCATCAACTCTGAGTTTGTTTGCATCTGCATCAATTACCTGTGATATAGCCAGAAGTGATTTATTATTTTCATTCATACCGATAATTCCAAGCGCATAAACCGCCTGAGAAAGAACCATGGTCTCATCATCAGTTCTTGTAATTTCAACAAGAGAATCCCGTGATATTTCGCCGCCAAGTTCACCAAGCAGTTTGCATGCCCTTCTCCTGACCTCAGGATAATAATTTACTTTTCTGTTGTTTTCTTTAACTATTGAAGATATCCCCTCTCCCGAGAGACTGTTTAGAATATTATGGATCTGAGGATCCCCGCTTTTGATTTTACCATCAGAAAACATATCTTCTATGCTTTCAATAGCTGCGAGTTTCTGATCTCTTGTATCTGAAAAAGCAAGTTCCCTGATAATACTTACTTCGATGCTGGTGCTGAGGTATTTCTCTTCAACAGTCTGCTCATTATTCTGTGCAGTTACAGAAGAGAGTAAAAGGACTGAAAAGATAGCAAAAAAAACAGTTTTTCTCATTTTATTTTTCTCCAAAATTATGTTTATAATCCAATTTTCCAGGTTTCATCAATGTATTTCAGGTTATAAAGCACAACCGGATCTCCATCAATTTTCATGTATGCCTTGATGTTATTATCGTCGATAAAACTGATATCATCAAGGTTAACATTGGATCTGCTCGGGACAACTACATAGATAAAATAATCTTTTAGAGATCGTATTACAATATTGTATTTTTTTAAAGTAGGTGTATTTGAAAGTACCTTGAGGTTGTCTGGATCACTGTAGTATGTAATATACTCGTCAGTAAGATACTTTTTCCATTCAGTGAAATTTTCATCTCTGATTATTTTGTTGAGTTCAGCAATAAGCTTATCTATATCTGTGAATGTTTTAGTATAAACATCTTCTGAAACATTGAATTCTTCAGTATTTTCCGCGGTTACTTCAACTGCAGGGGCTGGTTCTGTTATAATTTTTTCTTCAGCAACCACTGTTTTAGGGCCGCTGGTGGCACAGGATGCCAATAACAGTGATAAACAGGAAGCTGTTATAAAATAACGAAATAAACCAGTAAGTTTGTCCATATCACTTGTACCTTTCATAATATAACATTATATTATTTTGTAGCGATTTGTCAAAACTAAAATAATTTTTTTTTATACAGTATATAAACAGGGATTCTTTATGGTAAAAGCAATATTTCCAGGATCTTTTGATCCGCCTACCAACGGTCATATCAATGTGATAGAAAGGGCTTCAAAGATTTTTGAAGAGCTTATAGTTGTAATATCTGTAAATCCGCAGAAAAAATATTTTTTTGATGCAGAAGAAAGATATGCAATGCTGAAAACAATTCTTGAGAAATATGATAATGTGCATCTTCATATCTGGGACAAGCTTATAGTGGATTTTGCTGAAAAAAAGGGGGCAAAAGTAATTGTAAGGGGTATCAGATCACTTACAGACTTTGCATACGAGCTTGAACTTTCAATGATTAATAAAGGGCTTAAATCCCATATTGATACCCTTTTTATTCCGACTGATTCACGATATTCGCTGCTCCGTTCCTCTGCTATAAAAGAGCTGGCTTCCTTCGGAGGCGATATATCAGCAATGGTTCCCGGAATAGTTGAAAAAGCCATCAAAGAGCGTTTTAACTTGAGTTCTTGACAATAATCATCCTATACTGTATCTTTTTTTGAAATTATTGAATTATTCAATTGATATTCAGCTTGAGAATAATTAATTAAAACAATGAGTTTTATATAGAATATTTTGAGAGGTTAAAAATGGCGGTTCCTAAACGAAAAACTTCAAAAGCAAAGACACGAGGGAGAAAATCAATCAACATGAGGCTCTCTGCTCCTGCGTTGACAGAGTGCGGTACATGTGGAAACAAGGTTGTTCCACACAGAGTTTGCCCTAAATGTGGATTTTATAAGGGAAAACAGTATTTAGAGCTTGAAGAAATTGCGTAAATAGTATATAAGTTTCTTCTTTTTTCAGCTGCTCATAAAAAGCAGGAAATATATCCAATTTATACAGGGGGAAACAATGGACGAACTTTTTGATAAGGTAAAAAAAATTATAGCGGAAAAACTGGACGTTGAAGAAGCTAAGATAACTGCTGAGGCATCTTTCAGACAGGATTTAGGGGCAGACAGCCTTGATACTTATGAACTTGTATATGCGCTTGAAGAGGAAATGGGTATCCAGATCCCTGATGAAAAAGCCAATGAATTTGAAACTGTAGGCGATGCTGTCGAATTTATCAGATCAGCTACTAAATAAGATTGGTGTGCTGAATTTTCAGAAAAATCTAAAAGTGAAAGCTCCTCAGATTATAGCTTCGAGGAAAAAAGAACTTTTATTATTTGAAAATCACGCAGGGTTGAGGTTCAGAAAACTTGATTTTCTGAACCTTGCCTTTTGTCACAGGTCTTATGCAAATGAGAGCCACGAAGATATAGATAATAATGAAAAGCTGGAGTTTCTCGGAGATTCTGTTCTGGGGCTTTTAACAAGTGAATATCTTTACTATCTTCTTCCTGACAGGGCGGAAGGGGATCTTGCCCGTATAAAGAGTTTTGTTGTAAGTGAAAACAGTCTGAGTACTATTGCCAAAGCAATCAAGGTTGACAATTTTATCCTTATCGGCAAGGGGGAGGAATATTCCGGCGGAAGGAATAAAAAGGCCATACTTGCAGACTGCATGGAGGCAATTATCGGTGCCTATTATCTTGATTCAGGGCTGAAAGCTGTAAGATCTTTTGTTCTGCGCCATCTTATTCCGGAAATCATAAAAGTGCTTGAGAATAAGCATGAAAAGGATTATAAAACCCTTCTGCAGGAGTTTGTACAGAAGCGGTATAAAACATATCCCAAGTATAAACTTGTCAAGAAGATCGGTCCTGATCATGACAGGACATTTCTTGTTGAAGTACGGATAAAAGACAAGGTGTTCGGACCTGGCGAAGGAAAAAACAAAAAGGCGGCGGAACAGAGTGCGGCAAGTATTGCTTATGCTCACTATGTCAGGGAAGCTGAAAACAACAGTTTATAAGAATAAGTTTTCAGTTTAAATCCATTCTTTCCCTGTAGAAATTTTCCGCTATTTCTATGAGCTTATCCGTTTTATTCAGTCCGGGATCTTCAAGAACAGTTTCAAGAAGAAATTCAAGTACTTTTCCCATTTCAGGACCTTTAGGTATGCCTGCCTTTTCAGAAAGAAGATTGCCGTCAACTGAAAGATTTTTAATTGAGAAAGCGTTTTCCTTTTCAAGTATAGCGTTGATTCTTGATATGAAAGAGCTGTCATTTGCACAGGAAAATGGCTTTCCTCTCATGCCTGCCCTGTCAGCATACCGTAGCTTTATGAGATCCTGTATGTTTGTTTCACCAACCCTTGCGATAAGTCTCCTGATGGCACTGTCTGTCCAGTCTTCAGTATAGTTGAACATATGTTCTTCAATCAGATGTGAAACCTGTTTTTCAACAGATTTTGGAAACTTGAGTCTTCTCAGTATTTCGCCGGCCATTCTTGCGGATATTTTGTCATGGTTGTAGAACGTGGGAATATTGTCTGTAACCTGTAAGGATGCCGGTTTCCCGATGTCATGAAGAAGTGCTGATAGTTTTATAACAAGGTCTTTTTCGGCAAAGTCTGCTGAATATAGTGAATGTTCAAAAACATCGAAACTGTGCATTTCTCTCTGTCTCATCCCGATTCCATCTTCAAGCTCAGGTATTACATATTTAAGTATTTTTGTATCTTTCATAATGAAAAAGGCTTTTGACGGAAGATCGGACATAAGTATTTTTATTATCTCATCCCGTATCCTTTCGGCTGAAATATATTTGAGCCGGAATCCCTGTTCCTCTATTCCTGCAAGGGTGCTGCTTTCAATATCAAAACCAAGCTGGGAGGCAAACCTGCATCCCCTGAGTACCCTTAATCCATCCTCTGAAAATCTTGTTGAAGGGTCTCCGATAGCTCTGATTATCCTTCTTTTCAGGTCCTGCTGTCCGTTATGGGGATCAATCAGTTTGTTTCTGACAGGATCAAGTGCCATGGAATTTATTGTAAAATCTCTTCTTTTAAGGTCTTCATATATTGAATCGCTGAATATAATCCTGTCCGGATGGCGGGAGTTGGTGTAGTTTCCGTCAATTCTGAATGTAGTAACCTCGTAGTGCATCCCCTTGAAAAGTATTGTTACAGTGCCGTGTTCAATACCGGTGGGAATGACCTTTCTGAAAATTTTTATCATATCTTCAGGCTGAGCGTCTGTTGCAAAATCGAAATCTGCCGGGTTGATACCCCTGATAAGATTTCTTACTGCTCCCCCCACAAGATAGCAGCTGAACCCTTCACGGTTGAATATTGAGCAGAATTTTTTTATATTAACAGGAACATTCACGGTTAACAGTAAATAATTAATAGATATCAGTTGTCAATAAAGAACAGGAATAAAAAAACCCCGGAACATAATTCCGGGGCTGATTGATTGTAAAGTCAGGTTTTACTGGAAAAGCTGCATTACAGACTGGCTTTTCTGATTTGCCTGTGCCAGCATTGCTGTTGAAGCCTGAACAAGGATCTGGTTCTTTACAAAATCTACCATTTCCTTGGCCATATCAACATCCCTGATTCTTGATTCAGCTGCCTGGAGGTTTTCAGCGCCTACTGCCAGACCTTTTAATGTATGGTCGAGTCTGTTCTGGTAAGCACCAAGGTCAGCTCTCTGCTTGTTTACTTTCTTCAGTGCTGAGTCAATTACTCCGATAGCCATGTTGGCCCTGTCAGGTGTTGAGAGGGAAATAAATGTTGCTGAACTGGGAAGGCCTGACGAACTCTGAATACCGAGTCCCTGAGCTGTCATGGTGCCGATAAAAATCTGTTCTCTCTGGTCCATATTTGCTCCGATATGAAGCCACATGCTTGCTGTAACTACATTTTCACCTGTTTCCCTTGCAAATCTTCCTGTTAACATATTGAGGCCGTTAAACTGGGCATGTGATGCAATCCTGTTAACCTCGTCAACAAGCTGCGATACTTCAACCTGTATCTGCATCCTGTCTTCAGATGTATAGATACCGTTGGAAGCCTGTACGGCAAGTTCCCTCATTCTGTGAAGAATGTCCTGTGATTCCTGAAGGTAACCTTCAGTAGTCTGGATAAAAGAGATACCGTCCTGTGCATTCTGTTCAGCTCTGTTCAGGCCCTTGATCTGCGCTCTCATTTTCTCTGAAACAGCAAGACCTGATGCATCATCACCGCCTCTGTTGATTCTCATTCCTGATGAGAGTTTTTCCATGTTCTTATCTGTGCTAAGGTTGTTGAATTTCTGTGTCCGCTGTGCGAACATAGCACTCAGGTTATGATTGATAATCATAGATATATCCTCCTTGATATATGGACCGGACATCCTTGTCCGGCTTATTACTTTTACTTTCGGGTCTCTGAAAAAAACCTTTAGAAAAAAATAAAAATATATTAGACTGTTTTCAAAAAATGACTGTTTATTTAAACACAGGGGTAAAATGAAGGGAATATTGTTTACAGGGGGGGACGCACCTGAAGAATACGGGGCTGTCAGAGAATATATTGAAGATGCTGATATTCTCTGCGCAGCAGATTCCGGTATCTATCATGCAAAAAGATACGGTCTTTCTCCGGATTTTATAGTTGGGGATATGGATTCGCTTGTTTCTGCCGATGATATAATGTGGTTTGATAAAGCTGAGGTAGTAAAATACAGCAGGGAAAAGGATTTTACCGATACTGAACTCGGTTTTGCCCTTTTGAAAAAAAAGGGATGTGACAGAATTGTTATTGTAGGCGGGGGCGGAGGAAGAACAGATCACTTTATCGGCATATTTTCCATGTTCTACAGGGATATACATCCTGACTGCTGGATTATGAGAAAAGAGATTATTTTTTCGGTTGACAGCCGGATTACCCTTGCCGCAGAAATAGGGGATATCATCTCCATTTTCCCTGTTTCCTCCGGTGTGTCTGAAATGATAAGCTCTGGACTTAAATGGAGTCTTGATTCCCTGTCGTGGAAAATCGGGGACGGAGGGATAAGCAATACAGCTGTCAGTGAAAAAGTTACTGTTGAAATGAAATCAGGGCGCTTAATTATATGCAGGGATCTTTAATTGACCGGAGTTATTTAGTTTATGGAAAAGAATATTTTTGAAGATCTTTCCTCCTCAATCAGCGAAAGGGAAAGAAAGGATTTGTTAAAAAAAATAAATCTCAGTATGAATATCAATCCGGGGATTGATGAGAGTATATATAATGTTGAGGTAAGCAGGGAAGATAAGAACCGGATGATAATTGAAGATCTGAAACATCTCGGTTTTTTTGAAAGACTTATAATTAAAATCAGACAGATTTTTACCGGTAAATCTGAAGAGGCTGTTTATACATCCATAAGGTTCAGGCAGCTTAAAAAAAGTATAAACAGGAAAATGCCCGGTATAACAGGATTCGAGACCAGAAATATTTCCAGAAATATGGGGGAGATTGTCTATAATCTCTATCTCAAGGTTTCACCTCTTATCCTTGTTTTCAGGGATTTCTGGAGCCAGGGGGAGACTTTTCATCTTGTTCTTTCAGAACTTATCAACGAAAGGATGGAAGGTGCTGTCAGGGATATTGATGATCTGATTACAAATGAGGAAATTGAGAAAATACTTTACGACAACGAAACAAAAGGGGCTATCCGTGATGAGGTGCTGAAAAAGCTTAACTCACATATAAAGAAAATACCCCAGAAGATTTTTGATGAAATTGAAGATGAAATAATGCCTCTTTATTATTTCAGGACAATTGTTCTTTTTCCCTATTTTCAGTTCCTTAAGCTTTTCGGATTTGATTCCACTGCCGCAGAAGGGTCATACAGTTTCAAAAGCGCTTCTGCAATGCTTTGTCTGGAGCATCTGGAAAAACTCTATTATGCTGTTTATATGGTTTTAAAAGTAACAACCCCTATCAGGATAAATGAACTTGTGGGTAAATATTTTTACCGTTCCGATTCTGCCGGCAGCGGCGGAGAAGTATACATGGAAAGCAGTGAGGATAACAGCAGCAGTTCGGAAGAGGGGGAGGAAGAAGGGGAGTCTGCAGATAAAAAAAACGGAAATAAACCAGGAGAGGAGCTGGACTGGTTTTATTCAAGACTTAATGATATATATGCTGAATCCAGAAAAATAAGCAGGAAAGTTCCACTTATTGAACTTATCAAGTATTTCAGAAATGATATTTATTACAAGCTTGCATTTTATATTCCAAGGTTGAAGCTCAAGGATTTTTACTATTCAAACCTCAAGATCCATCTTCTTGAACAGGTTGATACGAAATATACAAATGCCAGAAATGTCCTGATTGAAAAAAATATTGACCGTTTTTTCAACAATATACAGCTTAAAAAGTTTATGCATTACCGCTACTATACAAGTTTTGACTACAACAAAATCGGGGTAACCTATTTTCATCATGTTAAGACACTTGAGATACTTTTTAATTATCTCGATCACTACTATAACAATCAGTACCGCAACCTTATTGATATTGTTGCAAGGGTAGTCCTTTCTCAGGATAAGATTACCGCAAACAGTATAATGGTCCAGCTTTCCACTCTGGATGATTCATTGATAAAGATAAAGGATTTTGATAATTCACTCGGACCGGATGAAGATGACGGCAAACTTTTTTTAAGACTGAGGTACGGTCTTGGAAATGACAATGCATATCTGAAGATGTACAAATCATTTATAAGCCAGAAAAACAAGGTTACGAAGGACATTATAAACAAGACGCTTGAGAGTTATGAAAGTATTTTGAAGATATTAACCCAGCTCCTTGCATCCCCGTCCTATGAGGTTAAAAACACCCTTAACATGCATTATATGATCAATGGTAAAACAAAAACATTTAAAGAGCATATAACTGAGTGTATGGATAATATAAAATATTTCAAGAGTCTTGTTGTGCAGCTTATGAAATTTGAGGAAGGTCGCTGAAAATATTTTTAAGCCTGTCTCTTGTCTCAAAAGGGCTTTCAACCAGTATTCTGCTGCCTGCAATAAGATCTGCAATCCCGGTTTCCCTCGGGAAGCGGGGGATTATATGGAGATGAAGGTGTTCAATGGATGCTCCTGCTGTCAGCCCCATATTATAACCGATATTGTAGCCTGAAGGATTGTAGCATCTGTCAAGTATATCCAGTGTCAGGTTCTGAATGATAATCAGTCTTTCGGATTCTTCATTATCCATTTCTCTGATATCTGTAATATGCCTTTTCGGAAAGATAATAAGGTGCCCAGGATTATACGGATAAAGATTGACTGAAACATTGAAAAATCTGTCTTCGAAAACTGTAAGATTTACTATCTTATCGGATTTATCCCTTATCAGGCATAATATGCAGCCTTCAGGTTTTTCCCCCTGGAGGTAGGCTATTTTGTCGAAATTGAAAAAATATGACATTAATTACTCCGTGATACTGCCGATTTTTTCCCTGAGAATATCAGCATCAGGATTGTTCTTAATATAATCCAGGAGTATAGGATATTTTGTAAGCAGCTCCCCGTATTTCTCAAGCATCTGGATCTGTTTGTCAAGGTCCGCCCCTTCTCTGACTGAAGCTGAAGTAGATTCAAGGAGGAGAGACTCTCTTTTTTTGATAAGATTCAGATACTGTCTTTTTGCTTCATTGTAAAGATCCATGTCGGGGATATTGTAGTAGCTCATCGTAAGATCGGTTATTGTTATATCAGTAATATTTCTGATCATATGATCGGTCAGTTTTTTTTCTATTTCAGATAACGACCCAGTTTCTCCTGTCCCCATAAGGCTGTTCAGGAACTTTTTCCCTTCAGTTTCAATGATTCTGTCTTTTTCTGTATACCACTTTTCGGAATCTTCAGGTGTTATTGAGTTGTTTTTAAAGTACTCAGGCAGATCTTCACTGTTGATTCTGTATGTTATTGTAAAGGAGCTTTTATAGGAGAAATCAGGATTTCCTGTTAATATAGCTGAATATAATTCCCCGGATGGCAGCATCCCTTCTGAAGTTACCTCTTCCCTGTGGGTTGAAACATTGAAAAAGTGTACCTGAAATGTCCCTGGAATCAGCTTCTGCCATCTCCAGTGGAATGAACCTGATTCCAGAGCGTTTTTTTCATAACCGGTTATTCTGGAAAACACGACTGCCTGTGAATTCTCAGGTATTTGTACCCATCCGAAATATAGAACTGCTCCGGACAGTATTATAAGCAGGATTAAAAAAAATATAAACTTTTTCATAAAAATACCTCTATATTATAATCTGTTTGATCTGAAGAAGATCTGTAATTATCAGATCAGGTTTAAGAATTCTGCATTCGCTGTTTTCTTCCCTCAGCCTTAGAGATCTTCTGTCACCCGCGAACAGAGCTGTTGTCATTCCTGCCGAGTGGGCTGTTTTTATATCATTTAACATATCATTGCCAATGTAAAGAACTTCTTCAGGTTTAATGCTGTATTTTTTATCAAGAGTTTCAAGTGACCTAATAAACAGCGATAAATCAGGTTTCCCTTTATGGATCATATAAGAGTATACTGAAATATCTTTGTCAAATCCCATTTCTTCCATGCTTTGGCCAAACCACGAATCAAATAGCAGGGGGGTATAGAACTGGGCATTTGAGATCACCCCGGTAACAATATGTCTGCCTGTGAGGAATCTGATTATTTCTGCGGCACCAGGCATGGGAGATGTAATATTTGAAAGTGATTCATATGTAACTGCTGCTTTTTCAAGCAGATCTCTATCAGCAGTAACTCCGGCTCCTTTTTCAAGAATACTCTTCCAGATATCTGTAATAACAACTTCAGGATAGTTTATCCCCTCTCTTTTCAGCCGTGCATGTTCATCCTGTATTTCAGCGATATAGAGGGAATAAAGGTTTTCTCCATCAGTATGATCTATTCCTGAAAGTTTAAGGGTTTCAATAAAAAAAGATTTATTCTGTTTTTCAGAAGCAAGTGATATATCTCCGGCTTCTGAAATAAAAAGTGTACCGTATATGTCAAATAAGGCAGCTTTTATATTGCTGACGGGATGGATTATTTCTATGATGCCTGTGGAAACCGGCTCAAGCATTCTGCTGTATTTCTTAATAATCCCTTTAAGGTCATTCCCCATGTTCCGATTTTACGATATAAAACTATGATAAGGCAATATATTTTTCAATAAGGATCTTTTAATAGACAAAACAGGAGAATATTATAAACTGAATATATGATTGATTTTACCAGAGTTCTGTTTTTCAGACTGCTTGAGAAAGTAGTAGTTTTTTTTTACTTTTTTCTTTTTTTTATAATTACCCTTTATATCTCAGGGAACTTCCAGTTTTTTCTTGACAGCACTCAAACCATGCTTCTGAGGATTTCAGAGATAACTGCTTTTATCCTTGTCTTTCTCAGTCTTCTTTATGGAATTGCAATGATAGTTTCAGGAGCAGGAACGAAGAGAAAACTCCTGAAAAGGTTTTTGTTTTTTCTTCTCGCTTTTATATCAGGAACTGCAGTATTTTTTATATCCAAAATAATACTTGTCTGGGCTGCTTGATTTCCACCGCTTCAGTACCGATAATTTTGATAAGCATTTCCCTATCCGGAGTTATATATTGATAAAAGATATACCTCTCAAGACAAGTCTTGATGTTTTGAGGATAAAAAAGCCCTCAAAAATTGTGGGTGAACTTCTCAGAGAACTATCCTCAGTTATAAAACCGGGAATAACAACAGAGGAAATAGACAGTTTTGCTTGCAGTTTTATAGCAAAAAAGAAAGGGACTTCCGCTCTTAAGGGTTATAAGGGATTTCCCGGAAATATATGCATTTCCGTAAATAATGTTGCTGCCCACGGTATTGCAGGTGATTATATGCTCTGTGAAGGCGATATCCTGACTGTTGATTCCACAGTAGAGGTTGACGGGTGGTATGGAGACGGTGCATGGACCTATATAGCGGGGGAGTCAAATTCTGAAACCAGAAGACTCCTGAAAGGAGCATGGAAAAGCTTTCTGGCCGGAATATCCGCTGCTGTTCCCGGGAACAGACTTGGCGATATCGGTTATGCTGTTAACAGCACGGCAAAAAGATACGGCTGCAGGGTGCTTGAGGATTTTGCAGGGCATGGAATAGGGCGGGATATACATGAGGAACCTGTAGTTCTGAATTACGGAGATAGAGGATGCGGTCTTCCTGTAGTTCCGGGAATGGTAATTACAATTGAACCGATTCTGACCCTCGGGAAGTGTGATGTTGTCTTTCTTGATGACAACTGGTCTATAGTTACCAGGGACAGCAGCCTGACCGCACAGTTCGAATGTACAATTGCGGTTTTCAGTGACAGGACCGAGATTTTGACAAATTGTGGGATAAATTTCCAAAACTATATTGACTTTCCTCCGATGTTTTAATAATATCGTCTTCGTCAACGGGATGTTGAACATGCCATCTTAGCTCAGCTGGCCAGAGCACGTGACTTGTAATCTCGGGGTCGTCAGTTCGAATCTGACAGATGGCTGAAAGGTTTTTAAAAGTAGTTGACATTTTGTCGCTGCTTTGATAAAACCTCTTTAACAATTATGTTGAATTACCGGGGAGGTTCCCGAGCGGCCAAAGGGGGCAGACTGTAAATCTGTTGGCTTCGCCTTCGAAGGTTCGAATCCTTCTCTCCCCATAACCCTGCAGACCCAGTTGTCTGCAGGGTTTTTTTTGCAGAGATTTATACTGTTTCAGGGGAGATAGCCCCTATATCTTAACTATACAGGTTGGCAGACATGGAAGAAAAGTTTTACGAAAAGGGTCTTAAGTTTGAGTGCACAAGATGCTCTGCCTGCTGCAGGCTGGAACCGGGATATGTCTTTCTCTCTGTAAAAGATGTAAGGAATCTTTCTTCCGGGTTTAAAACTGATGAAGTAACATTTTTTGAGAAGTACTGCAGGAAAGTTAATATTGGAGGATTTCAGAGAATCAGCCTCAGGGAAAAAGATAACTATGACTGTATTTTCTGGGAGAACGGCGGGTGCAGCGTTTATAATTTCAGACCTCTTCAGTGCAGAACATACCCTTTTTGGAGACCATATCTTGAATCTGAGGATGACTGGAATGCACTTGCCATGTCCTGCCCCGGGGTAAACAGGGGGAAAATCCATCCATGCAGCGAAATTGAGGAAAAGCTTTCACAAAGGCTTGCCGAACCTCTGATAGATGATTTTGATTCTGCTTTTAAAAATAATTGACAAAGTTTTTCTTTAATATAAACTGATAATAATAAATTTAAAAAAACAGGTTAATTAGTGAAATGAAAGTAAAATTCTGGGGGGTAAGGGGATCTGTTCCTGTCCCTCTGACTAACAGTCAGCTGCACAGAAAGATATCAGCAGTTGTACAGAGGATTAAGCCTGAAGATCTCATTTCTCCCGAATCAAGGGAGCTTTTTTTGTCAGGACTTCCTGATTATATTTTTTCCACAATCGGGGGGAATACTACATGTGTCGAAGTCAGGCTTGATGACGATAATATAATTATCTTTGATGCAGGAACAGGAATAAGGGAGCTTGGGCTTGAACTTGCCAGAAATAAAGACCATGTCAGGCATTATCATATTTTTTTCACCCATTTTCACTGGGACCATCTTCAGGGACTTCCTTTTTTTTCGCCGCAGGTTTATGACAAAAAATGCAAAATTACTTTCTACAGTCCCCTGGGACGGCTTAAGGAATACCTTTATGCGCAAATGGAGGAGCCGTATTTCCCCATTACAATGGATATGTTTGAAGCATCTGTAAATTTTGTGAAAATCCCTGAGCATGGAATAAGGATCGGAAATGCCCGGATAATACCCAGAGTTGTCAGGCATCCGGGGGGGTGTTATTCCTATAAGGTGATTGAAAACGGAAAAAGTGTTATATTTTCCACAGATACAGAGCTCAGGGATACTGATTTTGAAAAAACTACATATAATGTGGATTTTTACGATAATACAGATCTTATAATCCTGGATACACAGTATACTCTGGATGAGGCTATTGAGAAATACGACTGGGGCCATTCATCATTCAGTCTTGGAGTTGAGTTTGCTGCTGAATGGAAAATAGGTAAACTGGTCATGTTTCATCATGAACCGCTCTATGAGGATAAAAAAATCTACAGTATACTCAATAAAGCAAGATGGTACGCAGGGCATCTTTACAGTTATAAACCGGAGCTGCTGATTGCAAAAGAAGGTCTTGTAATTGAGGTTTAGATTTGAATCTTTCTGATGATGAAAAAAAGGCTCTTTATATTTTTTTAAGGGAGAATGAATCATCCCTTGATAAACTGCTTTACAGCCTTAAATACCGGCTTGAAAAGGAGCTTTTCAGTACAATGACAATAGAAGAAATACAGAGGATAGGGAAAAAATCACAGGGATAGATAAAGGATGGTGATAAGATGAATAAAGGGATTAAACTGCCAGTAATCTTTTTTGTTTTAAATATTTTTTTTAGTCTGCCGGGGTTTCTGTTTGCAGAATATGATCCACCCCCCGGGGGTGAGCTTCTTTACGACTTTTTTTCACCGGAGCTTCTTTCATCTGCAAGTCCTCTTGTCTCAACTGAAGCTCCTCTGTCCTGTTTTAATAATCCTGCGGCAGGGGGATTTCTTCAGAGGGTAACTGCGGCGCTCAATTATACAGGACTCAACGGCAAAAATAATGATGAAGAATGGGGAAATGTTATAAACGGGGGTCTTTCTGTTCCCGGCAGGGCTGGTGTCTTTTCAGCATCCGCCATGTTTATGAATTCCGGCTTTGATACCCTTGATTACGGGACTTTCGGTAAGCTGAATTTTGCATTTTCCAAAGATCTTTTTGATAATCTTTCAGTAGGATCAGCCCTGGTCTTTACAGCAGGGGAGAATGACAACAGCGACTGGGGAATCGGGCTTGATCTTGGGATTCTCCATTATCCCGAAGAGTTTTTTAATGAAAAGAACTTCAGGTGGGGCGCAGTTCTTAAAAATATCGGGAGAGGGTATTCCCCTTCCGATTATACCCCTTTCCCATCTCCGTTTACACCTGGTTTCGGATGCGGAGTAACCCTGATTGAGAGTGAAAAATTCTCTTTTGATTTTTCTGCCGATCTTTTTTCCCCCTATTTTCAGAGTATCAGAGCAGAGCTTGGGGGAGATTTCAGGATAAGTAACCTTTTTAATATCAGTATCGGAAGCCGTATGGATCCGGAAGATCCCGGTAATGAATTGAACTTTTTCCCTTCTGTCGGAATATCTTTCGGTTTTAATGCAGATCTTGAAAAATTTGATATTGATGCTATTAAAAAAAGGAAATGGGATCAGACAGAGATACTTACTTCAGCCTCCTATACAAGGATCAGTGAAGATCTTGATGCATACAGTCTCGGATTCAGGATTCCTTTTGGAGTAAGGGATGAAAAGGGACCTGTTATTGATCTTTTATATGATTCGGTTGCTTATATTTCTCCCAATAATGACGGAAAAAGCGATGATCTGATTCTGCCGTTGTCTATTGAAGATGAGAGATATATAAAGGGTTATGAGTTTGTAATAACATCACCTGAAGGGGAACAGATAAGAAAATATGCCAATAAGGATGAAAGGGCGGAAAACCTTACCTTTGAAAATGTTTTCGAAAGACTTAAGTATGTAAAGACAGGAATCGCGGTTCCTGAAAGGTTAAGATGGGACGGAAATACTGACGAAAGGTCTCCGGCTGAAGACGGGGAATATGACTTTTATGTAACAGCATGGGATGACAACGGAAATAAAGGGGAGAGCAGCCGTTATAAAGTTGTTGTAGACAGAACACCCCCTTCTGTTTCTGTTTCTTCACCTCCTGTGCTGGAACGGATTTTCTCTCCTAACGGAGACGGCAGCCGGGATTTTCTCACCTTAAGACAGACCGGAAGTCCAGAAGATCTTTGGGAAGGACGGTTTATTGATAATAACGGACGGACAGTCAGAACGGTCAGATGGGAAAACCGGGAACCGGGTGATTTTTTCTGGGATGGAACAGATGATAACGGGATTCTCCTTTCCGACGGTGTCTATACCTATGAAATATCAGCAACAGACAGAGCGGAAAACCGGGCTTCAGCCGGTGTTGCCAATATTATTATCAGTACCATGAATACACCTGTATCTCTTTCAATAAGCAGTTCTGCTTTTTCTCCTGATAACAACAGGATAAATGATTTTATTGAATTCAGTTTCAATGTACCTGTACGCAGTGATATTTCGGGCTGGACATTTGATATTATCGATAAAACCGGGGCTATCAGGAACTCTTTTGAAGGTTTTGACGATATACCTGAAAAATATATTTTTTATGGTCTTTCCAGAGACAGGAAAATTCTACCGGAAGACAGTTACAGAGGAAGGCTCCAGATAGTCTACAGAAACGGAAATATGCCGGAAGCTTATTCTCCCGAGTTTATAATAGATATAACCCCTCCGTCCGTATCAGTTGATTCGGAATACAGTGTTTTTTCACCGAACGGAGACGGAAAGAAGGATGTGCTTCTGCTTAATCAGAAGACAAGTAATGAAGATGAATGGGAAGGTTTAATATCTGATGAAAAGGGGAATCCTGTTTACAGATACAGCTGGCACGGAAAGGCCGGGGATAAAGTAGAATGGGACGGTATCAATGATAAGGGGAGGATTGCCCCTGACGGTAAATACTTTTACAGCCTCTCATCAACTGACAGGGCCGGAAACCGAGGGGAGTCTGAAGTAGTCTCTTTTTCAATTGACACGGAAGAAACACCGGTTATGCTGTCAAGGGAATATCCGGTATTTTCTCCAAACAGTGACGGTATAAAGGACACAATTACGTTCTATCCTGAGCTGAGGAAGAAAGACGGTGTTGAAAAGTACCGATTTTCAGTATCAGACAGCTCCGGTCAGGAGGTTTTTGTTAAAGAAGGGCAGGGTAGTCTGCCGGAAAGGTTTGTATGGGACGGAAAAGAGATGGTCGGGAATATTTCCAGCGGAAAAAGTTATCGGGCAGGTCTGGATATACTTTATATTAATGGTAATAATCCTTCGGCAGGGACGCCCCTTTTCAGTATAGATACAGAGTATCCTGTCCTGGAAGTTTCTTCAGCTTATGTGCTTTTTTCACCGAACGGAGACGGGAAGAAAGATTCTCTTCCGGTTGAAATAATAAGATCAAGCAATGAGGATTTGTGGCTGGGTAATGTAAGAAACAGCAGCGGAGATGTTGTCAGAAGTTTTTCCTGGAATTCAATGCCTGAAACAGTATTCTGGGACGGCAGGGATAATTCAGGAAACATTATGGATGACGGTATATACAGTCTTGATTTATTTTCAGAGGACAGCGGAGGGAACAGGACTGATAGGGAAATTAATAATATTAAGATTGACAACAGGCTAACAAGTGCTATTGTTTCTGTGGATATTGACGGATTTTCACCGAATAATGATCTTTTTCTTGACGAGGTTGAGTTCGGCCTCTATGTTTCCCCTTTTGACGGAATTGAGTCATGGGAGCTTTCTGTCAGCGACAGCAGCGGAAAGAAGGTTAAAACTTTCAAAGGTGCGGAAAGAATTCCTGAAATAATCAAATGGGATGGTAAAGAGGGAAAAACCACTGTTCCCAGCGGCAGATACAAAGCAGATCTTTCTGTTTTGTATAAAAAAGGTGATAACCCGGTATCATCTACAAGGGAATTTGTTCTTGATACAGATCCTCCGGAATCAGATATTATTTTAACACCCTATCCTTTTTCTCCTGATAACGACGGAGTTGACGATGAGCTTATGATAAATCTTTCGCTCACTGATCTGAGCGGGATCAGGGACTGGTCTCTTGAAATATCAGATCCTGTAGGCAGCAGCTTCAGACATTTTTCAGGTAAAGGTAAACCCACTGAAAAAATAATTTGGGATGGTATTTCTGATACAGGGGAACTGGTACAGGCCGCAGAGGATTACCCATTTCTGCTGAAGGCTTCAGATAATTTGGGAAATATTCATGAAAGAAGAGGTTTTATACCTGTAGATGTTCTGGTTATCAGGGACGGAGACCGGCTAAAGATAAGAATTTCAAGTATTAAATTTTCTCCTAACACACCAGAGCTGGTTACAGATATTCCTGAGGTCAGGGAGAAAAATGAGAAGATTATTGACAGGCTTTCAGTTATACTTAATAAATATTCAACATATAATATAAGAATTGAAGGACATGCAAACAATCTGAGCTGGGCTGATCCAGCAAAGGCCAGAATTGAAGAGAATGAGGAGCTCATTCCCCTTTCCAATGCAAGATGTGAAACTGTAAAAAAGATACTGGTAGAAAAAGGGGTCTCGGCAAAAAGGATATCAATGGAAGGGCTTGGAGGTACTGAACCTGTGGTTCCTTTCAGTGATCTGAAAAACAGATGGAAAAACAGGCGTGTGGAATTTATATTGATTAAATAGTAAATTCCTGTAAATATTGATGGCTGATGAGAAATACATTTAAACTGCTTTTTTTGATATTTATTATTGCTGTTTCAGCTTTTACAGGGATGTTTTACTATTATGATAAACCCTCTGATATGATACCGGCAGAGGGTTTTGTATTCAACATAGAACCGGGGGAGAATCTTTATACTGTATCAGACGATCTTTTTAGTCTGGGGCTGACAAGGTCCTCAATTGTGCTGAAAATTATAAGCAGGATTAAAAAAACAGACAACAGAATTAAATCAGGGCAGTATCTGATAAAGGCGGGTATGTCGACATATGATATTCATAACCTGATAGTTTCGGGGAGCGGTATCCTTTATAAAATCACTATTCCTGAGGGATTTACGGCAAGGAGGATTGCCTCTCTTTTTGAGGAAAAAGGGATCACGTCAGGCAGTGATTTTCTTAATGCGGTAAAAAGCCGGGAAATTATTGAAAAGTTTAATATTCCGGCAGATAATCTGGAGGGGTTTCTTTTCCCTGATTCATACTTCTTCCCCCTCAATTATCCTGCTGATAAGGTTGTTGATTTTATGGTGGAAAACTTTTTTTCAGTAATAAAGGCTGATAATTCCTTTTTGACTGCTGAAGAATTGTATGAGAAGGTGATACTTGCTTCAATAATTGAGAGGGAGTACAGGGTTGAAAAGGAAGCGCCGCTTATCTCCTCTGTATTTATCAACAGGCTTGACAGGCAGATTCCGCTTGGGTCATGCGCGACTGTTGAATATGTTATAACAGAGATTGAAGGAAAACCGCATCCTGAATATCTGACATATGATGATATAAAGATAGAATCTGATTATAATACATATATACATCAGGGGCTTCCTCCGGGCCCTATCTGCAATCCCGGAAAGGTTGCACTCTATGCGGCCCATCATCCGGCAGAAACTGACTATCTTTATTTTCTTCTTAAAGACAGGGGTAAAGGGGAACATTATTTTTCCAGAAGGCTTTCCGAGCATAACAAGGCAAGAATTTTATATCTCAAGAAGTAGGTAGAATGCATATTCCTGAAGAGGTTATAAAGGATATCGGTGACAAAACTGATATTGAGGATATTATTGGAGGGTATGTCTCATTAAAGAGGGCAGGGAGGTACCTGAAGGGGCTTTGTCCTTTTCACAGTGAAAAAACCCCTTCATTTACTGTTACTCCGGATAAAGGGATGTATTACTGCTATGGATGCCATAAGGGGGGGAATGTTTTCAGTTTCCTGATGGAAATTGAAAAAATGACATTTCCTGAATCTGTGGAATATCTTGCTGTAAAGGCAGGTATTGATTTGAGTTATCTCAAATCTTCAGGATATAGTGAATCTGATTCCATAAGAAAAAAGCTTCTGGATCTTTATGACAAAGTCTCGGGCAGTTTCAGCTATATACTTGAAACCAGTCCATCTGCAAGTGCTTCACTTGAATATCTCTCAGACAGGGGGATAACAGAGGAATCAATAAAGAAATTCAGGCTGGGTTTTGCTCCTGAGGACCGTTACTGGCTTTACAGGTTTCTGAAAAGAAAGAGTTATTCTGATTCATTTTTGTCAGAATCAGGTCTTTTTTCCCGAAAATACAGGCGAATATCCCTTTTTTCTTCAAGGATTATTTTCCCTATATTTTCAAGGCATAATAATGTTATTGCATTTGGAGGGAGGGCTCTGGGGGACAATATGCCAAAGTACCTCAATTCTCCTGAGTCGGAGATTTTTAAAAAGAGTTCGGAGCTCTACGGACTGAACCTTGCAGTAAAAGAGATCAGGAAAACAGACAGTGTTTATGTTGTTGAAGGTTATATGGATGTAATTGCCATGCATCAGGGGGGTGTTGAAAATGTAGTAGCCCCACTCGGAACAGCCCTTACAGAAAACCACGCGTCTCTTTTGAGAAAAAACTGCTCCCGTGTAATCCTTGTTTTTGACGGTGATGAGGCTGGTTTAAATGCGACAGAGAAGGGAGCATATATCTGTGAAAAGGGAAAACTGGGCTGTGATGTAATAATATTGCCTAAAAACACAGATCCTGCCGATATTCTTAAAAAAGAAGGCGCAGAAGCGTTGAAAAAATATTTAAAATATCCTATAAATTGCTTTGAATTTCTTTTAAAAAAATATATGGAAAGATTTGATCTTTCCAGACCGGATGAGGTGACTGCCTTATTAAATAAACTTTTTCCTTTTGTTTCTATTCAGGATTCAGAAATAAGCAGAACAGGCAGGCTGAAAAGCATTTCTGAATATCTGGATATTGATTACAGACCGGTATATGATGATTACAGAAGATATGCCGCCGGAAAAGAAAGAAGCAGTATAATCAGGGATGAAACTGAAATAGATTTGACAATTTCTCCTGAGTTGTATTTAATGCTTGCTGTCCTGGATAATTTTGATTATTTTTATCTGGTTAGAGAAGAATTTGAAATTGTTGACATTTTAGAAAAAAAGGCGAGGGAATTGTATATAATTCTAGAAGAATGCTATAGAAACGGTTTTTTTTCCAGAGAATATGTCCTCGGTAAAATTGATAACATGAATTTCAAGAATCTTGTAGCCAGGAAAATGTCTTCTGAGGAATTTTCAGTTAATTCCGAGCAGTTGATAAAAGACAGTATAAATATTGTAAAACTAAAGAATCTGAAAGTGAAGAGGCAGCTGATTGAAAAACAGATTTGCAGATTTGCTGACAACGATCCATATAAACTAGAAGAACTGATTGCTGAAAAACTTTTTTATGATAAAGAAATTGATAAATTAAAAGGGATGAATAAGAATGTCAGAATTGCTGAATGATCCAGCTGTAATCAAAATAATCGAATATGGTAAATCAAAGAAAAAAATAACCTATGATGAGCTTAATGATTATTTGCCTGACTATATCGTTAATACCGACAAAATCGAGGACGTTATTGCTCTGATTGAAAAGCACAATATTGTGCTGGAAGAGGAAGACCTCCCTTCTGATGATGATGAGGAGGAGGAAGACGATGATGGCGAAGAAAATGATGATGACGGGGAAGAGAAACGGAGCAAGAAGATTGTATCCGGCGAAAAAGATTCGGCAATAGATGATCCCATAAGACTTTACCTCCGGGAAATCGGTAAAGAGCATCTTCTTACTGCAGAACAGGAGGTTGAACTGTCCAAGCAGATGGAAGAGGGGGAAAACATCATAAAAAGGGTTATCAGGGCATCCGGAATGCTGATACCTGAGTTTTATGAATTATCTCAGAAGACCTTCTCAAGACTTGACCCCAGGGATCTTGAACTTTCAAAAAAGGAGATTTCAGAACTTCTTGCAGAAAGAAGGCGTTTGAACCAGTTTTACAGGGAATCTCTCCGGGAAGTAGCCGGACAGCTGAAAAGCTATATGGAGCTTAAGAGAAAAATCCTGACAATGGGAGAGAATATTTTTGAAGATGCTGAACTCTATAAAAAATCTTTCCCGCTGTTTGAATATCTTAAAAATGTTGATATTCATCAGGATGAGATAGTAAAATTTTCAGAGAAATTTATTACAGCAGAAAGAAAAATAAATAAATACAGAAAAGATCAGAAAAAGATTGAAAAAAGACTTGGGGTTTTAAACCTTAAGGAACTTAGAAATCTTGGCAGGGGGCTTGCAACTTCTGCCAAGCGGTCGGAAATTGAAGAATCGCTGCAGATGTCGGCAGATGAAATAAAGGACAAGATCCGTATTATCCAGATAAACGAGAAAAAGCTCAGAGAGATGGAATGTGATTTTGAGAATACAATTGATGAAATTCTTGAAAAAGCAAAAGAGATATATCATGGCCGGATAATGATGAAAAATGCAAAAGACAGGCTGATTAAGGCCAACCTGAGGCTTGTTGTAAGTATTGCCAAGAAATATACAAACAGGGGTCTGCATTTCTTTGATCTGGTCCAGGAAGGTAATATCGGGCTTATTAAAGCTGTTGAAAAGTTCGAATACAGAAAAGGCTATAAATTCTCCACCTATGCAACATGGTGGATAAGACAGGCTATAACCAGATCAATTTCAGATCAGGCAAGAACTATCAGGGTCCCGGTTCATATGATTGAACAGATTAACAAGGTTGTAAGGGAATCCAGACAGATCATGCAGATACTCGGCAGGGAACCGACAGATGAGGAGATTGCTGAAAGACTGGGTTGGACAGTAAGCCGTGTTAAAGCTGTTAAAAATGTTGCCCGGGAGCCGATTTCTCTTGAAACCCCGATAGGAGAGGAGGAGGATTCACTTCTCGGAGATTTTATCGAGGACAAGGATGTAGAAAATCCTGCAACACAGACAGCTTTTACTCTGCTGCAGGAACAGCTTCAGGATGTGATGAAAACACTTCCCCCGAGAGAGCAGGAAGTCCTGAAAATGAGGTTCGGACTTGAAGACGGATATTCCCTTACCCTTGAAGAGGTTGGGCTTTATTTCAATGTAACAAGAGAGAGGATAAGGCAGATAGAGGCAAAGGCCCTTAGAAGACTGAGGCATCCCAAAAGAAGCCGCCGCTTAAAAGATTATATAGATCAATAAAAAAATCAGGAGAGTTTGTTGTTATGATGTATGAAGTATTTGAAAAATTGCAGACATTACAGGATATATTACTTCAGAAATATGAAATTGAAAATGAGATCAAAGATATTCCCAAGGTGCTTGTGACGAAGAATGAGCTTTTAAACAGACTGAAGAAACAGTTTATTGATAAAAGCGGTCTTCTGGGAAGAAAACAGGAAAAAATCCGGATGCTTAAAGAAAGCCTGCGTGAAGCTGAAGAACTGCGGGAAAAGCATGAAAAGGATATGGATATAATCAAGACCCAGAGAGAGTATGAACTTCTTGATAAAGCGATAAAAGAGGCAACCGAAAAGGAACAGCAGTACAGAAAAGATATTCTGAAAGAGGAAAAAGAGGTTGAAGAGCTGAACCAGTTTATCGAGAGGGAAGAGCAGCTGATTAAACAGCAGGAAGACGATCTCAAGATGGAAGAGGAAAGAATAAGGAATGAAAGTGAGGAAAAACAGATTGTTCTGAAACAGCTTGAAAACGAGGAACATGATATTATTCCCGGTCTTGATGAGGAAATTATATTTAAATTCGAAAGAATTATTAAGAGCAAATCCGGCCTTGGTATTGTTCCTGTAAAAGGATCTGTCTGTACCGGATGCCATATGATTCTCCCCGCGCAGTATGTAAATGATGTGCGTCAGGGAGAGAAGATTCTTTTCTGTCCCTACTGCAGCAGGATTCTTTTTTATACAGATAACGAAGACAATTCATTTCTTACTTTTGACGACAGCGATATCGGCGGGTTTTCTAGATTTGATGAACTTGATGATTCTGATGAAGATCTTGATGAAGTTATCGGTGATGATATAAAAGCAGCAGTTTCTGATGATTTTGAAGACAGTGATGAATTTTATGAAGACGAAGAGATCTTTGATGCTGATGAGTTCGAGGAAGATGAGTTTGAAGAAGATGAGTTCGAGGAAGATGAAGATGAG
This sequence comes from Spirochaetia bacterium, assembly GCA_963668405.2. Classification (GTDB taxonomy): domain Bacteria; phylum Spirochaetota; class Spirochaetia; order CADAEX01; family CADAEX01. Next base: position 1,770,044 of record OY764342.2, on the reverse strand, counting down.
GAATTTGAAGAAGACGATTCAATTGAAGAAAGCCTTGATGCAGTGGAAGAGGAAGAAGAGGACGAAGAAGAAGATTTCGATGAGTAGTAAATAAGCAGGTCAGGTTACCGCTGGTATTGAAAAATACCAGAGGAAAGTCCGGGCTCCGAAGAGCATGATGCCGGCTAACGGCCGGATGCTGTCTGGATCAACCCTTCAGGTCCGCCTGGAGGGTTAAACTCCATCGGTAATAGAAAGTGCCACAGAAAATATACCGCCCCGGTCACTTGTGTCCGGAGTAAGGGTGAAAAGGCGAGGTAAGAGCTCACCGCCTCAGCGGCAACGCGGAGGGTATGGTAAACCTCATCAGGAGCAAAGCCAAGCAGCAGACAGGGTTGCTCGCCCGGCCCTTCGGGGCAGTCTGCGGGTAGGCTGCTAAACAGAGGGAGCAATTCTTCTGTCAGACAGATGGTAATCGCCCCGTATCTTTGATGCGGGGTACAGAACCCGGCTTACAGACCTGCTTATTTTTAATATAAAGACAGAAGGATTTTATAAAAGTGAAACTACCTGAAAACAGATTAAGTTTTAAAACCCGGAAGGGAAAAAACAGGCTCAAGGGAAGAGTCTTAATAATATCAGTTTTTGCTGTCTCTCTTTTTTTACTGTTTAATCTTTATAAGGAAAAGAAATATTCAAATCCTTTTGATCAGAAACCCGGAAAAAATGAGAAGATCATGGCTTTGTGGGAAAGCCGCCAGTATGACGAACTTATAAAATATACAGAAAATCTTCTTTTGCAGGACAGCACTGATTTTAATGCTCTGGTTTTTTACGGGTTTGCAAATTTTTATGAAGGGGCGTCCCATTTTTCTCTTGAGGAGAGAATCCCTTTTATTGACAGATCAGTACTTTCTCTCCGTAAAGCTCTTATTTTCAATAAAAGTATTCTTACTCCCCAGATATATTATGTACTTGGTAAAGCCTATTATCATAAAGGTTATTACTACAGTGATCTTGCAGCGGAATACCTTGAAAAGTCGCTTTCGGATGACTATGAAGGGGAAGACACTTATGAATATCTAGGACTTGTGTACACCTCTGTCGGGAATAAGGAAAGGAGTGCGGAATGTTTTGAAAAGGCTGTGGAAAAAAATCCTTCCGATCTACTTTATCTTGCTCTTGCCCAGGTTTATATAGATCTAAACAATAATGAAAAAGCTGAGGAGTACCTGATAAGGACTGCCAATAAAACAGGGGATACTGATGTTGAGGAGAAAAGTTATTTCCTGCTTGCACAGATTTATGAAAACAAAAATGATTTAATAAAAATGGAGGACACCATAAACAAGATAATAAATATTAATCCCAGATCTGCTGATGCATATTACAAGCTTGGTGAACTTTATGAAAAATCAGGAGACAGGATAAAAGCCCGTTCAGAATGGAGAAAGGCACTCCGGATTGATCCGGAGCATTACGGTGCCCGTTTGAAGTTATTTTAAAAAATATTCAAATGATTAATTTACATAAGTTGTATTTTCACTTATACTATTAAAAATATTTTAAGAATATTACCGGGAGGTTATATGGGGTTTGGCAGTCGCATAGCAAGTGCGTTTACATCTGATATAGGGATTGATCTGGGAACATGTAACACTCTGGTTTATATACGGGGGAAGGGAGTTGTAATCAGTGAACCTTCTGTTGTTGCTGTAGAACGGGGGACAAAGAAAGTTGTAGCTGTTGGAGCTGATGCAAAGAAAATGCTCTGGAAAACTCCAGGGGATATAATTGCAATCAGACCTCTCAGGGATGGTGTTATTGCCGATCTTGAAACAACTGAAAAAATGATCCGTTATTTTATATCCAGAGTTCTGCCCAGAAAATGGTTTGTAAAACCAAGAATGGTAATAGGGGTTCCTACCTGTATAACAGAGGTTGAAAGAAGAGCTGTTGAGGAAAGTGCATATAAAGCAGGTGCAAGGGAAGTCAAGGTGATTGAAGAATCTCTGGCTGCTGCAATAGGGGCAAATATACAGATTTTTGAACCGGCCGGCCATATGGTTTGTGATATCGGTGGGGGTACTACGGAGATCTCTGTTATATCTCTTGGAGGAATGGTTGTCAGTAATGCAATAAGGCTTGGCGGAGATGAATTTGATGAGGCAATTATCAAGCATGTCAGAAGTGTTCATAATCTGATAATAGGTGAGCAGACTGCTGAGAATCTTAAAATAAAGATTGGTAATGCCTATTCGGATAAAAAGATTGAAAGAATGGAAATAAAGGGTACTGATGCAATAACAGGTCTTCCCAGGCGTCTTGAAATGGATTCCATTGAGGTGAGGGAAGCTCTTCAGGAACCTGTAAATGCTGTAATAGAGGAAATAAAGAGGACTCTCGGGCAGACACCGCCTGAGCTTGCCGCTGATATTGTTGAGCGGGGTATTGTAATGACAGGAGGGGGCTCTCTTCTTGCTGGTCTTCCAACCCTGATTTCGAAAGAAACAGGTGTACCTGTAATTCTGGCTGAGAATCCCCTTATGTGCGTGGCACTCGGGGCTGGAATGTATTTTGAACTAGTAAAGAGTTCCTCAAACAGAGCAATCTATAACAGTATAAATTAGTTAGATGTTTGATTTAAACGGAAGTGGCAGGGCAAAAAAGAACCTTATAGTTTTTGTCCTGCTTTTGTTATTTAACATAGTTTTTCTGATCTCAGACAGCAGGGCTAAAGATGCTCTGAAACCATCAGAGATAGGACTGTCTTTTATTTCTGTCTTCCAGAAGGGATTTACCTACACCTCCAGTTTTTTTTCAGGTACTATAAATTCAATTAATGAGCTGAAAAGGGTGAAATCTGAGTATGCAAAACTTATTAAAAAGATTTCAGTTTATGAGTCACTTGAAAAAAATTATCTTGAGATAGAGAGAGAAAATATTGAACTGAGAAGACAGCTGGACTTTCTTAAAACAGGTTCTGTTGAAAAAATACCTGCCATGATAATTGGAAATGATCCGGGAAATATTTTTAATACCATTGTTATTGATAAAGGTACAGATGACGGGGTTTTAAAAAACATGCCGGTAGTTGCATTTGATGACGGATTTCAGGGACTTGTAGGACGTGTAATTGAAACAGGAACAAAGTCCTCCAAAGTTCTTCCTGTTTATGATAAATCCTTCTATGTTGCCTCAAGGCTCCAGAACCTGAGGTATGAAGGGCTGGTTAATGGCAGCGGAAGTTCAAAAAACCGTATTTTTATGAATTATGTCAATAAAAGCGGGAGAGAGAGGATAACATACGGGGATATTGTTATAACTTCCGGTATGAAATCTATTTTTCCCAAAGGGGTTTATATAGGTAGGGTAAGAAGTATAAGTGCCAGGGAATATGAAACATCCCTTCAGCTTGAAATAGAACCAACTGTTGATTTTTCCAGGCTTGAATATGTTTTTGTCTTAAAACAGGATGAACAATCTGATGAGTAAAAGAAAAATATTAATAATCAGTGCAGTGCTTGTTTCAATAACAGTTCTTGAAAGCACTGTCTTTAAAAAAGTCCTTTCAGGATTTGTAATTCCCGACATCGGGCTGATAATGATAATTTTTTATGCAAATTCCCGGGGAAATATGGAGGGACAGGTCGCCGGATTTATCGCTGGTCTTGCTGAAGATTTTATAAGTCTTTCACCTCTTGGATTTAACTGTCTTATCAAAACAATTATCGGTTTTATTTCAGGTTCAACAAAAAGTAAGATTTATATTGACCCGATCCTTTTTCCTGTTCTTCTTGTTCTTTTTTTTACACTGCTGAAAGGATTAATTGCTGCTGTTGTCTGTTCAGTTTTTCTGAAACCCGAGATTGCACCTGTAGTTTTTTCTTCAAAATTTCTTTTCGAAATTGTTTTAAATACAGTTCTTGCCCCTTTTGTTTTTGCTTTTATGAAACTTGTAAAACTCTATAGAATAGAAGACAGGGGGATATAGTTGTCCGGAGATTATTCTTCAGGCCGGGGGGGGCGAGATACCCTTAAGGTAAGGCTTTTTGTCCTGTTTGTTATTATTTTTTCTGTATTTATTGTATATTCATTTCATCTATATTCTCTTCAGATAGTGCAGGGGGGGGAATACAGGCAAAGGGCCAGGGATGTTGCAAGGCGGGAACAGGTAATACCAACCCAGCGGGGCGAGATTTTTGACAGGAACTATGATGCGCCACTTGTTATGAATGTTGATTCATTTGCTGTTGATATTATTCCTGCAGCTCTTCCCGGGAGTATAGAAAGCATTGTAAAGGATCTTGCTTCTGTTCTGGGAATTGAAGAAGAAGAAGTAAAGGGTAAAATTCCTGCCAGGTACAGCAATTATTATAAACAGATTGAGATAAAGGATAATGTGGAATATGAAAAAATACTTTATCTTGCAGAGCATAAGGAGAAATTCCCCGGAGTTGTCTGGAAAAGCAAGCCAATAAGGAAATATACAGAAACAGGTTCCATGTCGCATGTTCTGGGCTATGTCGGAGATATCACAAGGGAGGAGCTCCAGGTTCTTTACAACAAAGGTTATTCACCTAATTCCGAACTGGGTAAAAGCGGCCTGGAAAAGGAATATGATATTTATTTAAGGGGAGAAGAAGGGGTAAGGTATAATACTGTGGATGTCCGGGGGCGGATGATAGGGGACAGCAGTTCAATTGAAAAACCCCCTGTTCTTGGGAAAAATCTGGTCCTCACTATAGACCGTCATATCCAGACCCTTTGTGAAAACGCTCTGGGTAAGAGAATCGGATCAGCAGTTGTCATGAAGCCTTCTACAGGAGAGATTCTGGCTCTTGTTTCCTACCCATGGTATAACCCGAATATTTTCTACACAGATAACAGCAGCAGCTATTTTAACGAGCTCTCGCTTGATTCAAGCTATCCGTTTCTTAACCGTACAATCCAGTCTGCCTATGCTCCCGCCTCTGTTTTCAAGATAATTATGAGTGCTGCAATAATAGAAGAAGAGGTATTCCCGGAATGGGAAAAGATTGACTGCAAGGGAAATATGTGGCTGGGAGACAGAATATTTAATTGTCACAAGAAGACTGGTCACGGAAAACTTAATCTAAAGGAAGCCCTTGCTGAATCATGTGATATCTATTTCTGGACTGTCGGAAGGGAGCATCTGGGGATTGACAAGATTGTAGAATACTCCAGAAGGTTCGGATTCGGGCAGCAGACAGGTATTGATCTTCCAGGAGAAGTCAGGGGGCTTATTCCCACGCCGGCCTGGAAAGAATCAACCTACCATACTCCATGGGTAGGAGGGGACACTTTCAATATATCCATTGGTCAGGGATCGCTGCAGGTAACCCCGATACAGATTGCCAATGCTGTATCCATGATAGTAAACAGGGGGGTTAATTATGTCCCCCACCTTCTTAAGCAGGTGAGGAATCCTGTATCGGGTGAAGTGATAGAGGAATATAAGCCAAGAGTACTTACCAATTCCCTTATCAGAAAAGAAACCTTTGATAAAGTACAGGATAACATGAGGGAGGTTATTACTAAGGGAACAGCAAATGTGATTATGACAACAGATGCTGTTGAAATAGCAGGAAAAACAGGAACAGGCGAGGTTGGATACAAAGACAGATGGACAAGCTGGTTCGCTGCCTATGGTCCGTATAATTCTGATAATCCTGAAGATCAGGTTGTTGTTGTTGTTATGGTTGAAGCTGTAAATGAATGGGAATGGTGGGCAGGAAAGGCAACCAATGTAATTTTTCAGGGTATATTTGCTGATGAGACATATGAGGAAGCAGTTGAGGATCTGAATCTGTGGTATCTCCGGAATAACAGGCATCCGGTTTCAGGGAGGGTCGAGTGAAAGCCAGGTTTAATCTGAACTTTGACTTCTACATACTGCTCAGTGTTGTAATTCTAATAGTAACCGGAGTTTTCTTTGTCTTTTCAAGCTGTGTTGCCTCGGACGGTTCTGTTGTTTCAAATGAGTATGTTAAACAGATAATATGGGCAGTTCTGGGTGTCGGGGTGCTTATAGCATCAATAGTAATAAATTATAAAAAGATACAGGACTATTCAATCTACCTTTATCTGGTTTTTCTGCTGCTTCTGTTTATAACTCTTATAGCAGGAAACAAGGTGAACGGAGCGAGGTCATGGCTCGGTATAATGGATATCGGGATACAGCCTTCCGAGTTTGCAAAAATAGCTACAATTCTCATGCTGTCCTCCTTTTTTGCTCAGCACCCGAAAGACATAAGGTCTCTGAGGACATTTATATCCGGGTTTTTGATAATACTGCTCCCTATGCTTCTGATTCTTGCCCAGCCGGATATGGGAACTGCCCTTGTTTATATACCGATTTTTCTTATATCAGCATTTGTCTCAGGATCATCTTTAAGGCATATCCTGTATCTGTTCCTGACAGGGTCAATAATGATTGTTCTGACAGTTGTTCCTGTGTGGCAGGATTTCGCTTCTGATAATACCAGAAAAATTATTTCTGTGATTGTAAATGAAAAGATCTATGCATATATCCTGATTGCCTTTATTACTGTAACAACAATATCTCTGATGGGGTATTATATTGCAAGGAAAGGTTATTACTACTGGATTATGTACGGGTCATCAATTATTTCCATTTCACTTGTAGGTAGCTTTCTTGCCGGAAAAGTCCTGAAAACCTATCAGATAATGAGGCTGATAGTATTTCTTGATCCTTATGTGGATCCCAAGGGAGCCGGGTGGAATATTATACAGTCAATAACTGCGGTAGGTTCAGGAGGTGTCTGGGGTAAGGGCTTTTTAAACGGTACCCAGAGCCACTACAGATATCTTCCTCAGCAGACTACAGATTTTATATTTTCAATAATGGCGGAGGAACTGGGGTTTGCAGGATCAATCCTGATTTTTTCCCTTTTCCTTGTTATTCTTGTCAGGGGAATAATTATAATTGGTTCTGCAAATGACAGATTCGGTTCTTCAATTGCAGCTGGTGTGGTTGCAATGTTTTTTTTCCATTTCATCGTAAACATCGGAATGGCAATGGGTATTATGCCTATAACAGGTATTCCTCTCCTTTTCCTCTCATACGGAGGATCTTCGCTCTGGACTGCTATGATCGGTACAGGCCTTCTTGTTAATGTATACTACAGACGCTACAGGTATTAAAATGACTAAAATTAAAGACTCAGATATAAAAAAAATCCTTATGAGGATTGAGAATCCCGGGAGGTATGCAGCGGGTGAATACGGTTCATACAGCAAACCACATTCACACGAGATGCTTAATATAGCAGTTTCATATCCTGACCTCTATGAAATCGGTATGGCCAACAATGCTGTCAAAATTCTGTACAATATTCTTAATAATTGTGAAAATATATCCTGTGACAGAGTCTTTGCTCCGGCCCCGGATTTTGAAGAAAGGCTGAGAAAGTATTCAATTCCCCTTTTTACACTTGAAAACAGAACCCCCTTGTCTGAGCTTGATATTCTGGGGTTTTCCTTCGGATATGAACTCACAGCTACAAATATTCTGAATATTCTTGAGCTTGGAAATATTCCTCTTATTAACAGTGAAAGAGGGGAATCATCCCCTGTAATTATAGCAGGAGGGCCCGGTATTACCAATCCTCTGCCATACGGCAGGTTTATAGATCTTTTTTATATCGGCGAAGCTGAGGCTGAAATGGTCAATATATTTTCAGCTGTTTATAATATGAAGAGAGAAGGATCTTCCCGTACGGAAATAATTGAGTTTATTAAGGGATTCAGCTGTATCTGGGCAGAAGATAAAAAGACTCCTGTAAAAAGGGCTGTATGGGGCGGTTTCGGTTCAGGAAGCTCTGAAGCGGTGCTTTCCCATTATCCTGTACCATCTGTAAAATCTGTTCAGGATCACGGTGTTGTTGAGATTATGAGGGGGTGTCCTAACGGATGCCGCTTCTGTCATGCCGGAATATATTACAGGCCTAAAAGAGAAAAAGATTACCAATCAATAGTAAATGAGATTGATGATCTGGTTTATAACTGCGGGTACAGAGAGATAACCCTGTCTTCCCTTTCTTCCGGGGACTATTCTTCTATAATTGATACAATCTCACACCTCAACAGGCGCTATTCCTCTCTCGGTGTATCATTTGCCCTTCCGTCTTTGAAGATCAACAGTTTTACCCTTCCTGTCCTTTCAGCTTTAAAGGAGGTCCGAAAGAGTGGTCTTACATTTGCAGTTGAAACACCGGATCCTGACTGGCAGAGGAGCATCAACAAGGAAGTCACTCTGGAGCAGACTGTTTCAATAATCAGAGAGGCAAAATCTTCAGGCTGGAGGGTTGCAAAATTCTATTTTATGATAGGCCTTCCCTCTGCTGAAGGGGGGGATGAGGCGGACAGGATCCTTGATTTTCTCTTCAGGGTCCAGGATGCAACCGGAATGAATATAAATGTCAATGTGGGGACTTTCGTTCCGAAGCCCCATACTCCATATCAGTGGTCGCCCCAGCTCCATGAAGAGGACGCACTGTCCCAGATTTATAAAATTAAGAACGGAATAAGGGGAAGAAATATCAAACTCGGGTTTCATTCTCCGTTTATGTCCTTTCTTGAGGGTATTTTTTCAAGGGGTGATGAGAAGGCCGGGGATATTCTTCTTTCTGCATATAAAAAAGGGGCAAGACTTGACGCCTGGGAAGAATACAACGACAGAAAACTCTGGCGGGAGGTTATTGAGGCACAGGACTGGGATGTTGAGGAAGAGACATGCAGGGAACGGGCAGTTGATGAGGTTCTTCCGTGGGACAGCATAAGTATGGGACTTGCAAGGAAATATCTTGAGGCTGAACTGGATAAATCATATAATCATGAACTTACTGATATATGCGAAGAGGAATGTAGTCATAATTGCGGTATCTGCGGAAAAGAAAGTGGAGTTATAAACAGAGGCGGGATAATTGAAGATGATGAAATCTCTGGAGAATCATGTTCTGAAAGAACTGAAGGGAGATTCAGGGTTGTTTTTTCTTTTGAAAAAAAGGGAAAGCAGATTTATCTCGGGCATCTGAATGTCATGAGGGTATTTGAGAAGGCTTTTCTCAGGAGCCGCCTGGATCTTAATTTTTCCGAAGGGTTTAACCCGAAGCCCAGGCTGGAGTTTGCCCATCCCCTTTCTCTCGGTGTAGAGTCTGAGGGGGAGATTGCTTCTGTTGAGCTCAGCTCGGAGACAGATCCATCCTTCTTTGTTGAAACACTCAACAGAAGCCTGCCTGACGGGTTTAAGGTTACACGTGCTGTTGTTTACAGAATAAATGTGGGAGATAAGATTAATTCGCTTATGTCTCTGTATGCCGGTACACTATACCGTATTGACTCAGAAAAGATCGAAGATATATTTAATAATATATCTTCGTATATAGATGACAACAGTCTGGAGGAATTCGCTTCAATTAAAAAAAGAACTGGATCTGCTTTACTTACATTGAAGCCCGGTAACAAAAAGGGCAACCTTATAAAAATACTGAAAGAGGTTCTGAAGACTGAATATCCCCTTGCTGAAACTGAAGTTACTGTTCTTGAAAATTATGCATCAGATATGAACGGGGATGTTGTTGATTTTCTTGATTTTTACAGCTGATTATTCTTTTTCCTTTGCCTCATCCCAGAACCGGTCCATTTCAGGGAAATATTCAGGAGACATTTCAAGATTGTTTTTTTCAATTTCCTTTTCCACAAACTGGAATCGTCTGAGAAATTTTTCGTTGGTTTTATGAAGTGCAATGGCAGGATCTATATCCAGAAACCTTCCAATATTTACTATGGAAAAAAGAAAATCTCCGAATTCCTCCTCCATTTTCTTTTTGTCACAGTTTACAGTTTCATCCCGGAACTCATCAAGCTCTTCGTACACCTTTTTCCAGACACTTTCAGTATCAACCCAGTCGAACCCTGCTCCTGAAGCCTTTTTCTGAAACCTGTATGCCCTTTCAAGGGGCGGCATATTTTTGGATATTCCTGAAAGGATTGATTTGTTTTTCTTTTCAATTTTCTGCTTTATTTCATTCCAGTTCTTCTTTACCTCTCCGGAATCCTTTACAACTGTGTCGGAAAATACATGGGGATGCCTTCTTATCAGTTTTTCACTTATTCCGTCAATTACTTGGGAAAATGTAAACACACCCTCTTCCTCTTTTATCCGGCTGATCATTCCGGCCAGGAGAAGGACATCGCCAAGTTCCTCTTTTATGTGGCTGTCATCATTGTTGTCTATGGCCTCAATGCATTCATAGGCCTCCTCAAGAAGATTCCCCTTGAGGCTTTCTGCTGTCTGCTCTCTGTCCCATGGGCATCCTTCAGGAGCTCTGAGTTTAATTATTATTTCATAGAATTTTCTGAAACTGTCCAGAAGTAGATCCATTGTGCTACACACCTTTATCATTAAAATATCAAACTGATATTATTTTATCAGTAAAATCTTTTTTATCCAGCCTGTCTGAGACGATTTTCATATGATTGAATTCAAAAGCGTCAAATATTTCAATGTCAAAACGGGTATGCATGTTTTCAGGTGTAATCATGGCAGTTTTATAATCAGAGATGATTATATCATATTCAGAAAGTTCAAAACCTGCATAAGCTGAGAAGAAGAATGTGCACATATATTTTTCAAAAATTTCCCTTGAAAAAGAACCTGCTGGAATCAGCATCATAAAATCATATGCTGGTATATCAGCCGCTCCCTTTGAAAAGAATTTACCAAAGACCCCGTTTTTTTCTGTCCTCGGAACGGGATTCATTATACAGGTAAAATTGTCCCTGCTGCAGTTTTCGCAGAAAGAAATAATAATATCCCTCTCCTCTGAAGGAACAAGAAGAGGGGAAGATGTCAGGTTGGTGTTTATATGGACAATTGTGTTTCTATCTTCAATCAGATAACTGAGAATGGAAAATCTGGTTTTTCCCCTGTCCGCTACTCTGAAATAATCAACAGATATAATGTTTTTTCCTGTTTTTCTGTCCTGTATGGATTTTATTGCCGGTCTTTTCATCCTGAAGCTATTTGCTTTCCCTTTTTTTCTTTGTGAATCTGTTGTCCCAGTCCCGCTCCCTGTCAAAACGGGTGCTCTTGTACTGGCTGTAGTACCTGTGTTCTCTTCTGTATTCTTCATCTGAAGGCCCGACAGGAAGAATCAGTGCAGCTATGAAATAGAGGAACCCGACAGGGAAAAATCCGGTTGAAAAAAAGGCCAGAAGGGCAAAAACCCTTACCCAGAATACCGGAAGATCTCTCCATTCGGCAATACCCTTGCAGACACCCAAAAATACTCTGTCTTTTGACCTGTAAAGCTTTTTACCATTCTGATACATATACGACTCCATTATTTATCCATATTCTTTTTAAGCTCATCAAGTTCTGAAAGTATTTCCTTTTCAGTTTCCATCTTTTCGAACTTTTTATCAAGGCTGTCCTCTTCGGTCTCATATACTCCGGCTTCTCTTTCCATTTTTTTGACAATGTTTTCAAATCTGCTGAAGCGTTCACCTGTTCTGTAGCTTTTTGTATTCCGTAATATTCTTCCGGCTTTCTCTTTTTCAGAAGCATGTCTGCTCCTCTGTACCAGTATGTCGTGCTTTTTTATTGTTTCATCAAGTTTATTTTCGAGCTGCTCAATATCCTTTCTCGATTCTGAAATCATCCTGTCATATTCTGCAATATCATCTTTCAGGTATTCAAGTTCTTTGGCCACATTTCTTTTTTCATACAATGCTTCTTTGGCCAGTTCCTCCTCATTCCTGGATATTGCAAGTCTTGCACGGGTTTCCCATCGCTCAATCCTCTCTTCAACAGTTTCCATTTCATCTTCCAGATCTCTTTTTGCCCCTATTCTGGAAGCGCAGGATGACTTAAGCTCAACAAGGGTATCTTCCATTTCATGAATCATCATGTTAAGCATTTTTTCAGGATCTTCAGCATTATCAAGAATTGTATTAATGTTTGAAGAAATTATATCTTTGAATCTTGTAAAAACTCCCATTATTAACTCCTTATCAGTTGTTTTAAACTATTATGCAATATATATGCCACCTGTCTAAAAATGACAAATCAGATCATTTTTATCGTTAAAAGAAAGTTTATAACAGCATAAGAATACTTTTACATTTGCTTGAAATGGTGTAAAATACCATAAAGGTTAATATAACATGGTAAAAAATACATTTATTAAAGATCAGATAGGCGAGTCTGAAGAGTTTTATTCTTTTCAGGAAAGACTGAGAAAAGCTGCAAAGATAGAAAGGCCTGTCCTTCTTATAGGGGAGAGGGGATCGGGAAAGGAGTTTGCCGCATCAAAACTCCATTACCTTTCCGCCAGATGGAAAAACCGTTTTCTCACCCTTAACTGTGCGGCCCTTCCTCCATCTCTTATTGAAACAGAGCTTTTCGGTCATGAAGCCGGCGCATATACCGGTGCTGAAAGAAAAAGAAAGGGAAGATTTGAAGAGGCTGACGGGGGAACGATATTTCTGGATGAGATAGGTCTTATCCCCCTTGAAGTGCAGGAGAAAATATTAAGGGTGGTTGAGTACGGTGCCTTTGAACGGGTTGGAAGCTCTGAGACAATTGAATCTGATGTCAGGATAATAGGTGCAACCAACCAGGACCTCCCTGATCTCTGCCGTAATGGCAAATTTAAGCAGGACCTGCTTGACAGACTTTCTTTTGAAGTGCTTTTTGTACCCCCCTTAAGGAAAAGAACAGATGATATTCTTCTTCTTGCAGCATTTTATGCGCAGAAAATGGCAAGAGAACTCGGAAGGAATAAACATCCTGTTTTCTCTGACAGTGTAAAAGAAATGCTTTTTTCATACAGCTGGCCCGGTAATGTCCGTGAACTTAAGAATGTTATTGAAAGAGCTGTATACCGCTCTGATTCTGATTTGATAGATGATATTACACTTGATCCTTTTGAAAATCCCTACAAGGAAGGGGATAAAAATAAAAGCGGGGCTGAATCAGATGATGTTGCAGCTTTATCCGGTTTTATGACAGAATCAGGATTAATGAAGTTTCCCCTTGATTTCAGGGAAGAAGTAGATAGATATAAAAGAAAACTGATTAAAGGCGCTCTTGAAAAGGGTAAAGATAACCAGAGGAAAGCTGCAGAGCTTTTATGTTTAAGATATGATCAGTTCAGAGGACTTTACAGGAAATATCTGAATACTGATATCAGAAAAAGGGGAGGCACTAATGGATAAGACAAAGTATGCATATGATATATCAGCTGAAAAATATGAAGAGAAATTCAGTAAAAATAAAACATACAGGGAAATGATTGAAAGGTTTTCAAATCTTTTTAATGAATCCTCTTCGATCCTTGACATAGGATGCGGTCCAGGGCTGAATGCTGCAGTATTTTCCGGGAAAAAAATGAGGGTAACAGGAGTTGATATTTCCGGTGAAATGGTGAAGCTGGCCCGGAAAAACTGTCCTGAAGGTAGCTTTTATGTTTCATCAGTCACTGATTTTGAAACAGAAAATAAATTTGACGGTATTTGTCTCTCATTTATTATAGTCCATCTTGAAACAGAAGATACGCTGAAGCTTCTGGAGAGAGTTACTGGGATGCTTAAAAGTGGGGGAAAGGTCTATATAAGCTTTATGACAGGGAAAAAAAAGGGCTATGAAAAAACTAGTTTTTCTGAGAATGAGATATTTTTCAATTATTACGATAAGGATTATATTATTTCAGTATTTGAGAGAAACAATTTCCGCCCTTTTTCTGTGAATACTGCACCCTATGCTGAAACTGACGGATCATTTACCGAGGATGTCTTCATGGTTTTTGAACAAATGCAAAAATAAAGATCTGATACATATAAAAAATCACTAAAACTGTTTCTCATTATCAACAACACCTCTTGTTATGTATAATTATAATAATGTCAAATCAATATAAAGATAAATAATGTGTTAACTATAAAAAAAAACATGATAAGCATTAAAAAATTGATTAATAAAAGTTGACAAATCCGAAAAGCACTATCTATAATAAAAAACATGGTAACCATAAAAATATTAATGGCAAAGGAGAATCTCTATGAGTAAGAAAATTATCGGTTTATTTCTTGCTGTTCTGCTGTGTGCAGGATTATTCACAGGCTGTCAGAAAAAGGGTGTGGAGCAGGCAGTGCAGACTGAAACTGCCAGCAAAAAAAAGATAAAGCTTAAAATGGCAACCTGCTGGACACCTAACTACAAGCTAATTGAGCAGGATAAATACTGGCTTTCTCTGGTTGACCAGCTTGTAGGCGATGAAGTGGAAATCGAGTTCTACACAGCGGGAGAACTTGTAAAATCCAATGAAGTATTTGATGCAGTAAAAAACAACACTGTACAGATCGGAAGTGATTTCCCGGGTTACTGGGCAGGAAAAGATACTGCTTTCAACCTTGTAGCTTCATTTCCAATGTGGATGGATGCATACGATTATATCAACTGGCTGGAGTTCGGCGGAGGACAGGCTGAATATGAGAGAATATACGGAAACTTCGGAATAGTTCCTCTTCCTCATGGTCCGATAACTGTTGAATCAGGACCGAGAAGTACAAAACCGATTAAATCTCTTGCAGATTATAAAGGTCTCAAGCTCAGAATGTCAGGAAAGACACAGGGTAATATACTAAATGAAATCGGCGCTTCACAGGTTAAGATATCAAGTTCAGAAGTTTACCAGGCTATGCAGAAAGGTGTTATTGATGCAGCTGAGTCCTGTACTCCTGAATTTGACTGGGGTCTCGGATACGGTGAAATAACACAGTTTTCAAGTCATCCAGGATGGCATCAGCCTGGATCAATGTGCAACCTTCTTTTTAACAAGGAGACCTGGGACTCTCTTCCTGAAAATGTGAAAAATGCTTTTACAATTGCAGCAAAAGCCACAATGCTCAGAACACTTGCTTTCCAGGATTACAGTTCAGCAGACGGAACCCAGAAATTCAAGGAAAAGGGGGTTCAGAGTTTTGTTCTTCCTGAAAAAGACCTGAAACGGCTTTCAGATCTGTCTCTTAATGACCTTTATGAAGAAGCAGCCGCAAATCCTTCTTTTGCAAAGATAGCCCTTTCAATGGGTGAATATCTTCATCATTATTCCGACTGGAGAAAACTTTCATTTCCATTCAACCATGGATGGGTAAACAATTCTCTTCCGGACCTTGAAAAACTCAGGTCATATGTAAAATAACTTTCAAACCGGCCCCTGCCTTATTGCAGGGGTCTTATCAGCTGATGGAGACACTGAATAATGAAACGTGTATTGGATTTTATAGATAATATTAGCGAGTTTACCGGAAAGGTATGCCGGTGGAGTGTCATTCTGCTTGCCCTTGCCATGTGCTATGAGGTATTCAGCAGATATGTTATGGGAAGACCTACAATATGGTCCTTTGAGACAAGCATAATGCTTTATGCATTTTATTTTATGATGAATGCATCTTATGCACTTCTTTACAAGGCCCATGTTGCAATTGATTTCTTTTATGAAAGGCTGACAAAAAAGGGACAGGCAGTTCTTGATATTATTTCAACATTATTGTTTTTCTTCCCATTTCTCGGTGTAGTCCTTGTAGAAGGGACAAAATATGCTCTTGATTCATGGGTAATTCTTGAGAAAAGCTGGAGTGATTTTGCACCTCCCCTTTATCCAATCAAGACTGTTATTCCCCTTACAGCTTTTCTTCTGCTTCTGCAGGGATCTGCATTTTTCTACAGAAATATCCAGATAGTCATGACAGGGGAATGCTATGAAAGTAAATATAAAAAAGATGACTTTGGTACCTGTGAAAGTGTATCACCGTAAGAAAATTGGAGGAAAGGTATAATGTTTGAAATGGCTCCTGAACTTATTACAGTTCTGATGTTTGTAGGTCTCCTTGCAGGCCTTTTTCTCGGGCAGCCGCTTGCATTTGTGCTTGGCGGACTTGCTACCATATTCGGTGTGCTGGGTTGGGGATACGGTTCTCTTTCCCTTTTTATAAGCAGAATTAACGGGTTGATGGAGGATTACACTCTTGTTGCGATACCTCTGTTCATACTTATGGCTCAGCTGATGAGTAAATCCGGTGTTGCGGAAGGACTTTTTAAGACAGTACAGCTCCTTTTCGGCCCTGTCAGAGGGGGGATTGCTGTTGCTGTTGTTATCGTATCAACCCTTCTTGCCGCATGTACAGGTATAACAGGGGCTGCATGTGTAACAATGGGTGTTCTCGGTCTTCCGATAATGCTTAAGAACGGTTATGATAAAAAGCTTGCCACAGGTTGTATTGCAGGCTCATCAGCTCTCGGAATACTGATACCTCCCAGCATCATGCTTATTGTTATGGCGGAACAGTCAGGAGAGACAGTAGGGAGGCTCTTTGCAGGGGCGATTATTCCCGGTCTTATCCTGTCTTCACTTTATCTGACATATATTCTCTATCAGTGCTGGAGACACCCTGAAAAAGGGCCTGCACTGCCTAAAGCTGAACGGGATGCAGTCAGCAAAAAGCAGCTTGGTAAAATGCTCCTTACATCACTGGTACCTCCTCTTATTCTTATTTTCGGTGTACTTGGTGTCCTTTTTCTGGGAATTGCAACACCTACCGAAGCATCAGCTTCCGGGGCGTTGTTTGCTTTTATCCTTTATCTTGCATACGGCAGGTTTACAAAAAAAGGATTCATTGAAGTACTTTCAGAATCAGCAAAAACTTCTTCCATGGTTCTAATTGTTATGGTGGGCGCCACATGTTTTACCGGCGTTTTTATGGGTCTCGGAGGGGGCGATGTTGTTCAGGAGTTTATTCTGGGGGCAGGTTTCGGTAAATGGGGAACATTTATTCTTATGATGCTTATATGCTTTTTCCTTGGTATGTTTCTTGACTGGATTGCAATTGTTATGATTACATTCCCGATTTTTCTCCCGATAGCGAAGTCTCTCGGTTTTGATACACTCTGGTTTGTAGTTGCCATGGCTGTAATGCTGCAGGATTCGTTCTGCACTCCGCCGTTCGGCTATAACCTTTTTTATCTTAAAGGATGCGCTCCGCCTGAAATCAAGACAAAGCATATATATCTGGGTGCAATACCGTTCTGGGAACTGATGGAGCTGGGTCTTGTCATAGTCTGTATATTTCCCCAGACCGTAACATGGCTTCCATCCATTTTAATAAAATAGGAGTGAAAAAGTGAATAGCATAGTTGAAGCAGAAATGTGCAGGGCAGCTGTTTTTGAGAGAGTAGGTGAGGATATAAAACTGAAAAGCTTTTTCATTCCTGAAAAAATAGACTCAAGGGCTGCACTTGTCAAGGTGAGGTTCAGCACTATCTGCGGTTCAGATCTTCATACGATTTCGGGAAGAAGGGAAGAGCCGACCCCTTTGATTCTTGGGCATGAGATTACCGGTTCTGTTGAAAAACTTGGAAAAGATCTTGTTTATGACGGCTTCGGGCAGAAGCTGGAAAAAGGGGACAGGGTTTCCTGGACAATTATGGCTTCATGCGGCAGCTGTTTTTTCTGCAGAAACAATCTTCCCCAGAAATGTGAAAAGCTTAAAAAATACGGTCATACCTCTGTAAATGATAAAATGGTTGACTCTCCCCTCCTGGGGGGATACGGTGAGTATGTTTATATAATTCCCGGTACAACTGTTTTCAGGATTCCTGATTCTCTGTCTGACCAGGTCGCTTCTCCTGCAAACTGCGCTCTTTCTACTGTTATGAACGCTGTTGAGACAATAGGGATCAGAAAGGGTGAAAAAGTGCTTATTCAGGGGGGGGGGGCTTTTAGGTCTTAATGCGTGTGCAATTGCAAAAGAGGCTGGTGCCAGTGAAATTATTGTAACAGATATTCTGGATTCAAGGCTGGAGCTTGCCAGGAGATTCGGGGCAACCAAAACAATAAACATAAGGAATATCGACAATAAAGAGCTTTCCATGCTTATTGATGTAATAACGGAGAAAACAGGGATGGATGTTGCAATTGAGGTCTGCGGTGCGGGGAGTGCTCCAAGGCAGGCTGTGGAAAACCTCAGAACAGGGGGAAGATATCTGATTGCAGGACTTGTTACCCCTGGTAATGTTCTGGATATTGATGCAAATCTGATTACCAGAAAGTGTCTGACAATCAAGGGGATCCATAACTACCGACCGGAACACCTCGGTATGTCATTAAGATTTCTTGCGGAAAATCATGATAAATATCCATTTGATGAAATTGTTAAAATCAGCTTTCCCCTTTCAGCTATTAATGAAGCTGTAAAAACAGCAATGACAGGGGAATACATACGGGTTGGAATAAGTTTCTGATATTCAGGGACTGCAGATTACTTATCTGCAGTCCCTATTGTTTTATATACAGAAATATTTTTGCTTATATCTGATAGTATTTTCTTGTTTTTCCTGCAGTAGCCTATTGATGTTTCAAGTGAATTATTAATATCCCCGGACGCATTTTCTATATCCCCGATATATATTGAAAGCTGTGAAAAAAGTTCCCTTAATTCACCTGTTCCCTCTTTTAATTCTCTGGATTTCTTTGTGCCGGAGATATTTTCCAAATCAGAAATAATATTTTCGATTTTACCCAGTATTATTGAGGTGTTGGCAACAGCGGTTTTTGTTTTTTCTATGTCAGCAGATGCTATCAGCATTTCAGATGAAAATTCTGAAATATTTGATGATATAAGGTTGTTTGTCTTTTTCATGTCAATAAAAAGCTTATTGAGCTTCTCTGAAAACAGGTTGAAGTTCTCAATTGTTTCCCCTATTTCATCATTGGCATATATCGGGATCCTTTTATTTAGCTCTACATTTCCGCTGTAAAGATTTAAAAGATGTTTGTTGAGTTTTTTTAGGGGCTTAATCGACGCAAGAGAGAATTTTATCGATAAAGGGGTGAACAGGAGAATCACAGACATGGATAGGATAATCATTATTATAAGCATTTTTTTCATTGGTGAAAGCACTTCGGATTTTGTTATAAGAAAATAAAGCAGCCAGTCGGTGCCTATGGAGTAGTACTTTTTTGCAAGATAGTTCTTCTGGTTTATCTTTATTTCGCTCCAGTTGTTTCCAAGTTCCGTCAGGAGATTATAGCTTTGATCTATATCTGATGAGGTGAGTTTTTTAAAGTTTATAGAAGGGTCTGCTGGGTTTGCAAGAATAGTATTATCCTTTTTGGCCAGTATTACAAAACCTGTTTTCCCGATATTAAGCTGCTCAATAATGTTTGTTATTGTGTCAAGCTCAATATTTGCTGAAACAATTCCTGTCTCATTGCTTTTATGAAAATGCATCTGCCTTGCAACAGCAAAAATATTGTAATTTTTATCAGATGATTTAAAAGGACTGGTAATTGTAATCTGTCCTTCCATTTTTTCAACCTCTTTATACCATGGCCTTTCAGAGGGATTGTAATGAGGTCTTCTGTGGGAAGGGGGATACATTACAAATTTACCGCTGTCAGTTCCAATATAAACTGCCCCCAGGTCAGGATTGTTAAGATGGATGAGTTTCAGGTATTCATATACTCTTCTTTCTGTTTCCGAGTTTTTATAGGGAACCATTTCGGTCCAGTCATCAAAATCCTTGTAAGTAACAATCTCGTTTGTATCGAGGTTCTGAACAATAGGGGTGTTTACAATTGTATTTACAGTATGTTTGATTTTTTCAATGTACAGGGTTATAGCCTGATCCACCAGATATAAATTCTCAATGGATTTGCTTTTAAAGTCAGTTATTAAAAGCCTGCCGCCGAGTATGTAAAAAAGGGTTGCAAATATCATAAGGGGAATAAATACACTTACAGATGAAATAATGATAAGTTTCTTTTGTAATGTGATTCTCATTAACAATTCCTGATTTTTTTTATTTAAATTATAATATGGATTACCAAATAATCAATAAAAAAATCATGATAACCATAAATAAAGTAATGGAATTATATCAGGTAGTTGTCCCACTGGGAATTATCAAGAAGTCCTTTCGAATAAAAACTTGCCCACTTCATTACTATTTCCCTGAAAACATGAAGTCCTTTGTTGAAAAATTTGTCTCTGTGATTGAGAAGGTAAAAACTGTTGGAAAGGATATTCTCTTTTTCAGGTACAGCAATCAGGGTCCCGTCTTCTATTTCACTGTTAATTGCGTTTTTAGGGACAAAACCATATCCGATCCCTTTTTTTATGAATTCCTTCATTGCATGATAGCTGGAAACTTCGCATACAATATTTGATGTTATACTGTTTGCTGTGAGATAGTTATCAAAAATATTCCTGTCCTCAGTTCCTTTCTGAAAGGTTATAAAGTTTTTGTTTTCTATGTTTTCAGGGGTAAAGCATAAGAGGTCTGAGAACTCGCACCCGGGCTGTACTGCCAGAATAAACCTGTCATCAATTATCTTTGTAGAAATGATCTCCTCATTATCTACAGGTTTGTTTGTAAAACCGATATCTGTTTTCATAAGAGAAATATTTCTTATTATGTCTTCAGTATCAGAAAAATTTATTGAAATCTGGATTTCAGAGAACATCCGGTTGAAAAGAAATATCATTTCAGGCAGATAGTAGTTTCCGAAAGTATCGGTTGCCATTATTCTTATTGTTCCGCTTTTCTGGTTTTTATAATCCTTTATACTCTTTTCAATTTCAGTTTCAATTTCAATCATTTTTTCCGCAAGAGAGAAAAGTATCTTACCGGCATCAGTAAGAACCATCTTTTTTCCTGCCTTGTCAAACAGCATGATTGAGTAGGCATTCTGGAGTTCCTGTATCTGTCTGGACGCCGCTGGCTGAGTAATGTTAAGTGCTGTTGCAGCATTTGTTATACTGCCGAGCTTTGCTGTATAATAAAAAGTTTTAAAATAATTTAAATTCATATTTTTTTATTAAAATACCCTGAAACCGGGTATTATATCAATAAATAATACTATAAAAAAATGTATATATCACCAAAAAAAACTGATAAAAGAGTTCAGAAAAGAGAAAAGATAAAATAAATTCATTAGGGCAGCCTTTTTTTATTGGCAGATGTATTCCGGCAGAATCAGATGTATTCAGTAGATGCAGGTTTTAAACCTGCCTCTACTGAATACATTCCAACCGCCTTGATAAAATCATCAAGGAATTATAATATACAGACAGCAAATCAATAATACAATTAAAGGCAGGAAAATCAGTTGATCAGTACCAGTAATGTTACTCTGAAATTCGGTGAACGGATTCTATTTAAAGATGTTAATCTCAAATTCTCACCCGGCAACTGCTATGGGCTAATCGGGGCAAACGGAAGCGGAAAATCCACTTTTTTAAAAATACTTTCTGGCGATATAGACTATTATGACGGGGATGTTATTGTGACCCCCGGTGAGAGGCTTGCTGTTTTAAAGCAGGACCACTTTGAGTTTGACGAATATACAGTTATGCATACAGTAATTATGGGACATAAAAAGCTTTATGATATCATGGTTGAAAAAGACACAATATATATGAAAGAGGATTTTACAGAAGAAGACGGTATGAGGGCATCCCATCTGGAAGGGGAGTTTGCTGAACTTAACGGGTGGGAAGCCGAATCTGAGGCCGGAATTCTTCTTTCAGGTCTTGGGCTGAGTGAAAATCTTCACGATAAGAAAATGAAGGAACTTGAGGGGGGGGACAAGGTAAGGGTACTCTTGGCCCAGGCTCTTTTCGGAAATCCGGATATCCTTCTGCTGGATGAACCTACAAACCATCTCGATCTTGAATCGATAAAGTGGCTTGAGGACTTTTTATCAAAATTCACAAATACAGTGATTGTTGTCTCTCATGACAGGCACTTTCTTAATCAGGTGTGTACCCATATTGCTGA
This sequence comes from Spirochaetia bacterium, assembly GCA_963668405.2. GTDB lineage: Bacteria > Spirochaetota > Spirochaetia > CADAEX01 > CADAEX01. Next base: position 1,748,176 of record OY764342.2, on the reverse strand, counting down.
TATAGATTATGCAAAGATCAGTCTTTATGTCGGAAACTATGATTTCTGGTATATGGCAAGCCAGCTGTCTGCAAAACAGAGAAAGGATGATAAAAAAAGGAGGGAGGACAAGGTAAGTGAACTTAAGGAGTTTATCCAGCGGTTCAGTTCAAATGCATCAAAAGCAAAACAGGCTACATCACGTAAAAAGCTTATTGATAAACTTACTATTGAAGATATGCCTACCACATCCAGAAAATTTCCCTATGTCAACTTCAAGGCTGAAAGGGAATGCGGGAAAATAATCCTAAAAGTTGATAATCTGTGTAAAAGCATTGAAGGGGTTGAAGTTCTTAAAAACTTTAATATGGAAATACAGAAAGGGGATAAAATTGCTTTTGTAGGACCTGATCATCTTGCAAAAACTACCCTTTTTCAGATACTTACAGGTGAGCTTGAGGCAGATTCAGGAAGTTTCGAGTGGGGTGTCACAATAAAGCATTCCTATTATCCCAAGGATAATTCTGAATATTTTGATACAGATCTGAACCTGGTAGAATGGCTCAGGCAGTATACTGATATTGAGGAGGAGAGCGAGGTCCGGGGTTTTCTCGGGAGAATGCTTTTTTCAGGTGATGAAACACAGAAGGAGGTCCGCGTACTTTCCGGAGGTGAAAAAGTAAGGTGCATGCTCTCAAAGATTATGCTCTCAGGGGCAAATGTTCTTATTTTTGACGAGCCTACCAACCACCTTGATCTTGAATCAATCCAGGCCCTTAATACAGGTCTTATGGATTTCAGCGAAGTAATTCTTTTTGCTTCCCATGACCACCAGTTTGTCGATACAATTTCAAACAGGATTATAGAGTTCTGTCCAGGAGGACATGTTATAGACAGAATGATGAGGTTCGATGATTATCTTGTCAATGAGGATATAAAGAAGCTTAGGGACAGCTATTACCATGGGCATAACAGACTCTCAATCTGATTTAAGCAGTATAACTGCTGAGCTTGAAATTGAAAAAATAATATCCAACGGATGCGGCCTTGCCAGATATGACGGCAGGGCTGTTTTTATCCCCTATACAGTACCTGGAGAAAGGGTTGCTGCAGACATTGATCTTACAGGGAAAAAATATCTTGAAGGAAGGCTTGTTGATATTATTACCCGCTCCCCTGACAGGGTTCAACCTGTCTGTCCGTATTTTTCTGTCTGCGGAGGATGTAATCTGCAGCATATAAGTAATGAAAAACAGCTGATAATAAGAAAGGGGCTTGTTGAAGAGGCCCTGAGAAGAAATGGAGGGGTAATTCTTGATGCTCCTGTTATAGTATCAGGAAATCATCTGGGATACAGAAACAGGGTACAGTTCCATCCGTCAGAAGACGGAAGTCCCGGGTTTATGGAAAGAAAAAGCAACCGTGTTGTTGCTGTAAAAAACTGTGCTGTATGCAGTCCTGGAATAAACAGCTTTCTTTTACAGGGGGGATTAAAGATTTCGGAACGAACAGTTGTTTTTTCGCCTGATAGTAATACTGTTTATTCATCGTCTGATTACAGCGGAGATATCGCTGTTGTTATTAATAAAAGAGAGATTAAAACCTCAATATCATCCTTTTTTCAGAGCAATATATCAATGTTTGCCCGGGCGATAGAATATATGGACAATTTAGCAGAGGGTAAAATCCTTCTGGACCTTTATGCAGGTGCTGCTGTATTTGGATCATTTTTATCAGAAAAATTTGAAGAAGTAATTTCTGTAGAGGAAAACAGGGAATCACTTTTATTCGGAGAAAAAAATATTGAAAAGCGTAAAGGTCTTGAGCTCTCATTTTTTCCTGTTTCTGTTGAAAAATACATTAAAAGAAAGGGCAACCGGAAAACACCTGATACAGTTATTGTAGATCCCCCAAGGACAGGACTTTCACGAGGGGTAATAAAATATCTTGCTGATACCGCCCCTGAGAAAATATTATATCTATCGTGTGATTATGCTACTTTAGGCCGTGATCTGGGATTATTCGTCAGAAACGGTTATGTTATTGATGATTTTAGAATATTTGATTTTTATCCTCAGACAACACATGCAGAATCACTTGCAGTTTTAAGAAAAACTGACTAATCTTTTTGTATAAACAGAACGTTTTAATTATGAAAAAATTTATATTACTATTTACCCTTTATTCAGCATCTTTCTCACTTCCCGCTTTTGATATTATCCCTCAGCAGAGCCTTAACGGCAGGATTGAAATATTATCCCGTTTTTCCGCAGGGGGTAAGATTATCAATCCCATTAATAAAGACAGGAGAGGATATCTTTCAGCATTTGCAGATGATTCCAGACTTTACATATTTGACCGTAATCAGTTTCCTGTCAAAAAGGTAAAACTCTCATCCTGCCCCCTTTATCATGCAGCCGGCAGTGACGGTATTCTATACTGTTGTTTCAGGGACAATACAATGAGAGCATATAACAGCTCAGGTATTCTTTTGTGGGAAAAAAAGCTTGAAGATAACCCTGTTTTCCCTCCTGTAATCAACTCTGAAGGTAATATTTTTATTTTTTACGATAATAACAGCCTTTCCTCATTTGCTCTTAACGGAAGACTCCGGTGGAAAATGAAATTAGATTATCCGCTTGAATCGCAGCCTTTATCTTTACTGTCAAATATAATCTGCCATGACAGTAAAGGAGTAATCAGAATAACTGATAACGGAAAAATTTTAAAAGGTATTGAAGGTGGTGCTGACAGAGTTTTTACCGGGGGGGGAGATTATTCCTTTTGAGTGGTGCCGGAGTCAGCTGTTATGACAGGTATATGAGGTTTTTATGGGAACTGCCCGTTTCCGGTGAAGTTACAGCTCTTAAAACCGGCAGTGATAAAATCTATTTTACAACAGCCGGCGGGAGACTTTATATATCGGATTATGACGGGAGGATCATCAGAGAGAAAGGAATCCCCGGCAGCGGATACGGCAGTTTTACTGTACTTGATAGAATGATTTATATCCTTTCGGATGACGGTTATCTCAGGCAGTATAATCATGATCTTGAGTTCATTGACAGATTGAAAATTCCTGATGAAGCATTTCGGAATCAGGGAAGCGTAAGGTCCTCATCAGTTTTTCCGGAACCGGTTTTTACCGGAGAAGACACTTTAGCCATAGGGGGTGCTGACTGGCTGATTTATTTTTTTAAAACAGAAAATGATTCAGAAGTCTTATCGGCTGACCTGTTTGTTTCTTCCGAAGAAGAAGCAGATCCTCATTATACAGCCCCGGATCTTGTTAGGATAAATGAACTTTCCAGATCTGACAGATATGAGAACAGAATGAAAGCCCTGTCCCTTATTGAAGAGCTTATCAGTGACGGATTCATGTCTGCATATGAGTATGAAATACTGGAGATTCTTCTCCGCCTCGGTTCGGAAGGGACATTGAATTTAAAAAGTTTTCACAGCTCAAATGAGGGATATGCAGTTATAAGAGGAAAAGCTTCTGATCTGATAGCGGAAGCCGGGACTGAGAAATCGCTTTCAATTTTAAGAAAAATGATTAGAGCAGAAGAAGATGAATATGTTATTATTAAACAGCTTTTGCTTCTGGGAAAGGGGGGGAGCGATCCTTTATACAGGACACTTGATATTTTTAATTATATTCTTGAAAAAAGGGGATATGAAAAAAGAACCTGTTCTGCTGTACTTTCAGCTATGGGAGATATTGCCTCTTATTACGGCTATCTTCCGGATAAATATTCCGCATCTGTTCTCAGGATACTGGATTTCCAGTCAGATGACAGATTAAAAAATAAAGCTATTGATCTGCTTGTAAAAAACCGGCAGTAGGAGTTTATGATGAAAAAATCTTTGGTTCTGATTATTATGCTGACTGTTCTCCATAATTCTTACAGTTATGATGTAGACAGGGAGGAGCTTGAAAAGAATAAAAAGGAGATTGAGTTTGTCAATTATTCCGGGCCTCATGACAGGATAGATACACGGAAGGAAATAGTCTCAATTGGTGAAAGCCTCGGGGAAATGATCAGCAGCGCTAAATCTGCAGATGTCTCCGGAAAGTACCGGATTCTTCATCTTACTGATCCGTCGGAACCTGATAAACTAGGGGCAGATCTTTTTATTCTGGAAAAAGATGCAGGAGTAGATCATATAAGAAATCTCAGGCTTATCCTTGCAGGCTATCTTAAAACTGCCTACAGCTATTCGGATGAAGACTCAGCTCTGCTTGCCGAGTTTGTCACATATTATAATGCTGTTTTCAGGGGTGATGTAGGATACCTCGAAACAAGGTACAACAATATGGTTATGGTTAATATTGACAGGGAAAATGCGGGAATTGATATCAATTACAAAAACTGGCCCGGGAAAACAAGGATGATTATTCCCCTGAAAAATGGATATACCGGAGGAGAGGCCGTACCGAGCAGTTCCGAGCTTTCCGAAAAAGAGGTTATTGAGGATCTAAGAAAAAACGAGGATATGGGGATTCCTCCCAGAAAGGATATGGTTGAGTTAAGGGAAAGAGAACTTGATAAGGAGAGGGAGGTCCTGGCGGAAAAAGAAAAAGCCATTGACAAAAAGGAAACAGAAGTAGCCGAAGCCAGAAAAGATGTTGAGAAGAAAAAAGAGGCCCTTGAGGATAATAAGGAAAAGCTGACTGAAAAGCAGTATGAAGAGGAAAAAAAGGGCATTGAGGTGATTGAAGCTAAAATAGCGAAAGAGGAAACTGAACTTTCAGAAGAGAAAAGCAAAGTCCAGGAAGAGGCCGGAAAAATAGAGAAAGAGGAATCGGTAATTGCCGAGGAAAGGGATGTAATAGCTGCAGATACAAACAAGCTTATAGAAGCTGAAGATGCAGCTCCTGATACTGCCTCTGTCACCGGAGGAATACGAGGGGCTGATGATGTATTTTTTGTCAGGATAGTCTATAACGGAGCAGAGAAATATGGCGAGCCGGTACTTGTTGATCCTTTATCCGGCGGAATTATAAAATCCTCGGAAGTAAGGCAAACCGGTATAAGGGGATTCGTAAATACTGAAGAAGGATTTTATATTACAGCTTCACAGGACGGCAGTGAATATAACCTCTTTTTTATTGATAAAAAAGCACTTAATTCTGTTTACAAAAGTGATGTGAAAGTGTACCGGGATTCAGTTGTTATGGAAAATAATAATCTCCTTTTTGCTGTTGTAGATAAGGACGGGAGTTACAGGCTGGGTAAGTTTTCATCTGACCTTTCATCTGTTCTGGTTTCTGATTCAGAAGTGCTTGCAGACACTTTTATTTTACCAGGCAGTACGGGTAAGGATATTTATTTCCAGAACAGTAAAGGTGAAATTGTCTCTGCCGGTATAGGTGATCTGTCACTGAATGGAACTGAGAATAAATAATGTGTTTTCCAAAAGTGGGGGTCGGGGTAATTCTTGAAAACAGCAGCGGGAAAATACTTATAGGGAAGCGGAAAAACTCTCATGCTCCCTATTATTCAATTCCCGGAGGACATCTTGAAGAGGGGGAAACCTTTGAAGACTGCGGAATAAGGGAGATTTATGAGGAAACAGGGATACGGGTCAGAAGTGTTTCTGTTAAAGCTGTAACAAATGATCTTGAAACCTGGAAGGAATCGGGAAAGCATTATATCTCAGTCATCCTTTTTTCCAATGATTTTGAAGGGGAACCTGTGCTGATGGAGCCTGAAAAGTGTGAAGGCTGGATATGGGCAGATCCGTTTGATCTTCCAGAACCCCATTTTGCAGCAAGCCGAGACGGTATAGACTGTTATATCCACGGACGCTTTTATATCGGATAAAGTATATATAAGGATATAAAAAAACCCCGTTTTAAAACGGGGTTTTGAAAATTCTTTCAAAAGTATATTTACCTGGGTGATTTTTCATTGAAGTATTTAAAATACTCAAGATCTGTTGTAAGTGTTTTGCTGAACTTCGGAAGAGTTTTCTTGTAGCTTTCAATAGATCTCCAGAACTCGAAAAAGTCTTTGTCTTTTGAATATGCATTTGAATAAATCCTTGTAGCTTCAGCATCCGCTTTACCTTTTATCTCTTCAGATGTTTTATATGCGCCTGAAAGGATGCTCTTCTGTTCATTTTCGAGTCTACCAAGCCATTCAGCCTTTTTTCCTTCACCGAATGATCTGTATGCCTGTGCTACCTGGTTTCTGTCTTTAATCATCCTGTTGTAGACACTTTCTGTAAGATCATCTGAATATCTAATCTGTCTGACTATAATATCAATAAGTTCAATCCCGTATTCCGGGGTAATCATTTTTGCCGCATCAAACATCTCGCCGGAAAGCGCAAGCCTCCCTTTTTCAATGTTTTCATATTTTATTTTACTTTCAGAAAAGTTTGCAAGATCTCTAAGTTCCTGCTGCATTGTTTCCTCACCTTCAACAGCTTCCATATCGGCAGTCTTGGTTTCTTCAATATTTATCTGGTTTGAGTTTCTGACAGCTTCCCTTAAAAGATTTTTCGAAATAATAGTTCTTACTGAAGAGTCGATAACCTCATCAAGTCTCCCGTATGCCCTTTCATATGAAGTAACAGAAGCATAGAATTTTGCAGGGTCTGATATTTTCCATCTTGCAGTAGTATCAACCCATATAAAAAGGTTTTCTTTGGTCGGTATCCTCTGAGCTTCTCCGTCCCATGCCAGTATTTTACTCGAATACTTAATGACATTATCAACAAAAGGCATCTTGAATTTAAGTCCGGCCACCTGTTCTGAATCTACAATCTTTCCGAATCTGATAACAACTGACTGCTGTCCCTCTTCAAGTATGTAGAATGGTCCCATCATGAAAAGAATTACTGCCAGAACCAGAACTGTAATTATAATTGTTGTAAGTTTTTTATTCATTTTGTCCCTCCGCTCTGAAGATTCTTGAGAGGGATAAAGTTTTCAAGGTTTTTATCTATAAGATCTGTTTTATCTGTATTGTTGAATATATCTTCCATCATCTCAATATAAAGACGTGATCTTGTAACGTCCTTGTTTTTTCTGTATTCCTCATAAACAGCATTAAATCTTGCAACATCACCCTTTGCCTGGTTTACCCTTTCTGCCTGGTATCCGTAAGCTTCCTGTATAATTTTATCAGCTTCTCCTCTTGCCTTTGGAATAAGCCTGTTATATTCTTCCTTACCTTCATTGATAAGACGGTTCATATCCTGCTGTGCTTTGTTTACATCCTCAAATGAATCCTGAACAGATCCGATCGGAGGTACAATGTTCCTTAGTTTAATTGTGGTTACATTTATTCCAAGATTATAGCTTTTCAAAACTTCGTTTAGCTGTTCCTGTCCCTTTGCTTCAATATTTATTCTTTCTTTTCCTATAACATCAAAAATTTTCCTGTCACCAACCAGTCTGTTGAGTGTTGACTGTGAAATATCCCTGATGGTTTTTTCCCTGTTTTCAACATTAAAAAGCCATGCTACCGGATCAACAATTCTGTACTGAATAATCCATTCAACATCTACAATATTAAGGTCCCCTGTCAGCATTACAGACTCTTCAGGATAATCATTTCTTGAATATATGGTTTCAACCCCTGATTTTTCTGTTCTGAAGCCGAAAGACATATTCTGAATAACCTGTGTCGGTACATTATAGTTATTTTCAACACCGAACGGAACTTTATAATGAAGACCTGGTCCTGCAATCCTGTTGAATTTCCCAAGCCTTAAAACAACAGCTTCCTCTGTCTGGTCAACCATATACAGGCTTGAAACTCCCATACCTGCTGCAAGAACTACCAAAATAAGAATAATTATCATTTTTGGTTTTAGTTTTATCTGCGGGGGTCTGAAAGGCATCTGATTACTATCTCCCATAATCCCTCCTTTTTTAAGTTATTTACTTAAAGGTTAATGAAGAGTTTATTGATAGTCAAGAAAAATAAACTAACAGCTTTACCGGACAGGTGTTATTCATTATCTCCGGCAGAGGTTCTTCATGAATCACCTCTACTTGACAATACAATTGCAGAAACATATATTAAATTGTTATGAAAAAAAGACTTGTTACTTCAGCATTACCCTATGTAAATAACATTCCCCATCTTGGGAACCTGATTCAGGTTTTATCGGCAGACGTTTTTGCGCGCTTCTGCAGGATGAAGGGATATGAAACGCTTTACATATGCGGAACAGATGAATATGGAACTGCAACTGAAACAAAAGCCCTGGAAGAGGGGGTCACCCCGCAGGAACTTTGTGACAAATTCCATTTTATTCATAAAGAGATATATGAATGGTTCAATATCGAATTTGATAAATTCGGCCGTACATCCACCCCCAAACAGACGGAAATTACCCAGCACCTTTTTAACATGCTCGATGAACGGGGTTTTATCCGGGAAAGAACTATCGAACAGCTTTACTGTAAAAAGTGTGAAAGATATCTTGCTGACAGATATGTGAGAGGAGTCTGTCCCCACTGCGGTTATGAAGATGCAAGAGGGGACCAGTGTGAGGACTGCGGCAAACTTCTTGATCCGACAGAACTTGAAAAACCAAGATGCGGTGTATGTCAGGGGGAACCGGAGATACGCTCGACAAACCATCTTTATATAGATCTTCCTGCAATAAGGCCTGAACTTGAAAAATGGATTGAAAAAAGATCTGTCGAGGGATTCTGGGCAAGAAATGCCCTTCAGATGACAAAGAGCTGGATCAGGGACGGTCTTAAGGAGAGATGTATAACAAGAGATCTTAAATGGGGAATTCCTGTCCCCAAGGAAGGGTATAGAGACAAGGTCTTTTATGTCTGGTTTGATGCCCCGATAGGTTATATTTCGATAGCAGCCAATCATACAGATGATTGGGAATCATGGTGGAAAAATCCTGATGAGGTTGAACTTTATCAGTTTATCGGAAAAGACAATATCCCTTTTCATACAGTAATATTCCCTTCAACCCTGATAGGGTCCGGTGAGAACTGGACAAAGCTTTATCATATGTCATCTTCAGAGTATCTGAACTATGAGGGGGGGAAATTCTCCAAGAGCAAGGGAGTCGGTGTTTTCGGGACTGACTGCCGAGATACAGGAATACCTGCTGATGTTTGGAGATTCTATATCTTTTACAACAGACCGGAAAAATCAGATTCCCTTTTTACATGGAAGGATTTTCAGGAAAAGGTCAATTCTGAACTTATCGGAAACCTTGGGAACCTTGTGAACAGGACAATTACGTTTGTTTCGAGGTTTTTTGACGGAAAAGTAATGGAAGGGGACAGAAATTCGGAATTCTGGCAGAAGATAAGAGAGTATGAAACCAAAATAACGGCCCACTTTGAAAGGGCGGAACTTAAAGATGCCTACCAGACTATATTTGAGCTTTCTGCTTACGGCAACAAGGTCTTTCAGGAGGCTGAGCCCTGGAAAACAAAGAACGATGATCCGGACGGAACAGGCAAGCTGCTTTCTGATCTGATATATCTTGTCAGAGATCTTGCATATCTTATCAGGCCTTATACTCCTGAAACATCAGACAGAATAGCTTCATTCCTCGGAACAGGCAGTTTTTCCTGGGACCAGCTTGGTTCACCCTCCGGTGATATATCAATAGGGAGCAGTGAAATACTTTTTACCAAACTGGAAGATGATGTTATTGAAAAACTGAGGACAAAATTTACAGGAACACAGAAAGAGAGAGCAATGGAAGAAAAAGAAGAAAAAGAAATATCAGTCGAAGATCAGTTCGATGAAAAAATTGATCTGAGAGTAGCTAAAATAATAAAGATAGAAAGGCATCCTGAAGCTGAAAAGCTTTATATAGAAACTATTGATGCCGGTGAAGAGACGGAGAGACAGATTGTCTCAGGTCTTGTCCCCTACTATAAAGAGGAAGAGCTTCTCGGCAGAAATATTATACTTGTTGCAAACCTGAAGCCTGCCAAACTCCGGGGGGTAAAGAGTGAAGGGATGCTTCTTGCCGCTGAGGGAAGTGATAAAACTGTAGAAGTACTTTTTGCTGATAATGCTGAACCCGGAACCCCTGTAGTACTTGAAGGTTCATCCTGTAAAGGAGATGCAGTAAAAAAGAAACTATCAGCTGACAGGTTTTTTGAAATACCGCTTCATGTGAAGAACAATACAGTTTTCTGCGGGGCAAAGCCTCTTAAAGCGGCAGATGCAGCAATTGTCACTAAAAATGTAAAAGACGGGGAAGTGGGCTGATTTTATAAATGAACAGCACCCCTGTTATTGAAAAAACAGATAAAGAATGTATGAAAGAAGGAAGCTCACTGTTTCAGAGCAGTTTCTGGGCTTCCTTCAAGTCTGTATTCGGCTGGCAGCCATATTATTTTCTTATAAATGGAAAAAACTTTATTGTTCTGCTCAGGAGTCTGAAGCCAGGATTTTCACTGGCATATGTTCCTTTTGCTCCGGATATTTCTGAAAAAAGCAATATGGTAAAAATAGCTGAAACAATTGCTGATTTTCTCCCGAAGAGCTGTCTTTTTATCCGTTTTGATCTGGCCTGGGAAGCGGCAGATCTCGACAGCGGGGCAGATATGTTGCCTCTTGTAAAATCGAAAGTGGATATTCAGCCTCCATCTACAGTCATCCTTGATCTTTCTCCCTCTGAGGAGGAGATTCTTAAGGGGATGAAGTCTAAAACCCGTTATAATATAAAACTTTCAGCAAAAAAAGGGGTTTCGGTAAGAAGATACGGTATTGAAGTCCTTGATGAGTGGTATGATATTTATACAGAAACTGCGGCAAGAGATAAAATAGCTCTGCATGGTCTGGAATATTACAAAACACTTTTTTCTCTTGCTGAATCTGAAAAAGACAGTCCTGATCTTAGAATATACATGGCAGAGACAGAGGGTGAGAAAATTGCCGGAATTGTTACTGCTTTTTATAACAATACCGCTGTATATCTTTACGGTGCTTCACGAAATATAAAACGGGAGACAATGCCTTCCTATGCACTCCAGTGGCAGGCTATATGTGATTCAAAAAGGGAAGGGTGTCTTTCCTATGACTTTTTCGGAATACCTCCTGCTGATGATCCTGATCATCCCATGCACGGTCTTTACCGCTTTAAGACAGGTTTCGGAGGGGAAATTATACACCGCTGCGGCTGCTATGACTATAAACTGAGGAATACTGTTTATCCGTTTTATATTACTGCAGAAAACGCCAGAAATTTTTATTACAAAAAGATCAGAAAACGGTAGAATCAGTGATAAAATAGTAATCAATAATAATATAAGGACGGGGATATGGACAGAGTATACAGCTATGATGAACTTTTCAAAAAGGTTCAATGCCTTGAAAATGAGCTTTCCATGCTCAGGAAGAAGGATCAGCAGACTGGTGTTTATAACAGGTCCCATTTTTATGAAAAAGCGCATGAAGCTTTTTCCCGTGTTGCAAGATATAAAAAAGATCTGAGTATTGTATTATTTCAAATTGCCGACATGAAAGAAATCAATTCTGCCTGCGGATTTGATGCCGGTGATTACCTTCTGAAGACTGTTGCCCGGAAAATGAAATCATATATCAGGATAACAGATGTTATCGGACGGATAAGCGGGGACGTTTTTGCAATTCTCATGGAAGATACAGATAATGAAAATGCTGAGAAAGCCGGAGAAAGGATAAAGTGTTTTATAAATGCATTCCAGATTGAATATGAGGAAATTATTATCGATTTCATGATTAAATCAGGGATTTCATCATATACAGAAGGGGATAATTCAATCTATGAGCTTATGAGACGGGCTGACAGTGAATTGAAAGAAAAATGACAATTATTCAGCCAGAACAAGCTTCCTGAAAACATCACCTCTCTCAAACTCATTTTTAAACATTTCAAATGAAGCGCATCCCGGTGAAAGCAATAATCTCTCATTTTCAGAGGAATCTGAAACTGCACTGGTGAAAGCCTTTTCAAGAGAACTGAACGGTCCTTTATAGGGAATATTGTTTTTTTCCAGAACAGGGATAATCTTTCCTGTAGCGCTACCTTCAAGGAGGTATATCATTTCCGTTCTCCCGTCAAGCTGTGAAAAAATTTCAAAATCAAGTTCCTTATCTGTTCCCCCTGCAATAAGCCTTGTCCCTTTCCCGAAACTCTTTACAGCAGCAACAACAGCTTCAGGTATGGTAGCTGTTGTGTCATTGTAAAACTCCATTCCGTTCTTTTCAGCAACAAGTTCAAGCCTGTCTCGGATACCTTTGAAACTGCTGAGTGTTCTCCTTATTGTCTCAGGCGGAATTCCGTAAAGATAAAGGGCTGATGCAGCAGCAAGAAGATTAAGCCTGTTATGGTTCCCCTTGACCGATAGTTCCTTATCGAGAATAAAGCTCTTCACTCCGTTTTCAGAAAAATAACCTGATCCGTCTTTCTCAAGATATGATCCGGGGATATCTGGGGGAAGGGGTTTTTGAGAAAAGAATATTGCTTTAGCCTTTGTTTCTCTGAAAAAAAATCTCCCGTAATCATCATCATAGCTGCATATTGTATAATCACCTTTACCCTGAGAAGAGTATATTATTTTCTTGTCGTCTGCATATTCATCCATAGAGGAGTATCTGTTCTGGTGGTCTGGAAGTATATTTGTAATAATTGAAATAAAAGGGGCAAGAAGGTCCTTTCCCTTCAGGTCAGCAAGCTGCCATGATGAAAGTTCCAGTATTACCGGATCATTAATATCTGTTTCATTTATAAAGCTCAAAGGTGAGGTTGTTATATTGCCTCCAAGCTTGGTCCTGCTGTCTACACTCTTTAGTGAATGGTAAAGTGCTGAGACAGTCGTAGATTTTCCCTTGCTTCCTGTAACAGCTATAATCCTGTTTTTACAGAGCCTCATAAAGATTGAAATGTCAGTTTCCACCACTTTTGAAACGGCCAGATAGGGTGAATCATTTTTTACTGCAGGATTTTTTATTACAAGATCGGCATTGATAAAATCGCTTATATCATGTTTCTCAAGTACATAGCGTATTTTATATTTTTCCAGACTTTTAATGGACGGGGCAAGAATATCTCTGCTGCGGAGGTCTGTTACTGTAACGTTTGCACCGTTTGAAGCAAAATATTCAGCTGATGCAAGTCCTCCTCCGTTGAGACCAAGACCCATTACTGTTACATTAAGACCTTTTATGTCTGAAACTGTAAAGTTTTCAATTTGCAAGCTCATATTCTTTCATTCCCCTGTCGTTAAGATAGCGTTTGATTCTGTATCCGGAAAAAAAGGAATAGAAATCCGGATCAATCTGTTTTTTGATCTCTTTGAAAAGTTCAAGATCTGGAGAAAACTCATTGTCTTTAAGTACCGATTCAATTTCTTTGATGTATGGATTGATAAAACTACCGGCAGAGTCAAGGAGTTTTATATGTTTTTCCCTCCCGGTTTCAGAATAATCGACCGGAAAATGGGAGAGAGTTCTGTATTTACATGAAAAAGGGTAGTATGGATATGTGCTTGATTTTTCATCTGTAAAGAGCTTGCTGAAAAATTTGGTAAGTTCGGTATCTATCCAGATACCCTGAATAAAATAACCTCTTCCTGTTTCACCTATCCACGTTTGAGAAACAGACTGCTTTATATATATATCAATACCGTTTCCGGATTTTACTGTTTTTTCCACCGGATGAATATCAACATCCAAAAAAATGCTTCTGCTGGAAAAAAGATGGGTTATATCATTGCTTCCCATTTCAATAATTTCACATTCACCAGGTTTAAAACTTAGATCAAGCCTTACAATATATATATAATCGTTTTCGTTTAAGCTGTATAATCTGTAGAAACAGGGACGAAGCATCTCGGAAGAGTCAAAGAAATAAGTTGTATCCCTTATTACAGGCGCTATCATGGGGGTAATTGTTTCAAGAACAGATTTAAGAAAAACCAGATATTTCTCATCTGGTTCTTTCTTTTTTATATCATGATGAACCGGTATATGAGGAATCCGGAAATCCTTTTTTACATCCAAAAAAAAATCCTCATTTTGGGAAAAATGGAGAGTGAAGTCTGTCCCAACCCCTTTACATTTTTCAATAATTCCATTAATTTCATTATTAGTGTAATAAACAGGGATTATGTTTAAAATCTGTTCCATATAGGGGAAATATACCTTTTAATTATGAATCTTTCAACAGTATTTATAATCAGGGGGTTGACTCTATTATTAGCGATAAGCATAATAATTTTTATAATTAATAGTAATAAGGAGAGCTGCTGTGCCTTGCGGTAGAAAAAGAAAAAGACATAAAATTGCGACTCATAAAAGAAAGAAAAAACTCAGAAAAAACAGACATAAGAAAAAATAATAAATATTATTTTATCTGTGCTCTTTTAAGCGCAGTTTTCTCGTTTTTTAAACCCCGGAATGATAATGTTACATAAATATTATGTCTCCGGGGTATTTTTTTACAGGCGGTTTTGAAGTGGAAGATTCAATACTAAATGAAATAAATTCTCCTGATGATCTCAAGAAAGTACATCACAGGAAACTTAAACGGCTTGCTTCTGAGATAAGAAAGCTTATTATAACTGTGGTAAGCAGTAACGGCGGTCATCTGGCATCAAATCTTGGTGTTGTTGAACTGACAATAGCGCTTCACAGGGTATTTAATTCTCCTGTTGATAAGATAATCTGGGATGTCGGGCATCAGTGTTATACCCATAAAATTCTTACCGGGCGTAAAGAGGGATTTACCACAATAAGGACAAACAGCGGGTTAAGCGGATTTCCAAAAAGATCTGAAAGTGAGCATGATCCGTTTAATACCGGGCATGCTTCAACCTCAATATCAGCAGGGCTTGGTATCCTGGCCGGGATGAGAAGTCTCAATAAAGAGGGAAAGGTTGTTGCTGTTATTGGAGACGGGTCTCTTACCGGCGGAATGGCTTTCGAAGCATTAAACCATGCAGGTCATCTCAGGAAAGATCTTATAGTTGTTCTTAATGATAATAATATGTCTATCAGCCAGAATGTGGGGGCTCTTTCCCTGTACCTCAGCCGTCTGACTACAACCCTTATTTATCAGACTTTCAGAAGAAATGTTGACAGGTTTGTAAAATTCATCCCCTTAATCGGCCCGTTTCTTTATGAGATGATTTACAGGATGAAAAAAGGGATTAAAGCTGTTTTTTTCAAGGAAAACCTGTTTTCTGATCTTGGATTTGAATATGTCGGCCCGATTGACGGTCATAATATTCATCAGCTTATAAGTGTATTCGAGCGGGTTAAAAGAATAGATAAACCTGTTGTTATTCATGTTTCAACCAAAAAAGGGAAGGGTTACGATTTTGCTGAAGGGAACCCAACTCTTTATCACGGTGTTTCCCCTTTTTCTGTTATTGACGGTAAAATTGAAAAAAAATCACAGCTTTCCTATACTGAAGCCTTGACAGATACATTGATTGAGAGAGCTTCAGGCGATACAAGAATAGCAGCAATTACAGCTGCAATGGCTGAAGGGACAGGGCTTAAGAATTTTCAGCTTTATTTCCCCGACAGGTTTTATGATGTGGGGATAACAGAGGAACATGCAGTTACATTTGCTGCTGGTCTTGCCGCCTCCGGAATGAAGCCTTTTGTATCAATATATTCCACTTTCATGCAGAGAGCGGTTGACCAGGTTATCCATGATGTTGCACTTCCTGATCTGCCGGTTACATTGCTGATCGACAGGGCAGGCCTTGTCGGTAATGACGGTGAGACACATCAGGGTATATTTGATATATCTCTTTTCAGATCAGTACCCAATCTGAAGATTCTTGCCCCTTATGATTATGATGATATAAAGAGGATGATAGACTATGCTGTGGAATCACCGCACCCGGTTATAATCAGATATCCTAAAGCTCTTTCACCGGAGAAAAGAGATTCAGATGAGCCGCTGGTAGAAGGCAGGGGGAAATTCCTGTACAAAAATGGTTCTGATGTTCTTCTTATAGGTGAAGGGGGATTTCTCGATGAAATTGTAAGGGCAGGAGACAGGCTCAGCAGGAAAGGGATCAGTAATGATATCTATGATTTGAGGTTTATCAAACCTGTTGATGAAAAATATCTGGTATCTGTTATTAAAAGTTACAAAAAGGTTTTTCTTTTTGATGACAGTATGGAGATCAATGGTCTCGGGGAATATATCATAAATCTTATATATATAAACAGGATTAAAACTGAATTCCACCATAAAGGAATTAAAGATTTTTTCCCAGAACATGCCGGCCGTGATGAGCTGATTGCTCTGAATAAAATTGATTCAAACAGTCTGGTTGAATTTGTCGGAGAAAAAACCGGAGATGCATCGTCATAAAAAGGATCCTGAAAAATATATAGAAATTTCATCGCTTTTCCCACCCAGCATGGATTATGTTTTTTTTGATAACGGGAAAAGAAACCAGCTTGAATACAGGGGAAAAGGGTTTAATCTTTTAAACTCCTGGTGGATGGCTGATGCTTCATTTCTTGCATATAATCATCCAGGGTTTGCAAGACTGGCATGGAATGTTGCAGGGTACAAGAACTTCAGAAGTTTTAAAGGCAAAAATGTTGCAAGCTGTTTTATTGCTTACAATAAAAAGACTGTTATAGTATCTTTCAGGGGAACAGAGATAAACAGTACAAGAATGTTTCCTGCTGTTATTGCAGATTTAAACCTGAGCCTCGTTCCTGAAGGGAAAAGGGGGAAGGTCCATCATGGTTTTCAGAAGGTCCTTGATGAGATCTGGGGGGGGGAGGAGATGCTTGAAAGCTGTCTTTATCAGATCAGATCGAAAAATCCGGGAATCAGGTTTTTTTTTACAGGACACAGTCTTGGAGGTGCAATGGCTCTGATTGCAGCTTCCAGATTCAGGTATGCTGACTTTGTATATACTTTCGGGTGCCCCAGAACAGGAAACAGGAAGTTTTCAGATTCAATAAAGGCAGAAGTATACCGTATTGTTAATAATTATGACGCTGTTACAATGCTGCCTCCCAAAAAAATTATAAAACATCTGGTTAATGAAGAATATCACCATACCGGCGAACTTAAGTATCTTGATTCTGACGGATCTGTGTGTGACAGGATAGTAGATAAAATTTACTGGGGAAGCGGTTCTGACAGGGAAATGCTTGTTAGCGGGGGGATTGATAAGGTCATAACCAGTTTTATTGAAAATTTCAATATTGATTTCAAGGACCATTCTCCTCTGCTTTATTCAGTCAAATTGTGGAATGCCTATGCAGATTCTGTGAACCGGTCGGAAGTCGACCAGAGTCCCTGACCCGGGTTGGGAATATAGTAAAAATCTTCGCCGTCTGCTGAATTATAACCAGGCTTAAGGTTTTCAGGATCAATTCTGTCGTAGAAGCTCCCTTTTTCTATACAGCTGTGACCTGCTGATTCAATTTCTTCTTTTGAAAGAGATGTATCTTTCCATGAAACCCTGAATCTGTTCTCTGATGAGCCGTGAATAAGGTGTGCTGCTGCTGAGAGATTATCCCTTAAATCCTTATTTTCCTGTACAGCTTTAACCGTGTTTTCCATCCCTCTGTACCCGTATTTTCTGATCAGTTTATCCAGTGTTTTATCCTCGCCGAAAGATTTGATTCCCCTTCCGATTATTATAAGCTCACCACCGTTTTCTACAGCCATCCTGCTTCTGTAAATTGCCTTGTTGCCTATCCAAAGGCTTTTTATATTTTCAGGAAGAAAGATCACAATTTTCTGCATACCTTTCCCGAGAATAGTTATGTTTTCATTAAATGCAGCAGCCGAAGCCCGTTTATAACATTCCCTGTCATCACCGGCAAAAATTCCCTTAATACCGTATTCTCCTGAGCTGTCTTTCCCTGTAACAGTCATAATATATAAAACAGGAAGATCAGAGAGGAAATTGCTTTCAGCATAATTGAGAATATCTCTTACGGGATTATCTCCTTTTCCCATTATCCTTTCCATACCGTAGATTGCGCTCAGGTAATGGCTGTAATTGATAATATCATCCCCTCCTGTTCCTATCAGTATATTTTTATTATGGTTTGACATACCTGTGACCTCATGGGGAACTACCTGTCCGATAGAGACGATTCTTCCGACACCCTTTTTCATAAGTTCGTGGTTTATTTTGACAGGAATGCTTATCCCTTTTACACCGGTTTTATCATAAATAAATGATTCCGGTATTGTTCCTGCTGTTTTAAGATTACCTTTCCAGCTGTGCTTTATGAAAAGATCCTGAGGAATATTTCCGAACATGGATGTTATCTCCTGACCTGTCATGGGTGTATGGGTACCGAGGGCCGGAATAATCATTTTTATATTTATTTTCTCCATTCTGTATATTTTACCGGTTATCATACCCCCTCCGGAGGATAGGCGGGAGATATCAGGAGGTACTATTATTGTATTTTTACAGCTGCCCAGGTTTAAAAAAATATTTTCAATAAATTCTGAAATATCTTCATCTGTAAGGAGTCTGTCTTTTGAATAGAATTCATATATCATTGGTAATCCTGTTATATTATTTAATATTTAATATTTTGCACATAATGATTGAAAAAAAACAACACTTATTATAGAATAAACCGAAAAATTATGGGAGGTCTGAAATGGCTTACAAAATAACTGATGAATGCACTAATTGCGGAGCTTGTGAACCGGAATGTCCGGTAGAAGCAATAAGTGAAAAAAATGACGCAAGATATATTGATCCGGATCTTTGCACATCATGCGGAGTTTGTGCTGAAACATGTCCGGTTGATGCAATTGAAGCTGACTGATTGTAAAGAGCTTCTTTCATGAATACCGGCCTGATTTTAGCCGGTTCTTGCGCTGAAGAGATCACAGTAGCGGATTAAATCCGCCTTTTTAATCAGGAAGGCCTGTCTATTTCATAAACGGCAGGCCTTTATCTATTAATAGGTTTCCATCTGCCGGAATCAACAATCATATCCATTTCTTTTGAAAGAATATCATATAGTCCGTTATTTAGATTTTTAGAAACTGTGTTGAGATTTAAATCGCTGTTTTCTCTGAAATATCTTCTGCAGCATTCAGGCCGGCTTATCAGCATGTTTTCAATAAGGAGTTTTGAAGCAAGAAATCTGTTGTACTTGCTCACTCCGAATATATAAAAATTATCAAGAAGGCTTATTATTTCCCATGTTATCTGTTCCGCCTGTGAATATCTGCCCGCATCTTTATCCTGATCCGAGACCCTCAGAGGGAGGTTTTTAATGATAAAGTCTATATTTTTTACAAGGTATTCAAGATTGAAAAGTCCTGTTGCGCAGTTGAAAAGTATCTTTCTCCCCCGTTTCTCTGCATCGGCAACCTCTTCCTCAGAAACCGCAGGACCAATATCAGCACAGTTAAGCCTCCCTTTACTGTCGCAGACAAGTATACCCCCTTTCACATCAACAGGTGTTTTCAGGGCAAAATCAAAGCCGGCATTTCTACCTGCAAGGGCAAGAATGGCAACTTCACAGAGATCGATATTAAAGCCTATATTGTCGACATTTCCAAGATAAACAAACCTTTTACCGTTTTTTAGAAGTTTTTTGTAAATATCTTTTAATACCATGAAATTCTGCCCGTGACCTCCCGGAAGAGGGAGCATAAGATCTTTTTCACCGTAAGCGTTTCTGTATACAGATTTCGGCATACCATTTTCTGAATGGGTAAAAGCAGCTATAAGAGGCTGTACTTCTGTTAATACTGAAGTTATATCAGTTCCGGTTTTTTCAGCAAGATCAGCAATATAGATGCTTTTTTTGTATTTTTTGTATTCTGAAGACAGGATTTCATCTGTCTGATGGCTTGTCATCTGGAACATGGGATATGTGATAATATCTTTGGAAATCTCTTTTCTGTACTTTTCAATTTTAAGCAGGGTGGAGCGCATTTTAAGTTCCATAAAACTGGCTCCATGGGAATTATCCGGATTAAGATAGGCTGGAGTAGCCCCTTTCGCACTGTGGTTATATTTTCCCCTGAAAATATCAAATTCAGAAATACAGTAATCATAGAGCTTTCTGTTGAATGAACTGTTTTTCAGATAATCAGTGTAGCTTGACGAGGACCCTCCGTTAAGTACACCGATAGATATAAATGGAAGAAGATGAAGCCCGATTTTTTCAAGTTCCTCCCTGTTAAGAATAATATTCTCCCGGTTTTTTGTGCCGAAAAGATCAAGATTAATCCTGTCAGTTATTTTTCCCAGATTTCTGCGTGCTTCAGCAAGATTATACTGCCATATAAAATCAGATCCTGAAAGATCTATTATAGATTCATTTTCAAAAGAGGGGATATCCTTTACATCAGTACTTCTTTCACCTGTGCTTTTATTAATAATTTTCAGTATTTTTTCTGTGAGAGCGATATCTATTTTATCCTGATAAAAATCTTCTCTGCTGTCTAAACTGTCGTTTCCCATTCAGTTAATCCTTTAAATTATGAAAGTCTCAGGATACAGTTCAATCGTTGGTCTGTCAATTAAGAGGTTTATTCTTCTTCCGGATTAAACAGAAACTTGAGTTCTTCATGTGAAATCTGATTGTCATGCTTCATGAAATCAGATTTTCTGCTGAGACGGTTCTGTATCTGCTTTGAACTCAGCTTATGATCTCCTGCAATCTGGGAGAAATCCTGGAAAAATGTAAGCAGGGTTTCAGAGAGATGATATTCTCCTCTTACAATATTTTCCAGAAGAATAATATAGTTGTCTTTAACAGATTTAATTCTTTTCAGATAAATTAGGTATTCATTCCGTGAAAATTCAGATTCAGTAAAAATTTTTTCAACCTTTTTGATGGCTGTATTTATATAGAATATATCATCAACAGTTTTTTCCTTAAAAATGTTAAAACTGATATTCATATCAAGTGTATCGTTTACAAACCTTATCAGGTTAAGTAAATAGTTTAAATCATTAGGTATGTTTTTATTGGTCATAATTAACTTCCTGAATACTTTCTTTATTCATTTTTTCGGAAAAAAAACGATCCTACTTGATATTATATGTTATTATTGTGAGAATTACTTATGAAGAAAATAAGCGCAATTATATTCCTGCTTGACTTTTTTATACTTACCATGATTTTCGGCAGTGACGAGAAAATTATATTAAAAGGAAACAACCTTTATTCAATAAACAGAAACAGCGGTTTTGAAATTTATGATAATAAAAGGGGGGGATGGATAGAGCGTAATGAAGATCTTCCCTGTAAAGTTGTTTACCCCTTCAGACAGGACGAAGTAAGAGGGTTTACCTCAATAAATATAAACCCCGGTAACGAAGGTGAGCTGATACTTTCAACTCCATCCCAGCTCTTTATCAGGGGGATAGAAAACAGCATCAACAGGGAAGTTCCCCTTAAATATCCTTTCAAAAAATCCTATTATATAACCTCCTCTGCTTCCAAAGGGGCGGAAAGCTCAACTATTCTCATAGGAACATCTTTCAGCGGAATTTTCGAGACTTTTAACAGCGGCGCAAGCTGGTCAAGTTATAAACCGCTCATGACGGATTTTGATAAAGGGGCAGGGTTTTTTGATGACATATCTGCTTTATGCTATGGTGAGGATAACTATTATCTTTTTATGGCGACAGGTTTTACAAGAAAGCTTTTTGCTCTTGATTCAGATAAGTCAGTATGGACGGAAATCAGTCTTCCCGAAGAAGTTTCAAAAAACGGCATTTCATCCCTGGTCTCTGATTTTGATCAGGACCTTCTTTATGTCTACAGCGGAAAAAGTTTCTTCATATATGATTATTCAAAAAGGGAATGGAAAGACGGAACTTTTAATCTTCCGTATTCAGTAAAGCTTCCTGATCCCGTAAAGAGAGAAAGGCTGAAAAAAGCTTCAGGCCGGACCGGTATTTACCTGTCCGCCCCTCTGGCCGGAAGCAGCAGGCTTGAGCAGATTTTCAGTTTTTTAAAAAAAAATAACCTTAATTCTGTTGTTATTGATTTTAAGGATGACGAAGGTTTTCTGACATACAATTCAGATCTTGAGACTGCTGCTGAACTGGGAAATATCAGCAGGCATATTAATCTGGAGGATTTTCTTTCCAGGGCTGAAATGAATAATATTTATGTCATAGCCAGAATGGTAGTATTCAAGGACAAACAGCTTTTCAGATTTGAAAACAATAAATACGCTGTATGGGACCGAACTGCAGATGCACCGTGGGGGAACATGATCGCGGATGAAGATTCTCCACCTGTTCAGAAAGAGTTCTGGGTTGATCCGTTTTCAGAAGAGGTCTGGGATTATAATATTTCAATAGCCAGAGAACTTGAGAGAAGGGGCGTTGACGAAATTCAGTTTGATTATATCCGGTTTCCGACAGACGGAGATCTGTCAAATGCATATTACCGGCACAGAAAAGAAGGTATGCTCAATAATGAAGCTCTTGAATCATTTCTCAGGAAAGCAAGGGAAATTATAACAGTACCGATAAGTACAGATCTTTACGGGTTTAACGGCTGGTACCGGATGGGCAACTGGAACGGACAGGAGATTGATATGGTTTCAGAATATGTTGATGTCATAAGTCCTATGTTCTATCCATCCCATTTTCCGAGGAAGTTTCTTGAAAACTACAGTTATCTTGAAAGGGCTGAGTTAATCTACAATGAGGGGAGCAGGAGAGCTGTAGATATTGTCAAAGGTAAATCCATTATACGCCCTTTTGTTCAGGCATTCCTGATAGGGGGAGAAAGGGATTTTGAAAAACCTGTTTATACTGATTATCTGAGACGGCAGCTTAAAGGGCTTTATGAAACAGATGCCTCCGGATTTACCCTCTGGAATGCATCCGGAAGTTACTACATGGTTTCAGAAAATGCGACAGACTATATCAGGGATATAAACTGATATTATTTCTTTCTGTTTAAAAGGCTGGCTTTTATTACCCTGAAGGAGGGGTCTTTTTTTTTCAGTTCAAGTACAGCCTTTTCTACCCTGTTTTTTTTGTCAAACCTGTTTTCAAATAGTTCAAGCTGGTTGTTTGATCCTCTTTTCTCAAGCGACATGAGTGATGCCCCTATCAGCCGGACCGGCCTGTCGTATCCCAGCTTTGTTTCCAGAAGGTGAACAAGTATTTCATATATTTCCTCGCCGCTTGTTATGAAAGATTCCTGCCTTGACTGAGAACTTACTGTTGTAAAGTCATCATATCTGAGTTTTATTGAAACAGTTCTTGATGAATATTCAGAATTCATCAGCCGGAACATAAGCTGATGGGAAAGCTCCAGAAGCTGTTTTTTTAAAAGATCAGAGGAAATTATATCCTCCTGAAAAGTTGTTTCATTGCTTATGGAGCGGCTTCTCGGCAGGGCTGTGAATATCCCCGGATCAATTCCCCTGACAGCATTATATATGAAATTTGCACAGCCCTGTCCGAGCATTGACGCGAGAAGAGTCACAGGATATTCTCTGAGTGCCCTGACTGTTTTTATGTTAAGGTTTTCAAGTTTACTGACTGTTTTTTCCCCGATTCCCCAGATATCTTTAAGCCGGAGGGAGTCCAGAAACTCAATTTCCCTCCCGGGATAAATTCTGAACAGTCCGTCCGGTTTCCTGTAGTCTGAAGCAAGTTTTGCAAGATACCTGTTTTCAGCTATCCCTATGGATAAAGCAAGCCCTGTTCTGTCCCTGATCTCTTTTTTTAATCTGATGGCAATCTTTTCCCCTTTTCCCATATATTTTTCCATTCCGCTGATATCAAGGAAGGCTTCATCAATGGAAATCTGAATAACCGACGGGGTATAGGTCTCAAAAATATTCATTATTTCTTCAGAAACTTCTTTATACCTCCCCATCCGTACAGGGAGAAATATACCTGAAGGGCATTTTTTTCTGGCAGTTACAGAAGGCATTGCCGAATGAATTCCGTATTTTCTGGCTTCATACGAACACGCTGAAACAACACTTCTTTTTTCGACATCTCCTGATATTATTACAGGCTTTCCCTTAAGTTCCGGATTGTCGTTCTGTTCAACCGAAGCGTAAAAAGCATCCATATCAACATGAAAAAACAGATTGTTAGCCATCTGTGCTCTTTTTTATTTCAAACATTTTTGTAAAATCCAAATTTTCCCCTGTCAGTTCATGCTCAAACGGAAGGTCCTTATATTTCATCCTGATATCAATCCATAATACAGTGTCTGAAGGAAGGAGAAGGTCGATGATCAAAGGGGAAGGGGGATTTTTTCCGATATGAATTGTTCCTCTTTTTTGTTTTATATTTACTGTCCATGGATAATTACAGTCAAGAACAACAGGATTTTCTTTGGTCCTGAAGCTGATACTGCAGGTTTCAGGATTCCCCTCTCCTGTAAGTTTGAGTATAAGATTTTTTCTGTCAAGGAACATGGATTCTGTTTTTTCTATTTCAAGATGGCCGGGCGAAGAGTTTATTTCCATACTGAATTCGCTCTGCTGTGCATTAATCTGATATTCATCATCTTCTGCTCTGAAAAGAATTCTCCCCGGTTTGAAAGGGCTTTTTACATTTATCAGAGAGATTTTTTTATCAAGATCTGCTGTCTGTGAAAAATAAACCGGCTGTTTGTTTTTCTCTGAAAAAGGATCGAATTTTATATAGTAATTAAGGAGAAATATTAAAAAAATTGCTGTTATTGAATAGATTGAACGTCTCAGTATCCGGTATCTGTCCGAATCAATATGGGTCTGTGAGATTAGTATTCTAAGCAGCATCAGAACATACGGAAGCAGTATTACAGCAGTCATTATATTGCCTGTAAGTCTGTTGAACAGAATCTCTTCGCATAGATTTTCAGCCGGCAGGGTGAAAATATAATAAACAAGAAAAAGGATGAAAACTGATGAATTCACCATGCTTAATGTTTTCAGCAACCTGCTTTTGAAAAGAGAAAAGAGTATTGTCCAGAGAAGCCCCCATAAAGCGAAAAAAGATAGTGAAATATTCATGATTTCAAAAATCATAAGTATTAATAAAAATATAAAAATAGCACCTGCTGAATAGAAGCTTCCTGTAACCGGAAGATTTATTTTTTTAAGAAGAAAGAGTGAAAGAAAGAAAAGCAGCATTGAGATGAATATCTTGATCAAAAGGATCAGGATAGGTGATTCCTTCCATATATCATGAGATGATTTTAATACAATAATAATCTCTGTAATAAATGTAGATATCAGTAGAAAAATAAAAACGAGAAAAAATAGATAGAGAATAACCCAGAAATGTTTCATCAGTTTTCTGACATATCTGAAAACCTTTTTAGATGAATAGATCGAGAATAAAAGCATTACTGATATTATTACGATATATATAAGTATAAAGTCTATTTCATTCAGCAGTATCCTTTTTTCAAAAAGATCAATAAGAAAGTAATGTCTGTCCCAGTCTGTATCTGCCTTTATCTGAATATTTTCTGAAAAGTTTTTATAGAAACTGTTGAATATAAAAAACCATTTTTCCATGTCAGAGGTTGAGGATGCTGAGTTGGTGTTTTCAAGAGCAACTGCAGGAATATTGTTTTTAATATACAAATCAACAGGTGTCTTTTTTTTATACCCCAGCTGATGCAGTATGTTTTCCTGTGTGTTAATTTTATATGAAATACTGTTCTCATCAAACGATTTTATAATCTGATCAAGCAGCCAGAATGGCGTAACCCCTTCGATACTTCCGTGTATTATGTTAACTTCTGCGCCGGCCGATGAAAGGTTGAGATAAAGCAGCGCAGTATCGTTTTCAGGGAAGAAACTGTCCAGAAACTGCCGGCTCCCAATCGGATAATGAGCATCTTCCTCTCTGCTGAATTCCGCACCCAGAAAAATAATTTTATAATTTATTTCCGCTTCTTCAAGTGCTGCTTCTTCTGCAACAGAAAGAGCCTTGGCAATGTTGAATGATGAATCCCTGAGATTGTTGACCGGCACTGCCAGAATCAGGGTTTTTTCTTTTTTCCCCTTTAAATCAACAGTAATATTAGATGTGAATGAATGAGTGTCCTGAAGCAGGTCAAGATATTCTTCCGAATAATCAATACCAAGTTCATCAAGTCTTTTTCTGATAAAGCTGTAAACCTTCTTTTCATTTTCAGAGTTTTCACTGCATGGATAAAACTGTTTCAGTATTTCTGTGTCTCTGAATATTTTTTCACCTGCATTTCCGTTTTCCGGCAGGGAAGTAATATCAAGTATAGAGATAAAAAAGAGAAAACAAAGGAGAGGCAATTTTTTCATCATTATATCTCAAGAATATTTTAACATAACACAATGGTCAATATTTGTAATTGCTACTTTGTCCAAATACCTTTGACTATATATGAAACTGTGCTATAATTTCCCCAGATTATGGATATTATTAATGAAATTGAAAACAGAACAAGTGTAAGAAAATTTAAAAACCGGAAAATTGAAAGATCTGTAATGGACAGAATTCTGGAAGCAGGAAGATCTGCACCGTCAGCCAAAAACAGACAGCCATGGCGTTTTATCGTTATTGATAATGATGATCTCAAAAAAAGAATTGAAAAAGCTGCATACGGACAGGAATATGTCGGTGATGCAGGCGCAATTGTCGCAGCATGTTCAACTAATATTGAATATGAAATGCCCAACGGTCAGAACTCCTATCCAATAGATATTTCATTCGCAGTTTCATTTATGATGATCCAGGCTGAACATGAGGGTTTGGGCAGTTGTGTTGTTACTACCTATGATGAGAGAGAGATAAAAAGTATTCTTACAGTACCTTATTCCATGAGGGTGGTAATGCTTCTCCTTGTCGGATTTGCTGAAGAGAAATCCCTGACAAGAGACAGAAAGTCACTGAGTCAGATCTCAGCGTTCAATCACTGGTAATATATTAAAAGAGATAAATTATCTTGAACGGCGATGTAATAGAAAATCCCAGTTTTCTGTAAACTGAAATAGCAGCCGGATTGCTTTCCCTGACAAAGAGAGTCGGTTTTTTATCCTGTGCAATAATTTTTTTAACAAGTTCGCTGGTCACAAATTTTCCTATACCCATATTTCTGTATTCAGGCAGTGTGAAAACACCCCCTATCTGATAACAGTTTATTCCGCGGCTGTTTGTGTTTGCTTTTGCAACAATTCTTCCGTCAGTTTCATAGATCAAAGAGATCTGGTTTTTAATGCTGTTTTTCAGATATCTGATTGAACTGCTGCTGTTATAAAGATCAGGAGATGGAAGTACTTCCTCTTTTTCATAGGCTTCCTGAAGAGGTAGAAGCGAATAAATGTCATCAATATCAGGAGATCTGAGGGTCCTTTCACTTCCGCATTCTGCTGAGATAAATGGGGAGAAATTACTTTTTTCGACTGTCATTGTATGATAGGTATATTCAGTTATCTTTTCTATTCCTGTTAAATCTGAATATGATCTGAAGATGCTGTCAACAGCATAGCTGTTCCCCATAAATGAATTCAGATAATATATTCTGTTGTTTGCAATTTTGAAAAAGATTTTAAAATCGACATCTTTCGACAGCCGGCTCCCTTTTATTACAGGTAGTACCTGTCCGGAGGCACTGAGCATTACAGCACAGTCAATATTGTTATCACTGTTTATATTCAGATAAATAATTTCTTTATGATCAGAAAAGGGGAGCTGGGTGTTTTTTTTAAGGAAGTTGCTGCAGAAGGAAACAGCTTCATGCTCTTTTTCTTCAAGGAGTCTGTAAAGTTCTGTTCTGTAACGGCTGCTGTATTTAATCCAGCTCAACTACTGCTCCATTTTCCCGGAACTTATAGGTATTCTGCCTTCAGGTTTAAAATCACCCTTTATAGCAGAAAAACCTGCAGCGAAGGATTCCCTTCCTGTTCCGTAAATTGCTAATCCGTATTTTATCCATCCCAGATAATCAATATAGACAGGAGAAAGGGTTGATACAACAATTATTTTATCCCGGAAGCTGCTGAGATTGCCCAAAAGCTGCATACTTCCGGGATTTGCAAGACAGAAAATTACTTTATCGTATTTTTTAACAATATCCGGAAGGTTAACAAGATCTGACTGCCTTGCCTCATAAAACGGATTATATGGGAAGTAGTAGGTTTCTGCATCAGGAAATCTTTTTTTCCCTTCTTCAAAGAAGAGGCTGAACTGTCCTGCAAGAAGAATATTTTCATTTTTATCAGGGACAGGTACACCGTTGGAAGTACCTGCAGGGGAGACGCTTCTGAAAGCATTCTGGAGAAAAAAATCCTCAGCTTCCTTTGAAGGGATATTGTTTTCAATGTCATCGGGTGAAGTATTGCCGAATTTGTATCTGTTGTCGTTCCCTTTCATATAATCAAGCTTTATTTTCAGTATTCTTCTTACACTTTCTATTACCTGATTTTTAAACCCAGGATCATCTTTTATTTTATCCCTTATTTTTTTATATATTCTGTCGTATGCATCAGGGCCATGTGAAACCATAATAATATCGTTTCCCCCACTGACTGCCTCAAGACAGTTGTCAGCAATATCACTGCTGATATAAAAAGCACCAGTCATCTGCATATCGTCAGTAATGATGATACCTTTGAAATGCATATCATCCCGGAGGAGTTTCTTCAGAAAGAAGGGGGAAAGGGAAGCAGGTATTTCTTTTTCTGTTATATCGGGAAATGCCAGATGACCGCTCATTATAGCAGGTATATCCTCCCTTATCAGAAAATCATATGGAAGGAGATCTGTTTTTTTCAAATCATCAAGGTCTGCATGGATAAGGGGGAGTTTTCCGTGTGAGTCATCTGAAGCTCTCCCATGGCCTGGAAAGTGCTTTGCTGTTGATATTATTCCGGAATCCCTCATCCCGTTCATGTATGATGTTGCAAGAACTGATGTCCTGACAGGATCATCGGAAAACGCTCTGGGGCCTATGACATGGGCATTATGGTTAAAAAGAATATCCACAGTTGGAGCGAAATTCATGTTTATTCCCAGGTATGACAGCTGCTGCCCTATGAATTTACCGGTATCATATGAATCTTTAATATATCCTGATGCTCCCAGCGCCATATTGCCGGGTGTTATTGAAGTTGAACCTTTAACATGTCTGACCCATCCCCCTTCCTGGTCTGTTGCAATAAAAAGAGGTATTGAATATTCTCCAAGTGCTGAGGCATCCTGCATCTTTTTTATTGATTTCTGCAGGGTATAAAGGTTTTCGGCATTCCATCCGAAAATTTTTACCCCTCCGATATTTCTTTCAGTTATCCAGCTTAGGATTTCATCCGAGGGATTTTCCCCCCAGTATCCAAGCATGAGTATCTGACCTGCAAGCTGACTGTCGCTCATTGACGCTGATATTTCATTTATAATTTTATCATCATCAAGCGGTGAAAAAAAGCTGATATCTGATGCATATATATTTACCTGCAAAAAGAGGATCATCAGAAAGGGTAACAAATATTTCAAAAAAACCATTATCAGTTATATGCCTGTCCCATCAGATCGTCTATATGAAGAACTGCAGAATGTGCTGCTATTGCACCGTCTCCGCATGCTGTAATTATCTGTCTGAACGGGGTGGCCCGGACATCGCCTACAGCATATAGTCCTTTTTCCGTTGTTTCCATATTGCAGTCGGTAATTATATATCCCCCCTCATCTTTCGGAACATCCGGAACAACCTGTGTCTGAGGTATGGATCCGATAAAGACAAAAACAGCATCAAAGTTTTCTTCATATGTGGTACCGTCTGTTTTTTCAAAAAAGACGTTTTCCACTTTCATCCCCCCTTTAATCTCCCTGCAGACTGTATTAAACCGGACTTCTATATTTTTGTTTTTCATAACCCTGTCGGCAAGTGATTTCTGTGCCCTGAACCTGTCTCTTCTGTGTATCATAACAACCTTGTCTGTAAGCTTTGACAGGAATGTGGCTTCATCGCATGCTGCATCTCCCCCTCCGACAACAAGTATTTTCTTGTTTTTAAAAAAGGGACCGTCACAGGTTGCACAGTATGAAACTCCTCTTCCTGTAAACTCCTTTTCACCGGGTACTTCAAGGTTCTTATGTTTTGCACCTGTTGCAATTATTACCGCATATGATGTAAATGTTTTTTCTTCTGTTTCAATATAAAAAATATTGGCTTTTTTAGTCAGTTTTTTTACACTTCCGTTTATTATTTCAGCACCGAAATTTCTGGCCTGGTCTTCCATATCCTGTGAAAGGGTCATTCCGTTTACAGGCTCCTTAAAACCGGGAAAGTTTTCAAGGTCATTTATTATCAGGGCCTGACCTCCAGGCGCCATCTCCTCAATCAAAAGTGTGCTGAGGTTGGATCTGGAACTGTACTGCGCTGCTGTCAGACCTGCAGGCCCTCCTCCGATAATTATTACATCTTTATCCGGTGTCATTACTTTCTCCTGTATTTAAATAGATATTTTATATAATATATGATACTAATTAATACTGGAATATGACAATATTATATTTTAGAAAAAAAGCCTGCTTTGCTTTTTTGATATTATTAACACTTCTTCCCGTTTTTGCTGAAGTTCCGGTCCCATCCCGGATAGTTCCTGATGATTATGCTGTGGAAACAGGCAGGAAAAATGAGATTGATACAGCTGATTTTATTAAAATTTCTCTCTATTTTTCCGGGGTAAAAGAAAAGGATATAGATTATTATTTTGGGAAATACAAAGCATTGTCGTCAGGCTTCATGAAGCTTCTTGAAGAAAAATATCAGGGAAAATATACACCTCCTGAGATAACAGGTGAGATATTGATCAGTTATCTCCATGAATATTACTTTTCAGGATATGATGAGATGACAACGTATATAGATATTCTGCTTGATAAAGGAATTTTCAATTGTGTTTCTTCAAGTATTATATACTATGCCGTGGCTGAAGAATCAGGGCTTGATGTTGAAGGTGTCTTAACCAGTGATCATGTGTTCTGCTCCATAAACACAGGAGACGATATCATAGATGTTGAAACTACAACAGAATACGGTTTTAATCCGGGGCTAAAAAAAGAGTTCCATGATTCTTTCGGAAAGACCGGTTTTATTTATACTCCCCCGGGGAAATACAGGGAGAGAAATAAAATAGGGAAGAAGGAGTTTGTTTCACTTATTCTTCAGAACAGAATTGCTGAATATCAGAGACAGGGTGATTTTTCAGAAACTGTTCCTCTTGCTGTTGACAGGCATTTTATTCTCAATACAGAGTCTTCTTTTAATGATATGATGAATGAGTTTAAAAACTACTGTGTTGTAATGAACAATGAAAAACAGTATTCAGAAGCACTTGATTTTCTTCTGAAGGTATATGAACAGTATGGAAGTTCTGAAATAATATCTGAAACTGCTTTAACCCTTTTCCACAACCGGATAATTGAGTATCTGAGTGAGAATGAAATTGACATGGCTTATGATTTTTATGAAACATATGAGAATATACCATTGATCTCTGATGAAGTAAAAAGCAGCATTATCGCTGAAATAGATGAAAAAGAGCTTTATCTTGTTATTGAAAGGGGTAATTTCAGTAATTCTATTAAAGTCCTTGAAGAAAAAAGGGAAAAAGGTAATATCTCTTCCGGAATCTATAGGGAATATCTTGTCTACATATATTCAGACGGAGTTGAAAGAACTGCCAATAATAAGAGCTGGGCGGAAGCACTGCCTTTAGCTGAAGAGGGATTTGAAAAAACCGGTGATAAAAGGCTTTTACAGTTGAGAAATACAGTCAGGTATAATATCGGGGTAATTTATCATAACAGATTTGCGGAATACTTCAACAGCGGAGAATACAGCAGGGCAGGGGAAATCCTCGAAGAGGGACTATCGATAGTTCCGGATGATAAAAAGCTCCTTTCAGATATAAAAACCATGGAATCGTTAAAATAACAGCTTATAAACCACTTCTATAATAATCCTCTCAAAACATTTTTTAATATACCGATAATTAATTATAAAAGGATTTAAAATAAGGGGTGTTTTCTTGACATTTGAAACATATACACAGGAACTGGAAGATCTCATGAGAAAAGAACTTGACCTTATTCATCTATTTTCCGGGATTGAAGAGCAGATAAAAGTTATACTTGTCAGAAAAGAATGGCCGCTTCTTGAAATGAAGATAAGGGAAATGAAAAAGCTTGCTGACAGTATTGCTGTTGTTGAAAGCAGAAGGGATTCAGCATATCAGGCAATGAAGCTTTACTGCAGGGATGAAGAGATCAGAAGTTTTTATCTGTTTATTGCCATGTTCTGCCCGGAAAGAAAAGAGGTCCTCAGTACCCTTTACAGGGAACTTAAAACAGGGGTCATGAAGGTTAAAAACACCACTATAAGAATAGAGACATATATTAATACTGTAGTATCAACTGTGGACAGGGTGCTTGATGAGGTTTATCCAATGAGAAGAGGTACTATTTATGATATGTCAGGCTCCAGCAGGCAGGTAATACACCAGCCGATGGTGCTTGACAGGGAGCTTTAAGAGGAGATGGGAAATGCAGTCAACCTTTACAGGACTTGAAATAGGGAAAAGAAGTCTTATTGCCCATAACAAGGGGCTTACAACAGTAGGACATAACATTACAAATGCCTCTACAGAAGGCTACAGCAGGCAGAGGGTTAAAATGGAGACTTTTGATCCCCTCTATGCTCCTGCCCTGAACAGGGAAAATACTCCTGGACAGATCGGGCAGGGGGTTACTGCTGTAAGTGTTGAAAGGATCAAGGATGAACTTCTTGAAGGGCGGATTGTTTCCCAGAACAATATGAAAGGGTACTGGGAGAACAGGGATAAATACATCCTGATGACGGAGCAGATATACAACGAGCCAGGAGAGTATTCTGTCAGATCAATGATGGACAGGTTCTGGGAATCATGGCAGGATCTGTCAATACATCCATCTGAATCAGCCTCCCGTCAGTCAGTCCTTCAGAGGGGTGAAGCGCTTATTGCAGGAATACATCAGAGATATAATTCACTCCGCGAGACCAGGGATATGGCTGACAGTGATGTAGCTGCAACTGTGTATCAGATAAATTCCATTCTTTCCGATGTATCCTCCCTTAATGAAAAGATTGTGAAAATAAAGGCAATGGGGGATAATCCCAATGATCTTCTTGACAGAAGAGACCTCCTTGTAAACAGGCTTTCATCAATGATTAATATTACGGTCGAAAACAGAGACCCTGATGAGTTCCAGATTCATACAGGGGGGCTTCATCTTATCCAGGGAAGGGCGGTTAACTATCTTTCAACTGATATCGATCCTGTTAACGAAGGATACTCAAGGGTTGTCTGGGATAAAACCGGGGAGGAGGCCTTTTTCAAAGGGGGAAGCCTGGCCTCTCTTCTGGAACTGAGGGATAAGGATCTCCGGGATGAAATACAGAAACTTGACCTGATGACAGTTAATTTCATAGACAATGTCAACAATCTGCACAGAAAGGGCTGGGGACAGAACAGGAGCACCGGTCTTGATTTTTTCAAGGAATATCCGTTTGTAACCTCTGTTGAGGGTAATTATGACAGAAACGGAGACGGGGAATTTGATTCGACATATATTTTCCGTGTTTCAGGGACCAACAAGCTTAATCCTGAGGCCCTTGTCGGAATAAGAGGTCAGCTTACCCTTTCCGGCAGAGATGGAGATGTAAATATAGATTATTATCCGACAGATACTGTGACAGACGTTATTGACAGGATTAATAACTCGCCGGCAGAGGTTAATGCAGTGCTTGACGATGAGAACAGACTTACAATAAGGGCTATGACTTCAAAAAATATAGATAATCCTGATTTTGCAATAAGACATCTTGAGGATTCAGGGGAATTCCTCGGGGGATATTCAGGAATACTGCAGAACTCAGGCCCTGAGGGTGCATTTGACTGGGAAAGGGCGGGATCCTCTGCTGTTTTTGTACAGGGGGACCTTAATGCTGAATATGCAGTTGCACCGCTGAGTCATCCGTCGGGATGGATTGAAGTCAACAGGGCTGTGAAAGAAGACCCTATGTCAATAGCTGCAGGATTCGGTGAGAACGGCCGTGCAGCTAACCCGGGAGACGGCTCTGCCGCCCTTGCAATAGCCTCCTTGAGAAATAAACCCCTTATGCTGGGTAAATTCAGCAGTTTTGATGAATATTTTTCCAGAACAGTTGCAGATATTGCCCTGAAAGGGGAGGAGGCTGAAACATCGCTGGAGACCCAGACACTTATCATGAAAGAGCTTGAAGATCTTAAACAGTCGATATCGGGAGTAAATATTGATGAGGAACTTTCGCAGATGATCAAATTCCAGCACGGGTATGCGGCAGCAGCCAGGTTTATTTCCGAGGTCAACGATATGCTGGATACAATTATCAACAGAATGGGTGTTTGATTAAAAATAATCAGGAGAGGACATGAACAGAATCAGTACAGATATGACCAATAATGATATGCAGTATCAGCTTCGGATACGCGAAAAGAAACTGAATGATATACAGAATAAAATCGCAGGACAGACAAGGATAAAGGAATTGCGTGATGATCCTATCGCAGTTTCCCATTCGGTACGTTATAAATCACATATTTCACGGCTGAAGCAGTTTACAGAAAATATTGGAGAGATACAGAGCAGAAGCAGGATTGCAGAGGGGTATCTTCAGGAAGCAATCGGGATAATGAACAGGGTAAACGAGATAGCTGTACAGGGTGCAAACGGGACTTATCAGAAAAGCGACACAATGATTATGGGTGATGAGGTTGACCAGCTTCTGAATGAACTTATAAATATATCAAATGCAAAAACCGGTGACGGAACAACTGTGTTTTCTGGGGACAGGGCTCTCAGCAACGCTTTCAGGACTGCTAAAGGTTATGTTGAAGGGAGCGGTAAAGAGGTAGTTACTTCTGTTGAATATACAGGAACAGTAAAACCAAACAATGCAGAAATATCTGAAGGTGCATATATAGAATCAAATTTCCCGGGCAACAGGATCTTCTGGGCAGAAGAGCAGATACTGATATCTTCAAGAAACAGTGAAAACTTTTACGTGAAAGAGGATTCATCCATCCTTATTGACAACCTGAGGATAGACCTGAAGGAAGGGGACAATATTCATTCAGTTATTGCTAAAATCAATGATTCAGGCACACCAGTCAAGGCTTCAATAGATCCGGTAAAAAACTCACTCATGCTTGTTACAACAGAACCTCATCAGATATGGCTTGAGGATGAGGGAAAAGGGACAGTTCTCAAGGATCTCGGTATAATAGGGACAGATAATTCAAGACCGCCGCATAATATTTCAGATGAAGCAAGGATATCGGGAGGATCAGCATTTGATATGGTTATAAAACTGCGGGATACACTGTATTCTGGAAATACCCTTGATATCGGCAGCGGTGCTCTTAAAGGGATACAGAACTCAATTAATCATCTTGTTTCAAGGACTGCAAGGCTTGGCGCCGGGGATGAGAGGCTTGAGCTTGCAAAAAACAGACTTGAGTATGAAATACCTGAAATGATGGCCCGGGATTCCCGTGAGACAGATATAGATCTTGCTGAAGCGATAACTGAACTGAAAATGCTGGAGCATACAAAGACAGCATCCCTTCAGACTGCGGCAAGAATACTTAAACCTACACTACTTGACTTTTTGAGGTAATAAATGGAGCTTGATACTAAACCATTCGGAAAAATGGATATAAATGAACGTCAGAGAATCAGTTTCCCAAGGGGGATTCTGGGTTTTGAACATATAAGGGAGTATGCTCTTTTGAATGCCAGTCAATGGCCTTTTTACTGGCTCCAGGCAATTGAAGTTCCTGATCTTGCATTCATACTGATTGATCCCAAAATATTCAGAGCTGATTACACGGTTGATGTTGATGATAATGATTTCAGTGAAATTTTTCTTAATCCTGGTGATACAGAAAATATGCTTGTCTTTGCCATTGTAACAATACCTGAAGATCAGAAGAAAATGAGCGCCAACCTGCAGGGTCCGGTTGTGATCAACAGGGAAAAGAAGATAGGAAAGCAGTTTATATCAATTAATCCCCTATGGAAAACCCGCCACTATATTCTTGAGGAGCTTTCTGAAAAAGGTGGAAAAGGATGCTGATACTGTCCAGAAAGCTCAATGAAAGTATAATTATCGGAGATGATATTGAACTTTCTGTAGTCGATATAAAAGGGGATCAGGTCAAGATTGGTATAAATGCGCCGAAGACTGTAAAAGTATTCAGGAAAGAGGTTTATGACGCTATACAGGAAGAAAACAGGGCTGCAGCCAGGTCTTCAATTGATACAATCCCTTCCCTTGATGATATGCTGAAAAAATGATTAATCCTTATCAGATAACTGGAGATACATTGTATCAAGTTCTGCTTCAATTTCCATGACAATATCAATAAGATCAGGATCAAAGTGTTTCCCTTTCCCCTCTGTCAGGATTGAAAATGATTTTTCATGACTGAACCCGGTTTTATAAACCCTTTTCATTCTCAGAGCATCATAAACATCAGCTATTGTAACAATACGGGCTGAAATAGGAATATCGGATCCCGCAAGATGGTAGGGATACCCTGATCCGTCCCATTTTTCATGGTGTGACCTTGCAATTTCAACTGCCATTTTGTTGGGATACGAACTCAGGATAAAAGCTCCGTTTATTGTGTGTTCTTTCATTATTTCCCATTCAAGCTCTGAGAGGGGGCCGGGTTTGTTAAGTATATCGTCAGGGGTTCCTATTTTCCCGACGTCATGCATTGCTGCAAGAAATCCGATATTTACAATGAAGTCCATATCGACCTCTTCATACCCTGGACGGTTGTAAAGGCACCCTGCGATTTTCTGAGAGTACTGGCAAACCCTTTCAATATGATTACCGGTATCATTATCCTTAAGTTTTGATGCATCCAGAAGACTCTGAAAAGTTTTTCTCAGGAGAAGATTGTTTTCCTCTGTAAGGTCATCAATAAAGGCAATATAGCCCTCAGGACCTGATATACCGTTCTGCGGTATAAAGAAGGGAAAAATAACAAGATTCGAGGTGGAAGTAATTCTGTGCTTTCCGGAAAGTTCCACCTTTCCTCTCCATGAAAAACCGTTCTCCCTTGAGAAAAGATTACTGTATATCTCCTGCATTCTTTCTTCAGTAAGATACGGATTGAATATCTGGTAAATATATTTACTGACAACAGTTTCAGGTGTATCGAAATAATTTCCACCGGAATTGTTCTGCCAGATTATTTTAAGCTTTTTTGAAAGGAACAGTACGGGAATTGCTGCTTTTTCGAACTTGACTATTTCATTTTTAAATAAGCCAACAAGCTGTTTATCTGCAATGTCGGATTCTTCAGCGTATTCAATTTCAGTTATTTCTTCAATTTCCTCAAGCATATCAGGTTCTAAAAAATCTTCCAGATGTTCAGTATGCTCGATATGACCCATTATTTACCTCTCAGTACAGCTTCTTCTGCATCGCTTTTTCTTATATAGACCGGTCCCTGACTTTCACTGTCAATATTTCCATTATAATACAGCTTTTCAGTTATATCGATAAGGAATTCTATTTTATTTATCCCTCCGGCAGGATCCGCTTTTATGCCGCCCCTGTTTTTAATCAGCTCATAAAGAAGGCAGGAGTGGGGACCTGTTAAAAGAATATTGTTATACGGTTTGATAATATCTGTTATTTCGTCAGATGTAATATCAAGATCTGCAGTTTTTTTAATACCGTTATGATAAATTGCTGTATAAAAGCGGTTTTTTCTGGCATCAATTACAGGGAGAACAGCACCGTCGAAATAATCTGTGCCATGACTGTAAAAGTCCAGTGTAGGTACTGAAATTACAGGCAGATTTTTCCCGAAACCAAGACCTTTAGCGGTAGCCATTCCTATCCTCAGTCCTGTAAAGGATCCCGGTCCTCTTGTGCACCCGATCAGATCTATATCATTCATTTTAAACCCTGAAAACTCAAAAAGCATCTCTATAGAAGGGATTAGTTTCTCAGAGTGTCTGAATCCTTCATGGATCGTTAACGTATAAAGTGATGAATTCATCCTTATTGCCAGCCCCATTTTTTCAGTGCTTGTATCAAATGCAAGTATATTCATCTTTAGGTCCCTGTCACAGTAATTCTTCTGCTGTTGTCTTTTTCAATTGAAATATTTATATGTATCATTTTTTCGGGAAGATATTCCTGAATTTTTTCAGCCCATTCAATCACAGAAATTCCGTTCGAATAGATTAGGTCTCTCCCCCCTATCATTTCAAACTCGTCTGAATCAGAGATTCTGTAAAGATCCATGTGGTAAAGCGGAATTTTGCCGTAATATTCACATATCAGTGTAAAGGTCGGGCTGGTGATATTATCTTCAATTCCCAGTCCTCTGGCAATTCCCCTTGTCATTACAGATTTCCCGCTGCCGAGAGGTCCTGACATTGATATAACATCACCTGGTTTCAGTTTTTCAGAAAGCTTTATTCCTTCAGCCTCAGTTTCTTCTGCTGAAAATGTAATAATTGATTTCAGGGAAGCCTCCCTTCCTTTTCAAGGCTGCTGAGAAACAGCTTGAGTTTGGAAACAGCTCCAAGCATGGGGTAGTTTATATGTCTCAATATTTTTACTTCTATTTTAGGAACTCCAATTGCTGTTTTCTCAATTGAAAACTGTATCGGAACTGCTTCCTCTGTATTGTTGTTTCCATAAATAAATACTGCAGAACCGGAATAGTCGTTTCTGTAAAACAGCAGAGATTCCTTTTTTTCAATATTAATAATCTTTTTTATATCCATAATTATATTTCGAATTTATATTATTCCTTTAAAAATTTGAACTGTTAAAGTTATATATTATTATTTATATTGTCAATAATCAAGAATACTGCTCCTCTCATCTATACCGTAAACAAAAGTATTTATTGAATTGAGGTTTGCCCTGGACATTTTGGTGAACTGAACATGCATTATTGTATTCCCGATCCCCTCTCTTCTGATATTAATTATTTTACCAAGGATCCCCATCTTTTTTTTATCCATTTCAAGGTCAATTTTTATCAGTTCCCCTTTCTGCAGGCTGTTACCTGATTTGATGCTGCATCCTCCGGCAGATATTTCCAGAATATTTCCGAGTCTCCCTTTTGCATCATTCAGAACTGCCTTTTTTTCCTTGTTTTTCCCTTTCCCGATTGTCATTATATTAATTCTGAAAAAATAACAATGTTTCCCGAGTTCTTTACGGGGGAATTTTCTCTGCTGGGACTGGACAAGAGAGTTTGAATGCTGAAGCATTATACATGTTTCATTTTTTACAGTGCTGTATCCTATGACTTTTGTTTTAAAACTGAATCCCTTGTCTCCCCTTTCCCAGAACGAAACATCCAGAGGCTGCCATTTTTTCCATCTTATATATGTTCCGTCACTCTGGAGGGGGATGCTGACGCATACAGCATCTTTAAGGTTTGCAACAATCTGTGACTGGTATCTGATTTCCGAGTCGGAAACAAGATTTATTTTCTGGCCTGATTTAAGCTGTCTGGTTGTGTTGAATGATTTTTTTACCCCTGAATACCGGTCCAGTCTCTGTTTAACCCCGAAAAGAGCCATTTTATAGCTTTCCCTCACCTCAGGAGCATAAGATCCGTTATCAAAATCCTGAATTGCTTTTTTAAGAGTTGTGTTGAAAACTTTTGAATTTATAAAAAAATTCGCAGGTGATGATACCCTGTATTTTTTTGAAATGTCTTCCAGCAGTTTGACCTGAAGCTGATTAAGGCCGATAGTTTTTGCATATTTTCTGAATTTTCTTCTTCCGGCCCTGGCGGAAACCGGTTTTGCAGATGTTCCGCCACCCCCCCCCTTATTTCCCCCCCCTCCTGTGTGGGCAGAGATTATCAGCAGAAGCATGAAAGCTATAACAACACCGCCTGTAATATAAATTGTGGTTTTATCTGCAGTTTGTATAATTGTTGTCTGCAGAAGAAAAAGACTGTTCATACTAATCTCCGTTTACTGAATTTCTGTTAACAGCGTTTCAATCAGGGGAACGATTTCATATTCAAGAAGATCCCCGACAAGAACTGAATCTGAATTTTCAAGTGCTTTGCACAGGGATGTCAGAACAGTATTGAATTCTGATAGATTCCCTTCTATAGGCATATTGTGTTTTATTTCCAGCGCGTTAAGCACTCTGGACAGTTTTTTAGAGAATTCAACAAAAGACAGTACTGTATCCATTGCTTCTTTATCTTTCCCTGTCTGAAGCAGGATTGAGACATTCCCGATTTCCTCTGAAAGCCTCTCAAAGCTTTTTTTAAGACTTTCAAGCTCATTTTCAGGCTCGATAATTTCATATTTACGGGATTCAGCAATTACAATAATGTTTTGACAGAATGTTTCAAGTTTATCTTCCTGATCCTTTGTGAGATTTCTGTTTTGAATCAGGGTTTCAATGAATCCTTCACTGGAACTGTCATAGATTTTATCAATATTGGATTTTAAAAGAGGTTTTATATTTTTATAATCGTTGAGAACAGTGAAAAGATTTTCAGTATCACCTGTTTTTATATTGTTCATAACAATATTGAAGAAATCCTGAACAGCATCAAGCTGGGCGAGTTTGAATTCTGTTATGGAAATAGTGTTTATTTCTATTTTTTCAGCCGTTTCGACAGAAATATTTTTCAGACTGTCCGAATCGGTAAAATCGTGGCTGCTGTTATCTATTTTAAGATTTTGAATAATGAAATTATTCTCTAAAAGCCATCTGTTCAGTGCTTTAACAACATCATTAACTGTTTTTTCTTTTTCCAGCTGGAAATCTATTTTCTTTTCATCCAAAAATATCTGCAAAGCATTAACCCCTCTGGTATATGATACTATTATTTTCGGGAAAAAAAAGGGTTATCTGGAGTTATTACTGTTAAGATTCTCTATCGCTTTTGAGGATTTTTCAAGGTCCTGCATTGCACCTTCCATCATTCCGTATTTTCGTCTCAAATCCTGCTCTGTTCTTTCAAGTTTTCTGTTATAGTTTTCTATATCTGTGTCAGTTCTTTTTATGTTCATGTCTATAGTACTGATTTTAAGTGCTACAATACCTCCGGTTTCATTATAGGCCTTTGAGTAAGTATCTACAGAGTATGCAAGTCCTGAATCAATAACAAGGTCATTGTCAGTATCATATCCGAACAGGTTTTTCAGTTCTTCACCATGATTTTCAATAACACTGTCAAGTTTTTCCTCGTTTATTTCCATGTACCCCCTCAGCTTTGAAGCTGTCAGCCCGCCGCCGCCGGAAGAGGAGTTTGTTGAAATTCCAAGTTCAGCCATCATTGATAACCGGTTGTCTTCATTCCATGGATAGCTGTTGGTCATAATTCTCTGAAGAGAACTTTTCAGCTGGGTCAGGGAGATCTCTCCCTGCATTATTCCAAGCTTTTCTCCGGCTTTTTCTCTTTCTTCATCAGAAAAATATTCTATTTCATCTATTACTTCCCGGTTGTTTCTGGTAAGTATCTGAATTTCAGTCATGAGACTGTTGTAATGACCTATGAATCCGATAATTGCATTTTTTATGTTTTCTTTGTCAGGTTTTATATCAATTTCAATATTTCTGCTGCTTTCATCCTTAAGATTCAATGTTACCCCTGGTATGAGGTCATCTATCTCATTTGTTCCCCTTTTTACAGAAATACCGTCAAGTTCCACTTCTGCATCAGCAGCTTCAGATACAGCTTTAACAGGGGTATAATCTCCCCTTTCCTCCGGATTATATATCCTGATATCTGATACTGAAATAATTTTCCCGGTATTCCTGTTTCTGAAATTAAGTGATTCAACAGATCCGGTGAATTCTGACAGGGGAATTGAAACAGTCCGTTTCCCTTCACTGGAGTCAAGGGGGGGGAGTTTGCTTACAGTGCTGTTTACTGTAAGAAACAGCACTGCCATATCTTCGATCTTTTCAGGCGGCTCAGGAGGTGTATATTCCTTCATTTTGATACTGAAAGGTTCATTCAGTATGGTTATGCCGCTGTATGTAAGGCTTCCTGCTTCAGGTATGGATGGACCCTGAGGCGGGGCAGGGGGGGCATATTCTGTTTCAGGAATGTTTTCAATATTAATGCTCATCTCAAGGATTAGTTTGTCATCAGCATTGACCGGTGGTTTTACAGGTATTGAAAGTTCGCTTCCCGGTTTCAGTATAAGGTTCTGATCAACAATGTTAAAGTCTGAGTCAGAAAGAGGTTTTGTCCATTTTTCTATAACTGAATTGTCAGGAACGATATCCCGTCTTGAACTTGATTTTCTCTCAAGAATACCTGTTTTTTCAGCAAAGTTAAGAGCTTCCTTATCAAAAAAGAGTTTATTCTCTGCCCCTGTTTTTTTTGATTCAATTATAAAATAGATATTATTACTGTCAACCTTTATCACGCTTGATTTAAGGTATTCGGATCCTTCCTTGTTGATAATTTCTGAAAAATTATTTAAAGATCCCCCTTTGTAATTTATTGAAATTTCTTTGTCACCAATTGTAAATACATAGTTCCCGGCTTTAAGTTTTAAGTCTTTCTCAACCGGCTTTGAAATAAATTTATCTGCTTTTGCGGTTTTTAATACCTTTATTTCCCTTTTCTCAACCAGAGCATCTCTTGACGCAACAGCGGTTAAAACTGAGTCATCGGAGGAGATTACATTTTTATCTTCAAAGGGATTCTGGAAACTGTAAAGTTTTTTTGAAGAGTCTCTTAGAGAAGTGATTTTTCTGTTTAGATCCTGCCAGATCTGTTTTTTATTATTGTTAAGCGCATTTCTCTCTTCAAGTCTTTCAAGAGGAATGCGCTCAACTTTAAGAAGCCCTTCTATTATCTTTTCAGTATTGAATTTACTTGTAACACCGGGGATTGTAATATCTGACATTGGAACATTATTACCCCCGCATTACTAAATTTGTTCATCTACAAGCAGGCCTATCGCTTCTTTAATCCTGGCCTGTAATCTCTGGATCGCTTCAGGGGGGATCTCCTTAATCACCTTATCGGTGGTTTTATCAACCACTTTAACGATTATCTGGTCTGTTTCCCTGTTGACAGAATATCTCAAATCTCTGTTCAAGAGTGATGCATCATTGATAACTTTTTTCATATACTGTTCTATTTCATCCCTTGTTACAGGCTTCTGAACCTCTTTCAGCTGTTTTTCAGCCATTTCCGCCGCAGCTTTCTGTTTTTCATGTCTTTCCTGACTGTCAATCTGCTGTGTGTTTGGTTTTGAATTCTGAACTGGCGGCCTGCTGCCTATTCTTCCTTGAATTTCCAGTTCCATGTTTATTACCTCTTTTAAAAAAAGGAGAGAGGCGCTGTCTCTCCAGTAATAATTTTTGAAGAGATGACGTCCAGATCTCTCTTCAACTGTTTGAAAAAAATAACACGTGTTATTCACAATACGGGCTTATAGAAGCTGAAGCACTGATTGTGATTTTGTATTGGCCTGAGCCAGCATTGCAGTGCCAGACTGTGAAAGAATCATGTTTTTAACATAGTCGACCATTTCACCGGCCATATCTACATCCCTGATTCTTGATTCTGCAGCCTGCATGTTTTCAGCAGCTATTGCTACCCCTTTTGATGCCATTTCAAATCTGTTCTGGTATGCACCCAGATCTGCTCTCTGTTTGTTGACAGCTTTCAAAGCATTGTCCAGGATACCAATTGACATATTTGCCGCATCCGGTGTTGATATTGAAATCATACCGTTTGCATTCTGTTCACTTATCAGACCCAGAGCCTGGGCGGTCATTGTCTGAATATACATTGACTCAGACTGATCCATATTGGCCCCTACCTGAAGTTGCAGTATGTTTCCGCTTTCATTGCTTCTTGCAAAAGCTCCGGTAAGAATATTGAGTCCGTTGAACTGGGCATGTGAAGCAATTCTGTTTACCTCATCAACCAGCTGAGAAACCTCTACCTGGATCTGCATCCTGTCTTCTGCTGTATAAATACCGTTTGCTGACTGAACTGAAAGTTCTCTTACCCTGTGCAGAATGTCCTGAGTTTCCTGAAGATAGCCTTCAGAAGTCTGGATAAAAGAAATACCGTTCTGAATATTCCTTTCAGCCTGATTAAGACCTCTTATCTGGCTTCTCATCTTTTCAGATACTGCAAGACCTGATGCATCATCTCCGGCTTTATTGATTTTCATACCTGAGCTGAGTTTTTCAAGGTTTTTTCCCATTTCTGAGCCGGAAACCCCAAGCTGTCTGTTCGCATACATGGCACTCATGTTGTGATTAATTATCATAGCCCCTCCTTGAATTTGATAAAAAGGCGTCCTTTGCCTTTTTTAATATAACCTTTATTAAGGTATATAGAATCAAGGTAACAAAAGTCAGATTGCGCCACTTTTGTATCTTTATACCCTTAAATAAAGAAAAATGTCTCCGCATTGCCGGGATATATTCCTTCTGATTATATTTAAGGGAGGGGTTTATTTCAAAGAACTACAGGGCAGCACAAAATGCTGCCCCAAAAAACTTCTTACTTAATAATAATACTCTATCCCAGTAATTGCAATACAGACTGTGATTTTGTATTAGCCTGGGCCAGCATAGCTGTTCCTGACTGCATAAGGATCTGGTTCTTAACATAATCAACCATTTCATTAGCCATATCAAGATCTCTTATTCTGGATTCGGCAGCCTGGAGATTCTCAGCACCAACATCAATCCCTTTTATAGCTGTTGCAAGTCTGTTCTGGTATGCTCCGAGATCAGCTCTCTGTTTGTTAACTTTCTTGAGTGCTGAATCTACTATACCAATTGACATATTTGCATTGTCAGGAGTTGAGAGGGTTAAAATAGAATCGTCACCTACATTTCTGACGCCCAGGCCTTTTGCTGTCATTGTTCCAATATGGATTCTTTCTCTCTGGTCCATATTTGAACCGATATGAAGCCACATTGAAGCTGTTACTGTGTTCTGGCCGTTTTCGCTTGCAAATCTTC
The DNA here is from genome assembly GCA_963668405.2 of Spirochaetia bacterium. Taxonomy (GTDB): domain Bacteria; phylum Spirochaetota; class Spirochaetia; order CADAEX01; family CADAEX01. Next base: position 1,703,210 of record OY764342.2, on the reverse strand, counting down.
CTGTAAGCATATTAAGGCCGTTAAACTGTGCATGTGATGCAATTCTGTCAATTTCATCAACAAGCTGGGAAACTTCTACCTGGATCTGCATTCTGTCTTCGGCAGTATATATACCGTTTGAAGACTGTACTGCAAGTTCGCGGACTCTGTGGAGTATATCCTCTGTTTCCTGAAGATACCCTTCACTTGTCTGGATAAAAGAGATACCGTCAGCAGCATTTCTGGAAGCCTGTCTTAAACCCCTGATCTGGGCCCTCATTTTCTCAGAAACTGCAAGACCAGAAGCATCATCTCCGGCTTTTGTTATTCTCAAGCCTGATGAAAGCTTTTCCATGTTGGCTGAAATATCCGAATTGGTATTTTTCAGCTGTCTATGAGCAAACATTGAGCTCATATTATGATTTATAATCATTTCTTCCTCCCTGATATTATTCACAGGCATCCTTGCCTGATTTTTTTAAAAAAAATGTTAAAGACCCTAAATTATTACCGATAATAATAATGATAAGGGGATAATCTGCATAAATGGCCATTGCAGATTAAAACCTTATTTAGATAATTCGGCAACTCAGTTTATATTCTTTAACTCAGGATGGAAAAAAAATTAATTAATTTTGATTTTTTTCTTTTTTTATTATTTCGATGTATTTTTCTGCCAATTCATCATTTCTGTCATATTCAAGTACTGTCAGAAAATATCCTTCCGCTTCATCAAGATCTCCTTTTTTGAGAGCAACAATACCGAGGTTTGATATGATTTTCGTATTTTCATGTTCTTCTCTGAGTGCTTCTTTAAGAAGTTTGTCCGCTTTATCAAGATCTCCGAGTTCTATATTACATATGGCAAGTTCGTTAAGTGTATCAACAGATCTTTCTCCAAGATCTATAGCTCTTGTAAAAGCTTCAAGTGCTTCAGCATAATTACCTTTTCTCCTGTACCCCCACCCAAGGAGAAACCAGGCATTCCATATGTCAGGATATGTTTTAAGGAATTCCCTGATCCTTTTTATCCCTTCTTCTTCATTTCCAAGCTTTATGAGGTCGTATGATTCCTTGAAAAGGTTGTCCAGCGTCGAATTTGAATTTATGCTGTCAGCAATCCGCCTGGCTTTGGCCAGTTTCTCGCTTTCTTCTTCATTTTCCGGTTCCGCAAGTGCTATATAGGTTGTAAAATGGTGTTTTGCCTTTTCAAAGTTATTCTGTCCCAGAAAAAAGTGGGCTGCACTGTAATGAAGTTCAGAATTCCCTGGATCTATTGTCAAAGCCTTTTTATAATATTCAAAAGCTTTATCAAAGAATGATTCGCTTTTTTGCGGGTTGTTTTCTTTGTTCTTCCGCCCCTGTTCCTCATAAATCAATGCAAGATTTACAAGATTCGGTACATTGTCGAATTCAAGTCCTTCTACCGCAAGGAAAATTTCTTCTGCTGTAGCAAAGTCATTCTGGTTTGCCTTGACTATGCCTGCATCAGTAAGCTGATATACCAGATCAGGTTTTACCGCATTGATAAACTGCCTGTAGTATTCTATATGTTCAAATTCCCTGTTATATGCAATAATTTTCAGCATTGCTGCTATGATCATTTCCCAGGAAAGGTCTTCTAAAGAACCTTTATTCATGTTCTCTGTTTTTTCAACCGGAAGGGGGATGCCCGGATCAATTTTAAATCCGTTTATTTCCGTAGCCATATGTTCCGGGATAGTTATAAAAATAATACTGTTTTCCAAAATAATTTCCTGATTAATTGTTTTTTTTCAAAGAATCAAAATACAGTTCTATCTGCATCTTGAAACTGAGGGGAACGCTGTTTTCCTTGAACTTAATACCAAATATACCAAGATCATTCCTGTTGGGTATAGGGTCGAACCGGACAAAAGTACACGGTATATCAATATTTTTTTTGCTTTTATCTGAAAATCTGAAAATAACATCTTTGTCTAAATGAAATTTAAATGCCTTGACTCCGATAATCTTTATTCCTGAGTTGGAAATATCAAGAAGCAGGGCTTTCCTCGGTATTTCCTGGATAACGATCTGGATTTCTCTTGAAGAGAACCCTAGCTGGCTGTAATTATTCTGATTGACGATAATTCTTTCATCAGTCCTTTTGTTGAAGTTTACATTTGCCTGAAGAAGTTTGCCTATAATAACTATAAGGTCATCCGGGGGTCTCTGCGTATATGTCAGGTTGATATAATTTAAAGATGATTCAGGTGTATCGTAAACTCCGAACCCGCTTACTTTTGCATTGATAAAAAAGGATACTTTATCCTTATTATCCTGAGTAAAAAAAGCCATTCTAAGGGTAATAAGATTTCCAGATTCCCTGATCTTGGTAATGAAATCATTACCTGTATCCGCTATAATCCTTGCCTTGGTAAACGAAGTAGAGTAAATAATGCACGGTCTCTGTATCCCTGCTGCTTTTATATATATTTCCTTTGTTTTCAGGCCTGTAGCATTGATGACATCTTTATTAAAAGTTATATCGATATCTTTATAAAGATCATAGAGCTTAGTTATCTGTATACTTGTCAATATTGCCATATTCTGTTGTATGATATTATTATTAATAATTGATGTCAACAAAAACAATGCTGTACGGATTGTCCATGGGCAATCCGTACAGCCGTAGAGGAGACGGTTATTTATTTATTTTTTCTATAGCGCTCTGTGCTGCTCTTTTAACTGTTCCTGTCCAATCTGTTGTATTTACAACCATGAGTTCTTCAAGAGCCGCCTTGTTTCCGGTATTCCCCAGTGCATTAATTACTGCGAGAACAGATCTTCTGTCTATGAGGGTTGTCATCCCTTCTGATTTCCACTCATTCTGCTGTCTGAGAAATTTACTTAATGTGAGTGCTGCTTCTGCAGAAGTATACGTCCCAAGTGTTTCAATTGCAGTAAGTTTTTCATTTATATCATATCTGCTGAAAAGCATTTCCTCCAGATACGGTATTGCTTCTGCCGGTTTAACTGAAGATGCAGTTATCATATTACAGGACAAAAGCCGTATTCTGCTCAGCTGTGTCTGTTCTGTAAGGTCATTGCTGACAAATGAAATACCCTGTGAAAGAGATTCAACTGCAAAAAGCGATTTGTTTTCATCAGATGCTCCTGATTCATGTTCAGCTGAAAGTGCTTCGTATTTATTGATAAATACAGTATCCCCTTTCATTATTCTGATCAGAATTTCGGTGGGGTCTTCGACAATATTTTTAAGTGCAATTTTTGCCCTTTTTTTTACGCTGGATTTTGCTGAATACCATCCGGATGCTGCATGAAACACTGATTCATAGGTATTGATATTTTTAAGATCTTCAAAAGCAAGTACAAGTGAATATGCAATAATTTCATCGTCTCTCTGATTTGTATTCCCTGAAAGCCTCATGTTGAGATTTCTCAGCATGAGGTTAAGCTGTTCAATATATTTTTCAGAGCCCATTCTGCCAAGTGCGATTATTGCTTCTCCCTTCAGGATTATATCTTCTGTTTCTGTTATTACCCGGTATATCTGTTCTGCAGATTCAACAGCCTTGAGTTCTCCCAGTTTTTTTATTGCAAGTAGCTGAATTTCATTATAAATCTGTTTTTCATTTTCACCTGTTATGTTTTTCCGTATCAGATTTGTTTCAGTAACAGCATCAATGAGGAGGGGGACAATGTCCCTGCTGTCCTCTTCTACGATATTTTCCATTATGCTGAGTTTGTAATCCAGGGTATCAAAACGGTTGTAAAGTCTGGTCCACATCGATGATGATTCTGTACAGAAGACAGCGACAGGGGAGAGTATGGTAATTAATAACAGTAAAGTATATTTCTTAAACATTTCATGCTCCCTGTCCGTTTATTTTTTTTTCTTTTTCAATGTAGAAATATTTCTTTTCGATAATCTCGATAATCTGCCCGTCAGGCATATAAACCTTTTTCTCCTGCTTTGTAAAATCATCATTATAGTCATAGATAATTTTTCTGGTCAGAGATTTTTCACCTTTATAAAATTCCTCTTCCTTTACCCAGTCGCCCGTATATAAATGCTTTGAAGAATCAAGAATCTTTCCGCTGCTGTTGTAATGCTTCATTGAGATAAGGTTTCCGTTGCTGTCAAATTCATTAATGAAGTATTCTTCAAGGCTGTCTGAGGGGGAAAAGCTCTTTATCTCAATATTATTACTGTTTTGATCATAAAGATAGATATTATAAGCCAGAAGAGAATCTGAAGAATCAAATATTTCCCATTTTACTTTATTATTGTTTTCATATTCAAAGGAAGATCTGGAAATCTGATTCCCTCTGCTGTCTTCCAGAAAAACAGCCGTAATATTGCTGTTTGCATCAATGCTTACCGTTTTTGTTTTCAGAAGATTGCTGTCCCTGTCAAAATAATTGAATATTGACAAACCGGATTTATTTTCAACCTTTACTGATTCCATAATTTCATCTGCTGAATCATAGGTTATACTTGAAGCAAGGTTTTCTGTCCCGTTTTCGTATTCATAAACTGTGTAAATATCTATTTCACCGTTACGGTACTTTCTGGTTTCCCTGTTAACAACAGCTTTTTTATATTTTATAGTTTCAAAAGACTGGGCTGTCTCTTTCTCTGCAATTGTCTCTGTTTCCTGTACAACAGCTTTGGTATCTTTAGTTGTTGCACAACCTGAGAGAATTGCAAATGATAAAAAAATGAATAAATATTTCTTCATACTGTACTCCTCCTAACGTTGGGTAAAGTATATCGTAAATTGGTTTGATAGTCAAAATAGGTAAGCTAAATAAATATAGAAAGAACTGGTGGTCTGTGATTAAATTGATATAAAAAACCCGCAAGGCCGCTCGGAGAAAATCTCTTGAACTCATAAGCTCAAGTGGGTTTCGTTCCCGGAATGTCCTGATTCGCCGAAAAGGTGAAAATCACCGATCAGCTATCAACTCTATCCCGTAAAAAGGAATCCCCTAATTATGGTTTGACCCAAGAGATTTAATACCCCTCCCGAACCCCGCAGGCAATTATTCATCTAGAGCATTATCTATACAGGATATTATCTTTTCAGTCAATTCTGAAACTTCTTTTTCAACGTAAGGATCCTGTTTGCTCACTTTTTCTTTCATAAGTTCATCAATAACAAACACTGATGAAAGTATTGCTATTTTAAGAGGATCTTTCATAGATGTTGTGAGTTCAACCTTACTAATAACAGTATCAAGATGTTTTAGTATTTTTTCAATATATTCAGTGTCTTCATCAACCTGAATCTTAAATGAAGTTCCTAAAACCTGTATATTAACAAGGTTGTAACTCATATAACCTAAAATATGTCTAGTTGCTGTGATTTTTCTTCAGACTCTGTTTCTGAAACAGAAGTTGGGGTGTTATCAACAATTGAACCAGAATGCTCATTTGTGACTGTTTTTGAAGATTCTTCTTCATCTAATTCTGTCTCTGAATCAATAATTCCGGAAAGATCAGGTTCATCCGCTTCAAGGTTGTCAGTAATACTGTCAATATCATCCAGCTGTTTAATAGCTTTGACAATACCCTGCTCAATCTCAAGCTGATTGTTTCTGTAATCTGATATTATCTGCTCAAGTTCTTCAACTCTTTCATTGGCAGACTTCAGTTCAGATTTCAGAATACTGTTATCTTCTTTCAGAGCTTTTATCAGTTCAACTGCTTTATAAACTCTGCTTTCCAGTCTTTTTATCTGTTCCAGAGACAACATAAATTAAGCTCCTAAAATATCTTTGGCTTTGGCAACCAGGGAATCAAAAGCTGCTTTATCTTCAATAGCCATATTTGACAGCGCTTTTCTGTTAATCTCGATTCCGGCTTTATTAAGGCCATCAATAAATCTTGAGTAAGTAATTCCCTGATTTCTGCATTCCGCTGAAATTCTTGTAATCCAGAGAGCTCTGAAATTTCTTCTTCTCTGTTTTCTGTGGTCATAAGAGTTCTGAAGCGCTTTTGCTACTGCATCTTTTGCAGTTCTGAAAAGTAAACTTCTTCTTCCTCTGAAGCCCTTAGCATGATTTAATATCTTTTTTCTTCTGTCGTGCCGTCTTGTACCATCTACTGCTCTTGGCATTTTATTCTCCTTCTACTTCAATTAGCTGTAAGGCATTAAAACTTTAGCTCTCGCAGTTTCAGCTTTGCTTAATATACCTGCGTGTCTAAGATTTCTTTTCCTTTTAGAGTTTTTCTTGGTAAGAATATGCCTCAAACCCTGTTTTTTGTATTTTACCTTACCATTGCCAGTGAAAGAATATCTTTTAGCAGCACTCTTTCTAGTTTTAATCTTTGGCATATAGCCTCTCCTCTATTTTTTACCTTTCGGATTTAGTATCATTGACATAAAGCGCCCTTCCATTACAGGGGCTCTATCCAGAATAAAGTCGCCATCAAGAAGTTCAAGTACCTTTTCCAGAACAACCTTGCCTAGTTCTGTATGGGCAAGCTGCCGGCCTCTGAACCTGACGGTTACTTTAACCTTGTTACCTTCGTCAAGAAATTGTTTAACATGCTTTGTTTTAAATTGCAAGTCATGTGTTTCAATTAATGGCTGCATTCTTACTTCTTTGATTTTTATAAGTTTCTGCTTTTTTCTGGATTCTTTGATCCTTTTTTCCTGATCAAATTTGAATTTACCATAATCCAGAATTTTGCAGACAGGTGGATTAGCCTGAGGTGCAACCTCTACAAGATCAAGTCCGGCTTCCTTAGCCATTTCAAGAGCCTCTGAAACACTCACAACTCCTTTCTGTTCACCCTCTTCATCAAGGAGCCTGATTTCTTTTACCCGGATTGCTTCATTAATTCTTAATTCTTTTTCTTTTGCAGCCAAATACACCTACCTTTTTACTCAATAAAGTTTCAAAGAAATATAGCATTGAAAATAAAAAGAGTCAAAGGGTTAGTATAATAGCATATTCAAAAACTAAAATATTTTCTTCAAAAACTGAATCCCGATCCGCTCGGCAGAAGTTTTTAATTGACAATAGGATAAGTCTGAAGAATATATCACAATGTTTTTGTCAGCGCTCAGTAATATAAGGAAGAGAGCGGAAGATACTCAGGTTCCTGAAATAGATAGTTGAAAATAATCATATTTAATAATAGTATCCTTAAATATGATTATTTTCAGTATAACCTTGTTTCCATTATTAGCTGTGTTTATTAATTTGCTGCTTGACGTGAAAATTACAGAAAACAGGTATTCAGGTATTACATATCTGAAAGGGGCGCTAACTTTTATTCCTGCGGTTTTCATTTTAATGCTTTCTGAAGGATTGATTAAAAAGACCAATACATATTCGAATATTTTTCTGTTCCATATGATATATGATTTTGCTATCTGGTTTTTAATTGTTTATTTCGGTTATACATACCTGTTTAAAAACAGTATGGTTTATAAATTAAAAGGAAAAATATCTGAAGTATTTACGTATGCATGCGGTTTTTATTCAGTACTTGCCTTTTATGATGCACTTTATCTTTACCGGTGGGAGAATCCCTATCTTTTGTTCATACTTCCCTCGGCAAGGCTTCTACAGGTTTTTCTCTTTTCAATACTCTTGCCGCTATTTTATGATTCTTCAGGTTATTTGAAATATTTTTATATTATATGTGTATTTATGCTTCCTTCAATTACAGCTATGATCCCTTTTTTCTTCTATTTAAATATGTTTTTTATTGTCGGGATTATATATATGGTATTAATTGTGCTCTCATTATGGCTTTTCAGCACTATTGTTCCTTTTTCCAGGAAAAAATGCAGGATCTGACACAATCATGTCATATCACTTGACATCAGGTGGTTTATTAAACAATACTTGTATTGTATGTTAATATGATAATAGCATTTATGCTGTTTACAATATCAGGAGGATTAATATGGGAAATTATGAAAAGGATTTTGAGAAAGCTCTTGAAGTCGGCAGACCGCCAAATATAAAGAAACTTTTTCCAAATTCAAAAGCTCTTATTGTCAGTGGAAAATATATTGACAGAGCAATGAAAGCAAAAGGTAAAGCAATGACAATTGCTGCTAACGGCAGAAGCAGCTTTGTTATCAAGGGTGCTTTGCTTGCAGCGCAGAAAGCAAATGCTGCAATAATTATTGAAATTGCGAAATCGGAAGGTGGAGCTTCATCATACTGCCCTGTAAGTTATTGGAACATGGCAATGTATGTTGATCAGCTCTGCAATGAGCTTGGGATAAAAGTCCCTGTTGCAGTCCATGCTGATCATTACGGTATAAAGGGGGAGAAGGATATTGAACAGGCAAAAACAGAGATCCCCAGCATGTTTGAAGCAGGTATAACTTCAATAGCTGTTGATGCTTCTCATCTTCCCGATGATAAAAACCTTCTTGCAAATCTTGAGCTTAATAAATATATACCGTCATGGGCAGGCCTTGAAACAGAGGTCGGTGAAATAAAAGGCAGCTCAGGTCTTTCAACAATAGCAGAGGCTGAATTTCTAATTGCCGGACTAAATGCTCACGGTATCCATCCTGACTGGATAGCTTTAAATAACGGGACAACACATGGAATTGAAGCAAGCTCTGCCGGTATTCAGGTTGATCTGACAGCAGGAATCCATAAAGGGCTTGAGAAATACGGTGTATCAGGGGCGCAGCATGGAACTTCAGGCAACAGCTCTGAAAGACTGAAGGAAATTGCTCAGCAGACTAATACAACAAAGGCAAATGTTGCAACTGCTCTTCAGATGATTTCATGGGGTCTTGAAGTCAATGACTACGGAAATGCGATTTTTGATGACAACGGAAATTTCAAAAAAGTTGAAGGGGAAGGGGTTTCTGAAGAGATGTGGAAAGAGGTAGTTTCCTATGCTGACAGTAAAGGCTGGAAAAAAGGGGACTATAAAAAACTGAATCTTCCGTTTGAAAACAAATTCTGTTCCCAGCCGCAAGCGATAAGGGAAAGAATGGCGCAGCGGGTTGAAAAATTTGTCTATAACATTCTTGTAAATGTTTTCAATGCAAAAGATACTGCACCACTTGCTGTTGAAGCAATACTGAAAGCCGGTACATTTGATCCAGGCCCGAAAGCCAGCAGAATTGAAAAGCCTGAAGACTGGACAGAGGAAAAGATAATCAAAAAAGCTTCTGAACTTGATACTGATAAAGGGGAAGAAGGGGATTTTGACGATTAATCTGCTTTTTGTTAATAAATAAATCATGAGTCCCTCCATTTTGAGGAGGGACATTATAAAGGCCATATGACTGATTTAAAAAAAAGAATGACTTATTTAAAATATTTCATATTAAATATATTATTTTTGTTATTTCTCCTCTCCTGCAGAAGAAAAGGGGATATATTTTTTATTTCGGATGTATATACCCCGGAACTCAAAACAGGCTTTGATCTTATCAATGAATTCAGGAAACAATCTGAAAATAACAGCTTCGAGTTTAATCTGAATATTATTAAAAGTGAGCAGGAACTTCTAAAGCTTTCTTCTGATGCTGTAATCTCTGAAAAAACAAAAATAGTTATGACCTCTTTTGTCTATATTAATTTTTATCATGAAAAAGCAGCATTCAACGGGAGAAGAATATTTATTATAGGGCCTTTATTTGATATTGAACCGGAAAAAATAGAAATAACCGGGAACTGGAAGACCATATTTGTTGAGACAGGCCGTCAGCTTACTTCATTAACTACCGGGAATGAAGTATCTTTTTTTTATACTGATACTGCTGGCAGTATGTTTCCTGAAAAAGAAATTACAACCTTTATTGCAGACGGGTATTCAGAAAACGGAGATACTCCGTTATCAGTGGTGAAAAGCCCTTTTGCCGCTCTGGATGGAAGTTTGCCTACTTCCGGCAGCAGGTTATTTGTTATCATGACAAGGGGGATTGATCAGGAAATCTTTAACAGGATCAGTAACATAAACTGCAATTATTTTTTAATTGATTATATCAACGTGACAGATCTCATGACATTTAACCGCAGCCCCTTTCTGGTCTCTGAAATAAGGTATGACTATAAAGCTTCATTCAGGGATATTTTGTTGTATAGTAATGATTTGAATGAAATAAAAACCATATACGGCTTTAGTGTCGAAAAAAAATAAAATATTTGACAAAGAATCTTGTAAGAAATATAATTCAAATAACAAGAATTAAAGCGGTTTAAGACGCAAAAGGAGAAGGTAATGAGACGAGCAGGCCTGGTATTCGGCTTTTTCATTTTAATGTCTGTGCTACTCACTTTACCGGTTTATGCTGATGAAACAACAGAGAACCTGGTATCCAGAATACTCGATGACTTTGATAATCCTGATCAGAATAACTGGATTATAAGGGGCAGTAAATTTGCAACTGAAGGGTACCCTAAATCAGCTTTTCCAACTTCCTGGCCGGCTGCTCTGTACGGGAGCAATTCAGATGGGAAGGATTTTAAAGTTTTAGGTGTTAATTGTCAATTTGATAGAAAAGGCTATAATTATATTGAATTAATTCCTGATATTAAAAATGAAGACGGTGAGTTTACCGGGATTCCGATTCCCGGAAGATGTAAAGTTCTTGATCTGTGGGCATGGGGATCCAATTATGATTATTATCTTGAAGCACATGTAACTGATTACAGAGGTATAACACATGTTCTTCCGATGGGTAATCTGAATTATGAAGGATGGCGGAATCTCAAGGTGAATATTCCCAACTATATTCCGCAGGGCAGATCATATGTTCCCAAAATAAAACAGCTCAGCCTTGTTAAACTGGTTGTCTGGACCAGACCGGCAGAAAAAGTTGATAATTTTTATATCTATTTTGATCAGATCAAGGTTCTTACAGATATTTTTATAACCAGATTTGACGGTGATGAACTTGCCGATGTTAAAAAAGTAAACGAAATCTGGTCTGCAGGAGGGGGTAACTAATGGACATGAAAGCAAAATGCATAGCTTTACTTCTGGTTTTAATCTTTGCAGCAGGGATATGTTTTGCGCAGCAGCAGGAAGAGCCTGTCAGCCCCGGTACTCCGGTAGCAGAAAATATAGGAGTTGATGCTGCACAGCAGAAACTTAAGGAAATATCTGTTATAAAATTCGAGGATCCGGCTTTTTTCTATACTTCAATGCCAAGGGATCAGGGTTTTGTTCTTACAAGAAGACTTGTAGGTTCCCCGATTGAAAAAGAGCCTATTGAGGACGAAGAGGCAATCGGTCTTGATGAAGCTGATAATTACGTTTTAGGTGTTAAGGTTCATTATGAAAGAAGGGGGATGAACTCTTTTGCAGTTATGCCAGTTAAACCGCTTCCTATTGCTGGAGTTACAAAAACAATTTCTGTCTGGGTTGCCGGTAGAAATAATAACCATATGCTCAGCATGATGATTCTTGATTATTTCGGTAATCCGAGGGAACTTACAATTGGTAAACTTAATTTTTCAGGCTGGAAAAAGCTTACTGTTGCTGTACCGCCTAATATTATTCAGAAAGATTATCACTATACCAACATAAACGGAATAAAATTTGCAGGACTAAGGGTTGATTGTGATCCTGTAGATACTTACGGCTCATATTATGTTTATTTTGATGATCTAAGGGCAGTCACTGATCTTTTTACTGAAGAGAGCAGAGATGTTGATGATATGAGTGATGGCTGGTAAAAAAAACCGATTCTGATATATATTTTGAATCCCTGTGGAGAATTATAATCTCTGCAGGGTTTTTTTATGGGGATATCTATTATAACTTTCGGTTTGTACTCATATTTAATTAAAGACGGAAGAGTTCGATTTGCCCTGTAATTTTTCTGTTCTTCATGATACAAATCCGGTAAAATTTTCAGGATTGATATTTTTAAAACAAAAAAATGTAGTTTTTAGAGGTGCCCATAACTTAAGTTTACTGATATCATATTTTAAAGATAATTTCGTTTGGAGAATTATAGTGCAGATAGATATTGGAGCAAACACAGTGATTGGTGGAAAATCATCTTTTGAGGGAAGGTTTGCAGTAAAAGGAAATCTCAGGATTGACGGTACCTTTGAAGGAAGTGTACTCCATGTGGACCAGCTTCAGGTTGGCCCCGGAGGTAAGGTTAAATCTGATATATCAGCATCAAGTGTAGTTATTGAGGGGATTGTTATGGGTAATATAACTGCATCAATCAGAATACTGCTTCTTTCTACTGCCAGGGTACTTGGTGATATCAGAACACCTGAACTTATAATTCAGGACGGTGTTGTGCTGGAAGGCAAGTGCACGATTAACAGGATGGAACTTGACAGCACGAAGAAATATATAGAAGACCTTTACAGCAAGATGTAGAGGCAAAAAAACCTGTGCCTCTGCATCTGTAATATTATTGAGATTCATATGAAAAATAAAATGCTTTTATTCATGATGATATTTTTCATCAATTTCACAGCTATTCTCTGTTCACAGGATATATCTGAGAACGGAGGGGCGGTTTTTTTCCGCTTTATACCTGATCCTGATTTCAAGATAATAATGAAAGAAAATCTCCGTATAAAAAGAGACCGGCAATATATCGGATCGGTATTCAGGGAGTCAAGAATCCTGTGCAGACCTGATGACGCTGAACTGGACGGGCATGGCTACAGGGGAAAAGTTTATGTTTTTGAAGAACTCAAACATGAAGGGCGGCTTAACGCAAAAAGGATTGATAATGTATCAGATACCGGTTTTGTGTTTTTCGAAAACGGTAAAATAGAAACAGACAGGGACAGTCTTTATCCTCTACTCCGTGATTTTCCTGTGTTCCTTACTGAAAAGGGGATTTCGGAAGGGGAAAAATGGCAGGAATTCGGAGAAGTATATACAGATCCCTTGAAAAAGGGGATATTTACAAAGATTAAGTTTATATGTGAGTACAGATATGACGGTATAAAGGATTTTAACGGATCAAAAGTCCATGCGGTTTATGCACAGTATGCGGTAAGGTACAAATCAGGTGGTGATCCGGAAGGGGACCCTGATCTTATAAGTCTTTCAGGCAGCCATAAAGTTATGATATACATCCAGGACCCTTCAGGCGGTCCATTTTTTATACAGGATAATATTGATGAACTTTACAGTTTCCGGGATACTGAGTTTTCGCAGAAGGGTTTTTCCCATACCTGGTATAAGACTGTTTCTGTGATGGACAGAAAATCCCTTTCAGAAGATATTGCCGGCAGAATAGCTGAAAATAAAAACCGCGATATAGCAGAAAACATTACTCTAGAGGAAAGATCTGAAGGGATATCTCTTACACTTAAAAATATCCGGTTTTTCCCCGACCAGGCTGTTATACTTCCCGGGGAGGAAGTGAAAATAGATTTTATTTCGGAACTACTCAGAGAAATACCTGAAAGGAGCTTCCTTATAACAGGACATACCGCAGATATCGGTTCAGAGGAAAGCCAGCTGGAGCTGTCTGTAAAAAGGGCGCAGGTAATTGCTGAAATGCTTACTGCAAAAGGGATAAGCGGCGACAGGCTTATTTTCATGGGGAAAGGGGGCAGCGAACCGGTTGCTTCCAACGAAACAGAAGAGGGTAGAAGTCTAAACAGAAGGGTTGAAATAATTATTCTTGAGGACTGAGCAGTATCATCTTTGAAAAATAGCCGGATTAAATAATTTGATAACGAACAGTAAGCAGATGAGTCAGTAAAACTGCCTCATCTGCTTAATTTTATTAATGTAGTCTTATCTTTTTATTGAATAAAAAGCTTTCTTCCCGGGATATTCAGCTATTGTGCCGAGCATATCCTCAATTCTGAGAAGCTGGTTGTATTTTGCAAGTCTGTCTGATCTTGAGAGTGATCCTGTTTTTATCTGGCCTGCTTCAAGACCAACTACAAGGTCTGCAATAAAGTTGTCTTCAGTCTCACCTGATCTGTGTGAAACAATTGCTGTGTATCCGGCCCTTTTTGCCATTTCAACAGCTTCGTATGTTTCTGTAAGTGTTCCGATCTGGTTTACCTTGATAAGGATTGAGTTGGCGACTCCCATTTCAATCCCCTTTTCAAGCCTCTTTGTATTTGTAACAAAAAGGTCATCTCCTACAAGCTGAACGCTTTTCCCGAGTTTCTCTGTAAGTAATTTCCAGCCGTCCCAGTCATCCTCTGCCATACCGTCTTCGATTGATATAATAGGATACTTTTTGCACCATGATGCCCAGTAGTCTGCTAGTTCGGCTGATGAAAGCTGGTCTCCTGATGACCATTTAAGCACATATTTGCCAGTTTTTTTGTCATAAATTTCGCTTGTTGCAGGGTCAAGGGCAATAAATATGTCATCACCGGCCTTATAGCCTGCCTTGTCTATACTTTCAAGAATAAGCTCGCATGCTTCCTCGTTTGATTTAAGGTTGGGAGCAAATCCCCCCTCATCGCCAACTGCTGTTGAGTATCCTTTTGCCTTCAGGTTTGATTTAAGGTTATGAAAAACCTCTGTAATCATTCTGAGTCCTTCTCTCATGGATCCGGCACCTGCAGGCATAATCATGAATTCCTGAAAATCCACTGAGTTATCTGCATGAGATCCTCCGTTTATTATATTGGCCATTGGTACAGGCAGTGTATTTGCATGAAATGCACCGAGATATTTGTAAAGCGGAAGACCAAGAAAATCAGCAGCAGCTCTTGCTGTTGCCATTGATATACCGAGAATTGCGTTAGCTCCAAGTTTTCCCTTGTTCTCAGTCCCGTCAATTTCTATCATGGTCCTGTCAATATCAACCTGGTCAAGCGCATCATAACCTTCAAGTTCCGGGCCAAGAATTTCATTAACGTTTTCTACTGCCTTTAAAACACCTTTCCCCATGTATCTTTTTTTGTCGCCGTCTCTGAGTTCTACTGCCTCATGTTCACCGGTTGAAGCACCGGATGGAACAGCAGCTCTTCCCATTGAGCCGTCTTCGAGATATACATCAACTTCGACAGTGGGGTTTCCTCTTGAATCAAGGATTTCCCTTGCTTCAATATACTCTATGAAACTCATCGTCTACTCCTCTTAATTAATATTTTCCTTATATCTTTAGTTATCTACATAATAACTTTATGTGTCAATAGTAAAGAAGCTCTTATTGAAGATATGAGAGTAAAGGGGAGTTGATAAAACTATGTTTACAGGAATACCATATAGTAAATAGTTTTTTGAAATCTTTTTTATCTGGAGAATATACCTACATTTAAATGAAATTAAAAAAATACTGGCAGTTTGTATATAAATACAGTATATTTAGTATAAAATAAAAATATTTCCCTGTAGTATAATTATTTATTCTGTTTAAAGTAATATTTCAAGAGCTGTTTTAATATAATCAGGTTTATCTGATTATGAAAATATTCAATGAAAATTGAGGATATTATACTATTCCTGATTTTTTAAGGTAAAGCGTGAGATCTGTTATTTTTTCAACAGAAGGGAGATCTGAACCTGAGAATTCAGATCTTTCGTCAACAAGAAGAACATTTCCCCCCATATTTTTGAAACTCTCAAGTGAACGGGGAATATCATCAATAAAAAGGACGTTTTCTGCTGTTTTACCGATAAAATCAAGTACATTCTGAAATGCATATTTGTCAGGTTTGCCGTTGAAATTGTTGAATTTGAGGTCGAAAATATTTTCAAAATAAGGGGTAATTTCAAGATAATCTGTCACGTTAATAGCATGTTCTGCCGATGAATTGGTAAGGATTGAGCATGGAATGGGAAGGTTTTCCATCATCTCGGAGAGAAGGGGATTTTTGGGAAAATAGTTTTCAAAGTCGAATGGATGAATAGCGGAAAAAAAGCTTTCCGTATCTGTAAACCTGTATTTTTTCATAAGCCAGCTGAGAGTTGAATCATAAAGGGAAGGGTCTCTGTCTCTTCTCATTTCAGCAGCTTCGGTTACAGACACATTTAGCAGTCCGGAAACGAAAATATTCATCCGTCTGATCATTTCCAGACCGATTCCGGATGAGGCGGGATAAATGGTGTTGTCGACATCAAAAAGGATATAATTTATCATAAAGTGATTAAAACACGTAAATAAGTGATGATTCAACCAATATAATGAACAATTAATTTAATTTTTCTTGACAGTGAAAATCAAGATTGGTATAATTTTTTTCGATAGATATTCAAAGGGAAGTTTATTCAGGCTGTTGGCTTGAATCCCAATTACTAAAAGGAGAAGTAAGATGAAAAAATATTTCGTTCTTGCACTTGCTTTAATAGCTTTCGCTGTTGCTCCTGTTATGGCTGATGTAGCAATTTCTGGTGAATTTGACTACTCAGGCGTTTGGAATACAAGCGACAAAGAGTACGCCGGCGAAACCGATAAGATGGAACTCGATTTTAAATCAGTTGTAGATGACTACAACACAGTTAAATTCGAACTCGAAGATGATCAGGCTGGTACTGATGACAACATTCGAGATGAACCTCTTACACTTAACTATGTAACTCTTGCAACTGACTGGGGAAAATACTTCGGTTTTGCAGAAAACGGTTTTGGTTTTGTTTCAACTGTAGGTATTGATGATCCAGGGTACAAGGAAACTGTTGATTTTACAGGTTATGAACTTGAGTATTCTGATGCAGCATGGTTAGGCGGAGCTCCATACTTCAGTCTCGACTTTGACATTATGGGAATGGTTAAACCTTACTATACAATGTCATTTGATACTTATGGAAAAGATTCAGATGCATACGGCGGTGATGGTGCAAAATGGATCATGGGTGCTGTAGTTGAATTCGCTCCTGTAACTGCAGAAGTATATTACATGTCAGCAGGTGAACTTTCTTATACAGATGTCAATGATGTAACTTATTATACAAATATTGACGGTGATGATGCATTAAACAGCCTTTTCGGTGTTGAACTTCTCTATTCAGGTGAAGTTTCTGACGGTGTAGAACTCACAGTCGGTGGTTATGTTAATTCAGTTTATACTTTTCTTGATGAAAGAGACACAGCATGGGGTTTTGGTGCAGGCGTTGGCGCTTATGGAGCTACAGTTAATGTATCTATGAATGGTACATTGCTCGGTTCAGATCATGCAGATGCTCTTGACGATGCAAGCTATGCTCTTTCACAGTTCGGTGTTGATGGTTCATACGACATTCTCGAATGGCTCGGTGTAAATGCTGGTATGCTTTTTGCAGTAGGTGATTATGCAGAAATGGAAACAGATGATGAATCTTTCCTCGGCGCAGAATTCGGCGTAACAATTATGCCTGGTGCTGTTAAATACGGTCTTGGATATATTGTTGCTACAGCTAATGAAGCTGAAGATGGAAACTTCTATTCTTCAATAATGGCTGAAGATGTACCTGTTAACGGCGGAATCTACTTCATTGCTCAGGTTAACTATTAATACTTAATTTAATAGGTTTTTATAGCTCCGGTTTTGCCGGGGCTTTTTTTATCTTTTATAATCAGTGAGTAGTTGAAAGTGATATAAAAAGAGATAGTTTTATCTCAGAGATAGATGTATATATCACATACTTATAGGAGAAACACCATTTATGGTGTCTATACACTGTGTAGTAGAAGTTATCACTTAGAGAGGTATACCTTGTAAATATCATACGGATACGTGTAGGAGAGATGTCATTAACTTTACACTGTACCGGATGTGTCTGTCCTCAGGAGCGGATGGTGTTTTTGCGGTTGAATATGGATTATTGATAACAATTGGTGTTTAACAATATAATCGCAGAGACGATTCGTGAATCGTCTCTGCGGGACGAAAAAGACAGAGGATATCTCTGTTATATTTATCGTTTCATTTTAAAATTGTAGAAAAAGGAAAAATCACATATTTCAATATCAGCGCTGCTTTTAAATGGGAGGATAAGCTCCCCTTCACCCCTGTCCTTGAATGATCTCATAAAAACAAGGTACCCCTTAACCTCGCTGTTCCCGGGTATTGTCCTTATATCCCCGAGCATATAAGCTCTTGCAATTCTTTTCTGTTTGATTTTATCAGTTCCCTTTTTAGTGTTTTCATCAATTTTGTCTTCCATCTGGACCTTGCTCATAGGGCTGTAACTTTTATCGCTGTAATAAAACTCTATATCCCGGCTGTCTATCTTAACTGGTGCCGGTTCTGTGTTTT
The DNA here is from genome assembly GCA_963668405.2 of Spirochaetia bacterium. Lineage (GTDB taxonomy): Bacteria > Spirochaetota > Spirochaetia > CADAEX01 > CADAEX01. The sequence goes on along the minus strand of OY764342.2, from coordinate 1,685,114 downwards.
TAATAGTTATTTCAAAGATTATTATAGGCATGGGTGTGAATGTCATGGGGGGGGCGACAAACGGATTGTTTTTATAACCGTGTCTTTTGTTAATTGCTTCCTTGTCAAGATACAGGCACTGGATTTCGATCCCGCCGAATTCATCGGTTTGAAGAACAGGACTGTCTGTCGTAATATATTTTGGAGTCTGACAGCCGGTTAGAAATACTGAAAATAATAATATTATCAGAAAAGGAATTAACAGATATAATTTTTTCATTTAGACCTCTTTAAAAATATTTTTTCTTACTTTACAGCTATATTTTTTTTTTGTCAAAGTATGAATCAGAATCAATAAATAATGAGTTAATTAATTTAAAAAAAGTACGGAGGATTTAAATGAATAATCTGAATTCAATTCTTATCGAAGGTAACCTTACAAAAGACCCTGTATTCAATGAAACACCGAAAGGGACTCCGGTATGTAAATTCCCTATTGCAACAAACAGGTATTACAAGCAGGAGGAGGAGCTTCAGAATGAGGTTTCATATTTTGATGTTGAAACATGGTCAAAACTGGCTGAAATCTGCAGCGATCATCTTGCAAAAGGGAGAGGGGTAAGGGTTGTGGGAAGGCTTAAGCAGGACAGGTGGAATGACACAGACGGTAATCAGAAGAGCAGAATAAAGATTGTAGCTGAGCATGTTGAGTTCAAGCCTGTTCAGAAACCTGAAAATACTGAGGAAAAGGAAGAGGAGGCATCGGTATAGGATAAGCTGAACAAAAAATAATGCTCCGGTACTCTTTTAGTGCTGGAGTTTTTTTTTATTTAAAATATAATAATTATCATGAAAAAGAGGCTGAATGATCAGGAAGTAGAAGCAATAATAGGAAAAATAAGAAAGAAATATAATGATCTTATTATATCTTTCATGCTTGATCCGGTTATAAAAACAAACTTTGAAAAAAGGCTGCTTCAGGTAAGAAAAGCAGGGGTAAATCCTGAAAGATTTTTTAATGATGAGATAATAAATATAAAAACAATAGAGGAAGGTGAAAAGAATAAAATAAACCGGCAGGCTGAGAAAAACCGGAGAATAAGCCGCGGGAAAAATGATGAGGCTAAAAAGGAGAAGAAGGATTTTGCAGACAGGATGATAGAAAAGATAATGAAACAGATTGAGAATTATCCTGAAATATTTATACATGAAAATGCAAACCCTGAGATCAGGAAGCTCTTCGGGACACTGATTGATTTTGACAGCAGATACTGGACAAATTATGACAGGATTACAAAAAAATACCGGGCGATTAAATACGATTTATCATATGTTAAACTGGAAAACAGTATTAATGATTTTTCCAGGATATATAAGGATGATGTACCTTCAAGGCTTATCAGGTACAAATCCATGCTGTCATCCCCTTTTTCAAGAACAAAGGATATTGAAAAGGAGGAGAAGCTTTCTATTTTTGAAGCGGCAATGCTTATTAATTCACTTCAGAATGCATTGGCTGATATTGATGATCTTGATGGTATCCTTACAGATGACAAGGAGAGTATTTTTGAGATGAAAAAATACCTTGAAAAGATTAAAAACGATTTCAGGCTTAAGGATTTGATCCAGTTTTCAAGATAATCAGGGGATGTATATTTCATCACTATTAATTGATCCGAATGTTGAGGAAGAGGTAGGAACTATGTGCCAGTCTGATTTGTCATCTGTATCTGTAAAGGCTGAATCCCTGCAGATGGATCTTGTGGCTGTTGAATCGTCAGGGTTAACACAGTCTTCAGGGGCAATAAGAGCTCCTGAAAATGTCCAGCCACCCTCATCCGCTATGTAATCAACCCTCAGCATTGTTGAAATGCTCCCGAAACCGCGGTAGTTTTCATCTGATACGGAAGTTCTGTTGCTGTAGAGAAAACAGTCAAGAAGCTCTCCCCCCGGCCTTGTATATAAAGAAAGGACTCCGTTGTTTCCTGAAAGCCCTGAAAAACCGGAAGGCCATACATCCCACGCTGTGGGGGAAGAATCAATACCGCCAGAAACGCTCTTGTCGGAGGTTTCGGTGATTTCCTCGATTATTCCTTCCGGTTTACAGTGAATTATGATATAATCACCCCCTTTGACCTCAAAGGGGGGAAAAACAAACTCCGAATCATGGTCTTCTTTCGTCCCTTCAAAAAATGTGATTCCTGCCATATTCCCGTCATTCATAACATAAAGCTCTGTCATATCAGGATGGGTAGATGATCCTTGAGTTGTTAATTCATTTATTATAATATCAGGGATGAAGGGATTGAAACCGTAAAACTCTGCACAGAAGGTAAGGGTATTGTTGTTATCATCCCTGACTCCCCCCTTTATGTAGTAGCACGTTCCGGGCTCCTGGCTGTTTTCAAAATTTATGATCAGTGAACTGCCTGATTTTTCAATTTTTCTTATTCCTATATCAGGTGATACAAGAAAAACCTTTTCCAGAGGAAGTATTTCTTTTGTGAATTCAAATTCAACTGAATCAGGGCCGGACAAAACAAGATCCAATATTCCCGGCGGGATAACATCAGGGGCTTCTGATGTTTCCTTAAGTTCAATTTCACTGCATGACAACGTGATTAAGAGAGAAGAGAATAAAAAGAGTTTAAAAAAACTTCCTGACATGCTTTTCTCCTGTCGATATATATATTACCATATGTTATGTATATATAAACATGATGTATATATATTCTGATTCATAATTGAGAGCGGGGGTTATATGTCTGACAGTTCATTATTCAATAAATTCGGGAGGGATGTTCCGAACGGACAGATAATTTTTGAGGAAAACGAAGAAGGGGAGCAGATGTATATTATACAGGAAGGTTCCGTTAAAATAAGCAAGATGATTGCCGGAAAGGAGCATATTCTTGCTATACTAAATAAAGGGGATTTTTTCGGTGAAATGGCTATTGTCAGCAGGATGAAAAGGACAGCAACTGCCACTGCAGTGGGGGAGGTCCAGCTTCTTGCATTTAACAGGGAAGGGTTTATCCAGATGATTGAAAAAAATGCCAAAATCGGGCTTAATATTATAGATAAACTCTGCAGAAGACTTGATAAGGCGAACCAGCAGATTAAGATACTGGTTAAAAAGGATATAAAGAGTCTGATAGCCATGAACCTTTATTATCTCTGTCAGAGCTCAGAGTTGTGTGATAATCTTTATTACGACAAAGTGACAGACACAATTTCAAGGAATATGGAACTTCCATTAAAAATAATACAGGATAAATTTGATGATTTTAAAAAATCAGATATCATTGATGTAAGCGGAAACAGGATAACAATAAAAGACATAGACAAACTTAAGGATTTCAGTTAAGAAAGAGGACAATAATTATGTGTGGAATAGTTGGTTACTGCGGTGTAAAACCTGCATCGGAAATACTTCTTGAAGGGCTTAAGCGGCTGGAGTACAGGGGATATGATTCAGCCGGAATATCTGTGGGCACAGACAGCGGTTTTATGACTATAAAGAAAAAAGGGAAGATAAAAGACCTCAGGGAAATTGTTCCCAATGAACCTTTCGGGAGAAACGGTATCGGTCATACCAGATGGGCAACACACGGCGGAGTAACAGATGAAAATGCCCATCCCCATTCAGACTGCACCGGGAAGCTGACAATAGTTCATAACGGAATTATTGAAAACTATATACCGCTCAAGAAAATTCTGATTGAAAAGGGGCACAGGTTTCTGTCAGAGACAGATACAGAAGTAATAGCCCATCTTATAGAAGATCTTTATGACGGCGATCTGACCAAAGCTTTAAGAGAGGCAGCGTTAAAACTGAAAGGTACTTACGGAATTGTTGCAATGCATCAGGACCATCCTGATATGCTTGTCGGAGCCAGAAACGGTTCACCTCTGATACTCGGAATCGGTGAAAAAGAGATGTTTCTTGCATCAGATGTAACTGCAATGATTTCATATACCAAACAGGTCGTTTATATCGAAGACGGTGAGATTATTACCGTAACCCCTGATAATTTTAAAACGTCGGACCTTTATGAAAAAAAGATTACAAAAAAGATAGACCAGGTTGACTGGGAAAGTGAATCTTTTGACAAGGGGAGCTTTTCCCATTTCATGCTGAAGGAAATATTTGAACAGCAGGAATCTGTAACAAGGGGGCTTCTTGGGCGTTTGAACAGGGATCAGGCAACAGGTCATTTAGGCGGGCTTAATATGAGCAGCATGGATTTGATGAATATAGGCAGGGTTATAATTGTAGCTGCAGGTACCTCGTATCATGCGGGGCTTGTCGCAGCATATCTGCTTGAATCAATAGCAAGAATTCCTGCAACAGCTGAACTTGCATCGGAACTCCGGTACAGAAATCCGATTATAGAAAAAAATGCCCTCTATTTTGTGGTTTCCCAGTCTGGAGAAACAGCTGATACTCTCTATGCGATGAGAGAGCTTAAAAGAAAAGGGGCCAGGGTACTCGGGATCTGCAATGTAGTAGGGTCTACAATTGCAAGAGAAACTGACGGCGGTGTATATATCCATTCCGGTCCTGAAATTGCGGTTGCCTCTACAAAGGCTTTTACTTCCCAGCTGACAGCTCTTTACATTTTTACACTGATGATGGCCAGAATGAAAGATATGTCTTTTGAAGCGGGAAGTGAGTTTGTAAATCAGATGCTTGCCATTCCAGATCTTATAGGAAAGGTGCTTGAAGGAAAAGACAGGATAAAAGCCCTTGCGGAAAAATATTGCAGTGCTGAAAGCTTCCTTTTCCTCGGAAGGGGAATAAATTATCCTGTTGCTCTTGAAGGGGCGCTGAAGCTTAAGGAGATTTCATATATTCATGCTGAGGGATTCAGTGCTGCCGAAATAAAACACGGTCCTATTGCCCTGATTAATGAAACTACCCCTTCTCTTTTTATTGTCCCGGATGACAGGCTGAGGGAAAAAATAATTTCAAACATTAAAGAGGTAAAGGCGAGAAAAGGTAAGGTAATTGCTTTCTGTGTTGATAATGACAGAGAGGTGGAAGAAATAGCTGATGATGTTTTCTGCGTGCCCCACGCCGCTGAATACATATATCCTTTTCTGATGAGTATCCCTTTGCAGCTTTTTTCTTATTATACTGCGTTAAAACTTGGCCGCGATGTGGATCAGCCGAGGAATCTTGCAAAAAGTGTCACAGTTGAATAGATTCTGTTTATGCCTGATATCAGTTTTTCTGTTATCAGGTGTTTTTTTTGTATCAGGTGAAGAGACTTCTGCTGAAAATATAGCATTTCTTTCCGAGGGCCCGGTTTATTTCGAAGGGATACCAGGTATAGGTGAAAATGTTATACCAGGATATATGGGCATATATATTTTCAAAGGAGAAAGGATTTCGATTTACTATACAGCAGAGGAAATACTGATTTTTTCTTCATGGGAAAAAACTGTAAAGGGTAATTTTACAATTTACAGAATTGATGATAAAGAACTCTGTTTTACTAATAATGGTAAATGGTCAATATTTATTATTTTTCAGAATACAGGGAGTTATCAGTATGATTTTGCATCTGAACTGATTCAGAAAATGCTGTTTTTTGCTAAAACCGAAGAATTTTTTAAGGTGTCTTCGTTTCCCGCTATCATTACTGTTAAAAGTTAATTTATAAAGCCGATAATCAGAATATTATGAAAAAGATAATCTATATAATTCTGTTTCTTATTCCTGTTTTTCTTGCACAGCCTGAGGAGCTTGAAATTACAGGAGATGATATAATCCTTGAAGAAGAGGCTGACGGGGGTTACCATTTATGGATAAAAAAGGGTGACAGGGTAAATTCAGTCATGATTACAGAATCAACTGCAGATCCTGATAAAAAGGAGGCTGTATTTTCCCTCCGTTCAAAAAAATATAATTCAGTCAACGGTGATGAAAAAAGAATTCTTAATGGTAAGTTTCTTGAAACTAAAGAAAAGCTTTATTTCCTGATAGATTCAAGTCCTGAAGAAAAAGAGGGGTTAGGGCTGGCATTCCATATTTTTATCCCGTATGTGAGTGAATATGGTTACAGCTGGAGCAGGGAAGGGGAGATTTATCTTTCAGCCGGAACATTTATCAATATAAGAGCTTTTGAAAAACCTTACTGCGATTATGAAGGGAAGTTCAGAGACAATCCCTTTCTTATTGATATTGTACAGATACCTCTGAAAAAAGAGGTCCCTGATAATTACATGGATGGTGCTGTAGACAGTTTTAAAGAGATTGCAGAAAAGGGTAACGGTGAGTTGATATATTCAGATGGGGAAGAAGCGCTTATTGATGATATTTCAGCGGTCCTTGATCTTGCACAAGGGAAAAGTCTTGAGCTTGTTTTTGCAATTGACACAACCGAAAGCATGAAAAACGATGTGAATTTTCTCAAACAGAAACTGGTTGAACTGATAGATGAAAAAACTGACGGATTTGAAAGTGTAAAGATAGGACTTGTATATTATAAAGACTACGGGGAAGCATATATAACGAAAAAGGTCCCTTTCAGTGAAGATCTTTCTGAAGTAAAAAGGAATATCAACCGTATTACTGTCTGGGGAGGAAAAGACCGCCCTGAGGCTGTTTATGAGGCTCTGGAGGCTTCTTTAAACGGTTTTGAATGGTCAGGTGATGAAAGGATGATTATCCTCATAGGGGATGCCCCTCCCCACCCTAAACCACGGGGTTCAGTAACCCCTGAAGATGTATATAGGGCAGCCTCTGAAAAGGGTGTAAAGATTTATCCGATAATATTGCCGCAGTAGATAGGATACAGTAGAGATTGTGGAGATGCGATTAATCGCGTCTCCACAGGCAGTCCCCATAGTGAAACCTATATTAATATTTCTTTTCTTCTTCGATCTGTTTCAGGATTTTTTCTGTAAGAATTTTTGGCCATTCCGGATAATATACAGCATCGTCAGTTTTGTAGCTTTCCAGAATGCTTTTGAATCTTTTTTCAGATTCATAATAATTTTCTTTTTTATAATAAATAAAGGCTATCTCATATTCGGCCTCAATAATCTTTGATTTCATATCGGGAAACCGTTTGATAAATTCATTATAATAAAAAAGTGCTGCTCTGTAATTTCCCCAGTCAACAACTGCACTCTGAGCATTCTTGAAATATTCCTCAGGCTGCATATCCTCAGGTATGTTTTTAGGAACACTGTTGCACGAAGTGATCAGAAGAAAAACTGCTGTCAGAATAAAGGGTAATACTCTTTTCATTGTTGAATACTCTCTAATAATTATTGATATAGTTCATCTTTAATTGGAAGGGTCTTTTTCAGATCTTTCAGAAATTCTTTGGGATCTCCCATTGGAATATAACAGTCGCATTCGTTGAGACTGCGTCTTGCAACAGTAAAGTACTTATATACCTTTTCTCCGCCGAGTTTTTTCTTCCATTTCTTAGCCGCACATCTTACTCTCAGGTAATACTGCGATCCGTTTCCATCTTTTTCTCTTACAATTTTACAATGACAACAATTGGCACAATAAACTTTTTCAGCATTATGCACAGAATCCTGATCGGAAGCCATTTTATCTTCCATCAGTACCTCCTTAGTTACTGAGATAATAACATAATCGACTTTTTGTCGTCAAGAGTTTAGTTATTAGAGAGTTTCTTTGTGTTCATCAATTATACTGAGAAAAACGCTGCTTCCTTTGCTGAAATCAAAGTTGTCAACTTCAGCAAGTGCTTTTCTTATATTCCCCTCTTTTGCCACATGGGTTGTAATAAGTATAGGGACATAATTGTCAATTGAGTCTTCTCCGTTCCCTTTCTGAAGCACGCTTGAAATACTGATGTTATGTTCAGCAAACTTTGATGATATTTTGGAAAGAACACCAGGCTGGTCCTTGACTGTTATCCTGATATAGTATCTTCCGCTGTTATCTTCAGGCGGCAGAAGATCTGCTTTTTCATTTATATCCGGCCATATCGGCAATTTGCCGAATGTATTGGATGTAGTACCGATAAGAACAGAGATAATATCAGATATAATTGCTGAAGCGGTAGGGGAGCCTCCGGCTCCTCTGCCGTAATACATGGTGTGACCGACAGCATGACTGTATATACTTATGGCATTGAACGGCCCGGAAATCCATGCAAGCGGATGTTCAGTACTTATAAAAGATGGACTTACCTTCAGTGCCAGTTTTCCGTTTTCAATTCTTGCCATTGCGATAAGCTTCAGAATATATCCCAGTTCCTTTCCGGCTTTAACATCAAAAAGTTCAAGGTTGTTTATTCCTGTGACAGGTATTGAATCGAGAGTTACCTGTTTTCCGAAGGCAATTGAACTCAGGATTGCAAGTTTGTGTGCAGAATCCATTCCGGAAACATCAAGTGCAGGATCGGCCTCTGCAAGTCCCTTTTTCTGTGCCCCTTCAAGAGCTTCTTCATAATCCTTTCCTTTTGTTGTCATCTCGGTAAGGATATAGTTGCAGGTTCCGTTGACAATCCCGTATAAGGCTTCATTTTTGTTTGCAATAAGTCCGTCATAAAGGGCACGTATCACCGGTATACCGCCGCCGCAGCTTGCTTCGAATGAAATAGTTACATTGTTTTTTCTGGCAAGTCTGAAAAGTTCAATTCCATGATGGGCCAGAAGTGCTTTATTGGCAGTTACAATATGTTTTCCTGCATTTAGTATTTTTTTTGAAAAATCCCTGGCGATTGTAGTGCCGCCCATAAGCTCCACTACAATTTTTACCTCAGGGTCTCTTAGAACCATGTCAATATCTTTTGTATAAAGATTCTGGTCAAGGGAAAGAGACTGTGCATATGTAAAATCTATATCGATAATATACTTTAGAAAAAAATCAAGGCCTGTTCTTTCTTTAAGATATTCAATATCCTTTGTAAGAATTGATGCTGTTGCTCCGCCTACAGTGCCGCATCCAAGAATTGCAATTGCTGTCTTAACTGAATTGTCCAATTTTCCGCTCCTTTGATTACTCTATAGTATTGATGCTCCGATAAATTGTCAATAATCCATTATCATCCGGATATGGTAGATCACTTGGATTTAATATGTAATTTTGCTATTGTATAATATATGGAAATAGACGAAATAGAACCGAAAAAATTTTTACGGAATAATGAATATGATTTTTTTCTCTCTGAGTATTTTGTTGATGGTGATATCTATCCGCTTCCTGTTCTCTCCGGGGAAAATATTGTATGGGGTCATTCTGTTTTAAGAAATGCAGCTGAAAAGGGGTTTGAAACTGTATACTGCAGGAGGATTAATGGGGTCCCGGAATCAAATCTTATAACAGCTCTTGAGCTTGAAAACAGAAAGGATTCCTACAGCTGGGCGGAAAAAGAGAATTTACTGAATTTTATCAATAAAAACTCTGTTGATAAAAACAAACTTGAGATAAACCGGCTTGTACAGAGTGAGGGCTCTTTTATTTCCCACACGGAAAACTATGTTTTGCTGCCGGAAGAGATGAAAATACTGGTGAATAACAATACGATTGATATTAAAACAGCAAAAAAAGCTCTCGGCATACCATGCGGAATTTTTAAAAAATGTGTTCCTCTGATTAAAAAAATTACATACAGCAGAAGAAGACTTTTTATTGATTATGTTTCTGAAATACTGAAAAAGGGGTTTTTATCCAGAGACGATGTTTCAGTTATGATTGATAATGCCTCTTTACAGGATGATCCTTTTGACTATGTATCATTACAAAGATATCCGCATCTCAGGAATATGGAAAACAGCTTCCATGAATATACAGAAAGAAATTTGAAAGGTTCCGGTATTATGCTGAAAGCCCCCCCATGGTTTGAGGGAAATTCATTTTCAGTATCATTCAGTTTCAGTTCGGATAAACAGCTGGGAAGAATAATAGAAAAACTTGATAACATCAGGAAAACATCAGATGAAATTTTCAGATTACTATAGAGATTACTATTATTCAATTTTCAGCCGGATATATATTTTACGGGATGTAATTAATGAACGTTCTTCTCAAAGGGCAATCGGACGGCTTGATAAACTTCCTGTATCTGTTATTAATAATAAAGGGGAAATCCCGGAAGAACATCTTAACAGCAGAACGCTTTTCATCACAAAAAGAAAAGGGGAGACTGTAGGCAGGTGTCCCGGTACTAACCGTCATATATGCTGCAATTATATTACTGTCGATCTTTACGAAGGATGCACCCTGGGATGCAGCTACTGTATAATGAAAAGCTATCTCAACTTTGCTCCGGTGACAGTCTATGCTGATTCTGAAACAGCCATAACCCGTATCCGGGAGATTGCTGAGCAGAACCGGGACCGGGTTGTCAGGGTCGGAACCGGGGAAGTCGGTGATTCTCTCCAGTTTGATCCTCTCTTTGAGATGAGCAGGGATTTTATTTCAGGTTTATCGGGATATGATAATGTATATTTTGAGATGAAAACCAAAACAGATTTTGTCGGCCATCTTCTGAATATGGATAATAAAGGTAATGCTGTAACAAGCTTTTCGCTTAATCCTTCAGATACTGTTGAATCTGAAGAGACGGATTCATTTCCCCTTGATAAAAGGCTTGAAGCAGCGGAAAAAGCTGTTTCAGCCGGTTTTAACCTTGCATTTCATTTTGATCCCATTATATGTGAGAACAGCTGGGAGGAGAGATATCTTGCAGTTGCAGACAGGCTTTCTGTTTTTCCTGAAGGGAAGATTAAATGGATAAGCCTTGGAACATTCAGATATCCCCCTTCTCTCAAGGAGATGATGGAGGACAGGCCATATCTTTATAATGAATTTGTTCCATGCCTTGACGGAAAATACAGGTATCTTCAGACTGAAAGAAAAAATGTATACAGGAAAATGTATGAAAGGCTGAAGGAGAGGACAGGCGCACCGGTATATCTTTGTATGGAAAGCAGTACTGTCTGGAAAAAGTCCATAGGGATGGTCCCTGGTGAGATTGAAGATCTTAAATGGATTTTCAGAAAAACACGCGGAGTCGGGAAACATTCAAAAAAGTAATCAGAACTCAGGATGGAGCTTATACCAGTTATTAACTGCCCCGTCAAAACTGCTCATGGTTTTAGCATTAGAGGATTCTTTGTAAAGCCAGTCAAGAAGGACTTCCTTTTTTATATTAACCCATTCAAGAGGGAGGGGTGACGGGAAATTAAGAATCTCCTCTGGAGGTATATGGCCCACAAGAAGGGGATAAAATTTCGGAAAAATCTGTTCATTTACAGATTTTATTGAAGAGAATCCCATACAGATCCCGAAAGATCTTGTTCTTTTCTTTTTTGCTGATTCCATCAGTGCCGATTGTGTTTCATGCCGGAAAAACCAGTCCAGAAATATTTTTGCCCCTGCCTTGTTTTCTGCATGTTTCGGTATCCCTGTAAAAATGATATCTTCAGATGCCATTATCAGGTTTTCTTTGACCGGCCATCTGAAATTGAGGTTTACCCTTTTTTTCTGGCTGATTCCGTAAAAGTCCCTGAGGTTGGTATAGGCGAAAAATATTCTCCCCTCTGTCAGCAGGTTTTCTGCCGGTTTGTAAAGGTATTTATCTTCAAATGCGATATCCCGTTCATGGCCTCCGTTGGTATTCTCAATGAAATTTCTTACAAATGTAAGGGAGTTTTCAATATTTTCATTATCCCAGCCAAGTCTTCCTGATTCTGTTTCCCTGAAGGATGCTCCGTAAAGCATTGCAATGTAGCATAGAAACTCCCTGCTCCATCTGGGTGAGAAAGCAATCAAGTTGCTGTTTTGGGAATTAAAATCTTCACTGATATCAATAAGATTCTGCTCGGTAAGCACAAAATTGCTTATGTTGTAGCTTACTTCACCTTTTCTGAACATAATTAAAGGAAGGTTAAATGATACAGGAATAAGAAACTGTTTGTTGTTTTTTTTCCCCTTCTCAAGGATGTCTTTGTAGAATACTGTACTGTCAATTCTGTCTTTTCCGAAAAGTGAATCAATCCTGCTGAAATTATCGATAATTCTGTTTGAATTCAGGTAGCTGCTGATAACCAGGTCGGGAAATACCTTTGTTCTGCTGAGTTCAAGTGCCGGATTTTTTTTATATACAAGCTCTGCCTTTATTAATTTCTGGGAAGTATTAAAGTTTTCTATATATGATATAACTTCAGGTTTATCAGTCCAGATAACAAAGGTTTTTTTTGTAAACATGCTGCACCCTGATAAAATCAAAACTGCAATAATTAATAAAGCTGTATTTTTCCGGTTGATATTCATAGATGGAAATTCTATGTTACAGAGATTATAATGTCAATTGCGTATGGATAAAAAAAACTGTTTTAACAACTATTCATCATATCTCACTTCAAAGTACGGTAAGAAAGCTTTCCGTGTTTCTGTTGATATAGGACTTTCCTGTCCCAACAGAGGTGAAGACAGAAACCTCCCGGGGTGTATCTATTGCGACGGCAACGGTGCAAGGGCAACTTATCTTGATAAGTCGGTAGAGATAAAGGAGCAGATTGAGAGGGGTATAAGGTTTCTCAAAAAGAGATATAAAGCAGAAATCTTTCTTCTTTATATACAGGCTTTTTCAGGGACTTACGGAAGAAGCGGCGAATTGAAGGAAATTTATGATTACTGCCTCTCTCTGGGTGATTTCAGGGAGATAATTGTATCAACCCGTCCTGACTGTATTGATGAGGAAAAAGCAGCAATGCTGTCTTCATACAGAAAAAGGGGTCTTGAGGTCTGGGTGGAACTTGGACTGCAGAGCAGTCTTGACAGAACACTTGAAAGGATAAACCGGGGGCATACTCTTGAGGATTTTGAAAAAGCTTTCAGGATCCTGAAAGGCTGCGGGATCAGGATTATAGTACATCTAATTTTCGGTCTGCCGGACGAATCAGAGTCTGATATTCTTGACAGTGTACGGTATGTATCACAGATTCGTCCCGACGGGTTAAAACTCCATAATCTTCATGTCCCTTTTGATACTCCTATATTTGATGAATATCTGGCAGGGGATCTTGCTGTTCCGTGCGGAATGCGGCATATTGATTATCTTGTAAAAGCCCTTGAAATAATACCTGAAGATATAGTTATTATGAGGGTTACCTGTGATACACCTGATAAAAGAAGAGCTGCTCCGGTGAATGACCTTAAAAAAGGGGAGATTTATGATCTGCTTCTCAAAGAGATGAGGTTGCGCGGTACATGGCAGGGTAAATTTTATTAAGATTGACAGCAGGGGGGTTTTCTCACTATTATTAAATCTATGAATGATGATTTGATGCAGGATTCTTTATCAGAAGATGAATACCTGAACCAGGAAGAGGGAAAACCTCAATCGTTTGTTGAAAAAATACTGAGCCTTTTTGTGAATAATAGTCCGGAAGCTAAAAAGAGGAGGCTTCTCCGGGATATTCAGAAAATTCTGAAAAAACAGAAATACAAGTTTTTAAATACAAAGACCGAAGAGGCTCTTCCCCAGCTTGCCCAGTTTTATTATCAGATATATAAAACAACAGCAGTCCCTGCAAGTCTGATTTCTTCACAGGAATATTCTCCGGCATTAAAATATCTCTTTATTGACAGCTGTTTGAGTGAAAAGCAGAAAGAGCTTATAAGCAGACTTCATAAGGACAATATTGAGAAAAGGATAAGGGAAAATCCTGCTGAGATTAATAAGGTAAAGAATGAACTTGCTGTTCTTCTTAAATCAATTACAGACACACAGAAAACCGAAGTAAGGGCTTTATACAGACAATATCTGGTATTCCTGCAGTTTATAAAATTTGATTACTATTTTCTTCTTAGAAAATTTGACTCGAACTTCGGAGAAATGGATTTTAAATATAAACCGTCTTTTATTCCTATAAACTGTGAATATATTGTGGATGATATTATCGAGACTGTATCACAGATACCGCTTGTCCTGAAATATCCTGACTGGGATAATGTATTTTCAATACTTTCATTATTCAAAGGCGGGCAGGATATAATTTCCAGAGGTGAATGGAAAAAGGTTTTAACTCTTATCAATACAATAGATAAAACACTGATCCTTAATTATATTGTAAAATATGTAAATAAAGATCCTTTTTATTCCATAAAGTCTGTAGAACCTGATGCTGATATTTTTGATGAATATTTCGTCAAACTAAAAACTTCTACAGATCTGGTCATACAGAAAATAATAAATGAAACAAAAAATAACCAGCGGGATGTTCTCTTAAAGGAAATATTCGGCACAACTGCGGTAAGCAGGATGAAATATTATACAGAAAGCAATAACACAGTCTATAAAACCAAGCTTCTCGGCGGTTTTATTCACATTGATTTTATGAATTATCTGAAAGCTTTTATGCTGGATTATGTAAAGAAGGATGTGCTTAGGCTTGTAAACTACTTTGTTGTAAAGGTTGAGTGGAAATCCAATAATTTCAGTAAAGCGCTTTCAGATTCGATGGATGAGCTGGTCTCTCTTTCTGAAAAGATTGTTGACTTTGACCAGTCGCTTGCTTCAGACGAAGAAGTGGGAATGAAACTTAATACATATATGAAAAGGATGACTGCCGAGGCAAAATATAAAACCGATGTAAAGAGAATTCTTTTTGATGTAAACAACAAAGCGGTGGTTCTTGGACAGGAGTCATACAGAAATCTTGTTAAGGTAGCGCAGGGACTTAAGGATTTTCTTCCTGATCTTGAAGACAATACAAGAATGTCTATAATAATAAATCCATCTGTCGTAAAGAATGAATATGGGGGAAATATTTCTGAAGATATAAAAAAGGTTTACAGAAAGATATATTTTTTCCTGAGGCTTATCAAGCTGATGATAGGTAAATAATTATCCCAGCGATAACTGTGACCGTCCTATCAGGTTCATGAATTCCTGTCTGGTTGCCAGCTGGTTATGAAAACTACCTAATACTGCTGATGTAGTCATGAATGAATTCTGTTTTTCTACACCCCTCATCATCATACAGAGGTGTCTGCATTCCATTACTACTCCAACCCCTTCCACATCAATAACGTTTTTTATTTCATTTGCAATCTGTGAAGTCAGTCTTTCCTGAATCTGCAGTCTTCTTGCATACATTTCCACGATTCTTGCCAGTTTACTTACCCCAAGTAATTTCTTTTTTGGAATATAACCGATATGGCATTTGCCGTAGAAGGGGAGCATGTGATGTTCACACATGCTGTAGACCTCAATATCTCTGAGTATAATCATGTTGTTTGATTCAGTTGTAAATACTGCGCTGTTTATTACTTTATTTATATCTTCTTTATATCCCTTTGTCAGGAATGAGAGCGCATTTGCAAATCTTTCCGGTGTTTTTAACAAACCCTCTCTTTCAGGGTCTTCTCCGATTTCAATCAGAAGTTCTGTTATAAGCTGTTTAACTCTTTCATGGTCCATATCCGGAATCTTAGCAGTAATATATTTTTAAGTGAAGTACCCTTTTTCAAGCGCCTTTACCATTTCCACCATTATTCTGTTGTAAGGAGCTTCTGTCGCGAATTTTGCAGCAGCATCTGTTATTGCACCTGATATAAAATCAATCTCTGTTTTTCTTTTGTTTTCAATATCCTGAAGCATGGATGATCTGTTGTCGCCGGTTTTTTCAGCAACCCTGTATACGGTTTTTTTTATCTCGTCAATGTCAAAATGAATGTCTTCAAAAGCGGCAATTCTGACAGCTTCTTCAGCTATTTTTTCTGAAATATTTCTGAGAAAGGGTGAGCAGGAGATATATCGGTTTCTCAAGTGTGTTACAGCTGTGACCGGATTTATTGCTGCATTAATTATAAGCTTTTTCCATATAAGTCTTCTGTAATCATCTGCTTCTGAAGTCTCCAGACCGCAGGTATTAAGTACTGAAATAAATTTTTCAAGTTTTTCAGGACTTCCGTAAGGATCAATCATGGAGAGTTCTGTTATCCCTTTCCCCCCGTAGATTATTTCCCCTTCTCCTGTCTGTGTTGCCCCTTCTGAAGTTGTCCCGGCAGCTATTGAGGAGAAACTCAAATACTTTGCAAGTGCTTCAATATTTCCAAGACCATTCTGGAATGTAATAAATACTGAATTATCTCCTGAAACTTCTGCGACAGATGAAGCCGCTTTTTCAGTTGAATATGCCTTTACACAGAAGATGTAATAATCAAAAGATCTGATCGCTGACAGATCGGATGATGCCTCCGGAAATAAATGAACAGTTCTGGATCTACCCGGATAAATAATCTTTATGCCGTTCTTTTTTATATATTCAGTTTTACCCCTGTCTGTATCAAAAAGGACAGTATCGATACTGTTTTCTTTTAAAAGTCCCCCGAAAAGTGTTCCAATCGCTCCTGCACCGATAATTGCTGTTTTCATAAACAATGTATATCAGAAAAATATGAATTCTGTAACCTTTCCCGTTAGTGTTGAAAAAAATTATTTTTTAATAGATACTCATTGTGTTATGAAACAGGTTATTGCATTTTCGCCCGGACATGTGACTGGATTATTTTTTATGCAGGATCTATCTGAAGATCCGTTATACAGCGGGTCCCTGGGTTCAGGTTTTTCACTGAAAAAAGGGGCATTTACAGCAGTCTCCTTTAATCAAAACAGCACTGAAACAAGTGTAACAATAAACAGAAACAGAAATATCAATGCCCCTGTAAGCAGAAAAGTAATAGATCTGTTTTATGATAAAACCGGTATCACACCTCAGCCCCTTGAAGTCGGGCATATAATAGAAACTCCACAGGGGGCAGGGTTCGGATCAAGCGGTTCAGGAGCTTTAAGCCTTGTATTTGCCCTTAACCGTCTTTATGATGATCCGCTGAGTGCAATAAAAGCTTCCCAGATAGCGCATGTTGCAGAAGTACTCTGCAGAACCGGTCTGGGTACTGTTATGGGTGAGACAATGGGGGGATTCAAGGTTCTTGTTGAAACAGGAGCTCCCGGGATTGGAAAAACTATTTCTATTCCATATCCCAGAGGTCTTTATGCAGCTTTCATGGTTTTCGGCCCCTATTCAACAAGTGAGGCTCTCAGCGATCCTGAAACAAGAAAAAGCATAATGGAATGGGGAGAGAAATATCACAGCCTTATTAAAGAGAAGCCTGAGTTCGGTAATTTTATGGAATACTCAAGATTGTTTGCAGAAAGTACAGGGCTTATTCCTGACAGTGTGAGGCTTGTACTGGATGAACTGGATTATAATAATATTAAAAGCAGCATGCTGATGTTCGGGGAAGGGACTTTTTCCCTGATAAATAAGGATGAAATTGAGATGATGCTGAGACTGTATACTAAAATAATTAAGAAGATTGATTCTGATGTGAAGCCGCAGCTGTTTTTTTCAAATATTGCAAAAGGGGGTGTGAGAATTGTCAGTGAAGATTAATATTCCTGAGGATCATCCAAGATATAAAGCTATGATAATACGGCATAACCTGATAAAGGGATGTGAAAAAAAGATTGTGGCACCGGCCGGGCTTATTGCTCAGGGAAGGGGTGAGGCTTTCGACTATCTTA
This sequence comes from Spirochaetia bacterium, assembly GCA_963668405.2. GTDB lineage: Bacteria > Spirochaetota > Spirochaetia > CADAEX01 > CADAEX01. Next base: position 1,667,598 of record OY764342.2, on the reverse strand, counting down.
TAGGTGAAAAAACCGGTGATTTTGCAGAGACTGCATCAAGAGCCGCAGCCGCAGCTTTTCTTCTTGCTGAATATCCTGTCATATCTGTAAACGGGAATGTTGCACAGCTTGTCCCTGACGAGCTTGTTGAGCTTTCCAGGGTTTCAGGGGCAAAGCTTGAAATAAACCTTTTTTACAGGGAACCGGGAAGGGAGGCTGCAATCCTGGAAGTTTTAAAAAATGCAGGTGCAAAAGATGTTCTCGGGGCTGATCCGGGTAATACATCTTTGATTCCTGAACTCAGCAGTGACAGAAGAATTGTTGATCCTGAAGGAATAATGAAAGCTGATCTTGTTTTTGTTCCCCTTGAAGACGGGGACAGAACAGAAGCTCTTGCTGCAATGGGAAAAAAGGTTGTAACAGTTGATCTTAACCCTCTTTCAAGAACTCCCCGGATGGCTGATATTTCAATAATTGATAATATTACAAGGGCCCTTCCTGTGATTACAGGGTTTATAAAGCAGCTGAAAAATTCAGAAAGAAAAGAGCTTGAGAATATTCTTGAAACATATAACAACAGGGAAATTCTTAGAAAATCACTTATTCATATATCCGATTATGTAAAAAAGCTTGCTATGGAAACAGAATAGGATGGATGGATCTGCAGAAATTATAAATTACGGAATAGCAGGAAGGAGTTTATGATGCATGACAAGCACCCTTCTCTTGATATAAAAGGATCAATAAGCAGCAGTCTTAAAGGCAGGAAGATTATTCTGTGTATAAGCGGAAGCGTTGCAGCTGTAAGGTCGTCCGATATTGCCAGGCTCCTGATGAGACACGGGGCTGATGTCTACCCGGTTATGAGCAGAGCCGCCTGCGGCATTATTCATCCTGATCTGATGCACTGGGCAACAGGACACAGGGTTGTTACAGAGATAACAGGAGATATTGAACATGTTGCTCTTGCTGGAAATGTTGAAGGAAAAGCTGACCTTCTGCTTGTAGCTCCGGCAACAGCAAATACAATAGGCAAAATAGCCGGCGGGATTGATGATACACCTGTAACTACATTTGTAACGACTGCTCTTGGAGAAGGGATCCCTCTGGCAATAGTTCCTGCAATGCATGAACCGATGTACAGACATCCTTTTGTTACTGAAAATATCAGAAAACTTGAAAATAACGGTATAAAAGTTCTTATGCCCTTAATTGAAGAGGGAAAGGCTAAAATCCCTGACAACAGCTTTATAGTTGATACAGTAATCAGTATGCTTACTCCTGAAAGAAAACCTCTTTCAGGGAAAAAGGTCCTGGTTACTGCAGGAAGGACGGTTGAATATATTGATCCGGTAAGGGTGATAACCAATAATTCCTCAGGGAAAATGGGTGTGGCACTTGCTGATGCTGCAGTAAAGGCAGGAGCCGAGGTTACTCTTGTAGCCGGGAAGATTACAGTACAGCCCGGAAAAGGGGTAAGGGTTGTCGCCGGTGAGACTGCAGGAAAAATGTATGAGGCTGTACACAGGGAGCTTTCTCAGTATAAGTATGATATATTTGCTTCTGCCGCTGCAGTCGGGGACTGGGAAGCGTGCGAAGTGAACAGCGAAAAGATATCGACCCACGGCAGAAAAACACTTACTGTGAATCTTAAGCCGACTATCAAGATTATAGACAGTATAAAGGGACAATATCCTGATATCTTTCTTCTCGCCTTCAGGGCTCTGCATGACATGCCGGAAAAGGAACTGCTTGAAGATGCTGAATGGAGGATGAACAAGGCTTCGGCTGATATGATCGCTGTTAATGATGTTTCAATGAAAGGGGCAGGATTTGAGACAGACACTAATGAGATGATAGTTCTTTCAAAAAACGGAGACAATATAAAAATTCCTATGGCTAAAAAAACAGTAGTAGCAGAAAAGATTATCAATATTGTTTCAAAATACATTATTTAGAAGAAAAGGATGAGAAATGTCCGGGAAAACAAAACTTTTATTGAATAACCTGATTGAAATGAAGCAGAAAGGGGAAAAAATATCTGTTGTAACTGCTTATTCATATCCTCAGGCACTGATCGCAGAAGAGGCTGGAATAGATATGCTTCTTGTCGGCGACTCACTGGGGATGGTTGAGCTTGGATACAGCGATACAGTTCCTGTTACAATGGAGGATATGCTTATTCACATAAAGGCAGTGTCAAGAGCTGCTGTCAGATGTCATGTCGTGGGTGATATGCCGTTTATGAGTTATAACATTTCAGTTTCTCAGGCTGTAGAAAATGCAGGGATCCTTTATCAGAAAGGGAGGGCAGATTCTGTTAAACTTGAGGGGGGTGTTGAGTATGCCGCCACAGTCAGTGCTGTTTTCAGGGCCGGAATACCTGTATGCGGGCATATTGGGCTAACACCCCAGACAGCCTCCCTTCTTGGCGGGTTCAAGGTTCAGGGAAAGAGTCTTGATGCTGCGAAAAAGCTTGTGGATGATGCTGTCGCGCTTGAAGAAGCCGGAGCATACGCAATTGTGCTTGAGGCAATTCCTTCAGATCTTGCTGCAATAATAACTGATAAGATAAAAATACCTACTATAGGGATAGGTGCAGGTGCTTCCTGTGACGGACAGGTCCTGGTTTATCATGATCTTCTTGGTCTTTACCGAAAGTTTACCCCTAAGTTTGTCAAGGTATATGCAGACCTTTATGATCAGTCGATGAAGGCCCTTTCCAGGTACAGCCTTGATGTGAAAAGCGGCAGTTTCCCTGAAGCTGAGCATTCTTTTACAATTAAAAAAGAAATAGTTGAAAAGCTTAAAAAAATACTGGACTGAATTTTAATCAAGGGGAGTTTATGCCTGCAAAGATAATCAGCGGATATGAGATAAGAAAAGAGATACTGGCGGAAATAAAAAGGGAAACCGAAGAGATAAAGACAAAGTACGGAACAGTTCCCGGACTGGTGACCATTCTTGTCGGAAATAATCCTGCATCGATCTCATATGTAAGCCTGAAAATAAAAACTGCGGAAAGCCTCGGATTTAATGAGCTCCAGATAAATCTTGATGATAAAATTTCTGAAGATGAACTTCTATCAGTTATTGAAAAATATAACTGTGATGATTCTTTCAACGGCATCCTGGTCCAGCTCCCTCTTCCCCCCCATATTGATGAAAGCAGAATAATATATGCAATTAATCCTGATAAGGATGTTGACGGTTTTCATCCTGTCAATGTCGGAAGACTTGTAATCGGAGGAAAAGAGTCTCTTTTCCCCCCATGTACAGCTGCAGGTATTGTGGAGCTGATCAAGAGGACAGGTGTTGTTATCTCCGGGGCGGAAGTTGTTGTTGTCGGGAGGTCCAACATAGTAGGAAAGCCTGTTGCCAATATGCTTCTTCAGAAGGGGACAGATGCCAATGCAACAGTTACTGTTGTTCATACAGGAACAGGAAATCTGTCTGAACACTGCAGAAGGGCGGACATTCTCATAGTTGCTGCAGGCGTTCCGGGGCTTGTAAAACCTGAATGGATAAAGCCCGGAGCATGTGTTATAGATGTTGGGGTAAACAGGGTAGGGGAGAAAATAAGTGAAAAAACAGGGAAGAAAATTGCTCTTCTTAAAGGCGATGTTGATTTTGATGCGATAAGTGAAATTGCAGGCGCAATTACCCCTGTTCCCGGCGGAGTTGGTCCGATGACAATTACAATGCTTATGAAAAATACACTTAATTCACTGAAAAAAGAATTAGGAATTCTGCATTAACAGGTTTAAAACCACTCATTTCAATATGGGTATAATGAAATTAAAATATATACCTTATTCCCAGCGCCCCTGAACCTGTAAACCCGGTATCAGGAACTGTTCTTATTCCTGCTCCGCCCTCAATAAATATGTTTAGAGGCGACTCTTCAAAACTGTATTCCATCCGCAGTATTCCGAGAACATCAACCTTTGTCCTGTTCCCGGAATGAAAATAGAATGCAGGCCCTGCAGATACAGGCATAACTGCGTCTCCGGCAACAAGGTCAAAAAGACTGAAAAGCAGTGATCCTCCTGCAGAGATACTGTCAAAATCAAAAAGACCTACTGTTGCATTAAGTTCAGCCAGATCTGTCATCTGGTAACCGAAGGTTATTCCTGTGGGGTATCCAAGCGACAGACCTAATTTTGCCTTTCCTTCAAGTTTTTTATCTATTTCATCCAGGTTTACCTTTTTTTCGCTTTTCCCCCGTGACTCAGGAAAAGTGATCTCATCAGAGAAAATAAGTTCTGCTGTAAAGAGCAGCAGGATCAGCAGTATTAATTTTTTCATTTATTTCTCCTCTGATATGTATGAAATTGAGCTAATTCCCCAGTCAAGGACTTCTCCGCCCATCAAGGGGCTGGAACCTCCTGAGATTTCAGGCACCATGTATCCCTTTTTCTCAAGTGTGACAGTTCCAGTGTTAAGGGGCAACCCGTAGAATTCCGCTCCGAATCGTGATACGAAATTTTCAAGCATATCAAGGTGCCCTGTTTTTTCAAAAAAGGAAGTTATAAGGGGAATTGAGGCATGTGTATTATATATGCCGGCACTCCCTTTTTTCCCGAATTTTGCTTTTTCAGGATGGGGTGCGCTGTCTGATCCGAAGAAGAACCTGCTGCTTCCCGATAATACAGCCTCCTGAATACTGTCTCTGTCTTCCGGTGTTTTTATAACCGGCTTACAGAAAAGTCCTGGAACCAGCATACCTCCGAGAAGACTATCAAGTGTGTAGAGAAGGTGATGGGGAGTAACAGTGGCAGCAAGGTTTTTTCCGCCCGAAAGTACTGCTTTTACCCCCTCAGCGCTGGAAACATGCTCAAAGACAACCTTCAGATCCGGGTAATTATCAATAATTTCAAAAAGTTCAGGAAGATAATCCTTTTCCCTGTCAAGAGAAAAGGAATTGGGATTTTCACCGTGTATTGACAGTATGATCCCTGCCTCAGACATTGCAGACAAGGCTTCCTTTATTTCTTTCCAGCTCCTTACTCCGTCCCCGGAGTTTGTTGTTGAGCCTTCAGGATAAAGCTTCCCTGCTGCTGCACCGGATTTTTTAAGGGAAAAAACCTCTTCCTTTTTCATTCCCCTGTAAATTTTAAATGTCATTAAGGGGGTAAATCCAGGAGCTTCCCTCAGGATGTTTTTTCTGTAGTTTTCAAGTGTTTCGGATGAATTTACTGGGGGAAGTGTATTGGGCATTACAACTGCTCTGGAATAGATATCTGAACAGGCTCTAACATAACTTTTGAAATGCTTCCCCTGCCTGAGATGGATATGCATATCATCCGGTTTCCTGATTGTGATTTTTTCCATATAATCCCCCCTTCTGATACAGTATCAGTATTATAAGTTTATTTCTCTCTGTCAAATAATAAAAACCGTGGTTTTTAATATAAAAAGATTACCGGAATATCGGATAAATAAAAAAAAACCAAAAACTTGTTGACAAAATATTTTTATCAATATATGTTTCTACTCAAAGAAACGATACTACGTATAGAAACATAAAAAGGAAAGGACAGATATGATTACGGACAGAAGGAATGATATTGTGATCAGGATTATTCCGGGAGACAGCTTTACACCATGTGCACTTGCAGAGAAGCTCGGAGCAAAGGTTATGCTTGAATCATCAAGTTACAACAGAGGAAGGGCAAGACATTCCATACTGATGATAGATGAGGCGTTCAGGGTCAGACAGGAGAACGGAATTGTTGATGTGATCGGGAAAAACGGGGAAGTCTGTTTTGATTATTCAGAATATACAAAAGATTTTACAGCACTTCTGGAAGCTGTATCCAGGCAGCACAGAGCGCTGGAGTTTCCCTTCCCTGCAGGTGGGATCGGATATTTTTCATTTGAATTTGCAGCATTCTGCGACAGCATTTCTTTTTCTCACGATAAGAGGGGAGATGATATTCCTGAAGCTCTTTTTGTTTTCGGGCACACCTTTGTTGTTTATGATCACTACACTGAACAGATTTATATCGTAGGGGTTAATTACAACGGAGTGGAAATAGATCTTGAAAAAGCTGTTTCAGATATAGAAAAAAGGATAATTGATTTTGATTTCAATTATCTTGCCCCCGATGTAAATGATTACAGTCATGAAATTATTTATGAAACTCCTTATGAAAAATATATAAGCATGGTAAAGGAAGCAAAAAAAGAGATAGTGGAGGGTAACCTGTTGCAGGTTGTTGTTTCAAGAAAGATAAAGATTAAAACAGATCTTCCCCCGTTCAAGGCGTATAAAAAGCTCAGGATGGAAAACCCTTCTCCATACATGTTTTATCTTGATTTTGATGATTTCCAGATTTTCGGATCATCTCCTGAAGTGCATCTAAAGGTTGAAAACAATACTGCGGTTGTAAGACCTATTGCTGGCACACGTAAGAGGGGGGCGAATCAGACTGAAGATGATCTGCTTGAAAAGGAACTTCTTGCTGATGAAAAGGAATCTGCAGAGCATCTGATGCTTGTGGATCTTGCAAGAAATGATCTTGGGCGGGTATGTAATCCTGGTTCTGTAGTTGTGACTGAATCCCGTTCCATTGAAAAATACAAGACTGTCATTCATATAGTATCAGAGGTCCAGGGAACTCTTGCCGCAGACTTAAGTTCCATGGATGCATTAAAAGCCACTTTCCCTGCCGGAACAGTATCAGGAGCACCTAAGATAAGGGCCATATCAGTAATAGACCGGCTGGAAGAGGAAAAAAGGGGATTTTATGCCGGTGTTGTCGGTTATCTTGAACCCGGGGGGAACCTCAATACATGTATAAACATCAGAAGCGGAATGAAAAAAGGGGAGATGCTGGTCCTTCAGGCAGGCGCCGGGATTGTATATGATTCAGTACCGGAAAATGAATATAAAGAGACTACTGAAAAAATAAGATCAATTGCAAAAATATCGGGACTGGAGGTTTAGAATGTATCTTTTGATTGATAATTACGATTCATTTACATATAACGTTTATCAGTATCTTTCGGAAATCAAGCCGGGGGGAATAAAAGTCGTCAGGAATGATGAGATAACGCTGGATGAAATAGAAAAGATGTCTCCTGAAGGGATAATTATATCACCTGGTCCCGGCAGGCCGGAGGATAACGGCATTATCATTGACTGCATAAAGAGGTTTAAAGGGAGGTTTCCGATACTGGGCATCTGTCTCGGACATCAGGCGATAGCCCAGGCTTTCGGCGGTAAAACAGTAAAAGGGAAGAAAATATTTCACGGTAAAAAGGACAGGATAGAAAATGACGGGAAAGGGGTTTTTAGAAATCTTGCCCCTTTACTTGAAGTGGTCAGGTATCATTCGCTTGTGGCTGACAAAGAAACACTTTCAGGAGAACTTGAAATAACAGCCTATTCTTCGGATGGTGAGATTATGGGATTAAGGCACAGGGAATATCCGATTGAAGGTATTCAGTTTCATCCCGAATCAATAGCATCTGAGTCCGGCCGTCACCTCCTGAGAAACTTTATAAACTACAAGAGGGAATCTGTAAAACCCAAAACTGTTATAACTTCGATAATGAAGCACAAAAGCCTTACATTTGAAGAGGCTGCTGATTTTATGGAAGAACTTACAGAGGGTAATCTGAATGATGTTGTTATTTCCGGTTTTCTGACAGCGCTCAATACTAAGGGGATTTCCGCTGAAGAGATTGCCGGTTGCGCTTCTGTTCTGCAGAGAAAAAAGGTCGGAATAAAAACTGAAAAAGAGGTCCTTGACACCTGCGGAACAGGGGGAGACGGACTTGGAACATTTAATATATCATCTTTTGCAGCTTTGATAGCTTCCTCCGCCGGTGTTGCGGTGGCCAAGCATGGGAACAGGGCTGTCAGTTCGCTTTCAGGAAGCGCAGATTTCTACAGGGAACTCGGGATCCCGGTTGATATAAAGCCGGAAGAGGCAGAAAGGCTGATAAGGGAGTGCGGGTTTTCCTTTCTTTTTGCTCCGTTTTATCACAGTGCCATGAAACATGCCGCTTCGGTCAGGAACAAGCTTGGTGTAAAGAGCATTTTTAATCTTCTCGGTCCTCTTGTAAATCCTGCATCCGCCTCATACCAGCTTCTTGGGGTCTATGACAGGTCTCTGTGCAGAACAATTGCACAGGCTGCAAAAATGCTCGGGGTAAAAAGGGTTTTAGTTGTTCACGGGTTTGACGGGCTGGATGAAATATCTGTTTCTGCTCCCAGCAGGATAGTCAGGATATTTGAGGACGGGGAAGAGGATGTATCTGTATTTGAACCGGAGAAGATAGGAATACCTCAGTTCCCTATCAGCGAACTGAAAGGGGGGAGCGCTTCTGAAAACAGCGCTGTTGCAGAGGAGCTTCTGGCGGGCAGGGGGAGTGCTGCTGTACAGGCATCGGTTTGCCTTAATGCCGGGGCTGCGCTTTATCTTTACGGAGTCTCTGAAAGTATAGAGGCCGGATATCACACTGCACTTGAAACTCTCAGGTCTGGAAAAGTACTTGATAAGGTGAATCAGCTCAGGGGCTTTTATGGGAATAATTGACACTATTATCGAAAGAAGAAAAGCTGATATTCTGTCAGGGGTTGAATCCCCCTTTGTTCCTCCTGACAGGAGAGAGTTTCCTCTAACATCTTTCGGATCTGACCCTTTTGTCATTGCCGAGGTCAAAAAGCAGTCTCCGTCAAAAGGGGTTTTTGCTGATGATTTCAACCACCTTGAAATAGCCTCTTCATATATTGAAAAAGGGATAAAGAATATATCTGTCATAACTGAAAAAAACTATTTCGGAGGATCTCTTTCATACCTTTATGAAATAAAGAAAAATAATCCCGGTATATCAGTGCTGAGAAAGGATTTTCTTTTCTGTGAAAATGATATTGATATTTCATACCGGTGCGGAGCTGATGCTCTTCTTCTGATTGCTTCTGCCCTTGAAAAAAGGGAGCTTGAGATTCTGTATCATAAAACAGTAGCCCTTGGAATGAAGCCTCTTGTTGAAATCCACGACCGGCAGGATCTTGAAAAAGTTAAATTCCTGAAACCTGCTTTGACAGGAATAAACTCAAGAAACCTTTCCAGTTTTTATGTTGACAGGATGCTGCCTCTTGATCTTGTAGCCCGGATAGACTGGGAAACTGATATTGTTTTTGAATCAGGAATAGGGAGCAAACCGGATGCAGATTTTGCTTTTTCTTCGGGATTTTCCGGTATTCTAACCGGTGAATCTGTTATAAAAAACAGGGAGCTTGTCAGTTTATATATTGATTCTTTCAACAGTTCCAGAAAAAGTGCCCGTGTTCCTGAAAAATATTTCTGGAGAAAGATATCGGAGTATACCGGGAAGAGAAGACCCATAGTAAAAATATGCGGGATTACAAACTATGAGGACTGCATGGCAGCGGCTTTATCGGGGGCTGATATAGCCGGAATGGTGTTTGCTCCGTCTCCAAGGAAAGCTGACAATAATCTTCCTGAAAAACTTTCAGGGATTGATATTCTTAAAGTCGCTGTTCTTGTAAATCCTGATAATAACCTTCTTGATCTAATGAGAAAATACTATTCAGACGGACTTATTGATGCTGTTCAGCTCAGCGGGGATGAGAACGGTGATTTCTGCTCCTGTCTTGATATCCCCTTCTATAAAGCTGTCAGAGTCGGGGATTTATCAAAAACAGCGGATAATTCGGTTTATCATTCACCAAGAATTCTTTTTGACAGCTTTGTCAGGGGAAGCTACGGGGGTACAGGGAAAACAATAGACAGATCTGTCCTTGAACATCTTAAAATGGAAACAGGAGGGGCTCTCTGGATTGCAGGGGGGATCGGACCTGGAAATGCTGATGAAATAATCGGGAAATATTCACCTGAACTGATTGATGTATCAAGCAGTATTGAAAAAAGTCCCGGCAGAAAGGACCATGAAAAAATGAAGATTTTACTGGAAAAAGCAAGAGGAAACATGAGATGAAAAAATACAATAATTTTTTCGGTCAGTACGGGGGGCGGTATGTGGCTGAAGTACTCAGAAACCCCCTTGATGAACTTGAAAAAGCATATCAAGAGGCTCTGGCTGATAAGAGTTTTTTAAAGGAGCTGGAAGAGCTTTCACGCGATTTTATCGGCCGTGAGACCCCTCTTCTTTATGCAGGCAATCTGTCGGAAATGATCGGCGGGGGGGATATTTATATAAAACTTGAAGGGCTTGCAAATACAGGGGCCCACAAGATAAACAACGCACTCGGACAGGGGCTTCTGGCGAGGAGAATGGGTAAAAAGAGGATTATCGCAGAAACAGGTGCAGGTCAGCACGGTGTCGCAACTGCCTCTGTATGCGCAAGACTCGGCCTTGACTGCACTGTATATATGGGAGAGGTGGATATAGCAAGACAGAGGCCCAATGTCTACTACATGGAGCTTTTCGGTGCCAGGGTTGTTCCTGTTAAAAGCGGCTCAAGGACACTCAAGGATGCTGTAAACGAGGCTCTCCGTGACTGGGCGTGGAATACTGATGAGACGTATTACCTTCTCGGCTCAGCCCTCGGTCCATCCCCGTATCCTGATATGGTACGTGAGTTTCAGTCTGTTATAGGAAAAGAGGTCAGAAAGCAGGCTGAAGAGAGAAATATTGATATAAAGGCAATGATAGCCTGTGTCGGGGGAGGGTCCAATTCAATAGGATTTTTTCATCCCTTTCTTGAATCAGAAACTCCGCGCCTTATTGGTGTTGAAGCGGGAGGGCGCGGAAAGGGTGAGGGTAACCATGCATCCAGAATGGGAGGAGAAGGGAGACAGGGTATAGTGCAGGGATATAAAAGCCTTTTTCTCCTTGATGATGACGGACAGGTACTTCCATCACATTCTATATCTGCTGGTCTTGATTATCCTGGGATAGGTCCTGAGCTTGCATATCTTGGCGGGACAGGGCGGATAGAGTTTCTAAGCTGCACAGATAAAGAGGTCCTGGAAGCACTTACTGTTTTTGCAAAAAAAGAGGGGATACTTTTTGCCCTTGAATCAGCCCATGCCGCTGCTGCTGCCCTGAAGATTGCTGCTTCATACAAAAAAGGTGAGGCTGTTATTGTCAATATGTCAGGAAGGGGCGACAAGGATATTTTTATATCAGCGATGGAACTTGACAGGGAAAACTGGCTTCAGTACCTGAGAAATGAGGTTTTAAGGGGGGAAGGGTATGAAAATTAAGCTTATGACTCATATGATTGCAGGATATCCTGATAAAGATACAGACTATGATATTGCAAGGGCTCTGATCGACGGAGGAGCTTCATCCCTTGAGGTGCAGTTCCCTTTTTCAGACCCTTCGGCAGACGGGCCTCTTATAGAAAAGGCATCATCCGATGCAATTGAAAAAGGATTCAGGGTGGATGACGGGTTTTCACTTGTGAAAAGGATAAAAAAATACAGTGACGTGCCTGTCTTTATCATGACATACGCAAGTATTGCATATGCAAAAGGAATAAGGGATTTTGCAGAAAAGAGCAGCCTGTGCGGCGCTGCAGGGTTAATAATTCCCGATCTTCCCTTTGATTCTGATGAAGGGCTTTTTTCAATTGCAGAGGAAAATAACCTGGCTCCTGTGCCTGTTGTTGTTCCCGGGATAAAGAAAGAGCGCCTTGAGAAAATCCTTGCCCTTGGTACAGATTATATCTATGCTGCGATGCGGTCCGGGATAACAGGGAAGGAAACCTCACTTGATGATTCAAATATAAAATATCTGGAATTAATCAGAGAGATGGGGAAAAAAGAGCTTATCATAATGGCCGGGTTCGGAATCAGAAGAAAAGAGCAGATAAAAATGCTTGAAAATTATGCAGACTGTGCGATTGTAGGTTCCGGAATTGTTGAAAAGATTAACAGCAGAGGAACTCTGACAGTCTATGACAGCGTTTATCAGTATACAAAGTCGCTGCATGATTAATTCATGCAGCGTTATAAGGGGGATCTTTATAATCCCCCTGCAAATTCCAAAAAACTAAAAATAAAATAATTTCAGTCCTATAGTGATAACCGCAGAATCAGCAATTATATGAACAATCCATGAATTTAAAAAATTACGGGTTCTGGTATTAAGGTAGTTGAAAATGAAACCGACTGAAATCAGACTGATAACAGATAAAAGAATGATCGGAAGAGGAAACCATGTTTTAAATATTGCCATATGGTAAAGACCGAAAAAAACAGATGATACAATCCCTCCCGCTTTCCTGTAGCCCATCTGATAGAGCTTTAAAAAAATAAAACCCCTGAAAAAAAACTCTTCGATAAGTGAATTGATAAAGGTAATATACAGACCTACAAAAATAAAAGAGGAGGCAGTTATTTTAAGTTTTGTCTGAAGTTCGTTTTTGATCCCTTCAAAATCTATCATCCATCCGAGAACCATGTATGCTGAAAAAATACCTGCAAATATAATAATTCCCAGAAAAATACCGGGTTTAAGATCTTTTATATTTATGCTGTCAATCCGCAAGGAATGAAGGATTGTCCCTTCGTTATAAAACTTTACATATAACAACGGGAGTCCTGTAAATAAGAATATTTTTACAGCTGTTTTTATCGGGTAACTGATGCTCAGATATTGTTCAATATAGTACAGAACTGTACAAACAGCAGCCGATGAAAAAATAATAAAAAGCATTCTGTTTTTCAAAATAATTCCTCAGAAAAAACTGCAGGACAGTCTTTATTCATCTTCCGGTATACGCTTTTTAATAAAGACCTTTTACCTTGCCTGTTTCTGTATCTATATCAATTCTTCTGTAGGCAGGATCAGACGCAGTTCCAGGCATAAGTTTTATTTCCCCTGCAACAGGGACAACAAATCCTGCTCCCCTGTAAACCATTATATCCCTGATAGGGAGTGTCCAGTCAACCGGTCTGTTTTTAAGCTCCGGGTCGTGGGAGAGACTTAAATGGGTCTTTACCATACATGTTGCAAGCTGCCTTAATTCAGGATCATTTTCAATTTTTTCAGCCTTTTTTCTCGCAGTTTCCGAGTAGCTGACACCGTCTGCACCGTAAACCTCAGTAGCTATTGTATATATCTTTTCCCTCAAAGGGGCATTGTCATCATATAGGAATTTGAATTCTTTTTTGTCGTTGCAGGCCTCGATTACTACCTCTGCAAGTTCTTTTGCCCCTTTTCCCCCTTCAAGCCAGTGCCTGGATACTGCAACTCTGGCTCCTTTCTCTTCAGCCGCCTTTTTAATAATCCTTATCTCATCATCATCATCAGTTTCAAAATGGTTTATACATACAACCGGTGAGATTCCGCTCTTTTTAACAGCCTCAAGGTGGGCCATGAGGTTATCAAGACCTTTTTCAACAAGGTTAGTGTTTTTTTCTGTATAGGCCGGATCAAGAGGTTTCCCGGGTACAACCCTTGGCCCCCCTCCGTGCATTTTCAGAGCCCTTACTGTACAGACAAGCACTGCGCAGTCGGGGGTGAGGTTTGAAAAGCGTGATTTAAGGTTCCAGAACTTTTCAAAACCAATATCAGCTCCGAAACCGCTTTCAGTTACATGATAGTCCGCAAGTTTCAGCCCTATAAGGTCAGCAATGATTGATGACTGTCCTATTGCAATGTTTGCAAAAGGTCCTGCATGAACCAGAACCGGCTGTCCCTCGATAGTCTGCATGAGATTCGGATTTATTGCTTTTGCCATAATAGCTGTCATTGCACCTGCTACTTCAAGGTCCTCGGCATTAACAGGATTACCTGATCTGTCATATCCGATAACCATTTTTCCTATCCTCTGTCTCAGGTCTTCAAGGCTTGTTGCAACTGCAAGTATTGCCATAAGTTCAGATGAAACAGTAATCTGGAATCCGCTTTTCATCATAAAGCCGTCCATCCGGCCGCCGATACCTATCACTATTTCCCTGAGAGCCTGTGCCGAAAGATCTATAGCCCATCCCATCGCAGGGTTTCTCGGGTCAATATCAAGCCTTTTCAGATTTTTCTTTTCAAGCACTGAGTCCGGATAATTAAACTCATGCTGCATTCTGGAAGTCAGGGCCACCATTGCAAGGTTATGGGCATTTGTTATCGAATCGATATCTCCTGTAAGACCGAGACTGAACTCTGTAAGGGGGATACACTGGGCAAGTCCACCCCCTGCAGCTGAACCTTTTATATTAAAGGTCGGCCCTCCTGAAGGCTGCCTTATTGCTCCGATGACCTTTTTTCCTATTGCGCCAAGTCCTTCTACAAGACCCATTGTTGTTGTTGTTTTCCCTTCACCGAGCGGGGTGGGGGTTATTGCCGTTACTTCTATATATTTACCGTTCTTTTTATTTTCAAGCCGCTTCAGGATACTCATATAATCAAGTTTACCTATATAATGGCCGTATGGCAGGAGTTCCATTTTTTCCAGTTCCATTTCTTCCGCCAGCCGGTAGACTGTTTTCATGTTTTTTGATGCTTCTTCTGCAATTTCCCAGTCTTTCATAACAGAGGGATCAAGATTCATATATTTTCTCCTTAAAAAAGATTATATCCTGTCTGATTATAGATTATCTATATCATTAATTTATTATCCTTATCCATAAGTATTTTAAAGGAAATGAATAACCATCTTTTACTTGACATAATCTGAAAGAATATTACAGTAGTAATTATGACAGATAAATCATATATGATAAATGCAATAAAGGAACTTTCTGTTTCTCTTGCAGCAACTGATGATCCTGTGCTGATTGAGAATTTTCTGAACAGTATTCTGACTCCCAACGAGGTTTCGGAAGTGGCTTCCAGGTGGGAACTTGTCAAGCAGATTGATAAAGGGATCAGTCAGAGAAAAATCGCAGAAAATCTGGGTCTGAGTCTATGCAAGATAACAAGAGGTTCTAAAGAGCTTAAAAAGAACAATTCCCCGTTCAAGAGGATGATAGAAAAATGGAAGGAGATATCAGCAGTTAGCTGATCAGTTTTTTTATTTCTGATTCCCCGGGTTCAGATATTTGAATCCAGCCAGTTTATAATTATCTCTGCCCCTTTTTCTTTTTCCGTGCCTCTGAATATGATATGACCTGAATCAGATAGCCTTTTTTCAGTAAGTAATGAGGATTTTACCCTTTTTCTGACAATTTCCGATACCTTCAACGGTACAGTTTTGTCGTTTTCTGATATCAGAAGAAGTACCTCAGTCTTCAATAAGGAAAGTTTTTTTCTTGCCTCTATCTGAAGAGACAGAATATCTGAAGAGGCTTTTATCCAGTCGTATGACCAGTAAACTTCTTTAAGATATTCTTCAAAACTGTTGAAAGCCCCTGCATTTGATTTTTTTCTGATTTTTTTAATGAAAAATTTCATCATGGGGGTAAGAAAAAGCCGGAGCCGTCTTCTGTTTGTCAGCGCCGGAGCAATTAATATCAGTTTATCTGTCTTAAGGCTTGCCGCAGTTATTATGGCAAGAAGTCCTCCCATTGAAAATCCTATCAGATATACCCTTTTATAACTGCTTTTAAGTTCAAGGAAGGAATCATATGCTTTTCTCAGCCACTCCCTTTTTCCTGTCTTTAAAAAATCATTCCCGTCTGTTCCGTGTCCCGGCAGTCTCGGTACTGATACTGTATATCCCCTCCGGTTAAGCCTTTCTGCCAGATATGAAACTTCATAGGGGCTGCCCAGGTATCCGTGCAGAATAAGTAATGCTGTCTCTCCCCCTTCAAGGAATAACGGCAGTGCAAGAGGATTTATTTTTGGTTCTTTACACAGTTCTGACCTTTTCATCTGAACAAAATTATAATTATGTGAAGAGAAAAAGTAAATCCTGTTGACAACAGACCTATTCGCGATTATTTTTTGTTTATGGCAGTTATTGATAAGAAGATTTTTATTTTTCACATCAGGAAAGCGGATAACAGCGGACTGTATCTTCATCCGTTTGAAAATTTTGAAAAAATGATTTCAAAGGGTAATACCTTCTTTGTCGAGGGTAAATACGGTGAGGAACCTGTTATAGAGAGTCTTACAGCTTTTCGGAACAACCTTTACAGAATAGTTGAAAACTCTGTCAATAACTGGATAGCTGAATCAAGGTTTATTCCAAGATTCATAAGTTCCGCTGTTGTTTTTCTTGTATTGTATTTTTTTCTCTCTTTTGCAATCAGGGACCCTCTCCCTATGATCGATGAAATAGCGGCAGGAATAGGGGGGGCTGTGATCTTTTATCTGTTTATGGGGAAAAGATATAAGGCTTCTGCACCTGCTTCAAGGCTGAGAGGTCACTACAGGGGTGTTGTTGACAGAATTGTTTTTCAGGAGAGTGATTTTGTCAAAGCACTTGAAAAAATAATAATTATAATGAAAAACAAGACTGTAGAGGAAAATATCGAGTATATATCATCTTCACTTCCCGAGATGGACCTTCTTCATTCTGATGAATATTTTGAAGAGCGTTTCCAGCTGATATCTTATATTGAAGGAGAACTCAGCAGGACCCAGTCTTCGAAGCAGAGAAAAGCAATAAGCAGAATTACAGCTGATAACAGCATTATAAGTTTTGAGAGGATCAAGGAGCTTAATCTGCTTGAACTGAACGGAGAGATTGATCTGCTTATTTTTCTTATCTATCTCAGACTAAAGAAAAAGAAATAAAAAAGGTTTTATTCAACAGTCTGTAGGGACTGCATTTCATCGATAAGTTCAAGTGTCCTTCTGGCTGTAATCAGATTGGTAAGTGCAGGGGTAAATCCGGGATCAAGTTCAAGGGCTTTTGTCCAGTTTTCAACTGCCTTTTCAAGATCTCCTTCAGCATACGACCTTAAACCTGCAATATAGTATGCATCGACTTCAGCTTCAGTTATGCTTCTTCCCCTGTCTCCAAGGTTAAGTGAGGATGCGACACTGAATCTGTCAAGACCGACCTGGGTTGTCAGATCAAGGGTGTAGTTAACATTAAAGCTTATATCTTCAAGGTCCATCCTGCTCCCGAGTGAGAATCTGGGGTTTGATCCTCTGTATCTGAATCCGCTCTGTACAGAAAAGAAGTCTGTAACTGTTACATCCATTCCTGTCGCGAAACTCCATTTTTCCGCAGGCTGCTCTGAGGGATTCATGGAGAGTGGATATGTAAAATCAAAGGCAAGAATTACCGGTCTTATCGGGGAATATGCAATACCTGCAACTGTTTCAACAGGCAGCGGGTCATCCAGCGCTTTTATCCCGAGGTTTTTAAGGACCAGTCCGAAGGATGTATTCTTTTCCCTTGCATTATAGAATTTTAGAAAGTTGAAACGGGTAAGAACACCGAGGTCTGTCATTACTGCAACTGCCGACTGGTTAGGGTAAATTTCAGCTGGTATATTCCTGTATGCCAGTTTGAGGTTGCTTCCTACTGAAAGTCCGAAGAAATCATAACTTGATAAAAAATTATATGATGCGTTAAGTATCATTACAGATTCTGAATAGTATCCTCTGGATTCCCTTTCCCCCCATGTGTTATATTCAGTAAAAGGAACATACAGGAATTTTCCGGCTGCTCCGAAGCCGAAGTTCTTTTTGCGGGAAGTAAATGATACACTTTCAATATTAGTATCTGCAATCCAGTCGTTATGAAAAAAGGTCAGTTCAGTGTAGTTGAGGGAAGCGCTTCCTGCCGGATTTGATTCAATATAGCTGGAATCATCTGCAACGGCTGTAAAAGCTGTTCCCATTGCTTCAAATCTTCCTCCCATCGGGATCAAAAGGGTCGGAAAGGCAGTAAGACCAGTATTCGGGTCGGAAAGGCTGTCCATAAAACTGTCTGCATTGTAATAAATGTCTGAAATATCAACAGAATAGATAAATGAGGCTGATGAAAGTAATAATAAAATTAAATAAATATTTTTCATCTTCACTTATTAATAATATCAAAAAAACCGGAAAAAATCGAATACTAAACTATAAAAAAAGTCTTTTTTTATCCATAATTGGTGTGGCAGGTGAAACTTCTACAACTACAATATGTTTAACATGTGCCGATAATATGTTAGATTGGAAAAAAATATTTATAAAAGCGGCTCTGGCATGAAACGAGGCCGGATTATTACATTTTTATTGATTCTCCTGATGTTTTTTGTTTCATCTCTTTTATGGGGGGGGGGCAAGAAGGAGGATCAACTGCCGCTTGCCCAGCAGCTTGTCCAGGAAAAAAAATACAGCGAAGCAATAACTGTTCTGGCAGACATTGTAAAAAATGAACCTGAAAGGCTTGATCAGGTTGAAGCCCTGATGGCTGAAATCAGAAATGCAAGAAATCTTTATAACAATAACTATTCAGATCTTATTACCCTTCTTAAGAAGGAAACCCTTACAGACAGCGATATTACACAGGCATACAATCTTATCACTGAAATGGAGAAGATAGATGCAGCTCCGGACCAGGCAATAACCGGTTCTTTCGAAAAAGCAAGACGAACAATTGTCTTCAGATATAACGATAACCAGTTTAAGGATATTATGGACAGGGCGCTTGTACTTATTGATGCTGGTCAGTACTGGGAAGCTGTGTCGCTGTATCTTCAGGCTGTAGGACTTCACGGGGAGCTTTTTCGTGAGGATTATCCCGAAGAGATAATTGCTGAAGTGGATTCAGTTATTGAGAAAATATACAGCGATTACAAAAGTATTATTTCGCTGAAAGACAGGTTTGTTGTGTTGAAGGATAACTCACTGGTATCCTCCCGGAAAGAGTATTATGACAACCTTTTATCAGAATACAGCGGTCTGATGAATATTATTTCTGATATGGGAATAATCAGAACCAATTCAGTGAAAAATGCAGGATTTTTTGATGATGAAAGAAACAAACTGCTTAAGGAAGGGGAATATGATATCCCTTTTCTTTCAACAATCAACAGGACAATAATGGGACGAGCTTCCTCTGAAAGGGAGGAAGGGCTTGTGTTTGCCATAGAAAGCATATGGAATTCAGCATTAAATGAGAATCTGCTTCTTTTAGAAGAGAAACAATCGCTTTATTTTAACGAAGGTATAGCGGATTTTGATTCATCTCTATATCAGGATGCTTCAGCTGCATTCAGAAAATCGCAGGGCGTATCAGATATCAGGAAAGACCTGCTATCCATGTGGGGCTATTCGGTAAATCCTCAGAAGGACTATAATCTCAGCAGTCGCGATCTTAATAAAATTAAAACCTTTGTTCCTGAATACATACTTGCGGAGAAACAGAGTAAAGCAGCATCTGATTATGCCTCACTTTCTGAAATTATGGATGAAATATCTGTAATTGAAAAAAACTACAGCCTGGCGGATTCTCCTGATATACTGATCCGGTACAGAGGTAATATAGTAAGGGACAGATCTGTGGTCTCACTTAACCGGGAAGTCTGGAATGAGATTTACCAGTCAAACAGCATGATTTCAGGGGACAGATTCAGAATGGAAGATACACTAAAGCTTTCCTCGTCTATGGAAGAGCTGTTTCAGAGGTATTCCTCCCATCTTTCTGATCTTGAACTTGATATAATAAGGTCAAGATTTGACCTGGTATATAATCCTCTCAGGAATAATCTTGATCTTGAAGAGGAGAAAATCAGCAATGCTGCACTTCTTGTTGACGGAATTGAAGAAACGGTCGGAGAAGGTGATACTGCATATACCGGAATTCTAAAATACCCGGAAAAAGCAATACCTGTACTGGAATCCTCAAGTGATAACCTGGAAAAATATGATGCTGAATATCTTGAGCTACTCCGGTTGTTTGAAGGGGAGGACCTAAATATTACCGGCTCGGCTGTGGCATCTGAAAGCACCGGCAAAATTGAAAGCGACAGGGGGAAAATCAGCGATCTTAAAAATAAAATAGGTCTTTACAGGATTAAAACCAATGAGCTGATGACCCAGGCTGAAATATACAGCACCCAGGGATACAAGAGGCTTGATGAGGCAAAGGTCAGACTCAGACAGAACAGGTTTACAGAGTCACGGGAAAGACTCCAGGAGGCGCGGGAAAGTTTCAGGATTTCTCTCAGCTATAATGAGGACCCTGAACTCAGGTCATTCACCGACAGGGAGATCCTTTCCCTTTCCGATGAAATCATAAGACTACAGACAGCACTGGTTATTGAAACAGTCAGAAAAAATCTGAATAAGGCGAGAGAGTTTTATACCAAGGAGAAATTCGGCGATGCAGAAAACCTCCTTATTAATTCCCAGACGATGTGGAAGACTGTCAATACTGAAGACAATGAAGAGGTCCAGTACTGGCTTAATCTTGTGCAGACAGCACTTTCAATCAGATCAGGAAGGGTTATTGCAGAAACCGACCCTCTTTACAATGAAATGACCCAGGTTATAAATCTTGCCAGAAATGACTATATTACCGCAAGAAATATGATAAAAGAGGGGAGAAAAGGGGAAGCTATGCAGTATCTCGACAAAGCTCAGGAAAAACTTTTATATGTAAGTATTCCTTTTCCCATGAACCAGGAAGCCAGTATTCTCTCTCTTGAAATTCTTAAACTGAAGGATACAGATAACTTTGAACAGCTTTTCAGGGAAAAGTATAATCTGGCCCGGGAAAGGATTAATATAAATCCTTCTGAATCATATATTCTCCTTAAAGACCTTGCCGAGATAAATCCTGAATATCCAGGAATAAAGAAAGCAATTTATGATACAGAAATCAAGCTGGGGATGAGGACCCCTCCCCCAGATCCTGCTAAAATCAGAGAGGCGGAAGAGCTTTACAGAAAAGCATATGCAATTGTATCAAGCAATGTCAGAAGTAATTATCCTACAGCACTTGCCTACCTTAACAGTGCTTTTACCCTTAATCCTGATAACACCCGGATTACAGAGCTGAAAGACCGTGTCCAGACAGAAATGGGTGGTACAACAACTGTAGTGCTTTCAAGCTATGCACAGGAACAGTACAGACAGGCGGAACAGGAGTTTATAAACGGAAATTATTACGCTTCCCTTTCAATAGTCAACAAGCTTCTTCAGGACAGAAAAAACAGAAACTATACCCCGCTTCTGGAACTTAAGAGGAGGATAGATTCCAAAATATGAACTGCATAAAAATATCCCTTTTAATACTTGTGCTTGTCTCACAGCTGCCAGAAGATTTATATTCACAGGATAATAACGGCGGAAAAACTGAAGAGCAGCTTATCCAGGCTGAAATCCACAAAAATCAGGGATATAAAAGACTTGAAGAGGCAAAAGTGAAGCTGAAGCAGAACATGTTTTCAGAATCAAGTGAAAAACTGCAGGATGCGGGAGAAAGCTTCCGTATTTCATTAAGTTATAACGATGACCCTTTACTGAGGGAGAATACCGACCGGGAGATTCTTTCTCTGTCGGAAGAGATTATAAGACTGCAGACTTCTGTAGTTATTGAAAAAGTCAGAAAAAATATTAACAGGGCACGGGAGTTGTATATAAAGGAGGATTTTCCCGCCGCTGAAAACCTGTTAATCACTTCTCAGACAATCTGGAAAACTGTTAATACTGAGGATAATGATGAGGTTTTGTACTGGCTGAATCTAGTGAAGGCTGCCCTTTTTGTAAGA
The DNA here is from genome assembly GCA_963668405.2 of Spirochaetia bacterium. GTDB lineage: Bacteria > Spirochaetota > Spirochaetia > CADAEX01 > CADAEX01. The sequence goes on along the minus strand of OY764342.2, from coordinate 1,646,071 downwards.
TCAAAACGGGTAATTTCAGAAACAGATCCTCTTTACAATGAAATGACCCAGGTTATAAATATTGCAAGGAACAACTATGTTGCTGCAGAAAAACTTATTACGGAAGGGAAAAGGGGCAAAGCTCTTGCCTATCTGAAAAATGCGGAGGATAAACTTGCCTCTGTAAGTTTACAGTTTCCCCTGAATCAGGATGCAAGTATTCTTTCACTGGAAATACTTAAGCTGAAGGATGTTGATAACTTTAAAACAATTTTCAGGGGAAAATATGAATATGCAGTAAAAAGGATAGAGCAGAACCCTTCTGAGTCATATATGCTTCTGAAGGATCTTGAATATATAAACCCTGATTATCCCGGTATCAGGAAAGCTGTATATGATACTGAAGTGAAGCTGGGGATAAGAATCCCCCCACCTGATCCGGCGAAAATAAGAGAGGCTGATTCGCTTTACAGCAAGGCTTATGAGATAGTCTCAAGTAATGTGAGGAGCAATTATCCTATGGCCCTGGCATATCTCAACAAAGCCTTTACCATGAACCCTGAGAGCAGTAAGATTATACAGCTGAAAGATTTTATCCAGGCAGAAATGGGCGGTACAAAAACAATTGTTCTTTCAAGCTATGCTCAGGAACAGTACAGACAGGCGGAACAGGAGTTTATCAATGGGAATTATTTCCTCTCCCTTTCCATTGTAAATAAGCTCCTGGAGGATGAGAAAAACAGGAACTATAAACCGCTTCTGGAACTTAAGAGGAGGATTGAGTCCAAAATATGAACTGCATAAAAAAGCTCCTTTTAATAATTTTTCTTGCTGCTGCCTCTCTTTCTTCTGTTTCAGCATTTGATATCTACTGGGAAAATCCTGATTATATTGTCAGGAATAACGGGCGATTTCATAAAGCTGCTTCAGGCGGTGGAATTGCTGCAGTTGTCTGGCATGAATTTGAAAAGACAGATCAGGAGGAAGGGACAGTATATCTTTCTCTTGCGACAACCTCTGACGGAACAAACTGGAAAACTGTAAAAAGGTTTGCAGGGCCTTTTAAATATGCAGGCAGTGAGGTCCCGATATGTTCACTTGCGCTTGACAGTAAAGGGACGATATTTATTGCTGTTTCAAGCTCTGATAATGCTGTAAAGATCTATATTTCATATGACCGGGGCAGCAGTTTCAGGGAAATTGTACAGAATACTTCATTCAATATGACAGTCGGTCCCAGGCTTTTTCTGAAAGAGGATGGTTCTCCTGTAATTTTTGTTACAAGAGAAAGCGGGGAAAACCTTTCAATATTTTATTCAGTTTCAGACACTTTTAATAACTGGAGTGATTTCAGACAGCTTGTAACTGAACCAGGGTTTGATTTGAATTTTCTCCCTTTTTATATATCAAAAGACGGAGTTGAATATGTTGTATATCAGTCATTTATAGTAAAGCAGCGCTCAACATACCAGCTTTATCTTAAAAAGAGTTTTGACGGAGGTAGAACCTGGGGAGAAGCTGTTCATCTAACAGGAGTTGATGAAGATATAGGAAATACAAGAGTCAACAGCGATTTTTTTGATAATCAGCGCCCGTTCATGAAAATAGGTAAGAACAGTATATCTCTTGTATGGGAAAGGAGATATATAAACGAAGCCAATCCCCAGATTTATCTGGCAGAATACACTCTTGACGGGGAAATTATAGATCAGCCTGAAAGAATATCAACAGAAGACAGAAACTGCAATTATCCGGTTATTACGGACTACAGGGGAAAAGACCTCATTACATGGTTTGACAACAGAATGGGGGATTACAGCATAATCCTTGCTGAGAATACCGGTGTATTCTGGAAGGATGAAAACCTGTCAGCTATGCCAGGCAATTCAGTTTTTCCTTTGCCTGTAAAACTAGATGACAGGCTGTTCATAATATGGGAAAACCAGGTGAATGAAAAATCAAATATTGTATTTCTCTCACCCGATACAAGTGTGAAAAAGCCCTCTGTACGGCCAGTCAATTTTAAAAGCGGGAAAAGGAGCTCTATTGACAGATTTGAATTCACCTGGGACCTTCCTGATGATGCTTCAGGAATTTCAGGTTTCAGCTATTCATACAGTTTTTCAAAGGGGGGAAGGCCTCCTGAACGGATAAAAACAGTTGCTTCAAGAAGGAATGCTGATGTAACAGTCAGGGAGGACGGCGACTGGTATTTTTATGTCTCAGCTGCTGATTATGCAGGGAACTGGTCTGATCCAGCTGAGTTTAAGTTTACCAGAGATACAACTCCCCCCGGAAAAGTCTCTTTCAAAGAACCTGAAAAAGATAATGACAGCTTTTTATCTTCAAACAGCTTTTCCATTGAATGGGCCCCTCCGACTGATGCAGATACTGCCGGATTCAGCTACAGACTTGATCCTGTTGATTCCAGGGCAAGATTTACCCTTGCTGAGTATGAGAAAAAGTGGAAGGAAAAAAGACCTGCCGGGAAAATATCAGCCAGGGAAAATCACCTTAATTTTGAGAACCTTGATAATGGTGTCTGGGCTCTTACTGTATCTGCCATTGATGAAGCGGGGAACATGGGGGAAGGGGAAACATATTTTTTCAAACTTAATAAATATATACCTGTTACCTATATTTCAACCATTAAACCTGTAATTGATGCACTTAACCGGGTTAATATTAGGATTGACGGAAGGGGGTTCAGGGTAGGCGGTGATATTTCCACTATTATACTTGACAGGGATGGTATTGAACCGTGGGATTACCTTTTTTATCTTGAAAACAATGAATATGAAATTAAATCAGACAGGATAATTGAAAATTTTCTTGTAACAGATATTGATGAGGGTTTATACAGGATCGGACTGATTCATCCTAGGCGGGGACTTTATCTGTCAAAGCCGGTTATTCAGCTTGAACCTGCCGGTACTGTCAAATACGGTTATTTTACAGCTGACGGCGAGACATCCTGGAAACCTGTATCCAGACAGCTGTTTTCCATAGACGGCGGAAAGATAATATTCTGGGCAGCAGCAGTAATATTTGTTTTTGTTCTTGTGTTTTCAGCTTTACGTCTAAAAGCTGTTGTAGCAGAGGGTCAGAGGTACAGACGGGATATAGAGGCTATTATGAAGGGAATTGATATTTCATCAATAGCCGGAAAAGAGAGGATTCGTAAAATGAAGAGAAAAGGTATCGGGTTAAGGATAAAGTTTACACTGTTTGTTATTTTAATTGTTCTGGCTGTTGTGTTGATGGTTGCGCTTCCCCTTGGAAAATATATGCTTGAAACACAGCACAGAAACCTTGTCACAGGGCTGAAGCAGCAGGCTGAGGTTCTTCTGGAAAGTCTCACCTCAGGGGCAAGATCATTTCTCCCTTCATCAAATACTCTTGAGCTTGGTCTTCTTCCCGGACAGAGGAGCGCCATGACAGACGGTGTTTTTGTTTCGATTACCGGAAAAAGCATCAGAAATGAAGAAGGCTTTGACTATCTCTGGGCAACTGATGACAGGAATATATACACAAAAATAGAAAGTGACCAGGTTATTCCCGGTGTATCTGTACTTAATGACACAATATCCCCGCTGGTTCCTGAAATTGAAAAAGAAATAAACGGCAGGGCTGCTGAGGATTTATCAGGATTTGTTGACGAAGTGGAAAAACTCGGTGCAGAGGCAAGAAGAATAATAACACGGGGAGGGGATGAGGCGAGACTTCAGGAACTCCAGAACCAGATAAGAGAGTATGATGCCCAGATAGAAAAAGGACTTGCCGAAATAGGTAAAACTATAAGATCATACCCTGAGTTTGACACAGAATCCAGAAAAATTGAAAACCGTGTGTTTATTTTCTATAAACCAGTTATCTACAGACAGGCCGGGGATAAAAAGTATTACAGAGGACTTGTCCGCCTTGGTGTTTCAACCGAGAGAATAATCGGTGAGATTGAAAATTCCAATAAAGCACTTATAAAACAGACCCTTATAATTGCTGCATTAGCTATACTTATAGGTATTATAGGTTCTACAATACTGGCCGCAATTATCATAAGCCCGATCAAGAAACTTATGAGAGGGGTTGAGATTATAAGGGATACTGAAGATAAAGAGGACCTTAAAGATGTTGAAATAGATGTCAAAACAAGGGATGAAATAGATATGCTTGCTCAGACTATAAATCAGATGAAAAACGGTCTTGTTAAAGGGGCAATTGCAAATAAGGACCTTATCGGTGGTAAGGATATTCAGAAAAATTTTATCCCTCTCGAGAAAAGGGCCCATGGCGGTAAAAAATCAACAGGAAGCAGAATAACTGATGATATTGATATCTTCTGCTATTATGAAGGGGCCAAAGGGGTCTCTGGTGACTATATTGATTATATTGAACTTGACAGTGAATATACAGTTTTTATAAAATGTGATGTTTCAGGAAAGGGGGTTCCGGCGGCCCTCATTATGGTTGAAGTAGCAACACTGTTCCGGAATCATTTTAAAAACTGGAAAAGAAAGATAAATCTTAAAGAACTGGTATTGCATATAAATGATCTGATTGAGGAAAGAGAGTTCATTGGAAGATTTGCAGCGTTTATTCTTGTGCTGATGAATGTAAAAACCGGTGACTGCTGGCTCTGTAATGCCGGCGACAGTCTGGTTCATATATATGACAGCGATACAGGGAAAATGAAAACTCTTACCCTGCCGGAATGTCCTGCAGCCGGTCCTTTAGCTACATTCATGATTGAAAGTAAAATAACTGAGATTAAACATAATCTGAAAAAGGGAGATGCACTTTTTCTTTTTACTGACGGTATTGAAGAGTCACAGAGCTGGTTCAGGAATGAAAAGTTTGAAACTATAAAATTACTTGTTCCTCCAAAAACTGAGGGATCAAACGAAACAGAGGATGAATTTGAAGAGTTCGGGGTTCCAAGAATTCTTGATATAATAAATACTGTGTGGGAAAAATCAGAATACAGGCTTGAAAAGTACCATTATCCAGTTGAACATGAAGATTTATCATTTGATTTTTCATCCTGTGAAGGTACACTGGAAGAAGCTGTTCTGGCATTGCTTTCTATTGAAAGAATATTCAGGATGTATAATGATCCATCAGCTACTGCTGATAATAAAATAATTGTAGATAAGAAAATTGATAGTTTTTTAAGCAGGACTTTCGATCAATATCGAAAATATTTTGTACATAAACTGGAAAGTTCCAAAGAATCTGAGTATGTTGAATATACCCATTTTAAGGAAGAGGGACAGTTTGATGACCTTACTATACTTGCTGTAAGGAGAAAATGATGAAGAAAAAGGGATTCGTATGCCAGAGCTGCAGCAATCTTGTTCCCCCGAATACAGACAGGTGCCCGTACTGCGGCAAATTTTTTAAGGGGGTAAGATGTCCCGAATGTCTTTATGTCGGAAATGCATCAGATTTTGTCAGGGGGTGTCCATCCTGCGGATATCTTTCTGATCAGAAGAAAAACAGTTCCCGTATTTCTGAAACAGGCATTGTTGAAAAAAAGAAACCCCTTCCGGGATGGTTTTATCTTGTCTCAGCGGTTTTCCTGACACTCTGTGTTGTGATTTTTCTTTTAATTATTATTAATATGTGAGAATTGTGTTAAAAACTAAAAACTCTATATGGATTTTATTGACATCCTGAAAAAATTTGGTAAAATATTTTCAATACAAACGTTTGCAATTGAATGAGGAGGTGTTGTTTGAGGATTATTGATATTGCACGTATAGCCAATGTACATGTATCAACAGTATCAAGAAGTCTTAACAACAGTCCTTTGGTATCTGAAGAAACCAGTGCACGGATCAAGAAAATTGCAGAGGAAAACGGGTTTGAGTTCAATGCAAGTGCAAGGGGTCTGATAACAAGCAGGGTAGGTACAATCGCTGTCATACTGCCGCATAATTTTGACCAGTTTCCAGTTACAGTTTTTCACAGCGAGCTTCATAACTATTTAAGAATGATACTTGAAAGGGAAGATTATGATCTAATAGTTACATTTCATAAAAACAGGTTTACCGGGGTAAACAATATAATCAGGCTTTTTAAGCGGAAAAAAATTGACGGAATTATCCTGATTCATCAGGTACATGATGATGAAACTGAAAGATTCATGAAAGAGAGCAATATTCCGTTTATTTATGCCCATTATCCGCCTGAAAATATAAATATAAATGATGATGTAGTTTATGTGGATCATTTTCATGGAGGATATATAGCTGCAGAGGCTTTTGTCAGCAGGGGTATCCTGAAACTTTTATGTCTTAAACCTGATACCGGTGATACAGAGTATAAACTGAGGCTGAAAGGATTTGAAGCTTATTTAAAAGAACGCAATATTCCGTTCGGCGAGAAGGATATATGGACTATCCCTCCAACTTTCGAAGCAGGATTCAACGAAATCAAAAGAAAAAAGGATGAAATTGATAATTACCAGGGACTTTTTGCATTAACTGACTTTACTGCATACGGAGCTCTCCAGGCCTGCAGGGAATCAGGAATATCTGTCCCCAATGATCTTGCAGTCATTGGGTATGATGATATCAAGTTTTCCCAGTATATAAGTCCTGCTTTGACTACTATACACCAGCCCATAGATCAGATTGCAAAAATAACATGCGAAAGGCTGATTGAATTAATAAGGAACAAGGAAAGAGGGAAAAAATGGGAGACAAAGAGGATACTGATAAAACCTGAGATTGTTTTCAGAAAATCTCTTTTACTATAGAAAAATTAAATGCAAACGATTGCAATAGCATATAACTGCCTTTGGCAGTGAAAATATTTAGGAGGAAATTGATTATGAAGAAGTATCTTATTTTATCTTTACTTCTGGTTTTAATTGCCGGATTTGCGGTGGCAGGCGGCAGCAAGGAAAAGGCTGATGATGGAAAACTGACAATTGCGTTTGTTCCGAAAACAATGGCCAGCCCTTACTGGATAAGAATGAGTGAAGGGATTGATGCAAAAGCAAAAGAACTTGGTGTTAATATTACAACACAGGCTGCTAATGCAGAAACTGAAGTTGAAAAACAGGTCCAGATTGTAGAAAACCTGATAATAAAAAAGGTTGATGCTATCCTGCTTGCACCGTCAGGGTCAAAAGAGCTTGTTTCTGCTGTAAAAAAAGCTAATGAAGCCAACATACCTGTAATTATCGTGGATTCAGGTCTCGATGATAATTCAGTAAAGGCACAGGGCGCTTATTATGAATCATTTGTAGGTTCTGATAACTATGAAGGCGGTATGAATGCAGGTAAATTCATGATTGAACTTTTCAAGGACCAGAAAGGGGAAGTTCCTGTAGCTGTTCTTGAAGGTATTGCTGGTCACGAATCAGGCGATATGAGAAAAGCAGGGTTTAATGATGCGATAAAGGGTTCAAATATTAAGGTTATTTCATCTCAGACTGCTCAGTGGGAAAGAACAAAAGGTTTTGATGTATTTCAGAACATGCTTACAGCTAATCCTGGAATAAAAGGTCTTTTTGCCTGCAACGACGAAATGGCACTTGGTGCAGTTGAAGCCATTGCACAGGCCGGAAAAACCGGTGAAATTGCTGTAATAGGTTTTGATGCGAACAGTGATGCTCTTCAGGCTGTTAAGGATGGTAAAATGGCAGGTACAGTAGCTCAGTTCCCCGGTGAAATGGGAGCCATGTCACTTGAAGTTGCCCTTAAAGTGCTTAACGGTGAAAAAGTTGAAAAAAGAATTAAAGCACCTCTCAGAGTAAAATCAAAAGAAAATATTTAATTTTTGAAATAAAAACCTGATATTCTGTATTATAATTGAATATCAGGTTTTTTATTATTATGGATTTCAGTTGAATTCTGCCCTGTGTCCCGGGTAGGACTCCGGGACAGGCACGGCACCTAATCGCTTGATGCGAAAGGAATTATATTTTCCCGTCAACGGAAAAAACATTTTTTAATGGTGCCTTATTTACAGATAAAAAAAAAGGAATGGGTAACCGGTATAAATTATGAAGAAAATCAGAATCGGATCAGTTGGTCTTGGACGGCTTGGAAAAACTCATGCTGAAAACATTTTATATAGAATTCCGAATGCTGAGCTCAAGGCTGTGTGCAGTGTAGTAAAAAGCGAAGTTGACGAGTTTCAGGCAAAGTGGGGAATTGAATACGTATATACAGATTTTAATGAAATGCTTAAAAACAGTGAGCTTGATGCTATTTTTATTGCTTCCTCATCAAATGTTCACTGCAGACATATTGAAGATGCACTGAATGCAGGGTTTCATGTTTTCAGTGAAAAACCACTAGGTGTTACAATAGATGAGGTCCTGAGGGTCGAAAAAATTGTAAACAGCCATAAGGACAGGGTCTTTATGCTGGGGTTTATGAGAAGGTTTGATCCTTCATACGCCTATGCAAAGAAATTAATAGAAGATGGAAAAATAGGGGACCCGTTTTTAATCAGGTGTTACGGACTTGATCCTGTGAAGGCTGTTCAGGGTGCCATTGCTTTTGCCGAAAATTCAGGAGGTATCTTTCTGGATATGGCAATTCATGACCTGGATCTTTCCAGATGGTATCTGAATGATGAACCGGAAACTGTATTTGCTGTGGGGGGGTGTTTCTCATACAGCGAATTTGCAAAATATAATGATGTTGACAATGCTGCGGCTCTTATTCAGTTTAAATCAGGTAAAATAGGGATGTTTTACGCAGGGAGAACCTGTGCACACGGATATCATGTGGAAACTGAAATTGTCGGAACTAAGGGGAGTCTTAGAATCGGGACAGTACCTGAGAAAAATCTTACAACTGTATTTGACGAAACAGGAGCGGTAAGGTCCTGTTCGGAAGGATTTATAGAAAGATTTGAAAAAGCATACCTGCTTGAAGTCCAGGAGTTTGTAGACTGTATCCAGGAGAGCAGAAAGCCTGATGTAGTTGTCAAAGACGGTGTAATGTCCACAATAGCAGCTTATGCATGCAAGGAATCTTTTGAAAAAAAGAATCTGGTTCACCTAAAATAAGGAGCTTCAATGGAAAAAACAATCGTAAAAATGGAAAATATTGTAATGGAATTTCCCGGAGTTAGGGCTCTTGACAATGTTTCCTTTGAAGCTGACAGAGGGGAAGTCCATGTTCTTCTAGGCGAAAACGGTGCCGGAAAAAGTACCCTTACAAAGATTCTGGCCGGTGTTTATAAAGAAACATCAGGTAAAATGTTTCTGGAAAATGAGGTATATGAAATCAACAACATAAGGGAAGCCCGGGAAAAGGGTGTTACCATGATATTTCAGGAACTTAATCTTGTTCCTCACCTGTCAGTTGCAGAAAATATCTTTCTTGGGAGGGCCCCTAAGGGGAGATTCGGTATTGACTGGAAAAAGATGAATGAAGATGCTGCCAGACTTCTGAAAAGTCTTCATGTGGATATTGAACCGACTGCAGTAGTCAAGCACCTTGGAGTTGCTAGACAGCAGATGGTTGAGATTGCAAAAGCACTGTCATTCGAATCAAGTGTTATTGTTATGGACGAACCTACAGCTGCTTTGACAGAATCAGAGATTGATGAGCTTTTTAAGGTCATCAGGAAACTTAAATCTGAAAATGTCTGTATCATATATATTTCACACCGTATGGATGAGCTTCTTGAAATAGGTGACAGAGTCACAGTTTTGAGAGACGGGCAGTATGTATCAACTGTAAAGGTAAAAGAAACAAACGTGAATGAACTTATTACCCTTATGGTTGGACGGTCTCTTGAACAGCAGTATCCCAAGGAAATACATGAAAAGGGCGGAGTGGCAATAGAGGTTAAAAATTTAAGCCAGAATAAAAATAATCTTAAAAATATCTCTTTTAAAGCGCACAGAGGAGAGGTTGTTGGATTTGCAGGACTTATGGGGGCAGGACGTACGGAACTCATGAGAGCAGTTTTTGGTGCAGACAGATTTGAAAACGGTAAAGTCTTTATTAATGATAAAGAGGTCAGTATTACAAAACCTGGAGATGCAATAAATAACGGTATAGGCTTTCTGACAGAAGACAGGAAAGGGCAGGGGCTTGTTCTGCTTCTTGGTGTGGATCAGAATGTCACCCTTTCAAACCTGGATGCAATCTCTGTAAAAAGTATTCTTAATCTTGATAAGGAAAAAAAGCTGGTCAGAAAACATATTAATGATCTGTCAATTAAAACTCCGCATATATATCAGAAAGCAAAATATTTAAGCGGCGGAAACCAGCAGAAGGTAGTACTTGCCAAATGGCTTACAACTCAGTCGGACATAATTATTTTTGATGAGCCGACAAGAGGTATTGATGTCGGCGCCAAAGTTGAAATATATAAAATAATGAATGAAATGACAAAAAGAGGGGCTGCTATAATTATGGTTTCTTCAGAACTTCCGGAAATTCTTGGAATGAGTGACAGGATATATGTAATGAGGGAAGGGGAAATAAAAGGGGAGCTTAAATATGAAGAAGCAGACCAGGAAAAAATAATGAGTCTTGCTACAGGAGGCAGATAATATGATTACAGCGGAATCAAACAAACTAAAAGATTTTGTTATGCATAATGCCAGGGATTTTGCAACTTTGCTTGCCCTGATAATTCTTGGTCTTATTATAACAATAATGGAACCTATATTTTTTACCTCAGCTAATCTTATAAATGTAATAAACCAGTCAGCTATAAATGCCATAATCGCTATCGGTATGACTTTCGTAATACTTTCGGCAGGAATTGACCTCTCTGTTGGATCAATAGTTGCATTTGCCGGGGTTGTTCTCGGCAGTGTAATAAAACTCGGAGGACCTGAAGGGATAATGCCTCTCGGAGTTGCTACTGTACTCGGACTTGGGGCTGCCCTTCTTGTCGGAACCTTATGCGGAACAGTTAACGGCTCTTTTGTTGTTTTCGGAGAGATGCATCCGTTTATTTCAACTCTGGGTATGATGAGTATAGCAAGAGGATTTGCCCTTCTTTGGACAGGGGGAAGACCAATATTCGGCTATCATCAGAGCTTCAGGTGGTTTGGCAACGGCAGTATCGGTCCGCTTCCTACACAGGTCGTATTATGTGTTTTACTTTATATTATTGCATGGTGGGTGCTTAAGTATACAAAATTCGGGCGTTATACATATGCAATCGGGGGAAATGAGGAAGCTACAAGACTTTCAGGTATTAATGTAGGATTCCATAAGATAATGATTTTTTCAATCAATGGTCTTATGGCCGCTGTTGCAGCAATTATCCTTACAGCCCGTCTTGATTCAGCCTCACCTATTTCAGGTCTGGGTTATGAGCTGGATGCTATTGCTGCTGTAACAATCGGGGGTACAAGCCAGAGGGGAGGGGAAGGCAAAATCTTCGGTTCTCTTGTCGGATCCCTTATAATCGGTGTATTGAGAAACGGACTCAACCTGCTTAATGTTTCTTCCTACACTCAGCAGATAGTAATCGGTTTTGTTATCATATTTGCTGTTATGCTTGATATGAAAACAAAAAAGAAATAGTTATAAAAATACAGCCCATTCAGATTTGGATGGGCTGCTTATATTTGATTTTTTATTATTAATTATTTAAAAAGTTTTTTTATTTCGCTTTTATATTCTTCATTTATTACAGATCTTCTTAGTTTCATGGTCTGGGTCAGTTCTTTCCCGACTTCAAATGGCTTTACAAGCAGTTTGAATTTGAATATTTTTTCAAAGTGCTTGAAACCGTTTTTGTTGTTTATTCTTGATTTTATTTCATTGTCTATAATATCTGTAATTTCAGGTATATTTAAAAGCTCCTCTGTGTCCATATAAGGGATTTCAAGCTCAGCCGCTTTCTGTTCAAGAAGCTCAAAGTTGGGAACAATAAGTGCAGCAATATATTTCTGGTCCTGTCCAAGAACAATAATCTGATCAATAAAATCAGACTCAAGACATTTATCCTCTATAGGGACAGGTTCAATATTTTCCCCACCGCTTAATACAATTGTCTCTTTTGCCCTTCCGACAATCTTAATTTCCCTGTTGATTGTACCGACTACAATATCCCCTGTGTTGAGCCATCCGTTTTTCAGTACTTTTTCAGTTTCCTCGTCATTTTTATAGTATCCCTTCATTACCTGATCGCTTTTGACATAAAGCACTCCCTTCTCTCCGGGAGGAACAGGATTCATCTGTTTATCAAGGATTTTGTATTCTACATCAGGAAGCATTTCCCCTACTGTCCCCCGTATAGGGTTTTTCTGCCTGAAAACAGCAAGAACAGGGGCGGTTTCTGTTAATCCATAACCTTCATTTACCTTTATCCCCAGTGCATTGAAAAAGCGGCCTATATGAGGGGGAAGAGCGCCTCCTCCTGAAACACCCATAACGAATTTGCCGCCGAAAAGTTTTTTAAACTTTGAAAATACAATTAAATGGCCCAGGATATTTATCGGAAAAAGGAGGATCAGGGGAATAATTGATACAGATACATCAATTAATCTGCTTCTTTTATTAAATTCCGGGAGTCTTCCTGCTGTATAATCTTTCAGTTTTTCCACAATTTCAGAAACTGAAAGAAAAAACATGAAAAGACCTTTTTTCAGGGGACTGCTTTTTTTCAGGTTTCTGTAGATTGCATTCCTGACACCTTCCCAGACCCTCGGTACTGAAACTATCCATTGAGGTCTAACCTTTGCAAGATCCGGTATCAGTACGCTTCCGACCGGTGTGGAATATGCCAGTGCACCGCCTGCTTCGAGAAAAACATACTCGCATGTTCTTTCAAAAGAATGCCATACAGGAAGGATGCTTATCATAATGTCCCCGGGTTTGACAATAAGAAAACCTGTCCTGATTCTGTCAAGCTGAAAAAGAAAGTTCCTGTGAGTCAGCATGACACCTTTTGGTTTGCCTGTTGTCCCTGAGGTATAAATAATAGTTGCAATATCAAATTCATTTCCCTTTGAAAGTTCATCCTCAAAAAGATCAGGGTAGCTGCTGAGAGTTTTTTCCCCGGCTTCGAAAACAGTTTTATAAAATGTTATTTCCACCCCTTTACTGTCAAATCCGGATACTGATTTTTCATCACCGTCAAAAAGTATAATCTTCTCAAGAAGGGGAAGATCTTTTTTCTGTCCGATAATTTTTTCAGCCTGAGTCAGGTTTTCGGCAAATGTAACTTTGCAGTCGGAATGGTTTAATATGTAAGAAATCTCAAGTTCTGTTGAATCTGAACCTCTTGGTACATCGGCTGCCCCGAGACCGAGAAGTGCAAGGTCGGTAACGATCCACTCATATCTGTTGTCAGATATTATTCCTACATTATCTCCCCTTTTTATACCAACAGAGGCAAGGCCTGCTCCAAGAGTTTTTACATTGCTGTAAAAATCTTTATGTGTTATGGTTTGAAAAATTCCTTCTGCATTCTTGTGCATAAGCGCCGGGCGTCCCGGATGTTTCAGACTTACTTCTTTCAGCCTTTGAGTCAAAGTCATACTAACCTTCCTTTTTCTGCACCAGACACAGCCATTCTGCTTCAGCTGCCAGTTCTTCCCCTACATAAGCCTTGCCCGATTGTTTTATCATTGCACCTGATACCCGTATGTTTTTTACTACAAGTTTCACCTTGTCGCCCGGAACTACCTGTCTTCTGAATTTAGCCTTGTCAACAGTGGCGAGAAAAAAGAGCGCATTTCCAAGGGCTCCGCTTTCTGCAATACCTGCCCCCCCTGCCTGTGCCATTGTCTCAACAAGTATTACCCCAGGAACTACCGGATATCCCGGAAAATGCCCTTTGAAAAAATACTCATTTTCAGTAAATGTTCTATATGCAATTATTTCTTCTTTATCTGTTTTCTCAATATAATCCACATAGAGAAAAGGATCTCTGTGCGGCAGCAGTTCTTTTACATCTTTCATTTCTTCACCCCTGTTTAAAAATATTTTATGTGAAACGAAATAAAATACACTATTTTTGAGCGGTTTGCAAGTTAATATTTCTTTTTCCGGTTCTGTGTCTGTAAAAAGCAGTTTTTTACTGATAAAACGAAGATATTTTATCAGTAATTATTTTTTTGGTTAGAAGTTCAGGGAAGAAGACAGGAGCAGAACGGGCATCATGAAAATATGCATAAACCGGTACTCCTGCTTTACCGTTTTCCATCATCCATGCTGCAATTTCTGGATTATTATCAGTGAAGTCTCCCTTTATTACCTTGATATTATTTTCATTGAAAAAAGCTGTAATTTCCCTGCTGCTTAATACAAACCTCTCATTGATCTTGCAGGTAGTGCACCAGTCGGCATAGATGTCTACAAAAACCGCTTGTCCAGCTTCTGTCAGATTTTTAAGCTTTTCTGCTGTAAAATCATTTTCAATTCCTGATATATCAGGCAGTTTTTCGTTTTTATTACTATAACCGAGAAAGATACTTCCTGTTATTAGTGTTGATATAATCAGTACAGCAGTTATAATCCGTATTTTTATCCTGCTAATACCTGAAACAGAAGATTTTCCGTAAATCCATGCAAAAAAGGTAAGGAAAAAAAGAAAAATTAAAATTCCTGCAAGTTCTTCAACTGTTTTTCCCTTTGAAAATGATAGAAGTATATAGATTGAGGTCCCCACAAGTATAAAACCCAGTATTTCCTTGAAATAAATACTCCATTTCCCAGGTTTTGGAAGCTTTTTAATAACAGCCGGGTAAAGACCCAGAAGGATAAAAGGCAATGCAAAGCCAGTTCCTATAGCAAAGAAAGAAAAGAGAATAAAAAGACTGTTTTTTGACAGGGAGAAAGCTATTGCTGAACCTAAAAAGGGTGCTGTACAGGGTGCTGCTACAAGAACTGCAAAAATCCCTGTCATAAACTGCCCTGTATACCCCTTCCTCTGAGAAGCTTTTCCTGCAATACCCTGTCCGGGGAGGGTTATGGTAAACAGATCAAACATTGACAGGGCAAAAAGGTATATAACTGATACCAGTATCAGTACAAACCATCTGTTCTGCATCTGAAAACCCCATCCTGCAAACTGTCCTGCACTTTTTAATACGATAAGTGATACTGCCAGAACCAGAAGCGAAGCTATTATTCCTGCAGAATAAGATAGAGATGATAAAAATATCTGCTTTTTATTGTTCTCACTCATTTTTATAAGTGTAAGCGCTTTAATCGAAAGAAGGGGAAATACGCAGGGCATGATATTAAGAAGAATCCCCCCTATAAATGCAAAAACAATATATTTAAGTAATTCTGAAATCCCTGAGGAATTTTTATTATTTATATCACTTTCCAGTATTTCAAAGGTCCCTGAAATATCTTCTGAGCCGGGCAGATAGCAGGTTCCGTTCTCATCGCAGAGCTGGTAATGTACCCTCACACTGTAATCATATCCGCCAGGCTCAAGGTCCCATCCCTCGGTCGACAGCTTGATTTCAGCGCTTTTGTAATAATTAACAACTCCGTTCTCAGTAGTTCCTTCAGGATAAACATTATCCTGCCTGACGGCTGTTTCAGGGTTTATCAGTTGTGCCCTGAAAAAATCCCGGTTAAGAGTCTGATGAAAATTTTCGGGAAATATATATTTTATAGTAAAAACTATGATGTTTTCAGATGCTTTTCCCTTATCTGCTGAAACTTCTATCTCTGGTGCCGGTTTAGTTAATCCCTGAGAAAATACATACTGCGTAAATAAAAATACAAATAATATCAGTGTAAGGAGTTTTTTCATTACCCTGCCTCCCGGGAAATACTATTTACCGGCCATTTCTTTTAATATTCTAACAACCTCTGTCTCATTCCACTCTCTTGATCCTGTCAGAGCTGCAAATATGAATCCGTTTTTATCCAGAAGAAAAGTAGTCGGAATTGACCGTATCTGATAGATTGATGCGGCTTCCCCTTTCTCATCCAGGAGAACAGGGAAAGTATATCTGTTCCTGTTTATAAAATCTTCTACAGTTTTTTTATCTTCCTGGATATTTACCGCCAGTATTTCAAAACTGTTTTTATCCATTTTTTTATAAAGGTCCTCCATTGAAGGCATTTCACTTCTGCATGGAGGGCACCATGTTGCCCAAAAATTAAGAAGGACTGTTTTTCCCCTGTAATCGCTCAGGCTTTTCTTTTCACCCGTAATGCTTGTAAGTGTAAAATCAATTGAACTTACTTTTTCCTTAAAAACCTGGAATCCCATATCTTCGAGTTTTTTATTGCTGTCCTGAGCATATAAAACAGATCCGGCTGTCAAAAGAACAAAAATTGAAAATATTATAATTTTTCTGATCATAACGTTTCTCCTGAATAAATATATAGAGAAAATAATATATTTACATTTATTTGTCCAATTAATTGATTTTAAAATGATTTAGGAGGAGCACAGTCATATTATAAAAACTGTGGGTTAATGCGATGGTATGGAGGTCTCTGTGTTTTATAAATATATACCCGAAAAAGAGAGCTGCTGAAAAAGAGACAGTTATACCCTGTATACCCATTGCCGTATGGCTTACTGCAAACAGAAAACTGCTCAGTACTATTGCTGCAGGGATTTTTATTATTCGTTCAAACTCCGGGATAAGATATGACCGGAAAAATAATTCCTCTCTGTAGCCTGTAATAAATGAAACAGGTAAAGCAAGAGCAAGCTGAAAGAGATTCTTTGTATAATGAAAAACGGCAGGAACTGAAAAAAAACCGGTAATCAGCGTTACAGAGGTTACAATCAGGAAAAGTGGAATAATATAAACCGCCGATCTGATAAATGAAACAGGTGAAATATTTTTTAGACCGTTCCTGCTTAAGTCCTGACCCTTTATATTCATAAAGTAAATAAGAAAAAGGATCTGAAAAACTGAAATTACAGAATATATAAATATATTCAATGAAGTATTAAATAAAACTGCATTTCCAGTTGTAAAATAACCGGAAGGAAAGTAAAGTATAAAATACATGAGAACAGGCTCGCAGCCAGGTAAAAAGGGGATTTTTTTCATATTATTTTCATATTTATAATAAAATATAAAAATATTCTATGTATAAAATCATTAATAAATGTATAATAGGATAAATTAAATTAATTTTATGAAAAGTTGAAACGATATTTAAATTATGTTTGTATTTTTATTTACTGGAATTTTTTTAATAGTTGTTATTTTTGTACTACTCAGGATTTTTGGAAACGACAATTTTCCCTGGATTCAGTTTTATACCAGAGGAAGAGAAAGCGGTTTTAATTTTCAGGAAATAAATCTACTGAGGCGTGCTGCAGTTGAAAACAGGATCCAGAATCCTGTATCACTTTTCTGGTCTGTCAGGCAGCTTGACAGATGTCTTAAGAGTATGATTATCCGTTATAAAAGCAGAGGCAATGAGGGAATAAGACCGGAACTGATTTCTAAACTGTTTGATTTCAGAAAAAAGGTTGAATTTGATCAGCCTAAATATAAAATGGGTATTACAACAAGCAGAAAAATTACAGTAAGACAGATTATTAAGATATCTCTCCCGGGAGTCGGGACTTATACAGCGACAGTAGTTGAAAATCTCAGAAAATACTTTGCAATTTCATATCCTCTGGGTCCTAAACTTCCTGTGGGATTTTCATGGAACAATCAGAAGATTAATATATATTTCTGGAGGGGAGATGATGCCGGGTATGTCTTTGAGACCAGGATTTTAAATGACTATACTGATACAAGTAAGGTTCCCATTCTTCATGTCGCTCATTCAGATTCCCTTGTCAGGAGCCAGAAGAGAAACTCTGTCAGGGCTGATGTAAATAAAAATGCATATCTGTATTCACTTAAAAGTATTGATACCAGAAATGAAAATATTGAAAAAACTCCGGGGATCAGATGCCGGGTTGTTGATATTTCTGAAGATGGAGCCGCTATTCTGATAGGGGGAAGGGCCAAAGCCGGACTTCCTATAAAGCTGCAGCTGAAACTTCTGAATGAAGATGTTGTAGTCTGCGGTATAGTCAGGGGTGTCAACTATAATCAGAATAAAAACCAGTCTGTTCTTCATATGAAAGCTGCTCCCTTAAGTTTTAATATGAAAAACCTTGTTCTCAGTTATGTCTACAATCTCTTTCCGGATAAATAGTTATTCAGGAGGAATAATCTATACATGACTGCAGCAAAAAAAAATATATTGGTTTTCATATTTATTTCATCTTTTCTGATATATGCCAGTGGTGAGGAAATATCTGATTTATCCCGGTCCGGGATAAATGCTGTGGAAAGGTTCCGGCAGGGTACTCTTGCTGATAAGCTTGAGATTATTAAACAGACGGTACCTGAAAATGGATCATTCGACCTTTACAGACTGGCCTCCGAGTATGTTTTTTTAAACAGCGGATATTATAAAAATAATCCCTTTTTTGATGAACTGTCTGTTTCCTCAGTATCCGGTCTTATCCGGATACTGAATAATAACAGCGGTTTGAGAAAGAAGGCCTCTTATAAAGATATTGAAGCCCTTCTTGAATATATATCAACTATTGAATCAGGCCCAATCCTTCCGTATCTGTTCAGGATGAAAAATACAGATTATCCCGCTGAAATTAAGAACAGGGCCGAAAGAATATTCAAAGCCTACGAAGGACCGCTTTATCCGGTTGTAATTGATATTCTTGAAAATAATCCGGTTTCAGACAGGCTTGATATCTACAGGCAGGCAATGGGGAGTAAAAGGCTGAGCCTTCTTGAAAAAGGGGAAATTAGCACAACAGCACTGGACTCAGCTTTAAACTATAAAGTAGTTGATCACAAAGAAACTGAAATTGTTAAAACCATTATAATTACTGCTGTTGATAAGGTTGCAGAATTGACCTGGAGCGAGGCATCTCCTCTGGTTCTGAAATATTTTGATCAGCTTATTGCCTATGAAAATACAGATGTTATAAGGGAACCTCTTATTAAAACAATCAGAGCACTGGGGATTCTGGGGACGCATGAAGCAGCAGTGCGTCTGAATATGTATATAGGGTTGATAAACAGTTTTGCTGAAAAAGGGCTTGATTATGATGAAGAGATTCTTCTGGAGGTAATCATAAGCCTTGGCAGAATAGGAGACCTTGTTGCTTATGAAAACCTCTCCAGTGTGGGGAATTACGGTTATAAAGAGGAGATTGCCCTGGCAGCATCAGAAGCAGCTGAAAAACTTTCAATCAGCCGATAGGGCATATCTTCATTATATACTGGATCTTCTTTTTTTTCTCTCTGCAGCTGTTATTTCACTGATTTTATTTGCTAATAACAAAAACAACTTTTATATCCCTTTCCCGGAACAGGACCTTTATAGGCTTGAGGGGACAATTCTTTCTGATTCAAAAAAAATTGATACAGGAAAATACATTCATAGTATTGGGATTTACGAGATAAAATCTGTAAAAAAAATTACAGTACTGACAGATCATGACTTACGTATTCTATCGAAAGGGAACGGTTTTGAGTGGGGGGATACTGTCACAGTGACAGGAATGGTAGGTATTTCCCCCGGTCTGTTCTCAGGCACAGTTTCTCTGAAGGAAAAGGGAGAAAGAGATTTTTATCGCCTGAGAAGGGGAATAAAAAAATATATTGACAGAAAGATGAAACTTATTGAATCTGAAGACGGATTGACGCGTGCCCTTATAACAGGAGACCGATCAGGGCTTGAAAAAAGTGATTCAGATAAATTCAGAAGATCAGGGTGCTCTCATATGCTGGCCCTTTCAGGAATGCATCTCGGAATTATCTCTTTTTTCTTTTTTATTATTATAAAACCAATAGCAGGGCAAAGAAAAACTCTTGTTATAATAAATATGATTAATATTTTCTACCTGCTTATTTCAGGTATATCAGCTTCACTTCTCAGAGCTGTTATTCTGTCGCTTGTTTTAAGCTATGCTTCATTTAGAGGGAGGAAAACGCCTCTTATCCGCTCCCTTTTTCTGACATTCCTTATCAATATTTTTATAAATCCCGGGTTTATCAATGATCTTTCGTTTCAGTATTCATACCTTGCCCTTGCAGGTATTGTTATATATGCAAAACCGGTTTACAGGATACTCCTCCCTTATCTTTCCCCTTTTCTGGCCCTTCCTGTCTCATGCTCTGTAAGTGCCCAGTTATTTACTTCCCTGCTTTCTGCATCTGTTTTCGGGGAAATATTCCTGTCAGGGATAGCAGCTTCTGTTTTAATAACACCTGTCATGACTCTGTTTATGTGGAGTTCGCTTTTATCCCTTTTTGTTACTTTTGTTTTAAATATTTCTTATCTGAATCAGGTATTTTTAAATATAAACAGCTTCCTGTCAGGAATCATAATTTCAATTGCAGACTTTTTCTCCGGTTTTCCTCCCGTAAGATTTGAAAGTAATATTTCTCTTGGTCTATTAATTGTTTTTAATATTTCTGTTATTATTGTTTTTACACTTCCGGATCCCGGATTGAAAATTTTCAAGAGGTACAGATGAATTATAATTCGCCTAATGAAATCAGGGAATTTCTTGATAAATACGGATTTTCCCCCCAGAAAAAGTTCGGACAGAACTTCCTGATTGCTGAGGATGTGAGGAGAAAAATCACAGCGCTTTTAAAAATTGAAGAAAAATCCAGAGTATGGGAAATAGGCCCCGGTATGGGTGCTATGACAGATCCGGTTTTGGAAGTACTGGGAAACGAGGGGAGTCTTGATGTCTTTGAGATTGACCGGGGTTTTATCAGAATGCTTAATGATATTTTTAAGGGGAGGGAGAATTTCAGAATTGTTGAAGGTGATATGCTAAAGACCTGGAAGAAACATTTCAGTGAAAACGGACTTCCAGACAGGATCTTCGGGAATTTACCATACAACGCAGCTTCTGCAATGATCGGGTCATTGATAGAAAACAATGCCATACCGGAAAGAATGGTTTTTACGATCCAGAAGGAGGTTGGTCAGAGGATGGTTGCAAGGCCAGGGACTAAAGAGTATTCCTCCTTTTCTGTTATGTGTCAGTTCGGCTGTGATACAGTATATGAAGAGGATATAAAAGGGGGGGCTTTTTTTCCAGTGCCGGAAGTAACTTCTGCTATAGTATCAATGACGCCGCACTCAAGGTTTGATTATCTGCAGGACAGAGCGGGTTTTTTTAAATTTCTCAGGGCTCTCTTTGTATCAAGGCGTAAAACAATATTTAATAATCTAAAACCATACGGGAAAGAGATTGCGCTTGAATCGCTTGAAAAAGAGGGTATAGATAAATCAGTCAGAAGCGAAACTCTTTCAGTTGACAGAATTGTTTCCTTATACGAGTCCATTAGGGAGAAACTCTGATTTAATATAAAGCCTGTCTGTTTTAAACCGCAATTTAAATATATTTGACGTATCAGATTATTACAATTAAAATTGATTTAATGAGTATTTCTGACCGGAATCAGTAATGGATAGGCAGTATAAATCGTCAATACTTGTCTGGATATTTATTTTATCTGCTCTTTATCTGATAAGTATCTATAATTATCTTCTTTTTCATAGCCTGGCAGAAATTTTCAGTATTTGTATTGCTTTTACAATGTTTATACTTTCCTGGACTTCGAGAAAATATCTTAATTACAATTATCTTGTTCTGCTTGGTATAGCATATCTTTTTGTCGGTCTTCTTGACCTGTTTCATACTCTTTCATATAAAGGGATGTCAATTTTTACAGATTATGACTACTATGCCAATCAGATATGGATAGCTGCACGTTATCTGGAAAGCCTTTCTATATTTTTTGCAGTTTCAGTTGTTATTCCTTCAAGGAAGGTCAGAGCAGGCAGAGTTTTTATTTTATATTCAGTTATAACGCTTTTTATGCTTTATTCTATTTTTATTTGGAAAATATTTCCCGCCTGTTTTTCTGATACAACAGGATTAACCTTGTTTAAGAAGATAAGTGAATATATTATCAGTCTTATTCTGCTTTCATCTCTTCTTGTTCTTAGAATAAAAAAAAGTTTTTTTGATGAAAAAATCCTTAACTATATGAAATTTGCCATAGCAGCGACTATAATTTCTGAATTAGCTTTTACATTTTATATAAACAATTACGGGTTATCAAATCTGGTAGGCCATATTTTTAAAATATTTTCATTTTATCTGATCTACAGGGCAATAATTCAGGAAGGTATTGAAGTACCATATAATGTGATATTCAAGGAACTGACAGATAAGGAAAAAATGATTACTGCACAGAATCGCCGTCTGATCTATATGAACAGACGGGACGGTCTTACAAAACTCTATAATCACAGCTATATGTATGAGCTGCTTAATTACGAGATAGAGAGATGTAAAAGATATGAGAAGCATCTTGCTGTTATTATGTTTGACCTGGATCTTTTTAAGGAAATAAATGATACATACGGTCATCTCAAAGGGGATGAAATACTGGTTCAAACAGCTGAAATTATCAAAAAATCAATACGGAGAACAGATTTTGCAGGAAGGTATGGCGGAGAGGAATTTTTAGTAATCCTTCCTGAGACTGACTCTAAAACAGGTTTTGTAGTTGCAGAAAAAATCCGGATAGAGGTAGAATCATTTTTTTCTGATAAAAAGTTGTCTGTTACTATGAGCGGGGGAATTAGCGAATACAGACAGGATATAAAAATAAATGAATTGATAAACGCTGCAGATAAAAATATGTATATTTCAAAAAACAGCGGCAGAAACGTGATAACTGTTTTGTCCTGACAATTTAGGATATTATCTGTTCAACTGACATATATAGCTGTGATTTATGTTAAATAATTTTTAAAGTTTTAAAGGTACCGATTAAATTAACCGTGATAGACTCAGGATAGTGATTTACAAGCCATAACTGAAAAATAAAAGAACAAATAGATAAAAAAAATCTATCAGATTGATAGAAATAATCGAATTGACCTGAGGGGGTGCTGGGCTATAATTATCTGATGCACAATTGTAAAAAATGTCTGACATTTAAAACAGGTGCAAATAGATAAAAGGGGAAAAAAGTGAAAAAATATTTATTTATTTTATTGGCTGCAGCGGTTTTTTCGTCATGCAGTACTACTCAGGCAGAAAAGCCTCTGGTTTCACAGGAGGATAACAGGGGAAGTATTCATGCAAAAAACAGTTATTTTATAATTGATGATCAGGCGGTTTTTGACAAGCTTGATACTGCAGAATACAAAATGCTTATAAATCTGGAAGATTTTAATCCTGAAATTCTATGGAGTTTGATGAAAGAAGCTGCTGAGGAAAATAATATTACTGTTACCGAAGCTGAAGAGCCAATGAAAAAGGGCTACAGAAAAGTTCAGTATCTTGACAGTAAATACGGAATGCTGAAAAATTTCGGTTATATTTTAAGGTATCGTCATCCTTATAAAAAATTTGTTTCATATGAATCGGCAGAAAATGAGATGGACAGTAAATATGATATTACTTTAAAATTCAGGGATTCAGATGTCGATAAGTCATTATCTGCTCCGATGAGCGTAGGATCTGCCTTTGATTCAATTAAAACCGATGCTGAAATGGAGGCCGATATTTCCCCTTACGGAATTAAATTCAGCAAATCGATAAAAGTAAAACCAAAGACAAAGGAATACGGTTTATTTGATGACAGATTTGAATCAAATCTTAAATCATACGCTACACTTTATCCGGAACTATTGGATCTCCAGCTTCCACCGGAAACTGAAATCAATCCTGTAGGCGGTCTTACAGTTCTCGAAGAAAAAATTGAACCTGCTGTCCTGACACTTGACTGCGGAGCTGAAATGGAAGTAGCTTTCAGCACTTTTTATATTAAGGGAAAAACTCTGGTATCTGAGGTTTCTTACGATTTTGATATTGACTATAAAGTAAAAGACAGCGCTGGAAATAAGGTTAAAAAGAGATTAACCCTTGAGGAGTTCAAGCAGGCTGAAAATTTCTATAAATCACTTCTGATTAAATATGATGAAAAACTGAATTTCGGCTGGTCAAAAACAAACTTTGTTTTTGATTCTCTTCCTACACTTGAATAAAAAAATACCGGCTTTATGCCGGTATTTTTTACTATATCCAACGGGTGCTTTTATGCACCCTGTAAAGTCTATATAAGTCCCATATCCTTCATTGTCTGTTTTACAAAGTTTTTATTTTCTTCCGACATCGGGCAGAGAGGGAGTCTGTAGATCTCTTTAACCATACCTTTAAGCGACATCATATATTTAATCGGTACCGGGTTTGTTTCAATAAATTCAGCTCTGAAGAACGGAAGGAGAGAATAATGCAGTTTCCTTGCTTTCTCCATGTTTCCTTCAAGAGAAGCCTTTGCAAGCTCCTCCATTTTGCCGGGAATGAGGTTACTTGCAACTGATACTATTCCTGTGCCGCCAAGGGTTATAAGGGACATTCCGAGGTTGTCGTCTCCTGAGAGAACATCAAAATCATCCGGTTTTGCCGCAATAAGGTTCATCATCTGATTAAGGTCGCCGCTTGCTTCTTTAACAGCTATAATATTCGGATGTTTTGCAAGTTTCAGCATTGTGGAGTTTTCTATATTTTTTCCGCATCTTCCAGGAATATTATATACAAGCATCGGCATTTCCACGCTGTCAGCAATAGTCATGAAATGTCTGTAAAAACCTTCCTGGCTTGGTTTGTTGTAATAGGGTGCAACCTGCAGTGTAACATCAGCTCCGACATCTTTTGCAAGTTTTGTCATTTTGATTGCCTCTTCAGTACAGTTGGATCCTGAACCCGCAATGACAGGAACCCTTCCTGCAGCCTGTTTTACAACCATTTCAATAACCTTGATATGGTCTTCATGTATAAGGGTAGGGCTTTCTCCTGTTGTTCCCATCGGTGCAAGTCCTGAGATCTTTTCACCAATCTGGAATTCAATAAGTTCCTTCATAGCCCCTTCATCAAATGAACCGTCATCATTAAAAGGTGTGACAAGTGCTGTATATATACCTTTTAATCTCATAGTTTTACTCCTTATTTTTAATCATTTATATTCTCTATAAAATATTTTTCCAGATATCTATCATAAACTACCTGAAGATTAAAGATTTTAAATGAAATCAGATAATGTTTTTAAACATATCATAACAGTTGTTATTATTCAAATATAATTACTTGCTGCATGTAATATTAAATACAAAAAAATAAACATTATGAGTAAATTTATTTGATTTTTCTGGATTAAAAAAAAGCTTATATGAAAGTCCGGCTAATTTGCATAGATATGCCAGTATTTATTAACATCTTCAATAAGAATATCAATATGGCGGATCAGGGCAACTTCTGCGGTTGCTGAATCATGATTGGCCAGTGCAGAGAAAATAGCCAGATGTGAATCCATATATGGTTTACCAACCTTTTCTCTGAGTTTTTCAAATAATTCAGATTGCTGACCCATATGTGACAGAATCATGTATAAAGATAAAAGAGCTTCATTTCTTGAAGCTTTTGCAATCAGGCTGTGAAAATCAATATCATCACCGGCAATACTCAAACCCTTATCTCTGTCAGATCCCTGTTTTTTTACAATACTTTCAAGTTTTCTTAATTCCTTGTCAGTAATATTTTCTGCTGCCAGAACAACGGTCGCCCGTTCAATAGCTTTTCTTGCTTCAAGAACCTGAATAAAATTCTTAAGCAAGTTGCTGTTGACAAGGTCGTTAAGTGTATTATGATATTGTTTCAATTCTGATTGCTGTACAGCAGTTTTGATGGCACTGAGACCTTTGTCTGTAATCAGTCTGCCTCTGGCACTTTCCTTTTTAAGATATCCGGATTTTTCAAGCTGTTTTAATACACGTCCTATCGTTGCAGTACTGACTTCAATTCCCTGATCAGAAATTTTTTCAGCAATATTCCACGATCCCATTGGTTGATTATTTTCTGCTAATATCTGTAAAACAATCATGTTCCATTTATCATTTATATTGTTCAAGGTTTTTCTCCTGAAATATGATTTTTCATTTCGATTAACAATTATTATAAATTAATAAAGAAAAATATACAACCACTAAAGGAAAGCAAGCTTAAAAACTGATAAGAGAAAACTTTTATTATAACAAAAATGTTGACATTAATAAAGAAGTTCAGTATTATATTGCTAATCAAATGATGAGTAGCAAAAGGAGTGATTATGTTATCAGGTGTTATTACAGCTTTAATAACCCCTTTCAATGAAAAAGGGGATGTCGATTATCCGGCTTTTGAAAAAATTCTTGAAATGCAGATAAATGCTGGAATAAATGGATTGCTTCCATTGGGGACAACTGCAGAAAGTCCTGTCCTTAGTGAAGCAGAAAAAGAAAAGATTATCGAAATGGTTCTAAATAAAGTAAATGGGAAATTTCCTGTTATTGCAGGCAGTGGCTCAAATTCAACTGAAGCTGCAATAGATGCAACAATGAAAATGAAAAAACTCGGTGTTGATTCAAGCCTTCAGGTTGCTCCATACTACAATAAACCGGGGCAGGAGGGGCTTTATCGGCACTTTTCTGAAATTGTGGAGAGATGCGATTTCCCGATCTGGCTTTATAATGTACCGGGAAGGTCAGGAATTAAAATCGAAACTGAAACAATTTTAAGACTTTCTAAAGATCCAAGAATTCTTGGTGTAAAAGATGCAACCGGAAATGTATCAACAGCAATGGAAGTGCTGAAGGATGCACCTGAAAAATTTTCTGTTTTCTCAGGTGACGATGCGCTGACTTTACCAATGATATCCTTAGGTGCAAAAGGTATAATTTCTGTTGTCAGCAATCTGATTCCCGATAAAATGGTCAAGTTTGCAAGTCTGGTACTGGAAGGAAATTATGAAGAAGCGAGAAAGATTCATTATAAACTTCTTCCTCTTTTTCAGGCTGCATTTATTGAAACAAATCCTGTTCCTATTAAGGCCGCTATGGCACGCAGAGGTTTGATAAAAGAGGTGTACAGATTACCATTGTGCAGCATGAAAGCTGAAAATTCTAAAAAATTAATGACTGTTGTAGACGCTCTCTGAGCTAATTGTTCTGACTGCAAACTTGTCAAGTATGGTCTAATGCTATAGTATCTTGGCAAGGAGTTTTCATGACAAGAATAATCATTAACGGATGCTTCGGCCGGATGGGGCAGGTTTTGACTTCAGCTATTCAGAATCAGGATGAAATGAATGTGGTTGCAGGGATAGATCTGACAATTCCTCCGGGGCATTCAGGTTTTCCGGTGTATAATTCGCTTGAAACCTGTACTGTCGACGCTGATGTGATTATCGATTTTTCACATCCTGATTGCATAATTGAAATACTGCCTGTTGCAGCTTCAAGAAAAATAGCAGTAGTAATTGCTACAACCGGGTTGGGGCAGAAACATCATGATCTGATAAAAAAATACAGTCAGAATATCCCTGTTTTCCATTCAGCCAATATGTCACTGGGAATTAATCTGATAAAAGATTTGATAAAGAAAACAGCTTCTGTGCTGGGATGCGGATATGATATTGAAATTGTTGAAATGCACCACAGACTTAAAAAAGATTCTCCGAGCGGAACTGGACTTATATTATTCAATGCACTGAATGAAGTGTTTGAACCAAAGAAAAGGGCTGTTTGCGGAAGAGAGTCTGATAATCAGCTTCGATCCTCAGAAGAGATAGGGATTCATTCTCTGCGAGGCGGAACGATAATCGGAGAGCATGATGTGATTTTTGCCGGACCGGATGAGTTGGTCAGTATCGGCCACAAAGCTTATTCCAGGCAGATTTTTGCACAAGGGGCGATTCAGGCAGCAAAATATATTGCCGGTAAATCACCCGCCCTTTATACAATGGATAAGATGATAAGTGAATCAAACGTTGTTACCAACCTCTATATAGTTGATGATGAGGTTTTGATCACCATAGGAAATATTCCTGCAAAAATGTCTGTTGTTACAAGTCTTTTTGAAGCACTCTCCTGTGAAGAAGTTAATATTGACATGATAAGTCAGACTATTCAGCCTGAAGGATTAACAACAGTTTCCTTTTCACTTTTTAAACCGGATCTTCAAAAAACAGAAAGAGTAATTAAAGAACTTGTTCATAAATATCCTGAGGTATTTTATACTACTGATTCATCAGTTTCCAAAATCACTGTTGAAGGTCCTGGTATGGAACAACAGTCAGGTGTTGCATATAAAGTATTTTCCTCACTTGAAAAGGAAGGAATTTCTGTAAAGGCTGTTTCAACTTCTGAAACAAAAATATCATCAATAATAGATTTTGGGGATAAGGAAAAAGCAGTTTCTATTCTTAAAAAAATCTTTTCTGTTTAAACCAACACTTATCTTGCAAATGTACTGGTAAAAATATTATGGATCGTGCAGGTGTAAACCTGATATTATTGATTTTGCTAATCAGGTAATATCTGCACGGTACCGGAAACATTTGTAGTTCATCTTAATTTTTTTATTTCAAATTATGTTCCAAAAAAACTTGACAAATTAAAATACTATGCTAATATTGTATTGCTACTCATCTTATGAGTAGCAATACAATATTAAAGGAGCTGCAAAATATGGATCAGCTTGACATAGCAGTTGTTGGTGCTTTGGGTGCGGTAGGCCGGGAAATGATAAAAACTCTTGAGAAATCGAGTTTGCCTGTCCGTAAATTGATCCCCATGGATATTTCAAGCAATGAGGGAAAAATCTGTAAATTCCGTAATCAGGAATTTGCCGTAGTAACTGCGGAAGAAAATGCTTTTGAAGGTGTAGATATTGCATTGTTTTCTGCAGGGGCAGAAGCAAGTAAGGTATTGGCTCCTCTTGCTGCAAAAAAAGGTACTATTGTTGTTGATAATTCAAGTCAGTGGCGTATGGACCCTGAGGTCCCACTGGTTGTTCCTGAGGTGAACCCGGAAGCTCTGCGTACACATAAAGGGATAATTGCGAATCCAAATTGTTCTACAATTCAGATGCTGGTTGCCTGTAAACCTCTTCATGATAATTTTAGAATAAAAAGAATTGTTGTATCCACATATCAGGCTGTATCTGGAAGTGGTCAGGCAGCAATTAATGAACTGAGGGATCAGTCTGAAAGCTTTTTTAAAGGTTTATCGCCGGAACCCAAAGTATATCCTCATTCTATTGCGTTTAATGCTATTCCTCATATAGATGTATTTCTGGATAACGGATATACAAAGGAAGAAATGAAGATGGTTCATGAAACACATAAAATTCTTGATCCGTCAATAATGGTTTCTCCTACAGCAGTACGGATCCCGGTTTTTAGAGGACATTCTGAATCTGTCAATCTTGAGTTTGAACGCTCATTTGAAATGGAAGAAGTAATAAGCTGCCTTTCTGAAGCCAGAGGTATAATTCTTTCAGATTCTCCCAGAGAAAATATTTATCCTCTGGCAAGAGAAGCGGAAGGAAAGGGGGATGTTTTTGTCGGCCGTGTCCGAAGAGATATAACTGTATCTTCCGGCTTAAATCTCTGGGTTGTTGCTGATAATCTTCTCAAAGGGGCTGCGCTGAATGCTGTTCAGATTGCTGAAACTTTATATTCGATGAATTTGATTAAAAATCCTGTTTTAATGGGGTGAAATAATGAAACCTGTTGCAGTTTTAAAGTTCGGAGGAACCTCGGTGGCAAATCCGGACCTCAGGAAAAAGGTTTGTAAGCATATTGAATTCTATACTAAAAAGAATTTTTCAGTAGTGGTGGTAGTTTCCGCTATGGGAAGAAAGGGTTCTCCCTATGCTACAGATACATTGATAGATCTGCTCCCCGATTCTTCAAAAACCGGGATTATCAAGGATTTTATCTGCACCTGCGGAGAAAACATTTCTGCTGCTGTTTTATCGGCAGAGATTTTAATGACAGGCATTGAAGCAGTTCCCCTGACAGGAGGACAGGCCGGGATAATCACGGATGCTGTTTATACAGAGGCTAATATTATCCGAATTCAGCCGGATCTTGTGCAGAAGCATCTTTCAAAAAATCGGGTTGTTATAATTTCAGGATTTCAGGGGCAGACAATGCCTGAAGGTTATGTTACAACTTTGGGTCGTGGTGGTAGTGATTTGAGTGCATTGGCAATGGCTACAGCACTCAAAGCAGAAGAAGTTGTAATTTATACTGATGTTCCTGGAATTGCCTATGCTGACCCCAGGATAGTTCCTGGAGCAGAATTTATTCACTCTCTCCCTGTGAGCCAGCTATACTGGCTATCACAGGGGGGGGCCAAGGTAATGCATGCACGTGCCGTAAAAACAGCAATGGACCATAATATTTCATTTTATGTGCGTGCGACAGGAGCTGATGGGGAAGGAACATTTGTTGATGCGAATTCTGATACACCGTTTCTTCCTTTTGCCGGAATAGCTTCAGTTAAATCCGGGGATGAATTTAGTTTGGTAAGTGTTGTCCTGCATCCGGGATCTGAGGATAAAGTCCGGATTTTAAAGAAATATTGGAGTCAAAGGCCGGAAAATCCGGAAGTTGAATATATTTCAGAACAGTGTTGTCTCAGGTGCAAACTTAAAGAAGATCAAACTACTTGTTTCATTCAGGCTACTTATGGCATTCTTACTGAGGAAAATCTAAACAATTCAATAAAGGATAAAGTTCATGACTGAACATTTTGATGTGATAATAATCGGAGGAGGGATCGTCGGATTATCAAGTGCATATTACCTAGGTTTAAAGGGTAAAAAGATACTGATTCTGGAAGCCGGGGGGTTCGGCCATGGTAGTTCAGGTTCCTGTGATGATATGATTCTTCTGCAGTCTAAAAAACCGGGAATTAACCTGCGTCTTTCACTGGAAAGTCTGGAATTGTATCGTCAATTAGTAAATGACTGGGGTGTTGAGGAGCTTGAATTCCTTAATCTTGGAGGGATGATTCTTATACAGAACCAACAGGAACTTTCTATTATGGAGGATTTTGTTCAGCAGCAGCAGAAGATAGGGCTTGATGTTACTATTGTAGATAAAAATGAGATGAAATCATTACAGCCGTATGTAAGTGATCGTTTTATTGCATCAACCTACAGTAATATGGATTCCCAGGTAAATCCTTTTTCAGTTATGCGTGGTTTTTTGACCAGAATAAAAAAAATGGGTGGAGAAGTGAGGTTTTATTCACCTGTAAAAAGTCTTCAGAAAAAGGCTTCAGGCAGTTGGATTGTTAAGACTTCAAAAGATGATGAATATTACTCTGATGTTATAGTAAATACTGCTGGAGCATGGGCCGGTGAAATTGGAAAGATGGTCGGAGAGGAAATACCTGTTTCTCCAAAAAAAGGGCAGCTGGTTATTACAGAGAAGGTCCCTTCGCTTGGAAAGACCAATTTGTGGAGTGCCAGCTACATGGTAACAAAATTAAGGCCGGATCTTGCTAAGGATAATTCCCCAGATAATGGAATTGGTCTGGGTTTTTCATTTACCAGGACTACAGATGGAAATTATCTTATTGGCAGTACAAGGGAAAAGGCCGGTTTTGCAAAGCAGAATAGTTATGAAGCTTTGCGGGCTGTTGTCAGTCAGGCTGTGGATTTTCTCCCGGTTCTTAATGAAGTACATTTTATCAGAACTATTGCCGGATTCCGCCCTGCCTCTGTGGACGGTAAATTTATTCTTGGAGAGCATAAGTCTGTACCCGGATTTTTTACAGCTGCGGGTCATGAAGGGGATGGAATTGCAATGGCGCCTGTAACAGGGAAAATTCTTTCTGAAATGGTTGCAGGTGAAAATAATAAACAGGATTATTCCGAATTATCGCCTGACCGGTTTAAGCTGCAGTCAACTGATAATGAGAGGGTTTTTAATGTTGTTGGGTCGAAGAGGTAAATGAAATGACAGATAAGGATGTTTTTATATGCCGATGCGAGGAAATAACTCTGGCTGAGATCGAACAGGCGATTGATGAAGGTTTTGTCACGGTTAATGATGTCAAAAGACGGACAAGAGCGGGAATGGGACTTTGCCAGGGAAGGACCTGCGGTAAACAGATTGCACGTATTATTGCTCAAAAAACAGGAATACCTCTGGAGTCGTTACTTCCGGGTACAACCCGCTCTCCTGTGAGAACGGAAAAAATGGAAATTTTTAAGGGAGAACAGGATGTTTAGGATTAAGCACCATCCCATTCTGGGCGATGTGGATGAAAATAAAGAGGATGATGTTCTTATATATGTTGACGGTAAAGAGTATAACGTCAGGCGCGGTGAGATGATTGCAGCTGCTTTAATGGCTAATGGTATAAGAGTTTTCAGGAAAACAATAAAACATAATCTTCCCCGCGGTATTTTTTGTGGAATAGGACGTTGTACCGATTGCGTAATGACTGTAAATGGGATACCTAATGTCAGGACCTGCGTCACCCCTGTTGAAGATGGTATGAAGATTGAAACCCAGAAAGGATCAGGGGAATGGGGAGGTCTTGGTGGAAAAGCGTGAAGTTGTTGTTATAGGGGCAGGGCCGGCAGGTCTTTCTGCTGCTATTGAAGCTGCATCGGCAGGCTGCAGAGTATTGCTTATTGACGAGAATTCAAAACCTGGCGGGCAGTTATTTAAACAGATACATAAATTCTTCGGTTCGAAGGAACATCGTGCCGGAACCCGTGGTATAAATATCGGGAAGGAGCTTCTTGAAGAGGCAGAACGGCTGAAAATAGAAGTCTGGTTGAATTCAGAGGTTTGCGGTATTTTTGAGCAGCGGAAAATATGGATAGTAAAGGACAAGAAAAAAACAATACTTTTAGAGGCAGACAGAATAATTCTTGCTACTGGTGCTTCTGAAAATGCAGTCAGTTTTCCCGGCTGGCATCTTCCAGGAGTCATGGGTGCCGGAGCTGCACAAACAATGATCAATATTCATAGAGTTCTCCCAGGAAAAAGGGTGCTTATGATCGGTTCAGGAAATGTCGGTGTCATTGTTTCCTATCAGCTTCTTCAGGCTGGAGCTGAGGTTGTAGCTGTAGTAGAGGGGGCTCCCAGGCTTGGGGGCTATGGAGTTCATACCGCAAAAATCAGAAGAGCTGGAGTCCCATTTTATGTCAGTCATACTGTAGCCTCAGCAGAAGGTTCTGATAAGGTCGAGAAAGCTACAATTGTTCAGATTGATTCCAGCTGGAAGCCTGTATATAATACAGAAATAGAGCTGGAGGTTGACACCATTTGTATAGCAGCCGGTTTGACTCCTTTGGCAGAGCTGGCTTATCTTGCGGGATGCGAGTTTACTTTTACCCCTGCTTTAGGGGGGCATGTTCCGTGGCATAACCGTCAGATGAGGACAAATCTTGAACATCTGTATATTGCCGGAGATATTTCCGGCGTTGAAGAAGCAAGTACAGCTATGGAAGAGGGAAGAATGGCAGGTCTGCAGGCAGCAGCTTCGCTTGGTTACATAATTGAAGACAGAAAAATGGAAAAAGAAAAACTGATTCAGGCCAGGCTTGATGGTTTGCGTTCCGGTTTTTTCGGTGAAAAAAGAATGAATGCAAAAAATGCAATTTTTTCTGCTGGAGGGAGTTGTCATGAATCAAAATAAATGCGGAGTAAAAATCGATGGAGCTCCTTCACTGGAGGAATTGAATAAATCACCAGGATTTCCTGGTGGCATTAAGAGGGAAAAACCTCTTGCTTTTATTGAATGTGTTGAAGAGATTCCATGCAATCCCTGTGCTTCTGCATGTCCAAATAATGCTATTAAGCTTGAGGAAGGGCTTACGTCTCTTCCAAAACTTGATTCTGAACTCTGTACAGGATGCGGGATCTGCATCTCTGCTTGTCCTGGCCTTGCTATTTATGTTAAAGCCTTTGAATATGCACCGGGCCTTTCATCTGTTATGTTCCCATATGAATACTATCCATTACCAAAAATTGGTGATGAAGTAGACCTTGTTAACCGTTTCGGAGATATTATTTGCAGAGGATCTGTTCTTTCAGTAAAGTTAACACCTAAATATGACAGGACAGCAATTGTTAGAGTATCTTATCCTCAGCTTTTTTTCAATGAAGTAGTTTCAATGAAGAGACTTTCAGCAGGTTAGGGAAATATTCTGAATAATTCTATCAGCTTTTTGTGGGGTTTTAGGGCTGTTTCTATTCAGAAAAATAAAAAATTGACAACATAGGGATTTATGTTATTATATTTAAAGCTACTCATAACATGAGAAGCAGTAGTGTTTTTGTAGAAGCAAAAATAAAATTAATATGGAGGAAGAAATGAACGGAATCAAAAAAGGTCTTGTGATTCTACTGGTACTGGCTAACGTATCTTTTCTTTTCGCAGGAGGAAAACAGGAAGCAGCGTCTTCAGATGCTTCTTCAGGCGGAGATACTCTTAAGCCGGCAACTTATACCTGGACTGCCGGCAGTATGGGCGGCGGCTGGTATACCCAGGCTGGCGGTATGGCAGCATTGATTAAAGAAAATGCACCTGCACTTACTTTAAAGATTATCCCTGGAGGAGGGGTTTCCAATCCTCCTTTGGTATCAGCAGGTACTAACGAAATCGGCTGGGGCGTCGGTTGGGTTGATAAGGTAGCTTACAATGGTGTGGCTCCTCTTTTTGACAAACCTGTAAATAATATCAGCGGGGTAGCCGGTGGATTTTCTGTTGATTTTTACCATTTTCTTGCTGCTAAAGATACTGGTATTACAACACTTGATGAATTCGTAAAAAAGGTTAAAAACGGAGAAAAAGTTAATGTTGCGGCTCCAAGAGCTGGAACATCTGACAGGGCTCTTACTTCCCTCCTTTTTGAACATCTTGGAATTTCTTATGAAGATATGGAAAAAAACGGCGGAAGAATAATTTATGCAACATACAGTGATATGGTCAATCTGTTTAAAGACAGGCACGTGGATTATGCAATTGCTACTCTTGGTCTTCCCGGGGCATCCATCACTGAAATGGCAATTTCCCGTGAATCAACTATTTTAGCAGTTTCTGAAGATCTAATTAAATATGCTAATAAGACCTATGGTACTGTATCCTATGAATCCGGACTGTGTGTTATTCCTGGTGGTACTTATGCTGGTATTCTTAATGATACACCTGCACTTTGTCATACCACTGAAATATTTGTAAACAATGATTTACCTGATGTTGTTGTTTATACATTTGTAAAAACCCTGATGGAAAATATCAAGGCTGTACAGGCATTAAATCCTAGCTTTGCTAAATATTTTACCAAAGAAAGTGCTCCTGACACAATGATCCCTCTGCATCCCGGTGCAGAAAAGTATTATCGTGAGATAGGTGTTTTAAAATAGAGGGTTAATCTTTACGGGTATGTGATCACGAATTACATACCCGACATTTTTTACTGGAGTTTATTTATGCGTGAATTGAAAGGATATTTATCCAAGTTTGTCGCTATATGCCTGGCAGGGGTCGCTATTTTCCATTTTTACACAGCTGTTTTCGGGGTGTTTTCACCAAGAATTCAGAGAGGTGTTCATCTAATGGTTCTTTTGCCTATGGCTTTTTTGCTTTTCCCTGCAACACAGAAATCTCCCAAAGACAGACCATCTGTTTTAGATATGATCTTGGCTGTCCTTTCGGTGATTCCGCCTGTTTTTATAATGCTTGCAGATAACCGGTTAAATATGCGTTTTGAGCTTTTTGATCCTGTTATGCCGATAGAGGTTATATTAGGGCTTATTAATATTTTATTGATTCTTGAAGCTGTAAGAAGGGTAGTAGTACCTGCAATGGCTATCCTTATGGCTGCATTTTTTGCTTATATCTATGTAGCCCCGTTCCTACCTGGTATTTTTTATGTAAAACCGATGCCTCTGGCACGAATTGTTGAAATTAATTATCTGTTTACAAATGAAGGTATATACGGCTCAATTGTAGGTGTAACAGCAACTTTTGTTGCAATATTTGTAATTTTCGGGGCTTTCCTGCAGAACACCAATACTGGTGAATATTTTACAAATCTGGCCTGTAAACTGGCAGGGAAGGGGCCTGGCGGTCCGGCGAAAATTGCTGTTATTTCCAGCGGGTTATTCGGATCAATAAGCGGGGTAGCTGCAGCAAACGTTTATGCTACAGGTGTTTTTACAATACCGCTCATGAAAAAATTAGGTTATAAACCAAAGTTTGCAGGCGCTGTTGAAGCAGCTGCCTCAACAGGTGGGCTTATCATGCCTCCTATTATGGGAGCCGGAGCCTTTGTGATGTCGGAAATAACTGGAATCCCATATTATAAAATTATTATAGCTGCCTTGCTTGGTGCTGTTTTTTATTATATGAGTCTCATTGTCAGGGTACATGTATATGCCCAGAAGCATAATCTTGATAGTGTCACAGATGAACAGCAGATTTCATGGAAAGAAATACTGAAAGATTCATATCAGCTTATTCCTCTTATATTTTTAGTAATATTTCTGGTTAAAGGTTATTCACCTTTTATGGCTGCAGTAGGTGCTATTGTTGCAACCTTTATACTGAGTTTTCTGAAAAAAGAAACTATGATGACTCCTAAAAGACTGTGGGAGACTTTTGTTCTTTCCGGACAGAACCTTATAATGTTGGGAATAACATGTGCAGGTGCAGGGATGATTATCAGTATAGTTACTTTTACTGGTCTTGCTTTGGGTGTAGCAACTGTTATCACTTCATGGTCAGGAGGATTTCTTTTCCCTGCTCTGTTACTGGTTACTTTTACTTCGATCTTAATGGGAATGGGTATGCCCTGTACTCCGGCTTATATAATTGCGGTAACTATCGGCGGTCCGGCTATGCTGGCCATGGGTGTTGATGTACTGCCTGCGCATTTATTTGTTTTTTACTTTGCAATACTGGCTGAAATTACACCTCCTGTATGTATTGCATCTTATTGTGGCGCTAATATAGCTGGTTCAAAGCCAATGGAAACAGGTTATGAATCTCTTAAACTTGCTCTTGTCGGATTTATTATTCCTTATATATTTATATATAATCCGGCATTGCTGCTTCAGGGCAGTTTCATGCAGATACTTTCATTATGTATTATGCTGTACTATATAATTATTGTTATCGCTGCCGGACTGCAGGGATATTTCATAAAAGATCTTAATTTATTACTGAGGTTTGTTGCTATAGTCTTTGCCGGTATCTTAGTTGTTCTGGCCTGTTCAAGACCATTCATGGATAATTTTATTGTGCAGGATATACTTTTAGTAAGTGGATTGGTGCTGATAGCAAGAATGATATTTGTAAAGGCAAAAACAATTGTCAAAAGCAGTGTATAAATATTCTGCACATGGTATGGGGATCTCTATCTACTTCGTGTAAGTTTGAGATCCCTATTTCCGGGTACCTGGCAACAGGCACGCTTTTCGATTGTCAATGGTGTAAGAAATTATTTTTTACTAACTGAAAAATATAGTTTATAGAGGTGTCCATATATAATAAAGGGGCTGTGCTAGAAATAAGACAGCCCCTTTTATTTATTACAAATAGCAGATTTTATTTTTTATTAATAGTTGCAAGGGAAATATTAACAATATCGTTTATATTACATCCCCTTGAAAGGTCTGAAACCGGTTTTGCAAATCCCTGGAATACAGGTCCGTATGCGTCAAATCCGCCGAATCTCTGAGTCAGTTTGTATCCGATATTTCCGGCATTCAGGTTGGGGAAAATAAGTGTATTTGCATATCCTGCAACTTTTGAGCCTGGTGCTTTTCTCTGCCCTATTTCAGGGATAATAGCTGCATCAAGCTGCAGTTCACCGTCAATTTCAAGCTCAGGATGGGTTGATTTGATAATTTCAAGGGCTTTTGTAACTCTGTCAACTGTTTCATGGCTTGCAGATCCCATAGTAGAGAATGACAGCAGCGCAATTTTAGGTTCTGTAAGAAGGAAACATCTGCAGGAATCAGCCGCTGCAATTGCAATGTCCGCAAGCTGTTCAGCTGTAGGGTCAATAATAAAACCGCAGTCAGCCATTATTAGACTTCCGTTATATCCCCAGTCAGTTCCCGGTTTGTCCATTACAAAGCATGATGATGCATTTTTTACACCCGGTGCTGTTTTGATTATTTTCAGAGCAGCTGAAGCAACAGCTCCTGTTGAATTTTCAGCACCTGCCACCATAGCATTTGAATCACCCATTCTGACCATCATGGCGCCCCAGTGAAGGACATCCTGGATCTGCTCTCTTGCCTGCTCTTCAGTCATCCCTTTTGCTTTTCTTAGTTCATAATATTCAGCAGCATACGCGTCAAGTTTTGCTGATTTGACAGGATCAATAACCGGTGTTCTGTCTGTAAGTGTTATTCCTTCAGATTTGGCATTTGTTCTGATAGTATCCTCATTACCTACAAGAGCTACTTCAGCTACAAGATCTTCCTCAATAAGTATTTTTGCTGCATTTAAAACCCTTGCGTCCTTTCCTTCCGGAAGAACAAGTTTAAGCATTTTTGACCTTGCTTCGTCCTTCATTCTTTCTATAAAACCCATATCATCTCCTTTAACTGTCATCTTTTATCAATGCTGGATATTCTATCCTGATGCATCATAATTTTAAACAGAAATACAATATAATTTCAATATTTATCTATAGTATAGATAAATATTTTATTGTAATTATTAATGATTAATAAATCAAAACTGATTAACAAACCTTCTTGACAGTTATCATGAGGTTAAGTACGATACAGAAAATAGAAAGTTAAACTTTTCAGGAGATAAATATGTCAGAAATCAGTATAAAAAATGTGGATGAGTCTGAAGTAGATACAATACTTTCAGAAGATATAGATTTTACAGGTGAACTTTCTTTTAAAAAGCCTCTGATGATAAAAGGCAAGTTTAAAGGGGAAATTAAGGCTTCAAGCGATCTTTATATCGGAAAAGAAGCTGTTGTTAAAGCCCAGGTTGAAGCTGATCTTGTGTCTGTAAAAGGCCGGGTCGAAGGGAATATTAATTCACACAGAAGAGTTGAACTTTTTTCAACCTCTGTAATTGCAGGTGATATTACAAGTCCTTCTATTGTTATGGAAAACGGATGTAATTTTAATGGAATCTGCACAATGGAAAAATAGAGATAAACGGGAGTAATATGAGTAATTATAAAAAATTATTGCTGATTTTATTATTTATACCTTTTTTTGCCGGTGCACAGGAGAAACCTGATGCTCTTCAGATGTACAGAAACGGAAACTATAAAGAAGCTGAAGAGGTTTGTATAAGTGAGCTCAAGGAAATGCCTAAAAATATGGATTCCTATACTGTCCTCGGATGGAGTCTTATAAAACAGCAGAAATATAAGGAAGCTCTTGAATACGGCCTTGAGGCATTGAAAATATCGCGGTATGACAGCAGGGTAATAGAGATCTGCGGTGAAGCAAGTTATTATCTTGGAAACAATATTGAAGCACTGAATTATTTCGAAGAATACACAAAGCTTGTTCCTACCGGAGGACGTATTGATGTTGTTTATTATTATATGGGTGAAATATTTCTCCGGCTTGGAGAATATCATCATTCTGATATAGCATTTTCAACAGCTCTTTATTATTCTCCGAATATTGCAAGATGGTGGGCAAGGCTCGGATATTCAAGGGAAATGCTGGAAGATTATAAATGGGCCCTTGATTCGTACGATAAATCATTAAAACTTAATCCTTCATATACAGAGGCATTAAGAGGCAAGAACCGGGTCCTTAAAAAGTTATCCGGCTAAATATATGTCCCTGAACAGAATAAATGCCGCTTTTTATACTCTTGGATGTAAACTTAACCAGTTTGAAAGCGAAGTAATTGCCGACAAGTTCCGAAATAAAGGGGCTGATATAGTTCCACTCTCTTCGTCTGCAGATATCTATGTTGTCAATACCTGTACTGTAACCTCGAAAAGTGAACAGAAAGCAAGAAGGGTAATCAGAAAAATTTCCAGGGAAAATCCTGATTCTGTTATAATTGTAACAGGGTGTTATGTGCAGCTGAACCAGAAGGATGTTGATTCACTGGGTTCCAACATAATATCTGTAAAGCAGGAAGACAAGGAACTGATAATTAAGTTTGCAGAAAAGTATCTCGGTTCAAACCCGGATTTGTCAGGTTTTTTCAGTTCTCTTAAAATTCATGATAATACTGAATCAGGGAAATTCTATTTTGTAGATTCTGATTATACATTTCATTCAAGAGCTTTTCTTAAAATTCAGGATGGATGCAACAATTTCTGTCATTACTGCAGGGTCCCTCTTGCAAGGGGAAGGTCCGTCAGTCTGGAACATGAAAAAGTAATTGAAAATATAACCGGCATTGAAAGTGCCGGCTATAATGAAGTTGTTCTTACAGGTGTAAATATAACTGCATACAGTTCTGAAAAATATGATTTTCCTGATCTTGTTCTAAGAATACTTGATAAAACGGACAGGATAAAAATACGCCTTTCTTCGCTTGAACCTGACATGATTGATTCAAGGTATGAAGAAATAGTCAGAAATGAAAGAATATGCAGTCATTTTCATTTGCCTGTACAGTCAGGGTCTGACAGGATCCTGAAAGCAATGGGAAGGAAATATCTGTCCGGTAAAGTGGCTGATGCTGTATCAGTTCTCAGGACTTCCGGCCGTGATCCTTATATTTCGGCTGATATAATTACAGGATTTCCAGGTGAAACTGATGAAGATTTTCAGGATTCCTACAGTATTCTGAAAGATAATAACTTTTCTTCCATGCATGTTTTTCCTTTCTCAAGAAGACCTGGAACAAAAGCATATGATATGGGTAATTTTGTTCCGGAAAGAATATCAGGGGAAAGGGCTGAAAAACTGCGGGAGTTGTCGGAAAACCTTTTTGCAGAATATGCAGACAGATGGCAGGGAAAAGAGACTGAAATTATTATTGAGGGCAGAGAGGTGAAGGGAAACCTGCTTTATCTTAAGGGGCTCAGTGATAATTATCTTAAAGTATCAGTGCCAGTTGAAAAAAAATTGTCTGATAATTATGAAGGAAAAACAGCATCTGTAAGGCTTGGCAGGATGGGTGAAAATATAGAAGGTTATCTGGGTTCTGAACTTATAACTCTTTATACATAAACAAGTTAAAAAAAATATTGTTTTTTAAATAAAATATATTGACAATTTGGGGTAATACTGATAAATTGCCAACGTTGATTAGGAACGGGCCGCTAGCTCAGCTGGTAGAGCAACGCCCTTTTAAGGCGTGGGTCACTGGTTCGAACCCAGTGCGGCTCAAATGATACAGATTTTATTCTGTATTACCTGTCTCCTTCGTCTAGTGGTTAGGACACCGGGTTTTCATCCCGGCAACAGGGGTTCGACTCCCCTAGGAGATGTTAAAGCTCGAAGTGATCTTCGGGCTTTTTTTTTGCCTTCAGTTCAGGTTTGCAGGATTGCCCTTCTGAACGGGGTTGCCTGTTGTTGAAAATCCGCTATATAATAAATCTACAGGAGCTTTTTGATGAGTAATAAAGTAATTCTAAAATCAACTGATCTTGACGGATATCTTACTGAAAAAGATCAGGAATGCCTTTCTAAAATGGAAGAATACTATTCTACAGCTGTCGAAATATTTAAATCTATTTCATCGAGGGAAAACGAAATTCCCAGTGGTGAAGACAGGCAGAGGTTAATCGAAATATTTAATATAATGGGCGAGTATATGAGGGAAATTGTATCTAAGGAACCAAGAATGAAGGTGTACTCATTTGAAACTCCCAGAACAATTCACGGTGAGGCATCACGTCTTATTGCAAAGCTGCGGGATGTCAGGACAAAACACGGTGAATTTCTGTATTATACCCAGAGGGCATATGAACTTCTTTTTAACCTTTCAATATACAGTGATGACCAGAGTAAAAAGCATTATCTTGTTGTAAAGACACCTGTTGATAATCCGGTACAGAATTATGCAGTTCATAAAATACCGTATATTGATGAAGAGCTGAAAAACAGTGTTATGTGCGTCATGCTAAGGGGTGCCCTTCTTCCTTCAATAATAATGTCAAAGGAGATTCAGGAATATTCATCTGACAATTATGTAACACCTTTTGCTTTGTTTAAGATTAAAAGGGATGATACAAAGAAAGAACACAATATGGAATATATTCTTGATCTTGACAGATCTTATTTTGATCTGGAATCCATGAACGGTAAAGATCTTATTTTTGCTGACCCAATGAATGCCACCGGCGGTAGTTTTGTTACAATTATCAAGTATCTGATGGAGCAGGGGATTAAGCCGAGATCTGTAAAATTTTTTAATGTTATTTCTTCTCTGAAGGGAACTTTAAGAATTGTAAGGGCCCTTGAAAATGTTACAGTATATACTCTCTGGATGGACCCGGTGATGAATGATCTTGCCTACATCCTGCCAGGGCTTGGAGATGCTGGAGACAGGCTCAATGGTGAAGATGAACCTGATTATCCGAGAAATATTATTCAGCTTATAGCTGATTACGGTTCAGATATATCTGACCTTTACAGATCACAGGTGAGAAAAATTGAAGAAACTGTTTTGTCTGTCAGCGAATAGTATATGGTTCCTTGTTATTCCCTTTTTTCTTCTTTCATCATGTGCAGGACTTTCCAAAAGAGAAACAGCAAGGGTATACTATAACCTTGGTAATGCTTATTTTGAGCTTGGGAAAAACAGCAAAGCTTCTGAAGCTTATCTCAGGGCTCTTGAATTTGATAAAAAACTAAAAGTAGCCTCTTTCAATCTTGCCCGATCCTATATTGAAGCGGAAAAATATATCGAAGCTCTTGAGCTTCTGGATTCAATGCTTGATGATGAGCCGGACAATACCCTTATTTTATCTTCTAAAGGGTATTGTCTTTACAGATACGGTGATTATCACAATGCGGCAGATAATTACCTGAAAGTTCTTGATATCAATCCGGCAGATCAGGAGGCCCTTTTTAATTATGCTCTGATAATGGCTGAACTCAAAGATTATGACGGAGCTATACAGAAGTTTGCGGAGTTGAAAAGAACAAACATTAATGATGCAGATCTGTTAAGTAAAATTGATTTTGCAGTCGGGCGAGTTTATTACGTTCAGGAGAAATATTCTGAATCATTGAAATACTTTGAAGCGGTATTACAGAAAGAACCTGATTATAAAGAGAATCTTGAATATCTTTTTGATATCTATGAAAGGGAAAAATACTATGAAAAAATGATAAAGACCGGAGAAAAAATTATAAAATCCGATCCTGATGAAATTGATGTTATCTTTAAAATGAGCCGTATTCTTCTTCTTGAGATTGAGGACAGGGAACTGGGAATTGAATATTTTAGAAAAGCCATTGAAAAAGGTTTTAAAGACAAAGTTAAAATAAAAGAAATTCTTGATGATGATAATCTCACCGGCAGGGAAGAAATAGAAAAAATACTTGAAAAAGCTGAGATTTTTGACGATTAATAGCTGAGGTCTTAATTTTTTACAACTTGCAAGGGAGATTTTTATGAACAAAAAAATTGTATTGGTTTTTGTTATTTTTACTGCTTTACTGGCTTCAGTTTCTGCAGATACCTATACTGAAAAGCGGCTGGGTTTCGGTTTCGGATTCCCAAATACAGTTTTTATTTTCCAGGGCGGTCCTTATGATGCAAAAGTCGGTTATGATTTTACAGAAGGGGATGAATACCTTTTTATGGGCGGAAGCTATATGGTAATAAATTCCAGGCCGGTTTTTGAAAATGTTACAGGATCTCTGGGTGTAGGTCTTTTCGGTAAGGTTTCTTTCGGTGACAATGAAAATGATTTTATCGGGGGGAT
Organism: Spirochaetia bacterium; assembly: GCA_963668405.2. Lineage (GTDB taxonomy): Bacteria > Spirochaetota > Spirochaetia > CADAEX01 > CADAEX01. Next base: position 1,602,397 of record OY764342.2, on the reverse strand, counting down.
GAATATTCCAATTTCCGGAGAGATCTCCTTTATTGATAATTTCCTTGAATTTTTTCTTCAGGTAGCCCCGGGTATCGAGCTTTTTCCAAAGCCGGCTTTTACCAAAGAAGCTATCTGTGCATGGGCAGGATTTACAATTCTTCTTGATTAACCATGTCAGACAGCTCTACATATCATAAACAAGAGAGGCAGTAATTACATTTACTGTCTTTCTTATAGTTTCTCCGGTAAATCTGAAATATTTATCCGGGAAACTTGCTCCAAGATATTCAGTTATTTCATAATAATTCCTTTCCTTTGTTTTAACAGCTGTTATATTTTCAATCTTTTTATATACATTGTTGCCGCAGATAAGGCATTTCCTTTTTTTCTCTGCATCAGGATCAGAAAAAGTGTTTATATTTGAGCATTTATCACATCTGAGATTGGGTTCTGTTTCCTGAGAATTCTTTTTCCTTTTGATATCAATAATCATATCAATATCAAATTTACTGTTAAACTCTCTTATGAAATCAATTTCATAGCTGTTGCACAGCAGAAGAAAAAACTCTCCGTTATTTTCTGTCTCTTTAAGCCCGGATATTTTATCTATTACATTTTCGGCTGTCAGTTTGTTTGAAATTTTTATCTGTTCTGTCATCAGAAGCGGGAGTTTGAGGACCATTGCAAGCCTGGTAGCAATAAGTTCAATATTAATAACAGGATTTCCTGTAATTACAAGTTTGTAGGGGGTTGTTTTAATATAAGGGTATCCTGATTTATTTAAATTGAAAAGCATCCGGCATCGTACTGAGCAGTAATGGTTTTCAGGGTTTTTCCTTAAAAAATAAGTCCCGCATGTTTTACAGGTACTGTATGAAAGAGAGCATTCTTCAGAACAGAGATTTCTGCTTTTTTTAAGCTGTTCCTGTAAATATTTACCGCAATTCCTACAATTTTTAAAACTTATTGCAATATCTGTCATATAATTAATTTATATATTATTTTCAAAAATATCTATAAGGTAGTTGACTAAAAAAGGCAAAATATATATCTTACTTCTCGCGGGTCAATAAAAGTTAAAACATTTAACTGTAAGTTTATTGACGGCTATTTATTCAGATATTATATTTTGTTTCACCTCCGGTTTTTTTGATTTTACTGGGATGATAATGAAAGAAACTGCCTGAAAATAATTTTTAAAAAAACTTCCTGGAACTGGTTGACAGGATCTGGGGTAAATGATAAAACAATCAAGCGTTTGGCACGGAAATTGCTTATACGCAAAAAGAGATCTTTAAAACGTAAAAAAGAGAAGGGACCTGAAGCGGTCAGAAAAGAATGATTTTTTGACTGGTTTTATTTAAGAATTTGAGTAAAGCCGGGAAGAAACGATTTAATTATGAAACTAACGTCCTTCGGGACGTTGGAATATATAATGGAGAGTTTGATCCTGGCTCAGAACGAACGCTGGCGGCGCGTTTTAAGCATGCAAGTCGAACGGTAGAGATCCTTCGGGGTCTTGAGAGTGGCGAACGGGTGAGTAACACGTAAGTGATCTGCCCTGGGGTTGGGGATAGCCCATGGAAACATGGGGTAATACCGAATAATCTCAATAGTTTTGAATGACTTTTGAGTAAAAGAGCTACGGCTCTGCCTTAGGATGAGCTTGCGGTCCATTAGCTGGTTGGTGGGGTAAAGGCCTACCAAGGCGACGATGGATAGCCGGCCTGAGAGGGTGACCGGCCACATTGGGACTGAGACACGGCCCAGACTCCTACGGGAGGCAGCAGCTAAGAATCTTCCGCAATGGGCGAAAGCCTGACGGAGCGACGCCGCGTGAACGATGAAGGCAGAGATGTTGTAAAGTTCTTTTCCTGAGGAGGAATAAGATATAGAGGAAATGCTATATTGATGACGTCAATCAGGGAATAAGCAACGGCTAATTACGTGCCAGCAGCCGCGGTAACACGTAAGTTGCAAGCGTTGTTCGGATTTATTGGGCGTAAAGGGCGCGTAGGCGGCCTGTCAAGCTTGGTGTGAAATACCTCGGCTCAACCGGGGGAACGCGCTGAGAACTGGCAAGCTAGAGTTTAAGAGGGGAAGTTAGAATTCCTGGTGTAGGGGTGAAATCTGTAGATATCAGGAAGAATACCGGTGGCGAAGGCGAACTTCTGGCAATAAACTGACGCTGAGGCGCGAAAGCGTGGGGAGCGAACAGGATTAGATACCCTGGTAGTCCACGCTGTAAACGATGTGCACTAAGTGTTGGATGGTTACATTCAGTGCTGTAGCAAACGTGTTAAGTGCACCGCCTGGGGAGTATGCTCGCAAGGGTGAAACTCAAAGGAATTGACGGGGGCCCGCACAAGCGGTGGAGCATGTGGTTTAATTCGATGATACGCGAGAAACCTTACCAGGGCTTGACATATACTGGAATACGTTAGAGATAACGTAGCTGCTTGCAGCCGGTATACAGGTGCTGCATGGCTGTCGTCAGCTCGTGCTGTGAAGTGTTGGGTTAAGTCCCGCAACGAGCGCAACCCCTTTTGTCTGTTGCCAGCATTTCGGATGGGGACTCAGACAATACTGCCGGTGACAAACCGGAGGAAGGTGGGGACGACGTCAAGTCATCATGGCCCTTATGTCCTGGGCTACACACGTGCTACAATGGCAGGTACAGAGCGATGCGAAACAGCGATGTGGAGCAAATCGCAGAAAGCTTGCCTCAGTTCGGATTGGAGTCTGAAACTCGACTCCATGAAGGTGGAATCGCTAGTAATCGCGCATCAGCATGGCGCGGTGAATACGTTCCCGGGCCTTGTACACACCGCCCGTCACACCACCCGAGTTGGGGGTACCCGAAGTCGTTAGTCTAACCTGCAAAGGGGGACGATGCCGAAGGTATGCCTGGTAAGGGGGGTGAAGTCGTAACAAGGTAGCCGTACCGGAAGGTGCGGCTGGATCACCTCCTTTCTAAGAGAAAGGGAATATCCCGTTAACACGGGAGAAATAGTTCTAATGTACAGAACTTGAAAAACGATTTTGGTGAAACAGAATCATCTGCACCGCTTCAGGAAACTTTTTTTTACATAATTTAAAATGGGGGCATAGCTCAGCTGGCTAGAGCACCGGCTTTGCAAGCCGGGGGTCCAGGGTTCGAATCCCTGTGCCTCCAGAAGAAGTAGTGACTTTGATTAAGTTGACTGCTTTTTTTTCCGCCAAAAAAGGCAAGTTCTTTAAAAGATAAACATTTGTATACCGCGAGAGTGGGTATGAATGATAAGAGAAGGGTTAAAAAATAATATGGTCAAGCGAATAAGGGTCTACGGTGGATGCCTTGGAGCTGTCTGACGAAGAAGGTCGTGGTAAGCTGCGAAAAGCTGCGGGGAGGAGCAAACATCCTGAGATCCGCAGATAACCGAATGGGGTAACCCATCCAGTTTCAATACTGGATACAATGCACTGAACACATAGGTGTATTGAGGAAAACTCAGGGAACTGAACCATCTAAGTACCTGAAGGAAAAGAAATCAACATGAGATTCCCTAAGTAGCGGCGAGCGAACGGGGAGGAGCCTAAACCTTGTATATGTAAGACTTACATCGTTGTATATGAGGGGTTGCAGGATAAATTATTCCGAAGTGTAGGATTCGGAGCGTAGTTATAAAAAACTTATTGTTAGAAGAATGGTACTGGGAAGGCCAGCCGGAGAAGGTGAAAGCCCTGTAATTTAAAACAATAAGTCTGCGCAATTTATTCCTAAGTAGGGCGGGACACGAGAAATCCTGCCTGAATCCGGGTCGACCACGATCCAAGGCTAAATACATAGACAGCTACCGATAGCGAATAGTACCGTGAGGGAAAGGTGAAAAGAACCCCGGGAGGGGAGTGAAATAGAATCTGAAACCGTAGACTTACAAACGGTCAGAGCCACTTAAGTGGTGATGGCGTGCCTTTTGTAGAATGAGCCTGCGAGTTACTGTATATTGCGAGGTTAAGGAATCGAAGTTCCGGAGCCGGAGGGAAACCGAGTCTGAAAAGGGCGATTTAGTAGTATGCAGTAGACCCGAAGCCGAGTGATCTATCCATGTGCAGGTTGAAGCTCTGGTAACACAGAGTGGAGGACCGAACCCTAGTCTGTTTAAAAAGGCAGGGATGACGTGTGGATAGGAGTGAAAGGCTAATCAAACTCGGAGATAGCTGGTTCTCCCCGAAATAGCTTTAGGGCTAGCCTCATATTAGAATGTAACGGAGGTAGAGCACTGAATGGGTACGGGCCCTTCACCGGGTACCAAACTCAACCAAACTCCGAATGCCGTTACAGGATTTATGGGAGTCAGACTACGGGTGATAATATTCGTGGTCAAAAGGGAAACAACCCAGACCGACGGCTAAGGTCTCAAATCTATGCTAAGTGGAAAAGGAAGTGTAATTGCGAAGACAGCCAGGAGGTTGGCTTAGAAGCAGCCACGCCTTGAAAGAGTGCGTAATAGCTCACTGGTCGAGTAGTCATGCGCCGACAATGTAACGGGGCTAAGCATAGAACCGAAGCCACGGCTTTGTAATTTATTACAAGGGGTAGGGGAGCATTCTGGATGTCGATGAAGGTGTACTGTAAGGTATGCTGGAGATAACAGAAGAGAGGATGCAGGCATGAGTAACGAAAAGAGGGGTGAGATCCCCCTCCGCCGAAAGCCTAAGGTTTCCAGGGTTAAGGTAATCTTCCCAAGGGTTAGTCGGCCCCTAAGGCGAGGCTGAAAAGCGTAGTCGATGGGAAACTGGTTAATATTCCAGTACCTCTCTTACTTTCGAGGGGATGACGCATAAGGTGAAGCCCGGCCGGGCGACGGTAGTCCCGGTCTAAGGAGCAAGGCGTTGATTGATGCAGGCAAATCCGCATCAAGAGCTGAGCTTTTATGGCGAGCGAACTTACGGGGGAGCGAAGCGGGTGTAGTCATGGTGCCAAGAAATAATCTCTAAGGATAGGGTAAGAGGGACCGTACCGCAAACCGACACAGGTAGGCGGGCTGAGAATGCTAAGGCGCACGGGAGAACTCGCGTTAAGGAACTCGGCAAAATACACACGTAACTTCGGGAGAAGTGTGGCCTTTTTAGGATGTTAAAGTTTTAGAAAGGTTGCAGAGAATAGGCCCAATCGACTGTTTACCAAAAACACAGGTCTATGCGAAATTGCAAAATGACGTATATGGACTGACACCTGCCCGGTGCCGGAAGGTTAAGAGGAGGGGTTAGCTTTTAGCGAAGCTCTGAATTGAAGCCCCGGTAAACGGCGGCCGTAACTATAACGGTCCTAAGGTAGCGAAATTCCTTGTCGGGTAAGTTCCGACCCGCACGAATGGTGTAACGAATTGGGCGCTGTCTCAACGCGAGACCCGGTGAAATTGGAGTACCGGTGAAGATACCGGTTACCCGTGGTTAGACGGAAAGACCCCGTGAACCTTTACTGCAGCTTGGCACTGAAACTTGTCCTGGTATGTGTAGGATAGGTGGGAAACTTTGAAGCATGGTCGCCAGATTGTGCAGAGTTGTTGTTGAAATACCACCCTTATCAGGTTAGGTTTCTAACGCATGCCCTTATCGGGTATGTGGACACTGTCAGGTGGGCGGTTTGACTGGGGCGGTCGCCTCCTAAAGAGTAACGGAGGCGCGCGAAGGTTGCCTTGCGGTGGTTGGAAATCATCGTGTAAGTGTAAAGGCATAAGGCAGCCTGACTGCGAGACTAACAAGTCGAGCAGGTACGAAAGTAGGTCTTAGTGATCCGGCGGTCCCGCGTGGAAGGGCCGTCGCTTAACGGACAAAAGGTACTCCGGGGATAACAGGCTGATTTTGCCCAAGAGTTCATATCGACGGCAAAGTTTGGCACCTCGATGTCGGCTCATCGCATCCTGGGGCTGGAGCAGGTCCCAAGGGTTTGGCTGTTCGCCAATTAAAGCGGTACGTGAGCTGGGTTCAGAACGTCGCGAGACAGTTCGGTCCCTATCTGCCACGGGCGTTGGATGTTTGAGAGGAGCTGTTCTTAGTACGAGAGGACCGGAACGGACGAACCTCTAGTGTACCAGTTATCGTGCCAACGGTAAAAGGCTGGGTAGCTACGTTCGGAAGGGATAACCGCTGAAAGCATCTAAGTGGGAAGCCCCCCTCAAGATTAAACATCCCATATCCTTTAAGGATACTGAAGACACCAGAGAGAATATCTGGTTGATAGGCTGGGAGTGTAAGTGCAGTAATGTATTCAGCTTACCAGTACTAATCAGTCGTGAGGCTTGACCATATTATTTTTTAACTCTTCTTAAAGGGAACCATTTAATTATGGTTCCTTTGAAAGACTTTTTGCTTTAGGTTTTAACACATAAATGTGTTAAGACACTAAGTGAAAAAATATTAGTCTGGTGACTATAGCTGAGGGGTTCCACCCGTTCCCATCCCGAACACGGAAGTTAAGCCCTCACGCGCCGATGGTACTGCTAAGGCGGGAGAGTAGGTCGTTGCCAGGCTTTTTTTTATTAATATCTATAAAAGATGAAAGCCCTGAACTGTAATTTACACTTCAGGGCTTTTTATTGTCAAACTATCTTTCATCGGCTCCTAATAACCCGGGAGTTGTTCTGCTTGCATGATCTATGTCTCTGATCTGCGTCACACTGTTTGTTTCTGCTCCCAGGGTTATACTTGCCGGACAGGTCGCTGGAAGATGCCAGAGGTTATCCTCCATTGTATCAATATTATTATCAGCTCCGTAGCCATTCCTTAAACTTATTATTGAGGGGAAAATTCCCCCTTTTCTTTTTTCATAAAAATATTTTTCTGATAATCTTTCATTTTTTAATTCCCTCTCTATAATCTAAAACTTCTTTATCATTTTAAGAGCTTTATGAGTACTTCCTGCTTTTTTCTTTATATGGGACGATACTATTATTGTTTCTTCAGGTTCAGACGTTAATTTTTACTCATCCATCCTGATTTGAAGTATAAAATATTAGCAATGGAGCAAATTATTATGAATAATTTTACAGTCTATTCTATAATATAAAAAAGGGAGACTTTGGATGACCGATAAATCAGCAGACAGGAAGGATAAATCACAGATTAGAAAAACAGAATCAAGTAAAAAATGTGAAAACCCTTATGATCAGACACCTGTCTCTGAAAAAGAATCTGATTCCCCGGGGCTTAGTAGTTTCCCGATAGTCGGGATCGGTGCTTCAGCTGGGGGACTTGCCGCTTTTGAAGCCTTTTTTTCCGGTATGCCTGCCCATAATGATCCGGATATGGCTTTTGTGCTTGTACAGCATCTGGCTCCTGATCATAAAAGCATCCTTACAGATCTTATCAGCCGGTATACCCGAATGCAGGTTTTTGAGGTTGAAGACGGGATGAGAGTAAAACCAAACTGTGCCTACATTATTCCCCCGGGGCGGGATATGGCTTTTTTAAATGGAACATTGCAGCTGCTTGAACCGTCTGCTCCCCGGGGAAAACGTCTTCCAATAGACTTTTTTTTCCGATCTCTTGCGCAGGATCAGCATAATCGGGCAATCTGCATAATACTATCCGGTACAGGAAATGACGGAACAATGGGTCTGCGTGCAGTAAAAGATGAGGGTGGAATGGTAATGGTTCAGAGCCCGGATACAACTGAGTATGATAGTATGCCCCTAAGTGCTATAAGGACAGGGCTTGTTGATTATCAGCTTCATCCCGCAAAGATGGGAGAACAGCTTATTGCCTATGCATCATATTCTTTTGGCAATCAAGCCAGTGCAAAACTTCAGATCCTGCCTGTTGAAGAGAACCTGATGAAAAAAATATTCATACTTCTTCGCAATCAAACCGGCCATGACTTTTCCAGGTATAAAAAAAGTACAATCCAGAGGCGGATTGAACGGAGAATGGCAATCCATCAGATTAAAATACTTGAAGGTTATGTGAAATATCTTCAGCAGAGCAGTACCGAAATTGAGGCCCTGTTCCGGGACCTGCTGATAGGTGTAACCAGCTTCTTCCGCGACACTGAAGCTTTCAGGACATTACAGAAAAGGTGTATTCCTGATTTATTTGCAGACAGTAAAAGCGGAGATTTAATCCGGATCTGGGTACCTGGCTGTTCAACAGGAGAAGAGGCTTATTCTATTGCAATTCTTATATCAGAATATCTTGAAACAACAAAAGACAGCTTCAGGGTTCAGATATTTGCAACTGATATTGATTCAAACTCTATTGCAAAGGCAAGAGCAGGTATCTACCCTTCAAGCATAGTTGCCGATCTTTTGCCTGAACACCTTACACGTTTTTTTACAATTGAGTCTGAAAGGAATATATACCGTATTCATAAGGATATCCGCGACATGCTGGTGTTTTCCGAACAGAATGTAATCAGAGATCCTCCATTTTCAAGACTCAACCTTATCAGCTGCCGGAATCTTCTGATCTATATGGGGGGAGATTTACAAAAAAAAATTATTCCTCTTTTTCATTATTCTCTAAATCCTGGAGGAATGCTGTTTCTTGGTACATCTGAAACAGTTGGAGAATATTCAAACCTGTTCAGATTGATAGACCGGAAATCCAGACTGTATCTGCGGCTGGATGATTTCACTTACAGGCAGCTACCGGTCATAAACTCATTTTTAACATCAAAGGCGATGAATATGAATACTGAACTAACGGAAAGGATGAAAAAACACCTTCCATTAAAAAATCCTTCGCTTCGTGAAATTATCGAACAGACTATTTTAAAACAGGTTGTCCCTGCCGGGGCTCTTGTTAATTCAAATGGTGATATCCTGTATCTGCATGGACATACGGGCATGTACCTCGAACCATCTCCAGGAGAGATAGGTGTAAATAATATATTGAAAATGGCAAGAGAAGGACTGTATAAAGATCTTTCTACCGCCCTTAAAAAAGCTTCTGAAATACATGAAGCTGTCAGCTGCCGCAATATCCAGGTCAGGACCAATAGTCACTTTACCAGTATTAAACTGACCATTACTCCTGTTAAAGAAATTACTGCTTCTTCTTCTCTGCCTCCGCTTTACATGATTCTTTTATGGGAAGAGGCAGGAGAGGATGTAAAAAGTGCCAAAGTCAAGATAGGTTTTCCAAAATCAGACAGGGGGAATAAATACGATGATGAGGATAAAATCAATACGCTTAAACATGAACTCCAGGCAAAGGAAGAGTATCTTCAGACTGCAAATGAAGAATTAAAATCCTCAAACGAAGAAATGCAGTCAATAAACGAGGAACTGCAGTCCACAAATGAAGAACTTGAAACCTCAAAGGAGGAGATGCAGTCGCTTAACGAAGAGCTCTCGACAGTCAATGCCGAACTCCAGTCCAAGGTTCATGATCTCTCTCAGGCAGTCAATGATATGAATAATCTGCTTGCTGGTACCGGAATAGCAACAGTTTTTGTGGATCATCAGCTTAAGGTGCTTCGTTATACACCGGCAGCAGCTCAGATTATTAATCTTATTATAACTGATGTAGGCAGACCACTAAATCATATTGTTTCCAATCTTATTAATTATAACACCCTTGCTGAGGATATCAATGCAGTACTTAACAGCCTGATATCAAAGGAAATTGAAGTACAGGTAAAATCGGGAACCTGGTACACCATGTGCATAACGCCGTACAGAACACTGGATAACCTTATTGAAGGAGCGGTAATTACATTTATTGACATCACAAGGATAAAACAGACAGAAGAGCCTGTTCAGAAAGCCAACCGAATAATGCATCTGGCAGAAATAGTATCTGATTCACTTGATGCTATTACAGCTTATGATCTGGACGGTCGGATACTGGTCTGGAATAAAAGCGCAGAAAGGATGTACGGATGGAGTGAATCAGAAGCTCTTCATTTAAATATTCAGGAAATTATACCTGAAGAGCTTCAGAAAGAGGCCTTTAATGCCCTTAACAATCTAAGCTATGCTGAAAACCTTGAACCCTATTGTACTCAAAGGAAAGCAAAAGATGGAAGAATCATTGATGTGATGATTACTTCTACGGCACTTGTTAATGATTTAGGGAAAATGTATGCAATTTCAACAAAGGAAAGAATTAAAGGGGCAGTTTTTAGTACATTGATAAAGGATTAAAATGTTAAATAAAAAAAACCTTACAGGAAATACTGCTAACCTGAGAAAGCAGGCGGAAAAAATTGCTGAGAATCAGGCTTCAAAAATATGTGAAGATAATGTAAAGCTTATACCGGAAGAAAAACAGAAGATAATTCATGAACTTCAGGTGCATCAGATTGAGCTTGAGCTGCAAAATGAAGAACTCAGGAGGATACAGCTTGAACTGGAGGCTGCGAGGGAGCGCTATTTTGACCTTTACGATCTTGCCCCTGTCGGATACGTAACTGTAAATGAAAAAGGAATAATTATAGAGGCAAATCTAATTGCATCAGCCTTTCTTGGCGTAGAAAGGGGAAAGCTGCTACGGAAGCCGTTGGCAGGATATATTTTCAAAGAGGACCAGGATATCTACTATATTCATAAAAAAAAGCTTTTCGAATCTTCTTTTCCCCAAAACTGTACTCTTAGAATGGTTGGAAGCAACAAAAAATTGTTATGGGTTCAGCTTAACGCGGCAGCTTCGTTTGATTCTGAAGGTAATCAGAATTGTCGTATAATCATTAATGATATCTCTGTACAGATACATGCCAATGAAGCTCTGAAAAAAGCTTATGATGAAATCAGAACGCTCCGCGGAATAATTCCCATCTGCATGGGCTGCAAAAAAATCAGGGATGACCACGGTTACTGGAATCAGCTTGAAGCATATATCCAGAAACATTCCGATGTAGAGTTCAGTCATGGTCTTTGCCCGGAATGTTTCAGTAAATACTGTTCCGAAATTGAAAATGATGACACTGGTAGTGATAAAGTAGAAAAAGGTGAAAAAACAGAATAAATCCCATGATTACGGATCCGTAGTGCAGATTAAATCAATAATTTACTCATTGGAGATAAGGATTTTATCAAGACAGAATGTTCCTTAAGGATATAAAAAAATAATTTATGCTGGATCTCTTACTTACATGAATTTCAGAAAAGAAGAGATCCATAAATTAAGTCTACCATGCGGTAAAACAGATGAATATATTTGAAAAGACTGAAACTAATCTTTACTCTTCTAACATATATTTATATTTTTTCCGCATAAAATATAAAGTTTGAAAACGTATTTTTACTGTAATATAATTAAATATCATAAAAAATGATTTAAAAAAGGGGAAAATATGTCTTTAGAAGAAGAAAAAAAAGGGAAAATACTGGTTATTGATGATGAGAAGGTATTAAGAAACTGTCTGAGGTATTTCCTGGAAGATTTCGGGTACAGCATCATTGAAGCAGAAAACGGCCGGGAAGGTCTTGAGAAGATCTCTGCTGAGAAACCTGATGTTGTCCTTACAGATCTTCGGATGCCTGAAGTTGACGGGCTTGAAGTCCTTAAAAAGGGAAAGGAAATGTTCCCTGATTTACCTGTAATAGTAATTTCCGGTACAGGAAGGATTCAGGATGTGGTGGAAGCGCTTCATCTGGGAGCATGGGATTATGTTCTGAAACCTGTAGAGGACATGAGTGTAGTTGAACACCTTGTTAAGAATGCTGTTGAACAGACTAATCTGATACGGAAGAACAGGGAATATAAAGAGCATCTTGAAGAGCTTGTACAGGAGAGGACGCATAAACTTGAAGAGATGAATTTCCAACTTGAATATTCACGTATGCAGATAATAGCAATATTGTCTCAGGCTGCAGAATACAAGGATTTCGAAACAGGTAATCACTTCATGCGGGTTGCATCTATGTGCGGATCTATAGCAAAGGGACTTGATTGGCCGGAAAAAGATGTCAAGTGCATTGAACTGGCATCCCCTGTTCATGATATAGGTAAAATCGGAATACCTGATGATATTCTGCTTAAACCCGGGCCGCTTGAAAAAGGTGAATGGGAGGAAATGAAGCAGCACTGCTGTTATGGGAAAAGCATTCTTTCAGGAAAACTTCTGCCTGATTTTACATCACTTTCAGGATTCAACAGCAAATCAGATATCTGTAACTGTGTTATGCTTGAAAATGCAGCATATATAGCAATGAGTCACCATGAACATTGGGATGGACGCGGCTATCCGTATGGTATAAAAGGAAAAGATATCCCGGCTCAGGCCAGGGTTACTGCTGTTGCAGATGTTTATGATGCGATCAGAAGTAAAAGACCGTACAAGGATCCATGGTCTGAAGAAATAAGTATTGAATATATGCATGAAAATTCAGGAAAACAATTTGATCCGGAAGTAGTTGATGTCTTTTGCCGCAATATTGATGAGATAAGAAAGATAAGTCAGAGATACAGCGATACGTAAAGGAAGTGGATATGCAGAAAAGAGTTGAAATATTCCTTATATTCCTGATTGTCTCTATTTTGATATTTTCCTGTAATAAAAAAACTGATGTGGAAAAACCAGACAGTAACATAAATATCCGGTTGGGACTGAACAGAAGTGTAAAATCAGCGCCGGCAGTTATTGCGGAGTCATCAGGCTATTTTTCTGAAAATCATCTGGATGTAGAGCTGACAATAAAACCGTCAGTTATAAATATGATGGACAGCCTATTCCGTGAAGAATATGATATTGTCTGCGTTCCGGAGTATCAGGTTGTTAATTATTCTTTCAGCAACAGGGATTTTAGTATTCTGGCTGTATTGAACAGAAACCAGAGCAGATCTCTTGTTATGAATCGAGATGTTTTGAAATCACCTGCTGATCTGGCTGGTACCAGAATAGGACTTGCAGGAAACAGTGCAGGTGAATATACATTATACAGACTCCTTGTGTTTAACAATATTGAATATAATTCAGTTGAAATAGTTTATAAAAAACCTCAGGAACTCTCTGATGCGCTGGTAAACGGCGAGGTTGATTCAATTATTGTATGGTCGCCGTTTACATACGAAGCTGTAAAAAAAATGGGTAAAAAGGCTGTCGTAATAAATGCACAGCTTGGAAGAGATATGTACTGGCTCCTTGTTTCAGGGGGAAAATGGGCTGAAAAAAATTCGGAAGCAGTTGAGGCTTTTCTTGAATCACTTGAAAAAAGCTATAATTTAATTAAGAAAAAACCTGATGAAGCACAGCAGATTACAGCATCCTTTTTGTCACTTGATCCCGGTTCGGTAAAAGATGAATGGAAAGAATATATTTTTTATCTTGATCTGCCTCAGAGCCTTCTTCTTGCCATGGAGCAGGAGGCAAAATGGAAGCAGAAACAGCTTCCCGGAAATCCTGAAGTTATTGATTTTATGGATCTGATTGACTGCCGTTATCTTGAAAGACTTTATCCTGAAAGGGTAACACTGATAAGGTGAAACTATGACACTTAAACGGAAGTCTTTTTTATTAATAATCTCTGTATTTATAATTATATTGTTTTCAGCCTGTTTTCTTACATATGGGTATATCAATTTCAGAAAAAATATGCATATCGAATCGCATTTGATAAAAGCAGCAAGATCTCTTGAGCAGACATCTTCTATCCTTGATGAATATATGATTAATGGAAATCAGCGGGTTTACAGGCAACTGATGATAAGAATCGAAGATTTCAGAAATGAAACGGCTTTTTCAGAACTGGGAGTTTTTACAGAAAATTTCAGTTTTATTGTACCGGTTATTTCGAAACAGAAAGATCTGCTTTATTATCTGGATAAAATAAAAGATCTGGTAGAAGATTCAAGGCAGGGTGATCTTATTTTTGAAGAAACATTGTCGCAGCTTTTTCTTCTATCACATGAAATGAAAATGTATATAATTGATCTATATACTCAGGTTGGGAACAGGGTGGAGGAGGAAACCCGTTTCTATTCATTTTCTGTATACGGGAGTTTTTTATTTGTTACTTTACTTGTTATTATGACAGTTTTCTGGCTTAGAAAGGGAATATTACAAAGGCTTTTCAGGCTTGAACAGGTGTCTGTCAGTATGGCGGAAGGGGACTACTCTGCTTCAATTGATGTTTTCGGTAATGATGAGATATCAAATCTGTCAAAGACTTTTTCTGTTATGCAGTCATCAATAAAATCTCATATCAAAAGTATTTCAGCTGAAAAAGAAAAACTGAGTGTTGTTCTTGATTCGATTGGAGACGGAGTTATAGCTGTAAACAGAAGGAAGAAAATAATTCTAATGAATCCTGTTGCCGAAAAACTCACAGGATGGAGCTTTGAAGAAGCGGAAAACAGAAGTATCTCAAGTGTTTTTAAGATAATAAATGCGGCAACCGGGGAAAAAGCAGAAAGTCCTATTCAAAAAGTATTGGAATCAGGGGAAGTTATACTTCTTGCCAACCATACAGTTCTTATTTCCAGAACAGGTGAAAAGTATCACATCGCAGATTCCGGTTCTCCGATTATGGATAGTTCAGGAAAAATATCTGGTGTTGTAATTATATTCCGTGATATCACAGAAAAGATACATCTGGAAGAGATGATGATTCAGTCGGAAAAAATGCTTTCCGTAGGGGGACTTGCAGCAGGTATGGCACATGAAATAAATAATCCTCTCTCCGGTATAATGCAGACAGCTCATGTTATGAATAAACGGCTGACGGAAAGTATTGATAAAAATGTAAAGGCAGCAGAAAAGGCCGGGACTGATATGGCCTCGATACAACGCTATATGAAAGACCGTGATATTTACAGGATGCTTGATGATATTAATGAATCAGGTCTCAGGGCTGCAAAAATTGTTGAAAATATGCTGGGATTTGCCCGAAAAAGCGAGTCTGTTGTTTCTTCAAATAATATTACAGGATTGATAGACAGTACTCTTGAGCTTGCAGGTACAGATTATGATCTGAAAAAGAGATATGATTTCCGCGGTATTTCAATAAAGAAGGAATATGAAAAAGACCTCCCGCCCGTTCCATGCGATGCAGGAAAGATACAGCAGGTCCTTCTAAATATTCTACGAAACGGGGCTCAGGCAATGCAGGAAGCCGGAACAGAGTCCCCCTCTTTTATAATACGCGTTTACAGAGATGAAGATGAGGGGCAGCTTTATATTGAAGTGGAGGATAATGGTCCGGGAATGGAGGAGAAAACAAGGAAAAGGGTTTTTGAACCCTTTTTTACATCAAAACCTGTAGGGGAAGGGACTGGTCTGGGATTGAGCGTTTCATATTTCATAATAAAGGAAAACCATGGAGGAGATATGTATGTACGGTCAACGCCGGGTAAAGGAGCTTCTTTTATAATATCTCTGCCTCTTAAACATTAAAGATAAGTATCGCTGTTTTCTGTACCGCCAGAAAAAGGGGCTATTGCCCTGTTATAAACACCCTGAACATAAGCTATAGTCATGCCGTAGTTTGTTATCGGGACTCCGGCCTCTTTTGCAGGTTTTAAACGGCTCAGAAGCTGCTTTCTTGTAATCATGCATCCGCCGCACTGAATAACAAGTGAATAATCAGTAATCTTTCCCGGAATATCATCAAGCCCTGCAACTACTTCAAAATGAAGTTTTTTCCCCGTAAACTGTGAAATCCATCTGGGGATTTTGATCCTTCCGATATCATCACATGAAGTGTGGTGTGTGCATGATTCAAGAAGGAGAATTTTATCTCCATCCATCAATTCAGATATTTTAGGTGTACCTTCAAGGTAGGCATCAAAATCACCCTTATACCTGGCTAATATAACACTGAACCCTGTCAGGGGAATATCTTTAGGGATCATAGCGTCTGCCTTTAGAAAAATACTGCTGTCGGTAATTGCAAGATCAGGTTTAATTCCAGTTTTCCTGAGAAAAACATCCACTTCACGTTCCTTGATAACAATTGCAACAGCATCATTATCAAGTATGTCACGTATTGCCTGTACCTGCGGGAGGATCAACCGCCCTTCAGGTGCTTCAATATCTATAGGGACAATCATAAGCACAATATTTCCATAGGAAAGTAGATCTCCTATAAGTGTCTGCTTTTTAAAAGCTGATTCAGGGATAATATTTTTTAATGCAGTCAGAACTGGCCATGGGTCCTGCTTTTTTATGCTGGAATAATCTATGATCTGCACAGGAAAAGGAAATTCGAGCTTCCCTTTAGAAAGAGTTTCAAGATCGCTTTTATTGTGAATTAATATAAACGGAATATCCTCATCTTTTAGTTCAGACAGGATCTCAATATCAGAACTGCTGAAGGTATTTCCTGAAATCATAACAATTGCGGCATCTATTGTTTTCAGAACCTTCTTTGTCCGTTTCATCCGCAGGCTCCCAAGTTCTGTTGAATCACCGAGCCCGGCTGTGTCGACAAGTACTACAGGACCGATTCCTGTAAGTTCTACTGTTTTATTTACAGGGTCAGTAGTTGTTCCTGCAGTATCGCTGACAATAGATATCTCCTGTCCCGTTATCGCATTGATAAAAGAGCTTTTTCCTACATTTGTCTGCCCGAATATTCCTATGTGTGGTCTTGCTTCTTTTCCTTTCATGATATTTCTCTCTCAAAAAAAAGTTTCAATCTGATATATCTGTACTTTTATGTGAACCATTAAGCTTTCTATAATTTAGTTTAAAGATTTATCAGTTCTCATCCGTCAGATCGTACAATGAAAAGCCTTCTTTTAAAAGACTGGAGGGGGATAAAATAGCTGCCAATTTTTCTTCTTCCATTATTTTTAGCTGGATATTTGCTTCAAAAACAGAGCAGTTCAGCTCCTCCATTTTTGATGCAAGAAGCTCTGCTTTACTGTAGCCGATGAAAGGGAGCAAAGCTGTACAGACAGCCGGGCTTGAATAAAGCCTTGTTTCTGCCGTTTCCGCATTCACTTTTAAACCTGAAAATAAATTATCCCTTAATGTTTTGTCTGCTGCTGTCAGCAGTTCAATACTGTTGAGGAAAGAATGTCCGATTAAAGGGAGATATGCGTTCAGATCAAGCATCCCCTGAGCGGCAAGGCCTGAAATAATCTGATCATTGGCATAAATTCTATGAGCTGCGCTTATTACGAATTCCGGAATGACAGGGTTTATTTTACCCGGCATAATGCTGCTTCCGACCTGTTTGCCGGGTATGCTGATTTCATTCTGTCCGAGAAGATCTGAACTGAGAAGACGCAGGTCTCCGGCAATTTTCTCGAGGGAAACAGCATGTGCTTTTAAAAAACCGTGCACTTCAACAAAAGGATCAAGATTGCAGGTGGCATCATGCATATTTTCACTTCGGGTTACCGGAAGGTGCGTTAGTTTGTGAAGTTCTTTAACTACTTCCATTATAAAAAACCTTGGAGAGGTTATCCCGCTTCCTATAGCGCTTCCCCCGAGGTTTACAACTTTAAGTCTTTCCTGGCCGCGGGAAACTCTCCACCAGTCCCTCGAAAGGGCTTCATTATAGGTGCTGAAAAGTCTTCCAAGTGAAGATGGGACAGCCTGCTGCATCTGGGTATATGCGATCCGAAGGCTGTTCCTGTGTTCTGATTCATATTTTTCAACAGAGTGCCTTAGGAGGTTTATCTCATTTTCAAGCTCAAGCATCAGTTTCATTGAAGCAACATGAAGGGCTGTCGGGATTACATCATTTGTGCTCTGGTATCGGTTTGCGTGTTCCACAGGATCTATTTCAGAATATGTGCCTGGTATGTGACCGATGTGATGAAGAGCGGCGTTTGTAATAATTTCATTGATATTCATGTTTATGCTGGTACCTGCACCTCCCTGGACTGCAGGTACAATAAAACTGTCAAAATATTCACCCACTGAGACTTCTGCTGCAGCTTTCTGAAGCGCCCTGATCTGTCTGACAGCCGGCAGACTTACAGGAAGTTCATTTCCGAACCTTTTCTCCGAAATTTCCTTAAAACGTTCTATTGTGTTGTAGCAGGCAAGTTTTACTATCCCGACTGCTTTGTACCACTCTATTGAAAAGCGTTCGGTATCCGGAAAGTTATTCTTTGCTCTCCATGCGTGGATCCCGTAAAGGGCATCATCAGGAATTTCTGCTGATCCAATGTGATCTGTTTCTATGCGGTTTCTATTCATCTTACCTTTCTGTTTTTTTACCGGATATCCGTAATAATATCCTGATTCATTATTATAAGATTTATCAGAATGAAATTATTTATAAAATAAATCTTAAGTTAAATAATAATTCAATGATAGAAAAAGTTGTATCAGCTGTCAATCAGAAGATTAAAAAAAAGGGTTTACTCCAATTTCCATATGGAATAAACCCTTTTACTACTCTGAAATATTAACGTTAATTATACCCTATTCCCCATTCAAGATAATATTCCTCACCTGTATAAACAGGCGTAGAAGGATCTGTGGAAACTTTTATCCACACGCTTTTCGGGTTTGTGTCAAAGTCATCTGTCAGTGTTATATCAGTAGAATCTCCGCTAAATGGAGCAGGTATAGTACCTTCCTCGTCATAGTATGCTTCAATTTTAATAATTCCTGTAAGATCTGCCGGTGGTACGGAGGATCCATATATCCTGAAATATGGCGAATAACCTCTGTCAATATATATTTTATACCAGTCTTCGTCCCACAGGTTTGGCTGTCCAAATGTTTGTGTGGTGCCTTCAGCGTGATCTCCACCGCTTTCGTAGTCAGACATAGTTTCTATATCATGTGCTGAAGAGCCTAAATGGCTCGGGAGTGACTGGTCTTCAAATTTGATATCTGTAGAACCTGATTTTACAGATATTGTCTTTGAATTTATAGATACATTTCCCGCTTCATCTGCTACTGATATTGTGACTGCCCCGTCTGAAGCTTCAACATTATATGGAGATGAGCCTGATTGTACAGTCCCGTTTATATTGATTATAAGATCTTCTGTTGCTGTGAAATTTTCTGAAATATCTAAAACTACCTGTACAACAGGTGAACATGAATATGTATTTCCGTTGTTGATAATAAAACTGCTTATTACCGGGGCTGCATTATCTATTGTAATAGTTTCCCATGGGCTGATAATTACTCCATTTCCCACAGAATCTCCAGCTGTTATACTGATTGCATACTGGGCACTCTGTAAAGCCTCTGTCAGTGTATAGGATGCAGTATAGGTGGAACCTGAACCTGTTACAGTTGCAGCATAACCAGCGATATCTACATTTATACTGCCAATACCTGAAACATCTGTAACAGAGAAAGTAATGGTGATTGTGTCGCCTGTTCTGAAAACTGTGTCATTAAATCCGGTAAAAGATATTACAGGAGCTGTAGTGTCAATAAAAACAGAAGACGATCCGCTTTCAGATTCCCGTCCTTCACTGTCGACAGCCCTCACATAGAGTGTATGGGTCATGTCGCCCATAAGGGCTGTTCCTGGTGTATATTCTGTAGCACTTATATTCTCTGACCATGTTGAGTTGTTAAAGCTGTATATATAGCTCTCCGCTCCGCTTACAGATTCCCATGACCAGGTGGGATACATTGATAAGGTCGGAGTTACAGCTGTAACTACTGGTGCTGCCGGGGCAGCGGTATTCAGGTAAATATCATCAGAGTATGCGGAAGAAACATTTCCTGCAATATCTGAAAGTCTTATATATACTGTCCTTGTGCCAGCTTCTGCCCTCAGTGTCCAGTTTTTAGTCACCGGGGAGGATGAAAGGGGTTCCTTGGAACTCCAGCTTCCGCTGTCATTTCTGTATTCCGCCCAGACATTGTTGTCTTCTGTATAACTGTATGTAACAGTTGCTCCTGTATTGTTTGCAGATTCGTCTCCTGAATTGACCAGGAAATCTGTAACAGACGGAGCTGTAGTATCAAGGATGATATCACAGCTTGAAGAGGTTGTAGTCCCTGCATTTGTCTTAAACTCTGCATCAATGGTTCTTAGACCATCGCCAGCTGTTATTGTCCATCCAAAAGTATCTGAATAGGGAACCCATGAACCCCATGTCGTTCCTCCGTCATTGGAAAACCTCATACTTGCGACATTTGAAATAGTCATACAGAGAGATACAGATGATGAGTTTACATAAAGGTGCTGGTTCCCTGATATTGCTGAGCCCCAGACATAAAAATCACCTGCCGGTGCTCCAGTGTTTAATACAATATTGTTTTCCATTGATACAACATGGTGTCCCTCATCCCTGTACTCTGCATATACGGTTTTTGTCCCGTCACCTATGGATAGGTTCCACGGTGCCGAAGATGAATACGCAGTCCAGTCAGACCATGATCCGGATTCATTTCTGAATCTCATCTCAAGAGCATCTTCCTCTTTTGATACATTTGAATAAAGGATGACAGAAAGGGATGAGGTAGGTGCGCCTGAGTTTATTATGAATGAGTCTGCGACAGGAGATGAAACCTTTATCTCTACAAGGTCTCTCATTACATCGTTCGGACAGGATGATAATAATATAAGTAATAAAAGAATTATTGTTTTTCTATATTTTTTCATATAACCATTCCTTGTAACAGGTATAAAATGAAAATGATACCAATAATATGGAAAAAGATAAAGATTGAAAATACAGTATATTTTAATTGGATGTGGAAATATAGATCCAATTAGCTCTCTGTTGGTTCTTATGTTGTGTATCTAAATACTATGTAGAAAATAAATTGTACATGTCAAAAAAAATTGTTTTTTAGATATACTTTTATGAAGTTATATAATTGTAGTTGAGTTTAAAAAAAGAGCAGTCTTTTTTAACTGCTCTTTTTTTAGTAAATATTATGGGATTTGCATGCTTGATAAGTTGTCCCCTTCATTTGATTCAGTGACATCATCTCCTATATCAAGATCAGCAAAAACATATTCACCGGAGCTGTTTTCACCGCTGGTATGGTAACTGTAATCATAGTACTCGCCAGGAAGGATAACCGGGAAATTGTCTGTTAATCCCATATATAAAGTAAATCCCCCTGCTACCCTGTCACCTCCCCAGACAGAATCGGAAGAATAATAATTCTGAATTGCAACATTATCCGTCTGTATTGAATGGTCTGCTCCGTCAATATCTGCCAGGGCGTTTCCGTTATTATTTATTCTGTATATGATGTTGACTTGTGTTGAAGTTCTTGAAACAAATATAAGGTTTAACTGAAGGTTGGGCAGACCTCCAGCAACACCTCTGTAACCGCCTGATTCAGATGTGTATGAACTGTAGACATTATCAGCACTACGGGCCCGGACCCTGTAATAATATGTTACTCCTGCAGTAGCTGATGTATCCAAATAGGTATTTCCTGATATATTTATAAGTGCGTTGAAAGACCCTGATAATGTCCTTCTTTCAATAAAATACTGATTAGCACCTGATACATATTCCCATGAAACAGTAACATTTGCTGTGGAAGTACCTTTTGTGACAGTAAATGATGTAGGTACCGAAAGCAATGTATTTGTCTGAGTGGAAGATGACTGGGAGCTTGATCCGGATGAATTTGTTGCTGTTACTTTAAAATAGTAAATTCTGCCCTGGTCGAGTGATGATAGCGTGAATCCGGTGCTGCTTCCGTTGTATACCTGTGTAACATATGTGCCTGTGGGACTGCTTGAAACATAGACCTGATAACTGGTTGCTCCTGTAACACTTGCCCAGCTCATGTATATGGAGGAAGTTGTTACTGTTCCAATTACAGGGGCAGATGGTGTTGCAGGTATCGTTGGAGCTCCTACAGATGAAGAGAGTGCTGATGAGCCCCCGCTGTTATCAGCAAGAACTTTATAGTAATAGGTTGTGCCGGAAGAAAGCCCTGTGTCTGTGTAGGATAACGAAGTTCCGGAATACACCTGTGTAGCAAATGAACCTGATGAAGATGTGTCCCTGAACAATCTGTATGAATCAGCACGTGCAGATGTATTCCATGAAAGTGCAAGTGTACTATTTGTTCTTGCTCCTATGGCAAGTCCTGCAGGTATATCCGGAGGTTGTACAATGTTTACAGTAAAAACACCGGGTGATGATTCATTTCCGGCTATATCAATTGATGTTACTGAGAGAGTGTGATTCCCGTAACTTAACGCTGTCCCGGGAGTGTATGTTGTTGCAGTTGTATTTGACCAGCTGCCTTCGTCCAGGCTGCAGTTATAGGATACTGCTCCTGTTACTGTACTCCAGCTCCATGTAGGAGTTGTGTCGCTGGTAGGAGTTGAAGCAGTTACTACAGGATAGGCCGGGGCTGCTGTGCTCAGGTAGATTGTATCTGATGCAGCCGCTGATATATTCCCCGCAATGTCGGTAAGCCTCGCATAAACAGTCCTGGTCCCTGTCTCAGCCCTGAGTGCCCAGCTTTTTGTCACCGGGGAAGATGAAAGAGATTCCGATGAACTCCATGAACCCCCGTCATTCCTGTATTCTGCCCGGAGTGAGTTTGTTTCTGTGTAGCTGTAGGTGAGGGTCGCTCCTGTATTGTTTGCAGTTGCATCATCTGAGTTAATCTGAAAGGAGGAAACAGCAGGAGCTGTTGTATCAAGGGTAATAGTATAATTATAATAGCTGGCATTGTCTGCTGAATCGAGAAACTGGGCATAAACGGTTTTTGAGCCGTCACCGGATGAAAGTGTCCAGGAAGTACCTGAGGTATATGGAACAGAAGGTGTGACAGAATCCCATGCAGCTATACTGTCAGTAACTGATGTGTTTGAAAAACGCATTCTGTTGGCTCCTGTTACGCTTACAACCAGTGAAACAGAAGAAGAATTGACCCAGTCATGCTGCTCCGACACAGGACCGGTTCCCCATACATAGAATCCTTCTCCAACAGGAGCCCCTGTATCAAGTGTTATGCTGTTGTCCATTGACACAACATGATGACCCTCATCCCTGTACTCCGCATAAACAGTTTTTATCCCGTCTCCTATGGAAAGGTCCCAGCTTGCAGATGATGAATAGGGGATCCAGTCAGACCATGTTCCAGATTCATTTCTGAATCTCATCTCAAGAGCATCGTCCTCTTTTGTAACATTTGAATAAAGGGTGACAGAAAGAGAGGAGGTGGGGGCTCCTGAGTTTATAATGAATGAGTCTGCGACAGGGTCTGAGACCTTTACCTCTACAAGGTCCCTCATCACATCGTTCGGACAGGATGAAAAGAGTAATAATATAATAAATATAGCTGATATTCTGTATAAATAGTTATTAATACGCATCATGATAACACTCCGTGATTTGTATTAACTGCTGTAAAGGATTATGCTGAACCGGTGCGGCTGATTATTGTTATTAATGGTACCTCTAAAAACCATGTTTTTTTGTTTACAGAAAAAATAATTCCTTACATCATTGGCGATTAGGTACTCTGTATGGGGATCACCTAAGGTTAATAAAGATCCCCTTATACTAAATTATATACCTGATTCGAAAATATCTCAAGACGAAGACTGCTGGTACAGGTTCCAGTTGTAATTTTTATCCAGGGAAAAGAATTCCGGATGTTCTCCTGAATTACTCTGCCCATCTGACTTCACCTTTGAGGTTGTCAAGCGCCTTGTTCATGATAGCTCCGGTATTCTGTGATTCAATATAGCTGTTTGCATCCGCGTCCGGAGGTGATAATTCCTTAAGTTTATTCAGATATTCAGTCGCTTTGTAGTAATTATCAAGTTCATAATTGATTCGGGCAAGTGAAAGTATTACTTCAGGATTATCGGGAGCCATTTTTTCCGCTTTTTCATAGAAGGCAAGGGCCGGCTTAAGCTTATTTTCCAGGTAATACTGATTGCCCTTTTCAATCATTGTATTTTCTGTGAAAAGATTCATTGAATTCAATCCATTTTTATGTCCTTCTGAAGAGGCCTGAATCATATCAGAGCTTCTTTCCTTCATGAAGGCAACTTCATCTGCCAGTTCAAAATCAATAAACTCCAGTTTTCTGTATATATCCCTGGTAAGTCCGAAATCAAGTCTTTTATAATAGGCTACTGCCATATTCTGAAGCATGGCGGCATTATATGCATTTTTTCTGTATGCTTTCTCGTATAAAGGAAGTGCTTCCTCCAGTTTGTCATCAAGGAAATAAAGATTGGCAAGATTTACCATTGCCGGGGCAAAGCCTGTTGCAGATGCTTTTTCAAACTCGGCATATGCTTCCTCGTATTTTTCAAAGCGTGCATATAAAACTCCAAGGCGGTTTGTTATTTCAGGGTATTCATTATCAAGGCCCTGAATTTCTTTAAGCATCTCTTCTTCCGGTTTTATTTCCCAGTATGCATAATTTTTTATATCTTCCAGATATATTTCAAGTATATCCTTTTTTTCAGGGTATTTTATGGACAAATCAGGTTCAGGCGGGGCGGGGGCAAGATATTTATTACGTGCTGTTTTAATTGAATAGATATTTAAATCAGATCTGTTCAGTAGTGACAGTGCATTTTTTACAGCTGTATCAAAGCTTTTTCCCGGTTCTCTCAGGTCAACAGGTATCCAAATTTTCCCTTCATGACTTATCATTAAATCTGAATGGGATATGGATTCATTCTCGTTGAGGGCAAAAGCGGCCAGACATGCTTCAGGTACTATGATAACCGCAGTATCAATTCCCGCAGCTTCCAGCATACTGCAGTAAAAAAGTGCAAGTTCATCAGATTCACCAGACTTTTCTGACAGTACTTCTACCGGATATCTAATATAATCAACGGGAAATGGGGGTGTGATTTGTTCAGAGTAGGGGGTATTCATGTCAGGACGGCAGGTTATTCCTGTTTTTTCAATTGTTTTATAAAGAGCAAGTGCATTCAGAACAGTCGCAGGGACTGGTATTTTTGATATATTTTCTGTTGCTTCAGTTGTATTTTCCACTACAGTTTGTACGAGAGGATCTTCCGGTGTTACGAAAACTGAGGTTTTTGCAGGATCATCCCATTTTATGGAATTCCTGTTATATATAACCATGTCTTTTTTTATTTTTTCCTTATACCACCAGTTGTTATATTTATACCGGATAACTGCTTCCAGCGGGGTGGTGATTGATTCTTTTCCATCTGATGCCGTTTTTAATTTATCGTTAAAATCAGGCAGAAATTTCAGATCATTTGAATCCTTCTCACTCATCACCAAAGGTCCGTCCGAATAAATAACATTATCCATATAGTTCTTGATTTTTAATTCATATTTTATTTCATTTACATCAAATCTTTCAGTATTCAGAATTACAGCATTTCCTACAGGTATGGTATTGTGATAGTTAATCAGGGCGGGAAAAATTTCAATAAAATTGTTATCAGTAATGGTTAATGCATGGGTTGAGTCAAGATTTATAAAATAGCATCCCTTGGCAGTTATTCTTACTCCCTGATACAGTGAACTGTAGTTTACATATGAGGCTCCCAGGCCTGCGCTCCATTCCTGTGTCAGTCTGTATGAAATATCTCCCCCTCCCGAGTAATAAAATCCTCCCGCTCCTGTCCCTTTGCTTACTCCGCTGTTAATCATGCTGTATGAATATCCGATTTGTGAATCAAGTTTTAAAAGAAGACGGGGAGTAAGGTCGAAATTCAGTCCGAACCCTCCAGATCCAGTAAAAGTGCTCATAGATATTAGTGCTTTGATCGGGATCATGTCATATTCAAATCCTCCGAGAAGGGAAAAGACCGGAAATGAAGTAAAGCGGTAATCAACTAAAAATCTGGACAATAGACCGTTTTCATAAAATTCATCATCACCTGCCACAGGTATTGTTATTCCGGGATAAATTTCTGCGCTTATTATATCGTCAGGTGGTTGTTCAGATTCTGTATTCTGCGTGAATGCGGTATGGATACCACTTAAAAAGAGTATGGAAATTAAAAATAAAAATATTCTTGTTTTATACATTTTAAACAGCCTGTTTTTAGTTTTATAATTATCATTTCTTTATGGATCTTTTTTATATAAAAATCTTATGATATAATATTATAAGTTATACCTATTGTAAATAAATCTGTTGTTCTGATATAAAAAATATTAAAAAATGGAGTCTAATTATGTTGAAAAAAGCGTTTTTTCCGATAATCCTGACATTTATATTTCTTGCCTCCTGTTCAGATTCTGCTGACAAGGCTGTCTCACAGGTAAAACTTCCGCAAAGTACCCAGGCTATTATTACTTTTACAACAGGTGAAGTACAGAAAATGAAAGACAACCAGTGGTCACCTGCCGAGATAAATGATTTTATTGAAACCGGTGATACAGTAAAGGTTGAGTCAGACTCTTTTTGTGAAATTCAGTTCGGGAACAGGGCTGTTATAAAAATTGAGGAAAATACAGAACTTGTTTTCCCTTCAATTGATACTTCTGCCGGTCAGTCAAATGTGGCTCTTGACCTTATCACTGGTTCTGTCCTTTCCAAGGTAAATAAACTGGCCGGTTCAGAATCATTTGAAGTAAAGACAAAATCTGCTGCCTGCGGTGTCAGGGGGACAGAGTTTATGGTAAAAAGCGGAAGCACTGATAATACTCTGCTTGCTGTAAGGGAAGGGGCTGTTGCTTTTACCCCTGCCTCTTTTAAACTTGATGAGCTTCTTGCCGGTATTCCTGATGCTGATAAAGAAGCAGCAGAAGCTGTTGAAAAAATCAGGAAATCACTTGTCATAGTGAAAAAGGATCAGGAGATTGAAATAAGTTCTGAAAATATTGCCAGGATAAATAATATCTATAAAGACCTGGAAAATGCTGTTTCTGAGCTGAAACAGGATGATATCAAAAAGCTCTCTGAAAACATTGTCAGGCAGATTGTTTTGAGTACTGCTTTGTCAGAAGTGCATCGTTCCGAAATGGATGATCTTGATGCCATGATCATAAGAGAGCTCCCTGATCAGGATGGGGGTAAGAAAGGTACAACCGGGGAACTGCTGAAGGTTTCGGTAAGTGTTAATATTCCTGACGCCCAGATAATCAGGGAAAAAAGGGTTATTGGGAAAGGGAGTTTTTCAGCTATTTTCAGTAACGGTGAAACTATATCTCTGCTGATCAGAAAAAAAGGGTATTATGAAAAAACACTGGAATTTACTGTACAGAAGGAACTTGAAAACAGGTACGATGTTATTCTTGAAAAAGATCCTGATGCAAAAGAGTCGGTAACTGTTTCGATAAACGTATTACCGCCAGACGCTGAAATAATTATTGATAATATTACAGAAGCGTCAGGAACTCTTGAAAGGGAATTTCTCACTGAGAAAACATATAATGTTCTTGTTAAAAAGGATGGTTTCCAGAAGAAGAGTTTCAGTATCAGTCAGCCGAAGGAAAACGATAATATTAATATAAAACTTCTTCCGTCAATAGAGAAAAGAATCAAGGTTTCCAACGGCAGGCTTACAGGGTACACAGCTTTTTCAGGAGGTAAAGTATTTGCTGCCGACAGTTATGGTGAAGTTATTGCTGCTGATGTGAAAGGAAATATACTGTGGAAACAGCAGACAGGCAACACCCCTAACGAAAGGGCCTTCCCTGTAATCCATAATGATAAACTCTATTTTTCAGGGGCAAATGAATTCCTGGTAATTGCCTGCGGAACAGGGGAAGTGATATCTTCTTTCTTTCTTGATGATGACACCAGTCATGTTTTCGGAAGACGTGTAGTTATGGCTGGTGATACAGGAATATACCCTGCTAACACCAACCTTTTCAGGTTTGATCAGGAAACCGGGGAATTTACAGAAGAAATTGCTATTCCGGACGGTACACGTATGACTCCGGGTATAAATGGTAATGAGATCCTGATAGTCAATCAGAAAGGTGTTTTCTTCAGGATTGATTCAGATACAGGTGAAATCAAATCATCCATACCCACTCAGGCGGTTCAGCCGGTTGTAAACAATGTTGCTGTAGCTGAAGGCAAGGCATTTTTTAACGGAAAAAACGGAGATATTGTCTGTATTAATCTTTCTGATAATAAAATTGTATGGATAAAATCCATTGCAGAAGGGAAGTCCAGAATGATTACCGGGGATCTAAAATATGAGAACGGCGGAATTTATGCTTTTTCTGATAATCAGATTTTTGCTTTTTCCTCAAAGGACGGCGGGAAACTTTTTAATTCAGTAAAGAATGTTACATCCCCTCCTGTACTATACGGTGGAAAGCTTTACTACTGTACATCAGACGGTTTATTCAAAACAGCAGATTCCAGGACAGGAACCGTACTTGAATTTATCGATATAAAAGCCCGCGTAACCTCAGCCCCATTCTATGACAACGGCAGGATATTTGCCGGGACAGACAGCGGAGAAATACTGGTTTTGAATCCTTAGTTAATTGCAGTCACGCAGTGTGTAACTGTGTGGCTGTAGACTTTTTTATTTTATAATTAGTCCATTGGTCTTTGTTCAGTTGAGCACCTTGCTGCTGACGCTTTCGGGTATTAAGTTCTTAAATCTTCCGGCTTTTTACTCCCGGGACCCGCCATATTAAAATTTTCTTTTTCAGTTAAACCGAATATCCATTGAAAATCTCTCTGATTTTCCTGCAATTATAGAGTATTTAATCCAGAAATAATGATAATTCTACCTCCCCGGCCGGATAATACTGTTCTCCGACCCTGTATTGATTAAAAGGAAATTGCAAATTAAATAAAAATATAGCATAATGATAAAAAATATTATAAGGACACAATATTATGGAATATGGGGATACTACACAGTTTGTAACTTTCTTTCTTGGAAAAGAGCAGTACGGAATTGACATTATGCAGGTTGACGGTATTGTTAAAGAACAGGAGATCAGGGATCTGCCTAATTCTCCATCTTTTGTAGAGGGTATATTTAATTTGAGGGGGGACATCCTTCCTGTAATTAATCTTCATAAAAGATTTCAGATAGAAAAACTGAAATATGATGAAACTGATGAACTCTTAAGCGGATTGATTGTAATCAAAGTCAATGATATGAAAATAGCAGTACGGATTGACAAGGTTTCAAGGGTAGTTACGATTGAAAAAGGTAAAATTCAGCCTCCCCCTCAAATGATCAAGGGAATCGGAAGTGAATATATACAGGGTGTAGCCTCAATTGATGATAATTATCTCATTATACTTGATGTAGACAGGCTATTTGCCCTTAAAGAATTAAAACAGCTTGAGATAATGAAACGATAGATAAGGATAATACTTGATGAGCATCAGAACTTTTAAACCTTACATCAACAGAAAAGATATGGATTCAGTGTTAACAACCCTTGTAAGTGAAAAGATCGGATATGGAAGAACAGGGAAGGAACTCTCTGATGAAATATCCGGATACCTTGAAATAGAATCAGGGTTCATGATCAAGGAATATGAAAGAGGTATAGAAGCTGTTTTCAGATCAATTGATTTTGAAGAGGATGATTTTGTCGCTGTCTCCCCGTTGTCCCCGTTTTACTATAAAAGGGTTCTTGACTGTCTTGGTATAAAGACTGCGGTTATAGATGTTGAACCTGATACCGGGATAATTTCACTTGCCGGTATTCAGAATTTTAGCGGGCGGATAAAAGCTGTTGTTGTTGATTCTCCCCTTGGCCTTATTCCTGACCTTGAAGATCTTGATGAGGAAATCACTGTAATTGAAGATATTTCAAATACGGTAGGAGGAGGATCCGAGGAGCAGAAAAGCGGGTGCTGGGGTAATTTTATTATCATGAGTATGGACTGTGACAGAATTGTGACAGCTGGTTGCGGAGTTTTTGTGGGTGCCGGGGGAAAAAAGGAAAAGGAGAAACTCAGAAAAACTGTTTCCGAGATGGGTGATGATAAGCTCCTTCCTGATATGAATTGCGCTTTAGGACTGTCCCAGTTCTCAAATATTAATAAAAATAATCAGATAAGGAAGGAAATTGCTGAAAATTTCCGGAATGCACTTATGAAATCCCAACATAAAACTGTTGTACAGAAAAATAATGCTGAAAATATTTATTCTGCTTTTCCTGTTATTGCAAAATCTGGTGCAAAAGAAATAATCAAATACGCTTTAAAAAAGAATATTGAAGTTGTCAGCTGTTTCAGCGATTCAATACTGGATAAGTATATGCCTGAGGGGTTCCCCGAAGCTGAAAACCTGAAAATGCGGTGTCTGTTTTTTCCGTTGTATCCGAATCTTGGGAAAAAAAATATCGAACATATAGTAAAAGTACTTACAACCCTTCCCTGACAAGGACCTGAGATGGAAATTCACGAAAAAATTATTATTATTTTTAATACGGAAAAAGAAGATTCTGAAGCAATGGCCAGGATTGTATGTAAATATATTAAAGGGAAAAAAGTCAGTGCAAAGGTAATAAACAGCGAAGATCTGAGAGATGATATCCAGACTGACAGTTGCATCCTTGTTATTACACTTGGAGGCGACGGTACAGTACTTTCCTGTGCAAGAATATTTGCAAAAAGGAATATACCTATTATGGCTGTGAACTTCGGAGATATAGGGTTTATAACAGAGATTGAGAAGTCAGAGTGGAAAGAGGTGATAGATGATTTTCTTCAGGGAACTTTCGATATAAAAACTCATCTGATGCTGAATGTTAATGTCTGGAGGAGCGGTAAAAAGGTTTACGAGAAGACAGGACTTAATGACGGTGTAATAACTGCCTGCGATATTGCCAAGATTATTCGGCTTAACGTATCTGTTGATAATGCTGAACTGGGCGAATACAGGGCTGACGGAATAATTGTAGCAACCCCGACTGGTTCAACTGCCTATTCTGCTGCGGCCGGAGGCCCTCTGCTTTATCCTGATATGGACGCTCTGCTGCTTACCCCGATATGCCCTTATTCACTTTCCAGCCGTGCTATCATTTTTCCGGGTGATAAAGTTATTACTGTTAAAGTCATAAAGGATCAGAGGGCTGATACAATGCTTACCCTGGACGGGCAGGAGGTTTTTAAACTTGAAAAAGAGGATATTATCGAGTTTGATAAAGCACATTACAGAGCGCTCATTTTGAAATCGAGACAGAATCATTTTTTTAACAAAGTAAAAACAAAACTGAACTGGTCAGGGGGCCCGAATAATGGTTGAAGAGCTGATCATTAAAAACTATGCCCTGATTGATAATCTGAGAGTAGAATTCAGAAAAGGCTTTAATGTTCTTACCGGGGAATCAGGAAGCGGCAAGTCACTTGTTGTAGGTGCTCTTTCGCAGCTCAGGGGAAATAAAAATAACCCTGATGTTATCAGGAAGGGTGAGGAATCAGCGGAGGTATCCGGAATATTTAATATTGAGAATAATAGCGAGGCCGGGTCCTGGCTTGCTGAAAGGGGGATTGAACCGGAGGATAGCACTGTTATTATCAGGAAGGTATTAAGGAAAAACGGAAGGTCAACCATACAGATCCAGTCTTCTCCTGTAACCAGAGCCGATCTTATCGAGTTCACATCCTACATCTTTGATATCCACGGGCAGCATGAACATCATACAGTTATGGACAGCTCCAGACAGAGGTATCTTCTTGACAGCAGTGCTTCAATTCTTGAGGAAGTTGAGAAATTCCAGATTAATTATCATGAGCTTGGGAGTCTCAGAAAAGAGCTTTCACAGCTTGACAGCTCGGAACAGGAAAGACTGAGAGAGATTGATATCCTGAAATTTTCAATTAATGAGATAAAAAATGCTTCCCTCAATAAAGGTGAGGATATTGATATTGAAAATGAACACAGGCTGCTTGTTCAGCATGAGAAACTTTTTAATTCCATAGATGAGGTATATAAGAACCTTTCTGAAAGCAGCGGCGGGGCTTTATCTTTTCTAAGAACATCAATGACTGCCTCATCTGTATGCGGCTCAATTGATCCGCAGCTTAACAGTATTTCTGAAAGAATTTCAAATGCATTCTATGAAATTGAAGATATAGCTGAAACCTACCGAGATTATCTGATGAGGGATGACTACACCCCTGAGAGGCTTTCGGAATGTGAAGAAAGACTTGCAGTTATTCACAGGCTGAAAAAAAAGTACGGAGCAACTGTTTCTGATATTCTTGATTACCTTGCTTCTGCAGAAGAAAAGCTTGAAAGGCTTGAAAATTATGAAGAGGACAGAGAGGATATCAGGAAGCGGATATCACAGCTTGAAAAAGAGGTCCTTAAGGATGCGGAATTTATCTCTTCTGAAAGAAAGAAAAATGCAGTTGTACTGGGGCGGCGTATTGAAGAGATTCTCAGGAAGCTCGGGATGGCTGATGTTACATTCAGGATACTTGTTGAGGTGAAAAAAAACGGTGAAGGCAAACCTGTATGCGGACCTGCCGGTATAGATGATGTCCGGTTTGTAATATCTCCCAACAGGGGGGAGAATCTCAAACCTGTTGAAGATATTGCTTCAGGAGGGGAGATTTCCAGAATAATGCTTGCTGTAAAAAGTGTACTTTCTGAAAAAGATCATGTCAATTCAATGCTTTTCGATGAGATAGATACCGGGATAGGTGGTGAAATAGCTGTTTCTCTTGGTGAACACCTGCTCCTGTTATCTGAAAAGAAGCAAATTATTTGTATAACACATCTTGCTTCAATAGCTGTTAATGCCGATAATCATTTAAAAGCGGAAAAAAAGGTAATAGGGGATAGAACTATTACAAATGTACAGCAGGTAGCTGACAATGACAGAGTCACCGAAATTGCGAGAATGCTTTCAGGTGATTCTTCAGGAAGCATTCCGCTTGAACATGCCAAAGTACTTCTTGGAAAAAAGTGATAAAGAGGTTTGAATGGGGAAGATAAGTCAGCAGGCCAAAAATAATTACTCTGAATATACAAAAAAATATAAAACAATAATTGAAGAGATCATTGTCCGTGAAAAATCACTTGACACAGCAATTAAGTCGGGCAAAGAAATCCAGAATATTGAATTAACGAAAATTGAAATGGCAGATACTGTTCTTAATATGGCTTCCTATTATGTTCTTCTCAATGAATTATCCACAACTCTTCTGGGGATCAAGAATGATAATTTCCTTAATGAAGCAAGAAAGGCATGTTACAGGGCAATCATCTATATAGAAAGTGTTGTTACAGACATGATTGATATACCGTTGTCAGAACTTGCAGAAAGTCAGGTTCAGCTTTCAGGTCTTGATGACAGAAAAAGATATGAAATCGTAAAAAAGACCGGTTTTACAATTGATACAATCGAGAAAGCCTTCGGGGATAATTCCAAATGGAAATGGTCATTTGTTGAACTTGAAGGGAGATTTGCCACAATATCCAAGAATCTTATAGATTTCAAGACTCTTATAAAAGGGATGGATCCGACAGTTGACGGGTATGAAACGAGAATGTATCATCTGAAGCTTGTCAAGGAGCTTCTTCATGCAGCTGCAGGACGATACAGAGAGAAATATGAACTGAATACATTTCGTATCGATGATTTCAAGCTTGCTATCAATTATCTGTCATCGCTGCGAAGAATTCATCTCTATCTGGGCGAGAATAACGATGCAGAACTAATAAAAAGAAATATTGATATCTGGAAAGCAAAGATGGAAAAGGATTCATCTAAGAGCATCTAGTTCTGCTGTTTATCTTTTAGATCATGAAGTGAATCCATAGGATAAAGTTCTTCCAGTCTGTATCTTTTAAAATCCTGATTTTTACCTGCAAAAAATACAGCAGTATCCCCGTTGCAGAACTCGGAAATTACCTGTCTGCATGCGCCGCATGGAGGTACCGGAGAATCTGCATCCCTGCAATATACAGCTATAGCGGTAAACTCTTTTTTCCCCTTTGAAACAGCCTGTGAGACAGCAGACCGCTCTGCACAGATTGTAAGGCCGTATGATCTGTTTTCTATATTGACCCCGGTTTCTATGGATCCGTCTATGCACAGAAGAGCTGCTCCGACGCGGAAATTTGAATAAGGAGCATATGCATTCCCGGACACCCTGACTGCTTCTCTGAAAAGTTTTTGTAAATCCATCGTATCACTTCCTGTTTTAATTTCGTTGACACCTGTTATTCTATTATATACAATTACTAAAATAATTTACAAGAAACAGAGATGAGAAAAAAAAGAAAGAAAATAGGTCTGCTATTTATACTGACAGTTTATATTTTGTTATCACCTGAAAACGAAGGGGGAGTCCTTAAATTTCTTCCTGACTGGATAATTGATATAGATGACAAAGTAACTGATAATTCCGCAGGAAAAGAAGCAATTCCTTTTAAGCTGGGAAGTGTTTTCGGGTATTTTGATAAAAAAGGAAGACTGACTCTGAAAGACAGGGTTTTTTACGGTCTGACCCAGACTGATGATTATTATATTAATTATTCAAGTATTGCTGACCAGATAGTTCTGAACAGCAGTAAGGGGGAGTTCTTAAAAGGGATAAAGACCAGCGGTTATCCGTATTTTCTGAAAGACAGGCTTTTTTTAATATCAACAAACAGGAAGAAAATATCAGAAGTAACTGTTGACGGAGACCTTTTGTGGGAAGATGAAAACCTGTCAGAGATAACTTCAATTGATGCAAGTGCTGATAATGTTATAACAGGTTATGTCAATGGAGATGTTGTAATTGCAGATTCGGAAAAAAAGGTTGAAAAACTTTTTAAACCTGATCTCAGCCGAATAAATACAGTATACGGAGTCGGTATATCTGATGATTCAGAATATATTTCAGTAATTTCAGGTATAGAACCTCAGTACATGCTTTTATTCAGGAAAAAGCATGGTGAATACAGCCGGATATTCAGCTACCAGTTTGTAAAAGATCTCAGATTTTCAAGAATAATAGGTTTTACAGAGGACAGCAGATATCTTTATTTCGGAAGCACAAATACTTTTTACTGTTATAATCTGGAAAAGAGGAAACTTGACAGAATATCTGTCGGTGAAAAACTTATAAAAGTTTTGTATTATAAGAAGGAAGATGTTTTCTGTATCCTCTCAACAGGTGAAAAAGCCAATAATTACAGAGTTACTGTCACATATTCCGACGGGAGAATACTTTTTGAAAACAGTTTTGATGCTGAAGATGTCTATTTTGATATGGCAGAAGAAAATCTTTTTATCGGAGCTGATGAAAAGATCTATTCTGTAAAACTGAATATGGAGATAAAATGAAAAAAATCCTGTTCTGGTTTTTTATTTTTAATACTTTTTACCTTTATTCCCTTCAGTGGCCGGTTGATGACAAAGCTGTAACAGCAAATTTCGGTGAAAAAAGAAATGATCACTATCACAGCGGTATAGATATCGGTGGTGGAGCGCAGGATGTTGTTTCGGTATCAGAAGGAAGGGTAATCTATTATCATGAAGAACAATCAGTTTTTTCTGATATACCTTCAGGACTGGGAAGTTTTATAGTAATTGAACATGAGAGGGCTTTGAGAACTTCATATGCCCATCTTGAAAAAAACTCTATTCTCAGGGACAGGGAAACAGTTGACAAAGGGGAAAAAATAGGGGTAATAGGAGATACCGGAGCCTCAAACGGCAAGCACCTCCATTTTGAAGTTGTTGACGGCGAACTCAACCAGATAATTAATCCTTTGAAACTTCTTCCCGGTAATC
This sequence comes from Spirochaetia bacterium, assembly GCA_963668405.2. Lineage (GTDB taxonomy): Bacteria > Spirochaetota > Spirochaetia > CADAEX01 > CADAEX01. The sequence goes on along the minus strand of OY764342.2, from coordinate 1,566,949 downwards.
CGGATGATGTAAAACCTGTGATAAGGAATATATATATCAGAAATGCCGATTCAGGGAAAAAACTGCTCCCCTCAAGGGAAAATCTCAAAACCGGGACATACAGTCTGTTGGCACAGATTTATGATATAAGTCAGCATGTTGAATATTTCTGCCCTACAGCTCCCTACATGGTGTCAGTATTTCTTAACGGGGAAGAAGTAAGAAAAATTACCTATGATTCCCTTGTAAAAGAAAACGGCAGGATTGTTTTAAGCAGTAATTCCTCTACCCTTGAAGACTTTTATGATAAAGAGGAAGACTGGGTTATAAATATCGGAGAGATAAACCTGAAGCCGGGGACAATAAGACTGGAATTATCTGTAAGGGATTTTGCAGGGAATGAGACAATAAGAGACAGACTTCTGACTGTATATAAATAAATGAAAACTTTTTCAAAAACACCGGGACTTGAAGATGTTCTTCCGATTGCCTGTCCCTGCTGCGGTTCTTCTATTGATAAACACTCCGGATACTATAGCTATGAAAACTATTCATATGTAAGGTGTAGTATATGTTCTCTGGTTTTTCAAAATCCTCAGCCTGTTTCAGGTGACCTTTCAAAGCGTTATGATGATGAATATTTCAGATATGAGATTCAAAATGAAAACAGTTTTCTTTCTCTTATGCTCAAGGGTCTTGATGATATAAAATTTGATACACTTGATTTTACAAAAACCGGAAAAAGGATGCTTGATATAGGCTGCGCTACAGGACGACTTCTCTATGAGTTTAAACTGAAAAACTGGGATGTTACTGGTGTTGAGATATGCAGGGAAGCTGCCCTGTACGGTATGGAAAAAAGGGGCCTCAGAATCCATACATCGCCTCTGGAAGAGATCTCATTTTCTGATAACAGTTTTACATTTATCCATGCCTCCCACCTGATTGAGCATCTTAATGATCCGGGGAAGTTTCTTGATGAGGTTTACAGAATCCTGACTCCGGAGGGTTATTTCGCAGTTGTAACTCCCAATATCGCAGGATTCCAGGCCAGGCTTTTCAGGGAGAAATGGAGATCTGCAATACCTGATCATATGTTTCTTTTTTCAGTGAAAACACTTAAAAAGATGTCTGAAAACAGCGGTTTTAAATTTGTCAGAATCAGGACATGGGGGGGGCTGGCGGAGGGATCTGCTCCACTTTTTATTAAAAAGTCAGCAGACAGGCTGGTTAAGCTGACAGGATCCGGGGATGTTATGATTTTTCTTTTTACAAAAGAATAGATTCTAATCAGGTATCTTTACTGCCGTTATACTTGACACACATTCTCCATTTAACTAGGATAATAGGACATCGGGGGTATAATGACTAAAGATAGACTTCAATCATTACCGCTTTCTTCTCTCAAAGAAATAGCCAGAAAAAAGGGAATATCAGACTATCAGAACCTTCACCGGGAAAAGCTTATTGATATAGTTATAGAAGCACTGGAAGAGGACAGAAACGAAAGAATTATTCTGAACAATATGGCGATAAGGGGTGAAGAAAAAAAGTATGATATATTCAGGGATGAAGAGATTGAATCCCAGGATACACGGGAATATGAAATACCTTCATCCTATAATGAGACAAAGATACATTTAATGATGATAGATCCTCTGCTGGCATATGCCTACTGGGAAATGTCTGATAAGGACAGGGCATCCTACAACGAGACTGCAAAACCCGGGAAACTGTTTCTCAGGGTGCATGAAATCTCATGTATTGTATGTGAAGAAAATGATCTGCCAGACTTTTTTGACATACCTGTCAGAATTGATGATAACAGCTGGTATATAAATCTGCCGTCCAACAACTCGAAGTATTATATTGATCTTATCCAGTTTATGTATGGTGAAGAAAAAATTCTTACCACTTCAAATATAATTTCCAGTCCGTCAAGAACAATTGAAAACATAGATGAAGATCTCCTGCTGCTTACAGGGATTTATGATTTTAAGGATGATTCTTTTGATGACAAAATACCGCAGCGAATAATTTCAATGCTTTCTGACAAGTATTTGAACGAAAAAGATATGAAAGAGGAATAATATGCAGAAAGGTTATCTGTTGTTTGTATTGAATGCTCATCTCCCGTTTGTAAGACATCCGGCATATGAAAGATTTGTTGAGGAAAGCTGGCTGAATGAGGCTGTTTCAGAAACATATCTTCCCCTTTTAAGGGTTTTTAACAGGCTGGATTCAGATAATATACCTTATTGTATTACCATGGCCATTTCACCGACTCTTGCATCCATGCTTACTGATGAACTTCTGCAGGAAAGGTGTGTTAAATACCTGGAAAACAGAATTGAACTGGGAATAAAAGAGGTGGAAAGGACCTCTTTTGATCCTGTTTTCAATAAACTTGCAAAAATGTATCTTGAGAATTACAGGACTGCATATAAAGAATATGTTGAACTTTACAGATGCAACATACTTAAAGGTTTCAGAGAGCTTGAGAAAAAGGGGCGTATTGTTATAATGACAACTGCCGCAACACACAGTTTTCTCCCTTTTTATACTGATTATCCGAATGCTCTTGAAGCGCAGGTCCAGACTGCTGTAATTTCACACAGCAGGATATTCGGAAAGGAGCCGACAGGGTTCTGGCTCCCTGAGCTTGGTTATGCGCCCGGGGTGGAAAAAACCCTTAAGGCAAACAATATCAAGTATTTTTTCAGCTCAGTACATTCATTTCTATTCGCCAGTGAAAAACCTGAATACGGGGTTTATGCGCCTGCCAGCTGCTGCGGAGGCATAGCTGCATTCGGAAGGGATTTAAGCACTTCCAGGGCATTGTGGTCCTATGATGAAGGATACCCGGGCAATCATGCCTACAGGGAGTTTTACAGGGATATCAGCTTTGATATGCCGGAAGATTATCTCGGTCCGATACTCTACGAAGAAGGGATAAGGGTAAACTCCGGTTTCAAGTATTATGCAAATACAGGTAAACCCAAAGAGGAGAAGAAGCCTTATTTACCGGAAGAAGCTTCTGTCAAGGTCAGTGAGCATGCTGATAATTTTATTTATAATCTGAAAAAACAGATTAAAAAGATATCTTCACAGATAGACAGGCCGCCTGTAATAGTATGCCCCTGTGATGCTCAGGTTTTCGGCCACTGGTGGTATGAAGGTCCGCAGTTCCTTGAAAAGGTTATAAGAAACATATATAAGGATGAAATGGACATAATCCCGGTTTCCGCCGACAGTTATCTTGAGCAGTATCCGGATAACCAGAAGCTTACCCTTTCTTTTTCAAGCTGGGGCAACAACGGATATGCAGGAGTATGGCTTAACGGATCGAATGACTGGATCTACAGACATATCCACAGTCTTATAGAAAAAATGGGGGAACTTGTAAAAAGATTCCCTGATGAAAAAGGGCTGAAAGAGAGAGCGCTTAATCAGGCAGCAAGGGAAGTTCTTCTTTCCCAGGCTTCAGACTGGCCCTTTATTATGAAAACAGGAATAGCTGAACCCTATGCTGTTAAGAGGGTAAAGGAACATATACATAACTTTCTGGTAATATATGATAATCTTTGCCGCAACACTGTAGATACTGAATGGCTTACAAATATTGAAAAGAAAAATAATCTGTTTCCTGATATTGATTACAGGATTTTCGGTCTTCAGGAATAGGAAAGCCCTGAGAGTTCTTCTAAAGACAACTGCTCCAGATGGAATGATGTAACTGTCTCATTTCTGTTTTCAGCAGTTGTTTTTTTATATACCCTGAAAGCAATAACTTTTACTGACTGCAGCGGAGTCCTTAAGGGAAAACCGTTAATATCCACAATCTGGTTAAGTCTCAGTATATGGGGGATTTCCTGGGTGTCCCCTTCCGGATATACAATTATGTTCACATTATATTTCATTTTTATTCAGCCCTGCAAAATTATTAGGTGTTCTGATAATAACACCTATTTATATGGTATTGATTATCTGAAATCACTGTAATATATCAGAAATTTTCACAGTTGGGAATTGTTTTTAAATGGCTATTCGTTTCAGAAAATCTTCTTCAGCTGATATTAATACTCTTCTCCTGAAATTACTGCCGAATTATTATCCTGTCTCATGATTTTCTGAAAAGCGATATAAAAACAGCTTAATCGGCATGTACTATAAAAATGTTAAGTAAAAAAACATAAAAAAAATGTTTTTTCCTATGTATAAATTTGAAACAACATTGACAGCAGGAATTTATCCTATATCATAGAAATATGTGGGAAATGGTGGTAAAAAATAGTAAAAAGTGGTATTCAAGTTGCTGAGTGGTGAATATCTTAATAATCTTGATGAAAAAGGGCGCATTATGATACCTGCAAGGTTAAGGACAGAGATCGGGGGGGACTCTCTGGTTCTTACACGTGGTGTTGACAAATGCCTCTGGCTTTTTACTGTTTCCGAGTGGAAGAGGATTTCCGGTGAGATCATGGCTTCCACATCTATTTTTCAATCCCGGGCGAGGCTTATTCAGAGAAGAATTATAGCTCCGGCCCAGGAGGTTGAGTTTGATAAGGCGGGAAGAATTAATATATCTCCTGCCCTTAGGTTATCTGCTGAACTTAAAAAAGAATGTGTTATCCTCGGAATCAATAATTATATTGAGATCTGGGATGAAACGGTTTATCAGAATTACTGGGAGGAAAATGAGGCTGATTTTCAGAATGCTGCTGAAGAGCTTGGTAAAATCGTCTCAATATAAAAATTATGGATATAGTCCATTTTTCTGTATTAAAAAATGAAGTTGTCTCATTTCTGAAACCTGATAGACCCGGACAGCTGCTTATTGACTGTACCACGGGAGAAGGGGGACACACTGAGCTGTTCCTGAAAACATATCCGGATATGAAGATTGTCTGTCTTGATGCAGATGCCTCAATTATGGAAATCGCAAAAAAAAGGCTTGAATACTACAATAACCAGATCACATTCTATAATCAGTGGTTTAATAAATTTTTCAGAAATTATCCGGATGATCTTGAAAAACCGGACAGGATTCTGTTTGACCTCGGGATTTCAACATATCACTATGAGAAGTCAGACCGGGGATTCTCTTTCCGGAAGGATGAAAAGCTTGATATGAGGCTTGACAGGAATCTGGAGATATCTGCAGCAGATATTGTGAACAGTTATCCGGAAGTCGAACTTGCCGGGATAATTTTTGAATACGGGGAAGAGAGATATTCCAGAAGGATTGCTTCCGCAATTGTTAAAGCAAGAAAAAATGAGAAGATTGTTTATGCAAAACAGCTTTCTGATATTATATGGAAATCTGTTCCTTCACCCTACAGAAGGGGGAGAAACCACCCGGCTACAAAAACATTTCAGGCCCTGCGTATAGTTGTAAACGGAGAGCTTGCGAGGCTTGAAGAGGCTCTTGAATCGGCCCTTGCTGTTTTAAAGACAGGGGGCAGGATGGGGGTAATCAGTTTTCATTCGCTTGAGGACAGAATTGTTAAGAGGTTTTTTAAAAAGATGAGTCTTGAATGTATCTGTCCGCCTGAAGTTCCTGTCTGCAGCTGCAGGGGGAAAAGCATAGTTAAAATACTGACAAAAAAGCCGGTTATTCCGGGAGAAGATGAGATTAAAGGGAATATGCCTTCGAGAAGCTCCAAGTTAAGGGTTGTAGAAAAGGTTAATGAGTTATGAAAAGGATTAAAAAAGCAATTATTTTTATAATGGTTATATCTGTTCCTGCCCTCCTTTTTCTAAATGTAAGACAGAGTTTCAAATATGAAAGGCTGAAGACAGAGGTGGATAATTACGAGCTTGAGCAGAAAGAGTGGTTCGAGGAGAATAAAAGAATGCTTTCCACATATTCTGTTTTCAGTTCACCTGCAAGGGTTCAGAAAATTACAGAAGAGAATTCCGACCTGGATACAGCAGATCCGGGGCAGAGCATAATAATAAATATAAAAACGGATAAAGATGCAAATGCTGAAGAATAATGAATTTCCCCTGACAGTTGATGAGATAGTATCTGTTCTCGGCTGTGAGCAGATATCTGCCGGAGAGGGGAAGGAGATTAAAGGTGTCTCGATTGATTCAAGAAAAGCAAAGGGGGGGGATCTCTTTTTTGCGCTTCACGGAGAGAGAAGTGACGGGCACGATTATATTTCAGACATATCAGATACTGTATCATGCTGTATTATAGACAGGCTTGACAGCGTGATAGAGAACGCTGCTTTGAAAAAATCATGTGCTGTTCTTAAAGTCTCTGATACTCTTGTGTCTCTTCAGAAGCTTGCTAAATACTACAGATCAAAGTTTAGCGATATAAAAATCATTGGAATTACTGGAAGCAGCGGTAAGACAACTACCAAGGAGATGGTTGCAAAAGTTCTTGCATTTTCCGCTCCCACAGTTATGAATGAGGGCAATCTGAACTCTGAAATCGGTCTGCCTCTGTCTGTTTTTAATATAAGAAAATATCACAGGTACGGAGTATTTGAAATGGGGATGAACCATCCAGGCGAGATGGACATCCTTGTCGATATTCTTAACCCGGATTTCGGTATACTTACAAATATAGGGACTGCCCATATCGGGCTTTTGGGTTCGCAGGACAGGATAGCAGAAGAAAAATCCAAAATATTCCTCAGAAGCAGCAGGCTTGAATCAGGTCTTATCTACGGGAAAGATAAATATGCAGAAAAGATTGCATCACTGACCGGTAACAGGGTCAGGATGTATGATGAGGATAATGCTGAAGGGCTTGTCCGTATAGAGAATGAAGGGATCAGGGGCAGTATTCTCCGCTTTGATGAAGGGGAAATCAGAATAAATCTCATCGGATTTCATAATATCCTGAATGCTATTGCCGCAGTTGAAACCGGCAGGTATTTCTCTGTGGATTTTAATAAGATAAAGAAAGCGCTTGAGGCTGTTTCTCCCCTCTTCGGCAGGGGGGAAATCAGGGAAGGATCAGTTACAGTAATAAGCGAATGCTATAATTCAAATCTTGAAGCAGTATTGTCAGCTGTTGATTTTTTAAAAAACCTTGAATGGGAAGGGAGAAAAGTCATCCTTATCGGTTCAATACTTGAACTCGGAGACAGCACAGGTGAGATCCACAGAAAGATCGGAGAGAAAATATCTGCCTCTTTGATTGACGGGGCTTTTTTTTACGGGAAGGATACTGAACCTGCATACCGCATTGCAGAGAGCAGCGGAGGCGGGATATATGCATATTATACATCAGATGAAAAAATGCTGGTCAGAAAGCTCAACGAATATCTGAAAGAAGGTGATATTATCCTTTTTAAAGGATCCAGAGGGATGGCTTTGGAAAGGTTTATAGAACCGGTACTGAATCCGGACAGGGGGATCCTAAATGCTTAAGGAACTGTTTTTACCGCTTATTAATAAGATAACCTTTTTTAATGTTTTCCAGTATATCACATTCAGGGCTGCCTATGCTTCGGTTACAGCCCTTTTTATATCGCTTTTTTTCGGCCCCAAACTTATCAGCTGGCTGCAGAAGGAAAAGCTTGGGCAGGAGATCCGGGATGATGGTCCTGAAACACATAAAGTAAAATCAGGGACTCCGACCATGGGGGGAATCCTGATAATTTTTTCAATTGTAGTATCAGTACTGCTCTGGCAGGATATTAAAAATCCCTATACATGGATATCTGTGGCTTCAATTCTCGGATTCGGACTTATTGGATTTGTAGATGATTATCTTAAGGTTTTTAAGAGGAATTCCAGAGGACTTCAGGCAAAGTTCAAATTTATTGCCCAGATACTTCTTTCGACAGTTATTGTGAGTTTTATTTTTGTAAACAGCAATACCGATACAACACTGCTTTATATTCCCTTTTTCAAGTTCCCGGTCCTGGATCTGTCGTATTTCTATATACCGTTCGGTGTGCTGCTTCTTGTCGGAACCTCAAATGCGGTGAACCTTACAGACGGACTTGACGGTCTTGCTATAGGGCTGGTTCTTATGACTGGTATTGCGTTTGCGATTCTTACATATCTGTCAGGTCATGCGGTATATGCAGAATATCTTCAGATTCCCTATATAGTAGGCAGCGGAGAACTTACAGTCCTGAGCCTTGCTGTTGTAGGGGCTTCGGTCGGATTCCTGTGGTTTAACTGCCATCCGGCGGAAATCATGATGGGTGACACAGGGAGTCTTTCGCTCGGGGGGCTTCTTGGTGTACTTGCACTTTTGATAAAAAAGGAGATCCTTCTTATTTTTGTCGGCGGAGTATTTGTGCTGGAAGCACTGTCGGTAATAATACAGGTTATATCCTATAAAACCAGGAAAAAGAGGGTTTTTAAAATGGCCCCTCTTCATCATCATTACGAGCTTAACGGCTGGAATGAAAGTAAAGTTGTTATCAGGTTCTGGATTCTGGGAGGGCTTTTTGTAATTCTCAGTCTTTCCACCCTTAAAATCCAGTAAATAATCAGGGGAGTGTAAAAGGATTTATGTCAACAGGGTTTAAAGTTGAAAAAGAAACAAAAAAAGCGTTTGATCCCATGCTTCTGTATATAATAATACTGCTTCTCGGTATAGGTCTGACTTTTCTCTTTTCAGCATCATATCCAAATGCCCTTAGACTTGGAAAAGAACCTGATTTTTTCCTGAAGAGGCAACTGGTCATGGTAATTCTGGGGATTGCAGGGGCGGTTGTTTTTATAAGCATGCCTGTTGAGAAAATCAGGAAAACAGTGCCCATTTTCCTGATCAGCTCATTAATCCTTTCCCTTGCTGTTCTTTTTGCAGGGGATGAAATACAGGGTGCAAGAAGGTGGATTATCTTTTTCGGACACTCATTTCAGCCGTCAGAACTTGTGAAGGTAGCTGTGGTCCTCTATCTTGCAAGTGTTTTTTCGAAAAAAGAAGATAAAATTGAAGAGCTTTATACCATATCACACCCGGCAGTTGTTGTAGTTGTTTTTTCTGTAATGATTTTCGCCCAGAATGATTTTTCGACAGCAATGTTCCTTATTTTTTTAAGCGGATCAATGTTTTTCATTGCCGGTGTAAGGATAAGATACTTTTTTTCCGCAATTATTGCTGCTATACCTTTTATGCTGATCCTTATCATGAGTAAAGAGCACCGAGTGAAGAGGCTTATTGCATTTATTGATCCTGAGAAAGATCCTGTCGGGGTGGGTTATCAGATTATTAAGGCAAAGGCCGCCCTTGTCAGCGGCGGGATCTGGGGAAGCGGGATAGGAAACGGCCTGAAAAAATTCGGGACACTTCCGGAGGCTCATTCCGATTTTATTTTTGCCGTTATCGGAGAGGAAACCGGGTTTATTGGGGTTTTTATTATAATTGTTCTCTTTGCTGTTTTTGCAGCCCGGGGTTATGCAGTCAGCAGATACTGCGGCAGAAGCGGTGACAGATTCGGATATTTTCTCGGGTTTGGAATTACAACCAGCATTCTTTATCAGGCTCTTATGAATCTGGCTGTTGTCTCAGGGGCTGTACCAGCAACAGGTATTCCGCTTCCATTTTTTTCACACGGGGGGTCTTCCATGCTTGTTACCCTTTTAATGTGCGGAATTCTGCTTAATATATCTAAAAAATATCAAAGTAACAGGGATAATTGGAATGAGTAGTACAATCTATACAACCGGATATGTATCTGAAGATAAAAACATTAAAAAAACCGGTTCGAAAAGGAGAAATATTTTTATATATCTGCTTGTTTTTATTATTTTGCTGGTTTCTGTAGAAATAGTATTTCAGCTGCTGATAGCGCCTGAACTTCTGATAACGAAAATCCAGGTATACTGCTCAAAGGATTTTCAGCTTTCAAACTCTGATATAATAAAACTGGCGGAAATAAGGGAAAAAGAATACTTTTTTTCAATAAATACACCGGTAATTGAAAGAAAACTGTTGAAAAATCCTCTTATAAAGGATATACGGGTTGAGAAGCTTTTCCCCGGGACGCTTAAAATATATATTACAGAAAGAAGTCCCCTCGCCATGACTCTTGTTTCAATGGGAAACAGGTCTGTCCCTGTGATGATTGATAATGAAGGGGTTGTTTTTGAAATCGGGAAGAGTGTTTCTGATTTTACGATGCCGGTTATTTCAGGAATCAGATTTGTGGATCTCAAGCTCGGTGTAAGACTTCCTTCAGAGCTGTGTGAATATTTCAGTGATCTGAAACAACTTCAGGATACATCGCCTCTTCTGTTTAATCAGATTTCTGAATTAAAGTTTGTTAAAAAGCAGGATTCAGAGTATGAAGTCCTTATTTATCCTTTGAACGGAAAGATAAGGGTTAGGACAGGTACCGAAATAAGCGAGGGGCTTTTAAAACAGATATTTGTAGTACTTGATGTAATAGAAAAAAAAGGGATAAAGTCTGAGATGGATGAACTTGACTTCAGATCGGGTCAGGTAGTTTACAAGGTTAGGGAGGGATAGATTTTTGCCTTCTGAAAATGTGATTGTTGGCCTTGATATAGGGACAACAAAAATTTGCGCTATTATAGGCGAATACAATGAAAATGGCGAACTCGAAATTACAGGTGTTGGTACAGCCCCGTCCATAGGTCTCAGACAGGGGGTGGTGATTAATATTGAAGCCACCATGAAGGCTGTCACTGAAGCTATAGAGGCAGCCGAGATGATGTCTGGCAGGGAAGTAAATGCTGTTGTTACAGGTATAGCAGGAGCTCATATAGAAGGTATCAATTCCAGGGGAGTTGTAGCTGTTGCAGGAAAAGGGAGAGAAATAACCTCTGAGGATGTTTCAAGGGTTATTGATGCTGCAAAAGCTATTGTAATTCCGATGGACAGGGAAGTCCTGCATGTAATACCTCAGGAATTTATAGTAGATGATCAGGGGGGGATCAGAAATCCTCTTGATATGATCGGGATAAGGCTTGAAGCTGAAGTCCACATTGTTACCGGATCCATTACATCGGCCCAGAATCTTATTAAATGTGTAAACAGGGCAGGATTCAAGGTTGAAGAAATAGTGCTTCAGTCTCTTGCTTCTTCAAAAGCAGTCCTGAAAGAGGATGAAAAAGAGATGGGGGTCCTGATGATAGATCTCGGCGGCGGTACTACCGATGTTATTGTCAATATTGAGGGATCACCATATCATACTGATGTTGTTCCGCTGGGGGGGCGGCAGGTTACTAACGATCTTTCAATAGTACTGACCATACCTGCAGATATGGCTGAAAAGCTGAAAGTTGAATCAGGCTGCTGTTATATGCCGATGGTTGAGGATGATGAGGATGTTATTCTTCCGGGAGTCGGTGGTTGGCCATCTGAGCCTATACCGAGGAAGAAGATATGTGAAATAATTCAGCCGAGAATGGTTGAAATATTTCAGATGGTTCATGATAAGCTCAGGGAGAAAAATTATCTTGAAAAGCTGAACGGCGGTATTGTTCTTACAGGGGGAGGGGCTCTTATGCCTGGTGTTACTCAGCTTGCAGGGGAAATTTTCAACAGGCCAGCTCGTGTAGGGTATCCGCTGAAATGCGGGGGACTTGTGGGAGAATATAAAAATCCTGTTTATTCCACTGCAGTAGGACTTGTGCTGTATGCGGATGAAATATCAGGTAATATTGAAAAAAATATAACGCTTACAAGGGAAAGCGGTATGGCAGTCAGATTCAGAAACTGGCTAAAAGAGTTTTTTTGAGTAGTTAGAAAAAAGTCAGGTATTTCACTGGGGGGGTTTATCCCGCCAGTCCATACTGAGGAAGTATTTAAAATTGGTATTTCACTGGGGGGGTTTATCCCGCCAGTCCATACTGAAGAAGTATTTAAAATTGGTATTTCACTGGGGGGGTTTATCCCGCCAGTCCATACTGAGGAAGTATTTAAAATTGGTATTTCACTGGGGGGGGGAATGCAAATTACAGTTATTGATGAAAAAAATTTTACAAATCCAACAAAAATAAAGGTTATCGGCGTCGGCGGCGGCGGTAATAATGCTGTCAACAGAATGATCGAAGGAAACCTGAGCAACGTTGACTTTATTGCAGTAAACACAGATGTTCAGGACCTCAACAAAAGCAAGGCTGAAATTAAACTTCCCATCGGAACCAAGCTTACAAACGGGCTTGGAGCAGGCGGGGTCCCTGAAATCGGTGAAAAAGCTGCGATTGAGGATAAGGAAATGATCAAGAACACCCTGAAAGGCTCAGATATGATTTTTATCACAGCAGGAATGGGTGGTGGGACAGGTACCGGGGCTGCTCCTGTAATTGCATCTGTTGCCCGCGAACTCGGAATACTGACTGTCGGTGTTGTAACCCGCCCTTTCAGGCTTGAAGGGGAGAGGAAAATGACGCTGGCCGAGGGGGGAATCAAAAAACTCCGGGAATCGGTCGATACACTCATAATTATTCCGAATGAAAACCTGTTGAAAATAATTGACAGAAAAACCCCCTTCCGGGAAGCGCTTCTGATTGCTGATGATGTGCTCAGACAGGGGGTCCAGGGAATCTCAGACCTTATCACCAAAGAGGGTGACATGAATATCGACTTTGCCGATGTGAAGACGATAATGAGCGGTCAGGGTGATGCTCTTATGGGAATAGGTTCCGGAAGAGGGGAAAACCGCGCCATTGATGCAGCAACAAACGCAATCAATAATCCTCTTTTGCAGGATGAAAGCATTGAAGGGGCTAAAGGAATACTTGTAAATGTGACCGGTGGAATTGATTTTTCACTTTCAGAGTTTCAGGAAGTTCTTCAGATTATTACATCAACAGCAGACAGGGATGTTCTTACAATTACAGGCAGCGTTATTGATGATGCAATGGAAGATGAAATAAAAGTTACGGTAGTAGCTACAGGATTTGCTCCCCGTGATATTAAAAAATCAGAGGAAAAGACAGTCTCAGGCCCGGCAGGCAGCGAGTTTATCAGCAACCAGGAATGGAGCAAGATAAGGAAAGGGCTGATAGGAAAAAGAGACGACTTTTTCCTGAGCGGCAGAAACAGTTCAGCATCAGATCTTGAAATACCGGCTTTCTACAGAGGCAGGGAAGGTGAATATGCTGCTACTCAGGGACAGGGGATTTCAGGGTATCAGAATAAAAACGGGAAAGAGGAGTAGTTTTATAAACAGTCATGGAAACTGAAAGCATTTCAATCAGTTACAGGGATTATCTTATAGCAGAACTCAATCTTGCATTATCCACAGTAGAGGTATATATGCGGGAGGTAAGCTGCTTTCTGGAATATACGGCTGAAAATAATATGAGTATCTATGATATCGGCTGCTCTGATATAGAAAGGTTTTTAGTTGAAAGGAGAAATCCTGATAATAAAAAGAGTTCCATGCTTTCTGCCTCCACTGTTAATAAATCAAAAAGCGCTCTCCGTTCTTTTTTCAGGTTTCTTGTTATAGAGGATATGAGGCAGGATAATCCAGCTTCTTTTATTGAAATGGCAGAAAGGGGAAGAAAGCTCCCCGACGTACTTGACCTGAATGAAATTGAGCTTATTTTTTCCTTAATAGATATCAGGAAGCATAACGGTCTCCGGGACAGAGCCCTTTTTGAGCTTATTTATTCCTGCGGTCTGAGGATTTCTGAAGCTTCAGATCTTAAGTACAGTAATATTCTGTTAAATGATTCTCTTCTGTTAGTTAAGGGTAAAGGGGGGAAGGAGCGATTTGTTCCTCTTGGAGATGAGGCTGAAAAATGGCTTAAAAAATATATTGAAGAATCCAGACCGTTTCTGCTTAAGAATAAACGGAGCGAGTATCTTTTTCTTAATACAAGGGGAGGTAAAATATCCCGTAAGGGGATCTGGAAGAGGTTCAGAGAACTCAGAATAAGTTCCGGGGTCTGTTCCAGGGTCCATACACTGCGCCACTCCTTTGCGACACACCTTCTTAAAGGTGGAGCAGACTTAAGGTCTGTACAGGAGCTTCTGGGTCATTCAGATATTGCAACAACCCAGATTTATACCCACCTGAACAGTGATGATCTGAGAGATTATCATAAAAAATACCATCCTGACGGATGAAAAAGGTGTATATGAAAAAGTATTTACTTCTTATTCTGGTTATTATTTCCTCATGCAGCAGAGAAGAGGATGATCTTTATTCCCGTCTCGCGACAACTGAATACGGAGAAATATCAGAAGAGAGGGAAGCTGAACTTAAAGGTGATATAAAAAGATACAGGGATATTCTTGAGGAAAAGGTCGAAGCTGCCAGGGGAATCGGAAGCTGTTACAAGATGCTCGGCAAACTGTATCTGGAAAATAAAATGTATCTTCTTGCACTTGATCAGTTTAAGGAGGCTTCATTAATATATCCTGAAAACCCGATCCTTTTTTATTATGCCGGACTGTGTTCAGCAAGATATTCAAAATCGGTGATTGATGATCCGGAGAGCTTTAAATATATTCAGGATGCTGTCAAATACTATGAAAAAGCAGTTTCTCTTGACAGTAAATACAGTAATGCAATATATGCCCTTTCTGTTCTTTATGTTTTTGAACTTGATCGTCCGGCAGATGCGGCCGTCCTCCTGAACAGTCTTATTGAGTTTGAAACAAAGAACTATGATGCATATTTTCTTCTTGCAAATGCCTATGTAAGGATGGGAAGAATTGATGATGCAATATCTGTTTACGACAGAATAATAAAAACTTCAGACAACAAGGTATTCAGGGAGAAGGCGGAAGATAACAGAAAGGAGCTGGAAGAAAACATCTATGAATGGAATTAATTATCTTGCACTTGTTATAGCAAATATACCTCAACTGACGGCCAGGGGGAAATCTGACCTTGTAAGATATATTGATTCACGGGAAGAGCTTAAAGGGATTGAGAAAAAAGATGTTCCCGGCATTTTGAATATGTTTATGAGCTGTGGTGATCAGGTTTTTATTAATGCCTTAGAGGCGGCTGATAATATAATTTCTTATTGTGATAAAGCAGGAATATATCCTGTAACATTTCATGATCCTGTTTATCCGCCTCTTTTGAGAGAGATATATTCACCTCCGGCTGTTATTTATGTAAGAGGGAAACTCCCCTCATCTGATATTCCCTCAGCAGCTATAGTCGGTACAAGAGCTGCTGACGGAGTATCACTGAAAGCTTCATATGATACTGCATTCTGCCTTTCAATAAGCGGGATCGGTATAGTATCAGGTCTTGCCAGAGGAATTGATTCAGAGGCTCATAAGGGGGCGCTTGACAGCGGCGGGTGCACAGTTGCGGTACTTGGCAGCGGCGTTGATATTATTTACCCGAAGGAAAACAAAAAGCTTGCAGAGAGAATAATTTCCGAAAACGGGTCTCTTGTAAGTGAATACAGGCCCGGAACTTTTCCTGAAAAATACCACTTTCCGGAAAGAAACAGGATTATAAGCGGGATTGCAAGGGGAACTGCAGTAATACAGGCTCCGGAAAAATCAGGTTCGCTTATAACATCTTCCTATGCTCTTGAGCAGGGAAGGGATGTTTTTGTACATTCTTCAGGTCTGAAATCCGGATACGGGTCAGGAGGAGCTTTTCTTGCTGAATCAGGAGCAATGGTTATAAACTGCGGGGAAGATATATTGTGCGAGTGGGGGATGTCCCCCGCATCAGATGATTACAGGATAAACAACAGTCTTGACAGGCTTTTTTTTAATACAACTGAAAAGGAAATTGAAGGAATGATAATAAATCACCGTGGAGTGTATTACAGGAGAAGAATTTATGCCTAAGAGCAGTACAAAAAAGCAGAATGAAAATACATTATTGATAGTGGAATCTCCGGCAAAGGCAAAGACTATAGAACGATATCTTGGTAAAGGTTTTTCCGTTTCCGCTTCCATGGGGCACCTTATTGATCTTCCCAAGTCAAGAATGGGAATAAACGTGGACGGGGATTTTGAGCCGGAATATATTACAGTAAGGGGTAAGGCAAAAATACTTAAAGAACTTAATACCAGGGCATCAAAATCAAATCATATACTGCTGGCATCTGATAATGACAGGGAGGGAGAGGCAATTTCCTACCACCTCAAGACTGTGCTTGAAGGGAAAAACAAGGATGTCAGGATTGAAAGAATAATTTTTAATGAAATAACCCCGTCGGCAATAAAGGCGGCAGTGGCATCTCCCCTTGAGATAGATATGGGAAAGGTCAATGCCCAGAAGGCTCGAAGGGTGCTTGACAGGATTGTAGGCTATAACCTTTCTCCGCTTCTCTGGAAGAAGGTTAAAAACGGTCTGTCTGCAGGAAGGGTCCAGTCTGTAGCTCTCAGGCTGATATCGGAAAGGGAGAAAGAGGTTGAGGATTTTACACCGCAGGAATACTGGACACTGGATGCAATTCTCAAAAAGGATAAAAGCAGCCTCCAGGCCCAGCTTGTAAGCTATAGAAATGAAAAACCTGATCTCAAAAATAAGGAAAGCGTTGATAAACTTATATCTGTTTTTGAGGGAAAGGATTTCATTGTCAGGGAAATTAAGAAGACTGAAAAAAAGATCCAGCCGAAAGCCCCCTATATTACTTCAAAACTTCAGCAGGATGCAGCAAACAGGCTGGGATTTACTTCCCGTAAAACAATGCAGATTGCCCAGCAGCTCTACGAGGGGATCAATATAGGCTCCAGCCGGGTGGGACTGATAACCTATATGAGAACAGATTCCACAAGAATATCTGCTCAGGCTGTAGAAGATGTGAGAAAGTATATTTCTGAGAATTATCCTGAAGAGCTTCCTGAAAACCAGATAAGCTACAGCATGGGAAAAAGGGCTCAGGATGCGCATGAAGCAATCAGACCTACCTATGCCGAATATACTCCTGATTATGTAAAGGATTATCTTTCAAAGGATCAGCTTAAACTTTATACCATAATCTGGGAAAGGTTTGTATCATCGCAGATGAGAAATACCCTGACTGAAACAACCACTGCTGATATTGAATGCGGTGAGGGGGTATTCAGAATCAGCGGTACTAAAGTTATTGTAAAGGGGTTTCAGAAGGTCCTGAAACTTCTTGCAAGCAAGGAGAAGTCTGTAAAGGTTCCTCATCTGAAAGAAGGGGAGATTTTTTCTGCAGAAGAGTTCCTGTCTGAACAGCATTTTACCCAGGGACCTGCAAGATATACTGATGCAAGTATTGTAAAGGTGCTTGAAGAGAAGGGGATCGGAAGGCCTTCGACCTATGCCCCAATAATTTCACTTCTTATTGACAGATATTATGTTGTCAGGAAAAACAGACAGCTTGTACCTACAACACTGGGCAAGATGATAAACGATATACTCATAACATCCTTTCCTGATGTTTTAAATGTTAATTTTACCGCTGATATGGAAAAAAGGCTTGATGATGTTGAAATAAATAAAGAGAACTGGTCGGAAATGATTACCGGATTTTATGCCCCTTTTAAAAGCAAGGTTGACCATGTGATGGAAACTCTTGAATCAGTTAAAGGGGTCATGGATGAGGAGACAGATTATACATGTGAAAAATGCGGCAGGAAAATGGTTAAAAAACTCGGTAGATTCGGCTATTTTCTGGCCTGTTCCGGATTTCCTGAATGTATGCATACAAAATCTGTTCCCCTTGCGGAGTGCCCCAGGCCGGGATGCAACGGGCAGATAGTTGCAAGGAAAAAACAGGGGGGAAAAGGAAAAGAGTTCTACGGATGTACAAACTATCCTGAATGCGATTTTATAAGTCATGCAAAACCTTCTTCAAAAAAGTGCCCGGAATGCGGTTATTTTATGGTGGAAAAATATGACAGGAAAAGGGGTACCTATTATTCCTGCAGCAACAGCGAGTGTAAAAATTCAATGGAGGCTGAATAATAAAAATGGAAAGCTATTTAAGCTATCTGGAAACCATACTTAATCTTTCTCCGGCTACTGTAAAAAGCTACAGGTCGGATCTTGAGCAGTATTTTGATTATCTCGGAGAAAACAGTATAGATTACAAAAACCCGTCTAAAAATACTGGAAGAGGTTTTGTATCATTCCTTTCATTTTCAGGGCTTAAACCGTCTTCCATAAACAGAAAAATATCCTCAGTCAGCAAGTTTTATGAATATCTTGTAAAAAACAGTATTTCTGATTTTAATCCGTTCGGACGGGTTGTTCATCTGAAGGAGGAGAAAAGGCTTCCTGAACATCTCCAGCTCGATGAAATAGCAAAGATACGGGATTATATTGCTGGATCAGAGAAAAACAGTTTTGCCATTGCAAGAAACATGGCTCTGATTGATTTTCTTTATTCTACAGGATGCCGTATTTCCGAGGCAGTATCGCTTGATATTGCAGGGCTTCATATATCAGAAGGGACAGTAAAGGTAAAAGGGAAGGGAAACAAGGAGAGGATAGTCTTTTTAAGCAAAAAAGCCGCAGATTCACTGATTAAGTATTTAGATATACGGGATAGCAGCGGAAAAAATAAATCAGGTACTGAACAGCCTCTTTTTATCAACAGCAGGGGGGGCAGGCTTACTTCCCGGGGCGCCTTCTATCTTATTGATAATATTATTTCGGGGGCCGGTATAAGCAAAAAGGTATCCCCCCATACATTAAGACATTCTTTTGCCACCCATCTTGTAGATCAGGGGGCTGATATCAGGGTCGTACAGGAGATGCTGGGACATTCCAGTCTTTCAACAACCCAGGTTTATACACATGTGGGAATTTCAAGATTGAAAGAGGTATACAGAAATGCACATCCCCACAGCAGGAAAGTAAGGAGTTAGATAATGACGGAAAACAGCAGAACGGAATTCAGAGGAACAACTGTACTTGCAGTAATAAAGGACAATAACGTGGCCATGGCTGCAGACGGACAGGTGACTCTTGGAAATACAGTTATGAAGGGAAATGCAAGGAAAGTAAGAAAAATTAATGACGGTAATGTGATTGTAGGCTTCGCTGGAGCTACAGCTGATGCATTTACCCTTTTCGAGCGTTTCGAAGTAAAAGTGAAAGAGTATAACGGCGATATAACCAGATCAGCTGTCGAGCTTGCAAAAGAATGGAGGACAGACAAGGCACTGAGAAGGCTTGAAGCGATGCTTCTTGTCGCAGACAGGGAGAAAATACTTCTTATTTCCGGTACAGGAGATGTTATTGAACCGGAAGAAGGGGTCATCGGTATCGGAAGCGGGGGAAGTTTTGCATATTCTGCTGCTCTTGCTTATCTTGATTCTTCAGATATGAGCGCCGGGGAGATTGCACTGAAGTCACTTAAAATTGCTTCCAGGATATGTATATATACGAATGATAATTTTGTTGTGGAGGAGATTCATGCTTGAACTTGATAAACTTACACCGAAGCAGACTGTTTCTGAACTTGATAAATACATTATAGGACAGAATAAGGCGAAAAAGGCAGTAGCTGTTGCCCTGAGGAACAGGGTGAGGAGACAGAAGCTTGACGAGACTATGAGGGAAGAGGTTGCCCCTAAAAATATAATAATGATAGGCCCTACAGGTGTCGGAAAAACAGAAATTGCAAGAAGACTTTCAAAACTATGCGGCGCTCCTTTTGTTAAGGTTGAAGCAACAAAATATACTGAAGTCGGCTATGTCGGAAGGGATGTAGAGTCGATGGTAAGAGACCTCATGAATGTAGCTATCAACATGGTCAAGGGGGAAATGAGGGAGCAGGTGGTTGAAGGAGCAGAGGCAAAAACAGAAGAGATAATACTTGATCTGCTTCTTCCTGGACTGAATAAAAAGCAGGATAAAAATGAAAACCCCGACGTTATCCAGCTTCCATCTTCCGATTCCCTGACTACAAGGGAAACTTTCAGAAAAATGCTGAAAGAGGGTAAACTTGAAGAAAAAGAGATTGAAGTTCTGGTTTCAAAGAAAAATACCCCTGCAATTGAGATATTTTCCGGAACAAACCTTGAGGACATGGACCTTAATCTTGGAGGTTTTGCAGGACTGCTCGGGGGCGGCAAGAAAAAAAAGAGGAAGATGACTGTTAAAAATGCAAGAGAAGTTATTCTGAATGATGAAATCGACAGGATGATTGATACTGATAAAGCTTCTGAGATAGCAAAGCAGCGCGCTGAGGATATGGGAATAATATTTATTGATGAAATCGATAAAGTGGCAGGAAAGGAATCTAGAAGCGGGGCTGATGTATCAAGGGAAGGGGTACAGCGGGATATTCTACCGATTGTTGAAGGATCAAAAGTCAATACAAAATACGGTATAGTGGATACTTCACACATTCTTTTTATAGCAGCCGGCGCATTTCATATGAGTAAACCATCAGATTTGATACCTGAACTGCAGGGCAGGTTTCCGATAAGGGTTGAGCTTGAATCGCTGGGAGCCAAAGAATTTGAAAAAATACTGACCCAGCCTGAAAATGCCCTTATAAAACAGTATATCGAACTTATGAAAACAGAGGATGTTTATCTTGAGTTTACAGATGAGGCTGTCGTTAAACTTTCAGAACTTGCCCAGGAGGTTAACTCCAGGACTGAAAATATCGGGGCAAGGAGGCTTCATACAATGATGGAGCTGCTTCTGGAGGATATTTCCTTTGAAGCACCAGATCTTGCAGGGCAGACTATAAGTATAACTCCTGAATATATCAGGGAAAAACTGAGTAATGTTATTGAGGATCAGGACCTCAGCAGATATATACTTTGACAATTTTCTAATGGAGGTTTTGAAAAAACCGATATTTATAGATAGAGGTTTATAAACCGTTGGAGGGGTAGATGTTTATAAATAATAATTTCGGCAGAACAGTTGATATACTGCAAAGGACAATGGATGTTTCTTTACTTAGAAGATCTGTTATTGCGGACAATATTGCCAATGCTGATACTCCCAATTTCAAGAGAAGCGTAGTGAATTTTGAATCACAGCTGAAAAGGGCTTTTGACTCACAGAAGATGGAAACACTTCCTGCAAGAATGACAGATCCGAGACATATGTCTTTTTATAATCCGGTTGACTACAGGAGTGTAGGTCCCAGAAGGGTGCTTGATTACCTTACGCAGTCAAAGAACAATGGAAACAATGTTGACGTGGAAGAGGAAATGATGCTTTCAATGCAGAACCAGCTTAATTATCAGCTGATGACACTTGCAGTATCAAACCAGTTTTCACAGATTAACTCAGTATTAAGGTAGGGGGAATAAATGGGGCTTTATTCAAGTATAAATACAGCAGCATCCGGACTTTCAGCACAGAGGCTGAGGCTTGATGTGATATCAAATAATATTGCCAATTCAAATACAACAAGAACTCCAGAAGGAGGTCCTTTCAGGAGAAGCAGAACTGTTTTCAGGCCGAAAGTTTCACAGCCGTACTGGAAAAGTCCTTTTCTTCCGAAATTCCTTGATAACGGAATCGGCAGGGGTGTAAGGGTTTCAAAGATTGAAAAGGATATGGATGCACAGCCGAAACTTGTTTATGATCCTACACATCCTGATGCAATCAAAACCGGCAGCAGAAAGGGCTATGTTGAGTTCCCTAATATGAATATTGTAAATGAAATGGTGGATATGATTTCAGCCACAAGATCCTATGAAGCAAATGTTGCCATGGTTAACGGATCAAAGAGCATGTTTATGAAGGCTCTTGAGATCGGGAGATAGAAATGATGAATTATCTGAATTATGATCAGGTTTACGGCCACAGGGTTACCCTTTTAAGGACTGACCCCAGGCATTTTACAATGGACAGGCAGTCAGGTGTTGCAACAGCAACAGAAACAGGCACTGAAAACTTTCAGAAAATGATGTATGAAGCGCTTGACGGTGTTAACAGACTTCAGAATGAAAGCGCTGATATAAGCAAGAAAATGATTATTGATCCTGAAAGTGTAGATCCTCATGATGTTACAATTGCAATGGCCAAAGCTAATACTGCTCTGGCTCTTACAAAAGCTGTAATAGACAGGAGTATTAAGGCATATAAGGAGATTTTGAGTATTAGATAAATACTGATATTATTTTATCAGCCTGGAACAGGGTTCTTTTCGCTTGGGAGGGGAAATGAAAGAACAATTTAAAAAAATATTAAATCAGGCAGCGGGATTGTGGACAAAGCTATCAGTACTTCAGAAGATAATAGGTATTTCTGTGGTTCTGGTTGTTTTGACCGGTATCATACTGCTTACGGTTTACAACTCATCACCTGGACTGGTCCAGGTGCTCACAAAACCTGTAACAGATGAAAATCTGCTCAACAAGATATCTGTAAGGATTGATGAGGAGGGGATTTCTCATCAGATAACTCCTGAAGGAAAAATCTACGTTGATGATGAAAAAACAGCACAGCGGGTAGTCTCTCTTCTTGCAAGGGAGGATCTTATACCTGTTGATGTATCTCCATGGGACGTATTTAAAATGGACAGGTGGACTGTTACCGATTTTGAGAGAAACGTAAATTTAAGACGTGCCATTACTGAAAGTCTTGAACAGCACCTTGAAGCTCTTGAGGATGTTGACTCGGTTAAGGTATCTTTGGTCCTGCCTGAAGATGAACTTTTTCAGGAAGACCAGAACAAGGTATCAGCTTCAATAATAATAAACGCAAAACCCGGTTCAGATATAAAAGAGAACAGGAAAAAGATTGAAGGAATTGTCAAGCTTGTTAAGTTTGCAGTTGAAGGTCTTGAGGATGAATATATAACAATCACCGATCATCAGGGTAATGTTCTTAATGATTTTGCCGGCCTTGAGAATTTTGACAGGCTTGAACTTGCAAAAAGAGAGATGAAGATAAAAAGCGAGCAGGAGAAAAAACTGAAAAATGCGATAATATCATCTCTGAGGCAGATATTCGGTCAGGACAGGGTTGAGATACTTAATCTTGATATTGATCTTGATATGGGTAAAAGAACTGTTGAAACTGAAGAACACTTTCCGATAACCATGAAAGCTGATAATCCCGGGACCCCTTTTGACGAGACAGAGGTTGTTCCTTCAATTACTCTTTCCAAAAACAGCGTTGATGAAAGTTTCAGAGGAACCGGATTCAATCCTGAAGGACCTCCTGGACAGGAGGGTCAGACCCCCCCCGCATACAAGGACCTTGAAGGTATGGTAGGGGAATATAAAAGAAACAATATAACCCAGAATGAGGTTGTAAATACAAAGAATATATATGAGGAAAAAAGTCCCTGGAATATACAAAGAATCACAGTCGGGGTTGTAATCGACGGACTCTGGAAATGGGAATATGATGATACAGGAAATGTCAAGCTTGAAAAGGACGGCAGTATTATAAGAAAATATATTCCGGTATCAGATGAGGATATTGCAAAAGCAAAAACACTGATTGAGCATGCTGTTGGATTCAATAAAAACAGGGGCGATTCTGTAACTGTTCAGTCGATACAGTTCGACAGGACCAGGCAGTTTATCCAGGAAGATGAAAAATACAGAAACAGGATGAGGATGAGGACAATGATTGTTTATTCCATCATCGGTTTTATAGTTCTTGTTATCTTTTTCATCATGTTCAGAATTATTGTCCGGGCTATTGAAAGAAAGAGGAAGCTCAAGGAAGAGGAGCTTGCACGGCAGCATCAGGCTATGCGTGAAGCTGCTCTCAGAAGCGCAGAAGAGGATGGAGTAAGTGTTGAAATGTCTGTCGAAGACAGGGCCAGGCTTGAAATGCAGGAGAATGCAGTTAATATGGCGCGTGAGCATCCTGAAGATGTTGCTCAGCTGATCAGAACCTGGTTGATGGAGGAATAGGATTATGGCTAAAACACCTGCAAATCCCCCAGCAAAAAAAGGGGGCGGGGTAAGAAAAGAACTTACCGGAAGACAGAAAGCAGCAATCTTTCTTGTAACAATAGGTTCGGAAATTTCAGCTGATATTTTCAAGCACCTGCGTGAGGATGAAATAGAATCTCTTACTTTTGAAATAGCCAGACTTGAGAGTGTTGATTCGGAAGACAGAGACAGAGTACTGATGGAATTCAAGGACCTTATGATGGCCCAGGATTTTATTACTTCCGGCGGTATTGATTATGCCAGGGAGCTTCTTGAAAAATCACTCGGGAATCAGAAGGCGATAGATATAATAAACCGGCTTACAAGTTCTCTTCAGATCCGTCCTTTTGATTTTATAAGAAGGACTGATCCTACACACCTTCTGAACTTTATACAGCAGGAGCATCCACAGACTATTGCCCTTATTCTTGCATATCTTGAACCGGAAAAGGCTTCTGTCATTCTTTCAAGTCTTCCTCATGAGACACAGTCTGATGTTGCAAAAAGGATTGCAACAATGGACAGGACTTCACCTGAAACCCTGAGAGAGGTTGAAAGGGTACTTGAGAAAAAGCTCTCTACTCTATCCAGTGAGGATTATACATCTGCAGGAGGAGTTGAAAGTATTGTTGAAATCCTCAACAGGGTAGACCGATCGACTGAAAAAACAATTATTGAATCGCTTGAAGAGGAAGATCCGGAACTTGCAGAAGAAATTAAAAAGAGAATGTTTGTATTTGAAGATATTGTACTTCTTGATGACAGGGCTATCCAGAAGGTTCTGAGGGAAGTTGATCAGCAGGAGCTTGGTAAAGCGCTTAAAGCTGTCGATAATGAAGTACAGGATAAAATATTCAAAAATATGTCCAAGAGGGCTGCCAATACCCTCAAGGAAGATATGGAATTCATGGGGCCGATAAGGCTCAAGGATGTTGAGGAAGCTCAGCAGAAGATAGTATCTGTAATCAGAAAACTTGAAGAACAGGGCGAGATTGTTGTTGCAAGATCTGGTGAAGATGAGATGGTTGTTTAATAAGGATTGTCCGGAGGATTTTTAAATGGCACGGAATGTTTTCAGAGCCGCTGAAATAGTTGATTTAAAATCTACTGTTTATATCGAACCTGTCAGAGAAGAGGTTGAAGAAGTTGTAGAGGAGCTTTCGCTTGAAGAATATACAGGACCTACTGCAGATGATCTGAGAAGGGAGGCCGAAGCGTTCAGAGAATCCTGGGACAATGAAAAAAAGCAGATGATTGATTCTGCCAGAAGTGAAGCGGAAAAAATTATAAATGAAGCAAAACAGAATGCATTTGAAGAGATAAAGAAAAGCAGGAATGAGGCCCAGAAAAATCTTCAGGAAGCCAAAGACAGTTCTGATGCAATAATAGCCGATGCAAAGGAAAAAGCTTCCGCAATGGTTAAAGAAGCACAGGAGAGGGTTGAGTCTATTGAAAAGGAAGCATACACAAGCGGTTTCAGGGAAGGCTCTGACAGCGGTTTCAACAGCGGCAAAGAAGAGGTTGAGAGACTTATCGATAAAGTCCATGTAGTTCTCAACAATGCCATTGAAAAAAGAAACGAAATAATTGAACAGTCAGAAACCCAGCTGATAAACCTTGTTCTTCTTATTTCACACAAGGTTATTAAAGTTATTTCAGAGAACCAGAAAAATGTTGTAATAAACAATGTCATACAGGCTTTAAGAAAGCTGAAAACCAGGGGAGAGGTTATTGTCAGGGTAAATCTTGCTGATGTGCAGCTTACAACAGAACATATTAAGGATTTTATGCGTATGGTTGATAACATAAGGTCAATTACAGTTCTTGAAGATTCTACTGTTGATAAGGGAGGCTGTATTATTGAAACAGATTTCGGTGAAATTGACGCAAGAATATCCTCTCAGCTTAATGAAATAAAAGACAGGATACTTGAACTTGCACCGATAAAAACAAAAACAGAGGTGGAAGAAGATTTCATGTAAAAGTGACAATTCCAGGGGGGGGGATGAGCACTATTTTTGATAAATACAGTAAACTCATGGGCAGTACCGATCCTATTAAATTTACAGGACGGGTAAGCAGGGTTCAGGGGCTTCTGATAGAAAGTACCGGCCCCAGGGTAGTTCTTGGTGAACTTTGCTATATTGTGATAAATGAGAAGGAAACAATCTGGGCTGAAGTTGTTGCCCTGAAGAAAGAATCGGTGCAGCTGATGGCGTATGATTCCATGGAAGGGATAGAGATCGGATGCCTTGTTGTTGCAACAGGGGGTTTTCTTAAAATACCTGTTTCCCCGAAGCTGCTCGGCAGGGTTGTCGATGGCATGGGAAGACCCTGTGACGGCAAGGGAAACATAAGATCAGCCGGAAGAATTTCTGTTTTTAACAGTCCTCCAGATATTTTAAGAAGAAAAATGATAACAGATCAGATTCCCACCGGTGTCCGTGCGATAGATTCTCTCCTTACAGTTGGTAAAGGGCAGCGGATCGGTATCTTTTCAGGTGCAGGGGTAGGTAAATCAACACTTCTCGGGATGATTGCAAGAAATACAGATGCAGACATAAATGTAATAGCGCTTGTCGGAGAAAGAGGAAGAGAGGTCCTCGAGTTTATAGAAAATGAACTTGGTGAGGATGGTCTGAAAAAGTCTGTTATAGTTGTTTCCTCATCAGACAGTCTTCCCATTGCAAGAATAAGGGGTTCATATACTGCAACAGCAATAGCTGAATACTTCAGGGACAACGGAAAAAATGTAATGCTTTTTTTTGATTCCCTGACAAGGTTTGCAAGGGCCCAGAGGGAAATCGGGCTTGCCATTGGAGAGCCTCCTGCAACAAGGGGATTTACACCGTCTGTTTTTACAGAAATGCCGAGGCTCCTTGAAAGATGCGCAAACTCTGAAACCGGGACAATGACAGGATTTTATACTGTCCTTGTTGAGGGTGATGATCTTGATGAACCTGTGGCTGATAATGCTGAAGGGTTTCTTGACGGACATATTATTCTTGACAGAAAACTTGCTGAATCTAACCATTACCCTGCTATTAATGTTCTTAAATCAATATCAAGACTTGCAAATAAAATTACAACAAAAAGTGTAAGGAATATTGCAGGGTATATTAAAAATAAGCTTGCTGTATACGGAGAAGCTGAAGATCTGATAAATGTCGGTGCATATGTAAAAGGTTCAAATAAAGAGATAGATTCGGCAATTGCCAAACTGCCTGAGATAAAACAGTTTCTTGTTCAGGATATCAATGAAAAAAGCACGATGGAAAGTACTCTTGAGTGGGCATCAGGGATAACCGGGATTGAATTGAGTGAAGAGGTTAAGGTTTGAGAAAGTTTGATTTCAGAATGGAAAAACTTCTGGAAATACGCAGTTTTACTGAAAAAGAGAGATCTCTTGAGCTGGCAGAGGTAACAGGCAGGTATCTGAAAAAGGAAAATGCAATAAAAGATCTTATTCTGATGAGAAAACAGATTTTAAAAGACCGTTACAATTCTGCCGATAATAATATTGCAGCTGATTCTGTTTTCCTTGACACTCAGGTTTCTGCTGTCAGGGAAAAGATCTCTCTTCTGGAAAAAGAGCTTTCTGTGATTGGAAAGGAAATGGAATCTGTACGGAAAAGATATATCACTGCCCTTAAGGAAAAAAAGGTTCTTGAAAAACTTAAGGAAAAAAAGATGTCAGAACACAGAAAGGGTGAAACAGCCAAAGAAGCGAAAGCTCTGGATGATATTTCAGTTACAAGTTATACAGTAAGAATTCAGGAGGTTTAGAATGGCTTTTACAGGAAGCGCAGGAGCCGGAATCAGAATATTTGTACTTCTGCTTTTGATAGCAGCAGTAATTTTCGGCGGAATAGTCTGGTTTGATTATATAGGAATCATGAACGCCCGTGAAAGTCTTTCTCCTGTATTTTCTTTTATAAGCAAGGAAAAGGTTGTAAAACTTGAAAATGATGAAGATTCAATGCTTCTTGACAGGGAAAGGTTCAAGAAAATGAAAGAAGCGCTTGAAATACAGGCTGAAGAGCTTTCAAAGAAGGATGAGGACCTTAAAAAAAAGGAAGTTGCTGTTACCCAAAAGCTTGAAATGCTGACTGAAAGGGAAAAAGCGCTGGAAGAAAGAGAAAAATCATTTAACGTGCGGACAAGATTGTACGAAAATAAAATAGCAAACCTGGAACAATCATCCAGATACCTTGTGGGAATGCCTCCTGAAAAGGCAAGGGATATACTGGTTGAAATGAATGATCAGGATGTTATTGATATATTCAGGGTAACAGAAAGGCTTGCGACAGAAGCAGGGGAGGCATCCCTTGTTGCCTACTGGCTTTCTCTGATTCCGGCTGAAAGATCTGCAGCAATTCAGAGAAAAATGACAATTAAACCTGATGAAACAGTCAGTAACTAAAGGAGCACTAATGTGCCTGCAGCAATTGCATTAAAAGTTGATGTTTCCGGAGCAAGCACTCAGGAAATGAAAACCGGGAAAAAGAAGAATATACCGGATAAGTCCGGAGCCAAAGGACCGGCAGAAAAACCATTGCTGAATGTAAAAAAGAGTTTTAATAAACTTCTTGAAAAGGAAATGGTGAAAATCAAGAAGAAAGGAAATGGAAAAATTGCTGATAAGAAGATCAGCAGGGAAAAGGGAAAAGAGAATGCTGATGCTGCAGAGCAGCTTGCAGTTTCATTTAATCTTAAAACCGGAAAAACAGAAAAGACTGATGAAAAGAAGGAACTTGCAGTTCCTGAGATAAAGAAGACCGGGAATGAGAAAACAATACAGGCATCAAAAATAACAGATAACGGAATACAGTCAGCAGCCTCAGCTGAAATGCTTAAGGCACAATTTTCAAAAGAGTCTGTCAAAATAACGCTTAACGACAAAAAAGATGATACAGGTAAAAAAGCAGCTGCTAAAAAAACAGAAAAAGATGAAAAGAATGAAGAGAAACTTCAGGTGCTTGATCTCAGGGCAAAGGAAATAAAAAAAGAAGCCATGGGCGACAGGCAGTTTACTATGAGTAAAAGTGATTCAGGAGAAACTCCGGGTGAAAGCAGGGAAAGCAGCAGCGATAATATTTCATCAAAGGAAGTCCTTATGCTGCGGCCTGGTGATAATTCCCAGGGAACAAGGGCTGATACACCTGTTAAATCTCTTACAGCAGAACAGAATACCGTTTTTGAGAGACTTAAAGCTGAAGGAAACAGCGAAATAGTAAAACAGACAAAAATTATTCTGAAGGATGAATCCTCCGGTGAGCTTAAAATGCTTTTGAAACCGGAAAAACTCGGTTATGTGCGAATAAGGATAAATCTTAATGATAATAATATAGTAGGCCGGATAATTGTCGACAATAATAGTATAAAAGAGATTTTCGAGAGCAACATGGAAAACCTGATAAGGAATTTCAGGGAAAGCGGTTTCAATGGAGCTTCTCTTGAAGTATCTGTCGGAGGCGGGAAAAACCAGGGCAGGCAGATGGAAAGCAACGAAAGGTTTTTCAGCGAAAAAATAATTGAAGATGTTCAGCAGCATAATATTGTCGGGATAAATGCTATGGATAATTCCCTGATAAATCTTGTTGTATAGGATTGGAGGATAGTTTTGGATATCGGAACAACGTTATCAAACATGGAAAAAAGCAAGGTTCAGATGCAGGTTGAAAGTTTCAATAAAAAACTTTCAACTGAAAGAACATATAAAAGCGAGCTTGACAAGGATGATTTTTTAAAAATCCTTCTTACACAGCTCACTCATCAGGATCCCACAAAACCTATGGAGGATAAGGAATTCATAGCGCAGATGGCTCAGTTTTCAGCACTTGAGCAGATGACTAATATGACACAGGAATTCGGCAAGATGCAGAATATGGTTGCAGCAAACCATGCTGTTTCTCTTATTGGTAAAAGTGTCAATGTTGTTGACGGTGATCAGATGATAACAGGGGTTGTAGAGGAAGTATCTGGTTATGAGTTTCCTCAGCTTCTTGTAAACGGGAAATATTACGATTTAAATAAAATAGAGAAAATCAGGTAAGGGGGCAGCATTATGATGCGATCATTATATTCAGGAGTATCAGGATTACAGAATCACCAGATACGTATGGACGTTATTGGTAATAATATTTCAAATGTAAATACAATCGGGTTCAAAAAAGGAAGAGTAAATTTTCAGGACATGCTGTCACAGACAATGCAGGGAGCTGCCAGACCCACAGATGATCTTGGAGGGGTAAACCCGAAACAGGTCGGACTTGGAATGACTGTTGCATCTATAGACACAATTCATACCCAGGGATCGCTTCAGACAACAGGGGTATCAACTGATGTTGCAGTTCAGGGTAACGGTTTTTTCATTATGAAAAGCGGTGAGAAGGAATTTTTTACAAGGGCCGGGGCTTTCGGAATAGATGAGGCTGGCACTTTTATCAATCCTGCAAACGGTATGAAAGTGCAGGGGTGGATGGCTGATACAGTAGACGGCCAGACATTTGTAAACTCGGCATCCGACCCGGGTGATATTACTATTCCGGTTGGAAGCAAGGATCCGGCTTCTGAAACTTCAGAAGTGTTTCTTGCATGTAATCTTGATAAAAGAACAATTGATATAGCTCCGGGCGCCGGACCTGCCGAGGTAAGGGAAGGTACATGGAGTATTGACAAGACTATTTATGACAGTTTCGGAAACAAACATACAATGAGTATGGATTTTACAAAGGTTCCTGGTGTCAACAATCAGTGGCAGGCACAGGTTTTTATCGACAGGGAAGGGGAAACCGACCTTGCGACAGCAATTGAAATAGGGGCTGAAAACAACGCAGGAAATACCTTTTTAATAGATTTCAGCAATCTTGGTATGCTTCTTGGTGCAGAAGACGAACAGGGCGACCGGATAACTGAAGGGACTCTTCAGATACCTGTAAGCTTTAATGTCCCAGGCGCTACTGTTGCTGAAGGGGCTGATCCTGTAAGACAGACATTCAACCTTAATCTTGGTACAGTTGGAAGTGCAGTAAACACTGTTACACAGTTTGCTGAAAAAAGTTCAACCAAGGCTTTTAAGCAGAACGGATATCCTATGGGATATCTTGAAAATTTCAAGATAGATCAGAGCGGTCTTATAACAGGTGTTTATTCAAACGGAACAAACAGGACAATCGGCCAGATAGCGCTTGCAAGTTTTGTTAATCCGGCAGGACTTGAAAAAGCAGGTGAGAGTACATATGCTGTAACAAACAATTCGGGGGAAGCAAATATAGGCCCTTCCGGTATTGCAGGAAAAGGGAAGTTTATATCCGGTGCTCTTGAGATGAGTAATGTAGATTTAGCTGAACAGTTTACAGATATGATTGTTACACAGAGAGGATTTCAGGCTAACTCGAAAACAATTCAGACTTCTGATCAGATGCTTCAGGAGCTGATGACTCTTAAACGTTAATCAGTGTATAAGATGTGATGGGGGTTTCAGATAAATGGTAAAGGTTACAAGACTTAATGGTATAGAATACTTTATTAATCCCCATCAGATTGAATATATAGAATCAAATCCGGATACAACACTGGTAATGCTTTCCGGCAAAAAACTTGTTGTCAGGGAGTCTTATCAGGATCTTTATGAAAGGATTGTAGATTACAGAAAGATGATCGGATGTTTCAAGAACGAGGAGTAGGTAAATGGATATAGGAACACTGGGTGGTATAGCAGGAGGATTCATTCTCATTATCGGATCTATGTTTATAAGCGGCGCATCGCTTGGGCTTTATATAGATCCTGCATCTGCTGTAATGGTAATCGGCGGTTCATTCTGCGCCCTTATGGTATCCAATCCTCTTCAGAGAGTTCTTGGAATTATGAATTACCTGAATCATGCACTTAAAACTAAAGATTACGGTAAGGAAAAGCTTATATCAACAATGGTGAGTTTTTCAGAACAGGCAAGAAGGGAAGGACTTCTTGCACTTGAGGACAGTCTTGATGAACTGGAAGACAAGTTTATGGAAAAGGGACTGAGGCTTGTTGTGGACGGAACAGATCCGACTCTTATTAAGAGTATTCTCTACAATGAACTTAACCAGATGGAAGAAAGACATGGTGCGGGAATAAAAATATTCGGTGACTGGGGTTCATATGCACCGGCATTCGGTATGATCGGGACCCTGCAGGGGCTTATTGCGATGATGGCAAGCCTCGGAGACCAGTCTGCTGTAGGTAAAGGTATGGCCCTTGCGCTTATAACAACATTTTACGGAGCTATTGTCGCAAACCTTGTATTTGTTCCTGTAAAGAGCAAGCTTGAAGACCGGGATAAGGAAGAGGTAATGATAAAGGAAATAATGATTGAAGGAATTCTGTCTATTCAGTCAGGAGACAACCCGAGAATGGTTGAAGAAAAACTCCTTGCATTCCTGGCTCCTGCTGAAAGGGAAATGGTCAGGGCTGAAACAGGCGGCGAGTAGGTAATATGGCAAGAGACAAGAAAAAAAAGTGTCCACCGCCAGGTGCGCCGGAATGGATGGTAACATTCAGCGACATGACTACCCTTCTTCTTACATTCTTTGTAATGATGTTTACAACTGCGACTGTTGACGGATCAGATATCAGGCTGATTCTTTCTGCATTTCAGGGGCTCGGTGCTCTTGAAGGGGGAAATACCCTTGATGCTGAAGGAAAACTTGCTGCCCTCGGAAATAATATTATGGCGCTCCCTTCAAGGCAGACAGGCAAATCTCTTGACAGGGCACGGAAACTTGCTGTTTCACTTTTCCAGCCTGAGATTAAAAGCCGGAAGGTGAGGATTACAGAGGATGAAAGGGGGCTTGTGATTTCACTTTCAGCTGATGCCTTTTTCCGGCCGGCAAGCGCGGAACTTAATATAGAGGAAGCACGGACAACTGTTCAGAATATTTCCAATCTTATGAAATCTGAAATTATGGAAAACAGGAAATTCAGAATTGAAGGACATACAGACAGTACGCCTACTGATGAAAATGGCGAATGGCGGAGCAACTGGGAACTCTCAACCGCCAGGGCCAATAATATAATCCACTATCTGAGAGATTTTAATGTTAATGAAAACCAGCTTCAGGTAGCTGGATTTGCAGATACGGTTCCTCTTGCAAGCAATGATACTGAAGAGGGACGGGCTTACAACAGAAGGGTTGATATTATTATACTGACTGACGGGCATATATAGATGAAAAAAACATATATTATGCATAAAATAGAAAATGTTTGCAAATATTGGATATTTTTGATAAAATTCAATAATTACTTTTATCAGGAGATTGAAAATGCCTGAAGATTATGATCTTGATCTTGAGAATTCCGGTGCAATTTCAGACGAGGAAGAAATCGGGAAAAAGAAAATTGGTTTTCTTCCTGCAATTGTTATAAAAATACTCAAGTGGGTAGCATTTGTTCTTATAGCTATTGTATTTATTGTTACTGTAGTTGTGGTTGCACTAAAGATAATGAATCCGGTATCAAGCACTCCGGATTACTATTATGATACACAGGAACTTAGAAACACACTGCCGAATCTTCAGTGGTATGATATCGGTTCCAGCGATATAAGATGCAGAACCGCTGATGTTGATAAAAAGGTTATTCTGATTGTCAAGGTTTCTGTAGGTTTTAACGGAAAATCCAAAGAGCTGCATCAGGAGCTGATTGACAAGACTCCGAAACTTAGGGATGAAATAAGAATATTTTTCGGAGAAAAATATGAAAAGGAACTGCTGCCAAAGGATGAGGTAAAGGTTAAAGAGGAACTGAAAAGGCGGATGAACAGGATGCTGAGCGGAAGCGACAGGATCCAGGATGTAATATTCACAGATTTTAATATGGTGGAATTTTAAAAAAAGGGTAAAAAGGCTGGCCGGAAGAAATGACAGATATTTTGTCACAAAATGAGATAGATCAATTACTTACCGCGTTTACTACCGGCGATATCGAGTCGGAAGAGGTATCTCAGGTTAGTGACCAGAGAAAAATCAAAATATATGATTTCAAGAGACCTGACAAGTTTTCAAAGGAACAGATCAGAACTGTTTCGATTATGCATGAAACCTTTGCACGGCTCACAACAACTTCCCTTTCAGCCCAGCTAAGAAGCCTTATCCATGTGCATGTTGCATCGGTAGATCAGCTTACCTATGAAGAGTTTATAAGATCTATTCCGAACCAGACAACTATTGCTGTTATAAATATGGATCCGCTGAAAGGATCTGCCATACTGGAGATTGATCCTTCTGTAACATTTTCAATTATTGAAAGGCTGTTCGGCGGACAGGGAGAAGGTACAAAGATAAACAGGGAACTGTCAGATATTGAACAGTCAGTTATGGAAGGGGTAATCGTAAGGATACTGGGAAATATGAGGGAAGCCTGGAGCCAGGTGGTTGATTTAAGACCCCGCCTGGGTCAGATAGAAACAAACCCTCAGTTTGCACAGATAGTACCCCCGACAGAAATGGTTGTACTTGTAACGCTTGAAACCAAGGTTGGCGAAGTTGAAGGGATGATGAATTTCTGTATACCCTACCTGACAATTGAGCCGATAATTTCAAAACTTTCAGCCCAGTACTGGTACTCTTCTGTAAGAAGGGGGACCACTACTGAGAACCTTAATATTCTGAGGGAAAGACTTGCAACAGTTGATGTTGATGTTGTAGCTGAAGTGGGAAAGATTGATATTTCTGTAAGGGATGCACTTGCACTTGCTGTAGGAGATGTTATAAGACTTCAGAATGTAAGGGTGACTGATGAGATGAAGCTGAAGCTTGGCAACAGACCTAAATTTTTATGCAGACCCGGCGTAGTCGGGAATAAAATTGCTGTACAAATAACTAAAAAGCTTGAAGATTTTACAAAAGAGGAATTTGAAGAACTGACAGCAGAAGGAGATGAGTAGTATGAGTGATGGCGCTCTTTCTCAGGATGAAATAGATGCTTTGATGAGCGGCAGCTCTAC
The DNA here is from genome assembly GCA_963668405.2 of Spirochaetia bacterium. GTDB lineage: Bacteria > Spirochaetota > Spirochaetia > CADAEX01 > CADAEX01. The sequence goes on along the minus strand of OY764342.2, from coordinate 1,532,251 downwards.
TGGGGGATTTGACTTTGCAGAACCCTCCGGTGTGTCCGGCGGCGGAGAATTATCTGAAAGTGAAAAAGAGGATTTTCTCAAGCTTATTAATAATATAACCGGAGCTCAGGCAGCAACACTGACCGGAATGATGGGAAAAACTGTTGATATAAAACAGCCTTCTGTTGAGGTTGTTGACGGATCATCAGTTGCATTTTCCATTTCGGGAAGTTTTATAAGGGTTAAATCATCTTTTACTGAAGGACTGTCAGGTTATCATGTTTACCTTATACCGGAAAATGTAGCAAAGACTATTGCAGCACTTCTTACAGGACTTGAACAGGTTGATCTTGATGATGCAGCTCTCTCAGCCGTAAGCGAAGCAATAAATACAATAGCAGGATCAGCCCTGACAACCTTCGGTGATAAAAAGAATATGACAATTATGACTGAACCGGCAGCAGCTGATCTGAAAAGTTCCTCTGATTCTGACATTCAGTCAGGAAGTCTGGTGAAACTCAGTTTCCCGATTTCTATTGAAGGTGAAGAGCCTGCTGAATTTTATGAACTTTTTGACATTCCGGTCGTCAGAGAGCTTGTTCAGAGCGAACAGGCCCAGACAAATGATGTGGACAATCTGTTGTCTGGTCTCGGTATGCCTTCATCACCGCCCCCTTCTTCAGGAGGAAGCGGTATGCAGATTCCCATGGGCAATATGGGGGGAGGAATGGGATTCAGCCAGCCTCAGCAGGGGGGAGGGATGATGTCCCAGAGTCATCAGAATATAAATGTACAGAATGTACAGTATCCTCCGCTTACAGGATCAAATATGGATATTGAGCATGGAAATATAAGTCTCCTTATGGATGTATACATGGAGATGACAGTTGAGCTTGGTAGGACTAAAAAACCGATACGGGAAATACTCAGTATGGGAGAAGGTACAATTATTGAGCTTGATAAACTTGCCGGAGAACCGGTAGATATACTTGTAAATCACAAACTGATAGCAAATGGAGAGGTTGTAGTTATTGATGAAAATTTCGGAGTGCGTGTAACCAAGATTGTTTCACCGAACGCCGGATTGTCGGATCTTTCTTAAACTCTCTTTTGTCATTTACTGGGGGGGGAATGACAAACAAAAAGTTTTTTTTCACATTGATTATTTTTTTCTCGGTCATTACCTGTATTCATTCTCAGGATGTTAATAACGCTGAAACAGAAAATCAGAATATAGAAGAGACCATGAAGATCGATGATGCAGGAGTACAGCCTGCTGCAGTTGATAATCCTGAACAGAAAGGGCTTGTCTCTTTTACAATCTGGGATTTTGTAAGAATGCTTCTGGTCCTGTTTTTTGTTATTCTGTGTATTTACGGGGTATTCTTTCTTCTAAGAAAGGCAGGTACAGGTAAATTCACGGAATCTGATCTGATAAACATTATTTCAAGTAAATCCGTTGCAGTAAACAAGTCTCTTCATATTGTAGAAGTAGGGAACCAGCTGATGCTGATAGGTGTCTCTGACGATTCAATTAATCTCATTTCAGAAATTACTGATAAAGAAACATTTGATACAATAAAACTCTATAAAGGGGAAAACATTCCTCCAAAAGGGGGGAGTTTCTTTTCATATCTTACAGGGATTCTTAATCCCGCGAACAGGGAAAAAGTTAAGAGAAATAAAAATATATCGGAGATATCATCCGGATTTATGGAAAGACACAAAAAAAGGATTGAAAAATTGTAGAGTCAGTTGAAAAAACCTGGGGGGGGAATGAAAAAACTTATCTTGATTCTTTTACTTGCTTTTTTATCTCTTGGAGAAATATACGGACAGGAAAGGACAATACAGCGGGCTGATACAGACGGAAATGCCCTTGCAATACCCTTTGTTGATATAGCTGTAAGACAGCCCGAATCAAACCGGGAAGTTGCCCTTTCCATACAGCTCCTTTTAATACTTGCTGTAATTACTATATCACCCTCAATAATTCTGCTGACTACATCTTTTCTGAGAATTGCTGTTGTATTTGATTTTATCAAAAGGGCCCTGTCACTTCAGCAGGTTCCGCCCAATCAGGTTCTTATGGGGATAGCACTTTTTCTGACGGTTTTTATTATGTGGCCTACCTTCAGCGAAGTATATGAAAAATCGCTTAAACCTTTCTCTGACGGTGAGATAGGTATTGAAGAAATGTTTCAGAAGGCGGAGCAGCCTGTAAGAATATTCATGTACAGACAGATGAGAAATCATCCGGAAAATATACGACTTTTCATGACCATGAGAGGCCTTGCCAAGCCGGATAATCTTTCAGATGTACCGACCTATGTTCTTATTCCTGCTTTTGTGCTGAATGAACTTACTATTGCATTCAAGATAGGGATACTGCTTTTTATCCCGTTTATTGTAATAGACATGATTGTTGCATCAACGCTTATGTCAATGGGTATGATAATGCTTCCGCCTGTTATGATTTCACTGCCGTTCAAGCTTATTCTTTTTGTGCTTGTTGACGGATGGAGCCTGATTACCGGCCAGCTTGTCGGTAGTTTTTTATAGGGGGTAATGTATGGATCTTGGATTTGCTGTTTATATTTTCAGAAATGCAATTGTGCAGCTTATTATAATGGCTTCTCCGATCCTTCTGGTCGGAATGATTGTCGGACTCATAATTTCAATAATACAGGCAACAACTTCTCTTCAGGAGCAGACCCTTACATTTGTTCCGAAGATTATTGCGATACTGGGCAGTATAATTTTTCTGGGTCCATGGATGATGGGATCAATGCAGCAGTTTGCTGTTAAGATAATAACCTTAATACCGGATGTGATTAAGTAAATGTTTTTTTATACCCTTGCAGAAAATTCACAGCTCTTTTTCCTCATTCTTGCAAGGATATTCGCCCTTATTTCAATGGCGCCTCTTTTGTCCTCAACGGCAATTCCGTTTACTGTCCGGGCTGCTCTGGCTCTCTTTACAGCAATTGCTGTATTTCCAGGAATTTATGAATCCGGTTATGTTATACCTGAAAGCGGTCTTGCATATCTTGCTCTTCTGACAGGTGAGATTTCAATCGGTATTATAACAGGTTTTTTTCTGCAGCTGATTTTTACCTCTTTTCTGGTTGCCGGGCAGTTTTTTTCAATGCAGATGGGCTTCGGAGCTTCTGTAGTTTTTGATCCCCTTGCACAGATAGAGATACCTATTATGGGTCAGCTTCTCAACAACTTTGCAATGTTTGTTTTTCTTACAGCTGGAGGATTTTACAAGGTTTTTCTTACCGGTGTATACAGATCTTTTAAAAGTCTTAATGCATATACAATTCTTCTTAACAGGGATCACATTTTTACAATGACAGTTAACGGAATTGGGGTGCTGTTTGAACAGGCTCTGATTATTGCAATGCCCATCCTTGGTACACTGTTTCTTATATCGGTTTCAACCGGACTTCTTGCAAGAGCTGCTCCGCAGATGAACCTTCTTATGATGGGCTTTCCAATAGCAATCCTGACAGCATTTTTTGTAATATTTTTCTCTCTGCCGTTTCTTATTGGACAGTTCGCGACAATCCTTGACAGCAGTTTTACAGAGATACTCAACTGGTATTCTCTTTACGGAGGGAAAGGATGATCTCTGTAAATCTGGAAACTGAAAAATATAAATATATTTTCCCTGATGAAGGGCTGAACATAATTCCTTTACTGGATATACAGTGGTTTGCTCCTGAAGATGAGGGGAGAACTGAAGACCCGACAGAGCATAAGATAAGAAAGGCAAGGGAAGAGGGTAAGGTTGCAAAGTCGCCTGAACTTGCCCCGTCTCTTGTTCTGATCTTTTCAATAACAACAATAGCAGTATTTTCCAGGTATATTCTGAAACTGATTCTTGAGATGATGAATTATTTTTTTACAATTGCAACCAAAACTGATGTAAGCGGTTTTAACACGCTTCTGCCTGTATTCTATAGTTATTTTCTTAAAATATTTCTTCCCGTAGCTTCAGTCGCTTTTATTGCGGCTCTGATGGGAAATCTGATGCAGGTGGGATTTCTTTTTTCTACCAAACCTATAACGCCGGATTTCAAACGGATATCCCCGGACTTTGCAAGGTATATAAAAAGGGCTGTTTTTTCCGCTGAGGCAGCTTTCAATCTCTTTAAGACACTTGTCAAGGTTCTGATTATTGCTTTTTTATTATATATCAACCTTAAAATGGAGTCTGATAAGCTGATACATCTTTCATCACAGACACTTCTTTTTTCACTGGGATACATAGCAAAGATTGTGTTCCGGATTATTATTGAATCGGGGATTCTGATGCTTATCCTCTCCCTTCCTGATTATATGTTTCAGAGAAGGCAGCATAAAGAATCTCTGAAAATGTCCCGCCAGGAAATTAAAGAAGAAATGAAACAACTTGAAGGGGACCCTAAAATAAAAAATATGCTTATGGAACGGATGAGGGAGCTTATGAATCAGAACATGATTCAGAATGTTCCGGAAGCAGATGTTGTAGTCACAAACCCGACCCATTATTCAGTAGCAATAAAATATGAAAGATTCAGCATGGAAGCTCCCCAGGTAACAGCAAAAGGAAAGGATGAGGTAGCTTTCAGGATCAGGGAGGTTGCAAAGGAGAATAATGTCCCGGTTCTTGAGAACAAACCTCTTGCAAGGGCCCTTTATGCCGAGGTCGGTATAGGCGAGGAAATACCTCTTCAGTACTGGGAAATGGTTTCTATAGTTCTATCAGAGGTTTACAGGATAAGCGGTAAGGATTTTGAAGCAGTTTAAAAAAACAGGAGAATTAATAATAAAAAATGGCTGATACCAAAAGTAAAGTAAATAATTCACTCTTTAGTAACAGAAATGACCTGTTTGTCGCTGCCGGGGTAATACTCGTACTTGCAATGATGCTTATTCCACTCCCGACATTCCTTCTTGACACTTTTATGTCGTTTAACCTGATGCTGAGTCTTCTGGTTATACTGATTGTTCTTTACTCGAAAAACACAACTGATTTTTCAATATTTCCGACACTGCTGCTGGTCTCAACAGTTTTCGGACTTGCATTAAACATTTCATCTACAAGGCTTATTCTGGCGCAGGGGGCCAAATTTGAAGGTAAACTGGTAAGGGCCTTTTCAGGGTTTGTAGTCGGTACTACAGGGCCGGAAGGACTTGTTATAGGATTTATAATATTTATTATTCTGATAGCTGTACAGTTCATAGTAATTACCAAAGGTGCAACAAGGGTCGCAGAAGTAGCAGCAAGATTCACTCTTGACGGTATGGTTCAGAAGCAGATGTCTATTGATGCAGAGCTTGCAAGCGGAAGTCTTACAGAGCAGGAGGCTTTGAAAAAACGGCGGGATCTTCAGAAAGAGGTGGACTTTTATTCTGCAATGGACGGAGCTTCAAAATTTGTATCTGGAAATGTCAAGGTCGGTATTCTGATTACTGCGATAAATATTATAGGGGGGATGATCGTCGGAATGATTTATCACGGTGAACCGTTCCAGCTTGCCCTTAACAACTATATAACACTGACTATAGGTGACGGTCTTGTGACCCAGTTCCCGGCGCTCCTTGTTTCAACTGCAACAGGTATAATTGTAACAAGGTCAATTTCCGACGGAAGTTTCGGCAGTGATATATCTGATCAGTTTACAAGGGAAGGGAGGGTATACTGGATTACTGCAGTGTTCCTTGTCCTTATTGCACTTCTTCCGGGATTTCCATGGTATGTTCTTATTCCGATGGCTCTTGTTATGGCTTATACAGGATCAAGAATATCGAGGCGGAAAAATCAGGAGGAGGCTGAAAGATCTTCCATCAGGAAGGACGAGAAACCTGATACCTCTTCTTCTGAAATACCTGGTATTGAGCCTCTTGATCCCCTTTCCCTTGAACTGGGATACGGACTTATCCCCCTTGTTGACAAGGAGAAAGGGGCCGACCTTCTTGAAAGGATCACCAGAATAAGGAGGGAAACAGCATCTGAACTCGGGCTTGTAGTCCCTAAAATAAGGGTCAGAGACAACATGAAGCTTGATCCTTCGGAATACTGTTTTAAAATAAAGGGGGTTGACATCAGCAGGGCAAGTATCAGGATGAACCATTACCTTGCGATTAATTCCGGGGGGATAGAAGAGGAGCTTCAGGGGGAAAAGACAACCGATCCTGCATTTGGTCTTCCGGCACTCTGGATAAATGAAGATCAGAGAGATAAAGCTGAACAGAGCGGTTATCTTGTAGTTGACCCCCCCTCAATTATTGCAACCCATCTGACAGGTATAATAAAAAAATACTCTTCTGAAATTCTGGGGAGACAGGAGGTCCAGTCAATTATTGAATCAATGGGGGAAAAATATCCTGCTGTAGTTGATGAGGTTAAAAAGGCTCTGTCCCTTGGCGAGATCCAGAAAGTCCTTCAGAACCTTCTGAAGGAACAGATTTCAATAAGGAATATGGTTGTGATCCTCGAAACTCTTGGTGATTTTGCAGTTGTTTCAAAAGATATAGTCTTTCTTACAGAAAAGACAAGACAGGCACTTGGCAGACAGATTTGTTTGCAATATGCTGATGAAAATAAAGTCCTGAATGTAATTACAATCAATCCGGAAATAGAATCTCAGATCATCGAGTCAAAGGTTGAAACTGTCGAAGGATATGTTCCTGTTCTCGACAGGGATTTTATGTCCGGATTTATAAACAGTGTCACCAATGAGATGATGAAATTCAAGGATATGAATAAATTTATCGTAGTTCTGTGTTCTGAAGAGGCAAGGCCTCTTGTCAAAAAAACAATAGAAAGAGAGCTGCCGGGGGTAGCTGTAATATCTGCAAGGGAACTTAAGTCGGATATTACATTTGAAATTCTTGGAGAGATAGCATTTTAATAAATAAAGTTTTTAATTAGCAGGTGAGAATAATGAATTATTTTTCTGAACAGGGTTTGACATACCAGGAAGCCATAGAAAAGGTTAAAAGCAAATACGGGGATAATATAAAGATCCTGAATCACAAGAGCATCATGATTGGCGGGTTCATGGGTATGTTTAGAAAAGAGGGGGTACAGATTGAGGGGTATATCTCTCAGGACCCGTTTAAAAAGAAAAGTATCAAGCTGGAAGAGGAAAAGGAAAAACTTCTGCAGGTTGCAAAAAGCGGAAGTACTTTAAATGATTTGATGAAAGCTGTAAATGAAATCAAGGTGAAGCTGGAGGAAAACGATTTTTCATCAGATGAACCGCATCCTTCATTAAAGAAGATAGAAATGCTTTTATCAAAAAATGATTTTTCTTTTTCCTATACCAAAGATATTCTGGAAAAAATCAAGAAAAACATCTCCCTTGAGGACCTTGATAATTTCAATATGATACTTAAAAAGGTCCGGGAATGGATCAGGGAAACAATTCATATATACCCTGATAATCCGCCCCTTACCACCCCTAAGATATTCATACTGGTAGGACCTACAGGAGTCGGTAAAACAACAACGATAGCAAAGCTTGCAGCTATAAATGCACTTGGAATTAATACTAAGCCTCTCTCTGTCCGGATAATAACAATTGATAACTACAGAATAGGGGCAAAAAAACAGATAGAAACATACGGTGAGATTATGAGTGTCCCAGTTGTTTCTGCTGAAAATTTTGATCAGCTCAGAAAATATATAGCTCTTTACAGCGAGGATGTTGATATGGTCCTTGTGGATACAATAGGAAAAAGTCCGAGGGATTATAAAAAGCTTGCGGAGATGAAGGAACTGCTTGATGCCTGCGGCACTACGGCAGAGGCCCATCTTGCCATAAGTTCCATTACAAAGGTATCTGATATATATGAGATAATGCAGCAGTTTGAATCATTCAAATACAGTTCTGTAATTATTACGAAACTTGATGAAACAACACATGCAGGAAATATTATAAGCGCTCTGAGTGAGATGCATAAACCGGTATCATATATTACAACAGGGCAGAATGTTCCGTATGATATAAAAATTGCAACAGAGGAACTGCTTCTTGAACATCTGGGGGAACTTAACATTGTTAAGTGATGTAAAGGAAATTAATGGAGATAATATGATAGATCAGGCTGAGAATTTAAGGAAAATGGTTGAACAGAAAAAGGAGCGACCGGAGAATAAAAAGACCAGGATAATAACTGTTTCAAGCGGGAAAGGGGGTGTGGGAAAAACCAATCTCTCAATAAACCTTGCAATTGCATATTCTTTTCTTGGTAAAAACGTTGTTGTTCTTGATGCGGATCTGGGACTTGCAAATGTAAATGTAATTCTCGGTATTATTCCGGAATACAATCTTTACAACCTGATAAAAAAACAGAAAAAAATGAAAGATATCCTGATAAACACGGGGTACGGAATAAATATTATTGCCGGGGCATCAGGCTTTTCAAAAATAGCAAATCTTGAGGATGAAGAAAGAAACAGTTTTATAGATGAGATGAATGAGCTTTCATTTGCGGATATTATAATTATAGATACAAGCGCCGGAGTTTCGAATAATGTTCTCGCGTTTATTGCGGCAGCAGATGATGCAGTTATTGTAACAACCCCCGAACCTACTGCAATAACAGATGCCTATGGTATAATCAAGATTATTGCTACAGAGTTTGATAATCCTGAAATGAGTATAAAACTGATTGTCAACAGGGTTAAATCTGTAACAGAGGGTAAAAAGGTGGCTCAGAGGGTCTGTAATATTGCAAGCCAGTTTCTGAATATCAAGGTTGATTACCTGGGGTATGTTTATGATGATGTTGTTGTGCAGAATGCGGTGATACGGCAGAAGCCATTTGTTGTTACTGAACCTAAAAGCAAGGCGGCAATCTGTGTAAAGCATATTGTTTCAAGGCTTGAAAATATTGAATACAAAGAGGGAGGCGGTTTGAGCGGTTTTCTCAAAAAAATTATCAGTAAGATTGAATAGGGAACAATATGCTTGACTGCTATAAATTTTTAAAATACTCTTATTAATGAGGTTAGGTTTGTTAAAAATTAAAAATATATTATTTATTACAGGTTCAGGATTTATTTTTTCTTTTTTAACAGGATTGCTGAGCGGAAATCCATTTGTCATTATTGTAAAGCGGGCAATTCTGGGTTCTGTTTTTTTTACTCTGATAATTACTGCAGCCTATTTTGTTCTGAAGAAGGTAATACCGGATATGGATTCGGGACTGAAGGCAGATGATGCTGATCTGTCCGATGAAAAAACCGGGGGAAATATAGATATTGTACTGGATGACGAGAACACTTATGAGGCTGTAAATGTTTCAGATAATGATATGGTGGATGACAGGCATTCTGATGATGATCTTCTGGAAAAGGATTTTGTGGAAGAGGTTGAAGAGGATGCTATTGATGATATAGATATATTGAAAAATGTTGATGATTCTGAGGAAGTTATTGAAGTAATGAATGACAGGTTTGATAATAATTCTCTTCCTGAACTTGATGAGCATGCATCGTTTATATCAGGATCTTCAGATAATACCATAGGCGGCGGTGATAACAAGGCATTGAATATGCTTGGCGGTAATGTTGATCCAGGATCAATGGCAAAAGCTATAAAAACAATATTAAAAAAAGACCAGGAAGGATGATAATGACTGATAATAAAATTGCTGAAAATGATGAACAGGAACTCTGGATAAAATACAAAAAAAAGAAGGATCCTGAAATCAGAAATTATTTTGTTCGTCAGTATGCCCCTCTGGTAAAGTATGTGGCGGGAAAGGTTGCCATAGGCATGCCCCATAATGTTGAATTTGATGATCTTGTCGGATTCGGTGTTTTCGGTCTTTTTGATGCTATTGAAAAGTTTGATCCTGAGAAGCATGTTAAATTCAAGACATATGCTGTAACCAGAATAAGGGGGGCAATTTACGATGAGCTCCGCTCAATTGACTGGGTTCCGAGGTCAGTAAGGCAGAAAACCAAGGAAATTGAGGAGACAGTTCATTCTCTTGAGGCTAATCTTGGCCGGTCTGCCTCAGATATGGAAATTGCTGATAAAATGGGCATTTCCATAAATGATCTGCATAAAACTATGCAGAAAATAAGCAGCTCCTCGATTATATCACTGAATGATTTATGGTATTCCGGAGAAGACAACGACAAGGTTTCTATTGTGGACAGTATAGAGTCACCCCAAAGCCTTAATCCGGATACAATAGTTGAAAAGGATGAGATTAAAAGGGTAATAGTGCAGGCAATAAGCGAACTTCCCGATAAGGAGAAAAAGGTGCTGGTTCTTTATTATTATGAAGACCTTACACTTAAGGAGATAGGTAAAGTTCTTGAGGTTACTGAATCAAGAATTTCACAGCTTCACACAAAAGCAATAATGAGATTGCGGTCTAAACTGACCAGTCTTAAAAAAGGGATTATGTAAACGATGAAAGAGGTTCTGGACCTTCAGGAATTCAGGGCATTTATGAAAGATCTGGCAGAAAAGGACAGCCAGATCAAATCAGTTCAGATTAATGCTGAAACACTTGAGGAAGGGCTTAAAGAGGCTGCAATAGAACTTGGTGTCAGTGAAAAGAAACTTGAATATGAAATAATAGTAAAAGGATCAAAAGGATTTCTCGGATTCGGTAAAAAGAATTTTACCCTTGTTGTTTATAAAATAGATGACGGACAGGATAAGTCCTCGATTTTTGACGAAACAGATTCAGATGAATTTGTAGAGGCTGATATAGAAATAAACACAGACGGAGAAGCAGTTGTGTCTCTGTATAAAGGTGATGTTTTATTGAAAGTAGTGCCTCCTGTCGGAAAAGGGAGGAAAATCACCCCGGATGAAGTATATAAAATGATACAGGGGCGGGGTATTCATGAGTTTGATAAAAATACAGTATCAAAAGTTACAAAACTTGCAGACAATATCCCTATTAAAGTAGGAACCTTTATTCATAATCCTGGAAATGATTCAATCATGTCGCTTTCAATCGAGGAAAGTGATATGAAAGCATATATAACTATATCGCCGCCGGGACCGGGCGGCAGTGATATTATCAAGGATACAGTCTTTGCCTTTTTAAAGAATAATTCAGTTATTTACGGAGTTGACGAGGAAAAGCTTGAAAAGGTAATTGATCATAAATTGTACAATGAACCAATCCTTGTCGCAGAGGGTACATTCCCTGTAAACGGTAAAGATGCTGAAATTACCTATAATTTCAATATAGAAGCAATACCTTCATTTCTTAAGGAAAAGGAGGGCAAGATTGATTTTAAGGATAAAAACCTTGTTCAGAATGTTGTAGCAGGACAGATTCTGGCGGAAAAAGCACCTGCTGAAAAAGGGGTGAAAGGTCGAACGGTTACAGGAAAACCCCTTGAAGCAAGAAACGGGGCAGACAAAGAGTTTAAAATCGGAAACAATACAGAACTCTCAAAAGACGGTCTTAAGGTGACTTCATTATGTAATGGTCAGGTTATGATGGTGGGGGATAAGATAACTGTTGAAAATGTTTATATTGTTGACGGGGATGTCAACCTCACAACCGGAAATATCCACTTTCTCGGTACAGTTATGGTTAAAGGAAATGTTGAGGACGGTTTTTCCATCAAGGCAACAGGCAATATTGAAGTAATGGGAAATGTCGGTAAATGCAACCTTGACGCTGTCGGAAATGTTATTGTCCACCAGGGAATCAACTGCAAGGAAGACGGACTTGTCAGGGCCGGAAAAGGTGTTGTCGCAAAGTTTATTCAGAATTCTAAAGTAGAAGCTGATGAGATAGTATTTGTAAGTGATGGTATCATCAACTCATATGTGGATTCCAACAAGAAGGTAATCTGCCGGGGAAAGAGGGCCACAATTGTTGGGGGAAGGATAAGGGCGACAGAGGAGATTTCCGCTAAAAACTTCGGTTCGCTTGCAGTAGGCCTGACTGAGGTTGAAGTTGGATATGATCCAAGGAGTAAAGCCAGACTTATTGAGCTTGAACAGAAAAAGGGTGAAATCGAGAAGGAGATGGATGATATTGACAGGAATCTTGTTACCCTGGAGAATCTGAAGAAAAAAATGAGGGGAAAATTCCCTGAGGAAAAACAGAAGGTGCTTGATACACTGAACAGCCGGATATTAGAACTTAAGGGCGATCTTGAGTCCTGTGACAGGGAGAATGAAGAGATCCATAAATATCTTCAGTCTCTGAGAACGGTTGGTAAAATATCAGCTTCCGGAACAGTCAATCCCGGGGTTAAAATAACCATAAGGGATGCTCATCTGGAAGTAAAGAATGAACTTAAAAGAATAACATTTATAAATGACGAATCTGTGATTAAGACAAAGAAATATGAGGAACCTGAAGACGAATCGTTAGAGGAGGAATAATGCCGATACAGCCAATTGATCTTCAGACTTTATTTGTGAAAATGAATCAGGTTGGCAGAGAACAGGCAGCTATAAAAGAAAGCGCAGTACTTCAGCAGGATATACAGGGAAGTGAAATAGTCAAAAAACATCAGCATGATGACAGAAGTGTAAACAGGGCGGAGACTCCGGAGTCAGGAGCTGAGAAGACCCGGGAAGATGGTCATCATGGAGAGGATCAAAATAAAAAAGAGATGAAACAGGAAAAAGAAAAACAGCAGAATACTGTCAAAGAGATTCTGAGTGACCCGGACCTGGGAACTAAAATTGACTTCAGCGGATGAATAAATGCTCTTTATTATAAATGTTCTTATAAATTTGGCAGTAATATTTTTAATGTTTCATTATATGAACTGGAAAACAGAAAACAGAAAACCTGATTCCGGTATCAGAGAATTTGAGGAAGATGTTGAGAAGCTGATTATAGAAATAAACAGGACAACAGAAAGAAACCTTCAGCTGATTGAGGCTAAAATCAAGCAGCTGAAAAATATTATTTCTGATGCCGAGAAATATATATCTGTTATAGAAAAGGAAAAAGCGGTAAACAGGGAGCAGGATCTACTTTATCAGAAACTTGAAAGCAGAAGTTTTTTTGGAAATGTTGAGAGACAGAATGATATTAAAATCAGGGAAAAGAAAAATACAGAGGATAATAAGGCTGTTAATCCGGATGATCATGTTAATATCAGGGAAAAAGCTGTTTCAATGTACAGAAACGGAATTGATATTGGATTGATTGCCCGCAATCTCAAATTGCCGACAGGGGAAATAGAGCTTATGATTTCTCTTGATAATGTAAATAAGGAATAAGGGACTGTATATTATGGACAGATTGATGGAATTATTTATAAGGGACAGCAAAAAGTATATTTCTCAGGCAATAAACTCCCTTATAAGTTTTGAAAAAAATCCTGAAAATATATCAGAAATAGACAGCGCATTCAGGGCACTTCATTCAATTAAGACTGAGTCCTCCTATCTGCAGCTGAATGAGATAAAAGATGTTTCTCACAGAATTGAAAATGAGCTTGAATCAATCAGAAGCAGCAGCAATTCCATCGACAGTGAAAGATGCGATATTCTCATAAAGGAAATTGAAAAATTATCTGAAATTATAAATCTTGAAATTGAAAAAAGCGGCGTCGCTTCTCTGCCTCAGATATCTGAAGTATCAGAAATAAGTGACGGATTTGACCTGATTGAAATTGATCTGGAAGAGGAAATAGAGAGCGAAGAGGAGTATTACCCCCTTGAGGACAATGAAAAGATTGTTGATGAAACAGATTTCGACAGGATTATAGAAGAGGAATCTGTAATCAGCAGCAGTATATCTGCTTCTGATATAATCAGGGAATCAGATAATGAAGATGTAAGCAGTATTATTGACAGCAGTCTTACGCATGAAAGGGACAATATTCCTGATGATTTAAGGGATGAAATTCGGAAAGAGTTTGATGATTTTGAGCTTCAGCTTCTTTCCGAGTCAATGAAACGGGGTGAAAAACTTTACAGAATACTATGTGAAATTTCCAGAGATTCTGTGATGAAATATCCCAGATTATATCTTGTCGTCAATAATCTTGAGCTTAAAACCAACCTGATTAAAACTTTTCCTGGTATTGAGGATCTTTCCAAAGGGGATTTTACAAGAATAAAAATCTATATAACAACAAAAAAGGGCTATAAAGAGATTTTCAATATTGTAGATGTGGATGAAATTGATAATATACAGATTGTAAACCTCCCGTTCAGCTATTATTTCAGAGATGAAGAAGGGGAAGTGAATAATGACAATCATGAGGCTGAACTGAAAACAATACCTGTTAAAATAGAAAGGCTTGATAAGCTTTTTGTCGCGGTTGAGGGGATGAGACTGAATCTTGCAATGAATAAAATATCAGCTGAAGATAAGGAAATAAAACTTCTTCTTGAAAAAAGCATTGAGGATATGGAAAAAAATATAAAGAAACTCAGAATGATCAGTTTTTCTGAAGAGTTCCAGATGCTTCCAGGGATGATAAGGAAAATGGCCTATGATCTTGGAAAAGATGCTGAAATCAGGTTTGAAGACAACAATATTGAAATTGACAGAAGTCTTTTTGAGTTTATTTATGACCCTGTTATTCACCTTTTGAAAAATTCAGTTGATCACGGTATTGAAAAAAAGGATGTCAGGATAAAAAAGGGTAAACCCGCAAAGGGAACAATAAAATGCAGAACCTTCAGGGAGGAGAAAAGGCTTGTAATTGAAATTATTGATGACGGCAGAGGGCTTGACTATAACAAGATTGCAGAAGTATCAGGTTACGATATTTCAGAACTTGCCAAAAAGGACAACCTTATCAATATACTGACAAGACCTGGATTTACAACCCGGAGAAATGTAAGTGATCTTTCAGGAAGAGGTTTCGGACTTAATCTCGTAAAGGAGCGGATCCTTAAAATACCGGGAGCAAGCCTGAGTATCGAAACAGGAGATGGAAAGGGACTTGGGGTTAGAATAATACTTCCTGATACATTTATTGCATCAAAGATCCTTTTTACCAGGTGCAGAAATGAAACACTGGTGATAAATGAAGATGAGATTGACCGGATTGTAGACCCTGATGAGAATGCTTTTATTAATGATAATGACGGACTGCTGTATTACAGTGAATTCCCTGTCTACAGCACAGGGGGGAGACTGCATGTCCATGATAAGAAAAATCTTCCTGGCAAAAAAGGGATAATACTGAAAAGGGATGGTCTTAAAGGCTGTTTTCTTGTTGATGAAATCCTTTTCAGGCAGGTAATTCCTGCAGACCGTTTCTACCTTCTCGAAAGGGAAGTCCCGTATCTGTCTTCCCTGAGAATTGCAGGTATGGATAATGATCTTTCATACCTTCATTCAGCTATTCTGGAATATTAAGGTTTTCTGAATCCTATTCTGGCAAGAGAGGATTCGGCAGCCTTTTTTTCATTCCATTTTTTGTTACCGCTTTTATAGATAATGGATGATTCATGTCCCTTGCCGAGGAGAAGTACTGTATCATCAGGTTCTGCTTTACTGACAGCAAAATCGATTGCTTTTTCCCTGTCAGGGATAATATAAACAGAGTTTTTATCGAAATCCTCACTGATCCCGTTTTTAATTTCTTCAATTATCTTAAGACTGCCTTCCCCTCTGGGGTCCTCATCTGTCAGAATTATTATGTCGGCAAATTTCCCTGCAATTCTTCCCTGTATCGACCTTTTCTCTATATCTCTTTCACCAGCTGATCCGAAAACCACTATGAGACGTTTTAAGGCTTTTTCCCTGATCTGGGGAAAAAGCTTTTCAAAAGCACCGGGTGTATGGGCATAATCAACAATTACATTAAAGGGCTGCCCCATTGTTACTTTGTCCATTCTTCCGTTTACAGGGACTATATCACATATATAAGGGGTAAAATTTCCTATATCAAGACCGGTGATTTTTGAAGCTGCGGCTGTTGCTGCAAGCATATTATCTATATTGAAAATTCCCGGAATATTCATTGTTGCGGGGTATTTTTTCCCCTGATAATTCATCTCAAATACTGATGTTATTCCGTCTGAAACAACCCCTGATGCGTATATATCAGCTTCTTTTCTGTCTGATGAATATGTAGTCACTTCTGCACTTGAAACCTTTATAAAGTGGTCCTTATATTTTTCATTCATATTGACTATACAGAAATCCTCTGCTTTTCTGAAAAGATTTGCCTTGTCATCTACATATTTTTCTATGGTTCCGTGAAACTCCAGGTGCTCATGGGAAATATTTGTAAGAACACCCCCTCTGAATTTTATATCCTGCAGCCGTGCTGTTTTACTGCTTAATCCGTGTGATGTTGATTCGACAACTGCATATTCGAAGCGGTTTTCAACCATCAGAGAAAGTATTTTCATTATTTCAGGGGATTCCGGAGTAGACTGCCTGTAGGGGTTTTTTTCTATGGTCCCTGAAGAGTCGAATTCCACTGTCGAGATAAAGCCTGTCCTGAACCCGAGCCTTTTAAGAAGCTGGTAAATGAATGATACTGTTGAACTTTTCCCGTCAGTTCCTGTTACTCCGATGACTTTCAGTTTTTCAGACGGAAAACCGTAAAATGCTGATGAAAAGGAGGACATTGCCTTTCTTGTGTCCGGAGTAAAAAGATATGTTACTCCGTCAATATATTCAGCCGGTTCTTTCTGCAGAAATACAGCCGAAGCACCGTTTTTTACAGCATCTTCTATGTAACTGTGCCCGTCTGTGTGTATCCCGTCAAGGGCGAAAAAAGCAAAGTCCTTTCCGGCGGATCTTGAGTCATATGCTATACCTGAAATAACTTTATCGGCATTACCCTTTATTCCTGTAATATTGCAGTATTCTGTTAAACCTGATAACCTTTTCATAACAGTTTCGATAGTAGCAGTATATCTGCTGTCCATCAAGTATCAGGAGATTTATTGATGTATACAGTCAGGATTGAAGACAGCTTTGCAGCTGCTCATTATATAAAAAATTATAACGGGAAATGTGAACGGCTTCACGGACATAACTATAAGGTCAGGGTTTATGTGAAAGGGAACAGTCTTGATGAAGGGGGAATGCTTATCGATTTTTCCCTCCTCAAGAAAATGCTGAAAACTGTATTTGAAGAACTTGATCACAGGAATCTCAATGATATAAAAACATTTGCTGATGCTGATCCATCTGCAGAGCTTATTTCAAAGTTTATCTATGACAGATTACGCCCTCTTCTCCCTGAGGAGGGAGAAAGATATACCCTGTCAAGAATCGAAGTGTTTGAGACAGAAAAAAATATGGCTGTCTTTGAGGCTTAGCTGATGGATTTGAAGGCCCCTTATCTGAAGGATCAGGTAATTGCCTATATCGGAAACAAGAGAAGGCTTATTGCTCTTATTGAAAGATCAATAAGGTCTGTCTGCGGTGATAATACAGAAGGACTTAAATTCCTTGATCTTTTTTCAGGGAGCGGTATTGTTGCAAGACTCGCAAAACAGATGCAATTCGAGGTTTATGCAAATGACTGGGAGGAGTTCGCCTGTATTCTCGGCAGGGCATATATCGGAACTGACCTGTCCGATATCGACAGGCTCTTCGGGAGTAAAACAGAGTTTCAGGATCTTCTTGAAAGGATAAATTCGCTTCCACCCCCCTCTGAGAATGAGCAGTATATAGCAAAATATTATGCATCTTCCTGTTATGATATTGACAATGCTGATTTCAGGAGAGAGAGGCTTTTCTATACAAGAGACAACGGTCTTAATATTGACAAAATAAGAAATTTTATTGAAAGAGAATATCCTGACAGTGATGAAATAAGCAAATGGAAAAAAGACCTGCTTACAGGAATACTTTTATATGAGGCGGCTACCCACACCAATACTTCAGGTGTTTTCAAGGCTTTCCACAAGGGATTCGGCGGACATAACAGAGATGCCCTGAAAAGAATTCTGACCCCTATAAGGCTGAATATGCCTCCTCTGATCGACTCCTCTTTTCCTGTCCATATTTACAGGGAGGATGCCAATGCTCTTGTAAAATCAGGCAGGGTAGATAATGTTGATATTGCCTATATTGATCCGCCGTATAATCAGCACCAGTACGGAAGCAATTATCACATGCTGAATACAATTACCCTCTGGGATAAAATACCAGCCCCCCTTGATCTTGACAGCAGGGGAGTCCTGAAATCAAAAGCTGCGATACGAAAGGACTGGATTAAGACAAGATCGGATTACTGTTACAGGGAAAGCGCGGAAAAGGCTTTCAGTGAACTTATTATGAGTTTATCTGCAAAAAACATACTTATAAGCTATAGTACCGACGGAATAATTCCATTTGATATAATGAAGGATATCTGTGCCTCAAAAGGGAAAATATCAATTATTACCAATGAATATACAAAGTACAGGGGGGGGAAGCAGAGTAACGGGAGGGTGAACAGTAATATTGAGTTTATAATGACAGTTGAAACCGGGGCGGGGAATACATTTTATTCAACAGCTTCAGTCAATAGTGTAATAAAACGGAAAAGGCTTTATCTTCTCTTTAAGAACAGGTTTTCAGGGAAAAAGCTTGATGAAAAATGTATTAAAAAGGATAATAAGTATCTGTATTTCAGGTTTAATAAAAAAGTGTATAAACTGCAGCACAGATACAGTTTCGAATTATATCCTGACGAAAGCCTCTCTTCTCTTGACTCTGCAGAAACTGATTCTCTTTACAGCATTCTGTCCACATCTCTATGTGCTACCAGGGAAGAGGAGCTTGAAGAGATATTTTACAGATTAAGGGAAGGGGGAACTGAAAGCGAAGAAGAAAATATCTTTTTTGTCAGAATGATTCCTGATATACTGAGAAAGCTGGCACACAAGAAAAACCGTGAAATATTTTATTACTGGCTGGAGAAAACCAGAAAACTTGAAAATAACCACAGGGAGATATACTTTCTTATTCATGAAAAGATCGGAATGATTGAGAAGCTTGCTGTTAAGAGATTTGAAAACTAGGATCAGGGAGAAATTAAATGAAAATTATCGGACTTACAGATATTCACGGAGAAACCGGTTATCTTGATAAAATTGCGGGTAATATTGAAAATGCGGACATTATTTTAATTTCCGGTGATATTACCCATTTCGGCGACGCAGAGATGGCAAAAGATATTATAGACAGAATATCTGTATTTAATAAAAATATTTTTGCTGTTCCCGGGAACTGCGATCTTCCTGAAGTAGGTGATTTCCTTATCTCATCCGGTCTGATGCCTGACAATTCCGTGTTTGAAAAAGACGACTTTTCAGTCAGCATTACAGGGATAGGGGGATCCCTTACAACCCCTGTAAAGACTCCGAATACATATACAGAAGAGCAGTACAGCGAACACTTTGCAAAAAGAATTATTGAGTCGGACATCCTTGTGACTCATCAGCCTCCCTATAAAACTTTTGCAGACAGGGTCATGGGAGGACTTCATGCTGGAAGCAAAACCATAAAAAGATATATTGATGAAAAACAGCCTCTTCTCTGCCTGTGCGGGCATATACATGAATCAAGCGGTATGGAATTTTACGGCAGGACACTTGTAATAAATCCCGGGCCTTTCAGGGAAGGGCGGTATGCATCGGTTGAAGTCGGAAAAAGCGGAATAATAAAAAGCGAAATTCTTAGGGGATAGCTAAACTTCTTTATATTTTTCATATACATCAATTATCTCATCAATAGAATTTTTGAAACAGAGAAAGACATCAGGATCAAAATGTCCCTTCATGCTGTTTTCCATAATATTAATTGATTCTTCAACAGAGTAGGGTTTTTTATATGGTCTGGCTGAAGTGAGAGCATCGAAAACGTCAGCAACAGCAACTATTCTTCCTGCAATCGGGATATTATCCCCTTTAAGAGACAGAGGATACCCTGTTCCGTCGTACTTTTCATGATGCCCCTTTATCAGGTCAATTGCAGTCTGAATTACAGGTCTTCCTACAATATTCATAAGCTTTTTGTTCATATTCTCGATAACCCGTTCCCCGATAACTACATGCGACCGCATAACCGACATCTCATCTTCTTCCAGTTTCCCGTTTTTAAGAAGAATACTGTCAGGTATGCCTATTTTCCCGATATCGTGAAGAGCTGCAAACCAGTGTATTTCCCTGACAAATCTTGCATCTATTGTGGAAAAACGGGTGTAATAACATTTTGCAATTATATAAGAGTATTCTGTCATTCTTGTTATATGCAGTGACGTCTCATTGTCTTTTTCATGCATAAGCGTTATAAAGGCATTTGATGTTTCAGCAATAACTTCCTGGATAAGATATTCTATATAAAATTTCTGTTTGAGAACTCCCGCAATTCTTTTCGCAAAAACACCATCATCTCTGCTGTAGGCATCTGGCTGTCTGCTTGATATAAAAAGGAAACCAATACACCTTGACTGAAAAAACATCGGAACTGTTATACTTGATCTGATCCCTTCCCTCAGTATTTTCCCTGTTGATTCCGATACAGTTTTCCCTTTTGCATATTTTACGAGATCATTGATTATTCTAGGTTCATTATCTGCTGAAAGGTTTTTAAGACTTGTGTCTGATATAGGTTCCGAGTGACCGGGCTGCAGAAAAATTGTTTTGTAAGTCGCAAAGGCAGTTTCAGCTATAACGTTATTCTCTCTGCCGATAAATGCGAGGGCTATCCTGTCGCATTTTACTTCATTTACAATCTGTTTGTGAAGAAAGGATAAAAAATCATCAAGATTTCCGTGTATATCAATTTCCTGAATACTCCTGTCGTTTAAAATGGTTTTTGAAATTCTGCAAATTATTGAATTA
The DNA here is from genome assembly GCA_963668405.2 of Spirochaetia bacterium. Lineage (GTDB taxonomy): Bacteria > Spirochaetota > Spirochaetia > CADAEX01 > CADAEX01. The sequence goes on along the minus strand of OY764342.2, from coordinate 1,511,507 downwards.
AACTGGTTAAGCTCAGACAGCCTGGAAGGGTGAACAGATAATTGCTCAGTATTGTCCGATTCATAATTGAGGATTTTATCAAGTCTTGAAATTCCCTTAATTATGTTGCTTACGAAAAAAGAAATGTTTCTCATCTGAAAGATCATGTAGATGATGACAGAACATATAAGCGTCAGTGATGTTAATGCAAATATAAAAAGGATTATGTACTTTCTGTTCAGAATATAATTTATGCGTGTTTTGAAAGAGTTGGCACCTGAGGAGACATTGATTCTATAGGAATTGTATCCATCTTCATCAGAAAAAAATGGTCTTTCAAGGTGAAAAACTTCCTCTGTTATAGATGAAATCAAAAGAAGGTCTTTATTAATCTTTTCATATTCTATATTTATATTTGAACCGGATATTTCCTCATCCCGGGTAATTTCAATTATCATTGAGTTGATATTTCTGAATAAAGAGTCTCTTGCTGAAGTCAGTCCGGTGATGAAAAAATAGCTGTTCATGAAGAAAACGAGGGTAAAAACTGTAATTGCAAAAAAGATGAAAAAAAGTAGATATAAGGTTCTTGCCTTAATCAGAATACTGCTGGTTTTGTTCATAATATCCCTGTAAAATATTGCTGCCTGGAATTCCTTTTCCGGATTTCTCATTTGAAAATATTTAAAAAATCCGTATATACTTTTTTGAAAGGCACTGTCAAAATACTATTTACAATAATTATACAGCCTGTTGAAAGCAAAAAAAACCCCGGATTTATTTCCAGGGTTTATGTTCATGCCGCCGAACAGAATCGAACTGTTGACACGAGGATTTTCAGTCCTCTGCTCTACCGACTGAGCTACAGCGGCAATTACGTTGTAATATATATAATAGGGCCGGAAAAAAGTCAATATAAATTCTTAAAATATTTTAAAATATACCCTGTCAAGATTTCTTTTCCGGATGAATGAATCACTTGAAAATATTATTTAATATATATATTATCTAAAATTATCAACAAGGTACAATTATTACTCAGGAGGATATTTTGTATAAAGCAGTGGATCCAAAAGTTAATTTCCCCCGTATGGAAGAAGGAATACTGGAATTCTGGAAAAATAAAGGAATTTTCAAAAAATCGATAGAGCAGAGAGAGGGGTGTGATGAATATATTTTCTATGATGGACCCCCTTTTGCAACTGGTCTTCCACATTTCGGCCACTTTGTACCGGGTACTGTAAAAGATGTGTATCCAAGATACCAGACTATGAAAGGTAAAAAGGTTGACAGAAGATTCGGATGGGACTGCCACGGCCTTCCTGTGGAATATGAAATGGAGAAGGAACTCGGGATATCCGGTAAAAAGGAAATTGAGGATTTCGGAATTGCAAAATTTAATGAGTCCTGCCGTTCAATTGTTCTGAGATATACAAAAGAATGGGAAACAATTGTTACCAGAATGGGAAGATGGGTTGATTTTGAGCATGATTACAAAACTATGGATCCTGATTATATGGAATCAATCTGGTGGGTTGTTAAACAGCTCTGGGAGAAGGGTCTTTTATATGAAGGATATTATATTCTGCCGTACTGTCCGAGGTGTTCCACCGTTCTTTCAAACCACGAGCTTAATCTCGGCGGCTATAAAGAGGTCCATGATCCTGCTATTACTATAAAATTCAAGGTAGACGGTGAGGATAGCACCTATTTCCTTGCCTGGACCACAACCCCCTGGACACTGCCTTCTAACCTGGCCCTTGCTGTCCATAATGATGTTGAGTATGTAAAGGTTTCTGACAGCGGCGAAAACTATATTATGGCAAAGGAAAGACTTTCCGCATATTACAAAAATGAGGATGAGTATAAAACAGTCTGGACAAAAAAGGGATCAGAGCTGACAGGAATGAGCTATGAGCCTCTTTTTCCCTATTTTGCTGATGCAAAAGAGAAGGGTGCTTTCAGGGTTTTTCCTGCAGAGTATGTAACAACTGAAGACGGTACAGGTATTGTCCACACAGCCCCCGGATTCGGTGAGGATGACTACAATACGCTTAAGTCTACCGGTGTTCCGACAGTCTGTCCGATAGACGGGGAATGCAAATTCACTTCTGAGGTTTCAGACTATGAGGGAAGATTTGTCAAGGACTGTGACAAGGATATAATTGCAAGACTTAAAGAAGAGGGAAAACTGGTTTTAAGACAGCAGTATCTTCATAATTATCCCCACTGCTGGAGGTGTTCATCACCCCTTATCTACCGGGCAATATCATCCTGGTTTGTTGATATAGATAAAATAAAAAAGAAAATGCTTGATGCAAACAGTCAGATTTACTGGATGCCTTCCCATCTCAAGGACGGAAGGTTCGGGAAATGGCTTGAAGGGGCCAGAGACTGGGCTATATCAAGAAACAGATACTGGGGAAATCCCATCCCTGTATGGAAATGTGACAGCTGCAGCGAAACTGACTGTATCGGTTCCATAAAGGAGCTTGAAGATAAATGCGGCACCAGGGTTGAAGATCTTCATAAACATATTATTGATGATCTGACCTATCCCTGCAAATGCGGCGGTACAATGAAGAGGGTTCCTGAAGTGCTTGACTGCTGGTTTGAGTCGGGGTCTATGCCCTATGCACAGGTACATTATCCGTTTGAAAACAAGGAGCATTTTGAAAGCCATTTCCCGGCTGATTTTATATGTGAAGGTCTTGATCAGACAAGAGGCTGGTTTTATACCCTTACAATACTTGCTGCTGCACTTTTCGACAAACCCGCATTCAAAAATGTAATTGTAAACGGGCTTGTACTTGCTGATGACGGAAAGAAAATGTCAAAATCGGCAAGAAACTACACAGATCCTATTGAGGTCGTAAACCAGTATGGTGCGGATGCTCTGAGATTTTTTCTGACAAACTCTGCAGTAGTCAGGGCTGAAGACCTCAGGTATTCTGACGAAAGTGTAAAAGAGATACTCAAGACAATTATTATTCCGATCTGGAACGCATACAGTTTTTTTGTAACTTATGCCAATATTGATAAAATAAAGGTTTCTGATCCCCCTGTAAATCCTTCTAATCCACTTGATAAATGGATACTTTCTGAACTTGAAAGGCTTGTCGGAAATGTTACTGAGTGCCTGGAGATGTATGATCTTCACAGAGCCAATACTGCTCTTATTGAGTTTATTGATCTTCTTAATAACTGGTATATAAGAAGGTCAAGAAGAAGGTTCTGGAAATCGGAAAATGATCTTGACAAGGAACAGGCTTATCAGACTCTTTACACAGTTCTGATGAAATATATCACACTTGCCTGTCCTGTAATCCCGTTTATTACCGAGGAGATATATCAGAACCTTAAAAATGAAAATATGCCTGATTCAATACATCTCTGTGACTATCCTGTTGCTGATGAAAAACTCAGGGATATTGTTCTTGAGAAAAAGATGGAAGTTACCAGAAATGCCGTCTCCATGGGAAGGGCTCTGAGAAGTAATTTTTCACTTAAAATAAGACAGCCCTTGAAAGCAATTTATCTTGTTACAAGAGATCCCGAGGAAAAGACAATTCTCAAAGAGATGGAAGGGATAATTGCAGAGGAACTTAATGTGAAAGAGGTTGTACTAAGGGACAACGAGGAAGAGCTTGTTGAATATCAGGCAAAGGCAAATTTCCGTGTACTTGGAAAACTTCTTGGAAAGAGCATGAAAAAGGGTGCCGAGAAAATTGAAGGGCTTTCAATGGAAGAGATCAAGTCACTTCTGGACGGAGCTACACTTTCAATAGAGATAGACGGCAGCAGCTATGATATTACTGAGGAAAGCATAGTGGTGCAGCGTTCTGAAAAGGCCAACCTGAAGGTTCTGAATGAAGGATCTCTTACAATTGCGCTTGATACTGAAATTACAGATTCACTCAGACAGGAGGGTATTGTCAGAGACCTTGTAAGAAACATTCAGAGCCTGAGAAAGGAAACAGGGCTTGATGTCGCAGACAGGATAAATCTCTGGATTTCAGGAGCAGAAGAGATAAAAACGTCTATAGTAAACAACGAGGAATACATGAAAAGTGAAACTCTTGCTGTAGAGTGGGAATGGAAGGAGAAGGAAGGTTCTGCTGATTTCGATTGCGGTGACTACAGTTGCAAAATAGCACTTGCAAAAATCTGATATTATTATTAACAGCCGGTCTTCTTTTTGTTCTTACCGGCTGTAATACTCTAAAAGGAAAATCCATGCCAGTCCCTCCGGAGTTAATTCCGGGGGACTGTTTTTTATATTTTGATTTTGATCCCCGGCTGATCCCCTCAGAGGATTACGGCACTTCAATGAGGAGGTTTTTAAAAAAAACCGACAGGATAACAGGCGGATTAAAAGGGGAGAATACATATATTCTCCTGAACGGCAGGTATCCTGATACTTTTGCAGAGAAAAGGATTTCTGAAAGTCAGGAATGGGCAAAAGATAAAAGCGGGAAATATTATATAAACAGAGAGAAAAAGGTTTCACTGTTTTTTGCTGAAAACAATAACATTTTTGTAACAAACTACAGTGGTTCATCTTCCGGCAGTGAGCCGATGGATGAGATAATTGCCAACAGATTTTCAGGAAATCAGGGTAATGTTTTTTCTTATACTGATCCAGAGGATAAGAAAAAAAGACTCCAGTTATATTCTACAGAACCAGGTGAGTTATTTGAATACATATCCCCGGACAGACTGTTCAATGCTGATCCTGAAGATTTACGGCTGGATATTGTTAATATTGCAGGAAAGGAGGGAATACTCCTTTTAAACTGTGTTTTTAATTTTAAAACAGGAAAGGAAGCCGTTCTTTTCTCTGCAGTAATAAAATTATATATTATTGATGCACTGAAGAAGGATAACAGCAGTTTTACTAAGGATATTATGAAAAAGAAGCTTATAAGGGTGGAAGGTAGCAGCCTTGTCATACAGGATATTGAAATTACTGAAGTAATGTTAAAGAATATAATCAGGAAGATGCTTAAAGGTAAGGTATTATTATAATGAAAATTGGAGTAGTAGATTATGAAGCGGGCAATTTAAGAAGTGTTGAAACAGTTCTTAAATTTCTGGGATCTGATTTTGTAGTATCCAATGACCCTGATGTTCTTTTTAAAAGCGATAAGGTCATTTTCCCCGGGGTGGGGGAAGCAAGTTCCGCCATGTCTGTCCTGAGAAAATACAGTCTTGATGATTTTCTGAAGCAGTATGCAAAGACCGGAAAACTGGTTCTCGGTATATGCCTTGGATGTCAGATTATACTGGACTCTTCTGAAGAGGGTGAGACTGGATGCCTCGGGCTTATCCCGGGCAGGGTTGTCTCATTTTCAAGGGATTTTAAACTCAAGATCCCTCAGATCGGCTGGAACAATGTGAGATCGGAAAATAACCATTTTCTTTTCAGGGGTATACCTGAAAATTCAAACTTTTATTTTGTCCATTCATTTTATCCTGATGTTGAAGAAACGTATTCGATCGGAAAAACAGAATACGGCCCTTTATTTACCTCTGCATTGTCGATGGATAATGTATCAGCAGTTCAGTTTCATCCCGAGAAATCTGGATCGCACGGAATAAAGCTTATTGATAATTTTCTCCGGGAGGATGGTTAAATGCTTAAAAAAAGGGTAATTGTCTGCCTTGATGTAAGGGACGGAAAAACCACAAAAGGAATTAAATTCAAGGGCAATATAGATATCGGAGATCCTGTGGAGATGGCTGAAAAATACTATCTCGAAGGGGTTGATGAACTTGTTTTCTATGATATCACAGCCTCTGCTGAAAAAAGGGGTATAATGCTTGATGTTGTGGAAAAGGTTGCGGAAAAAATATTTATCCCCTTTTCTGTCGGAGGGGGGATTGCCACGGTAAAGGATATGAGAAGCGTGCTTCTTGCCGGGGCTGAAAAGATCAGCGTAAACTCCCAGGCTGTAAAAAATCCCTCGATAATAGAAGAGGGCGCATCTCTCTACGGGCGTCAGTGTATAGTCCTCGGTATGGATGCCATGAGGGACAGTGCTATGCCGTCCGGTTACAGAATAGTTATAAACGGGGGCAGGACCATGACTGATCTCGATGCTCTGGAATGGGCCCTTAAAGCCGAGAAGCTTGGCGCAGGTGAAATAGTGCTCAACTCGATTGATGCTGACGGGACAAAGGACGGATACGAGCTTAATCTTACCTCTATGATTTCAGAAAATCTTAATATTCCGGTTGTAGCATCAGGCGGGGCGGGAAAGCCTGAACATCTTTGTGATGTTTTTACCAGAGGGAAGGCTGATGCAGCCCTGATAGCATCAATGGTACACTTCGGTGAATACTCACTGAAAGAAATAAAGGATTACCTTTTTAATAAAAAAATTCCGGTAAGGCTTGACTGGTAGAAGATCTTAAAATACTGATCAGAGGTTGCCGGTATGGGGGGCAATAAAGGTTCCCCTGTATTTATCCTTTTTCAGCTTTTATAATAATATATTCAACCAGACCGTTTTTAAACGCCCTGTAAACAGAATAATTAACAAAAAATCCTGCAAAACAGCAGATTCTTCCCCTTATTCTGGCAAGTGCTTTTCTGGTTTCTCTTCTGCACTGTTCTCTGAAATAGCCGGGAATTGTGAATCTACCGCATTCTTCAACTGCTATATTGATAAAACCTGCTGATTTCATTTTGCTGATATAGGTTCCGGTACCATAAACGTTTGAATCAGGGACATCCCATAATTTCTGTGCAGCTTTAACTATTAATTTATCTCTTATTGAATCGGATTTTCTTTTTATTGCAAAGTCGGCAATAGCTATTTTACCTCCGGACTCAAGGACCCGGTTTGCCTCCCTGAAAAAGGATTCCCTGCACCTGAAATGCTGAGCACCTTCAATACACATCACATCAGTAAAACATGAATCCTTAAAGGGTAGAGCGGTTCCTGTTCCGTAATGTATCCTGATATGATTATCAAAACCTGCATTTTCTACTTTTTCTTTTGAAATACACACATGCTTCCACAGAATATCAAGTGCATCAATTTCAGAACCGAAACTTCTGTGAAGATATATATCCTGTGCTCCCATTCCGCATGCAACATCAAGAAGCCTGCTTTCTCTGTGCAGGTTAAGAATATTCCCAAGTTTTCCTACAAGATCCTGGGCTGCTGTTACATAATTATCAGCATTTTCCCACCAGCCGAAATTAAGATATCCCCCATGATGTTCCCCGAAATTTTCCGAACCGATACCGTAGATTTTTTCTACACCGTATTCCTTTTCCCTTTTTATCCAGAGCCTTTTGTTATTCTTCATTTTAAAACTCCGTATACTTTTTTATTTAACTTTGAAGGCAATAAATAATAAATCTGTTACAAATGAAATTTTATAACCTGTTTGGAAAAAAGCAAGATTAAAAATGAATACGAATAAATATATCTTCTGCGGAGACTGTGTCTGTTACTGCGCTGAAATACAGGGTATCGGGGCGATTGACTTTGCATACAGTGGTGAGAAAGTAAGGGGCACCCCTGCATCCGGAGCTGATCATACAGTAATTGAAGAGACAAATGAGTTTTTGAAAAAAAGAGGAACGGCGGAAAATTTTCTCTTTTTAGATCATGCTTTCCGGCCCGGGTTAAATTTGCAGGGCAGTTTTATACAGGACACCCTTTTTCTATGATATCTATATTGACTGAAATGCATGTCTATTATTTTTTGCAATTTTTTTTATATCAATCTAAAATTATTATCAGAAGATATGCTTTTATAAATGGTGATATTATTTACCAGACTGTTTTTTTATTGGATTAATTGCATGAATATAACCGGACTTATTCTTCTTTCCCCACTTACAGCATGTGACAGTAGAAGGGGAAATCTGCTGATTATATAAAAAGGAAATTATATGAATACAAAACTTGTCAGATTTGAAGAAGGGGATACCATATTTAAAAAAGGTGATACTTCCAGAGAGATGTATATTATCAGATCGGGAAAAGTAAGGATTATGATTCTTAAAAATGAAAAACTTATTCCCCTTACAGAGCTTCATAGAGGACATTATATCGGCGAGATGTCATTTCTGACAGGTATTCCCAGGTCGGCAACTGTCATAGCAGCCACACCAGTTATGGCAAATATGATTACCCATGATATCCTTTCAGATGAGAATCTTGGATTATCAAACTGGGCAGTCAGCATAGCAAAAGTTCTGGTGGGCAGAATAAAAAAAACAACAGAGATACTTGGAAGCTATATTATCCGCGGCAAAGAAGAAAACATTTCTGCAGGAGGCTTTAACAGTATTGAAGAGGATTTTAATGTTGATTATGACAGCAGTAAAAACCCCGGAAGATTATACCTCAAAGGGATCCTGAGCGGAAAAGCAATTGATAAAATTAAGCTGAAAATAAGGGAACTGAAACTGAAACAGATTAAACCTGTTATACTTGATTTCTCTGATGTCATAGATATTGATCAGGGCGGGATTGATTTTATACTTAATCTTACCGGTACGGCTGATATGGCTGATGAAAATATCAAAATAGAAAACATACAGCTTATAAGGGATAAAGTACTGTCAATCAAAGGTATTCAGGATATTCTTACAACCACTGTAATTCCAGTGAGGCGGGTTGAGAACAATGAAATTATTATAAGGCAGGGGGAACTTGATAATAAGATGTATGTTGTTAAATCAGGAGCCTTTTCCATCTACCGGGAAACCTCAAAAGAGAGGATAAAGCTTGCAGAGGCTAAAGCAGGAGATGTTATCGGTGAAATGTCTCTGATAAAACAGGGGACAAGATCTGCTACAGTAAAAGCTGAAAAGGCCGGGGTGGTTTATGTTATTGATATAAGAGAGTTTTATAACAATATCTATAATATTCCAGGATGGTTTCTTGAGCTTATCCAGGGACTGGTGGAGAGGCTGCGTGATACAAACGAAATGCTTGAAAATCTGGTAAACAGCAGGAAAGAAAAAACAAAAAGGAAGAAATGGAATAATCCCTTCTGCATAGTAATGGACAGCAGTAATCCTGGAGAGTTTCTTATTAAAGGTAATCTTACTATTAATAATATGCAGTATGTTAAACAGATTCTGAAGCTTGAGATGAAGAAGGGTACTGAGAAAATAGCTATTAATCTTTCCCAGGTGAAGGAGATAGACAGGGAGAGCATAATATCATTTATAAATATATACACGCATATGAAAACAAAAAATATAATCCTTGAACTCAAGGGCCCGCAGAAATCAATACTTGACCTCTTCAGACAGTATAATATTGAAGAGCATTAGTCCATGAAGGTTGATTGTTTTATTCAGAATAAAACAGATTCTTCGGCAGGATAAAGTTTTAGTATAACCGGAGAATATATCAAATCAGAAGTTATACTGAACAGTAATTGAAAGCATAACAGTTTCTAAATCTGCCCCTTCAAGGTCTTCGTAGTTTACTGTACTGCCGTCTGAATAATTATACTCAGAGTTTCCCCTGAGGTTGCCGTATACAGAGTAGCTGAATGTTCCGTTCAGGCTGTAATGCTCTGACAGTTTCCAGCCGGCGGATAGATCAGAGGAAAACATCTGTCCCCAGTAAAAGTATGCATAGGTTACAAGGTCTCTCAAATGATGGTGGTCGACAGCCTTTCCGAATACCATTAAACTGCCGGAAACTCTGGCATCAAGGATCAGTCTTCCGATAGTGCTGTTTATCCCGATCCCGGCATATGGAATATTATAGGTCTGCCTGTAGGTTATTCCCGGTTCCCCGTCATCAAATTCTCCTGTTTTATCGCGGAATGCAACAACCTCTCCTGTTACACTGTCTGTTGATGAATATATATATGATCCGCCCCGCGCTTCCCATTCAAAACTGGTAAATTTATAGCCTATAAAACTTCTTACTCTGAAAATATCCCTGTCCAGAAACGGGGGAAAATATTCGGCGCTGATATCAAAAATTGCCCCTTTTGTAACTATGGTATCATCATGATGTGACCAGTGGGTCCAGTCTGCACCGTAAAGGAGCCAGTCATAATCGTCCATCTCACCGCTTCCTTCTGATGCTTTCAGCCAGAGATCAGCATTGAAGCCGAACATTTCTTCCGGCTTAAACGATATTCCGGCCCCTGCCATATATAAATTATCTATTTTCCATATAAGCTGGCTCAGGATATAATCATCAAGATAAACATATTCATTTGCCTCGCCCCTCAGGTATCCTGTATGTATTCTGGCTGAAATTTCATGGTTTTTACCGCTACTTATAAACTCAGTTTCTTTTTCTGTAATTATTTCCGAAGCCTCTGAAACAGAGGTAAAGAACAGACTCAAAAAAATGAGAGGAATAAGAATGGATTTATTATCTGTGGTGATACTGAGCATTATAAATAGATAATATGTAGATAAGCTGTATAGGTCAATAAAGAATGCGATTTATAAATCATTGCAGAAAAAAATAATCTTTAAAACATTCACATAGATACAAAAAAGTTCATAAACATACATCATAGTGATTGACACTGATTCATGATTGTTGGTATTTTTAAGAAAAGACTGGATCTTTTTCATATCACCCGCGGAGGTAAAATATGATTCCTGAAGACAGAAGGGAAAACATCATTTCACTGATCAGAGAAAGAGGTGCTGTAAAGGTAAGTGATTTAAGCGAATTCTTCGGTGTTTCAGATCTGACTGTAAGGAGAGACCTTGATCTTCTTGAATCAAAGGGGCTGCTTGAAAGAAGCCACGGCGGAGCAGTCCTCCGGAAAACAATGGCTTCCGAGCCATCATACAGGGAAAAGGAAAAATATTATATCAGTGAAAAATCAGCAATAGCACGGGCTGCAGTTAATCTGATTGAAGACGGGGATACAGTTTTTGTAAATTCCGGCTCAACAAATCATCTGGTACTCAGGCTTCTTGCCCCGAGGAAAGTAAGGGTAATAACAAGCCATGCCGGGGGACTTTCTGAAATCGATGATATGAAAATGGAACTTATAGTGGTCGGGGGAATTTACCGTCCCCAGTCTCATTCCCTTGTTGGAGTATTTGCCAATGAATCAATCAGAAGGGTTTTTGCCCAGAAAGCCATAATAGGAGTTGACGGGGTAAGCCTTAAAAGCGGCCTGACAACCCCCAATGAACAGGAGGCTGAGGTGACACGGCAGATGCTTAATCAGACACTCGGAAAAGTAATAGTTGTAGCAGACCACACAAAGATAGGTGTTGTTTCAAATTTTCTTTCTGTTCCGGCGGAAAGGGCGGATATCCTTGTTACAGATAAACAGGGGGAGGCTTTGATAGATAAGGATAGGCTTGAGGAACTTGGACTCAGGCTTATTCTTGCAGATAACAGTGATAATTTATTAACAGGAGGCAGCAGTAATGGCATATAGTGACCAGTACAAAGATTGCAGATGGGTAAAGTTTGAAACTCTTGAAAGTTTTATGAAGGATGTACTTGAAAAAAGCGGGGTGCCTGAAAAGGATGCCGGGATAGTAGCGGATGTTCTGATTGAGTCTGACAAAAGGGGGATAGATTCCCATGGAATAGGAAGACTTAAACCTATATATCTTGACAGAATAGAGGCTGGTATTCTTAATCCTGTCACCAGGATTGATATAGTAAAGGATGAGAAAGGTGTAGCCGTTCTTGACGGAAATGACGGTATGGGGCATGTGGTATCAAAAAAAGCAATGGAAATGGCCATAGAAAAAGCCCGTGAATTCGGCATCGGAATGGTTGCAGTCAGAAACTCATCCCATTACGGAATTGCAGGGTATTATCCTCTCATGGCGATAAAAGAGAACATGATAGGTATAACCGGAACAAATGCCCGCCCTTCAATAGCCCCCACATTCGGGGTGGAAAATATGCTGGGAACCAATCCCCTTACATTCGGTATTCCGACTGATGAGGATTTTCCGTTTCTTTTTGACGGTGCAACAAGTGTGTCGCAGAGAGGTAAATTCGAATCCTATGCAAGGTCAGGAAAAGCTATTCCCCCGGGCTGGGTTATCGGAAGGAGCGGGGAAACCAGGACAGATACAGAGCAGGTCCTCAAAGACCTGACTACGGGAAAAGCAGCTCTTACCCCTGTCGGCGGAATAGGAGAGACAGGAGCTGGTTATAAAGGATACGGCTGGGCAACTGTTGTTGAGATACTTTCAGCAGCTCTCCAGAACGGTTCTTTTATGAAGGACCTTAACGGAATAAACAGTGACGGGGAAAAGATACCTTATCATCTTGGACACTTTTTTATAGCAATAAATCCTGAGATGTTTATGGGAATTGAAATATTTAAAACAGTAGCAGGTTCCATATGCAGGGGGCTCAGGAACTCGGAGGTTGCACCTGGAGAGGAGAGGATCTATACTGCAGGTGAAAAGGAATGGATAGCATGGCAGTACAGGAAAGAACACGGATGTCCTGTTCCGGTTGTTTTACAGAAAGAAATGGTGGAACTCAGGGATCGATTTAAACTTGATTACAAGTTTGATTTTGAATAGAAAAGGAATAACAGTTTATGAAAAATATGAAAGAAAGCTCCCTTTCTTACCACAGCGGTGGAAAACCGGGAAAAGTTGAGGTTGTACCGACAAAGCCGTGTCTGACATCGGATGACCTGTCACTTGCCTATACGCCGGGCGTTGCGGCCCCTGTCCTTGAAATTGCTGATAAACCGGAGGATGCATACAAATACACTGCCAAAGGCAATCTTGTAGCTGTAATATCAAACGGTTCAGCTATTCTGGGGCTTGGAAACAGGGGTGCTCTTGCTTCCAAGCCTGTTATGGAAGGGAAAGGGGTCCTTTTCAAACGCTTTGCAGATATTGATGTTTTTGATCTTGAGCTTGATACAGATGATCCTGAAAAAATCATTGAAACAGTGAAAATTCTTGAGCCGACATTCGGCGGGATAAATCTTGAGGATATAAAGGCTCCTGAGTGTTTTGGGATAGAAAAAAGGCTGATCAGGGAATGCAGTATACCTGTTTTTCATGATGACCAGCATGGAACAGCTATTATCTGTACAGCAGGTCTTTTGAACGCTTCCGAAATAACCGGTAAACTCCCGGGCAGTATGAAGGTTGTTTTTAACGGTGCAGGGGCTGCTGGAATCTCGTGTGCGAGAATGTTTATAAGTGCAGGTGTAAAACCGGAAAATCTCCTGATGTGCGACAGGAAAGGGGTCATTTACAAAGGAAGAAAAGAGGGGATAACTGAGGAAAAAAAAGAGTTTATAAGGGAAACAGAAGCAAGGACACTTTCTGATGCAATGATAGGGGCTGATGTTTTTATCGGGGTCTCCTCTGCTGACTGTGTGACACCTGATATGCTTCTTTCTATGGCTGAAAATCCTGTAGTTTTTGCAATGGCAAACCCGGACCCTGAAATATCATATGAAACAGCTGTTAGTGTCAGAAGTGATATAATCATGGCAACAGGAAGAAGCGATTATCCCAACCAGATAAACAATGTTCTGGGGTTTCCGTTTATTTTCCGGGGGGCACTTGATGTGAGGGCCTCAGGTATCTCCGAAGGGATGAAAATGGCTGCTGCAAAAGCTCTTGCCGCACTTGCAAAGGAACCTGTGCCCGAATCAGTCACAAAAGCATACAACGGTAAAAAGTTTACCTTCGGACCTGAATATATTGTCCCGAAACCTTTTGATCCAAGGGTTATCGAATGGGAAGCTGTTGCAGTTGCAAAAGCTGCCTGTGAAGAGGGACTGGCTCAGTCTCCTGTAACAGATTGGGATGAGTACAGATTGTCTTTGAAAAAGAGGATGGAGAGGTACTGGGAAAAAGTATAAAAAATTAAAAAACAGGTTTTTTAACCTGTTTTTTTTATCTAAAGAGGATGTTTCTGATTCCGGTAAAAATCATTTCCGCAGATATTGCTGAAAGTATAAGACCGCTTATTCTGCTCAGAATTGCAAGTCCCCTTTTCCCGAGTCCTTTTTCAATCCAGGGCGAAAGGAAAAGTATGAGGGCAAGAAGAATAACAGCGGAAGTTACAGCGATAAGAGCTGAAAAGTAGCCGTTTGCACTGCTGATAGATGATCCCATTACCATCAGGGTACCTGTAGTAGCAGGGCCTACAACAATTGGAATTGCAAGAGGTACGACAGAGATATCATCCCCTTCAACAGTTTTTGACTGGGCACCTTTCCCCTGAACAAGATCTACAGCGCTGAGAAATAGTATTGCCCCTGCACCTATCCTGAAAGCATCAACCGTAATACTGAAAAGTGAAAATATCGATTTCCCGCCGAAAATGAGGATCAGGCATATTACCTCGACAGAGAATGTAGTTTTTAAGACAAGAAATATTTTTTCCTTTCTGCTGAATTCAGCAGTAAGGGTGAGAAACATGGATATTACAAAAAAAGGGGTGAAGATGAAAAAAAGCTGCAGAAACATTGTAAAAATATCTGTAATCAATTTAATTTTACCCCCGATACTGAAAAAATTATTATTCTATAATATTCAATCTTTTGCAATATAAAGCTTTTTTAAAGAGGAAGAATTGTTTCCGCTATAAACTCAACTGCAAGATCCGGGAATTCATTTTTAAATTCTGCCTCAAGATCTCTCATAATTGCTGTTGAAATAAGGGAACCTATTGCTGCGCAGGTAATGCATCCGCTCCTGTGAGCTGCAAAATCTGTAAAAATATAAAGACGTTTTTTATCTTTTGAATACCTGACTCTTTTTACAAGATCAAGTTCTGATACTGAAAGACCGCTTTCAGGGTCTTTAACCCGTTCAAGTACTGAATCAATAGAGGTTTTCATCTTTTCATCCATCAGTAAATCACCCCTCTTTTTAAATTGCTTTTCCAGAGACTGCAAGATCTGAAAAAAGCTCTATTTCATCCTTCAGCGAACTGTAGTCTGCAAGACCTTTAATAAGTTTATCAGAAACAGAAGAGCCCGAAGCTCCCATTATCAGGCCAAGTATCATTCCCCTGTGGACATTGTCTCCACCTGCATTTGTATTTGCCAGAAGTGCTCCTTCCATATCAGAGCTGTATTTCCAGGCAAAATATAAAAGAAGCGGTATACCGTGCTCAGGATAACATGCTGTAGAAAGGTATGTACCTGTAACCTCTTCCTCCTGATATTTCCGGGAAAAATCCTCAACATCGAAACTCTCATCCTTTAATTTTGTATGAAGTCTCCACATATCACGTTCAGAAATATTCTCAGGTCCGTTGTTTTTAACATAATAGGAAATAAGATCTTTTCCCCTTATTTCCGGGAGATGAATCAGCGAAGAATATTTTTTAAGTGTTTCTGTTTTATCACTGCCATTTAAAAGTGAATTAAGAAGAGGAACAAGTATGCTTAATGCACTGACTATGTTTTCTGATCTGTGGGTCAGGTTCATATGTTCTACAGCAATACCTATCCCCTTATAACTGTTATCAGCAAGCATTGATATTACAAGGGGGCGTATTACCCCTCCGTTTGCATCAATTGACCAGGAATTTTTCTGAAGCTCAGCACATGATTCAGGGGGAACTCCTCTGGAGTAATTTTCAAACCATTTTCTGATATATGTTTCTGTATAAGGATCCCTGTTTTTTCCGGGAACAGAAAGGTAGTCGATAAAATCCATCAGAAAATCCTTATCACTGTAAAACCTGTTTTTTACTACTGACCTGATCAGCACCCGTACAAGGGAGGCCCCTAGTGTATTTTCCCCAGCCTTCAGGCCGTGATGGTAATGGTATTTTATTTTATCCCCGCTGCTTTTGCTGTTGTCTGAATAGTTTGTTCTGTAGAAAGATGCGTGTCTGTGAAGAATATCATAGGGCCGGCCGAGTCTGATTGCATTTTTTACATCAGGTGAATATTCTGTTCCGTTCATAAAGCTTTCTGAATGAGGGTGGGGAGGATCCGAATAATACTTGACTCCGCCGCCGAAAACCCTTTTCAGGTTTCTTGTATTATAATACCAGTGAGCAGGCATGGATAATGCATCAGCAGTAAATAATCCCCATAATGCATTTTCAATTCTTTTTTTAATTTCTTCTTTTTCTGATCCCATTTTTTTATCCGAAAAATAAAAAAGCCGACCTCTGTCATATTTATTCACTTTCTATCCCATTCAGCAAAACTATTCTCTGTCTGCTCATGGAATGTTATTCAGATGGTCCTTTATATAAAATATAGTAATAAAACATCATTAAACAAATAAAAAAGAGAAGTTTAAACAGATAAAAAAAATGTTGGGTGAAGATTCTGTATATTATCATTTTAGAAATTTGTGTTTATACTACATGATAAAATGAGACAGATAATTATAGGTCTTCACGGACTTGGAAACAAACCGCCGAAAAAACTTCTGAAAAAATGGTGGAAGGATGCCATGAAGGAGGGTCTTTCCAATGCCGGATTAAAGGTTAAACTACCCAGGTTTGAGTTGATATACTGGGCTGATATTCTTTATGACAAACCTATGGATATAAAAATAACAGATAAAAATAATCCACTCTTCCTGAGTGAAGGATATATAAAAGGTGAAAATATCCCGGCTGAAAAATTCAGTAAAACCAGGCAGAAGGTGCTCTCATTTATAGAAGGAAGTGTAAGCCGTATTTTCATGAATGATGACTATAGTCCTAAACTTTCGGGAATAACAGATTCACTACTTAAAAAATACTTTTCTGATCTTCATGTCTACTATAACAGCGGTTCTTCAGTTTCTCCGGCTACTGAACATAATGCAAAACATCTGATCAGGGAAAGGGCATCAAAAATCATAAAAAAATACAGGAAATATGATATATTTTTTGTAACCCATTCCATGGGATCAATTATAGCTTTTGATATTCTGAAATTTATAATTCCTGAAATAAAAATCAATACATTTGTAACAATTGGTTCTCCTCTCGGACTTCCTGTTGTTCTCAGCAGGATTGCGGCTGAAAATAAACTGAACGGAAATGAAAATTCAGGCATGTGCACCCCTCCAGGTATATATAACAGATGGTATAACTTTTCAGATCCCAGAGACAGGGTCGCGTTTGACTTCATGCTTGCAGATGATTTCTGTGAAAACAGCTCAGGTGTAAAACCTCTGGATTTCATTGTTTCGAATAATTACCGGGTTGACGGTGAGAAAAATCCCCATAAGTCATACGGATATCTCAGAACACCGGAATTTGCCGCTGTTCTTGAGGAATTTATACTAAACGGGAAACCTGGCATAATGAAAGGATTATTCAGAAAATTCTTTGTATAATATGTTGACGTTGCAATAGTTGTAATATACACTTAATATATGATAGAACATGATGAAAACCCGCGAGATGAAATACCGGATACATTTATTAATAATTTCCGTAAATATCTAAGAAAACTTGAAAGGGAAATATCGGGACAGCTTAAAGATGAAACTGTATGCTGTGATATTTCAGCAGTACAGTGCCACACTCTGCTTGAGATAGCGGAGATGGGAACTGTAACTGTTTCGCAGCTGGCACTTCATTTTGATCTGGACAGGAGCACCCTCAGCCGTACTATTGAGAAGCTTCTATCCATGAATCTTATAACAAGGCAGGAAAATCCTGAAGACCGCCGCTTTTCCAATGTTTCTCTGACTACAGACGGGATAAAGGAGGTTGAGAGGATAAACTTGTTATGCAACCGTCATTACAGAAAGCTTCTTTCAAATATTCCTGTGGAAAGGCTGGGAGGGTTGATAGAATCGGTAATAATGCTTGCAGAATCAATGGAAAAAGTTAGAAATGAGGAAAAAAGCTGCTGTACTGATGAAAATATATGCATTAAATAGAAAACAAATGAATATATTGAATATAAGGCGATTATGAATGAAAATAATAAATATTCAGAAAGCTTCTGTATCTCCGGGGAGCATTTTCTGAACAATATACCCGTATCAATAACAGGAAATATCAGAACCGATTCCATGGAAGTAGCGGTTGTTTCCGGAAAGCTGGAATGGAGGGACATTTTTTCAGGCTGGAAAGTCCGATGGGGGATAGGCAGAAATAAAAGCACTGTAGAGCCTGGTATTTACGCTGCAGGAAGACCTGATAAAACCTCACCTGTTATAGTCACTTCCAATTACAGTCTTACTTTTGATACTGTAAGGTCTTCGCTTTCTGAAACTGACTGCTGGATACTGGTCCTTGATACAAAAGGGATAAATGTGTGGTGTGCAGCCGGTAAAGGGACATTCGGGACTGTAGAGCTGGTAAAAAGAATAAAATCAGTCTGTCTCGAAAATATTGTGACTCACAGGGAACTGATTGTCCCGCAGCTTGGAGCTACAGGTATAAGCGCCCATGATGTAAGGAATTTCAGCGGCTTCAGGGTTGTTTACGGCCCGGTAAGGGCTTCTGATATACCTGAATTCCTGATGGCAGGGAAAAAGGCTGATGATAGTATGAGGCGGGTTTCTTTTAAAGTAGGGGACAGGCTGAAAGTGGTTCCGGTTGAACTTGTGCAGAGTCTGAAATTTCTTCCGCTGCTATTTATTTACTCACTTGTTTTCAGTATGGGTGATAAATCGG
Organism: Spirochaetia bacterium; assembly: GCA_963668405.2. Taxonomy (GTDB): domain Bacteria; phylum Spirochaetota; class Spirochaetia; order CADAEX01; family CADAEX01. The sequence continues at coordinate 1,492,965 of OY764342.2, read as the reverse complement.
GTGAATCAGTCTTTATCAGGGACTTTCTGTTACTTTCAGGAAGTCTTTTTGCCGGTACACTGTTTGTCCCTGTGTTTCTCCCATTTATACCCGGGCGGTGGTTTGCACTGAAAGGATGGTTTACAGGTGTTTTTTATACAATTTCAGCGGGCTTTATTTTTAAAACAGGTTTAATTGATCTAACAGGTAATTTCCTTGTTTTCCCTGCTGTAGCATCATTTTTCGCCCTCAATTTCACAGGAGCTACAACTTTTACATCTCCTTCCGGTGTGAAAAAGGAAATGAAATATGCCATTCCGGCAATTATCATTATGATAGTGGCAGGTACTGCTGTAAATATTCTGGATATTTTTTTCTGATAAGGGGTAATTTTATGGGATTAAAATATCTTAAAGGTGTATCAACGCTCAGTCTTGACCGGGGAAAATGCAGAGGATGCGGAATGTGCCTGACTGTCTGTCCACACCGAATATTTAAACTGGCAGAAGGAAAAGCCTATATTACAGACAGTGATCTCTGTATGGAATGTGGCGCATGTCAGATGAACTGCAGTTATGCTGCCATAAATGTTGATGCAGGTGTAGGATGCGCTGCAGCTGTTATCAACGGTATTATCAAAGGATCAGCTCCTTCTTGCGGATGCGGAGAAGATAACAGCTGCTGCTGATTTTTTTATTCTTTTTTTATCAGAAATCATATTATACTGTTACATATTAAAGAATATTACCGGAGGGTATGAAATTGAAAAGGGGAGAAATAGTTACAAGTAAATGCAATCCGTATATAGCAGTCAATACTCCGCTTGTCGGAGGTGACGGAAAAGAATTTGAAACGCAGTGTGTTTATTCGCTCTGCAGATGCGGAGAATCCAGCTGCAAGCCGTTCTGCGACGGGTCTCATATAAATTCAGATTTTTCAGGAGAACGGAAAGATTCAGTCAAGTCTGAACTGGAATATTATGAGGGAAAAGATATAACTATAGTATATGACAGGTATATGTGTATGGGTGCAGGCTACTGCGGTGAACTTGAAGCAGTATTCGGAACTCATGATAAACCTGTTTATAAACCTGATGCTGCCCCTGTCGGGGAAATAATTGAAACAATAAGAAAATGTCCTTCAGGTGCGTTAAGCTACATAATAAACGGGAAGCATGAAACTGAATATTACGAAAAAACAGCCATAGTCCCTGAAAAGGACGGACCTCTTAATGTCCAGGGCAATGTCGGCTTCAGTGATGATCAGGATTCCGGAAGGCTTATTCCGAAAGGGGATCATTTCTGCCTGTGCAGGTGCGGAGAATCCTCAAAAAAACCTTTCTGCGACGGTTCCCATAAAAAAAACAATTTCAAAGGGGCTGACAGATGAAAGGCTATATTTACAGGGAATCAATAGTAAAGACAGGGATAGGTTTCGGATCAGCTCTTGCCATGGTTATAAGCTTTACAGTTAACAGAAGTATTTTCTGGGCAATCATTCACGGAATAATGGGCTGGCTGTACGTTATATACAGGCTCCTTGCCGGGGGGTATTAAAGCGGTAACTCAGTATTAAAAAATATTTGCAGTATTCATTCATATCAGCAATACTTATATAAGGGGATCTGTTCAGAATAAAAGAAACGGTTTTATCGGATAAGGTAAAATTCACTTTTTCAGATCTCTTTTTTTAGATATTAAACACAGGAGTTTAATTATGGATATGTTTGGATTTGCCATACAGATGGAAAAGGACGCTGAAAAGCTTTATCTTGAACTCTCTGAGAAAAGCAGAAACGCAGGTATTAAAAAGGTCTTTGCAATGCTCTCAAGAGATGAGGCTAAACACAGGCATACAATAGAATCACTTCAGAAACAAAATCTCTCAGCCCCGGGAAAGGGGGCGGCCATGGAAATAAAGACAGTCTTTGAAGAGATCAGGTCAAATTTTCGTAACATCAAGCTTGATGATAACGTAGTAAAGGATTATGAAAGGGCCCTGGAAATTGAAAGGAAGGGGATTGACTTTTATAAAAAGCAGTTTGAAACAGAAAAGGATGAAAATACTAAAAAACTGTTTGAAAAGCTTATGAAGCAGGAAGAATATCACTGCAGAACAGTAGAAAACCTTATAGATATGGTAAGAAAGCCGGACTGGTGGGTGGAGAATGCTGAATTCAATCCTGCCGGTGATGATTATTATTAATAAAAAAGTAAAGCATCTTCAGCTCATGCAACCTTGAAAACGGGGAAAATAGAGTATGTCAAAAATTTATAACGACCCTGATCCTGATGAGACACAGGACTGGATTGAATCACTTGAAGCTCTGATAAAGAATGAGGGGGGGGAGAAAACAGATTATCTTTTGTCTGAGCTTACTGATAAGGCACGATCAAAAGGGGTAACAACCTCTCCTGGAATAATATCGCCATATATAAATACTGTATTCCCGGAAAATGCTGCTCAGATACCTGCTGAAGATTCACTGACAGCACGGAATGTAGCAGCTTTTGTAAGATGGAATGCAATGGCAATGGTTGTAAGGGGCAACATAGGGGGACTTCATCTGGGCGGTCATATTGCAAGCTTCTCCTCCTCAGCCTCACTTTATGAAGTCGGTTTCAACTGGTTTTTTAAAGGAAATGAATCGAAAACAGGTGGTGACCTTATCTTTTTTCAGGGGCATTCTTCCCCCGGAATATATGCACGGGCATTTGTAGAGGGGAGGCTTGAAGAGAAATATCTTGCCGGTTTCAGGCGGGAGACCGGTGGCAGCGGTCTCTCTTCATATCCCCATCCCTATCTTATGCCGGGTTTCTGGCAGTTTCCTACAGTATCAATGGGGCTTGGTCCCATGATGGGAATATACCAGGCTAAATTTATGAAATATATGGAAGCAAGGGGAATTATTCCTTCAGGTGACAGAAAGGTATGGGTTTTCATGGGGGATGGTGAGTCGGATGAGCCTGAATCAAGGGGAGCGCTTTCCCTTGCCTCAAGGGAAAATCTGGATAATCTTATTTTTGTAATTAACTGCAATCTGCAGAGGCTTGACGGTCCTGTCAGGGGAAACGGGAAAATAATCCAGGAGCTTGAGGGTAATTTCAGAGGGGCAGGCTGGAATGTTATAAAAATAATCTGGGGCTCCGAGTGGGACGGAATAATGGCCCGGGATAAAAAAGGGCTTTTATACAGAAAGCTGAACTCGATGGTTGACGGGGATTTCCAGACTATAAGGACAAGAGGCCCCGGGTATCTCAGGGAAAAGATATTCGGAGATAATCCTGAACTGCTTGAACTTGTAAAAGATAAAAGCGACAGTGAGCTTTGGCAGATGACAAGGGGGGGGCATGACCCGAGAAAGATATATGCAGCATATTCTGAAGCTGTAAGGCACAAGGGAGGTCCAACAGTAATTCTTGCCAAAACAATTAAGGGATACGGCCTTGGAAAGGAAGGCGAAGCTGCCATGGGCGCCCATAATGTTAAGAGTCTGAATATCGAAACACTTAAAGAGTTCAGGGACCACTTCCATGTTCCTCTTGAAGATGACAGACTTGAAAGTCTTCCTTTTATCAGGCCTGAAAAGGGATCCCCTGAGGCTTTATTTATTGAAAGACAGAGGAAAATACTTGGGGGATCAGTACCTTCCAGATATTCTGAAACAGAAAAACTTGATATTCCCCCTTTATCAGTATTTAAAAACCTTCTTTCCGATTCCGGTGGAAGGGAAATATCCACTACAATGGCTTTTGTACGTCTTCTCGGGATTCTTCTTAAGGATAAATCAATCGGGGGGAGGATTGTTCCGATTGTTCCGGATGAGGCAAGAACATTCGGTATGGAGGGCCTTTTCAGACAGCTTGGAATATATGCTTCATCAGGGCAGCTTTATGAGCCTGAAGATTCCGATTCACTTATGTGGTACCGGGAGGATCCTGAGGGGCAGATCCTTGAAGAGGGTATAACCGAATCAGGAGCCTTTTCTTCATGGATTGCAGCAGGAACAGCATATTCAAATTACGGAAAATCAATGATCCCGTTCTATATATTCTATTCCATGTTCGGTTTCCAGAGGATCGGGGATCTGGCATGGGCTGCCGGAGACAGCCGGGCAAAGGGTTTTCTTCTCGGAGCCACCTCAGGCAGGACTACCCTTAACGGGGAGGGTTTGCAGCATCAGGACGGCCACTCTCTGCTTACTGCTTCTACAATTCCGGCATGTGTTGCATATGATCCGGCTTATTCATATGAACTGGCTGTTATAATTCATAACGGACTGAAAAGGATGTATTCTGAAGGTGAGGATATTTATTATTATATAACACTTATGAATGAGAACTATATTCAGCCGGAAATGCCTGAAGGTTCTGAAGAGGGAATTATCAGAGGGGCGTATCTCCTTAAAGAGGGGGGAGCCGGAGGGAGCCGGGTGCAGCTGATGGGAAGCGGAACAATACTTAATGAGGTTTCAGCAGCAGCAGAACTTCTGAAAAAGGATTTCGGAATAGAGGCAGATGTATGGAGCGTACCCGGAATTAATCAGCTGTACCGGGACGGTCTTGAGAGTGAACGGTGGAACATGAGTCATCCCGGAGAAAAGAAAAAAGTCCCCTGGATTACAAAAATTCTTGAAAAACATGAGGGGCCCGTTGTAATCAGTACTGACTATATCCGGTCCTATCCTGAACAGATCAGAGGCCTGATTCCGCGCAGGGTAAAGATTTTAGGTACTGACGGTTTCGGAAGAAGTGATACAAGGGAAAAGCTCAGAAAATTCTTTGAAAATGACAGATATTATATCGCACTGGCCTCTGTCTACAGCCTTTTTGAAGAAGCCTCAGTAAACGAAAAAACAGTTAAAGATGCGATAAAGAAATATAATATTGATCCGGAAAAAATTAACCCCCTTATTTCCTGATTGGAGTTTAAAATGGCGTTGGAAAAAATCTTAATTCCTGATATCGGTAATTTCAGAGATGTTGCTGTTGTTGAAGTATATGTTTCTGCAGGAGATACTGTTTCTGAAGAGGATCCAGTTCTTTCACTTGAAAGTGAAAAGGCTGTTATGGATATACCGTCCCCTTTTTCAGGTAAAATCACAGAAATCAAGGTTTCAGAAGGGGATACAGTTTCTAAAGGAGATCTGATAGCTGTTATTGAAACAGATGCGGAAGTAAAAATAGAAATACAGAGTAAAAAGCAGCAGGAAAGCAAAAAGGAAGAATCTTCCACAGAGGATAACAAACATGTTCCGGAGGAAAAACTAATAAAAAAAGAAGAACCCGGTATTCCGAAAGATGTTTCCGGCAGTGCATCAATGGTTTATCATGCAACACCTTCTGTAAGAAAACTTGCAAGAGAGCTGGGTGCTGATCTTTCTGCAGTAAAAGCTACAGGTCCCAAAGGAAGAATCCTTAAAGAGGATCTTTTTAAATCAGTATCTGATATTATAAAAAGAGGGAAATCCTCCCTCTCCTCCGGATCCTTTTCAGGTCTCCCTGTATTCAGAGATTCGGTGAGTTATAATTTCAGTAAATACGGGGAAACAGAAGAAGTCGGTTTAAGCAGAATTAAAAAATTATCCGGAAACAAGGTTCATCAGAACTGGATAGGAATTCCTCAGGTAACACATTTTGATGAAGCTGATGTTACTGAACTGGAAATATTCAGAAAAAGACTTAATGAAGAGGGTCCTCTAAGGTACAGTATTCTCCCGTTTATTGTAAAAGCTGTTGTTTCCGCTCTGAGAAAATTTCCTGATTTTAATTCTTCCATTGATATATCGGAAGAAAAGCTGATCAGAAAAAAATACTACAATATCGGAATAGCTGTTAACACTGAAAACGGACTTGTCATACCTGTACTTAAAAATGCGGATAACCTGGGAATATCAGAAATTGCATCTGAGCTTGAGGCTCTCGGCAAGGCAGCGAGAAACGGTAAACTGAAAACAACAGATATGGAAGGGGCCAGTTTCAGTATTTCAAGTCTGGGAGGAATAGGGGGAGTCGGGTTTACCCCTATTGTAAATTCCCCTGAAGCAGCTATTCTCGGTATCTCTAAAATCAGTCTGAAACCTGTCTGGAAGGATGAGATGTTCATCCCGGCAAAAATACTTCCTTTCTGTGTCTCTTATGATCACAGAATTATAGACGGGGCAGAGTGCGCGTTTTTTGCGAAATATTTTGCTGAAATGATTTCAGATATAAGAAAAATAATGTTATAAATATACTGAGGTAAATTATATGGCTGAAAAAATCAAGGCGGATCTGGTTGTTCTTGGCGGAGGTCCGGGGGGATATACTGCAGCTTTCCGCGCTGCAGATCTCGGGCTTTCTGTTACACTTGTCGATAAGAATGAAACCCTGGGAGGAGTCTGTCTTAACGTAGGATGTATACCTTCCAAGACCCTGCTCCATGCAGCTTTTGTAATGGAAGAAGCCGAGGCAGCATCAAAGACCGGTATAATTTTTTCCCCCCCGGAGATCGATCTTGATGCCCTTCGTGAAAACAAGAACTCAGTAATCAGAAAACTTACCTCAGGCCTTGATCATCTCTGCTCTGAGAGAAAAATCAGGGTTATAAAGGGTACAGGAAAATTTAAAGACAGCAAAACAATAACAGTTGAGGGGAACAGTGAAGTATCAGAAATAGCGTTTGATAAGATTATAATTGCAGCAGGTTCAGAACCAGTCTCACTTTCTCTCTTCCCGGATAATGACAGCAGGATCTGGGATTCAACAGATGCTCTTGAGCTGAAGGAAATTCCGGAAAGGCTGCTTGTCGTCGGTGGAGGAATAATCGGTCTTGAGATGGCGACTGTGTACAGTACCCTTGGTTCATCAGTAACAATTGTAGAGGCAATGGACCAGATAATTCCTGCATCTGATCCGGACATGGTTAAACCTCTATACAGAAAGCTGAAAAAGAAACTGAAAAATATAATGCTTGAAACTTCTGTTACCGGGGTTGGTACAGAAGGTAAAGCAGTCACTGTAATTATGAAAGACAGAAAAAACAGGGAAATATCAGGGGAATTTGACATAATACTTGTTGCTGTCGGAAGAAAGCCAAGCACAGGATCTATTGATGCAGAGAAGGGCGGTTTAACTTCCGACAGTAGAGGATTTATTCAGGTCAATGAAAAAATGGAAACTTCTGTGGAAGGAATATATGCCATAGGTGATATAACAGGCAATCCGATGCTTGCTCATAAGGCTTCTCATCAGGGAAAGATTGCAGCAGAATCTGCAGCAGGATTGAAATCAGCTTTTACCCCTGCAACAATACCATCAGTAGCTTATACCAATCCTGAGGTTGCATGGGCCGGGATGACTGAAAAGGAGGCTGAAGCAGCCAGTATAAAATATAAGGTCGGGGTGTTCCCCTGGTCTGCCAGCGGAAGGGCCCTTACTTCTGGTGCTTCTTCCGGTTTTACAAAGCTTCTTTTTGATTCGGAAACCGGAAGAATAATCGGCGCAGGAATTACAGGACTCAATGCAGGCGAACTGATATCAGAGGCTGTACTGGCAATTGAAATGGGTGCTGATGCTGAAGATATCGGCAGTACAATTCATCCCCATCCCTCACTTTCAGAAACAACAGCTTTTGCTTCTGAAATTGTAAGTGGCAGTATAACAGATATTCTGCAGCAGAAATAAACTAAACTGTTGTCCGTATTAATTACCGGATAACAGGTTACTTAATATTTTGTTCAGTTCACTGATTGTATATGGTTTCTGTATAAAACCGTCTATTCCTTTTATAATAAGCTCCTCGATTCTGGGGTCATTTGCATAGCCTGATGTAAGGAGGATTTTGATTTCAGGGGTTTTAGTTTTTATTATTCTGTATGCTTCTGTCCCTGAAAGTCCCGGCATTGAGACATCCATTATTACCATATCTATTCTATCACTGTGGTTTTCAATAATCTCTATCCCTTCATAAGCTCCGGAAGCGGTTTCAACTGTAAGTCCCATAAACTCCAGCATTGCTGTCAGAGTGCTTCTGAATGCTTTTTCATCATCAACAATAAGGATATTTCCTGAAAGAAAGGTAATGTTTTTGTCACTGTTTTTAATTCCCAGGGCAGTTCCTTTATGAGATGGGAGGTGAAGGGAAAATCTTGAGCCTTTTCCTTTTTCAGATTCTACAGTAATAAACCCATCATGTTCAGCTGCAGTTTTATATGCAATTGAAAGTCCAAGTCCTGAGCCTTTTCCTTTTCCCTTTGTTGAAAAAAACGGGTCAAATATTTTTTCAAGATTTTCAGGATCTATTCCAATCCCTGTATCGCTGATTTCAGCAACCTCATAGTATCCTTCTCTGCATCCGTACCTTGCAGAAAGCGGGCTATCCTTTTTTACAGTTGCTTTGTAAAGAGAAATTGAAAGTTCTCCTCCCCACTTATCCTTGCTGTCTCTCATAATAGTCATTGAATGGGCAGCATTGATACATAGATTCAGTATAACCTGTTCAATCCTTGAATCACCGAATACAAAAGATTCTTTTTCAGTTATTGAGATTTTTAAATCAATGGATTTATCAATAGTATTTCTGCATATCTCATAAACTCTTTCAGTAAGGGTTTTGAAATCAAGGATACTGAAATTTTCAGTGCTCTTTCCTGATACTGCCTGAAGCTGTGTAATCATTTTAGAAGCATTGAGACAAGATTCTTCAAGTATACCTGACAGATGATCAAAACGGTCGGGCAGTACATATCCATCCTGTTCATATTCATATTTCAGAAGCGATACTGTCCCTGTTATCGCTCCGAGATAATTATTGAAGTCATGGGCTATTCCCCCTGCAAGTGTGCCGATTGTCTCCATTTTCTGGGTCTGTATAAGCTGTTTTTCAAGTTCCCTGTTTTCAGTTATATCCCGTATAATCATATAAAGGATTGAGTTATCATATTCACCGCTTTTATGGATCATAGCAGTCATAAGAACATCAATTTTCGATCCGTTTTTTTTAAGCATAACTTTGTTATAGTTTTTAATAACCCTGTTTTCTATTATTGAGGAAAGAATTTTTCCGAAATCATAGCTGTCTGGGAAAAGTGATTTGAAGTTTAATTTATCAATATCCTCCCTGCTGTACCCGAATGTCTGCAGAGCGGAACTGTTTACTTCCAGAAATTCGCCGTCAAGGGTGATAAAAATTATTGCATCAGCAGAATTTTCAAAAAAAGAACGGAACTTTTCTTCACTCAAAAGTAGTCTTTCACTGTAGTCGCTGATTTTTTCAATCATCCTGTTAAACCCTTCTATCATGAATAATATATACCGGTTTTCATGTTTACTGCTGTATGCGACCGGCTGTATCGCATCGGGAGAGTCAGCAGCTTTTTCGAAATACTGTATCAGTATTTCACTGCTTTTAAGTACAGGGCGGAGAAAACTTATGACAAAAAATATAATTGCAGAAAAGATTAATGCAGCAAGAATTACTGAAAAGCGGGTGTGGTCGTTTGTCTGCCGCTTTATATCATCCATATAAAGACCTATTCCTATATAGCACCCGAGTTCAGGAATCCCCTTTACATAGGACATTTTTTCCATTACCTTGCCGAATGCAGGATTGAAATAGTGATATGTGACAAATCCTTCACCAGGTTCTTCTTTAGCGGTTTTTGCCAGTTCTCTTATAATATAAACACCGTTGCTGTCAACTAGATTCCACTGGTCGCTTCCTTCCTTTTCAGGTTCAAAAGGCTGGACAAGCATTTTTCCGTTAAAGCTGCTCATAAAGAAATAATTTTTCCCGTGGATATCCTCATAGGTCATTTTTCTGACAGTACCTGTTATGATCGAAAGGGATTTTTCTGCTGATATATTGCCTTTTTTATATTCATCGATATCCGGCTTAACAAGATTATATGCAGTTTTTACAAGCCGCATAAGTTCGTTATGTCTGATTTCAGAAATATGTTCTGTCTGTGATCTGATAAAATAGGCGGAAAGAATAATATAGCCTGCTATAAACAGGAAAAGAGACAGTATCGCCCGTAAATAAGCTTTAAGAAAAACCCTTTTTTTATCTTTATGCATTTTAAATCCTGTAATAATTATCAGAAAGGGAATACCGTTTGTCAAATCATTTAGGAAAAATCAGTATTATTATTCACAAGGGAAATGAATAATAATACTCTGTATATAATTAAGGTATTTAATATTTTATTCTAGTAATGTCGTTCCATTCTGCTTACATCGCCGTCGCATGCAATTAAAACTGCGTCAGGAAGATATGAAATTACCCTCTGTTCCTTAAGCATTTTCTGCAGGAAATCAATACCTGTTTTTATATCTTTTGTAAATATTTTTCCGTCAACTCCCCGTATCATTGCTCTCATGCTGTTCTGATAAAAAACTACCTTGTATATATAGATATCATTTTCAATATCATACATAACAAAGCTTTCAGGATTTGAAGAGGGATCATCCTGTATAATTCTCTGGAATTCCTTTTTTATTTCAAAAAAACTGTCAAACATGTTTTTTATTTCATCAGATATCAGTTTGATCTTATTTGTCTGATCATCAATTAAACCCAGTTCATAAAGTAGCAGTTTCCAGCTGCTGTAAGGTATTTCATTTTCACCTGTGTACCAGCGTGAAACTGTACGTTCAGAAATTTTGAGAAGTAAAGCACATTCTTTTTGTGAAATATTCGAGCTGTCAAGGACCTTCTGAAAATCAACATAATCAGGAATATTATCCGGGTCTATTTTAAGTTCCATATTAAATCTCCATTAAAGACATTATGTCTTATATAGGACATAATGTCAAGACATAATGACAATTATGCTTTTAGATGTATGAGTGTATTTTACTGATTGTATTGTTTATATAGGGGTAAATTTAAAAAATGATGGCTATAAGGGGGTGTGGTAAGAACCTTATAACCATCAAACTTTCAATAATCAACCGTTTGAAAAACTCATTTATCAGTTGTCCTTGCAAGTTGAGTATATCATCATAATTATTTTTGGTAAAATCATTAATTTTCATCAGCATCAGTATTTCAATAACCTGAACTACTGCTTGTTGCTGTTATATATTAAATTATAACGCCGGAAACACATCCGGCGCAGGAACATAGAGAAGGAACTAAAAAAAGAAGGAACGGCTAGTTTCAAGCCCATAACTAATTTTAATTCATCCGATTCTGTTTGTACAGTTTTTAAAAGATTTTAATAAAATAAATTTCATATTATTTTTATCAATAGATACAACAATTGACTTTAAATATAAATCCTGTATGATATATTTTAAAGTTTTATTATTAAAATATTGAGCCTGAAAGATGATTATTGATATTGAAGATTATAAATATAAAAAATATTTTCAGATCCAGCTGTTAGTTCTCTGTGTATATTCAGTAATAAATTTCATACACAGCAGTTTTCACTATATCGCAAGAGATTTTTCATCTCCGGGGTTTATTGTTTTTAATATCATAAATATGTTTTTGCTGTTTTCCTATATTCTGCACAAATTAGGATACAGGGACATAGCAAATCACCTGTTTTTTTCATCTTTTGTTGCAATGCTGATATCACTGAACACTTTTGAGAAAAATATATTTTATCATAATAATCTGATAATAGGTTTCCCTGTAATTTTTTCAATAGTATTCTTTAAAAAAAGGAATACTGTCATATACGGATCTATCATCATTCTTTTTCTGATTATAATGCAGTATAATTTCAGGTTTTACGGAAACAATGAATTTATAGCTCTGCTAGTGAGTCTTTTTGTAATAATGTTTTCAGCTGTTTTATATAAAATGTTTGTCTCCAGGCTGGAGCATCTTCAGAGAAACGCTTCAAATGAACTGTTTAATTCAGCATTTACAATTCTCGGACGGGTTGCAGAGCTTAAGGACAAGGAGACTCATAACCATCTTGAAAGGGTCGGGCTGATAATAGAAATGCTGCTTTTAAGGCTGCGTAAGCTATCCAGGTATTCAAAGTTCATTACTGATAATTATATAAAGGATGTGATAAACGGATCAATTCTGCATGACATAGGAAAGATTGCAATTGATGATAAAATACTTCTGAAACCCGGCAGACTGACTATAAATGAATATGATGAAATGAAAAAACATACTGTAAGCGGAGAAGAGCTTTTACGGGATGCTCAGAAGAAAGTCGGAGATAAAAGTCTTTTTTCTACTGCTATTGATATTGCAAAGTATCACCATGAAAGATGGGACGGATACGGATATCCTGATAGGCTGAGCGGGGGTAATATCCCCCTTTCAGCAAGGATAATGGCTGTGGCTGATGTCTATGATGCTCTTATATCTGAAAGACCCTATAAAAAAGCTTTGAGCCATGATGAAGCATACAGGATAATTAAAAACTGCTCCGGTACCCATTTCGATCCCGATATTGTCAAATGTTTTTCAAAAATTCATCAGGAAATATTTAACAGGATAAAAGACCTTCTTTGAGATAAAAAAAACAGCTGACAGGTTTGTTGGGCCTAAGCCAGAAACAAACATATCCGCTGTTCTTTATATAAATATGCATCTTAAAAAAAATAATGTCAATACTGAAAGGGAATATTTGAAGGATATTTTCTGATTGCATACTGGTTAAACAAATGAAACTTGTTTATTGCAGCTGTGGATAACAAGATTTCTTCTTCACCAGGGATGTCAGAAAAATATTTTCTGGTATTTTCTGAGAATCATCGCTTATATTTATAAATATAACATTTTATACTGCAAGTTGGTTATTTGTGTTTTTTCTTTATTTTTGAGGAGCTGCGTAATTGAATATTAATTCAGGCTCAAGGTTTATTAAGATAATTGTTCTAATCAGTCTTTTCCTCCAGTCTTTACTTCTGTATTCCGAGCCCCGAGGTAAGACTGAAAATGAAATATCGGTTGAGTTTATTCAGAGTTTGTCGCTTGATGAACAGGTCTGGCTTAAGGAACATCCTGTAATCCGGGTTGTTCAGGATCCAGGCTGGCCTCCTGTCGAATTTAGCAGTGAAAATGGAGAACCGACCGGGATGAGTGATGATTATCTTAAACTTGTTGAAAAGAAGCTTGGGATAAGATTTGAGAGGATAAAAAGTCTGACATGGCTTGAGGCATATGACAGTCTGATGAGAGGTGAAGCTGATATGACCACTTCCGTGGCAGTAACACCGAAGCGTGAGGAATTCCTGGCTTTTACAAAGCCTTATTTAAGTATTCCAATTGTCATTGCCGCTCAGATGGATGTTACTTATATCGCTGATTTTGATGAACTTAAAGGGAAAAAGGTTGCTGTAGTTAAGAACTACGCTATTGATGACTGGATAAGCCAGGACTTTCCTGATATAGACCTGTTTCGGGTTAATACAACGCTTGAAGGCCTTCAGATGCTTCAGAGAGGAGAGGTTTTTGTATTTATCGATAATCTTCTGATTATTGGATATTATCAGGCGATGCTTGCTGTTTCATCTGTAAAAATAGCAGGACAGACTCCTTATGTGAATAATCAGTGTATGGCTGTCCGAAAGGATTGGGCTACTCTTGCCGGAATTCTGCAGAAAGCACTTGAAACTGTTTCTGAAGAAGAAAGGATTGATATCTACAGAAAATGGCTTCCGGTTCGTTATGAACACGGCTTTAATTACCCCCTTTTCAGGCGGGTGGTTTTTGTTTTTGTATTTCTTCTTCTCCTGATGGCTGTCTGGAACTGGAGTCTTGTCAGGCAGATCCGGGCCAGAAAAGCAGCGGAGACTGAAAAAGAAAGGCTTCTTCTGGCAATAGAACAGGCAAATGAGATTATTGCTATATCATCAGCTGACGGAATAATCAGGTATATTAATCCGGCCTTTGAAAGAATCACCGGTTATGCAAGGGGAGAGGAGACAGGAAGAAATCCAGTTAAATTTAAAAGTGATTTTCATGAAAGCGGTTTTTATCAAAGATTATCGGAAACAATAATTACTGGAAATCCATGGAAGGGCAGGATAACAAATAAAAGTAAAGATGGAACTTTTTATACTCTTGAATCATCTATTTCTCCCATAATGGATAACTCCGGAAAAATTATTTATTTTATATGCATTTTACGTGATATTACCGGTGAACTTGAACTTGAGAATCGTGTGGCACAGTCTCAGAAAATGGAGGCTATCGGTTTTCTGGCAGGGGGAATAGCCCATGATTTTAATAATCTGCTTTTTCCCATTATCGGCAGATCAGAAATGCTTTTGGAGGACCTGCCGGCCGGAAGTCTGAACTTTAGAAATGCAGAAGAAATTATTACTGCGGCAAGGCGGGCAGGAGATCTCGTAAATCAGATACTTTCATTCAGCCGTCAGTCTGATCATATGAAAACGCCGGTCATGATTCAGCAGATTGTGAAAGAAGTAATAAGACTCACCCGGGCAACCATCCCGTCAAATATAGAAATAGAGCATGAAATTCAGGATGACTGCGCTCCTGTTATGGCTGATCCCACACAAATGCATCAGATAGTAATGAATCTGATTACAAATGCTTTTCATGCTGTTGAAAAAACAGGAGGTAAGATATCAGTCCGCCTGATACAGGGAAAGGGAAGGAATAACGGAAATAAGGACAATATTTTTCAGTCGGATAAATTCAGTTGCCTTTCTGTTACAGATACAGGTCCTGGAATTCCGCCGGAAATAATGGGAAAAATATTTGAGCCTTATTTTACTACCAAGGAAAGGGGAAAAGGTACCGGGCTCGGACTTTCTGTGGTATACGGTATTGTAAAAGACCATGGAGGGGAGATCAGTTTAGATAGTGACACAACCGGAGGAACCACTTTTAATGTTTATCTTCCGGTTGATGAAAGCGGACTTATTTATAAAAAGACTGAAAAAGACTCTGGCAATCCTGCCGGTGTTGAAAGGATACTGGTTGTGGATGATGAAATATCAATAGTAAGACTTGAAAAACAGCTTCTTGAAAGTCTTGGATATACGGTTGAAGCTTTTTCAGACAGTGTTGAAGCTTTGAAATTCTTCCACAGCAGGTCGGAAGAAATTGATCTTGTGATAACTGATATGGCAATGCCGGGGATGACAGGTGACAAGCTGGCTGTTGAATTATTATCAATAAAACCATCTGCAGCTATTATTATATGTACAGGATATAACGAAAATATGACTCAGGAAAAAGCGGCTTCTTTGGGAATTTCTGCTTTATTGAGAAAGCCTGTTTCAAAGGCTGATATGGCACATTTTATCAGAAGAGTTCTGGACAGGAAGAATAATAACCGTCTGTTTTAAACAGCGGAACATGTAATTTTAATTAACAAGGGAATTAAAGGGAAGGCAGCTTTTTATATTGTCATTATCCGTTAAAATATATATATTTATATAAAATATTTTATAAATTTATAAAGATTTTACTTGGAAGGTAGAAAAGATGCCAACATACGATTATGAATGCAAATCCTGCGGGAAGGTTTTTGAGGTGTTTCAGCAGATGTCTGATGAACCGCTTAAAAAATGTCCCGAATGCGGCAGTGAAATAAAAAGACTTGTTGGTGGAGGACTTGGAGTAATTTTCAAGGGAAGTGGATTTTATGTCACAGACAATAAAAAAAGCAACTCTGCAGCTCCTGGTGCAAAAAGCGAAAAAAAGGAACCTTCAAAAAAGTCTGAGAAAACTGAGAAAAAGGAAACAAAAGCTGTCAAGGCAAGCTGAAAAAGGTCCCGTTAGCCGGGACCTCTGATATTATCTGTTATCAGTCATTCCGTTTTATATAATGACTTTCTATTTTTGAAAAGGTTTCTATAATCATTTCTTCAATATTCAGCATATTGAAAGATTCATTTATACTGTCAAAATCAGGTTTTACCAGCGGATGCTCAGGTGCAAATACAGTGCAGCAGTCATTGTAGGGAAGGGTTGATGTATCGAAAGTGTCAATATTCCTGGCAATCTTAATTATTTCCTCCTTATCAAGGCCGATAAGGGGTCTGAAAACAGGAAGAGAGGTTTTTGATCCGGTAAACCTCATGCTTTCTGCTGTCTGGCTTGCAACCTGACTCAGGCTCTCACCTGTTGTTATTGAGTTAGCACCGGTTTTTACAGCAAGGGAATTTGCTATAATCATCATTGCTCCCCTTGAAAGGAGTGTAACCTCGTCTTTCCTGCATTTACCTTTAATATAAAGCTGAATATCTGTAAAAGGGACAACATGAAGTTTTATAGACGGAAGATAATCAGAAAGCCTTTTTGCAAGAGTTTTTACCTTCTCAAGGGCCTGGTCTGAAGTGTAGGGGTAGGTATGAAAGTATATTGCTTCAATATATGCCCCTCGTTTTCCCATCATATAACCTGCCACAGGGGAATCTATACCGCCGGAGAGAAGAAGTATGGTTTTTCCTGCAATTCCGGCAGGAAGCCCTCCAGGTCCCCTTGTTTCAGGGCCATAGATATATGCAGATTCCCTGATTTCAATCCTGATCCTGAAATCGGGATTTTTGACATCAACCCTGAGCCCTTTATACTTTTCAAGAATTATTTCCCCGATCCTGCAGGAAATATCATAGGATGAAAGGGGGAAGCTTTTATCCGCTCTCCGCGATTCAACCTTGAAGCTCCTGAAGCTGTTTTCCGAGAGTATTTTTTCAGCTGTTTCAAGGGCGGTTTTTTCAATTATTTTCATGTTCTTTTCAACAGCTGATGCTTTCGAATATGCAACAATTCCGAACACTTTTGAAAGTGTGTTTTCAATTTTTCCAGCAATATCCGGATTTTCAATATCTTCAGACTCAAGAAAAAACCTTCCGGCCCTTCCTGTTATCCTCACTCTTATATCTCCGAGCTGTTTTTTTATATTGGTTACAAGCTTTTTTTCAAACAGTCTCCTGTTTCCCCCTTTGAGGGATATTTCGCCTATTTTAATCAAGAAAATCTGTTTCAATTCTATCTCCCGTTATTAAAAATTAAATATTTTTTAGATTTCCGATCTCTTTTTCAAAAGTATCACAGAAAGACAAAATCTCATCCTCATGTGTTGTGTATCCGGTTGAAATTCTTATTGCCGAAAAAGCTGTCTTGTTGTTAATTCCCATTGAAAGAAGTGTTTCAGAGTGTTTTTTATTTATTGATGAACATGCCGATCCTGTTGAAATACAGTATCCCCTGTCGCTCATTATTCTCGCAAGGACCTCCGCCGGCACAGGGGGAATTGAAACATTCAGGATATAGGGTGAATATCTTTGATCATATTCTTCCCTCTCCGCCGGGATAATCTGTGCACTTTTGATATTCTTTATTTTTCTGAAAAGTATTGAAGAAAGCTTTCTGCTGTTTTCATAATTTCGGTCAAAATCAGCAAATGCTTTTTCAAGGGCAAGGGCCTGTCCGTAGATTGCAGGGAGGTTCTCTGTTCCCGGTCTGAAGCCGGATTCCTGTCCTCCCCCTGAAAGAAGGGGGAGAATTCTGCTGTTTAGTATAAGAAGTCCTGCTCCCCGTGGACCTGAGAACTTATGGGAGCTTACTGAAAACGAGTCTATATTTATATCTGAAGGGTTGAAGCTTATCTTTCCGGCCCCCTGAACAGCGTCACAGTGAAAGTGTATAGATGAATTATTTTTTCTGGCGAAATCCTTAACATCAGAAGCTATTTCTTCAACAGGCTGAACCGCCCCTGTTTCATTATTCACAAGCATAACTGAAACAAGCATTACATCATTATCAAGGTGTTTTATCACTGAATCTGCTTTGACGATACCGTCTTTTCCCGGGTTGATCTTTATTATTGAAAAACCGGCCTCTTTAAGAATTTTGGAAGGTTCTGATACAGACGGGTGTTCAATAGCAGAAATTATTACTTTTCCCCGTTTCTTTTTTCTTAAGAGTGACAGCATGGCGATATTGTTTGATTCAGTCCCTCCTGAAGTAAATAAAATATTAGCTGAAGGGATATCCAGAACTTTTGAGCATATTTCCCTTGTTTTTTTGAGAAGTTCTCCTGCTTTTAACCCCTCTGCGTGGATGGACGAGGGATTTGCATATATATTTTTTGCTGTAATTGCGGTTTTATCGATTATATCAGGATCCGGAATTGATGTTGCTGCAAAGTCAAGATAAGTACTCATGCCCTAAGATTATAATTACTTGAATAAATCATCAATATATTTGCTCTATATTGTGAAAAGAATATTGAAGAAAAAAGATGTTTTCTATATTATTATATTATGAAAACTATATATTACTGTGATAAGGATATACTTAAGTCCTATTCCCAGAAAGTTAAGGTTTGCGGACATCCTGTGAGACTTAAAATACTTTGCGTAATTAAGAACGGAGCTCCCTGCGTAAAGGAACTCTGGGAATGTCTGGACCAGCCGCAGCCTGTTATTTCGCAGCATCTTGCTGTATTAAAAGATAACGGAATTGTAACTTCTGAAATTGACGGGAATAAAAGGATTTATAAAATAGTAGATCCTTTTGTTGATCAGATGCTGGCTATTATGGGGCAGTGCATATCCCAGACTGAAGCTGTTTAATTTGCCTGATGGCAGATTCAGTTTTTGTTAAAATTTGAAAACCATATAAAAAATCCCCGGATTATTTAACAAAATCGGGGATTTTTTATAGCAGATGATCAGCAGTTTATTTAGAAATCTGTATAATACTGACTGTCTATTATATAGGTGAGTTTTCTGTAGATAATATTTATCATTTCAGTTTCATCAGGATTTGTTTTTTCAGGAATTTCATCCATCAGGTTTTCAAGGCTGCCGAGACTTGTTGTAAGGGCATTGTCAAAACTTCTTGATGTCTTGAACCAGTAATTCCCTTTATTGTCTGTATTAAGCGATATAAATCCCAGTTCCCTTGATTTTTTTTTCATTGGGGTGAGGTTCAAAATGCAGCTGATATTCTGTATCAGTCTGTTTACATCTGCACCTGAATCCATGTTTCCCCGTACCGGTATATTTTTCAGAAAATATTTTTCCGGATCAATGAAAGGGAAAACTCTGGTTATTACGGATAATTTTTCTCCGTAAAGGATTTCATATCCATTAAAAACAATTTTTCCGGAAATATCGGCCGGAAAAAATATTTTCTTGAATTCTGTTCTTTTGTATATTTCATCCATTCTTTTCCATTCAAGAACAGCCATCTTTTTCTTTTTGCCCTTAACTGTTTCAACCCTGAATAAAGTTTCCCCGATTTTTACTGTATTGGAGGTATCCCGTTCTTTCACTCCCTTTTTACCTGTATCTTTTCTGAGAAGCTTTTCAGCAAGGTCAGCTGATATATTTGCAAGCCATTCCTTTCTTAGAGGTGATACCGAGTGGGCAAACATCTTGCTTGTCCTAACAATTTCACCTGCCACAATAAACTGGGGATTTTCTCTGAACATCACAGAACCGGGGTGTATATGTATCTTTTCAGCTGTAAGACTTCTGTATATCCCTTTGCCGGATTTTACGCAGACAAACTGGATAAGTCCCTTGCAGACTGCATAGAGGTAGTCTGAAGTTTTACCGCCTGAGAGAACAGGAACCCCTATATCCTCCCTCACAATGTCTTCAAGCTGCATTTTGATATTTTCAAGCTCATTCATTACCTTAATATCAAGGTAGTATTTATCGCAGAAAGCTTCCCTGTTTTCAACTGACTCAAATTTCCTGAAAATTTTTATATATGAAACAAAGTCGCCTTCGATTGTTCTCAGTGAATGATGGGCTTTTCTTGCTTCAAGTTCCTCTCCCTGCGGTAAAAGGAACGGTGAATTGGTTGAAAGAAATGTAGCTGCAATAACAGATTCTTCAATAATATCGGGATAGTTATAGACTGCCTCTACAATAATTCGTGAAAGTCTCGGGGACAGGGGAAACTTGACCATCATTTCGCCGTACTTTGTAAGACTGTTATCGCTGTTTATTGCATCAAGAAGCTTCAGTGTTTCAACTGCCCCTGCAATTCCAGCTTTTCCGGGGGATGATATGAAATCAAATGACTCAAAATCCCTGATCCCGAGTTCAGCCATTCTGAGCACAACTTCTGAAAGATCTGTTCTGTAAATCTCCTCTTTTATAAAAAGAGGTCTTGTTTCAAAATCGCTTCTTGTATAAAGCCTGTAGCAGGTCCCTTCCTGGGTCCTTCCTGCCCTTCCTTTTCTTTGGTTGCATGATGCTTTTGAGATCTGCGTTTCAAGAAGGGATGATGTGTATGTTTTCGGGTTGTAGGAATTTATTTTTGCAAGACCCGAATCAATTACCGATGTTATACCGTCTATTGTTACACTGGTTTCAGCAATATTAGTTGCAATAACTATCTTTGTTTTCCCTTTAGGGGTCTGGATAAAAACCCTTTCCTGTTCCTCCTTGGATAGTCTTCCGTAAAGGGGGAGTATAACCATCTTTTTTCTCTGGGGGGAAGCATTCAGCATTCTGATGCAGTCTTTTATCTGCTTTTCCCCTGAAAGGAAAACAAGGATATCACCTTTTCTTTTTTCCCTTATTACCCGGTTGATAATATCATTTATTTTAAAGAGCAGTTCATCATAACTGTTGCCGGCAGCAGCTACAGGATCATAAACCAGGCCGACAGGGAACATTACCGAGTCTATATGTACGATAGGAACACCGCCGAAATATTCTGAAAATACAGATGTGTTAATTGTTGCGGAAGAAATAATTACCTTGAAGTCTTTTCTTTCTTCAAGGATCCTTTTTAAAAGGCCCAGAATAAAATCTATATTAAGACTTCGTTCATGGGCTTCATCTATAATAATGCAGCTGTAGCGGGAAAGAATATAATCGGTTTTTATTTCCTGAAGAAGGATACCGTCTGTCATGACTTTCAAGAGTGTTTCATTGGAAGTCATGTCATTGAATCTCATCTTGTAACCGACGAGCCCGGGAACATTCGTATTAAGCTGATTCGCCATATAATCGCAGACAGAAAGGGTTGCAATCCGTCTCGGCTGAGTAACCCCTATAATCCCTTTTTCCGCAAGACCTGCTTCATAGAGTATAAGGGGGAGCTGGGTTGTTTTTCCTGACCCTGTCGGGCTTTCAACAATTATTACCTGATTGTTTTTAATTGCACTGAGAATTTTATCTTTCTGCTGATATACAGGAAGACTTTTTGGATCTATCATCTATTGTCCTTTATTTATAAGGGAAGCTATTTTTTCTATACCGCTTTTGATTCCCGGTTCACTGAAATTCTCCCTTTTAATCAAATCCTTTACTGTTATGGTTCCTGAATCGACCTCATTTGAACCGCATAAAACTCCTACAGGGATATTCTTTTTTTCAGCAAATTTGAACTGCCTGTCAAGTTTTCTGCATTCAGGATAGATTTCACAGGATATGTTTCTTTCCCTGATGGAATCCGCCAGCCTGTTGTAGAATGGCAGAAGTTTTTCATCAATGTTGAAAATTATGCAGTCGCAGAGATTTTCTCCGTTACTGGAGCTGTCAAGCTCATCAAGGGCCGCAATAAGCCTGTCTATACCGATTGAAGCCCCTACGCCGGGTAACTCCTCTTTTGTATAGAGGGAAGCAAGGTTATTGTATCTTCCCCCTGAACATACTGATCCGATTGACGGAAGATCTGTTAAAAATGTTTCGAAAACCACTCCGGTATAGTAATCAAGCCCTCGTGTTATGGAAGGATCCAGGAAGTAATAATCTTCAATGCCGTTTTCACATACCGCATTATGAATTATTTCAAGCCGCTGTGTATCGCTGTCTTTTCCGCCTGCAAGTGCAGTTATCTTTTCAAGCGTTTCTGAAAATGATTTTTCCGGTTTGATATAATTAAGTATATTTATACTGTTTTCCTTTCCTGCAATATCTTCAAGCATGGCAAGTACATTGTTCTCTCCGATTTTTGCCAGTTTGTCGACAGTCCGGAGAATTCCCGCCGATTTTGATTCTATTCCATTATGCAGAAGGAATCGGTTGAAAACAGCCCTGTTTGACAGATGTATCCTGAATTTACCGATATCAAGACTCTGCAGCGATTTCTTCATGAGAAGAAGTATCTCCAGGTCAGCTGCTGGTGAATCTACCCCCACAATGTCAAAATCACATTGATAAAACTCCCTGTATCTTCCTTTCTGTGTGTTTTCACCTCTCCATACTTTTGATATATGGTATCTTTTGAAGGGAAGGTAAAGACTGTTCTTGTTGGCGGCAACATACCGTGCAAAGGGAACTGTCAGGTCAAATCTCATTGAAACGTCCCGGTTTCCGTGGTCATTGAATCTGTAAATCTGTTTATCAGTTTCTCCTCCCCCCTTACCCAGAAGTACCTCTGTATATTCAAGTGTTGGGGTATCGATCGGAACAAAACCGAATAATGAGAAATTTTTTTCAAGTATATTAAAAAGTCTTTTTCTTTTAATTTCAAAATCAGGAAGGGTATCTCTGAATCCTTTCAGTATCTTTGGTTCAATAAGCATAGTAAATCCGCACCTTATTTTTTTTTAATGTTAACATATATACTATATATTAAACTATAAAGATAGCATTGGTTTCAAGGGTTTTAATTAATATAATTTTATGCAATAATTAACATAAATAAGGATGCGGACTTAAAATTGATTGTCAGATATACTAAAACAAAAACCGGCAAAACCAGAAAACTGGCTAATTTATATACAAAAGATGAACACCTTATATCAAAACATAATATAGATCCTGAGGCTCTTTATATCTGCGACAGACTCCGGAACGAAGGTTACCAGGTATATATTGTCGGAGGTGCGGTCAGAGACCTTGTACTTAAAAAGAAACCGAAAGATTTTGATATTGTCACTGATGCCCTGCCGGGTCAGATAAAGAAAGTTTTCAGGCATTCAAGGATAATAGGTAAAAGATTCCGGCTTGTTCATGTTTATCTCGGGTCAAATATTTATGAAGTCTCCACCTTCAGGTCTATCTCCAGTTCAGAAGGGGATAATAACAGTTTCGGTACAATGAAGGAAGATGTCTGGAGAAGGGATTTTTCCATAAATGCGCTTTATTATGATCCCCGTGATGAATATATTATTGATTTTACCGGAGGATATAAAGATCTGAAAAAGAGGATAGTAAAACCTGTTATTCCTCTGAAGACAATATTTCTGGAAGATCCGGTCAGGCTTATACGTGCTGTCAAGTATTCGGTCATGATAGAAGGCGATATCCCCTTTATCCTGAAAATGAAGATGAAAAAGCATTCAAAGGAGATAATGTATACATCCCCTTCACGCCTCACAGAGGAGATTATGAAGATCCTGAAAATGGATGATACTACCGCTGTTTTAAAAAGGCTTGCCTCTTCCGGTATTCTCAGGTATATACTGCCCGGAGTATTCGAAATACAGAAAAATCAGTTTTTCTATGATCGGATTAAGACATTTGATAATGAAAAGAAAAACGGAAGGGTAAATACTGAGCAGTTAAGCGTTATACTGCAGCCCCTTATAGAAGATTTTATTCTGAATGTAATCTGTTTTGACAGGGAGGAAAAATATTCTGTGAAGGACATTACAGAAGATATAAAATCCTTTCTCCGTCCGATAACCCCTCCCAACAAGGATGTTTCCGAAGCTGTCAGAAAGATACTTAAAAGAAACAGGATAAGGATAAAGATAATCAGAAAAGCTGCTCTGCGTTCTTTGACCTGATTTTTTCGAGAAGGGTTTCTGTTCTTTTACCGAACAGTTCCTGTGAAAATCCGGCTGCATCTGACAGATATTTATATGCCTTATCCATATCGCCTTTTGCATAGGCGTTTAATCCCAGCGCATAGCTTGCTGTTCCTCTGTCAAATCCGTTTTCCATTGATTTGATATAGTAATTCTCTGCATCACCATATTTTTTTTCCGAATAAAAATTCAGTCCCAGGTAGTAGTATGCTGAAGCTTTTGCCGATCCGAAAGAGGTAAGATCTGTAAATACAGATATTGATTTTCCAAAATCACCTCTGTCATAATATTCAATCCCCTTTGCCGCAAGCTCTTCAAGTGTCTCGGAACTGTTTATATATTTTCTGAAATCACTGATAAACTCTTCTTTATCAATCCATCTGATAAAATTATCGTATACAATTGCTGTATTTCCTGTTTTATCTCTGCCTCTGTCTGCCAGATGAATTGAGTCCCAGAGAAATCTGCTGTATTTTCTTTCTGGTGATTCATAAATAAAATCAAAAAAAGCCCATAAAAGACTGCTGCTGCCTGAGCTCCCATTTTTAAGAATCTCTTCAATATCTGAAAAAGAAATATTGTCAGCTCCCTTGTTTTTGATTTCAGTCAGCATAGCCATGTTTTTTATCCGGTTTATGGTGTTTTTATCAGGACTGTAAACCGTCTCTGTAAGAAAAAGCATTGACCCTGAATAAATCCAGTCAGGCAGTGTAGGGGAACATTCTTTTATATACTGGGAAAAACAGAAATATTTAAGACTTTTCTCATTGAATCTGTTTTCAGTTGTGAATATTTCAAATCCGCGGGCAGCAGGTTTTATCAGAAAAATCTCATCCCCTGTGGCCGGGTTGGCAGGTGAAGCTGGGAGATTTTTCATTTCCTGGCTGCCGTTCAGCTCTTCTTCTGTATTGAAAACATATATTCTGAATCTGCTGTTAATCTGATAATGAAAAAAGCTGTTGTAATAATCAATGTATCTGTCAAGTTTTCCTGCTGTTTCCATCAACCTGACTGAAGCAGCAGGAGAGGAGAAAATGACAGTATAGTATTTAGTGTTTATTTCATTGTTTTCCTGCGGAAAAGCCTGATTGATTATAACAGCGAAAAAAAATATTAAAGCTGCTTTTTTCATATCCTCTCCTTCAGTATCATGGTTTCAGGAGGTTGTCAATTTTAAGGTTTACCTCATTAATTATAACACCGGTATATCTCTCAAGGTTGTTGATTACATACTGCTGAAAATTATGGATCTTCCCTGAAAGCTGGGTCCTGTAGGGTACCTGAAGATAGAGTTTTATCCTGTATCCTGTAAGGTCTGTCTTAACTTTGACCTTGTTTATCTTTATTGTCTGATCAAACTCATCTGCACAGTGGATTATCATCTGGGTAAGCGCTGTTTCAGATATTGTTACTTTTCCCTTCTTTTTGGAAAAATCCGGCTGAACAACTGTCTTTTCAAAAAATTTTTCCCTGTTCCTGTCAAAAATTTTTCTTTTTACAAAAACCCTTACAGAATCATATATAATATGGGAATAATCTCTCTGGATCTCAACTTTAGGAACAGGAATTATGTGCTTACCCTCAACATGCCTTGATCTGATTGCATTATTAATTTCAGCTTCAGTAGCAATTTCTTCGATATGTATCATTTTTGAGACATGTGGAAGCTTAAGTCTTTTTGCTATTTTTATAACCATTTTTTCAGAGGTCCCTATAATAAGGATCCGTTTGAATTTTTCCTTTTTCAGAGCCTGCCTGACCTCTTCTCTGTGAGTACGGTCGTCAAAAAGTGCGGTTTTGATTGCACCGAGGAATGCTTTTTCCTTTTTGGCAGATTTGCCTGCTATTATGCTGTTGTCTCTGATCAGAAGTCCGTCATCAATAAGAAGTTCGATGCCGTATTTATCTGCAATAAGCTTTGCCCTGAAACTTTTCCCGGTACCGCTTTTTCCGACAAGAGCAAAAACCTTTATTCCTTTAAAAAGCCACAAGATATAGTAAAACAGTTTCATATAATATGAATATAACATAAAAAGATAAAAAGGTGTTTCTATTCATAATTTATTTTAAAAATTTTCAGGACCGGGAAGCTCTTTTTCATTAAAAATATTTTTTAGATTTTTAATGAAATAATCAGGAAGAGGAGCTTTAACTGTTTTAAAATTACAAATCAAATCATCTTCACTGACAGACAGCTGATAAGCATGGAGAAGATAAAACGGAAGGACACTGCTTCCTCTGTATTTGGAATCACCGGTCAGCGGGTGGCTGTTCAGTTCCCCCTGTTTTCTGATTTGATGGTACTTTCCTGTAGGTATTGTAACAAAGGCAAGTGTATTATTTCTGCCGGAAACAATAGGCTTTACTGTTGTTACTGCTTTCCCATGTTTAATATCATCTGCTGCAACTGATTTTTTTTTATTTTTATCCTGAATAATTGTATTCTCCCAGGTAACTTCTTTCCTGATTATACCGTCAAACAGGGCTATGTATTTTTTTTCAGTTTTGCCCTCTCTGAGAAGCTGTGAAAAAACCCTTGCCCCTTCAATTGACTTCCCGAATACAACTATACCTGAAGTATTTCTGTCAATACGGTGTAATGGACCGGGCCTGAATGTCAGGGAAGGCTCTATTTTGCCCGAAAGATATCTATTTACCAGCTGCTCAAGGGTCGGTTTTTTTTCTTCTTTATCACCGCTGTGTACAAGTTCACCCCTTTTTTTGTTTATAATAATAATGTCAGAGTTTTCAAAGAGTATGGAGTTTATGAAACCCTCAGGATCAGTTTTACCGTTAATCTGAACAGTCTTTTCTTTTTCTGATGCAGAGATAAAACTGCCGAGGGAGATATGGATTTCCATGGTGTCTTCTGCCGACACTCTCCATGAGGGGGATATTTTTCTGCTGTTTATCCGCAGGCGGCCGTTCCGTATTTCTCTGTATATTGCTGAGAGGGGCATGCCGGGAAGAAGTTTTCTGAAAATTGTATCAGCCCTTTTGCCGCTGTCATTTGAACCTGTTTCAGCAAGGGTTATGAAGTTTTCTTTCAAAATGTTTTACCACCAACCTACTTGACAATTTATCCTACTACATAAGACTATTGAGTTATGCAGGAGACACCTTTTTATTACATATACAGATTTTTTCATAATCCTGTATTTTTGTCAGCTGTATTCAGCTGGTTTATAGCGCAGTTTTTAAAAACAATTATTGCTGTACTTTATCCTGCGCAGAAATCAATAAAATACTATCTCGGTGTATTATTATGGAAGACAGGTGGGATGCCGTCAAGCCATTCAGCTCTTGTCGCGTCAATAGCCATGTCAACCGGATTCATAGAAGGATTTGATACTTCAATATTTATTGCTCTGACCTGTTACGGCCTTCTGGTTATAAGAGACTCTGTAGGGGTAAGGAGAGCTACCGGAATACAGGCTATTACACTTAACAAAATGGGGAGAGAACTGGAAAAAAAATGGGGAATACCCTATAAACCTGTTAAAGAGATCCACGGCCATACCGTTTCCGAAGTCCTTATCGGAACACTTATTGGTTCTTTTATTGCTGTTGCATTCAGCAGCCTTTGATAAGAGATATTATGAACAAATTGGATCCTGTAATTCAGAAAGATAAAATAACAATCCTTATAACTGCAATTGTTTTTTTCATATCACTTTTTATTCTGACTCTTATCATAATTCCGTCAGCCAGATATTCTTTCTGGAACGGGTATCACCTTCTTCTTCTGGAAAAAAGGGAAAATAACAGTGATATATCAGGAATTATTGAAAATGCTGAAGGATTTGACAGAGTTGTATCAAAATATAATACCTCTCTGGAATTCACCAACTACAATACACTTGAAAAGGTTCTTCTCTCTGATATTGAAAGGAGATTCAATCCGGAAGATCCCAGACTTGATCCTTTTATGAAAGAAGCAGGAAAATATTTCACTGCATTTTTCCGGGGGGAAAGTTATGATATCATTTATATAAAAACAGATTTTTCTGAAAGGAAAACTGCTGCTGTTCTGAGGAATATTCTTGGAAAAGATATTAAATGGAAGCTTGCATTTAAATATTCGCTTCTCTACAGATATTTTGTAATGCTGCTGTTTATTTCTGTCATCGCATCTCTCATATATGTAAAACATATCAAGACATATATCTTTTTTATTAATTCAATTATCTGGCTTTTGATTATTTTCAGGTATGATCTGAATTTTTTTTATGCAGCAATTATCAATCTTGTTTTAATCAGTTACTTTCTTGAAATTATAGATCTTGTGTCAAGAAAGTGGATAGAAGATAAAGGTATTGATTTTTCCTTTATTATGAACAGGAAAAACGCAGGTATAGTTATATCTGTATATATATCTTCACTTGTAACTGTTTATCTTGTAAGTCCGTCAGTAAAATCTTCTTTGATCTTTTCAGCAGTATTTGTTACAGAAATACTGGTACTTCTTCTTGATCTGATGATAAATATCAGGAAGATAACTGAATATATACATACCATCTTCTGTAATGTACCAATACTGGATACAAACAAAAGCAGATTATTTGATAAATGGAAAAAAATCAGACCTCTTACTTTCTATCTTATCCTATTATCAGTGACACTTCCGGCTGCTTTTTTAAATAATTATGCTGAAATGGTGCTCCCTGTTCCTGTTGAAAGGGGTAAATCAGTAGCTGTCAAGGATCTTAATCTGGAAAATATTCAGAAACTCCGGATTACAGGGAATAATAATAAAGATGGGATAGAGTATCTTCCCGATATAACTGATTATTTTATCCATCTTGCATATCAGATAAAGCTGCCTTATATAACTGACTACAGTCTCCCCGGGAGGGATGAAAGGATAATTATTTCTCATTATTTTCAGAATAAAAATAACTTTCAGAAAGAAAAAAAGGTAGCTTACCGGTTTACAGATTCATGGTTTAAAGATAATATAATCCGCATCAGAGACAGCGGTTTTACAGGATTGATGCTGTCTGAAAAAAACCTGATCAGGGTTGTTTTCAGCAGTAATGTTCCGGCTGCTGATCAACTGGTTTTTATTATGTTATACAGCTTTTTTTATATTGCGGTAATAATAATGGTAATAGGACATGATCAGATCAGAAAGACGTATTATGAAAATCATATTATACCTGTTTTAAAAAGGAGAAAACAACAAGCGGCATGAAATCATTAAAAACTTTTCCAAAAGGTGGTATTCATCCGGGTGATTTTAAAGAATTTACCAATAAGGTGGAAATCCAGAATGCATTGATCAAAGACATTTTTATTGTTCCGATGTCTCAGCATATTGGTGCACCAGCTGAATGCCTTGTGGGTCCCGGTGATGAAGTTAAAGAGGGGATGCTGATCGGGAGGGCTTCCGGTTTTATTTCTGCAAATATACATTCTCCGGTACCCGGAACTGTTAAGGAAATAAAAGATATTTTTCTGGCAAACGGTATGAAAAGCAAGGCTGTTGTAATAGAACCATCCGGTTCTTTTGATCAGCTGGGGAAAAATATTGTACCTTCTGACTGGGAAAATCTTTCATCAAAGGATATTCAGAATAAAATACACGAATCCGGTATTGTTGGACTTGGGGGGGCAACCTTTCCTGCCAATGTTAAATATACAGTTCCTGCAGATGCTAAAGTTGATTCTCTGGTTATCAACGGAGTTGAGTGTGAACCGTATCTTACAGCTGACCACCGGCTTATGCTTGAGAAAACCGGGGAAATATTTACAGGTTTGAAGATACTTAACAAGGTTGTTGAACCTGAAAATATTTATATTGGAATTGAGGCAAATAAGCCTGATGCGATTGAGAGGATGGAAGAGATTGCTGCTTCTTCAGGGCTGAAAGTTGAGGTTGTACCACTCAAGCTGAAATATCCCCAGGGTGATGAAAAACAGCTTTTAAAGGCAGTCCTGGGAAGGGAGGTACCGTCAGGGAAACTTCCGCTGAATATCGGGGCTGTTGTATCAAATGTGGGTACAGTTTTTTCGATTTATGAAGCAGTAGTAAACAATAAACCCCTTATTGAAAGGGTTGTCACTGTTTCTGGTAAAGGTATAAATAATCCTTCAAATCTCAAGGTAAGAATAGGGACAAGGGTAGGTGATCTGATTGAGGACTGCGGAGGTCTTAAGGATGATACTGTAAAGATTGTGATGGGGGGACCCATGATGGGCTTTACCATGTGCAGCCTTGATACCCCTGTAATAAAAGGGACATCCGGAATTCTGGCACTCACTGCTGAAGAGATAAAAGGGGATAAACAGACTGCATGTCTAAACTGCGGCAGGTGCGCAAGGGTCTGTCCCATGGGGCTTTCACCAACCAGGCTCTATAAATATATTGATTTCGGCAAGTATGAAGAGGCAATGAGAATAAATCTTATGGATTGCAAGGAGTGCGGATGCTGTGCATATACATGTCCTGCAAATATACCTCTGGTTCAGGGGATGAGACTCGGAAAAAGAATGGCTAAAAAAAGGGTGAAGTAATGAAAGATGAAAAATTGTTTCTTGTTGCCAGTTCTCCACAGATCCATCATCCCGATTCCACATCAAGGATTATGCTTGATGTAATAATCGCATTATTACCGGCCGGAATCTGGGGAGTTTATGTTTTTGGCATAAAAGCTCTGATTGTTGTTGCTGTATCAATAATAGCAGCAATAGCAGGCGAATATATTATGGGCAGAGTATTCGGAAAAAAGACTCTTGATGATTATTCCGCTCTTCTTACCGGTCTTCTGATTGGTTATAACATGCCTGCTGATGTTAAACTTTATGTACCTGTTATTGCTTCTTTTTTTGCAATAATAGTTGTTAAATGGACTTTCGGAGGTCTGGGGAGCAATCTGATGAATCCTGCCCTTGCGGGAAGGGTGTTTGTTTTCTTTTCCTGGACAGGGACCATGACAAAATGGAGAGCACCTGTAACAAACAGCGCCATTGACTCACTCGGCGGAGCCTCCCCTCTGGGATACCTTAAAACAGGTCTTATGGATTTTTCCGGTAAAGCCACCGGGCCGATGGAGTTTCTTAAAAACTATCCGAAAAGTGCTGGTGATCTTGGCATGACTGAATGGTTTAATTCTGCATTCGGAGCATCTCTGGATCCGGGATATTTTGATCTTGTTGTAGGAAATGTTTCAGGCTGTATCGGAGAGGTTTCAGCACTGCTTCTTGCTTTAGGTGCTGTATATCTTCTGATCAGAAAAGTCATAACCTGGGAAATCCCTGTCTCATACCTGTTTTCTTTTTCAATTCTTATCTGGATTTTCGACGGAGCCAGATTCGGCAATTCCCTTTTTACCGGTGATGTGGTTTTTCATCTTTTTTCCGGGGGGCTTATGCTCGGAGCATTATATATGGCTACCGATATGGTTACATCTCCTTTAACACCTAAGGGGCAGATAATATTCGGAATCGGATGCGGGTTTTTTACATTCCTGATCCGTGTTTTCGGATCATTTCCTGAAGGTGTTTCGCTTGCAATTATTATAATGAATATTTTTGTTGCAATGATAGACAGAACTACAGCTCCCAGATTATTCGGCGCACTGAAAAAGGGGAAAAACTGATGAAAAATATTATTGTTATCGGGCTTAAGCTGACTATAATCTGCGCTGTTGCTGCTTTATGTCTAGGGATGGTTAATGCTGTTACAGCACCTAAAATTGCTGAACTCAAGAAAGCAGCTCTTGCTGATGCACTGAAAGTTGTAAACAAAACTGGGATTCCCGGGGAAGAGGTTATAACTGAAGATAAAACTGTTAAAGGCTATTATCCGGTAAAACTTGATAACGGGGAGCTGAAGGGTTATATACTTACTCTGAAAGGTGACGGATATGCGGGTGATCTTAAAATAATTGCCAATTACGAGAAAAACGGAAAACTGATCTCATCTGTACTTATGGATAACCAGGAAACTCCAGGGCTTGGAAAAGAAGCTGAAAAAATTGAATATATGGATAAATATAAGGGGTTTGGTGAAGATTCTCCAATACCGTCAAAGAAAAGTCAGCTTTCTGCCTCAGATGCAGATGCCATAGGGGGAGCCACAATCACATTTGCCGCAATAGGCAAAGCCCTTGATTATGGTTCAGGTTATGTAAAAAAATTAGGAGAATAGCGGTGTTAAAGGAATTTACAAAAGGACTTTTCAGGGAAAATCCTATTTTTATAATTGTTCTGGGGCTTTGTCCCGCACTTGGTGTTTCTACAAAGGTGATTAATGCACTTGGCATGGGTGCAGGTGTAATATTTGTTCTATTATGTTCAAATATACTTGTTTCTCTTCTGAAGGATTTTATTCCTGACAAGGTAAGGATCCCCTCATATATTGTTATAATTGCTTCATTTGTAACAATCGTTGAGATGGTTATGCAGGCATATTCACCGGCACTTTACAAAAACCTCGGGGTATTTGTTCCCCTTATTGTCGTAAACTGTGTAATTCTGGGAAGAGCTGAGGCTTTCGCAAACAAGAATGGGGTAGCTGCTTCAATACTTGACGGGCTCGGAATGGGGATTGGATTTACTTTAGCTCTTGTCCTGATAGCAGTTGTGAGGGAAGTACTCGGATCAGGTACAATCACAATTTTCCCGGTCGGGAGTTTCAGCGGGGTTATACCGATACCGGGCCTTATCAATTCACCGGTGAGGGTTATCGGTCTTGCAGCGGGGGCCCTATTTGTAATGGGTTATCTTAAAGCCTTTTTTAACTGGTACCTGGAAAAAAAGTAGGGGGAAAGGAATGACTTATATAAGTATCATAATAACATATGTTTTTATCAGTAACCTGATCCTGACACAGTTTCTGGGAATGTGTCCGTTTATAGGAGTTTCAAAGAATGTTGAGTCTGCGGTCGGTATGGGGTTTGCAGTAACTTTTGTTATGGCAATTGCTTCAATAACAACCTGGGCAATACAGTACTTTATACTTGTACCGCTTCATATTGAATTTTTGCAGACAATTACTTTTATTCTTGTTATTGCCGCACTTGTTCAGTTTGTTGAAATGGTAATACAGAAGATTGCACCTCCGCTTTATAAAGCACTCGGTATCTTTCTTCCGCTGATCACGACCAACTGTGCAGTTCTCGGTATTGCCCTTCTGGTTGTCAGAAGCGGATATAACGCAATGGAAAGTTTTACTGGGGGCGTTGCTGCCGGACTCGGTTTTCTTCTTGCGATTCTTATAATGTCTACAATAAGGGAAAGACTTGATACTGAAAGGATTCCCAAAGCAATAAAAGGTATCCCGATAGCTTTTATAACCGGCGGGCTTATGGCTCTTGCATTCATGGCGTTTGACAAGGCTCTGCTGAAAAATCTACTTGGTTAGGAGCAGTAAATGATAACTACAATACTATATGCGTTTATTTCAGTCAGTCTGCTTGGAGCAGTTTTCGGGATAGGACTTGCTATTGCGGCAAAGTATCTTCACGTTAAAAAGGATGAAAGACTTGTCAGTCTTGAAGAGGCACTTCCCGGGTATAACTGCGGAGCCTGCGGATATGCAGGGTGTTCATCTTATGCAGAAGCTGTTTTTGAAGGTGCTGCGGAAGATCTGACCTTATGCTCACCTGGGGCAGCTGAAACAGCCCATAAACTTGCCGGTATAATGGGAGTAACTGTAGAGGTTTCTGAAGAAAAGCTGGTAGCACAGGTACACTGCAGAGGGGGACGGGATAAAGCGGAAGTTGATTTCGAATATAAGGGAATTACCGACTGTAATGCCGCATCAATTCTTTTTCAGGGTGACAAAAGCTGTAAATACGGCTGCCTGGGATACGGGAGCTGTATGAAAGTGTGTCCTGTTGATGCTATCTTCTATGATGATGAAGGTCTGGTCTGGATAGATAAAGACAAATGTATTTCATGCGGAAAATGCATCGATGTATGCCCTTCTCATGTAATAAAAATGATCCCCTATAAAGCCGACTACATTGTTGCATGTAATTCAAATGACAAGGGAGCTTTTGTAAGAAAAGCTTGCAAAGTAGGGTGTATCGGTTGTAAAATGTGTGAGAAGA
Source organism: Spirochaetia bacterium (assembly GCA_963668405.2). GTDB lineage: Bacteria > Spirochaetota > Spirochaetia > CADAEX01 > CADAEX01. The sequence continues at coordinate 1,459,263 of OY764342.2, read as the reverse complement.
AATCACCTGATGGAGGTTATGTTATCGAGAATTTTCTCGCTTCAATTGACTACACAAAAAAAGGGGAGAGAAAAGAAGGTGCTGATAAATGTCCGTCAAAATGTATAAAAGCACTTTAGTCTTATATTGATAAAGTAAAAAAATGAATGAAAAATAAGGTAATTATAGGTTTGTCATGCATGAAATTTGTTGATGAGCATGATGAAACCAATGAAGAATTATATTTAAAAGTAATAAAACCTTTCCTGCGTGAAGTATACAGGTATCCGGATATAAAGGCAGTACTCCATTTTTCAGGAGTACTGCTTGACTGGCTTGAAGAAAAACACCCGGAAATAATTATGCTTATTGCAGAGCTAATAAAGAAAAGGAAGCAGCTTGAACTTCTGGGATCAGGATATTATGAACCTATACTGACCATGATATCTCCTGCAGACAGAACAGGTCAGATAGAATCACTTACTACACTCATGAGGAAAAAGTTCGGTAAAAGACCCAGGGGCTGCTGGATTGCAGGAAATTACTGGGACAACTCACTTATCAATCCTGTAAAAAGCAGCGGAATGGATTATGTTTTCCTTGATTTTGAAAAAATGATAATTGCCGGAATTGAAGCAGATGATAAGTACAATGTCTGTGTTACAGAAGAAAACGGTAAACTTATAAATGTATTTCCAATACACAGGGATCTTGTCAGGAGTTCGGATAATTTCACCATTGAAAACTTCATTTCCCTATTCAACAGTAATGAAGAAAAAGAAAAGATTTATTCCATAATTTTCCGTGAATATGATTTTGAAAGAAAGAATGAAGGGTGGATTGAGGATTTTTTCAGACAGCTCTCAGATGCTGAAAACATAGAAACGATAAATCCCTATTACTATCTAAAGAATAACGGAAGGTTTAAAAAAGCCTATTTTCATAACAATAATTTCTTTAAAAAAATACTTGCTGAATCCTTTGAAACTAACCTACTTTATTCAAAAATGATCCATATACAGACACTGGTTAACCAGATCAGGGGTGATAAATACAAAAAGAAATCTGCTCAGGAAAGCCTTTGGGCGGGACAGAACTATAATCTTTTTAATATTGTAAACAGGGATGATTCTGATATAACAGAAAGACTCAGGCTTAGAAAAAAGGCATATAAATATCTTATTGAAGCTGAGCTGAATACAAGGCAGAAAGGGGTTTTTATTCCGTCACTCATTAAAACTGATTTTGATCTTGACGGGGTTGATGAATTTCTTTTTCAGGGTGAAGAATACAATCTATATCTTCATGTCGACGGGGCTTCTGTTTTTGAGATTGACAGATTTAAAAACTACTGGAATTATGCAGATTCAATATACTGCTGCGACGGGAGAACAAAGCTGTACAGAAGTTTTACCGACAGAATATATGACAGTATTGTTTCTGCCGATGATATTGCCGGAAGGGATAAAAAGGAACATTTATTAAATCTATGTAATTCAGAATATACTGTAGATAATTACGACAGGGAAAACAAAATAATAAGATTTGTTAAAAGAATAAAAAACAGGGAAAAGGATATATATCTTAAAATATACAAACAGTACCGCTTCCTGAAAAAAAAGATTGAAGTTTCATACGAAATATCCAATATCGGACCTAAAATGATAAACAGAACATTTTCAACAGAAATAAACCTGGCCCTTATGCTTGATAAATCTGATTATGATTATTATAAAAAGGATTCAAATGATATAGTTATAAAGGATTCTGACTCAAGGATAACAATAAACTCCAATATCTTTTATAACAATGATATAAGGGAACATCTGATAGGAGATAATTATAATTTCACATCATTTGAAATACTTTGGGATATTGTTGATCTTGAACCTGGAAAGACATTCAGTTCCAGAATAGAATTAAAAATATAGTTTTCTGATATTTAATCAGTATTTTTGAATAAGGATATGCTCCATCCATTTATGTGATTCGGGATAAAAGCTTTCTGATGAAGTCAGAAATTCAAGATATGCTTTATTGTATTCATTTCTGAAATAATAACTCTGTCCCAGATAAAACCTCGCTTTGTTTTTAAGGGATTTTTTATTATTGGTGCGGATAAAGTCATAAAGTTTTATTTCAAGAGATTCCCAGTCATTTTTCATGAAATATTTATCAATAAGCATTGAAAGCTGAATATTTTCCCTGTTGTTGTAGAAGTCTTCAGAATTGAGAATTTCAGGTACCATTTCGTCTGTAGTGTCAATTTTACTTATAATAGTTTTAACTGCAGTTTTAATTTTTCCGCTAAGTTCTTTCTCAGGAAATACATATTCATAGTTAGCCGAAAGACTCTTTCCTGTCACTATGTTTTTATCAAGTATTAATGCTGGTAGCGGAACCGGTCTTGACTGTACTGCATTTTGATAGGAGATGATTGTTTCTTCTGAGAGTCTGATCTCGGATGGAGAGATAGTGGAGTTTTCAAACGGGACAATCTCAAAATTAAAGGATTTAAGCAATTCAGCATCAACTACGCAGTAATAATAAGGTACACCCGGTATCGGAAAATCCGAGTAACTCTCTTTTGATGAGGGAATAATGGATAGAAGAGTTGATTCTTTTGAATCTTCAACGCTGAATATGGGTGAAATATTCCTGAGAATCGCAACATTTCTTTCAGGATTAGAGCTGTTAAAAGTTATATAAAGAGAGTCTTTTTTTTCCGTAACCCTCAGATATGTAACAATTGCTCTGTTGTCACTGATTCTGTTTATGTTTTTTACAGTTACCGGCCGTGAAGTAACATTTCTGAAAGGTATGAAAATATCATATATTTTGCCTTCTCTGCTTTTAACCAGCACTGTGTAGAAAAAATCGGTGTTTTCCATAGCTGTATCTGTATATCTTCCGACTCCTGATGGTACTTCCGCAACAAGAAAAGAATCTGAAAAATTGTTTCTGGTGATTTTTTCAGTATTTCTGTAGATAAGGTATGACCCGTCTATATCTCTTGAATCTTTCCAGCTTAATTTAATGGATGAGTCGTTTTCAACTGCTTTAAGTCTTGAAACAAACGGGGCAAATACATAGTTGTCCTGGGAAAATAATTTACAGGGAAGAAGTGAGATTAAAAAGAGAATTAAAAAAATATTTTTACTGTGCTTCATATTTTTCATCTTTTATTTTTATATTAATATCGGAATAAATTGTTGCTGTCAAAAGTATAAAGGGGTTTGACAATAGAAAAAAATCATTTAAACTATACTCTATGTTTGTATCTGTAACATATGACCTGTCAGGAGAGGATTCTCAGAATAAAATAAGGGAAATCCTTGTCTTCTATGGATTTAAAGAGGTTCTTAAAGGGGTTTTTGAATCTTCAAAAATAAAGGATAATACCCTGAAAAAACTCAAAAGGGATATTGACCGTATAACTGATCACTTTGACAGGGTAAGGTTTTATCAGTATCCTTATGAAGAGCAGATGATTATAACCATGCTTGAAAAGAAGAAATGGAAAAGAATAATATTGAAATGAGGTATGAATAATGTTGATAGACTTTCAGAATAAAGTTAACAGGCTGTTTGAAGAGATTGATGAAACATGGAGGCATCTTTGACCCTGTAGCGATAAAACAGGAAATACGAGATCTTGAGCAGAAGTCATATGAACAGAATTTCTGGGATGACAGAAAAGAAGCTGAAAAGGTCCTTTTGGCAGTAAAGAAAAAAAAAGACTCCTATGAACCCTGGGAAGAGCTGATCAATTCTGTTTCAGATTTAAAGGAACTTCTTGAAATTGCTATTGAAGAAGGGGATGAGACTCTTGAGAGTGAGATAAGCAAAAGCTGCGACGAAGTTGAAAAAAAGTTTTCAGAAATGAAAACTCATGAACTTTTCAGCGATGAAATGGATTCTGCATCAGCTTTTATGACAATTCATTCCGGAGCAGGCGGAACAGAGGCCTGTGACTGGGTAAGTATGCTGTACAGGATGTATACAAGATGGGCGGAACGGAAAAACTTTAAAATTGAAATAATAGATCTGCTGGAAGCTGAAGGGGGAATTAAATCTGTTACACTGCAGTTGTCAGGCAGTTTTGTTCATGGATATCTCAAATCTGAGTCGGGTATCCACAGGCTTGTAAGAATTTCCCCGTTTGATTCAAATGCCAGAAGGCATACTTCCTTTGCTTCTGTACATATTTCACCGGTAGTTGATGATGATATTCTGGTAGATGTCAAGCCTGATGATATCAGGATTGATACTTACCGGGCCCAGGGTGCAGGGGGGCAGCATGTAAATAAAACAGATTCAGCTGTCAGGATAACCCATTTTGAAACAGGAATAGTTGTACAGTGCCAGAATGAAAGAAGCCAGCACAAAAACAAGGCAAATGCAATGAAGGTGCTTAAATCAAGGCTTTATGAGTACTACAGGGAAAAACAGGATGCTGAAAATGAGAAGTATTCCCAGGAGAAAAAGGAAATTGCCTGGGGAAGTCAGATAAGATCCTATGTATTTCAGCCTTATACAATGGTAAAGGACCACAGAACCAAACTGGAAATAGGGAATATACAGAGCGTAATGGATGGAAATATTGATCCGTTTATTACAGAATATTTAAATTATATCTGGAAAAATAAAGGATAATGAAACCTAATATTTTAATAGCAGACGATTTACAGTTTGTAAGAATTACGATTCGTGACATTATTGAAAAACAGGGCTGGACGGTTTCCGGTGAGGCTGAAAACGGGAAAGCCGCAATAATGCTTTATGAGAAAATAAAACCCGATATTCTTCTCCTTGATATTTCAATGCCTGTGATGAACGGCCTTACTGCACTGAAGCTTCTGAAAGAGATGTATCCGGAGTCCAGGGTGATAATGTGTTCAGCCCTCGGGCAGCAGAAATACATTGTAAAAGCGATACAGCTTGGTGCAGCTGATTTTGTGGTAAAGCCGTTCAAACCTGAAAGGCTGATTTCTTCTATCAGGAAGACCATGAGGTTTAATTGAAACAGTGGTTTTTTTGTCTCAGTTTTTTTCTTTTTTCTGTACTTTCAGTTTTTTCAGAAAAACTTCTGATCCAGGATGAAAATGAATACTGGAATATTGGAATTGCAGATATTTTTACTGAAAACAGCGAGGATTACAAGGATATATACGGTAAAACTCTTTCCGCTTTTCTGTATAATGAATTTTCCATATGCAAAAATCATCTTTTAAGTGAACAAGAAAAAATGATATTAAAGCAGTATCTAGTTGATAAACGTCTTTCAGAAGAAATGAAACTTTTGAATGAAAAACAGATTAAGTATGACAAACAGTATTTTACAACTGAAAACAGCAGAAAAGACCTGAAAGATGAAATAAAGCATTCTTTAAAGCTTATAAGGGACATAAACAGATACAAGCAGAAAAAGATAAGGGTCCGTGACGAAAAAGAGATACGGTTTATCAGTTCTGCTGAAAATGAAAAACTCGGGAACGTTGAACTGACCGATATTGATCATCTTATGAGGGAAAACAGTCTTGATTATCTTGTTCACGGGAAACTGAACCTTTTTGATGACATTGTTTTTGTTGATATATCACTTTACAGCAGAGGAGAAGGTGATATATCAACAATATCAGAGGCTTTTGAGATAAGCAGTATGTATGGGGAACTTAAAAAAAGGCTTTATCCGTTTTTTACAATTATGCTGGGAAGAAAATGGAGCAGTCTGTCTGTTAATACTGATGATAATGCAGATATTTATATAGATGGTGATTATTCCGGGACAGGGAGTATTTCCGGTAAAATACTTTATCCCGGCAATCATACTGTAAAAACAGGGGGTACAGGGATAGCTGAAAAGCTCAGTTCCGTATTTCTTGAGGAAAACCAGTTTTTCACCCTTAACACAGAATCAGTCTTTGAAGAGGAGCGTCTGATTGCACTGAACACCTTCCCGGGAGGGGCGGATATTTACTATGATTCAATGTGGCAGGGGGAGAGTCCTGTTGTTGTAAACAGCGATGACGGGGAGATATTCATAAGAAAAGAGGGATACAGGGAAAAAAGAATTCTTGTTGAAGAAATACAGGGCAATTATGCTGAATTTGATCTTTCCCCGGAACTGTTTACACAGGAGGATTATCTTCTGAAAAAAAGGAATAATCTGTATAAAAACCTTTCATGGTTTGTTTTATCAGCACCTGTCCCGTTTTTTCTTTTTGCAGTTTTAAATGACTATACCAATGCATACAACAGTGCTCTTGCAGCCGGCACAAACCAGTCTGAAATTGACCGTCTGCAGAGGGGGTCAACTTATTGTTATTATGGATATTATGGGACATTATTTATCAGCATAAGCCTGTTTGTTAATGTGATTTTTCATCTTGATGATTATATTAAAGCAGGGGATATACTTGAACAGGAGAAGTGAATGGCGAAAAAAAGTCTTGGCATGAGGTTGAAAGAGATACTGGGAATATCAAAAGGCAGTGATGATTTTTACTTTGATATAGAGGATGCTCTTGTGGAATCAGACATAGGAGCATCAATGTCTGTTCAGATAGTTGAAAAGCTGAAAAGCGAAGCTTCAGGAAAGAAAATTACAGATAAAGAGGGGATTGTTGAGATACTGAAAAAGATATTATCTGAACAGCTACTGGATTATGGTCTTGATATTGATGAGAACGGACTGAATCTTTTTCTTTTCCTTGGGGTTAACGGTGTCGGCAAAACAACTACTATCGCCAAAATGGGAAACCTGCTGAAAGAAAGGTTTCCCGGAGCCGGTATACTATTTTCAGCCGGAGATACTTTCAGAGCTGCTGCAATTGATCAGCTGAAACTCCACGGTGAAAGACTTGGTATAAGGGTAGTTCATCAGGCCAATGGTTCTGACCCGGGTGCTGTTATTTTTGACACAATTGAAAGCGCTAAAGCAAGAGGAGACAAAATAATTCTGGCCGATACTGCCGGGAGAATGCATAATAAGGCAAATCTTGTTAAAGAGCTTCAGAAGATTGACAAGATTATCAGAAGCAAGATAAAAGAGGAGAATTACAAAAAAATACTGATAATCGATTCAACAACAGGACAGAACGGAGTTAATCAGGCTGAAATATTTAATGAAGCAGTAGGTATTGATGCTGTTATCATGACTAAATATGATTCTGCTGCAAAGGGGGGTATTGCTGTTTCCATTTCAGGAAAACTTGGTATTCCTTTTGCATATACCGGTACCGGAGAAAAGTATACGGATATTAAAAAATTCAACAAGGAAGAATATCTAAAAACGCTGCTGGATGTTTAATAACGGTTCTCACATTACAGATGCCCCGAAATGCATGATGTTTTCCGGAACTCTGAAAAACATGGTATCAGTAATCTCGATCTCACTTACATTCAATATTTTTATTCCGCAGGTTCTTTATTCACAGGAATATTACCGTTCCAACAATATGGGAATGGAGCTGGAAAAGATCGGTGTTTATGAAAAAGAGGAATCTGAATATTTTCTGACTGTTGAAAAGAATGAACTGAAAAAGACTAAAAATCTTTTTATGAATGGGGAGTTTCTTAAAAAATGGGAAATATTCTATAACAGTGAAGGGAAAATTGAAAAGGTAGTAGAAACAGAAAAAGAGAGGATGGTTGAAACTGTCTACAATGGAAGCAGAATTCAGCATGAAAATACATATACAGATGGAAAACTGACTGAAAGGACTGAATATTTTTTTGCCGGGAAAAGGGACGGTTACAGGACAGAAACTTATGATTCTGACGGAAAGCTTGTTTCAAAAAAGGGATATACAAGATCAGGTGACGGGAAAATGAGTTCTGTTAAAACACTTGACAGTAATGAGAATGAAAAAGGTCTTTCCGTCTACAGTTTTTCTGAAAACGATATTAAGGATGAATGGCAGAAAAGTGATGACGGAGGGGGGAGATTTTTTTCCTACATCAACGGAAATATATCGTATGTGGAAAACTGGAAAGGGGATGAGATGGTCTCCAGGGAAGTGTTTTTTTACAGTGATGATGTTCTGGTAAAAACAGTAGAGACTTTTACAGCTGAGGGGGGAAAGTCTTTTATCAGAAAATATGACGACCGTAAAAGGATTATCAGTGAAACAGAAAAAAAAGGGGATTCTGTAATCAAAACCGTGTACAATACCTTTGAAAATGATAACCTTGTAAAAAAAATTATCACAGCAGAAAGTTATACAGAAAAGTACCTTTACAGCTATGACGGCGATGTTCTTGCAGGGGAAGAGTTTTACAGAAACGGTGATATCAGAAAAAGGGTTTTTTATACTTCTGAGAATGAATATTATGAGGATCTTTATTCAGATAACAGAAAATATATGAGAATTTATTACAGGGATGATGAGAAATACAAGATAGAAAGATGATGGAAAAGTGGACATTATATATAGCTGAAAAATACATCAGATCCAGAAGACGTGAAAAAAGAAACACAACACTAAAGCTTTCCATAGCCGGAATAGCTGCGGGGGTAATCACCCTTATTTCCGTTATATCGATAATGAACGGACTTCAGATGGGATATATAGAAGATATACTTGAAATAACCTCATATCATGTCAGGGTTGAAGACAGCTCACAAAGTTTTGAAAGGGAGAAAGCCGGAAAGGTCCGCGGGGTTACCGGAATTGTCAGTTTTTATGATCTGCAGTCGCTTGTTGAAGGGAAGAATTTCAGGCTTGATCCGCTTATGGTCAGGGCACTTGATGAGAAGGCAGCTGCTTCTGATGAGTCCTTTATCAGTCAGCTGAATATTATAGAAGGGGATTTTGATATTTCCTCTGACAGCACAATAGTTATAGGAAATGAACTGGCAAAATCTTTGAGAATAAATCTCGGAGACAGTATTACCCTTATGGCACTGTCGGGATCTGCGTTCAGCTCTCTTAAACCTGCCAGACATGATTTTATTGTGAAAGGTATATTTAAAAGCGGATACTATGAGTATGACAGGAACCTCTCTTTTATTTCAATTGAATCCGGATCAGAGATGAGAAGTGACACTGAAATCACCTACGGGATAAAAATTAAAAACATTTACAAGGACCGGGAAATAATATCAAAACTCAGAGCGGCGGCAGGAAACGATACGGAAATTGTTTCCTGGAGGGATTTTAACCGTGTTTTTTTCAGTGCACTCCGAATGGAGAAGGTTACTATGATGTTTCTGATCGGGCTTATTTTTATTGTTATCGGAGTGAATATATACAATTCAATTAAAAGATCAGTAGCTGAAAAAATGGAGGATATTGCTGTTCTTTATTCGATAGGGGGAGCGGAGAAATCTGTAAAACAGGTGTTTTTAATGGAGGGACTTATAATAGGACTGAGCGGAGGTTTTATAGGAATTGCTGCAGGACTGCTGGTAATTACAAATATAAACAGAATTTTCATGCTGGCAGGGTTAATGCTTCAGTGGATATTAAATTTTGTTTCATATCTGTTTTCAGTAACCAGTATAACAGGTCCTGTAAATCTCTCTATTTTCCCTGAAAACTATTTTTATCTTACTGAAATTCCATACAGGATACTGTTCCACGAAGTACTTATGATTTTTATATTTGCACTGCTGTCGGCGCTTTTTTCCGCATATTTTGCTTCCAGAAAAATATCCGTAAAAACACCGGCAGAATATTTGAGGTATGAATAAAATGAAAATACTTGAAATCAGGGATCTTGTTAAGATATATGATAACGGTTCTGAGGAACTGAATATTCTTAACAGGATTAATCTTGAACTTGAAAAAGGTGATAACCTGGTTGTAACAGGGGAAAGCGGCTGCGGGAAAAGCACTCTTCTTAATATAATAGGGTCTCTTGATTCTCCCCGGAGCGGGACTGTTATTGTTGACAGTCATAATGTAACAGAACTTAAAGAAGATAAACTCTATTACTACAGGAACAGGGTTATCGGCTTTATTTTTCAGTTTCACTATCTTCTTAAAGAGCTTACAGCTGTAGAAAACATAATGCTCCCTTCGTATATATCGGGAGTATCCAGAAAGGAATCGCTGGAGAAAGCCTGCGAACTTCTTGATAAGGTTAATCTGTATAATAGAAAGGACCATTATTCCTATCAGCTTTCAGGGGGTGAACGGCAGAGAGTAGCTGTTGCACGGGCCATGATTAATAGTCCTTCCCTTATTCTTGCGGATGAACCGACAGGTAACCTTGACGAGGATAATTCAAGGATTGTTGAAAATCTTCTGTTCAGGCTTGTGGAGGAAAATAATACAACACTGATACTGGTTACACATGATATGTCAATTGCAGAAAGGGGAAAAATAAAAGTCAGACTTGAAAAAGGGATAATTCATAGAGTATGAAGCTGAAATCATCTTTCTATCTTGCATTTAAGAATATTTTTAACAGAAGCGGTGAGAAGGATCTGTTTAAGCATATAAAGGGTGCCGTGATAGGGATAGCTCTCAGTATTGTCCCACTTGTCATTGTCCTCCAGGTAACTGACGGGATGATCCAGGGTATAACAGGCCGTTATATTGAACTCGGCAGTTATCATCTCCAGGTAAACAGGTTTTCAAAAAATGCCCCTGATATTAATAAAGATCTGCTTGAGAGTATCAGAAAGATCCCCGGGGTAAAGGATGCTTTTGAGTTTATACAGGGGACCTCCCTTGTTTATACAAAGAAAGGAAGAGCCGGTGTTCCGGTTAGAGGTATACCTTCAGACCTTTATGCAAAAGATGAAAAAATGAGGGAATATATAAAGATAGTGAAGGGTGGGTTTAACCTTGAAAATGAACAGTCGATTATTCTGAGCAGGGTTATCGCTGAGAGGCTGGAAACAGATATCGGTGATGAACTTAAGCTGCTGACTGCATATTCAAGACCGGGTAGGCCTTTACTGCTTAAACCTTCAAAATTCATCATAGAAGGGATTATTACAACCGGGTATAATGATCTTGATGAAAAAACAGTTTTCATCAACAGAAGCAGAGCTGAGGATATATTCCGGGAAGAAAACAGCAGGAGTATAGGTATAAAGGTAGATAATCCCTATGTAAATATCGCTGATGCCAAAGAAGCGGTTAAATCAGTAATTCCTCAGGGATATTACGTTGATACCTGGGACAGAATAAACTACCCCTTTTACAAGAGTCTTGAAACAACAAAGCAGCTTCTGATATTTATAATGCTGCTGATACTATGTGTCGCTTCTGTCAATATCTCCTCCTCAATGATAATGATGGTTCTTGCCAAACAGAAGGAGATCGCAGTTCTTAAAAGTATAGGTTCATCCCCTTCTGAAATAATGCTTGTTTATCTTCTGACAGGGTTTCTCATAGGTCTTGCAGGGACTTTAGCAGGGATTGTTGCAGGTATTTTATGCGCAATAAATATAAACGGAATAATTTACTCTATTGAAGCGTTGTTAAATATCTTCAATTATCTGATCTGGTATATTCAGAATATTTTTACCCCCTCAGAATTCAATCCCTACCGGATTCTTGAATCAGGGTACTATCTTGAAAAAATACCAGTTGTACTGAATTATATGGAGATATTTCTTGTGTCTTTTGCCTCTGTATCTCTTTCGGTAGTGGCATCTCTTCTCCCGGCAGCCAGGGCAGGCAGGATAAAACCTGTTGAAATACTGCAAAAACACTGAAAAATGAATATTTTTATCGACAAGAACAGTTATTTTGACTAATTTATATACATGGAAGATGGCGGAAATATATGAAATGTGATATCTGCGGCAGCAACAGGGCTGTTATACATATTCAGCAAATATTTGAGAATGATGAAATTAATATAAAAATATGCGAGAAGTGTGCAAGGGATAAGGGGCTTACACTTGACAACAAGGGGATAGGCAAAAGTCTCAAGGTACTTCTCTCAAATTTTGAGGAAATAAAAAAAGCCCTTAACTCAGGGGAAGAAAAGAAAAAATGTCCTGTATGCGGAACAGACTTTAATGATATAAGGAAAAAAAACACTGCAGGATGCGGGAACTGTTACAGGGAATTTGAACCATACCTGACAAGATTTTTTAATAATGCTGCGGGTAATTCAGTTCACTGCGGTAAATATCCAGGAAGAATAGCGTTGATGGTGCGGAAGAAAAAAAACAGGGAAAATCTTCAGAAGCAGCTTGAAACAGCAATTATAAGTGAAAATTATGAAAAAGCAGCAGCTCTCCGGGACAGAATAAAGTTTTTTGGTAAGTATACGGATTGATGGAAGGAAAAAAACTGAAACTGCTGGAAAACGGCTGGTTTAACGAGCAGGGGGCTGAAAATGATGTTGTTGTATCAAGCCGGGTGCGTCTGTGCAGAAACATTGAAAATATAGTTTTCCCTGCAAAAATGGATAAGGAAACAGAGGAAAAGTTTTTTTATTTAATAAATGACTCAGTTTCGTCATTTGATGGCGGGGGATTTTTTAAACTTTCATCTCTCAGTTTTGATGAAAAAAAGATGCTTTCCGAGAGAAGCTATATAAAAGCAGGGGCTGCTTTTGAAAGAGAGCAGTATATCTATATACCTGACGGAGAGGAATTTATTGTACTTTTTAATGATACTGACCATATCAGAATAAAATCTCTGAAGGGGGGGCTTGATTTAAGGTCTGCCTATAATAACTGCAACCATGCTGATAATATACTTGAGGAAAAAATATATTATTCGTTTTCCACCCAGTTCGGATACAGAACTTCATCATTAACAGATACAGGGACTGGACTGAACTGTTCTGTTATGCTTTTTCTGCCGGCAATAGTAAGACTGGGTAAAATCGAAAAGGTGCTGAAAGAGATTGTACAGTCCGGTTTATCTGTAAGCGGTTTTGTCAGTGATGATGAGTCCTCTTCAGGTGACCTCTATATCATAGAAAACCAGTTTGCAATTGGTGAGTCCGAGGAAGAGATTATCAGAAGGCTTGAGAGTATTTCAGTAATGCTGACTGATCATGAAAGAGAGGCCCGGAGGATTTTATACAGAAATGAAAAGGCTTCTCTGGAAGATGAAATACTCAGATCTCTTGGAATACTTAAATACTGCAGATTACTAACCTTAAATGAAGCAGTAAAAAATCTTTCTCTGTTAAAACTCGGAAAATATCTTAATATTATTAATGAGGAGTATATAACTTACAGTATGCTTAATTGTTTATTAATAGGAATAAAAAAGGCTCATTTAAAGGATAAGCTGAAAGATATTGAGAATGAAGATGAAAAAAGAGCAGAATTTGTTAAGACAAAACTTTTTAAAGGATCGGAAAAATGTTCAAGGGATTGACTAAAAGAGCTCAGAAAATACTGGCCCTGATAGCCCAGGAAGAGGCGAAGCGCTTTCATGCAGACCAGCTGCTGCCTGAACACATAATACTTGCTGTTCTTAAGGAAGGGGAAGGACAGGCCCTGAAGGTACTGCAGAAACTTGGTGTAAACTCTGCACAGCTGCAGGTTGAGATTGAGAAAAATATATTTAAAAACAAGGCAGGTTTTATACTTGGTGATGTTCCGCTTTCAAAACGGGGGAAAAAGATCCTTGAGGAATCTGCTGAAGAGGCAAGGAAATTCAATCATGAATATATCGGTACTGAACATCTGATTCTTGCTGCAGCAAAAGAACCTGGAAGTATTGTTTCAATGTTTTTTTATAATCTGGGTATAACAATAGAGATTCTCAGAGATACAATTTCTGAAATGAGTACAATTATCAAAAATGAAAACAAGATATCAAAACAGATTTCAGTTAACAAGAAAAATATTGTTCCTGCAGCTAAAAATACCCCGCTACTCAATGAGTTTGCAAAAGATCTGACAGAAATGGCCCGGAATAATCAGCTTGATCCGATTATAGGTAGGGAGAAGGAGCTTTCAAGGGTTGTTCAGGTACTTGCAAGACGGACAAAAAACAATCCGATACTTCTTGGGGAGCCTGGTGTAGGGAAGACTGCAATTGTTGAAGGGCTTGCCACAATTATTGCAAACGGAACTGCTCCTGAAGTTCTTGTCGGGAAGAGACTTATGGTGCTTGATCTTGCATCTGTCATAGCAGGTACAAAGTACCGGGGAGAGTTTGAGGAAAGGCTTAAACGAATAATGAAAGAGATAAAGAGCACAAGGGATGTTGTTCTCTTTATTGATGAAATACATACGATAGTGGGAGCGGGTGGAGCTGAAGGGGCTATTGATGCATCCAATATGCTTAAACCGGCTCTTTCCCGTGGGGAAATTCAGTGTATAGGGGCTACTACTTTAAGTGAATACCGGAAGAATATTGAAAAGGATTCAGCACTTGAGAGAAGGTTTCAGCCTATCCTCATTGAGGAACCGACAATAGAAGAAACACTCGATATTCTTAAAGGGATAAAAAACTACTACGAGGATTTTCACAATGTGACATATCAGGATGAGGCGCTTATCCTGAGTGTAAAACTTGCATCAAGGTATATTACTGACCGGCTCATGCCTGATAAGGCTATTGATATAATTGATGAGGCGGGATCCAGAAAAAGGATAAAGTCAAGAAAAAAACCTGATGAACTCAGTGATGTGATGAAACAGATTGAAGACCTCAACTTTGAAAAAAAGAACCATGTAAGTAATCAGGATTATGAAAAGGCTGCTGCTGTAAGGGATTCGCTCAATACACTGAAAGAAAAGATGAGTGATATTGAAAACAGGTGGAGACAGGAGATAAGGGTTGAGCATAATATTATTTCAGAGAGTGATATATACCGTGTTATATCGGAAATAACAGGAATACCCCTTTCAAGGATAGCTGAAAACGAATCGGAGAAGCTTCTTAAAATTGAAGAGTATCTGCATGAAACAGTGGTCGGACAGGAAGAGGCAATTACTTCTGTTGCATCAGCAATAAGAAGGGGAAGAGCAGGAATATCTGCACCCGGAAGGCCTCTGGGTTCATTTATCTTTCTTGGCCCTACCGGTGTCGGAAAAACTCTCCTGGCAAAAACACTTGCAGAATTTCTTTTCGGCACACAGGAAGCACTGATCAGGATTGATATGTCTGATTACATGGAAAAGCATAATTCCTCCCGTCTTGTCGGCTCCCCTCCCGGTTATATAGGCTACGAAGAGGGTGGTGTTCTGACAGAAAAGGTCAGGCGTAAACCTTACTGTGTAATTCTTTTTGATGAAATTGAAAAAGCTCACCCCGATGTATTCAACCTTATGCTTCAGATCCTTGAAGAAGGGGAACTCCAGGACAATCTGGGACACAGGGTGTCCTTCAGAAACGCTGTTATTATAATGACATCAAACGCGGGAGCAAGGGATATTTCCACAGGATTTTCCCTCGGCTTCAAGAAAGAAGAGAATATTTCCTACAAGGAGATCCGATCATCAGCACTTAACGAGCTGAAAAGGATATTCAGGCCTGAGTTCCTGAACAGGGTTGATGAAATTGTGGTTTTTGACAGCCTCAACAGAGAGCAGATAGAGATGATACTTGAAATGCAGCTTGATGAACTCAGGGAAAGGGTCAGTGATAAAAATCTTAATATAACAGTTACAGATTCTGCAAAGGAGTATCTTATAGAAAAGGGATGGGATACCCGCTTCGGTGCCAGACCTCTCAGAAGAGTTCTTCAGAAGGAGCTTGAAGACAGATTGTCCACACTTATTATTAAAAAGGAGTTAGTGAATAATACATCAATTATCATTGATTTTAACGGAGAGGAGCTGTTTGTTCTTTATAAGGATGAAAAAGTCAGCACTTGATAATTGATAGTTATCACTTTATAATCGATTAGAATGAATCTTGAATTATTTGTCCTTGGCTGTGGAGGGATGATGCCTCTCCCCGGACGGCATCTGACATCTGTGTTGCTTAGAAGAGAAGGCGAGTTGTTTATGTTTGACTGCGGCGAAGCAACCCAGATTTCCTTAAAAAGATTAAACCTTAAGTGGAAAAAAATATCTGTAATTCTTATTTCGCATACTCATGCGGATCATGTAACAGGACTGCCCGGGGTACTTATGCTTTCAGCACAGGTTGACAGGGATGATCCTCTTTATATTATAGGTCCGCCGAAAATTGCTGAGTATGTGGAAGAAAGCAGAAGAATCCTGGACATGTATATAAATTATGAAATTATTGTTAAGGAAATTACTGAACCGGGAATTGTGTTTGAAAATGAAGATTACTATATAAACTCATTCCGTTTAAACCATACAAAACCCTGTTTCGGATACAGTTTCATTGAAAGGGAAAGATCCGGTGAGTTTTTCCCTGAAAAGGCTTTGCAGCTGGGGGTGCCTAAAGGGAGGCTCTGGTCTGTTCTTCAGAACGGCAGCAATGTTCTGCTTGAGAACGGGGAGACAATAACCCCTGGTATGGTTACCGGAGATAAACGGGGCGGAAGAAAGGTCAGTTTTGTAACAGACACATCATATGTCGCCTCAATTGCAGAGAATGTCAGGGATTCGGATATGTTTATCTGTGAAGGGATGTTTACCGAGGAACTTGCAGAAAGCGCTGCAATAAAAAAACACCTTACAGCAAAGCAGGCTGCAAAGATAGCCGGAGAGGCTGGAGGAATCGGAAGGATGGGACTTATCCACTACAGCCCGAGATACAGCGACAGAGAACTGACAACCCTTCTTGAAGAGGCGTCAGTAGATTTTCCCCGTACATTTCTTACCAGAGACAGGCAGATGTTTAAAATCAATTATAAAGATTAAATATATTCAGGAGGACAGCTTAAAAATGATAAAAGTTGATAATGTTGTAAAAAAATACGGCAATGTTAAAGCTGTTGACAGTGTATCCCTTAATATCGGGAAAGGGGAAATTGTAGGACTTTTGGGGCCTAACGGCGCCGGAAAGACTACGATCATGAAAATTCTTACAGGATTTCATTTTCCGACAGAAGGGTCAGCTTCAATCAACAGTTACGATGTCTATGAAAATCCTCTAAAAGTAAAGGAATCTATCGGTTATCTTCCGGAAATGGCGCCGCTGTATAATGATCTGAACGTGTATGAATACCTCTCATTTATTGCGGATGTCAGAAAAATCCCTGCTGAAAGAAAGAAGATTGAGATCGAGAGGGTTATATCGGACTGTGCACTTGAGGCCGTAGTATACAAGTCAATCGACAAGCTTTCCAAGGGATACAGGCAGCGTGTAGGGCTTGCACAGGCCATTATTCACTCTCCGGAGATACTCATACTTGATGAGCCGACAACCGGTCTTGATCCCAATCAGATTATTGAAATCAGAAAACTGATAAAAAAACTCGGCGAGAAAAAGACAGTAATCCTATCTACCCATATTCTCCAGGAAGTTGAAGCTGTATGCAACCGGGTCCTTATTCTCAACAGGGGCATGATTGTTGCAAAAGGTACCGCAGATGAGATACGGAAAGAACTTAAAGGTGATGTCAGGTATTCACTTGAGGTTAAGGCTTCTGATCCGGACAGGGTGAAATCCACTGTTGAAAAGCTTGAATCTGTTAATGAAATAATAAAAATTGAAAAGAATGATGATCTTATAGATCTCAAGGTTTCAGTTGAATATGAAGGAAAAGCGGGAGAAGAGCTTTTTGACTGGGCTGTTGCCAATAATTATAAAATTATATCTATGATACCTGAAAAGGTTAGTCTTGAAGATATTTTTATTAAATTAACCAATTAGGAGAATAAAAGTGAATGTATCAGGATTGATCAGAAAGGAATTAAAATCATATTTTAATTCGCCTATAGCCTATATAGTAGTTCTTTTTTTTATAATGTTTTCAAATATATATTTCTTTTTCTTTAATCAGTTCTTTGCACAGAACATAGCTTCAATGAGGTCATATTTCGGTCTCATGCCGGTTCTTTTTATAATACTCCTTCCCTCGATTACAATGAGAAGCTGGGCAGAGGAAAAAAAGATGGGAACAGAGGAGCTTCTTCTTACCCTGCCGCTTAATGACTATGATCTTGTATTGGGTAAATTCCTGAGCTCAATGATTCTTCTTGCAATTATGCTTCTTCTGACGCTGACTGTCCCGCTGACAATAGGAATAATGGGAGATTTTGAAAACGGCCAGATTATCGGTGAATATTTCGGTACAGTTCTTCTCGGAGCTGCCGGACTTGCAATAGGTCAGTTTATCTCATCAATAACCTCAAACCAGATCAGCGCCTTTATTTTCAGCGTTATAGCCCTTCTGTTCATAACAATGATAGGTGAGGTAAGTGTAATACTGAATATGCCGGCATGGCTTGGGAATCTCTTCAGTTATCTCTCCTTTTCTTTTCATTTTGAATCCCTAAAGAAAGGGCTGCTTGATACAAGGGACTTGATCTATTTTCTGATAATAGCTGTCTATTTTCTATATCTGAATACGAAAGTCATAAAAATCAGAAAATAAAAAACGGAGGAAAAAAGTGAACAATAAGACAAAGGAAATAATACTTCTGGTGATGGTCACTGCCGTTTTTATCCTTATCGGACTGAACAGCACCAGATATTTTGTAAGGGCGGACCTTACTGAAAATAAATCTTTTACCATATCAAAAATAACAAAGGAAATTGTAAGAAACATACCTGGTAATGTGCAGATTACCTATTATATTTCAGACAGGATCAGGAGCATAACCCCTGTCCCCACTGAAATTGAAGATCTGCTGCATGAGTATTCTGCCAATTCAAGAGGACATGTAAATGTAACAGTTCTTGATCCGCTGAAGACAAATACTTCAAAAAAGGCTGAAACTCTCGGCGTACAGCCTCAGCAGATAGAGGTCTATGAGAAGAATGAACAGTCATTTGCGATGGTGTATTCAGGTATTACCATACAGTATCTTGACAAGGTTGAAACCATACCTTTTATCATTAATCTTGAAACTCTTGAATATGAAATTACCTATAAAATAAGAAAGCTTGTGGAAGATCTTAATACAAAGATAGGAATTATAATCGGGGACAACAGAAAGACCCTTGAGAACAGTTTCTCCTTTATGAATGATAAACTGTCTAAAGCATTTGAACTTGATGTGATACAGAGAGGGACTGAGATCGGAAACGATTATTCCGCTGTGGTTCTTCTCGGGAACAGGGATATAACAGAAAGCGATCTTCTTCATATTGATGAATATATAATGGCCGGGGGAAAGGTCCTTCTGTGTATTGACGGTGTGGATGTTGATATGAGCAGAAACCTGGAAACACAGACAATGGAAAATTCTCCTGTTTTCAAAATGATTGAAAAATACGGTATAAAAGTAAACAATGATATTGTTGTTGATAAATACGCACGGAGAATACCTCTGAGGGGCTCATTCCCCATGCTTTATCCGCAGTGGATATCGGTAGCGGCTGAAAACGTATCAAGGGAAAATCCGATTACCAGCAGATTTGCCGGACTTGATCTTTTATGGGCCAGCTCAGTGGAGCCTTCTGATTCAGGATCATCTGTAGGTATTGAAAAACTGCTTTCATCTTCCGATCAGGCATTTTCACTTACAGAAAACATAACTGCAAATCCCTATGAAGTTAACGCTCTCTCTTCGGATGACAGCAGAGAAAGGGGAATGGTTGATCTGGGCTATGTTTTAACAGGAAAGTTCAGAAGTTATTTTACCGAAAAGGAAAGCCCGGAGACCAGAATGATCATAATCGGGGATTCTGATTTTGCCTCGGATGTGATCAGGTATTCAGACAGTCCTTACAATATTGTATTTCTTGAGAACGCAGTTGAATGGCTTGCTATAGATGATTCACTTCTGACAATTAAAACCAGGGATGAAAGGGATATGAGGCTCAGTAAGGTCCAGATACCGGAACAGAGGGTTAAAGCTATTCTTTTTATATACTTTATTAATATAGTGTTTATTCCTCTGGCTGTTGTTGTTTTCGGTATTGTCAGGTTTCTGAAAAGAAAAAGAAAAGAATCATAGAGTTTAATAATATAAGGATAACAGATATGAAGTTTAAAAATAAAATAGTTACACTCTCATCAATAATAGCAGTATTGTCTTTAATATATATGCTGGGCGTTATTTTTTCTTCAGAAAAAATATCTGAAAAAAGATCAAAAGAACTGTTATTTAATCAGAAGCTTCAGGATCAGGTTTCAATGATTTCCATTTCCACAGAGGATGGAATTGCTGATATTGTCAGAAAGGGGGGAAACTGGTTTATCAGTATTGATTCTGAAGAATATCCTGCTTCTGAATCAAAAATAGACAATATGGTGGATTCAGTATTCAGTCTGACAAGATATCAGGTAATCGGGGATGACAGTAAATACTGGAAAAAGTTTGATCTTGAGGATGATAAAGCGAGGACTGTTACACTTAAAGGTGAAAACGGAAAAGAGCTTTTATCTTTATTTGTTGGTAAAAGCGGACCTGCCGAGCGGGGTGAGTATATAAGGACTTCCCTCTCACAGGAGGTGTTTCTTACAGATGCTTCAATTCAGAGATACTTTTTGCGGGATAAAAATTACTGGTGTAATCTGAGAATCCTCCCTGAAGAAATAAGCAGTTCTGATATCACTGCTGCCAGTGTAATTTCCGATGTCAGTGTAAAGGATAAAAAATACAGCGGAAGTATTGATCTGAAAAAAGAATCAACTGAGGGTGATTATGAGTGGGTCAATATGGACGGTGGCAAGGTCTATGACAGAAATACTGCCGACAGCCTGGCAAATAATATTTCAGCACTTATCGGTGACAGATTTGTTAAAGACAGCATAACAAACAATGAAATCCGGATAGAAATTGAAACTGATAACCTTGGAAGGATAATCATTGATATTCAGAAAAAGAATGACGATGAATTTCTTCTACGGAAAAGAGGTGACAGGTTTACCTATATAATCAGCGAATACAAGGTGAAAAGGATAATAGGCAGTCTGGAGTCCTAGACATCAAAGTTTCTGGATGAAATATATTCCCTGTATTTTTCGGGATCTGATCTGAAGGCTATTATCTTTCTGTCAGGTTCCGAAAATGCCTTATTCAAGGCGCCTGTTGCTTCCTTTATCAGCCTTCCTGATGATATTAATCTGCCGTTTCTTGAACTCAGTCCTGAAAAGATCTCTTCAATATTGAAAAGCTGCTCAAACCGTATAATAAGGGCTTTGATCCTGGATATTCCTGTTTCAAGATCTGTGTCCGGGATAATAACTGCAAAACCTTTTTTCCCGAACTCAAAAGAAAGGTCGTGGGAAAAATAGCTGCTTACTGTTTCAATCAGATTTTTCTTTATCCCCTTTATATCATTACTGCTTTTTTCAAAGCTGATAACGGCAAAGGTGACATCCTGGTCAAAAGAAGCTGCTTTTTCAAGTTCATAATCAAGCTTTTTCTCAAGATATTCCTCCCAGACAAGATTATTTGGCTCCTGAGGTTTACTGCTCTCCTTTGAGCTGATCTCTTTTTTATCATCCTTAATATTTACAGTAATAACAGGTTTGTTCTTTTCAGGAAGATAAAGAATAAAAACAATGGAAACAATAATGAAAATCAGGAGGATAATGATGGATATTTTCATTATACCAGCAATGTCATTGTTTGATATTACCTGGTAAACTATTTCAAGGTTATATGAATTATTGCCTGGAATAATTACGGTGCTGTTGAAAACCGAATAGAATAAACCTATATTTCTGTACTGGGGATAGGAAATGGCTGAACCTGTTTCAGAAGGGATATCTTTCAGTATTTTCCTGTTCTTGATATAAAGGTAGCTTACCTTGTTTGATGAATCAGACAGAACTATAGCCTGGATCCTTTTGTTATCTGATATTATCTTTTTGATCCTGTTTTTGAATAATTCCGAGTTGAAATTATCATCAGCAAGATAAACTGTAGTAAGATTTGATTTCATATTATCTAAAAGTGAAACTGCATTATCTGAATTGTTTTTATATACTGTTAAAAGAAATATTGCACTTATCAGCATTATAAGTATAAGTACAAAGGTACTTATAATAAAATATGTTTTTAAAAGTCTGTTTTTCATAATTTTATTATTACCTATAATTCGGATTTGTGCAATTATTTTAATCCTTTGGTGATAAATATGGGATTATTCTTTATGTGGTAATGAATTAGCCGATATCGGAGTGTTCTATGTTTTTTGACGAAAAAAGGATGGTTTGAGCTTTCACTGTTTTCCAGGGAAAGATAATTTCAGCCACCATTGCCTGGCATTATCAGGCTTGTAATATTTCATGGCGGCGGATCACGGCTCAATCTACAGCCGTCAAAAAAGCCATCATCCGGTTGATATTTTCATTTCGTATCATGATAATCAGGTTTATAATATTAAATATGTTTATGAAAAGAAAATATACACTTTACAGTCTTGTTATTCTCCTTTCAGGATTAAATCCCCTGTTTGCCGATAAATATGATACTTATACTGATATTGATAATTTAAAAAGAAACCCGGTTTATATTGAAGTGACAACATGCAAAGCTTCTGAATATTTTGATACATTAAAGGAGGGTGAATATTTAAAACTTGAAGAAATACTGCTTGATGAAAACGGGAATCTGATTGAGCATGTCGAATTCAATGAAAATATACCATTTTCCTATACTTTGCTGGAATATGATGATTTAAACAGGTTGAAAAGAAAAGTATTTGATTCAGTCCTGGGGACAAAAAATTATGAGTATTTTTATAAAGATGATTCAGATAAATATGTAAAGCGTGTTGTAACTGACAGCAGCGGAGACCTGATTGAAGAAAATGAAACCAGGTATGAAAAGGAAAACGATAGTACTGTTGAATGGATTTATACATATGATTCTGAAAAAAACATTAAAAAAGCAGAAAAGGTAATTTATAACAAAGGTGGGAAGCCTGTTGAAGTAACTTTATATGATGAAACAGGCTCTGTTGACTACCTGACAAAATATACATATGAAAAAAACAAAGATATGTACAAATCTTACGATAAAGACGGTGAACTGGATTGTATAAACGAAACATTTTATGATGATGCAGAACTTGAGATACGGACAGTATCAAACAGGACCGCCTCTTTAAGCTTTTTATCAGGCACCAGAGAATATAAATATGAATATGAATATGATGATAAAAGAAACTGGATTAAAAAAACCACATTTGAAGCCAGGAAAAAATTCGGGGAAACAGTCTTTGAGGCGACGAATATAATCAGAAGAAAAATAGTCTATTCCAATGGGGAATCTTCTGTTCCTGATACAATAAAACCTGTTATTTTAAAGATCGATGACAATGAAAATAATAGCGCAAATGCAATAGAAACGGAAATTGAAAAAGATCTTTATGTGTGGGAGAAGGCTGATCCTTTTGATGATGTAAATACAGTATATTTTTCGTTATCTGCAGATAAAACAAGGTCGTCAAATGAAAATGTTTCTCTTGTGATAAGGGCAAAGCCGGATGAAACTGAAGTATATATAAGATGGGATAATTATCTCGGATCTGAGGCCTATGTTACAAGCAGAATCGATGATGGGGCGGTTGATGAGAGGGAATGGAGTATTTCGACTGATAAAGAGGCTACCTTTTATCCGGGAGATACTGTTGAACTGATACATGCTTTTATTAATGCTGAAAAGTATGTTGTGAAAATTACCCCCTATAACGAATCACCTGATACTGCTTATTTTAATTTATCAGGATTTTCAAGTAAAGCTGAGAAATACCGGGAGTATCTGAACTGGTAGGTGAAGTTATTTTCATAATTATTACTTAATTCCAAACAGAAGCAGTTTTCTGTTTTTCCATATCCCATCCAATGAAGATTTCTATTTACTGAGCTTTCTGATCATTGATGTTTCTGGGATAGATTTTAGATTTATTTTTTATATATAATCAACGAAAATGAGTTATAATCAACAAGATAATTAAATATTTTTAGCGAGTATTAATCTATGCAAGATAATGAACAGGAATTCCTTAATGACCTTGATGCCAAACTATGGAAAGCTGCAGACAGACTAAGAAACAACCTTGATGCTGCCAACTACAAGCATGTAGTTCTTGGTATAATTTTTCTGAAATATGTGTCCGATGCTTTTGAGCAGCGGCAAATGGAACTTAGAAGGCTCTTTACCGAAGAAGGGGCAGACGAACTCTACTACATGCCTCGTGACGATTATGACAGTGATGAGGAATACGAAGAGGCAATTCTTGATGAGCTGGAACTATATGAATACTATCAGGCAGATAATGTCTTTTGGGTTCCCAGGGAGGCCAGATGGAAATTCCTGCAGGAAACTGCGGCACTTCCGGCAGGCACTGTTCTTTGGAAGGACGAAAAGGGTAAAGATGTAAAGCTTCGCTCAATCTCATGGCTGGTAGATAACGCCCTTGAATCCATAGAAGACTACAAGATAGACGATAAACCGGCCAATCCCAAACTTAAAGGTGTTCTGCCGCGGATCACCCGCTTTGAGGTAGATAATCATAATCTGACCGAGCTTATAAACAAGTTTTCAGATACAAGCTTCAGTAATCCTGAATACAATGGAGAGAAGATAAACCTCAACAGCAAAGACATTTTAGGTCATGTCTATGAGTATTTTTTAGGACAGTTCGCTCTGGCAGAAGGTAAGCAGGGGGGGCAGTATTACACCCCAAAGAGCATCGTTACTCTGATAGTTGAAATGCTTGAACCCTATAATGGCAGGGTATATGACCCGGCTATGGGGGCCGGCGGATTCTTTGTCAACAGCGACAAGTTTATTGAGCACCATGCCGCTGAGAAACGTTATAAAGCATCGGAACAGCGGAAGCATATATCGGTATACGGTCAGGAGAGCAACCCGACAACATGGAAGCTTGCGTCAATGAATATGGCTATACGAGGAATTGATTTTAACTTTGGTAAGAAGAATGCAGACTCTTTTCTTGATGACCAGCACCCCGATCTCAGGGCTGATTTTGTAATGGCCAATCCGCCGTTCAATATAAAGGAGTGGTGGCATCCAAAGCTTGAAGGAGACGCCCGCTGGAAGTATGGTACGCCTCCGCAGGGAAATGCCAATTTCGCCTGGATGCAGCATATGCTTTATCACCTGAATGATACAGGTTCAATGGCTCTTCTTCTGGCGAATGGATCTATGAGTTCCAATACCAATAATGAGGGGGAAATACGGAAAAACCTTATAGAATCTGATATCGTGGAATGCATGGTAGCCTTACCCGGGCAGCTGTTTACCAATACCCAGATCCCGGCCTGTATATGGTTTCTTACCAAAGACAAGAAAAACGGTCTTGCATTAAATAAAAAGAAAATAGATCGCCGGGGTAAATACCTGTTTATAGATGCCCGAAACCTTGGGTATATGAAAGACAGGGTGCTGCGTGATTTTACAGAAGATGATATCGCAAAGATAGTTAAGATCTTCCACAGTTGGCAGCAGACTGATGGCTATGAAGATGAGGCCGGTTTCTGCTATTCGGCAAGCCTTGAGGAGATAGCAAAAAATGACTATGTTCTTACTCCCGGACGCTATGTTGGTGCACCCGAGCAGGAAGAGGACTCCGAACCATTCTCTGAAAAGATGCAGAGGCTGACAGGTCAGTTGAAAGATCAGTTTGAAGAATCTGACAGGCTTGAAGCTGAAATTAGGAAAAACCTTGCAGGATTGGGTTATTTGCTTTGAATATAAGATCTGTAAAACGTATTGTTTACATTCCTGATAATCATTTTGGCTGTCTTCTCTTGACAAATACCAATCCGGATATTACATTTAAGTTAATAGGATCCGCCACGGGACACCTTCGGGTACCGCACCAGGGCGGATTGTTTTTTTATATGACCACGGAGGGACTTCTCTGTGGCTAAAATCCCTTATACAAAGCCTGTTTTATCCGTCGCTGAGCAAATAACTCTGTTAAAAGAGCGCGGTATCACTTTTTCGGACGAAGAGTCTTCGGCGCAATTCCTAACCTATCATAATTATTACTATGTAAGTGGTTATATCTATTATTTCGAAAAAAAAAGCGATGTCAGAACCCATTGCCTGAAGACACAGATAGATTTTGCTGATGTTATTTCTTTAATTAGCTATGATCAGCAGTTAAGAGAGCTTTTCTTTGGCGCTATTCAGAGTATAGAGTTTGCCCTGCGGTGCTCTTTAGCAAGAAATCTGGCCTTTTCAAAGGGGCCGTTCTGTCTCCAGGATACGAGTCTGTTCAAATCTATACAGGATCATGCCTTTTTAATGGATAAAACCAGATCTGCACTTCGCGAGCGGAAGAATGAACCTTTTCTTACCCATTACAGTAATGTTTACAGGGAAGAAATCCCGCCAGTGTGGATAACGATAGAATTATTAACCTTCGGTACGGTTTCCCGTTTGTTTTCCAATCTACAAACTCATCATCAGAAAATAATAGCTCGGGATTTACAAACAGATCACTTTCTGTTGGTTTCATGGTTGAAGGCATTGACGGAATTAAGAAATACCTGCGCCCATCATTCGCGATTATGGAACAAAGTATTTGTTAATGCGCCCAAGATTCGAAAAGCGGATAAAGGTTTTCCGCTGAATGAAAACGGCAATTACCGGATAGGGGCTTTTATTCCGATGGTACTGCATTTACTTAATGTTATAAGGGAGAGGAACGACTGGGAAGAGGTGTTACTTGGCTGGATAGACAGGAACAGGATTATTAAATTAAGTGATATGGGGCTGGAAAGGTTATGGATGGCGATATAATTATAGATTTATGGATTGAATATGTGGAATTGATTGAGCGAAGGGATGATAGAATTAAATATTAATATACCGGGATTGAGTTATGAGTTCTGATATTACAACAATTGGTGAATATGCTAAAATTCAGGGTGGTTATGCTTATAAAAGTAAAGAATTCATGGATGATGGTAGTTTTCCTGTCATAAAAATTAAAAATGTCCGTTTTGGAAATATTGATTATTCCAACACTGTTTACATAAGTAAAAATATCGCAGAAAAAACAATAGAATGGAAAACGCAAGAAGGAGATATTCTAATTTCTATGACTGGTTCAGGACCTAATGCTCCTCAATCATTAGTTGGAAGGGTAGCTAGAGTTTGGGCAAATGAACCGCAAGTATGGATAAATCAGAGAATTGGCAGATTAGTATTAAAGGATAAAAAAAGTATTCATGCCGATTTTTTGTACTATGTTCTTTCAAATCCTGTTAGTCAAGAATTTCTTGTTTCTAATTCATCAGGAAGTGCAAATCAAGCAAATATTAGTTCTAAAACAATAGAATCTTTACCTTGCCCCAAAGTTAATTATAAGCAAAGTTGTGAAATCGCTAAAATACTTCGTGATATTGATAATAAAATCCATCTCAATATCAAAATCAATAAAATCCTTGAAAAAATAGCTCAGGCAATCTTTAAAAGCTGGTTTGTGGATTTTGATCCGGTAAAAGCCAGGATGGCGGCGCTGGCATCCGGCGGAAGTGTCCGGGATGCCGAGCTTGCCGCTATGAGAGTTATTTCCGGTAAAGATGAAGATGCCCTTGCACAATTTAAACAGGAAGATCCGGATGCATATAAAGAACTTGCAGAAACTGCAGCCTTATTTCCATCTACTATGCAGGAATCAGAGCTTGGAGAGATCCCTGAAGGGTGGGAGGTTGTACATGCAGAGTTTTTTCTTGAATTAGCATATGGTAAAGCATTAAAAAAAGATAATCGAGTGCATGGTGAGTTTCCTGTATATGGCTCTGGTGGTATTACAGGGACTCATATTGCTCCAATAGTAGATGGACCAGGGATTATTGTTGGTCGTAAAGGTACTATCGGTAGTGTTTATTGGGAGGATAAAAGTTTTTATCCGATAGACACAACATTCTATGTCATTCCAAAACAAGAAGTTGGTATTGAGTTCATATATTTTTTACTTAAAAAACTTGGTTTGGATAATATGAACACAGATGCAGCTGTGCCAGGACTGAATCGTAACAATGTTTATAGATTAGAAGTGCCCCATTATTCTGATATGCTAATTAAAGCGTTTTCAAGAATTGCAAAAAAATATTTAGAAGTAATGAATAAAAATAAAATTGAAACTGAAAATTTAACTCAAATTCGTGACACGCTCCTCCCCAAACTACTCGCTGGTGAAATCAACCTATCGTTAATTGAAACAGATAGTAACGAGGCTAGTTTATGAGTGTTTCTGATAATTACTGGGAAAAGATCCCATCCTGGAATAGTAGTTCGCCTCAAGATAGTTTCGAGATACTTTCAGATGGTACAAGCGGCAGGCTTCCGGTTACAAAGATCGAGCATTGGCGTGAGTTTACATCTTTAATTGAGAGTCCCTTTTTTAATAGTGACGGAGTCGAATATGTATACAGAGGGCATCGCAGATATGATTGGGGAATGACACCGACTCTTGCTCGTGTTACGGAGAATGATATTATCACCGAAGATATTTCACACAAGCAATTGTCTATGTTCAGAAAAGCTATCAGAGGGAGAATTACCGATCACACTCTATTTGATGAAGGTCTTGAGGATGATGAGCTATGGTCTATAGGTCAGCATCATGGTCTTATGACACCTCTGCTTGATTGGACGTATTCACCATATGTATCGTTATTTTTCGCATTTTCAAAAGAGGATCAGGAAGAGGAGGATGATAATCCGTACAGAGTGGTCTTTATTTTGAATAAAAGCTTTATTGCTGATGATGAACTATGCCCTGATATAAGGATGTTTGAACCTAAAAAGGATGATTACGGCAGGCTTGTAAATCAGGCGGGGCTTTTTACATTTTCTCCATATGATTCTACAATTGAAAACAAACTTACCGAGGTTTTAACGGCTGAAGATTTTCAGGATGATGAGCTGAAAAATGCAACGGAAAAAGAGCAGCCCGGTATTATTGCAAAATACATATGCAAGATTTACATAAAAAATGAAGAGCAGCAGGAATGTTTAAAATTTCTTAGAAGGATGAATGTTCACCATGCCAGCCTGTTTCCTGATCTCATAGGTGCCGCGGAATACTGCAATGTTTTCATGATGGAACAAAAAAGGATTAAAACTACTCCACCGTCTTCTGAAGCTTTATATTCATATGATTCTGAAAGCACATATTCGGTAGCAGCTGAACCAACAGCTACTTATGAAAAAGCTGATTCAATACTTGAACTATTAAAAATGCCTGATGAAAGCCGTGAGGTTGAGCCTGGGCGTATCGAACTAATTGCAAATGAATTGTCTAAAGTCTTATCTAAATCAATGCTTGTTGATTGGCAGGAGAGAGAAACCCTGCAAGCCCGAATAAAGACACAGACTAGGGTTCTTCTAAGAAAATATGGCTATCCGATTAATGCTCGTAATAAAGTAATTGAGAATATTATAGATGTTCTATCAAGGGGGGCAGCCGAATGACGGAAGAAGAACTCGAAGGGCTGTGCCTTGAATGGTTTCATGATACCGGCTGGGAGGTTTTATTAGGCTCAAATATTTCGCCTGACGGGTTGTCGCCTTTAAGAATCTCATTCTCCCAGGTTATTATTGACGAACACCTTCGTTCCGTTTTTGCGGTACTTAACCACCATATCCCTGAAGATGCTCATGAACATTGTATCGAACAGGTTATATCAAAGCTTTCCAAACCTGACTCTTTAGATCCTGTCCTGAATAATAAAAACTTTCATAAAATGCTGCTTGCCGGCGTGTCTGTTGAATATAAAGACGGTGACGAAGTCATTAAAGACCAGGCGCTTCTTGTTGATTTTGAAAAGTTTGAGAACAACCGTTTTGCAGTTATAAATCAGTTTACCGTTACCGGCACAAAGCAGCCGCGTAGGCCTGATGTTGTCTGTTTTTTAAACGGGCTGCCGATTGCTGTAATTGAGCTTAAGAGTCCCAATGATGAGCATGTTGATATCTGGGATGCCTTCAATCAGCTTCAGACATATAAGGATGAAATAGCGGATCTTTTTATCACCAATGAAGCACTCATTATCAGCGACGGTTACACCGCAAGGGTCGGTTCCCTTACTGCAAACAGGGAGAGGTTTATGCCCTGGCGGACAATAAAGAATGAGGATGACAAGCCTCTGCTTGAATGGCAGCTTGAGACAATGGTCCGGGGATTCTTTGACAGAGAATTGTTTTTAAACTACATCCGTTATTTTGTTTTATTTGAGAACGACGGTGATATTCTGATAAAAAAGATTGCGGGTTATCATCAGTTTCATGCAGTGCTTGAAGCTGTAAGGGCTACGGTTATTGCATAAGAGAGACCTGATCCGGAACTGATGGCTGAGAAGGCAGACTATGGAAAGCGTGTTGTTCCTGGCTGCAAAAAGGCAGGGGTTGTCTGGCACACACAGGGAAGCGGCAAGAGTATATCGATGTGCTGTTATGCAGGAATGATCCTGCAGCAGCCTGAAATGAATAACCCGACACTGGTTGTGGTTACTGATCGAAATGATCTCGACGGTCAGCTTTTTGCAACCTTCGGTAATGCAGTCGAGCTGCTTAAACAAACACCGATTCAGGCTTCTAATCGGGATGAGCTGCGTCAGTTTATATCAGAGCGTGAATCAGGCGGAATCATATTTACTACCGTTCAAAAGTTCACACTTATCGATGATGAAAATGAGCACCCTGTTTTAAATAAACGTCATAATATCGTTGTAATCTCTGATGAAGCCCACCGCAGCCAATACGGGCTCAAAGCTGTACTAACCAAGAACGGAATGTATAAGTTCGGTTATGCAAAACATATGCGCGACGCCCTTCCGAATGCCTCATTTATTGGATTTACGGGTACTCCTGTATCAAGCGAAGACAAAGATACTAGATCTGTTTTTGGGGATTATGTTTCAATCTATGATATACAGGATGCGGTTGATGATAAGGCTACTGTTCCAATCTATTATGAATCAAGGCTTGCAAAACTGGATCTTAATCAGGAAGAGATTAGTTCACTTTCAGATAAGGTTGATGAGGTAATTGAAGATGAAGAAGACGTCAGTTCCCGTGAAAAAACAAAGGGTGAATGGAGCCGCCTTGAGAAGCTGGTAGGCGCAGCCCCCAGGTTGAGGCAGGTCGCTGCTGATATTGTTGAACACTTTGAAGCTCGGTTATCGGTGATTGACGGCAAGGCCATGATAGTTGCGATGAGCCGCGAGATATGTGTTCATCTGTATAATGAAATCACCGCTTTGCGTCCAGATTGGCACAATGAAGATCCCGAAAAGGGAGCAATCAAGATAGTGATGACCGGCTCTGCATCTGACCGTCAATTTTTGCAGCCTCATGTTTATAATAAAACGGTAAAAAAGCGAATCGAAAAGCGGTTTAAGGATCCTGAAGATAATTTAAAGCTTGTGATTGTTCGTGATATGTGGCTTACCGGATTTGATGCGCCCTGCTGTCATACAATGTATGTCGATAAGCCGATGAAGGGGCATAATCTGATGCAGGCAATCGCTCGGGTAAACCGCGTCTTCAAGGATAAACCCGGCGGGCTTGTTGTTGATTATATAGGTATCGCAAATGAACTGAAGCATGCCTTGAAAGATTATACCGAATCAAAGGGTCGTGGTGAACCGACACGATATTCCGAAGAAGCCCTTGCCGTTTTATTGGAGAAAATAGATATAATTAGGGGAATGTTTGCAGCTTCTCCCTCGTCTGCAGGTCTTGATTTCTCAGACTTCGAGACAAAGGCAAATAAGCTGCTTGTCCCCGCGGCCAACCTAATATTAAGCATGGCAGACGGTAAGAAGCGCTTTCTTGATAATGTACTTGCGGTTAACAAGGCATTCTCTCTCTGCGGAACACTCGATGAAGCCAAGGCGCTTCGAAAGGAGATTGCCTTTTATTCCGCGGTAAAAGCGGCCATAACAAAGTTCACATCGGTTGATAAAAAACTCACAGAGGAAGAGAAGAACTCTGCTTTAAAACTGATTCTTGATAACGCAGTCGTAGCAGAAGGTGTAACTGATATTTTTGCACTTTGTGGTCTCGAAAAGCCGAATATTGGTCTCCTCTCCGATGAGTTTCTCGAAGATGTCAAAAACATGCCTCAAAGAAACTTAGCGGTTGAACTGCTTGAAAAACTGCTTCAGGACAATATAAAAGCTAAAACCAGAAACAATGTAATTCAGGAGAAAAAATATTCCGACAGGCTCCAGGAAACCTTACGCAAATACAATAATCGGGCCATAGAAACTGCTCAGGTAATAGAAGAACTGATCCAGATGGCAAGGGATTTTCAGGAAGCAATGAAAAGGGAAGCAGAACTTGGTTTAAACCCTGATGAGATAGCCTTCTATGATGCCCTTGCAAATAATGAAAGTGCTGTTCGTGAGTTAGGTGATGAAATTCTTAAAAAGATCGCAGTTGAGATAACAGATAAGCTGAGAAAATCTACAACAGTAGACTGGCAGGTCCGTGACAGCGTCAGGGCTCGTCTGAAAATACTTGTAAGGCGCACACTTAAAAAGTGGAAATATCCGCCTGATAAAGCTGCTGAAGCAATTGAACTGGTTATGAAACAGGCAGAAGTTATGTCGAATGAATGGAGTAAGTAAGAAATGAATATATTTTTTGGAAAGTTCAGTACTAAATATCCCGAACAGATAGAGCAACGCTTTTATGCCGGAGGCCCGGAAGGTGGTTCATGGTATGGAGATGTAAAAAGTGGTGATTATGTTATTCCTGTTTATGGAGGACGAATTTCAGAACTCTGGCAGGCAGATGAATATATAAAAATTCCGAATAGAATAAATAGTGAGGGAGTTCTGTCATTTAAGAAGGTATTGAATATAGAAGAGACTGTAGTATCAACAATATTAAAACGTGTATATAAAATACTTAAAAATCTTAAATTGAAGAGAGATAAATTTAAAAATTGATAATTTATTACTGTTCTAAAGAATTTATATTTAACTGATTATTTGAAGCTGTGCGGATTGCAGAATCAAGTTTCATTATACTATCATTTTTCCAAAACTGATTATCAATTTTATTAAATTCTTTGAGTGCTTTACTGTATAAATTTAAAGCTGCATCTTTATTATTAGCTATTGTAAGTTCATTTGAAGCCCATAATTGATGAGTAATGCCGTTAAAGCTATATGAAAAGTTATCTGAAGCATGAAGTTTAGATAAGGATAACTGAAACATTTCTTTACCTTCTATAAATCTTTTTTGTGGGTATAAAAACAAAGCATAACTTCTAATTGATAAAGCCTGGTAATATGGATCTTTTGATTTTTTAATAGCTAATAAATAGTACTTTTCAGCTAATATTAGGTCACCTGCTTGAGCATTTGATATTGCAATAGTATTTAGCTCAACAGGAGTGACTATATCTGGAATCTTATTTGCCAGATACATTGCCTGCTGAATGAGAAATGTATTTTGTTGAGAAATATTTCCAGACTGATTCATAAAGAATGTTTGGTTATCCTTATCATTCCAATAATCACGTATTAAAACAGCATTTTCTTTAGACAAATTCATAACAGAACTTAGTGTATTTGACAGTTCAACTTTTAGAATGCGTTCTTTTTCAAAATTTGCCCTTCTTTCTCCTAAAATAGTACTACAGATAGAGAGTGTAAGAGCTATAATACTTATTCCTATTGCTATTTTTTCTTTAAAAATCATTTAATAACCTCCAAGATATTTTTTGGGATTTTCATTTGCTATTTTCCAAAAATTATCTTCACCAAGAGCATAACGAAGATCGATAGATAGTCTTTTTTCAGAGTATTTTTCATTTTCTGTCATATAGAAATCAGATCCGAAAAGTATTTTGTGTTTTACAATATTATCTTCCATTAGAATGTTTAAAAAAGCTATATTTTCCTGAAAATTAAAAATTGTGTATGAAATATCTGCATAGAGATTTGGATATTTTTTGCTTTGCATAATATCCAGTATTTTTTCAAGCCATGATGGATCTTCTATATTACGTATTTCATTAATATGTTTTGACCATTCTTCAGTACCGCCAAAGTGACCCAGGCAAATCCTGAGATCAGGAAATGAATCCATGACTGCTTTATAATTATCAGGATCGGCTAATGCATGGGCATCAGTTTTCTTGAGCTTTTTTGTGTAGACTGAGCCAGGAGAACAATGAACCATTAGTGGAATATTCTTAGATACCATGTAGGGGTATATTTCATTCATCAATAGACTATCTGTTGGTTTGTAACCAAGAGGGGGATAAATCTTGACCCCCTTGAAATTATCATTTTCAACAAGAGAATATAATCTGGTTAATGAATCTTTACGGCGCGGATCAATATGAGCAAACGGTATAAGAAGATCTTTATATTTTGAATCCTTTGAAAGACGTGCCAACTCCCTGTGCTGTTCATCAATACTTTCCTTGACCTTTCCACATTTCATGAAACTCATATCCATTGGCAGGATAACAAATTTAGTACCTGACGGGTAATATCCAATAAGATGCCTGAGATTGCCCTCTTGGTTTTTCCTATAGGCAGCTTTTAAAAATGCTGATATTCTGTGAGGTTTGTCTTTTTTGCTCCACGGAATACATATTTTTAAGACACCTTTAACTATCCCCCTGAGAAAGCGGTTTCTCAGGGCAGGTACAACAAAAAAAGGATAATATCGGTTTGGGATGTTTTCATGTGTAAAGATATGATTGTGGCAATTGTAGATAACTTTTTTAATCATACAGGACTCCTTTATAATAACATAAAGGTAAGTATATTTATGTTTGTTGAATAATTGTGTAAATGATGATCTGCATGAAAATGTAATGACTTTTAAAAGTATTTACTTTATGTTATAAAAATAAAATTATTATAAATTATAAACTGATAAATATTATTTGAATAGATTAAGTTTTTTGGAAATCTTCTATTTATTCTTTCAAAATGGAAAATAAAGTGAATCTTCTTCACGACGCATATAGATATCAATCTTATTTAAATCAAATGGAAGACTTATCTCAGGTGGGAGATAGATTGAATTAATCTCTGTGTATAAAAATTTATAATCTTCTTTTATATTAATCTCAAGAAGCAGTTTAGAAGCTGATTTTTTTATATTCTCTAGTTCTTTAAAACCTTCGATACCTTCAAGGTTCTGATAGTTCTTTTCATATCTGTCAATCCGAAGCAGTAGTCTCCTTATTTTATCGGGAGTAGAATTTATCCGTTTGGATTCTAATATATCTTCTTCATTTAAACCACCTTTATACAGATTTCCTTCAAGCAGTTTTTGAAGCATTTTTGAGTCATCGATCAGTTTATCGATACCAGACCTGAAAGATCCATACTGACCAATAGCAAGATAGAGCGCTCCAATCATGGTTAGCCATATTTTGATACTACCATCCTGGATATCTGTATGAATCTCAACGTTCTGGTTGTAAATAGTTTTAGAGTAATTTTTTATTATTGTTTCAAGGTATTCTTTTCCCAGATGCTGATTTTCTTCTGAAAGATTTAGATCTATGTGAAAATATATTTTTGACAGTATACTCATCTTTTTATCCTTATTTTTAAAAAATGATGAACTTGGTTATTATAGTACTGATTTATCTATTTCTAAAAGATATTTAATTAAAACCAGCGGCATAAATCACCCACAGACTATAAACTTCCAGTATATCTCAAGAGATGAAAAAATGATAACAAGGAGTGCCGCCCTTTCATATGCGTCAATAGCCATTCTTGCAGCCTTGTATAAGGTTATATTGGAAATTATACAGGAATAAATGAAATAAATAGTTAAACCTTATGCAGGATCTCTATCCTAAGTATTTAACTAATAACTATATGTTATACTGGTTTTCGGGTTTGCTTGATATTATCAAAGCTTTTACTGCTGAAGAATCAATTGTTATCAATTATAACTAAGTACTATATCTGATGATAGAATGAAAACTCCTGCTATTGTATACACTGAATCCGATGATAAATAAACGGTATTATTAAAGACTTGGAATATCCACCTGCATTCTCTAAGCAGTTGGTAAAAAAGAGAGGATATATCATATCAGCATTAAAAAAAGAATCTTCTTTATTGGTAATCCATTCATGGGGTATTATATAGGTAAAAGAACGCAAGTTAACGGGCAAAAAACAATTTAAAAAGGAGTTTATATGACAGAAAAAATGAAAACAACGGAAATGCTGTCCACACTCTGGATTGTTGTGATGTTCACAATGATATTTGCCGATATCTTAACTTTTATTACTCCCGGAGTGATGAAAGAAATTGTTGAAGGAACAGCTGAGGTAATTCCGACACCACTATTATTGCTGATATTTGCATTTCTTCTTGAAATTCCTATAGCAATGATTTTTCTTTCCAGGGTCTTAAAGTACAGGATTAATCGTATTCTAAACATTGCAGCCTCAGTAATTACAATATTATTTGTAATTGGAGGCGGGTCTCCGTATCTGCATTATTATTTTTTCGCTTCAGTAGAAGTTATCTGCATGATTGTGATAATAATTATTTCCATAAGATGGAGAGAAAACTGAATCCTGTTTGTGAAGAAAGATCAACTCCTTTACTATTTCCGGCAGCTTGACTTTTTATATCCGCATAGTTAGCATGTAAACTATATGGGTATGGAAGGAGCTGCTTTATCAAAAAAATAGATGATCTGACTTTTTACACAATGCTTAATCTACTTAAAAGCGGAATATGGCTGTTAAACGATCTGGAGACATATCTGCGTCCTTTAAACATGTCTCAGGCAAGGCTTTCCATTCTTTTGTATATAGAAAATTCATCTGAAGGAATTATAAGCCCCAAAGATCTGGCAAAACTAACAGGCAAGAGTAAACCAGGAATAACCCGGATGATGGATAAATTATTTGAAAATGGATTTATATCTATTAAGCAGGATGATGTGGATGGCCGAAAAAAGAAGCTCTGCTTAACAAAAAAAGGAAAGCAACTTATGGGTAAAATAATTCCTGAATATAATCTTAGAATTATGGAAATGAGTTTAAATCTGACAAACGAGGAAAAACAAACACTTAATAAATTACTTGGAAAAATAAAATTTCTTGAAAAAGATAAAACACTATGGCAATCATCATGAATCAGACAAATCTGTTTGATTCTGTATTGATAAAATACAGGCTTATTCAAGGAATACAGCTGCTTCAGTTTATCACATACCGCCTGTAATTTGTTAACTGCAGTTAATGCTGATTAACCTTCCATTATCTTATCTTCAGTATCAGAAATTGCCGGAAAAGGGACAACATTGTGCTGTTTTTGTTCTGCTTTCCATAAATCAAGCCTTGTCTGCATATTTAACCAGCTTTCAGGAGATGTGCCAGTTGCCCTGCCAATTTTAACAGCAAGTTCTGGACTTAGAGAAGAATGCTCATTTAAAAATTCTGATAATGCTTTTCTTGATATGCCAAGATCCTCTGCAGCTTTAGTTACAGTCAATCCCAATGGAACCAATACCTCTTCTTTTAGAAGGTTTCCAGGGTGAACAGGTTTTCTTTTAGTTAACATATATATCTCCTAGTGATAATCAAGATAATCAACAATGTATGCATCACCATCTTCGAAATAGAAAGTGACTCTCCAATTGCCATTTACTCGTACTGACCATATATCTTTTTCTTTTCCTGAAAGTTGATGCAGTTTGAAACCAGGTAAATTCATATCATTTACTGATAAGCTGGCATCAAGCCGGTCTAAAATTCTTGCAAGTTTAGAAGTCTGTTCAGGTATTATTCCTTTTTTGGATTCATTAAAGAAAAAGTCTTCAAGTCCTTTGTGTTTGAATGATTTAATCATTGATACAAGTATAACCTGTTACGTGACAGGTGTCAATGTGTGCTGAATCCGGGTATGATTATAGGAATTCATTTTTATATAAAAAAATAGAAAAAAATCCTCCGATAAAATATAATTACTGATATGGAAGAAAAGACACGTAAAAGAAAACTGCCTGTGGGGTGGTATCCTGAAACAGAAAAAGAAATACTCACAATAATAGAAGGCTGGGGCGGGGATAAACCGGAAGTTGAAGGGAGATCAGCTGTTGTTCCCCATGCAGGGTGGTATTTTTCAGGAAAACTTGCCTGCCGGACAATAAAAGCATTAAAAAAGAATATAGACACAGTTGTTGTTGCAGGAGGGCACCTTGCACGCTATGACTCTGTCCTCCTTGCGGATGAAAAATATTTTGAAACACCATTTGGAAATATTGAAAACTGCTCTGAATTGCATGACATTCTTGAGAAGAAGAGTTATGTGGATACTGACAGCTATCAGGATAATACAGTTGAAATACAGCTTCCTTTTGTCAAAAACCATTTCAGTGAAATAAATATGCTATGGATCAGGGTACCTCCGGAATATGAAAAGGTCAAAATGATATCAGAAATCCTGAAAAACTATGAAACAAAGTATAATAAAAAAGTATCTGTTATAGGCTCCACTGATCTTACCCATTATGGAATATCATATGGGATGACCAGCCACGGATACGGAAAAGCCGGACTTGACTGGGTAAAAAACGTTAATGACAGCAAATTTATAGAATATCTTATGAATTTTGAAATTGAAAAAGCTGTTATGCACAGTATAAGCGAGCATTCTGCATGTTCTTCCGGGGGAGCAGCACTATCTGCCCGGTTTGCCCTTGATTCAGGGTGTATGAACAGTATGCTAAAAGGCTATTATACAAGCTATGATATATATCCTTCTGATTCATTCGTCGGTTATGCCGGAATTATTTATTATTAAGGACAGATCTGACAGTATCAATACACCACTTCCTGCCTGCATTAAGAACAAATGAAGTCTTCAGTTCTTTATCCCTGTACTCTTTCCTTATCGATGCGCAGACCGGAAAAACTGTTGCCCACAGTTCCTTTTCCTTTTTGCTGAGTGACTGATAATAGTTATTGAAAATATCCCCGACTTCCGGAAGCTCTTTAAGTTTTATCATGTAATCTTCAAGAAATGTTTTCCATGATACTGATGATGAACCTGACCCGAAAAAGACCGGCCTGCTGTCAGGAGGTTGGAAATTAAAGGAAAGATCCCTTGGAGATAATGGTGCTGATTCTGTATTTATATTGTTGAGTTTTATAAAATCTTTCAGACGGTCATGATAGCTGTCAAGTTTGCTGTTTGTTATGACAGAATTATTAATTTTTCTGTTTTTTGTATTCGAAAACACAAAAGAATAAACACTCCCTGCAGCAGGAGAGAGCCTTGATTCCCTGTTCATGTAGAAGGAGTATAATAATGAGTTTTTTGCGTAGGGTTTCCCTTCAGGATAGGAGTAGTCAAGTCCGTAAAGATAAACCTGGCTGGCCCCGAGTGAGTGTGCCAGAGAAACAGCTGAATGACCTACGTTTCCCCCGGATGTGTCAATTACAGGAAAGAACTTCCAGTACGTGGCAAGATATCTTGAGAAAGGGTGTCCGGAAGAGAAATAAACCCTGTTTCTGAATTTTCTCGAAAGGTGAACCGGGGATGAGAGGTCCAGAATTACAGGAATGTTTTCAATATCAAGCCCCATAAAATGGTTATAGGTAATATGCTGACAGTCGATTGATATTATTAAGTCCGGTACAATCTCTCTGGCAAAAAGGAAAGGGAGGGCAGTGTCGGTAGATATAAGGATACTGTCCTCCTTATGTTTAAGAAGATGACTGATCTGGTTTTCAAGCGATGGCCCGGCCCCTGCAACAAGGACTTTTTTTGCCGGCGGAACTGGCTTTGAGTATTTATCAGCAAATTCAAGGTTGTAAAGGGTATTTTTAAACCACCTTTTACCAAACTGGGCCTGGCTGGCAAAATCATCAGATATTGATTCGATAACAGTCCTTATATCTGCGGTAATTTTATTGAAAAACTCCTGTTCAGATATTACCCGGTTGGCAAGATGCGATATTTTCAGATCTCCATGGATTGAAGGATTGTATTTTTCACACAAATTCTTCTGCAGTTCATCAAAATCAGGATCCAGAAGGAAATCAACTTTCCTGCTTGAGAAAATCCTGCTTAAATCAATATTTTCGATCAGTTTCCTGAGATATTCCTTGTTTTTATCAATAATAAGAATACTGTTTATCCTCTGATCATCAATATAGGGAAAAATATGATATCCAGCCCCGAGACCGAAAATAATGACAAATCCGCTGTTGGCTTTATTTATCTGAAAGAGTTTTTCCCCCTCTTTTACAGGATTATAAAGTGAATGGAGCTGAAACCTGCCGCTGTTTTCTGTCAGAACAGGAACAGATGATCCGTCTTTTGATTTTTCTATTTTAATATTATCTGAGCTTTTAGTCTGGCTTATGCTGAATGCAAGTTCGGGATTTATTGAGGAGAGGGCGATAATATTCTGCTGAAAAACCGAATTATCCATAATTATCAATATTCCTGTTTAACCTGTCAAAAAAGTATATGGAAGATTCAATAAGTTCAAGATATTTTCTGTTTGCAGATATAACATCTCCGGCGGAATATCTGCTGAAAAGGTCAAGATATCCCGATGCAGAATAATAATAAAGAATATCGCTCAAAAAAAGATCAAAATTGCCCTTGTCAAGCGGCATTTTTTTTCTTTTATCAAGAAGAGATATATTTTCCCTGAGGGTTTTTTTTATTCCCTCACGGACATAATGTCTGTCAACAGCTACAGATTTCCCCTTTTCAGAAGTCCCGCTGTTCTTTAAACCGGAAAGCATTGAATCAGCTGTTTTGAGGCTTATATTGTTGAAGCATTTAAGATCGACTGAAGAGGGTTCTATCCTGTAAACAGGATTTAACGGTTTGAAACTGTTAAACCATTCAGAATATGTTTTAAGCTGTATAGTTGTTTTTTCATTTCCGGGACCTGCAGGAAGTGTGTAGGTTTCAGTAAAACCGGTGTAAAGCTTATTCAAAGCCGGAGAAGTTTTTGAGGAATCTATAAAACTGTAAATATCAAATTCGTTGGGAAGACAGTGTGATATTATATCTTCCGTGCAGAAATCAAGCCCTGCAAAAAAAACCGGGTATTCAGATAATTTCGCCGAAAGAAGCAGTGCTGATCCTGATACTGTACCGTTTGAAGGGATATATATCGGCTCTATCGGTAAATTTAAAAGAAAGATCTTTTCAGGCATTGTATTCTGATTAATTACCATGCCGGGATTACTGCTATGGCAGGGGATGTGGTAGGCTGTCAGGGGAGATGCCAGCGATGTAACGTTGCTTCGGAGCAGTTTCAGATGATATGTTGAATAGAAACCAGGGTCTGTGGTGAGAAGCAGATCAGGTTTAATTGAGTTTTCAGAGAGGAACCGGAAAGATGATGAGAGTGAAACCAGAAAAATATTTTTTCTGTATTTTTTTATCAGGGATGCAGAATATTTCAGGGAAGGGCCTGAAGCAGCAATCAGAACAGGTTTTTTAATTTTCAATGGAGGAATATAAGAGTTAATTGAAAGAAGATTTGAAACTATATTCCTGAAATAACGCTTCCCGAAATAATTTGTTGTATTTATATTGCCGTTATATTCCTTGATAATCTCACCGACTGTGGACTCTATATAAAAAAATCTTTTTTGAAAAGCCCTGGCAGCCGGTGCCCAGTGAAAAACCTTAAGTCCCTTTACATCAATTTCCCTTAATACAGAATGAATAAACACTCTTAAATCAGTTTCTGATCCGTAATACCAGGGATAAATATTGCCTGTATTGTATTTTGACTCTGCATGCCGGAACAGTTCCGCGTCTGAATGGAGAATTATATATTTGGAGTCGGGAAAAACCTTTAAAAGCTCTTCATATAAATAATTAAGTCCCGGAGTTATCAGTAAAACCGCAGCCGGAGAAGTATCTTCATCACTGATCATTTTTTTTAGATATTTAACAGCTTCCATCCTGGGATTTACTGATGAGTGGATAAGGTTGCCATCAAAGGAAACCGAAATATCACCGGATTTTGACTCGAAAAAATTAAGCATTAATAAAATCTTTTATTTTTTTAATATCCGAAGGATAGGAGAAAATATTAATATAATCAGATTCTGAGTCATGGAGTCCCGGAAGAATATTATTCAGAAGCAGATGAATCTGATGTAATAAAAGATCCTTGTCATAAAGGGCAGGGGAATTGATAATAATAAAAAGATAATTGCTGTTTATAGAGTATATTTTACCGGAGCTTGATGATAAAGCGGAAAACACACCCATAATTTCCCTGTTAAAACCGGTGGAATTAAGGTCAGGGGAAAGAGAGATGATTTTTTTATTGATGGATTCAGTATCTATAAATAACACAAAAAAGCTTTTATTCAATGTATTATTGCTGCTGTAAATTTCCAGTTCCTTTAAAATCGAATCGGATTTAAGAAATACAGAAGAATCCTTTCCGCTTCTCCTTTTCAGATAAAAACTGCCTACAGCAGTGCCGGCAGTCTTACGGAACAAATCAGTATAATAAATCAGGTCCTCATATGTTGTAAAAATTGAGTTGAGTTCAGTAATTAAAAAAAAGGAAATAATTTTGCCTGTTTTGTCTGTAAAGGGAATAAAGAGAAGATCATCAAGAAGCCCGTATTCCCTGCTGGAAAAATATTTTTTTAAAAGTTTTTTCTGGGATTTGGGAAGAAAAAAAGGGTTTGCAGAGGTTTTACCCGGCAGACTGTCGATATCCTCTGCTGTAAACCTCAGGCGGTTGAAGGTAGTATTGTCATATCCGGAAATGGCCCATGGTAAAAATATGTTTTCACCCGAATCAAGAAAAAATAATGCACCCTTAATGAGATCAAAGTTGTTTTTCAGGAAATTAAAAATACTCGCCGGTACTGTGAGCTGGTGTGAATCTGATGAAAGTATGAGAGTTGAAAAATCAGTTAACTGCTCAGTTATTTTTTTTTTTTTGTCCTCTATGAATCTGCTGTCCTCTTTTTCTCCTGAGCCGGACAGCAGGTTTTCCGCCTTTTTTAAAAGGCTGTTTCGATAACCGAGAGTATTTTTCTTTTTATCCAGATCATTATTAAGTACTTTTTCAAGAAGACCCATATTAAATTAATCCCAGTTCCTCAAATAATTTTTTATAAGTCCTGAAATGCTCTGATTTCGCAAATTCTTCAATTTTTGTTTCAGGCAGTGATTCAAGCAGCTGATCAAGATACAAAAGAACAGATTTTATTTCAGTTTTTATGTTTTCCGGCATTTTTTCAGATTTGTTATCAGATAACTCCTCTTCAGCTGTCACTTCAGGAATATCTTTTCCAATTACTGTTTCTTTTTCATCACCAAGATTTATCAGTTCCTCAATTTCATCTGTCAGGACTTCTTCCTCAAATGCAGGGGAATCATCTCCCTGATCGGATTCGCCGATTATATCGTCAACAGAAATAACATCATCTTCAAGAGTTATTTCTTCTTCAGCTTCGGGTATTGTTTCCTCAGTTGTCAGATCAAGTTCGAAACTGCCTGTATCAAAATCATCAAGTGATATCTCCTCTTCTTCAGAAAAAGCCTCACCGGCAGAGATATCAGGTGTTATTTCATCATCAAGAGATATTTCTTCCTCAGATCCGGAAACTGTTTCTTCATCTGTTATATCAAGATCAATATCAGGAGAAAAATCATCAAGCTGTATTTCCTCTTCAGATTCAGAATCGATAACTTCATCATTATCAGCAGGGACTGTATCATCATCTGTTAAATCAAGTTCAATATCACCTGAATCAAAATCGTCAAGTGATATCTCTTCCTCTGACATATCAAGATCAATATCAGATGAATCAAAACCGTCAAGTGATATCTCATCTTCTGATATATCAAGTTCAATATCAGATGAATCAAAATCGTCAAGTGATATCTCATCCTCTGACATATCAAGATCAATATCAGCTGAACCAAAATCGTCAAGTAATGTCTCTTCTTCAGATGTATCATCAGATGATATATCAACTTCTATATCATCTATGACAAAATCATCATCTGAAGCTGTATCTTTCTCAGCCGGAGAACCGGGATGATCAATTACGAGTTTTTCAGACTGATAAAGAGAAGGGGTGTTGTCATGTACAGTATCTTCAGCATTGATATTTATATCTACAGATATATTACCACTGGCGGTAGCTGTTTCTCCTTCAAGTGACTCTTCATCATCAAAACTGATTTCACTGTCAAGAGATATATCATCATCAAGAGAAATATCATCAATTGATATATCATCAATTGATATATCATCAAGAGATGTCTCATCTTCAAGGGAAATCTCATCTTCGGGAAGATCTTCATCCATTTCAAGTGAAATATCGTCTATTGAAAATTCATCGTTTTCGGAAATATCATTTTCAGTGAAATCTGTTGGAATATCAGTTTCTATTTCAGTTTCAGTATCAGGAAAGTCTTCTTCCTCAATGAATGATATTTCATCCGGCGCCTGAATTGTCTCTTCTTCTGTTTCAAACGATAAATTATCTTCTGCTGCAATTTCTTCATCTTCCAGGGCAGTTTCCTGGATAATTTCTTCATCAATATCAAAGGAGGATTCAATATCGTCATCTGTTAC
This sequence comes from Spirochaetia bacterium, assembly GCA_963668405.2. GTDB lineage: Bacteria > Spirochaetota > Spirochaetia > CADAEX01 > CADAEX01. The sequence goes on along the minus strand of OY764342.2, from coordinate 1,414,765 downwards.
CGGAGCAATATCTTCTGTCTCATCCATAATTCCTGATGAAGCATCCATATCCCCGTTAAGAAAATTAAGTTCATCCTCGTTTTCTTCAAAAGAGGGCTGCTCATCTTCCTCCGGGATTTCTTCTTCTCCCTTGACCTCTTCTTCCTTGATTTCGGCAGTATTGAAGATGTTATCCAGTTCGTCGCCTGTAAGGGCAATAGTCTCATCTCCGTCATCAGAGAAAAAACCTCCTGAAGCTGTTTCGTCAGAATCTGCTTCTGATACAGGTTTGAGTTCCCCTGACTTGTACTGTGAAAGCTCTTTTTTGAGGGCGGAAAGCTCGTTTTTTATATCAGAAAGATCATTTTTAAGTTCATTGGCAATTTCTGTCAGAAGTTTATAGGATTTATGGGATTCGTCAAGGTGGGAGTCAGATTCCTGAAACGGCCTGTCATCCAGTTCATTTATTATATCGATATTTTCTTCTGCCTCAAGTGAGTCAGGAAGGTCTATATCTATAAATTCCTCATCTGTATTTGCATCAACGTTAATATTATTCAGATCCTGAATATCCTGAATATCATACAGTTCTTCATCAGTTTCTGTATCTGTGATTTCATCTTCAAGTGATCCGAGGAGTTTTTCCTCTTCATCAGTTAATAGAAAATCATTTTCAGGATTTTCAGTATCAAGATCTGTCAGGTTGAAATCTTCCGAAGCAGGGGAGGTGTTATTGTCAACAATATCTTCAGGTCCGGATTTGACCCAGACTCCATAGTTTTCCAGTTCATTATTGTTCTCATTGGTTTCTAACATTTCCTACTCCTGAATAAAAAAGTTCTTTGGATATTCCTGAATTAACAGGATATAATAACATAATTTCATTATCGTCTTATGAAAACATAAAATTTATTATTAAATAACCATTCTTGGCAATTTAATAGTATTATAAACTGAAAAGGGGCTGTTTTCAATCTATCAAAATTGTTTTTTATTTTAATTGATTGTATATCCTATTTATAATAAAATTAGTCATAAATTATGAACAGAAGAATTTTTATTATAGCTGCAGTTTTGTCAATATTTTTTTCTTCAGCTGCTTACTGTATTGATGAATCTGAGAGTAAAAAAAATAAGGGTGATGATTATTCAACATCCGTTTATATAAGATATAATCTCCTTAAACCTGAATATGCGGAAACACCCTATTTTTTCGGGGCTGACGGGGGGATTGATATTGATCTTGGAGGGACTGTTCCGGTTATTAACCTTTCAGGGGTCGGGATATCATCCAGGTATACCCTTTTTAACAGCGAAAACAAGGATTCAGGCGATATATCATATTCTCATTATTTTTCTGCCGGTATTTCATATTATATTAAAACAAGATTCAGAAGTATCATGAATTTCGGCCTGCGGGCAGGAACGGGAAGCGGATGGCTGATAAATAATGAAATAGATCCGGAAACAGAAAATAATAAGAGACTCAGCGGACTATATTTTGATACCGGAATATTTACAGAATTGACTCAGCCCGGGAAAGTGTTTTTTGAATCAGGATTTGAATCGCGCAGACAGCATTACTATAAAAAAGATACTGATATTGATCCGGTGGATATGGCGGTTTTATATATTAAAGCAGGTCTGAAACTGTAGTTTCAGGATAATGTGGTGGGATCATGAAAAGAATTACAGTGGTATTTGTTTTTTTATTATCTTTTTCCCTGTACGGGGCGGAAGATGCCGATGACAGCAGGTTCCTGAAGTGGAAAAAAATAGACGGTGCATCCTTTTATCAGGTAGAAATAATGAAAGGGGAACGGGTAATTCAAAAGACGGAGACTGAAGAGAATTTTATCTATCTTGACCTTCCTCCGGGTGAGTATCAGTTCAATATCTCTGTACTGAATAAATTCAGAAAAACAGTCGCGGAAACAGGCTGGAAAAAACTTTCAATTGAGTCAGCGAAACAGCCCCTGATAAAAAAGTTTTCCCCGCTGATGCTCTATCCTGACACAGCCGGAAGCGTTATTTTATATGTTGATGCCTACAATATTAAGGAAAAAAGTCTTTTTTCAATTGAATCTGAATCAGGAAATATTATAGCAGGTAAAGTTGAAGCGGTAAATGATTCTGTTTTTAAGGTGGTTTTTGAATCAGAACTTATTCTTCCGGGGAAATATTATTTGAAAGTGGAAAACCCTTCAGGATTAAAGGATCAGGCCCTTGATATGCTTGTTATACGGGAGAAGGTAGTACCATCAGTTGAGAAGATCAGCGAAAAAACATTTCTTAACAAAGGTATTTACAGCAGTATAATTCTTGAAGGGAAAAATTTTGAGCAGAATATGAAGATTGAGTTCCGCTCTGAAACCTCAGTAATAAAACCGGTGTCTGTGGCAGTTGTCAGTGATGAAGAGGTGTCATTGATTCTTGATCTTTCAGAAGCCCTTCCCGGGGAATACAGAATATATGCTGAAAACCCTTCAGGACTCTCAGATTTATCCAGACGTTCAATAAATATAATCCAGCGGACTGATGAGAATGAATTGCTGATGAAAGGGTTTAAAAAAGATCTTTTTACTGTACTTGCCGGTTATACCTACGGTTATTTTCTTGAAAATATTTCAGATTACCATAATTACAACTATGACGGGATAACCGGAAGGATCCAGTTTGATTTTGATAATGATTTTTTCAACCGCTATATATGGCTTTTTCCTCTGGGCGCTGAAATTGCTGTCGGATTTTATCCCAAGGATATATATTTTTATGAACTGGGATTCAATATCTACTATAAAAGCAGGTTCCAAACCCCACTGAACTTCATAATAAAAGGGGGAGGGGGCTTTAGTGTATTTGAAGAGGTTGAACACGGACCGGAGTACGGCAGGTATCTTTCCGCAGCAGGGGGAATTTCCCTGAAGTTTTATAAACACCTTTATCTTGAAGCAACCACCGGGCCCAGAACATGGAATGTCGAGGGTGATTATCTTAATTATATAGAAAGCACCATATCGGCCGGGTTGACATATTAAATCTCAGTTTTAATACCTTACTGCAACCATCTCAAAGATCTTGCTGCCGACTGTTATTACACCTGCCGGGGAGTCGGGGAGGCTGTTGTTTACTTTATACTGGTTGATCTGGTATCCGGTGCTTCCGTCAGTTGATGCAGTATAGAAAAACTGCTTGTAGGGATCTATTGCTGCTGCGCTCGGGGCGGAACCGGTTGAAAACTGGTTTATTATTGCTCCAACTGTCCCGTCTGTATTTGTTCTGAAGCAGAAAATCATGTTTTCTGTATCGCTGACAAAATACAGAAAAAGATTTTCAGGATCTTTAACAAATGCGTTGATATTTGATGCTGCTACAGTCCCGAATGTTGGTGATGAATTAAGTGTTGAGGTTGCAGCATCTGATGAAACACTGTAGCTGTATATAGTATTCGGTATAGAAGCGCTTATCATATAAAGATAGGGATAACTGTTGACAATTGAGTTCATTATGTTTGTATTATTCATAGGAGGAGCCGGTTCAGCCTGAAAAAGTACTTCTCCTGTACCGCTATTAATGGAATAACCTCTCCATGGATTTGAATCAAGCTTGAAAATAAGATTATTATACACTACCAGGCTGTTAAATGGTAATGTAATATCGGTCAGCGAGACCTGTGCTGTCGGTGTAAGGGAGCCGTCTGAGTTGTAGGCATAGCCGTAGATACTTGTAAGAGATGCTGCATAAAAAAAGCTTTTATTGTTCTCAAATACAATCTCATCTACAGCATTTGCAGCAAAATCTATAGGGAACCCTGATAGAATACTGAGCGATCCGTCTCCGTTAATATGGTACCCGCTCAGATAGTAGGGATTTGTTCCATGGGAAACATACAGATTTCCCTTCTCATTCTCATATAAAAGCTTACAGTAATTCTCGGTCGAGGAGAGACTGTAGTTGTACTTTTCATAAACTGAGCCTGAATTCGTGTCAGTCTGATAGACAACCAGGCTTGAATCTGTAAGGGCAAAGATATAAAGATCTTTGTTTTTTTCATTATAGTCTTCAATATCCATGAAATTACCTATTTTGCACGAAAATGAGAAGATTATGAGAAAAAGTAATGTTGAAAGCTTTATTACATTCATATTATTTAATTATAAAATTATATTTGAATATTTTTCAATATTTATATACGTCATGATTAAGAATAAGGTGAAATAAGCCGTATTATAGATTGTATGGACCGCACCGGAAGACTTTTAATTACTCTGTATATATCTGTTTCTCTTTATCTCCTCCTTTCCTTTGTATACGGACCGGCAGGAATAAAGGCGACAGACAATCTTATGCTCTACAGGAATGTGCTTGTTTCCAATATATCAGAGCTTGAAGGGATAAACAAAGATCTCATAAAAAAATGCAGACCCTATAATGAAATGAATACCATAAAGCTGAAAGCCTATGAAATGGGATATATAGGAGAAGAGCAGAAAAAGATATATATCCGCGGAGTTGTTAAGCCTGATGTCTATCATGCACTAGGTAAGATTATATACAAAGACAGGAACGGTGAAAACCGGGGACCGTTTATCAGATCGGTAAGCCTTATCTGCGCATTGTTTTTTTATGTCTTTTCCAGTATATTAATATCCGGAAAAAATGGTATTAAAAAAATCAGAAAATAATTCAGTATTAAAGATTGCCTCAGTTCTTTTGAATAACGGTATTGCAATAATGCCGTGTGACACAATTTACGGGATTGTAAGTCTTACCGGAGAAAGTGAGGAGAGGATACGGGATATAAAGGGGAGGGATGGGGATAAACCCTTTATAAGACTTATCGGTTCAGGAGAAGATCTGCCACTTTTTACAGATGCCGTTATAAAACAGGAAGTACTTGATCTCTGGCCATGTCCGCTTACTCTGATTGTTCCTTCAAAAAACGGAGACACAGTTGCTCTGAGGGTCCCTGAAGACCCATATCTTCTCGAGCTGCTTGAAATTATCAGGCAGCCTGTCGTGTCAACGAGTGTTAACTTTTCAGGAAAACCGGCATTAAACAGGATAGGGGAAATAAAAGAAAGCTTTGAAACCATGGTTGACCTGATTGTAGATGGAGGGGATTTATGTGATGATGCAGCTCCTTCAACAATCCTTGATGTGACAGTAAAGCCCTACAGAATACTGAGGTACGGAAAATGCAGGCTTGATGAAAACATTCTCAGATGATTATGTGTTATTTTGTGAGGTGATGATATTAAAACCTATCTATATCTGAATTTCTCGGATCTTGTTCCGGAAGATGAATACCTGTATTCTGAGATAATAAGGAAATCAATATCAGGGAATTATAACCTGATTATTAATTGGGGGCGGAGTTTTCCCTGGTCTGTTGATGACAGGTTGTCACTTGTCAATCATTTTGATGAAAAAACCATAAACTCTGTAAACAAGAAAACTGTCAGCAGCAAAATAAAAATCATTCCCCTTTTTCCCCTTTTCGGAGGGATGGAATTTCTCCTGTCATTTCCCTCTTTTGTTTACATGAGGCTTGATAAAAGCAATTGTTCAGTACTGAATCCAAAAGCGGCAGGGGCTGTTTCAATTGTTGAATCATTGATTGATGATTATATATCAATATTCACATCAGCAGATACTGTTGCACTTAACATGAGTCTTTTCAGTCTGTGCTGTGATAAAGTATCTGAAAAGGAGCTGTGCGTTTTTCTCTCAAAAATACATTCAGTCCTGAAGGGTAAAATTAACCGTTATATTATCTTCTGTACAAAAAAGGATACTGTTATACTGGACAGAATGCTCAGAGAAGCAGGATTCAGGAATTACGATCTTGTAATAAGCAGTGAATTTGTTTCAGGAAGATATGAGTTTGTTTTTGCCGAAAGGGACAGCAACATTGAAATATTACAGCCGGGTCTTGATTTTTATCTGTCTGAAAGCGACAGAAAGGTTTATCAGGAGTACTGCAGTGAAATTGAATCGGTCTGGAAAATAATTCATTTTCTCAAAAAGGAATTATTCAGGTACCAGATATTTGAGTTTATTGTGCGTGAAAAAAAATATAATCTAAAGCTGGTTTTATCTGAACTTGAAATAAAGTATAATATTATTGTCTCAAAATCAGATTACCTCGGGAAAAACCTTGAAGGAAAGGTGAAAACTGATTCAATCGGAAGATTTTTTCAGATTGAAAACAGGGTAATAGAGAATGAAATATATTTTTTAAAGACAGGGCTTGATAATTATTTTATTGAACTTGACAATTATTTATAATAAGTTTAAGTAATTGAACTTTAAGGGAGGATTAAAATGAATCTGAATACGAAATATATGGGACTGGATCTTAAAAATCCCCTGATTGTTGCCAGTTCCAGATTAACAGGTAATATTGAAAAGATAGTTGAACTTGAAAAAATGGGAGCAGCAGCAGTTGTTATAAAGTCTCTTTTTGAAGAACAGATAATTATGGATACTGAAAAAATGCTTGAGAATGTAGATACTTCAATGCATGCTGAAGCATTTGATCTTTTTTCAAGATCAACACAGACCCATTTTATGGATGAATATCTTTCTCTGGTTGAAGAGGCAGGGCGGAAAGTTTCCATTCCTGTAATTGCAAGTATTAACTGTACAACAGACGGCAGCTGGATTGAATATGCCAAAAAGTTTGAAAAGGTAGGTGCTTCAGCCATTGAGCTTAATGTATATATTCAGCCTGCTGATCTGAAAAAAACATCTGTTGAACTTGAAGAGATATATGTGAATATAATGGCGAGAATAAAGAAAGAGGTCAGTATTCCTGTTTCGATGAAAATAAGCCCCTATTTTACCGGTCTTGCAAATGTAATAAACAACATTTCAAAAGCAGGTGCAGATGCTCTTGTCCTTTTCAACAGATATTACAGGGCCGATATTGATATAGATAATCTTAAGGTTATCTCGGGATCTTTCATAAGCAATTCTGACGAGATGCTTGTTTCCCTGCAGTGGATCGCTCTTCTTTCCGGAAAGATAAAGTCAGATCTTTCAGCTACAACAGGGGTCCACAGCTATAAAGATGTTGTAAAGCAGCTTCTTGCCGGCGCATCAACTGTTCAGCTGTGTTCAACTATTTATGAAAACGGACCGGAAAGGATTGCGGATATACTGAAGGATCTGGAAGCCTGGATGGGAAAACATAATTTTGATTCCATAGATCAGTTCAGAGGAATTTTAAGCGAAGAGAATACAGAGAGTTCATACAGAAGGACCCAGTATATAAAAACGCTTGTCGGAATAGACTGATATTTCCCCTGAAGATAGATATAAAAAGGCTGTCCTTTTAAATAGGGATAGCCTTTTTTTATTTAAGAGGATCTATACTGATTATTCTGCTGATCCATTTACCCGGGACAGGTGAAAAGGTTTTTCAGCGAGTAAATAACAGAAATACCCGCAATACATGCTGTTTCTGTTTTCAGTACCCGTTCCCCGAGACTGCAGAGGGTGAAAGAGTAATCCCTGAGTATCTCCCTTTCTTTCGTACTCCATCCCCGTTCACCGCCGACAGCAAGTACAGTTTTTTCTTCTGAAGACGCTGTCAGGCTGAATCTGTACTCAGTCAGGGGAATGACTGCTTCATAGTTATCAAGAGCTATCCTTTCCCTTTCCTGTTTAATAAGGGGTGAGTCTGCACACTGTTTAAGCGATGCAAAAAGATGAATATCAGGGATATCAGTTGCAAAAGCCTGACTTGCGCCGTCAACAAGATACTGTCTGTAGTTTCCATTGTTCCAGAGTGAGCTGTCCATATATGATTTTTCCGATTTCAGGGTCCTGATAAAACAAATTGCACTCACTCCGAGGGTCGTAATGTTTTTAAGTATCTTTTTTGCTTCAGGAGGTCTTGCAAAAGCAGTAATAAGTATCAGAGGCTTTCTTCCCGGCGTTTTCTCCTGATTATTCAGGAAACTGAAACTGTATATGATATGTGTGTCTGAAATCTCTTTAATATATGCTTTACCGCTTCCCCCGTTTATTATCCCTGCATCAAAAGCATCATCTTTCTTCAGTTTCAGTATGTTCTGAATATGCTTTCCCCTGCTGTCTGAAAGGGGAAGGGGGGAGCCGATCTCATTTTCCTCAAAAAGCACTATATTCATACAGTTGACGGACCGATCATTCTTGAGGGATCGACAATCAGGTCAAACTCTTCATCTGTCAGCAGATTAAGTTCAAGGGCTGCTTCTTTAAGGGTTTTCTTTTCCTTAAAAGCCTTTTTTGCTATTTCCCCAGCCTTTTCATAGCCGATTTTTGAGTTTAACGCAGTTACAAGCATCAGCGTATTGTCAAGATGCTGTTTTATCCTCTCCCTGTCAGGCTTTATTCCGGCAAAACAGTTTTCCCTGAAACTCTTTATACTGTCTGAGAGGAGATTTATGGACTGTATGATATTATATATTATTACCGGTTTAAAAACATTCAGTTCAAAATTACCAGAAGCGCCGGCAAATGAAACTGTTGTGTGATTCCCCATAACCTGGGCACATACCATTGTCATGGCTTCCGATTGTGTCGGATTTACCTTTCCCGGCATTATTGAACTGCCTGGTTCATTCTCCGGAATTGACAGTTCTCCTATTCCGCACCTTGGACCTGATGAAAGCCATCTGATATCATTAGCAATTTTCATAAGTGCCGATGCAAGGGCTGTCAGCTCCCCCGAGAGGGAAACAAGTTCATCATGTGAAGAGAGAGCTGAAAACTTGTTCGGAGCACTTTTAAAGGGGAGACCTGTAAGCTCTGCTATCTCTTCTGCTGCCAGCCTTGCGAAATCAGGGTGTGTGTTAAGCCCTGTTCCCACTGCTGTCCCGCCGATGGCAAGGTTAAAGATGTCAGGGAGAATTTTATTAATTCTCTCAGCTGATTTTTTCATCTGTTCCCTGTATGCCGAGAATTCCTGTCCGAGGGTCAGGGGTACAGCGTCCTGAAGATGGGTCCTCCCGCATTTTATTATATCGCTGTACTCTTCGGCCTTATGGTCAATAACCTCAACAAATGAATTGATCTCAGGGATGAGTTTACCCGCAGTAAGTTCCGCCGCTGCAATATTCATAGCCGCCGGGAAGGTGTCGTTTGATGACTGGGCCATGTTTACATCATCATTGGGATGGACCGGTTTTTTGTCTCCCCTTTTTCCCCCTGATATTTCATTTGCCCTGTTAGATATAACCTCGTTGAAATTCATGTTTGTCTGGGTCCCGCTGCCTGTCTGCCAGACAACGAGGGGAAACTGGGAGCTGAGACTGCCTTCAAGGATTTCATCGCATACCCTGGTTATAAGGGAGAACTTTTCACTGCTTAAACTGCCTAATCTGAAGTTTGCCTTTGCAGAAGCCTTCTTTACAATTGCAAAGCTTCTGAGTATCTCCCCGGGCATTTTCTCACTTCCTATCCTGAAGTTATTCAGGGATCTCTGGGTCTGCGGACCCCAGTAAACACTGCTGTCCACCCTGACTTCTCCCATGGAATCATTTTCTATTCTGTATGACATTTGTAATCTCCTGAATTTCATATATAATATTATTAACTCCATGCTTAGTTCAATACTAAAAATCCTGTTTAAAAGGGGTGGAACTGTTAGTGAATTTTGACTATTATCTATTTTTAGGGGAGAGGTGATGGAAGATTTAAATGCTGAATACATGGAAGAATTTAAAGAGATACAGCCTTACAGGGGAAAGGATTTTCTTGAAGCTCTGGACAGGCTCAGAAATGATGACGAACTTCTGGGCTATCTGAGAAAAGCTGCTTTTCCGAATATTCCCCGTTTTCTTAATAAAGCTGTTGAACATGTTATAAGGGGATATGTTAAATACCATCTTAGAAATGTTGAAACTCCCTATGACTTCCAGTATACAATAATTAAAACTGTGATCGGAAAACTTGTAAAAAAAACAACCCATGATCTGACCTTTTCAGGGATTGAAAATCTGGATAAAAATAAACGGTATCTTTTTGTTTCAAACCACAGAGATATTGTCCTTGATCCTGCTTTAACAAATTACATGATGACAAAGAATGATCTTCCCACTTTTGAGATTGCTTTCGGCGATAACCTTCTGGTTAATAATCTTGTGACTGATCTTATCAGGATAAACAAGTCCTTTATTGTTAAAAGAAACCATCCGACCCCCAGAAAACAGCTGGAGGCAACAATTGTCCTCTCAAAATACATATGGTATACAATCAATAATATTGATTCTGTCTGGATAGCACAGAGAGAGGGAAGGGCGAAAGACGGAAATGATCAGACAAATCCTGCTGTAATTAAAATGTTTTTTCTTTCCCAGAGAAAGGGGGGACTTCCCTTTAATGAGTTTATAAAGCGCCTTAATATTGTCCCCATAGCTGTTTCCTATGAATTTGATCCCTGCGACAGACTCAAGGCAAGGGAGCTTGAAAGAAGGGATAAGCAGAGTGTATATATAAAAAGAAAGGGGGAGGATTTTATCAGCATGGTCCAGGGTATCAAGGAACATAACGGACATGTCCATATTGCTGTAGGAAATCCCCTTGACGGTGAATACAGCGACAGCAAAGAGGTCGCCAGGGAAATTGACAGGTTTATCCATCTCAATTACAGATTATGGCCTTCAAACTATGCAGCTTATGATTATCTTCACAAAACAGATAAATACTCTGACAGATATGATACTTCGTATAAAGAAAGGTTTATGAAGAGGTTCGAACGTCTTCCCGAAAGTATTATGAAATATGCAGTCGGAGGTTATGCAAAACCGGTTGAAAATGCTGAAAGCTATACAGAAAATTAAAATATTTATTATTCTTATTCTTTTATCAGGCTGTTCCGAGAATCCTCCTGTAATAGATCAGGTCTACTGGCAGGTTAATCTTCTGAACGATATAAATGCAGGTTCTGTTTACGAAACATTTACCCTCTTCCTCCTTGTAACTGATCCTGACGGTATTGAAGATATCAGTTCACTTTATCTGATAAATGACAGGGAAGAACTCTTCTGGAAAATGAGTTCAGATAACTGGGTCATCAAGGAAAATCAGGAAAACACCTGGATCGGAAGCAATCTCATTACAATGCATGACAGATCCCCGTTTCCGTCAGGAAATTACAGGGTTATTATCATAGATGAAGCAGGAGAACGGGAGGAATACAGTTTTATCGTTAAAAACAGCGGTTTTCAGCCTGATACCGGGGAATTTCCCACTTTCAGTCAGTCCGGCAGTCAGGGGATTGCAGGCAGCAACACAGATGTAGTCTGGCAGTATAATAATGACGGGACCCTTTTATATGAAAAGTACCCCGGGGGGGAAAGTCTGACAATTCCTGTTTCTGATGATACAGGCTGGATATACCTTTACAGATATGACAGGATAAAGGGTGTCGGTCTTGTTTCAGGGCCGTATACTATCCGATAGCTGAAATATTAATATTTTTAAGTGATTCCTGAAGCTGTTCCTTAAGGACAAAGTCAATAGGTCTGTTTTCAGCAAAAACCATCGCTTTTCTTGTGAAATTCGAAGAAGATATCATTATCCCCTTGATAATATTATTTTTCTTCATTTCCTCCTGAAAAACCCTGACTGTTGATTCATCAATAGGTTCGGGAACACGGTAAAACCCTATCATAATTGACTGGACTTTAATGTTTTTCCATTTACCGGTATTTTTTTCAACAGCAATTATCTGGCATCCGCTTTTTACCGGCTTTGAGTCCCTTTCCTCCATTCCCATTTCCTGTGCTACAGCTTTGCAGATTTCAATGAACCGGTCTGTGTTGGCTATGAGAAAATCTTTCATAGAATCATCTGTTCTTATTTCCTGATACTGACTGAGCTTTTTTGCAACATCCTTGAAGTTCGGTTTTTTTTCAAATATAGCTTCCCACTGGTCTACAGCGCTGATTATTTTTCTTGATTTTTCATAGCATGCTGCAAGAAAATACCTTGCGTAAAGGGCTTCGTTTTCCCCCTCATCCTTGCTGATTCTTACTGCCCTTTCAAGTTCTGTAATTGCGGAATCCAGTTTTCCGTTAAACATCTGGCAGATTCCCTTTTCAATTATTGATTTAACCTTGAGATCAGGGTCTTTCTGTGATTTTTCAAATGCTGTAATTGCCGCTGCAAAGTTTCTGTTGTCCTTGTTGATTTTTCCGATAAAATAATGGGCATTTGCATTTGCCGGTTCATATTTTACAGCTTCCTCAAAAGCTGCTTTTGCCTGTGTCAGCTGCTTTGAGTTATAGAATATCTTGCCCAGGCTGAAATGGGCCATGCTGTTTCTTCTGTCAATCTCAATTGATTTATTGTAATAGTTTATCGCATTTTCGATTTTGCCCCTCTGTTCAAAAAGGGTTCCTGTAAAATAGAGAAACTGGGCATTATAAGGATCATGTTTTATAAGAAGGAGGTATTCCTTTAATGCTTCCTCTGTCTGGTCAAACTGTATGAAAAGGGCAGCTATTTTCTCCCTGAAAAGGTATTCGTCAATTATTCCGCCGAAATTGCCTATTTCATTGACCTTTTTATATTCCATAAGGGCCAGTTCCGGTTTATTATCTTCAAGGTAGGCAGTACCGAGAAGATAATGAAGTTCAGGGTTTGTCTGGTCTTTGATAAGAAGCTGTTTGGTAAAACGGATAGCAGACTGGATCTTCCCGTTTTTGATCATTGTGTTGATGGATGATATCTTTCTGGGCTTTATTAGGTTTTTTATTAATATTATAGTTAACAGAGATATGACTATACCGAAAATTAAAGTAGTGATAATAAACATTAATAACTCCTGTTAATACAGATTAATTATTTTTTTGTATGCTGTCAAACGATAATATTATTTAATTGGATTTAAAATGGCCGGAAAATATTTTTTACCTTTTTTTATACTTGTTTTAACTGTAAATTCCTACAGTGAATCTCTTTTTGAAAAGGGAGAGCTCCTGTTCAGGGAAAACAGGACAGCAGAAGCTGTTTCCATTCTCCAGGGAGCCCTTGAAAAAGAACCGGAAAATGAAAAAATCTATCTTTATCTCGGTTTTTCCTATGCCGGACTTGGTGATTATGATAAGTCGGTGAAGTTTTTCAGGGAAGGGGCACAGAAATCGCTTGCAGAGAAAGATGTTTATTATTATAACGCAGGAAACATCTACTATCTCAAAGGTGATTTTACCCTGGCTGAAGGGATGTTTACCCAGGCTGTACAGGCAAACGGGGGGAATACTGCAGGCTATCTTAACAGGGCAAATTCAAGGCTTAAGCTTGATATGAAGAAGGAGGCACTTTCAGATTACAGAATTTATCTCAATCTTGAACCTGCTACCTATCAGAGGGAATCAATTGAGAAGCTGATTGCACTGCTTGAAAGCGATATTGAAGATGCAAAAATAAGAGAAGAAGAGAAGCAGGTCAGAAAACAGGCTGAAGAGGAGAGGCGGAAAGCGCTTCTTGAAGATGTTCTGAATTCCCTTGAAGACGTGGGTAAGGAGACAAGAAATATTTCAGCGGAATCTGAAAAAATAGATGATTATAAAGAGGAGCTTGAACTTGAGGAATAGAAAAATTCTTTTAATGAGAGAGGAATCATGATGGACAGAAAAAAGATAATAATTATAGCAGCAGCCATACTTCTTCTGATTGCAGCATTTCTTTTTTTAAGATCAGGATCAGATGACAAAGGTGATCCTGCTGCGAAACTGCGGGAGAACACTATCCGGCTTGCCAATGAATATTTTTTGCAGGAGGAATATCAGAGGGCCCTTGACCTCCTTGACAGCGTTCTTATAAACAATCCTGATGATAATGATGCTAAAACCCTGAGGGACAAAATACTGGCAGAAAAAAACAGCTCAAAAGACAGGGAGAAGGAAAAAGAGCTTCAGCTGCAGGATAAACTTAAGGAGAGCATTGATGAACTGGGAAGTTCTCTTCAGGAAAAGACTTCAGTATCACAGCCGTACAGACCGCCTGAGCCTGAAAAAAAACCTGATCAGAAAGCATTGACTGCAGCTGAAAAGGAAAAGAGGGACCGTATAAACGAACTGATAAGACAGGGAATCAAAAAGATGGATTCCGGCTCTTTTGAAAATGCGAGAGGGGATTTTAATTCGGCCCTGACTCTTGATGATAACTCGGCAGAGGCATGGGCAAGAAAGGGGGAGTCATATTTAAGGGAGGATGACAGCAATCCTGATAATCTCAAGGAAGCTGTAATTAATTCCAAAAAAGCAATTGAAAAGGATTCAAGCCTGTGGGTACCCCATTATGTGCTTGGACAGGTCTATATAAAAACCAGGGATTATGACGGAGCTATAGACGAACTTAAACAGGCAGCCAGGCTCAATCCGGAGGATTATATGATCCTGTATGAGCTCGGAAAAGTCCAGTATGAAGCCAGACAGTATCAGGGGGCAAGGGGGTCGTTTGAAGGATGTGTACATCTGAAAAAGGATTTCGCTAACGGGTTTTACAGGCTGGGAAAGACATTTGAAAAGCTTTCAGAATATGACAGGGCAATTGATTCCTTCAGCAGGGCTGTAAATCTGAAAACCGACTTTGATATTGCATATTATGAAATAGGAAATATATACAAGACAAAAAATGAATACAAGAAATCTGAAGATGCTTTTCTGAAAGCCTATAATATAAACAGATCACAGCCTGCTTATTCCATCCAGCTTGGAAATATCTATACCTGGCTTGGCAATAATCAGAAAGCTGAGGAGTTTTATGAAATAGCCCTTTCCCTGAGGCCCGATTCGGCAGAGATCAACAGCAATATGGCCCTTGTAAAGCTTAAAATGGAAAAATATGATGAGGCCCTTTCATATGCCAATAATGCTGTAAAGATTGAATCTGACAATCCTAAATATTACTATACCCTCGGTCAGGCTGCAGAGGCATCAGGAGAGCAGGATATTGCGGCAAAGGCATACAGTCAGGCAATTAAGCTTGACCCGAAATATCCCCTTCCGTATATAAATCTGGGGGCAATATATGATGAAAACGGAATGTATGACCAGGCACTGACACTGCTTCTTAAAGCCTATGAACTTGACAGTTCCCTCCTTGCAGTCAATAACAATCTCGGTAATGTCTACCTTCATAAAGAGCTTTATAATGACAGCATAAAGCACTATATAGAAGCGATCAGAATGAAACCAAATGCTACCCAGATGAGATATAATCTCGGGATTGCCTATATTGAGACAAAACAGGACAAACTTGCGATAACAACACTTTCTGAGCTGATAAAGATTGCGCCGGATTTTTATGATGCCTACTACAGGCTCGGGCATCTTTATATAAAGACAGGGGAAACAGAGAAGGCAGAAGCTGCATTTAAAACACTTCTGGATAAAAAACCTGATTATGAAAAAAGGGATGAAATACTGTCACTGATACGGTAGGAAGGGTTGTCCGGGGCTTTTTCAGATAATCCTGTTGATTTCTTCAAGGAGTTCCTGTTTTGTTATTTTTTTCCAGACAGGTCTTCCGTGGGGACAGAATGGGGTTTTAAGGGAAAATGCTTTTTCAATTATATCAACAGCCTGTCCATGCGACAGGCTGTCTCCCTGTTTGACAGCTTTTCTGCATGAATAGGCAGCATATAGTTCTTTTCTGATTTCCGCAGTATTCCCCGGATATTCTGTCAGTATCTTCAGCACCTCATTTTTTATAGCAAAAAACCGGGCAGGCATAGCGTCGATAAAATAATCACCGGAATCGTCCTTTTTAATAATAATACCTATTTCTTTGTATTTCCCGATCATCTTTTCTGTCAGTTCAAATCCTTTTTCCGGATAAAGGGGAATCAGAAGCGGCTGAATATCCGGATTCTGTGAGCTTAAAGTTTCAAAAATAATTTTTTCGTGGGCCGCATGCTGGTCAATAAGATACATTGCATCATCCTTTTCACAGATCAGAAAAAGATTAAAAAGGGACCCGATGTATCTGAAACTGCTGCCCCTTATATCAGATACTTCATCCGCTTTATCTGTTTCTGCCTGACCTCTTTCATAATGGAAATGATGTGTATCAGTGTTTATCTGTATTGTTTCACTTACTGCCATGTGTTCAGATTCAGAGGGCACTGAAAACTCCCTCTGGAGTTGAGTGTAATCAGGGGATGAGGTTTTTCTGAACTCAAGCATCTCCCTGTTTCCTGTTTCAGCAATTGCAGATGAAACAGTTTCGGAAAGGGCATGGTGGATTAACTGGAGGTTTTTTATTCTGGCCTCTTTTTTTGCAGGATGGATATTAAAATCCACCAGCTGGGGATCGTCGTTTATAAAAATAACAGCTGAAGGAAATACACCTCCGGGAATATACTCTGAATATCCGAAAACAACAGCCTGAAGCAGTGAATATTCCTGGATCCTCCTCCCGTTAAGGTATATATGAATATATTTTCTGTCTTTCCGGGTAATATCCGCAGAGTTCAGTATTCCCTTTATTGAGAAACTGTTTTCTTTATATTCAATTTCACGGCACATTTTCCCGCTTTTAAATACAGAAGGGTAACAGGCTGTTATCCTTTCAGAGAGGGATGATGCGGCTAGAAAGAATGCCATTTTGTCATCAATAAAAAGTCTGAATGTTATATCAGGATTTGATGCTGCTTTTTCAAGGAATATGTTCCGGCATAATCCTGTTTCGGCGGACGGGCTTTTAAGAAAATGCTTTCTCGCAGGGAGCATGTAGAAAAGGTCTCTGACTGATACAACTGTTCCCCTGTTTGCCCGTGAAGGGGAAAGTTCAGTTCTTCCGTTGTCTATAACCAGAGTGTATCCCTCACCTGAATCGCAGGGGGAAGATATTATCTCAGTCTTTGCTGATGATGCTATACTGGATAAAGCTTCTCCCCTGAACCCTAATGTCCATATCCTGTATATATCCTCAATATTTTCAATTTTTGAAGTGGAATGGGGGAAATAGCATATTTCAAGGTCCTCTTTTTCCATTCCCGATCCGTTGTCAATTATTCTTATCTCCTTCATTCCCCCTGAATAAAGGTGGACTGTAATTTCACTGCTTCCGGCATCAATGGAATTGTCGAGAAGTTCCCTGAGAACCGATGCAGGTCTGTCAATAACCTCTCCTGCCGCAATTTTGAGAGCTACTGCCTTATCAAGGACTTTTATATGATTTGCCATTATCAGAACATCACCTTGCCGTAGATTCCAGCCTGTATCCCCATCAGATAGAGGCTGTCTGATGTATTATAATCTGTAATCCGGTGTTTTTCTATCCCGACCGAGAAAATAGCCCTGAAGTTCCCTTTTTCAGGAAAAATAAGGGCGGATTCATGGGTCAGAAGAACAGAGAAATAGTTGGAATCGTTGTAGCTTGTTTCAGGGGCGGTTGAATAGAGCATGGACTCTGTATGGGAAAGATATGGTTCAGGGTCATCTTCCTCTGAAAGATACCTGAAATATATCCTTTCCTGCGGTATTATAAGCCATGTGTAGGCTATATAGGCATCATCGTAGAAATATCTTTTATCAAGACTGTTGTCATAGTTGATACGGAGACGGTTCTCAAGTGAAAGTTCGTTATTCTTGTGACCTGTGAAATAAAGGTTGTTAGAAAGGGACATCTCCCTGTCCTCCGGTGTCAGGGTGTCTACAGATGTTACCTGGTATCCCACTTTTGTGATAAACTCATCTGATTTGTAAAAATCAAAAATGGGATGTGATCCGTAGGATCCGAAAAGGTTTATTGCCCTTGTAATATATTCACCTCCCCATCGGTAGGTGTTTAGGTATGAATCGTTCTCCTTTGAGAACTCCTTTTCAAAACTGAAAAGAAGATCGGAAGGGAGGATAAGGTCATTCAGGTCGGAACCGAAACGCCTTGTAAAGAGAAGGGAAAAAACAGGGGTATAGGTACTGTCTGCAAGGTAAGCGCTTTTTTCCCTGAAAATTTCCTCGTTGGAATCGGAAAAGAATTCATAAAACGGTACGGATGTATAGAAATAGCTCTGTTTCGAAAAATCGCTGAACCATAAACCCTGATCATCCAAAAAGTCTGAACCTGTAACTGAAGAACTGGTATAGCTGAATTTCCTTGTATATGAGGGGACAATTTCCCAGTCAGAACCTGTTTCTGTATTGTAAAAAGGAAAGGAAAGTTTAAGGCTTCCTGAGCTTGTCTGGTCCCTGTCTTCATCCTCACCGGAGGAAAGTACAGCTGTTGAAATATCTGTCCGGAAGCCCCTTTTTTCCCCGCGGAATGAGTAGGATGAGTCTGTATTTATATTTCTGTCGGGGAAGCTGTCAGTATTCTCCGGTACAAGTGTTGAATAGCTTTTAAGCCAGTCTGAAAGATAAACCGAGTCAGGGCTGCTGTAGTTGTCGGAACTCATTGAAAGGGATAAAGCGGTTTTATAGCTGTGATTCGATTCAAGCTTTGTTGAAAAGTCTGCCATCCAGTTCTGGGTTATATTGCCGTAAAGGAATGAGGATGATGTACCGATTTCTGCTTCAAAAAGGTCCTCGAAATCGCCCCTCAGAGAGTTTTCCTTTGAAAACGAAAGAACCCCTGCATCATCTGTTTCGCTGAAACTGTCTTTATATTCAAGTGTTTCTGTACCGAGGGGTGTTGTGTATGTATGGTCAATTGTCTTGAAAAAATCAGGTTCTATCCAGGAGTAATCAAGGTTTGTTTCAAGACGGGAATCAAGTATCCCTGTTTTTATCCCTGTCTTTGTTCTTGTGTTGTTTGCATCTGTGTTTTCGCTCAGGTCCCCGCTGAAGTCCTTCTGAGTATGGATGAACTCTTCTGAGAATGTAAGGTTGTTTATTAGCGATGCGTCTCCAAGTCTAAGGATGTCCCCTTCAAATGTATGTTCAAAGCTGACAGCAGTCCCTGTACTGATGTTGATGTCAGGGTCTGAGAAGTGGACCTCATCGATGTAGATAGTACCGGAAGATGCTGTTGAAGTTACTTTAAGCATTGATATATTGTTCGAGGTTGAGGTCACGGATACGTCAGGATCAAGCGAATATCCGTCAAGGGAGGCTCTCTTTTTTTCAAGATCAATTTCAAGTTTTCTCCATTCGCTGAAGGCTGAAGGGGTAAAGGTGCATTTAACCCCTTTCCCTTTTGTATCGGTCAGGCTTATTGTAATGTCGCCTCCTGAAAAAGAGGGGAGTCTCATGTAAAGGTTAAGCTTCCTGTACATATTATAAGGGACAGGGGTTGAATAACCGGTAAGTGTGTAGCTGCCGCCTTCCCATCCGGATTCAAGGACTTTCTGCTCTGATGATATTTCAAGGTCCTGGAAGAATATATCCTCAACTTCCGGGTATGCATCCACAAGAAGCTCAGGTGGGGGATCGGATGAGTTTCTCTCAAAAACCTCCTTTGCATATGCAGAAGTTCCCCCTTCCGCCTTAAAGGGGGAGCTTTCAATATTAATCTCCCCTATGATAAGTTTTCCTGATACATCGGATGAGACCTCGTTTGTTACGACAAATCTTACAAAGGAGCTGTTTGACATCATCTTTTTCTGCTCAGATGTGAAAATATGGGTGACCTTTTTCCATGTTGCTAAATCCGTAAGCGATGTAAGCCCTGCATCTGTTGAAATATCAATTGTAACAATATTATTCTCATCCTCAAGATCAAGTATGCTGTTTAGGTCGTTGTCCTCTGAATCAAGGTAGTTGTTACCCTGCCTGTTGTCTCCTCCCCCCCCTATAAGGAGTACAGCGTTGTTTGAGGTGTCGTTAAAGGGGTATCCGTTGGAATAAACAGAGCTTTCCCTGTCAAGATTCCTGTCATTATCAAGGTCTTCAGATACAGATCCTATCTGGAGGTATAATTTTGTATCTCCAGGCATATTTTCATTAATATTATCACTTTTTATCTTGAATGTTATTGAGCTGGCATCGGAAAGGTCCTGCATTGCAGCATATTTGATTACAGGGGCCTGCGCACCTGCCCATTCTTTACCGGAAGGGATACTGTACTCGAGAACCATTACCTCGTCCCTTATTCCGTCATTTTCAGCCATTGCGGCATAAGGTCCGGGCGGACTGCCTGTTTCATAGTCATAGATCTGGTCATCAGGGGGTGTCCACGTATAGTTTTTCAGGTCCTCCCCCCCGAAGGTATAGCTGTAATAGTCTTTGAAATAAAGGATACCGCGGTTTGTTTTTGACGGGGATACATTAGGCAGGAATTCCGTATCATCTTCAGGAACGCTTGAAGGGAAAATACAGTTCTGGCTGAGGCTGACCTCAATACCGCTCTGCTGCATGTCAAAAAGGCGGAGGATTCCTGTGGTGTCAGGGGTTGTGAGTGATATTCCCCCGTCAATACGGACTTTTGTCACATCCCTCTGATAGTCAAGTCCCCCTGTTCCCAGTATGGATCCAGGATACTGGTTCGGGGTCCTTGAGTACTGGTTTTTAAAAACATTCCATCTTATGCCGAAGCCAAGTTCACCGGTGAGGTAGTCACTGAGGAAAAACCTGTTTCCTGATGCAAACAGGATATCCCCCCCTGTAGTATCTGCATATGTTGTTCTGTATGTTATCTTTATCCTGTCGTTTGGATGAATATATGTATTGAAAGTGACAAGACCTGTTGAATAGTCAATTTCATAACGGGTCTCTGTGTAGCCGTTTACCTTGACATTTACAGAACCGGGTATAACATCCGGATCAAGGAGAAATGATCCTACAGGGGTCTGTAATTCAAGTCTCAGCTCCTTTTTATAGCTCCCGTCCTCTGTTGCTCTGTCTGGCCCGTAGGGTGAGGTTTCAAGTTCCCTTGATAGGGGATAACGGTTATACATATCTCTGTCACCGTTCGAATTGACATATATTTTTATAAGACTTCCTTCAGTATAGCTCTTGAATTTGAGATTTTTGTCTATGTCCTCTTTATCGCTGCTCCTGTCTGATATTCCAAACCTTATTCTTCCATCCTCCTCAGGGAGGGAGGAGGGGCTTTTATAGATTGAGAGGGATTCAAAAGGGGAAAACTCATTCCTGTTGAACAGGAGAAGGGCGTTTTTACCTTCTATGGTGATTTCCCTGTCTGACATATCCTGACCGATATAAGTTTCCGTGAAATCAAAATCAAGAGTTCCCTTTGTCGGATCTATTATATATGCAGTTCCATCCATATAAAATCCGCAGAGGGCGTTACTGCCGAGTGAAGCATCACCGACGGATGATCCGTTTTTTGTATAGTAGATCAGGATCCTCCCTTCCGCGCTTTCCCTCATCTGGAGCGTTCCTTCTTCCAGTGAAATTATAAAGTCAGATGCATCTGCTTTCCTGTAAAGCCTTCCGTCGCTTCCCCTTATGTTTCCGCTGTCGCTTTCCATATAAACATCATATGAATCGATATCTGTATCAGGCAGGATAAATAAGAGCCCCCTTTCATAATCAACCGGGGTAAAAGTTTCCCTGGTTATCTCGTTTTTCCCCCTGAACTCCCTTACTGCTGCCTCAGACGGATCATAACGCAGCATGAGCTCGTGATATGATTTCTGTGTCTGAAAAGCTGCAGAGGCTCCCAGGGAATTATCCGGAATTTCTGAAACGGAAAGGAAACTGTAGTCATCAATATCAATCCGTGTGTTTCCGATAAGGACAGACTGGACAAACTCATCCTCCTGCCCCTGATAACCGAGGAGAAAGGTGTTTTCTTCTGAATCCTCTTTTATGGTTGTCTCGAAGAAGTATCTGTCCATAATCCACAGCGACATTGTAAGGTCAGGTATCTGGCTGAACTGGAATCCGGGATCCATATTTTCAAGTGGGGTTGATATAAACTCCCCTTCGGTCAGGTTATATCCTGTGGAGCCGGCTATTATCAGGTCCCATGTCCCCTGCATGAAAAAATCTACATCCGCGTCTCCCATCTGGGTTGAAAAAATAGCCTCCGGTGCCTCTTCTTTTTCCTCCTCCTCTGTGACAGCTTCATCATCAAGAGGGAAAAGCAGAACAGGGGATACAAGTATAAATATAGTAAAAAAAAGAAAATTTCTGATATTAAGCTCCGGGCCTTATTTTATTTATTATCGCTTCAAACCTTTAATATAATAAGGCTTAATAAGCTTTTAACGCAACTCTCTTTTAAGGTTGAGCCTTTTTCCCTGGCGCTTTCGACCTCTATTTTTCCCTTAAATTCTCTTACAAGATGTTTTGTTATTGAAAGCCCAAGGCCGCTTCCAGGTATTTTTCTGTTTCCGGATTTATCAAGACGGTAAAACCGTTCAAATATATTTTTCGATACATTGCTTTATAAGGCAGTATAGTGGCATGATAGTCGGGATAAGTATGTTAATTGAGGGTATGTAAGATTAAATTACAGGTTTACTGAAGATTGCTTTCTTTTGCTTTTATCAGATTAAAAAGGATTTTATTGAACGGTACGCTTATTGAGTGTTTTCCGGCAAGCTCGATAATCTTTCCTGAGAACATTTCAACCTCGGTTTTTCTTCCTGCCATTATATCCTGGCACATTGATGTCCTGCCGTCAGGTCCGAGCGAATAGAGAACTTTGTACCAGTTTTCAAGGTCCTTTTCAGACAGCCCAATTCCTTCAGCGTTGGCTATTAAAATAACCTCTTTCATAGTCTCGTCCATAAGGTATCTGGCGTTTTCATTATTCTGCATGACGCTGTAATCTGCCTCTAAAACAGCTGAAACCTGATTTATCCCTGTATTTATCATGAATTTGTACCAGACAGGATACAGCATATCTGAAGGTGTTTCCCAGATGATGGAGCAGGAGGTAAAAAGGTCCTGCAGTGAATTGAGGTGTTTTGCGCTTTCCCCTTCCCATGGGCCGAATATTACCTTTCCCTCCTGGGTAAAGCTTATCCTGTTTCCGTCACGAACTGCATCCATTCCAAGGACTACTGTAAGAAATATGTTTTTTGCATGGAGTTTTTTCTTTATTATCTCTTCACTGTCAATACCGTTCATGACAGATATTACAGATGTTTCCTCTGTTACAAATCCTGAAAGGGATTCAAGGACGGAATCGAGATGGTGATATTTTACAGCAATGATTACAAGATCTGCCTTGAAGTCTTTACTCCTGCTGCCTGTACATTTTACTTTATAATGTTTTCCGTTTACATTAAAGCCGTTCTCCTCAAGGCGTTTCTGCCTTTCTCCGTCAGCAAGAAAGAGAGGGGTTATGCCGTTATCCATCATTTTATGGCTGTAGAGGGCTCCGAGAGCACCGGCTCCTGCAATGAGAATCCTGTCAGTATTCACCTGTTCTATTCCACTTTAGGAAAAAGGTAGATATCATCTATGTTGAGGGTATTCTGCATATGAATGGAATCCCTGTAGCTGTCTTCTGCGGTTGAGTCGATATCAATAAGCCGGATATACTTGTCAAAACCGGGGTGGCTTGCAACTATTCTGAAACGGAATGATTTTGTTGTTCCTACTTTATCAGTTTCAACAGGACAGGGCCAGAAAATGAAAATACCCTTTGTAGTATCTGTTGTCACATTGGGATTTGAGGTTATTTTTGAAGTCATGCATACAATTTTATCATCAAGATACAGTATGACTTCTGCATTGGATACAGGTTCGAAGGTTTTTCCGTCAATAACCTTTCCCATAATATTGGGGAAATTATAGAATATTCCTTTCCTCTCCATATCAGCTGTTTTGATACTGTGTTCTATTCCTGGTCTTTTCCTGTTTGCTATTATAGAAAAACCTTCCTTAACCAGTCGGTAAAAGTCGGCTGTTTCCTGGAGTTTCTTTACATAATTAAGTTCATGGTGGACTATTCCCCTGCTTGAAATAAAATAGCGGGGTTTGGTATTATTGAGAACATAACATGCAACGTCCAGTTTGCACTGTATGCAGCAGCAGAATTTTTCCCTGTCAAAGCTGTCGCTGTTGCAGTATTCTTCAATTAAATCTTTTACTGTGTCTTCATTTGTATTGTGTATTTCCATATTTACCTAAAGTTTAACAGTTGTTTGTCATATCTTCAAGAAATAAAGAAAAAATATTACAGATTAGTTGGAAGATATTCTGTATTTATTTTCCATGGAGCATTAAAAATATGCTCCCTTACATTTTTATCCATTTTAGAGAGCTCTTTGACAAAGGGCTTTACCTTGAGTCTCATATTTGTTTCCTTGAATGGGCATTCAGTTTTATAAACAGGTAGATCAAGTCTTGTTGATACAAGAGAGACCCTGCTTTCAGGTACCAGTGCAAGAGGGCGTATAAGTTTGATTTTCCCGCCGAAAAAATCCTGAACAGGCATCATTGTAGAGAAATTTCCCCGGAAACAGAGGTTTATAAGTGTTGTTTCAATAATATCATCCATATGATGGCCGGTTGCAATTTTTTTTATACCGTATTTCTCAGCATACTCAAAAAGGACCCTTTTCCTGTTTCTGGCGCAGAGGTAGCAGTTAAATTCTCCTCTGAAAGAATCGGGGGTCATTGAATATTTAACAGATTCATAAGGGATGTTAAGGGAGTTGAAATAGCTGTGAATATCTTCAGAAAGCTTTTCAGGGACAGGATACTCTTTCCAGTCAATATGAAGAGCTTTGAGGTTGTAGCTGACAGGGAGCCACTTAAGCCTCAGGGCAAGGCAGAGGGCAAGGACAAGAGAATCCTTTCCTCCTGATATGGCAAGGAGAACTGTATCTCCCCCCTCAATCATATTAAATCGGTTTATCCCTTTTCCTGCTTCCTTTACAATTCTGTAAAGCCAGGGCGGGGTATTTTCGTAGAGAGATTTTATATCTGTCATTGTATTCTTCTTCAGCAGTTATTATTAATCATTTCAGCAAGAAAATGATTGTTGTCAAGATTGTGAACAGTCTCTCTGGGAAGAAAGACCCTTATTTTCCTCAGGACATCTGTGAAACCCTTTACAACAGGTTTTGAAAAAACAGAAGAAGATGCAGTAAAATTTACTGTATTTTTACCTGTTATTATGGGCAGATCAACTTCAAATGAGATCTGTTCAGGGATATCAATTATAACGAAAACCGGATCAATATCAATACCGAATTCCCTTTTTAATCTCAGAGAAATCTCTTTTTCCCTGGTCAGCCTGGTGTTTAGAAAATTAAGACAGTGATGGGCTGAGTTTTCAATGTCAAACGGTACTTCAACTGCTGTTTTAAGGAGATTCCGTTCAAATACCATTGTGATAAGTTCAAAAGGTTTGAAACTGCTGTTTCTGTATCTCTGAAAAAGGGATTCATCATCAAGTCCGTAAAGCTCTTCAGCTCTGATTTCTCCCTCCTTCATCCCGGAATAGAGGGCCTTTTTTATCATGGAGGTTGCAACTCTTACTGTTTTATGCCAGTAAACAGCTCTGTACATGAGGTACTTTGAAAAGAGAATATTTTCGACGGCTGGTATCCCTGCTTCATAAAGGGAAATTCCTGTTTTCTCATGGGGGGCAATGTTGTTGATTATAAAATCAATATCCTGAATACCGTAGGGGACACCGCAGTAATAGGCGTCTCTGTTAAGATAGTCAAGTTTGTCAGGGTCAAGTACACCGGAAAGAAGGTTTCTGAAAAATAGAATCTCATCTGTAATATTGGCAGTTACAGATTTATCAACTATTGCCCTGACAGACTCCGGGTCAATTCCGATTTTATTTTTGATAATAGATTTAAGAGGTTCAGAGGCAATATAATTCCCAGTCAGCTCTTCATGGTCAAGCAGGGGAAGCTCTTTCAGTGAATGGGCATACGGAAAGTGCCCCAGGTCATGGAGAAGAGATGCTGAAAGAAAGGCCAATACTCCCTCCATACTCAGTTCAGGACAGTTTTCAGACATGAGAAGCTGGTGGATTATTCTTTTGGAAATATGAAAAACCCCTATGCTGTGGCTCAATCTGGTATGGGTCGCACCGGGGTAGACATGATATGAAGGTCCTAGCTGTTTTATCCTGTTAAGTTTCTGAAGCACTTCTGAAGAAAGTATTTTTTTAAAGCCCCGGGACAACATAATGTTGCCCCAGAGGGGGTCCCTTACCGGTTCTGTGTAATCATTATCAAGATGTTTTAAAATATCATCTTTCAGCGGCATATTATTTTATCTCAGAGGCCGAGACTTTTTTTTGTATAGTTGAGCATTCCGCCCGAAACAAGAATTTCAACAGCCCTTTTTTCAAGATCATGTTCAAAAAGATACTGTTTGCCTGTTTTTTTATCCTGGGCCTTTACAGTTGTCCCTTTCTCAATATCCTCCCTGAATGAAGGAAAGAAAAGTTTTATCCCTTTTTCAAGCTCATCATAATCATCTGCATTTTTAAAAGTGAGGGGTACTATACCGAAGTTGACAAGGTTTGCCTTATGTATACGGGCAAAACTCTTTACAATTACAGCTTTTACCCCGAGGTACATTGGTGCTAGGGCAGCGTGTTCACGGGAGGAGCCCTGTCCGTAGTTTTCTCCCCCGATTATAATCCCTTTTCCCGCTTTCATTGCATTGCTGTAGAACTCAGGATCAACAGCTTCAAAAACATGTCTGGAAATCTCGGGAATATTGGACCTGAGGGGAAGTATTTTTGAACCTGCAGGCATGATATGGTCTGTTGTAATATTGTCTTCTGTTTTAAGGAGGATTTCCGCTTCAAAAGATACTTCTGCCTCTTTTGCTTTCGGGCATGGTTTGATATTGGGCCCCCTTGATATTTCCAGGGTGTCAAACTGATCTGCTCCGGCAGGTTCTACAATCATGTTATCATCAATAGTGAGGTTTGCAGAGTAGTCCTTAATATCTATTTTTATCTTTCGTGGGTCTGTTATCACTCCGAAAAGAGCTGATGCGGCTGCTGTTTCCGGTGATGCCAGGTAAACTTCTGCATCTGCTGTTCCGCTTCTCCCTTTAAAATTTCTGTTGAAAGTCCTGATGCTGACTCCCCCTGACTGCGGTGAAAATCCCATACCTATACACGGGCCGCAGGCGCTTTCAAGTATCCTTGCTCCGCTTTTAACAAGTTTCTGGATAATTCCCCCCTTCATGGCGCTTTCAAAGACCTGTTTTGAGCCGGGGGATATTCCGAGAGATACATTTTCAGCCACTGTTTTACCGTCAAGTATATCAGAAGCAATTCCCAGGTCGTTAATTGACGAGTTTGTACAGGATCCTATGGCTGCCTGGTCAATCCTTTTACCTTCAACCTCCCTGACTGTAACAACCCTGTCAGGCATGTGCGGCTGGGCTATCATCGGCTCTATTTCGGAAAGGTTTATTTCTATGACCCTGTCGTAATTACAGTCTTCATCAGCAGACAGTTCTTTCCATAGTTCACCCCTTTTTTGAAGATTCAGGAATTCTCCTGTTACGCTGTCTGAAGGGAAGAGAGATGTTGTGGCCCCGAGTTCCGCTCCCATGTTTGTAACAGTAGCTCTCTGGGGGACTGTAAGTGTACTGACACCTTCGCCGGTGTACTCGTATATTTTTCCGACCCCCCCCTTGACTGTTTCAATCTGGAGGAGTTTCAGAATTACATCCTTTGAACTGCACATGGGATTCAGTTTCCCTGTAAGTTTCACCCCTATTATCTCGGGCATAATAAGACTGAAAGGGGCGCCTGCCATGGCGCAGGCAATATCAAGACCGCCGGCCCCTATTGCAAGCATCCCGAGTCCCCCCCCTGTCGGGGTATGGGAATCTGAGCCGAGAAGTGTCTTTCCCGGTATTCCAAACCTTTCGAGGTGGACCTGGTGGCATATCCCGTTTCCAGGTCTTGAAAAATAAAGGCCGTATTTTTTTGCAAAACTCTGGAGGAACTTATGGTCATCCATGTTTTTGAAATCAGACTGCAGGGTGTTGTGGTCAATATATGAAACTGAAAGTTCTGTTTGTACCCTTTTTATCCCCATTGATTCAAACTGCAGATATACCATTGTTCCTGTGGCATCCTGAGTAAGTGTCTGATCTATTTTTATTCCTATCTCTTTTCCGGCTTTCATTTCGCCGCTGATAAGATGATTTTCTATTATTTTATAAGCAAGTGATTTTCCCATCTGATTTCCCCCGTAAATAATATGATGAAAGTATAAATGGATTTGTATTTAATGTCAAAATCAAAAGACAGCTAAACTAAATGATACCGAAATAATCAAGGACAAGGTAGTATGCATCTGTCAGTCTCCTGCAGGACGATGCTCTGTTAACTGCCTCCCTGTTCTTCGAGAAAAGGATCAGCGGGACAAGGTTAAGTGTATGGTCTCCTGTTGATATATCTTCAGCGTTCCCGTGGTCGCTTACAATAAGGACTGCTGTATCACTGTCTTCCTGTGTGATCCTGAGGACTTCGGAAAGAAATCTGTCAAGATCGTTTTTTACGGTTTTAAACCTGGCAGGGTCTCTTTTATGGCCGAAAACATCTGTCATAAAGTATTCAAAAAAGACGGCCTGATTTTCCGCTAAAATGCTTGAGATCCGCCGGGCCCCTTCTTCAGGGGTAATCAGATCAAAATCAACACCTCGTTCCCTGAGAAACAGGTTTGTTATATCGGCTGATAATGCTTTCCCTTTTAAATATTCATCCTTCATGCGGAACGGTAATCCGGCCGCTTTAATGCTCAAAGTTGAAACAGGAAGCATGTTTTTTCTTTTCCCCGACCTGTTTATGAAAAACTCCTCAGAATACAGGTTTGCAGAGGTTGTGCTGATTCCGCTTTCAGTGAGTTTTTTGAGAATACTTCTTTCTCTTATCAGCCTCATCAGGCGGGGGCTGGGGAACGCTGTTATATGATGACCTACAAGTTTCTGAGCATTAAGCCCTGTATATAGCGATGTCTGACCTGTTGCCGACTGGGGCAGTCCGGGGACTCCCTGGGATGCATCAAGGGGAACAATAACACCGTTAACAAAATGGAAAGGGGAGGAGATTCCTGTAAGGCTCTTTCCTCCTAGTGAGGAATTAAACAGATCAGCAAGAGGATTATTATTTCCGTTATTTCCAATCCCGAGCCCGTCTATAAAAAAATAAAACAGCTTTTTCACATTTTCCTTAATTTATCTTTTTCCGGATGAAATCTTATTCAGTATCATTATACAGGATTACCTGTTGTTTTAGAAATCTAAAATTTTTTTGTTGAAAGTTAAAAATATTGATAATTCTGAATTAATTAATTTTATCTATATTGACAGGATTCAAATAATTATTTATAGTGACCAATGTTCAGTCAGTGAAAATAGGAATGTGAGGAGAGAGTCCATGAATAAAAGAGAAAAACAGAAAGAGGAGACTTTACTTGATATTCTCAGGGTTTCAGAAGAACTTTTTCATGAGCAGGGATATGAAAAAACCACTATTCAGAATATAGCGGAACGTTGCGGACTTTCCAAAGGGGCTTTATATCATCATTTCAAATCAAAAGAGGAGGTCCTTGAAAGAATATGCTATCTTCAGTATCTCTCATTCAGAGATATTTTTACTCCTGTTGTAAGTGATGCGAACACCTCAATGCTTGAAAAGCTGAAAAAAATTATGACAATTGCGAGGAGTTCACTGATAAACACAGCTTCAGCTGAATATTCAGGGGGTAAAACATCTGAAACAGGGGGAATCGAGAATGCTGCGATGGAAAAACTTCTGGATAAATACAGTAAAAAGATATATCTGGATATTTTTGCCCCTCTGTTCAGGCAGGGTAAAGAAAACGGAGAGTGTAATTTCCCGGTCTCAGCGGAGGTTATGGCAGTTTTCATACACCACCTTGATACAGGAATGAGCGAACAGCTGAATATGATCCTGCATGATGAAGAGAAAGAAGATGCCGGGGAAAGGATAGGAGAGGTTATCAAGGGGTTTTCCTATGCTGTTTCAAGGCTTCTGAATATTGATGAAAAGACTGTTGAGGAAGTTACTCTGACAGACATAATGCTTGATCAGTATCTCCGGATTCTTGAGAAAAGAAACAAAAAGAGAGATTTATAATGGATACCTGTTTAAGTTATCAGTGAAAAACAATAATTATATCCTGATTCCCCGGTATCCATAAATCCATAAAAATAAATTTATACGGAAAATTAAAACATGAAAAACATACTTATACTTTTTATGATTTTCCTCTTTTCTGCAGTGCTTTATGCAGCAGAGGGGGATAAAAACACTATGAAAGATGATATCTGTATCATCCCCCTATTAAGTTATTCAGGATTATCTCTTGATGAAAGGACAATAAATTCCTCCGGTGGAGGAATTGTTGTGGTTGCTGGTGATATGGAGCCGGCTGAAGAAGCTGAAACTGATAATCTGCAGACAGCACTTTTATACAGTTATCACACACTTGATGAAAAACCCGGCTTTTCCTTTCCTGACAACTTTCACAGCATAGATTTTGTCCTTCAGAGAAAGAAAGGGGCTCATCAGTATTTTACCCTTTTTAAAAGTTACTCTGACAAACCGGTATCGGGTGGTTTTCATACATTTGCACTTGTAAGCGGCTACGGGTATGAGATACTCAGAAACAGAAATCACTCTCTTTACCTGGGAGGATCTGCCGGAATCAGTGATTTCGGGGTTGAACTTCCGGATGGTACCCCTTTATATATTATGCCCCTCCCGTTTATTCATTATGAAATGAATTCTGAGCTTCTTGATTTTTCTTTTGATTTTACAACTTCGCCCATGTTCGAAATTGTAATTGCACCTGAATCGAAGATTCGGCTGAATGGATCCTGCATCATAACAGATCTTCAGCTTGAATCATTGCGTGATATAAAGTTTGACTCATCTCTTGAATACCGCTTCTTTTCTGCTGATCATCCGATGGGGGATTTTGCAGGTGCAAGAATCGGGTTTCTCGGAGAAGACTACAGTTACGATATAAGCGGTAACAATGAAAACTCTATAACTGTGTCATGGTATTCGGTTTATACCGCTCTTGATTTCTCGCTGCTTGAGATTACTGCCGGTTATGCTTTTGATGGTGAGGAAAGATACTCTAATGATTATACAGTGGATGCCGGTGCCGGTTTTTATATGAAGCTCCAGCTTGCATATATGTTTTAGGTCCGGATTTCATGATTATGAGGGAAAACAATACTGACAGGAAAGACAAAGAAGGGAAAGCATATTCGCTGTTTCTGATTATCTGGTCCGGGGAACTATTATCATCAATCGGATCAGGACTTACTGCTTTTACCCTTTCAGCCTATGCTTTCTCCAGGACAGGGCTTGCTTCAAGTGCAGCGGTTATATATCTCCTGACGTTTCTGCCGGCGTTTGTTCTCCGGCCGGCCGGAGGTGTCCTTGCGGACAGGGCAGACCGGAGAATGGTAATGGCATGGGGAAACACTGGTTCAGCTGCCGGAATTCTCCTTATTCTGGTAATGATGAGTTTCAATATCAGGGAACTGTGGGTCATATACCCCGGGGCGGTTATCAGTTCGGTATTTACCGCATTTCATAATCCTTCCTATAAAGCCTCTGTGTCGGATTTTCTCCCTGAGGAATATTATGAGAAAGCAAGCGGCCTTATGCAGCTTTCAGGATCGGCCCAGTTTCTGATTGCACCGATTATAGCAGGATTCCTGATGTCTTTTGCAGATATCCGTTATATCCTCTCAGCTGATATAATGACATTCCTTTTTTCGTCAGCACTGATTCTTACAGTACGAAGTAAAATTCAAAAACCTTCTAAAAAGAGGGGAGAGACCACAGGTAAAGTATTTTTAAAGGAGATGGCTGAAGGTTTCAGGACAATAAGTGAAAACAGGGGAATACTTTACCTGACACTGCTGGTATCGTTAATCCTCTTTTATGTCGGTCTTCTTCAGTCACTGCTCGGGCCGATGGTTCTCAGTTTTGAAGACCCGGCGTTTCTCGGGATGGCCCAGTCTATATGCGCTTCAGGAATGCTTTTGAGCAGCGTTTTTATAGGGGGATTCGGCAGGAGGAAAAGGCATTCAGTGATACTTTCGCTGTCTCTTGCCCTTATGGGTATCTTTTTCTCTTTTATCGGAATACGAGAAAGTCTTATATGGATAATAATCCCGGGGTTCCTGTTTTTTTCTACCCTTCCATTTGTAAATTCTTCTGTCGAGGTCATGATAAGGAAGAACATATCCAATGACAGACAGGGACGGGCGTGGGCTGTAATCTCATTTATTACATTTTCCGGTTCAATTATTGCATATGCTGCGGCAGGGTATCTTTCCGACAGGATCTTCAATCCCCTGTTTATTGAGGGGGGGAGACTATCCGGAAGTCTCGGGATGATTTTCGGTGTTGGACAGGGGAGGGGGATTGCATTTATTTTCTTTATCTCAGGGCTTTTTACAGCTTTACTTTCCATCTGTATTTACCTTTCCAGAGATATACGTTCCCTTGATAAAGCAGAAAGAACTGGAAATAGCCCTGAGATGAGTTCCCAGATCAGGACAACAGAGGAGGCTGAGTGATGCTTTTAAAAATGATTGCCAGGGATTTAAAGAGGAACAAGCTGATAAGTGCAGGTTTGTTTCTGTTTATAATGGTTCCAGCATTCCTGATTTCAGGGGGAAGTATTATGCTGACTGAATTATCCGGTTCGCTGGATTCTTTTTTTAATCTTGCAAAAATTCCCCATTTTGTACAGATGCACACAGGAAAAATAAACCG
Organism: Spirochaetia bacterium; assembly: GCA_963668405.2. Classification (GTDB taxonomy): domain Bacteria; phylum Spirochaetota; class Spirochaetia; order CADAEX01; family CADAEX01. The sequence goes on along the minus strand of OY764342.2, from coordinate 1,382,158 downwards.
GATGGACATAGAAAAATGGGCATCAGAAAATCCTGATATAAAGGATTTTCAGATAGTTGAAATGATCAATATTGACGGTTCCGACCTTTATTTAGGGAGCGGCAGTGTATCTGAAGCAGAAACTGTAATGGACCTCGGTTTTGTGAGACAGAACAGTATTTTTGACCTGCTTCTTGATACTGAGAATAAACCTGTTTCCGTTTCAAGGGGGGAGATAGGGGTTCCCCTTTATTACAGGCAGAAGGGGAAATTAAAAACCGGGGATACTGTTAAAATAGCCGGAAATAATTCTGTTATGAAATTCAGAATAAAATGCTTTGTCAGGGATGCCCAGATGAATCCTTCGATTGTCCACTCCAAGCGTTTTGTTATAGATAAAGAAGATTTTAATATTCTTAAAAATGAGGGGGGAGAATCAGAATATCTGATTGAGTTTCTCCTGAATAACTCCGGCAGAATCGGCGATTTTGCTGATGCTTATGAGGATTCAGGTCTCCCGTCTTCAGGTCCTGCTGTAAACTATAACCTTTTCCGGATTATCAATTCCCTTACAGAAAGTATCGGAGCAGTTCTTTTAATTATTATCAGCATTCTCTTCTGTATAACAGCTGTAATCTGTCTGGGATTTTCAATCAGGACAGCTGTTGAAGAGGATTACAGTGAGATAGGGGTCATGAAAGCAATCGGTATTCAGATGGCCAGTATAAAAAGGATTTATCTGGCAAAATACTCACTTATAGCAGCAGTGGCCGCTTCTGCCGGATATATTCTCTCTGTGATGTCAGAGACCTTCCTGACATCAGGTATCTCTTTCTACCTTGGAAGTGCCCCTAAAAACAGCAGAGGAATTGTTATTCCATTATTATCAGCTTTAATCATATTTCTGGCTGTTGTTTTATCATGTTTAATTACACTTGGGAAATTCAACAGGGTGTCAGCTGTCGAGGCATTGAGGGGGGGGGCTGACGGGGGAACTCCTTTAAGGTGCGGCAAGAACAGGATTTTAGGTATTAATCTTTCTGCCGGCCTCAGGGATGTCTTTTATAGATCAAGGCTCTACAGACTTCTCTTTCTTGTTTATTTTGTATCAGTTTTTCTGATAATTGTTCCTGTAAATTTTCTCAATACCATAAAGTCCCCTGATTTTGTGACATATATGGGTATAGGTAAAAGTGATATCAGGATTGATTTGAGAATGACTGACGATATTTCCGGACGATTTGATGATCTGATCATGTATATTGCAAATGATAAAGATGTCGTTTCATATTCCCCTCTGGTTACAAGCCGCTTCAGGGTGGAGAACAGCGACGGTGTCAGGAAGGATCTTAATGTTGAATCAGGGGATTTTTCTATTTTCCCTCTGGAATATATTTCCGGCTTTCCTCCGTCAGGCAGTAATGAAATTGCCCTTTCATATCTTAATGCAAAGGAGCTTGAGAAAAAGACAGGGGATAAACTGGTTCTTTTTTCAGGAGACAGGGAAAGGGAAGTTGTTATAAGCGGAATTTACCAGGACATAACCAACGGAGGGCTTACGGCCAAGGGATCATTTCCCCCGGATAAAGATGAAATCCTGTGGTATGTAGTCGGTATAAATGTTAAATCCGGAATAAGCTCAAAAGTCAGTGAATATTCTGATGCTTTTTATCCTGCAAGGGTCACATCATCCGGGACCTATTTATCACAGACTATGGGAGAGACAATTGAAAGGATTAAGCTGATAACTGTTATATCTGTTCTGATCACTGTTTCAGTTGCCATGATGATAACTGTTCTTTTCCTGAGAATGATTGTTGCAGGAGACCGACCCAGGATAACAATAATGAAGTGTATCGGGTTTTCATTTCCTGACCTCAGAATACAGTACATTACAGGATCACTTTTTGTTCTCGGTATGGGGATAATTGCAGGGACCATAGTTTCAAACACTGCCGGCCAGAGCCTGGCCGGTTTTATCTGGTCGTTTCTTGGAGCCTCCGAAATCAGATTTATTATCAATCCGCTTGAATCTTATCTGCTTTATCCTCTTCTCCTGGTGATAACTGTCACTCTTTCGACTCTTATCAGTACAGGCCGGATAAAGGGATTCAGTATTGCAGATATGAACGGAGAATAAAAGGAGAATTATTATGAAAAATATTCTGGAAACAAGGAAAATAAATAAAACATATACTTTAAACAGGAATAATCATCATCATGTGCTGAAGGATGTAAACCTGGAAATAAAAAAAGGGGAATTTGTCTCGGTAATGGGTCCTTCCGGCTCAGGTAAATCAACCCTTCTTTACAGTATCAGCGGTATGGACAGGATCAACGGGGGAAGTGTCCTTTTCAATAACAGAAGGATAGAGAATTTATCAGAAAGGGAGCTTTCCCGTCTCCGTCTTGAGAAAATGGGTTTTATCTTTCAAAAGATACACCTTCTGAAAAACATGAACATAATCGACAATATTACAGCCTCAGCCTATCTTGCCGGGAAAATGGGGAGAAAGGAAATATGGATGAAAGGAAAAGAGCTGATGGAAAAAACAGGGATTTCGGAACTCGCAGAAAATGATATAACTCAGGCATCCGGAGGACAGCTCCAGAGGGCAGCAATATGCCGGGCGCTTATAAATGATCCTGATATTATCTTCGGTGATGAGCCGACAGGAGCTCTTGACTCAAAATCTGCTTCTGAAATCATGAATATTCTGGATGAAATCAATTCATCCGGTACTACTGTCATGCTTGTGACTCATGATATAAAAGTTGCATCAAGAACAGAAAGGATACTTTTTATGATTGACGGGCAAATCGTGGATGATTACAGTCCGGGAAAATACATTAACGGGAAAAGCTTTGAAAAGGAAAGGGAAGAGAATCTCTCAAAGTGGCTTTTTGAAATGGGAGGCTGAGACAGCATGTCTGAGCTTATAATGTCCTGAGATCAATAACCCGCTTTACTTTTTCGCCGTTGGTCCTTCCCAGGCTTTTGGGTTCTATAAGGGTTATTTTTGCGTGGAGCCCGAGTGTGTTTATAAGCTCTTCCCTGATTTTTTTCTGAAAGTCCTGTACTTTACGGATCTCATCAAAAGCAAAGAAACTGCCTGTAACCTCAACCCTTAACTCAACATTGTCAAGCCCTTCCTCTCTTTTCAGGATTATCTGAAAATGGGGCTCAACCCCCTCTATTTCAAACAGCAGTGCTTCTATCTGGGAGGGAAACAGGTTGTTGCCGTCCACTATCATCATATCATCGGTACGCCCGGAAATACGTCTGATCCGTCTGGTGGTCCTCCCGCATTCGCATTCGCCGCTTATTACTGATGAGACATCTCCTGTTCTGTAGCGTATTAAAGGAAATCCCTGCTTTGTGATCGTGGTAAAAACAAGTTCCCCCGCTTCTCCTTCAGGAAGTATTTCAAGAGTATCAGGGTTTATTACCTCTGCAATAAAGTGGTCCTCATTTATATGAAGCCCGTTCCTCTTCTCGCATTCAAATGCAATGCCGGGCCCCATTATTTCACTGAGCCCGTAGTTGTCGAAAGCCCTGATTTTAAGACGGGTTTCAATTTCACTTCTCAGTTTTTCACTCCACGGCTCTGAACCGAAAAGCCCGGTTGAAAGGTTAAGTTCCTGGGGATCCATACCGTGTTCCTCAAGTACTGAAGCAATGTGGAGGGCATACCCGGGGGTTGAAACAAGGGCGGATGTTCTGTAATCCTTCATAATCTGGATCTGTTTCAGGACCTTTTCCCCTGAAGAGGGGATAACTGATGCGCCTATCTTCTCCGCCCCGTAATGAAATCCAAGACCCCCGGTAGACTGAGAATAGTTAAAGGCTATCTGTACAAAATCATGTCCTGTAATACCGGCTGCAGAAAGAACCCTTCCCACAAGGGATGTCCAGATATTAAGGTCATTCTTTGTATATCCTACTACAATCGGGGTTCCTGACGTTCCTGAGGTTGAATGAATACGGACAATATCCCGCAGGGGAACAGCAAAGGCTTCGTAAGGATAGCTTTTTCTCAGGTCCTCTTTTGTTGTAAAGGGGAGTCTGGTAAGGTCATCAAGGGATTTGATATCAGATATTTCAATCCCTTTTTCATTATATAAATTCCTGTAAAAGCTGACATTCCTGTATATCTGGTTGAGGGTCATCTGGAGCCGTTCAACCTGGAGCTGTTCAAGATCCTCCCTCAGCATGGTTTCGTTTTCACGTGAAAATATCATAACCGTCTCCTCCCTGAAATCAGAATTACGGAAACCATCTGAAGGTTGATAGAGGTTCCCTTGTCCTGTTACAGTATCTGATCTGTAAACTCTTTATAGTCCCGCCCGAGATAGGCCCTTTTTACATCATTGTTGTTAAGAAGTTCTTCTGCGCTCCCTTCCATTACTAGTGATCCTGTTTCCATGACATATCCCCGGTCTGCAATATCAAGAACTGCTTTTGCATTCTGTTCAACAATAAGAATGGTTTTACCGCTGTTCCGGAGTCCGCTTACAATGCTGAATATATTTTTTACAATAATGGGGGCAAGCCCCATGGAAGGTTCATCCATCAGAAGAAGATCAGGCCCGGACATAAGGGCCCGTCCGATTGCAACCATCTGCTGCTCCCCCCCGGAAAGGGTACCTGCAAGCTGATGCTTTCTTTCTTTAAGGACAGGAAACATGGAATATATGTTTTCAAGGTACTCATCTGCCTTTTTACCCTCTCTTTTTCTGTAAAGGGTATAGGCACCGAGAAGGAGGTTTTCCCTTATTGTCAGGGTAGGGAAAAGCTGTCTTCCTTCAGGGACAAGGGCACAGCCGCTTTTTACTATCGCATCTGGAGAGGATCCCTTTACTGCTTTCCCCTTGAGATGTATTTCTCCTGATGAAGGTCTTACGATGGAAGATATGGTTTTCAGAAGGGTTGATTTTCCGGCGCCGTTGGCTCCAATTATTGTAATAATTTCTCCGGGATTTACATGAAGACTAATCCCTTTCAGTACCTTGAGTTTATCATATCCTGCTTCAAGATTTCTTATTCTAAGCATCTTCACCGCCAAGATATATTCTGATTACATCATTGTTTCTCTGTATATCTTCCGGTATCCCTTCAGCAATCTTCTGTCCGAAATTGAGTACCACTATTTCATCGGATATATCCATAACAAGAGACATATCATGCTCAACCAGCAGTATTGTTTTTCCTTTATCCTTTATTGCTCTGATTCTTTCTGAAAGAATATCTGTTTCATGCATATTAAGACCTGCAGCAGGTTCATCAAGAAGAAGTACCGAAGGGTCAGAGGCAAGAGCCCTGGCAAGCTCAACTGCTCTCTGGTCCCCGAATGACAGATTCCCCACCTCAGTATCTTTCATATCAGCAATTCCAAGCCATTCAAGAACCGGGATAACTGATTCAACCGCCCTTTTTTCCTCTTCCCTCCCTTTTCTGAGGGAAAGCATACCTGAGAGAAATCCGGCACTCCCTCTTGTATGGCAGCCTAGAAGAACATTCTCAAGCACACTCATATGGGTGCTGAGTTTCAGGTTCTGGAAAGTTCTGAATATTCCGTGAGAAGCTATCTGGAACGGTTTCTTCCCTGTCAGGAGGGTGTCCCTGTAATAGACTTCACCGCTTTCCGGTATGTGATAGCCTGCTATCATGTTGAACATGGTGGTTTTACCGGCCCCGTTCGGACCTATTACTGATTTAATAATCCCTTCTTTAACATCAAAGGAAACAGAATCAACTGCGTGAAGTCCTCCGAAGAATTTATTCATGTTTCTTATTTTCATTATTGGGGCAACAGCTCTGTCAGGCATTTGAATCCCCCCGGTTTGATTTTATTTTGCGTATAATGGATTTGAGGGTATTGAAAAAAGACCTGTTGATAAAACCGTCAGGCATGAACATCATCATAAGCACAAGAATAATGCCGAATACCGCGTCATCAAAATGGCCGAAGACTCCCCTGAGGGACAGGAAGTTAAGTATCAGACCCATAATTATTGATCCCCACAGGTTTGCCATCCCCCCTACCGCGACAATAGCAACATAACGGACAGACTTGGCAACACCAGCCTCTGACGGTCCAATGCCGCCGTTATAGTGGGTCAGGAAAAATCCGGCTACAGAAGCCATGACTGCCCCGGTCACAAAAACAGCAACTTTATACCTTGCTGTATCAACCCCCATTGCATCTGCAGCCTCTTCACTGCCGTGAAGCGATCTTAGCGCCCTTCCTACACGGGAGTTTATAAGGTTTGTAAGAAGCAGAACAGCAAGTATTACAAGAAGCCATGATATATAGTAGTTGACTGTCCTTCGGGAAATATCACCGCTTACCCTTATACCGGGGATAAGGGAGAAAGAGGGAACATTTGAAATGCCGTCAGCCTCGCCGAACATGCGTGTACCGAGAACAATCCTGTATACGATAATTCCGAACCCCATGGTTGCCATGGCAAGGTAATGCCCCTTAAGGCGGAGAATTGGTACTCCCAGAATATAAGCTGAAAAACCGGCTATCAATACCGATAGGATAAATGAAATCCACGGATTCAGGTGGACTAATGTATCTCCGTAAAGGGTAGTCTTTGTTACCAATAATCCTGCTGCATCAAGTACTTTGAATACCGCTTTTCCGCTCATGGGTGAAAAATTAATTGTTGTGAGATATGCTGTTGTATATCCGCCTATTGCAAAAAAACCGGCCTGTCCCAGAGAGATCTGTCCTGCGTAACCCATAACCATACACAGTCCTGCTGCTACCAGTACGTAGTAGGCTGACATTGTAAGCTGAGTCAGAAGAAATTCCCTGCCGGTTATAAGGGTAAGGAGCTGGATAATAATTATAACTGCAGCAAGAAGCAGAACAGGATAATATCGTTTCATCTAAAAGTCCTTGAGAGCTGAAGCCTGTATTGAGCCGAATATACCGCTGGGTTTAACAAGCAGAATAATAAGCAGAATAACGACGGAAATAACATCCTTATACGCCATTGGAAGAATACTGATGCTGAATGACTCAATAAGCCCGAGAAGAAGACCTGCTGCAACTGCTGCCAGAGGATTACCAAGGCCTCCCAGAATAGCTACTGTAAAACCCTTGATGGCAAGGTCTGTTCCCATTGCATAGTGGGTCTGGGTCAGTGGTGAAAGGACACAGCCTCCGAGAGCGCCGATTCCGGCCGATATCATAAAGGATAGGTTTACCATATTGCCTGTTTTAATTCCGCAGAGCAGGGCGGCGGAGGAATTTTCCGAGCATGCCCTCATTGCCCGGCCTGTCAGTGTGTATTTGAGAAAAATATAAAGAGACAGAACAATTACCGATGTTACCCCGAGTACCCAGATGACCTGGGGTGATATTCTTGCCCCTAAAATATTTACCGATGATATCTCGCTTCCTGTGAAAAAGGGGAGAGCCCGTATCTGTTCGTCCCAGACATATAGGGCCGCTTCCCTCAGGAGGATTGACAGCCCTATTGTAACAACAATCATTCCGAGGACTGAGGTTTTTTTCATTCTCCTGATAAATATATTTTCTATCAGCCCTCCGATTGCTGCTGTAATAATTACTGCAAGAATAATTGAAGGGAAGAGGGGAATATAATTCGACAGGGAATATGCAGTCATACCCCCCAGCATAACAAATTCCCCCTGGGCGAAGTTTATAATACCAGTTGTGTTGTATATTATATTATATCCTATTGCAACAAAGGCATAAATGCTGCCTATTGTGATCCCTGCAAAGATATACTGAAGAAACTGTTCTGCTCCCATTATTTCCCTTATGAGTACAAATATAAATATTTATTTATCAAGAAAATCAAACTGCCCGTTTCTTACAGTCAGCATTTCAAGGGAATCCATTCCAAGCCCGTTATGGTCCTGCGGCGTAAAATTAAATATTCCACCTGTTCCGGGAAATCCTGATATTGACTCAAGTGCATCCCTGATTTCCTTTCTTTCAGAGCTTCCTGCTTTTCTTACCGCTTCCAGTGCTATCATTATTGCATCATATGCATGACCGCCGAATGTGCTTACATCCTCGCCGAATTTTGTTTCATAGGATGTTTTGTATGCTGTGAGGTTTTTCTTCTGGGGGTGTCCGTCAGGAAGCTTTTCCGCAACCAGAAGCCGCCCGGCCGGGAAAATTATCCCTTCAGCTGCTTCCCCTGCCGCTTCAACATACTTGATATTTCCGAACCCGTGGCTCTGGAAAAGGGGTGCATTCATCCCCAGCTGCTTCATGTTTTTTGCTACTATTGACTGTGCCGGTACTATTGACCAGTTTACAACAGCTTCCGCTTCTCTGGCTTTCACTTTTGTAAGGAGGGCGGTCAGGTCTGTTGCATCCTTGTCGTATGTTTCAGATATAACAATTTCTATCCCGGCTTCAGGGGCATATTTTTCAAGCTGCCCCTTTCCCGCATTTCCGAATCCGGTATTGGCTGCTATAACCCCGATTTTTTTGATTCCCATATCCTTCATGGTTGAAAAAATCCATTTTGCGACATAGCTGTCTTTCTGGGGAGTTTTGAATACATATCCTGCAACAGGATCAACTATTGCTTCTGCTGCTGCGCATGAGATGAGCGGTACTTTGTTTGATTCGCAGATATCCTTGATCTGCATGGTTTCGCCGCTTGTTGTCGGGCCGATAATTGCTGAAACCTGGTCCTCTTCAATAAGCTGTTTGGCAAAAGAGATAGCTTTTTCAGGATTAGCTGCAGAATCCTTGATAATAAGCTCGACCTGCATTCCGTTTATCCCGCCTGAAGCATTAACCTCATCAACAATCATTTCAACTGTTTTTGCTTCAGGAGCTCCGAGAAAGGATGCGCCTCCTGTAACAGCAAAGATAGCGCCTATTTTTACAGTTTCATTTTCTTTTTTACAACCGACAAGAGTGAAAGATAAAATCACCCCTGCAGCAAGCAGAACTGCCAGAATCCTTTTCATAAAAATCCTCCATTTTTTAGACAACCGACTGAATAGTCGGTAATGACATTATAACAACTTTTAAAAAGGGTCAAGGAATTTTATTAAAATAATTACTATTGATAGATACAGCTGAAGTATGCTTGTTAAAAAGGGGGGAAGTGTTACCTTCCCCTGTATATTATTATCAGAATCAGGTTATTACTTTTTTAAGCAGTTGCACTTTTTACAACTGCTTTATGCAGAATATCTGATGAGATCTGAGGCATGTGAGCATCATCAAAGCTTTTTTATTTTATATCTGATATTCCTTTCCTGTTTCCACAATCACCACATTATTCACTCCCTTTTCAAGAAGTACCTTTTTGAGATTCTCCTGGGCAGGGGGCTCGCCGTGGACAAGAAATACTGTTTTCAGTTTTGAAAGGTCCATTCTGCAGATGTATTCAGATATTTCGCTGTAGTCCGCATGCGCGCTGAAAGCATTTATCTCTTCAACCCTTGCATTTAGATTATAATAGTCGCTGAATATTTTCACCTGTTTCTGCCTTTCCTTTATTCTTCTTCCGAGGGTATTCTGAGCCATGTAGCCGACTATAAGGATGGTATTTTTCGGGTCCTGAATAAGGTTTACAAGGTGATGGCGGATTCTTCCTGCTTCACACATTCCGTCAGCAGAGATTATCACGGCAGGGCCTTTTACGTTATTTATATTTTTGGAATCCTCGACACTTGAGGTGTACTTCAGTTCGTTGAATCCGAATGGGTTCTCATGATGTTTTGTGAAAGCCTCCTGGGTTTCCCTGTCATAGCATTCAGGATGGACACGGAATATGGAGGTTGCATTTGTTGCCATGGGGCTGTCTACAAAGATCGGAACTTTCGGTATTTTTTTCTGATCCACAAGAAGGTGGAGATAGTATATGATCTCCTGTGTTCTTTCTATTGCAAAAGCAGGGATTATAACCTTTCCCCCTTTTTTTATTGTGGAAGCGACTATTTCAGAAAGTTTTTCCATAGCGTCATGAATATCTTCATGGAGCCTGTCCCCGTAGGTACTTTCCATTACAAGATAATCCGGGGTGGGGACATCGTCAGGATCTTTTATAATGGGTTTATTCCTGCGTCCGAGGTCACCGGAATAGAGTATTGTTTTCTCATCATCCTTCCCTTTGTTTATACTGAGAAAGGCTGTGGATGATCCCAGAATATGACCTGCATCGTAGAAGGTGAGTTCTGTATCGGATGTTACAGGAATGGGGCGGTTATATGATACAGTAACAAAAAGGTCTCCTGTTTTTACAACATCATCCTCATCGTAAAGCGGTTCTCCCTGGAACGGTTCCCCCCTTTTTGATGCCTGTTTTGAAAGGTGTTCAAGGTCCCTTGCCTGAATGTTGGCGCTGTCCATCATTATCAGGGTCGCAAGATCTCTGCTCGCAGGTGTTGTATAAATATTGCCTCTGTATCCACCCTTGCTCATTAACGGAAGCATACCGCAGTGGTCAAAATGGGCATGGGTAAGAACTACAGCTGACACATCCGGAATTCGACTTGAAATTGCACGATTTTTCTCATCAGATTCCTTTCTTTTCCCCTGAAACGCTCCGCAGTCAATCTGGATTACCGATGTCCCGGTGTCAAGATAATGACGTGACCCGGTAACTTCTCCGGCGCCTCCGTGTGAATATATTTTCATGATTCCTCTCCATTGAATAATCTGTTTACGGGAAAAGTATAAATCCTGAAAAGGAAAAATAACAGATAAAAGTTCTTAAATTCCTATAATATAAATGATAAACTTTTATCTCTTTATCAGGGGGCGGATAAGTTTTTCAAGGCCGTTTACCTTGATTTCAAAAACAGACTCCATCATCATCCCGAGTTTTCCTGCCGGAAAACCTTTTCCCTTGAACCAGAGTACATAGTTTTCCGGCAGATCAATAAGGTAGCGTCCGGCATATTTCCCGAACGGCATTTTTGTATTGGCAAGTTCAATAAGAAACTTATGATTCTCAGCAGTGTCCATGAAATAACTGTATCATTATAATTATCAATTATGAAGCTGCATTTGAAAAACATAAAAATATTATTCAGGATTTTTTTATTTCTGAAGGATACCCATCTGCTGAAGCATTCCAAGTGAATTCATCTGTTCCCATTCACAGGATATCCTGCCGGTGTGATTCTCCGCCGGTTCAGCTTACAGGTTTTTTATAGCATAAAAGAAATAATTTTTCAAGAATCAACGTCATCGGCTATTGTAATGATATTGCTGCCCGGGTCCGGATGAATCTATTCCTCAATAACCGGATTTGAAAGTATTCCGATTTTTTCGATCCCGACTTCCACTATATCTCCGTTCTTCAACGCTCCGACTCCGGCAGGAGTCCCTGTCAGGATAATATCACCCGGTTCAAGGGTGAAATTTCTGGAGAGAAAGGCGACAATTTCAGGGATGCTGAATATCATGTATTTTGTATTTGATTCCTGAACAGTTTTTCCGTTTAGACGGCATATTATGTCAAGGTTCATCGGATCTTTCATATCATCGGCAAGGACAAGACACGGGCCAATCGGACCGAAAGTATCAAGTGATTTTCCCCTGAACCAGCCCGCCTTGTCATCTTTCTGAAAATTCCTCTGGCTGACATCGTTGAAGCATGTGTAGCCCAGGATATATTCGTATGCTTTTTCAACCGGCACATTTTTACACCGGCGGCTTATGATGAATGCAAGTTCAGCTTCATAATCTACCCGCGGAAGTTCAAAATTATAGCTTTTTATAAAGGAGGGAATTATAATCGGTTTCCCTGTCTCTATCAGAACATTGGGTGTTTTTGGAAAGATTACCGGTTCTTCAGGAACTTCTCCTGTAAACCCCTGGACATTCACGCTTTTGTTTTCAGCAATATGGGTGTGGTAATTAAGTCCGAGGGCAAGAATTTTTGAAGGATTGACCTCATATTTTCTGCTGCTTTTTGCAATAGGCATTGTTATCATTACAGATACTCCCTGAAGATTGTTCTGAATAAAGTTTTTATGATTGTTTATAATATCAGGTTACGGGACGAAATGGGTGTTGTCAAGTTTATCCAGGGAATATTATTTGTTGAGTAAAACAGGCAGGACAGCTTTCAGCGGTCTTTCTCTTAACGAGAGGAGAACAGCAGATATAATAATCAGAAGGGTCCCAACGCTCTGAAGGAGCGTTATTCTGTAGTTGAAAATGGTTGCTGCGAGAAACATGGTTGCAACCGGTTCAAATGTCGAGATCATGGAAGAGCTTACTGCTCCGATAAGCTTAACCCCTGCGAAAAAGGTATAAACAGCGACGGCGGTTGATACAAATGCAAGTAAAACTATGTTTAAATATCCGAACATGGATGAGGGGAGGACAAGTTCCGTGCTCATGCAGAATCCCAGAAAGAAAACAGATGCTGATGTCATTATTACCGCACTGGAAGACAGCGTATTGTTCCTCTTCAGGATTTTAGAGCTTGTGATTATATAGACTGAATAAATTACCGCAGCTGATATCCCTAGAAGTATTCCCCTTATATCCGAACCCTTCTGTATTCCTATTACGAGGGCTGTTCCTGCGACAGCCAGGAAAAGCGATACTGTTTTCCTCGCAGTAATCCTTTCCTTCAGAATGAAAAGGGAAATAAGGGTCACAATAACCGGATACAGGTATAAAAGTATTGCGACAAGGGCGGGGGGAATAAAGGTAAGCGCCTTGAAATAGGAGAAAGACTGTCCTGAGTATCCAAGAAATCCCAACAGGAAGAGGGGAAGGATATCTTTTTTATGGGGAAGTTTTTTATTAAGGGCAAATATAATTATCCAGACGATTACAGCAGCAATTGAAAAACGGAAGAACAACAGGCTTTGAGTATTGAGTCCTTCCCTGTATACATATTCAGTGAATATGGGAGCTGCTCCGAAGGATACTGCTGAAATAAATATAAGAATAAATCCGTAAAGATACTGCATTTCAGGTTTGTTATAAACCTTTTTCAGCGTCCGGGCAATCCCCTGACGCAGCTGGTGTGTTTTTTATCATTTAAGGATATTGCCTGGTATGTCAGCCGAGACCTCAGGGGTCAGGTGCTTCTATAAGAAAAATCTTTATCTCTGTTTCATCAATTGGTATTTTTGCCCCTCTGTCCCACCTCCAGATCCTCATCCATCCCTGAACCGGCATCGTATGGTCAAAATCATTCAGCTGTGAAAGATAATACCTTGCCTCAATAAAACCAGGACCGATCTTGTATTTTCCTGTCTGAGTCATATTTTCTTTTGTCTGGGACCATATCTGAGAAACAATTCTGCCGTTATTTCTGGATACTTCAAGGTCATATCCCTCGGAATAATTCCATGTATAGGAGGAATCAGCCGGCATTCCGTAGTTGCCGATAACAAGATCATATTTATCTGTCCAGTTTGTTCCGGGAAAGATTGGCTTCCCGTCGGAAAAATCCATACGCCAGTAGAGGTATTTTTCATCGCGGCATATATAACCGGCAATTATATCATATCCTTTCCCTTCAGGTTTACGGGAGTCATTTGAGGAATCAAGAAAGAAAGGTTCTATACCATCCCAATCCTCTGTCTTTCCGTCAAGTTTGATTGTTCGTACAGCAAGCAAAGGGGCAGGGACAGTTTTCTCTTTCTTTCCTTTCGATGGTATGTCAACTACTGTTTTTTCATTTTCCCTTATTGAAATACTTTTGTTCAGTATTATCTGTTTATTGCTGTCACTTACACTAAAAGCATATTCTCCTGATATAAGCTTAATATCGTTTCCTGAAAAAGATATTTCAATATCGTTCAGTAATATCCTGAAGTCCTGAATTCCATTTTTATCCGCTTTTATATCAAGCGTCCCGAAAGTTATCGGGGTGTCGGACAGTTTTGAAAGAATATTTTCAGATATTTCGTCTGAAGAATCAAAAACATCAAGTACTGAATCTAATACACATTGGTCCGAATATATGACGCTGTCTGAGGCTGTTTCATAAATATGGTAAACTATTAAATATATCCCATTTTCAATGCTTATTTCTCCATAAACAGCATTGTCAATCTCATTTTTAAATGAAAAACTGCCTACTGTTTCAGCAGAATAATCTGTGAATTCTGTGATGTTATCGTAGAGATCATATTTTCCTGTCAGCTGTATATTCAAATCGATACAGCTGTATGCAGCTGAAGAAAGTATTGCTGCGATATTATCCTCCTCACTTTTGAAGGGAAGAACAGAAAGACAGGGTCTGGTTTTTACAGGTAAAAGGGATTTTTCTGTATCAGGTTCAGGTTCAGGTTCAGCTGAAACTGTATCTTCAGAAGGTTTTTCATTTTCAGAAATATTGATTTTTCCCAGGTTGGCGCATGATGATATAAAAACAATCAGAATTAATGAAAATAATATGTTTTTCATTCTTATATTCTCCGTTATTAATCTGGTGCGGATAACAATAGAGATTCCGGTTTTTCTGAAATAATTCCCCCTGTTGCAATACTGATATAAGTCTAACACCTGAAATACTTATTCTCAACAACGAAAATTTCCTGTTTATTCTGAATCAACATGTATGGAGATAATTAGGCAGAAAGCAGTTACACTGACTGCTGCAGGAAAAAGCTTTGCAGATCTGGTGCTTCAGAAGCGTCTTTAAGTTCTGTAATGATTGATTGCCTGCTGTATACAGCAGCGCTCTGAATTCAATGAAATAAAGTTGATTAATGAGTAATACACTTCCCCGATTACAGGCGATCTTAACTTCACAGTTCAAATTGCCGGTAACTCAGCAAAAGGAGTATGAAGGCTGTAAATATTACGTTTTCCATGTCAGGTCAGTGAAAAGTTTTTTAGGCAGCGGGAAGGGGGCTCTTTTCCCTGCCGGACAGACGGGTATCATTTTTTGAATCAGGTGAATACAATTGCTTTATCACGGATCAGTAATATTTGTGGAAACAGGTGTTATGGCATAAGTACTGTTACTTTTCAGTTATCCTTATTGATAATATTCATTGAAATCAGCATGTAATTTGTTGATAATTATTATAACATGTAGAAACATACTGATAGAAAATAAATTAGCTATGATACAGATACATGCGTAAGGAAATAATTGTACAGATGAAAAGATATCCTGAAATATTTAAAATCGTTATAATTTATGCTGTTTTCGGCAGCATCTGGATTTATTTTTCCGATACATTTATGGGCTGGTTTGTCAAAGACCCGGAAATAATTACCAAAATAGCAATATTCAAGGGGATACTCTTTATATTTTCCACATCTGTACTTCTTTATTTCCTGATTTTCCGGCTGAATAAAAAAATAAGACAGTCTACAGAGGCGATGCTGAACACTGAAAGCCATCTGATGACACTGATTCAGACAATCCCTGATCTGATCTGGCTGAAAGACAAAGATGGTGTGTTTTTATCATGCAATCTGATATTTGAGCATTTTTACGGTGCAGAACAGAAGGATATTACGGGAAAAACTGATTACGATTTTGTGGATAAGGAAACCGCTGATTTTTTCCGTTTAAATGACCTTAAGGCAATTGAGGCGGGAAAACCTGTCAGGAACGAAGAATGGATAACTTTTGCAGACGATGGTCATCGTGCCCTGCTGGAGACAATCAAGACACCGATGTACGACAGCGGGGGAAGACTGATAGGTGTTCTAGGGATTGGACGGGATATCACAGCCCGTAAACAGATTGAGGAGGAAAATGTCAAACTTGCGGTGCAGCTCGAGCAGTCCCAGAAGATGGAAGCAATCGGCCAGCTTGCAGGGGGAGTTGCACATGATTTCAACAACATGCTTGGGGTAATTCTCGGCCGTGTAGAGATAGCAATGGATGATGTTGACCCGTCTGAGTCTATTTTTTTTGAGCTGAATGAAATACGAAAAGCTGCGCAGCGTTCGGCAGAGATAACAGGGCAGTTGCTGGCTTTTGCCAGAAAGCAGACAATTGCACCTGAAATTATCGATCTTAACGGGACTGTTGAAGGAATGCTCAATATGCTGAGAAGTCTTATCGGCGAGGATATTGATCTTATCTGGCTCCCCGGACCCGGTCTGTGGCATGTTAAAATTGACCCGTCTCAGATCAACCAGATCCTTGCAAATCTCTGTATCAACTCCCGTGTCGCTATTGGCGGTGTAGGGAAGATTACTGTTATAACTGAAAATATTACTCTGGATGAATACTATGCTGCTTTTAACGATGACATTATACCCGGAGATTATGTCAGGATTACAGTAAACGACACAGGCTGCGGTATGGATAAACTGACTCTGAACCGTATTTTTGAACCGTTCTTTACCACAAGAGGAACCGGGGCAGGGACAGGACTCGGCCTTGCAACAGTATTCGGTATAATTAAGCAAAACAGCGGAATAATAAAAGTTTACAGTGAACCCGGACAGGGCAGCAGTTTTTCAATCTATCTGCCCCGGTTTACAGGTGAATATGAGAAGGTGCAAACTGCTTCGGCACCGGTTCTTTATGAGGCAGGAAATGAAACCATACTTCTTGTTGAGGATGAACCTTCTATCCTGGAGATGACGGTGAGAATGCTTAACCGTCTCGGTTATAAAGTCCTTTCTGCCGGTTCTCCTGAAGAGGCGATAAGCAGGGGGTATGAGTTTGAGGGTATTATTCATCTGCTTATGAGTGATGTGGTTATGCCCGGGATGAACGGCCGCGACCTTGCAGACAGGCTTCTGAAAGAGCGCCCTGAAATGAAATGTCTTTTCATGTCGGGCTACACAGCAGATATAATATCAAGCCGCGGAGTACTTGATAAAGGAATTTTATTCATTCAGAAACCGTTTTCAAGAAAGGAACTTGCTGAAAAAGTCAGGCAGGTGCTGAACAGAGGGATTTGATTTATATCCTGTAAATTAGATCGAAACGACCCTGTTACGTCCCTGGTTCTTGGCTAGATAAAGCGCTTTATCCGCTCTCTTAATAATATCATCAAGCGAGTTATCAATATTCATGACAGCTGTCACACCGATGCTTACAGTAAAATTTATAACTGAAGAGCTGCCGGAATTTATTTTCATTTTTGACAAGTTTTCCCTGAATCTTTCTGCAACATTTACAGCATGGTTGATTGCAGATTCCGGAAGCAGAACAACAAACTCTTCTCCACCCCAGCGGGCAAACATATCGGTACCTCTGAGAATAACATGGGCTTTTTTCACCAGGTTTTTTAAAACCATATCACCGGAGTTATGTCCGTATTTATCATTGATTATCTTGAAGTTATCAATATCTATCATGAGAAGTGAGAGTTGATGGGTATATCGCTGACTTCTGGAAAACTCCTTCTCGAAAAAACTGAGAAAAAACCTTCTGTTTCTTGCTCCTGTCAAAGGGTCTGTTGTTGCAAGTGTTTCCATCGCTTTTTCCATTTCTTTTCTATCTGTAATATCTTCAAGTATAATTATTGTCCCATGAAATTTTCCTGAAATGTCAAGTGACCGGGAAAATGATATACGAAAATACAGTTTCATGGTGTCGAAATAGATTTCAATTGAGGTCATCTGGTCAGTACTGCTGACAAAATTATAATAGGTTTCAGTGATATAAGGGAACTTTTCTGTGAAGATTATTTTTTCTTTGGTTTCTGTATAATATTCTGATCCCGGGACAGAATCATGGTTGTAATCAATAATTTTTGAGGCTGCAAAGTTCATGTCTTCAATTATTCCGTCACGGTCAACGATGAAAACAGCCATGGACAGGCTTTCGAAGATTGTGAGATATTTATTCTTTTCGTTAGTCATAAGTCGGTTTCCTTCCTGCAGTTCTTCTACCATCTGGTTCTTTTCCATAGAGGTCCAGGTCGTGCAGAAAGCAATTTCCATCCTATCATAAAAACGATTAATTATATTGATAAAATGCTGTTTCTCAGAAGTCCTGAAACCTGATTCCCGTATTAAATCCTGATAGGACTGTTTATAATATTTCATCAGGCCGAGAAACATATCAAGTCTGATTCCGCGTTTCCTGTGCCGCGCGGCTTCTATGATTCCGAATTGCGCCGCAGGATCACTGGTGTAATCCACTTCAGGCCCCAATTCAATATCTTCCCCATTTTGTTTAATAGAATTTATAAAGGATTCTGACAGTCCTGAAATAGAAAGCCGCCATGGTTCTTTCAAAGTTGAAGTAAACTTAGTGTAATTTGTTTTCAGAGCATAATTAAGAATTCTTTCCATGAGCCATTCTTCGTGCCCGGCTATATATTTTATCAATTCATCAGTCATATCTTAAATATCGGATTTAATAATTATAATTACAATGATTAGAAAAAAGGATTCTAAGAAACAGAGGAAAACTTATTCCCTGGTATACTCAATAAATCTGTCAAGTGATAACGCGGGAGAGTACAGATATCCCTGATATCTGGAACAGCCCATCTTCTGAAGTATTTTCTTCTGCTCTTCGTTTTCTACAAATTCAGCAATTACTTCAAACTCAAGGGATTTCCCAAGTTCTATTATTGATTTAATAATATCAAAACTTCTTTCGTTCAGGAGTAAATTTCTTACAAGTGAGCCGTCAAGTTTTACAAAATCAAATTTATTGTTCTGGAGATATACAAGGGAAGTATGTCCTGTACTGAAATCATCAATAGCAAGCTTGATATGATTTTGACTTAAAAGATTAAATACTATTTCAAGATTGCCGTTGTTCTTCAGTTCGCTTTCTTCTGTTATTTCGATACCGAAGGTATTTTCAATAATATTATTTTCATTCACTTTCAGTATTATCTTATTAATTAATTCAAGATTGTTTAACTGCGTTGAATCAATGTTGATTGAGACACTTATCCTGTCACCAAACTTCTGATTAATTACAGCAGTATCGTCAATTGCCTTTTTTATAATAAATTCAGTCAGCAGTGAAAAACTTCCATCCTCCCTGGCAATTTGAATAACCAGAGGCGGATAGAGATAGTTTCTCTGATCATATTTCCAGCGTAATAAAGCTTCACACGAAACAACACAGCCCAGATTATCATGCTGCGGCTGGTAGAAAAGTTCTATTTCTCCTTTCTCTATTGATTTACGAAGATTGAGGGCAAGTTCCTTTGCTGCCTTTGATATATAATCATTTCTTTTAAAAAGTTCCGGTATAATGCCTTTATCAAGGGACTGTTTTACAATTTCTGTCATCTCATTTATAAGGTTATCTATCTTCATGGCATGGAGTTTATTTTCAGTTTTCACAAACGGAGTATATATTAGAACTCCAAGAGTTATGGTAAATATCTGCAGAATCGAACCTTTTATTGATCCTGCAGCTATATAACCGCTGATGAGAACAGGCGTTGTCCACGCAACACTTGCTGCAGCTGCAGGAACTAATCCGATAAGAATTGCCAGATATGAAACAGTCAGCGTTACAAGAGGGGTTATTATAAACGGTATAAACATCACAGGATTCAGTACAATAGGAAGACCGAAAACCATTATTTCATTTATATTGAATAACATTGGAAGCAAAGCGCTTTTGCCCAGTAATTTCTGTGCTTTCAGCTTTGAGAAAAGAAAAATCGATATTAATAGACATATGGTTGTCCCGCATCCGCCCATTAATACAAAAACATCAAAAAAAGTTTTAGTAAGAATTTCCCCCTGGACATCCGGGAAAATATGGAGATTAACTGACTCAAAAACATTGCTTCCATGAATTCCGAAAAACCAGAAGAGTGATTCAATTAAAAGGATTAAAAGGGCGCTCCATATTGATCTGCCTGTTTTTTCAAAAGGGGAAGATAATAATTTCACGACCAGTTCATTGAAGCTGGCAACATGGAATACAGCTGTTGTTATGACTGAAATAAAAGCAAAAAAGGCAATTGTCAGGAACATCGGCACCAGTGTGCTTAAAGAAGTTTTGAAATCTATATCAGTGCTGAACTCTGCATATATGTTTACCGAAGACAATTTTTTTACCAGCAATAAAAAGATTTTTGTTGAAACCACTGAACAGAGTAATGCAGTGAAAATACTTTGAACATTAACTGAAGTTAAAATAATTACCTGATGATTTATACCGTTTATTGACATGATTGGTTTTATTCCAAGAAGCGCAATATAAGAGGCAGCTGCAACAATACACGATAAAATATTCAATGCGCCGGAATTATGTGTGGTATTTGATGAATATTTATATGTTACTGATATAAGTAATAGAATTGAAGCAAAGCCGAATGTTGATTGAAAAATAAGATTCAGAAAAACCGATAATTTACCGCCCCATATTACCCCTATATACTCCCTGATAAAGGGTATAGGGAAATATAATAACATCAGAGCTGACGCGCCTGTCATAAATACAGGTATCAGGAGAATGAATCCCTGCCTGATACTTACAAGAAATAATTTTTTTTCCAGATCCAGAAAGTACTTATAAATATTAATATCTCTCATCAGAATCCTTATTATAACTCAGGCACGCTTTACTGCCGCCAATGGTTTAAGGGATTATTTTTCAGAGGTGCCCTTAATATATAACAGCGTCATACATTTTCTTGTTGTCTGAATATACTGTTATTGTATTGTTGTGTTTTTCAACTTTAACCCCGTGATATTTTTCATCATAGAAAATAAACCCGTTTTCTGTTTTCATGAAGTGGTATGACTTTCTTGAGTTGAAAAGGCCCTTATATTCAAATACTATCTCATTTTTGTCTTTTCTTATGGAAAATGAATCGCTTAATGTTATTTTATCGCTGCTGTCCTGGGTAAATATCTCATCTTTCCAGAATCCCGGGAATTCAACTGCTGAAGGGGGGGTGCTTTTTATTCTTGCTTTACTTAAGAATCCGAATACCCCCTTCGGATTAAACTCAATTTCATTTTCCGAAATATTTATTTCAGCGTCAGTCTGAAATAGTCCTTCTTCGATATATATTTCATTGTCCTTAAATTCAGCTTTTGTTTTATTTCCGAAAAGTGCTTTTACTTCACGCTCAAAGTTGTTATTGATCTTTTTATATTCCACAGAAGGTGAAAAAAGACCTTTTCCCTTCAGTTTAATCAAAAAATTTTCTTCATCCATACCATAAAACTTTATCAGGTCGACACAGAGGTTTTTGTTGTAGTCGTAAAATAATCCATTGCCGAATCTTACTCCCAGATAATGGTACGGGACATCAATCTGGGTTGTTTCTGTTCTTGAAATACCCTGGGCGTCTGTCGTTGTTCTTGTTTCTGTTCGGGTGTTCCTGATAAGGTCGACTTTGAAATGATAAACATCGTATCCGATTTCAAGCTTCAGGTCATCTGCTTCAATTTTGTTGTTTTCATCTGAAATATAATTTTTATCCAGTGTCGAGCAGCCTGTCAGAACTGCTGCAAGTAAAATCATTAAAAATATATTTATTCTCATTCCCTTTATTTCTCCGTAGATATTTTTGAAACAGTAATACATTTTCGTTATTATATAAAGTATTTTAAAATATTTTCAGGATAAGCTGTTATTAAGATTACCGGTATTCAGGAGAAAAATTATAAAAAAGTATAACATGTATTGTTATTGCGGATTTTTCATGAGGGTGCGGTTTAGGTAAAACGTACCCTCATGAAAATTATGAAAGGAGTGTTTTGTCTGTGGCAAAACTCTTTTTCCGTATATTGTGAAACCTTTTTACAAGACTGTCTACGGTAAGCTTCATCTTTTCTTCCCCGGTTATATCAAGGATTATCCGACCTTCATCCATCATCAGGAGACGGTTGCCGTAATCTATGGCCTGCTGCATATTATGGGTAATCATCATCACAGTAAAGCCATATTCATCAATAAAACGGTTTGTAAGATCAAGTACCTTTGATGCATTGCGGGGATCAAGGGCCGCTGTGTGCTCGTCAAGCAGGATAAGCTCAGGTCTCGAAAGAGACATCATCAGCAGGGTCAGTGCCTGCCTCTGGCCACCTGAGAGCATTCCGACGTTGTCGTTTAAACGGTTCTCAAGCTCCATATCAAGCCTCTTCAGCTGCTCTCTGAAGTACTCCCGTCTTGCCTTGTTCATGCTGATCTTAAGACCCTTGAATCCCTTGCTGCCTGCCACAAGCATATTATCGGCAATCGACATATTCCCGGCAGTCCCGAGAAGGGGGTCCTGAAATATCCTGCCTATGTATTTAGCGCGCCTGTATTCGGGATGTGATGTTACATCAGTATCATTGATCCGGACAGTACCTGTTCCGGGCTTCCGGTTGCCAGAGATTACATTGAAGAGGGTAGTCTTTCCTGCTCCGTTCGAGCCTATTATTGTAATGAAATCGCCCTGATTTATCCTGAGATCAAGGTCTTTAAGCACATGGTTCCTGTCAGGGGTCCCTTCTCCGAATATCATGTTAATGTTTTCAAGCTGTATCATTTTCCCGCCTTTCTGAATCCCATGGATTTTGATCTGTATTTTGTAAGCACAAGACAGGCAATGATAAGAAGTCCTGTTATCAGTTTAAGATCATTGGGTGTAAGGTTTATGTAGTATCCGTAGTAACGTCCGAAAAACATGATTGCCTTGTAGATGACAGCTCCGAGGATGACCCTCAGGGTTAAAAAACCTATTCTGTTTGAAGAGAAAAGGAACTCACCCAGCATCACCATCGCGAGTCCCTGGACAACTATCCCCTGTCCTAGGTTGACATCTGCAAATCCCTGATACTGGGCTGCAAATGCACCGCTGAGCGCTACAAGACCGTTTGAGATACCGACTCCGATAATCTTGACCATCTCGGGGTTTACCCCCTGGCTGATGACCATCTGCTCATTGTTCCCCATTGCCCCCATGGTCAACCCAAGGTCTGTATGAAAAAACAAATCCATCAGCAGTTTGATTATAAGAGCAACAGCAATAAAGAATATAAGCAAAGCGGCGGTCTCTCCGATTACGGATCCTAAACTTGCCTCAATTCTGGTCAGTATAGTTTCAGTTCTGAGAAGGGGAAGGTTTGCCCTTCCGCCGAGGACCCTGATATTGACGGACCACAGCATCGTCATAGTAAGAATACCCGCAAGAAGGCTCGGTACTCCGAGTTTATTGTGAATTACCGCAGTTACCCCTCCTGCTGCAAATCCCCCTGCAAAGGAGAGAAGCAGCGCTGTCCCCATATTCATCCCGCCGGTAAGACAGATAGCCATTACAGCAGCCCCGAGCGGAAATGTTCCGTCGACAGAGAGGTCCGGAAAATCAAGGATCCTGAAAGTCAGAAAAACGCCGAGGGCCATGATCCCGTAGATCAGACCCTCAACAAAAATACCTTCAATCATATCAGTTATTCAACTGTTCTTGCGTCTGCAAGGAGATCCGCCGGTATACTGATCCCAAGAGATGCGGCAACAGACGGGTTAATCAGCAGGTCAATATCTGAAGGGTCGGTCATGAACATTGTAGGAATTCCATCCGGGTCTGCACCGTTGAGGATGTCAAGAATCATCCGCCCTGAAGCCCTTCCCATCTTGTAGTAGTCGAATCCCCATGCCACAAGGACACCTCCGTTCTCGGCAGATGTAGTATCGGCAGATACAATGGGAACTCCTGCTTTTGCTGCAACATCAGCCAGGGCGCTTATTGCTGAAACAACAGTGTTGTCTGTGCTTACATAGAATGCGTCAACCTTGTCTGCAATTGTCTGTGCAGCCTGTTTAACCTCTGAAGAGTTGCTTACCCCTGTACCGATAAACTTTATACCGAGCTCACCGCATACCTGTTCTGTTATCTCCGCCAGCCTGACAGCATTAGCCTCGGAGTTGGTATATACATGGCCCAGTGTTTTCAGGTCGGTAAGACCTGCCAGAAGCTCTATCTGCTCCTTTACCGGTGTCATATCTGATACTCCAGTAACATTTCCGTCTCCCTTTGCAGTTGATGCAACAAGACCTGCGTCAACAGGGTCAGTAACAGCGCAGAAGACAACCGGTACATCGGAAATTGCCTGTGCAAGGGCCTGTGCAGTCGGTGTTGCGATTCCTACTGCAAGGTTTACCTTTTCAGCCTTGAATTTCTGCGCTATAGAAGATGCGGTTGCCATTTCTCCGTTTGCATTCTGAAGATCAAATACTGCATCCGGGTATTTTTCAGATACAACCTCCATTATTCCTTTTTCAAGTGCATCAAGGGCAGGATGTGCGACAATTTTAGAGATGCCTATTTTAATAGGAGCAGCCGGCGCTGCAGCTTTTTCCTTCCTGCTGCAACCTGTTAAGGTTATTGTCATGGTGAGTACAATAAGCAGCATTGTTGTAATTTTATTTCTCATAATATTCTCCTGTAATGTTCTTATGAGTAGAAACACTATCACCGCTTCTGTTTTTAGTCAACTATCAGAGTAAAATCATTTTTTATTTTTTAAACAGTTATGTATTATCTTTTATGAAATTCAGGGGGGCAAAAGAATAATAAGAGCACCTCTGAAAACTATGTTTTTTTCGTTTACGAAAAAAATAATTCCTTACGCCATTGGCGATCGCAAAGCGTGCCTATGGCAAGGTGCCCGGTATGGGGATCAACCGAAGGTTAATAGAGATCCCTATAAGTATTTTTGTGATTAAACAGTTATGGAATAAAAATGACGGTCATAAGCTGGGATAGGATAGATCATGACCTACGACCGCCATAAAAATGAAATTATCCAACTAAGATTCTATATGCTTTAA
The DNA here is from genome assembly GCA_963668405.2 of Spirochaetia bacterium. GTDB lineage: Bacteria > Spirochaetota > Spirochaetia > CADAEX01 > CADAEX01. Next base: position 1,357,516 of record OY764342.2, on the reverse strand, counting down.
ATAGAATAGTCAAAGTATATTAGTTTATTCATTCTAATGATAAATAACTTCTATTACATTTCCGGACCGGGTTTTATCAATATGGATCTTGCATAAAAATACGTTATAAGAATTTATAAAGGAATCCGGAGAATAATTTTTCATGACAGCTGCAGAAGCAGACTTTCATATATAGAGGTTTTGTTAACGATTAGTTATGAAAGTTTTTAACACTAATAACATTGCAGAGAATATTAGCATCTGAATCAGCAAACAATGCTGTTGTTGGAGGTGCTTTAATACCTCTCCTTCCATTGGGGCCGACAACTGCATTAGAGTGCTCCATGGAGTTTATATGGGTTTGATATTATGATACCGACCTTTTTTGGGATTTTAAAACTCATCGGAATTACTTCATCACTTAAGAATTTTTCAAGTAAAAACGGACAGATTTTTCTTTAATAAAACAGAATACAACTATTATTACAGTGAGATAAAATATCATGCTAAGCTGTTTTGGATTTGGTATTTTTTTTATCAAATACCTGTCACAAAATGTCCCGGTTTCAGTCTGATTATATATATTCATCCAGAAAGGAGTACTTATATGATAAATTTTCTGATTTCCCTCGGCCTTGGACTGCTTGCTGCCTTTATTGATACAGCACCGATGATGGCAAAGAAACTTGATAAAGTATTTATTTTATCCGCTTTTTTCATCTGGGTTTCTCTGGGTATCATTATCCCGTCATCCGGCCTGATTTCTGTCAGATGGCTTAACGGATTGGTTATAGCATTGCTTTGTGCTGTCCCTGTTATTATTCTTGTAACAAAACTTGATAAAAAGGCTGTCCCTGTTATGCTTGTTACAACGGCTGTACTTGGTTCATTCATCGGGTTACTGTCGGGGATTCTTATCAGATAGCTTTTTCCGCTATTGATTTGACTTTGTCATAGATTTCTTTACTGAAAGAACCCACCTTATCAATATAGGGATTATCGCGGAATATTTTTGCTGTTTCATCAATTTCATTCATTGAATTGAGATAATCCCTTATTTTTTCAGACTCTGTATAATGGAACAGCATGTCCGGATTAATACGCTCCCGTTCAAGGGCAGTTCCTATTCTTTTTCTGCACTGGCATGTTGCATTAGGGTTTATCAATCCGCAATTTAATTTCATGAAGTTTGTTATTTTTCTTGTAGAGCGTGATAATCTCTGCCGGTACGCTGTTTCTGTCATCCTGCAGATATATGCGCCGTCTTTACTTCTGAAATCAAATATGTTCCCCAGGATAAATATAAATCTGTCAGCTGAATCCAGGCATTGAAGCATTGCTTTTGTACAGCCTGTCTTAATCTGTTCAATATAGATGTTCATTTCTTTTTCCGTTAAATTAATTTCATTCTGAAAGGGGAGGTAATTGTTAATATCATATTCGAACATTTCAAACGATATTTCATCCCTGAAGTGCATTTTTTTCAGGTCAACAAGGTAGTTGTATGCAATTCTATAAATCCATGTACTGAGGGAAGATTCATTTCGGAAAGATGAGAAAGCTGTATTTGCTTTCAGGAATATTTCCTGGGTTGCGTCTTCTGCCAGATTTTCATCATGAAGGAAATTAACAGAAAAATTGAATACCATCTTCCATATTTTTTCTATTTCATCATTTGAAATATTTTTAATATGCATCTCCTTTATTACAGCCTGATATTTTTATTCTTCTATCCATACTAATACTTTAGCTGAGGATTGGTGATTCTCCAGACTTTTTATTTCTATAATCAGGCTCATATCTGCTGCTATCTGTATTAACACACCCAGAAATAAGAATATTTTTCTTTCTGGCAGAACTGATACAGTAATAGATTTTTGAGAAACAGAAAAAGTATTTATCCTTTTTGCCAGCTTTATTTCAATGCTGCTTTTAATTTATCCAGCTTTTCTTCAGATGCATACTTTGATAAAGTCATATTTTTAGTATTATTATATTCCATGTAGGATTTTATTTGTTTATCAGCACCGGAATCAATAAGCATCTTCAGTGTTTTTTCATAATCAGGATTATCCGAGTAGATTTTAGATGCATTTTTCCAGAGTATCGTCGGGCTGTTTGGATAGTGTAAGTTATAAACATTGAGATCCGCTTTCCTATCACATAATATTTTAAGCGTTTCATAATTTCCTGCATGATAAACAGGAGTTTCGTTTAATACAGGTGATTTATAGTTAATATTAGCACCGTTATCAGCAAGAAGTTTTACAACTGCAGGATCATCATCTATTATTAATGCAGTATAATATAAAAGAGGTGTAAAATTTTCGTATTTTTTAATTTCCATAAGGTTTTTCTGTTCATCTTTTGAATAGGGTTTGAATTTCTTTTTTTTATAATCAAATTCACCTGTGATTTTATGGGATGCACTGAATAATTCAAATTCCCTTGTCAGGTCAGCACCTTTTTTTATGAAAAGACTGATAACTTCAGGAGAAGAGTTTTGTAGTGAAAAAAGGAAAGGAGTATAAATGTTTTCTTTGATTATACCAAATCCGTAATATGATTTGTTAAAAACTTTATCTCTTTCCAATATATCGATGATATCATCAAATCTTCCATATGGGCTGAAAGTATTATTTATTGACTGAGTATCTGTTTTATCAAGGAATAATGAGACAAATTCCGGATTTTTTGAAATAGTTGAGTAGGACAAACAGCTTAAGGAATAATTCTTATCAAGACCTGTTTTATTATCGATTTTGATAAAATTATCACTAAGCTCCTTATTATTATTGATAAGAGCTTCAAGAAATGGTGTTGTATAATTAATATTAGCTGAACCGGAAGTATCTGTTAATTCGGTAGTTTTATAATAAGTTGAAGCATGGGGTGCATCAAAATATTTCATTGCTTCATCAATTAAATCCTGTTCCCCTGTGTTTATTATAAAAACCATGTCATAAGGTGTAATCATTTTAACATTTTTAAGGAAAAAGAGAATTGATTTGTAATCTTTTATTTTTGCCAGATGGCTTATTGTTCCGGGCTTATAGGGATTTCTGCCGTACTTATTAAAATAATATATATATTTCTGGATAAATCTTGAACCTGCATATTCTCTCTCGATACATAATATATCTGTTTGTGAAGTTGGTAAATATTTTCCGCTATTGTCCTTGTATAATGCTTTTTGAGGATCATAGTTGACAGGAAGCTTAACTCCTCCGTTATCTGAGAGGTATTTTGTTATTTCAGGAGTTGAATATTTTTCTGAAAGTTCTGTTAAGCTTGAAGCTGGAAATACCTGATATTTTTCATTTTTAAAATCCACTGATTGAAGCGGATATGAATTAATATAATGATTATTTTCAATCAGAAGTTTTACGTTTTTTATATCTTTTTCAAGTATTGCAAGGGCAAGCATGTTAAAAGGTATAAATCTTTCATTCAGATACATGTTATGTTCAAGTCTTAGTCTGTTTGGATACTGAGGATTAGCTCCTTTTTCAATTGCTTTATCAATCAGTTTCTGCAGTATTGCACTGTTTTTCTTATCTGCATAAAGATAGGAATATAATAGTGATAAAGGTGAATGATAAACTGAAACTGCATTTCTGGTAATATAATAGCAGCCAATAGAATTAAAATAATATTTCAGTCCTGCAGCCTGAAAATAATAATTATCCTGATTGATTAAATCTGTTTCCAGCTGAAATTTCTGGTATATATCAAGGTAAGCTCCACTTTCAATGAGAAGATCTGCAATCTCATAATTTTGTGTTGCAATTGCTGCCAGCAGTGGATATTCAAAAGTGTTTTCTTCAACTGTATAAACATTATCAAGTTCAATTGAATATAAAGTCTCAGTATCTTTAAATGGTTTATCCTGAGTTCTTTCCATAATGATTTGTTTTAGATCTTTATTATCTTTATTTCTGGTAAAAACTTCTGTATTGTTTTTTGTATTACCGTATTCCGGATTAAAGGCATTAGGGCTTTCTCCATTCTCAAGAAGCTTTTTTACTTCATCGTAACTGCCTTTATAGATTGCACTGTAGATGTTCTGGGAGAAGAGGGGGGTTATTAAAAATATAAGAGCAGTAATTATGATAACTTTTTTCATTGGTATTCCTCCGGTTTGGCAGTTACGATTATATTGGAAAAATCAGTATCGAGCAACAAATATTTATATTGATAGCATTCGCTGTATTGTTTGTTTGATTCCCGTACTCAATATCAGTACCACTGTATTCATTCTCGGCGATCACGCGGCTTACAGGGAGAAAACACCGTTAACAGTACATTAACTTTTCTTCTATCAGGCCAGTTAACGAGTTTTTTATTCTAAGGTTAAATCTTCATCCGCGGTAACAGATTATTTCTTCAGGATTAATTTGTCTTTTGCTGTAATTCGGGAATGGTTTTTATCAGAAGATCTGTTACCCTCTGTGCGTTTTGTGAAAAAACCTTAAGAATTGCTTCCCAGCTGACCGGTTCTTCATTCTCCTTCCAGCAGTCGTAGTCGGTACTCATGGCTACTGCTGCGTAGGGAATCCCGGCTTCATTGGCCAGTACTGTCTCAGTCGCAATCGACATGTTGATAATATCTGCACCCCAGGCTCTGAACATATAAGACTCTGCTTTTGTCGAGAATCGCGGCCCTTCTATCGTAATAACTGTTCCCTTTTTATGAAAAGGATAGCCCATTTCTGCGCAGTTTTTTATCAGAAGTTCCCGGATATCGCTGTCGTAAGGATTGGCCATAGAGGTATGAACGGGAGAGTGAGGGGCAAAAGAGGTGTGAAAAGTCATCTCTCTCTGTTTCGTGAAATCGATAAATTGATCAACAATCACAAGATCCCCCCTTTTGATCTCTTCCCTCAGAGATCCTACAGCGGTTGTTGCTATAATCCTGGTACAGCCTGCCTCTTTCAGAGCATAAATATTGGCCCGGTAATTGACCTGACTGGGGGGGATAGTGTGTTCCCGTCCGTGGCGGGCAAGCAGAACGACTTCTCTTCCTCCGATCAATCCGGTTTTCAGAGAGGCAGAAGGTTCTCCGTAAGGTGTTGTAATCTTTACGTCTTTCTCCGATTCAAGGATTTCAGGATTATCGAGTCCGCTTCCCCCTATAATTCCTATTTTCATTTATTTCCTCCAACTTTTGCTTTTTTTATATATGGGCACCTCTAAAAACTATGTTTTTTTCGTTTACGAAAAAAATAATTCCTTACGCCATTGGCGATCGCAAAGCGTGCCTATGGCAAGGTGCCCGGTATGGGGATCAACCGAAGGTTAATAGAGATCCCCATATGTTTTTCAATCAGAGTGTCTGCAGCAGACAGATCTTTTCCGCAGGCAATAATTCCTTTATTGTGAATATCGGCTGAAGGGGGAGATAATTCTGAACTCATGTCCGGTACTCCGGAAAAAGGGTGAGAATTGATTCTTCAGCAGCTTCACATATTCCCCGTTCACAGATAAACCCATTGATCAGCCGGGCAGGGGTTATATCAAATCCCCAATTCCGGGCCGGAGTTGAGTCAGGACATATTTGAATGGTTGCGATCTCTCCGGAACCTGTTTTCCCGGTCATAAAACGGACTTCCGATGAATCCCGTTCTTCGATAGGAATCTGTTTTATTCCGTTATCCATGGTAAAGTCAAAAGTGGAAGAAGGGAGTGCTACATAAAACGGTACGTTGTTATCCCTGGCTGCCGCTGCTTTCAGGTAGGTCCCTATTTTGTTGGCAGTGTCGCCGTTACGGGTCACCCTGTCAGCTCCGGTAATGACAAGATCCACCATTCCGTTCTGCATAAGGTATCCGCCGGCATTGTCGGGAATAAGGTCATGCGGTACACCATGTTGCCCGAGTTCCCATGCGGTGAGACTTGCTCCCTGGTTTCTTGGCCTGGTTTCATCGACCCAGACATGGACATCTATTCGATCGTCATGAGCGGCATATACAGGGGCCAGTGCCGAGCCGAAATCAACAAATGCCAGCCATCCGGCATTACAGTGTGTCAGGATATGAACCGGTTCTCCGGTATTTCTGTTATTTGCCTCTTTTTGAAGGGCAATTTGACGGATGAGTTTTTTACCGTGTTCCCCGATTTTCCGGCAGAAATCTGCGTCTTCATCTGCAATAGTAACAGCCCCGATCCTGGCTGCCCCGATCATCTCCTCACGGGAATGACATTTCTCCAGAGCTTTAAATTGTCTTGCTATTGCCCATTCAAGATTCGAAGCAGTAGGGCGGGTTGCGGCTAGAATTTTTCCAGCTTCACTAATAAATTCTCTGTATCCGGTTCGGGGGGAGGTGAGGGCTGCTATATAGATTCCGTATCCTGCGGTGGCACCGATGAGCCCTGCTCCCCTTATATACATCTCTTTAATGGCACAGCGGAAGTCTTCGACACTTTTCAGGTCGAGTATTTCAAACTGGTGAGGCAGGGCCTGCTGATTAATGATGCGGACAACCGACGGATCATCTGCTTTTATCCAGATTGTTCTGTAATGTTGTCCGTTGATATTCATTAGTAATGATCCTTTTTCCCGATTTTTACTGTCTGCAGTACTGATTATTGTAATTCATGTAGACAATATTGTCTATTTAAAGAGTAAAGTAAATATCTTCAGTATCCTGAGTTTCAGGAAAACACAGGAATAGTTCTTTTTCCAGGGGATAAATGGTAGTATCTTTTGATGAAAAGACTGATATTATTAGAGGGGAAATGATGCTGGATTCTGTAAAGAGTATGTTTTTTTTAAGCAGAAGTATATTTCTGATTGAAAATATTATATTGTTATATATTTTTTTAGAATCAAAGAAATCGCGCGGCTTCCAGATTGTAGTGTATATTTCGGCATGGATTACGATATCTTTATTCCGCTCATTACTTTACTCCTTTAATTTTGATCCCCTGCTGATAAGCTACATACTGGGATCTTTATACCTTGTTCCGGTAATCCTTATATTTAAAGAAACAATTCAGGCAAAAATATTTGTTTTTTACCTGATTTTTTCTCTGACTCAACTGACATATCTTATATTTACATATATAGACTATTTTTTCACTCCGGCAGTTCCACAGTCTTTTGTTTTGGCAGGACTGATGCTGGAACTTGCAGCCCTGCCATTTATAAAGCGGTATATGAAATTACCTGTTAAAGATATCATTGAAATAATAGATCAGCATAATACAAGTTTTATATTATTTCCCATAGTATCTTTTTTGCTGCTGACCTGTTATGCTTTTCAGGGAACATTTCTTCTGTTTTCCTTTATCACCTTGATATTATCCACAATCCTTATTTTCTACAGCTATTATCTGATCGCAACCTCCATATCCGGAACCAGGCGTCACCAGGAACTTGAGCGTATTTCAATGACAGATAGCCTGACAGGTCTTTATAACAGGCGGTATATCGAACAGAAAATTCAGCATGAATATAATCTATATAAAAAAACCGGCTCGGGGTTTGCCCTTGCAAGTGCCGATATTGATTTCTTTAAAAAAATCAACGACTTATACGGTCATGATTGCGGGGATTTTCTTCTGAAGTCAATCACAGAAGACATACGCAAATCTGTCAGAATATATGATACCGTTGCCCGATGGGGAGGGGAGGAATTCCTCCTTTTATTGCCGGCAACAAACCGGGAACAGGCTTTGGCATTAGCTGAAAGGATCAGAAAGACAGTAGAAGAGGGCAGATATGAATTTGATGATGGAAATAAATCAGCAGCAGTGACTTTAACTATTGGTGTGTCTGTCGTAAGTTCCGGGGATACAATTGAAGGAGTGATAAAAAAAGCTGACATAGCGTTGTATTACGGCAAGCGGAAAAGCCGTAACTGCGTGACATCGTTTGATGAGATTAAAAAAGAGTCAGATCTGTAAAGGTGAATGATATACAGGGATTTATATATTGATAAATCCGGAAGAGATCATGATTCACCTTCATCACTCCCATGACAGGACAAGATCAACAATCCGGTAATCAGAATAAGCAATATCCTCCCTGATTGCCTTGCTTTCCTCTTTTGAAAAGAAAACTGTATTTGTTCCGTTAAAGCTTTTAACAAACATTGTATCTTCTCCGTAGCTGTTTTTCATGTATCCTCCGCCTGCATTGGGAAAATCGCCTGCCTTTACATATATTATGTTGGAACCGTTACTGAGTGCTATATAACAGTTTGCACCGGTTATGGAATTATCATACCCGGGTTCGTTCTCCCACTTCACATTTGAATAAACCACAGCATTATAAAGATAAACACCTGAAACTTTGGCAGTTATTGACTTTACACCCTCCTGCGGGGATCTTTTTGTAAACTCAGCTGTTTCAAAATCAAATTCGAACTTTTCCTCTTTATCAATCAGTCCGCGGATCTGTGATTTTCCGCTTTTTGCCGTTCTTGGCAGGGTCTTTAAGTTACCGGGAGAATCACTTCTTGCTGTTCCTGTTACGCCTGTCTTCCCTGTTGATGAATTCTCTAAACTACCGGCAGTCTGTGTTTCCGCTGCTGCTGAGGAGGGGGGCAAACTGCCGACAGCCTGCTTTCCTGGTGATTTTGAGGGATTTTTTGCATTTTTTTCAGAGTAGTATTCATCAACTGTCCTGCTCAGGTCGCTTACCAGTCCGGCCCAGTTGAATGAACTTTCAGGAGATGAGGACTTCTTTTGCGCTGTTTTGGCTTTGCTTGCCGCTATATATGATTTAAAATCTGCTTTATTTTTATACTCAGCAGGCCTGGCAATATTTTCTTTATATTCCATCTTTTTAGGCCAGAAATCCGGAAGCTGATTGACTGCTCTTAAAACATCAACAGGGGATTGTGAAGGGTCTTTGGTAACAACCTTTACCAGCATTTTGTTTGAATCATCCACATAGGAGGTATAAAACGATATAAACGAACCTTTAAAATCCAATACTATAATATTAATATTGCCTGCAACATTTTTTCTGTATTCATTTTCACGTATATCGTAAAAACGACCGTAATAAACAGGCTCGAGACTTTTTTCTTCGCCCCGTAATCTCTTTAACACTTCATAATTAAGATTTGAAGCAATATGCCTCAAATCGTCATCTTTCCATACCCGGCTGCAATAATAAACATAACGGCCTGTATCTTCATTCAGAACGAGCGGTTTATCATCACTGAATACAACACTGACTTTTTCGGCATTTTCAACAAGTCTTTTGTTATAATCAATATTGCTTTCCGGATAGATATCAAGTTCAGGCAGAAGTTCAGTACTGTTCATAGGCATGTTTAAATCTTCCCAGACTTTATCATATACAACTCTGTTTGGAGGGGCGGTTGAACAGCCAGTCAGTCCGATTAATGTAATACCCACAATTATAAGTATTAAGTTTTTTTTCATGGATATCTCCAATTTTTCTTTTTTACTTTTAATTGATAACCATCAGGTCTATTATTTATAATAACATCCTCATATTTATCCGTAAAGCTTGTAATAACCATTTTTTATACTTCTGCGGCAAAAATAAAAATATAATATATTTGCCTGAGATCTGTTTTTTAAGTTGGTCGGGAACCCGGGAAATAGCTGTTATCCGCTATTGTTCAAAGCAAGTGTCAGGTGAATAACATCTCTGTACACCTGGACTATTAAAAAACAGGAATGATTCCTGCTCAACTATCCTGCAGGGAAGCTGCTTACGAAGTAACTGGTAACAAACATTTGGAAGGAATGGCTGGCAAAAGGCAAAAAATTTATAATCCGAAGAACAGCTCCGCCTCCTGCCATGATAATTCACGAATCTATTTTCAGCACCCTGTGGATGGTATAAGCCAGGTCCGCATAGATTAAGGGCTTCATGAGCACGGCGCTGATACCGACAGCTTCTATTGTATGAGTATTGATCCGTTCGCTGAACCCGCTACAGAGGATTATCGGAATATCGGATCGTATTACCCTTATTTGCCGGGCCATTTGATCACCCGTCATCTCCGGCATTATCATATCGCTGATGACCAGGTCGTATTTACCGGGATCGGCCCGGAAGGCTTCAAACGCGTCTATGGCACTTGCCATGGGTTCTACCTCGTAGCCCAGACGCTCCAGTAAATCATGGCCAATGTCGAGCAGTGATTTTTCGTCATCCACAAAAAGGATGCGTCCATTGCCGGTGGGGAGTTGGTCCGTTACCAGGGCAGTGGTTCCGGCCTCAGCATCAGCAGTGGGAATAAATACATTGAAAGTCGTGCCTATTCCCACCTCGCTATATACTTTAATATTACCACCGTGGTCCTTGATAATACCGTGTATGGTAGAGAGTCCCAGGCCAGTGCCCTCTCCGGTGGGTTTTGTGGTAAAATAGGGGTCGAAAATTCGCTTGACCATTTCCTTTGGAATGCCACAACCTTTATCAGCAACGGAAAGCTTGATGTATTGCCCCGGATTCATTTCAGGGAAGCTTTTTACATCAGGTTCTTGAATGGTAACTGACGTCAGATCCACATTCAGTTTACCGCCGGCGGATTTCATTGCGTGGTATGCATTGGTACACAGATTCATGACGATCTGGTGGATCTGAATTTCATTTGTGAATACCGGAGCAAGATTGCCTGAAATGTTTGCGAGGATTTCAATGTTCGAGGGTAAGGACACTTTTATTAGTTTTAAAGCATCCTCGACAATCCGGCTGACATCCATCAGTTTCTTTTCCGAGCGGTCCTGACGGCTGAACAAAAGAATTTGCTGAACCAGTTCCTTTGCCCGGTGACCTGCCTTGATTATCTGGTTGACATTATTCCTGAGTTTGGAATCTGCAGGGCAATCGAGTTGTGTGAGTTCAGCATAACCTAAAATAGCGCCCAGAATATTGTTAAAATCGTGGGCAATCCCGCCGGCCAGTGTTCCCAGTGATTCCATTTTCTGGGCTTGATTCATTTGGGCTTCCATTTTGATACGTTTCTTTTCGGCTTCTTTTCGCTCGGAAATATCCTTAACAAAAGAGACGCTATAGGGTATATTATCGAACATTAAACGGATTCCGGTAATTTCGACTGGAATATCGGTGCCGTCCTTTCGGCGGTGGACAGTCTCGAAAGTGTCTACGTCGGGGGTCTGCTTCTGGCGTTGCCATATTTGATCGATTTCCTGTGGAGAATAACCCCGGTCAAAATCAAAGACATTCATCCGGCAAAGCTCTTTCCTGGTGTACCCAAGATATTGGCATGCATGATCGTTGACGTTGGTGATATCGCCGCCGTCCCTTATCAGGAAAATACCGAGTGGGGCTTTGTCGAAAATAAACTGAGTAATGCGCGATGATTCAAAAACACGCTTTCGTTCCGTGATGTCACTGAAAAATGCCATAGAATAACGATTGTCATTGAATTCAATCAGGGTCACTGTCACTTCAACCGGAAAAATCGTACCATCCTTCCGACGATGGCTGCTCTCAAAGGTGGCAGAGCCGTCATTGCATAACGTTTCCCACACGTTTGGCCACCTGACTCTATCCATGAAGGGATCAATGTCAAAAACCGACATTACTAAAAGCTCTGCCTGAGAATAGCCGAGGAATTTACAAGCGCTGCTGTTGGCGTATAAGATAGATCCTTCCTGACCAAGCCTGATGGCACAGACAGATGTATGATCGATGCAAAATCTGGCAAGCCTGCATTCCAGGTTTTCGTCGGTGGGTAAACGATCTCGTTCTTTTCCCATTTAGTCCTCCGCCATTTGTAAATCCGGATATAGTCTATTATAGTGTTTTGATCATTTAAAAGCCAGAAATTATTCTGGATGGAGTATATCGGCAAAGCAGTGGAAAAAAATCACACCGTTAACTGGACACTGACTTTTCTTCTATCAGTTCTGTTAATGAGTCCTTGATTCTCAGGTTAAATCTTCCGCCGTGATAACAGATTATTTCTTCAGGATTAATTCCCCTGATTTTCTCCAGCGACTTTAAAGCTTCGGCTTTATCCAGGGTAAACTGGGGATTGGGAAGTACCAGCCTGTCATTTTCAACTGCAAGCGCATCTCCTGTCAGGAATATCTTTTTATCTTCAATCAAAAGCGATATGTGGCCGGGTGTATGTCCTGGGGTTGCTATGACCCGTAATTTTTCTGTTATCAGTTCTTCATTCCCGATTATGCGGTCTACAGGACAGGTATTGATTGTCCGCAGGTATTCTGTGAATTTTTCACCGAATAATCTGGATTTCCCGTCCAGGGTTTTGTTATATTCTTCGGCCTGTTTTAGTCTCAGCGATTCTTTTTCACCAGATATATAAGGGGTTTCTTCTCTGCTTGCAAGTATTTCAACTTCAGGGTTTAGCTCTTTTATATCCTTCAGTGATCCGATATGGTCGTGGTCATGATGGGAGATAATAATTCCGGTCAGATCTTTCAGGCAAAGTCCGTATCCGGACATTTCCTGTGAAAGCTCCTCAATCTGGCCAGGATATCCTGCATCATACATGAATAATTCTGAGTTGCTTTTGATCAGTACGGGATGGATCAGCGATTTGGCAAACCCAAGGTCCTTTATAAGGCTGAGTACATAAATATCCAATGAAAACCTTCCTTAATGATGTGGGATTGTCAGCAACAGTGCTGATCTGCAGAAAAATACCGGAATATAATTGCATGTAAGGATTTTGTATGCTTATTAATTAACATAATTATATAAAGTACACAATAATTATTTAATTATCAGGACTTGCATATTGCAGGGGCGAATACCATCACTGTACACATGGACTAACATAAAAACAGGAATGATTCAGGATTATTATTGGACAGCATCCCCGGGGTTATATAAAATACAGTCTTGAATTTATTACTCTTCAATAGCACCTCCTGTTATTCTCAAATGCTTACGAAAAGTGTAAGAAGAATCATTTTCACGTTTAGATAAAAATTCATTAAATTTTAATTGTTCCTTTAATAAATTGCCGGATTTAATTGCATCAGCCTGTTTGCGTTCAATTATAAAAATGCTCTCAGCATTTTCCAATATTTCTTCTGTCATTTTTCCTTCTGTAAAAATTACCCCATCGCTATCAGCAAACACTGCATTTTCTTTAGTGACTTTTATCTCCCCGAATCCGGCAATTTGAAGTGCATCAGATTCAACAGTATCAAGCCGTAAAGGGCCTGATGGACAACTCCCATAACTGAATACCGGATATCCAATTTGTTTTAATTCTGAGGTGTCCCGGTGACAACCCCAAACTATCATTCCGGCAAGCCCACTGGCTTTTGCTTCCAAAGCAGTTAAATCACCAATACATCCTTCATCTGACCTGCCGCCATTATCAATGACAAGAATATCACCACTTTCTGATTTTTCCATTGCTTCTAAAAAAACATCTACACTTCCATAATGTTTTACAGGACAGACCCTGCCGGCAAGCCGGGTTCCTTCAGTTATTGGTTTTATACCTGCCGGTGCTAATTTAAAATCAACTTTCAATCTTATACATGCGTCAGCAATAAGTGGTGTTGATAGTTTTAAAAATCTGTTGCAGATATCTGAATTATCCATTTTACCTCCATATAGTAATTAAAGTTTTATATGACTCCTGGACATACGAATCATTAAACATAACATTGAAATCAGCTGAAACTCTGTCCCGTAGTGCTGGTTTATGCTTTTGCGTAAGCATAAACCATGACAAAAGACTCGGTCTCTGTTCCTGGCTTTGTTTTGTCCTTCTACCTGTACTCAACGAATTTATTATTGATAATTTCATATATTTTATAATCATTTATTGTAATATCACCTGTGGAGTTAAAATATAAATTCCCTATTAAGGATTTTTGTGGCATTTTTTTAAAATCATTGGCAATTCTTAATGCTTTTTCTTCAATACTGAATGTGAATAATTCTGGATTTTTAGACAGGTAATGAAGAATCATTTCATTTGTTATATAGGTTCTGGTAAAATATGTTCCCGGTTCCTTTGAATATTCATTTCGATATTTATCTAAAATAATTTTTATTGCTTCATTTTCTGCTACATCCGATGCATTTAAAGCATAGGTATTTGTATAGTTAATATCAACTTCATCAAATAATCCAGAATCTGGTACTCCATCTGAACCCAGTATTTCTCCGCTATAATTAAAATTATCTCTAAGGAAGCTATAAATATTTATAAAATCTTTATAGTAACCCAGATAGATTACCAAATCTGTATTAGTAATAAACTCATTGAAATTACTTGTATTATTTTTGTCTTCATAAAGTTGCCCATTTGATAAATCCAATATTAAATACTGAAATATTAAATTCTCTTTTATATTATTAATCCCCGACAATATATTGCGGGCATAATCATTATATTCATAAATAACACAGACATTATTAAATTCATTATCATTTATAAATTCTAATATCTTTTCTGATTGAGAAAAATCATTTGGAATAGTTCTGATGAATGTTTTATATATTTTTTCCTGATTAATGAAAGGGCTTGTAGATGAAGGATTTATGATAAGTGTTTTATTGTTATATATTTGCAGAGCAGCAGCAGTTGCAGCACTTGTAACATGACCAATTACATAATCTACTTTTTTGTCCAATAATTCTTGTGCAGCTTCTTGGGATTTCTGAGGATTTCCTTCATCATCTATTGGTATTATTTCGATATTAAAATAATCTTTATATTCCAATGATGAAAATTGAATTGCTTCTAATTGAGGTATTCCATATTCAGTTAAATTCCCTGATAATGGGCCAACAAATCCAATTTTTAAATCAATTTTATCTGTTCCAAATAGAAAAGTAGAATTTATTATTACTAAGAATATTAAAATATTATTTTTATTCATTATATTTCCCTGATAAAACCTTTTTCTTTTTCCGGAATAATTATTCCAATACATGTAATCCAAAACACATTTAACAGTTTTATTAAATATTTTTTAATAAATATTCTTTAGCTTCATCTGTTAAGGGAATAATATCTGATTGATCAATATATTTAAGACTGAATTTACGGTTAAGAGTCATTAATAACTTCATACCAAAAGATAATCGATTAATATACGAATAAAGTCCGATGGCACCATAGGAGACAGGCTCATTTAGATTTTTATAGATACTTTTTATATATTTCGCATCTCTGAATATAATATCAGCTTCATTTCCAAAAGCACTATAAGTATCAGGAGTTTGTTTTTTTGAAATTAATTCTCCCATATTCTTACCACTCATACAGGCTGCCATAGCGCCTCTTCCAATCCCGATCATTTTTATATTTGGTGCACCAAGAGCTATTGCTTTGAAAATAGTATCTTCCATTGCAATACCTCCAGCTATAGCTATTTCAGGAATCCATCCTCCCTCTTTTCTTATTTCATCAATCATTTTGTTAACAATCTTTACTAAATTAATAGTGGGATGGCTCCATTCATTCATCATCTTGCATGGACTGTTTCCTGTTCCGCCACCGGCACCATCAAAGGTTATCAGTGATATTTTATTTTTTGAAGCAATCTGAATAACTCTTCTAATATCTCCTGTATCATATCCTGCCATTTTAAAAAATATATTTTCAGCACCAAGATCCTGATATTTATTTATATATTCTTCAAGAACAGATTCATTCCACATGGGTAATCGGCCATATTCCATAAAAGAAAAGACTTCTCCACGATCATATTCTTCTTTAACCCCTTTCTCCAGGGGATCCGGATATACTAAATACCCCTTATTTTTAACTGAAACAGCTTCCTCATATGAATAAATAGGTGCAACATGTTGAATGCCTTTTGCCCCTTGTCCAAATTTAATCTCTATACTTTTAAGAGGGAAGTTTTTAAGAGCGTATTCGGCGGTACCCAGGACGATATCATCTGCATTAACCTGTAAAACAATATCGCCATATCCTTTATCAAATTTTTTAAAATAATTAATCATCTCACCAAGGACAGGTGCATGTATCACCTTACCACTTTTATCATGTCTTAAATCCAGGTCTTTTTTTATGGCATTTTCACCTATTACTACCAGAACACCTGCCATAGCTGCACCTGAATAATAATCTTTCCAATTCAATTTTGCCATTGCAGGTAATATTATTGGTGCTTTTAGTTTAATTTTACTCTTATTACCAATTTCGTAAGTAATATCAACCGAATGTACATTGGTTTTTTCTGCATCTTCAGGTGCCCCGATTGCGCCGAAAACCCGGCCGTTTATATTGAAATGTGAAAAATCAAGGGGATATCTTTTTTCCGAGGCAAACTGTTGAGTCATTGTATTGTATGGATAAGCAGCTTCAGGTCCTCTAACGGCAGATAATCCTATTTCACACAAACCACTGCATTTATCAGAACAGACAGAGCACATCCCTGATAAATCACAAATATTATTGGGAGTTCTGAGTTTTGTATTGTTGAAAATGGATGATAATTTTGGACTAAATGACATAAGCTTCTCCTTTTGTTTGATATTAAATCCAGGGATCACTGAATAGATATCCTTATTAAAATAAACGAAATATTATTGTACTAAACAGCACTCCCTTTATAAATATTCAAGGGGTTGATTTACAATTTTATATTAAAATCTTTATTATTTTACCATGTTTTTTCTTTTTCGTTAGTGTTTATATTTTTATTATTTTTACTTTTCTGTTGTAATTAATGCTCTTATAGCTTTGTTCATATCTCTTTACATATTAAACATTTATTAAAAAACTTTTTCCAGGTGTTATTTATGTGTATTATTCAGAATAAATATTTACTGTGAAAGAATTAATATCTTACAAATTATTCCTGTAAACATACTCCTTGAATATACTCATAGCCGGAGCTTATAATAAAATATGAATATATAAAAAAATAATGGGAAAATCAGGTGAGAATTAGGTTATCTTCACTGAAAATAAAACTCCTGCTGTGGATAATGCCGCTCTTTATTCTGGGAATGACTTCCATGAGTCTTGCAGCATTCAGTTATATCAATTCTGTGATCAGGGAAGAACTTTCCGGCAGCAGGCTTAAAGTTATAAACCGCAGTGCGGAGCTGATTGACCGCTGGCTTAAAACACTGATGCTGGAACCTGAAACAATAGCCTCCACCCCGGCTGCCAAAAAAATCAATGACAGCTTTGAAGACTTCGATATTCAGAACATCAACCGTTATATAGTGCTGCATGAAAAATATCCTGATTTGTTTCAGGACATCTACGGTTCGGACAGGGATGGGATATATCATACGGTTCTGGTTGATGAAGCGGGGATATCAATATTTGAAGGTGATATAAACAACCGGCCTTATTTTATATCGATTATGAATGGCGGGCCGACGCAGATAACCCCGCCGCTGATCTCCCGGACAACAGGAATACTGACAGTTTTTATTGTTGCCCCCATATTGGATGAAAACAATCAGCCCGCCGGACTGGTTGGAACCGGCCTCTCACTAAAATACATGCATCAGTTTGTCAAAGAACTGAAGTCAGGTGAAAGCAGTTACAGTTTTATTTTCACTCACGATGGAACGATTGTGGCCCACTCAGAGCTTGACTCCGTGATTGAACAAAGTGTCAATATGACAGATCTGTATACAGACACCGAGCTCATCAGCAGGCTGGCATCTAAAGACAATGGTATGTTCCGCTACAAAGACGGTAAGGAAGATCTGGTTTTCTTCGTCAATGGTATAACCGTTACAGGCTGGCAGCTTGTCTCTGTCATTTCTACGTCCGAACTCTTCTCCCCTGCCCATAAGATGATAATGACACTGATTCTGATTGCCCTAATTACAATGCTTATAACGGCAGGCACCGTGTATTTGATCATGGGAAAGCTCATCCGTCCCCTCCAGACCTTTGTTAAAAAAACTGAAGAAATAGCAGCCGGCAGCCTGGACTCAGGTGAATTTCCAATTATCACCCATGATGAAATCGGCACTCTGGGCATGTCATTTAATGTCATGATGAAAAACCTGAAGGATTCTGTGTCTCAGTTGAAAATGAGTGAAGACAAATACAGGGGAATTTTTGAGAATTCCATGGAAGGGATACTTCAGACGACCATGGATGGTAAAATAATGACTGCCAATCCGGCCATGGTCAAAATGCTCCGCTTCGAATCTGAAGAGATGCTGATCAATACCTATACAGATATTCAGAATCAGCTCTACTACAACCCTGAGGACCGTTTCAAAATTCTGAAGCAGCTTCAGGAATACGGCATGATTATGAATGAGGAACTGCAGTGCCGCTGCTTTGACGGTGCCACATTATGGGTGTCTCTCAGTGCCTACCTGGTCCATGATGATGAAGGCAATCCGTTAAGAATAGAATCACTTGTTTCGGACATCAGCGTTCGAAAAAAGATTGAGGAAGAAAAGCAGAAACTGTTCGAAGAACTGGCTCAGTCCCAGAAACTTGAGGCTGTTGGTCAACTGGCTGGCGGAGTTGCCCACGATTTTAACAATATGCTGGCCGTTATTCTGGGCAGATCGGAGCTTTCCCTGATAGAGACCGATGTAAAGGACCCCAATTATCAGTCATTCAAGGATATTATCGATGCCGCCGAGCACTCGGCAAACCTTACAAAACAGCTTCTTGCTTTTGCCAGAAAGCAGTCAGTATCACCTGAAGTCTTAAATATAAATAATGAAGTAAAAAGCAAGATCAAACTGTTGAGACGCCTAATCAGTGAAGACATTGAATTGTCTTTTATTCCGGATAATGATGTATGGAATATATTTATGGATTCTGATCAGATAGGCCAGATACTGACAAATCTCTGCGTCAATGCCAGAGACTCCATTGAAGGAAACGGCAGGATTACCATCAAAACGAAGAATGTGGAGGTCAATTCCAAAACATCCGAATTGATAGAGGGAATCAACCCGGGGGAGTACATCTGCCTTTCTATTGAGGATACCGGATCAGGTATGGACAAGGAGACTCAGAACCATATTTTCGAACCGTTCTTCACGACAAAGGATTTGGGAAGAGGGACAGGACTGGGACTCTCAACAATCTACGGCATCGTGAAGCAGAATAATGGTCTGATCAATGTGTATAGTGAGATTGGAAAAGGGTCGATTTTTAATATTTACTTACCAAAGTATTCCGGCCCCGAGGAGATAGGACAGTCTCAGACCAGGGAGGTACTGATCAGCGAAGTCAATGCCTCGGTCCTCCTTGTGGAAGATGACAGCAGACTTCTGGGATTAACAAAAATCATCCTTGAAAGCCTCGGATGCCATGTTTTTTCTGCCGAATCGATTAACGCTGCGCTTGCAACAGTACAGGATAAACACATTGGTATTGATCTTCTGTTAACTGATGTTATTATGCCGGAGATGAACGGATACGATCTTTATACAAAAATCAACAGCATCCGCCCTGGAATCAAATGTTTATTCATGTCAGGGTACAGTGGAGATATCCTTACACCGAAAGGAAAACCGGAAAAAGAAATCAATTTTATCCAGAAGCCATTTTCCATAAAAGAATTATCAGAAAAGATCCTTGCAATACTGAAGGAATAATCACTCCTCTTCTAATTAATTTATAATCGGTTTACAGTTTTTCTATAAAGTCGACATTATTTCTTTCCAAAACTGATTTGATTTTTAATCTGGATGTTATTCATAACGACGCAACTCACTTGCAACGCCGTCCCTGGAGCAAAGCGACAGGGTTTGGCACAATTTTTGCGTCATAGCTCCTACATTTACCCCACACAAGAGCAAAGACTGTGACAAAATGATTTGTCAAGTGCAGTTGTCATGTTATGTGGTAATCACTACTTATAAATGTCCGATAATTTTCTGCTTTTTATCATTCTTGATTCTATATAAGTATGTCAAATAGATTCTTAATAATTTTCAGGGTAATTTCTTTTCTAAGTCGCAATTGTGATTATTCACTCTACGAAGATTAATAATCTATTTTTTATGTTATCAAATTAAACATTTTTATAATTCCAAACTTTGTTCGATTGTTACTTGCTTTCCCTTTTTCTTTATTTGTAAGTTCTTTTCTATCACATAATACTCCATATCTTTACTATCTATTAAGTTAAATCCATAACGTGCACCTTTAAAGATTGGGTGATAATGAAAGAGTATTATATTCTCATTCAATAATTGCAGCGGCTGGCCACTCTGCAAAGTTTTATTATCCAATTCACTAAACCATAGATGATCTTCAGCTCCATACACAAATCCTGCATAACGAGGATCATTTAATTCATAACTTTTAGTATATCTTAGATCGACTGCATGCCAGAATCCTTTCTCATCCAAATACTCCATCCATTCGTGGTGAAAATCATATGTGTTCGGATCTCCATGATTTCGTACAATACCACTGACCGTTCTTGCAGGGATTCCAGAAGCTCTACATATTGCTACAAATAACCTTGACCTGTTTATACAGATACCCAATTTAGCTGCTAAAGTCCTGGATGCAGGTATCGCTGCAGGCTGAATTCCATCCTCTTTTGCATATTTAGTATTTTTTAAAATATAATCTCCAATTATTTTGACAGCATCAATTCTTGAAAGAGAATATAAATCAAGTTCCTTGGCAACAGCTACAATCAATTTATCTTTCCAATCTATAAAATAACTTGACTCCAACCACTTCAGATTGGTACGTGCAGTTATATCTTCATATGGTGAATTATTCTGTTTTTTAATGGTGTATTGAATTGTTAGTGTTGAAGAATAATTAATACCAGTCAGAGGCATTCCGGCCCAGGCATTCCCATAGTCATCTGTTTCTATTGTATATTGAAAAGGAATATTATCGTTTAATAATATCGTAGTAAAAGTTGGAGATATTTTATTACCCAATGGCACTAATAAAAATACTTCTGATGATACATTGTAGGTTCCTGGTTCTTGAGAACAAGAAAATAATAATAGATTAAATAATAATAAATATAGTCTATATTTTTTCATAAGTTCTCTAACTCTCCCTGTAATCCATATGCTTGCCTAAAAACCACATAACTGGGTTAATCATCTGCGTGTTTCTTTGCGTCGGCTGCATTAGCATTGTTATAATCATTGATAATGTCACTAATTGCATTAATTATATCATGGCTAAGAAATATATCATGTGAGCCTTCTATAAGTTTAAGTGTAACTTTTAAGCCTTTTTTATAATAGCTTTTTCATATCTTTCGCTCAATATAGGTAAAGCAACTTTATCATTTTTCCCAACAAAAATTGAAATAGTTATTTTTTTACTCAAGTGGTCAACCAAATCGATAGGAGATAATGTATCTATATTTCCCCTGAAGATTGAATTGTTTGTCAATGAAAACATATTCTCACGCCAGGCATTGACATCACAGGGACAAGAAACAATAAAAGCATGATCAATCAATAAAGGATATAGACTAACAATATATGCAGTAATCGCGGCTCCACCTGAATGCCCCGCTAATATTACTTTTGATGGGAGTACATTTTTTTGAGCTTTTCGATTGCATGGGCGAGTTGATTTACCCGTTTTTCATCATAGTTATCACCAACAGCATCACCTTTTACACCGTCGGAGGTTCTTCCTGTGGAGTCAGTATAACCCGGTCTTAGCATTCCAACTGCAATCACATTAGAGTTCCTATTTGCTACTAATTTTGCAAACTGATACTGATAATCTGGATTGTTAAACGGTGAATCACCATGCAATACGACTACTAATATTGGTTTATCTGTAACAACAACACTTTCATATGTTCTGATTTTTGTGCAGTTATTACCCACAAATATTTCATTTAAATTATCTTTGCCGGCATGAAGAAGATTGGTGAAAAATAAAATCATGGCTGCTGCCAATACTACTTAAAATCTATTCAATTGTTGCTTCTTTTAATCTAAATTGGATTTAATTTCCCGAAGCTATGCTTCGACATTATTTTGCTCTTCAAGGTGTATTGTTGGAAAAAAGAAAAAGATTGTTTCCCTGATTTGGTATTAAAACTGGTTTATTTTCTTGTTTTCCTTATTTATGGGAATTAGCCAAATGACTAAACACGCAATAGCGATAAATAAGCACCCCTCCCATGTTGCGTCACCTCCTGTGAATTGATTAGCGATAGTGTTGTCTTCAAATATCACCTTAAAAAGGTATCGATTATAAGTTAGACCACCAAGAGTAAAATTCCATCCGAAATGAAGTCCTACAGCTATCCATATAGATCTAAATCTAAAATAGGCACTACTCATCAGAATCCCTCCTAACCCGGCGCTTATAACAGCGGTCATAGAATATTCTGGATTTAGTAAATGAATTATTCCAAAAGTAAATCCCATGAAAAGAATGGCTATTTTCTCATTTAGAAGATCAGCTAATATTTTTAGCGCCCAACTTCGAAACCATAGTTCTTCATAAAAAGACTGGAAGAGCCCGGCCATCAAAGAAAGTAAGACAGTTAATCCTAACGCAAGGTAATTATCTACCAGAACTATGTAAGTAGGCTTTTTTAGTATCCAAACAACACCCCAGGTAAGTATCGCACATGCGGTAGTAAGAGAAAAACCAATTGCAATGTGATGAATAGCTTTCTTGTTGAAAAAAATACCAAAATCTATGAACTGCTTTTTATCGATCTTTATGATAAATAAATAAACTAAGCCAAACATTGGTAAACAAATCAACATTTGCATCCCTACAACTCCAACCTGTTTTAGAGTCGGACTAGTCCATGTTTTAATAATACTTGTTATTATTTCCCAGGGTATTTTTATTAAAATCACACCTAAGGCAATAAAAATAATTAAAAGAAAAATTTTTCGTACTAATTTCATATTTACCCTTTTTGAACAATTAAAGTTGTTATAACGACGCAACTCACTTGCAACGCCGTCCCTGGAGCAAAGCGACAGGATTTGACACAATTCTTGCGTCATAGCTCCAACATTTACCCCACACAAGAGCAAAGACTGTGACAAAATGATTTATCAAGTGCAGTTGAATGTTATGCATTTTTTTATGATGTTTAAATTCTCCTTATCAATTTTTTTATCTGCAATATTTAATTTCACTCAACAATCATTCCTTTTGTAAAATATTTATTTCCATTTATATCAACAACATCTACTTCTAATTCTTCTCCAGAGAAATTATATGTATATTTTGCAACCCAATTATATTCTGGAATAACTGTTGTCCAATTAATAACATTATTCTCAAATGTAGTTTTAGCAGCTATAAGCAAACCGTTTTCATTAATATTCAAATAATAATCTCTAGCTAATCCTGATTTCAGTGTGGTCGGTATATTTTCATTATTATATACTGTAAGAAACAGTTCATTTTTTTTAAAATCTATAGCAAATTTTACTTTTGTAGTTCTAAAAATACTATTTTCATATCGATATTCATTACCATCAAACTGCATTAACCATACAGGTAATTGTTCTATAGATTCATCAATACTTTCGGATTCTGATGAATTGTTTAATTGATTTTTCAATTCAATAAGTTCTTCAAAATATTCAAGTTTTTCAGACAAATCTTCTGAAGAGTCTATTGATTGTATAATAATCATTTTATTTTCGTATTTTTTAATTAAAATTGTTTTTTCAAAAATTATATAATCCGGTTGATGATCTTCAATTAATTGAAAACCAAATTGAGCTCCGGGAAATATTGGATGATAATGAAAAAGAATGATATCGTTATTGTTGTTAATAAATGATTTTCCTGCTAAAAGACTTTTATTCCCAATATCCTTAAATAATATCTGGTCTTCAGCTGCATAAACAAAATCAAAATAACGAATATCATTAAGTCTTAATGTTTTTGTGAAGGTTAAATCTATTGGATTCCAAACTCCATCCTCATCCATATATTCCATCCATTCATGATGAAAATCATATTGCTTTGAGTTGCTTTTATTTAAAATTATGCCTGATATTGAACGGGCTGGAATTCCGCATGCGCGACATAGTGCAATACATAACCGTGAAAAATTAATACATACACCTTCTTTTTGAAATAAAGTTTTTGATGCCGGCAATGAAGCAGGAGAATGATGAAAGTTCTGATTAAATCTAATATTTCCTATTACAAAATCACTGATTGACCTGACATTATCTTTAATTTTTTTTGTTTCGTCATACAAATATTGTGCTTGTTCAATTATTTCAGAGTTATCTGAATCAATGAATTTTGATGGCATAATCCATATATCGCTTATATCATTATCATGTCGAAATATTTGTGCTGTTTCCTTTTTTCTAATATAACGAACATTTATTATAGAATAATCCTGAAGTTCCTCACTGGATATTTTAGCCCAAAATCCTCCATATCCATCATAAATGACTTCATATGGTAGTATATTTTCATTCACCTTTACTTCAAAACCATTTGTATCAATAAAAGTTCGTCCCATTGGAATTAATATTGTATTTCCCATTGGTAATATTTGAATTGATTCTGTTGCCTGACAATATACTTCCGGTATGTAGCATAAACTCAAAAATATGAAATAGATTATTTTTAATATTTTTTTCATATTCAATATATAATCCTGTCTTAATTTTATTTGTTATTATCTATTTATTCGTAAACCTATACATATATTGCCCATTTGAGTTGCGCCATCGCAGGCAAAGCCGAGAAAGCGTTAACTCCAAATGATTGTTATCTTCATTTATATCTTAACTACCTAATTTTATTTTTGACTCCTCTTTTTTATCTCCTAAAGGATTTCCATTTATATCAAACGATGAAGTTTCGGAGATATAATAAGAATTTATGCCAATATTATAGCCGGTTCTTATTTGAATATTTATGACATCAATATTCACTATTTCTGGATACAGTTCTGTTAGAATATTAATTGCTTTTTTGATTTCTATATCTTTAATCGTTTCATCATCATATTTTTTCTTATTCAAAAATGTGTTTATATTTAAGCTTCTTGTAATTGTTTTTAAACCTTCAGAATTAGTAAATGTATGAGTATTATGAATTACAGAAATATTTGTTAACTCTGTTTTTACCCCAATTTCTTTTTGGATTTTTGTTAATTCTCCTATATGCGGAGAGGATTGACTTACTTTTATAACCACAAATGATAAAATAATAATAAGAATTATGCTGCATACAAACAATATTTTATATGCTTTTCTAATTTTACTTTTATCATCTAATTCATCTATTTTTTCTTTATTATATTTATTTTTGCGGACTACAATACTCTTTGCGATTAAATCATGAAACCCTCTTTTAAGAGGATGCAATCCAATTAAAACAGTAACACCTAAAAATAAAAAAATTATAAAAAATGAATAAATTGTTTGAAAAATAACATTATTCAAAAATGGTAAAATTGAAGTCAATGCAGTAATAATCCATGAATTATAAAAAACAAATGCGATAACTGTATACCTTAAAAAAGATTTCTGCAAACTCAGATACTTCCCATTAATGTCTAATACCTGTATTTTTAATATTTTTTTTGCTATACTTTGACCGTTTCCAATATAGCTTTGTAATATTCCTGTATACAAAAAAGTTATTATTAATCCTATAAAAAGACCATTTTCACCTATTTGATAAAATACATTTTTCAAAGGTATGGTAATTAATATTCCTAAAAGTCCAAGAACAATTACATCTAAAAAATCTGAAACTAATCTTAGCCAAAATCCAACTACAATATTTTTTTCTTTTTTTGTACTTGTTTCTTGATCTATATTATTTTCTAAAACGTCTCCCATAATTTCCTCTTTTTTTATAATATTTATTTATAACACATAACTTTTTATATTCACATATATTTTTCAATTACTTGAACATAACGCCCGCATCAGCTGCAATTTTGTCCCGAAGGGTTGTCATAGTTTTTGTATATTCAAAAACTATGACAAAAAAATTGTCAGTTGCATGCGATTGTTATACATTTTTTTAGTAATCTCAACTTTCTTCATATTCACATTATTTAGGCTGGATTTTTTATTAGTTACCATATTTCAGTTCCATTAAATTTGCAATTCGGGTATACCTTGGCTCACTACGACGATTATATTGATAAACATAAGTATCAGGATACATGTCTTTTCGAATTATTCTTCCAATTTCTATACATAAGCCTGCTGGGACTGCCAAGAAAAGATGTATTTGATCATAATTATTTTGAAGTTTATCTAAGTCATTCTTGATGATATTCTTTACATTTTCGACATCTTTTTTGTAATTAAGTTTTGACAACGTTGGTTCGTTTATAGAAATAGCTATTAAATCAAACTCGTCTTTAAGTGAATTAGTTATATCGCTTTCTTGAACAACAGCACTTATACTCACAGATACAGCCAGAATGCGACTGTTTTGCAAACGCTTTTGTTCGTAAATTTCATAATCATCTGATTTTTCATTGAGAACCCATTCGTTGGCATTTTCATAGTATTGGTATATCGAGATATTAGATGAATTATTCTGTATTAAAAAACCAAAATATACTAATAATGGAATCTGAGCTAAAGGGAATACATGAATATCTTGTTGCGAATTTTGAACTACTTGATTAAATAAACCGTGAATACTATCAAAACAACAAATCCATTCATCTGTTGATTCAGGGCGAACATTTACCAAAGATGTTTTATAAATTTCTGAAAAACCTAGACTAGGGAACTTGTTTGATATTTCTACGGTATTGAGCTTGCCACCCATTAACTTAAGATCAACAATTATTTTTCTTGAACTATTTTTTTTATACTTAGAGTGATTAAGGTAGTATTTGCCATGTTTCGCAGGATTAACAGTGTAATCGTATGTCCATTTAGACAAAGTAGTATTCCAGTTATAAAATTCGAAATAACTTTGATCAGTATCTGTATCAATGTTTCCAATAATAAAACCAGCAGGATAGTTGATATCTTCCGCTCTCGCTTGACGGCAAGAGCAAAACTCTACATTAATAGTTGGATCATAAACTACATTGGATTCATGGCAATGACCTCCTAAATAGAGATCAATATCGTATTCATTAAGTAATGTCCTAAAACTATTTCTTACAATTTCATTGAAATCATCTATTCTATGATGCCCAATTGCAATTTTAATTGGAGTACTATTCAATTCGGGATTATCGCTAAATAGCTTATGTAGTTTTTTCAAGCCAAGATGTAGTTTTCCTGACTCATTTTCTGAATCACTGCACATCCAAGCAGTATTTAAATGGATTATTGCTACATTGTTATCGAATTTTTGATAAAAATGAATCACGCTCTTAGGGTAGTCTTTATTGGTAATTTCTTTGTATGAACCAAAAAAATCATCTTGTCCCTTAATTAGCTCTTCAAAGATTTCATCATTGGTAATTAAATCATTAAATTTCCAAAGTTCTTTACATTTATTTAATCTATCAGGGGGAACATCTCTGTTTACATCATGATTTCCTGGTACAATAAATATTTTATCTTGTGATAATGACAATTTTTGAGCAATGTTTAGTATTAGTTCTTTTGCCTCTGAATATCCTTGATTTTTGTCACTTAAATCTCCAGTTATTAAGATAAAGCTATAAGGGATATTTTCTTTAATTTCACTCAAAAGAGCCATTCGCATTATTTCAGTTTTTATTCCAGATAATGAGTGCAAGTCAGATATATGCAACCATCTATATTTCATACGTTTTCCTCATTCTCATTATAAATTACATTACTATCTAAAACTAAAATTCCATTTTCGTTTGCAAGAAACCACTTATTAGTCTTTATACCAACGATAACAAAAACCATGCTTTCGAATAAATCCCTATTGATCGAATATTGCTTTAACCAGTCATCAGTATCCCATTTTGATGGATTTGGATGATCTTCAGGATGTGTATGCCAAGTACCCAAGTAGACTTCTCGATTCCCCGATTTTGTAAATCTATTTTGAAGTGTTTTATTGTGCCTGTTTGATTTAATTTTAAAGGAAAATCTGCTCCGTTTATCATTGCTATCAGGTTCTGTTGCAAAGGTTATTGATATTTTTGACTCATCAATACTATGCGTACCAATTAAAATTCCACAAGCCTCATTTTGATTATTGTCTTGTTTATATATATTAAATTTATCTATTACACTTTCATATACTAATAACGAAATTGGTGGGGTGGTACTTTTATTGGCAGACATCACAATCCTCCCACAATAAATCTTCTGGTTCTAATGAACTATTAAAGTTTTTAAATCGGTAAGTTGTTTCTAAAGTAGAGTTTGTTGAAAAAGATGCTTTCCATGAAATACGACAGGATTTGCACATTTCACCAGTAATTGCCTGAGTTGCTAATCTTGTCGCAAGTAATGCAGATTGAATTGCGTCTGCAAATGAATAAGGTAAAAAGTGTGAACCACATCCTGATAAATCTATCGCAATATTTTGTTCTGCTTTTAGAAAGTTTTGAATAGATTCTAGCGATTTATTACCTTCACTATCTCTATATAAGCAATTGAGGCATCCCTTTCCTGAATTGTGTACATACACGGCATGTCCACCAAAACCATGACCTTCAACCCAAACATATATAACCCAAGGTCTGGCACTCATTTTAACTAATATTTCATTAAAATACCGTTCATCAGTTGGGGAACCTGTGGCTACGATGACTCCATCTATTCTTTCCAAAAAGGAAGAATTAAGGCAATCTTTTAATTTGGTGCACTTTGATTTTACAATATTTGTATAGGGATATTTATATGAAAGCTCATGTGCCAATGCTTCGCTTTTAGAGACACCAATATATTCAGACGATAAATAATGTCTATATATATTCTCTGTTTCCAATTTGTCATATTCAACAAGTTCAATATTTTCAACCCCGGAGCATACTAATTGTCTAGCTATTTCTGCGCCAACAGAGCCACAACCAACAATTGCTATTGTTTTAGGTTTAGATAATGTCGCGCCACCTCTTGGCTTCAAATGCACTTTATTATGCAATTCGACGTTATATGCCTTAGCTTCCCAGTTGCTAAAATCACATGATGGATAAATTGGTAATTTTTGCTTTGAAGGGTTTGAAAAATTTATACAAAACCACCCATGCTTTTTATCTTGTAAAACCACGGAACCCAATATCCAAAGTTTTTTTGCATAATTTCTTCTTGCAATATCTTGTAGTTCTTTTGTTTGTTCTGTGGGTAGTTTATTTAATAATGATTTCCACCAATCTATAATACTTGCAGTTGGATCCGGTGGTAAAATTCTAATTTTTGTTGGGATATAGAATGCTTTTCCTTCTATCTGAGATTTCTCTTGTATTCTTTTTCGAAAGCCATATTTTTGATTGATTTTTTTGCAAAGAGTTTGGTCTAAAATAGTTGCCCATTTAGATTGATTTTTTGATATTGATTGTAATTCAACAATCATACTTTGAGGTTCAACAAAACTTAGTACTGATTTTTCCTCATGAGATGAAAATCTCCAGTGTGCAGTAAATTCTTCAATAATCTCTGCTTCATTTTTAGTTTTATCTGACAAGCCAGAAACTATTGTTTTTTCAGCACTTTGAAGTGCTTTTAAGTATACAATTTCTGGTTTTGAATAATCTAAGTGTCGGTTAATTGAAACACCTTCACAAATAATGCCTTTGTTCGTTTCATTATCCCAACCAACATGGGCCAAGTGTTTGAACTGACATCTTTCTAAGAGCCAAAAACGAGGCAATTCATAGGGAAAAGAGTTATCCAACTTTCCTTCAATTTCAAAAACCATATCTTTAAAAGCATGTGTTGTTACTATGTGATTTTCATCGCAAGTAACTTCATACCCATGCTTTTTGAGATGGTCTACAATTAAGGCATATAAATCACGACTTTCCAGAATCATGCTCCTTGTGGCGATGAAATATAACCAGCTTCTTTAAAGGTTTTTGTGTCATTATCTTCTATATCTGGGACAGGAAAATCATCACCGAAGCAGTTTTTTTTCAATAATTCACATTTTTTAATTAATGTATCTTCTTTATTTACAGCATCAATATTTGATAGTAATTTATCTAATTTATTATATAAGAGTGTTCCAACTGTTGAGCCATGTTTATCAAAAACATCACGTTTAGGTTCTACAGGTAGTCTAACTTCTACATTGTATTTAATATTTTCATAATCGATACAATCAAAATATTTACTTTTCATATTATTAACAGTTTTTTGTAAAGCCACTATATCATTGATATCGCCATCACTTGAAATGCTCATTGTAAATGATTCTTTGATCATTATAGCTAAGCCAATAGAATAAATCTTTTTTCTTTCTGTTCCTGTAATACAGTAATCACGCCATCTCTTCATATAACGAATCAATCTTTTGTATTGTTGATAAGCTTCATTACTGTTAAAAGAATTATTATCATTTAGCCATTCAATCAGACCTTTAGGGTCAGATTCTTCCCATTTCCGGTCATCGGAGCTTGAATGCTCTTTGCCAACAGCAAGATAATAAGTATTGAACTTGTTTCTTTTGTAGATTGGATAATCAAGGTGAAAACTTTTCTCACCTGCTTTAAAATACTGTGCAGTCACACACGGTTTTTTTATCTTGGGTTCTTTAAAATTTCGTGCAAGCAACACATCTCTTAATGTTTTTTTAGTGTCAATTGGATTTTCTGGTGCTTTTTCGTAATCAATCACAATGCCAACATCGATATCGTATTCTTTATCTAAGGGCTCAATAGTTGTGTTTGTTATGTATGACCCTTGTTTGAAAGAGTCTACTACAGGATATCCTTCTTCTTTAAATTTTTCCTTTATATCCTCAAGAATCGAATCATTCTTTTCGCGAATGTTTTTAATCCTGTCATCTTGCCAAGACAACGATATAGTTTCGTTGAATTTGTTGAATTGTGTTTGTAAACTCATTCTTTTTTCTCCTTAGTTTTATTTAAAATAACTCGTTAATTACTGTTTTATGTATAACATATTATATTCATCACTTTTATCTTGTTGATAGTATAGATATAACAGCATTTTTACATATAACTACTGCTCCAGATTATGGTATTCTGCCAGCTGTAAAATCAATAATTTTCCGGAGGGCATAACGAGCTGTAAAAAAGTGAACAATTGACAGGTAACATCTTCTGACTGATACTTTATGTCATACCGCAGGAAATCTCTTTAACCCGCTTATTTATATTATCCTACACCCGGTAACTGAATAATGAAAGAAAATAATGCAGAAAAATAAGGATGAAATTATAACATCCCGGACACAGGAGGGATGAGAAAAGAAGGGAAGGGCAGGTTGCCGGAAAAAACTGTAAAATCAGCCGGAACTGCCCTGAATCAGTTCGATATGATCCCTGGTAAGGGAGCATATTCAATAGAAACCGTATTCCTTTCTGTTTAACTTTCTAAAAAAAGGACCTTCATTCCGCAGTAAGAAATCCATTACTGTTCAAAATATTTTCCCTTAAAAAAATTCTCATTACCAAGTTCCTTTGCTCTCATCCTAAACATAACGCAACCGTCCGGACATACAATTTCCTTGCTGTATCTGCTGTTCCCGCCGATGTTCTCTAAATTCCCGCCACTTCTGACCGCCTCCATGATTGGGAACATCATCATCATTACTTTGGAGCAGATACCCTGTCCATCCTTATTTACAGGACAGCCATAAGTGCAGGTGTACTTATCTCCGATTTCCTCACCGTTTCGGCAATACCTTTCTGTACGGTCACTTCGAAGAAACCCTGTTACCTCGATTTCCCATTCATATTCCTCTTTATACCATTTCTTCATAATAAACCTCCAAATTCTTTTTTATAGGACTGACAACCTTATTTCATTTTCATTTAGTTTGAGAAAGAACTTAAAAAAGAGTATCATTATAAAGAATATTTTTGTTTGCCGTAAAATAAATTTTTGAATATTCAGGTATTCAATTATCCCTGCTGAAGGGGTATCATTTTTTATTTTCTTAAACAGGCAAAGCGGCAGGCAAAGAAAACCCGCCGCACTGTGCGGTTAATATGGAAAAAGATTAAATTGCCAGGTCATTCAAACTGATTATCTTACTGCCTTTACTTTCATAATAACGGAGCATTCCGTCAATTTTCCTTTTATCATAACTGGTAATACAATCAGCCAGTACATTAACGCCATAATTTGCTTTGCATAAGTTGTAACAGGTTGATTTAACACAGGCAACAGCATCTGCCCCTGCAATGTAAAAATCACATATTTCATTTTTACTGATAAAGTCTGCAAATTTTTCACAGGTTAATGCGTTCCCTTTGGATTTTGTAAAAACATTTTTTGATACTGTTTTCAAGTCTGAAGCTAATTCTGACCCGTACGTATCAGGTTTAAAAGTCCTTGTGCCGGCTGATAAATTTTCATGCCTTATATAAATAACATGAACATCATTGTTGACTGCCCAGTCAACAGCCTTATTGATATTGCCGATAACATCCTTGTAATTCTTTGTAATGTCATTTTGAATATCGATTATTACCAAGGCTTTTTTCTGCATAGTGTTTCCTCCTGATAGATTGATTTCTTTGTTTACTTTGTTATTATATCTGGTAATTGTTGACAACAGTATGGCAACAATCCATAATGAAAACAAGAAATATTGGCAGGCGGCTATCAGATGAAAATTGACAGGCTTGTTAGCATTATTATGATACTCCTTGATAAAAAGCATATTGGCGCACAGGAACTGGCAGATATGTTTGAAGTATCAAAGCGCACAATCTACCGCGACATAGACACAATCAGCATGGCGGGGATTCCTGTTTGCTCAATACCAGGGGTGGGCGGCGGCTTTGAAATCATGGAGAAATACAAGATTGACAGAAAGGTTTTTTCAGCTGCAGATCTTACTGCTATTTTAACGGGGCTTTCCGGTCTTTCCGGCATGATACGGGGTGATGAACTGGTAAACGCCCTTGCTAAGGTTAAAAGTTTTATCCCTGCCGACAGAGCGAAAGAGATTGAATTAAATGCAAACCAGATATATATAGATTTAAGTCCGTGGATGGGCAACAGGAACATAGAACCATATCTGGAAATTATTAAAACAGCTCTGAAGGAGGGAAGGCTGCTTACCTTTGAGTATTCAGACCGCTACGGAAATAAAACTGCACGAACAGCCGAGCCGTATCAGCTCGTATTGAAAAGCAGTCATTGGTATCTGCAAGGGTATTGCCATAAAAGAAATGATTTCCGCTTATTCAGGCTGTCCCGCATATCAAACCTTCAAATAAAAGAGGAATTTTTTACGCCGCGGGATTTTCAAAAACCGCATCTGGACTTTTCAGATATTTTGGCAGCAATGCAAACACAAATCAAAATACGTATTCATAAATCTGTAACGGACAGGGTACTTGATTATTGCACCTGTGAACAATTTTTACCGGACGGTGATAATCATTTCATTGTTATTTTTCCTTTTATAGAGAACGAATACTACTACAATATCCTTTTCAGTTTTGGGGATAAATGCGAGTGTTTGGAGCCGTTACATGTCAGAAGAGAAATGAAGCGCAGGATAGATGAAATAGCTGCCATATACGAAAGTTAAGAAAACTGAAGTATTGTAGTGATCTGGAAGTTTCTTTGACATACTTCTTCTAATTGAATATTTTTTTTCTCCGCTGCCCTCAGGGTGTTCACTATGGGACATCGTTTACTTTTCTCTGACAACATCCTTTACACTTTTTCTTTCATTCTTATAAGTCATTATATCATTGACTCTCAATTCTTTCATATTTACATATCCTAAATAGATTTGTCTGAAATATAATCTGTAAATATTATTTCCTGATAATTCCAATCAAACATTTTTCCCTGCATTGCAGTAAATCATTGATTTTTAGAGATATTTACAAATTATTAAGAATCAGACTCGGATGCACCAGTAAACTGCATGCGTCAGCAGTTTCTCTGAAAACTATATTGACACGTAAAATTTCTTCTCCTATCATTTCTCATCATGAAAAAATATATGCTTGGAAAAAGCGGAATTGAGGTAACAGAACTATGTTTCGGGGCCCTTCCAATGGGGCCGCTTCAGAAAAATATGGATGATGACGATGCTGCACAAGTTCTGGAAAGGGCGCTAAGGGGCGGAGTTAATTTTATCGATACAGCACAGGTTTACTCAACATACAGGCCGATAAAAACAGCGCTTGACAGGATCGGAAGTGATCTGCCTGCCCCTGTTATTGCATCCAAAAGCAACGCAGAGGAATACGGCAGGATGGAGGATGCGGTATATGAGGCACTTGAGGCGCTTGGAAGGGATTATATCGATATATTTCATCTTCATGCTGCCCGCGGAGACAGAACGTTATATCAGAAACGCTCAGGCGCCCTGAAAGCGCTCTGCGATCTGCAGGAAAAGGGGAAAATCAGGGTTAAAGGGGTAAGCGGCCATTCGCCTGAACTTATTTCTGTTTCTGCTGATGTAAAAGAGATAGATATCGTGTTTCCGCTTATTAATTATACAGGAAGAGGAATAATCGGTACCCTTGATGAAATGACTAACGCTATTGCGAAATGCAGCGCGGCAGGGAAGGGGATATATCTCATGAAAGTGCTCGCGGGCGGCAATCATGCGGAAAAATACGGGACAGCTATGCAGTATGCCCGCTCTCTCGGCAATTACCCGATAGCGCTTGGAATGATAAGTGAAAAAGAGGTTGATTATAATCTTGCCTATTTTAATTCAGACAGGCCGGAAGAAATTCCTGATCCGGCATTTAAGGACTTTGATAAAAGATTTCATGTTGTAAAACTGGTGTGCACAGGATGCGGAAAGTGCATTGAAACCTGTGCTTCGGATGCGGTTGAATTCAGGGAGGGAAAAGCATTTATCATGGAGGAAAAGTGTGTAATGTGCGGCTACTGCGTTGAAAGCTGCCCTGTCATGGCAATCAGGGCTTTATGATAAGTTTTTTGCTGGCTCTTGCGGCCCGTAATTGGCGTGAAAACAGCCTGGCTAAGCGGCCTCAACTTTCATACTTGAGTAACAGAAGCATTTATTCTGTTTTTTAAATCTTTACTATTATTCATTCTGCTTTCCCGGCGCAGGTATTGCATAAATACTGTTTACTGTCACTTTCATTATAATCATTGTACATACGTACACTTATTTACAAAAACAGGGTTTTATCAAAACTTCTGAAATCATTTATATAAATTATTCTTTTATCCTCATCAGGATTTTTGCTGTTTATCCAAACAATGTTTTTCGCTTTGCTTCGTTTTGCAGCTTCAATTCCAGAGACTGAATCTTCAAATATGGTTACATACTCCGGTTCTGCAGAGAGTCGCTGCATTGCTTTCAAAAACAAATCAGGATATGGTTTCCCATTTATATTTCCATCATCATAAATGATATTTTCATAATCAAAATAGTCCAGCAAG
This sequence comes from Spirochaetia bacterium, assembly GCA_963668405.2. Classification (GTDB taxonomy): domain Bacteria; phylum Spirochaetota; class Spirochaetia; order CADAEX01; family CADAEX01. The sequence goes on along the minus strand of OY764342.2, from coordinate 1,322,175 downwards.
CTAAAATGCTTTATAAAAAACTCGACATTAGTTTTACCGGAGGCTGTAGCTATTGCGGTTGGGACATTATTGTCTTTTAAGTATTGTAACAATTCTGTTGCGCCCGGGGCTAATTTCATTTCGTGTCTTAAGCACTCTTTACGGTATAGCACTTCCTTTTGTTCAACTAACTCATTTACCTGTTCCTGTGTAAATTCTTTTTTGAATAAATACTCAAAAGTGTCTTTTGCATTTCTTCCATGAATGTATATATTAATTTCATCTGCTGTCAGCTGAATATTATGAAGTGTCAGATATTTTATCCATGAACTTTCCTGATATTCAGAATCCCAAAATAAAGTACCGTTAAAATCAAAAACTGCTGCACTATTTATCATTTTAGCCTCTTATTCCATTTTTAGTAATTACACTCATATTGTTGTTATTTGTTTTCTGTAATTTTAGATCTAATCAAAATATAAATTTAGAAACTCTAACATATATTTAAAACAGTTTCAGCTCTTTACGTATTGTAAACACTATCCCCTTTATAAATATCTAAATCAATCGTTTGCAATCTGGGAATGTAGCTATGCTCCTGTAAATCATATACCCTCAAATCATTTTTGTCCAAATATCCAGGTAAATATTCCATGAAATAAAGAGGGTATTATCCGCCGATCAACTTTTTTAGTCTGATATTTTTCTCCTTCAACCATGTTGAAACATACACTTAATCATTTTTACCAATCATGATCATGGAGATACGGAGGAGGGTGAAATATGGTTTATAGTTGATGTTTTTTTATGCGACTGTCAGATGAATACCATCACTGTACAGTTAGAGCTATAAATAATAATATTTTTACTGAATATGACAAACAGTTGAGCTCCGCCATAGCAGCGAAGCTGAAAAGGCGTCAACTTAAAAATATTGTTATATCTACAATAAACTCTGCTCTATATATTCATAAAATACATTTTCAAAAAGAGCCTTACCATCTTCTGAAATAGGAGTTACTGAAAATTTCTGTAAACCTGTATTGTAATCAATATCACCGATTGGTTTATAAATAAAGGATATTCCATTTTTAAATGGTATGGCTCTTTCTCCATCATTGAACCTATATATTTCCTGTCCTGTAGAAGATATAATTCCCTTAAAATCATCAGTTTCAACAATTATTGGATCATTTATATCATGTGGCATTTCAATACTTGTATATTTTGGCTCTACCAACCAATTCCCGTTATAGTCTATAATACCCCATTTATCTAATAGTTTTGCCTGGAACAGTCCATCATTTCTGTTATCAAAAAAATCTGTAGTCACTCTCTCCAGAGAAGGTTCTAAAATCCAGTTTCCGGATCTATCAATAATTCCAGTCTTACCATCCATATCGACAAGTGCTTTATCTTTAACAAAATTATTGGCATAGTTATATTTTGGTTGAATTACCCATTCCCGATTTTTGTCAGTATAACCATATAATCCATTTTCTTTGCTTTTATAAACAATTAGTTGGTCTGATTCTGCACTTTCTAAGTCAGCTAAATATTCAATTTCATCACTATCACTCGGTTGTGGAGAAATAACCCATTCACCTTTATTATTGAAAGCCCCAAATAAATTTATTTTTGATGAACTATAACTACCATCTTCGCTGACAATCATTGTTACTAAACCATTATCACCAAAATAATAGGCAGGATCTGTTGAACCACCCCGCCCATAATATTCCATGATATTATCTATAATTATTTTACCAGATCTATCAATGACAACAAGAGATCCATTTTTTACTTCTCCTTTAGCAATCATGGGAGAATAAAAACTACATATATATTCAAAACTATTTTCAATATCAGGATCCAATACTGTTGTTCCTGAAGTATCTATTATACCATAATTTGCATCTTCGTATAAATCCGATCCGTTTGCCACAACAGATAAACCGTTGAAAAAATCAAATACGTAATCATATTGTGTTTCAATAACAATTTTTCCTTGTAAATCTATATACCCCCACTTTTCATTAAGTTTAATTGCCGCAAATCCATCTTTAAATGGATGAACTTCGTCATATAGAGGTTGAATTACAAGTTTAAATTCATTTCTTAAATCAACAAATCCAAATTTATTATTTAATTTTACCGGAATATAATTGCTATTATATTTATGTTCCTCATAAATCTGAAATCCTCGCATTTTTTCTGTTGTCCAGTCGATCAAGCGAAAAGCATCTTTTTCAGTTACATATGGATCAATAATATCTTCATAAATTTGTTCAGATAATGTAAATACTCCATCTTTTAAATATAATATGTGGTATTTATTACTATCAATCTGTAATGGTCTAATAAATTTTATATTTGTCTCAACTTTTGCTGCGATTTCTAATGGTTTCCAATTTGCATATAAATAAAGATTATTTTCAATTTTTACAGATTCGTTAGGGGAAAAATATGTACCTGATCCATCTTTATTTGTATTCCAGCCATCAAAAACATAATCCTTTTTAGATAGATTACCAGTATTTTCAGATATTTGAATATTTTCAGAGATATTATAACTGCTTTTGATTAATGGAACTGTTCCAGATTCTGCACCATTAGAATCATAAGTAATATACACTTCACTATTACTATCAATATTTTCACTTGTTTTATTGTTACCACAACTAACAATTATTATTAAACAGATTAAAAGTAAAATCTTTTTCATAATTTCTCCTTTTTTAGATAATATTCTAAACATAAGATTAATTTTTCACAAGAAGTTATTTGCTAATAACTTCTTGTGAATATAGCATAACTCCTAAATAACCTGATTTTAGTACATGTCATAAATACTGCCAGCGAAGCTGATCAGCAGTATTTATGACATAGAAAATTCAGGTTCATTCGATTGTTATGTAGATTTTTCAAAACAGATCTTAACGGGATAAGTGTCTTTTAATACGTTTTGATCTTTATGACTTCTATAGTGATATATACTATTAAGTCGTAAATTTTGAATATCTTTGTATTTTAGACTTAGTAGATTTGACAACATTACCATTGGCTTTGGCCCTAATGATGCAATAATTAATGAATATTCTTTGCAATATTTTAAGTACATATTTTCTAAAGCTTCAAATGATTTCTTCATATCTGTAATAGGCAGTAGAAAAGTTTTATTTGAATTACTTAATATTTTTTCATTCACTGTTTCGATATTTAATGTCTGAGAAACCAAATAGGAAGGATTTGTATAGAATAAAATATGTAATGCCTCAATTCTTTCTAATAAGGCCTTTGCTGCATATTTATCAAATCCTAATCCAAGAAAAAGTAGCTTTGGTTTATTGGGTTGTATATTGCCATAATGCATATTTGAAGCAGAGAGGGAATTTACATTTATTGTAGGGAAATTATCCCCATTGTAATCATAGGCCGAATAATTGATTATTAAATCAACGTCAACATTAATAAAATCATTGAGTAAAGTTAAAATAGCTTGATACCATTTTCGTGGCATTGAACTATAGTCTAAATATATTTTTATTTTATCTTTAATGCTAGAATTGATTGCTTTTTGTAAAATCTTAAATATTATACGATCATCATTATTCTTAACAATAACAAAATTAACTTTTAAGTCATATTCCCTTAGCTTAAAAACTTTCCTATTCTCAATATGAGAGTTTCTTGTTCGGCTATTTGAAAACTCAAATACGAAAGATGTATTTGTTACATTATCAATCAGATTTTTAAAAGTGTAGTGACAACGTTTTTCTGTTCCACATGAAAAAATTGCGAAATCAAAGAAAATTAATTTAAGATCAGTTTGATTTATATTAGTAATTTCCTTAATCAATTTACATCCCCTCTAACTCAAGCTGAAGGTCGTTATTTTTCTTTTTTATGTTAGGCTTTGCATTTAGATCAAGTGGTGTTCCAATTCTTAATATTAGCCAAAAAGGTATTGCAAATAAGTATGAAAGACGCCATTTTGGTCCAATATTCCTCAATAGCTCACCTTCATAATTTTGAGGTATCAATCTTCCATACCATATCAGTTTTTTTAATTCCTCTTCGTTAGTCTTTATTGTAGTTCTATCAATTAAAAATGAAGTTGCTGTTCTTGGGTTCTCTCTCTCATGGAACGAGTTATTTAGCCTGTTTAATATCTGAATGAATAATTCATAACCTTTATCAGAAATTAAACTTCGATTAAGCTCTATTTCTTCTGTTGCAAAATCAACGATTGCTTTGTGTTGTTTTTCACCACTAACATTTTTTATACTAGATCCCCTTGGAAGATCATTTAATATTAAATATATAATTTTTAGTAATCTTCTTATATTCCCATCAGAAATCTTAAGAATTGTATCTATACCATAGAACCATTTTGGTTTTGAATGAGCTATACTTTTATAGTGATTTCTTACTAATTTTGTACAGTAGACTGCAAAGAATTTGTTTGTAACTTTATTACTGGTTCCTGATTCTTCAACTTCTTTTGCAGCAAGCTTCTTCATTGCAGGAGAAAGTGAATCAAAAAATTTCTTCGAAAGAGTATCTGCATCTAAATCTTTAATTATTTCTAAAGTTGGATTTTCATATTGATTTTTTCTTTGACCAAATATTTCTTCTAATTTTTTATCTTCTAATATAAAGTCTTCTTTAAGTCTTTCTAATAAAAGTTTTGTTGCAAAACTTTTATACTCATTATTATTTTCATCGTTGTTTATATAATCTAACGGAATGTATGAAAAATCTTGATTTGGGCGAAGAGGTTGCCCCTTTTTTATTGTTTCCAATTTTGTGTTTGAGAATGGCATAGTCGCAAATTTAAACACAAAAGGTCTTTGCGAACTCCTCATTAACGTATTTATTTGTTTTTTTTGATAATCTGAAAGAAACTCTCCTTCATCAAGTAATATAACAAATGTAGTATCATCATTAAAATTGAGAAATTTAGAGACTTTGTTTATAGTCAATTGTATTGGTGAAAAAAAATCCATTCTCTTCATATTGTATTTAAGTTTTCTTTTTTCACCAAAATACAAAGAACGAATCTCATCTTGTAGTGCCAACCAGTCTTTTGTAATAAAATCTCTAATATCTTCAAAACATTCTATATTACTATTATCATCAAACCATAAATCACTAAGGTATTTAGCGATATCTTTTAATATGTCATTATTAGTAAAATAGTAACTTACACAACTTTCTATTGTATCGAGAAAAGAAATACAAGCATGGAAGTTAAAACTACGTATAAAAAAATCATTTCTATGTTTGTTACTTATATCATCTAGCTCTGTATCATCTTCTGCAAAAATCTTCATTGGAATATAAATTCCTATAAATTTTTTTGAATCTATAATTGATTTTGCACTAATATTATTAAATGAGAATTCTTTCAACAGTTTGAACGACATCATTTTAAGTAATATAGTTTTTCCAGAACCAGCTGTACCTATTACTACTTCATTATTATTTGAGAAGCGATTCCAGTATATCGAAGATTCAATAAACCTTTTTACAATATCTTTATCAGTTTCGATTCGAGCATTAAAGTCAATATTTGGCATTTCTCTACACATTTATTCTGAACCTTCATCTTCTTGAATTTTAATAGATCTTATTTCACTTAATATTATATTTAATTGAGTTTCATTGTTCTTTATTTTTTCTGTTAATAGTTCATTGTTTTGAACTATAATATCAATTTTATCATTTTGTAACGTTAGATAATCATTTTGACTTTTAATTTGCTTCTTTAAAATTTCATTTTCTTTCTTAAAATCTGTAATTGTTGAAAATGTTAAAAATAGAGGTATTGAAGCAGCTAATATTGGTATTATGATTGATAGAGTATTTGATCTATGATTTGAATTTTCTTGAGATAGTTCTTTATACTTTGAGTATTTTTTCTCTCTTCTCTTTTGTATATCAATATCTCGATTAGGAACAAATTCTTCTTTTTCTTCCTCAATATAGTTTATAAACTTATCAATTTCATTTACTTCTTTTTTTATTTGTTTTAATTTTGATTTAGTTGTGATGTATTCAAAAAAAGGTAATATTAGTATGTTAAGTACACTTTGTATAAATAACATTATATATTTTAATAAAGAAACTAAATAAGGTTTAATTCCAAGCCAAATGGCTTTTAATATTGAAGCACGACTATGAAATCCTTGTACTGAGTGAATATATATTCGTAATGTACTATTTTTAGAAATGATAAAGGTGTTCACAAATATTTTGAGATAAATACTGAATAATATTCTGAAAAAGTAATCAATTTTAGAAAATTTACAGTATTCATTCATATCTACAATGAATATTTTATCTCGTTGATTAATATTAGAATGATAGTCTTCTATACATGTAATTTTATCTTTAAGAGATAAATAATCAGTTCTTGAATTGACACATAATACATAGCCATCAAACTTTTGCAACTGATATCCTATACTGAGTCGTGAGTCATGATAATATAATATTTTTTTATACTCCGTATTTCTTCTTCTCATAATTTAATATCTCTTTAAGGATCAAATTACATTTTATGTCGTAAATTATATCATATGTTGAAAGATTCAAAAATCAATCAATTACAAAATATGTTTTTCATATATATATTTTTTCTAAGCATTACAATTCAAAATCTTCTTCTTTCGCCCGTAGGGCTACATAACGACGATTTGAGTAGCAAAATTGTTCGGCGTCTTCACCGAATTGGCGCGATTCTGGAACGAGCGATCAGCGAGTGTCTTTAGCCAGAATCGTGACAATAAATTTTAATTACTCCAAATCTCTTATTAAATGCCGTTTTTCTCTTGGTTGGTTTACAAGTTTTTGTCAAATACATAGAAGTATTTGACAGTTCAAATAGTCTTAATTTTTTCTATTCACCACTTTAATCCTATTAAAACCTATTCTTTTTCCATCATTTCACATATAAATATCAAATTGGATAAGCCCATATTATTCGATTATTTTTAATCCAATAATGTGAATGACAGGGTAATGTACCGTTTCCGATAGAGGGATATAGTGTTGCATTAAAAAATAATAATCTTATTTTCCATCCTTTTTTGCCAAATGGTGTCACTATTTTATGTTTGCATCCACATGGACAGAAATGGCTTGCTGTCTTATATTTAAAAGATATATATAAAATTCCCTCATGCATTTCTTCCGGGATGTATTTCACTATTTTTGTTGATAATTTAATATTCTTTTTAATATTAACTAAACTGTTTTTATTTGAATCATATATACTCATAGTTTCCTTTTCAAAATCATGGTAATAATTCATAAATTTTTTCCATTTGATTACTGCAAATGCAGCATTAAGGGCATTTAACTCTGCAATCTGTATATTAGAGGAATAGTCATCATCCTTATCTCTATTAATTTTTTTATTATAATATATTTTTTTAGGAATTGAAGGATACCAAAATGATGTTCGAGTTCTTGAACTTAGAATTATTTTAGAATTACCAGAGAGGTGAGCAAACATCCCTACATCTATATACGGAGTATTATTATTTTCTAATAATTTTATTATCTCGTTACGAGCTATGTCATGATCAACGGAAACAAAGACAAAATCAAGAAACTTAATATCATCTTGCTCATCATTAGAGATATTAATAAGATGTGGAATAATCCCCTTACGGAATTTACTATAAATACTAAAATATCTATTTACTTTACTATCTCCTTGCTCAATCTCTCCAATACTTGCCGCTCCTGGAGCTCTAAAAGCATTATGAGCATCAAATATATCGAAATCATAGAGATGAATCTCTTCAACATGTGTTTTTGCTATCAAATCAAGTATATATGCTCCCGTTCCACCCAAACCAATAATTCCAATTTTCTTATTTAGAAACGGTTCATTCATATTTCCTATACCATTTCTTGAACTTGCAGAATCTGGATAAAGAAAAGGACCAACCGGAATAAGATCGGGCGGGTCCCCGAATGTTTGGGCACTTATCGACGGATTATTACGTTTAGCGTAAGTTTCAATTATACGTATATAATTCTTTAATTTATCCGCAATGTCTTTATAAGTTGAAATTGTGCTATCTGAATGAGTTTTTTTACAGGACATACGTATTTTTGCAATTCCTACGCCGCCAGCAATATTCCAATTCTCATTTATACCGACTATCCAAGGTAATTGCTCTTTTTTTAAATTACAAGGGATTTCACCTTTAAAATACGCTGTATGATCGACTGCAGGAATCCAATTCCCATTATTTTTTTCTATTGGAAAAGCTAATATACCTCGTCTGGTACAACCATCTTTATTTAAATATGGTATGTCCCAAGCGATAAAAACACTATCATCTGCTGTTGCAACATTATAACCCTCAGATTTTAGTTGCTTAATAATAGACTCAAGATTTTGTTGAGGGTGTGACATCAATTATCATGCCTTCTTTTATCTCGATAGGTTTATCTCCAGGCAATAAATCATGTGTTTTATGTTCTTTAGGCATCTTATAAGTTATGGGTTGTGCATCATCTGTTGGTATAGGATCGTTTGGCCAAGCGAGTTGATATAATTCCTCATATGAATACTTTTTCTTTTGAATCTCCTTGGGAGTTCCATTAAGAATAATGCTGACAATATGCTCTTTTTTTTCTTTCATACTTTTTCTCCTATAGTTGTAATGACATATTTTACCACACAAATTCAATTATACAATCCAGATTCTTCATAGCTTTTTACGGATACCAGTGCATGATCTCAATTTACAATATTGTTTTGATTTTACAGCCCGCCATGGATGGCAGGCTGTTCCTTAATAAATTCCAACTATGAAAGAAATTACATCTAACAATTTCATCTATATCACGTTTTTATTTTTTCATTGATTCTATCACACCCATCATTATCCCGAAGGTGAAAATTTCCGTGCATTTAACATATTATATTCACTTTTTTTATCCTGTTACGTAACAGCTGAAACAGCTTTTTTTACGTATAACTCCGGGTCAAGGTAATGGTATTACGATAGCTGCAACATCAATAATTTTCTGGAGGGTATAACGAACTGCATAAAAAAGAAACAATAAACAGGTGGCATCTGCTGAATAATACTTTATGTCATACCGCAGGAAATCTCTTTAACCCGCATTCATTAATTATCCTACACCCGGTAACGGAATAAGGAAAGAAAATAATGCATAAAAACACCTTAAATTAAAAGAGCAGGAAAGGATAAAAGGGGAGGCGGAGTAAAGGGGGGATCGGCTGAAAAAACTTATAAGATCAGTACGGATTGCTCCGGGAAAGGTAAGGATTCAAGGGAAGATATTCTCTTATAAGGGATTGCGTGGCGTCTTCCCGCTAAAACAGCATGGAAAAGGGACAGCCGGGTCCAGATATTTGCCATGCAGCTTAGCCGGTAAATTAATAAAAAAACCTAATATCTTGAACCTGCTACTATCGTATATAAATCATCCAGTTGCTCAATTTCATTCTTTTCAAGTATTATATTGGCCGATTTAATGTTTTCTTCCAGGTACTTTATCCTTTTTGTCCCTGTCAGCGGGAATATATCACTCCCTTTTGATAATACCCAGGCAAGGGCAACTTGTGCAGGAGTTACAGATTTTAATTCCGCTATTTCTTTTACCTTGTCCAATATTTTAATATTTTTTTCAAAGTTTTCTTTGCTGAACCTCGGATTGTATTTTCTGAAATCCCCATCCTCAAAGTCATCCACTGATTTATATTTTCCGGATAAAAAGCCCCGTCCCAGCGGACTATACGGGACCAGCGCAATATCAAGTTCCCTGCATAAAGGCATAACTGCCGCCAGATTATTGCTCCATAAGGAATATTCAGTTTGCACTGCCGTGATTTGATGTATTTTATCCGCTCTTTTGATATTTTCTTCAGATGCTTCTGATAAACCCAGGTATCTTACTTTGCCTTCTTTTACCAGTTCCGACATGGCGCCAACAGTATCTTCGATTGGAGTCGCCGGATCAGCCCTGTGCTGGTAATACAAATCTATACAATCAAGTCCCAGTCTTTTTAAACTGTTTTCACATGCCTTTTTTACATATTCCGGCCTTCCGTCTGTTCCGGGAAACGAACCGTCTTTCCCTCTTAACACACCGAACTTTGTAGCGATAACAACTTTACTCCTTTTATCCTTTATGGCTTTCCCGACAAGCTCTTCATTTCTGCCCTGTCCGTACATATCCGCCGTATCAAAGAAATTTATGCCGTTGTCAATGGCATAATGAATAACGTTTATTGATTCATCATCATTGTAACTGCCATAAAACTCGCTCATTCCCATGCAGCCGAGTCCCAGCCGGGAAACCTCCAAATCGCTGCTGCCCAATCTTTGTCTATCCATGTTTACATCTCCAATAGTCTGATTTTTTAAGTGCCTCAAACAGGGCACCATGAAACACCATTGCTGTATAAACCAAATATAATTCTATTCTATAATTATTGTAATTTCATCACAAAAATATCAGTTACGCTATCGCAGCAAGCAATTCTTCAATATCCCGGATAAAATCTTGATTGAGGGAAGGGGGGATTAACGGAAAAAAGCTCTAAAATCAGTTTGAATTGCTCTGAATCAGGTCAATGTTTTCTCTGATATAGGAAATAAACGCCTTTACCGCCGGAAGCTCAAGCGAATAATTATGACAGAAAAGCCACGTCCTCCTGACAAGAGGCTCGCCGTTTTTCCAGTAGATCCTGCTCAGGAAAAGCTCCCCAAGCTCATTCATCCCGATATCCGGAAGAATAGCCCATCCGAGGTCCTGCTTTACCATCCTCCTGCATATATCCATCGTATCAACCGCCATGCTTACATAAGAGGGCCTGAAAAAAGTCTCATGCCACCAGTCGTCAACCATCTTCTGAAGGGACGAATCTGTCCCGTAAGTGATTCTCGGCACATCCGGAAGTTCTGAAATATCAAGCTTCCTGCACGAAGTAAGGCAGATATTCTCTTCCCTTAAAAAAATCCTTTCCTCAGTCCAGGGATAATCACCCCTTACTATTGCAACAGAAACCTCTTCGCTTCCGAGCATCCTGGTTACCTCGCGGCTCCGTCCTGTATTGAGGAAAATCTCGACATCCGGGTATTTCTCCATAAAACCCCGGAGAAGGTCAGGAAGCTTGAATGTTGCGAAAATAGCTGAAGAGCCGATCCTCAAAGGGCCGCTTATCTTTTCACCTATGCTCAGGACCCTTTCCTTTGTTTTCCTCAGTTTAAGGAGCATCTCTTTTGCATGGGCAAGGAGAAACTCCCCCTGAGGGGTCATCATTACCCCGTTTGAAGTCCTGAATACAATTTTGCATTTAAACTCGCTTTCAAGAGCCCTAAGCCTGTAGGTTATTGCAGGCTGGGAAATATAGAGTTTTTCAGCTGTCCTTGTAATGCTTTTCTCTTCAGCAATTGTTTTAAGTACAAGCCAGTCTCTTTCATCCATTTTAAAATCTCCGGAACTGTATGATATAAGAAAAACTTATGGAAAGCAATAAAAATAAAATATTTTACTTATCAAAACCCGCATGATAAAGTTTTTACAGGCTTAATACTACTTTTAATCAGGAAGGCAGCTTTAATGGGGATGAATATTTTTGAAAAAATTGTTTCCGCCCATCTTGTTTCAGGAGAAATGGTACCGGGAAAGGAAATAAGTATAAGGATAGACCAGACTCTTACGCAGGATGCACTCGGTACAATGGCATATCTGCAGTTTGAGTCAATGAACGTTGACAGGGTGAAAACCGACTCTGTTTCTTATGTGGACCATAACACCCTCCAGGACGGATTTGAAAATGCTGATGACCACAGATATCTTCAGACAGTAGCGGACCGGTACGGTATAAAATTCTCAAAAGCCGGAAACGGGATATGCCATCAGGTACACCTTGAAAGGTTCAGCAGGCCTGGCGCAACACTGATTGGATCAGACAGCCATACCCCGACATGCGGAGCAGCCGGAATGATTGCAATGGGGGTAGGGGGGCTTGATGTTGCTGTTGCAATGGCCGGAGGCCCCTGTTATTTTACATATCCTGAAACAGTAAAGGTTCTCCTTACAGGCAAACTTAAAGACTGGTGCTCTGCAAAGGATCTGATCCTTGAAATCCTCAGGCGGCTTACGACAAAAGGTAATGTGGGAAAGGTGCTGGAATACAGCGGAAACGGAATTGAAACCCTTACAGTCCCTGAGCGGGCCACTATCTGTAATATGGGGGCAGAGCTTGGTGTGACAACATCAATATTTCCATCAGACAGTGTTACAAGGCAGTTTTTCAGAGCGCAGGGAAGGGAAGATATGTGGAGCGGAATTACTGCTGATAAAGACGCAGTATACAGCGGAACACTTGAAATAGACCTGGGGACAATTGAGCCGATGGCTGCATGTCCCCATTCGCCTGACAATGTTAAAACTGTCAGGGAGATAGCAGGGATCAAGGTAAGCCAGGTGCTTGCCGGAAGCTGCACAAACTCATCATACAGAGACATATCAGTACTGGCGCACATGCTGAAAGGGAAAAAGGTAAATTCCGATGTAAGCTTCGGAGTTGCGCCCGGATCAAAACAGGTCCTTGCCATGGCTGCCGCAAACGGCGACCTTAATATTCTTATCAGTGCAGGGGCGAGAATACTGGAAACAACCTGCGGGTTCTGCGTCGGATGCGGACAGGCCCCGATGAGCGCCGGAGTTTCGCTCAGAACAAACAACAGGAATTTTGAGGGGAGAAGCGGTACAAAAGATGCGCTTGTATACCTTGTAAGCCCGGAAACTGCGGCAGCAGCTGCACTGACCGGGGTAATAACAGACCCTTCAGAACTCGGGATAGAGTACATAAACCCGGAAAAACCTGAAAACTTTCTGATTGATGACAGCCTTGTGATCGGGCCGTCCTGCGAAAGGGGGATAACTGTATACAGAGGTCCCAATATCGGAAACCCCCCTGAAAATATCCCCATGCCTGATGACATTATAGGAAAGGTTGCGGTAAAGGTGGAGGACAAGATAACTACCGACCATATAATGCCGGCAGGCCGTTTTCTTAAATACAGGTCAAACATACCGAAATATGCTGAATATGTTTTCAACAGTATTGACCAGGAATTCCCGGACAGGTGCAGAAAATACACTATCGAGGGGAAAGCTCCGGTAATTGTTGCAGGGCTGAGCTACGGGCAGGGTTCATCCAGGGAGCATGCAGCGATATGTCCGATGTACCTGGGGGTGAAAATCCTTATTGCAAAAAGCGTTGAAAGGATCCATTCAGGAAATCTTGTCAATTTCGGGATTCTTCAGCTCCTTTTTGAAAATGAGGATGATTACGGAAAGATTGATAAAGGTGACGAGCTTTCAGTAAAAAACATAAAAAGCATCCTTGAAAAGGATGTGGTGACAGTCGGCAATACCACAAAAGGTATTGAAATCAGAACCAGATGCATTCTGAGTGCAAGACAGAGGGAAATTGTTCTTGCAGGGGGAGCGCTGAATTATACATCAGGAAAAGCAGGCAGATAAGTATGCTGAAAAAAATAGAATGCACGATTTTCAGGGGAGGAACAAGCAGGGGGGTCTTTTTTCAGGAAAGCCTCCTTCCCCCGGAAGGAAAAGATAGGGATGATCTTCTTCTCAGCGTTATGGGGAGCCCTGATATCAGGCAGATTGACGGCCTCGGGGGGGCAGTATCCACCACAAGCAAGGCTGCAATAATATCAGTGTCTGAACGGGAAGATGCTGATGTGGATTATACATTCGCCCAGGTTTCAATAGACAAGAGGATAGTGGATTACAAGGGAAACTGCGGCAATATATCATCGGCAGTTGGTCCGTATGCAATTGAAATGGGGCTTGTCAATGCAGGCAGGCCGGAAACTGTTGTCAGGATATATAATACCAATACAAAAAAAATCATCCATTCCCATGTAAAGACGCCGGACGGAAAAGTGAATTATTACGGCGATTTCTCAATTTCAGGTGTTCCCGGCACCTCCTCCAAAATAAAGCTGGCATTTATGGACCCGTCAGGGGCTGTTACAGGAAAACTCCTTCCAACAGGCAGGGTTATAGATATTTCTGATATAAAAGGGGTGGGAAAGACAGAATTCTCGATAGTTGACGCGAGTAACCCGCTTGTTTTCATCACTGCTGACAGTATAGGTTTAAAAGGCTCTGAGCTGCCTGATGAAATAGATTCAAAACCGGGGATTCTGGAGCTGCTTGAAAAAATACGGGCTGAGGCAGCCTGCCTTCTCGGGTTTGTTGATGACCCTGAGACAGCTTCATTCAGATCACCCGCAGTACCGAAAATGACTGTAGTGTCAGGGCCCATGGAATATATTACTGTTTCAGATCAGAAGATATCATCATCGGAAACTGACCTTACAGGGCGGATGATGTCAATGCAGAAGACACACAAAACCTATGCTCTGACAGGGGCTCTCTGCACTGCAGCAGCAGCAGTAATAAAGGGGACTGTTGTAAACAGTGTTGTTCCCGGCGGTTTTGACCCTGAGAACTTAAGGATAGGACATCCGGGGGGAATTATCCCTGCCGGAGTTGAAGTTGAATATAAAAACGGAAGTGATTTGGAAATTAAATGGGCAATCGGTTACCGGACTGCCAGAATGCTGATGCATGGCACAGCATATTATAGATAAATCAAAAGGAGATTAGTATGAAAAGAGTAATGATGTTACTTGCTGTTCTGCTGCTTGCTGGGAATATTCTTTATGCAGGCGGAACAGGGGAAAAAGCAGACTTTCCGAAAAGGCCTGTCGAGATGGTTATACCGTTCGGAGCAGGGGGAGCCAGCGATATTTTTGCAAGGCAGTATGCCCAGATTACCGAAAAATATCTCGGCAAACCTGTAACCTGTATTAATAAATCAGGGGCAGGAACAGTCGAAGGGATGAGTTATGTTTACAATGCACCTGCAGACGGGTATACAATCCTTGAAATAACCCCCTCACTTCTTATTTCGGAAGCCCTTAAGAAAAGCTCGATAAGTTTCAGGGAAAACTTTGAACCTCTTCTCCGTGTTCAGGCTGATGTCCAGGTGATCGGAGTATCAGCAAAAAGCCCGTTCAAGACATTTGAAGAACTTAGAAGCTATGCGAAAGAGAATCCCAAAAGCCTCAAAATCGGCGGACTTTCTCCCGGCGGGCTTGATGACTATATCCAGAACGGATTTACAGAAGCTGCAGAGATGACATGGACTTATGTTCCGTATAAATCAGGTTCTGAAATCAAGGCAGCTGTTCTGGGCGGGGAACTTGATGTATATCAGGACAAGCTGATTTCATTCCTTCCCCTTGTCCAGTCCGGCAATATCAGACCCCTTGTTGTTCTGAGTGAAAAACGTCTTGAAAATGTTCCGGAGCTCAGGGATGTTCCATGTTCTGTTGAACTCGGCATAGATTTCACACAGGGTTCATGGAGAGGATTTGCAATCAGAAAAGGGGTACCTGAGGATGTTAAGCAGATTCTTATAAATGCTCTTCAGAAAGCGCATGAAGATCCTGACTACAAGGCAATGGAAGAAAAATCAATGACAAATATCAGGCCCGGTTATGCAAAAGCTGATGATTTTGCAAAAATATGGGATGCTGAATATAAGGGATATGTTAATATTTTTAAAAAATCCGGACTGGTGAAATAGGCCGGAATATTAAGGTAATCACCGGCTGCTGTTCCTGTTGGAGGCAGAAGCCGGTATATAATCAGATACAGTTGCCGATCAGGAGGATTTATGGCTGAGCTGATATTCAATACAGCGCTTGCAGGATTTCTGCTAATCATGCTGTTTTATTCAAAAACTTTTAGAACTGATACTGTTGACGGGGATTTACTGAAATCAGGCGGGTTTCCTGCGCTTCTGATAATTATCGGGATATGTATCCTTGCTGTTATCATTATCAGACAGATTAAAGACAGGTCAGGCAATAATAATAAAATAATCGACATCAGTACCAGATCAGGGAAGGCAGTCCTTATCAATATTTTAATCCTGACAGCATATATCTCTGTTCTTAATACTGCCGGATATGCTGTTTCAACCCTTTTATTTACATTTTTTGCTGCTTCTGCAATGGGTTATAAAAAGTACAGGCTGCTTATTGTATATGCCGCAGCTGTCACTGTGATATTTATTATCGTGTTCGGCAGGATTTTTTATGTTCCGCTTCCGAGGGGAACAGGCTTCCTGCGTGAGCTGAGTTACTATATTTACTGATAAAATATTCAGGAGGTTGTTTTGGAAATACTGCTCCAATCAATAAGTTTTGTTATTACTCCCATAAATATGCTGCTCCTTCTGGGCAGTACCATGTTCGGCATGGTATGCGGTGCACTGCCGGGATTAAGCTCCTCAATGGCAATAATCCTGGTCCTTCCGTTTACATATGCCATGAATCCTGTTACAGCAATAGTAACCCTTGTTTCAGTATATATCGGGGGGGCATGCGGAGGCTCAATATCGGCAATTCTGCTGCGTATTCCCGGGACCCCCGAAGCTGTTGCAACCACATTTGACGGATATCCGATGTCAATACGGGGAGAGGCGGGACGTGCCCTCGGGCTTGCTGTTACTGCTTCCTCTTTCGGAGGTGTTTTTTCAGCGTTTATCATGGTCATAAGCGCTCCTCTTCTTGCAAAGCTTGCATTGAATTTTCAGAGCGCTGAATATTTTATGCTGGCAATACTGGGTCTCAGCTGTATTACAAGCCTTGGTTCAAAAAACCAGCTTAAATCAATACTTTCTGCTGTTCTGGGGCTTCTGTTCTCCACTGTAGGAATAGACCCGATAAACGGAGCTGACCGTTTTACTTTTGCTCAGCCCTTTCTGATGAACGGAATTAGCTATATACCTGTAATGATCGGCGTTTTTGCCCTCTCTGAGGTTTTCAAAAATATACGTGATACAAACAATAAGAGTTCTGACCTTATAACTGACAACAGGATTTCCCTGAAACTTGAAAAGGTGGGGGAAATGCTTAAAATGTGGGTGACTTTTGTAAAATCATCTGTAATCGGTACACTGATAGGGATCATTCCTGCAGCCGGAGGGTCTGTTGCCTCCCTTGTTGCATACAGCGAAGCGGTAAGGTCAAGCAAAACGCCTGAAAAGTTCGGCAAGGGGCATCCTGAGGGGATAATAGCTCCTGAGAGCGCAAACAATGCTGCTGTCGGCGGGTCTATGGTCCCGACACTTGTACTCGGTATTCCTGGAAGCCCGACTGCAGCTGTAATTATGGCTGCATTTATGATACACGGCCTCCGTCCGGGTCCGCTTCTTTTCAGGGACCAGCCGATACTTCTTAATTCTGTTTTCATTGCCATAATAATAGCATCCCTGTTTCTTTTCATTGGGGGAAGGTTTATGACCAGGGAATTCGCACGGATACTCAAACTGCCTTATCCTCTGCTCGGGACACTCATTATTGTTCTGGGTACTGTAGGCGCCTATTCGCTTCATAACAGCTTTTACGATATCCTGATAATGTTCGGGTTCGGATTCATAGGATATCTGTTTGATCATTTCAGATATTCAAATTCAGCCTTTATTTTGGGATTAATACTTGGAGGGATAGCTGAAAACTCACTGAGAAAGCAGCTGATAATAGGAAACGGAAGCTGGGCAGGTTTTGTGACACGGCCGATATCGCTTGTCATCTTAATTATTACACTTATTGCATTTTTTTCACCCCTTTTAAGGAGAAGAAAAGCTTCCTGAAAAGGGGCTGATTTGCCCGACCTCCGTAATGATACGGGACATACAGATAAAAGGACACTGAAATGAAAATTGTTAAGACAGGTATGGCCGGAACGCTTGAATCAAGTGATGTTCTTGTAACTGTCAGGGAAAATCCAGGAAAAGGGATTGTGATACATCTGCAGAGCATAGTTGAAAAACAGTTCGGCAGCCGGATAAGAAAAGTGGCAGAGGAAACTGCAGAAAGGCTGGGTATTGAAGAAGCTGTTATACAGCTTAATGACAGGGGAGCGCTTGACTGTACAATAGAGGCGCGCCTGGCTGCGGCATTATACAGGGCAGCAGGTATTACGGAATATAACTGGGAGGCTCTTTAATGCAGAAGCTGAGAAGGACAATGCTTTATGTCCCGGGTAATAATGCAGGGATGGTTAAGGATGCACAGATCTACCGCTCCGACTCCATAATGTTCGACCTTGAGGATTCTGTAAGCATAAATGAAAAGGATTCCGCCAGATTCATGGTTTTCATGGCGCTGAGGACCCAGGAATATGAAGGGATCGAGACTGTTGTAAGGATAAACTCGCTTGATTCGGGATACGGGAAGGAAGATATAAAGGCAATTGTTATGGCAGGTCCCGAAGTCATAAGGCTTCCTAAAACAGAAACTGCTCAGGATATTGCTGATGTTGAAGAGCTTGTGGCTGCAGCTGAAAGGAAAAATAATCTGCCTGAAGGAAAAATAAAGCTTATGGCTGCAGTTGAATCGCCTCTTGGGGTGCTGAATGCTTATTCCATAGCGCTTTCTAGCAGCCGTCTGATCGGAATAGCGCTGGGAGCTGAAGATTATGTTACATCAATGAAGACAAAACGATATGAAGACGGCACTGAGCTTCTCTTTGCCAGGAGCATGATAGTAAATGCAGCCCGTGCTGCCGGAATATATGCCCTTGATACAGTCTACTCAGACCTTAACAATGATGATGGTTTTTTAAGGGAGCTGAACCTTATTAAACAGCTGGGGTTTGACGGTAAGTCAATAATAAGCCCAAGGCAGATAGACCATGTAAACAGGGTTTTTGCCCCTTCGAAGAAAGAGATCAGGAATGCCCTTGAAATAATTGAAGCAATAAAGGAGGCGGAGAAAAACGCGTCCGGCGTAATTGCTGTAAACGGAAGGATGGTTGATAAACCGATAGTTGAAAGGGCTGAGAGGATAATAGAACTTGCCAGGGCATCAGGTATGGCGCTGAATGATGATGAAGAGGAGTAGGTGATGACTGAAAACGCAGCCGGAAGGATGATTCCTGAAAGTGTTGAAAATATAGGCAAACTGAAGCCTTTTAAAGGGGCTTATGAATATACCCCCCTTGTAAAGAAGGACAAAGGGAACAGGCAGCTTCCGAAACTGAATAAGCTTGCAGACTCAATAGAGGATGCAGTAAAAAAGTGCGGCCTTAAAGACGGTATGACAATATCCTTTCACCACCATTTCAGGAGCGGCGACAGGATTGTCAATGCGGTTATGGATGTTATAGCAGGTATGGGTATAAAGGGGCTCACCCTTGCTGCAAGTTCCCTTACAGATGTTCACAGCCCTCTTGTGGGTCATATAAAAAACGGAGTCATTAAAAGGATTATAACCTCAGGACTCCGTGGAGAGCTTGCAGAAGCAGTTTCGGCAGGCCTTATGGATACTCCGGTCCTTATCCATTCACACGGCGGGAGGGCAAGGGCGGTTGAAACAGGTCAGATAAAGATTGATGCTGCATTTCTGGGAGTGCCATCCTGCGATGTCTACGGCAATGCAAACGGATATACGGGGAAATCCGCATGCGGATCGCTCGGTTATGCAATGGTGGATGCACGTTTTGCAGGAAAGGTGGTTCTTATAACAGATAATATTGTGGAATACCCCAATACCCCGTTTTCAATACACCAGGACAGGGTGGACTATATTGTCCCTGTTGATTCAGTCGGAGATCCTGCGGGAATTGCAACAGGTGCAACCAGGATAACTAAAAACCCCAGAGACCTTCTTCTCGCAAAGCTTGTATCGGAAGTGGTTGTAAACTCAGGATATTTCGAAAACGGCTTTTCACTTCAGACAGGTTCAGGCGGGGCATCAGTTGCTGTTACGAGGTTCCTGCGCAAATACATGGAAGAAAGGAGCGTTAAGGCCAGATGGGCGCTGGGAGGGATATCAGGTCCGATGGTGAAGCTTCATGAGGACGGTTTTATTGAAAGGCTACTTGATGTACAGAGCTTTGACGGAGAGGCCATAAGGTCAATCGGGGAGAACAGGTACCACTCTGAAATTGATGCCTCATATTATGCTAATCCCCTGAACAAGGGATGCGCTGTAAACAAGCTTAATGTAGTAATCCTCAGCGCGCTTGAGGTTGATACGGATTTCAATGTAAATGTTATAACAGGTTCAGACGGAATAATAAGGGGAGCATCGGGAGGACACTCTGATACTGCGGTAGGTTCAGGGCTTTCGATAATTGTTGCACCCCTTGTCAGGGGAAGGACTGCGACAGTGATTGACCGTGTTAAGACGGTAATTACTCCAGGCTCAACTGTAGATGTTGTTGTAACTGACAGGGGAATTGCTGTTAATCCGAGGCGCCCTGAAATAAGGGAAAGGCTTATAAAATGTAAACTTCCGGTCTACCCGATTGATCAGCTGAAAAACAAAGCTGAGAAAATAGTAGGAGTACCTGATCCGATACTTTTTGATGACAGGATTGTCGCACTTGTTGAATACAGAGACGGAACAATTATAGATACAATCAGGCAGCTGAAAAATTAAACCGGTAATTCAAGTCATACGGCGGTTTTAATATTAAAGGCCGCCGTATTACAATCCTGTAGTTCAAAAACTTCATTTATGTTATAATCATTTCAACTATGAAAAGTGTAAAAATTATTATCCTGATTATTATAGCAGCTCTTTTTTTTCCAGGGTGCAGCAGAAAAGCAGCAGATGCCGGAAAGCCTGAGGAGAATACTTCGGAAAACAGCAGCGAATACCCGGAAAAAGGGACTTCAGAAAACAGTGAGGCAAAAATAAATACTTTCGGAGAGCAGGGTGACAGGCTTGAAAAAATCAGGCTTGTGGAAACTGAAAAAGTGGAAGTCAATATAGTAAAAAACGTTATAACAACGGAAGAAAACCTTATAAACAGGTATTTTCTCCTTTCAGAAATCTATCCCGACAGGATGATAACGCCGGAGGACTTTGAAATCGGGATTCTATACAGAGGAGATGATACGCTTTCAGAAATAGTGGACATTGTTAAAAGCTTCTTTTCCGAGCTTGAAAAGGGAAAGATTGAGACCGGGCTCCTTTACCCTGAAAACAGCTTTTTTATATCCAGGGTACTGCAGGAATATATTGATAATGGCTTTATTCCTGAAAAAGTCAGGATAGGAAAACCATTTATTGAGAATGAAAAGGTAACAGTAAACCTCAGATATATAAAAAACAGTGGAAAAACCGCGGGTGAAGTTGTTATAATTAAAAATGATGGCAAATGGCTCATATCAGAGGTTAAAGGTGATTTAAGCCTTATGACGGAAGAGGAAAACACTGAAAAGGAATTGTTTGAGCCGGAAGTTTACAAATTTCAGTAAAAAAGTCGGAGCTTAAAAATGGGAATTGAAACAAACAGAATTGAAACAGAATTCATAATAAAATCGGTTTGTGAAAAGAAGATCCCTGTAAACCTTCATTACGGGAAAAAAACAGTCAAATGCAGTTTTTCTGACTACAGTCTTGAAAAAAACATAACCCTCTCCCTGAAACCTGAAGACAGACAGATGATCGGTGATTCCGATACAATAACTATATATTTCTCATACTACAGCCATGTAATGACATTAAAGGCGAAAGTTCTAGAAAAGACAAACCACAATACAGTGATTATCAGCTACCCAGATGTCCTTTACAAGAACCTGAGCAGAAAATTTGAAAGGGTCGAGCCTCCTGAGGGGGCGAAAATCGAGTTTACCGTAAAGGGGGAGAAGTTTGAGCTCAACTTTCCTAAAACAGATGAGTATAATCCGGTAGATGCACCTGATTTTGATCCAGGTTCTTTTGCTGTTGACAATATAGTCGGCCTTATTGACGAGTTCAGGAACAAGATGCTTGAGGATGTTATGGTTGTAAATATTGTCACTTTCAGAAAAAAAGGACCTGAATCACTTGAAGAGATGATAGTATCAAGAACAGGAAGGACCCTTTTTATTCCTTCAATCAACGACAACCTTCCTGAAGAACATGTAATAGAGAATGTTCCTGTCCTTACTGAAGATGATATAGATAAATATGTTGAAAACGGAAGCAAAAACCTCAGAATAAGGAATTTTGAAAAAAGCAGCGAAGGTGTCCATTCTGAATTATACTGCCCGGTCCTTTACAATGAATATGTTATCGGATATATAATGCTTCAGAACCGTGATGACAAGAAAGCTGTTATCAGCAAGGAGATACTTGAATATGTCTTCCAGTTTTCAAAAGTACTTGCCTTTTCACTCAAGGTAAACAATTACTTCAAGGACAAGGTGGTTGCATTTGAAAGATTTGAAAGCAGAATAATTGATATAAGCGCATCTGGTCTTCTTTTCAGTTCAAACTCAAAAAAACTTGACAAGTCATTTTTTATTTATACAGACATGAAGGCTGAAATATTTCTCGGGGGAAGCGTTATAAACGCAAGCTGCAGAATAATGAGAAAGTATAAAAGCAACGGAACAGTATTCTACGGGATAATATTTCTGGATATAGATGAAATGGATTTTGAGCTTCTTTTCCTAATGCTCTATGGAAGGAAAAGTACAGATATTGACAGGGATAAATGGGAAGGGGGAGCTGAGCCCCCTCCTGTTAATATATAAATAGTAAATCTTGATTTGGGAAGGGGATAAACCCCCTCCAGTAAACATATAATAGTAAATCTTGATTTGGGGAGGGGATAAACCCCCTCCTGTTAATATATGAAAAATCAGAACAGGTTGAAATCCGGCAGGAAATAAAGAAAGGCGAAAAAACATATAACAGAGCTGCAGAATAAAAGGGAAAAAATACTGTACCCGGAATCCGCTGTTTCTGTAAGATTATCTGCAGTTTCTTCACTGTCAAGCTCCATAAGCTTTCTGTCAATTGATGCTACTATTTTATTAAGTCCAGGTTTTCCCTCTCCTTTAAAGCTGATCTCAGTCATTTTCTCAAAATAATAGAAAGCCTTTATCAGTACAGCCCCGGTCTTTCCAGGTATTCTGAGCCCTTTCCTGACAGAAAACCTTGAGACATATATCATGCCGGATAGAAAAAGGGCTTTCTGCAGACCTGAGAGAAGTGATTCTTCTGTAACGGGAAACCCTGAAATACTGAAAAGAAGCTTTCCCCCAGGCTGCAGAAGGTTAGTCAGTATTATTCCTGATGAAACAATCAGAGACGGAAGGATCCGTATCCTTCGTCCTGTAAACAGGTTCAGGATGATTACCGACAGAGTCATAAGTGTGAGTGAAACCAGGCTTTCATTGAAAAAAAACAGAGGGAGGATAAGCAGCCCTGTAACAAGGTAAAGGGCAGGGGGAACCATGTTTTCTCTCATGTTCTCACCTTTCCTTTTAACCACTCGGAGTGGTTAATAAAGTATTCAGTAAAAAGTCCGAGAAGGACAGAGGTTACAAGTCCTGTTGCGAGAAAAGGGGGAGCGATAACTACAGCGGATTTTTCAAAAATAAATATACAGGCCATAAGGACCTGTACCGAGTTGCTGATAAAAGCACCAGCTGCCGAAATACCCACCATGGAAACTTTTGACCTGAACATGTGTTTGACAAAAAGCATGGCTGAGCAGCTGGAGAATGAACCTGCTATTGAAAAAAGAAAAATATATGAAAAAAGGGTCCCTGAGACTAGTGACTGCCCCAGAACCTTGATAAACATCAGAAAAAAGGTCTGCCTGGGTGAAAGGATTACCAGTGATATCATTACAGGGATATTTGCAAGTCCGATCCTCATAAACGGCAGAGGTTTGGGAATTGTAAATTCTATCAGTGAAAGAAACAGTGAGCACCCTGCAAGGATTGCAATCAGATTGTTTTTTTCAGTAACTGACTGAATCGGTTTCATTAATAGCCTCTTCGGAACTGTTTCCGTTTTTTACTATGGAAATAAATACTTTGTTGGGGAGACAGCCTGCCCAGTCACCTGTTTTATTAAGGTGGCCTGTTTTTACGCAAAGTTTGTCATGGCACGGAGAATCTGTAAAAAAGGCGCTGCCCGCTTCAATCCTGATTACTGAATTACCGATTGGCCCGGATATTTGCACAGTTCTGTCTGTATCAAGTGTAAAAAAGTATACATCGCTTTCTGAAGTTATTTTCAGAAGACCGGGCAGGTTATAGCCTGAATATATGATAAGGGTCAGGATAATTGTAATGAGCAGAACTGAAAATATAATTACGAAGTCCAATAATTTCAATCTTATCATCTGGTATTAATCTATATGATTTGAGGAAAAATAGAAAGTATTAATTTTCAGAGGGTTATTGACATTTCCTTTGTCTTTTTATATATTCACCTTACAAAATATCGGTGGCGTAGCTCAGTTGGTAGAGCAAACGGCTCATATCCGTTCGGTCAGGGGTTCAAGTCCCTTCGCCACTAAACAGCGATAATTTGTGTAAATTATTATATAATAATGATTTATGCCACTCCATGAAAGAGCGCATAATAGTATTTATTCTTACTGTAGGCAAGAAATTGCAGGGAAAACATAAGAGGATAATGTTATATGCGCTTTTTTTGTAATTAAAGACTTTTCCATCTCGAAAAACTGAAAAAATTTATTACGTCATGTTTAAAAATCTCAAAAACTGTAAAAAAGATTATCTGGAAAATCTGACGGAAAAATTATTTTCTTTGATCCATAAAATAAGCCGCCTTCCAGGGCATTTCATTCCTCCCTTTTTTTATTAAAGACTTTAGAAAAATTCCTGTAAAAGTGTTACCTATTTCCTGAAGTTAAATCGTTATCCATGTTCTGGTTGGACAACCCAAACATTTCCTATAACGTTAACGGCGCACACGGCATTATCAACGTAGCGTGCGGAGGTGTAATTTGGGGGGAGGCGGAGGCGGGACCCTCATATCCGCTGTTAGATGAAGAATCTAAATTAGAGGAGGATTTCATCCAACTCTTTTCGAATATTGTAAGTTCTAATTTTTGAACTATAACCTACAGCTACTGCAGCAACTATCTCCATCGTACTATCGACATAAAAATTTTCGATTTCCTTCTTTGCATAAAATATATCATTAATCCACAATGTTGAAATTCCATTTTCAGTTGAGAGTAAAAGAAAATTTTGTATTAATGCGCCTATAGATTGGGTATCCATTAACATTGTTTTATGTGAATAATCTTTTTCTTGATATGAATATGGATTAAAAAAGAGTATGATTTTATCACATTGATCTATAGCTTTGAGAGAAATTTTTAAAGAACCTGGAAATTTTTTATTGTTTATTGAATTATTCATCAATAATTTAATAAGCATTTCTTTCTTCTTTTTTTCTATGATTTTAATCCTCCATGGTTGTCTATTCTTACCTGATGGGGCAAATCTTGCAAGTTCAAGAAGTCTCAGTACTTTTTGAGTATTTACACTATGATTATCAAACTGCCTGATACTTCTTCTCTTTTTAATTATTTTTTCCAGCATAAGGTTCCTCTAATTTTGATATTTAATTTAACGTCCTGCAGTTAAGCGATGTTTTACAGCTATAACAGTATAACTATTTTGTTCACATTGATGAACTTGAAAAGAACAGAACATTATTTCTCCGGATTCTATGACAGTAAAATATGCCAAAGCGAGGTACTCCGCTTT
The DNA here is from genome assembly GCA_963668405.2 of Spirochaetia bacterium. Taxonomy (GTDB): domain Bacteria; phylum Spirochaetota; class Spirochaetia; order CADAEX01; family CADAEX01. The sequence goes on along the minus strand of OY764342.2, from coordinate 1,296,542 downwards.
TATACGGTAGCCCGGCTTCTTGTCCAAGCCGCAAGGCGGAGTCAAGGGTGGAATTGCTTTTCAGTACATTTAAAATTAAATAGTTTTGATTCACTCTTTTTTACCCTTTGCTTTCTTTATTCATGCTTTTTTGGGATTAAAAATATACTCTATTGTATGAAAAAGTATACTGCCTGTTATTATCATAATAATCATTTTCATTCTATTTCCTTATTAAATAATGAAATAAGTATCCATTAATTTATAGATCGATTGGCATGGAAAATGCTGTATAATTTAATGAGGGATGATGTTATGAAAAAAATTATAATTATTGAACTCATTGCATTAAGTTCCATTCTGTTTGGCTGTATGGATTATCAGATTGTATTATCTGGATATGTAAAAGATAGTTCTACAAAGCTGCCAATTCCAAATGCAATCGTGTCTGATGGTAAATATGGAGAAGGGAATTCCGATTATAGCGATTCGACTGGTTACTATTCTTATGTCACTTACTGTGAAGAGCATACCATTGATATTGCTGCACAAGGTTATAAGAATATTAAAAAGACGATGCTGACTCCCCTGATACCAAACTCTTCTTCAATATCAATGGATTTTTTGCTTGAAAAAGAATGATGTAGTCATTCATAATTCGGGAAAAATAGTTGGCTGGGCTTTGGATACAAGCATGACAGAAAACCTTGTAATTGAAGCATTATCAATAGCATTCGGAAGGAGAGGAACCTATGAAGGACTTATTCTTTTTCTATTTTTCGATTACAATTTTTTTTCTTGGAACCTGTAATTCATCAAAACCTATCAAAATAATCCTATTATTCTTTTGCATTGTTGTTTTTATTATTTTTAATACTGTTTCCAAATCATATATTGGAACATTATCAATTTTAATGTTATTTAATTCACTCTTAACTGTTTCTTTTGATGTCCAGTTACCCATTGTATATGGAGTTTCTTCAATCCATTTTTTTATTTTTAAAGTCAAATCAATTATATCCAAAACTGATGTTTTATTAATGTAAATAATCATTTCTATATTATTTGAATAATTGTTATTAGGTGTAGAAGAAAAAACTCGAATTGAATTTATCCCGCCAAATTCTTCTGCTATGCTTAATCTTTTGTCTTCCAACGCATCAACTTTGTGAATACCTAAATCAATAGCTGTTTCTCCCATATTTCCCCATAGATTCTCTTGCTTTATCTTATCAAATGCACCAATCTCCTTAAAAATGAAAAAATTAGCCAAACCATCAAGTGACGCATGCTTTTCCCCAGGATAATAACTGAATGCCCCTTCTTCAGGTATATAATTTTTTTCAAACTTTACTTCTAAATAGTTTTCAATTATCTTTTTTGCTTCTTCCTTGTTTTCATCAGTTGTTTCATTCCACAAATACCTCATGAGCATGGGAATACCCTTGCCCATCTTCAGATTCCATTCATGCCACTGATCAATTTCACTATCTCCTGGAATTGGTTGCTGTAGAACATCAAGAGTTGACCTAAATAGTTTATCTTTGAATCTTAATGGGTATTCTTTATAAATATTATTCCCTTCTCTATCAACAAATGTTTTAATAATTGAAGCTGTATTAGTTAAATCTTTTACCAATAGTTTTTTTCTTATTTTTGTCCTTGGTCCCCACATCCCAGTTTCAGGGTCCTGATTTTCATAAAACCATTGTAACAATACTTTTTCCCATTCAGGAGAAAACTTATACAGGTTTTCTTTTTTTATTACCCCTTCGATGTTATTAAAACTAAGCAGGCTTCTGGCAAATATAAAACTTGTATGAGGTAGTTTTGATGCAATCAAACCAACATATGCAACGTCGTCGAGAAATAGTCTCAGTTTTTCAGGAGTGCTGATATCATCAAGATATTTTAATTCATATTTTAATTGCAATGGCTTGCCTGTCTCTTTAGACAGTGAGCTCAAATGATTTAATATATTTACTGTTATTTCATTGTATGTACAGTAAGGATAATGGCTATCAATAAAAGCTCCGGTTTCAGGGTTTTGAAGACTTAAATAAAATTCCATTTCTTCTTCTTTACTTTTAAATTCAGTTATTTTAAATAAACCTTCTCTGTTTTTAAGTTTTTGATGCACGCTGTTGATTTCATGAAGGACCTTGAAGTATTGCCCTTTATCCAGCCAATATGCAATTCCGAGCATTTTGAACTCAAAATCACCCATGTAATACCCTTCTTCCTGTAATCTCTTATTCATCCGGAAAAAATCTTTAATTTGGGTTTTTACATTCACTGTTACGATGAAAACAATAATAAAGGAGAAAATAATAATTATCATTATTGGGAATATAATTATTTTTTTCATTGAATCACCTTTTGCCAGTATATTTTTTCTCCGCCCGTGGGCCGGAGGTCCGGACGGTGTCATCTTCGCCCGGTCCAATCCCGAAACACAGGTAACAATCCTATGTCACGACATCGGTAACACTTTTCATATCTTCCTTTTTCTAAGCATATACCCCTTTTCTGGAATTAACAATGATGTTTCTCTGTCGAAGTACCCGAGTAACGAATCTCCGAACCAGACATCAAGCTGCCCCTCTTTATTTATATTTATTCCAATGATAAGATTATTAAACCAATTGACGGGTTTATTTAATTAGAAGGAGAAGGGAAAAAGATAAAGGAAAAATATAAACAATTGTGATTATCCCTCCGATTAGGTGGTATTATGATCGATTCGTGTCAAGACGTAATCATTAATGCCAAATCCAATATAAAGCTGACGGCTGTATCCAACATCGAACCAAAAAGTACAGTCGACATCAAAATACATGGCATGAATATAGCCGGAACCGCCGATTTAGCTATGACCATGAAGGGATCTATCACGGCACACGGAGGTTCAATTGCGATAGGTGCGCCAACTGTAATGACAGGGGGATAATTTTAAATATTATGATGAATGACCTGATCATCAACCAGTGTATAGCCTTTGCTAAAGTTTCATTTTTATGCCTCTGGGAACCCTTATAAAAACAGTTTATGTAGATGGAGATAACGTTTGGTTAACTCAAAAAATAAAATATGCACAAATAAACATAAAAAACAGTACCTAATACAATTTACTGTTGAGAGTATAAAACGGAGAATGAAAAAAATGTATAAAAAGCCGTTGCACCTGACATTTTTCTGCTACTCTCCAAAATGCAGGTGAACTTAAGCGTTAGGTGGACGCATTAGGCGCGAAAAAAAGGATTTACTCGATGTTATTAGCTGTTATAAACAGGTTCCTTCACTGGATGGTTGTCGGAGTTGTTAGTCCGATTCTTGTTTTACTAATATTATCAAAAAATGTTACTTTGCCTCAATCTGGTCTGATCATGTCGATTTTGTCTACATCTGTAATATTATTTGAACTTCCAAGTGGAATTATCTCCGATAGAATTGGACGAAAACAAATATATCTCGTTTCACAAGTATTATTTCTATCATCATTTCTTATTTTGATTTTTGCTAACGATTTATTTGCTGTTATAATCGGATTTATTTTTTTTGGCACTGCACGTGCATTTTCATCAGGTTCTATAGAGTCTGATTTTATTGATATTTACATAAGAAAATATGGCAGTGAAAGATTAGGAAAACTGATTACCGGAATGAATATTGGAGAAACTATGGGGCTGGCTATTGGTGCATTAATAGGAGGACTTCTCCCGGGAACAGCAAAAATTATGGTACCAAATAGTAATGAGTTTATCTTCAATATTGCATTTCAAATTGTACTAACCTTGATTTTAATCAGTATAACAATCTTATTTCATGAGTCACATTTTGAAAAGAAGCATATACCAACCCGTGTTTTCATTATGGAATCGTATCTAACTGTTAAAAATTCAGGAATACTTAAAATATTATTATTAGGCGTATTTATTTGGGGTTTTTCGTTTCTTTCAATTGAACTGTATTGGCAACCACGACTAAAAGAAATTGTAATAAACAAAAATAATATGGCTATATTCGGTTATTTGAATAGCGCATATTTCATATTTGCTGGAATTGGGACGTTATTGATTGGAAAGATAATAGCAAAATACAAAATAAATAACTTTTATTCGATTTCAGTATTACGTCTGATTCTTGGTTTTTTCTTGATCATTCTGGCTTTTCAAAAAACAGTGTTCTTTTTTTCGCTATTCTACTTGTTAATTATGTGTTCAAATGGGATGTTGAATGTACCAGAAGGGACAACGTTCAATTTGAGTATTCCTGAAGATAAACGTTCATCACTATTGTCTCTTTCTTCATTAATTATGCAATTAGGTGGAATATGTGCTTCTGTTTGCTTTAGTTTGGTTGTTGCAAACATCGGAATAGAATTAATTTGGATTATATCGGGTGTATTATTTGCATCTTCTTCATCTTTTTATTTTTTATATAAAAATAAAGAAAACAGCACTTAACAACTGCTTCAACCTGACTCGGCTATGTCACGATTCTTGCTGGTCGTCACTATGCTCCTCGGGAAGAATCGTGCCAAAACGCCTCGCAGGTTAAGCAAATGCTAGATGTACGCTTCGCGCAGAAGAAGATATTGATATGGTTATCAATTAGCTTTACAATAAGAATTAATTCTTTAGAATATATTAATTATTATTTGAGGAGATGAAATGGCCAGTCCTCTTATTTCATATTGTGGTCTTTATTGTGGTGCATGCAGTTTTCAAGTCGCTTATGAGACAAATGATAAAATACATTTGCTGAGTATGCCTTCAATATATGACAAGTACAAAAGTGAACCACCTGAAAACTGTCCTGGATGTAGATTGGAAAACAAATGTGGAGACTGTAAATTACGTGATTGTGCTATCAGTAAAAAGGTTGATCATTGTAGCCAATGTCTGGAATATCCATGCACACTAATAAATGCTTTTGGAAATGACACTAACCCGCATCATAATGATGTGTTTAGAAACTTTAAAGAACTAAAGGAGTTGGGAGAAACGGCGTGGTTAGAAGCAATGGAAAAAAAATATAATTGCCCGAAGTGCCATGATAGATTTAGTTGGTACTATCATAAGTGTAAATGTAAGTGAAATTGATATGCTTGTTACTTTTTTGACATAGTATAAATTCTATAAACTATTGAAGAGATATCTGAAATCATTGGATAGCATTAATCTTGATTCGAAATTTAACTTTATTTCTGAGTATGGTCTCCAAAAGCAGTTGCTAAAGTAGATAACTATATTATTAAACTGGTAAAAATCAAAGGGGTGTTTACCTGGTATTCACATAAAGAATGTAATGAAGTGTTTTTTTATATAAACTACGAACAAGGCAATAAGAACCTGCTGATACAGTTTGTGCAAATGTTAAATACATGTAATATAATATTTAAACGCTATAAGAAGTAAAGAATTTATCATATTATTAAAATAATGATCCAGGAAAACAATTATTTTTTTGGGAGAAAATATGCAAAAATTATATTCTATAAGTATTTTCTTAACAAACACGGAAAAACTGGAATACAGCTCAATTGTTAAAACATGCTATGAATGGTGCTACTGAAATTGGAGCTGGGAAAATATATTCCTTTGTAACTGTATCAGGAGCAGATCAGGATTTGACTTTTTTTAAAAAAAGTTTTCCATTATAACTCATTCAGAAAATATAAAATTACTATGAATAATTCAAAAGAAAGGAGTCGTGTTGTGTCTATACAACATCATATAGAGAGAAAAGGATGCGAATTATTGTTTAGAGGTGGGATTTGTTTGTTTTTGATTCTATGTTTTTCATGCAAAACTATGTATCGCGAGGTAAACACTAATGAGAAGGGATACCGTAATAATCCTCTGATGCAGAAGGCCGAAGTGGACGAACACAATATCTATCAGGAAAGTTTTTCAGTACTCGCAGAAGCTTTGAGAACCCGTCATCCCGGTCTGTTGAATACTCCGATGTCAGTGATGTCATTGGATGATTTTGATAATTGTACGGAAGAAATCTATGAGAAATTGTCTGGCGTGTATAACAGAAGAGATTTTTTCTTTGTCGTCTCCCCTTATTTATCACGGTTTAAAGACGGACATTCAGGAATTTTCTACGGGCCGATGGAAAAAAGGATACTTCCTGTGAGTTTGACGTGGATAGGAGAGAAATTATTTATCTCCAAAGTTTTTGATGCACGATTTAACCATTTGTTAGGAAAGGAAGTTATCAAAATAGGCGACTACGATACCGCTGATTTTGAAGTGAAAATCAACGCCTACAGGCAGACTGATGAGAATAATCTTTTTCATTTAAGAAAAGAACAGTTTGGATCTAATTTTTTTCTGATGCTGTACGATACATACGCCTATTTTGATATGATCAAAGACGACTCGATTGTATTAACCCTGAAAGATGCGGGAGATGCAGAAAATCTCTCATTTCCGTTCATTAGAATGGAAGGAATCGCCGAAGAAGATCTTTTCGTTATGGCGAGGAACCAAATAACCCGGTGTACGTATAAAAACGGTTTTACTGTAGTTGAAGATTTGTCCACTCTGTACTTCCAGATGGGCATGGACGAGTTATCATCCCAGGTGATTGAGGATATTTTTCGTACAATCAGGAAAAAAGGACTAAAAAACCTGGTTATCGACTTGCGCAACAGCGGTGGAGGTGAGGCTTCTGAGAAGGCTGTTGATTTTTTTAAGTATCTGGTTCCAAAAACAGGATATTATTTCGGCTTCACAGGATGGATGAGAGAAGGGGGTGAAAATGTTGAGGTGACCAATAACGATGGTCTGATCTGGATCGAGCAGGCGGTGAAGGATTTGCGATTCGATGGCAGGCTGATAGTTTTTACCAATGGAACGACCTTCAGTTCCAGCGCAATCTTTGCCATGATGATACAAGACAACAATTTAGGTCCCATTTTTGGGGAACCCTGTGGTAGCAATGTTTTACGCTTCGGCAAACGGACGATAGTACCTCTACCGAAAATAGAAATGGCAGCATCTTTCTCCAGCAACATATGGGGCAGTGCAAATCCGGAGAATGGAAACTGTTTTATTCTGCCTGACGTGATGGTCCACCAAACCATAGACCATTATCTAACTGGTGAAGATGCACTTTGGGACTATTATAGGGGTCAAATAAACGGGCAATAAATTAAATCGTTTCCCGTTTTATCAGGGTAAATTCTCTGGAGATTAAAGCCTTTACGAACAGATTGTGCTCCATAGCGTATGTGTATGTACGTTTGGAGCATAGGGGGTACATATAATAAAAACTATTTATTTAGCAGTAAGGCTTAAAAAATCATGCAGGGGCAGGATCATTATTTTAAAACAAACCTTACAGGGTATCTAAATCTTACAGCAACAGGTTTGTTATTTGCCATTGCAGGAAAACATATTATTCCATCCAAAGCTTTTACGGCAGCTTCACCCAGACCGTATCCTGGATCTTTAAGTATGTTTATTTTTCTTATAATACCTTTTGAATCAATAAAAAGTTCAAGAAAAACAACACCTTCGATTTTCTGCAGATTGGCCAGTTTAGGGTATTCTATTCTGGATCTGATTAAATCAGCTGGTATCACCGGGGCAACTGATATTTTATGCTGCGGCAGATAATCGATGGTATTATTTCCGTAGACTTTTTCAATTACAGTTTTATCTGTTTCAATTATATTTTCTGCAACGGATGATTGACTTTCAACTTCAAGAATATCTTCTTCATTACTTTTTTCCGGATTGTTTATTTCTTCATCCTGCTCCATCTCCATCTCAGGTTCAGAATATTCCTGAATATCTACAATTTTAAAAATACTCTGATCCAATCTTTTTGTTTTTTCAGATATGTTTAAGGTAAATGTATAAAGAATTACTATATGAAAAGCTGCTGTTGCAAAGAAAATTACAGGCATTCTATAGCGTCTGTATACAGATGAGACATCTTTGTTCTTAATTGAAACATTTTGATCGCGGAATCGGGATTGCAACTCTTTCATAATTGCTTCTCCTTTACTACCAAAGATAAAACGCGATGCTGAAGCAATGTAAGCACTTCCATAATCTGATTAATGTTTCTGTAAGCTGTATTTTTATCTGCCACTATATGTATTCTAACGGCAGGATCTGATGCAATTGATTCAGCTATTAGTCCTTCAGCTTTGTTTAGATCAATATTTTCAGCATCAATAAACAGCCGGCCATTGACATCTACCCATATTTCCAGATTTTTATCCGCCTGGGTAATTTCCTGAAAAACCGCTTCCGGATAATCCACTTTTATTTCACGTCTGTAATTCATAAGAGAAATAAGCATAATAAATATTAGAAGAAGAAAAGCAATATCAGACATTGAATTTACAGGGAGAATTGGTTTATGATGTTTTTTTCTGGATATTTTCAATTTTTATCCTCCATCATCGAAATGGAAAAGTTTTCAACTTCCATCTGTCTGACAACTTCTACGACCTCTACGACACACTGATATTTAGCTTCAGGATGAATAATCAGGGCAAATGTCATATTCGGATGAACTTTTCTTATTTCAGCAACCATTTTTTCAATATCTCTTATTTCAACCGGAGAACCGTTAGCGGTCAGTAAACCTGTATTTGAAATATCAACCCTGATAAGATCATCAGTTGATACAATTCTGTTTGAATTCTTTTCCGGTAGTTCAAGCAGGAATCCTTTATTGATATTGAAAACAGCTATTACAATGAAAAAAACTATAAGCAGAAAAGCCAGATCGCTTAATGCGCCTGAATCAGCAATATCAATAAGATTTCTTTTTTTTCTTCTTATCTTCATTTACTGACTTTTCTCTCTCTGATCAGTCATGATAAGCAGATTTGTTACAATCTCGCTTCCTGCTTCTTCTATTCTGGAAGAAAAATTATCAACAATATGAATCAGTATGTAATAAGCTGAAACTGCTACAATTGCAATTGACAGACCGTATGCTGTTGTTATGAGAGCTTCAAATATACCTCCGGCAACAAGCTGTGCATTTACCTCATCAGCATGTGCTATAGAGCTGAACGCCTGTATCATACCGGAAACAGTTCCCAGAAACCCTGTTATTGGTGCAATTGAACCTATTGCAAGCAGAAAATTAAAACCTGCTTCAAGAGAACTGATTTTTTCCGATGCCTCGGTTTCCATTGCTTTTTCCATTCTATGTTCTCCAAGAGAGCACACACTTATACCTGCATAAAAGATACGTGCACTTATAACCTTTTCCGGACACGAAACACAATATTCAAGAACTTCGCCGATCTTTTGCTCCTTGATCATATTGACAATATTGTTCTTAACATCCTTTACCATTAAATTATGCAGAAGAAAAAACACAGTTCTTTCAATTATTATTGATAATACTGCTATGGAAAAAATCAGCAGGGGCCACATTGCCCATCCTCCTAGCTGAAACATATCAATTAAACTCATACAATCTCCTTTATGGCTTATTTTTTTCAAATATACTGTTGTTGAGAATATTACTAAAATAATAATTCATGTTAAAAATAGATAAAAAAAGTTCAGGGGACTCTTCGTAATCACGCCATATTGTACCGCTATTCCTGAGGGTATGAAGATTATCAGGGAAAACAGCTTTAGTATAACCTTCGCTCCAGAGCATCTCCGCGCCATACAAAAATTCGGAAAACAAGCCTGTATATGCAAAACCACCATCATTTCTTCTTTTTGAAAATCTTTTTCCTGTATCTAAAGTTTCAGGAAAAAGATAAGGAATAAGGATTTTATTCATCCCTCTTCCCATATTGGTATCCTTTTTTGTACTGCCAAGAAGATCTGGAAACAATTTCTCTTCGTGCAGATATCTGCATACAGCATCAATTCGCTCTACTCGGTTTTTAGCCTTTTGAAGCCCTTCTTGATTTCTGAAATAAGTGTCATAATAACGGATTTCACCTTTTTTTATATCCCAGCGTTCAACCGGCTCTTTAATGCTGCATTTCCATATATCATCTGACTTTTCAAGATTCACAATCCCTGAGGCTTCCCACTCACATGAGGTCCATCCGTTAGGCCAGTTTGAAAGAACACTGATTGAAGCAATTTTAATGACTACAGTCTCATAATCTACAAAAACAGCTTCACCGTGTATTGTTACTGCAGGTATAAGTGGAGACATGATATCTGCAGTTATCCCCTTGTCTTCATCACTTTTTATACCTATAACAGTGACTGGACTATTTTTCTTTTTCTTTTCAATAAAATAATAATCATCCGTCGAGATATATTTATATTGATAACCGGCGCAAGACATTATAAGAAAAAGTAGAAATCCGTATAATAAATAGTGCTTATTCATTTTCTAATTTCACCCCTAATAGCTTATTTTTGAACCGATAGTAATCATTGTAAAACTGAAATCAGAGGATGGTTCCTTTGTTTCTTCTCCGGTATAGTTATCTGTTGTAATATTATTTTCCGGACCGATTTTTCTAAGAAGCGATGAAAGAATATCTTCAACAGCTACATATACTTCCCACTGATGCCTTGAATGCTTATAATAGTTATGAAACGAAAGCTTGAAATCAAGCGGTAATGATATCCATGTTCGCAGCGTATCACTGTAAAAGGTTTCTCTGGTATAAAGTTCCGCCAGAGAAGTTGATCCGTCAATATTCTCTATGTTTGCGGAAAACATTTCCTTCTCTCCGTATTTTTCCCTCGGGACACCTGTTGCGAACCCAGCTTTAGTTGTAAAAGTCATCCATGGATATGGTTTTATATTCATAAGAAGGTTTAATGTATGAAACCTGTGAAAATATGGATAGTACCACCTGTCTCTGACAACTTCAGTATTGTCGATATTGTCATCCTCAGGATCTTTGTAGCGGGCATAATTAAAAGAGTAACTTAACATCCCGTCAAAATACCTGGAAGTGCGTCTGTCAAGGATCAAATCAAATCCTATAACATTTCCTATACCATCATTATGAAATAAAAACTTTTCCTCTCCATCTGTTTCATTATATAAGGAATTAAAATAAAACCGGTCATAAATATATTTGTAATATGCTTCAATTTTAAACCTGTAGCCAAGAGGCATTCTGGTTTCCCACCCCAGAATTGTCATTATTGTCTTTGGAACAGCAATATCAAAATCATCAAGGCCCATTCCTCTGTTAAGAGAAACTGTCTCAAACGGTGTTTTTGAAAAAAGCCCCAGACCCATACTCCATGTGTTTTCCTGGAAAAAATTGTCCGGATTTTTCCTTGTGTAACGCAGATTAAACCTCGGCCCAAGTACAGGATATGTATTTATGGAATAATCTTCTCCACAGAAATAACTGTGGTCTAAACGACATCCTATATCCATACTCAGTTCATCTTCTATTATGTCCCATTGAAAATTAGAATATGTAAAAGAGTTATAAATTTTTTTACTTGTTGAAGCATCTGTATCATAAATTTTCTTCCGGTACACCGGCCCGCTCGCTGTATAATCGATAGCATAATATGTGCCTGTGACATCAAACTCAGTATCATCGACAGAAGCTCCTATCCCATTTTGCCAGACCAGCTTATCATTGGCAATGTAGTCAGTATCGCCCCGGAATTGAACGCTTCTCTGGATTATATCATTTATAAAACTTGATTCGGTATCAATAAAATAACTGTCGCTGCCGGGACTGTACTGGTCAATAAATTCATCCGAATAAGCCTGATTTCCATAATCATTTAAATTACCGTCTACACGGGCAAGCCAGTACTCATACCCTCCAAGAAGATGAATAAACAGCCTGTCTCCTGACAGGATCTTGACTCCTGAGTTTATAAAAAAATCTGAATTTTTCCATGTAAAATCATAATTATTTGATATTTCTTCAGCCGTATCAATATCCGGATCATAGTTTTCCATACCAATTCCATCATTGCCCCAAAATCCGTTTATATACCATTCAAATACATCTGAAGGGCGGAAAAAGAATTTCATATATCCGTCGTAGATATATGGAATACGTGAGAAAGTTGTTCCAGCTTCTTCCATCTGGGACCGGGCCAACTGAAAAACAATATCATAATTAGTCAGACGTGTACCAAAAAACAATCCGGCGTGTTCATTACTGCCAATAGGGGACTGAAGAAAAAACTCATATGTTGACATTGAACTTACTATGGAATATCGGAATCCGTCAGTAGGATCAACAGTGGTTACTTCAAGTATTCCGCTTGTAGCCTGCCCGTATCTGGGAGAAAATACACCTGCGGAAAACTTGACTGATTCAACAATATTAGGATTGAAAATAGAATATGCCCCTCCCCAGTGGTAAGGATATTTCACAACAGAACCATCCATAATCGCGGTCAGTCCCTCAGGGTCACTCCCCCGAACTGATAAATATGATCCGAAACCTCCATTATAGGTAACACCTGGAAGTATGGAAACAGCACTCATAACATCCTCGATTATTCCTATTTTTCCGGCTGATTGAATAACATCCTTTTCTATAAGGGTGGATACACCTACCTTTTCATCTGTTTTGCCGATAGCCTTTTCTTCAACAACAAGCTCTTCACCTTCAAGCACCCCTTCTATCATCATTTTAATCAAAATATCGTCTGAGAAGTCTTTGACCAGTATCCTGCGGGTGGAATACCCAGGCAGTTCAGCATATATAACAATCCGGCCGGCATCATAGGGTACTTCAAAAAAAGCTGTTCCGTTTGTATCGGTATATACTGATTTTCCGCTTTCTTTATTTAAAATCCTCACTCCTTCAAGTGGTAATTCCAGATCAAGGTCAAGCGCAATAATTTTAAATTGTTTATTATCTTCTGTTTGTGCAAACAGGCATGTACTTACTAAAAATAATAATAAACTCATTTTCAAAAGAATTTTCATTAAACACCTCATGGATATCTTTTCCAAAAACATTATAACAGCGTTATCGGAATAAAGAACAGGTCTGCAGGCCAGTTTTAAACTAGCCTGCAGACCAGTATGAAACTTCTTTACATTTTACATATTTGAAATGTATAGTTTTTATATGAAATACATCACTAAACTCCGCTTCTGGTTCTTTATCTGGATAAGATTCACCCTGATCTCTACATTTATTGCAATTATCATTGTTACTTCCATGGTAATATATACTTTTAAAATGCCATCGGAAGATATCACAAAACAGACAAAAGAAGATCTTGTCAGCACAGCAGAGCTGCTTTCTGCTTTTTTTTCTTCAGGAGTTGATCCTCAGACAGTTGTGGATCTTTTCAGTGAAGTAATGACAGAACAGACAAAAAAAGAGGAGCAATCCGGAGTAGAAGAAACCGGGTATGAAATATACTGGTGCTCAATTTTTTGGGAGTTTGCTGATTATGGAATCAGCGGTTTTTCTCCTGTTATTACATCAGGGAAGAAACAGAATGAAGAAATGATATTTAATATGAAAGCAAAGGAACTTCTGAAAATGTCTCTGGAGAGTAACACAATCAGCCAGGAAATTAACCATAAATATTTTATTATAGCAGTCCCGGTTTCTGACAAAGATAATATTTACGGTGCTATTTCATATGGGACAAGTATACCGGCTATAACAAAAAAAATGTTTTTTATTTTTTTCAGGGATTTCATACCACAGGTTCTTCTGATTTTTGCCCTTATCACTCTGATACCCGGAGGTATCCTTTCATTTATTATCGGGAAAAAAATCAATACTCTCAGATGTGCAGCAGAAGGATTTCTTGATGGTAAATTCGGTAATATAAATATAAAGTCAGGAAAGGATGATCTTGGTCTTCTTGCTGATGTAATTTTAAAACTTAATAAAAGTCTTCCAGCTCTGCTTGAAGACCGCAGACAGGCCGGTATGTGGGAAGAAAGAAACAGGGTTGCAAAAAATCTTCATGATACAATAAAGCAGGATTTATATGCAGTTTTTCTTAATACAGAAGTACTTGAAAAAAGTTTTAAGAAAAATGATCCAAAAGCAGTGATGGTTTCTGAGATAAAAAAAGATATGACTGTTGCGCTTGAAACGGCACGTTCTCTTATCAGCACATATACAGCTGATGTTTTCGGCAGAACTGAGCTCGAGTCAGGAATAAGGTCAGAACTGGAAAAATGGAAAAAATCAGGCGCTATAAATAATTATCACATTAACGTTGTGGATTCAATAATTCCGGATACTATTGCAGAAGCATGCTATATGATTTTTCGCGAAGCAGCTGCAAACTCTGCAAGACACGCCGGTGCGGAGTGCATAAATGTTGATATTCTGCTTATAGACAATACCATTATTCTTCGGATCAAAGATAACGGAAGAGGGCTGGAGCCTGACTGGAAAGCCGGATTTGGCATTTTACTGATGCACCAAAGAGCTGTAGAATGCAATGGAAGTTTTAATATTTCATCTTCTGAAACAGGTGGAGTCCTTATTGAAGCTATTTTTCCCAATAAAGTTGAAAAAAAAGCGGAAGGTAAAAATGAATAATAAAAAAAGAATACATTTGCTTATTGCTGATGATCATCCATTGGTGCGATCAGGAATAAGAAACGTGATATCGCTTTTCCCGGATATTAAACTGACTGCAGAAGCTGTTAATGGAAAGGAAGCACTTTTGTATGCAGAGAAGATGGAAATTGATGTAGCGCTAATTGATTTATTTATGCCTGAGGTCGACGGTTTTCATGTAATAGAAGAGATTTCAGGGAAAATTCCCTGTATTGCACTGACTTCCAGCCAGATTCCTGAGGATATACTTTATGCTGTAAAATGCGGTGCAAGCTGTGTACTCCTGAAAAATGTTGGTGGTGATATTATAGCAAAAGCAATAAGGGCTGTATATGAGGGGGAGCCTTTTTATGATGAAACAGTTACTGATTTAATTATGAAATCGAAGATTTTAGAAAATAAGAAGGATGATCCTTTTTTAAGTCTGACTGCCCGTGAATATGAAGTATTGAAACTGGTAGCACGTGGACTCTCAAATGATGAGATAGGAGAAAGACTTTTTGTCTCCAGAAAAACTGTAAAATTTCATGTCAGTAATATTTTATCGAAAACAGGTGTTACTGACCGAATAAAACTGGCAGTTCTCTACCATGATACATACAATAAATAGAAATATATCAGTTTTTACTTGTATTAAAGTTTGGATGCATGTTGAAGAATTCTTTTATTGAATTAGACCTTTTGATTCAATAA
This sequence comes from Spirochaetia bacterium, assembly GCA_963668405.2. Classification (GTDB taxonomy): domain Bacteria; phylum Spirochaetota; class Spirochaetia; order CADAEX01; family CADAEX01. Next base: position 1,281,367 of record OY764342.2, on the reverse strand, counting down.
TATCCGGGAATACCTGGGGATCCTGAACTCTCCATATTTGGTGAGGAGGGGGCGTATAATTTTTTTCAAATATTTGTTCAAAAATTATAGATGGCGGAATAAACCAGAATAATGTATTTACTGCACCTTTGCTAAGCAGTGATGAAATAAAGCCAATTACAGTTAAAATAGGATATATTGATATTATTAACAGAGCATTTCCAAACAATTTTCTCATTTTATGATCTCCATGTTTTTATACTGCTATAAAATAATATAAAAAGAAGTAGTAAAAAAGTAAGAGTTGACACATTTATTACGTTAGGTCTGAAAATATTAAAAAGGTAAAAGATTATCTTGTAAATCAGCCGCAAAAACAAAGAAAAGAGGGATTTATGGAAGATCATGAAGTGATTTTGAAAAAAGGAAACTGTCAGAATCTCTAAGTGTGAGCGGATGAACCTGGGGGCAGGAGAACTAATTATTTTGAATCTCAAACGTCAGTTCGTGAAATAATTGAAAACTGGTGAAGAGAATATAATGAAGAACCTCCTCAGAAAAAATTAAAAGCGAATGAAACTTCACACGTTGGAAAATAACAAAAATATCAGTATATTTATCAACTCGCTGACTTGCCCGGTTGATTTGATCGTAACACATAGCTATATATCTTTGCTATTTTTCTTTGCGTTTCATAATAGCACTCCAGGAATTAATCAGTTCATCTCCGTTATATAATGCTCCATAAGCTTTACATGTATCATTGTTACGGACTATTACTTCAAATCCATTCATATCACTTTTATCAATTCTGAATTTAGAAAAAATTGTATTTCTATCTATTGTGAATATTCCTTTTTGCGTACCTAAACTGGGATTCTCAGATATAAATGAATATTTAGTTCCTGCAATCTTGGTTATTGAATAGATATTTACAATTTTTGAATTATTTAGTATCACCCAGCTTTTATTTATTATTTTTTCCCCATCAGTGATAATCTCCGTTTCTCCAGTTGCTTTTAATATATTTCCATCAGGAGTTACAAAATCAGAAATAGATTCCCATAAAGCGTTTTCATCGAGAAGATGCATAAATTAAAATCTCCTTAATTATTGGAATTATCAATTATTTGACAGAAACAGCATATAACTTTTAAATATGACGGATTTCAAGGCAGAAATGTGTCATATATTCATCGTTATATTTAGTGGCCATTCCTTCTGTTTCCATACATGCGTTAAATTTCAATGGATGGTATTTAACGTTTTAACAGTATAAGTCTTTCAAAAATAACTGTGACAGTTTTTCATGATACTAATTGCCTTTAAAAAGCTAAAGATTATCCATGAACAATTCAATGTCCTCAATTTTAATAATTAGATCAGGATTAAAGCTTTTTAATACAGAGAGAACGATATTTAAATCATTATTTAAATAATTCAGATCAATAAGTTCTTCTGCTTTATTTATATTTGGATATTCTACATATCCCTTATTTGGTCCTTCCTGTATTGCGTCGGGGTGAGTAGGATCCCAAATGAGACGTTTCATTTTTATAGTATCATTAATTATTTCTGATTCCCCGTTAGAATTAAATTCTATATATTTTCTTGAAAATGAACCTCCATTCACAGTTCTGGTAGTATTTTCATTATTAATATTATTTATAATTACTTCTTTTTTAAGGTTGAGATGATTAAGTAATTCTATGAAGCGTTCATAGTTCTTATTAGTTTTCTTGATACTTAAAATATTGTTATTTTGTTTTTCGTATACAATACCTGAATTATTAAAATAATAAGTCATAGTACCGGATAAATCAAGTAACTCGACCTTTGAGTTATTAAGACAGCTGACAAAAGATAATGATAAGATTATAAATATAATTATCTTTTTCATTCATGGCTCCTTTATGAGACTGCGGATGGCTGAATGTTTATTCTTTTGCCTGATCCGGTTTTATGACATCGGCAACACTTTTGTCTTTTTCTTATCATAAGTGTATAATGCTTTTCAAGTACCGGCAACAAACTTCCCCGGGTAAAATATTTAAATTGCTTGAGCTTTAAGTGAATCATTCCGCTTTTTTAAGGTTTATATTTTCTGCTTCGAAATATTTTGATTCGAAAACTTCTTTAAAAGTCATGCCGCCATATTCCTTTTTCCAATTGAAAAAAGGTATTTTTACTTACTCCGTACTCTCTGGTCAAGTCTTTTACTTCTTCCCTGTTTCTTGTTTATTCAAGATCTTCACAATCTGTTCTTCTTTTTTTGCAGGATAACAGTTTGAAAGGAACTGCGAATCATTCAGTATTTATATATTATTGAATCAGAGGGTAAAAATAATCATAAAAAAAGCGTTTTCATATTCGGATCTGCAGGGCAGAATGTTTGAAAATCAGAAGTGATAACGAAAACCAATTATAAAAATTATAGACCAGGTTATTAATTTCAGGTAATAATATTTGTATTTCGCCTTTAATAGTTATAAAATTAATAAAAACTGAAAAGTATTGCAGATTTTATATTTATCTAAATCAGAAAATAATTTTATTAAGAGGATTATTACAGATTCTAAGGGGAGTGGAAAGGTTCTGGTATCGGGATATAAGATCTCTTTAAGAAAAAAGGATGATTAAATCTTATTTTAAGGTTTTTTATAAACGGGAAAAAACAATTACCGGGACTCTTACGTTTCTTTTAGTTTTAACTGTCCTGGTTGTCTCTTGCAGCTTCTTGACTGTGACCTACAATATATTATCAAAAAGAGAATTTAAGGAACTTGATGATAAAGCTGAAACTTTGATTCAGGCTTTGGATAATATTATTGAAATACCATTATGGGATTTTGACTATCAAAATATCAAGAAAATTGCTGAAGCCTATGTTCACGATGAAGTTTTTGAGCTTCTGCAGATATTTGATATAAGAGGAGAATTGTGCTTTTGCTTTACAAGAGATAGAGGATATCCGGTTATAGAGAAATCGGGTAAGATTATTCACGAAGGCGAGGTAATCGGAAATATTAAACTTGCTTTCTCAACAAAAAATCTTAAAAAACAAAACAAACAAATTATTTTTAATGTTATGGGAGTACTGTTCGGAATTATTGTTACCCTTTCGTTTGTGACAAATTTATTTTTTAGAAAGCTTCTCAGTAAACTATTTTACAATATAGATAATATAGCAGTGGCATGTGCAAATGATACTTACGATCCTCAAAAATTTACAGTTAAGTATATTGAATTTTACCCTCTGGTAGCAATTCTTCAGGAATTAAGTAACAAGTTGAAGATTAAAATATCTGAAATTGAAATTACAGAAAAGAAATATCGAAGTATTTATGAGAATGCGGTTGAAGGTATTTTCCAGCTGTCATCTGATGGGAAATTTATCAGCGTAAATCCTGCTTTTGCAAAAATGCTGGGTTATGATTCTCCCGGTGAATTGCTAAAAAATATACAAAATATTAATAACAAGTTCTTTGTTCATTTAGAGGACAGGGAATATTTCTTCAATTCTTTAAATAAGGAAAGTGATACTTTTCATTACCAGACACAGGTTTATAGGAAAAACAGTTCTATTGCATGGATCCAGTTTAACTGGCGACCGGTAATAAATAACGAGGGAAAAGTTGTTTCAATAGAGGGGATGTCTCAGGATATAACTCTGAAAAAAGAAGCAGAAGAGGAACATGAAAGATTGGAACAGAAACTACTTCATGCACAAAAGATGGAATCTGTGGGGCGTCTGGCAGGAGGTGTAGCCCATGATTTTAATAATATGCTTAGTATCATAATGGGGTATTCTGAAATACTTCTCGAGTCATCTTCACGTGAAAATCCGGACTATGATAAAATAATGGAAATAAGTAAAGCAGCCAGGCGATCCGCAGATTTGACACGTCAACTATTGACATTTGCTCGTCGGCAGGTAATTTCTCCAAAAGTCATGAATATTAATTCCATTGTCTCCGGAATGATGAAAATGCTTCAGCGTCTTTTAAGCGAAGAGATATTACTTTCGTGGTTTCCAGGAGAGAACGTTTCAATGATCAAAATGGATCCTTTTCAGATTGACCAGATTTTGGCAAACCTCTGTATCAATGCACGGGATGCAATAAATGGAAACGGTAAAATCATTATTGAGACATCTGATGTTTTTCTTGATGAGATTTATGTTAATAATCACCCTGATGCTGAAGTTGGAAAATATGTCATGCTGTCTGTAAGTGACAACGGCTCCGGGATGAATGAAACAGTAATTAAGAATATTTTTGATCCATTTTTTACAACAAAAGGGGTTGGGGAAGGTACGGGGCTTGGTCTTGCTACAGTTTATGGAATTGTGAAACAGAATAATGGAACTATAGATGTTTACAGCGAAGAGGGTAAAGGCAGTGTATTTAAAATATATTTCCCTGCATATAATTCTGGAATTATTATTGAGGAGGAAAAAGAAAAAACTGAGAATTTACATGGCAGTGAGACTATTTTACTTGTTGAGGATGAAGAAGGACTTCTTTTTCTAATAAAAAAAATACTGGAAAATCTGGGATACTCAGTAATAGCAACTAAAAAAACTACAGAAGCGGTTGAACTATCAAAAAAAAGTAATACTGAAATTGATCTCCTGATTACAGATGTAATTATGCCAGTATTAAATGGAAAAGAATTAGCCGTTAAGCTAAGGGAAATCTTCCCTGATATAAAATTCTTATTTATGTCTGGCTATTCATCTAAGATCATAGAAAAAAAGGAAATAATGAACAGAGAAATTAATTTTATTCAGAAACCATTTTCAAAAGCTGAAATAGCTTTAAAAATCAGGGAAATACTTGATAAAGAAGAGTATGATGTTAAATCAAAATACTGAAGTATTATGATTTCGGGAGGCTGAAAACATGAAATGCAAGCTGAATTATAACTCTGGTATTAAAGATAAAGTAATGGTTTTATGTTTAATCATTATTACAATAAATATCCGGGCACAGGAGAGTAAAATTACAATTGTTACAGAAGAGTGGGCTCCTTATAACTACATTGAAGAAGGTGTTTTAAAGGGATTTTCTGTAGAAATTGTTCAGGAGATGATCACTGAAATGAGAGCCAATGCTGAGATAAAACTTTATCCAAGCATGAGAGCCTCGTATATGCTGAATAATAATCCAAGAACGATGTTGATAACAATGATGAAAACTCCGGAACGAGTGGAGAAATATAATTGGATTGGTCCTCTGGGAGATGATGCTATCTATTTTTATAAGAAAAAAGGGAATCCGCTGAGAATTACAAATCTTGAAGATGCAAAAAAAGTTAATTCAATTGCAACCCGCCACGCTGGTTTGGTTTTTGAAAAATTGAGAAATGAAGGATTTGAAAACCTTGATTCATCATCAACCGAAGGAATTTCAATATACAAAAAGCTGTTGACTGGACGTTGTGATTTGGGAATAAGTGAATCACCGTTGGGTGTCAAGTTTATTCTGAAAAAATTAAATTATCCTGCGGATTCACTTATACAAACTTCTGTCAAAGTTGTAAATGAACAGCTGTATATAGCGTGCAGTAAAGATATACCTCATAATGAGATTACTCAATGGCAGCAGACTCTGGATAAAATTAAAACTTCAGGGATTTATGATGAGATATTTAAAAAGTATAATGAATAAAATATTGTATTTACAAAAAAATCAGTATGTTTTTAAATATTGAATTATATATTTAGAAGATTGATGGATACTCCGGGTTTTTTTATCAAACCTGCAGAAATCATGAAATATTATAAAATTAGGGATAACTTCTTTATCTTAAACCGATTATACTGTAACTATTAAGATATAAAACTTTCAATATATCCAAGGAGTAGATTATGCTTCCACCTCTTACAAAAAAGGTTGATTTTACAAGAAGAAAAGGACCTGTCGTTCTGGTTATTATGGACGGAGTAGGTTATGGAGAATATAACGAGGGGGATGCTGTTGCCAATGCTCTTACCCCTTATCTGGATACCCTTTCTGAGTCCTGCCCGGTAACAAGGCTGAAAGCGCATGGAAAAGCTGTCGGTCTTCCATCTGATGACGATATGGGGAACAGCGAAGTTGGTCATAATGCGATAGGATGCGGCAGGGTTTTTGCACAGGGAGCAAAGCTTGTGACTGAATCAATAAAAACAGGTGCAATTTTCACAGGGAATACATGGAAAAAGCTGGTTGGAAATGTTAAGGGAAATAAATCAGCCCTGCATTTTATCGGACTTTTTTCAGACGGTAATGTCCACAGCCATATGGATCATCTAAAGGCAATGATTGAAAAAGCAAAGGAAGAAGGTGCCGGGAAGGTGAGGGTTCATATTCTTCTTGATGGAAGGGATGTCGGAGAGACATCAGCTCTGGAATATATCAGACCCTTTGAAGATTTTCTTTCAAAACTTAGAAGCGGCAGTTTTGACTGCAGGATAGCTTCCGGCGGCGGAAGGATGGTAATAACCATGGACCGGTACGGAGCAAACTGGAACATGGTTGAAAAGGGATGGAATACCCATGTTCTCGGAGAGGGAAGATATTTCAGTTCAGCTGAAGAGGCTGTAGAGACAATAAGAAAGGAAACAGGGGCAATTGACCAGGACCTTCAGCCGTTTGTTATTGCTGAAAACGGAAAACCTGTAGGAACAATAGAAGACGGCGATTCTGTAGTTTTCTTCAACTTCCGTGGAGACAGGGGTCTTGAAATTACAGAAGCTTTTGAGAAAAAGGACTTTAAGAAATTTGACAGGAAAAGATATCCTTCGGTTGAATATGCGGGGATGATGGAATATGACGGTGATCTCCACGTTCCTGCCCAGTATCTTGTAAATCCCCCTTCAATAGACAGGACAATGGGTGAATTCCTTGTATCGTCAAAGGTAACGCAGCTTGCAATAAGCGAAACACAGAAATTCGGTCATGTAACATACTTTTTCAACGGAAACAGGACCGGAAAGTTCAGCGAGGAGCTCGAGGAATATGTTGAAATAACATCAGATGTTGTTCCGTTTGAAGAAAGGCCGTGGATGAAATGTGCTGATATTACTGACCGGGTTATAAAAGAAATAGATTCTGGAAAATATGATTTCATAAGACTTAATTTTCCGAACGGCGATATGGTAGGACATACAGGGATATATGAGGCTGTTGTCTGCTCAATGGAGGCTTTGGATCTTTGTGTGGGAAGACTTAAAAAGGCGGTCGAAAGGGCAGGAGGCGTCATGCTTCTGACAGCGGATCACGGTAATGCGGATGACATGTTTGAACATGATAAAAAGACAGGCGGAGTCAAATACAAGGAAAACAAAAAGCCGAGGGCAAAAACATCTCATTCTCTCAATCCGGTCCCGTGCATTATCTATGATCCTTTATACAGCGGAGAATACAGCACAAAGCTGGAAGAGGGGCTTGGTATAAGCAGTGTAGCTGCAACATGCATTGAACTTCTCGGTTTCAATCCTCCCGAGGATTATGACAGATCTGTTTTAAACTGGAAATAATATTGCATTGCCTGAAGAGATAATTCATATTATTTCTTCAGGCATGAATTTAAAAATCGTAATAGACCCACTGCTTTGCAAAATCATGGAATCCGTATTCTTTTATTTTATCTCTGTAGTCTTCAAAATTGTCCCCGTAATGCATAAGTATCATCTTGCTTTTAATACTTTCAGGAAGTGTTTTTAGCTCTTCAAGACCTGCATGGACCCCCCCTGTAAAAAACTGACAGTCGTGGAAAATAAGTTCAAATTTGAATATTTTATCAGCTTCCAGCAGAAAAGCAGGATCAAATCTTGTGTCGCCTGAATATAATATCCTGTTGTCTATTATAAGGCCGCAGCTCCAGAATCCGCTGTCCCAGCTGTCTTCCTCAGGAATATGCATTGTCCTGAAAAGCTTTATATTCAAAGATCCAAGATCTGCATCGTATGTGTCCCTGTGAAAAATATTTGTCCTTACCGGATAGATAACATTCCAGAAGTCTTCAAAAACAAGGGGAAACCCGAAATCATTCTGGTTGAAACCGCACCCGCCTCTCAGTGAAAGGTCCCATAAGAGGTGTTTATATGTTTTGGTGATTATTATGTTCGGTTTTGTATTTGTTATATACTTGCCTGAAAGCATTACCTCTTCAAGTCCGCCGACATGATCCGCATGGGAATGGGTTATCAGGTAATTTTTAATCTCAGAAACTGATGAACCCAGTTCATGAAGCGCCTGGGGCAGTTTTGTACCGCAGTCTACAAGAAGATGATCACTGCCCTTAATTATAAGAAGATTTGTCTGGTAGAGTTTTTTTGTAAATGCAGACCCTGCACCTGTGAAAAAGAAGGATAATCCTCCGCTGTTCTCAAGAGACAGTTTCCCTTTTTCAGGCATTCTTATTTTATATTTCATCTTTATCTGTATCGGCAGTTTCCGAAAATATTTACAGTTTTAATTTATAGGTATTGAAACCGTATAACTGAGGATTTCCGGGGAAATCAGTAATAAATCCTGAAAAAAATACGGGACCTTTACAGATAAAGATCCCGTATTGCTGTTTTAATAATAATCCATAAGAGCTACGGTATTAATCAGCAGTATTTTTCCGTTTGTGTAGTAGGGAAGGCTAGTTCCCCATCCCCAGAACATGTAACGGTACTGTCTTACTATCGGGTAGTAGTAGGAAGTACTGTTAATCTGAGCATAATTATAACCGTCTCCTTCCGGATTTGCGCCACTTGGCCTTGATACTGCAATTCCGCTCGAATCAGTTACTTTTGTGGAGAAAAGTGTAAAACCGCTTCCTGATGTCGGTGAAGAACCTATTGTACTGGATGTCAGAGGTGATCTCCATATTGTATTAAGAGTTCCGACTTTTGCAATATCCATAATTGTTGAAGTTGATGAGTCGGTAAATGATCCTGACTCCCCAAAACCTACATCTGTCGGTGACTGTCCTGCAAGTCCCCATGATGTATGGTTGACTTCAATCCTGTCAAGAACCCATGCAGCTGATCCCATTGTAATAATCCCCTGGTTGCCTTCAGCTATATTCCTTACCCATCCGTCTTTGGCAGAGTCTGTATATGTATGGTAAAGGCCGGGTGTTATAATTGCAGGCTTGCCGTAGATAATGTTTTCGGCAGAGTAGGTATCCGGTATATCAGTGTCAGGAATTACCTTGACACTCCAGTCCGGCTGGGTTCCGGTAATTGTTGAAGAATAGACTGTCGGGTAATCAGTCTGCAGTATAGTTTTCACATTATTTGCAAATGTCAGGTCAGCACTGTCAGCGCTGTTGTAAATAATTACAACATCAGCTGTATAGCCTGATTTGTCAGATCCTCCTGTTCCGTTGAAATAAGTGTTTAAGTTATGCCATACACCGTCATAATAATGGCCTATTCTTACAAAGTAGTAGTAATCTGTTTCTTCTGCCGGGGCAAGTACCTGATCTCCGCTGTTGTAAATATAAGTCCTGTATAAAGGTGCTGAATCATCCGGGTCTGTGCTTGCATAAATCCTGTATCTGACATCTTCCCCGGCTGTTGTATCTTCCAAAACAGTATTGAGATATACATTTACGTAACCTTTGCTTCCAGGACGTCCTTTTGTAACATAGGATATTGAAGGTCTGTCCAGTATTATTGTATCCCTGTGGTCATATAGCCCTGATTCGTTTCCGGCATCATCCATAACCTGAACGTATACATATTTTGTTGCATCGGAATCGCTTAGAGTTATTGTTTTTGAAGTTGAATAAGGTTCGTATGCAGTCCAGATATAAACACTTCCGACAATGTACCTGAATTTCATCTGGTAACCTGCAGTTGATGTATCATCAGTATTTATAGTCAGGGTAACATTCTGATCATAGGCATATTTTCTGTCATTATTTATAAGGATACTGACATTTGTAGGGGCAACAGTGTCAAGTACAATTGTGTCATAAAGAGATGTGCTTGTTGTATTGCCGGCCTTGTCCTTGTAGTAACAGTAAATACGTTTTTCCTCATCTACTGTCGGATTTTTAATTGCCCATCCAGTTCTTGCTGATGAATATGTTTCCCAGCCGTTCCAGGGATCCAGATAATTACCTATATTCATCTGGTATACGCCGCTTCCTGCATCTGTAACACTGCTGTAAAGTGTTACAGATGTCTGGTTTGTTTTTGCAGGATTATCAGTTCCTGCTATTCTGAAATATGTTACTGAGGGAGCAGTCTTATCAAGAATAATTGTGTCATAATGTGTACCTCCTGTTGTGTTTCCTGCTGCATCCATGTATTCAAAGTAAACAGTTTTTGTCCCATCCACAGTATAATTATACAGATACCAGTTTGTTTTTGTTGTGCTGTATGAATACCAGGATGACCATGTACCTGATGATTCATTTTTGAATCTCATATAAACTGGAGAACCTGAAACACTGCTGTTAATTGTTACATAACTCTGGTTTGTAGCAGAGTTGTCATCTGCTGTTCCTCCGAGATAGCAGTTTCCGACAACAGGTGCTGTAATATCCAGAATTATTGTATCGGACATAACAGGTCCTTCTATATCAAGTCCTGATTTAAACTGTACATATACAGTCTTTGTTCCTTCACCTGAAGTAAGCTGCCAGTTTGTCTCTGTTTTCTGATCAGTTGATCCATATGCTGTCCATGCTGCGGCTGAAAGTTCAGAAGTTGTATTTGCAATCCTGTAATATGAACTGTCATCAGTCAGATTCATATTAATACTTACAAGACGGCTTGTATTGTTGGTATAGATGGCATCATGGTCAATAACAAAACTTCCATCAGGGGGAGTTGTGTTAAGACTTATGGTATCATAAATTGATGATGAAATATTTCCTGCATTATCCCTGAACCATGCATATACATACATTGAATCCCCGTTGTTCCATTCTCCTGCAGGCGGGGAATATGTTCCGCTTGTAGAATATGGTATCCATTCTGCATCAGTATTGTCGTCTTCAAAATTGAACGCCATTTCAGATAATCCTGCTCCCCCTGAATCTGATGCTGAAATTGCTGTAAGGTTTACTGTTGTGCTGCCGGTTTCAGCATCCCCGTTGTTTATTGTAAGAACCGAACCGACCGGAATAGTGTTGTCATATGTAATTGCTGCTGATTCCGGGTCAGTCATTGTGTTCTGAAGAGAATCCCTGAATTTAACATATATTGTTTTCAATGATTCTGTCGGTTCGAAATTCCAGATTTTAGTGCTGCTGAAAGATTCCCATGCCGGGGAATCATATGAAGATCCGTTCCATTGTCCCTGTGTTCCTGCAGAATCATTTGAAATAAACATTTCTGATTGTGTTTTAAGATTATAATCGACTCCGGTATCAGAAGTATCCAGATACAATGTAACTGCAGAAGTATTTGTGTACAGACTGCTGTTTTCTATGTTTATTGAACCTTCCGGTGCTGAGATATCATATTTTATATAATCAAATGTTTTACCTGATTCATTTCCAAGTGAATCCCTGAATTTAATTATTATATATGAATTGCCCTCAACAGGTTCTATTTCCCATGTTTTTGTTGTGCTGTATGATTCCCATGATGGTGTGAGATGAACAGAATTATCTGGATCCCATTCTCCCTCTGTTCCTGATAAATCACTTGAAATAAACATTTCCATCTGTGAAGCTGCCCCGTTATCAACTCCGCCATCTTCTGCAGCAATAGACAGATCCAGTGTTGTCTGATTGGTATAGGTATTTGATGCATTATTCGGTGTACCGTAAACTGCTACTCCTGTTTCTGCCGGGACCTCAGAAGTTGCTGCCGAAACCGGAGCTGTTGTATCCAGGTAAATTGTTTTGGATATCAGTTGTGTATTATCATATATAGAAGGGGTACCACCTCCAGATACACCTGCAAGACTGTTATAGCAGGCATCCTCAAAATCCATATATACAGTTTTAAGTTCATCTCCCTCAGTAAGTTCCCACTGAATAGTATTGGTAAATTCATACTGATTGAAACTGTTCCCATCAGCGTTGTCATTACTTACATAAATAAAGGCAAGTCCTGATCCGTCATTCGGATCATCACCATCTATTCCTGTCAGGTTGACTGTTCTGGTATTTGTCCATTCGGGAGTAGCTGTAGTATTCCCGTTGATATAGAATAGACAGCTGTCAGGGGGAGTTGAATCTTCAGAGCTTCCAGTCATAAAAGTTGTCGGGGAAATATAGTTCTCCTTGAGATTTATTCCCATTTCATCAGTAACATCCTTGCTTACCTGTATGGAATATCTTGTGTATTTTTCCCAGATGTTGTCAGGAATAAAGGTGAGAACCTGGTTTAAATAACTCAGAGATCCCTGTACCTGGGATTCATCGCTTTCTTTTATTATCTTTACTGTTGTGCTGTTAAATAAAGATGCAACCATGTCCTTGCTGAATTTTACAAGAACTTTGGCATTCCTGCTTATATCAGTACCTGATGGGGTGGAATATTTTACATAAGGTCTTTCTTCCAGAACAGCCCGGATTACAGCGCTGCCGCCGGTAACAAAAAATGAAGTTTCAGCGCTTTCAGGCGATTCAAAAACAACCGATCCTGATCCTGAAACCTTTTCCCATCTGATAAAGGCATGAGTCTGGTACGGGCTTGCAAGTATCTGCTGTGAAATACTGTCCTTTACAGTGATTGAACCAGAAGGATTGATAATTCCGTTTTCAGGAGTTTCGACAGTCAGTTTATACTGGTCAGCTGTCGCAATCTGAACTTCAGTTTCAATTGTCTCTGTAAGCTTATCCTCAAGAGGGTTTGGGCAGGAGATAAGAAAAAGAAAAAAACCTATAGCAGCATATCTGGCTGCTTTTATTATTATTCTTCCCATTCTGTGACCTCGCTGTTCTTGACCTGTGAAGCTCTTGCAACCCCTTCACTTGCAGAGCCTAAATACCTGTATTCCATGGCAAGCTCTGGATTTTCTGATTCAAGTTTTTTAAAAGTGCTGTTTGCAACTTTTATGTTGCCGGTATCAAAACTGCTTCTGGCAAGTCCGAGCAATACTTTCGAGTTTTCCGGTGATATTTTTTCAGCCCTGGAGAAGTAGATGAAAGCTTCATCTGATTTGTCTTTTGAAAGATATATATTCCCGAGGTTTATGAGAGCCGGCAGATATTCAGAATTTTTTACTACTTTGACAAACTCGGCTTCTGCTTTGTCAAACTGGCCGAACCTTGCATAAAGAACTCCCAGCCTGTTGATCTTTTCAGCGCTGAAACCTGAATTACGTATATCAGTTTTAAGAAGCTGTTCTGTGATTTTTATTTCACCATTAATAAAGCTGTCAAGTGTCTTTGTATATAAAGCTACAATATCATCGGGCGGGGGGAGGGGTACCCTTATTTCATTGCCGGGCATCCCGACCGGTTCATACTTTTCCCATGAATTATGTGTCGGATATAGTTTTGCAGAACCTATTGTGCTGTTGTCTCTCCATTCCCTTGCACCGGTCTGCCATGCTTTCATAAAATCAGTGTTGAACATTGTGATTTCTACCGGAACCCATGTTTTGTTTTCCAGGAAAATAAAATCTCCGGTGTTCTTGAAATATTTTTCAGCTTTTTCAGGTTCCATCTCTATTGAAAATGCTGCATAAATATGTCCCGGTATTGTAATGAAAGCAGTCTCTATTCCTATCGATTCCAGGGCTGCACAGAAAAGGATTGTAAGATCATCGCAGTCTCCCCCTTTGTATGAAAGTGTCTGGGTCGGGAACTGGAGGTAGTCGGGCTATTCGGTTTTCCCTGCAAAATCAGTATACGGTGTTGTAGGATCAATGACATAATTCATACCGTATAGCTTAAGTGTCTCAAACATACCCATTCCGAGCCGGAAGTTGAGGTTTACAGCTTTACTGCCGTTTTCCCTTACAAGACCTGCCGTATATTTGGAAAACCGTAAAAGACCCGGATCTTTTGCTGTGATGAATGCTGAAACCTTTTCATCATCATCCCACAGCATTGCATTTCTGTGCTGGGTCCTTATTGTTTCGCTTGCTGTTTTCTCGAAACGGGTGCTGATATAGTCGTATTCGATAATAATGTCTGCGTTTACCTTTGTAGCTTCTGTAATTTTCAGAATATCATCATTAAAAAGTGCAACAACAGGAATTTCCTTTTCTCCGTTCTTTGGAATGGAATCAAAAGTTGCACAGACTTTCGGCTGCGACATGAACTGTTTGATAAAAAAGCTTACCCTGACATTTTCAATTTTTCCGTTTTCCCTGTTCTGTATAGTTATTTTGCCGAAAGAATTATCATCATAATATTTATAAAATACAGGATAGATCTGATTGAATTCAATATTATTAATCTCTATGTTATTATCAACTCCGGCCTGAGGAGAAAAGGTTCCGCCGATTGAGATTCTGATCCCCTCATATCTCGGATTGTTTGCTGTAAGAAATCTGGTATATCCCCCCTCTGCGGTGATGCTGAAATTAGGTTTTAGATAATAGGAGCTTCTCAGAGTTCCGCCGATATATGGATTTTTTTCCTTTAAAGTGTTGTAAGTTGCAAAATAATATCCTGAATCGGCAAAAAGAGATATATTAAGTCTTGAGCTGACAAAATAATTGAATCCGGAATTTATTCCGGCTGTTGTCATTGTAAGATCGTTTTCTGCAGGAGTCGGGATAATATTATAACCTGCGTTGAGGCCGGCCTGAAAATAGGTGAAAAAGGGAATTTCAGCATAGACTTTGAAACCGCCGCCTTTTTCATACAGATCTGTGCTGTCACCAAGAGGCACTAAGAGAGAAGGCATTAAATTCCATTTTAGATTTTCAAATATATCAGCATTGGAGTTAAAAACTGCAGTAAAGTATATTACAGTAACAATAAATAACTTTTTTAATAATCCAGACATTTTATTACCCCTGTTTTTTAAAATAAATCAAATTATTACACAAGAAAATTGTTTCACAATTTTTATATCCTACAAAAACACTTGTATATATAAATAATAATTCAAAAAAAGATATTTTTCCTTGGGGATATTCATTATTTTTTAAAAATATAATATAAAGCTTTAATACTAATATCAGGAGATTTTCATGTTAAAAATTGGATTTGTCGGTTACAGGGGGATGGTAGGATCTGTCCTGATGAAACGGATGGTTGATGAGAATGATTTCGAGGGGATTGAAAAACTCTTTTTTTCAACTTCACAGGCTGGGAAGAGGGATACATTTACAGGCGGAGAGACAGGCATCCTTGAAGATGCTTTTAATATAGATAAATTAAAACAGATGGATGTGGTTGTAACCTGTCAGGGGGGAAGCTATACAGAAAAGGTTTATCCTCTTCTTATGGCTTCAGGCTGGAAAGGATACTGGATTGATGCTGCTTCCACCTTGAGAATGGAGAAAGACAGTATTATAGTGCTTGATCCAGTTAACAGGCCTGTTATTGATAAAGCACTTCAAGATGGTATAAAGACCTATGTGGGGGGGAACTGCACAGTTAGCCTCATGCTTATGGGGATAGGAGCGCTTTTTACAAATAACCTTGTTGAATGGGTAACATCAATGACATACCAGGCATCATCAGGTGCAGGTGCAAAGAATATGAAAGAGCTTCTGACCCAGATGGTTTCGCTTGGAAAAGCGGCAGGGGAGAGTATCTATAATCCTGCATCTGCTATACTTGATATAGACAGGGCTGTCACGGAAGAGATGAGAAGTTCCTCTTTTCCTGTTGAAAACTTCAAGGTACCGCTTGCCGGGAGTGTTATACCGTGGATTGATAAAAAGCTTGATAACGGGCAGTCAAAAGAGGAATGGAAAGGGGTTTCAGAAACAAACAAGATACTTCAGACTGAAAAGCAGATACCTATTGACGGGCTTTGTGTAAGAATAGGGGCAATGAGGTGCCACAGCCAGGGGATAACTGTAAAGCTTAAGAAAGATATTCCGCTTGAAGATATTTACAGCATGATAGACGGATCAAACGACTGGGTAAAGGTTGTTCCCAATGAAGTTGAAAGGACCATAAGGGAACTGACCCCCGCTGCAGTTTCAGGCACCCTTGATATACCTGTCGGAAGGATTAGGAAGATGAACCTCGGACCTGAGTATCTTACTCTGTATACTGTAGGCGACCAGCTCCTGTGGGGTGCTGCAGAACCTGTAAGAAGGATGCTCAACATCGTAAGGGAGTATCTGGGCTGATTTTCTGAAAAATAATTGTTTTATATATTGTAAGCCGCGGTTTTCAAGCCGCGGCTTTTTAATATCTTAATTGTTTGTAATATCGGAAAACATGGAATATAATTAACTCTGCTCTGATGAAAAACGCTTTTCCGTGAGGTAAGAAATGTCACATAAAATTGAATTATTTGAAAAAAAACAGCAGAATGCACTTACAATCAGAAAGATAGTCCCTTTTGAAGATATTCCTGAAGTACTCAGTTCGGGATATCAGGCAATATCAGAATATCTTGAGGAAATAAACCAGTCTCCTACAGATGTACCTTTTGCTGTATATTATAATACACATATGGACAAGCTGGATATTGAATTCGGTTATCCTGTTGCTGTAGAAATGAAAGGGAAGGGTGATATTAAAGGCTCAAAGACCCCTTCCGGACGTGTTGCATCCTGTGTTTTTACTGGTCCATACGGCGGTCTGGAACCGGTTTACAACGAAATCATTAAATGGATTAAAGATAATAATTACAGCTCAACAGGGGTTGTCTTTGAAAGCTATTTAAACGATCCTCAGACAACCCCTCAGGAAGAGCTTAAAACCCAGATAGGTTTTATTCTAAAAGCATAGATAAATATCTATAATTTATAAAAGTTTTTTAGCTATTTCCGCCAGGTGCCTTCCCTGAAACCTTGCAATTGCAAGTTCGTTCTCAGTAACACTTCTGCTTCCGTCAGGACCTGCAATTGTTGAAGCACCGTATGGAGACCCGCCTGAAACTGTGTCGCTGACCATGAGTCCCTTTTCAGAATATGGAACACCTACAATTATCATCCCGTGATGCAGAAGGGTAGTATGAAAGCTGAGTATTGTTGACTCCTGTCCTCCGTGCTGTGTAGCTGAGGATGTAAATACTCCGGCAGGTTTACCTATCAGCCTTCCTTCAGCCCAGAGAGACCCGGTACTGTCCAGAAAAGATCTCATCTGCGCAGTCATCATTCCGAACCTTGTCGGTGTTCCGAATAACAGGGCATCTGCTTCTGAAAGAGTTTCCGGCGTTGCGTAAGGGATATCCTTAAAAAGTTTTTTTGATTCCAGAGCTCCCATTTTTTCGAGTATTTCATCAGAAAGTGTCTCTTTTACCTGATACAGTTTTGCTGAAGAGCCTTTTACTTCTGAAACTCCCTCAGCTGCAGCTTCTGCAAGTCTGAAAACATGTCCGTAAAAAGAGTGAAATATTATATTAATAGTCATTTAAAATCCTCCAGTATATATGCAGCAAAAGCATATATATTATTAATATAATATAACTATGAAAAGGTAGTTGGGAAAGATTTATTATCTATCTGATACTGTTTATTGTTGTCTGCATATCCATCTGAAGCTGGTTGTATATGAAATTATGAATTTTTTTTCTGGTACCCTCGTCAGTCTTGTTGAACATTATTACATATCCGCCTTTATTGTTATCCCTGTAAGCTATTACAATACCCTGTGTCCTGCAGATGATTCCCTTAAGCTGAAGCTGTATATCATCAATAAATGTTTTAAGTTCTATATTTATATCAATATCAAAAACAACAGCCATTCCGACTATGCTTATATCAATAATAGATCCGGTATATATATTATTGTTAAGTTTAAGGTTGAATTTTGTATTATCATTGACACATGCGCTTCTCAGAAATTTCCTTCTACCTTTAGCTTCATTTACATGAAGCATTTTTAGTATAGTTGATGCGCTTTGTTCCAGGCCCAGGCTAAGTATGATAAAACCGCATGGTACCATTATATTCATAAGATACTTCTGTGCAAGATTTTTATCTTTATTATAGGTCAGGATTCCTATCCTGCTAATAAGATTTTTATTTTTTAGGATATTCCTTACATAGGCCTCCCATTCCTCTTCAGACAATTTCTCGTCAATATTAATAAATAAAATTGCTTCAGGAAATATTTCTGCAAGTTTAAGCATTTTTTCATTATCATTTATGATGTAAACCTCATATTCATGATTAATAAGAATATCAATCATGTCGTTCTGAATTACACTGTGAGGATGAAGGAAAAAAACCTTTCTGCCAAGTATATCCGGATCTCTGTTCATAAAAATATTATAAAATCAAAACTTATTATTGTCCAACCTTTAAAAATCACACTATTTTAAACAGC
Source organism: Spirochaetia bacterium (assembly GCA_963668405.2). Lineage (GTDB taxonomy): Bacteria > Spirochaetota > Spirochaetia > CADAEX01 > CADAEX01. Next base: position 1,263,025 of record OY764342.2, on the reverse strand, counting down.
ATCAAGCATATATTAGTTGACAGGTAAACTAATATATGCTTGAATATAGTTGACAGGTAAACTAATATATCGGGAGGGGTCTGTTTGTTGCTGAGAAGATTTCTTTCTGTATCAAGGAAAATCCACAGACTTATTCAGGAATCACTGAACGGGACAGGAATAGGAAGCGGTCAGGTCTTTATTCTTCTGTCTGTCCTTGAAAATCAGGGGGTTAATCAGGAGTATATCTGCCAGGAACTTGCTATTGATAAATCAACAGTAACAAAAGGGATAAAATATCTCTTAAAGGAAAAATATATTCTGAGGATAAGAGACAAAAATGACAAAAGAAACTGGATCCTGTTTCCGACTAAAAAAAGTGAAAATATTGCAGATGATCTAAAAAATGCTGTAGAAAATGTAAACAGCCAGCTGATTGATAATTTTACTGAATCTGATGAAAAATATTATATACAGATGCTTGATAAGATAGAAAAAAATATTCAGCAGTAGGAATTTATCCTGTTTACATAATTTTTGATATTGAATTTTCTTTCCAGCCCTGATAAGGACATATATCTTGTTTTTCCGAATATCTCCCTTTCTTTCCATCCCCGGTCATGAAGCCCGAAAAGCCAGTTTACACCGGTAAAGGAATTAGGGTCCCGTCCGTCCAGAAAGTATCTGTTATTAAGATATAAAATGTTTCTGTATGCTTCCCGGGGTGTTCTGCTCCATTCAATGATTTTTTTCCCCCAGTACATTCTCATGTAATTATGCATATACCCTGTAACAAGCATTTCTTTCATTGCTGCATTCCAGTAGGGGTCGTGTGTTGAAGCGGATTCAAGTTCATCAATTGTATAAAGATGCGGTTTAAAATCATATTTGTGCTTCTCAAGGGATATTTTGGCCCACCCGGGAATTGTTTCGTAGCTGTCATAATTACTGTTGTAATAAACATGATTTACTGCGAGTTCTCTTCTTATGATAAGCTGTTCCAGAAAGGGGGCAGCACCTTTTATGTCTATAATTCTCAGGGCAATATCAAGGGGGGAAACCTGACCGAAGTGAAGATAAGGGCTTATGCAGGATACGTAATCAAGGTCGGGATGGTTGCTTTTTTCACCATAGTTCTCAAGCCTGTTATCACTGAAAAAGCTGAATCTTTTTATTGCATTATCATATCCTCCCTTAAAGAAATCTGATGGTTTTACTGATATATCAACAGATAATTTCTTCAGTAATTTATCTATATTTTCTGTTTTTTCAGATGCAATTTTAAAACTTACAGAAGGAATTTCAGGATTTGTTTTTTCCAGGGGTTCAAGGTATCTGTAAATTACCTTGTTTATCTTATCCCGTAATGTCTTAGCGCTGTATTCTGATTTTGGAGATGCTGTCCTTACAGGAATTATTATATCGCTTTCGACCTGAATGACAGGGCATATTGTTCTTTCAGAAACTCTTTTCCTCCACTGTCTCTGTATTCTTGTATATCCGAAGTCGCATATAACAGCAGAAGCATCTTCTGAAAGGCTGAGCGCTGCATCATCAGGAGACTTTAGAAGTACTGCGAGTCGTATTCCCCTGTTTTTCAGATTTTCTTCAGTTTCCTTTAATCCTTCAAGCATGAATCTGTAATGCCTCAGGTTTGCCTCAGGATAATCAGGTGTTAATCCGAATACAGCAATTACTGTTTTTTTTATTCTGTTGGCATACCGTATTGAATATTCAAGGGCATGATTGTATTCAGACCTCTGCGACTGCTGCATCCAGTAAAGAACATATCTCCCGTTGACAGGCTTCCTGTCATTCAGTTTTTCTATCCTTTCTTCCTGTATCATGATTCTAATAATAGGCGATGAAGTCAGAAAAATCTTTATTTCTTTGAATATTTTTAAGATTGATATAATAATTTAAAACAGGATAAAGATATGGATGAAAAAAATAAAAAGGTATCTCTAATAACAGGAGCTTCTTCAGGAATAGGTGAAAAGACAGCTCTTAAATTTCTTTCAAATGGAATGAAGGTGTATGCAGCTGCCAGGAGAGTTGAAAAGATGGTTCATCTGAAGCAGGCAGGGGCTGATACTGTTTATATTGACATGACTGACGAGAGGTCAATAAGAAAATGTGTAAAGTACATTATTAAGAATGAAAGCCGTATCGATATACTTGTAAATAATGCAGGATATGGTGCCTATGGTTCAGTCGAGGATATACCTCTGGAAGAGGCAAGGCATCAGTTTGAAGTGAATCTTTTCGGACCTGCTTATCTTATCCAGCTTATTCTTCCCTATATGAGAGAGAATAAATCAGGAAAAATAATAAATATATCATCGATGGGGGGGAAGATATATACACCGCTTGGAAGCTGGTATCATGCGACGAAGCATGCTCTTGAAGGGTTCTCAGACTGTCTCAGGCTTGAAACTGAGGAGTTTGGTATTGATACTGTAATAATTGAACCCGGGGGAATAAAAAGCGGATGGGATCGCATTGCAACCGAATCTATGAAAAAATATTCAGGTAAATCAGCATACAGCAGTTTTACCGGAAAAGCGGTTTCCATGTTTGAAAAAACATATAATACAGGTAAAGCTTCAGACCCGGGAATAATAGCTGATCTTATATACAGATCTGTAACTGACCGGAAACCGAAAATACGGTATTCTGCAGGGCATATGGCAATTATTTCTCTTCTGGGACGGAAACTTCTTCCTGACAGACTGTTTGATCAGCTTCTGAAAAAACAGCTATAGAGCGTTTACCTCTCCCAGAAGCATTTTAAGCTCTCTGATCTGTGTTACAATTTTACTTCTGTCATAGTTCTGGAACTTTTTAGGAACCATCTCCCTGCTTGTACATTCAAGCACTGCAACCAGGTTCTGAAGCTCAATTTCATGAGGATATGCGGGAGGGACAAAGTCCCTTATAGTTTCCTCAAGATCATCCTTTGTAATTATTACATGGTTATTCATTGTAGCATTGAACTTGGCCCTGATAAGGATAGCCTCAATATCAGCTCCTGATGAGTCCATTTTGTATTTTCTCATAAGTTCTGATATTGAAATATTCTGCTGGACTTTGAGTTTGAGCTTTTTTATAAGTGTCATAAAAAGGTTTTCTTTTTCCTCAACTGTGTCAGGATAAAAGAGGGCAAGATGTTCTTCTGCTCTCCCCTGTCTTTTAAGGTCTATAGGAAGGAGATCAGGGCGGCATGTTATAAGAAACCATATTATTTTCCCCCTGTACTCTGTGTTTCCCATAAATGATGCCAGCTGGGCAAAAATCCTGTTGCTGGTGCCTGAGTCACCGTCCTGGTTTCTGTTGCCAAGAAAGGCATCAGCTTCGTCAATAAGTACACCGACAGGGGCCATTGCCTTGAGTATATTCAGAACCTTTTCAAAATTGGATTCTGTTACCCCCTGCCATTTTGATCTGAAATTCTTGAATTTAACAACCGGTATCCCTATTTCACCAGCAAAGGCTGTTACCATAAAGGATTTCCCTGTACCTACCGGCCCTGATATCAGGTACCCCATCGGAAGGACATCAAGCCTTCCCTGTTTGATTGCCCTTGAGGCGCTTTTAAACCTTTTCTTTACAAACTCATGTCCGGATACCATTGAAAGATCGTGTTCTGTCTCAATAAACTCGAGCAGCCCACCTGCCTCATTCTCGATAATCTCTTTTTTCCTTATTTTAAGGTAATCAAGGGAGATTGGTCTGTCCTCTTCAAACGATTCAGCTGCCAGCTGGTTGAGGTTCAGAAGGTTAAGTCCGCTTGTAATCCTGGCAACTTTTTCGCATGTCAGCCTGTCATCAAGCATAAGGGCATTCTGTTTGTCAATAAAGGTTAAAAAGCTTGTTCTCACCTTTTCGTCCGGAATGGGAATGTTTACCTTAACAGTGGAAGGAGATCTGACAAGTCTTGGACTGAGGTCTGAAAGATTTTCTGTAAGAAGAATTGCAGATACATCACCCTTCGTAAATATCGGGTCATGGCTCCATCTGTTAAGCGTCACAAGGCAGTACCTGTCATCATCACTCATCTTTGCAATATCGCAGTTGGAAACAATTGTTTCAGCATAATCAATAATCAGAATGATTCTGAGTTTTTTCGGAAGATTTATGATGAAATATTTTTCAAGGTAATAAAAGGCTTTTGTAGGGTCTGATGAGAGAAGCTCATTAGGATCAATCCCAGGAAAATGAGCCTGCATTATTTTAAGATAATTTTTCTGCATATCCTGTGTGCAGAAATTTACACCTGATGATCTGTCATAAAAAACAATTATATCTTTGTTGCCGAATAAAACTTCTGATATAAACTCCTGTATTCTTACAAATACAAACTCCCCCTCATACATCTTGTTGGGAAGAAAATCCCTAATATTTCCGTTTATAATGTAAAGGTTTGCTGTTTTTGAACAGTATTTATAGGATAGTTCCTGTGCCCACGTGGGCAGGACTTTTATAAAAGGCAAATTTTTAACTATTAATTGTTCCTGCATGTCCCCTCTCCAGTCATAAGATTAATGCTTTTATCAGTTATAAGTCAATAATATTGTTGAAATTATCTCCCATTTATGTAAATCATTAGCAATGGAAAAAATAATTGTATACACAGACGGGGGATGTTCAGGAAACCCCGGGCCCGGAGGCTGGGCTTATGTTATTGTTGACGGAACTGAAATAATAAAAAATTCCGGTGGTGATGAAAACACCACCAATAATAAAATGGAGCTTACAGCAGTTATAATGGCACTGAAATATATACTTGCTTCAGAAACTTTAAGTGGCAGGGATATGGTTATTCATACCGATTCAACATATGTCAAGCAGGGGATAACCTCATGGATAAACAACTGGTTGAAAAACGGGTGGAAAACAGCAGCAAAACAGCCTGTAAAGAATAAAGAACTCTGGCAGGAGCTTAAAGATCTTGACGACAGGGCAGGGGCTGAATGGAAATGGGTAAAGGGTCATGCAGGAAATGAGCTTAATGAGCTGTGCGATAAACTTGTCGGGGAGGAGATGAACAGGATTTTAAACAGATAATTCCAATTGGTTTCAATCAGCTTTTACTGCAGACATCAACCCATTTTTCGAAATGTGAAGAGTATTTTTCAAGTTCCTGAACTGACAGTTCTATTGCAGAATTCCTGCTTCCGCATGCCGGATATACAGACGAAAACCTTTTAAGCGATTCATCCAGAAATACCTTTGTCATGTCTTTTAAACCGAAAGGGCAGACACCCCCGGTTTCATGTCCGGTAAACTCCTGAACTTCTTCAGGATTTAGCATTCTTGCTTTTATTCCGAATTCTGTTTTGAATTTTTTATTATCGATCTTGACATCTCCGGCAGCTACTATCAGTATTGCGTTTCCGCTTCCTCTGAGCGAGATGGTTTTGGCTATTCTTTCAGGACCGACACCGAGAACTCCGGCAGCAAGTTCAACAGTAGCGCTTGATTCCTCAAACTCAATAATATCATTTTCTCTCTGCCATTTCCCAAGATGTTCTCTTACACTCTTAATTGACATTATTTTCTCCAGCTGTTTCTGACTTTTAATCAGGCCATGTCTGATTAAAGATACATTGATTTTATAAGACTCTTCCCGCTTTCTGTTCTGAAAAAATTTCTGTAAATCCTTTCTATCGCTTCTTTTTTAATCCCTTCTTCATGGATGTTGACTAAAAAATCTGCTTCGACAAGAATCCGGAAATCAATGCTGTCGATTTTATTATAGTGATGGTGGTTTGCAATGATAAATTTCACCCTGTCTGTAATATTGGCGCTGATTTCTGAATCGGTAAGTATTTTTACAGCAACAGGAGGCCCCTCGCTATGCTGGTATTCTGCTGCTGAAGAGTTATACTTACGCTCAGCCTCTTTAATTCCTATATCATGCAGGATTGCTGTATAACTTATTATTTCAGATACTTCTTCTGAAACTGACTCCTTATATGCAATAAGTGAAGAAAAATCATAAACCTTTAAGGCGTGATTGATTCTCCTTGCATCATTCTCAAAGTACTCAATCATCTTTTCCATTACTCTATAAATCAAACAAAACCCCTTTTAATACGAATATATCAGTTTCTGAAAAATCCTGTAATATATTTTATTGCTGAAACCAGTACAAATATCCACAAAAAAATAATTACAGCTGCCGAAATCAGGTTTTTTTTGAGACTTACCGGTTCGTTTTCAGCCCTTTTTCTGGAATCATTCATGATATTTTCAGGAATAAGTTTTATTGAGAGAGATATCAGAAGCGGGAGAATTATTAAGTCATCAATGTACCCCAGAACAGGGATGAAATCTGGAATAAGGTCAACCGGGCTCAATGCATATGATAATGCAAGAATAATGATAATTTTGGGTAAAAGCCCTGTTTCAGGGTTCTTATATGCATAATATAAAGATGTAAGTTCTTTTTTAAGTCTTTCAGCTTTATGGTTCATATTTTCAAGTATTTTCATATTTAATTTATATTAGTAAATTTAATTAATTTAATCTCTTAAGTGCACCTCTAAAAACAATCTTTTTTCATTTATGAAAAAACAGTTCCTAATCACAGTTGTCAGTCGCAAAGCATGCCTGTGAGAAAGTGCACGGCATGGAGATCAATCGAATAAGGTAAACAGAAATCCACTTATTTTGTAAATAAAGAGGAAATATATAAAAAAAGATTGACCTCGAGTCTACTCAAGCTGTTATTTTTATAAAAGATACTATAATTATAAATAAGAGAGGTTAATATGTCTTCATTCAATTACTACATGCCGACCAAAATATATTTCGGCAGAGGAAAAATAGAGGAACTGGGAAATATGGAGCTTCCCGGTAAAAAAGCAATGATAGTTATTTCGGCCGGCGGAAGCATGAAAAAAACAGGTTATCTTGACAGGGTCAAAGATCTTCTTGAAAAAAGAGGTGTTGGAACAACAGTTTTTGACAGGATAAAACCGAATCCTGCATATCATCATGTCATGGAGGGGGCTTCTCTTGCAAAAAAAACCGGCTGTGATTTTATAATAGGCCTTGGCGGAGGAAGCAGTATAGATTCTGCAAAGAGCATTGCGGTTATGGCTGCAAATGAAGGGGATTACTGGGATTATATTTCAGGGGGAAGCGGGAAGCAGAAGGTTATGAAAAATGATCCTCTCCCTGTAGTTGCAATTACAACAACTGCCGGTACAGGAACTGAAGCAGACCCGTGGACTGTAATAACAAAGGAAGATACCCACGAAAAGATAGGTTTCGGCACTGAAAAAACATTTCCTGTAATTTCAATAGTTGATCCTGATTTGATGCTGACAGTACCGCCCCGTTTAACAGCTTATCAGGGATTTGATGCGCTGTTTCATGCTGTTGAGGGTTATATTGCCAATATATCAACCCCTTTCAGCGATATTTATGCTCTTAAAAGTATAGAACTTATCGGAAAATCACTTGCAAAGGCTGTTAAAGAGGGAAAAGACAGTGATGCCAGGGGAGATGTTGCTCTGGCCAATACACTTTCAGGTTTTGTTGAATCAACTTCAAGCTGTACATCAGAGCATTCTCTTGAGCATGCCCTGAGCGCCCACTTTACAGATCTTCCTCATGGAGCAGGACTTATAATGATTTCAATTGCCTACCATGAATATTTTGCATCCCGTGTCCCTGAAAGATATATTGAAATGGCCCGTGCTCTTGGAAAAAAGAATGCTGGTAGAGCATCGGATTTTATTGATGCGTTAAGGGAGCTTCAGGTATCATGCGGTGTTTCAGAGCTTAAAATGTCAGACTACGGAATAGAGAAGGGAAATATGATTAAATATGCTGAAAATGCAGCAGCGACAATGGGAGGTCTTTTTCAGTTTGATCCGGCACCTCTTTCTGTTGAAGATGCAGCAGCAATACTTGAGAAATCATACAGGTGAAAACAGGCTTTAAAATAGGAGATGTTTCAGATAAAACAGGGCTTACAATATATACTCTGCGTTATTATGAAAAGGAGGGGCTTCTCCCTCCTATCCCCAGGGATAAACAGTTAAACGGAAAAAGAATATACTCAGATGATCACATCTTCTGGATAGAACTTGTAAGATGTCTCAGGGAAACAGGAATGCCGCTTGATAAAATCAGGGAAATAGTCAGGCTGAGTATTATAGGAGATGAAACAATTGAAGAGCGGAAGTCTATTCTTTTTGAGCATGAAAAGGCTGTTGTGGAAAAAATAGAGGATTTAAACAAAACGCTTAAAAAGATTAGGAAGAAAATTGCATTTTATAACGGTGAAACTGATAAATGCTGAATATGATTATCTGTTATCATATCTGGCTTTTCTGATTATTTTTTTGAATCAGGTATGGATTTTCAGAAGTTAAAATACTGTGGATTATGGAGAATAATGAAAAAAGAACCGCCAGTAAAGACAGGATCAGGAATTCATATATCATAGAGGCAGTAGCAACTGCAGTCGCAGGAAAACACGATATTCTTTTTTTCGGCCCCCAGGAGTATAAAAAAACTGATGCTGCGGAGGTTTTTTCAGAATTCCTTTCTGAACCGGGTTTTGAAGAATATCATATTATCTCAAAATTATGGGGAAAGAAGGGATTCTTCAGGGAAAGTTCTGTACTTAATAATTCTGAACATCTATTTGAATCAAAAAATGATATTTCTTCACCTTTTTTTCCCCTTTTTTCTCCGGGTGGAGGGGCTGTTTTTATTAATAATCTTCCCGAAGTAAAAACATCTGTATTAAAAATCCTGAAAAATAGAAAAAAGGATATAAAAATGCAGGATACAATACCTGATTTTCTGCTGATAGCGGGAATGAATGTGTGTCCCTGCGGGAAGAGGGGTTCTGATTATGAAGTTTGCCTTTGCGATGACAGTGAAATTGCAGCATACTGGAAAAAAGGTGCTGCAGATAAAATTGATATCAGAATTCCTGTTATCCAGGGTGGAGGGAGCTGTTATTATAAAAAGAGTGAAGAAAGCCTGGCATACTTAAAGAAAAGGATTAATAGAGCTGTTGAAATACAGAAAAAAAGGTTTGACGGGACAGGAATAAAAAGCAACAGCAGAATACCTGAGAAATTTATATATAATTTTGCAGAACCTGATCCGGAAGCTTCTGAAATACTTTTGAAAGCATCGGACAGGTTTTTATTTTCATCGGATGATGTTTTAGCAGTCCTGAAAACAGCAAGAACATGCTCCGATATGGATGGTTTTTGCGGGAGCAGAATAGGAAAAAATGAAATTCTAAAGGGAGTCCAGATGAGGAGATACGGAAAAAGGGATATTTTCTGGAATTAGAAATATTATCTTGAAACTAAAAGGGAAAAATATCATTATTATAATATGAAACTATATTCCAGAGGACAACTTATTTTTTACTGCGCTGCATGTTCTGTTATAATTGTTCTTTTTCTGATCGGCTTAGGAATTATAAACCCTGCTGAAAAAGAGGGGACTATAGAGGGTTTAGCAGGACAGAGTACAGCTGCAGAGGATGATTTTATCTTTGAAACCAACAGGATGGATCCCAACATCATAAATGTGAATGATTCATCATCATTTACTGAGGATGAACTTGAAAATATAAGGGTCTATCAGACACTTAACGAAGCAGTTGTAAATATCTCTATAGAGGTTGTAACCCTCAACTGGTTTCTGGAGCCGGTACCTCAGCAGGGGGGAAGCGGTTCCGGATCTATTATTGACAGCCGCGGATATATTCTGACAAACCGTCATGTGGTTGAAAATGCATATAAGGTTTTTGTTACACTGGCTGACGGGGCCCAGTTTGACGGTAAGGTTATAGGGATTGATCCTGAAAATGATCTTGCAGTTGTGAAGATAGATCCTGGAAACAGAAGGCTGGTTACAATTCCATTCGGTAATTCAGATAACCTTCTTGTAGGACAGAAAGTGCTTGCAATCGGCAATCCCTTCGGGTATGAAAGAACACTTACTACCGGAGTAATTTCAGGTCTTGGAAGACCGGTAAAGCCCACTACCGGGAGTAAATATATAATCAAGGACATGATACAGACAGATGCATCGATAAATCCCGGAAATTCAGGCGGTCCGATGATAAGCTCAAAAGGGGAAATGATTGGTATAAATACAATGATTTACTCTCCTACAGGGGGATCAATAGGGATAGGGTTTGCAGTTCCTGTAAATACGGCAAGGCGTGTTGTTCCTGATCTGATTAAAAACGGGGAAGTTACAAGAGGATGGATAGATATTGAACCGGTCCAGATTTTTCCAGAGCTTGTAAGATATGCAGAACTGCCGGTTTCAAAAGGGATTCTTGTCTCAAGGGTTGTCGAGAACAGTACTGCAGAAAAAGCCGGAATACGGGGGGGAAATGAAGCTGTAAGGTATGGCAGATCCACATTCTATATAGGCGGCGACATAATTATCAAGGTTGACGGTATAAAGATCAACAGTCTTGCTGATCTTTACAGCGCACTTGAAGATAACCGGCCGGGAGAAAGGGTCGCTGTTACTGTTCTCAGGGGGAAAAAGGAAATTGATCTTGCTGTTGAACTTTCAAAAAGACACTGAAAACCGGAGAACAGAAATATGTCAGTCTTCAGAGTAGATTCCCCTTATGAACCAGCAGGGGACCAGATAAATGCAATAAAGGAGCTTACAGAAGGTATAAATCAGGGGCTTAAGTGTCAGACCCTTAAAGGGGTAACTGGTTCAGGAAAGACCTTCACTATGGCTAAGATAATTGAAAATGTTAAGCTTCCTGCACTTGTTCTTTCTCACAATAAAACACTCGCAGCACAGCTTTACCGTGAATTCCTCGATTTTTTCCCTGATAATGCGGTTGAATATTTTGTTTCCTATTATGACTATTATCAGCCCGAAGCATATGTCCCTTCAAAGGACCTGTACATTGAAAAGGATGCATCGATAAATGAGGAAATTGAAAGGCTCCGTCTTTCAGCGACATCATCCCTTCTTGAGAGAAATGATGTAATAATAGTATCAACTGTTTCCTGTATATACGGTCTGGGAGATCCCTCTTCATATAAGAATATGAGAATAAAACTCTCTGAAGGGATGAGACTTGATACAGGAAGCCTGTCCCGTGATCTTATAAAAATGCAGTATGACAGGAATGATGTTACCCCTGGGAGGGGCAGTTTCAGGGTCAGAGGGGAGGTTGTGGATATATACCCGGCATATATAAAAGGGGCATTCAGGATTGAACTTGACTGGGATGAAGTCAGATCCATTGTCAAATATGACCCGGTATCAGGCAGAACGCTTGAAAAATTCGATTATATCACCCTCTATCCTGCAAAGCATTTTGTTGTACCGGAAGACCAGCTGAAAAAAGCTCTTGACTCCATAAAAGGGGAACTGGAGGAAAGGCATGAAAAGCTTGTTTCCGAGAACAAGCTTGTAGAGGCACAGAGGCTTAAATCAAGGACACTTTACGATATTGAAATGATGGAGGAAATGGGTTACTGCAATGGTATCGAAAACTATTCGAGGCACATAACATTCAGGGAAAAAGGGGAAAGGCCAGCGGTTTTACTTGATTATTTTCCTGATGATTTTCTGACATTTGTGGATGAGTCCCATGTCACCCTTTCCCAGGTAAGGGCCATGTATGAAGGGGACAAATCAAGAAAAACCAATCTTGTTGATCATGGTTTCCGTCTCCCGTCAGCTCTTGACAACAGACCTCTTGTTTATGATGAATTCAAACAGATCATAAAAAAGATTGTTTTTGTCTCTGCAACTCCCGGGAAAGAGGAAAATGCAAGTTCTGAAAAAACTGTTGAGCAGATTATCAGGCCAACAGGTCTTATAGATCCTGAAGTAGTTGTAAGGGGAACAGACGGGCAGATTGAGGACCTTTTCGGTGAAATCAATGAAAGAATAAAAAATGATGAAAGAACCCTTATTACAACCCTTACCAAAAGGATGGCAGAAGATCTTACCTCATATCTCAGCGGGGCAGGTCTGAAGGTACAGTACCTTCATTCTGAAGTCGAAACAATTGAAAGGGTTGAAATACTTAAGGACCTGAGAAACGGTGTATATGATGTTCTTGTCGGGATAAACCTTTTGAGGGAGGGACTGGACCTTCCAGAGGTATCTCTAATTGCTATAATGGATGCTGACAAGATAGGGTTTCTAAGGTCTGCCACATCCCTTATACAGACAATAGGAAGGGCTGCAAGAAATGTCAACGGCAAGGTAATAATGTATGCCGACAGGATGACAGATGCGATGAAAGAGGCTATCAGTGAAACTGACAGGAGAAGGGAAATTCAGAACAGATATAACGAGGATAACGGGATAACACCGGTAACAATAAGAAAGTCGGTACAGGATATACTTGTAAGAAAAAAGGAGGAAAAGAGAAAGAACGATGAGTTCAGTATCGAGCTTATAAAGGGCAGATACAATATTATGAACAGAAGCGAAAAACAGAAACTTGTCAGGGAACTTGAAGCTCTGATGCTTGAGCATGCAAAAAACCTTGAGTTTGAAGAGGCTGCTTTTGTCAGGGATGAAATAAACAAAATAACTGATTTGCAATGACAAAAATAGAGTTTTAGGATATTATTGAGTTATGAATAAGGGCTATGGGAAACTTTTTTTTATACTTTTTTTGCTGATGCTTATTTTCTCGTGCAGAAAAGATATTGAAATAACAGATTTAAGACTGCCTGCAACACAGGCTATAACAAGCAATTCCAATTATGCAGTAATAACATCATCCCATCTCAGGCTGCGGTCTGAACCTACAATAAGCTCAAAAGCAATTACAATACTCTGGAAGGGATATATTCTGGAAATAGTTTCCAAGTCAGACAAGAAAGATTTTGTGGAAAACAAAGAGGGATTCTGGTATCTTATAAGCTATGACGGCTTAAAGGGCTGGGTATTCGGGAGCTATATTGATGTATTTTCTTCACGGGAAAAGGCCCAGGCTGCCGCTGAAAGGCTTTAGTTTCAGCTGTAAAGAATAATATTTTCTGGTTCTACAGAAAATATTATTTTCCCTTTTTTTTCAGTACTGAAAGGGTAGTAGTCATAGACAGTTATTAAATTATCTCCGCACAGAGCCTCTATCCTGTAGTAACTTCCGTAAAAAGATCTTTTAATAATTTCCCCTTCAAAAACATTGCGGTAATCAGATATTTTATCTTTCCCATTCATAATTCTGCAGTGTTCGGGACGGAAAAAAATATTTCCGGATGATTTTTCTGTTTTCTCCTTTACCCTGCTGTAAAGAATTCTGCTGTCAAAATTCATTATATTTGAATCACCCAGAAATCCTGCTGTAAAAAGAGTATCAGGGCTGGAATAAAGCTTTTCAGGTTTGCCCACCTGCTCGACTGTACCGTTATTCATAATGCAGATTCTGTCTGACAGTGTCATTGCCTCCTCCTGATCATGGGTCACATATATAGTAGTCAGGCCGCTTTTCTCATGTATTTCCCGGATCTCCTTTCTCAAAGTGTTCCTGAGTGACACGTCCAGTGCGCTTAACGGTTCATCAAGCAGGAGTATTTCCGGCTCTACTGCAATTGCTCTTGCAAGTGAAACCCTCTGCTTTTCACCTCCGGAAAGATTATCTGTCTTTCTTTTTGAAAACTTTTCCATGTTTATCACGGATAAAAGCGATTCAACCTTGCTCTTGATGTTCTCCTTTCTCCATTTTTTTGATTCAGGGCCGAAAGAAATATTTTTATAAACGTTTTTATTCGGGAAAAGGGCAAAGTTCTGAAACACAATAGAGATGTTCCTGTCTTTGGGCTGATAATCTGTAATATCCCTGTTGTTGAGTATAAGTCTTCCGCTGTCTGGTTTTATAAACCCTGCTATGATTCTGAGAAGGGTTGTTTTTCCGCAGCCGGAAGGGCCCAGTATAGTGAAGAATTCCCCCTTTTTTATAGAAAGATCAACGGAAATATTAAAATCATCATATTTTTTTTCAATACTTTTTATATTAAGGTAATCCATCTTTTTCTCCATACTCTAAATCTCAAAAGTTCCTGCCCTGTCAAGGACAAGAAACGAAACAGCAGATGTAACTATAAGTATTGTTCCCATGGCACAAGCCTGGAAAAAGTTATAGGAGCCTATAAGCCTGTAAATTGCAATCGGAATTGTTATAAAGTTTTCAGGGGCAATCATAAGTGTTGCATTTATTTCCCCCATTGAAAGGGCAAAAGCTAGAACAGCACCTGTGAAAAGTCCGTTTTTAACCATAGGAATTTCTATGCTGAAGAATATTCTTTTTCCTGACCCGCCGAGGCTCATTGCAGATTCAATAATTGTCCTGTCCATTTTATCATAAAAGATTGATATGCTTTTAAACACAAAGGGAAGAAAGGCAAGGGTATGAGCTGCAACAAGCGGCAGCCATCCAACAGGTTTGAGGGAGAAATCATTCATAAACTTAATATAGGAAAGAGACAGTATTATCGAAGAGACCCCGAGACTCATGGTGAAAAAAACCTCAATAATCAGCTGAATAGCTGATCTGTTTCTGGAAGAATAGGATGCTGCTATAAGTGCCAGAATTACGGAAATCAATGTGTTGACAGAAGCGATAAAAAGGCTGTTTCTTACCGGCCTGAAACCTATCTCTGAAAAGCTTTTTTTATACCAGTAAAGGGAAAATACTGTTTCAGACCCCCGGCTTACCTTGTATTTGAACGATTCAGCAATTATTACCCCCATAGGCAGGATAATAATTATGAAGAGGAGAATCAGGAAAACTGTTATAAAAACTGCACTGATTTTTGTTGCTTTTTTTTCAGAGAGACAGTCCATACTGTTTGCAGGAATAATATTTGAGTTTTTTTTCTGAAAAAAGGTATATATAAAAAGAAAAATAAACGATACAGCAGACTGGATAACTGCAAGCGAGCATGCCCCCGGTATGTTGAAATTTATCCTTGCAAGCCGGTAAATCTCAACCTCAACAGTGCTGTTTTTAGGCCCGCCGCCGAGAACAAGAATTATTGAAAAGCTCATGAAACAGAGAATAAATATCAGGGAAAATGAAGCAAGTATGGATGGGAGGAGCTGGGGAAGAACAGCTTCCCTGAAAACCCTTAACCTTCCGGCGCCCAGGCTTCTGGCAGCCTCAACCACTGATACAGATATTTTTTCCCAGGTTGATGAGATGAGCCTGACCGCCAGGGGAAAGTTGAAAAAAACATGGGCAAGTATGATTGCCCTGAAGCTGTAAAGTATTTTCAGTGGAGGTTCATCAAGGCTTAATAGCCTCATCAGCATTCTGTTTAATAGACCGTTATTTCCGAAAAGGAGAACAAAACCCAGAACAACCAGTATCGGGGGAAGGACAAACGGGACAGCTGTTACTGCTTTAATGATCTTTTTGAATCTGAAACTGTAATGCGAGAGGATATATCCCCCGGCAATTGCCGGAATCACAGAAAAAAGAGAACTTAAAAAGGCCTGTTTCAGGGTGAATATGAATATTCTGATATAATATTCTTTTGAAAGGAATTCCTTAAGATCCTGAAATGATACCCCGGTTGCAAACAGATTGAAAAGAGGTATATAGAAAGCCAGCAGAATAAAGAGGAACGGAATAAGTGTTATAAGTTCTGCCGGCTTTTTAATCATTTTTATTATCTATTTATTGACTGTTTCAAGCCATTTATCAGTCCATCTGTCAAGGTTATTATTTATTATTTTTGAATCAAGAAGAAGACCTGTTTCAGGTTTAAGGGCTGTGCTGTAGGAATCCGGCAGCTTGATATCTCTTACCGGAAACATCCAGTTTGTCAGAGGTATTTCCTTCTGAAAATCCTCCGAAAGGATAAAGTCTATGAAAAGTTCAGCAGATTTACGGTTTCTGCAGTTTTCAACAATACCTGCCCCTTCTATCTGCATATAGTTTCCCCTTTTAAATATTGTTGCCTTATACTGCTCGCTTTCCTCATATTCCATGTGATACGCCGGGCTTGTGGTATAGCTTAATACCATAGGGGCTTCACCGTTTACAAACAGTCCGTAGCCTGAATCCCATCCGTCTGTTATGGTCAGAATATTTCTGCTCAGTTTAGACCAGTAATCTGTGAAACTGTCTCCGAATACCCTGACTGTCCAGAGCATGAAACCGAGCCCCGGGCTTGATGTCCTTGGGTCCATAAGTATAATTGATTTTTCATATTCTGGTTTAAGGAGATCTTCAAGTGATTCAGGGGGATCTGAAATTTTGCTGCTGTTGTATATTATTGAAAAATATCCGTAATCATACGGAGTCAGATGGTTTGTCGGGTCAAAAACAAGGGTTTTGTCAATTTTTACAAGTTCTGGTGATTTATAAACTGAAAGAATACCGGAATCAACAGCTTTTGAAAGCATATTATTGTCAATACCTATAAGGATATCTGCTGACGGTGAATCTTTTTCAAGAATTGCTGTACTTAAAACCTGCCCGGCATCTCCAGGGGATTTTATTTCAACCTTTATACCGTATTTTTGCTCGAATAATGGTATAACCTTAGGTCCAGGGCCCCATTCAGATACAAATGAATCATAGGCGTAGATGACAAGGTTTTTTGCCTCTTCTGAGACAGGCTGTTTTTTTTCACATGATAAAAGAGATATCATGAGAGCTGATGCTATCAGCAGCAATGAAAATTTTTTCATTTTTTTCTCCCTAAATAATAATGAGTATTCATGTATGTTGCCGGGATAAATAGTAATAAGGCTCCCTCCGCTGGCATTATCCAGATCAGGTTCATAGGGTATAATCTCAGGCATAGTCGCCACCCCGCAAATACAAAATTATAGTTTTATTTTAGTTTGTTTATGGTTTTAGTCAACCACAACAAGCCGTTTTTTTAATAAAATAACAGAAGGAAACGCTGCCAGTGAAATTATACTGCATGTGATAAATGCAGAAGACAATCCGAACCTGTCTCCGATAAAACCTGCCATAACAACTGAGAGCGATATTGTCAGAAAATCAGCTGTCATAAAAATACTGCTGCATGCAGTTGGGTTTGTACCGCTCCTGTCCTGAACATATGCAAGAAGAACAGGTGAAATGGAAAAAGCTGAAAGTCCTGTCATTATCAGAAATACAAATGAAACAGCTCCTGTTGTAAAAATAAACATAAACATGAGTATGGGTGATACTGCTGTCGCAATAAGGAGTGCTGTATTTTTCCCTATTCTGTCTGAAATATAGCCTGAAAAAAATGTTCCTGCTGCTCCTGAAAACTGAAGAATAGAGAGTGATACGCCTGAAAACCATAGGGAAAAACCTTTGGATACCATGTATGCAGGGAGAAAGGCATTAAGGACTGAGGTTATGCTGGAGCGAGCTATGAGTATTACAAGAAGAGCTGAAAAGAAGAATTTCATTTCCCTTAGTACCTTGAAAAAACCTGTCTCTCTGACTGTACTCCTGTTATCCTCCGTGCCAGGTTTTTTTCTGAACTTTAAAAAAACAATACCGGCATAAATATATGCTGCAGGAAGGAGGTAGTATACTTTATCCTTTCCCCATATCGAAACTGCACCAAGTATAATCACAGGGCCTGCACTTCTTGCCAGTTCACCCCCCAGCATGTAGAAACTCATCCCGGTTCCTGTCCTTTTCCCTGAGTATTTTTTTATCATTACAGGTGAAAGGATATGAAGAAAGCATGAGCTCAGTCCCATTGTCATGATTAAAACAGCAAGAATAATATAGGATGGGGCAACTGTTATAAAACACATAGCTGTTGTACTGATTACTATTGAAGCAGGAAGGACGAGAGATGGGTCCTTTTTTGATACAAACTCACCAATATAAGGGTTTAAAAGGGATGGGCTCCTGTGAAACACAGTTAAAAGTCCGGCCTGTGAATATGTTATACCAAGCTGACTGATAATGAGGGGAAGAACAGGCGAGAGAAAATGGCTGTATATATCATGGAAAAAATGACCTCCGGAAATAACAAGGACAGAAGGCATGTTGAATTTTTTTTCTTTCACAGGGTTCACCTCATATCATTTTTTCAGGTTATCAATAAACCAGTCATACAATGCAATTACCCTGTTATAAATTGATAACTCTATTTTCTTTTTTAGAAAACCTGTATTGACAGTATCGCATATCCCGGAGCAGTAAATTGCAAGTTCATCCTGATCTGAAATGACAATCAGATAGAAAGTCAGGTCTCCTTTACCTATTACCGGTATAAAACCGAGGTTCATACTGTCAATATTTGTCATTTTCATTACAAGACAGTTTTCAGACACAGTATAATCAAGCGTGTAAAAGTTTTTTCCGAATGTGGAGTCTTTTATAAAGGTGTTGAAGCTGTAGTTTTCAGTATCTTTATTATATTCCGGTGTTTTTATTATCTTTTTACTGTCTGTATTTTTTACAGGATAGGCCTCTTCAAAAAGTACCCTGTTTTTTTCCCTGCTCTGGGAATAGTACTGGATACCCTCAAGAGACCTGATATCGGAAAGTATCCTGAAATAAGCTCCGGTATCTTTCAGATATTCAGTTTCCCTGTGTATAAAAAGGGTTTCTATTCCCGTATTGAACGAGCTTTCACTGATATGCTTTTTTATTTTGATTTTTTCTTTAATCTCCGGAAGGAGGCGCGGAAGGTCTCCCTTTTCAAGAAAAACTGATGTTTTGCCGTTATCATTAAGATCTGCCAAGATATTTTCTGAAAGGAGCGGAAAGTATTGGAGTATAATACTGCTATGATCCTGTGAAAATACAGCAGTCATGGGAAATAAAAATAAAAAAAGGGTAAAGATTGAAATTAGATGTTTACTCATGTTATCTTGAATTTATGCGAAAGAATGAGTTTCTTCAAGAGGTTATATGAAAATAACGATATGCTTTACCGGCGGTGGGACAGCAGGGCATGTATATCCCGGTCTCTCTGTACTTGAAATGGCAGCTGAAAAATGTATAAAAAACGGAACTGAACATGATTTTTTCTGGATTGGGTCATCTTCAGGTATGGAGAAAAGGCTTCTGGAAGAGGAAAATATAAGATATTACGGGATATCAACAGGAAAATTCAGGAGGTATTTCTCTTTAAGGAATTTCACAGACATATTCAGGATCTCGGGAGGTCTTCTGCAGTCTTTCAGGATTCTTCTGAAAGAGAAACCTGATCTGGTCTTTTCAAAAGGGGGTTATGTAAGTGTTCCCCCCGTAATAGCTGCCTTTATTATGCGAATACCTGTAATTACCCATGAATCAGATTATACACCAGGCCTTGCTACAAGGATAAACAGCTGTTTTTCAAAATATATAATGCTTTCTCTTGATGATACAAAAAAATACTTTAAAAAAAGATTCTATGATAAATTACTCGTAACAGGCAATCCTGTAAGAAAGATTTTTTTTAACGGTTCTTCAGAAGCGGGCAGAAAATTCCTGGGAATAACAAATGATAAACCTGTGCTGCTTGTTCTCGGAGGAAGTCAGGGTGCACGGGAAATAAATACCCTGATACATGAATTATCAGAAAAGCTTTCATCGGATTTTAATATAATCCATCAGTGCGGTGATCTAGATTATAATCCTGATGAAGTGAACGGAGTTTCTGACTATTATCAGGTCCCGTTTTTCAGATCAGAGCTTTCTGATGTTATTGCTGCTGCTGATATTGTGATTTCAAGAGGGGGCGCCGGGACTATCTGGGAGCTTTCTGCTGCCGGTAAAGCCTCAATACTGATCCCGCTGAGAGGCAGCGGAACAAGAGGGGATCAGGTGAAAAACAGCCGCTATCTGGTTTCTCTGGAAGCTGCTGATATGCTCTGCGATAAAGTGATAACAGGAGAAATGCTTTATAAAAAAATTGTCTCTCTTATGAATAACATGGAAATGCTTGAAAAATACAGAAAAAATATAAAAAATATATCATCAGGAGATCCTTCTGATATAATATCTGAAAAAATACTGGAAACGGCAGGCGGCAGATTATGAGTAATATAAATCTTGTCCCTATTGATATTGTTTTCATCGCAGTAATACTGTTTTTTACAATAAGGTGTATTATCAAGGGATTTGTAACTGAGTTTCTTTCCATGGCGGCAGTTATTGCCGGGATTACGGCAGGTGTATTTTTTTCGGGAACAGTTAGCAGTTATATTGATATTTATATCGGAAAATCCGGCTGGAATTACCTGATAGCATTTCTCATTCTTTTTATAATTTGTTATCTTATAATAAAGATAATAGAGAAAATGCTGTACCGTTTTGTTGAAAGGGTTGAACTTGAGCATCTTGACAGGGCCCTGGGGCTATTTCTTGGTATTTTTGAAGGTGGTGTTCTTGTTCTGGTTATTATAATGCTGCTGAAGCTTCAGCCCCTTTTCCCGTACGAACGTATTGCTGAGAACAGTATTGCTTTCAGCATTGCTGAAAAAATACTTATATATCTGCCGAAACTTTAAAGGTTAATAAATGTTTGAAAATATTATAGGGCATACGGATATCACTGATCAGATTAAAAAGGAAATTGATGAGGGGAAATTCCCCCGTTCTTCTGTTTTTACAGGACCGGAGTATTCTGGAAAGCAGACACTGGCCCTGGAAACTGCAAGAATACTGACATGCAGAAATAAAGGGGAGTGGAACTGCATGTGTGAGCCTTGCAGACTTCAGAGACATCTGCTTCATCCGTCAACAATTCTTTTCGGGTATGATAATTTTCTTCCTGAAATAATAGTCTCCAGGGAGATAATGATAAAAAACAGGGGAGAGCAGTTCAGCAGATTTCTCTTTTTAAGAAGTGTCAGGAAACTTGTTAAAAGGTTTGATCCTGTGTTTACAGATGAAAGTGATTCAAAAATCAAAAAAGTAATTTCATATATACGAGACCTCGAGGAGATTATCAAGCTGTTCCATCCTGATGAGGATCTTGATTTTATTGAAATTGAAAAAAAATCTTCTGATGTCCTTGAAACCTGTAAAAAAGTACTGAAAGAGGTAAATATCTCAGGTATTTCGGTTGATCAGATCAGGAGGATAAACTACTGGGTACATACATCAGGTTATGATGATAAAAAGGTAATTATTATTGAAAACAGTGAAAAAATGAACGACAGTGCCAGGAATGCAATTCTGAAAGTACTTGAAGAGCCCCCTGAGGGGGTTTATTTCATTTTTCTCACTTCAAGGTACGGAGAAATAATTCCAACCATTAAATCACGTCTCAGAAAATACAAGCTGAAAGATAGAAACCTGTCGGAAAGCAGGGATGTTATCGAAAAGATTTTCAGAGACAAACCAGGAGTTGAGTTTTCACTTAAGGATTTTTTTAATTCCTGGACAACTGACAACGATACTATGAAAAAAGCCGCCAGAGATTTTATTATTGATATTTTCAACACAGACAGGGAGAAATACCTGATTGACAGTGACTTGAGAAAGATTATTAAAACAGCATCCTCGGACCAGTTCAGAGGATTTCTTGAACATGTTCTTGAATTATCCGGAAAACTGATCAGCAATGAAGAGTTCATGATGAGTTCCCATGATGTCTGTATGAAAATGGGAAAACTGACCTTTCTTGTTAATTCAGGATACCGGAATAAAGAGATGCTTAATATAAATCCCGAACTGATAATAGAAAACATTTTTTTCAGGATGAGAAACAGCATATGAGAAATTTTATAAAAAAAGCTGTAAAAAGAATTTCAAAACTTGATTCCGGACAGGTACTAAAGCTTATAAATCTGCTTATTGATGAGAATGAACTCCTTGAAATTGTTCTTGATTCCATGACAGACGGAGTTGTTGTCCTGGATAAAAAAGATAATCTGCTTTTTATAAATAAAGCTGCAAAAAGGCTTCTGCGGATAAATTATATAAACGAGAATATTGAAAACAGTTTTAAGGATGTAATAACAGACAGAAAGATAAATGAATTTATTAAAGAATCAATTGAAAAGAAGGATGATAAATCTGCAAATACATTTATTGACAATTGCGACAAGGATTCTAAAATACTTGAAATAAAAATTACCCCTCTTATGAAAGAAAAAAGTATTTATGGAAATATTATACAGATTAAGGATGTAACGGAAAATAAAATAAGGGAAGCAAAACTCAGAAGGGCTGAGAGCCTGGCTTCACTAACAACCCTTGCTGCCGGGGTTGCCCATGAGATAAAGAATCCTCTGGGTTCAATAAGTATTTATCTGCAGCTTATAGAAAAATCAATTTCAGGAAAAGAGGATAAGGTCTGTTCCGGAATAAGGGAGAATATATCTGTAATAAATGAGGAGGTTGAAAGGCTTAACCGGATTGTTGTTGATTTTCTTTTTGCTGTCCGCCCTATTAATCTTGATCTTGAGCCAGCTGATCTTAACAGTATTGTAAAGGAAACACTTGAATTCATGAAGGTTGAGTTTGATGAGGCGGGAATAAAAATTATTAAAGATTTATCATCTGAAGTGCCTGAAATACTACTTGACAGCCGGTTTATAAAGCAGGCTCTGATTAATCTTCTTAAAAATGCCGAGTTTGCAATGAAAGACTGTGAAGGGGTACTTGAGATACGGACAGGTATTAAGGACAGCAATGTTCTTCTTGAGATCAAAGATAACGGTACCGGCATCCCTGACAGGATACTTACAAGAATATTTGAACCTTATTTTACAACCAAGGAGTTCGGGTCAGGTATCGGTCTTACACTTGTATATAAAATAATAAAAGAGCATAAGGGTGATATAGCAATAACTTCCAGAGAAGGGGCAGGGACAACATTTACACTGAGTTTTCCTGCTCAGGTAAAGGATCAGAAACTTTTGGGCTGGGAAGGGGGAAACAGTGGAATTTACGATACTTGTTGTTGATGATGAAAAAAATATCAGGCAGGGACTTGGTCAGGCTCTGTCGGGTGAAGGATATAATATTTTTCTTGCTGAAAACGGTGTTGAAGCACTTAAAATCATTTCACGCGAAAATATTGATATTGTTATAACAGACCTTAAGATGCCTGAAATGACAGGGGAGGAACTCCTGAAGAAAATAACCAGGGACTACAGGAATATTCCGGTTATTATTCTGACAGGTCACGGTACTATAGAAAATGCAGTACAGACAATGAGGGACGGGGCTTATGATTTTATAACAAAACCCCTTAATCTTGATCATCTTTTCCTGATCGTAAAAAGAGCGCTGAAAAACCGTGAACTTGTTCTGAGCAACAAGGCTCTGCAGGAGGAAGTGGAAAAGATAAAAAATGAAAAACTAAATGTTGTAGGTAAGAGTACTGCAATGAAGAAAGTTCTTGATACTGTAAAGCAGATTGCCTCTACAAGGGCTTCTGTTCTTGTAACCGGAGAAAGCGGGGTAGGTAAAGAGGTTGTAGCAGATGTAATACACAATATTTCCGACAGAAAGGACCGTCCGTTTATAAAGGTTCATTGTGCTGCCCTTTCAGAATCACTTCTGGAAAGCGAACTCTTCGGGCATGAAAAAGGGTCTTTTACCGGGGCTTTAGCCAGAAAAAGGGGACGATTTGAACTTGCCAATACCGGAACTATTTTTCTTGATGAAATCGGAGAGATAAACCAGTCAATTCAGATAAAACTTCTAAGGGTACTGCAGGAAAGGACATTTGAAAGGGTAGGCGGAGAGGAGACTATCAGTGTTGATGTCAGAATTATATCTGCAACAAACAAGGACCTGGAAAAAGAGGTTGAAAAGGGTAATTTCCGGGAAGATCTATTTTACAGACTTAATGTTGTAAAACTGGATATTCCCCCTCTGAGGGAAAGAAAGGAGGATATTCCGCTTCTGGTTGCCTCATTCCTGAAGGAATTTTCAAAGGAAAACAATAAGGAGATAGCTGGTATTGACCAGAAAGCACAGGCTGCGCTTTATAACTATGACTGGAAAGGAAATATCCGGGAGCTGAGAAACTGTATTGAAAGTGCTGTTGTAATGTCAAAGGAAAATATATTAGGTTATGACGATCTTCCTGTTTCAGTAAAAACTGAAGGAAGCGCTGATACAATAAGGCTTAAAACCGGACTTACCCTGGAGGAAGTTGAAAAGATTGTTATCCAGAGTACATTAAGCAGTCTTAATGGCAACAAGAGCCGAACTGCAGAGGTACTTGGAATTGGAAGAAAAACACTTCACAGGAAACTTAATGAATATAATATGAATTAATGGAATCAATCATTCTGTTAAATTAAAAACTTCCTTCATAGTAATACTGACCTGTAAAGAGATACTCCGGCTCAGCTGAAATAAACACCTCATTTTTATTCTGTTTCCATTCAATAAAGGCCTGTGAGGTGTTGAATTTAACCAGTATTGAACTTTCATAACCGTTCAGGGTGGAGGCAACCGATGCAATGGATGCTGTAAGGCTGTTGTCGGTATTCATCCTGTTTTTCCAGGCAATTACCTGTATAATATCAGGAGAAAGTGTTTTCACAAAAACAGGCTGACAGAAGCCGAGAGATTCAGATTTGATAATCTCATTATGCATGCTTTTCATAAAATCCCTGGGCCTGTTTTCCGGAAAAAAAACAACCCCGGTTTTACCCATAGTTATTCTGGTGTAACGGTATGAATAGTTTTTATATATAAGGCTTTCAGAATCCTCAGTTTTAAATACAGGATTTCCTGCCATTATCCTGAAATTTTTACTGTCTATTGCGTTAAGTGAAAATTCGTTGTTATTGTTTAAAATACTGATTTCAGACCTGTTTGTTGAAATTGTATCAAAGATATATCTTGAAGCAATAAGTCCAGCATCAACATAGAAATCATAAAAAGAACCGTCAGGGGCCATAGTTGTAAGACTGGCTTTATTATCATCCGTATCTGTTATAAATATAATGCCGTTGGCGCCGACTCCGGTATGCCTGTCGCATATTTTAACTGCAATATCTGAGAGCACAGAAGTATCAACTGACCTTTCTTTTCTAAGATCGGTCAGTATGAAATCATTTCTGAGTACCTGAAGTTTGAAAAAATTTATATCCAAAACAATCCTTATTCGAAAAATGTTTTATGAAGCTTGATTATTGTATTATCAACTTCATCTTCATCCAGGACCATTGAAAGGTTTACATCCGATGCTCCAAGGGAAATCATTTTAATAGAAGCCGGTGAAAGGGTGCTGAATATTTTTGCAATTAGCGAAGAATCCTTCCAGATATCTTTTCCCACCAGACAAATTATACCGTTTTTTGATTCTATAGTTGTTTTTCCGATAAGTTCAAGCTCGCTTACTATTGAATTTATATTTTTTGTATCTTCAATTGTCATTGAAACAGATACTTCAGAGGTGGAAATAAGGTCAACAGGTGTTCTGTATTTATTGAAAATTGTAAATATTCTTGCGAGAAAGCCGTATGCATTCAGCATTCTGGAAGAGGAAATATTTATCAGAGTTATATTTTTCTTACCAGCAATACCTGTTATTCCTTTTGAAAGTGAATCCTGAATTATTCTTGTTCCAGGGGCAGCCGGATTTCTTGTATTTTTTACCACTACAGGGATCTTTTTTTCAACAGCAGGCTGTATTGTAGAAGGGTGCACCACCTTTGCACCGAAGAATGCAAGTTCCGCTGCTTCTGTATAGCTGATTGTTTCCATTGTTCTTGCTTTTTTTACAAGACGCGGGTCTGTTGTGAGTATTCCGTCTACATCGGTCCATATCTGGACTTCTTCAGCATCAAGCGCTGATCCTATAATTGTAGCTGTAAAATCTGATCCGCCCCGTCCAAGGGTTGTTGTTGAACCGTTTTCAGCTGAGCTGATAAAACCCTGCGCTATGATAAGCTTGTTTTTTTCAGGTTTTACCTGTTCCTGTATCTTTTCATTTGTCAGCGTCATTATTGGTGCTGCAGCTGAATAGTTATCATCTGTAATTATAAAATTCCTGGAATCAAGAAGCTCTGCATTTATTCCCCGTTCAAGGGCCCTGTAATAGATAAGCACAGTTGATAATCTTTCTCCGAAAGAAAGGAGAATATCTCTGCTTTTGAGAGTGCATTCCTGAAGAAGAAAAAGACCCCTGGAGAGGGAGTAGAGTTCGTTGAAAAGATCTGTAATACTTTCGGCTGCCTTTTTCAGGTTTTCACCGCTCAGAAAAATTTCAGCAGTGTCAATGTGTGTTTTTTTAAGGTTTTCTATGTTGTTTATTATTCCGTCTTTATTTTTATCAGCTGCAAAATCAGCAATTTCAACCAGTCTGTCTGTAGTTTTTCCCATTGCTGATGAAATCATAAGCGGTGCTGATTCAATCTGGCTGTTTGCGATATCAAGAGCTTTGTCGATCCATTTACTGTCCTGAACAGAAGTACCACCGAATTTTAATACTATCATTATATTCCCTTTCAAATGCTATAGTTTAATTGATTGTTGCTAACATAAATGAAGTGTTATGTCAATGAATAAATTCTGAGTATATGTTCTCCGGTTTTGATTCTAATTCAGTTTAAGTTCCCAGTATCCTACATCAAGCCACTTGTTGAATTTGAACCCTACTTCAGAAAAATAGGCCGCTTTAGTAAATCCTGATTTTTCATGGAGTTTTTGGCTTTTTTCATTCGGCAGTGCTATTACAGCAATTACAGCATGAAAATTTCTGTTTCTCAGTTCTTCCAGAAGATCCCTGTAGAGTATTGATCCAATTCCTTTTCCTAATTCATCCTTATTCAAATATACAGTTGACTCTGCAGTATAGCGGTAAGCTGATCTTTCTTTCCATTCAGAAGCATACGCATATCCGACAATCTTTTTGTCTGATTCATATACAATCCATGGCAATGATTTGCTGGTAATTCCGAGAATCCGTTTTTCCATTTCTTTGACTGAAACAGGAATCTCCTCAAAAGTTATAGTTGTGTTATTTACATAATAGTTATAGATACTGCAGATTTCAACTGCATCACTTAATACCGCATTTCTGATCATTCTGATTTCCTTTTTTCTCTATAGCAGTAATTTCCCTGAATCTTTCATTCAGGTGCTGAATATGCTTTTCCATGTGATCAATATAATCTTTAACAAGAAATTCAAGAGACAGGGAGCTGCCTTCGTAAAGCCAGCAGTTTGAAGTTTTTGAACTGTCAATATTCTCAATAATATGGCAGATAAGAAGATTGTACTGTTTCCACAGCTCCAGTATCTGATTAAAAGGGTAGGTGTTGTATTTGACAATTTTTATCCAGTTGTAATCATACCCGGGAAATGACAGATTTTCTGTTTCCTGGAGACGGATAAAACGCTGGTAATTATTGGCCGCCGAATCAATGAGGTGACCTATTATCTCTTTCACAGACCATTTATCAGCATCGAGGTTTATTGAAGCAGTTGTATCGTTAATTCCTGAATACTTGCTGTAAATCTCCGTTATATGTCTTTTAAGCCGTAAACTTTCCTTTTTCATCTGTTTCTCCTTTTTTAAGATTATAGGATGTCAGAAATTTTCTGTCGCTTATTTTTACTGAATCTTTATTTAGATTCAGATTGATATCTTAAGTTTAAATAGGGTAATCAGACAGTGATTTCAATTCTGTTGCTGTCAGGATCAAGAATGCAGCTCTCATAATAACCGTCACCGGTATGCCTTGGTCCGCTTATTACTCTGTATCCGTCACTTTTCAGCTGCTCTGTTATTTTTTCTACCAGAGTATCGCTTCCGACAGAAATTGCTATATGAATAAATCCTTTATACTGCTTCAGAGGATCATTACTGTTTTCCGGAATATCAGGCATCTGCATGAGTTCAAGCCTTGCTCCGCCATTGAAAGATAAAAAGTATGATGTGTAGTTTTTTTGAGAGTTTTTATATTTTGAATTTGCTTCTGCATTAAAGTATTTTATATAGAAATTCTTTAATCTCTCAATATCATCAGACCATAAAGCTATATGTTCAATTTTCATAATTTATCTCCATCAGTAAGATTATCAGTTCTTCATTTTGTAATCTGCTATTATGAGAATATCATCTATCTGCCTCTTATCAGTTACCTTTATGATAAGAGGCTTAAGCTTTCCTGTGAAATCCACACTTTCAAATTCCAACTTAATCTGATTATTTATATTAAGGTTATAGATTCCTTTATAATTTTTTTCTGAAAAATAAAATGAAACTTTAAAATACCCATCCCATATTGACAGCCACATGACAGTTTTCTTTTTATAGATAATTTTGCATAGCCAGGATTTACCATCATTGTAGTATCTCCATTCAGCAAGGAGATTAAAAGGAGTTTTATTTATTTTATTGATCAGGTCATTGTATAGAGTGAAATATTCTCTTAGTACTTTTTTTATTGTGTTGTTATCCGGATATACATCTTCATTATTCAGTACAGGCTTTTCCATTTTGTCCCTTTAATTATATGTATTTTAAGCTCCAATCTGATCTGAATGCAAGTCTGTTTGATGATTTTGTGTTTAAAATCAACTGATATTTAAGTAATTAATATCTGAACTGATGGATTTTTGAAGTTCACTTTAAAGTGAGGGATATAGCAAGAGAAGGGAAATAATGGTATACAGTAAAATCAGCAGTTAAATAATTTCATAAAAACAATAACGGAGAAAAAATTGAAAAATGATTTTTATTCAAGACTGGACAGTATTTATCGATCTTTAGGTGTTGAAGAGAGCTACTGTCCTGAAACTGCCGTGATTCTTGGTTCCGGTCTTTCAGATCTTCTTTCATCATATGACGGAAGGGAGGTGTTTTTTTCAGAAATTGATGGATTTCCTGTTGTTAACATCAAGGGGCATCCCGGTGTAATCAAATTTGCTGAAAAAACTGTCATGATAGGGGGAAGAATACATTTTTATGAAGGGCATCATATTGATGATGTCATTCTCCCTGTAGCACTTATGTGGAAACTCGGAGTTAAAAAGATTATACTGACAAATGCGGCAGGCGGGGTAAACAGAAGCTTCAAACCGGGAGATCTTGCCGTTATAACAGACCATATAAACCTGACAGGGCAGAACCCTCTTATAGGTAGAAATGAAGGTTTTGATGGACCCAGGTTTCCTGACATGAGCAGCGTTTATGACCGTGAAATAGTATCTATTGCTCATGATATCGACAGCAGTCTTAAAAAAGGGGTATACGCGGGGTTTACAGGACCTTCATACGAAACCCCGGCAGAAATAAGGATGCTTGAAAGAATAGGAGCTGACATGGTCGGGATGTCGACAGTAAATGAGGCAGTTGCGGCAAAGTATTTCGGGATGAGGGTCGCAGGGATTTCATGCATAACCAATATGGCTGCAGGAATACTTGACAGACCCCTTGATCACAGTGAAGTGGTAGAGACGGGTAAACAGGTAAGCGGGAGATTCAGAAAACTTGTAAAGGAACTTCTGGAAAAAATATAGCAGCAGATGAATACAGCGGAAAGATTTTCAGTCAATGTAATAGATAAAATGAGAAATGCTATTGCTGACACCGGCGGAAACGAGGTTATGTTTACAGGACGGTTCGGCGACAGCGGGCTCGTAGAAAGTATAATAATTGCGGCAAGGGGAAATGAGGACTCTGTACCGGCCCTTGAAGGGTTTGTTGACAGAGGTGAGGTCATTATCCACAATCACCCAGGGGGAAACCTGACTCCAAGTCAGGCGGACCTGAGGATTGCCTCGCTTATCGGTAATCAGGGGATTGGTTTCTATATTGTAGATAATGATGTACAGGAGATCTATGCAGTAGCGGAGCCTGTTTCTGAGAAAAGAAAAGATCTTGAAATTGAGCAGCTTGCTCTTCACCTGTCTCCGGGTGGAAGCCTTTCCCGGCAGTTTGACGGTTTTGAAATCAGGGAGTCTCAGGTTGAGATGCTCTGTGATGTTGCAGATGCAATAAACAGGGAAAAAATACTTATAGCAGAAGCTGGAACAGGGGTTGGTAAATCGCTTGCATATCTCATTCCTGCTTTCCAGTGGGTCATAGATAACAACGAAAGGATTGTTATCTCAACCGGAACTATAAACCTTCAGCATCAGCTTATTGAAAAGGATATACCAACTGTAAAAAAAATGCTTTCAACCGATAAAAAGGCCGCTCTTGTCAAAGGGAGGGGAAACTATGTGTGTCTCCGGAAGTATTTTGAAAAACTGAATGAGACATCACTTTTTAATGAGACAAACAAAGATCTCATGATGGTTAAGGAATGGATTGAGGCAACAGATACAGGTGACAGGGCGGATCTGCATTTTATGCCAGAGCAGACACTGTGGAGCGATATATCATCTGAGGCTGATTACTGTCTCGGGCTTTACTGTCCCTACAGGGAAAAATGTTTTATAATAAAATCCAGAAAAAGGGCGGCATCGGCAAGTATACTTGTTGTTAATCATCATATACTTTTTTCAGATATATCGGCCAGAAGCTCAGGGGGAGGGTTTAACGGAACAGCAGTTCTCCCCGGGTTCAGCAAAATTATATTTGATGAAGCACATAATATTGAAAATGCTGCTACATCTTTCTATTCAGATACATTATCCCGGGGATATCTTTTCAAAAGCATTTCCAGGATTTACAGAAGAAAAAGGGGGAAAATTACAGGCATATACTCTTATCTTAATACCCTGTCTGAAGGAGATGAAAAACTGCAGGAAATCCCGATCCTGACAGCAAATGCAATCGCAGAGTATGAAATTATAGAAAAAGAGGCAGAGGAGATTCTGAAGGATTCATATAATACCAGAATCGAAAATAATGAAAAGTTCTCAAACCTTCTGTCAGGTATAGAGGGATTGAAAAATACAATATCAAGGATTTATCTGATTATTGAAAATATTACACAGGGAATTGATTTCACCCCAGATGATGACTCCAGGATATATGAGATTATTCTTGTAAAAAACCGTATCCAGGGATTTATTGCCGCATGTGAAAGGCTTATTGATGCAGATAACAGTTATGTTCCATGGATGGAAAAATCAAAAAAGCTTACGTTTTATGTTACCCCAGTGGATATAAGCACGATACTGCAGGAAACACTTTACAGTAAAATCAAGACAATTATTTTTACTTCAGCCACTCTGAGCATCAGCAGCAAATTCAGTTTCTGGAAAAACCGGATAGGTCTTGATTCTGATCTGTACAGTATCAGGGAGAAATCCTATAAGTCCCCATTTGATTATGAAAAAAACGTACTTCTGGGAATACCGGGAGATCTGCCGGAGCCCTCTTCGGAAGAATATCAGGATATGGTGGCTGATTTCATCTTTGACTCGCTTCTGATCTCAGAGGGAAAGGGGCTTGTCCTTTTTACTTCTTACTCAATGCTTATTCATGTATATGACCGGATAAAGGATAAGCTTGTTGAAAACAGCATTATGGTCTATAAACAGGGAGATAATGACAGGTTCCGTCTTCTTAACTCATTCAACAATGAAAAGAACAGCGTGCTGATGGCAACTGATTCATTCTGGGAAGGGGTGGACAGTCCAGGAGAAACACTAAAAAACCTTATTATCTGCAGGCTTCCGTTCAGGGTACCCTCAGATCCTGTAATTAAGGCGCGTATGGACGTAATTACACAAAGGGGAGGAAATCCATTCATGGAATATTCCCTTCCGGAAGCTGTTATAAAACTGAAACAGGGTTTCGGCCGGCTTATGAGAACAAAAACAGACAGAGGTGTTGTTCTCATAACTGATACCAGGATTATAAAAAAACAGTATGGATCAATCTTTCTTCAGTCGCTTCCTGAGACAGGAAGATATTTTGGAAACACTGAAGACTTATTTAAAAGAATTGAAGATTTTCTTTATCCATAAAAAAACCCGGTTGTCTGTCATGATTTAACCTGTGACAAACAATCCGGGAGGATTATTCTGTAAGCCTGACCTGCAGTTATTCTACAATAGCTACGATATCTCCGGCTTTAAGAATAAGATAATCAGCCCCTTCAATCTTGATTGAAGTTCCGGCATACTTATCATACATTATATTCTGGCCGACCTTAACTTTAATAACATCTTTATCATCACCGATCGCAGTTACAACTCCTGTCTGTGTTTTTTCCTGAGCTGTCTGCGGAATATAAAGACCGCCTTTTGTTTTTTCTTCAGATTCTGTAATTTTTACAAGTACACGGTCCCCTAAAGGTGTGATTTTCATATAATCCTCCTGTAGATTTATATATTATTATTTTTTTTGAGTTTTTATTTAGCAAAATATACGAATGTTAACTGACTTGGTCAAGATAAATATTTTACCGGAACACAAAAATATTTCAGTGCAAAATTATGTGTCAAAATGAATCGCATTATTTCAGCTCATGATTGCATGAGTTATAATGATACACTTGGAAATCAGCAGTTAATTTACAGGAAATATCAATAATGAATAATTACTTACTATATATAAAGTTATAAATATCATCAAAAAAATATTAGATGGCACGTATATTGCTATTAATATAATGAGAGGTAATATTATGACAGCTGAGAAAATAAAGATAAACAAATCAAGAACTAATAATGAAGAAAATGTATTATCAATCTATCTGAAAGAGATTAATTCAATTCCTCTGCTTTCAAGAGCGGATGAAGACAAATATGCAAGACTTGCTGCTAAAGGAAATCAGGAGGCCAGAGACATACTTGTAAAATCAAACCTGAGGTTTGTTGTTAACGTTGCAAAAAAATATCAGAACCAGGGTATTCCGCTTTCAGATCTCATTAATGAAGGTAATATCGGATTAATGAATGCAATCGAAAAATATGATGTTGACAGAGGATATCATTTCATATCATACGCAGTATGGTGGATAAAGCAGTCAATTTTAAAATCCATTGGAGAAAAATCAAGAATGATAAGGCTGCCTCTTAACAGGGCTGGTGAGCTTATTCAGATTGAAAGGGCAAAAAAGGAACTGCTTACAGAAACAGGAATGGATCCAGAACTTAAAGTACTGGCTGAAGCAGTTAATCTTGATGAAGAACATGTAAGAGATCTTATAAATATAGCACAGGACCATATTTCAATAGATAATCCTGTCAAATCGACAGAAAAGGAATCAGCACTTTTAAGTGATTATATAGTTGATACCAAGAATCCTCTTCCGGAGGAAATTGTAATCGACAATTCACTGAAAACTGAAATAAACAAGCTTCTCCAGACCTTATCCAACAAGGAAGCTGATATTATCGAACAGAGATTCGGGCTTAACGGTTTTACACCTCTTTCTCTCAAGGAAATAGGGGATAGATACAACCTTACAAAAGAGAGAATCAGGCAGATAGAAAAGAAAGCAATTGACCGTTTAAAACATATCTCCAGAAGTCAGTATCTTGAAGCATTTATCTGATTGGATAAATATTTAAACCATGAGAATTAATAATTAAAATACAATATAGATAACCGCAGGGAATATACATTATTGCCTGCGGTTATATTGACATATATGGTATAATATTTTAATCTCATAGTGCATTTTTTTTATTTAAAATAGGGAAATTAACTTAAAATACATTTTATTTAGATTATCTGGAGGTCAGAAAAGTATGTCAGAAAAATTTGTTTATTTTTACGGTGGGGGATCTGCTGATGGTAAGGCAGAAATGAAAGATCTTCTCGGCGGAAAGGGTGCCAACCTTGCCGAGATGACAAATCTTGGAATTCCGGTTCCCCCCGGTTTTACAATTTCAACAGGTGTGTGTAAGGTTTATTATGACAACAACAGAACATACCCTGAAGCTGTTAAACAGCAGGTTAAGGAAAACATTGAAAAGCTTGAAAAACTGCAGGGGAAAAAGCTCGGCGATCCGGTAGATCCGCTTCTGGTTTCTGTAAGATCCGGAGCAGCTGTGTCAATGCCCGGTATGATGGATACAGTTCTCAACCTTGGTCTCAATGACAAGGCTGTTGAATCAATTGCAAAAACAACTGGAAACCCCAGATTCGCATGGGATGCATACAGAAGATTTATTCAGATGTTCGGCGATGTTGCTATGGGAGTTCCTCATCATGATTTCGAAGAAATTCTTTCAAATGTTAAGAAAGAAAAAGGTGTTGATGACGACCTTGAACTCAATGCGGATGACCTTAAAAAGGTTGTAACACTTTATAAGGATGCTTATAAAAAATATATTAAAGAGGATTTTCCTCAGGACCCGATGGTTCAGTTATGGGCAGCTATTGATGCAGTATTCGGTTCATGGAACAATGAAAGAGCTATCAAATACAGAGCAATTAACAATATAGTTGGTCTTCTCGGAACAGCTGTAAATGTTCAGTCAATGGTTTTCGGTAACTATGGTGAAACTTCAGGGACAGGTGTATGTTTTTCAAGGGATCCTTCTACAGGTGAAAACTATTTTTACGGTGAATACCTTATGAATGCTCAGGGAGAAGATGTTGTAGCAGGTATCAGAACACCTCAGACTCTTTCTTCACTTGAAAAAGCTGATCCTGAAATGTATAAACAGCTTGTTGGTTTCAAGGATAAGCTTGAAAATCATTATAAGGATATGCAGGATATCGAGTTTACAATACAGGAAGGAGTTCTTTATATTCTTCAGACAAGAAACGCAAAGAGAACAGGTCCTGCTGCTATAAGATGTGCTGTAGAGATGGTTGATGAAGGTGCTATTTCAAAGGAAACAGCAGTTGGAAGGGTTACTCCTGACCAGCTTGATCAGCTTCTCCATCCGATGATAAATCCTAAAACAAAGAAAACACTTGATGTTCTTGCAAAAGGACTTAATGCATCCCCCGGAGCTGCCTGCGGACAGGTTGTTTTTACTGCAGATGAAGCTGAAAAATGGGTTGAAGAAGGAAAGAAGGTTCTTCTTGTAAGAAGAGATACTTCTCCGGAAGATATCGGCGGTATGGTTGTTGCTGAAGGTATTCTTACATCAACAGGCGGTATGACAAGTCATGCAGCAGTTGTTGCAAGGGGTATGGGTACACCATGTGTTGCAGGATGTAAGGAGCTTGATATTGCCAATAAAATGGTTAAAGTTAAAGGACTTACTATAAAAGAAGGCGACTGGCTTACAATTGACGGATCTACAGGTGAAGTTTTCAACGGTGCCGTTCCACTTGAAAAACCGAAATTTGATGAAAGACTTACAAAATTCCTCTCATGGGCTGACGATATAAGACTTTCAGCAGAAAGAAAAGGTCTTCCAAAGGGTTTCCTCGTAAGGACTAATGCAGATCAGCCTAATGATGCAAAAATTGCAAGAGAATTCGGTGCAGAAGGTATTGGACTCTGCCGAACAGAGCATATGTTTTTCGAAGGTGAAAAACTTCAGATATTCCAGGAAATGATTGTTGCTAAAAACGTTGAAAAAAGAAAAGAGGTCCTCAAAAAACTTCTTGTACTTCAGAAAGACGATTTTGCAGGTATTTTTGAGGCAATGGACGGTCTCCCTGTAACTGTAAGACTTCTTGATCCTCCGCTTCATGAGTTTGTTCCTCATACACCTGAAGATACAAAAGCACTTGCTGCAACAATTGGTATTTCAGTTGATGAACTTCAGTCAAAAATCAATTCTCTTCATGAACTTAACCCGATGCTTGGTCACAGAGGCTGTCGTCTTGGTATAACTTATCCTGAAATCTATGATATGCAGGTTGAAGCTATTATGACTGCTGCAGTTGAACAGACAGTAAAAGGCATTAAAGTTCTTCCTGAAATCATGATTCCTCTTGTAGGTACATATGTAGAGCTTAAAATGCTGAGAGAAAATGCTGAAAAAGTAATTGCATCAGTATTTGAAAAACTCGGTAAGAAAATTGATTACAAGATCGGTACAATGATTGAGATTCCACGGGCAGCAATTACTGCTGATGAAGTTGCAAAATATGCAGACTTTTTCTCATTCGGTACTAATGACCTTACACAGATGACATTCGGTTACTCAAGAGATGATATCGGCGGTTTCCTCCCTGATTATCTCGGTAAAGGTGTTCTTGAACAGGATCCTTTCCAGGCAATTGATCAGAGTGGTGTAGGTGTCCTTGTACAGATGGCAGCAGAAAAATCCAGAGCTTTAAAACCTGAAATTAAACTTGGAATCTGCGGTGAGCACGGCGGAGAAGCTTCTTCAATTGAATTCTGCTATAGAACAGGACTTAACTATGTATCATGTTCTCCATACAGGGTTCCTCTTGCAAGACTCTCAGCAGCTCAGGCTGTTATTAAAAACAAATAATTTTGAATTAACAAATACTGGCAGGAGATTTAAATATCTCCTGCCTTTTTTTTATAAGATTATAAGACTTAAATATATGAATTTAAACAAACTGTACGATATTCTATATTCCAGCTACGGGTGTCAGGGGTGGTGGCCTCTTGTTATGAATGAAAGTCACAGTACAGATGATTTCGGGTATCATAAAGAAAATGTTCTGATCGATAAAAATCATGTTGATAAATATGAAATCACAGTTGGTGCAATTCTTACACAGAATACATCATGGAAAAATGTAATGATATGCATTGATAAACTTAAGAAATGCAGAATTGATACAGGTGAAAAATTCCTGAATGAAAATGAAATTATAATTAAAAGTTGCATAAGGTCAGCTGGATATTATAATCAGAAATATAAAAAGCTGAAGTTAACGATAAAACATTTTTATGATAACGGGTTTTTTGAAAATGGAGTTCCTGAAAGGGGAGAGCTTCTAGAATTGTGGGGTATAGGAGATGAAACCGCTGACTCTATTCTTCTTTATGCTTTTGACCGGAATTCATTTGTTATCGACACATACACAAAAAGACTGCTGTACCGTCTGGGGTTGAAAAATGAAAACTGCAGATATATAGAGCTTAAAAAATATTTTGAAGAAAACATTCCTGAAAAAACAGAAGTATATAATGAGTTCCATGCACTGATTGTGAGACACTCTGTGGAAATATGCAGGAAGAAGCCGTTATGCAACAGTTGTCCATTAAAAAGGTGGTGCAGCTTCTGAGTAAGAACATATTATATATAAGTAGACAGAATATCCATTATCGGAAGTAACCATAAATTATGTGTCAGAAGGGGGTATTATGTCGAGAAAATGTGTTAAAAGGCCTTTATATATTAAGGCTTTACAGAGGGAACAGTCAAAAAATGGACTAAAAATAGTAAACAATGAAATACATGATTTTAAGGGGCGAATAATAGCAAAGATTTACAATATTGCTGGTATTCGCTTTTTTTATGTAGAAAAAAGATTATTAAAAGGTGTATGAAAAATGGAAATTAACTATGTAATTATGCTGTTAATGATGACTGCAATAATAGTACTGGCGGTTTGAATATGTACACAATTATAAAAAGAAATGGACACCAACTTTGTTATAATGAAAATACAAAGGGAATATTAGGACTTATAATCAAGATTTATAAGATGAAAAGTAAAGAAAAAATTGAGGTTTTCAAAACATGAAAAAAGATAAAGGATTAGATCAACTACTTACAATTATGATAAATGATTATAATCAAACGAGGGAAAGAAAAAAGAAAGAGGATGAAAAATTATTCGGTGATGGTGATTTACTATCTGAACAGTTAAAAGTATTAAATAAATATCTCAAAATAATATCAAGAATGATGGAAGAAAAAGAACCTTATTATGTTGGTACACACGAACATAAAAATTATGGGGGGGGGTTTTAAGTGGTGATTAAAGAAATAATATCTGTAATGGATGATATATTAAAAAAACTTGATGAGGGAACATTGGGACGAATTTTCATTGAGTTAAAACTATTAAGGACTGTTATAGAATACCTTGATAAACTTACAGAAGAAGAAAGGGATATAAAATTAAAGGAACTTGAAAGTGTTGTTAGTGATAATTAAAATAATAACAATATGTTTAGTTATTTATGAAGCACGGAGGCTTATAAAATGCCTAAAAAAAACGAGACCAGGGATATTATCTCGCAATTTATACAAAAGATATATCTTGACAGGTATGGTGAAAGCGTATCACTCCCCTATTGTAAAAGAGAGCTTGACAGGTCACTTACAAGGAACCTTTGGAGACTCTTAACTGTACCGGATATACTTGAAGATATCATAGAGGATATTATACAAGAAGATATGAAACAGCGGTCTAAAATGGAAGCTTTACAACTTGTTACAAATACAGGGAAGGCAACAAGGGAGATAAAGGAAATGTCTTTAGAAGATTTTGAGGTATGGATTGACGAAATATCAAGATATAAATATTTCAAAAAAGAAAGATATTATAATAGAGCTTAAAACAACGACCTTTTAAGGTCGCTGTCTCGATCCGGTGAGGATCGAATCAATAAGACATTTAATAATAAACACATGGAAAGAAAAAGAATTATATCTTTTTGGGTGTGGTGTGTCCGGTTGTTTTCGTTCTGCTTGCAGATTGACCAAGGTAATAAGCCGTAGGCGTTTACCCTGGTCAAAGAAAACCACCGGAAAACGTATATATAATATATCAATATGATTTATATATTATTGCTTGTCTATTGTGCCATATTTTCGGCTGACCATCGGGAAGCCGGAAATACTGGCCCAATATGATTACTAAAAAACTGGGAGAAAATAATGTCATATAATAACATGGCTGAATATTATGATTATTTTGTGGATGAGGAAAGGGAATATTGCCTTGAGTCTTACGAAAGGCATTTGGAAAAAGAAAGAAAGATAATAGCTGAAAATGTATTTATAAAAAATCATGGTTATCCTCAACAATTTGATACTGATTTCGATAGAGTTTTGTATCAGCTTACATTTTCGGGAAATATTATTAACTTGAAAAAGTTGATAGATTATAAATACAAAAGAAGTGGAAATCATAATTCTAAAAGGGATAAAGTAAAAGAATTTACCGAAAGATCAAGAAGACGTTTTTATGAAAAGCTTTGTGAGGTTGTATGGAATGATAAATACTGTTATGAAATAACACTAACCTACCCGCCTGAATATAAAACCAGAAATATAAAAAATGATCTTAAAAAGTTATATGATAGGTATGTAAAAAGATTTTATAAAAAAATAGCTCTTATCTGGAAACTTGAATATACACAGAATGGTGTCCCCCATATTCATGGAATTGTTGTATTAAATAATCCTGTAGAATTGGGTGATTATCATGTTATTAAGGATGATAAATTAAGAGGATATGACAGGGTAACAAAACAATATTTTATAGATCCTGTGAAAGGTGAAAGAGAATATTTACAAAATAGCTGGTACTTGATTACATCCTGTAAACAGTCTGAGGATGAAAAAGAGATTGAAGATTTAAGGGTTTATAATTCTGGTACTAATTTCGAAGATGTAAGAAAATCGGGGTCAATGCCTGCTTATCTCGTTAAGTATGTAAGGAAAAATGAAAAGTATGATAAATATAATAAAAATGATTATAGTCACAAAGTACCGGAAGAATTAAAGCCGGGGAGATTTTGGGGCATATATGGACGTGATAATATATTTGACAGAAAACTATTTAATATAGACCGTGAGGCATGGCAAAAAATAGGATCAGCAATACTTGATTATTGGCAGGATGAAGAAATATTATTTATTCCTCAAGAAGCACAGGTCAGAACATTAAAGAGTATAATATATAATTGTGATGCTGGGGAAAAGCTGAAAGATGAAATATATAAAGCTCTGGAAGAACAGGAAGAGAGAAATATAAAAGATTACGAATAAAATAAAGTTATAGATATTAAGCGTTTACATAGTTGTAAACGCTTTATTTGTCTTTAAGTATCAGGAAAACTGATGATAAATATAATAAATATTAAAAAAACTTATTGACAAAATTAAAAATCAGGAAATATTATACATATGATAACATTAATTTATGAAAGGAGAATAAAAAATTGAAGAGGCTTTTTACAAAGATAAAAAGAAACAAAGATGTATTTTTTGCCGGAATAGGATTAACAGTATTTCTTGCAACTGCTCCGAAAGTATCGGATATAGTGGCTACATATGTACTTGATCCTCTCAAGGATACATTTGAAGGTATGACAGGGGGTAATAATTAAAAATGAAATTAAAAAACATTCTTAATTATACAGGCGTATCGGGTCAGGCATTTGAAGAAAGTTTCAGCTGTTCTTCTATCGATGTTGATAAACTCAACATGCTGATAGTGGTTACACTTGCTAATGCTGCAACACTTGCACAGGCGAAAGCTGGATTATCAACAATGATGTTGGATGGACTTGTCAGAAGCGTGGGGAAAGATGATATATCTTTTTTAAGAAATGTAAGGGTGTCGGATATTCTTGTTATGAGCGATTACCTCGGGGGTTTTTCTGAGGCTGTCAATGCTGATTCGCTCAAAATACTCATTGAGATTCCTGCAGGAAGCATAAATCAGAAGGGAGCGGACGCAATAAATTTCACCCTTAAAGGTTCTTCAGTAACTGATGTGAAATATGATGTAAGAATCGATGCAGTTGATAAACGTCTCAGGGCTGAAAAGATGATATGTTATGAGTCTATCCTCGGTAATGGTGCAGATCAGTTTCCCAATGACGTTGACATGCTTTTTTACATGCACGGTGATGACGGATCAAGTATCTATGTAAAAGATACAGAAGGAATTGACCAGACAGTAACAGCCAGGTCCATGTATATGGAATACAACCTTTCAGGAAAAGCAGAAAAACTTGTGGATGCTGGTGTAGGATATGAAAACAGGTCAGGGGCTTCCAGTTCGTTGACTCTGAGACTTGATAGCGGAAAGAAAGGACTTTTGATTAAATCACATCTTGATCCGGTAAGGGTAATTGAGGATAAAGAGGAACTGAAAAAGAAAGAAAGACAGGTACTTGAAAACCTTGATCCCAATAAAAGGATGGCTTTAAAGAGCGTGTAAGCGCTCTTTAAAGGGGTAGTCATGGGAAGAGCAAGAGAAGATAGAGAGGAAAAAAAGGAAAGGTCTGAAAGAAAAGATAGGCAGGATAGAAAGGATAAAAAAGACCATGACAGGAATATAAAAAAAGCTACAGCGCCAAAAGTAGCAAAGGATAATAAATTGTTTGGTGGATTAAAAAAAAGTATAAGTGCTGTATCCGGTGGATTAAAAAAGGCTAAGGATGTTATGAGTCAGTCAAACATTGGAAAGTTCGCTTATGATAATTCACCTTTAGGAACTTTGGACAGAACTGTATCAACAGGACTTAAAAGTGCATCAAGTGTATCAGGGAAAGCAAAAGATATAATAGGATCAATGAAAGAAAGATCAATAAATAATAAAAGCCTAAGTGCAAAAGATGCAATAAAAGGACTGGACAAAGAAGTCGGAAGAAATAAGGACAAAATAAAAACATTTTCATTAACAGGACTTAAGAATAAGAAGGAAGAGGCTGTTAACGTGGATAACGTTATTCAGGAAGAAAAGAAAAAAACAAGCATATTTACAAATATTAAAAATAATTTAATGGGTGTAAATAATGCTGAAATTAAAGAGGAAAAACAGATAAAAAGGACTGTTAAAAGAGAGAAGGAAAATAATAAAAGAAAATGGATCAAAGGTGTTGATTCATATTATTCCTATTATGGGGAAAAAAGGAAGGGAAATAAATGAATACAAGAGATTGGGGGCGGTCAAGATTCGGTAATCCGCAGAAGCTTATTAAAATTAAGGAAAAAGATGGAAAGTTCCCGCGCGGATATGTGCAGGACGGAAATAAACTTTATAAGGTAACTGTATCACCTGCAAATAAAGAAGGTGCTGTATATTGGGTATCTCTGGAAGAAATGTCCGGTAACTCAGGACAGAGAGGTTATAACAACTATGGCAGAAACTGAAGTTCAGAAAGATGAAAAAATCAGTATTTTCAAGATCATAGGTTTCATTAAAAAGATTCTTGCTAACAAGGAAGTAAACGAAGTCATAAACAAAGCTGAAGATATCGGTGATGTTATAGGTGGACTTTTCAAGCTGTGGGCAAAACTTTTCTGATGAAAAAAGGGCGGTTTAAAAGGGGGCTGAAATGCTCCCTTTTTTTGATTAAAAAAATAATATGTTATGTTTTGATAATTGCATTATCAATAATAGGATTTATAGATTTGATAACATTGATAAAGGGGTTTATAAATGGCTGGTTATGAAAAAGGTCTTATACAGAATATAAGTGAAGTTGAACGACTTCATCCAGAACTTAAGGAAAAGTTACTTAAGCTTCATAGGGGTGAAGGTGTTACAGGAGTATTAAAAACTTATATAGAGGCTTTGAAGATGTCTGATGGAACAGTATTTAGGATTCCAATAGAACAGATAACTATAACAGGAAAAAAAGGTTATGCAGGAGGAAGACGTACACTGGTACAGCAAAAGGAATTAATGAGAAAAGGCCAGAGTTTTGTTAATGATCCATATTCATCTTTTCATATGTGGGGATTGGCTGTTGATCTTATAATAAGAAAAGCCGGATATGGAAGAATTGAAATACATGAAAGGTATAATTTACCTGATCTTGATTTCAGTAAAAAAGATGGTTGGTATGATATGGGGCTTGTAAATTATCTTAAAAATGAGGGTCTTGAATGGGGCGGAGATTGGGAACGTGAAAAAGTTGATTCTGCACATTTTCAGCTCGTATTACCGGTACCTAAAGATAAGTTAACAGCGCTTAAAAAAGATTGGTGGAAGGAAACATATAATAATTATGTATCATCTCCTCAGTACTTTGAAAAGTCTTTTATAGGTG
Source organism: Spirochaetia bacterium (assembly GCA_963668405.2). Taxonomy (GTDB): domain Bacteria; phylum Spirochaetota; class Spirochaetia; order CADAEX01; family CADAEX01. Next base: position 1,220,356 of record OY764342.2, on the reverse strand, counting down.
AAAAGCTCGACGATGTAAAAAAAGCTCTTAATATTAAGAGTATGGCAGAATACAGGGAATATTTAATAAAAGGTGCCCTTCTCTATTTTGCTTATAAAGTTGTAAAGGAGACAGTTAAATAATGAGTGCAAAACAGTACAATTTTACTAAACGCTATATGCGTATAATATCAGACGGTAATTATAAAATCGGGATTGCTGTCGATGATCTTCAGGAAATAAGCCAGCGACAGGTAATAATAGACGGGCATAGGGTTTCACCTGAGAAATATATATTTATTGATGCTGGTACAAGTAATCTTGAAATTTCACATACTGATTTAGACCTTGCTGGTGTTAATTCTCTTTTGGATCAGCCTGTAACTGTTATGAATCCAGAAGATTTAAAAGATGAGCAAAGATATTATTCTTTTCATAAATCAGATGTATCCGGATTTATGAACGAAATGAAAAAACTTATATTAAAAGAGTTTAATCTTGATTATTCCAAATTGATAATAGATGTAAATACAGCAGAGCAGGAGTATAAAGATAAAGGATACAATATAAAAGCTGATGTTTTTGCATCGTATAAAATAATAGGGTTATATAAAAATCTTAACAGTGCTGTATATGCAAAGGATAGCAATTTAGGTGAATGGGCACAGACGAAAATATCAAGTATAAGTTTTTATACAAGTTTTACAACATCAGGTATTTATCAAGGACATTCTTATTTTAAGGTAATGTCTACAACAACAAGTATCAATTATGTAGTTGGTTATAATTCAAACGTTGAACACATAAGTATAGGAAATATAACCAACGATAATAATGATATAATTTTTGTATTAAATTAGGGGTACAAATGATAAAAAATATAGCTAAAAAGGTAGTTAAAGAGGTTCTTGATATAATCAGGCCGGAAGTTGAAGAACTGGTAAAAGATATTTTTAAAGAGCTCAAGGAATCTAAAGAAGAGATTGAAGAAAAACTTTTTGACAGGGTTATGACAGAAGTATTAAAGAAATTGTGAATAATAAAGATAATAAATATGTTGACAAATAAAGAGATTAATGTAAATAATATAAGCATGGAACTTTTCAGAGAAATAAAGAGAGAAGAAAGACAGGTATTTAATTTAACAGAAGATGAAAAGAAAATGCTTGAACTTGAAGCAAAAAAAAGAAAGATTAAAGTACCTGCATTAGTGCGTGAGGCATTAGCTTTATACTTCTCTCAGGATAAAAAAGAAGCTTAACAGCTGATATCTTATATCAGATATCAGCTAAAAGGCTTTCGGACTATCCATTATCGGAAGTAATATGAATATTTATAAAAAGGCTATACTTAAAAGAATATTTCTAAAATTATTATTTTTTTTCACTGACCTTGTGATAGATATAGATAACAATCATGGAAATTGTAAGGGGCGGAAAAATATTGACAACTCCGTTGACCCTGGTAAGTGCATCAATTATCCATTTAAAGTAGTATTCTATTATAGCACCAAGGAATGATCCGATAATGGATACAATAAGAACTCCCCAGAAGTTACCGATAAAAGCCTTATTGAATACATAAAAAAAGACAAGGGCTGTGCCGAACCCTATCAGAAGATATACAAGTGCAATATTAAAGTAATAGGAAAACATTTTTTAGCCTCATAATTAAAAATTATTCTAATAATCAAACCTGCCGAGATAAACCGGCCTGCTGTATATATTATAGACATTATCAGATTTACCGTAGGAAAAAACATATAAAGATAGGATATAGTTTGGAGCTGATGATGGAAGATCGGAATCTCCAGTTTCAAGATCTTCCTTTTTGAAGCTCTTATAATTATAATTACCCAGGGATATATATTCTTTGACAGTTCTGTAGAAATACTTGTTTGAATAACCTGAGTATTCAGCGTAACCGGTAGCCTGTGATGCAGCTGAAATATTCTCAAAATGGAGGGAGATACTTATGGATGAATCCCTGTCAGAATAATCAAGAGGAATCATCGGGTAAGTTGTACTGTCATCAGTATCAAGAACAGTATTGATCCTTTTATAACCCTGGGCTGTCAGATCAGAAGGCTCCGGCTCATCAGTCTGATATATTGCCTTATAGTCATCTGAATTGTCGGCAGTATAGGTATCTGAATTATAAATTTTATAATAAAGTTCATATCCTCTGAATACGTCCGGATTATTGTCAGTCCTGTTGTAAATTAATGCAATGTTTCCATCTGCTATTTTAACGCCGGGAGGATTCAGATACGGATAATCATTAAGCCCGCAGGATGAGGATAAAATGAGAAATAAGGATGAAGTCAGGATAAAGAGATTACGGGGTATCATACCCTCCCTTCACATCAAGGAGTTCATAAATAAGTACAGGCTTGTTTTTACCTTTGACCCTGATATTATCAAGTTCCCTTACAATAACATGTTCTTTAACAAGTGCATGTGTATATTCGCTTATAATAATGTTGGTTTTATACTGTTTATTTGTCCCTTCAAGTCTTGCACCGAGGTTAACGTTATCTCCCATAAGTGTATAATTCATTCGCCCGAGAGAACCCATATTTCCTACAGTCATAACACCCGAGTTGACGCCTATTCCGATGTTGATTCTTTTTTCTTCAGGCCAGCCCTCGTTCAGTTTATTGAGTGCATCCATCTGTTTTAAAGCGCATTTACATGCATACAGTGCGTGTTCATCCTGTGGAATAGGAGCGCCCCAGAAGCACATAATCTCATCACCGACATATTTATCAAGAGTCCCGTTAAACTCGAGTATAATATCAGTCATTGATGTAAGATAGATATTAAGATGGTTTACAAGTTCCTGAGGAGTCATTGTTTCGGAAAGTGTTGTAAATCCCCTGATATCTGAAAAGAAAACTGTCAGGTTTTTATCAACACCACCAAGTTCGGGAGGATTATCAAGTATCTGATCAACTACAGCCGGACTTACATACCGTCCGAACATGTTTTTAATTCGTTTCTTGTCTTTCTCTTCAGTCATAATCCTGTAAAGAACAATGGATATAAATGTCAGAGCCCCTCCGATTGCCGGAGACGGAAAATCAAGAACAATATTGAAATTGTCAAAAATAAGGCTCGTAGCTATAAAATATGCCATTATGGAAATAACCGTAAAAAGAGCTGACCAGAGAGTTGAAAGCCGGGAGGTAACAAATGCAGTCAGGAGAACAAGTGAAAAAAGTATCAATACATTAACCCATTTATGGGCCTCTGTAATAAATTTATTCATAATAATTGTATTCAGTGAATTGGCATGTATTTCAACACCATACATCAAACCGTAGGGTGTTGTTTTTTCATCAGCTGCAATACCCCTTGCAAACGGGCCGACCATTAATAATTTATTGGCCACCGCCTTTGTTTTCGGCCATGTAGACGGATCTTCCCCAGGCGCCTGTGATGCATATCCTGAATAGGAGCGGATCGGGAATGTCTGGTGTCCTCCTGGGTCAGCAGTTGACGGATTACCCATAAAATTTATCAGCATCTGCCCCTGATTATCAATTGGTATTACAACTTCATCAAGAACCTTGGTTAACCCCGGTTTTTTAAGGGATCCGTCCTTATTGTATTTCGGCTGTCTGGTTGTTATCTGATATGGCTCCCACTGCTGGGATTCTGTATTGAAAACCTCAGGAGATGGAATTTTTATATACTCCCCTACTTTTACTTCAATATCTTCAGGAGTCTTGTGAAAATATTCAAGAGCAAGTGAGAGGGTAATTGAAGGGACAAATGTATCCTTATATTTTTTGACAATATAATAATAGCTGTCCTGGCCGTCAGATGTTTTTGACTTTATAGGAGGTGAATTTGATCTGACAGAATTATTAAGTTCAGAAACCTGTTCCTCGGTCAGGGGATAGTTAATAGGATGATCAATACCATTGATATCTGTCCATCCAAGTCTTTCAAAAACAGTATCGTTTATCTTGAAATCGGCAGTTATTTCTTCGAGATTGATTACGTCAACAAGTATGGAGGACTTGGATATAAGGCCCTGTCTTCTGTAGACTTTGTCAAAATCCTCTCTGAAATTGGCATGCCCGTAACCTTTACTGGCCCTTCCAAGGGGCTGTAGAGGGGGCTGTAGACCTGTATAAGAGCTGATTGTATGCCAGTTACCTTTTATATTTGTAATTCTGCCGTAAGTATCGTAAAGAATCTCCTGACGCTTGACATAATCTTCCTTAATTGCATCTGAAGGGGGAACTTCATCAAGAACTGTTTCAAGAAATACCCTCTTATTCTCCTTGATAGCCTCAACCAGAAGGGCATCATCGTATGCTTTCCGTTCATCAGGCTCTATAAAGAAAACATCTATAAAAAGGGCCCTTTCCCTTTCCTCCTGATTTTTTATCCTGGAAAAGGATTTAATAAGGTCAGCATGTCTGAAACGGGGGAAAGGCCATTTACCGAATTTATTCAGGCTTCTGAAATCAATGCCAATTATCATTATATCAGATGAAATATTAGGGTTCTGAACAGACTGGGTAACCCCTTCCTGAATATAGGTTTTCTGTGAAACATTTTTAAGATAAAAATTGACATCAAGCATTTTAAGTTTCATTTTGTTGGTAATATCTGTATAATTATCCGCTGAAAAAATAAGCAGAAAAATAAAAAAAGAGATTATAATACCGAAAAATCTGGTCTCAAAAAGTTTGCTTGCTGTCTTTTTACCCACGGATTACTCCTTATTTTTTTATTAAACCAGAGGCTTTCAGGTAAATTATACGGTCTCTGGCAAAATTTGTCCAACCACTATTTTGATAATTATCAAGTACTTTGTTGTAGTACTCCCCTGCTTTTTCATAGTTCTCAAGAGATTCATAAACTCTTGCGACTGAAAAAATTACATGAGGTATATCAGGATATGTTTTTTCATATTTATCAACGAGTGACTTATAAATCTCAGCTGCTTTCTCAGCTTCCCCTTTTTCTTCATAACATATACCTGCATTATATAATGAAATGGGAGCAAGGTAAGTACCGGGAAATTTTTCAGCATAAAGAGAATAGGACTCAATTGCTTTGTCATATTCATTTTTACTGAAAAGAATATCGCCCTTCATAAATAACGCCCTTTGTGCCGCATAATAGGCTGAATAATCACTTATGGCAGAATCAAGTGAAGATAATATTTTATCTATACCTTCATTGTAAGCTGTTTCATCATCTTTGATGTTCTGAAGTTCATTATATTCATTCTGTATCTTTTCGATAACAATTGCTGATTGCTCATTTTTACCTGTTTTGTAGCTGTTGAAAATTGCTACGAAAATAATTACTATTACAGCAGCAAATAATATTCCCAAAAGTAGTTTACCGTTTCTGGATAAAAATAAATTCAGGTTTTTCAAAAATTTCTGTTTTCCTGTAAGTTCCTCGTGTTGCATGATTTACTCCTTGTTGTTTACTATATCCAGCTCTTTAATAAGTCTGGATAAATATGTTCTCTGGATTCCAAGCATTTCAGCAGTTTTAAGCTGGTTCCAGCTGTTGTATTTTAATGTTCTAATAATATATTCTTTTTTGAAATTTGTAACAGCTTTTTTTAACGGTAAAATTATTTTTTTCTGATCAGTGAAATCGGTAACTGAAATATCTTTTTTACTGATTAAATCTGATTCAGATGAAACAACTGCTCTCGATATTGTATTTGAAAGTTCTCTTATATTGCCGGGCCAGTCATGCAGGAGAAGAAGATTATATGCCTCTTCTGCAATCCTTATATTATTACCGGTTTTTCTGATAAAATAATCAGAGAGCTCCCTGATATCTTCTTTACGGTATCTCAGGGGGGGGATTTCAAGGTTAAGCACGTTTATTCGGTAAAGCAGTTCCTTTTTGAAATTTCCTTTATTAATCTCTTCCCTGATATTTCTGTTGGTTGCAGCTATGATTCTTACGTCAGTTTTCAAAGCATTTTCTGATCCGATCTGATACATGGTACCGCTTTCTACAACTCTTAATAATCTTGACTGAACATTAAGAGGCAGTTCAAATATTTCGTCCAGAAACAGAGTCCCGGTATCAGCAGAAAGAAATTTACCTTTTCTGTCATAGTTTGCATCGGTAAAAGATCCTTTAACATGTCCGAAAAGTTCAGTTTCAAAGAGAGACTCTGGAATAGACGCACAGTTGATTTTTATGTACGGTTTGTTTTTTCTTCTGCTCTGACTGAAGATGTAATCTGCAAAAAGCTCTTTTCCGGTGCCGCTCTCACCTGTAATTAAAACAGGAGCATCTGATTGAGCAATTTTTTTTGCATTGTTTAACGTATTTTTAAGTAATGGACTTGAGCCGACTATTTTATTAAAATATGAATATTCAGGCACTCCGTTTTCAGATTTTAAAACTGTATTATCTGAAAAGGTAATGCCTGAATTATTGCCGTGAGTATTAGTTTCCACCCTGTTTCATGAAATCACCAAGTGTAGCCATTGGTGCATCATCTTCATTCTGGATATATTTGGAAATTTCTTCTCTCTGAAGTGTTTTTTTGTATTCACGAATGGAAAGTGAAAGTTTTTTCTTTTTAGGGTTGATTTCTGTAACCAGGGCCTTTACTTTATCACCAATATTGTATTTCTCAAGCTCCTTGTCAGCATCTTCTTCAAACTGGTCGGATATATTGTTTTTATTAATCAGTCCTTCTATATCACCCTGAACTTTTACAAAAAGTCCGAAGTCTGTTTTACCGGAAATTTCACCTTCAATAACCTTTCCTTTCGGGAAGTTGTTATAAAGAACATCCCATGGATTGTCTGAAAGCTGTTTTACCCCTAGTTTAATTCTTCTGTTATCCTTGTCAGTACCAATAATAACAACTTTGATATTCTCATCCTGTTTAAGAACAGAAAAGGTGTTTTTAACCTTTTTGGTCCATGAAATATCATCAATATGGAGAAAACCGCTGATTCCTTCTTCCAGTTCGATAAATGCACCTGCATTGGTTACCTTGGATATTTTTCGTTCCAGCTGTGTCCCTACCGGGTAAACTTCATCAATTCTTTCCCATGGATTATCATAAACCTGTTTGATTCCCAATGATATTCTTCCCTGTTCAAGATCGTAGGAGAGAATCATACATTCAACTTCATCTCCGATTTTAAAAACTTCTTTCGGATGGCTGATTTTTTTTACCCATGAAAATTCGGAAATGTGCGCCATTCCCTCAATTCCCTCTTCAAGTTCAATAAAAGCTCCGAAGTCAGTCAACTTGGTAACCTTGCCTTTTACAATATCATTTACATGATATTTAGTCTGAAAACTGTACCATGGGTTTTCTGTGAAATTTTTAAGTGAAAGATTTATTTTATTATTTTCCTTATCAAGATTGATAAGTTTAAGTTTAATTTTCTGATCTTTTTTTACAAAATCCTTAGGTCTTGCGACGTGGCCCCAGCTCATGTCATTGATATGAAGAAGACCGTCAAAACCGCCAAGATCAATAAAAGCTCCGAAGGATGCAATACTTTTTACAACACCTTCAACTTCATCACCTATTTTAGCTGAATTGAAAAATTCCTCTTTCTTTTTGTTAAGTGCCTCGGAAAGATATCTTCTTCTGTTAAGGACAATATTGACCTTTTTCTCACTGAAAAGCCGCTCAATAAAGAATTTGGATTTTAAATTAACATATTTTTCAGGATCTTCAACTTTGGTTACATCAACTTTTGAAATAGGAAGAAATGCTCTTAGATTATAACCAAGAACAACTTCAAAACCGCCTTTAATACTCTTTGCTATTGTCCCTTCAACAGGAAGTTTATCCTGAAAAGCTGTTTTAAGGTTGACCCAGAATTCCTTTTCATCATATTTTCTTTTTGATACAACAATCTGTCCGTCTTTGCTTTCCTTTTTTACAAGTATCACATTAACTTCATCATTTACTTTCGGAGCTTCATCAAATTCTACTACCGGTATTTTTCCCTCAGATTTGTATCCGATATCTATAAACACAGTTTCATTTGTTACCTGTATTACAATCCCCTTAACCACCTGTCCCTCTTCAAGTTCATCGAGGGATTTCAGGTATTCTTCCTGAAGATTGGACTGGTTTATAGTGTCGTCGTTGATGATATTTTCCCGATCTGCCATTTGAAAAAAACTCCTAATATTTATTATGCCTGTTTTTATTTATTTCAGACATTACTTTCTCACAAACTTCATCTATGGTCAAGTCCGAAGTATTCAAATAAATTGCATCTTTGGATATTTTTAGATTGCCGAATTTCTTGTTGCGATCTATTTCATCACGCTGTTTTATCCCTTCAGCTATTTCGCTGATATTTTTACTGCTGACCCCCTGGCCTGAACGTCTGGAAGCCCGTTTTTCAATTGATGCATCAAGAAAAATCTTAACCTCGGCATCAGGAAAAACAACTGTAGTCATGTCCCGTCCCTCAGCAATAATATCAAGGTTTCTGGAAACCGATCTTATTTTAGTGTTGACCGCAAGCCTGAGTTCCATTATTGAAGAAACCTGTGCGACATGCGAATCGATATTATCAGTATGAAGAAGATCCTCAACATCATTACCATCCATAAAAAGACGTGAATTAATAATCTTGATATCAGTGTTTTCAGAGAGTTTTATTATTTCTTCTGTATTGTCAAAATCAATTCCGTTTTCAATTATTTTAAGGGTTATTGACCTGTAAAAATTTCCGGTATTAAGATAAAAAAGGCCGGCTTTTTCAGATATCATTTTTGCAATGGTACTTTTGCCTACTCCTGCAGGCCCGTCAATAGCTACTGTCAAGTTGTTTCTCCTAAATATTTTGTAAACCAGCCTATCTCTTTCTGCGAGAGATATCTGTAACTTCCCGGGTAAAGATTTCCGAGTTTGACATTGCCGATTCTTATGCGGTGAAGCTTTTTAACCTTTATTCTGTAATGTGTAAAAAGCTTTCTTATCTCCCTGTTTTTCCCTTCTGTAAGGATAATATGTATTTTTGTTGATGTTTTAATACTGTATTTTTTAATTCTGTATACATCGCCCTCAACTCTTACCCCTTTAAGCATTTCCTTGAGAATTTCCTCATCAACAGGATCTCCCGTTTCAACAATATATTCTTTTTCAATTTCCGATGACGGATGTGATATTTTTTCTGCAAAATTACCGTTATTTGTCAGAAAGATAAGCCCGGTAGACATGTAGTCAAGCCTGCCGACATAAAAAAGTCTGTAGGTACTGAATTCCTTAAAGTATAGATTTATTGTATCCCGCCCTTCCGGGTCATAATTTGTGCAGAGAACTTTAGCCGGTTTATAAAAAGCAATATAAATTTCTTTTTTTGAAGGATTTATCCTGTTGCCTCTATAGTAAACTATATCGTCAGGATAAACCTTTTCCCCCATCCTGTTTATAAAGCGGTTGTTTATTTTTACGTTTCCTTTAAGAATAAGTTCTTCACATTTTCTTCTGGAGCCAAGCCCGCATTTTGAAAGATAAACCTGAAGTCTTATACCTTCATTATCTTCATTTCTGTTATCCATTGAGTTCAAACCTTTTTAGATCTGTTTCTTCCAGTTTTGGAAGGTCTGCAATACTGTTAAGCTTGAAAAGCTTGAGAAAATCCTGGGTTGTACCATAAGTAACAGGTTTGCCCGGGGTGTCCTTTTTTCCAACTTCCTTTATCAGTTTCCTGTTTAAAAGAACTCTTATCATACCGTCAGCAGAGACACCTCTTATATTCTCAACTTCACCTCTGGTAATAGGCTGGGAATAGGCAATAATTGAGAGCGTTTCAATTGCAGCTCTGGAAAGCCTGTTTTCATTTTTCTTGCCGTATCTGACTTTCAGATATCCCCATAATTCCTCTTTGGGGACAAGCTGAAAGCCCCCCCCTATTTCCATAAGTTCAAGACCTCTGGAAGAATCTGATAAATCCTCCCGCAGGTTTTTTAAAGCTTCCTGTACTACTTCTTTTGACAGGTCTGTTATTTTTATAATTGTATTTAAATCAATTGGATCACTTTCCAGAAAAAGTATTGCTTCAATCAGTGCTTCTTCTTTTTCCAATTTCATTATCCTTCCTTCTCCTGTTCTGGAACAACTCTTTTTGCAGGAGGTGTATATTTTCGTATTCTTATATCTCCGAACATTTTATTCTGATAGACCTGTATGACTTTGTTTTTTACAGCATCAAGTACTGCAAGAAATGAACACACAAATTCAAGAATTGATGAACTGTTTATAATTAATTCATTAAACAGGATTTCACTGTTTTTTTCAAGAAGCTCGGACATAAGGGTGAGTTTTTCATTCAGTGAAACCTCTTCATAAAAATCCAGTATCTGCTCATTAGAAAAATTTCCGACTATACTTGAAAAGGTCTGAAGAAGGTCCCATACATCTATCTCTTCCCATAATTCCTCATCATTAACAAAAGAAAGATTCCTCTGCTTGCTGTTTCTTTCAATTATCCATTCGGACTCTTTTTCCTTAACAGACATAATATCTGATATTTTTTTGAATTTCTGATACTCTATGAGCCTTTCAACAAGTTCCTTTCTGGGGTCTTCAAACTCATCCTCCATATTTACCTCTACCGGGAGGAGCATTTTGGATTTGATATAAAGAAGGGTTGATGCCATCATATAGAACTCAGACAGGTTGTCCAGGTTTTTTTTCGTAGCATATTCGAGGTACAATATATACTGTTCTACAATTTCTGCAATAGGGATATCATAGATATTTATTTCAGATTTTCTTATAAGAAAAAGGAGAAGATCAAGAGGACCTTCAAAATCCTGAAGTTTGAACTTATGGGTATTTTCTGTTTCTGTCTGTTCCATTTTTTATCCTGTTTTTGTTTGGTTTTCAATATATCGGCAGGATTCGAAGTAGTAAATACCCTGATTATCAAGAGTTTTCATATTTTCGGTGTAATTAATCCCTGTTAATGGATCAGATAAATTACTTTCAAGTTCCAGGAGAGGTTTTAAAACAAAAAGCCTTTCCTTTATTCCTGGATGCGGAATGATAAGCTTGTCAGTATTTAAAACTGTTTTACCAAAGAGAAGAATATCAATATCTATGGTACGCGGCCCTTTAAACCCTGAATTCTTTCTGTCCCTGCCCAGTTTTTTTTCTATTTCATTTATATACACAAGAAGGATTTCCGGTTTATTACTGAAAATCCCTCTGAAAACAGTATTAAGGAAACATGGCTGATCAGATCTGTACAAAGGTTCAGTTTCATAAAGGGATGATGTTTCAATGTTTTCGATAATTTCTGATAAAAGAAGGAAGCTTTTTATTATATTTCCCCTTTTATCCCCCAAATTTGAACCGATGCCGAGATAAACAATACTTTTTTCAAAAAAGTCTTGATTCTTCAACAGCTGCTCCCGGTATTTCTTTAGGTTTTCCCTGTACTTTTTCCGGAAAAAGAAGTTTTCTCACCTTGTCCTCAATTTCCTTTGCAATATCAGGGTTTTTTTCAAGAAAATCTTTAACATTTTCCTTGCCCTGTCCGATTTTATCATCACCGTATGAATACCAGCTGCCGCTTTTCTGAATCAGTTCATTTGTTACCGCAGCATCAATAAGACAGCCCATTGCGGATATTCCTTTCCCGAAAACTATATCAAGTTCAACTTTTCTGAACGGAGGGGCAACCTTGTTTTTGACAACTTTTACCCTCACCCTGTTTCCGGTAGATTCATCCCCCTTGGTAATTGTTTCAATTTTTCTAACTTCAAGTCTTACTGAAGAATAAAACTTTAGTGCTTTTCCTCCGGTTGTGGTTTCCGGATTACCGAACATAATGCCTATTTTCATTCTTATCTGATTGATAAAAATCATAGCTGTATTTGATTTTGAAAGAATAGAAGTCAGCTTTCTGAGTGCCTGACTCATAAGTCTTGCCTGGAGACCCATATGTGAATCACCCATATCACCTTCAATTTCAGCCTGGGGAGTAAGCGCAGCTACCGAGTCAATTACAATGATATCAACAGCACCTGATCTTACAAGAGATTCTGCGATTTCCAGAGCCTGCTCTCCTGTATCCGGCTGTGATACCCAGAGCTCGTTTGTATTTACTCCAAGATTTGCAGCATAAGTCGGATCAAGAGCATGCTCTGCATCAATGAAGGCTGCGACTCCCCCCTTTTTCTGGGACTCGGCAATTGCATGTAGAGCAAGTGTGGTTTTCCCGGAAGATTCAGGGCCGTAGATTTCAATAATCCTTCCCTGAGGATAGCCTCCGATTCCAAGTGCTGCATCAAGAGTTATTGATCCGGAGGAAATAGTTTTTATCCCGGTATTGATATTATTATCCCCTAGTTTCATCAGGGATCCTTTACCGAACTGCTTTTCAATCTGAAGACGGGCAGCTTCAAGTGCTTTGCTTTTTTCAGTATCTGTGGTTTTGATTTCAGGTTTTAAAACTTCCCCTTTTTTTGCCATTCCTTCCTCCTGAATTAGATAACAAACATATTGTTTCAGGTACTTCAAATGAATTTTGCATATTTACTTTACGTGGTCAATAAGCAGAACTATAATTGTCAAACAATGCTATTTATTATTTTGTTTATTATATATCTACTCAATATATCACCGATCGGATCAGATGAAAATAATTATATTGATAATAGCAGCTGGATTTCAGTGAGCAGTCATGATAATGATTATGTAATATATGAGATATTTAAAAATGCAGATTTAACAGAAAAAATTAATATAATAAAAGAGCTCGGTGCAAGAGATGACAGGGATTTTAACTTCTTTCTTGAAAGTGTTTTTTACGGTGGATATCTTGAGAAAAAAGAAAAAGAATATATTTTATACTGCTGTTTCGATTTTTTACTTGATTCAGAGGATAGTTTCAGAATAAACAGAGGTTTTTTTGAAAAATCAATGAATGAAATATCCGGATACAGTGACAGTCTTCTCAGAAGAACAATACTGGAAAAAACAGTTTATGCAGAAGAAAAGACAGGAATTAATATACTTATAAATGAAGGGGAATTCCTTCTGAAAAAGAGCGGAGAGAAACCTTATTTTGATTTTGAATTAAGAAAAGAAGGTCATTTGTTTATTGATACCTGCAGAAAGTATGATTCACCTGTACTGGATCAGCTGTCAGACAGTCTTTACAGGAATACAGACAACCTAAAACCTTTTGAATGAATCAATCAGTATTGTGACAGGCCCTGAATTGATATAATCAACTTCCATACTGGCTCCGAAAACACCGGTTTCAGCTTTAACTCCCTTTTCTCTGATCATATCAACTGCTCTGTTGTAAAAGTCTTCTCCTTTATCCGGGGATGCAGCTTCATTGTAAGATGGTCTTCTTCCCTTCCTGGTATCACCGAAGAGTGTAAACTGAGAAATTAAAAGGATACTCCCTCCGGTATCAATAAGTGACATATTCATTTTTGAATTGGAGTCTTCGAATATTCTGAGATTAATGATTTTTTCAACTGTATATTCAAGATCTTTTTCTGAATCATCTGCATGAACACCAAGATAAACAAGAAGACCCTCTCCTGTTTCCCCTTTTATGTCCCCACTGACCATGACTTTTGCTCTTTTTACTCTCTGTACTACTGCTCTCATTGTAAAAACTTCCTGAGTGATAAGGCTTGAATTCTGAAATTTCCGGCAGTGTGAAGCTGCCCTATTATTTCATATGAAAAATCTTCTTCAAGGAGAATCGGAAAATCAACATCAACCCCAATTATTCCTTCAAGTATCCGGCCGTCTTCGTAGCCGATTAGAAAATCAAATTCAAGATTCTTTTCCATTACTTTGATATTTGTTATTTTTCCCTTCCATTTGATATAGCAGTTGTTAAAAAGAAAAGGTTTTTCAACAACTTCGCGGTAGCTGATTGTGTTTTTAAAATATCTGAAATCAGGTTTTTCAAGGTATGATTCAAGAAGCCGTGTTTTATCCTTTACCCCTTCAGAAGCATTTGAGTTAATGATGCGGTTGATTTCAATCTGAGTTTCATTTGTGTTATTATCAATAAAACTTTCTCTGGCTCTGTCAAACGATCTTATAATTTCCTTTTCAGATAAATCCAATTCGAAATTTCCGGTGGAAACAATTTTGTCTGTATTTTTTAATGTAATTTCAGGAATCTGACTGTTTTTATTTTTAATATAAAAATATGATTTATACGATAGAAATGAAAGTGCTGAGATAATGAGAAAAGCAAGAAGAATAACCAGGAATATTCTGAAAATTCTGTTTAGCAGAACCATACCTCTTCCAGGTATAAGACTGTTCATATTTTTTTTAATAAACTGATCAGAAAAACCGTCAGGGACTCCAGATTTTTTCAGAAGGTTAAGACCCCGTTTTGCAAATCTGTTTTCAGGGTGTTTGTCAAGAACATCAAGCCATATCTGTATTGCCTCTTTTGAACTGCCTCTTTTAAGATGTATAACAGCAAGGGAAAGCATTGTATCTGTATTTACAGGATTAATCTGAAGTGATCTTCTGAGATACGAATTAGCACCGCTGTAATCACCTGTAAAAAGGCAGGAGGAACCAAGAAGATAGTAGTATCTGTCATTTTCCCTGTAGCTGAAAACATCTGGTTCAAGGAGTCTGATAACTTTCGGGTAATTGCCGTATTTGTAATATTTAAGAGATTTTTTCAGATTATTGTTTTTCATTCTCCGTTTCGCCGGTTTTGTTTATTTCTTCCGAATTATCAGTTTTAATCTGTATATTTTTTTTATCATCTTGTATTTTTTTCAAAATATCAATCTCTTTTTTCTGTTTTTCAATATTCGCCTGCATTAACGCTATCTGTTTTTTCAGAACGCTGTTGGTTTCCTTGAGGGTAAGGACTTCATTGTTTATATCCTGATCCGCCAGTATAGCAAGTTTTTTCTGATAGCTGAGTATTGCCTGTTTATATTCTTTTTCCTTTTTAATAAAATCTTCCCTCTCCTTAATCCCCTCTTCATGACTCCATTTAAGAAGTTTCATAAGTTCCTCTTCCCTTTCTCCGAGTCTTAGAAGTTCGAGACGGTAATTGGCAGCTTCAAATTTATAGCTTCCGGGATATTCTTTTATAATTTTGCTGTAAATCATCATTGCTTCTTCCTTATGGCCAAGAAAAAAAAGTGATTCACCTATCCAGTAGTATGCATTTCCGTCAAGCAGGGTATTGTCAGAGTTTTCAAGATATGTATGCATATATTCAATTGTTTTTTCATAATTTTCCTTAAGGAATGAGATTCTTCCTTTGTGATAATATGCATTTTTAGATTCAGATGTATCTTTAAAGTTTTCAATCAGATTGTTGAAAACATTTTCAGCATTTTCATAATTACCTATTGCCATATACGACTGGCCGATCCAGTAATTTATACCTGCTTTCTGTTCCGGTGTACTGTTATCAAGAGCATTTTCAAAATATGTTATTGCTTTGTCATACATTGAATTAAGGTATGCGTTTTTTCCATTAAGAAAATCATCAGAGAATTTATTTTCTGTAAAACCAGCCAATGGAATAAGCAGGACAGTTACAATTACCAAAAGGGCAGTTTTATATACTTTCAAAGGATTCCTCCTGTTAATTTATCGGCATAAAAAAAGCTTTTATTAAAGGAACAAATAAATCCCCTGATATCAGTTTAAGAGTTTCAATTGCGTAACCATAAGAATTTGTACGCTTTAAATATCAGCTCCGGACTGCTGGGTTTTCAGTAAAAACGTATTTTCCTTAATTCTGTATCAGGATCAGGTGAATTGAAAAATGCAGATGCTGTAATCAATACGTCAGCTCCGTTTTCTATCAGAATAGGTGAAGTATTTCTGTTGACACCGCCGTCAACAAAAATTGTAAAATCAAGTTTCTTTTCTTTTCTGATTAAATCAAGCTGATGAATTTTTCTGATGCATGAACTGATCATTTTTTGGCCGGAAAAACCGGGATTCACTGTCATGACCTGGACATAATCAGCTTCGTCAATAATTTCAGAAAGGGATTCAACCGGTGTAGACGGTACTATGCATATTCCCCCTTTTATATTTTTATTTTTTATAGCAGAAAGGGTCCGGTGCGCATGTATATCTGCCTCAATATGAAACGAGAGTGAGTCAGCCCCTGCATCAATATAGCTGTCAATAAATTTTGAAGGATTTTCAACCATAAGATGAACATCAAGCGGCAGGGATGTCCTCTTTTTAAGATCTGAAACAAATTTATTTCCGAAAGTGATATCAGGAACAAAATGACCGTCCATTACATCAACATGGATAAGATCAATACCTGATTTCTCACAAAGATGTAAAGCATTTGCAACATCGCTCAGGTCAGCTCCCAGTATTGAAGCTGCTATATTAAGGTTTTTTTTGTTATTCATATTTATTTTTAACAAATTATTATAATAAAAGCAATTATGGAAAAAACTGTTTCATTGACTATTATCTGCTTTTAAGTATAATAGAGAGATAGATTATGGATAAACGTGTTACAAATAATCAGAATGTGGTAAGTGCAATATTGCAGCAGACAAGGGATATAATCAAAAAAGGTGATTTTGATGAAGCCAGATCTGAGCTCGAAAATGCTTTATCCATAGATTTCAATAGCTCTGATGTAATAACAGGTCTTAAATATGTCAACTTCTGGATTGAGAGAAAATCACGTTTTTATTCTGTTTCGGGTCACTTTGAGAGGGGGATGTATCTGTTCCGCCAGTGGGAAAAGTTTCAGGATTTTGTAGAAAAAAACGGCGGAAAAGATGAAATGACTCTTTATGCGCTTAAGTACTGGGTTTTCAGTCAGGCATTATATCATTTTCTTGAGATTTTGAATCATTCTCCTGATGATTATGAAATGCTGATCAAAATTGGTATTTCATATAAAAATCTAGGAGATTACTGCAAGGCCCTTGAATATCTTGAATATGCAAGCAGGAAAAAAAGTGATGATTCTGAGCTTCTTTCTGAAATGGCTGACTGTTATGCGTTTATCAATGAAGTACGGGCTGCAAAGATTTATTTCAGGGAAGCATTTTTTATGGATTCGCAGAAGGTGAATCTTTATTCAATGGAATCCCTTTTAATCGGGAAACTGATAGATATGGTGAGGGGTCAGGGTTATGAGAAAGAAGAACTTAAAGAATGGATTCCTGTATACGGTGTTCTTTATGGTGTTTTTAATATAAAACGGGAATTAAAAGCCCTTGAACTCGGAAAACTGAAACAATCTGTCAGTTCACTTGAAAACAGGTATGAGGAAGAACCGGAATTGAGGTATCTTATTATTCCCAGGCTGATAAACAGGTATTTCTGGCTTATTGATTATTATATAAATGTTAAGGACAGCAGAGACCGGGTAGAGGATATCCTGAAAAAAATAAATAAATTAAACCCTTCAGTATACGAACTTTATACAAACTAAGGTTGTTATACTTCTTATAATTTTGTAAAATACTTCTGGAGATAAAAATGAGTTCTAAAACTATTGATAAGATTAGTCACCTGCTTAATGAAGAAAAATGGACCAGAGCAACTATTAAAAGTTATTCAATTACCAATTTCAAGGATCTGGACATGCTGATCAGTGAGGTATTGGATGATGAAAATCAGCAGGAAATTATTGAAATTTGTGAGGAGCATCTCAACCATACCAAAAACAGCATTATTGCTCTTTATATTTCTGGAATTATTTCACTTTCGAGACACATGATTGATGATTCCAATCTTATGATACTGATTACTATCTTTTCTGATAATCACAAATGGAATGTTGTAGAATATCTTTGTGAGAGGATACTGGATTTCGGGGAAAATAAATTCGCGCTTAGAACACTGGCCGAATCCTATGAAAACGAAAATGAAGAAGAAAAAAAGTATGAAATCTGGGAACGTCTTATCAAAATTGATTATGATGAAACTGAAATTGTAAAACATATTGCTGAAAAATATGAGAATGAGGAAAATACTGAAAAAGCTGTAGAGTATTATAAAAAAGCTGTACACAGGTATGTAAACAAGAAATTATTTGCAAATGTTAAGGATCTGTGGGAAAAACTTCTTGAATTATGCCCTGATGATATTGATTTTTTCTATCATTTGAACAAGAAAATAGCTAAAAATATAAGCAATGAAAGAGCTTCACAGTTGCTTGAAGAATTATATGAATATTTCAAAAAAAGAAAAGACTGGGATTCAGCAATTGATATTCTGAAAAATATCCTTGTTTATGATCCTAAAAATCCAGATACGCGGAGTGAGATAATCTTCTGTTTCAGACAGAAATACAGTTATCACAGCCAGGTTGAAGAATACATCAAAGTCTCAAACCTCTCACAGAAATGGAGAAATATGAATGAGGCAATTTCAGATTTTGAAAAGCATATTTCATTTGATGCCGGGAATTATGTTTTTCACAGATCATGGGGTATAGGCAGAATTGTAAAAATAAAAGGCGACAATGTTGTAATTGATTTTATAAAAAAGCGGAACCATTCCATGTCGCTGAAAATGGCTGTAAATGCGCTGACAATACTTGGGAAGGATCATATCTGGGTTATTAAGAGTACAAAAAAACGGGAAGATCTCAGGAAAATAGTAAAAAAAGAGATCGCCTGGACTTTGAAAACAATAATTAAAAGTTTTGAGAATGCAGTAGACATGAAAAGGATAAAAGCAGAGCTTGTTCCCGGTATTCTGACTCCAGGTGAATGGACAACATGGAGCAATGAAGCCAGAAAAATACTTAAAACTGATTCAGATTTCGGTAACCTTCCTGACAAAGTTGATTTTTTTGTTGTGAGGGAAACACCTATAACATATGAGGAAAAGACCTTCAACAGGTTTAAGGCAGAAAATAATTTCTTTGCAAAATTGAAAACCTTTCAGGATTTTATGGATGAAATATCTGTTGAATCTGATTATTTCCCTGAAATGTTTCTTTATTTTACCAATTATCTCAAGTCGTATTCTTCTGTAAACGAATATGTTATCAGCAGTTATCTCCTGATGGAGCTTGTACTTGAAAGGTTTCCACACATGAATCCAAATCTTGATATTGATTTCAGGAGCCTTTTTGATGAAATTGAAGATATTACAAATACTTTTCTCAAAATAAACGATGTTGATCTGAGGAAAATGTTTCTTGATAAGGTTAAGAGGGAAATTGACAACTGGACTGAGATCTTTACTGAACTTTTCCCGGTTTATCTGAATAAATATATAATTGATTCACTCTATAAAAGCGGTAAAAAGGAAGCTATAAAGAATCTTATATTTAAAATCCAGGATAATTATAAGGATTACAGGGAAGCATTTATCTGGATTTATAAAAACAGTGAAGATTATCCGTTTCTTGAAAAGCATTTTTTTGATCAGGAAAAGATACTTGTAAACCTTGTTCATCTCCTTGATATAACATACCGTGAGATAATAAACAAAAGGAATGTCAGTAACAACAAAAAAATAAACAGACAGATTAATATATTCCTTTTTAAAGATAAAAAACTTGAAAACTTTTTAAAAGACGCTGACAGGGAAACCGTAATAAGAATGATATCCCTTATTGATGACGTAAAAGGGCTTGATCCTTCACTGGTTGTAGATCTAAAAAATCTTGTCAAGGAAAAATACAGCGATATAACTTTTATTGGAGCTGCAGATGAACTTGAAACATTTTCACGTGGCGGAATTATTGTTACTGTTAACGCTCTGGAAAAGAAAAAACAGGAACTGAAACATATCCTTGAAGTAGAGATACCGATGAATTCCAAAGAAATCGGAGCGGCTATTGAACTCGGTGACCTCAGGGAAAATGCTGAATATAAAGCAGGAAAGGAAAGGCAGGAATTTCTTAATTCAACTGTCGGTAAGCTTAAGGAAGAGATTGAAAAATGCAAAGTTTTTGATCCTGAGAATGCAGATACTGATAAAATATCATTTGGAAATGTTGTAGATCTGAAGAATAATGATAATAATACTATTGAAACATATACTATTCTTGGTCCATGGGAATCTACACCGGAAGAAAATATTATATCATATCTTGCCCCTTTCGGAAGTGCACTGCTTAATGGTAAAAAAGGTGATAAACTTGAGTTTACAATAAATGACAGGGTATATAATTTCACAGTGGAAAATATAGGTATTTCAGAGTATATTGAAAAATTAAAATGACAAAAAAAATACTCGCAGTATTATTTATATTTCTGGTTTCAGTTTCTTTATCGGCAGAACCGGTTGATATGGTTGTCATGCTTGACACATCTGAAAGTGTTCTGCCGATATATGATGATCTTGTCAATTTTATAATTAAAAATATTCTTTCTGATCATGTAAGGTTTGGTGATACTTTTCATCTTATCAGTTTTGATTCCAGACCTGAATTGATTTTTTCCAAGCAGCTTAATAACCGGGATGATCTGGAACATGTAATTTCTGAACTTTTTCTGCTCAATCCGCTTGGAAAACATACAGATCTTGTCATGGCACTGAAGTATCTGCATCAGTATGTTTCAGATCTCTCAGATTCTGGAAGCAGGGAAATAATAATACTGACAGACGGAATACATGATCCGCCGCCAGGAAGTCCTTTTCAGAACATAATTTCTGTTGATGAAAAGACGGGAGAAAAAATCAATCTACTTGAAAATGAGATTGATGCAATATCAAAATACAGCTGGAAAGTAAGTCTGGTAAAACTTCCTGTGAAAAATGGAACTTCAGGCAGTACAGGATCAACAGGCAGTACAGAAAAAGAAAAATATTCAGAAGATAATACATCAGAAATCAGTCCAGATAATTATAAAGGTACAGATAAAGATACAGGTGTAAATTCCGAAGACGTGAATATCTCCGGCAGTTTTTCAGGTGATGAAAGTACAGAGACTGCTGATGAAAACAATATTTTTTCTTTTACAGGTAAAGATAATTCAAGAATATATAGTACAGATTTTAATAATTATACTGAAAATAAATCCGGTATAGCAACCGGATCACCAAGAATTTATTATCCGGAAAATCTGGGTAAAGTAAAATATCATTTTACTTTACCTGTTGAAATAGAGAATTTCTTCTCTCATTCAATTCTTCTTAAACTTGACAGAGTAGAGTATAACGGAATCAATATACTTGATGAGAAGATTACAATCAAAATAGATAATCATGAAAAAAAAAGGGTAAAAATAAGATTATCACTCCCCTATTCCACTCCGTCAGGTGAAAATACTATTAACCTGAAAACAGTATTTACAGACAGCAACCGGGCTTTTCCTGAAACGGCATCTGTGTCCATTATCCTTAAAAAATCGTTATTGGATTTTCTTAAAGATATTAATATTGTATTTAAATCGGTTTTTATTATTCTGATTTTTGCAGTTTTGGTTGTATTCTTCTTTATTTTCTTCCGTTCATTTGTACATGTTTCAATCAGGGATTCCTATAATGTTATTAAAAAGGATTTTGAAGTTATGGTCAGTGATAAATCACTAAGACCGGTTGCTTTAAAAGTTACAGGGCAGAATGACAGAAGAATAGGCAGCAGAAATATACATAATTTTAATGACAACAGTATCAAAACAATTGGCGGCGGGCATTCTTCATATCTGATATTCCTGTACCAGATTCCATCTCATATTGCTGAAATCTATCATCTTGAGGGGAAATATATTCTGCACCCTGTAAAACGGGAATATTTTCCAGATATAAAAGAAGATACAGTAGAGGATATTATTAACAAAAAATTCAGAATTGTTACTGAAAAAGGAATAATTCTTGAATGCTGTTTCTATGAATATGTATCTCCGCTTGAAGAGATCAACAGGATTATGAAACTCACCGACAGTAAGGGACTTCCCGAAAACAGACTTAAACTGTACACTACGTAATATTTTATTGTTTAAAGTTCTTCAACAACGGATTTTGCATAATTCCTGACTGATGAAGAAACATCTTCCCCTGTAAATTTTGATACCTTTTCTTTTAAGGTGGAGCATTTATTAAGTTTTATCCCTTTCATCCCTGATAATTTTACAGTAAGCGAGGGGTGATCAAGCATTCTGGAATATAAATCCGTAAGCTTATCGGATTTTGTTTCAGACAGTGCACTGCAGGCAGTATCAAGCATAAAAGAACCCGGTGATTCCCATTCATCTTCAAGTATTTTTTCAACTACTGAATATGATCCTGAAAGATCATTTTTTATAATCTCAACCAGAGCAAGTTTTCTCAAAGAAACTGCAGCTTTTTTTTCAGAGGCTTTTTCCCTGAGAAAGGATAATGACTGCTGACTGCCAATAGCAGAAAGTGCTTTAACCGATTCAATTCTGACAGGTTCAGCAGGATCGTTAACAGCTTTATAAATAAGAAGAGGGACAAGTTTTTCATTTTTATATTCAGATGCAGAAACAGCAGCCTGCTTACGGATCTGCCAGCTATCATCCTTTAAAGCCTGAAGAAGAATCTCTTCTGATTCATTTTTTTTATATTTTGAAATTGCATCAAGAGCATATGATCTTATATAGGGATCAGGGTCTTCATAGGTTTTCATAAGGAGAGGAAAGGCTTCATCATCTCCGATAAGACCCAGGGAATGAATAGCATACTGCCTTGATGTTTTATCTATATATTCATCATCGATAATTTTCATTAAAAACTCTGAAGCATCAGGATCTTTTAATTCGCCGATATTAAGAAGAATTTCGAGTTTTACACTTTCGCTTTCGTCGTTTTCATAATGCTCAATCAGTTTCATGGTAAACTGCCTGTCTCCGGTAGAGGATAATGCTTTTACAGCTTCACTTCTGTAGCTTTCATCGTTGGAATCAAGAAGGGTAAGAAAATCATTTTTGTATTTATCAGGTTTTGAGAGTGAAAGATATTTAATGGATTTTCTGACAACATTTTTTGCTGAATATTCCTTTTCTTCAATAATTTTAAAAACTTCTGCATCAGCTGAAAAATATTCTGTGTCAATGTAGAGATCAATAATATTTTCTTTTACTTTACTGTTTTTTGTTTCTTTGAGTACCTGCAGGAGGGGTTCGTTAAAATCGCTGTTTTTTTCATCCTTCAGACTTTTCAAAAGATCTAGAATCTCGCTGTTTATTCCGTATAAAAGTTTTTCAGTTCTGATCTCTTTTACAGTTTTTTCACTTTTTTCATTATCAGGATTGGTCTGAGAAAAGAGAAATACAGAACAAAATAAAAATACTGTAAATAATATGAAATTTTTAAACAATTATAATCTCCTTCTGAAAAATAAAAAATCAATACGCAGAACTTTGTAAAGTGTCAGTACTATTATCGTAAATAAAGCAGCATCAGTAAAAAAATATAAGACAAGTTTTAAAGAAAAACCTCTGACCCATAAAGTTCCGAAGTAATATTTGGTGAATAATATAAACAATACAGATATTATAAGTGTAAGTATAATTTTTAGAAAGTTAATTATTATCCTGTTGAGATCAAGAGAATTGTATGATTTTTTTATATCAATAATCATAAAAAAAACAACAGCGGTAAAAGCTGCAGAATTTGCTATTGCAAGACCTGATACCCTTAAAAATGTCTCTTTCAGCCAGAGTGAGAGGGAAATATCAATAAAAGAAACAAGAGCTGCATAAAAAAAGGGTTTTTTGAAATTATCTGTTGAGTAATAAAATCTCTGAAAGAAATTAAATACACCTATTGAAAAAAGCCCGGGGGCAAAACCCTTCAGAACATTTGAAGCAAGCTCTGTATTTTCAGCCGTAAAAAATCCTCTCTGCATTGCTATTGATATGATTTCAGGTCCAAGTAAATAAAGAACTGCACCTGACGGGATCAGAAGGCACATGAGGTTGGTTACCCCAGATGTCATTGTATCTATAAGCTTTTCAGTATCACCGGAAGCCTGGAATTTACTCATTTTAGGGAATAAGACTGTTGTTATCGACGCGGAAAATATACCGTAGGGAAGCTGCCAGAATACAAGAGCGTAACTTAATGCAGATGAACTTCCTGTTTCAAGTCCTGAGGCAAATCTCATTGCGATCTGCTGATTAATTGTAAATACAGATGCAGTAGCCACAACAGGACCCCAGTTTTTAAGAATTTTTCTGAAAGAGGTGTTTTTGAAACTGAAATCCGGTTTGAGGTCATACCCTGTTTTTCTGAAAAGGGGATACTGAAATAATATTTGAAGAACCCCTCCTCCCAGTACTCCGACAGCCATTGAAAAGATTCCAAGTTCTCTGTAGAGAAGCAGGATACTTGAAATAACAGAAATTGAAAAAAGAAGAGGTGTCAGAGACGGTATCAGAAAATAACCGTTTGAATTAAGTACAGCCATCATAGCAGCACTTATGCTGATAAGGAGAATATAATTTATAAACCACTTGAAAAGTGCTACAGAAAGAGAATTCAGATAGGGATCATTAAAATCCAAAAGAAGATCTGTAATAAGAAATTCAGAAAAAACTATTGAGAGGATACATAGCGGCACAAGTACAACAACCTGGAAAGTTATTATGTTTCTTACAAGAATTTTTGTTTTTTCAATTGTTTTTTCCTTAACCAGTGATTCCGAGAGTACTGGTATGAATGATGATGAAAGGGCCCCCTCAGCCATAAGTTTTCTAAGATTATTGGGAATTGAAAAAACTGAATTAAGTACATCCGCCTCACCCGATGCACCAAATACTGCTCCAATAATTGCAATCCGCAAAAAACCAAGAAGTCTTGAAATGAGAGTGCAGATCATTACAGCTATGGCTGAAAGAGATGTTTTATTCCCGGAGTCTGTTTTATCTGACATAGCTGTTTAAAAAATCCTTTTTAAAATCTGTAAATCTGTTATTTCTGATACTTTCTCTGATATCATCTACAAAGTTTTTCATAAAAGCAATATTGTGTTCAGAAGCAAGCATTGGTCCCAGAATCTCCCCGCTTTTAAAAAGATGTCTGATAAATGCCCTTGTATAGTGTCTGCAGGCAAAACAGCTGCAGTTTTCATCAATCGGATAGAACTGATCGGAAAATACCTCTTTCTTAAGAGACAGCTTCCCTTCTCTGGTGAAAACTGTACCGTTTCGTGCAATCCGGGTGGGATAGACACAGTCAAACATATCTATCCCGTTTTCTACAGCTTCAAGTATATATTCCGGGGTCCCTATTCCCATTACATAATGTGGCTTTAGAGGGTCAAGGATTTCAGATGTATATGAAAGGTATTCCTTGAACATATCTACTGACTCACCTACAGATAAACCGCCGATTGCAATTCCGGGAAGATCCAGCTGATTGACAAATTCAGTGCTTTCCTTTCTCAGGTTCTTATAAAAATTACCCTGAATTATTCCAAATAACTGTCCATCCCACTCATCCCTGCATTCAAGCCATTTGCTTTTGCTTTTTTCAAGCCATTTGTGTGTAGTGATCATGGCTTTGAGAGCCTCTTTTTCAGATATTTCAGGTGGAGTACATACATCAAGAGGCATAAGAATATCACTTCTAAAAATCCTTTGAAGATCAACAACCTTTTCAGGAGTAAGAGTATGGTATGATCCGTCAATATGAGATCTGAAGTAGATTCCTTCCTCTTTGATTTTTCTGAAAGGTGCAAGGGAAAAGATCTGAAATCCACCTGAATCAGTCAGTATGTTTCCATTCCATGAACTGAAATCATGAAGGCTTCCTGCTTTCTGAATTATATTTTCTCCAGGTCTAAGATAAAGATGGTATGTATTTCCAAGAATAAGTGAAATACCTGAGTCTGAAAGGGATTTATGCTTTACTGCCTTTACAGCTCCGTTTGTTCCCACAGGCATAAAGACAGGGGTCAAAACTTTTCCGTGGGGAAGATGAAATTCAGTAATTCTTGCCCGTGTGTTTATATCCTTATACTTGATGTTAAAAATCATATTATTCCGTCCTGATATTATATTTCAGGTGTGTGCATACCTGAATAAAGCTATAGAAGAAAAAAAGAAAAAAAGAAAAGTTCCCCAGGCGCCGGCAATTGGGGGGATATATCCGAGTTTTGCAAAAAGCATTAATACCATCTGCAGTATGTAATATCCAACAGATATTAAAAGACTTATCAGCAGACTCATCAGAAGTATGTTCTTTTTAAATCTTCCCCCTATGGAAGAAGAAATTAGTGTTACAATAAAGCAGGTTAAGGGAAATGAAAATCGTTTATAATACTCTGTAAGCTGTTTCCTGTATGGCAGTCCTGCTGACCTGAGTGTTTTAAGCCATTTTTTTGCTTCTCTTTTTTTCAGTTCATCAATATTTTTTACGACTTTTCTGAATGTTTCCGGTTCGCTGTTATAAACTGAATCATCAATCTGCTTAAAAATATTAACAGTATAAGTTTCAGAAACATTGTCCCAAATATATCTTCTGCAGTCCATAAAAACCCAGTTCTCCTTATTTTCATCCCATCTACCCCATTTTGAATCAATCCTGTCTGGAAAATCAGGATTATTTCTTCTGTCAATCAGAATTACCGAAGAGAGAGTTTTGTTGTTGTCATTATAGTAATCAGCCGTATAGACAATTTTACGGTCCGGGCTTGATACTGTTACATTGCTGTTGCTGAAAGATTTTTTTGTATTGAGAAGTTCTGTAGTTAATTCGGATTTTTTACGGAAGGTATCTATTACAGTTGTTTCCTCGAAATAGTAAAGAAAAACACTTAGAAACAAACCTGCAGCTATAATAGGAACCACGAATCTGTAAAGAGAAACACCTGATCCAAAAATAGATATAAGTTCATTATTTGAGTAGAAATTACCAAGAGTAAAAGAAGATGAAAAAAGAATTGATATAGGCAGTGCAAATGAGATACATTTGGGAAGATATAAAACCGAGACTTTAATAATTGATGAAAATCCAATATCATTATTAAGATAGCGCCAGAGATTGGCGAATACATCAAGAAGTTCAAGGATAAGAACAAAAAAAAGTATTGAACTGAGTAAAGTTAAAAAAAAATGTTTCAAAACCATTCTGTCAAGAATATTCATTTCCCAAACCTTACTACAAATGTTATAAAACTTAAAGTTGCAATTGTTATATTTGGAAGCCACATTGAGAAAACGGGATTAAAATTACTTCTTATCCCCAGTGTATGTCCTGCGAACAACAGGCACCAGTAAAACACGGAAACCAGTAAACCAAGTCCGAAACCTACCGATTTTCCGCTTCTTCTGGTAAAAAGTCCTGCAGGAAATGCAAAAAGGACAAGAAAAAAACATGCAAGAGGGAGTGCAAACTTTTTATGAAATTCAAGTCTGTATATTTGAAGAGGTCTGTCATATCCGATATTTTTAAGAACATTTTTATATGTATTAAGGTTTTTATCTGTATTTTCCAGGTAAAAGGTCTTTTTTCCTTTTTCAGTTTCAGCGGAACAAAGTTTAAGAAATCCGGATGTGAAGTTAAGATAATTTGATTCATTGGCAATCAAGGCAGAATTGGTTTTTTCAGATAACTTCTCTTCCTTGATTTTAATAGCCCTGTATACATCAACAGAACTCATTTCCCTTGGTCCCGGGTTTCTTATTGCTGCGCTTATATCATTAATCAGAATATTATATACCATTTGTTCAGATATCAGATAATTGTAATCCAATTCTTTTTTATTATCATTTGAATGTATAAAAACTTTATCAAGATTAAGCGATATAACCCCTCTGTTGCTTTTATCCTCCATAAAATATGCACTGTCAGCAGTGATAAACCTTTTGTTTCCATTTTCATCCCTGTCAATTATAATGATATCGTCAATATTCCTGTTTTCAACTTTACCGGTTACAAGTACTGTGTCCTGATAGCGCTTGACTGAATATGACTCAAGTTCAAGTTCAGGATTGGAGTAAAGAAGCTTACGGTAAAGTTTTGTATAATTGATAGTACCGACAGGTATAAAATAATCGTTGATGAAAAAAGAGGTTAAGGAGATCATCAGGCTGAAAATGACAAAAGGAAGCAGGATCTGAATATGTCTTATACCGGAGGCCTGAAAAGAAAGTATTTCATTGTCTGATGAAAATCTTCCTATTGTCATAAGGGCAGCTACTAGAGATGCAAACGGGAACGAAAGAGATATCATAGCAGGCATAAAATACACAAGAAGAAGCAGTACCTCTGTAAAAGGTATTTTTTTTGACAGTATGTGTTCTGCAAGAAGCAATACCTGATTAACAAAAAAAATAAAAAAGAAAAAAAAGAAACATACAATAAAAGATAAAAGAAACTCTTTTGTTATATATTTATAATATAAAGGTATATATATTTTCATTTTCTTTATTGCAGTAACTGAGGGGCTGTTCTACTTGCCTGTTGATCCGAATCCGCCTGAGCCGCGTGAAGTTTCAGATAAAGAATAATCAATACTGAAACCAGCACTTATAACAGGTGCTATTATCATCTGGGCGATTCTGTCCCCGTCAGAAATTATAAAATCCTCTTCACCGTGATTTATGAGAATTATCTTTATTTCACCTCTGTAATCAGCATCAATAGTACCTGGAGTGTTCAGGAGGGTGATCCCGTATTTGATTGCAAGACCAGATCTCGGCCGTATCTGTGCTTCAAATCCAGTAGGGATTTCTATTTTTAATCCTGTAGGTACAAGTACTCTTTTCCCTGGCTTAAGTATTATGTTTTCTGACAGATCAGCGAAAAGATCAGCACCGGCTGCGTGTTCAGATGAATATACAGGGAGATAGCTGGTGTTATTAATATGGCATTTTATTTCTACTCTGTTTTTCATATATCTACTCCAGAAAGCCGATTTTCATTTCCGGAATAATAATTCCGGTTTCATTTCCGTAAATCAGGGTATTAAAGTAATCAGATTTGAGGTTGTTATCAAAAAAGTCTTTAATATCTTTTTGTGTAATGCTGTTTAGAATTTGAAGGGATTCACTGTAATCAGGGGTTCTGCTGCAGAATATAAAATGACGTGCAGCCCTTTTCATTCTGAGTTCCATGTCCTCCTTTGAAAGGATAAGTCCCCCTTCAAGGTGTGTTTTGGCATCTTCAAGTTCTTCGGAAGTAAACATATGGTCTCTGATTAATAAAAGTTCACAGGAAAGTTTTTCAAGAAGTTTTTCAACATTTTCAGGGACTGTATTCGAATATATGTTCCACATTGATATATCTGTAATAAATGACCTGAATGAGTAGACTGAATAGCACAATCCGTATTCTTCCCGGAGTTTCTGGTAAAGTCTGGAACTCATTGATTCACCAGCCATTGTACTGAAAATAAGAAAACTGTAATAACTTTCCATATTCTCAGGGGTCGGTATATCAATGCCGGTATAAATCTGGACCTGTTTTGTGTCATCAGGTATTATATCAAAACTGTACTGCTTCCTGTGTGAAAGTCCGGTTTTTTCATGTGTCACTGAATTTTTGTTTTCAAGCGCAATGTTGAAATAATCGGTAATTTTTTCTGCTTCAATATTGCCGGAGACCGATATAACAAGATTCTGCAGTATATATTTTTCAATATAGTAGCTGTAAAGACTGTCTCTGCTGATATTTTCAATATTTTCGATATCACCGGTTATTTTCCATCCAAGAGAGCTGTCAGGCCACATTTTTTCCATAAAAATGTCATAACTGTTTTCTTCCGGACTGTCCTCATATTCCCCTATTTCGCTGATTATTATGTTTTTTTCTTTTTCAATTTCTTCTTCTTCAAAAAGAGGATTAAAAATCATGTCAATCAGAATATCAAGAGCATAATAGAGATGACGTGACGGGAAGGTACAGTAAAAACAGGTAACATCCTTCTCTGTAAAGGCATTAACATTACTGCCTATCTTATCGAAAGACCTTGCTATATCAAAAGTTGATCTTTTTTGAGTACCTTTGAAAAGGATATGCTCAATAAAATGGGCATATCCTTTTTGATCAAAAGCTTCATTGACAGAGCCGTGTTTAAACCAGAAGCCGACTGATGTTATTTCCGTATGTTTTACAACATCCAGAAGAAGACTGGCTCCGGTTCTAAGCTCAATATTTTTTATCAAGAATTACTCCGGAAAAAATTTCCAGGTTTCCTTTCTCTATCCCGGCTGCCGCCTCGGTTATCTCTGCTGTGTCCGCCTCGGTTATCTCTGCTGTCACGGTTTCCTCTGTCCCTGTTTCCTCTGTCATTATCAGATGGAGCAGGTTTGTAATCAGGATCTATAGCTTCAATATAGCTGAGGTTCACCCTTCCCATCCTGTCAATTTCAATAAGTTTAACAGGAATTTCCTGGTTTTCTGAAAGTACATCAGAGACAGCATTTACCCTTTCCTTGGAAAGTTTTGAAATGTGGCATAATCCCTCTTTCCCCGGAAGAAATTCAATAAAAGCTCCGAAATCAGTAATTCTTTTTACAACACCGTTATAAATCTTGCCAATTTCCGGTTCTTCTATAAGTGCTCTGACCATCTGCTGTGCAAGCAGTGCTTTTTCTTTGTCTTTACCGTATATCATGATATTTCCATGATCATCAATATCAACAGTAGACTGGGCTTTTTCGGCAATATTTTTTATATTCTTACCGCCTGACCCGATTACAGCTCCGATCTTGTCTACATCAACCTTCATTTTTACTATCTGAGGCGCATAATCAGAAACAGTTGTCCTTGGTTCTGAAATAGTTTCATTCATTATACCCAGAATATGAAGTCTACCTTTTTTTGCCTGTTCCAGAGCTTTAGTCATAATCTCAGTTGTTACACCTGATATTTTTATATCCATCTGAAAACCTGTTATACCGTTTTCGGTACCGGCAACCTTGAAATCCATATCTCCGAAATGATCTTCTTCTCCAAGAATATCACTTAAAATTACAGTTTTATCGTTTTCTGTAATAAGTCCCATAGCTATACCTGCTACCGGTTTTTTAATCGGAACACCGCAGTCAAGAAGGGAAAGTGTCCCTCCGCAGACAGATGCCATGGATGAAGAACCATTTGATTCAAGTATCTCTGATACAACCCTGACTGTATAAGGAAAAACATCTTTTGAAGGGAGAACAGATTCAAGAGATCTCATAGCAAGATGGCCATGCCCGATTTCTCTTCTTCCTGTACCTGTTCTTCCTGTTTCTCCGACACTGAATGGGGGGAAATTATAATGGAGCATAAAGTTGCTGAAATGCTTATCACCGTCGATATCATCAAACATCTGTTCATCATTGCCTGTTCCAAGTGTGGCTACAGCAAGTGACTGTGTTTCACCCCTTGTGAAAAGAGCTGATCCGTGGGTTCTTTCCAGAACTCCTGTTTCACAGCTTATCGACCTGATCTCATCCGATTTTCTTCCGTCTGATCTTCTGTTTTCTTCAAGTATTGCTTTTCTCAGGATTTCATATTCAATTTCTTCAAAAACCTTGGGAATTTCTCCTTTGTCATCTTCAGTAATCCTGTCCTCAAAATATTTTTTAGTTTCAGACTTTACCTTGTTTTTGGCATTGTTTCTTTCAATCTTGCTGGAAAGAAAACATGCTTCCTTATAAGAAGCATATGCATGATTCCAGACTTCTTCCTTCAGTTTAAATACTTTTTCCTCTTTTACTACAGGAAGTTTTTCCTTTCCTGCAATTGCAATAAGTTCTTTCTGTGCTTTGCAGATATCCTTAATTACAGATTTTGCTTTTTCAATAGCTTCAAGCATCAGTTCTTCAGAAACCTCTTTTGCTCCACCTTCAACCATTGTTATTCCGTCTTCAGTTCCTGCAACAATTATTTCCATCTGACTGTCAGCTATCTGCTGGTAAGTCGGGTTAATAACAAAAGAATCATTGATATAGCAAATTCTTACAGAACCAACAGGCCCCTCAAAGGGTATGTCTGAAACAGCTACAGCTGCTGATGAAGCTATCATTGCTACAGTATCGGGAGGATTTATCTGATCTGCTGAAATTACAGTCGGAATGATCTGTATATCTCTGCTGAACTCTTTGTGAAATAAAGGTCTCATTGGTCTGTCAATAAGTCTTGATACAAGTATTTCCTTGTCCTTTGGTCTTCCTTCTCTTTTCAGGAAACCTCCGGGGATTTTACCTGCTGCATAATATTTTTCATTATATTCTACCTGCAGCGGTACATAATCAAGTCCTTCTATTTCATTTTCAGAGCAGCAAACAGTTGCAAGTACAGAAGAACCTTCGAAAGTAGCTAATACAGCGCCATTTGCCTGCTTTGCCATTTTTCCAGTTTCTAGTATTAGTTCTTTTTCACCTATTGGTATTGTAATTTTAGGCATGTAATCGTTCCTTTTTTATTTTCTTAATCCAAGTTCTTTTATAAGTGTTCTGTAAGATTCAAGATTTACCCTCTTGAGGTATTTTAAGAGTTTCCTTCTCTGTCCGACAAGTTTAAGAAGTCCCCTTCTTGAGTTGTGGTCTTTTTTGTGAACTTTAAAATGTTCAGTCAGTTCAAGAATTCTTTTTGTTAAAAGGGCAATCTGAACTTCAGTAGAGCCTGAATCTTTTTCATTGGCTCCGAATTTGGATATTATTTCCAGTTTTTCATCTTTTGTTAAAGACATAAAAAATCTCCTTTCAAAGAAATGGTATATTTGGTTATTTTTTATACCATTTCATATTTCTATTATCAATAAAAACTTCTGTAAGAGAAGTTATATTTTCAAAAACAAGGTTAAGTTTATAACTTCCGGATTCAGGAAGAAGCTGATTAATATTTCTTTTTTCAGCAATAAAAAAATCGCCGTTTTCAGCTATCTCTGTACTGGTAAGATCTACTGAATAACCGAACGGAAGAAGTTCTGATACCAGACCAATATTACCGGAAATTATCATATTCCTGATATCACTACTGCTTACAGGGATATTCTTATACTTTTGTCTGTCAACAATGACAGTTTGAATATCTTTTTCTTTTAAAATATTTAAAATATCAAAAGAAGTTGTGCTGTTATTTACTCCGCACTTGAAATCTCTCCCCAATACAATCTTTTTCAGATTAATATGATCTGCAATAGTATTGATGAAGTAATCCCCTTTTAGTTTACTAAAATCACTGGAAAAGTCAATCAGTACTGTGGTTGTTACTCCTGCCTTCTCAAGAGCTAAAAGTTTCTGTTTCAAGGTAAGAATATTTCCGGGAAAAGTTCTTTCTTTAAGCAGACGAAGAGGATTTTTAAGAAATGTAAAAACAATTCTTTCATTGATAGAATCTTCATAAAGTTTGTT
The DNA here is from genome assembly GCA_963668405.2 of Spirochaetia bacterium. Taxonomy (GTDB): domain Bacteria; phylum Spirochaetota; class Spirochaetia; order CADAEX01; family CADAEX01. Next base: position 1,187,163 of record OY764342.2, on the reverse strand, counting down.
CAGAAGGTAATAGTGACCGCTGTGCACACCGTCAAAAACGCCGATTGTTGTTGAAGAAGGTGAAGAAATCTTAAAGCTGTTTTCTGTAAAATCTTTCCAGGAAATTATATTCATGCTGACTGTTTTTTCTCCGGAATTACAAATTGATATTTAAAATTATCTTCCTGTTTTTCCAAAAAAGCCAGAAAATTTCTATTGCTGTCAAACACAGCAGTAAAACCGTTATCAGGTATTTCATCAAAACAGCCGGAGTCAAGTATTTGTCCGTATCTGATCCTGGGAAGATATTCTTCCTTGATAAATGCTGTTTTTATCCCCATCATTTTGATACCTTCGAATGGTGATAAAATGTTTTCCGGGGTGAAATCTTCCGGAGATATACTGTTATCTATACTGAAATTACCAATATCAGTTCTAAGCAGTTTATTTAAATATGCGGATGATCCGCAGTCTCTGGCAAGGTCTCTGGCAATAGATCTGATATAAGTGCCAGAAGAGCAGGAAACAGAAAATGAAAGTAATCCTTTTTCATAGGAGTCAATAGTGAAAGAATGAATAAAAGCTTTTCTCGGCTTAATATCCGGGATTATTCCTTCCCTCGCGAGCTGATATGATCGTTTCCCGTTTATGTGAACTGCTGAATATACAGGTGGAATCTGAGTTATTTCTCCTGTATATTTAATGGATTTTTGTTTAACAGTTGAATAATCCGGTATCGCAGTTGTTTTAATAATATTTCCTGTGACATCTTCTGTATCAGTTTCTGCTCCGAATACTGCTACAGCTTTATATTTTTTTTGAAAACCCCTGAAATAATCAAAAAAACGGGTCATATTCCCTGTAAGAATTACCATCAGCCCTTCCGCAAATGGATCAAGTGTACCTGTGTGGCCGATTTTACCTGTATTTAATTTTTTTTTTAGTATATTTACAATCTGGTAAGAAGTAAGGCCTTCAGGTTTATTAATTAACGCAAATCCTGATAATGAATCATTCAATTAAGATTGTCCTCAATGATTTTATTAATCTCAAACCCTTCTTTAAGAGAATCGTCTCTAAAAAATGAAAGTCTGGGTGTTAATCTGGTATTGAGTTTTTTCGCTATTATTCCCTGAATATAGCCTGAAGCGTGATTCAGGGCTGATACGCTGTTATCAATCTCTTTATCTGAACAATAACCTGAAATATATATTTTACCGTATCCCAGATCCCGGGATACAGTAACTCGTATTATGGATATAAGTCTGTTAATTCTGGGATCTTTTATCTTCCCGGTAACTACAAGCTTGCTTATTTCTTCCAGAATAATTTTTTCAGCTCTCTGGATACGGAATTCTGACATTATCAACCATCCAGTTTCTTTGAAATTTCTTTAATCTCAATAATTTCAATAATATCACCTGCCTGAATATCAGTATAGTTTTCAAGGCCGATACCGCATTCATAACCCTTGTCAACTTCTTTGGCATCATCTTTGAAACGTTTAAGAGATGAAATCTTACCGCTGAAAATATCAATTCCATCCCTGTAAAGGTGGGCTATACCGCCTCTTTTCACCTTTCCTCCGGTTACATAACACCCTGCAATTGTCCCGATTTTTGGAACCTTGAAAGTCTCTCTGACCTCAACTGTTCCTATTGTCTCTTCCTTAAGTTCAGGTGCCAGCATCCCTTCAAGAGATGTTTTAATATCTTCTACTGCATCATATATTATATTATATTTCTTTATTTCAACTTTTTCCTGTTCCGCAAGCATCTGTGCTTTTGGAGTCGGTCTTACATGAAAACCGACAATTATTGCATTTGAAGCTGAAGCAAGGTTTACATCATTTTCAATTATTGCTCCAGCAGATGCATGGATAACATTAAGCCTTATTTCACTTGTACTGAGTTTTTCGAGAGCAATTTTAAGTGCCTCGACAGATCCCTGGACATCACCCTTGACAATTGCCTTAAGCTCCTGTATTTCTCCGTCCTGTATTGAGTCATAAAGATTATCAAGAGTTACCTTTTTGACATTTTTGGCAACACCGATTTTTTCAAGTTCCTGCCTTTTTTCACCAATCTGTCTTGCATATTTTTCATTTTCTGTTACCTGGAAAGGGTCGCCAGCATTTGGCATACCTGTAAAACCAAGTATCTCAACCGGTGTGGCTGGTGGTGCTTCATCAACTTTCTCACCATGATCATTAAACATTGCTCTTACTTTTCCGGGATAAATACCGGCAATAAAAGCATCTCCGACCTTTAGAGTCCCTCTCTGTATAAGTACAGAAGAAACGATTCCTCTGCCGTGATCAACCTTAGATTCTATAACTTTACCTTCAGCTCTGCAGTTAGGATTGGCTGTAAGCTCAAGGATCTCTGACTGAATAAGAATATTCTCAAGAAGATCATCAATACCTGTTTTCTTCAGGGCGGAAATTTCTGCAAAAATAGTACTTCCACCCCATGCCTCAGGTATAAGATTGTATTCTGATAACTGCTGTTTAACCCTGTCAGGATTGGCATCAGGAATATCAATCTTGTTTATTGCAACAATTATAGGTACTTTTGCCTCTTTTGCATGGTTAATTGCTTCAATTGTCTGGGGCATTACACCGTCATTGGCTGCAACTACAAGTACAACAATATCTGTAATCTGTGCTCCTCTGGCTCTCATAAGTGTAAATGCTTCATGACCGGGAGTATCAAGAAAAACTATACTTTTTCCGTTAACATTGACTTTATATGCACCGATATGCTGTGTAATACCACCATGTTCGGAAGATGCAATATCGGTTGATTTTATTGCGTCGAGCAGTTTTGTTTTACCGTGATCGACATGACCCATAACAGTGACAATAGGCGGTCGTTCAATTATATCTTCATCACTGCCTTTGTCACATTCAACAATTGTTTCCTCAAAAAGGGAAACGATATTTACTTTGCAGCCGAACTCTGAAGCAACAATTTCTGCTGTTTCTGCATCAATCTGCTGATTTATTGTTACCATCATTCCGAGACCCATAAGTTTTCCTATGAGTTCAGATGCTTTGAGATTCATTTTTTTTGCAAGTTCAGAAACAGTTATTACTTCCATAATATCAATTTCTTTCGGTACAGGGTTTATCTTCTGGATCGATTTCTTTTTTATATGGAAATTCTTTTCAATCAGATCATCTTTTTTGTTTTTCTGATAAGAAGTTTTTTTCTTTGCTTTGAAAAATTTCTTGGTTGATGATTTTGAGGCATCAGGTTTCATTGGAGTACTGCCGCCGGAAGCTCCCTGTGAAGGTCTCTGCTGTCTGTCACCTGGCTGAAAACGGTTGTTAAATGGTTTCCTATCTCCGCTCTGGCCCTGATAGCCTCCGGTTCTCTGTGAACCATCCTGCTGATAACCACCCGGCCTCTGACCCTGCTGATAACCACCCGGCCTCTGACCCTGCTGATAACCACCCGGCCTCTGACCCTGCTGATAACCACCCGGCCTCTGCCCCTGCTGGTAGCCGCCCGGCCTCTGACCCTGCTGATAACCGCCCGGCCTCTGGCCCTGATAGCCTCCGGTTCTCTGTGAACCGTCCTGCTGATAACCACCCGGCCTCTGACCCTGATAACCGCCGGTTCTCTGTGAACCGTCCTGCTGATAGCCGCCCTGTCTCTGCCCCTGATAGCCTCCGGTTCTCTGTGAACCGTCCTGCTGGTAGCCGCCCTGTCTCTGACCCTGATAGCCTCCGGTTCTCTGTGAACCGTCCTGCTGGTAGCCGCCCTGTCTCTGCCCCTGATAGCCTCCGGTTCTCTGTGAACCGTCCTGCTGATAGCCGCCCTGTCTCTGACCCTGATAACCGCCGGTTCTCTGTGAACCGTCCTGCTGATAGCCGCCCGGCCTCTGGCTCTGGGAATTATAGCCCCTGTCCTGAGAATATCCGGTTCTCTGGTTGCTTCTTGGCTGAGAATATTTTTTATCACCGTCCTGCTTGATTCTGTTTTCCGGTGATGGTCTTTTATCTGAAGGAGAGCCTGTAATTGTATTTATCTTTTCAGCAGTAGATTGTTTTTCAGGAACTGTTTCAGTAGTCTGATTATTCTTGGAGGCAGATGGTTTCTGCTTTGCATTATCTTCAGCTGTATCTTTTTTACCTGTCTTTTTAACAACAACTACCTTTTTTTTAACAACAACTACTTTTTTCTTCTCTTCGTCATTTTTTTTGATATTGTCCTTGCTGACAGGTTGAGTTTTTTTATGTTTTATCAACGTTGTTTTGGGTTTTTCTTTAATTTCCTGATCTTCTGCCATTTAAAATTTCCTCTCCTGAAAAAAACGGATAGACTCTACCCGCTTCTATTCTAATTCTTCATCTTCATCATCTTCTTCTTCAAAACTGAGTCCCACACCGCAATTCGGACATGAAAGCATTTTTACAGTTATTCTGCTGCCGCATTCGGGGCATTCATATTCTTCATCACCTGTATCACCATCTTCATCATACTCTTGATCAAAAACATCATCCTGGATAGCTGTATCCTCATATTCTTCTTCAGATTCAGCAGTTTCCTGCATGCTGTCCTCTATAATTTCAACATTTTCATCAAGTATTGATCTTATTGATTCAATATCCATCTCAGAAAGCCCTTCCAGGGAAGTAAGCTGGTTCAAAGGCATGGATAAGAACGTTTCAATTAATTCTATACCATGTTGCCTAAGAAGTTCAACAAGCCTTTCCGGGATTCCCGGTAATTCTTCAATTCTGGTTATTTCCTCATTTTTATCAGATACTTCACCTTCACTGTCGCTGAAAAGTGCAGAAAGTGCTTTTTTCTTGTCTATGGATATATCCATTTCCTCGAACTGTTCTACCGTTTTAACATCAATATTCCAGTCAACCAGACGGTTGGCCAGTCTGACATTTAAACCCTGTTTACCTATTGCCAGCGATAGCTGGTTGTCGGCAACTACAGCAAGGGCATGCCTTTTGGCCTCATCAAGTATAAATACAGAATCAACTTCTGCAGGTGAAAGGGCATTTTTTATGAAAACGGACGGGTCAGTATCATATTTAAGGACATCAATTTTTTCCCCTTCCATCTCCTTAACAACAGCCTGTATTCTTACCCCCTTAAGACCTACACAAGCCCCCACAGGGTCAACATCATCTCGGTTTGAATATACAGCTATTTTTGTTCTGTAACCCGGTTCTCTTACAATTTTAAAAAGTTCAACTGTTTTATCATATATTTCCGGTACTTCAAGTTCAAAAAGCTTTTTAACAAAATCTGTATGGGTTCTTGAAAGTATGATGTTAAGACCGGAATCAGATTTCTCAACTTCATAGATAATTGCCTTGATTCTGTCATTCGGTCTGTAAATTTCCCTGGGAGACTGGAATCTTTTAGGGAGAATCCCCTCTATTTTTCCAAGATCGACATAGATATTACCATTTTTTTCTCTCTGATAATAACCGATGATCATTTCTCCAGTTTTTTCGGCAAATTCCGAATAAAGTGTATCTTTCTGGATTTCTCTGAATTTTTGTTTTGCTTTCTGTTTGGCACTCTGGACAGCAATTCTTTCAAAATCCTTGGGATTAATTTCAATAAGCAGTTCATCCCCGATTTCACATTCAGAATTATACAGAAGAGCATCTTCCAGTGTTATCTCTGTAACATCATCAAAAACATCATCTACAATTCTTTTTTTTGCAAAAACAGTTACTTCTGTTTCTTCTTCATTAAATCTTACAACAGCGTTTTCAACTGTTCCGTATTTTCGTTTGTATGCAGCCAGAAGGAAATCTTCAATTGTCTTAAGTACAAGATCTCTAGGTATCCCTTTGTCCTGTTCAAATAATCTGATTGCATCAGAAAGATCTGAAGCCATTATTTAAACCTCCCCTGAAAAATCTAATTTTGCTTTGCGTATTTCAGAATAAGGTATCCATTTTAATTCATCGGATGTCTGAATTTTTACCTCTATCTTATTACTTTCTAAAATAATTCCTTTTATCCATTCAGATTCATTTTCCAAAAGCAGTTTTACAGCTTTTCCGGTAAAAACAGAAAACTCATTTGCTTTTTTAAGGTTTCTGGTTATGCCTGGTGATGAAACTTCAAGATAAAAATATCTGTCCCCGGTTAGTATTTCAATTCTTTTCTGAATCGTTCTGTGGACTTTTGTGCAATCATCAATTCCGATTCCTCCGGGCGAATGAATAATCAGATGAATATGCAGATCATCTGAAACCTTTGCTGAAGACAGTTCAACAATTGTATAACCCATTGCTTCAATAACCGGAGAAACTATTTTAAAGATATGATCGCCTTGATCTTCTGTATATTCCACATTACCTCAACATAAAAAAAGAGTCGATTTTTTTCGACTCTTCAAGACCGAAATATATTATGTACATACTAAATTTAGCAGAATACAGGTTTTTAATCAAGAGCAAGTGTAAGAATAAAAATATTATTGATACCGGCGGATTTAAGAATAAATGCACATTCATTGACAGTTGAACCCGTAGTAAAAATATCGTCAATAAGTAAAACACCTTCATATGAAGATAGTTTTTCAGGATGGAAATATTCAGAAATACTGAATTTATTTTTTACTGCAGATTTTCTCTCTTCAGAAGATAGTTTTTTCTGCTCTTTTGAAGGTTTTTTCCTGATAATTCTGAAAACAGGAATTCCCTGTAATTTTAATCTATCACATATAAGTCCCATGTGATCCCATCCGTATTTTTTCAGTCTTTTTCTGCTGCATGGTACAGGAACTACTGCAAGATTTCTGAATAAAGAATTGTATTTATTTTCTATCATAGAGGAAAGAAACAGAGACGCATCTTTATAGTTTTTAAATTTATAGTTATGAATTAAAGTTTTTATCAGTTCATTACTGTAATCCCAGAGCGGTGTGTTTGAAATAAAGCAATATTCAGTATCTCTGCATCTCATACAGAGCTCCTTTTCTGAAGTAAGTGTTCTGCCGCATTTTAAACAGAATCTGCCTTCCCGCTTCCCATGTCTGTTGATTTTTTCAAAGCAGGGGGGGCAGATTCTGTAAATATTTTCATATCTGACTTCCCCTTCACAGATAATACATCTAACCGGGAAAAAATAGAAATATACAGATTTGATTATAAATAATAAAATTTCAGGGATTTTATTCATTATCTATAGAATAAAAACTGTTTTAAAACTCTACTGCTTCAGTTTTTTCTGCCATTTACTGATAAGATTCAATGCATCAAGAGGTGTTGTTGTGTTGATATTAATTGAAAGTATCTCTTTAGACAGAAGGTGTTCGGAAGAAAAAAGATTAATCTGCTTTTTATGTTCTGAAACAGTCTCTGTAAAGTACTGAGATCCGGAGTTTTTTTCGGTTTCAGCATTATCATACCTTTCAAGGAGTTCATTGCTTCTTGAAATTACTTCGAATGGTATACCTGCCAGTTCTGCAACATTTATACCGTAGGACTTATTTGCAGCCCCTTTTTTAACCTTTTTTAGAAATATCAGCTTACCATCTTTTTCAACAGCATTCATTGAAAGATTATCAATTTCAGGGAATTTCAGTTTAACAAGTTCGTGGTAATGGGTTGCAAAAAGTGTTTTGGCTTTTATCCTGCTGATTATATATTCGCAGATACTCCATGCAATGGAGAGCCCGTCATTTGTACTTGTTCCCCTGCCCACTTCATCCATTATTATAAGACTTTTTCTGGTTGCAGTTCTGAGGATATTGGCAGTTTCAGACATTTCAACAAGGAATGTTGATTCACCTCTGGCAAGATTGTCCGAAGAACCGACCCTGCAGAATATTTTATCAACTATTCCTATTTCCGCTTCCCCTGCAGGAACAAATGAACCGGCCTGTGCCATAAGCACAATAAGAGCCGTCTGTCTTAGATAGGTAGATTTCCCGGCCATATTAGGCCCTGTGAGAAGTATAAAACTTTTTTTACTGTCAAGATTTATATCGTTCGGAACATATTCACCTGTCGGAAGGTGGGCCTCAACGACAGGATGCCTGCCGTTTTTTATGATAAGGCTTCCGTTTTTTTTCATGGACGGTCTGGTATAACCATTTATTGTTGCTGCCTGGGCCATTGACTGAAAGCAGTCAAGTTCAGATATTTTTCCTGCGACATCTGCTAAAAAAGGAATATTTTCCTTGACTTTATCTCTGACTGAAAGAAAAAGAGTTTTTTCAAGTGAGTCAATCTGCTCGGATGCGCTGTTAAGGTCTGATTCAAGGCTGGATAGCTTTTCAGTCGTAAATCTTTCAGCACCTACAAGAGACTGTCTTCTGATAAAATGGGACGGTACCTGATTAAGATATGATTTGGTTACTTCAAGGTAATATCCTATAATCTTATTGTATCTGATTTTAAGATTTTGAATTTTTGAACTGTTTTTTTCCTCTTGTATATATTTATCAAGTATATCACGGCTGTTGAAACGGATATTTCTAAGCCTGTCAAGTTCACTGTCATAACCTTCTTTTATAAGATTACCTTCAGTAATCGGTATTGAAGGTTCCTCCATAATAGCAGAGTCAATTACTGAACTGATTTCAGTGATGTTTTCCATCAGAGTTTTATCATTAAGATAAGGCATTATATCCCTGTCCGCATATTCCGACAGTATTTCATAAATGTTTTTGATTGAAGCCAACCCGTTTTTAAGTCCGACCAGTTCTTTGGCATTTGCTCTGTCAAGGGCAAGTTTTGAACATAATCTCTGTATATCCATAACTGATGAAAGATGTTTTCTTATCTCGGACAGAAGTATCTGGTTTCTATAGAAAAAATCAACACAGTTAAACCTGTATTCAATAGTTTCAATTTCCATTAAAGGTGATGTCAGCCATCTTTTCATGGTCCTGCTTCCCATGGATGTTTTAGTATGATCAAGGATGCTGAAAAGTGTATATTTTGATGTATTATCATGAAGATTTTTAAGGATCTCAAGGTTTTTAAGACTGTTCTCATCAAGACTCAGGAATCTGGATTCATCATGTACTGAAAGTTTTGTAATGTGCGGAAGAAGGTTTTTTGAATTCTCCATCAGGTATTCTATTAAAACACCGGCGCTTAAAACCTCAGGAGAATCATCGTTTATACCAAACCCCTTAAGCGTTTCAACATTAAACTGTTTTTTAAGAAACATGACAGAATTTTCATAACTGAAATACCAGTCAGGGTATCTGTTTATTGTTTTTTTATACTCTTTAAGTATTTTTTCAATTGCAGGATTATATTCGGATATTGACTCCTGTATAATAAGTTCACCCGGGTCAAGCCTGATAAGCTCACGCCCAAGAGTATCTTTAAGTGAATTTTCATCAAATGATGATGCACAGAATTCTCCGGTTGATATATCAACGTAGGAAAAAGAGTACATGCTTCCGATTTTGCTGAGTGCAGCCAGATAATTATTTGCCTTGTTGTCAAGATAGTCATCATCAATAACAGTCCCCGGGGTGATTATTTCTACGACTTCCCGGTCAACAATTGTTTTGCCTTTAACAGGTGTGTTTGAAAGCTGCTCACATACAGCTATTTTTTTCCCTGCCCTGAGCAGCCTTGCAATATAAGGGGTTGCGGAATGATAAGGCACACCGCACATAGGTATGTTGTGCCGTTTTGTCAGCGCAATATCAAGAAGACGGCTTACTTCTTTAGCATCTTTTTCAAACATTTCATAAAAATCACCTAGTCTGAAAAAAAGAATAGAGTCAGGATGCTGACTCTTTATTCTTTTATACTGCTGCATTACAGGGGTATCAGAAGGCATGATTTTACAGTGACTGCTGCAGTTTCTCGATTACAAGATCTGTTATATCAACAGTCTGACTCCACCAGATAATATCAGGATCTTTTGAGTTGAGTATTATAGAGTATCCCTCGCTTTCTGCAATATATTCAATTTTTTCAAGAATCTCGGAAAGAAATTCTGTTGACTGAATAAGTCTTTTCTTTTTTGTTTCAATATTTGTAAGCTTAAGACGGCTGTATTCTTTAAGATAATTCTTTTTCTTCTCTATCATATCTTCGGTTTTTAATGCATTTATTTCATCATTATTGCTCTGATAATAAAGCTTTTTTTCTTCAAGTTTGTATATATCATCCTTTATTGATGAAACCCCGTCTTCATAGCTTTTAATCATTCTTTCTATATCCTGAAGTGCTCTGGAGTCTCCAGAATAAGCAGAAACTATTTTTGAATAATTAATTATTCCTATCTTTGCGATCTGTTCAGATGATATAAATGAAGCTGAATAAATTAGAAACAAAATAAACGGAAATATTTTTTTCATAAAATTCTCCTAATAAAAACTTGGTGTGAAACCAATAACAAAATCAAGTTTCATTGAGCTGTCAAAAAGAGGACCGTCATGCCATACAATCCTGTCATCTTCATATTCAAAACGTTTGACAAAGTAGAATCCTATAGGAAGTCCCGGTACTGTAAGCCTGAAACCCCCTCCAAGTGTGTAGTAATAGTCATTTTTGTCACGCAGTTCGAAAGAATCCCTGTCTGCCCAGATACCTGTTCCGCTGAGAAACCAGTCCCACCAGAGAAACCTTTCAGCAAGAGGCATTCTGAGTTCTACCCAGTTGTCTATAAGTGCTTTACCGTCATAGACCCTGGCCCAGCCTCTTGCCATTGTCATACCGTCAATATAAAACATTTCTTTGGTAGTTATATCCATGGCGCCGTCAAACTGGTGCCAGATAAGTGAAAGCGCTGAATGGGCCGCAAATACCATCTTGAAGTTCCAGGAAGAAAAAACAGGTATTGAGAAAAGCTGCTGAAAAATCTCAGCTTTTGTTGTAGTGCTTATATAGTTTCTTTCAGAAGGAAGAATACCACCCGCATATGTTATTGACTGTTTAACATAGAATCCTTTTGAGGGATTATATATTAAATCCCTTGTGTCCAGGGAAAGACTGTACCAGAGCTTGTTTATTGTCTGCCACTCCTGAAAATTGTCTCTTATTGTTGCGTTATATGGTCTGTAAATCTCATCATCATAGTCAACCCAAGTCCTGGTTATATCATAACCTGTTCCGGCATTGAGTCTTCCGACTGGTGTATGCCATGTGTATCCTGTATTAAGGCCGAGTGAAACATCCCAGGAATCATATTCCATAAGGTAGGATGCGGGAATTCTTTCACCGTGTCTTACAGCATATTCATAATCTGTTATTGCATCGGATGCGGTTGAAGGCTCTCCTGTATCAGGGTCAACCCAAATCCCCTCATAGGGATCAGGCACCTCTCCGTCATCAAGATCATCTCCAGAGAAAACCGGTCCGAGAATATCCTGCGGCACCTGTCTTGTTTTTTCGTGTGATAAAGATAATGTTATACCACCGGTCCATCTTTTATCTGCAAGCCATTTTTCAGTAAAACCTATAGTAACAGTCTGCTGATCGCTTGAAAGGTTGGTTCCCAGGCTGAGTTCCTGGCCGTTTCCGAAAAAGTTCCTGTCAGTCCATTTGATAAAGGTCATTATCGGAAGATCACCAGCATCAGCTGTAAAGGAAAGACCGAACTGTACATCCGTTGTCTTTCCCTCCTCAACATTTATTATAAGATCCATAAGACCGTCTGTACTTCCCTGAGGTGTTTCCGGCTCTATAACTCCGAAATACTGCAGGTTGTAGAGGTTGGTCATCCCCTCTATTATTTTTTTCTTACTGAAAATATCTCCGACTTCAAGTGGAAGTTCTCTCATAATTACATGATCTTTTGTTTTATCGTTGCCTCTGACCATGATATTTTCTATATGGGCCCTTCCCTGTTCAATTATCTTTACCCTGTAGGAAATTCTTCCTTCCTGGTCATTCCTCTGCTCCTCTTTGGATATAACATTGAAGATATAACCGTCATCATAATAAAGATCGGCTAGTTTAGAGAAATCAGCTTCAAGCTTTGTTTTATTAAGGATATCTCCTTCCTCAAGCCTTATCTGATCATATAAGACATCATCCTTGAATATTACATTTCCATCGAATATCATTCCGTCATATACAAACTGTTTACCTTCATCAATTGTAAAGGTAATAATCATGTCTGTTTTGTTGCCTTCGTCATTTTCTGTTATGGTTTTGTCAACATTTACTACTTTTGCGTCAATAAAACCTTTTTCACCGTAATATTTTTCAATATTCTGGATATCCTCTTCAATTTTTGATTCCAGATATACCCCTTTCGAGAAAAGAGACTGTTTTTTTGTTTCAATTTCTTTGCGCAAGGTACTGTCTGATGCAAAGGAATTACCGGAGAATCTGATTTCCTGAATTTTTGTCTGTTCCCCTTCTTCAATTGTAAATATTACTTCTGCTTCGTTGTCGTCATTTTTGTCCCCTTTTGCCCCCTCTACCGTGACTTCAGGAAAACCTTTTTCAATATAAAGATTTTTTATACTGTCTTCATCCATTTTTATTTTGGTATTATTTATTAGATCACCCGGCTTCAGAAGAACAACATCCAGGATCTGGTTTTTTCTGATATTCTTATTGCCGTTTATCCTTAGCTTTTTGACAACAGCCCTTTCAACCGCATTAAACTCAATAATTACAGTGTTTGCAGGGTCATATTTTGAAAGTTCCTCTTTCCCTGGAAGAGCATTGGGCATGAGATCATCAAAATAATCAAGAGCATACAATTTACCCTGAAGGTCCCAGAATGTATCATCAGTAAAAAGCTTTCCTATATAATCAGAAGTAATTCCTTCGAGTTCGCTGATATCTATATTTTTTAGTCCTTTGAAACGGATAGCTTCAATTTTTTTATCTGTATACCATTCATCAGCAGATATGCTTAGAACAGGGGTTATGAAAAGGATTAATAAAATTATCAGTTTCAAATATTTAAGTTTCATAAATACTCCTAATTAATATGAAAATCTCCATGAAAATTCCAGACTTGTATCAAGAAGAGAATTATTAAAATCGTTCAGCCGGGGATAGAGAGTCAAATCCATTAAAAATAATGGAGTATCAACTTCAAGGCTGACTTCTGTTTTAACATACATACCCATAAAATCAGGTACATCATAATCGTTATATTGATATATGTCAAAATCTCTTGAGTTAAAACTTAACAAACCTTCCAAAAAAAAGTATTCTCCGAAATATTTTCCCATGAAAATGGTAGTATTATCAAGATAGTTATCTATTGTATTTGTGTTTCTGTCAATTGCCGCAGTTTCCGGATTGCTTTCACTGTAAACCGCCTTCTGAAGAAGGTTTGTCCTGATTGTGAAAAGGTCAAGTTTCAGCATTTTTTTCATCTGGTTTTCAAAAGGACGCATAATTCCTATAAGCTGTGTACTGTATGCGCCGGCTCCAAGAAGAGCTGATCCGAATGTTATATTTTCTCCTCCGAACTGACTGTAAACATTCTCTCCGAGAAGAGTGTAGATTTCATTATCGCTTAACGGAGGAGAGGATTCAAACTTGGGAGAGAACTGACTTAAAGGGGTATCATCAGCAATAAGTGATATTTTAACTTCCTGATTATCAGAAGTTCTTTCCCTCAGTTCTGCTCTTGCAGTGAGGTGAGGATCGAATTTCGTCTGATTTTCATCAAAAACGATATATCCCTCCTTCAGAAAGAAACTCTGGCTGAAATAAAATACCTCTCCTCCCTGAATTTTGATATCTCCGGTCATGGAGTATTCCTTTGAAGCGCTGTTTCTGTAAATACTGAGCTTTTCACCGGCAGATGCAAAAGTTCTTAAAATAGGGATTTTAACCGAGGGCCAGAAAAATTCAACCCCTGCTCCTGTCGTTATTGTAAGATCAATTTCAAAATCCAGTTTATCTTTTTTGACGGATTTATCTTTTTTTTCCTCTTCACTAAGCGTTATAATGCACTTTCTGGCTACAAGATCTCCTGTAATACTGACCTTTTGTCCGTCTCCGTCAATCGAAATTGCCCCGCTGGCATAACCATCAATATCCACCATTGAAAATCTATGTTTTATCCACAGTTTTTGATCAGGATCAGTTTTAATATATAAAGAAAACTCTCTTGGGAGCCAGTGATCAATATAGACCTGAAGGTCCGCCGTAAAGCTGCTTCCGTTCTGATTGACAGCTGTTTTCGGCATGGTAAGATTCTTTCCGTTGAATAAAAAGGATGTATTCGGAAGCACAAGTTCTTCGGGAACAAAGGTGGATGTTGCTTTCACACCTGATACAGATAACTGCCCCGTAAAATCCGGGTCATTTACAGCTCCTTGAAGATTGAGTTTCCCTTTTGCAGTTCCTGAATTTGCGTTAAAATAGGAAATATTTGTTATATTTCCGAAGGTATTAAGGTCTATTTCAATATTGTCCAGTAATGCTTCAATTTTCCCTTCTTTGATTCTTCCTGAAAAATTACCCCTGACAGGTATAGGTTCGGAAAGAAGGATATTAAAACTCCCACCTCTAGATATTTCTCCCTCTATGGAATTACCAGGGCCGCCGTTGAAAATAAAAAAGCTTTCATTGTTTATATATGATATTTCCCAGTCTGTATATTCTGACATACTGTTTTCTATATCACTAACCCTGATTATCCCCTTATTTTCAATAAAAAATGGATTTGTCAGCCATTTGAAATCATTATCAAAAATATCCCCGGATATATCTATATTACTTTGTATCCCTTCACTGCCGATATCTCTTTTGAGAAGAAGAGATCCTCTAAAAGAATAAAGTCCGTCATCCTTATTTATAAAGCCTGCAGCGGAATCCAGTCTGTTCTGGTTATATTTTAATGAAAGTCTGTTTATAATAAGGTTTGTTGAGGAAGCATTAAGCGACAGATCAAACGACAGTGGATCATCCAGGAATTTACCTTCATACATATTCATTTCTACAGAATAAACTAGATCTCTGACTTCACCTGTAACCCGGATTACCCCAGAGAGATTTCCTGATAATGACTGATCTGTTACACGTTCTACCGGAAGATTATTAAAATCTGCAGTAATTTCAATACTTTCTTCTTTGTAATCCAACATTAAAAGATAGTTTTCATCTTTATCACTGCTGAGTCCCCGTATCCATCCGCTGAAACGGTTATAGTTATCAATAAGAATTTCACCG
The DNA here is from genome assembly GCA_963668405.2 of Spirochaetia bacterium. Taxonomy (GTDB): domain Bacteria; phylum Spirochaetota; class Spirochaetia; order CADAEX01; family CADAEX01. Next base: position 1,172,072 of record OY764342.2, on the reverse strand, counting down.
CTACCGTCAACAGAAGAGAAACGGTCTTTGACAGAAAAGCGGGAAATTGTAATATTCGTATCTGAAATAATTGATGAAAAACTCAGGTAGCTGTTTTCCCCCTTCAGAAAAGGAATATTGTAGATTCTGTTGTTTATCATCATAACATTCCAGCCCTCTTTCGAGGAAGATCCCTTAATATTAAGACTGAATTCAGGTTTCTGTGTTCCAACAGGGACTGGAAAATGGTCAGTGAAAATATGAAAAACAGATTTTTCGCTGCTGAAAAAAAGAGAGAAAGTGAGATTATGATTTCCTGTAATCATAATGCTGTTTCCGGGAGAATAATCACCACTGAATTCAAAAAGTTCTTTGTTAATATAAACAAAAGAATCAATACTGTATTTATTTTCACCTGCTTTTTTATTCAGATTTATAAGGGATTTCCCCTGATAAGTACCCCAGTCAATTCCAATATTATAAAAAGTAAGGCTGTCCCGGCTGAGGGCAAGATCTGCAGTAATTTCTTTTCCGGTTTTATTTTCTGTTATGCTGAAATCCTGGGAATAGATATTAAAGCTTCTGAAATCAGTATAAAACTGAATTGTCGTATTTAAAGTTATCCTGTCTTTGAGAAGATAATCTGCTAAATCTGATTTACCGGGAGATAAAGCATCTGATATTTTTTTAATATCTATGTTTCTCACCTTTAATTCAGTTTTAACTTCACCTGATTTACCAGATAAATAAAAATTCCCTGAGGAATTGATAAATCCCTCCTTATCATCAATATAGGATAAATCGTAGATATAACCGTTTTTATTTCTTGTCAAAAGACAATCAATATTTTTCAGTTCTAGATCACCGACAACTGTATCAGAGGAAAGAAAAACTGAATTTCCTGATTTTCTTTCAAGTTTTATCCCGGAATTTAAAAATATTCTGTCAGATAATTTAAAATTATTCAGTTCCAGAAAGCCGTCAGGCAGTCTGCTCCTGAAATCAAAGGTGCCTTTATAGCTGATATTACCTGTATCAGTTTTTATCTGCATGTTTTTGATTTCAATTTCCTCAGGATTCCCGCTATAGGAAGAATCAATCAATTTTCCTCCAGGAATAAGAGATTTGTCCGGGAACATTGTAATATTTCCTGAATATGAAAAGGGTGCAGCAATCCCTTTATTAAAATCATATATAAACTCTGCATCACCAGAATATACTGACCGTATTAGCGATCTTACTGTTTTATTGTTTTTATTATATTTCAGGTATTTATCAGGTTTATAGTTTTCAAATTTTATACTTAGAATAATTTTTTTTGTATCTGTATTGAAAACTGCACTCAGATCAAAAGGATCTCTTGCTTTTATTTTAAGTATTTTTACGGTTTTCTCTTTGGATATAACAGAAAAATTCTGTTTTTTCAGAATAAAACTTTCTGTTTTTAAATTTTTAAGTTCTACATTGTAGTTTAAGATGCTGTCTTTTCTGTCAAAATATCCCTGGACTGTTATCTCAGATGAAAATGGCCCAGTATTTTCTATGTATCTGATTTTCTGGCTGTTTACCCTGGTTTTCAGTGAAAAATCAAGTGTTTCATCAGTAAAATCAAGATCAAAAAATAGTCTGTCCAGATTAAAGATACTGCCTGAAATATCTGTCTGCACTGAAATATTTTTACCTCGGATATTCAGGTTTTTTATTTTTTTTCTTACGGTTTCGGGTTTATCTTTATAAAAAATATTTGAAATATTATTTACAAAACCTCTATCCTGTTCTTCATTAAAAGCTATATTCGAATTTTCAATATATATACTGCCTACCGGAAAGTTTTCTGTAAAAAAATATTTATAGAGACTGAATGAAATTCTGAGTTTATCAATTTTTACAAGGCATTTACCGTTTGAATCGGTAATATAGAGTTTTCTAACTTCCAGATACTGAAAGACGGAAGGAGATATACTGTCATAGGTAATTATTTTTTCTATAGATCGTTCAAAACTTTTTACTACATCTTCTTTGAACGTCTCAATTGTCCTGCTGAGGTAATTATGTAAAAAAAGGGCAGAAAAGAAAAGAATAAAAACTGATGAAGAGATAATTATTATATACGTTTTATTTTTATATAAATATGAAAACAGTTTTTACTCCAGTTTCAGCAAAGTATTGTATTAATATAAATTAAAAGGGTATTCAGTTACATATACTTTACGAAAAAATACAAAAAAGATAAATATATATTGTATTTCGGTATATTTATCTTTAATATTGCTTGCTATGTGGGAAGAAAATGAAAAAGATTAATATTCTTGAGAAATTTATAGTTCTCGAAGGTCTTGACGGATCAGGTACAACTACTCAGATGGAAATGCTAGAGAGTTATTTCAAAAACAAGGGAATAAAATGTTTTACCACAATGGAACCTACCGGCAGTGTTATAGGAAAGCTTATAAGGCAGGTGCTTAAAAAGGATTTGAAAGTAACCCCGGAAACGCTTGCTCTCCTTTTTTCTGCAGACAGAAATGAACACATTTACGGACCCGGAGGAATTATTGAATATCAGAAAAAGGGATACTGGATAATCTGCGACAGGTATCTTTTTTCATCTATTGCTTATCAGTCGCTTTTATGCAGTCCTGAATGGGTTTTATCAATAAACGACTACCCTTTCCCTGAGTATCTTTTTTTTCTCGATGTACCGGAAGAGGTATGCAGAAAAAGGCTAAATCTGAGGAATTCAGACGAGCTGTTTGATGATTTTGATATTCAGAAACAGATACTGGATAATTATAATTCAGGTTTCAGCATAGCTGCCAAAAAAGGGGTCAAGTTTGTAGGTATTGACGGAACGGAAAAACCTGAAATAATTTCTGAAAAAATCAGGAACAATTTGTCTTTTCCGGCCGATAATTAGGATGTGAAACATCTGACCTCTTTGTTTACAGCAGTAATTTTTTTATTTCAGCTTTTTTTTCTTCCTGCTGCAGGTTACAGCTATAAAATACTCTATGCAGAACAGTTTTATAAACTCTATCATGCCCACTTTTATCAGTATCCCGAGGATTACCTTGAAAATATATATTATCTGGAACAGGCTCTGCGGTCGGATTTTGCAAACCCTCTTAATGCACTGGCAAAGATTGAAACCCCTGATGAGTGGAAAAGATATATGAATCTGTTCAGAATGCATGTTTCACTTAAACTGACTGAATTATATCTCGGGATAGGCAGTAAATATGACAAAATGGAAGCATACTTTTATAACAGTCCCTGGAAACGGGAAAACCTTAAAAGCCTTGATATTGCTGAAGAATCATACAGATATGCCCGTGTTTACTGGCAGGAGGCTTTATCATGGCAGGGAAAGGTTGAAAAATCCTGGGTAAGTATTGATGAAATACAGGGATGGGAGGATGAGTCGTACAGGATCGCTGAAAAACTCCTTGATTATGATGATATAATAGATTCCCATCTTGACCGCATAAAAAGAGTCAGGGATAAGTTTGTGAAAATGGATAATACAACCTATTAGACTTTGCTTCTGTAGAATTTCCAGAACCCTTTTGAACTGTTCTTAACATCATAAAGTGCAATGTCAGCTTTTCTTATAAGCTCATCAGCAGTATTGCCGTTTTCCGGATATATACTTATCCCAAGGCTGAAGCTGAGTGAAAGATCAGCGTTTTTTATCAGAACCGGAGTTGAACATGTGCTTATAATTTTATTTACAACATTTTTTATATCTTCAGCAGAGTTCATATCTTCAAGAATTATAATAAACTCATCTCCGCCGAACCTTATCACTAAATCAGATTCCCTGAGGAGTTTTCTGAATCTTCTGGCAGCTGTAATAAGAACCATGTCTCCGGCCTGATGTCCGTAGGTATCATTAATTTCCTTGAAGTTATCCATATCAATAAATATAACAGCAAGTTTTTTCCCGGTCCTGTTTGATTTTTTTATTGCCTGATTGAGGAACTCGTTTAGGTATAGCCGGTTGGGAAGATCTGTAAGCGGATCATGCTGTGCTATATATTCAACCTCCTGTTTGGCTTTAAGTATTTTGTTTTTGTCGTTTTCAATCTGAAGAAGAAGCTGCTGGTTTTTATTATGAAGAAGTGCATTCCTCATCGCTATAGTTATATATTTTGTAAGTGAATCAATAAGGGTTGTATGGCGCGATGAAAAAGCTTTTTCCCTTTTACTCAGAATAGAAATAATGCCGAGAAGTTCTTTTCCGAAAATAAGAGGTATTATAAGAGCGGATTTCACTGAAGAGTCAATTTCTATAAAAGAATTATTGTCTCTGACATACTTTTCATACTCCGTGTCAAAGTTTTTAATAAAGATATTTTTTTTATTTATTACTGAATAGATGAAAATACTGTCTGTAAAATCAATTTTATGTGAAATTGATTTTACAGTTTTTCCTGCCAGGTTTGAATAAAAAGTCATTTTAAGGAGGTTATTTTCAAATACCCCTATACCGAAATAATCAGGGTTAATTAATTTCTTTATACTTTTGAATATTTCCGGATAAAGGTTCTCTGATTCCAGAGATGATGTTATTTTTCTCCCTATCTCGCTGGTTGATTTAATGGCAGGAAGAATGTTAATGAAAATTATTTTGAGCAGAATGAAAAGAACAGCTGATATACCTGCGGCCAGAAACAGGAATAAAAAGTTTTTATTATTTTCAACTGAAAGATTGATATGTCTCATAATTATACTGTTGTATAAAACCCTGTTGCGGGTCCTGAGATCGTCAAGTCTTATTTCTACAGCAGGGAGAAGCTTTGACTTTCTGGATATTCCGATATTCAGTTCAACCGGTTCAACCGGTAAAGTTATTTTTTTTAACCTACTGTCAGTTAAAAAACAGTCAGGATCAGGAATGTTTATGACTGCAGCATCTACATGGTTAATTTTAAGGGCATTTATAAGAGAATTATGGTTTTTATACGATCTGATTTTAGGATTTATGCCTGAATTGATCAGAACCATGTTAAGATTTTCCCTGAAAATATTGCTTCCTGCAATTCCGATAATCTTTTTATTCAGGTCATTCAGTTCATTAACAGTGCTTTTTTCATCAGTAATAAACGTATACCAGTTTGCAGCTGCAGATATTTCAGTGATGTCGAAAAATATTTCTGAATTAATGTTGTCTTTTATAATCCCCGGAAGGATATCAATCAGCCCCAGCTGCAGCAGATCAACGTTTTTCTGGAAATCGTTAAGGCAGTAATTAAGCGTCCACCCCTCTTTTACCGCTATATATTCAATCAGATCAATGAATATTCCGGAATAATTTTCTTTTTCAATGATTATATATGGAGGAGAGTCGTATATTCCAACTTTAATAATTTTTTCCTCCCCGAAAGAATGAAAAATTATTAAAAAGAGTTGTAATGATATGAATAAAAGAAAAAAAATACTTTTTGTTCTCACCAGATAAATAATAATTTCTTTTTGTAAAAAAGCCAATAATTTAATTCAAATCATTTTTAAAAAAAGATTTTTTTTACTGTTAAAGACTCAAATTATCATCATGGCATCTCCATAGGAGAAAAACCTGTATTTTCCTTTAACAGCTTCACTGTATATCTTTTTTATATTATCTTTTCCGGCAAAAGCAGAAACAAGTACAAGGAGGGTTGAACCTGGAGTGTGGAAGTTTGTAAATATCTGATCAACAAATCTGAAGTTGTATCCTGGATATATATAAAGAGATGTAGTTTTTTTACCCGGAATTATCATACCGTTTATATCTGCTGAAGATTCCAGTGTCCTCACAGAGGTTGTCCCGACAGCAATAATCTTTTTTCCCTCTTTTTTTGCCTTATTAAGCCTTTCCGCTGTATCCGGATTAATTTCATACGTTTCTTCGTGTATCTTATGCTCTTTTATATTCTCTGTTCTGATAGGCTGAAAAGTCCCCATTCCAACATGAAGTGTAACATACTCGGTGGAAATCTCTTTTTCCCTGATTGAAGTGAGGATCTCCTCTGTAAAATGAAGTCCTGCTGTAGGGGCTGCAACAGATCCTGTTATCCTTGAATAGACAGTCTGATACCTTTCGGAATCTTCAGCAGCATCTTCCCGTTTTATATAAGGGGGAAGCGGTATATGCCCGTTTATATCAAGATACATATCATCAATATCGCTGCTGAATTCAATAATCTTTTTCTCATCTTCTGATCCGGTAATTATTCCTGTAAGATTATCCGGGAAATGATAAATTTTACCCGGCTTCTGTCTTTTGGATTTGCTGCAGATAGTCTCCCATCTGCACGGAGATATTTTCTCAAGAAGAAGGAATTCGGTTTTCCCGCCGAAATCTGAAATTCCGTATATTCTTGCTTTTCTGACTCTTGTATTGTTGAATACCATAACAGAGTTCTTATCAATAAACTCTGTTATATTATTTACAGTACTGTGTATCAGGGTGTGTTCTGATTTTTTATATACTAAAAGCCTGGAATCTCCCCGGCTGTCAGCAGGATACTGTGCAATAAGATCTTCAGGCAGATCAAAATAAAAGTCGCTGGTTTTCATTCTCCCCTTCCTGTGTAATGCCGAGATGCTGGTATGCCATAGGGGTTGCAGTTCTCCCTCTGGGAGTTCTCTGTATAAATCCTTTCTGAATCAGAAAAGGTTCATAAAAATCCTCAAGTGTTTCAACACTTTCTCCCATTGAAATTGCAAGTGTTTCCGCCCCAACAGGTCCACCCGAATATTTTTTTATAATAGTTTCAAGTATCTTTCTGTCAAAAAGCTCAAGGCCGCTGCTGTCAATTTCGAGTTTACCGAGACTATATCGGACAATTTTCTCTGTAATCGTTCCATCACCTTTAATCTGGGCAAAGTCTCTTACCCTCCTCAGTATCCTGTTTGCAACTCTCGGGGTACCTCTGCAGCAGTCTGCAAGAAGCTCAACTGCAGAACTGTCAATGGAAATATCAAGGATACGGGATGAGCGTTTTATTATACTGATTATATCCTCCCGTTCATACAGGTTCATTCTTATGCTGATTCCGAATCTGCTGTAAAGGGGGCTTGATACATTGCCGGATCTTGTTGTTGCCCCGATCATAGTGAACTTAGGGATCGGAAGCCTGATAGAACGGGCGGAAGGTCCCTGCCCTATTATCCAGTCAAGCTCGTAATCTTCCATAGCAATATAAAGCATCTCTTCAATTGCAGGTTTGAGGCGGTGAATTTCATCGATGAAAAAAACAGTATTTTCAGAAATTGATGTCAGCAGTCCTGCAAGGTCCTTGGGTTTATCAAGAGCAGGGGCACTGGTTGCTTTGAACTCGCTTCCCATTTCATTGGCAAGAATTGCGGCAAGTGTTGTTTTTCCGAGTCCCGGCGGGCCGCTCAGGAAAACATGGTCAAGGCTTTCGTTTCTTTCCTTTGCTGCCCGCAGAAATATTGTAAGATTTTCCTTCAGAGGGTTCTGCCCCTGAAAATCATCCAGTTTTGAAGGTCTGAGTCTGCTGTCTCTGATATCATCATCCAGTATTTTTCCTGAAACTATACGGTTGTTTTCCATTTATATTTCCCGGTCAGGAGCTGAGAGTAACAATTGCACGTCTGAAAATCTCCTTCTCTCTGTCTGTTTCGGACAGTTGCTGTATATCAGAATTTTCAAAAAGCTCCTTGACAACCTTAAGCGCTTTTTTGCGGTCAAAACCCATATCAGACAGTGAATCAGCAATTTCTATGTAAGGAACATTGAGTTCTGTATCTTCTTTAACCAGCTTTCCCCTGAGGGAGAGAATTATTTTCTGGGCTGTTTTCTTCCCTATACCTGGAAGAGATGATATACCGGCTATGTCATCATTTTCAAGGGCATTTATAAAAGCTTCAGCGGAAATTCCTGAGAGGATTTTTATACCCTGTTTCGGGCCTATTCCGCTGATCCTGATCAGTTCAAGGAACAGCGATCTTTCATCTTCTGATGCAAATCCGAAAAGGAGCATTGTGTCTTCTTTATGATGAAGATAGGTTAAAACCCTTGCCTTTTCCCCTTTTTTGGGGAGCTGATCAAGGGAACGCTGCGAGCAGTTTAAAGCCCACTCTATACCGCTGTTTTCTATAAAGCAGGTGTTCCCTTTTTTCCCTGTAACTGTACCTGTTATACTGTTAAACATTTTTTAAAATTCCTGTTATGAAAATGGCATACTGCTGCGGCAAGTGCATCTGCACAGTGGTCAGGCTGCGGAATTGTTTCAAGATTCAAAAGAAGCATGATCAGCTTCTGTACCTGCTTCTTATCAGCTCTTCCGTTTCCGACAATAGTCTGCTTTATTTCAAGCGGTGTATATTCATAATTATCAATGTTATTCTGCGAACAAACCAGATGTACAATCCCCTTGGCTTCTGCTACAGGAATTGCACTTAAAACATTTTTTGCAAAAAAAAGAGCCTCAATCCCGGCTTCATCAGGTTTATACAGATTAATAATATCTTTAAGCTGATCATAAATGGAATGGAGCCTTTGTGAAATATGTACTGAAGACCCGGTTGAAATAATCCCATGCTTAACATGGACAATTTTATTTCCGTTTATGTCGATAATTCCGTAACCTGTCTGAGCAAGGCCGGGATCAATCCCTAAAATTCTAAGCAATATTTTACCTTATTATTCATCCATCTCAAAATCATCAGGAATATCAAGGTTCGTGGAAACTGACTGAACATCATCAAGGTCCTCAAGTCTCTCAATAAGCCTTAAAGCTTTACCTGTCTTTTCATTATCCAGTGTGACAACAGAATCCGGTATTTTTGAAATTTCTGCCATTTCGTTTTCAAAACCTGCATCATTAAGTGCATTCAGAACATTTTCAAAATCCTCAGGTTCTGTAATAACCTCTATTGATTCCCCTTCAAGGCTTACATCTTCAGCTCCTGCTTCAAGAGCTGCTGCAAAAATATCATCCTCTGAATATTTTGAACTGTCAAAAGCAATTATCCCTTTTCTTTTAAAAAGATATGAAACACACCCGGTTTCACCGAGGTTACCTCCCCCTTTTGTCAGCTGACTTCTGACATCAGCTGCAGTACGGTTCTTGTTGTCGGTAAGGGCATCAATTAAGAGGGCTACACCGCCCGGGCCGTAACCCTCATAGGTAAGTTCAACATAACTTGCACCGTCAAGGTCACCAGTCCCCTTTTTAATTGCCCTTTCTATATTGTCCTTGGGCATATTGGCCCCTTTTGCCTTGAGAATGGCAGTCCTGAGCTGAGGATTGCCTTCTTCATCGCCTCCGCCCATTCTTGCTGCAACAGTAATTTCCTTTATGATTTTTGTAAATATTTTTCCCCGTTTTGCGTCAGCAGCACCTTTTTTATGTTTGATTGAAGCCCATTTGCTATGGCCGGACATAAAAACTCCTTATTAAGTGAATTTTCGGGCACATTTGTTTAAGATGTCTGTTGTTAACCGGCAGGATATATCTTCTTTCCGGATTAACATGTGTCCCTTTTTACCGGATTTATTAAATCGCGGATGTTTTGATAATACAGAAAACTATCATAATGAAAATTAAGGTGTCAAGATAAAGGTAATTTTCTGTTATCCAGTTCATTCATAATATCTATTATAAAAGAGCTGTGAAAAAGTCTACCTTTCCTGGTAAGAGACAGGCGGCCTTCTAATGAATCTATAAAACCCTTATTATCCCATTTTATTACAGTTTCAGGAATTATACTATAGATATTATACCCCAAAACTGATTCAGCTGCTGTAATATTTATACCTTCTGCCGTCCTGAAACCCATCATAAGATATTCAATAAGATAGTCTGTTTTATCTATTATTTCTTTCCGTATGTTCCATGATGAGTTTTCCCCTTCAAGGTATGATTCGATTTTTTCTGTATTAAACATTCTCACAAATGAACTGTTTTCAGAAATTGTCGAGACAGAAGCTGGACCTGCCCCGAGGTAATTCTGCATCTTCCAATAGTTCAGGTTGTGAATGCATTCCTTTCCCGGCAGGGAGAAATTTGATATTTCATAATTACTGTAACCTGAATCTTCAAGAAATTCTGAGGTTTTAATCCAGACTTCATCATCAATATCATTTTCAGAATATTTTTTTGAAAACGCTGTATTTTTTTCAACAGTAAGGTTGTATAGAGATATATGTGAGGGGCTGAAGTCTGAAGCTGTTTTTGCATCACAGATCCCTTCCCCGACACTCTGCCCCGGTATTGAGGATATCAGATCCAGGTTCAGATCTTTTCCCGTTTTTGACAGTAGTTCTATTGCATTAATATTTTTTAGGGGACTGCTGTTTCTTCCAAGGGTTTTAAGGAAGCGGCCGCTGAAGCTTTGAATACCGATACTGAGCCTTGTAAGGGGTGAATTTTCAATCAGATTAATCAGATCATGATTAACTGTTTCAGGATTGATTTCAATTGAAAACTCTTTAATCTCCGACGGGATAACTTTTACTGTACTTGTAATGAGCTTTTCAAGGATATCATAAGGCAAAGATGTAGGGGTACCGCCCCCGATATATACTGTATCAAGATGTTTGAAAGAGTATTTTTGTGAAAAATATTTAATCTGTCTTATGGTTGAATCTGTTACAGCTTCTTTCATTTCCCTGTCTTTACCAGGCATGGAGAAAAAATCACAGTAACTGCACTTTGATATGCAGAAAGGAATATGGATATAAAGGGATTTTATCCTGTTTTCAGAAAACATGTATCCGTTTTAACGGCCAGTACCTGAATACAAGTTTTCCGCTTATATCATGCTCTTTTGCAGGAGAAATATTTCTTGAATCGCTAGTAAGGTCCCTGTTATCTCCTAAAAGAAAGTATTCATCTTTTCTGAGTGTAATATCATCAAAATTTCCGGAAAACGGGTTCTGCCTGCTTCCCCAGTTATCAGGCTGTCTGGAAAAATTAATATTATATTCAATATCAGCTATTTCAAATTCGCTTTTCTGGTTTTCACTTCCCGCTTCTTTTACATACATGACATTGTTTTTAACAGAAACTGTATCTCCGGGAAGGGCAATAATACGTTTAACACTGCTGAAATCAGAATATTCTGTATGATCAGAGATGGATTTTCTCTGAAAAGTTACAAACCTGTAGACTGAATCCGGCAATTTAAGATACCACGGGAGCTTTTTGATGGTGGATGGTTTATAAATAACTATATCACCCCTCATCGGTTTTCTTATTCCTGGGACTGTAACAATATTAAAAATTCTTTTACCGTAATATACAGGCAGAGATATGACTATATCATTTTTTGCCAGAGTCGGGTCCATTGAATCTGTTGTTATCCTGACAGATGTTAAAAGGAAAGCAGTAATAAGTTCATAAGCTATAACTGCTGTAACAAGAAAACGGAGAAATCTTCTGAAAGATCTCCTTCTTGAATTTCCCGGTTTATAAAGACTGTAGTTGTTTCTTTTTTTTGCAAACATAAAATACCTTCTACCTGATAAACCCAATTCTGTTAAACGGCCAGTATTTGAGCATGGCTTTCCCAAGGACTTTTTTAAGTTTTACCGGACCGAAGTAACGTGCATCCTTTGAGTTGTCCCTGTTGTCTCCCATCGGGAATATCCAGCCTTCGGGAATGTACCATCCGGTTTCATATTTTATATAATTCTTTCTGTTTTCCCTGTTCCACGGTTCAATTGCATATTTCATTTCAGCTCTGTAACTGTTGAATGTAAGTGAATCAATAAAAGAAGAGTTAAGTGTCGATAGCGCCTCTTTCTGTTCTGAGTCAACATATATGTTGTTTTCATTGAGAACTGTTCCAAATGCAGCTGTTCTGTACAGGGAGTATTCCTTTTCCCCGATCATTCTTCTGATTTTTGCACTTTCCCTGTTCATATGGTGGAAGGAATTTTCATCTATCCAGTTCCCGACCCCCGGCGGTCTGATCTGCATTATACCATTATGCATCCTTATCCTGTCCCGTTCAGTTGCAACTGCCCTTTTTATAAGAAAATGGGGTTTAGGCTGACCGTACTGGTCTCTGTCTATATCGACAAGGGAAAGAGTAACCATGTAAAGTACTCTCTGGATAATATCAAATACAGGGCCCTGAGAAAGATAGGTCGGGTTTTCAAAAATTATTACCTCTCCCCTGACAGGTTCTGTAAAACCGTTGAGTTTACTCATCCCCGGGATAAGCTCAGGGCCGTAGATAATCTTATTGACAAAAATTCTATCCTTAATAAGGAGAGTATTCATCATTGAACCTGAAGGGATCTGATAGGCCTGAAAAAGATACTGATTAATTAGAAGGACTACCATGGCAGCCCATAAAAAGGCTTCTATCCAGTCAATAACCGGGTGTTTGTTCTTCTGTTTTTCAAGTTTATTCTGTTTTCTAATATTTTTCCATGTCAGATAGTTTTCAGTTATTATCTGGACTTTATCAAAAAATTTCATCATATCAGTTTCTGTCCTACCTGATTGAGGTTATCATACAATTTATATCGTTGACAAGTAATTAAACTTCTCCATATAATCCAATCAATATGAGAAAGAAAAACAGTTTATTTTTTACCGAAGATGAAGACCACTGCATAGAACTGAAAACCATATTCGGGATAAAACCCGGTATATATCTTACTGTTTATTATGCTGCAATTATACTTGTGATATTATTCATGATTCTGATTTTTCCCGGATTGAAAAATTACGGTTCACGGATCAGTTTCAAATCCTCCCCCTCATCAGTTTCTGTATGGATTGATAATACCTATGCAGGAACAACCCCGTTAAAAGTATATGTTCCATCTGGTAATCATGTAATTGAATACAGAAAACCGGGATTTTCAGCTATAAATGAAAAAATTGATGTGGACGGATATCTGTTTGCCACACTTTTCAGGAAACCCGAGGTTGAAGTTGAAAAAAAACTTGTTATGGAAGATTATAAATACTATCTTGACTGGATTTTGAATGACCTTACACAGTGGGGAGCAGTTGGCAGCTTTCATTCCTCCTACCAGCCGGAAAAGATTTTATCTGAATCTGTTAAAAACATACCATCTGATTATATGAAAGAAAGTCTGACTGAAGAATTTCTTCTGACTGCATACAAAAATGTAACAGATGAATATCTTCTTAACGATCTTCTAAAGGCAGTTTATTATTACAGGTCATTATCAAATCCTGCAGTATCACCTGCTGATTATATTGAAACAATTTCATATATTGCGGAAAAAGTGACCCTCAACAAGAAGCTTTTCCTTTATGCAACAAAAATCATGAGAGATGAGACAAGGGCAGAGATACTTCCCAACGGAAAATCCGACAGGATGTTCAGAAGCTATGAGAAAAAGCTTGTATGGGACGGTGAGCTGCCGGCACCTTATTCCGAGGTAAGGTTCAGAGGGGAAAGCTATGCAAAGGTGCCATCAGGAAGATACCTTTTCGGTAACGGTTTGAAAGACTTTGTCCCTTCAGTTGTCAGGAATGATTATGAGATACCCCATAACCTTTATCTTGAAAGCTTTTTTATAGGAAGCAGAGAGGTTACAAACAGCGATTACAGGCTTTTTATAGAAGAAAACCAGAAGTGGGACAAAATCAATAAGGATAATCTGATAAATGAGGGTCTTGTTAATGAAGACTATCTGAAAGACTGGGACGGTATTTATCCATCTTCAGATAAGGAAAAGAATTTTCCTGTAAGGTTTGTCTCATATTATGCAGCTGAGGAATACTGCAGATGGCTTACCGGTAAGCTTCCTCATGATATGAAGGATTATTCAGTAACTCTTCCTGATGAATATCAGTGGGAGGCAGCTGCATTATCATCACAGAAGAAAGGATTTAAGCTTTTCGATATCAGCGGAAGCCTGTGGGAATGGTGCAGCAACTGGTATTATCCTGGAGACTTTATTAGTCCTTCAGGAGTAGGAACTGATCTTATGATTCAAGGGCCCCAGCTTAAAACAGCCAGCTTTAAAAGCGGTGAAAAATCTGTCAGGGGGGGGAGCTGGGCAAACAGCAGTGTAAAGATATCAACCAGGGCTTCCCAGCCCCCGGAGTGGTGTACTCCGTTTCTTGGTTTCAGAACTGCACTTGTAAGGAACAGCTATGTCAGATGAAAAGGTCAAGGTCCTTTCAGTCAATAAAAAGGCGAGGTACAATTATACTGTTGATGAATCAATAGAATGCGGAATTGTCCTTGAAGGGACAGAGGTTAAATCGGTAAGGCAGAATAAATTCTCCTATTCTGATGCATACTGCAGGATAAAAAATAATGAGCTCTGGCTAATAGGTTTTCATATTTCTCTCTATGATTTCGGAAATATTAATAATCATGAACCTGAAAGGGACAGGAAGCTCCTTGTTCACAGAGAGGAGATCAAAAAACTTTCCCGTAAAGTGGATGAAAAGGGGTTTACCCTTGTCCCCCTCAAGGTGTATCTGAAAAGGGGTATTGTCAAGATAGAGGTTGGTATCTGCAAAGGGAAAAAGAGTTATGACAAGAGGGCTGCAATAAAAGACCGCGACCTTAACAAGGATGCGGCCCGCGAAATGAAGAATATGTAGCTATTCTCATTGATTTAACTCTTATTAAGTGGTATTTTATTATTAATCCTGAGGGGGTGAAACGGTCTCGACTGGGGATCTTCCGGAGCATAGGCTGCAGGTGGAGAGCTGACTCCTTAAACCGGCAAAACAATTTAACTGCTAACGACGCAGATTACGCTTTAGCAGCCTAGCTGCTGCTACGAATACCCGGAATGCTGTTCCGAAGTCCGGTGTTATTTGTCAGAAACCGGGACTTGCTGTTTCTTTCCGTCTGTGGAGAAACAGGACAATTAGCAGGCTCAGGGATATGGCAGGGTTTGTCTTTGCACCTCGCCCCGTCCCGAATTAAAGCATAGACTAAACCTGTAGATGTTTATGGTCCTGTCTTCAGGACGGGGGTTCAACTCCCCCCACCTCCATAAATAAGTATTGACTGGGTAACGCTTTACGCGTTACCCTTTTTTTATGCCACCAGATATGATACCAGTATCTGCCCCAAATTTGAACAGGATTTTGATATGGGTACAAGGTATAGAGAAAAAGAATATTCAGTTATAGCAAAACACTATTTTTCATCTCCTGAATATTCATATTTTTCCTTGTAAAGATTTTACAAAACTTATCTATATCTTATCATCTTTATTGAAAAAAGATTTAGTGTTTCTATTGACAGAAACTTTAAGGGTTTATAAAATGCACACAAATCTTTGTCGTTGATATTAGATTTTAGATTATCAATTATCGAAGCTATCAACTTTTTATATTCTGGAAAAAATACTCCTGATAGCTTCGATATTTTCTTGAATAGAATGATTAACAGCACCCTACCCTGTTTATTTTATGAATCGCTTTCTCTACTGTAATTTGAATACCAGGTATATTAAGAGCAATTTTCAAAGCTTCCACTTTTCTCTAACTTTTACCAACCTTTTTTTGTTGATATTTATGAATCAGTTTCTTTGATATACAGTAATTGTTAAAGAAACTCTCCTATTTTAGGCGGCTGCCACCGGCCATATTTAAGATTTGAATAGTTTACATAAACTGTATTATCTCAATTATCTGCTGTTTTTGGTTATTAAATTCAGTAATGTTACTATTGACAGAAACATTGAACTGGTCCTATAATACACATGATTTAAAGTGTTCGTCGGAGCTATCAAACCAACACATCCCAGTATAATTTGATAGTTCCGATTCTTTTATAATTCCCTCTGTTTAAAAAAATCCAAAAATATTTAAATAATTAAGGTTATCAAACATTGTCTGATTTAGCTTCCCCATGGTAAAATATAATTATCTTCTGCCTTTGAAGCATCTATCTCACCTACACCAGATGAGGTATTATGTCTTGGATTTCCTGCATATAAAAAAGGCTGCATATATTGCGGGAAATCCTTTTTTTTGTTAAATTTCCTGTAACTTTAATAAAAGTCAGTTGTCTTATTTATTGATAAAGAAGTTTGAGGTATTGCCATGATTATCCCACAGATCCAATCTAACTATACCTCTATATATCGCCAGAGTCTCTGGCGACTCTATTAAGGCTCATGAAAAACTCCATATTCGGCCGGGTTGCCTCCGGCCGTTTTTTTCTTTTTTTAATGAAACCTTAAGAGTATTTAAAACCGTTATTGTTTTTTTAAAAATTAAAAACATTGACACCTTAATTAATATTACCTATCCTTTGTCTATTAATAAGTGTTTTTAATATTTTTTTTAATATTTTTATAAATATGGAGGAGAATATGTACAAAATACTACTTACAACAGACGGGTCGGAGCAGTCGCTAAAAGCAGTTGATGAAGCATCAAAAGTGGCAATCGCAATGAATGCGGAAGTCACAGTGCTTTCTGTTATTGAAAATGCTGACAACATGAATTATGCAACAAATGTACCACGGGATGTAATGGTTAAATTAAAAATGGAACAAACAGCATTTTATAATAATGCAGTTGAGTCAGTAAAGAAAAAACTTGAGGAAAAAGGACTTAAAGTCACGGCAGTAGTTAAAACCGGATCACCTGTTGAAAACATCTGCACCCTGGCTGAAAAAGAGAAAATCGATCTGATTATTGTCGGCCGCAGGAGAATGAGTAAATTCCAGGGATTTTTTCTCGGAAGTGTCAGTAGCAAAGTTCTTCAGTATGCAAAAACAAGTGTTCTGGTAATAAAATAATAAAATCAAGGAATAATTATGAAGGAGCTTGTCAATCCATGATTTATGAATATTTATTTTTGATAAGTTCCTCTATTTAAAAAGAAAGAAAGTTATTTATTATAAAAATAAATGAACAAAAATATTTTTACCTAATTGATAAGTGATTGTATAATTGTGTTCAGGAAAAGTTAATTAGACAAAAGACTTTCAATTAATTTTCTGATTTCATTTTATGTTCGGTGGTTATAAGAAAATATCATATCCTAACCCTACTTATAACCACCTGTTTTTTTGCATCTTTAATATTAAAGAAAAATTATAATATATATAATCTATGTGTAACTTTTTAAATGGGTGAATGTTTATATAAATGACAAAGCAGATTGATAAAAACTTTCTTTGACCATTACACTCCTATTTTGAGGCCGGATAATTATCCGGCCTTTTTTTTAATTATCATATATCAGCTGCAAATCATTTTAATGCTTTCAAAATGATCTTATGATAAAATAAAAGCGGAGAGAAATTTGATGGACTTAAAATACCTGGGATTTTTAATACAGGGTGCTGTACTTGGGGTTTCTGCTGCTACAATGCCGGGCATGTTTCAGACAATGCTGATTTCTGAAACCCTCATAGGTGGCTATAAAAGAAGCTTCCCGATTGCCTTTGTTCCTTTGTTATCAGATTTTCCTATTATACTGCTGACCTTGATTGTCCTGAAGCAATTACCGCCAGTCTTTACAAGGCTCATGAGCATGGCCGGAGGAGGATATGTTATATACCTGGCATGGGGACTTATCAGACAGTGGAAAAGCGGAGTAAGTTCTGAATACGGAGAGTGTGATAACAGTGTAAGGCCGTGGGTTCTAATGAGGCGTGTCGTCCTTATGAATTTTCTGAATCCTAATCCTTATCTTTTCTGGGGACTAGTAGGAGGTCCTATTTTACTCACTGCATTAAAACAGTCTGTTCTTCATGCTGTTTTTTTTATATTCGGAATGTACAGTGTGTTTATAAGTATTCTTATCATTCTTATTGTTATTTTTCATTTTGCACGAAGACTGGGATCCGGCATTGTAAAGTATATGCTTCTTACCAGTATCATTGTACTTTTTATGCTGGGATGTGCCTTAATCTTTAAAGGAGCAGTTTTATGATCAGTATGTATGATGCTTTCACATTATACTAATTAAACTAATAAGATATAATTACTGGGGAGATAATTTTATGGATTTGATTGTTTACCAGATTGATTCATTCACAGATGATCTTTTTCTGGGAAACCCGGCAGGAGTTGTTCTTAATGCTGAAAATCTTAACGAAAATACAATGCAGAAGATTGCCCGGGAGCTTAACAATTCTGAAACTGCTTTTATTATAAACCGTAAATCAGATGATTACGATATGCAGGTCAGGTTTTTTACCCCCCTTAAGGAGGTTCCTATATGCGGTCATGCAACAATCGGTGCCCATTTTGCTTGGGCTGTAGAGAATAAAATTAAAAATGCAGTAATAAAACAAAAAACCGGTGCAGGAATTCTTCCTGTTGAAATCGCTGAAATTGACGGGAAACTCAGGATAACCATGACCCAGGCTGAGATCAGTTACGGTGACAGGATAGAGGGATCTCAGCTGAATGAATTGATAAACGGATTCGGAATAAAAAAAGAAGATCTTGATTATTCCCTTCCTGTCCGGATTGTTTCAACAGGACATTCCAAAGTTATGGTTCCAATCAGGTCAAAAGAAATACTTGATAATATTACAATTAATAGCCCGGTTCTTACAAAACTGAGCAGTCAAATCTGCTGTAACGGTTTTTACGGATTTACTTTTGATTCCGGAGAAGAAGGTGTTTTAATCAGCGGGAGAATGTTTGCCCCTGCGATAGGAATTGCGGAAGATCCTGTAACAGGAAATGCAAACGGTCCTCTCGGGGCATACCTGACTTTGTATAACCGAATAGAGAAAAGAAAGGAAGGTTTTACATTCAGGATTAAACAGGGAGAAGCCATTAACAGAAAGGGATATATGGATGTCCATGTTTACAGCAGCAATGAAGGGGCAGAGATGATTAAAATCAGCGGAAATGCAAGAGTGGTATTCAGAACAATAATAACGATAACTTAATTTTTAATGTGTCTGAAAAAGGTGGAAAAATGAAAATAAAATTCGCGCATGTGAACATAGTATCAGCCAACTGGCGGGAGCTTGCTGATTTTTATATCAGGGTATTCGGATGTATACCAAAGCCCCCGGAAAGGAATTTAAAAGGTCGATGGCTTGATAATTTGACCAGTCTGGAGAACGCAGAGATAAGAGGTATACACCTTCTGCTTCCAGGCTCAGATGAAAACGGGCCGACTATCGAGATATTTGAGTATGGAGAAAACAAAAAAAATATTAATAAATGGATTAATTCTGAAGGATTTGCGCATATTGCATTTTCTGTTGAAAATGTATCAGACACATTAAAGCTGCTGATTGAAAACGGTGGTTCATGTGTCGGTGAAGTAGTAAATGCTGTAATAGATAATGTGGGTAAAATAAACGTTGTATACGCCAGAGACCCTGAAGGTAATATAATAGAAATACAGAAGTGGGAACAGAAAGAATAATTATATAAAGAATTACTTGATTATCAGAAATTTGCAGGAAATAAGGTTTTAATTTTTATATCTGAGAAATGCTTTAGTAGCTTCACTCAGCCTGAAATTTACATACATGTATCCGATATCTGTCAGGCACATTTTATCAGCCAGATCATCCCCGTCTGAAAGACTTGACAACAAAGGATCAAGGTGAAGAAAACCCTGATCCTGCAGAATCTGTATTTCATGATTTAATGCCTTGTCTTTTTTATCATACAGAAGCTTTTGATATTCCTTGTTATGTATTGTAAGAAGTTTCCTGAAAATATGTTCTCCCAGAGTGAAAGCAATTATTTTCTCCATTTGATTTTTATATTCTTCTACCTGGTTTTCAAGTTCGCGGAATTTAAGATTTGTATTTCCGATTGATATTTCTTTTATATTTGACATAAATACCGGCAAGATCATCAGCCCCACAATGATCAGTAAAAGATAAATAATTTCTCTGGTAATGAGAGGTTTGAAATTCGAATTTAAAACATTCAATAAAAACAGAATTGTTATAACTGTGAAAATAAACAGATAAAGTATCCAGTATATTCTTTTATAGATTCCTTCATCAAATATTATTTGTTTCAGGTTTTCATTTCGGTTTAAATTTCTCATAAAACAACATACCTCATAAACAACACGAATTTTACCGCTTTTTGTATATAATTAAAAAGAAAAGCATTGCTGGTCTTTTATGATAAGCTGATGTTATATTTTGCTCAGATATACTAATTATAATACAGATTACTAATTTATCAATTCTTATTATTCCGCTATTAAATATGATTATAAATGTAGTTATTTTTCAGTTTTCTCTCAGATTTCTTTTACTTTAAAACAGTTTCTACCAATTTTCTTGGCTTCATACAAAGTTTTGTCAGCATTCCTTACAAGTTCACTGAATTCAATATCACCTGGTGAATTGGTAAATACAGCGCCTGCAGAAACAGTCGCTATTCCGAATGGGCTGGATTCATGAGGAACAGACATTTCTCTGGTTCTGATTATTATCTCTTCAGCAAGCTTCATTACTGTTTCAGAAGAAGTTGAGGAAAGAATTATCGAAAACTCTTCTCCTCCGTAGCGGAAGACAAAATCAGTCTGCCTGAGAACAAGGGACTTAAGCATTGATGCAAAACAGGACAGAAGATTGTCCCCTGCCTGATGTCCGTATGTATCGTTATAATTCTTGAAATAATCAAGGTCCGCCATGATGAAGCCTGCTGTCTGGCCTGATCTGGTGCACTGCTGAAGAATCCTGGCGATAACCTCATCCATATAACGCCTGTTAAAAAGACCTGTCAGGCTGTCTTTCACAGCAAGTTCATTCAGCTCAGTCATAGTCTCAACAAGTTTTTTCTGGGTTGAAAGACGGGTAAGTTCAAATACCAGAGAGAAGAGAATAATACTTATATAACTGAAGAGAATCCTGAGAATCTTGCCTGTCTGAATGTGAACAAAAAACGGTATATAGTTTGAGAATATATTTAAAACAAACGACAGAATTATCATAAAAAGGGATAGAAATGTCCCAAGCCTGATTCCGAGAAGGAATATGGAAACAAGCGGGAAAAGATAATACCAGACAAAAGCCATCTGGTTCCCTGCTCCGCTGTGAAAAAGAAATATGAAAAAAAGCTGAAGAAAGATAATACTGATAATACTGTAGAACCGGAGATTTTTGCCTGTATGTACAAGGTAAATTATTATAACCAGAAATGAGCAGAAAGCAAGATTGAGGATAGCATAGAAGTAAAAACCCTCGGAAAAAAGGATAATGCTCATTGTGATGAGAAAAAAAACTCCAAGCAGTGATAGAATGTAAAGCATTATCTGCTTACGGATTTTCTCATCTTGTTCAATAGTTTCTTGATTTTGTGGTTTATAAAATAGACCTGGCAATTTATCCTTCCACAGGCACTTATTTTTTTTGGTTTAAAAAAGAATTACCTTTAAATATTTTTAAGTACATGAGATGCAATTTATGATAGGAAAACCTGAACTGATTGTCAATGATGAAGAATCAAACAATATCGAATTTTTCATACTGCTGACGTACCATATTGTAATACTTGTGTTTAAGTGCCATAAGCTCCTCGTGATTCCCTTTTTCCGCAATTTCCCCGTTTTCAAGTACATAGATTTCATCAGAATCCTTAATTGTACTGAGACGGTGTGCAATAATAAAGCTTGTACGGCCGGACATTAGTTTCAGCATTGCATCCTGTATTTTTTTCTCAGTCCTTGTGTCAACGCTGCTTGTCGCCTCGTCAAGAATAAGTATAAGTGGCTTTGCAATTACAGCCCTTGCAATAGTGATAAGCTGCTTTTCCCCCTGGCTCAGGTTGGTGCCCCCGTCTGTCAGTATTGTTTCATAACCGTTTTCAAGATGACTGATAAAGCTGTGAGCATTTGAAAGCTCAGCTGCTTCTATAACATCATCACTGGATGCTCCGGGTTTGCCGTAGGCTATGTTGTTAAAAACAGTATCTGTAAAAAGGTATGAATCCTGAAGTACAATTCCGAAAGAATTACCAAGACTCTGTCTGTTATAATCCTGAAGAAGAACACCGTCAAGTAAAATATCCCCATTATAATCATCATAAAATCTGGAAAGAAGGTTTACAACAGTTGTTTTTCCTGAACCTGTTTCCCCGACAAGAGCTATTTTTTTTCCGGGCTCAACATGAAATGATACATCTTTTAAAACCGGAATACCCGGGATATAAGAAAAACTTACATTTTTAAATTCTACCCTTCCCTCAGCATTGTCAGGTATGTTCCTGTTCTTCACTGAGGGAATTTCCTCTGTTTCATTCATTATTTCAAAAACTCTTTCAGCTCCTGCTACAGCAGACTGAAGTGTATTCCATGTGCTGGCTATTTCATTAAGGGGCCGTACGAACTGTCTGGAATAATTTATAAAACTGGCAATAACACCGACAGTAATATAACCGCTGAAGACCATAAATCCGCCCAAAAGACCTATTACTGCAAAGCTCAGGTTGTTAAGCACATTCATCATAGGCATGAGAAGTCCGGTAAAGAACTGGGCATTCCTTCCCGCGATGTAAAGTTTTGAATTGACAGTGGTGAACTGACCAAGGAGATTCTCCTCCTGTCCGAATGCCTTAAGCAGGGATAATCCGTCTACAGTTTCTTCAACAAGTCCGTTAAGACTGCCTAAAGCTGTCTGCTGGTCCCTGTAATAGGATCTTGTTTTCCGTGATATAAAACGGGTAAGTAGAAATACAACAGGGGCAACAGATAAAGTACCCAGTGTCAGAAGCGGGCTTAAAACCGTCATCATCACAAAAGAACCAGATACAGTCAGAAAACCTGAAATAAGCTCTGTTGTAGTCTGGGTTATTGTTGTGCTGATATTATCAATATCATTTGAAAACCGGCTCATTAAATCCCCGTGTGACCGTGTATCAAAAAATCGGACAGGAAGCCTTGATACACGGTCGAACAAATGCATTCTTATTTTTTTAACGATACGCTGTGAAGGAACAGCAATGAGGTATCCTTCAAGCCATATCATGACTGTCGCGGAAATATAGCAGAAAAGGAGAAACAGGAGCGGTCTTAATACCTGAGAAGTCATTCCCTTTTTCATATCAACAGCATCTATTACTCTTCCTATCAGGAAAGGGGAAAAAAGAGTTGAGATCACATGAAGAACAATAACAACAGAAAGAAATATCAGAATCTTTTTCTCTTCCCTGTAATAATTCCAGAGCTTTGAAAGTGTTTCTTTTATATTCCGGGGTTTTTCACGGTTTGAGAAACGTTTCGCCATACGTCCGAATCCATGGTCATTTCCCCTGTTTCCAGGCTGGAGTTTTTTCCCGAAATCACTCATCCCCTTTCTCCTGTCTGGGACTCAAATATTTCCCTGTATACAGTACAGGATTTTAAAAGACTTTTGTGATTTCCGAGACCTGCAGCATAGCAGTTATCAATTACCAGGATCTTATCAGCATCAATCAGGGAGTGGACTCTCTGGGTAATCAGAACTGTAGTCATACGGTTTTTTCTGTTTTTAAGTGCACTTCTGATCCTGTTTTCTGTAAAAATATCAACAGCACTTGTTGAATCATCAAGAATCAGGACAGCCGGATTTCTCAGAAGCGCTCTTGCAATTGCAAGTCTCTGTTTCTGCCCTCCGGAGAGGTTAACCCCGCCCCGCCCGATAAGGGTTTTATAACCTTCCGGTGAATTTCTGATATAATCATATATACATGCATCTTCGGAAGCTTTATCAAGTTCACAGATATCAGCGTTTTCTTTACCCCATCTGAGGTTTTCTTCAATAGTTCCTGTAAAAAGTTTATTTTTCTGGGCGACAAGACCTATATTTTTCCTCAGGCTCTCAAATGAATACTCGTGTACCGGTATGCCGTCAATAAGGATCTTCCCTTCATCAGGGTCATAGAATCTTGTAATCAGGTTGATTATTGATGTTTTTCCTGATCCTGTTGCGCCTATTATACCCAGTGTTTCTCCAGCATTGACTCTGAAACTGATTCTGTTAAGAACATTTTCACCGCTGCCGTATGAAAACGAAACGCCGGAAAATTCAATTTCACCTTTGATTATCCGGTTTACCGGATGAATGCTTTCTTTCATTCTGTTAAAAGTGTTAAGAACTTCTGATATTCTGACTGATGATGCTTTAGCCCGTACGAACATGGTGAAAACCCGTGCAATGATCATGCAGGCAAATAAAAACTGGATAATATAGTTTATAAAAGCAATAGTTGTTCCAATACCTATACTGCCGGTCTCAATCTGGAAAGCGCTTTTATAAAGAACAAATACAATAGCCATATTAATACTGAAAGTCAGCATAGAGGGAAATATTGCCATTATTTTCATTGAAGTGGCTGTTTTTGCGGCAAGATAGCTGTTTGCCTTATCAAAGCGCTCTTTTTCATATCTAAAACTGTTGAATGCTTTTATTACCCTGATACCGTTGAGAAACTCTCTGGTAAGTTTATTTAGACGGTCAAGCGCCTGCTGGACTCTGGAAAAGAGAGGATATCCCACTGCCATATTTACCGATATAATAATCACAATAACAGGGATAAGGACAGCATAAATCCACAGCAGGCCTCTGTTAAGCCGTGCAACCATAACAATACTTCCGATCCCGAGAAGAGGGGCTTTTAGAAAAACTCTCATAAGACCGTTTATGAAATGCTGAACAATCGTTATATCGCTTGTAATGCGGGTCATTAAAGTAGCACCGTCAAACCCGTCCATATTTTCAAAAGAAAATCCGAGGATCTTACGGAACATATCCTCACGTATTCTGTATCCGATTTTATAAGAGACTATGGTTGATAGGTAGTTTCTGGAAACTGCGTTAAGTGCTCCGAAAACAGATATGTAAAACATCCAGCTGCCGTATCGGATTATCTTATCCATTTCACCGTTTTTAATTCCGAAGTCAATAATATATGAGAGAACTGTCGGCTGCAGAATATCGCACAAAGCTTCCATACTTAAAAAAAGCAGAGCAAGTGAGAACAACAGCCAGCAGGATTTTATATACCCAAAGATTAGTTTCATTATATTTATTTTCCAACATATAACGAAATTCAATCTGGTACAAGTGTTTCTTCCGGTTTGGTAAAAATGGTTTTTTTTGATATTTTTGAGCAGATTATCTGATTGACACTGGTTAAAACATTTTCTATATTGAGCAAAAATGGACATAAATAATTTACTTGAATTATCCGGAAGTATTAACGAAAACATTTTATTTATAAACAATCTTTATATGAATTTTGACAGAAGAGCTGAAAAATTCGCTTCCGAAAACGGAATAGAATGCCCGGCCGGATGCGGGAACTGCTGCAGGAATTATGAGCCTGAAATATCCTATGCCGAAGCACTCTTTGCTGCCGCATGGATAATTAAATCGAATGCCGGTCTTTCATCTTATTTCGCTGGTATAAAACAGAGAAATTACTGTATATTTTTTGATTCAG
Organism: Spirochaetia bacterium; assembly: GCA_963668405.2. Lineage (GTDB taxonomy): Bacteria > Spirochaetota > Spirochaetia > CADAEX01 > CADAEX01. The sequence goes on along the minus strand of OY764342.2, from coordinate 1,146,747 downwards.
AAAATGAGAGTCATTGCAGAATTTACCCGGCGAGACCCTTTCTCTGCCGTGCTTTTGCTTTTTCCGGAGTTAAAGATAAAAACGGGAATCATAAATACAAATCATGTAAATCAATGGATGTGAAAAAAGAGCTTTATGGTGATTTTATCCCACTTATGACGGAAGAAGGAATGAGGATACTATACAGCAATGCTGATATGAAAACGCCTGAACCCCTTTCAGAAGCAGTTGAAAAGGCGTGGCAGAAGCTTTCTTTTTTAATACTGATAACAGGTTTTGAAGGAAATCCCGGGTTTGTCCCGATGGTTTCATCATGACAATCCTTTACTTTTAACTGTATGATATAATTATGGTAATGAGAAATAAAAAGAAAAAAGAATCATCAGCTGGACATTACTGCTTTATAATGCATTTATTCTTAATGATAATGACAGCAGCTGGATTGGCTGCATGTGAAACAGGGGAAGCAGTTCTTAATCAAACTGATGAAAAGAGTGAAATAGCAGTTGATAAATCCCATACAAATAATGATGAAAAATATCTTGCTGCTGTTGAATTCTATTATGAAGGTAATATAGAAGAATCAATAGAAATCTTTAAAGAAATCTGCGTTAATGAACCTGAAAACCTGAAAGCGGGTCTGAGTTTAATAAGGCTGCTTCAGGAAAGCGGAAGATACAGTGAGGCTTTGAGCTATTCACTTCTCTGTCAGGAGAATGGAGGAACAAGAGTTGATTATAATTTCCCCGAGGGTTCTTTGTGGGAAGACCCCTTCCTTTCATATTTTCTGTCAGGAGACTATGCTGAATATCTTGAAAAAACCGTTAATTCTGCCAATAATGATTTTCTTCAAGAGACTGGCAGCCTTGCCAATGATATAAAAGCTGAGAAACTGTTTTTTTCCGGGTGGGCATTTGCTGATTCAGGAGATGCTGATAAGGGGATATCATATCTGAACTCTGCAATAGAAAAAAGGAGCTACTTCCCGACAGCATATCTTTTACTGGGGTTTCTTGATTTTAAAAACAGTGATTTTGCATCTGCCGAAAACAACCTTACTAAAGCCCTGAAACTGGACTCAAACCTGACACAGGGAAGGGTAATACTTGCAAAATCCATTATTGAACAGAAAAGGCTGAGCGAAGGAGATGAAGCTCTAAGGCGGGCTGTATCTATAAGACCCTGGGACAGAGATACTGCTTTATATCTTTCAGAGTTTGAAAAATCCAATCCTGTTCTTTATGAAAAGAGGGAGCAGGCTGAGAAAAAAAGAAGAATCCTGTCAGAAGTCCCTGAAATATCTGTATTTACAGCGGAACCCGAAATAATGCCATGGATCAGGGTCGGGCTTGCAGAAAAACTGAAACAGTTTTATATCAAACCGGGAGGCAGGTTCGGTGTTTCCGGGAGCGACGGGAAGGTTCTTTTTGAAAGTGAAAGTATTCAGATACTCAGGATAGTATCAGGGGGAAGGAATGTTGAAATTTATTCAGAAGATGGAGAAGAGCTTTTAAAATTACCCGGGCCAGTCAGTATTAAATGCAGTTCTCCGGATTCTGCCATCCTTGTTTTTAATGTACAGCACAGCAGCGGATATTCTTCAGCCGGTCAGGAGGACAGATCCTACAGGGGCGGAATATCTGTATTAAATTCTCCAGCCGAAGGGATTACTGTTATAAACACTCTTCCTCTTGAGGAATATCTCTACTCTGTAGTCCCTTCCGAAATGCCTTCATACTGGCCGGAAGAGGCCCTCTGCGCACAGGCAATAGCAGCAAGGTCATATACCCTTGCCCATATGGGGCGGTTTGGAAAAAAGGGGTTTGATGTATCAGGGTCTGTTTCTTCAGCATTCTACAGGGGCCTTACAGGTGAAAATGAAAAAACAACTAAAGCTGTTGAAAAAACACGAGGGCTTGTTCTTAGATATGAAGGAAAATATCTAAGCGCTTTCTACTCAGCAAACTCAGCAGGAAGGACAGAATCAGCTGAAAGTGTTTGGGGTGGTACTTCCCCTCTGATCGGAGTAACAGATCCGCAGCTTGTTTTTGAATCAGAGCCCCCTGCACCCTATGAACTTGCCAGATGGATACTGTCAGAACCTCAAACCTACAGCTCTGTCCCGGAGTACAGCTTCAGATCCTCCTACAGATGGAGACTGATAGTTCCCAGGGAGGAAATTGAGGAAAGAACCGGCGGCAGTATTGGAGATATAATCTCTATAACTACCCGCGGAAGGGGTATGAGCGGAAGGGTTGAGGAAGTCCTGATAAAGGGAACTTCAGGTGAAAAGGTTATAAGAGGAGATTCAATCAGGAGGAGTCTTGGAGGACTCAGGAGTAATCTCTTTATAATTATGCCGAAGTATCCTGGAATTACTAATTACAATACAGCCGATATAGAGGCATCCCTTCCTGAGCATCAGCCCGGTCGCCATCCATGGCTGGCCGATATAGAGGCATCCCTGCCAGAATTTTTCATATTTGCAGGGGCGGGATGGGGACACGGGGTCGGAATGTGCCAGACTGGTGCTGCAGGAATGGCTGAAAAAGGATTTTCAGCTGAAGAGATCCTGAAGCATTACTACCCGCTTGCGCAGTTGAAGCGCGAATATTGATAAAATAAGCTGAAAATTCCAATACTGTTTCATTATTAAACTATAATAAATTATAACTGAATTAAGGAAAAGAAAATGGAATATACAAATGATGAAAAGGTTAAAAAATACCTGTTTCCACTGTCACGTTTTGTTACCTCACGCAGGTTCGAAACAATAAAAAAGTTTTCACAGAATATTGAAACCCCTTTTTTGTTAATAGACCTCAGTGTTATCAAAAAAAAATATAAGGATCTTCAGGGAAAACTGCCTTATGCTTCCATATATTATGCTGTAAAAGCAAATCCTATGGAGGAAATTATTCTTCTTCTCAAGGAACTTGGTTCAAACTTTGATGTTGCAACAAGACATGAACTCGATCAGATGCTGAAACTGGGGATAACACCTGACAGGATAAGTTACGGCAACACGATAAAAAAAGAAAAGGATATTAAATATTTTCACGAAAGAGGAGTTACTCTTTTTGCAACAGACTGTGAAGAAGACCTGCGGAAAATTGCAGATAATGCACCAGGTGCAAAGGTCCTGTTCAGGCTGCTTACAGAAGGGGCAGGTGCAGACTGGCCTCTTTCGAGAAAATTCGGCTCACATCCGGAAATGACATATAATCTTGCAATAATAGCAAAGGATCTCAAGCTTGAGCCATACGGGATTTCCTTCCATGTGGGTTCACAGCAGAGGGATATCGGGCAGTGGGATGCTGCAATTTCTACATGCACATATCTTTTTAATTCACTTAAGACAGATCACGGAATTGTTCTGAAAACAATAAATCTTGGAGGAGGTTTTCCGGCAAACTACCTTCAGCCGGCACAGAAGCTTGATCTTTATGCCAGAGCAATTAAACAGTTTCTTGAAAATGATTTCGGTACTGACATACCCAAAATAATGATTGAACCGGGAAGGTCTCTGGTAGCAGATGCAGGTGTTATAATAAGTGAAATAATTATGACATCACACAAGTCGGAGTTTTCACCTTTTAAATGGGTTTATCTCGATATAGGAATGTTCGGCGGTATGATTGAAACTATGGATGAACTTATAAAATACCCAATCTATTCCGAAAAAGAGGGGGCAGCCATGGAGGTAATACTTGCCGGGCCAACCTGTGACAGTATGGATGTACTTTACGAAAACTACAAGTATGAACTTCCGGATACAATTAAACAGGGTGACAGGATCTATATTTTTACAACAGGAGCATATACACAAAGCTACAGTTCTGTAAATTTCAACGGATTCCCTCCGTTAAAGGCTTTTGTAATGAAATACTGAAAAAAATCGGACAGCATATTTTTATACCTTGTATTGATTACTTTCAGGTAAAAATATATTTTTAAATATGGGGATCTCTGTGATATTCGGTTGATCTCCATAAAGGGCACTTTTCCAATGGCACCTTTGCGGTCAGGAATTGTTTTAAGAGGTGTCTGTATCAGATCAAAAAACGGAGAGTAAAGATGACCGGCATTGGAACACTGGTAAATGCTATGGCGATTATTGCTGGATGCGCAATAGGTTTATTACTAAGAAAAGGATTTCCTGACAGGATAAAAAATATTATTACAGACGGCCTCGGGGTTTCTGTTATCTTTATCGGAATATCCGGTACACTGGCAGGGATATACAGAATCAAACCTGATGGTCTTCTTGACCGTGCAGATATCCTCATGCTGATTATTTCTATTGTTATCGGTTCAGTTTTAGGTGAGTTCCTAAGGATAGACAGGGGTTTTGACGCATTTGGGGAATACGCAAGGAAAAAACTGTCAAAGGCTGGCGATTCTCATTTTACTGAAGGTTTTGTCGGGGCAAGTATACTTTTCTGTGTTGGTGCAATGGCTGTTGTCGGATCTATTGAAGACGGTCTTATGGGAAACCCGTCCACCCTTTTTGCAAAATCATTTCTTGACGGAATTGCTTCGATAATTTTTGCATCTGCATACGGTTCAGGTGTATTGCTTTCAGCCCTTTCTGTTCTTGTTTATCAGGGAGCACTGACAGCCGGAGCTACCTTTCTCCGTCCAATAGTAACTGACCATGTACTTATACAGATGTCTATGACTGGTTCAGCCCTGATTTTCTGTATCGGGCTTAATCTACTAGGGTTAAAAAAAATGAATGTTGCCAACATGCTTCCTGCAACCTTTATACCGATGATCTGGGCGCTTTTGTCCGGACTATTATAAGGGGAACTCTGTTAACTTTCTATAATAGATACCTAAACGGTTATGGAGTAAGGAAATAATTATACTGAATCAAAAAGAATATTCAGTTGTTAGATGTGTTTGTAAATTATTTCGTTAATGAATAATAGTTAAAAAAAGAATATTTAACAGATTAATTTTAGGAAAAAACCGTTTGAAATATTACTGTATTCAAGCTATTCTTGTATAATTCCTGCCATATTGGAGATAACATGAAGAAATTACTATTACTTTTATCGATTTTATTTATCCTGTTCACAGGGTGTAACAAGGAAAAGGCAGCTTCTGCAAAAGCCGCAGATCCGGAAAAAACTTTTGAATTAAACTATGCGGTTTTCTTTCCTGCTACTCACCTTCAGGCGCAGACAGCTGAAGCATGGGCAAAAGAGATTGCTCTCCGGTCAAACGGAAGAATAAAAATTACTATGTTCCCGGGAGGAACACTGACAAAGGCGGCACAGACTTATGAAGCTGTAGAATCCGGTGTTGCCGATATCGGAATGAGTGTTTTTGCCTATACAAGAGGACGCTTTCCACTGCTTGAAGCTCTTGATCTTCCCCTCGGATACCCGGACGGAGTGACAGCAACAAAGATTGCAAATGAAATGGTAAAAAAATATAAGCCGGAAGAACTTTCAGGGGTTCATGTGCTTTATCTGCATGCCCACGGCCCTGGTATTCTTGCTAGCAGGAAAAAGGTGGAACGGGCCAAAGATCTGGCTTCAATGAAGATTAGAGCTACAGGTCTTTCTGCTAAAATAGTAACAGCCCTTGGTGGAACTCCGGTTTCCATGAGTCAGGGAGATACTTATGAGGCACTTCAGAAGGGTGTTGTAGATGCAACATTCTGTCCTGTTGAAACTCTGAAGGGCTGGAAGCAGGGTGAAGTAATTGATTATGTTGTAGATACAAAATCTATAGGATATACAACATCAATGTTTGTTGTAATGAATAAGGCAAAATGGGATTCTCTTCCTGATGACCTTAAATCTGTTATGACAGAAGTAAGTGATGAGTGGATTTCAAAGCAGGGAGAAGCCTGGGATGAAAGTGATAAAAACGGCGAGGCTTATGTAAAAGAACTAGGCAAAGAATTCATCAGTTTAAGTGATGAGGAAAATAAAGCCTTTATAAATGCAATGGACCCGGTTTTCAGGGAATATGTTGATGCTGCAGCTGAAAAAGGGCTTCCGGGAGCTGATTTTCTTGCTGATATTCAGAAAATGCTTCAGTAGGAATATGAAGTTTTTTTTACTTATACGTCGATTGATTATTATACTTGCGTATGCAGCAGGGTTGGCAATTTTACTCATGATGCTGATTACTGTTGCAGACGTTATACTCCGTATTTTTAATATTGGCATTACAGGTGCATATGATATGGTCAGAGCATGCGGTTCAATAGCTGTTGCATGTGCCCTGCCCTATCTGACAGCTGTAAAAGGGCATATTGCCATCGAATACTTTTATCATAAATGCAGCAGATCCTGGAGGATACTCCTGGACTCTTTATTAAGACTTTCTTCCCTGATAATCTTCGGAATACTATCTGTTAAGTTATTTCGTCACGGACTTTCTCTTTTCAGCTCCGGAGAAGTATTTCCTAATCTCGGATTACCGGTTTTCTGGATTCCAATTCTTATAAGCTTCAACTGTGTGCTGATGATGATTGTTTTTATATATCACCTTGTTCATCCGGGAAAGGAGTTAATTAAGCCATGAGTCCTGTAGAAACCGGTGTTTTAGGATGCCTTATACTTATATCCCTATTAATTACAAGCATGCCGGTCGCATTTGCAATGATAGCAGCAGGTGTTATCGGTTTTGGAATGATAGTTACACCACATGCTGCCTACAGCATGGTAATTGCTGATCTTTTTGAAACATTCTCATCATACAACCTTACAGTTATCCCTCTGTTTGTAATGATGGGTCAGGTATCATTTCATGCAGGAATCAGCAGGCGTCTTTTCAGGACTGCCTATGCATGGATCGGCCACCTTAAAGGGGGGCTTGCAATGGCAACAGTCGGCGCATGTGCCGGTTTCGGTGCTATATGCGGATCAGGCCCGGCAACAGCCGCAACAATGGCTGCCGTTGCCCTTCCTGAAATGAAAAGATACGGTTATGCTGATTCAATTGCCTCAGGTACCGTTGCAGCCGGTGGATCGCTCGGGATGCTTATCCCGCCATCTGTTGTATTTATTGTATATGCTCTGATGACTGAACAGTCTATCGGCAGCCTCTTCCTTGCGGGAATTGTACCAGGAATACTAATCTCGGCTCTTTTCTGCATATCTATATATATAAGATGCTCCAGAAACAAAGAACTTGGGCCTGCAGGTCCAAGGCAGTCATGGCGGGATAAGTTTCTTTCTTTAAACGGAGTAATTGAAACACTTATTCTTTTTCTTCTTGTAATGGGCGGAATGTTTATTGGTCTTTTCACCCCCATTGAAGCTGCCGCCATAGGAGCAGCAGGAAGTTTTGTTATAGCTTTTTTTCAGAAGGAGCTTACTTTACACAAATTAAAACAGATACTTCTCGAAACTGTCCGTACATCAAGTATGATTTTCTTTATTGTAGCAGGTGCTGTTATTTTCGGAAGATTTCTGGCTGTTTCCAGAATTCCTTTTGCAGCAGCTCAGTTTTTTGTTTCCCTTCCCCTTCCAGGTTGGATGGTAATGATGATAATCATCCTTTTTTTTCTTATTGCCGGATGCATAATCGATGCTCTCGCACTGATTCTTCTGACAATACCTATTTTCTATCCGGTAATACTGGAACTCGGATTTGATCCGGTATGGTTCGGGGTTATAGTTGTTGTTATAACACAGATGGGTGTAATAACACCACCGGTTGGGGTTAATGTGTATGTAGTGAGCGGCATTGAACGGGATATTCCGCTCCCGGTTATCTTTAAAGGGGCAATCCCCTTTCTTTTTGTACTGATTCTTTCTGCGCTTATTCTTATTGCGTTTCCGCAGATATGTCTTTTTCTCCCAAACCTTCTGCATTAAAAGGAGATTAAATAATGCCTTACAGAAATATTTTTAAAAAACTGCTTTTCTGTACAGACTTTAACTCGGATGCAATGTCGGCTTTTCATTATGCGCTTAATATTGCCGAGGGGAACCCTGGTAGTGAACTGATCCTGTTTCACGTTATTCCCGAACCTGATGCCCAGTTCTGGAAGTCATACATCTATGAGGTTGACAATGTTGATTTAAAGGCAAAACAGGATATTGACAGAAAAATTGCAGAAGTTTATATCCCGATAATTCCTGAAGGAATAAAATGGAGTACCAGATATCTGATCGGAAATATCGGGGAGGAAATTCTGAAGGCGGCTAAAAATGATGATGTGGATCTAATAATTATTGGAAGAGGCGCTGGTTCCAATATAATCAACCGTATGCTGGGTAATTATACAGAAAAGATAATACGGAAAGCCAAATGCCCTGTTCTCGTTGTTCCTGAAAATGCTGAAAGGGAAGTTAAAGAGGAATAAATAAAGCTTTTCATTCTCTTAGCTGACTCAGGTCCTAAGAGAGGTTGTACTGTTTTTTTACTTCGGATTTATGAAACCTTATAACTTATTTATTGAATTTGTCTTTAAAAAGAGCAGCAAATGGATTATATGTCTCCGAATCAGATTCCATATACTGTTTATAATCTTCATTTTCCTGAGTATCAGTAACAAGTTTTAGTGAGATTCTTTTTTTATCTATGTCAATGCTGTTGATTTTAACAATTATGCTTTGCCCCTTTTTCAAAACCTTCCTGGGATTATTATCTCTGGAATCACCTTCAAGCTCTGAGATATGAATAAGTCCGTCAATTCCCGGTTCCAGAGAAACAAAGGCTCCGAAGCTGGTAATTCTGACTACTTTACCCGTGTGCTTTGATCCGTTACTGTAATTGGCAGCTGCCTCATCCCATGGGTCTGACATTAATGCTTTAAGGCTGAGAGTTATACGTTCATTTTTCCAGTCAAGTTTAATAACAGCTGCTTTAATTTCTTCCCCTACTTTCAGTACTTCGGTTATATCATCAATCCGGCTTCTGCTTATCTCTGAAATAGGAAGAAGGGCCTGTATACCATCTATATCTATAAAAGCTCCAAAGTCCTGAAGTGATTTTACCGTTCCCGTGACAGTCATATTCTCATGAAGATTTTTTTTCAGACGGTCTATTTTTTCTTTCTGTTTTTCTTCAAGTATTGCTCTGTTTGAAACAAGAATATTTCTTCCGTTTTCACCGTATTCCAATATTTTAAAAGTAAGATTTTTACCGATATAAACTTCGGGATTATCAACCCGCTTCTGTCCAATCTGGGAATATGGGCAGAAAGCCCTTGTTTCACCTATTTTTATTTCATATCCTCCCTTAATCTCTTTTTCAACTGCACCTTCAACCGGGATTCCGTTATTAAAAGCGTTTTCCAGAACTTCTTTTCCGGCTTTATCTCCGCTTATTCTGGTGGTAAAAAGCATTTCTCCGTTTTTAGAAGAAAGAAAATATACCTTAATCATATCTCCTTCTTTTACAGTGAGGTTACCGTTTTTGTCTGTCATCTCTGCTATATCAAGCTGCCCCTCACTTTTCCCGCTTAATTGGAGAAAAATACAATTTCCTGAGATGGAAACAATCTTTGTTTCTATTAATTGACCAGGTTCAAGTGAATTGATTTGAGAAATGCTGTTTTCCAAAAGATCGGCAAAATTTTCTTCATTGTTATCAATTCTGATATATTTCATATTTAATTTACTCCTGATAAAGCATAAATAGTTTTTGTATTAAAAAATAAAATGAGCTATTTTTTATATATCTATAATATATTGATGATCAAAGAATATTACAAGAGAGACTTGCATGTAAAATAATTTGTGAGTTTTTAATTCGGATATTTTTATGATAAAAGATTCATATTTTACTTTAAAATATATTTAAGTTTAATCCGGAAGAATACCTGATCTTTTAACTGGAAAGCCAAAAGAAATGTGTAAGTTTATATAATTTTCATATATATGCTGATATGTAAGAAAACTTGCAAAAAGGCAAGTCTTGATATATTATATTAGCGAATATATGTATGCAGAATACCATTATTTTAGTGGTTTAATGCAATATATTCAAAAAAACATAATATCCGGGAAAGGAGATTAAATGAAGAATAATATTGAAGCAATACTGTTTGATGTTGGTAATACACTGCGTATAGTGGTTAAAGATACTGACTTTATGGAAAAATCAAAACAGAAACTGGCTGAACTGCTGGAAACCGAAATGAACACTGATAAATTTATTGAACATCTTGAAGCAAGATATCAGATTCTAAGAAAACAGGCAAAAGAAAAACTTATCGAAGTTTCTGAAAAGGAGATGTGGACAAAATGGATGCTTCCTGATTTGCCCCATGACAAGATTGCTCCTTTATCAGGGAAACTTACCCGTCTGTGGAGGGATTGTGACGGACGGCGGATCCCCAGGCCTGATGTGACACCTGTAGTACTTGAACTGCATAAACGCGGATATAAAATGGGAATTATTGCAAATACTATTACAGAAACTGAAATACCGGATTGGCTGGAAACAGATCATCTTACAGAATATTTCGATCCTGTAATACTATCATCAAAGGTAGGTATAAGAAAGCCTAACCCGGAAATATATCTGAAAGCAGCCCGTGAAATCGGGGCTGAACCAGAAAACTGTGTCTACATAGGAGATAATCCTGTACGGGATGTCGAAGGGGCACAGGCCGCAGGATATGGAATGATGATTCTTATACATGAACCTGACACACTTAAGAAAGAGCCTCCAAATGGATTATTTAAAGCGGATCATACAATCAACGAATTAACTGAACTTCTGGATATTTTTCCTGACAGATTAAAAGCATAAAGTGATTTAAGGATACTGTAATTTATTCTGCAGTATCCTTTGTATATTATGTGAGAATTATTTAACATCTCAAATTCAATCCTGTTAATATGGTATATAAGCTCTTTTATAAAATTAATATATGTATTTGTTATATTTTAGTGGTATTTATTTACAAATATAAAACAATTTGAAAGAATTCTTGCAATAATGGTATTTTGGTGTATTATTAATAATTGTATATAAAATTGATGAAACTGAATGGGTAATGGGAAAAAGATCCATTTTACAAATGAATATTAGGAGTTAATAAATGACTGTTTCAACAATACCTAAAGATCCGCTTAGTATGCAGTACAGGGCCCGTTTAAGACGTTTTATCCGCTGGCTCCGGTCTCCCCAGGTAATTCTGTCTCTGATTATGCTGGCGGTCATGTTTTATATGGTTATCATACCGCTATACAGGATGCTTATAACAACCATAACCTTTTCGGAAAATGACCTTCGCTATGCACCCGGTGCAGTGGTAGGACAGTTTACCCTATTCCACTGGCTTAGAATGCTGACCAGTAAAATAGCAATGATCATGACATTTCAGCCTCTGATGCATTCGCTGACCATATCGCTTGGAGCAACAACACTTGCTTTCTTAATCGGCGGTTCCATGGCATGGATGGTAGTACGTACCGATATGCCGGGAAGAAAAATTATCAACGTACTGGCAGTTGTTCCATACATAATGCCTTCATGGACAATAGCCATGGCATGGAAAGTTTTATTCAACAATGGTACAGCAGGAGGAGTACCTGGATTTCTTATGTTCCTGACAGGTACAGCACCCCCTGACTGGGTAGCTTTCGGGCCTCTTCCGATCATTATAAGCAGCGCTCTTCATTACTACACTTTCTACTTTCTTTTTGTTTCAGCAGCCTTGATGTCAATAGACTCAAGCCTGGAAGAAGCAGCTGAACTTTCCGGTGCAAGTCGAGGCAGAATACTGAGGAAAATAACTTTCCCTCTGGTTATACCTGCATTACTTTCGGGGTTTATCATGACTTTCTCGAAAACTATGGGAACATTCGGAGGGCCCAATATTCTGGGAGTCCCGGTAAGTTACTATACAATGTCGACCATGCTTCGCTCCAATACTACAATGCTTGCTTTCGGAGACGCTTTTGTTCTTGCCATTATTTTAATTCTTTTCTCAATGACAACAGTTACCCTTAATCAAAAAATTGTAGGGACAAGGAAAAGTTATGAAACAATCGGAGGACGGGGGTTTATGGCCCAAAAAACCAAGCTGCGGGAAAGTAAATATATTCTTACAGCCATAACTGTAACCTTTCAGTTAATTATTGCCGTTCTGCCGCTAACTCTCCTTATAATCAGCACTTTAATGCTGCACTCCGGTGTTTACAGTATTGATAATCTGAGTCTGGCCCACTGGATAGGTGCAAGTGATGTGAAAATCAATAACGGAGAACCTGGTATACTGTTAAATCCCGCTATCTGGAGAGGAGCATGGAACTCTATCAGGCTTGCATTGTTTACTGCTTTTTTTACTGCACTTCTGGGTGTTATACTTGGTTATGCTGTCGTAAAAGGGAGAGGTACCAGACTTGGTAAAATCGTTGAGCAGCTTGCTTTCGTTCCCTATGTTATACCAGGAATAGCTTTCGGCGCTGTTTATATTTCAATGTTCACAAAATCTGTCGGTCCAATACCGCCGCTTTATGGAACATTTGTCCTGCTGGTAGTTGTTTCAGTTGCTAAACATATACCGTACTCCTCACGTACAGGGGTTTCGGCAATGCTTCAGGTTGGACGGGAACTCGAGGAAGCAGCTGCTATAGCAGGTGCTAAAGCGTGGCGGAGATTCTGGCGTATAATTTTCCCTCTAACCAGCGCAGGTTTTGTTTCAGGATTTCTTTTGACTTTCATTACTACAATGAGAGAATTGTCATTGATAATACTGCTGGTAACCCCCAGTACTGCGGTACTTGCCAGCATGACCATGCGTTATATTGAAAACGGGAATGAACAGCAGGCTAATGCTGTAATTATATTACTGATTACCATCGTTCTGATTGGTAACTTTATCATCAGCCGCTTTAGAGGCGGAAGTCTTAAAAAAGGTCTTGGAGTATAAGGAGTAGATATCATGTCAGTTGCTATCAGAATTAATAATTTAACAAAACGTTTTGGAAATGTTACAGCTGTAAATAATGTAAGCCTGGATATTGAGTCAGGTTCATTTCTGACCCTTCTGGGTCCTTCAGGTTGCGGAAAGACAACACTTCTGCGATGTATCACAGGTCTTGAGGATCCGAATGAGGGTGAGATATTCATAGGAGATAAACTTGTTTATTCAAGCAGGGAAGGAATATCAGTACCGCCCGGTGAAAGGGATCTTGGACTGGTTTTTCAGAATTATGCATTATGGCCTCATATGAAGGTTTATAAGAATATGACTTTCGCTCTTGAAACCCAGAAAATGTCTGTGGAAGAGATGGATAAACGGGTCAAGGATTCTCTGGCTGAAGTAAAAATGTCAGGCTATGAAGACCGTTATCCGAGGGAGATGAGCGGCGGACAGCAGCAGCGTATTGCACTGGCCCGTATGCTGGCTTACAGACCCAAAGTCTTTCTGATGGATGAACCGCTGTCAAACCTTGATGCCCGTCTGAGGATGGACATGCGTATTGAACTGAAGAGGCTTCATCATGTAACAGGTGCTACTACTGTTTATGTAACCCATGATCAGGTTGAAGCTCTGACAATGTCAACAAACATTGCAATAATGAAGGAAGGTGTTATTCAGCAGCTGGATACTCCTGACCAGGTATACCATTACCCCGCTACTCTTTTTGTTGCGGATTTTATTGGAAATCCGAAAGTTAACATACTGAATGGTGTTATTGATGAAGCTGGAAAAGTCAATATCGGATCATTTAAAATATCAGCCAATACATACACAAAAACAGGGAAGGTTGTTTTGACAATACGCCCTGAAGATATCACCATATCAACCGAACCTGTCCCTGACGGAATTGAATTTACAGCCTATTCTGTTCTTCCGGCAGGCGCTGATTCATCAATCATAGCTCAGCGTGATGATGTAGAATTAACAATACGGGAAATGGGAACATGTAAAATCAGAATGGATGAAAAAATATGGCTGAAAATTAATCAGGATGCAGTGAACCTTTATGATGAAAATAGCGGGAAACTGATAACGCAGTAAAAATACACCGGAATTAATCCTGAATCTGCATATTTACAAACCGGTCAACCGACTTCATTAAAATACTAAGGAGGTGATTAAACGGATAAAGACAATTTCTTATTAGAAACGGGAAAACTTATTTTTTAAAAATTCCAAGGAGGAAGAAATGAAAAAGAGTATTATACTGATGCTGGTAATTATGATGACAGTAAGTCTGTCTCTTTGGGCCGGTGGTCAGAAAGATTCAGGTGCAAAAAACAATGATGCACAGGAAAAGTGGCTTAAGGACAATCAGCTTGGTCCGTATTACACAGACACTCAGGATTGGGCTGCAATTGAGGCTGCTGCGAAACAGGAAGGTTCAGTTATTATCTATGCCAATACATCCAAGATAGCTAAAGCTGCTGAGGCATGGAAAAAGCTGTATCCTGATATAGCTATAGAAGGTTATGACCTCGGCGGGGATGATGTTCTTGCAAAAACACTTGGCGAACAACAGGCAGGTTTAATTGTAGGTGATGTATGGTTCAGCAGCGGCGGAGCTGATGTAGTTGGAAATGTACTTCCTCACAAGTATATCTGGCGTTTTGTTCCTGACACTCTCAAAGGGAAAATAGACCCTGTATATACCAACCCTCTTTTGGTTTCCCGTTTAGGTACTACTATCCTCTGCTACAACACAGAATTGAATGAAAGCAGCCCTATTTCCAATATATGGCAGCTGACAGAACCTGAATGGAATAGAAAAATTGTGGTAGAAGACCCTCTGAATGATGCCTCAACAATGAGCAAGCTTCTTACATATGTTGCTCATCCAGATGAAATGAAAGCCGCATATGTAGAGTATTACGGAAAAGAACCGGTCCTTGATAAAGATACACCTGATGCAGGATGGCTGTGGTTTAAACGTTTTGCTCAGAACGGTCCTATTCCCCAGCCGGGCGGAGACGAAGTTGATTCTGCATTTGCAACTCCCGGGATGAAGGAAAATTATGTAGCATTCACCTCTTATTCCAATTATCCTGATGTATTGGAAGGTAACCTTGTGTTTGAACCTTGCTGGGGTCTTAAGCCGAAACTTGGCGCACAGAGTCAGAGTTATCTTGCTATTATGAACCAGGCACCGCACCCCAATGCAGCCAAGCTTTTTATACGTTTTATTACTACAAAAGAAGGCAGGAAACCATGGTCAAAATTCGGAACATATTTTCCGGATTCATCCTATAAAGTTCCGGAAGGGATGAAAACTCTGGAAGAAATATACAAAATTACCTGGTCAATTGATGAAAAATTTGCTTATGATAATCTTGTTCAGGCCAGAGATTTCTATCTGCTTAATCATGGGAAAAAAAGATAACAAAAATTTTTGAATAAATACCCTCCGGGGAGGAAAAAGTTAAACTGTTCCCGGAGGATACAATTAAATAATACATAAGCTATTTCAATATTAAAAGGGAGTGACTTACAACCAAGACAGCCCATTTATTAAGTTATTGAAAATAAACAATTTGAAAATTAAATAAAAAATAGAATCATTTATGATCAGGCCATATCTGCTTTCTAAAGTTTAGAAATCAACCCGGCTTTAAAGTCAAAAGAAACTGTTTTATCGTAATATGCTATTCCCGGACTGATCTTAACTGCATTATTCCCTGTTTTCATGATAAAAGATATAATTCCGGAATATTTTCCCGTAATGTCTTTTTTTTCTTCGAGAAGTTCATCATATTTTTTTATCTGGAATCTGTTGAAATGAGAAGCATAGACAAAAAGAGGCTGCAGAATAAATCTTTCATCAAGAAAGATGTTTCTTGAAAGTGAAAATCCAGGGGCAATACTGTAGAGTTTAACGTCCAGACGTTCATCGTCATAATAATCAGAATCAAAAGAGGTTTCTGAAAGAGAACAGGAAAGAGAAAAGTTTAAAGGATAATGTCTGTCCTGTTTGAAAATATTAATATTTAAAACCGGTTCAACCATTGTTGATTTTATATCATCTTCTAAAAAGGATTTAATAAAATAAAAATCGAAATCCATAATTCCGTAATAAGAATACCAGGCGGAAAAACCATAGGAAAAAAGATCTTCTGAAGCTGAAAGAAGTGCATCAACACCAAACCCGTTTTCACCTGTTTCTATATCTCTGCCGTGTGAAAAAATGGGGAATGAAGATGAAAACAGTATAAATATAATGTATAGAAGTATTTTATTCATAATTTAATTTATAATACATTAAATTAACCTTTTATATCAAGAAAAAAGGAGCTGTAAGAATTATTAAAACAGATAACGGAAAATAGAGTTATGAATAATTATAATTAAGGTTTACATATCTGAATCTGTAACCCTTTTTCTAATAATCAGTTGTTTTTGAAACAGATTCCATAAAATCAAGATACTGCTTTTTAGTCATGAGAGGTTTGAAATTATCTATTATTTTTTTTGCCTTTGCAGCTCCATCGTATAGAAGATCAACTACAGTCATTGCCATTGCCTTGGCCGGAAGAATATATGCAGTTTCAGGATCTGTTAATTTAAAGTTCCTTGTATGAAGTCCCCCTGATATTCCGCCGATCATTGGATGAAGTGAAGGCATTATATGGGATATATCACCGAAGTCAAATGATCCGGTAAAATCACCGCCTTCGATAATCGAATCAATTCCAGCTAAATATATTGCATTTTCCCTGAAAATTCCGTCAAGTTCAATGTTTTGCAGGAGAGGAAGATATCCCGGAATGTCTTTTATTGAAACCTCTGCCCCCACTGCCATTGCACCGGCAGAAATTGCCCTGTCAACCTTTTTATTGGCATCAAGAAGGCCATCAATTGTTCGGCCTCTTACATAGGTTTCCATCCTGACATCTGCAGGTACAACATTTACTATATCACCGCCCTTTGTTATTATGGGATGCACCCTGATTCTTTCACTGTCTGAAAATGTTTCCCTTTGTGCGTGTATATTATTAATTGCAAGCATTGCAGCATTAAGGGCATTTATTCCTTCTTCAGGAGCTGATCCAGCATGTGATTCCTTACCTTTAAAACGAATTTCTTTTCCGATAAATCCGTTTCCTCTCGGTCCGATAAGAACCTTCTTATCAGGTGGAAGGCTTAAAGAATGGATCATCATTGAGATGTCAATGCTGTCAAAAAAACCTTTTTTAATAAGTTCCTGCTTTCCGCCGAAGTAGGTTATATCACCATTGTTCTTAAGTTCCGATCTGAATGCAAGTTCAATAAACTCTTCTGCAGGAACCGCCATAAAAACAACAGATCCGCTAAACTCCTTAAAAACAGAAGATTTTACTATACCTGTCGCAGCACCTATCATGGCCGCAATCTGAATGTTGTGTCCGCATGCATGAACAGCTCCTGTATTTTTATCAGCATCTTCATGTTCAGGACAGGATACAGCATCAAGTTCTCCAAGGACTGCAATTGAAGGTCCTTTATTTTTCCCCTGGAGTGTTCCTATACAGCCGGTGACAGCCGGATTTTTATCATATTCAAGCCCAAGTTTTCTAAACACTTCTGAAACAAGTTCTGTAGTTTTAATTTCCTTGTAACCCAGTTCAGGATTTCTGTATATAGTATTGCCTGTTGAAATTATTTCATCCCTGTTGTTATCTATTTCAATGCAGACTCTTTTTTTAATTTCAGTTATGTTCATCTAATCATTCTCCGCTCTTAAAAGACAAAGGCCCTTTTAAGGGCCTTAATAAAAAATTATATAATTCCCTGAATTTTAAGGACAATCTGGGCAATTATTGCTGAACCGAAATAGGTGCTGGCAAATACAATAAGTGAAATAACAAGTATCTTCCAGCTCATTTTTTTAAGCTGAGGAATTTTGTTTCCTACAGAAATACCTGCAAAAGCAAGTATAGGGGTTGTTGTTCCCAGAAAGTTGACATGGTTTGTATACTCAAGAAAAACCTTAGCAGTAGGCATGAAAGGCATGCTTAATATCAATCCGATCATAGTTGCCCATGCAAAAGCAGGAAATTTAAGATTCGGAAGAAGATCTTTTATCATAAGAGAAAGCATGCATACTGCAATAACAAGAATCATCCCGGGAATTGCGGGAAGTACAGGTACATCAAAACCGATATTCTGTCCGATCAATATCATTATTCCGACAACCAGCAGCATCTTAAGCTGATAAATTATATTTTCAAGTTTTAACATTATTTATCCCCCTTGTTTTTTCCGAGTATGGGGTAAACCTTTTTGTAATAGAGGTTGGTTAACGGAAGTGCTATAAAAATTACAGAATACATACCGGTGACCCCTGTAAGCATATTACTGGTTGCAGCATATGCGAGGATTGTATCCTTCATTCCAGCCGGAGCGGCAGCAGCAAGAGAACTGGCAGCTGCTGTCATCATGCTGCCACTACCCATCCCTGAAGCCATTGCAAGTGCATATGGATGAAGTCCTGTAAGAAGTGCAAATGAACCAAGAAGACCGAAAAAAACAGTACCGAATACTGTACCGATCATGTATGTGCCGAGAACCCCTGTTCCTTCGGGAGAGTTCATTCCATAGCGGCCACCAATTACCCCGAGAGTTGGTTCTCTGCATATACTAACTGTTGCCCCAACAGCTTCCCTTTCAAGACCAAGCATAATGGCAAGAGGAAGAGCAATCAAAGGGGTACAGACATTTCCAAGTTCCTGAAGAAGAAAAGCAGGCCCTGCCTGAATTATTTTAACAATATTAGGCCCTACAAGTGTTCCGTATTTGACACCAAGAGGAAGAAGTGAAATAAGAACAAGTGGCCCTGCAATCTCAATTTCCTCACTTGAAATAATTTTTCTCAGAAAACTTAATGGTTTCCCAAGAACATCTGGTGTTATCAAAATACCGATGATAACGGCATAAAGCATGGGAAGAAGTACAACGCTTCCCGGCCCCACCTTGAATTTGTGGATTCCGATTAATTCAGAAACAATGACAATAACAAGAACAGCTATAAACAGTTTTAAATACATTACAGCTCTGTCTTTCCAGTTCATTGCTTCATGCTCAGTATTACTCATACTAAAAGCACCTCCATTAAATATTTTACCGCATATATTTGCTGCAGTTTTTATTCACTATTATAATTAATATAAAATAATTATTATACTATAAGTGCTTTAAGTCAAACCTGCATATAAATATTCAGTATAATTATCAAAACTGTGATACAGAATACAGTTTATTGTTTTTCGAAAGTCTTATGATCCCGCCGTTTGAAAGATTTATTCCGTTTCGTATTTCATTTAACGGAAGATCTTTAAAATATATAACAGCAGTTTTAATAGCTATCCAGTGTGATACTATAAGTATAGTTCGTCCAATGTTGTTCACCAGTATTTCAAGTATTTCATCTGAAACTCTTTTCTGAAGTTCATAAAATGTCTCACCCCCTTCAAGATAATAATTTTCAGGATTATTCCAAAAATTATAAAATTGATGCGGATGGGATAATTCAGTATCTCTTTTTGTTTTTCCTTCCCATGGCCCCAGATTGATTTCTTTTAAACTGTCCCGTTTAATAAGAGGAATATTTCTGTTTCTGATAATTATCTTTGCCGTTTCAACTGCTCTTTCCAAAGGACTGGAGTAGACTTTTTCTATTTGAAGGTTTCTAAGCTTATCACCTGCTTTTTCAGCCTGCTCTCTTCCTTTTTTTGTCAGAGATGAGTTTTTATTTCCCTGAAGCCTTTCTTCAAGATTCCACTCAGTCTCTCCGTGTCTGACAAAAAAAATATCTGTTGTTTTATTCATTTTATATTTTTCCTGATAAAATATAAAATAACAGAGAATTTTATTCAACCGTTAATTGTTTTTATAAAGTTTGAATTCTAAAAACCATATAGTATAATTTCTATTAAGGTTGTATATGATTAAAAGTTTTATTAAAGTATTCCCTCAAAAAAAAACTTCACTTCTTTTTCTATTTTCTATTTTATTTTATCTGTCCATAGTATCATTAATAGTATTATATCTTTATTCAGTTACAGAGAAACATATTCTTTCTGATATAGATAACAGACTAAAATTAGCAGCAGATAATATCAAGTATATTCTTCCGGATGATTATCATGACAGGGCTGTATTCCCTGATTCAATAACCGAAGAGGAATGGAAAATAGTTGAAAAAAACCTCACTGATATAGCGTTAAAAGGAGGCTTTAAGTATCTCTGGACAGATATTAAATATAAGGATAATTTCTATCTTACTTCATCCAACAGAACAGAGCAGACTGAACAGGAAGGTCTTGAAATATACTATTTTATGAAATATGAAAAAGGAATAAGCAGTGATGAGCTGAAGGCTTTCAGCTCTGATAAAGTTGTTTTCAGTAATTTTGAAGATAAATGGGGAAAATTCAGGGCAGTTTTTGTTCCTACATTATCTCAGTCAGGCCGTTTATATCTTTCTTGCGCAGAGTATACTGTCGATTATGTTGATGAACTTCTTAAAATAGGCAGTCTTATTTCATATTTAATTGCATTTTCTTTAATTCTGGCCATTGTCCCCTTCTTTGCTGTATATAAATGGAAGACAAAAAATGAAAAAATGATATTACTGGAAAAAAATACAAAACTTGAGGAAAGTGAAAATTTTTTAAAAACTACACTTTTTTCAATAGGAGATGGAGTTATTGTCACAAACTGGAAAGGGGAAATAACGATAATCAACAAGGTTGCTGAAGAACTGACAGGATGGAAACTCAGTCAGGCCTGCAGCAAACATATTTCTGAAGTATTCATTATAGTTAATTCTGAAGATTTTTCAAAACTAGATGATCCTGTGCAAAAGGTTATTGAATCCGGAAAAAATGCAGTACTTATTGATAATGCACTTCTCTTGGCAAAAGACGGAACTCAAAGGAAGATAACAGACAGCGCATCTCCAATAAAAAACAGTATGGGGCATATAATCGGAACAGTCCTTGTATTCAGGGATATTACAGAAAAATACAGGCTTGAAGAGGAACTCAGGCAGTCGCAGAAACTTGAATCAATAGGACAGCTGGCGGGGGGGATTGCCCATGATTTCAACAATATGCTTGGCGCAATTCTCAACAGTGCCGAGCTTATTGCCACAAAACTTGATGATGACGAAACCAGAGGATATAATGATATTATAATTCAGGCTTCATTAAAGGCCTCCTCCCTAACAGAAAAACTTCTTACATTTTCAAGAAAAGGTATAAGAAAAAAAGAAAATATAGATATACATTTTTGTCTTGATAATACTATTCATATTCTCAGCAGAAGTATTGATAAAAAAATAAAAATAATAACAGATTTTAGAGCAGATAAAACTCATGTATGGGGTAATAATACAAATATTGGAAATGCAGTACTTAATGTTACAATTAATTCAAGAGATTCAATGCCGGACGGAGGAATAATAAAGATAACAACTTCCAATAAATATCTTGACAGCATATTTTGCAGCAATTCTGTTTTTGATATTAAACCTGGTGAGTTTATTGAAATTAAAATTACAGATACAGGAAGCGGGATCAATAAAAGGATCAGGGAAAAAATATTTGAACCGTTTTTTACTACAAAAGAACCGGGTAAAGGAACCGGGCTGGGTCTTTCCGCTGTATACGGTACTGTCAAGGATCATCATGGAATGATAGATATATTTTCAGAAGAGGGTTCAGGTACGGATTTTATTATAACTCTTCCTGTAATTGAAAACAGCGGAGATGGTGAAATCAAGGTTGTTGAGGATGTTTCAGAATTCAAAGGTTACGGAACATCTCTTCTTGTTGACGATGAAGACCTGATGAGAAAATCTGCTGAAAGTATGCTAAAAAGTCTTTCATTTCACGTAATATCATGTCCTGATGGTAAAACTGCAATTCAGATACTAAAGGAAAAGAAAAATGATTTTGAATTTGTCATACTTGATATGATAATGCCTGGAATAAACGGAATGGAACTGCTTAAAAAGATACATCATATAAATCCTGATCTTCCGGTAATTATAACATCAGGATATTTTTCTGATGAACTGATTGGAAATCTTATTGATAATGGTGCCTGTGCTTTTATATCTAAACCGTATAAAAAAGATGAGCTGATAACAATTCTGAGAAAAATATATAAAAAGTCCCGGGAAAAAAATGTTTTACCGGGACAGGAGGAGGAATAATAATTTTTTCTTATCTGATAGCCTTACCAGTTTCAATATCAAACAGCCGTATCATTTTCATGTCTGGTTTGAGAAACACCATTTCATCAGGATTGAAAGAAAGTGAAGGAGGAAGTTTTGCAACTATTTTACTTTCTCCAGTATATCCGTGAAGATGGATTTCCTCACCCAGCTGCTCAACAAGACTTACCTTTGCTTTGATTGTTTCATTTTTAATCTGTTTTTCAGAATAACTGTAGTTTTCCGGCCTGCTTCCGAAACTCACCTTTTTCCCCTCATAGGAAGCAAGAAGATCAACATATTCACCAGAAAGTAAAAGAGTATAATCACCATTCTCAAGAATAATGCTGTTATCGGATCGTTTTACAGTCATCGGTATGAAATTCATTGGAGGAGATCCTATGAATCCGGCAACAAAAGCGTTATCCGGGTTATTATAAAGATCAAGAGGAGTTCCTATCTGCATGATTACACCGTCTTTCATAACAACGATTTTATCAGCCATTGTCATTGCTTCAACCTGATCATGTGTAACATAAATCATTGTTGCATTTAGTCTTCTGTGAAGACTCGATATTTCAGCTCTCATCTGAACTCTGAGTTTAGCATCAAGGTTGGAAAGGGGTTCATCAAAAAGAAAAACCTTAGGGTCTCTGACTATGGAACGTCCGACCGCAACTCTCTGCCTCTGACCTCCTGATAATGCCTTCGGTTTTCTTTTAAGAAGATTTTCAATATCAAGGATCTGGGCAGCCTCTTTAACCCTTCGGTCTATTTCATTTTTATCTGTTTTTCTTATTTTCAGACTGAAAGCCATGTTGTCATATACAGAAAGATGAGGATAAAGCGCATAGTTCTGAAATACCATAGCTATATCTCTTTCCTTGGCCTGAAGATTGTTAACAATTTTGTCTCCTATTGATATTGTCCCTTCAGTTATTTCTTCAAGCCCTGCAATCATTCTTAAAGTTGTTGTTTTCCCGCATCCTGAAGGTCCTACAAGAACAACAAATTCTCTGTCTTCAATTTCAAAACTGATATTATCAACGACTTTTACATTACCATCATAAATTTTTGATATATTTTTAAGAGATACTGTTGCCATTAAAAGCCTCCAATTTATTTTTCAATACTTCTCTAAGCAGTATTATATCATTTGTAGTTATTGAATTTACTCCGAGTTCAATAAATCTTTCCATATCTTCTCTATTATCAATTGTCCATACCATAACCGGTATCTTAAGTAATTTTGCATGTTTTACAAGTATTTCACTGCAGTCACGATAATCAATGTTTAAACCGTAAAAATTTTCATTTTGAACAGTATCAAGTGTATTTTTAATGAATGTCTCATAATCACTTTCTTTAAACGGTGCAGGTTCAGCATTTAATAATACGGGAATTTCAGGATCATATTTGTGTATTTCCCTTACCTCACCGATTTTGCATCCGGAAAATATAATTTTGCTGTTACTGAGTTGGAATACCCTCAAGAGTTTTATAACAGATTCAACAGATCTGAGTTCTTTTATATCAAAGTTGATACCTATTGAATGTTTATGAATATAATCTATTGCATTATCAAGTCTTACTATATCAGGGGAATATTTTTTCAATCCACTGAATGTAATATCCCTGATATATATATTGCTGCTGTCAATCGTAATGTACGGATCATGATGAAGTACAGGAACCATGTCGGAAGTACACCTAACATCTACTTCAATGTAATCGGGATTTTTCTTGCAGGCCCATTCAAGATATTTCTCTGAATTAATTTTGCAGCCGCCTGCACCGTTGTGTATCATAATAATTATTCCAGATATCATCTATTTAAGCCCCATGGAAAAACCCTTGGTATAATACTTATAGACAAAGCTGGAAAAGATAAGAATCGGAATTGTAGTAAGAAGCCCCACTCCCATTAGTTCGCCCCAAAGTGTCTCATATTCACCGATAAAGTTTACAATGACCAGCGGAAGTGTTCTCAGTGCAGGTGTTCTGATGAACAGGAGTGCAAAAAGAAATTCATCCCATGCCATTATTATACTGAATATGGTAGTTGCAATCACACCTGTCCTTGTAAGGGGAAAAACAACTTTCCACAAAATATAATTTTTGCTTGCTCCGTCAATAAGAGCTGCTTCTTCATAATTTATCGGAAGCGATTTCAGAAATCCGAAAAGCATCCAAATACAATACGGTATTGTATAAACCTGATAAACAAGTATGAGACCCCATAGACTGTTGACAAGTCCCAAACCTGTAAACATTGAATATATAGGAATTGCAAGAACAACAGGAGGCAGTATTTTTACAACAAGGATCCATATAAGAAAAATATTTTTAAACTTGTAAGGGAAGTTGAATCTTACAAGCGCATATGAAGCAGGAAATGCAAGAAGTACTGAAAGTGTTGTAGATGCTACTGCCACAAAAATACTGTTGAAAAGATTTTTAAAAAAACCTGATTTGTAAACACCTGCATAGTTTTGAAGAGTCGGTTCATGCGGGAAAAGTGTCGGAACAGGTTTAATTGCTTCTATAGGTGTTTTGAGAGAAGTAGCAAAAATCCAGTAAATTGGGAATAATATTATTAGTGTTATGAATATAAGAAATATCCAGAATATAATTCTGTTTTTTTTATTAATAACCAAAGCCATTTAATCCTCCTGAAATATCTGTCTGATATATATAAATGAGAATGATGCGATAACCAGAAGAACGCATAATGACGCGGCAGATGCTTTACCCATATTGAAATATGAGAATCCTTCGCGGTATATATAATACGATACAGTTTCCGTGGAATTACCCGGCCCACCCTGAGTAAGAGCGTATACCTTTCCGAAAAGTTTGAAAGTATCAATTGTCCTTAACATCAGGATGAGAAAAATCTGGCTGGTAAGGATCGGTAAAGTTATTTTAAATGCGGTTTTAAATGAACCTGCTCCATCAATCTGGGCAGCTTCAAATATTTCTGAAGGAATCGAACTCATGGCAGCGTTCATTATTATGAACGCAAAAGGTGTCCACTGCCATATATCTACAATAATTATGGAAATCATTGCCATATTTTTATTTATAAGCCATCCTACCGGCTCTAAACCGGATGAGGATACAAGATAGTTAAGCAGTCCGATATCATAATGATACAGAATCCTCCATACAGCGCAAACAACCATCGTTGAAAGCATCATAGGGAAAATTACTATTGTCATAAAAAGCTTTTTCCCTCTGAACTGCCTGTAAAAAATAAATGCAAGCAGCGTGCCTAATGATACTTCAGCAATTGTTGCAGAAACAGAAAAAACCATAGTATTTAAGAATGCCCTCTGGAACAGCTTATCTCCTATTACCTGAAGATAATTTTCTATTCCGGCAAAATTTTTTGTTCCTGAAAAAAAGTCATAATCAAAAAATGACAGATATATTACGTTAATAACAGGATATACAGTCAGCCAGATCATAAAAAGAACAGCTGGAGCTATAATCATATAAAAAAATATGCCCCCGTTTTTTTCTTTTACAAATTTCATTTTATACCCTCAAACTGAAAATAAAAGCAGCAATTTTTTCAGCATAAATTAAAAGAGCAGCAGTAATTGCTGCTCTTTTTCAATTCAGTTATTTAATAATTGTTTTTATTTCTTTTTCAACCTGGATAAGTGCTTCTTCAGCAGTGAGATCTCCAATCAGAGCAAACTGAAGTGCTGAACCGAGCTTATCTTCAATCTGTTTCCAGTCTGTAGACCTTGTTCTGGCTACACCGTTATTGAGTGCATCAAGCTGAGCAGGATACCATGGGCTTTTTGTCTGAAGTGAAGAAAGAGTATAAGGTTTCTGCCTTGTCGGAGGATTACCGAATTTATCAGCCATTTCAACCTGCATGTCATAACTTGTCAGGAACTGAAGAAAATCAAAAGCCGCTTTTTTATTTTTGGATGCTTCAGGAATTGCTGCAATCCAGATTCCTATCATAGGTGATGATTTTTCAATTTCACCCGGATGTTTAATTACTTTTACCTTTCCTACTACAGAAGATTTTTCAGGATTTTCAAGATCACCTATCCAGCCGGGCCATACTTCAGGAGCAACAGCAGCTGTACCGGCATAAACAGCATCTTTTACCTGAGCAGACTGATACATTGCAACACCTTCAGGTGCATATTTTGAAAGTTCCAAAAAATAATTCAACGCATCAAGACCTGCTTTTGAATTAATTGTTACATTACCGGAATCATCAATAATTTTTCCGCCGAAAGCCCAGAATATTGGGAGAAACCCTGTAACAATTGGATTTCCTTTGGATCCTCTGAAAACAACACCGTTAACACCATTTTCTTTTTCATCAATTGTTTTTACAGCTTTCAGAAGTTCAGACCATTTAACAGGTTCAGAAAAACCGTATTTTTCAAACAGATCAGTTCTGTATGCAAATAATTCAACATTACCTGCAAAAGGAAGACCATACAGTGTCCCATCATCCTTGTATGGAAATCTGCATGTTTTAAGCGCAGGTTTGATAAAATCTGCATCTACCTTTTTTCCTTCTTCTGAATATAGCACATCAAGATCTGCAAGCCATTTTGCCTGCTGATACTGAGGAGCATTAGGATCATCAATAAGAATAATATCATATGTCCCTGTTTTGCTTTTAAGATCTATAACTGTTTTTTCATATAAACTGCCACCTGAAAGTTTTAAAACTTCAAAAGTAACTTCCGGATGTTTTTCGTGATAAGCATCGGCTGCCATCTGCATTGAATCTCCATATGCACCATCCCTTCCGGCAATTGTCAGCATAACATTTCCAGTTTCTTTTTCAGATTTTCCCCCTGCAAAGAGACTGAATGCTGTTAAGAACACCATTGTGAAAACAATAAGTTTTTTCATAAATCCTCCTGATAATATTACATACATGTAAACGATCTTACAAATGTAACATTATTATTATTGTAAATAATTCACGTGTCAATAGTTTTGTAACAATAAATTGGAAAATATTCAGGGATAAAATCTTTTTTTAAAAAATAAAATATTAAATAAAAAAGGTATTTATGAATGATTGAGTAATTCTTAATATAAATATAATATCTATTTTCTGATACAGGATTCCCTTATTATCAGTTCCGGTGGAAGTATAATTTTAACTATTGGTCTTTTGCTGTTTTCAATCATTTGAGACAGGGACTCCATGGCAAGTGTTCCGATTTCACACATTGGTACCTTCAGTGTGGTTAATGAAGGATTAAGGAATTCAGCAAAAAAATTGTTATCATATCCTGCTATACACAGTTTTTCCGGAATATTAATGCCAGCTTCCCTGCAATAAAGAATTACACCGAGAGCCATTCTGTCATTAAGGGCGAAAACAGCATCAACTTTATCAGAGACAAGGTATTCCTTTGCTATATTATATCCGGATTCCTTGGAAAAATTACCTTCCCTGATAATTACATTATCAAGATTGAATCCTTTTTCATTAAGCCCCATCCTGAATCCGGCTGTCCTGTCAATTGTATCAATATGGTTTTTAGGACCTGTAATAATCAGTATTTTTTTAAAACCCTGATCTGAGAAATAAGCGGCAAGGTTTCTTCCTCCACCGACATTATCAACTTTTATGAATGAATAATTTTTATATGGCTGACCAATTAAAACAAAAGGTATTCCAACCCTTTCCATTTTTGCAAAAAGATTTTTTTCCTTTTCAAAGTCTTCCATATTTCTGATAATAACTCCGCTGACCATTTTCTGTGAAACAAGGTCATATACAGAATCAATATATTTTCTGCGCTTCAGAATAAGATGATAGCCTTTTGAATCTGCAACATCCTCTATCGCATCAATCAGATTAATATAATAAGGCTGATTTTTCCATTCATCAGGGACAACTACTGCTACAGTATTTGTTTTCCCGCCTGAAAGTGCTCTTGCCATAAAATTCGGATGATAATCAAGCTTTTCCATTGCCTCATAAACCATTTTATAGGTTTCAGGTCTTACACTTTTATCATTATTGAGAACTCTGGATATTGTTGCTCTTGAGCATCCGCAGTATTTAGCAACATCGATCATTGTAACATCTTTTTTCATGATCAAATTATGTATTAAAATGATGTTTTTAGTAAACCGGTTTTATAATAAAAATGTCTATTATGTTTTATTTTAATTCGAAAATATTAAATATTTATTTTTGTAATTTGATGTAACATTATATGTCTTATGAATTCTAAAAGCGATATTGACAAAACTGCGTCGTATAAAATCAGTTTTAATTTGATATGAGTTTTAAAACCTGGTTAAGGTTACTTCTAATAACAGGTAATTCAATTATTTCAAGTGCTTTTCTGAAATAATCAGCTGCTGTCTGATACTCCTTTTTATTATTCATTAATATTGTTCCGATATTGTTTAAAGCCTGAAAATTTGTGCTGTCATTTTTTGAGGCAAGAATATATTCTTCAAGAGCATTGTCAAATTCATAAGCTTCAAGGAACCTGTTCCCTTTTTCAAAATGGTTGTGACTGATTAGAACTTTATCAAACAAAGAAATATTTGATGTATTTTTTATTCTCTGATCAAGATATTTTTTATCATTATCATTTTCAGCCAGCAATAAAGCTTCAGTATAATTAGTATTAGCCTCAGCCCTTTTCCCCCATATATAATAAAGATCTCCTATAGTCCGTAATTTTGAAAAACTTTTCCCATATTTCTCAATATCCTTTAAAATATCTTTTTCAGCATCTTGATATTTACCTAAACCAATTCTGGAAACACCGAGATTATAATTAATACCATTTTTTTCAGGATATTTTTCTCTGATTTTTAAAAAAATCTTTTCAGCTTCTGTAAAATTTCCCGTAACAAGAGAATTGAATGCTGTACGTTCATAAAATAACTGTAAAAATCTGAACAAATAGATATCTCCAATTAGAAGCTCCGGCAGTAATGATGAATTACTGCCGGATATAATATAAATTTACATAAAGATTGAAAGTACAGCAACACCTGCAAATGCAACAACCCCTTCAAGAAGCGTTGCTGTTGAATAAGCTTTATAGGCAATCTTTACTTCCATATTTGAAAATTGTGATACAACCCAGAAATAAGAATCATTCGCATGGGAAATAACCATTGAACCAGCCCCAATTGCAAGTACTGTTAATGCAGGATTAAGCCCAAGAACTCCCATTAATGGAGACATAATTGATGCGGTTGTAATTATAGCAACTGTTGAAGATCCCTGTGCAGTTTTTAAAGCTGCTGAAATGATAAAGGGAAGGAATATCCCGAGATGCATACCGGACAGATTAGTATTAATGAAATCTGCCATTGGAGAAGCTTTCAGTACAGACCCGAAGGCTCCGCCTGCACCTGTTATAGCAAGGATAAGAGCCGCGTGCTTAACACCGTCTCCCATCCATTTATCGAGAGCAGTACTCATATGCTCTCTTTTAACAAGTGACAGGGAAAGAAATATTCCTATAACAAGAGCTGTTACAGGATCACCGATAAATGAAATAAATTTTGCAAAACCAGCATCTCCAAAAGGTTTTGTGGGATAAGCTGCAACTGATTTCAGAAGAATAAGTATGATTGGCACAAACAACGGGAGAAATGAAAGAAAAGCATTCGGCAGTTTCCCGTATTTTTTTATGAGATCCTCATAGGATTCTTCAAGTGTTGCTTCAATTTCATACCTTTTTGCAAATTTTATTGCCCATATCAGACCCGCCAACATAGCTGGTATGGAAACAATGAGTCCAAGTCCAATAACTGCACCAAGATCAGCGCCTAGTGTACCTGCAGCAGCAATAGGACCAGGAGTGGGAGGTACAAGTGTGTGTGTAGCATATAAACCTGTTGCCAGGGCAACTGACATAACTGCCATAGATTTCCCGGTTTCCTTTGCAAGGGCTTTGTTAAGTGGTGTAAGAATTACATATCCCGAATCACAGAAAACAGGAATTGATACCACATATCCAGCTATACTCATTGCAAGGGGAGCTCTGTCTTTTCCAACAATTTTCAGTATTGACTTTGTCATTGAAAGTGCAGCTCCTGTTTCTTCCAGGATCATTCCTATAATTGTACCGGCAATAATAACAATACCGATATAACCAAGTGTTCCTCCGAAACCACCTCGTATCTTGCTGATGATTTCATCCAATGGAAGACCTATTGCAAGACCGTAGAGAAAAGCAACTGATATTAAGACCACAAAGGCATTCATCTTCATTTTTGCTGTGCTGTAAATGATCAAAGCAACAGCAATCAACAAAAAAATAAGTGCCAATCCACCTGATACCATACGATACCTCCATAAATTAATAATATTTTAATTAATTATAGGATAAAATATTATTATTTGCTGAAAATAACTGCTGAAAATAAAAACAGGGCCCTGAAAGGCCCTGTTTTTATTCATTAAGATAATGAAGGATTTCATTATGAAGTTCTAGTTCGATAACCTCACCTGATTCAAAAATCTTCATTCTGTCAGGATGAGTTTCCGAGAAAGTTAAAAGCTGGTTCCCTGCTTCAATATCATATTCAACAGCATTTCCAAGGTAAAGTGATTTTTTTACTGTACCTTTAAGGTTACCCTTACCGGCTGCTATTGAAAGAAGCTCTGGTCTGAGAATAAGAGTTATTGTAGAACCTGTTTCAAGTTTTTCTTTAATATTTATATCAAACCCGGTTCCAAGGCATTTAACAGATGCTCTTGTACTGTTTGATTCTACAACTTCAGCCTTGACAAAATTAGCTCTTCCAATAAAATTTGCTACAAATCTTGAATTTGGGTATTTGTATATTTCCTGCGGAGGTCCGATCTGTTCAATCACCCCTTTGTTCATTACAACTACCTGGTCAGACAATGTCATTGCTTCTATCTGGTCATGAGTAACATAAATACTTGTTATACCCAGAGTCTGCTGTATTCTTCTTATTTCTGTTCTCATCTGCTCCCTTAATTTTGCATCAAGGTTTGAAAGAGGTTCATCTAAAAGAAGAACTTTCGGCTCAAGGACAAGGGCCCTGGCAAGTGCAACTCTCTGCTGCTGTCCTCCTGAGAGCTGATTAGGTGCTCTTGTTTCAAATCCAGTCAGTCCTACAAGGCTTATAACCTTATCAACACGTTTTTTGATATCGTCTTTTGATACCTTCATAACATTTAAACCATAGGATATATTTTCAAATACATTAAGATGGGGGAAAATTGCGTAACTCTGGAAAACCATGGACATACCCCTGTTGTGGGTCGGTAGAGATGTTATATCCTCATTGTCAAGAATGATTTTACCTGAAGTAGGGACTTCAAAGCCTCCTATAAGCCGCAGTGTTGTTGTTTTACCGCATCCTGAAGGGCCAAGAAGGGTTACAAGTTCACCTTTTTTTATATTAAGCGTTACATCATTTACTGCTGTAACTTCAGATGCCCCTCCGCGCGGGGGAAATACTTTAAAAACATTTTCAAGATTAAGATACATATAAACCTCCTATGCGCCCCATGTGATATCTATACCACCACGCCGTTTAATCATCCTGTTTGTTACAAAATATAGAATACTTATCGCTATAAGTACAAATAAAATTATCAGAGTCGAATAGGCAGCAGCCATGCTGATACCCCCCTGCTCCCATTCACTGAGAATAGAGGCTGTAACAATCCTCCATTTGGGACTGACAAGAAAGAGAATTGCAGAAAGACTTGTCATATGTCTTGTAAAACTGAAAATCATTCCCGCAATAATTGCAGGCATAATAAGAGGAAGAGTTACTTTCCTGAAGGTATACTGTGCATCCGCTCCCATTATTGCAGAAGCTTCTTCAATTGAAGGGTCTATCTGCTGAAGAGATGCAATTCCGGAACGCACCGATGCGGGAAGACTTCTTACTGCGTATGCAGCCAGTATAATATAAGGTGTTCCTACAAGTGCAAGCGGTTTGCCTGCGAATATCAGGGAAGTTGAACATCCGATCATAATTGAAAGGATTATTTTGCCTGTTTTGGTTTTCTTTTTCAAAAATGAAAGAACTGCCAAAATAAGTATTATACAACCCAGTATTGGGTGGGGAAGCTGAAAAAACAGCCTGATATAATCCGGTATCTGGGTCATTGCATTTTTAAATACCCCTGAAGGTATCCTGCTAATCATTCTTGACAATGGATGAACTACATATTCAACAAGACCGTATGTGGAAAGATACAGACCTAAAATAATGAATCTTCTGCCTGCTTTTCTGTTTTTTGATATAATCTCTGCTATTCCGCATAAAAGAGAAATTACTCCGATTATATAGACAATAAGGAGAGTTACACTCATTTTTTCTATATAATTTAGAATTATGGCAATTATCATGCCGGCAGTGCCTGCTAATATCCGTTCTTTATTACTCTGCAGTGATACTCCGAGAGCAAAAAGGATCATAACAAAAAACAATATAAAGACAAGAATTGTCGGGGATGTACTGAAGGCAAGAACAAAACCGATACCAAGAATAGTTCCAGGAACAGCACCTCCCAGGTTAGAGGTAAAGTCAACAATCTCTTTACCGGCAAAATTTTTTCTTACAACTAGAAAAGCAATAACCATTCCAAGAAGAACAGCCAGAGGTGTTGCAAGAACACTCAGAAAAGTCGTATCAAGGATAGATTCTGTTCCTCTTGCAAACATCTGTTTCCACCATTCAAAGGTGAAAGAATAATCAATCCCCCATGCTTTACTGAAAGACCCGTACATTATTGCAATATATAGTGTCAAGATAAGAATGCAGATTATATATGTAACAATAATAAAAGGCCATCTTATCCATCCCTCTTTTTCCTCTATCAGACCGCTTGTAGGCTTACCTGTTACAGAAATATAAGATCTCCTCGAAACATAATACCTCTGGACAAGAAAAATAACCAGTGTAGGAATAAGGAGAACAACAGCAAGGGCTGAAGCTTTCTGATAATCATACTCACCTGCAATTGCAAGAAATATCTGTGCAGACAGGACAGTTGTGTTTCCGGAAATAAAAAGGGGGTTCCCCAGGTCGGCAAGAGATTCCACAAAAAGCAGCAGAAATGATCCTGCAATACCTGGGATAAGAAGAGGAAGTGTAACTGTTCTGAATATATGTATTTTACCGGCACCCATGCTTCTTGCCGCTTCCTCCATTGAGGGATCAAGCCGTTCAAGCATAGCTCTTAAAATGAGGTAAGAAACAGAAAAAAAAGTGATAATCTGAACAAATACAAGCCCGTCCATACCGTATATATCATTTATATTTCCGCCGAAAGTCATGCGAAGAAGCCCTTTTGAAATTAAACCGTTTCTACCGAATAAAAGTATTGAACTCAGTGCAATTGCAAAAGGGGGGGATACAGTCGGTACCAGTGCAAGTATGTGTATATACTTTTTCCCCGGTACCCTGCACCTGACTATGGTATATGCAAAGATAAAGCCAAGTAAAGTGCCCCCGAAGGCTGTTAACAACCCCATTGTCAGGGTATCTCCGAATATTTTTCTGGATAAAGGTCCATAATAAGGGTCAACAAATCTTTTAAAATACTCAAGACTGAACTGACCTTCAGAATTGAAAAAACCGTTTATAGCAGTTTTTAAAATCGGATAGATTATAAATGCAATAAGAAATAATACACACAGCAGCAGTCCGAGAGCAAGAACATGGTCTCGGAAAATTAGGCTGAATTCCTGCATACGCTGTTTGAGACGCGATACTGAACGCAGAGGTTTCAGGTCAGCATTTGTACTCATAAATTCCTCCATAACCAATGATGATAAAAAACCAGTTCCATCAAAAAAAAGAATGGAACTGGCTGAATAATTAAATTATTTTTTAAGGTTAGCTGCTGCAGCTATTTCGTTAGAAAATTTATCTACAAATGCTTTTTTGTTTTTACCAGCCCAGAGAAAATCATAATCAATGAGATTTACATCAAGTAGTTCAGGATGTGAGAGCTTTACCCCTTTAACTGTAGGAGCCTGGTATGCTTTGTATTTTGGTCCAAGAGACTGCCCTTCAGCTGAAAGTGCCCAGTCAAACCATTTTTTTGCATTTGCGAGGTTTTTACCACCTTTAAGTATTCCCATTCCTCCGATTTCATATCCTGTTCCTTCTTTCGGGAAAGTCAGTTCAAGAGGAAGTTTGTTATCATCAATTTCATGGACAATATCATGTGAAAAAACTATTCCGACAGCTGCTTCGCCCTGTCCGACAAATTTTGCAGGTGCAGCACCGCTTTTTGTAAACTGATGTACCTGTCCTGCATACTTTTCAAGATATTTCCATCCTTCAGCTTCTCCTCTGATCTGAAGAACTGTAGCAAGTGCTGTATATGAAGTTCCGGAAGTTGACGGATGTGCTACAAGTATCTGTCCTTTAAATTCCGGCTTAAGAAGGTCATCCCATGAAGTAGGAGCCTTGGTTCCTGGATTTGCGGCAAGCCAGTTTTTATTTGTTGCAAATCCCAGGGATCCAACGTATATACCAGCATAAAAGTTATCAGCATCCTTGAATTTTTTCTTGTCAAGAAGATTTTTATAACTTGGTGAATCATATGCTTCAAGAAGACCTTCCTGTTTTGCAGCTACAAAGCTGTCAATAGGTCCGCCCCACCATATATCAAACTGTGGATTATCTTTTTCTGCCCTGATTCTTGCAAGGGACTCTCCGCTTGACATTCTTACATAATTTACTGTAATACCTGTCATATTTTCGAATTCCTGTTTCATCCCCTGACACCATTCTTCCTGAGGTGTAGCAAGAACATTCAGCTCCATTGTTTCAGCATCTTTTTCTCCGCCGCCCATTGCAAAAATCTGCGGTGATAGAAGAGCCATCAGAATAAAAAGAAGTACAAAATTGTTTTTAATTCTTTTCATATCATTATCTCCTTTTAAATTAGACATTTTTAAATTATAACACCTGTAAAGTTACAAAGCAAATATTAATTATTACTTTAGTTTTTAACGAAACATCATGAAGTATTATGTAATCTGAATAATCAATAAAGGGGATCTCTATTAACCTGCGGTTGATCCCCATACCAGGCACCTAATCACCAATGGTGTAAGGAATTATTTTTTTCGTAAACGAAAAAAAATATAGTTTTTAGAGGTGCCCTTAAATAAGTTAATTCTTTTATAATTTACAAATAATAAATATTTATAATTGATGACTCTTAAGAAATGCTTGCTTAATACTTTTCAATTTGATCTATTGAAAATAATATAGTAAATTATTAAAAAAATATTTTAAGGAATATATATGAGTGATTTTTCATATGAAATTATTAAACACATAGGTGTTATATCTGAAAACAGCAAAGGTTGGAGAAAAGAGGTTAATATAATAAGCTGGAATGGAAGAAGCCCGAAATATGATATAAGAGACTGGGCTCCTGAACACGAAAAAATGGGTAAAGGTATTACATTAAATGATGATGAAATAAAGAAACTTTTTGAAATATTATCAAAAAACTAATATAAACAGATAACAATGAGAAAAAAACTCCTTATTTATCAAAAAAATAAATTATTATAATCAGAAATGATTTCATCCCAAAACCTTTTTAACTGTATTTAGAAGGCTCTCATTGGTAAAAGGCTTTACTATCCAGCCTGTCGCCCCAGCCTTTTTACCCTGCTCAAGCATATCATTACTGCTTTCGGTTGTAAGAACAAGAATAGGCACATATTTTGTCGACTCCTGTTCTCTCAGTTTTTTTATTAGCTCAATTCCGTTCATATTTGGCATATTAATATCTGTAATAACAAGATCAATATTCTCTTCTGAAGATTTTTTAAGCCCGTCAAGACCGTCCACCCCTTCAATTACCTTAAAGCTGTTTTCTTTAAGAAAATAGCTAAGACTCATTCTGACTACTGAAGAATCATCTACAATCAATATTGTTTTCATAACACGTACTCCTTCTTTTTAAATCTATTTAAAACAGTGTAATACTGCTGTCAGCAGCACTGTTTTCAGATATTTCGTTATTTAACAGTTTTTCTTTGTGACGGAAAATTGTAAACTTTCCTAGTAAATCATTAATTTTGCCGTTGTTTCTTAATAATTCAGCCTTTTCCTTTTCAATAAGCTTATAATGGTCTTCAGTATATTTCAAACTGATATGAAGTTCTTCTTTTATCTTTTCAAGTTCAATACGCGTTTTTTTTATATATTCAATATCATTTTCTATATCATTGAAAATACTTATATAGTTTTTATTCATAAAAACAAGCCCGGAAAGTAGACGTTTGAAAATTACTGTAAACTTTTCGCTCAGTTCAATCAGTTTCATAATATCATTTTTAAAGTTAATATTGAAAACTGCATTTTTTTCTATCAGTTTTTTCAGCTGTGTGTCTATGCTGCTGTTGGAAATAATAAAGTTGCTGTGCATATTCTCAATTTCTGATGCAGCATGTGAAATAACTACAGTTTCCTTATCAATATCATTTATTGATATTTCAACACTCCTTATAACAGGCTGTCTTGCAATTTCTATCCTTGCGAGTATGATTGTATTATTAAAGAGCGTGACCGGTTTGTTAAAGGCTGAAATGAAATCATGAAGCATAATAACTGAACTGAACAGCCTGTTTTTCAGCTTTAATATCTCTGTTTCAAAACTTCTGTTATATTCATTGCCGGATATTATTTTTCTGAATGAATCTGATATTCTTTCAAGAGATGCAATGAGACCTGTTCTGTTTTCACTTCCTCCAGATGTCTGCTCTTTCGAAAAACTGTTTTTTTTCTCATCGAGGTCTGTCAGGAGTCTCTCAATTGACTTAAAGTTTTTTAATAGAATATTTTCATCTTCAATTATCTGATCAATAACCTCATCAAGGACATAAAGACAAAGTTCATAAAGCTGCCTGTTCATTACAGTTTTTTCATCACTGCTGCATTCCTGTTCAATTTTATCCATTTCTCTTAGAGACATAAGAATATGGTCTATTGACTGTCTTATAATATCCTGATTCTGAATTCCTTCAATAACTGAAAAAACAGAAGGCTTCAAATTCTGTGCTTCAGTGTGAAGAGATCCGATAAAATCGACCGAGTTGCTTATTGTTTTTTTTAATGATTTAAAATCATTCGAAAGTGTACTGCTTATATCTTTGGAAATATTCTTCTGCATTTCAAGCATTTCGTTTGATTTTATTTTCAAAGAATCATACTGATCTGTTACAACAGATCTTTGATTATTAAGATTTTTTGCAAGAGTAAACGTGAGCTTTGCATTTTTCTGAAACTCTTCTGTTATATAAGTAAAACCGCCCCCCTGATTTCCTGCCTGAATTGCAACTACCATTGCATTTAAGGCAAGAAGTTCCATCTGCTCTGCTGAATCTATAATTTCACCGACTGGTTCATGCATCCGGTTCAAAACTTCAAAGCTTTCAAACACTTTTGACATAATAAATAGAAATTCCTCTGAATATCCTGAAAAGGTTTTTTGTGCTTCTCCTACAGTTTCTTCAAAAAGAAGGATAACATTACTGAGACTGTTTTTATCAGAAGATTTCAGGTTATTTCTGAATTCTGAAATGACTGTTTCTGATTCAGAAAGGGAATTATCAACCTCATTCTTTAAAAGTTGAATATACTCTCCTATTCTGTAATAGGAGCTTCCGAGATGTTTCTGTATTTCATAGAGTGATTCAGTTATATTCATTACCGTCCTGCAAGTTCCACTACTTTTGATGCAATTTCGGGAAGCGGAAGAATAAAATCAACAGCATCTCTTTTTATTGCTTCTTTCGGCATACCGAAAACAACGCATGATTTCTCATCCTGAGCTATTGTTACAGCACCATTGTCCTTCATCTCTTTCATCCCTCTGGCCCCGTCATCTCCCATACCAGTCATAATAACCCCTATAACATTTTTACCTGCAAATCTCGCTGCAGATCTGAATAAAACATCAACACTGGGTCTGTGGCGGCTTACCAGAGGTCCTGTCCTGACTTCTATATAATATTCATTTCCTGAGTACTTCAACAGCATATGCTCATCACCCGGAGCAATAAAAACCTGACCTCTTTTCAGTTTAAGACCGTTGGATGCTTCCTGAACATGAGCCCTGGTTAAAGTATTTAATCGGTCAGCAAAAGCTTTTGTAAAATGTTTAGGCATATGCTGAACAATCAGAATAGGAGGAAGATTATCAGGGAGCATAACCAGAAAATCTTTAAGAGCTTCTGTCCCCCCTGTTGAAGCCCCGACAACTATAACCTTTTCTGTTAATTTCAAATTTGAAAAACCACCTGCGGGGAGGATTACATCAGCTGTAAGTTTAGGCGTTACTGTCAAATTGGTTACCACCGGTTTTCTTTTTATTTTTGCATTAACAGATGCTCTCACAATATCCTGAATTTTTGTTTTTGATTCTTCTATAAATTCCTTGGTTCCTATTTTAGGTTTTTCTATAATATCTATAGCACCGCTGTCAAGAGCATTAATTGCATTGGATGAATTATGTTGTGTATGGCTGGAACATATTATGACAGGAAGAGGTTTTTCAGCCATTATTTTTTTGAGATATGTAAGTCCGTCCATTTGAGGCATTTGAAGATCGAGAATAAGCACATCAGGGCTGAAACTGTCAAATCTTTTTTCGGCAAAAATAGGATTAGATGCAGTAATCGTTTCAAACCCGTCTTTTTCCGGTAATATAGTCTGCATTGTCTGCCTTACTAGCGCAGAATCATCAACTATCATCACTTTTATTTTATGCATAATAACCTCATTTTATATCTTCAGGGTTTTCTAAATACAGCTGGTGCGCATGAGTTTATATTAAAATTCATCCCTGCCATTGACTCAGAATGTCCTAAAAATAAAAACCGCTCTTTTTTCAATTTCTGAAGAAGATGGTTTATTATATATTGCTGCTTATCTCTTTCAAAATATATAAGAACATTCCTGCAGAAGATTATATCAAAGGGTCCAGGAAGATTATAATTACTGCTCATGAGATTAAAAGTACCCAGTTTAATTTTGTTTTTAATACCGGATTTTACTGTATATTTTCTTTCTTTTGGATCTGAAAGATTAAAATATCTTTTTTTTAATTCCTGGCCCATTGTATTTACATTGTTTTCAGAATAAACAGCATCTTTGGCAACCTGAAGAACTTTTGTTGAAATATCAGTTCCAAGAATTGTATAATTGAACTGATATTTATGTTTCAATATGTATTCTTCAATTTCAATTGCTATTGAATAAAGTTCTTCACCTGACGAACTCGCACATGACCAGATTTTTATATCTTTTTGATTTTCTCTTTGAAATTCAGGAAGTATTTTTTCTCTTATAAACTGAAAATGTGATATTTCCCTGAAAAAATCAGTTTTATTTGTAGCTATACAGTTATAAAAATTAACAAGCTCCTTTTTGGAATTCTGATCATTCTTTTTAAGGTAATCACAATAATCCTGAAAAGAATCAAGATTCAGGATATGAAGCCTTTTTGTTAATCTTGTTTCCATAAGCTGTCTTTTTTCAGGAGGCATTTTTATACCCATTGTAGAAATAACAAGATTTGAAAGATATTTAAAACTTTTATCGTCAATATTCATATTTCAAGCCGTTAACAGTTTTATAATACCCTGGTAAGGTTATTTATATTCAGTATAAGAGCAATAGTTCCGTCTCCGAGAATTGTCGCACCCGAAAAGGTCTTAGCATTATTGAATACTTTACCAAGGTTTTTAATTACTGTCTGATAGTCTCCTATAACTTCATCCACAATCAGTCCGTATTTTGTGTTTTCTGTGTGAACAACAACTATCTGCTCCCTGAGCGGCTGTTCAGATTTATAGCTTAAAAGCTCCCTTACAGAGAGATACGGAAGAAAAAGATCGCGATAGTGAATAATGTTTTTATTCCCCTCCTTCTTTTCCTCAGCATCATTTCTGTCTATACATGCTTCTACACTTGAAAGAGGAAGGATATAGTGATCCTTGTCAACCTTCACAAGCAGTCCGTCAATAATTGCCAGGGTAAGAGGAAGAGAGATTATAACCTTTGTGTGTTTCCCCTGTTCAGACGAAAGCACTACGCTGCCCTGAAGATTATCAATCTCCTTCTTTACAACGTCCATTCCGACTCCACGGCCAGAAACCTTGGAGACAGACTCTGCTGTTGAAAACCCGCTTTGAAATACCAGATTATAGAGTGTCTGATCTGTTAGTACTTCATCGGCTGAAATCTGTCCGCTCGCTATTGCCTTCTCCCTTACTTTTTCCCGGTTTATACCCTTACCGTCATCCTCTACAGTAATTATTACATGGCCACCCGAGTGCTGGGCAGAAAGCTTTATTGTCCCCGCCTCATTTTTTCCCGCCTTTTTTCTTGTTTCAGGCGATTCAATTCCATGGTCTATACTGTTTCTTATAATATGAACCAATGGCTCTTTTATTTTATCTAGAACTGTTTTATCAAGCTCGGTCTCCTCACCGTATGTTACAAGATTAATTCTCTTTCCCAGCTCGGCAGAAAGATCTCTTACAAGCCTTCTGAATACTCCGAATGTCTGCCCTACCGGAATCATTCTGATTCCAAGAACTGAATCCCTCAACTCTTCAGTAAGTCTCTGAAGCGATTCCGCTATGTTTGTAAGCTCATAATTGTTTGTATTAAGTGTGTGCTGATTTAGCTGTGCCTGCAGTGTTACAAGCTCCCCTACAAGGTTTACAAAATCATCAAGCTTTTCTGTACTTATCTTTATATTCTGCGTTGCTGACTGTTTACTGTGTACTTTTTTAAGATGCTCCTGCTCAAGGAGGGCTGACTCAACATCATCCTGGGATACTATATGTTTTTCAACAAGTTCCTCCCCTATTTTCTTCTTACCCTCAAGTACCTTATTGACTGCATCCGGTGTTACAACTCCCCTGTCTATAAGG
This sequence comes from Spirochaetia bacterium, assembly GCA_963668405.2. GTDB lineage: Bacteria > Spirochaetota > Spirochaetia > CADAEX01 > CADAEX01. The sequence goes on along the minus strand of OY764342.2, from coordinate 1,105,697 downwards.
ATCTCCCCTATTTTTGCAATTTCATCATCATCTGAGTATTTTCCGTGGGAGACCTCCTCAATCGACACTTCACAGTCTGTCTCAACAAAAAGAAAGACATCTTTTATCTCATTGTATTCCTTTGTGGTAGTCAGAAAAATATTCCATCCGAGATAGCATTTATCATTTTTTATCTCTTCAAGAGCAGGAAGCATTGCATCATCAACATCCACAGTAAGTGTTCCAAACCCCTCAAGTTCCTGTATAATCAGAAGAGGATTTGAACCTCTCTTGAAAATATCCTGATCAGGATAAAACTTTATATTATAAGTTTTTTCATAGTTGCTCTTTTTTACTGAAACTTCTTCTTTCTTCTTCTCTGCAGGTTGTGAGGGCATTGATATTTTCTCTTCGACTATCTTTATTCTATTGTCAACATCAGGATCTGAATTATTGAGTATAGAAAGTATTATATCCCTCGCTTCAAGTGCAATATTTGCCAGTTCAGAATTGAAAGGGATCTCCCCTTTTCTTACTGAATCAAAGACATCTTCCACTTTATGGGCAAACTTGTATATTTTATCCTCACCCACCATTCCGGAAGAGCCTTTTATTGTATGCATCAGTCTGAATACTGCATCAAGGTGACTTTTGTTTTCAGGATTAGATTCAAGATCAAGGAGCATCCCCTCAAGTTCCGACAAAAGGTCCTCTGTTTCATCAATAAATGTTTGTTTTATCTGATCAACGATTTCCAATTTCCGCTCCTTTGTTCCCCAAAAAAGGGAATAAAATTTCATGCTGTCCCCGGATTTCAAGAAAGCCGCTGCTTAAAAGCTGTTTTTTTATTTTATCTTTGAGCGGTCCCTTAAAATCAACATCAATATTCTCAGCGAGACATTCTTTATAAAATGAGTTTAATATCTGAAGTGATGAAAGATCAATTTCTTCAGTTTTTGAGATGTCAACCACTATCTTTGAATAACCGTTTTCAATAACAGTTTTGAGTTTTTTTATGAGTATTGTATTATTTGAAATCCTTATTTCAGAAGGAAGATTAAGAGATGCTCCCTTATTTTTCTTCATCGTCTGGTTCATGCTTCCCGTCCTTTGAAACTTCTCCTGCTTTCGGCAGAAGAACAAGTTCTTCAGTACTTAATACTTTATTGATATTCAGTATTATAAGGAAATTGTTATCATGCTGGCACATCCCGGTTATAAAGTCTGTCTTAAGGTTCATCCCGATTGTAGGGGCAGGTTCTATCTGGTCTGAAGAGATGTTTATTACCTCCTGTACAGAGTCAACAAATGCTCCTATAAGCATTACCTCGTCTTCTTTTGAAGTAATTTCCATTATTATTATACTTGTATCTATTGTCTGGTCAGCCTCTTTAATTCCGAATTTCTTTCTTAAATCAATAACCGGGACAACACTTCCCCTCAAGTTCAGGACACCTTTCATAAAATCCGGCATACCAGGTACCCTTGTAATGGGAACAACCTCAAGTACTTCCCTTACATTAAGAACAGAAACTGCATATTTTTCATTATGAAGAGAAAATGTTAAATATTGTGAAAAATCATTGTTCATAAACAAACCCCCTTATATAAATATATTACCAAATATTCAAATAATTAAATCTTCTATTTTTAATTTTAGAGTAAAATTAAATAAATACAAGAAATATTTAAAATTCATATTGAGAATATAACAGATTTTAATTCATAGTAAAACAAAAAAAAACCGGATTATGCAGTTTAATCCGGCTTGTGATAAAAACTATTCCCATTCAATTGTTGCAGGCGGTTTACTTGATATATCATATACAACTCTTCCGATACCATCTACAGAGTTTGTAATAAGAGAAGATATTTCAAGAAGATCTTTAACTACAAAAGGATAAACATCTGCTGTCATGCCGTCTTTTGATGTTACTGCCCTAAGGGCAACAACCTGTCCGTATTTTCTTGCATCTCCCGCTACACCTACAGAACGCAGCGGTAAAAGCACAGAAAAGGCCTGCCATATTTTACTGTACAGATCCCTTTTTTTAAGCTGTTCAATATAAATATGATCCACTTCCCGGAGCAGATCACACTTCTCTCTTGTGATTTCCCCCAGTATTCTTACAGCAAGACCAGGTCCTGGAAAGGGGTGTCTGTAAATTATATCATTAGAAAGACCTGCAATTTCACCAAGTTTTCTTACTTCATCTTTATAAAGACAATCAAGAGGTTCAATAATCTCTCCTCTAAGTCTTTTTGCTTCGACAAGGGGAGATTTAACATTGTGATGAGATTTTATAACATGGGCCTTTTTCCCTACTCCCTTTCCGGATTCTATTAGATCAGTATAAAGGGTTCCCTGTGCCAGCACAGCATCGGACGGTATATCAAGTCTTTTAATCTCATCTGTCTGGATTTTAATGAAAAGATCACCAATGATTTTTCTTTTTCTTTCCGGATCATCAATTCCCTTGAGTGAAGAAAGGAATTTTTTTTCAGCATTTATTATATAAAGATTTTCAGCTCCGAGTTTTTTTAGATTTGATTCGACCTCAACAGATTCATTTTTTCTCATCATTCCTGTATCAATATACATCAGGTGTATTTTTGATGAAGGTAAAGACTTTAAAAGAAGTGCAGCTACTACTGCAGAATCAACCCCCCCGGAAATAAGAAGAAGTACGTCTTTTCCAGAAGCCTGTCTTATTATCCTCTCTCTTGTTTCTTCAAAATAACGGTCCATGTTCCACTGTTTTTTTGCACCGCATATCAGATAAGAAAAATTTTCCAGTATTTTTAAACCATATTCACAATGCGTAACTTCAGGATGAAATTGTATGCCTAATATGTTTTTTCTGCTGTTGTAAACTGCTGCTGTATGATGTTCGGATTCAGCAATAACTTCAAAGTCTTTTCCAGGTATTTCTATACTGTCTCCATGGCTCATCCATGAAATAAAATTATCCGGAATATCTCTAAACAGTTCTGATTCTTTTAAAAACCTTACAGAAGATCTGCCGTATTCTTTTTTTTCCAGAGATTTGACAGATCCACCGAAATCTTTGGTTATTCTCTGAAGACCGAAGCAGATACCAAGAATAGGGATACCTGCTTCATAAAAAGCTCTGTCAACTAAAGGGGCATCAGGATCATATACAGATTCCGGTGAACCGGAAAAAATAATCCCCTTAACTTCTGAAAGATCAATTTCCGAAGCTTTTATTTCTCCGTGATAAACTTCTGAATATATCCCGATTTCGCGAATTCTTCTTGAAATCAGCTGAGTTGTCTGACTTCCAAAATCAAGAATTATTATTTTATCCATATCTCTTTTCTAACCATTGTTTCTTCTCTTCTGTATCCTACCGACACTATACCTACCGGAGTTTCAGTATAATTTTCAATGTATCTGATATAATTCTTTGCTTTTTCAGGAAGATCTTCATATTTCTTTATATTGCTGATTTTCAGCTTCCATCCTGGAAATGTCTCATAAACCGGTTCAACCTTGTTGAGAATTGATATTGACGAAGGGAAATCCTTAATTATCTTTCCGTTTAAGCGGTAAGCAACACAGGCCTTAATTTCTTCCATGTCATCGTAAATATCAAGATGAGTGAGAACGAGTGAAGAGAGCGAATTTGTTCTGCAGACATATTTGAGTGCAACAAGGTCAAGATATCCGCATCTTCTGGGTCTTCCGGTTGTTACTCCGTATTCCCGGCCTGTTTCCCTTACCTTGTTTTCAAGTTCCCCTTCAGTGTCAGGGTTAAATTCAGTAGGAAAAGGTCCATGACCTACCCTTGTGTTATATGCCTTAAAAACCCCGTAAATCCCGTCAATATCTTTTGGCCCTATTGCACCTCCGGAACATGCTCCATATGATGAAGATGCACCTGATGATACATAGGGATAAGTTCCGTTATCTATATCAAGAAGAGCTCCCTGTGCTCCTTCAAACATTATGTTTTTTTCTTTATTCTCAGATACAAAAACCGAAAGATCTATAATCATATTTTCAAGTCTTGCCTTATATTTATCAATAAATGATTTTTCGTCATTATCCAGACTTGAATATATTTCCTGATCAAAAATATCACCGGCCCTTATTCCTTCTCTGTAGGATTTAAGTGCATAAGCTACTCCTATTCCTCTTCCTGTTGTTCCGAGCGGGTTTCTTCGTGACTTGTCCATTTCAACATCTTTTGCTTTATATGAAGGGAAAACAAGATGAGCCCTGTCAGATATAAAAAGCCTTCCTTCCCAGTCAACACCCTGTTTCTTCAAAGTATCAAGCTCTTCAAAAAGTGATTCAAAATCGATAACCATCCCTGTTCCAAGAACAACTTTTTTATCTGAATATACAATACCTGAAGGTACAAGATGGAGTTTATATGTAATACCGTCATGTACAATAGTATGTCCTGCGTTTGCACCTCCTGAAAACCTGATTACAAATTCTGCATCCTCAGCAAGATAATCAACAATTTTTCCCTTTCCTTCATCGCCCCATTGAGCTCCGATAATGACTAAATTCATCCCTTTTTTCCTTTAATTTGTATAATTTGGTGCTGCCTGTGTTATTGAAACATCATGTACATGACTTTCTTTTAACCCTGCAGGAGTAATCTTTATAAACTTGTTGTAATTTCTGAGCTCACTAATATTTTTGCAGCCGCAGTAAGCCATCCCTTTCTTAAGACCGGTTACAAGCTGTGTAATAAAAGGTCTCATTTCACCTTTATAAGGGACTCGTCCCTCAATCCCTTCAGGGACAGGATCTTCACCCTCTTTCATTCTGTATCTGTCTCCTGAACCTTCATTTATGGCGCCTATGGATCCCATACCTCTGTAGGATTTAAATATTCTTCCTTCGAAAATTATTTCCTTACCGGGGGATTCCTTAAGACCAGCGAAAAGATTACCTACCATTATTGTATGAGCTCCTGCCCCGATTGCTTTGACAATATCACCGGAATATTTTATACCTCCGTCAGCTATAACAGGTATTCCTGATTTTTCAGCTTCTTCAGCACAGTCCGCCACTGCAGAAAACTGCGGTACACCGATTCCAGCTACTATTCTGGTTGTACAGATAGATCCAGGCCCTATTCCGACTTTAACAGCATCAGAACCTGCGTCTATAAGCCTTTTAGTAGCTTCTCTCGTAGCAGCATTCCCCCCTATTACTATTATATTATATTTTTTCTTAATATCTGCAATTGCATCTATGCAGCTTTTTGTATCTCCGCTTGCAGTATCAAGAACAACAAAATCAACCTTTTTATCCTGGAGAACTGGTATTCTTTTCTCATAATCCATTGGAGAAATTGCCGCACCTACTATAAGCCTTCCGAAACCGTCCAAAGCAGCATCAGGATGTCTCTTTTTTTTATCCATATCACGGTATGTAACAAGTCCTTTTACAAAACCATTATTATCTACAATTGGTAATTTTTCAATTTTATACTTATCAAACTTTTCTCTCGCACTCTGGACAGTCGGTATTCCGACTTCAGATACCGGATTTTTTGTCATTATATCTTTAACAAGAATATCATTATCATCACAGAAGCGAAGGTCCCTTGAAGTTATTATTCCGCAAAGTTTATTACTGTCATCTACTACAGGTATACCAGTAGCATTAAATAAAGCCATAATCTCCTTTATTCTGCCGATAGTAGTATTTTCATGAGCAGTCTGTGGATCCTGTATTACCCAGTTTAGATATCTTTTAACCCTCAGCACCTCATCAGCCTGTTTTTCCGGTGAATAATTCCTGTGGATGACTCCAACCCCGCCTGAAAGTGCTATTGCTATAGCAAGATCTGAATTTGTTACTGTATCCATTGCTGCTGAAATAATAGGTACATTCAGATAAATATCACCGGCAAGTCTTGATCTGACATTAACATCCCCTGGAAGTACATCTGAATATGATGGTATTAAAAGAACATCATCATAACTTAATCCCTCTTTTAATTCCATATTAGAGCCTCTCCTTTAACTTTTTCATTTCATTGCTGTATTTTTCAGATAATGATCTGGCTTTAAATACAGCCTGTCCTCTGTATAATTCAGGTCTGCTGAAAAATTCCTCAGGATCAATTCCGGCTGTCTTTTTAAGCTGATTTGAAATATTTTTCCATATTTCAGGATTTTTTTTCAGTATTTCAACCATTTTTTCCCCGGTTTTTTCAGATTCAAGTGTTATCATTCTTATTTTCTCGTGTGCATCAGCTTCTCCGCTGCATGATAACAGTATATATGCTGCTTCAGCCAGTACAAGATCTCCGGTATAACTGACATTTGCCCTTATTCTCTCATTATCAACATGCAAAGTTGAAAGTACCTTTTTCATTCTGTTAAGTGCAGAACAAAAGCCGGCAATATATTCAACAATAAACCTCGAAGAGGCTGAGTTTGAAAGATCTCTCTGATGTTCAGAAATCTGATCCATGAAAAAGGTCATAACTCTGGGAGCAAAAGCTTTCCACAGACTTTTTACATGCTCTGAATTCCAGGGGTTCCTTTTCTGCGGCATTGTAGATGATCCTACCTGCGTTGATGTAAACATCTCTCTAACTTCTGAAATCTCAGACCGCTGAAGGTGTCTGAGGTCATCTGCAAGGTTGGCAATAATCCCGAAAGCAACATTGATTTCAAGAAGCAGTCTCAGGAGATACTCAGGCTCAACCATCTGGGTTGAATGCTCGGATGGCTCAAGATCAAGATAGGAAAGAGTTTTTTTCTCCATTTCGACAGGATCTTTTACTATAAGAGTTGTTGAATTATATGCACCAACTGCGCCGGCAAGTTTACCTTTAAGTTCTTTATAAAGTTCTTCAATCCTTATTATACTTTTCCCAAGTCGTGAGACATATTCTGAAACAGCAAATCCGAGAGTTATCGGAACAGCATGCTGTCCGTGTGTCCGGCCGACCTGAGGAGTTTCAGCTTCTTCTGAAGCAATTTTAATAAGGAGTTCTTCGTTTTCGATAAGCAGAGGAAGAACTACATCCTTTACAACATCCTTAATCTTCAGCGATGTTGCTGTATCAAGAATATCAACAGAGGTTGCCCCCAGATGAACAAAAGGTTTAAGCTCATCAGAAAGATACTTTTTAATAACGTTTACCAGAGCACGTATATTGTGCTGGGTTTTCTCTTCTTCAATATAGACCTCTTCCGGATCAATCAAATCAGGAAGATTATCAGCTTCATTCAGATATTTTTCGGGATTTTGTATATTAAGCATTATATGTGTTTTTATAAGGGCAGTTTCAGCTTTTACACAATACTTAATTGAGGCTTCCTCAGAGAGGTATTTTTCCAGTTTTTCAAAAAGATCCCTGTTTGCGAGGTAATATCTATGGTCCAGTGGTGAAATGTTTTTAAAAATTGTTCTTGTTTCCATATGCAATAGTTACAAAAAGTAGCGATTTTGTCAAAGCCTCAGAATAATATCTTTTATCAAAACCACTTTTCTATTAGAATAAATATGTGAAAAATAAATATAAACTGATTTTTGAGAAAGCTCTCAGGGCAGGAAGTGAAAAAGATTATACGGAGGCTGTAAGACTTTTAAACAGCATCATTATAGAAACTGATGAAATACATGATGCTTTTCTTTATCTTGGAAGAAGTTATCACGCATTGGGCGACTATGATAATGCTGTAAAAATGCTTAAATTCTTCATATCCTATGAAACAGTCTCTCCGAAAGGCTACTTTTTTCTTGGAAGAACATATTTAACAATCAATAATCCTTTAAAATCAGCTAAATATTTTTCGAGGGCACTTGATTTTTCCCCTGAAAATCCGGAAATACTTTCTCTTTTAGGTATTTCCCTTATAAAGCTTAAGAAAATCAACTCTGCTGTTTTCCTTCTTGAAAAAGCAGTTTCAATTGATCCTGATAACAGAAGTATTTATAACGCGTATATTAATGCACTTTATCTTAAAGGTATCAGAGAGTTTTATTATGGAGACCGCGATATTTCAAGGCAGATACTGGAATTCATTAAAAAGAATGAAAATGAGTCTGAATCAGTAGATATTTATCTTGCAATGATAGAAAAGGAGAATGGTAATTATCAGGAGGCGTTAAATCTTTATATCAGTGTTTCCAATAAAAATCCCGATGATCATATGCTAAAGATCCAGATTATTCCCCTTCTGATCCAGGCAGGAAGAGAGAAAGAAGCTGCTGCAATACTTGCAGATCTTTCAGATAAAAATATTCCTATAAATATACATAATTTTAAAAATACTGACATCAACAGATTTCTTGCTATTGAATATTTCTATAAAAATAATTTCAAGGAATCTCTTCTTTATGCCAAAAAAGTTATTTATGATAATTATTACGATAATGATATGCATCTCTTAATGGGAGAAATTTTCAGAATTACTGATCAATATCAAAAAGCTGAAAATCACTTCAATCTTGTTCTAAAAAGGAATTCCGACAAAATTGAGGCCCGTTACGGGAAAATAATGATTTTGTGGATACAGGAACGTTTTGAAGAACTCTATAAAGAAACTTTAAATATGATTAACAGGTTCCCTGATGATGATATTTCTAAATACTACAGATCGTTGACTGTATGCAAATTGAATCATCCCTCTGAGACCACTATACCTCTGCTTATGGATGAAATTAAAAAAAACAAGCAGGATCCACATCTTTTCAATGCACTTGGCAATGAATATCTGAAAATATCAAGATCAGATCTTGCTGAAAAATGGTTTTTAAATGCTTTAAAAATACATCATCTTAAAGAGTCATATTCCGGTCTTATTAAATCCTATTACTATCAGAACAGGAAAAATAAAATATCACCGGTTTTTATTGAATATCTGGAAAAATATCCTGAAGACAGCAAAATGAGAAAATATTTTATTCATCACCTTTATAATCTTGGAAAATACAATAAGGCAATCAGGGAAATAGAAAAATACGGTTTATATAATGATACCGGCGATAAAATTTTGCGGCTTCTTGCAAAATGTTATATGAACACAGAAAAAATCGACAAGGCGATTGTGGTTTACAGAAAACTCCTGTCGGAAAACCCTGAGAAACTTAATTATCTCATGTCTTATTCTTTTTGTCTGGAAAAAATGGACAAAAGAAGGGATGCAATAGAGATTCTTGAAAAATCGATTAATCATTTTAATAAAAATAATAGAATCCTTCTGACAGTTGGTGTATTATATTTTAAGGAAGAGGATTATGAGAAAGCTCAAAACTACTTTAGAAAGGTTCTGGAAAACAACGAAAAAGAGTGGCGGGCTTATTATAATATTTCAAGAATTTATGAAATTCAGGGACTAAAAGATATGTCAGAGAAATTCATGAGTCATGCAGAGCGTTATAAAAAAATGCTTGATATTTAGCCTTTTTCGGAATATTTTTTGTTAGGAGGACAGAATGGCTGATCCAAAAGCTTTAGATCTTTTTCAGGCTTATAATGAAGGTAAGCTGCCGCAGGATGGGGGGTATATAGTTTCATCCTTTTTTGATGCAAACTCAACTTATTCAATATATGAAATAGTTGCATATGATAATTTGAAAAGCATTTACGAAACAGAAAACGGGCTGACTTTTCAAACAGACGGTCACAAGCTTTTTATACTTGTAGAACCGACAAATTATCCGCATAAATATCAGGAACCATTTACCAGAGGTAAAAACGAGCAGATACCTCACCGTTTCTCAGAACTTGATATTGTAACATCAAGAAATCAGACTAAAGTTATGGTAAGCAAGAAACCTATGGTTTCCTATTCATCCTTTACAGTCCTTAAACCTACAGGTATAAATTTTTCATTGATTTTTTACAATAATCCTGAGGTTCTGAAAACACTTGAATTTTTCTTTACTCAGACCCTCAATAAAGAAGCAGGAGTGCCGTCTGCAGATACAAAAAAATGTGCAAAAAGTGTAATTGAAGGGGTAATGAAATTCAAACTTTGGGAATAGAATAATACATTTTAAAATTCAAAAAGCCGGCTAAGTTGAATCTTAACCGGCTTTTTTATATTACTTATTTTTATTCTTTTAGTGACAGCTGAGATACTGCAAGAGTTGCTATAGGTACTGAATATGTTGAACATGAAACATAATCAAGTCCTACATCCATACAGAATTCTATATTTTGCGGAATAGCACCCTGTTCTCCGCATAATCCAAGCTTTATATCAGGTCTTGTCATTTTCCCCCGTCTGACAGCAATGGAAACAAGCTCTTTTACGTTTTCATTGAGTATCTCAAAGGGATTACCTGAAATAATATCAAACTGTGTATAATCAGGCATAAAGTTGTTAAAATCATCACGGGAAAGACCAAGGGTTGTCTGAGTAAGATCATTTGTTCCGAAAGAAAAGAATTCTGCATATTTGGCAATTTCATCCGCACTCAATGCAGCAGCAGGCAGTTCAATCATTGTCCCAATTTTGTATTCAACCGGTTTTGCCTTCATTTCCGATCTTACTTCTTCTTCAATTTTTATAAGACCCTTTATTGCATTTCCCTCTATTTTCTTTCCGTATATTATTGACTTAACCTCTTCGGAATTCATTATGATAGGGATCATAATTTCCGGATTAACCTTTATACCCTCTTTCTGAAGTGTAAAAGCTGCTTCAAATATCGCACTGACCTGCATATTATATATTTCCGGATATGATATTGCTATTCTGCAGCCTCTGTGCCCAAGCATAGGATTAAACTCCGATAAAGAATCACAGAGTGAACTAACCTCTTTCTGTGTTATTTTTTCAAATCCTTTCTGTTTTTTAAGATATGCCAGAAATTCTCCCATTTCATTGGTGTTATGGGGCAGAAATTCATGAAGCGGTGCATCAAGAAGCCTTATAGTAACCTCTTTTCCCTCCATAACTTTGAACAGTTTATAAAAATCCGTTTTCTGCATGGTTTTCAGTTTTGCAAGGGTTTTATTTCTTTTTTCGTTATTATCTGAAAGTATCATTTCCCTGAAAACATTGATTCGGGATGAATCGAAGAACATATGCTCTGTCCTGCAAAGTCCGATTCCTTCTGCTCCGAACTTTCTGGCAAGTGAAGCATCACGTGCATTATCAGCGTTAACACGTACATGGAAATTTTTTGTATATTTTTTTGCTACAGATATAAGGGTTTCAATGCCTGAAGATTCATAATCCGGTTCAATAAGATCAGCTTTTCCAATAAAAACTTCAGGATCTCCATAATTAGGAACATTAAGAGTAATGTAATCACCTTCAGCAATTTCTGTATCACCTATGGAAATCTTTTTTCCCTTAAATTTTATTTCAGGTTTAACAAGGGAAACTTTTCCATACTGACGTGCTACAACTGAAGCATGCGCAGCATATCCCCCTTCAGATGATAATACCCCTGTAGCTGCTTCTATTGCTTTAACATCCTCAGCAAAAGTAGCTTCCATGCAAAGTATCATTTTAGTATCAAGATCTTTCTGCTGTGCTATTTTCTGAGCATCAAGAAGTGATTCTGTTGAGAAAAAGACCCGTCCGATTGCTGCTCCAGGTGCACCTGCAATTCCGCCTGTAAGTTTCTTTAATTTTGAAACAGATGATCTGTCAATTATAGGATGAAGAATCTCATTCAGCTGTTCAGGCTTAATTGAATTAATTACAAATTTATCATCTACAATTTTTCTTTTCAGAAGGTCAAGAAGTGTAATTATCTCAGACATAACACTCTTATTTAAAACTTCCCTCTGATCAACCATCCAGAGTGTTTTATTTTCAATAGTAAACCTTATATGTCTGATGTTTTTAAAGGTATCTTCTATTGATCTTGCAATTTTTTCAAGCTTTGCAAGATATGTTTTATCAATTTTATTTATATCAATTCCCTTTGATCCGCTAAAGTCAAAGGTATTCTGAAAATATTCCCCTGTAAGCTTTTTTTCCCCGTTTATTACATTTCTGGTAAAAAAGGAGCCGCTGAATGATTTATCACCAGTGTTTCCATATACCATTGCCTGTACACCTATTGCTGTATCATCATCATTCATTTCATCAAGATTCAGGAGAGTGCTTATTCTGGATAGAGTATAATCAAGCTGATCATATGCATCTTCATAAAAACTGTCAGGAATATAACCCTGTAAGCTTTCAATAAGTTTTTCTTTGTCAGATTCCTTTATTTTTTTGCCGAATTTCTGATCAATTGAACTTATTATCGTATTTATTTTATCAGCTTCTTTTTCTTTATTTTCCAGCCTGTATATTTTTTCCTCAATAATCAGAACACCTTTAATAAGAAAGAAAAGTTCATTATAAGCAAAATTTTCTCCAACCTGTTTACTAAAACCATCAAAAGTACTTTTTGTAATTCCGAAATTATGGAGTGCCGGATACCGGCTGGTTATTGTCAGATTCGGGCTTATTACAATCTTAAGGGTAAGGGGTTTTGACGGAGAATTATAACTTTTACCCATCTTTTCTTCGATTTTTGTAATTGCAGGTTTAATAAACGATATAATTTTTCCTGTTTCAAGTGATGAAGCGACATCAGAATCTATGGCAAACCCCGGAACTACAGGAAGTTCAAGTTTCGCAAAATTATTTGCTTCCCGGATTCTTACGCCGACCTTATCAAGTATAACTGAATTTTTTATAAATTCCTTCTCACTGAAAAAATGTATATTTTTTTTCATTTTAAAATGCCTCTTTATTAGAATAGGTTGAGTATAGCGTTAACAGGAAACTTGAGAAAATCCTCAAATCGCTGGCTTGCTCCCTGTTTCAGATATCTCTGTAGTTTTGCTACATCCTTAATTTCTTTACCCGTTACTGCAAACAGGATTGAACTTCCATGTTTAACCTTTCCCCACTTGAAAAGAGTATTTATATCATGGATCCTTTCCCCTTCATAAAAAATTATTACATCTAGTCCCGGGTATTTGGATTTATAGCTGTTAATTATTCTTTTCCAGGCTTCGACATTCCCATTATGAAAAAGTTCGTTTGTAACAGGAATTGAATAAAGAGGTGTCATTCTGGCATTTGATGGAATAATTGTTTTTTCCTCTTCTTTTACTGCTGGTACTGCTTCTGGAGATGTTTTATCAGCAGTATTTGCATTTTTCTTTACTGCAGTTTTCTTTTTTGGTGTTTTTTGCTGAGTTTTCTTTTTTTCAGGCTTTGTTGTATATTTCCCGGATAATACAGATTGAGGTACATTGTATTTTTTATTTTCAAGAATATTTATAATTGCGCTAATAACAGCATCATTTGTTTTAGCATTTTTTGATCCTGAGTGATCTCCTGCATAAACTGTTATAAGTTCATGTTTTTTAAGACCTCCTGATAAAATCCAGCTTTCAATCTTTTTCGGATTTATCACAAGATATCCTATATTGGGATTATGATATCCTATCACAATATCAACACCATTCCATTTTGATAATATATCTGTTATCCCTGCAAAATCATCATAGGTTTCTTTAATATTATATGATTTACAGGCAAACTCGAACTTATCAACAAGCAGTGAGTTTACTATTGGAAGAATCTGATGCTGTTCAATTGTGTTATCATCAAGATATTCATTAATTGAGTCAGCAATATTTTTAAAAGATCCAAAAGATTCAATAATCGATAAAACAGATTGAAAATGATTTAATGATTTATTAAATCCTTCACGTGTATAAAAGCGTTCATATTCTTTTACATCAGTCATGGATTTACCTGCCTTTTTAAATAGAAAAAGTTGGCAGCATAGACTGCCAACTTATGTTGTATGATTAAACTATATAGTCGTTAATTTGTTACCCGATTGTCTTTTTCTGGGTTTTTTTGCTTTCGGTGTGTCAACAACCCCAGTTGATTTTTTTCTTGTCGGTTTTTTATCAGCTGGTTTGTCAATAGTAAGGGTCTGTTCAGGTGCAGCACTTTCGGATGAAGAACTGTTTAAAAGATCAAGATAGCTTTCTCCAGGATTTTCAGATTCATCATCTAAATCTGTTGAAAATGACTGTGTTAAATCGCTTCTGACAGTTGACCTTCTTCGTGAGAATGCTGCAAATGCCGCATCCTGGAATCCTTTTGATACGCCATAAAGGAATTCATTCATAACATTAGCCATGCCGTCAAGAGTTGCTTTTTTCCTCTTGATTGAAGTTATATCAAGATCAAGAAGCAGACCGGGCTGTATATGATAAGGATTAATCATATAATCGAAACTGTTAAACTGTTTTTCAAGTTTTACAATTCTATCTTCCATTACCCTTCTCTGTATCGGATATTTGTAACTGTACATCTCATGAAGTCTCTTTTTCATGAGAATGAATCTTTTTTTAACCTTGTCTTTCTCAAAAACATATGTTCTGTTCAGCTCTTCAACACTTGTTTCTGCTGGTTTTATAAAAGAAATTTCATCCCATACTTTTTCAATATCTTCATACAATGGGTCACCGGTTTTTGCTTTTATGGTTTTATTGATTTTGTTTTTGTAAGCTTTAGCAAGATCCTCAAAATCTGTAACTCCCCTGAACCTCTTGGCATCCTGATATACCATTTCAAGAATATCCCAGAGATGATGCACTTCTACTTCAAAAGACTTCACCTGAACATCATAAGCTTTCTGTTCTTCGATAAGCTGAGCATTATCATAATATCTCAGTCTGATCTGGTATCTTTCATCAGGAAGGTTCTGAACATCAGTATCTTCATATTCCCTGATTAAAAGTTCCCTGCCGTTTTTGAGGTTTTCAATATACTGATATCCCATTTTTGAAGTATCAAGTATTGATGTAATCGAATTAACAGCTGTGTTATATCCCCTGTTCCTGATATTTTCAATATCAATAATTTTTTTCAGATTTTCACGGATATTCAGCTGGTCATAGGATTCCGGATCAATTTCTGCTCTAAGGCCGTCAATTGCATCCATCAGTGTTTTTGCTACGAAAAAATACCTTTTTGATTTAGGACTTGTTTTCTCATCGTCAGTATAATTTTCAACCAGTTTCATTTTTTCAAAAATAATTTCACTGTCTGAAAGTTCCTCTTTCCCTTCATCAATAAGACTGTCCTTAACATTTTCGATTTCCCGGTCAAGAATATCAGTAATGTTTTTGGAAATAAGTTCTTTAATAAGATACTCAACTGTTGCCTGATAATGGAAAATCGGACTTATAAGCTCTGAATCCAGGATATTTACCGACATTTTAACATCACAAACGGTTTTTGGTTTGTAAGCATTATCCTGAAATGCACATTTTACTATTGAATATGCATTTTCTCCCCTGATAAACCCTCCAACATCAGTTTTCTGTCTAAGGAGAGAGTTTGTAAGGTTTTCAAGATCATTGACTCCCCGCTGGATATGTCCCTGAAGATGACCATACATATTAACAATAGACTTTTCGATCTCACCGGTATTGAATTTGTCCATTCCCCCAACTTCATCAAGAAGACTGGCAATTTCCTTTGGTGTGTACCGGTTAAGTACCTTCATTTCTTCTTTATCTATAAAATTTCTTACCTTTTTGACCATCTCATCTTCAGATGTAACAACATATCTGTTAAACATGTTCTGGTAATTCTGGTTGAAATAATTATAGATTTTTTCTTTGATGCCACCCATTACATCGAGTTTTTCAAGAACTTCTAGAGGAAGTTTTGATGATAAGTGGTTTATTACTTTATCAACTTCTTCTGAAAGAAGTCTGTCAACCTCTGCCTGCTGATCCCTGCTTTCCTGAGCAAGAGAGTTCCTGGATCCTACAGCACTCGGCTTTTCAGGATGAAAAACCATTGGGCTTTTAGGTAGATCAATACTTCCCATATTACTCTCCTTATTTATCTTTACATTATATAGAATATCAATAACTCAATAAAAATGTAAAGCAAGTTTTTTTTATTTTGATGAAAATTGTTTTTATAATTCACACAGCAACATTATTCATCTTATTAATAGTTAACAACTAATTAAAATACTTATCTGATTATACGTAAAAAAATTGTATAATTCAAACACATTTTTTTTAAAATAAGTATTTGTATTATTTTTACTGCAATATTATGATAAATTAATAAAAGGTAGTTGCTATGAAAAAAAAATTACTAATTTCCCTGATCCTGCTTATTAATACTTTCCCCCTGTTTTCTGATTCAAGAACAGAAAATATTGATATTTTCATTCTTCTCGATAAGTCCCTTTCGATGGAAAACAATATTGAAGAGGTTAAAAAGTATATAAACAGCTTTATCATTGATGAAGTAATAATTGCAGGTGATCGCCTTGTTATCCTTAATTTCTATGGTAAAACAGATGATTTTATCAATGAGCTTGTTGTTTCAGAGGATTACAAGTATAAAATTAAAAATCAGTTAGGAACTGTCAATGCAGATGGACGTTTTACAGATATAGGGAATGCACTTGACAGACTTTCAACTGTTGTTGATGCAGAAAATGATGAATCAAGGTTAAAATACATGCTTCTGATAACAGATGGTAAACAGGAAGCACCGCCGGGAACCAAATATTACAGTCCTGACGGCAGTTTTAATCATGAGCTTTTAAAACACACTAATACAATACAGAAAAAGGGCTGGAAAATCGAAGTACTTGGAATAGGAAGAATGAATGATGCAGCAAGAATTGCTGAAAAACTATCAGGTACTTATGTTGAGGTTGACAAGGCAGATGAAAAAGAACTGTCTGAACTTACTTCAGATTTTTTAGGTATAATTTCTGTTGTTGAAAAACCTTTTATTTCCCCTTTCAGCCGCAATAAAGAATCAAAAATAGTTTTAAAAATAGCTTCAAAAAATATTAAAACTGTTACCGATATTGTTGTGGATTCAATAAAACTTGATATTGATACAGTTAAGGGCCAGGAATTACTGGGGAATATTTTTCAGCTGCAAATTTCACCGGATTCTGTAAATGAAATATCTATTCCTGTCAAGATAAACAGAGACATTGAACCCGGGGAATATAACGGTACAATAAATTTTTCTTTCTCATCCAAAAACGTATTTACCCCTTCATCTTTTGATATCAATTTGGAGATTAAAAAGGTCTTTCCTCTTTATCTGAGTATATTTATACCGGTATTACTTTTTATTCTTTTTATTGCATTGTTTTTCATGAAAAAGACTAAAACATCTCCTGGAAAGATTATTGATAATGGATTTGAAGTATATCTTGATATGGAAAAGCTTTCAAAGCTGCCAATAATACTTAAAAACAATGAAAAGCTTTTTATGGGTTTGAATAAAAACGGTATTTTCGAATTTTCAAAAATAAAAACAGATATTTCAAAGGGCTTTTTTATAAGAAACGGGAGCAGAATTGATTTCAATATTATTGATAAAACTTTTTTTCCAGGTTTTGTTGATAAAATAGAGAACATAATCGGTAAAACTGTTAGTATCAGAAATAAAAGCGGTAAAATGCTGAATTTATTTTTTAAGAGGAAGTAATGTCGTATACAGCCCTGTTTTTTGATAAAGGGGGTATCAGAAAAATGATACCAGGCTTTTCTGAAGTATTTTCCATGTCAGAGTTAAGCTTTTGGGGAGAATACAGTTTTATTGATTTTGCTTTTTATAATATACAAAGCAATAATAAATATATTATCTGTGAAAAAGAAATAAGAAAAAGCATAAATACACTTGTTCAGAAGTGGGATGAAAAAAATATTGATTATATACTTTATAATTCAGATATTGAAACAATTATAGAAATAATCGAAAAAATAGAAGAAGATACTTTAATTTTTTACGATATAAATTTTGCAGCACTGCTGGACCAAGATTTTTTAAACAAAAAAATAGACGAATATGAAAAAAACGATGTAAAAGATATCTGGAAAATATCGATTAATAGCGTTCCTGTTGATATTTACATTGCACGGAAAAAATATTTCATGGACACACTTAAAAAAAACAGGAATATATTTAAAGATACTGCCAGACACTTCGATATTATTCTTGATGAAATATTTACCACAAATTTATCAGATATTATTGATATTGAAGGTAAAATATTATTCAACAGATCTGTTTCCCAGTTTTTTGATAATAATTTATCACTCCTCTTTTCTGAAAATGATTGTTTTATGAAAAGTTTTCTCCGTTTTACCCCCCCCCCTCTTGAAAAAGAATCAGTTATCGGTAAAAAAGGTGAAGTTAAAAATTCAATTATTTCTTCCAATACAATAATTGAGGGATATGTAGAAAATTCAGTTATTTTTTCAAACGTTATTGTAAAATCAAATACAGAAATACGAAATTCTGTTATAATGAACGGTAATCAGATAGGTAAAAATGTTTTAATTGAAAATTCTCTTATTTTTCCAAATTACCGGCAGACTGGAAATAATTCAAATATTCAGGATAAGTGTATAATAGGCGGAAAATCCAGAAAAGCAAAAAACATTGATTTTCCGGAACATATAAAAGATGGTTTAACAATGATAGGGATGAATTCCTCCCTTCCCAGAAATTTTATAGCTGAACCTGGTTCATTGATAGGAGCTGATATTGCTTCTGTACGTCTGAAAAATATAGAAAAAATTAAAAGAAACGGTACAATATTATGAAAAATCTAAATAAGTTCTATAAATATCTGGAAAAATATGAAAAATTTATTATAACTTCACATGAAAATCCTGACGGTGATGCTATCGGAAGCGAGTATGCACTTTGTTCACATCTGATTAAATGCGGTAAAAAAGCTCAAATACTTACATGTGAATCTTTACCTGATAAATATAAATTCATGGATAAAAATAATCTAATTAATATTATTTCCGAAGAACAACAGATACCTGAGGATATAGGTGATCACCTGCTTGTAATAATTGACACCAATACACCGTATAATACAGGGAATATATACACTTTCCTGGAAGAGAAAATCAGTGATATTTTTATTATTGATCATCATGAGAACCCTGACGAAGACGGCGATATCAAAGAATACAACTGCATTGAAACAGATGCATCATCTTCATGCGAAATAGTTTATCATATAATCAAAAACAGTAAATTAAATAATGAAATTACGTTTGACATGGCCCAGGCAATGTTTTCAGGAATTGTCTATGATACCGGTTCATTTATCTATCCGAAAACAAGTGCACTGACACTTGCCATAGCTGCATCACTTGTTGAAAAAGGGGTAAATCCCAGTTCCGTATATTCCCAAATGTATGAAAGCAACAGTCTTTCATCATTAAAACTACAGTCAAAAGTTTTTTCAGATATTGAGTTTTATCATGATCATCAGATAGCTCTTCAGATCATGACAAAGGATACATTAAAGCTCTTTAATGCGCTTTATGAAGACGGTGATACAATAATTAATATACCATTGAAATGCAGGGATATAAAAATATCTGTATTTTTCAAAGAAAACTATAAAAATGTAATGAGATGCTCAATGAGATCAAAAAACAGCCTTGATGTAGCTTCTATCGCAAGAAGTTTCGGAGGCGGCGGACACACTACTGCAGCCGGTTTCAAGTGCAATGAACCTCTTGAAACAATAAAGAAAAAAGTGTTAAAAGAACTTATTAATCTTTTAGGCTGATAAAAATGAATAAAATATTTCTGATAATTTTCTCAATCTGCATTTTATTTATCACAAACGGATGCAGTAAAAATGACACTGAAAATGTCCCGAAAAAAATTATACCGGAACCTGGAGTTTTACCTGACAAACCGGAATTTTCAGGTGATTTGGAACAGCATTTTCAGGAAGAAACAGTTGAACCGAGAATAAATATTGAAACAACTGATTCACTTGTATATATACAGAATGTTAATCTGGATTTTGACAGTGAAGAGGAGCAGTTTCTTGTTTTAAAAGACAGTAATGATAAAAGCACCCTTCATCTTCTTGTTGTTGATTTTGATTCTGTTAGAAATAAATATATAATTACCTGGGAAGATGTTCAGAAAAACATAAATCCCAGAACATTTATTGTTTCATATGCTGATATTGTAGGTGATCATAATCTTGAAATACTTTTCAAGGGTACAGGTGTACAAAATGAACAGATTTTAAAGATATACAGAAAAACCCACTCTCCTGCCGGAATAAGGCTTTTTTATGAAAATATTGCTGATATTGAAGTTAATGGTCAGATTGAAATAGTTGAAAAAGAAAGAAGCTCTGCTTATCTTCTGGGACAGAAAAACGGGATCAGTTTTCCTGTTGTTACTTTTGAAAAGGATAATGAATCGGAAAAGCTTCTTGATATGATTAAAACAACATTTATATGGAATTATCAATCCAGCAGATACATTAAAGCTTTTGAAGAAAAAATTCCCGGAGAAAAAATTGAAGAAGAAAAACTGAAAAAACTTTACAATGATGGTATCGAAGCTTATAAGGACTTTTTCCAGGGTCAATGGATTAATACAGAATCTAAAGATTCTATAATAAGTTTTGATAAAAACAATAATGAAATATCTCTTTTCTCAAAGGATATTCTGGAAATATACCGTTGGACAGATTTTCATAAATCAGGTTTTGCCAACAGTATAAATATCAGTGCAAAAAATGATCTGATACACTTTATAAGAAAAAATATTTTCATACGTATTGAAAAACTTGACAGAATCAGAATTGTTGTTAATGATACAGAAATTTCTAAAAATATAAATCCATGGGACGGTTATTATGAGAAGGTCTCTGATGATTTTGCAGCTACAGTTAATTCAGAAGATTCTGCAGCAGAAGAAGCTTCAATAAAGCTTGAGGGAGAATATACAGGGAAAAACAACACAATTTCCTTTACACCAGATAACAGGTTTATACAGAAGGGCACTGACTATGAAAAACAGGGTATTTTTTCAGTTTTCAGGTACAACAGTATGAATTTAATTGAATTCAGATATATTAATGATAACAGAATTGTTGAAGATAAAAAGGAATACAGAATCGAGTATTCAGAATATGATCTGGAAAATACTATTGTGAAGGAACTCAGGCTTCAGAGAGGCGATATAAAATCACTTTATTTTGATATTTCAGGGGAAGACCCTGTTATTTATAAACAGACTGTTGATAAATAATCAGATATCTACTGAAAAATAAGAAAACTTTCAATAGAATTTTCTTTTAGAACGATATTTATTTTTTCAGCTTCTTCTTTAGATCCTGCATTTATAAGTACTTTATATATTTTATTTCCCTTAAAAAGTGATTCCGAGATGTGCCCCGTTAATCCGATTTTTTCAAGTCTTTTTATCATGTTAGAAGCATTATTTTCTGAGCTGTAAGATCCTGTCTGTATAAATATATTATCTATACCGCTTTCATTATTTTTTTCAGACAAGTCAGGTTCAAAATCATAAAAAAATGTTGTAGGAGTGATAAGTCGTTCACTATTGGATAAAAAATCAGACTGTTCTGCATAATTTCTTTCTTTTAAAATATTTTCACTGATTTTTAATATTTTATCCAGATTATATTTTTTTGAAATAATCATAATTGAGAGAATATTATTTTCTGATAAATCCTTTCTTTGAATAAGATCCTCAAGAATATCAGTTCCTGTATCCGGCTTCCCTGAAATAATTATAACAAGAGATCTAAGTATTACAATTTTATCTGAAATTTCTTTTTCTGTTTTCGTCCCGCTTAGCATTTCAAGAAGTTCAAGTGATTCATCAAGCTGTCCATTATCGATCATTATTCGTGAAGTATTTATCAAAGCTTTTATATTATCATTATCGGGTAATTCATTATATGAGTTTTTATAGTATCTTACGGCATCCTCATTTCTTCCGCAAAGTTCAGAAATAACAGCAAATAAATAAAAAAGTTCTGCTCTGTATTTTTTATTATGAAGTTTATTAATATTATTATTCAGGTTTTTATTTATCCTGCTTAAATCTTCCTCATATTCAATAATATACTTCATGGAAAGATAAATTCTCATCTCTCCGGATTTTTCATCCTCAGTAATATCATAAAAAACAGAAAGAGCTTTATCAATATGTCCATTTGTCAGATTATTTTCAGCATCACTGAAAGAATCTGGAAACAGCTGTAATGATGATAATAAAAATAAAATTATTAATGCAGATCTAAACATCAAAAGGATTTTTATCTTCATTTTTTTTGGAAATAGATTTTTTACCGATTTTTTCCTTTACAATTTTATCAGATTTGGTTTTTATTTTCTTTTTAAAAAGAGTAAATGGAAGAATCACTATTGCTCCTGCCACAAATGCAACAGAAATGCTTAAAAAAACAGGTACATCCTTAAATTCAATAAAGCCGAAAGAGATATCTGATACATTCCTGAGATTAAGCCCCGCAAATACAGCCTCAAGAGATATAGCAATAAAAATAATTACAATTTTAATTTTCATTTTATATCATCTCCCCTTTTAGTGTGTTTCCGCTAAGCGAAATAACTTTTAAATGGATGAATTTACCTATTTTATCATGTTTTCCGTTAAAAACAATCATTTCATCACTTTCATTTCTGGAAAGAAGTTCTTCCGGATTGTTTTTTGAAACAGATTCAACAAGTACCTTGTAAACTTTCCCGATCTTACTGTTTTTTTCTTCATGCGATATTTTCCGCTGAAGTTTTATTATTCTGTCAAGCCTTTCCAGTTTTGTTTTTTCCGGTACTGTATCTTCAAAAGAAAAGGCTTCTGTTCCCTCCCTCGGATTATAATAGTACGTAAAAGCATCTGAATATCTTACAGTTTCCATGATTTTAATGATTTTTTCAAAATCCTCTTCCGTTTCACCAGGGAATCCCACCATAAGGTCGGTAGTCAATGAAACGTCAGGTATCATGAACTTAATACGTTCAACCAGATCGAGATAGTTTTTGAGAGTATATTTTCTATTCATTCTATCAAGAATCCGGTCAGATCCATGCTGAACAGGAAGATGAATATGATTACATATTTTAATGTCATCTCTTATTGTTTCAATAAGCTTTTCCGATATATCTTTCGGATGAGAAGATATAAACCGTATCCATTCAATAGATTCAGTGTTTTCAGAAACAATCTTCAGAAGATCGGGAAAATCCAGATCAGAATTATATGAGTTAACATTCTGACCGAGAAGTGTAATTTCTTTGACATTATTTAGTTCAAGGAACCTTATCTCATCAAGGATTTCCTTATAGTTCCGTGATATTTCCCTCCCCCTGACATAAGGGACAATACAATAACTGCAAAAATTATTACAGCCGTGCATTATCGGCAGCATAGCCTTAAAACTGCCTTTTTTGTAATGGAGTTTCTGGAACTGAAATAAATCGTCTTTCCCCTGATTTGTATTATTATCAATAAAATCAACTATTCTGTTTTTTTCAAATGTACCGACTACTATGTCTACCGGGGATGTTTTTGTAATCAGTTTATTTCCGAGTCTCTGAGCCATACAGCCTGTAACTATAAGTTTTAAATCAGGATTATTTTTTTTTATTTTTTTATAATATCCGATCCGCCCCATTACCCTGTCTTCAGCAGTTTTTCTTACTGAACATGTATTTATTATTACAAGGGAAGCTTCCTCACCTGATATAGTCTCTTTCCATCCGTTTCCTGCAAGTTCTATTTCAAGTGCATCAGATTCTGCTTTATTCATCTGACATCCGTATGTTTCAATTATATATTTTTTCATCCTGCACCCCTTCTATTTTACTGCTGATATATTTGCGCAGTTCATTCCAGTCATTATTTTCAGGGATCAGAATCCACGCCCCTTTATAAAAGCTCTCATCAACCTCATCTTCAGTTTTATTAAGATAAAGAAGATTTGAATATGTCTGAGTAAGAACATTTCCTGTTGACAGTATATTCTGTCTTATATTATCTATAGAATTGATTTTTGAAAACAGATTAAATATTTCAATCATATTCATATTTGTATCAAGATAAGATAACGTTGATTTTAGTATTCCAAGTACCTTGTCTATATCTGTAAGACCTATTTCAGTAAATCTGTTTTTTATACTTATTAATATTTTCTGCTGTCTGTCATCTCTGGAAAACAGCGGGGTAAAATGTCTGGCTCTTGCGATTCTCAGTGCTTCTACACCATTAACATGATGCATTCCTTTCCTGTAATACAGAGTTGACCATTTACCATTATTTCTTACTTTGTATGTAGGATCAACAAGATCTTCAGACAACTCAACATCTATACCGCCAAGAATGTTTATTACATCAATAAATGCAAACATGTCAATAATAATATATTTCTCGATATTCAGACCTGATATTTCAGATATAATCTCGGCTATTCTGGATGCACCGAAAATCTTGTAGTAGTTGTTAATTTTATTTCCATTATAATAGAGATCTCTGGGAATACTTATTAAATCCAGTATCTTTTTCTCTGCATCAACTGATACAAGAATTATTGTATCTGCATTCCTTTCATGTGAGCCGCATACCAGAAAATAAATCTTTTCTTTTTCTTTATTTATATATTTATCATTCAGTTTTTTTTTTTTGAAAGCTCACTTACAGTCTCAAGTGAAGAGACAGGGACTTCTTCATAATCTGTTATATATATATCTCCGCTTACTTTGTGCACAGAAAACGATCCTATTTTGCTGTTTTGACCCTTTAAAATAATATCAAAATAATAATAGTCATTATCTTCTCTTATTTTATCAGAAAAATAGTAACCGTTATCAGAAAGATATTTTACAAAACTTTCGTCAACAGAAAGTTCCTTTATTTCAGATATGGATTTTTCTATTTTTTTTTCGTCAAAAGTCCTTATATCGCATATATTTGTAATATTCAGAATATTTTCACGCAGTTTATTGAAATCATTATATTTTTCACCGCAAAACAGGAAAAGATTATTTTCATACGAAAGATTTATTTCTGCAATCTTAATACCTGATTCCCGTTTTATATCAATAATTGTATTTTTTGAAACGTTTTCTGATTTTTCCAGATAAAGTTTGTTTGATTTCAAATATGCCTTTATTTTACTGTCTGAGAGCAGGCCTGCCAGCAAAGATTTAAATTCGGAATATTTTTCGTTATGATTTTTTATTTTATCATATTTGGAATCAATATAGTTTACGAGTTTCTCAAGCGAGACAGTTTCAAATGATTCCGGTTCAATATCTGATACAGGAGAAGTTACCAAAACAGATTTATTGACAACGTCAATTGTTATTTCAAAAAAAATATTTCCGCTCCCGGTTTCAGCAATTCTGTATAATTTTTCAATTTCTACCAGATTAAGTGACTTTTCTTCCAGTACTTTTTTAAAATCAGCTGTCTCCAGAATTACAGCCAGATTTTTCTGAAGTCCCAGTTCAGTATAATGATTTTTAAGATATTCAAAACCTTTATAAAACGGTAACAATTCAGTATTACTGCTATTGCCCTCATGGTTTTCATTTTCATCGGAAATGATGTTAAAACTGTATGAAGACTCAGGCAGGCCCAAAAACCCCCGGGTCTGGTTAAGATCTTCAGAAATCCTAATTGAATTCATTTGAAGGTTTTCCAACTTATCATTGGTATTCCCGAATTCATTTATTATTCTCTTTTCTATTCTCTGCGTTTTATGAAGTATAGAGAAAACAGATACAGAAAGAGTAATAATGAAAAGGGAAACTGCTGTATATATAATAATATTTTTAATATTTATCACTTTAGTGCTTAAAACTCCTTTGTCCTGTAAAGACCATTGCTGCATTATATTCGTTGCAGGCCTCGATTGATTCAAAATCTCTTAAAGAACCGCCCGGTTGGACCACAGCAGTTACCCCTTCCTTAAGTCCCACATCAATACCGTCTCTAAAAGGAAAAAAGGCATCAGAAACCATTATGCTACCCTTCAGACTGCCGTTGATTTCATCTGTATCCCTTATTATTTCTTCTTTTTTATCATTATCAGTCATAAGGTTCCAGGGAGTATTATATCTTTCCCATGATAATCTGTCACAGGTTTTCCTGTACGCCTTATCCCGGGCTATTTCTGCAACACCTACCCGGTCCTGCTCTCCCGTACCTATACCTGCCGTAACTCCGTCTTTGACGAAAATAACTGAATTACTTGTTATACCGCTTTCAACCAGCCATCCAAACAGAATATCGTCCATTTCCTTCTCAGTCGGCGCCCTGTTAACTTTATACTTTCTGTCTTTGTAAACTGTCTCCGCAGGCAGAAAATCTGATGCAGATAAAGTATTGGGAGAATATGACCATTGGACAATCATCCCACCGTCTATGAGCGATTTGAAATCAAGTACTTTTTCACCGACAAAATCATGCAGCTTATGTATATTATCAATTCTCATGACTCTCAGATTTTTCTTTCTGCTGAAAAGGTCCATAACCCCTTCTTCATAATCAGGTGCTGCAACAACTTCTGTATAATTATCACATATCATCTCTGCTGTTTCTATATCTACGGCCCTGTTTAGTGCTACAGCACCTCCGAAAGCAGCTATTCTGTCTGCCATCAGCGATTTATAGTATGCATCTTTAAGTTTATCATCCCTTGCCACTCCGCAGGGATTATTGTGTTTTACTATTATACTGCAGGGAGATTCCTTAAAATACCTCAATATATTAAGCGCATTATCAACATCGGTAATATTAATCTTTCCGGGATGTTTCCCTGATTGAAGAAGCTCTGTTTCAGAAACAAGATACTTTCCCGGTTTTATAGTTTTAACATCTCCCAGAGTAATATTACCGTTTATCAGTTTATAAAAAGATGCAGACTGGCCGGGATTTTCGCCGTATCGCAGCCCCTTTTTTTCACCATCAATGACCCATTCAACCTTTTCGTAGAAAAGGGTCTGCCTGCTCCCGTTATTGTCATAAAAAGATATATCCATTTTCAAGGGGAAAGAATCTTTCTCAAGTGTATGATACATTTTCTTCAGATTATCTGCTGTCATGCCTTAAAAACTCCGTTTTTAGTTATTTATATTATAAGTTCTTTCAATAATATCAAAACTCTTTGAATTAAAAAAATCTTTTATTGCAGCATCATAATCTGCAGTATGGGAAAATGTTTTTCCAGAAAGATAATATCTGGTTTTCAGGGAAAGCTTTCCGTTATTACCTGCCATCTCATCTATCAGTCCTGGATAATCTGAAGGATCACAGACTGAAGCTACCCTCAGAAAATTCTTGGCAGATGCTCTCAGCATACAGGGGCCTCCGATATCTATATTGGTCCTTGCATCTTCAGGAGTTATACTATCCTTTGAAACAGTTTTTTTAAAGGGGTAAAGATTTACAATAACCATATCAAAGGATATTCCTGAAACCCTTTTAATATCTTCCTGATGCGCCTTATTGTAGGTTTCACTCAACAGGCCAAGATATATTTTAAAATCAAGTGTCTTTACAAGCCCTCCCTGCATTTCCGGCTGCCCTGTATATTCGGAAACAGAAATAAGATTTTTCCCCTCTTTTATGCAGTCGAAATCACAAAGCCTCTGATATGTTCCCCCTGTAGAATAAAAGACTGTCTCAGGGTTTATTCTGATCATCTCAGGAACAAAATAATCAAGTCCCTCCTTATCCGAAACACTCAAAAGGATGTTTTTAATTATTATATCTCCATCAATTTTATCAACGATATTTAACGCCATTTAATTCCCCTTTTTATGAGATGCAAGAATACAACAAAACGCAACTGTTTTCAAGATTTTTAACCTGTCCGATTACTTGCAAAAAGGTGTTTCAGGTGATATCTTTATTCAGAAAATAAATTAAATTATTTGAGGTTATAATTTTGAATCAAAAAATACTGATTTTTATGTTAATTCTTATTATATTGCCGGTAATTCATGTTTTTTCACAGGAAGATAATGAAGATGAAGAATATATAGAAGAGGTTTACGGTCTCGGTGACCAGACCTTTACAATAACAGCAGGGGTTATTCATCCCCTTTTTTACTCCACCACTGATTTCGAGTTCAATGATACGAATCTGACAATGGGCGGTGCAGGTTCTCTTTCCTGGAACGGTTTTATCAGCAGCAAGGTTTCTCTCGGAGGGGAGTTTGGAGGTATGTTTGCTTTCAGCCCGAATGACAGGATTCTTTATATGATGCCTCTCACCTTCAAGGTCAGTTATTATTTCAGAAGTTATCCCTTTGAATTCCCAATTTACTGCGGAGCCGGAATAAGTTTCAACAGCATAAGCGATGCTTTTCACCTTGATTTTATCCTAAAACCTGGAGCATCAGTATTCTGGAACTTCAATCCTGAATGGGCATTCGGATTCAACCTTGTTTACTGGTGGGTACCCCAGATCTACACAGGTGATGGGATGGTACCGGCAAGTCACACCAGATTCGGAAGTTTCCTTGAAACTTCTTTATCAGCATTATTCAGATTTTAAGGGTTTTTATATGAAAAAAATTACTTTTATTCTTTTTATTATTTTGATTTTCACCGCTTGTAATGACAGTGATATAGGTATTTTCTACGGTATCGAAACTGAAGAAAAAATAGTTGATAATTCACTATCAAATCAGCTTACAATCGGAGGGATGGGAAAACTTGCTTCATCCAATAAAATGTTTATCGCAGGGGGAAAAGTTTATACAAAAACCGCCGGTTCTTCCGCGGAATGGAGCAAAAGATCTACCCCTTCAGGATATGATCTTACAACAAGTCTTGCAGTAGCAGACGGTTCTGTTGACAAGGTTTTTGCTGTATGGTTTAACAAGGATTCAGCTGATTCAGCCCTTTTTTCAACCACTGATGGGGATTCATGGGTAAAAGTATCAGACCCCGATTTCTCTGGAGATTTTGTAACTGTAAAAAGTGCCAACGATTTAATTTTTGTTTCAACTGTAACAGGCACAAATGCAGGGGCTGTATATTATTCAAATGCTGATGCTACTGATTTTAGTTTGGTTAACGGTATAAATGTTCTCGGCGGACATTTTGATATTGATTTTGACGGAACAGATTACTGGCTTCTTACAAAAGAGGCTATTTATTCTGATTCTGATCTTACTGCTATTGCAGGATCTTCAAACTCACCTTCAAAAGACGGGGATGAATATTTCAGAAATATCTACGTATATGATGCAACACATATTTATGTGACAAGATCATACGGGAAGTTCAGTTTTTATGACGATACTTCGTGGGACAGTACAATTGAAAATATTACCCCGAATGCAAACGATATGATTGTTGTGGATATTAACGGTACTGAAACATTTCTTGCCGGTACGAACTCTATAGGCTACTACGAACCTGAATCCCCCGGTCTTTCAATATCAAATCTTGATAATCCGGACAGTGATTCCATAACATGTGATTACAATACATATAAGGCAAGCGATCTTTACGGTGCTGCAATACTCAGTTTTTTTGATCCGGATGACGGAACTGGAGATTTTTATGCCCTTACTTACGGTAAAGGTCTCTGGAAAAACTCTTTAAAAGACGGAAGCAGGAGATGGAGCTGGGAATAATTTTCAGGTTTAATCAATTTTGAGTAATTTATTATTTATCAGGTTTATATTTATTATTGATATTCTGCAGTGAAACAGTATCTGACTTTAATATAAATGATCTTCCAGAGTCATTTTTCAGGTCAGCAAAAATATTATCTCTTATTATAGCTGATCCTTTTCCATAAATATTTATATACGGCAGTACAGTCATACTGCCTGTATCATTAAATCCTGATCTGTAAATTTCTGTTATTGAATTATCAGAACTTATAAAACCCCCTTCAATACTGTTGTCAGAGGTAAAAACACAGTTTTCTATAAACATGAAATTTGAATCAGCTTTTAAAAGAGGCTGAAGATTGGTTTTTGTTCCTGATTTAAATGAATTATCAGTTAGTGACAGCTCTCCCCCGGTTGTATTAATAATCATTGATGCTTCATTACTGTATGAATAAATATTGCTTTTGTCTATTGATACAATTGAATCAATAAAGTTAAAATGTTTGGTAAATACCGAATCCTCCTGATCAGTAAAGAAAGAGTTGTTGATATTTATTCTGCTTTTAACAGCATTTACTGATACAGTATCTTTTTGTGATATTATTTTTATGCTTGTATTATTCAGATTAAACCTTTCTCCTGCGATACTTGCAGCAGTTGACGATCCGCCCGATTTCAGATTAATAAAAGTATTTTCCAGTTCTGATCTTCCGTTACTAATTATCATCCCTGTTAAATCTCTTTTTGAAAAGAGATTTATTCTGCTGTCAGCTATATTTATGCTGCTTTTGTCAGATATAATAAATTTCAGGTTATATAAAGATCCATCAGAAATTTCAGATTTTTCTATATAACAGCTGCTTTCTTTCTGCTCAAGAAAATTAGCTGCTGAAATGCTTACATTGACATTGTCAAAAACAGTAATTGAGTTGTTTGCTATAAAATATTTTTTCATATATGAATCAGATGCAATCGTGATATCGTTAAACATTAATGATGAATCAACAACTTTGAACAAATAATCAGTTCCCTTTATGTTGTCTTTTATTATTGTTTTACCTTTTAACCCTTTCAAAAGTAGCGGTTTTTCTATAATAGACGGATTATTTATAACAAAAACACCTTCAAGAAAAATTATTGTATCTATTCTGCTGTTCCTGTAAATTGAAAAAGCTCTGTCAAATGTTCTCAGCGGATTATTTATGTCCCTTCCATCATTTTCATCATTACCGTTTTTTTCTGAAACATAGAGAATATTTCTGCTTATATAAAATGATTTCTTAACTGAATTACTTTTATTCCCTGCCTCATCCCTGGAAAAAGCCTCTATCACATATTTCCCTGATGGAACATAAGAGTTGATTTCGAAAGGATTGTTGTAATACTTGAAATATTTTTCATTATTGATATTTTTCAGGATATCAAAAGAATAATAAATACTTTCCTCACCGGATATTTCAATCCGATTTTTTATAATATTGATTTCAGGTTCGATCGGTTTTTCTTTATCAATTTTCAGTTTGAATATTTCAGCATCTGATCCTTTTTTATCATATATATCATAAAATGCTTTTATGGAAAGATAAAAATCTTCTGCTTCCCCTTCTGATGATTTAATTTCAAGATTTGAATCCAGTAATTCAGAATTTATATTTACTGTCTTAAGAGTCGATTCAGTATTTGATAATTCATACCTGTATATAAAATCGTTATCTGGTTTTTTAATTGTAATATTTTTATTACTTAAGGTATTAAACTCTATATTTTTAAGTACAATCTCAGGATATTTGCGGCTGTCAAGGGTTATGGAAAATACATCGGGATATTCATTTCTGTTTCCCGCCCTATCCTCAACTCCTATTTTCATCCTGCACTTTTTTACTGTATTTTCAGGTATTGTTATAAGTATCTGATTATCATCAGCTTTAATACCCTGAAAAGGGGGTGATGGTGTTTTATCCTCAAGATTATAGGTATAGTATATATTGTTATCTGAAGAAGTAATTGGCCTTATTTTTATAGATTCTGAATAAAAAATATTTTCAAGATTATCAAGGTGCGGTAATTCCGGTTTTATTTTATCTATATGAATATTATATTTTTTTATTTTACCTTTATTACCGTTTATTCTGGATACAGGAAGTAACTTTACTGTATAATATTTTTCAGTATTATTATCTGTCTGAAGAACCAGTTTATCATTTATTTTATAAAGAGCATTACCTGTATCAGGATCAGACGGTTCGGTATTGTTATCAGAAATTGAATAATATATATCCAGATTGTTATCATAATCACTGCTTTTAATTGTTAAATCATAATTGATATCCGCTTTAATGAATAAATGATCAAATATACTGGTATCAGGGAAAATATTGTTTAAATCAAGTTCTTTGACCAAAATACTGCTTTTATTTCCAGATTTATCCTTTGAAAAATATTGTATTCTGATTATATCCATGAACCCTGGAAAGGATTCCAGTGATAAAGGATTTTTGTATTCAATCCAGTTTTCACTGAAATTATTCCCATCAGATGAGAACCTGAAAAAAACATTATCTTTGCTGGTAAATCTTATATTTTTATTTTCAAGAATAATTTCCGGAATATCCGGTGGATGATGATCAACATAAATATCCGTCAGGACCAGAGGATCAGATATATTTCCGTAATTATCCACTGCGGATATTTTCAGATTATATAAGGAATCTCTTCCATACGGATTAATTATTGTAATTTCATTTCCTGTTTCTGGTGAATTAATATCAGGATCGTCAGGAAGCTTTTTTTCATTTATATTATAAACCAATTTTGTATTTTCTGAAGATTTAACAATAATGAACTTAATTCCATCATCTTTTTCTGATATCTTGACAAAAAAGGGTTTAACAGGTTTTTTCGTAGAAAATAAATATTTTGTTTCAGAAATACTGCTTTTTAAATCAGAGATATCAAATGCTGCAGCTTTTATATTTATCATTCCGTTATTGTTATCAGGTTCAAGATTAATACTGAAAGGAATTGTATACATTATTGATTTTTTATCAGGAACTGAACTGTCGTTAGTATAAAAAACATTGTTTTCTGAATGTATGTAAACCATTAATTTATTATTAAAACGTTTGAAAGTTATTTCAGGAGGATCAGGAGGTATTTTATTTATAAGCGAAAAGACTCTATAGAGATAACAGCTGTTATCATCATAGTTTTTTAATAATATATTATTAACTTTTATACTGTTGCTTTCAGAATATATTTTAACAGGACCTGTATATTTCCGGAATGAAGAATTATTCAGAGAATAAAGTATAACCTTTGAAGAAAAAGCTTTTAAGTATTTACCATCAGATTTTTCAATAATTTCAGTCGTTATATCGTCGGAAAGATTAACATTGTATTTTATCTCTGAATAAACAATTTTATCAGAATAAAGTGGTTTTCCTGCAATATAAAGCTCTATTTCCCCGGTTTTATCAATAATAATTGGTTTTAAATAATCCAACCCTTTTTCTGCAGACGACCTGTCCTGGAAGCTGTATCTGATCCATTCAAAATCTTTTGTGTCAATATACAGAATCTGCTTATTATAATACGAACCATTACCGGGACTCAGAACACTTAGATTCTTTGCCCCGGAAAATATATTTCCTGAATTCCCTTTTAAGTTATTGACCCTGCTTTTATTACCGGCAGCATCTTCACTGTAATAATCTAATGAATAAAAAACTGATAAAGGTATTTTCTCCCCTTCCCATTTCCTATAATCAGTATTATCAATCCTGTAAAATATTTTATTTTGTGATTCTCTGAAGAAAACGTTTTTTAATAAATCTTCTTTTCCGAACAGCATTTCCGGGGGAAAAGGTTCTTTTCTGTCAATTAAATATTCACAGGCGATTTTACTGTTGTTATCATCTTTGTCTGTAAATACAATTTTATAATTCTTTTCCTCACCATTATTAGCTGACAGTATTACAGGGTGACTGTCAGGATCAAACAAAACCGGAGTTTTATCTATACTGTTTTCAAAATAATAGTAAATATTATGATCAGATTCCAGTGAGATTCTTATATCTCTGTTGTATATTCCTTCTGCAGGAGAAATATTCCCTACATTCAGTGAAAAAACATAATACGGGAAAAAAATACATATATATATTATTATTTTTTTCATTACCTACTTTTCCAGTATTTTCAAAGCTTCCTTCAGTTCCGGATCATCCTTATAATAATATTCATTGAGCTCATCACTGGTCAGTCCCTGAAGTTCATGACTCATATAATGAATCCAGATATCCTGTTCCGGAGAATCTATCACATGCTTTCTGCAAAAATAATCCGGATGTATAGAAAGCGGTTCCCTATTATATGTGAATATTTTATAATCATGAACCGCTATTTTTATATCTTCTCTTTTTATCCCTTCAGAAAGTATAATATTGACAAGGTAGTTTATAGTCTTTCCTGAATCAAATATATCATCAATAAAAAGTATTTTATCACCGCTTCTGAGATATTTCGGATCATATGTCCATCCATCGACAATAACATTGCTGTTTTGCTGAACATCTGTATAAGACCTTGCAACAACAGCAGCATAAAAAACAGGCCGCCTGCCTTTCTGGATAATTTTAAAAAATTCACTGATAACATTTCCAAGATAAGCACCTCCCCGCAGAGGAATGTATATAACATCAGGTATAAAGCCTTCCTGATATATTTTGTAAGCCAGCTTTATTGCATTATTTCTTACAGTTGTATATGGTAGAAAATGTTTATTCATAATTATTCCTGCTAAAAATTCAACTCTTTAATATATTCTATATTATCACGATAGAATTTTATAATATTTTTTTCCTTGAAATTATTGATTGCATAATAAAAATCTCTGCTGTTTTTAATTGAAGAATTGTTTATTTCAACAATAATATCTCCAATTTCAAACAAACTGATAAAAGGGTTTTTTTCAACATAACTTACAATGACCCCGTCATTAAAATTAAGGGTTTCAACAATGTTGATATTTTCATTATCAATGCTCAGTACTGAAAATCCAGGCCAGTAAACCTGATCTCTGTCAGCAAGCTCATCCTTACCTGCTCTCAATTCTGTTTTAACTTTTATAGTCTGCTCTTTGTTATTTCGTATGCATGTTATTTCTATTTCTGTATCAGCATCTGTATTTCCTATGATCCTTGTAAATGTATCAACATCAGTAATTTTTATGCCGTTTACAGATATAATATAATCCCCGGGCATAATACCGTATTTATATGCCGGATCATCAATTACAGTCTCAAAAACGAAAACACCTTTAATATTTTTATTTATATTGTAAAAAGTTTTTTCATATTCATAAAGATATCCACCAATCAGGCCTATCCATCCGTATCGTACTTCACCGTATTTAACAATATCAGAAACTGTTTTTACAGCATTATTTGAAGGAAGAGCAAAACCAAGCCCTATACTTCCTCCTGTTGGAGTTGTAATCCAGCTGTTTACTCCAATCAGTTCTCCGTTCAGGTTAACAAGAGCTCCGCCTGAATTCCCATGATTTATTGATGCATCAGTCTGTATAAAATCACTTATATTATCGCCTGTTGTATTTTTACGCCCCAGAGCACTTACTATACCTGCAGTAACGCTTGAATCATAACCGTAGGGACTGCCAACAGCTATTACCCACTCTCCTACCCTCAGATTATCAGAATTTCCCCACTTTATCACAGGCAGCTGATTTATTGTATCAATATGAAGCAATGCAAGATCTTTTCTCTCGTCTATGCCTGAAAGAGATGCTTTATATATGTTTCCGTCTATGGTTTTCACAGATATTTCATCAGCATTTCCAATAACATGTTTATTTGTAAGGATGTAATAGCGGTTTTCTTCTTTTCTGACAATTATTCCCGAAGCTAAACCTTCATCCTTGAACTCTTTCTCGTTGTTTTCAAGGCTTTCAGGTGACGGATTAAAGGGGTTGTAGGAAAAATCCCATCCTTCGGGAATCTTCTGTTTTTTAGTGTCAATTACCGTAACCTGTACAACTGACGGGAGAACCAGATCAGCTACTTCAGGAAAAGATGATACACAGGGATCTTTTTTCTCCGGAATAATATTCTGACAGGAAACAAACGTGATAACGAACAACAACAGAAAAAATGATTTTTTCATTCCTAACTCCGGATGAATATTTATAGTGAGGTGAGAATTACAGCTTGATCATCATAAACAGCTACAGTATGTTCAAAATGGGCAGATTTTTTATTATCTTCAGTTATTACAGTCCAACCGTCTTCAAGAACAACAACATTATCAGATCCGAGATTTATCATAGGTTCGATTGCCAGTACCATTCCTTTTTTCAACCGTGGATTTGGTCCGTTATTGATATAATTTGGTATCTGTGGTTCTTCATGAACACTGAAACCTACTCCATGACCGCAAAAATCCCTAACCACACCGTAATTGTATTTTTTTGCATGTGTAAAAACAGCCTTTGAAATATGGCTTATTCTATTGCCGGAAACAGCCTGTTTGATTCCCAGATCTAGACATTCCTTAGTAATTTGTAATAATCTGCTTTCTTCTTCTGATATTTTTCCGACAGGAAGTGTTATAGCTGAATCAGTAATATATCCTTTTAGATCAATTCCAAGGTCAAGACTTATTATGTCTCCAGCCTGTAGTTTTCTTATCCCGGGTATCCCGTGTATTACTTCATTATTTACAGATATACATATACTTGCAGGATATCCCATATAACCTTTAAAAGCAGCTTTTGCTTTTCTGGATTTTATAAAATCTGAGGTTAACTTATCAATTTCTATAGTTGAAATTCCCGGTTCTATATACTTTTTTATTTCTTCAAAAGTCGATGCAAGTATATTTCCTGATTCTTTCAGCCTTTTTATATCATTTTCATTCTTCAGTTTTATCATTTTCAAGTCTGGCTTTTCTGTCTTTCGAGGCTGTATTTTTTGTAATATTTTTAAATTCTGTTTCAGCGTCATTTCCATATGACTGATTGATCATGTTTTCAACATTTTCAGAATCTGAAGTTATTGTAACCTTTCCACAAGTAATCACTCCAGGTTCAACATTAATTTTAGGAGTTGTGATATTTCCTAGAACTTTCCCTGTTGCAAGAAGATTCACCTCTTCAAAAGCTGTTATGTTGCCTATTATAGTTCCTGATACAGTAACCTTTTTTGCTGTAATATCAGTTTTAACCTTACCTGTAGGTCCAATAACAACCTGATCATCTGTACGGATCTCACCCTGAAACTTGCCTTCAATAAGTACCGGACCATTTACAAAAAACCGTCCTTCAAAAACAGAACCTTCTCCTATTATGCAGTTTGTATTCATATCATTAATTTTTGACACTTTTTCTCCTGTATATTATTATAATCAATATATCATTTATATTATCACGGTTCAACTATTTTAGATTTATTATAATTTATAAAAACCTGTGATTCAATATTACCTCTGTCAAGAGAAAGTGATTTGTTAAAATATTTAATACTTGTATTATAGTTTTTAAGCTTATATAAACAGTACCCTTTTTTGAAATAAAGATCTGAAAGAACAGTTTTTTCAGTATCATTCCGTTTTTCAAGTAATATTATTATTTTATTTAAAATATTTAAAGCATTGTTGTAATTATTTTTTATCAGTTCGAGAAGTGAATAATTGTACAGTATTTCCCATTCATTATTATAAACAGAATACTCATCCAGTTTATTTTCTGCAGATTCATAGTTTTTATTTATAATATCATAAAGAGAACTGAAAAAAATATTAAAAAAATTATTGTTTTCTGATTTTTCAATCAGAATGTTCATATCATTTATATATCCGCTTCTGTACAATTCCAGTAAAAAAAACCGGTATAATTCAACAGACATTTCTCCTTTGTTATAGATTTCCCATAGAGAAGCAAAATATCTGTCTTTATTTATATAACGGTTTTCAAGCAATTCTTTAATATAAATATTATCAGTAAATTCCGTCATTTTCGTCAGGTCTTCTTCTTTTCGGTTTACAGCCAAAATGAAATTGATAATATCAATATTTTTAATATCTGCATTTTTAAAAAGTATTTCCAGAATATCAGTATTTATTTCCCTGTTTTTAATATAATCAATAAAAAAAGTATTCATATATGGTACATAATCAGTCAGTTTATTTTCATTTATTATTGTTTTATAAATAATTTTTGCATTATCATAATTACCAGAATACATTTCAAGATCAGCCTGCAGAAGCATAATTTCTTCATTTTTATTATTTATTTTTTTAAAAACTGAAAGAGATTTATTATATTCTTTATTGTCAAGGTAAATAAGTGCTGTTAAAAGATCATAATTATTTATTTTCTCTGCTATATCAAGCGCTTTTTCTTTTTGATTGTTTTTCATATAAAGAAGCGCCAGATTATACATAAAATCATTATTTCCGGTTAATGCAAATGATTCTTTATAATTATTGAATTCATTATTGTCAGAAATAATTTTGAAAAATACATCATCTTCAAGCAGTTTTTTCTTTATTTTATCAGATATTTGTATATCACTTTTTTTAATCAGGCAGTATGAATATCCTTCAAGAAATATTTCCCTGACTGTATTAATATTTATTTTTTTTAATGTAATATTTTCAAATAATTGTTCATGCTCTTTATTTTTAAGAAGTGAAAACAGGTATATTGAATATATTTTTTCATTGTATTTATATTTCTTATATATTTCAGATGATATCCTCAGCATTAATTTATAATCAGAAATATAATAATTATACTTATATGCTCTTTTAAGTAGTATCAGTGCCTTTTCTTCAGAATTAACCTTTTCTTCAGCTTTAATTATACTTTTTTCAATGTTTTTGAAATCCCTGTTTTTCAGGTAATTGTCAGTCTCAACTATGCACTTGTTGAAATATCTGTTGTTCTGAGTATTATTGTAAATAAGAAAAATTATCATTGCCAGTAAAAGAATATTTAAAGCAGAAAGAAAAATGAAAATGTTTTTTAATTTTAATTTTATATAAAAATCATTTTGTTTCATTTATTTCTTTATAAATGCTGTCAAGTACACCGTTTATAAACCTGTATGAATCATCACTGCTGAATTTTCTTGAGATATCAACTGCTTCATCTATAGTAATATTACCTGAAATATCTTTTTGAAAAATTAATGAATAAACACTTAAACGAAGAATTGCCAGATCTACCCGTGATATTCGTTTAAAATCCCAGTTATCCAGATGTTTTTTTATTGTTTCATCAATCCTGTTTATATTATCAAGAGTACCGTTAAGAAGAAGTCTCGCAAACAGAAGTGTTTCAGGTTTATATTCTTCATTTTCAAGATCAATCCACGAAAAATTATTTAGATTCTCAACAGTCTGATTATTAAAATCCCAACTGTAAATTGCCTGAAACGCCAGTACCCTGCTTTTTCTTCTGGATCCTATCATGATATTCTAAAGAAAATATTTAACATCAGCTTCTGCTTCAAGTTCTTCAACAAGTTCTTCTACAGATTCTTTGAAAATTTCTTCCTGTTTTTTCATTATAAGGAATTCTTCAATCCTCTGTCTGACTGTTTTATTAACAGTAGGATTAATATTATCATCAAGATTAAGTATTCTTGGCTCAAGGATCTCTTTCATTCTGACAATATGATAACCCATGTTTGATTTAATCACATTACTTAACTGGTTGACTTTAAGAGCAAAAACTCCGTCAAAAAAGACATCACCAAGAAGCTTTTTTCGGGTAATATCATTAATCCTGAGATAACCGAAATCACCTTTGTTATACTTCGAAGCAGAATCATCCGAATTTTCTACAAGATCGTCAAATGTTTTCTCACCTGTCTGCAGCTCTTTAAGATAAGTATCTGCTCTTGCTGCAGCTTTTTTAAGATCCTCGGGATTAGAAAGCATTCTGGTATCAATAAAAATATGGTCAAACCTCACTGTTTTAGGTACAGAAAAATTCACACTGTTTTCATCATAGAATTTCTGTATATCCTTCCCGTCCGGCTGAGGTATATTATTAAGTTTTTTACTTTTTTCCTTGTTAACATATTTTTGAAGCTGTATTGTTTCTCTGCTTTTTTCTGAATATTTTTCCCAGCTTACACCTGTCTGTTTTCTGACCAGGTCTTTTAGCTGAACATCACTCATCCCTGATGATGCATTTCCAAGCTGTTTTCTGATAACATTAAGAACTTCTTTTTCTGAAATTACAATTCCTGCTCTTTCAGCACCCTGCTTCAGAAGAATATCACCAACCATTGTTTCAAGAACTTCTCTATGTGTTTTATCTATACCGTTACGTTTCAGGATTTCCACAGTCTGATCAAGTTTTTTTCTTGAAATTATTTCCGGTTTAGTCAGATTTACAGTAGCTGCTCTCTGGTCAATAAGATCCTGACCAAAAACAGCTCCGGACAAAAATATAATTGCTAAAAAAAGTAAAATAATTTTTTTCATCAGTACTACTTATTTATTCGGATTTTTCTGATGGACTTTCGTTCCACCACTCTGTTACTTCAGTTTTATCTGCATTATCCCTGTATGCAGCTCCAAGAACATCACCCTTTTCAGGAGTTCTGTTAACCCAGGCAAGTCCAAGAGAGACAATTATGAAAACAGCTGCAAGGATTGAAGTGAATCTGGTCAGAACATTACCTGATCTTGAACCAAAAGGGGTAGCACTGCCACCCCCGAATAATCCACCCAAACCTTCTCCCTGTTCATCCTGCATTAATACCATCAGTATCAGCAATAAACATGCAATTACAAAGATAATTAACAGTAAAACAGTAAGAATACCCATTTTTATACTCCAGTAGATTAAAATTTAACAGTTTACAATAGGAAGAAACAATTCCGGTTTAAGAGCAGCACCGCCTACGAGAGCTCCATCTATATTTTCCATTGAAAGTAGTGAAGCTGCATTTTCCGGTTTAACTGATCCGCCGTACTGAATTATCATTTTTGAAGCTGCTTCTGCAGAATAAATATCAGATATTTTGTCTCTGATAACTTTATGTATATTATCAGCATCTTCTGCAGTTGCAGTTTTACCTGTTCCTATCGCCCAGACCGGTTCATAAGCAACAGTTATCGATGAAAGATCTTTTTCAGAAATATCATTTAAACCGTTTACTATCTGTTTACATACAACTTCTGAAGCCCTGCCTGCTTCTCTTTCTTCAAGTGTCTCACCTACGCAGAAAACAATCTGCATTTTTTCAGAAAGGGCAAGTTTGATTTTTGAATTGATAAACTCGTCAGTTTCTCCGTAAATTATTCTTCTTTCAGAGTGACCGAGAATAACAACCTCAACTCCGAGATCTTTAAGCATCTCTGCGGATATTTCACCGGTATGTGCTCCTGACAGAGCATTAGACATATTCTGTGCACCTAAAAGAACTTTTGTGCCTTTTACTACTTTATAAACTTCTGACAGTGCAGTATAGGGAGGTGCTATCATTACTTTTGCATCAGAGTTTTTTGTCCCTTCAACAATAGCCTTTGCAAGTTCAACAGCATCAGCTGAAAGCTTATTCATCTTCCAGTTGCCTGCTATATATTTTATTCTCTCAGACATAAAATCCTCTTTATTTACTTTTCAAGTGCAACTATACCTGGAAGAGCTTTCCCTTCGAGAAATTCAAGAGAAGCTCCGCCTCCTGTTGACACATGGCTTATTTTATCTGCAAAACCGAATTTATTAACTGCAGCAACAGAATCACCTCCGCCGACTACTGTTTTTCCGGAACTTTCTGCAACAATTTCAGCAACTTTTACAGTCCCTTTCTGAAAATTAGGGAATTCAAAGACACCCATAGGGCCATTCCATACAATTGTCCTGGCCTTAACAAGTATTTCCTTTATTATGGCTATTGTTTTTTCACCAATATCCATACCCATTGTACCGTCAGGAACATCTGCACTATCCACATATTCTCCGACAGCATTTTCAGAAAATTCTTTAGCTACAATATGGTCTATAGGAAAAACAATGTCAACTCCCTTTTTTTCAGCAGCTTCCAGAAAGTTTTTCGCAGTTTCAAGAAATTCCTCTTCAAAAAGTGAATTACCTATAGTATTCCCCTTTGCCTTCAGAAAGGTATAAGCCATACCTCCTCCGATAACCATTGAATCACAAGTTTTCAACAACGACTCAAGAACGGCAATTTTTGAAGAAACCTTGGCTCCTCCAATTACAGCAACCAGAGGCTTTTCCGGTGATTTCAGTATCGGTTCAAAAAACATTATTTCCTTTTCAATAAGAAAACCGGCTGCTGATGGAAGAAAATGTGTTACACCTTCAGTTGATGCATGAGCCCTGTGTGCTGTCCCGAAAGCATCATTTATATAAACATCACCGTTTTTTGCTAATTTTTCAGCAAATTCAGGATTGTTTTTAGTCTCTTCATTATAAAACCTGACATTTTCAAGTACAAGTATTTCACCAGGCTTAAGATTCTTTGACCTTGCTACAACTTCATCGCCGATGCAGTCATCAGCCATCAAAACAGGTTTTCCTATAAGTTTTGACAACTCCTTTACAACAGGAGAAAGGCTGTATTCAGCCTTTCTCTCACCTTTAGGACGTCCAAGATGACTCATTAAAACAAGAGATGCACCTTCCTGTTCAAGTATGTAGTTAAGAGTAGGTAAAGCTGCTTTGATTCTTGTTGAATCAGTCACAACACCGTTTTTAAGCGGTACATTAAAATCTACTCTGACCAGCACCCTTTTATTCTTAAGATCTAAATCTCTTACTGTTTTTACAGCCATTTTAATCCCTTATTTTACAAGTTTTAAAGCAAGGTCTACAACTCTGCTTGAATAACCCCATTCATTATCATACCAGGAAAGAATTTTAAAGAAATTTTCTCCGATTTTCATTGTACTGGATGCATCAAAAATTGATGAATGTGAATTCCCTTTAACATCACTTGAAACAATAGGATCAGATGTATATTCAAGTATACCTTTCATCTTTCCTTCGGAAGCCTTTTTAATTGCAGCGTTAATTTCATCTACAGATACGTTTTTCTTTAATCTGAAAGTCAAATCAACAATTGAACCTGTAGGAGTAGGTACTCTCATTGCAAGACCGTTAAGTTTTCCGTTAAGTTCAGGAATAACAAGTCCTACAGCTTTTGCAGCTCCTGTTGAAGTAGGAATGATAGAAAGACTTGCAGCTCTTGCCCTTCTGAGATCGCTGTGGGGCTGATCAAGAATAACCTGGTCATTTGTAAAAGCATGAACAGTTGTCATTAAACCTTCTTCAATTCCGAACTCATCATTAAGTACTTTTGCAACCGGTGCAAGACAGTTTGTAGTACATGATGCGTTTGATACTGCAACATCACTGTCTCTAAGTGCTTCATCATTAACACCAAGAACAATAGTGTTATCAACTTCGTCTTTAGCAGGTACTGTAAGGATAACCTTTTTTGCTCCTGCAAGGATATGGTCTTTGTAACCGCCTTTTGGACCTGATGCAGATCTGAAAACACCAGTTGATTCTACAGCAACATCAATTCCCAGTGATTTCCATGGAAGATCTTTGGGATTTCTTTCTGCAAAAACCTTTATTTCCTTGCCATCAACAATGATAGCACCATCTTTTGCTTCTACTTTCTTGTCATATACACCAAATGTAGAGTCATATTTGAGAAGATAAGCCAGAGTTTTAGGATTGGTAAGATCATTGATTGCAACAACGTCTACGTTTTTGTTTTCAAAAGCAATTTTGAAAACGTTTCGACCTATCCTGCCAAAACCATTAATAGCTAATTTCATAAATCATCACCTCTTAAAATATTTTCAAACTAATCATATTAAAAAGATATTCAAATGTCAATTGAGTATAAATATATTGTATATTTGTCTTATATTATTTTATAGTGATAATGAAATCATATATATCTGTTTCACTGAAATAATCGCTTCCGTCTTCAGTTTTTTCCTTTTTTTCATCTTCAGGCAGAACAATATCTCCAAAATTTACCAGATCAAACATCTCCCTGTTTGAAATCACCCCTTCAGAAACAGATTCATCAGTATCGGTAATCTGCATTGT
This sequence comes from Spirochaetia bacterium, assembly GCA_963668405.2. GTDB lineage: Bacteria > Spirochaetota > Spirochaetia > CADAEX01 > CADAEX01. Next base: position 1,062,146 of record OY764342.2, on the reverse strand, counting down.
TCCAATAATGTCCGAATCAGAATAAACATATCCAATCTTTTCCCTGTTTATCTTGATTCTGTCTTTTCTGATTATTTTAAAGCTTTTTTCAGTATTGATACTTTCAAGAGTTCCTATGTTTATAAGCCCCTTTTCAAAATCAAGTCCAATAATTTCACCGCAAATATCAATATCAGAAATAATATCAGTTATAAGTTTATTGAGAGAATCCCATATTCTGTTATTTCCTGTCTTAATAACCCTGTATTTTTTTATCTCGGCACCAGTGAAAGCAGAATAAACTGTACATTCAGAACTGAACAGCCGTTCTGTTTCACTGAAATTAATTATAAAAAAATAGTCACTTTTTGTATTTGCATTTCTGGATTCTGAAAATGCCTGGGCAAAATTATCTATTCGTTTTTCTGCATTCATTATTTTGATTTTTTCCGAATGCCCCGCCAGTGAGTTGAAAACTTCTGCAAGTATTTCCTCTCCTGACTGATGGAGCATACTGAAACTGTCTTTGTAATAAAGATTTATTTTAAATGAATGTTTATTAACCAGAAACTGATTTATTCCCCATTTTGAAGAAACGCTGCTGTTCTGCAGGCTTTCCTGTATTTCAATTTCATCTTTAACTGACTGGACCTCCCGTTCTTTTACCGGAAGCGTATAGAGTTCTGAAAGATACTTCGCTTTAAATCCCTTGTTCAGAAATAGGCGGGAATAGGAAAGTCTTCCCTTAACAGAATTCGGATCAATCAGCAGCCCTCTTCTGTATGAAGAAAGTGCTTTATTAATATAATTACGCTCTTCAAGACCTTTTCCCCGTATGAAATGATAATCAGCGAACCTTTTTCTTAACGGATCGTTTATATCTTTTTCCCTTCTGATTAGATTTTCAAGAGCAAACCTCGATATTTCATCATCAGGATTAATCCTTGATGCTTCAGCATAAAATCTGACTGCTGAATCTACATCATTATTCTTTTCTGCAGCTCTACCCAGTGTATAGGCTACCAGATTATTATTCTTTTTTGCGTAAAAGCTATTCAAAATTTCCGGAATCATTGCAAAATCCCTGTTTTTCAGCAGTATATCTGAATAAAGCAGTGCTGCCTCAAGAAAATCAGGTTTTAGTCTTATCGCTTCCTTAATCTTGTTTTCTGCAAGAAGCGTACTTCCTGTCATCAGGTAATGCCTTGATGCAATATAAAGTACAAAAGGGTCAGTATTATAGATCCTCAGTGCATCAGAGATATGTTTTTCCGATTCGTCATATTTATTCTGATAATCCAGAAGCAGAATTATTGAAAGGAGTGCTTTTCTGTTGGAAGGAGAAATTGTAAGAATATCAAGATAATTATTCCTTGATTCAGAATATTTACCGGTTAGAAGTGCGATCTCCGCAAATCCGAAATAGGCATTAATATTATTGGGTTCAATTTTTTTTATAAGATTGAAGAGTTCCTCAGCTTTTCTTATTTCTCCTTTACCAAGAAGTATTCTTCCTTCCATGCTTATGAGTTCGATATTGTTCTTGTCATATTTTCTGGCAAGCAGGACCTGCTTATAGGCTTCCTCATATTCACCCAGATAATAATATGCTTCTGCAAGTCCTTTAACAGAATGAAGATAATCAGGATTTATTTCCAGAACTGCTTTATATTTTTCAACAGCTGAGAAATAATCACCGTCCATAAGGAGATTATCACCATCCCGGTTTAAAGAGAAAATATCCTGTTCGCTGAAAACAGGATTTATTGTTGTTATAAATAGAAATAATAAAAATACGTTTTTCATTTTTCGCTGTTAAGTTCTATTTTTATTGTTTTAATTTTATGACCGTCCATGTTATGGACAATAAAGTTAATCCCCTCATAAGTAACCTTTTCATATTTTACAGGTATTTTCCCGAAAAGATCAAATACAAAACCTCCGAGAGTATCATAATCTTCATGCGGAATATTCAGGTTAAGCTGTTTGTTGATATCTTCTATATCAGCTCTTGTATCACAGAGAAAATGACTATCATCAATTTTGATAATATCTTCTTCCTCATCGTCAAACTCGTCCTGTATATCACCGACTATTTCCTCAATAATATCCTCCATGCATACAATGCCGGAAACACCACCATATTCGTCAACAGCTACTGCAATATGGACACGTCTTCTTTTAAATTCATGCAGAAGTGTATTGATTTTTTTACTTTCAGGAATAAAATATGGTTTTCTTATTATAGTTTCTATATTAAACGGTTCTTTTTTTATTATATACCTCAGAAGATCTTTCACGTAAAGGATTCCTATAACATTATCAATTGTATCCTTGAAAACAGGGAACCGGGAATGTCCGCTCTCTGTTACAGTAGTAAGAATATCCTGTATAGGCATGTCATTTGGTATAAATACAACATCAATTCTTGGAATCATAACCTCCTTTACTGATGTTTCTGCAAGTTCAACTACCCCTCTGATCATATCTTTTTCTTCATGGTTCAAATCACTATAACTTCCTTCTTCTTCATCATTTGAACCGAATATCTTTTTTAAAAACCCCTTTTTTTTCAAAACACCTTTACTCCTGTGATTTTCTTTAATATTACTTCCTGATATTTAATCATCTCCTGATCTTCATCATTTGTTTCATGCACCATCCCTTTTAGATGCAGTATCCCGTGAATCAGAAGTCTTGAAAATTCTTCATTTATATCTACATTAAAATAACTGCTGTTTTTCTCCACCGAATCTATTGAAATAACAATATCTCCAGCATAAAATTCTTCACTTTCCGGAACAGATTCCCCTTCAATCTGGGGGAAGGAAAGAACATCTGTAGCCTCATCTCTATCCCTGTATTCCCTGTTCAGATTTTTTATAAAGTCATCACCGCAAATTACAAGTGATATTTCCCAGTTTTCTATCTGCAGTAATTTTAATATATTATTACATATTTTCTCAATATTTTCAGTTTTTAATTCTTTTTTTATTTCATGAACAGTTATATCTATATTATTCACTTTTCTTTTTCCTTTTCTTTTTTTTCATCAGGATATTCAATCCTCGAATGGAAACTTCCGGCAAGTGTCTGTATAAAAGAATTACTTATAATCTCAAGATCATTGAAAGTCAGTTCACTCTCAGTAATCTGTCTTGATTCTATTTTTGAAAGTATAGTATTCCATACAAATTTTTCAAGTTTTGATATTGTAGGCTTTTTTAAAGTTCTGACTGCAGCTTCGACATTATCAGCAAGAAGGACAACAGCAGCCTCCTTGGTTACAGGTTTCCCTTCTGTATAGGAATAATCTTCAGGAGATATTCTCGCTTTATTTTCAATTTTGAGTGCCTGAACATAGAAATAAGAGATAATCCCGTTTCCGTGGTGCTGAGCAATTATATCAACTACTGCCTGTGGAAGACCCAGCTCTTTTCCCTTTTCAATACCTATTTTAACATGTGATTTAATAACAGAAACAGACAGACTCGGCTTCATATCATCATGTTTATTGTGTGATTTCTGATTCTCTATAAAATATTCCGCCTGGTCAATTTTTCCTATATCGTGATAATAAGCCCCTGCCCTTGCAAGAAAAGGATTTGCTCCTATCTCCCGGCAGGCAGTTTCTGCCAGATTTCCTACATTCAGCGAATGATTAAACGTACCCGGGGCAAGGTTATGCATTTTCTTGAAAACTGGATTATTCAGATCTGAAAGTTCTATAAGCCTGAACCTGGTAGGTGAATTAAGCAAATGCTCTATTATGGGAAGTATACCTAAAACAAGTATCCCTGAAACAAAACCATTTATAAATGCTATACCTGAAGATATAAGAATTATTGAAAATGAAAGTTTATCAAACAATGATAACGCAACAATATAAAAAATACTTGTTAATCCGATTTTCATTCCGGTAAAAACAAGATCAATTCTTTTTTCTATTTTATGGATCAGAAGTGCTCCTGATATCCCGGTAAACATTGAAAAAAGAAAAGGAAAAGGGGAAAAATTATTTACAAGAAGAAGGATAAAACTTGATATTATAGAAAAATTAACTCCGACGGCCGGTGAAATCAGCAAAGACAATATTACAGAAAATAAAGGAGCTGGTATCAGAAGCGCAAAGTTAAACCAGAGCGGAAGATCCAGTATTTTAAAGAGAAAAACCGAATAAATGAGGTAAACTTCAAACATGATAAGAAGAAGATATATATCAATTTTTGTCAGCTTTCTGAAGATAACAGTTTTTGAAAAAAGAACAAAACTCATAAAATAAACAGAAAGCAGGAAAAAAACAATTCCTGCAATTTTTCTGTAATTAGTTGAAATTACAATATTTCCCATTGCATTGATTTTAGACATATCCGTGTCAGATATGATAAAACCTTTTTTTACTATCAACTCACCCTTTTTTATTGTTTTCATTACAGGTTCGGATTTAGTCAGTACCCTTTCACGTTTATTTCTTGTCTCCTGAAAATCATAAAAACAGTTTTCCTGTGCAAAAAGCCTTACAAGTTCTGAAACCATTTCCCTGTCATTTTTTGCTATATCTGCCCTTGAATTAATATTGTTTTTTATTTTATCCAGTGAAATGACTTCTGAAAATCTGACCTCTTCTTTTTCCCTGCTGTTATTTTTCCATCTCCATATCTCTATTATATCGCTGTCTTTATAAATACGGTTATCATTACTTACAATATCAATAATTCCTTCAGACATTATTGTAGATAATGTTTCAGATGCAATATCCATAATAGAAAAAACAGAAGGCTTTTCTATCATTTTTGAAAAAAACAGTTTAGTAATATCTGGATAATAATTTGTAAAAGAATCATAAAGCTGGTCAATTTTGTCATGATTCATACTTTTATTGTGTATTACCCGGAACTGTTCATAAAAATTTGAAAACTTTATAATTGAATCATCTGTAATCTCTTTATAAACCTTGAATACTGGGGTTATATTTTTTTCAAGCTCATAATCTCTTTTAGCAGTGCTTCTCTTGTCAATATATTTAAAATCATATTCCGCAATAATGTCGCGGTTTGCGACCTTTCCTGCTTCGTAATCTTTTATTTCCCTGTTATACAGATATGAATCAACCTTGAGAAATGCAAGAACAAGCAGTGCATTAAAAACAGCTGCTGAAAAAAGAAAAACAGTAAGAACCCTGTTTCTGAATATTTTCTTGTTTCTGAATAATTTTTTAATCTTTTTCATATGCATCTATAATTTTTTTTACCAGAGGATTTCTCATGACATCTTCAGATGTAAAGAAGTTAAAGCCTATTTCCCTTATATTTTTAAGTGTATTAAGAGCATGTATTAATCCTGATTGTTTTTTACTGGGCAGATCAATCTGTGTAATATCTCCTGTTATAATTGCTGTAGAACCTTCGCCGATTCTTGTTAATAACATCTTCATCTGCTCTTTTGTTGTATTTTGTGCCTCATCAAGTATAATTATTGAATCATTAAGGCTTCTTCCCCTCATATAAGCAAGAGGTGCAATTTCTATTATGTTTGTTTCTTCGAGTTTTGATATAATCTCATAAGGGATAAGAGATTCAATTGCATCATATAATGGGCGAAGGTAGGGGCTTATTTTCTGAATAAGATCACCGGGTAAAAATCCCAGACTTTCTCCTGCCTCTACAACAGGTCTTGTCAGTATAAGTTTCCTTTTTTTCTTCTGAAGTATTTCACTTAATGCTTTGGCAACTGCCAGATATGTTTTTCCTGTTCCGGCAGGTCCCGTTGCAAAGACAATATCATATTGATTGAAATTTTTTATAAGTGATACCTGATTTACAGTTCGCGGATATACTTTTCTGCTGCTTCCCGGTATAAGAAGTTCCAGTTTCTCAATATCATTACCGGAATCTGCTTTTGAATCAACTTTATCTGCACAAATTCCAGAGTATATACCTTTTATCAGATCATAACCAGGGACCCCGCCCCTTTTAGTATAATCCTCAATTTTCTCCATTATCCTTGAAAAAATAATCTTTTTTTCCGGGATGCTGGTTGAAAGAAGTATTTCATTACCAGTTGTATATACTTTTGATTCAAGAAGGTCCTCAAGAAGCTTCAGATTTGAATCGTTTGAACCGCAGATATCAGTTAAAATCCTGTGGTCTTCAAGAACAATAGAATATTTTTCTTCCAATTTATATCCTTAATTAAGAAAGATTTTACAAATCATTATGAAATAAAGTCAAGCATTTATAAATCAATTACATTTTTATATCGCCGTCTTTTATACTTATATCTGTTTTTATCTCGGGGATCGGATTCCACTGCATAAAAATTGATAATTCTGATTTCCATCTCCATTCAGGCGTCCCTGTATCTGGAGTATACAGATCAGGTGATCCTGTATATTCAAGAGTCAGATCCCAGTCACTTAGATGATGAACCGCCTTGAAATCCAGTGACTTCAGTTTGAAAAATGATTCATACCTGGAATCTTTGTCAAAAAAATTAAATGATTTTAAGAGGTCATCAACAGGATTAATATATACTTCTCCCATTTCCTCTGCATATGAAGGTATATATCTGTATATACTGTTGTTCTCGGATTTTGTATTAAAGGTAAAATCAAGAAACTTAGAAACATTTAGATCAAATCCCAGGTTAAATACAAGTGCATTTTCTGTATATTTCTGAAGATCCATATCAAGTGATGTTGAAATATTTGTCTTATACCTTATCCTGTTCTTCCATACCGGATAAAAATATCTGCTGAAATCAATTTTACCGGAAAACTCAGACGGAACAAATTCCTCTTTATCTCCCTGCTCCCATCCGGTAAACTGATTATATTTCCATGGTTTTTTCCTCTCTGCTGTATAAACAGCCTGGAAAAACCACAGATTCAGTGTAGATACTGATTTTTCAGGTGTATTTTCCCTTATATTATACAGATAAGATTGTTTCATAAATATTTCATCATCAATAAAACTGATCCTCCCTGTAGTTTCTGAGGATTCCCATCTGTCATCTTCTGATTCATAAAGCAGAATCTCTTCCAGATAAGTTAAATCATCATATCCGTATTTTTCTTTCCAGGTAACAGGGTCAAATGTCCAGTCATTTTCTTTTATCTCATAGGCTTTTAATATAAGCGTTGATGTCAACGGACCTGTTCTTACAATATCTTCATTTTCAATCTCCTGAAGAATAGGAGGGAGTACTGTTCTGACCCTCACATGCTGTATCTGGTTCCAGTTGGACAGATACTTCAGATTAAGATCAACCTCGTTTTCTGTGAAAGAATCCTTATCCCAGTTAAAATACGCATCTTCAAAAACAGCTTCCCCGTTAGTGTCAGTATAGCCATATTTCTTTTGAAACAGGATTGTATCAAGCTGATATTTTACAAAAGATCTGTCAAGTGAATCATATTTATCTAGTGGGTAAGTCAGGAAAGTCGATTTATTCTCAAGCCTTGTATAGGTTGCTTTGGCATCCTGCTCCTTATATGTCTGCCATGTTGAATCTGTAACATTTTCACCCCGGTCGTAATGTTCCTTATAATCATAAGTAATTATCGTATAATTATCCAGAGAAAATAGGTCTTCATAAATTTCCGCATTATAATTCAGGTTTGTACTTCCGTAGGATCTGACTGCTGAAAATGATTTATCAAAAGTAACTTCATCCGGATTGCCCCATTCTGCATAATCCAGAGATGTTGTCGATGTGATATTCGGAGAAACAGTATAGGAGAGGCTGTGTGAAAATGGTATTTTATCCTCATAAAGCTTTATTTCAAGATCTTCCATTTTATCTGATTCAAGAATATCTGAAATCCCTTTTTCAGATATTACAGCTGTTTCAGTCTCATCTTCCCCCTTCCATGGGGTTTTGATGTTATTTCCGATTTTCACCTCTTCTTTACCTGTATTATCATATGGATTTGTTTTATTTGAAAAATCATGTGTTTTTGAAAAAATTTCACCCTTTACTGACAGGGACATTTCAGGAAGTGTATAGGTCTCAGGATAATAGAAGTATTGTTCCGGGAAAAAATACTCTGTCCTGCTTGAAGTTGCAATATAATTGGAAAGTGAGGAATCGAGCCCTTCTATACCTGAAGTATCCTGTGACTTATTTTTCCAGTTCATTGAAAAATCCAGTTTTGATAAATTTACATTTTTCAGATAATTTCCCAGAAAATCAACTTCAGTATTGTACGATGTATGGAAATACCACCAGAGCCGTTCCCTTGTTCCTGTAAAATCAGAGGTATCCTCCTCTTCCTCTTCCTCTACCCCCAGCAGCTTGCTCCAGTCAATACTTTCAGCTCTGTCGTTAAAATCACGCAGAAGATAGGGATCTGAATATATTTCAAACGAAAGATCGCTGTTAAAATTATTCAGGCTAAAACCTGTTTCCAGCTCAAGACCGAACCTGAAAGGGAGATTGTATTTTAAAAAATTGCCTTCATTCCATGTACTTTCAAATTCACCTGAATCATTTTCATAATATGGTGAATAATATCCGTCGGGATTTATATAGATATTTCTGCTTTTTGCAATCCCTGCAAATAGTTTTGTTTCCTTAAAAAAATCATTTTCTTCAGAATAGAGTTCAACACCTGAGAAATATCCCAGCCTTGAATATATATCAAACATGATCTTGATAAAATCATCAGAAATCTCTGATTTGTCCTTCTTTCTCGTTTTTCTGAGATATATTCCGTTTCTCTCCTTTTCATATTCCCCTTCGTCCTCTGTGAGGGCCAGAAAGGAAAGATTTTCACCTGTATCAGGCTCCCCTTTAAGATATGTGGTTGTCTGGAGAAAGAATCCTACCCCGTCTTTTGAACCGAGAGCAGGATTAAACACAAGTTTATCTCCCGGATGAAAGAAAAAAGGGAAATAGAAAACAGGTATGTGTCCAACGTAAAGTACAGCATTTTTAATTCCCCATTCTCCCGGTGCTAGCACCCAAATCCGGTTTGCTTTAAGATGATAGTAGGGGTCATTAAGTTTGCTTGAAGTGATACTTGCATCATCAATTATTATAACATCGTCTTCAGATCTGTATATTTTTTCTCCTGAATAGTAAAATTTCAGCTCTTTATCATCCTGTTCCTTGTCTTTTTCTGAAACACCCCGGAAAAACATCCCTTCCCAGTTGCTGATATCAAAAGAAAGTTTTTCACCCTTGAAATTTTCCCTGTCTTCTCCGCTTATTCTTGTATAATTGACATTGCCTGTGGCTGTAATGATGTTTTCATCCTGATTAAAAAGTATCCTGTCTGTTCTGATAATATGACTGATATTCTTTTCTGTATCCTTCATTTCAAGAATAACATCACCTGAGATTTTAATATATTTTTCATCAATTTTATCAATAGTGAAATATTCTGTTCTGTCGGCAGATTCTATAGAAAGATACTTCCCCTTTTCTGTTTTATCGTCTTCAGGCAGTTCTTTATGATAATACTCTGCCAGTCTTATTTTTAATTCGTCTTTTGACCCTGTTTCATCTATTCCAAGATATCTGCACCAGCTGACCAGATCATAATAATCCGATGTATTGATATCTTTTATTATAGTTTTCTGAAGCAGCGTTTCTTCCGTTACTACATTCAGAGTTTCCTCTTCACTATTCTCTTCCTGGGATATTATAAAAAATGTATCTGATAGTAGAAAATAAAATAAAAAAAATATATAAGTTTTTTTATATATTCCCATATACTCTAAAGAAATTCCTTTAAGAATCTTCCGGTATATGATTTTTTACACTTTATAATTTCATCCGGATTTCCCTGAAAAACAATTTCTCCTCCTGAGATTCCCCCTTCAGGTCCCAGATCGATTATATGATCAGCAATCTTGATTATATCCATATTGTGCTCAATAATTATTACAGTATTTCCCTTTTCAACAATTGCATTAATAACATCTACCAGCTGCTTTACATCTGCGAAATGCAGTCCTGTTGTAGGTTCATCAAGGATATAAAGGGTGTTCCCGGTATTTGTTTTAGCCAGTTCCAGAGCAAGCTTTACCCTCTGGGCCTCTCCGCCTGAAAGAGTAAGTGCAGACTGTCCAAGTTTTATATAGCCAAGTCCAACACTGTCAAGAGATTCAAGTTTTCTTCTGATTTTAGGATGATTCTGAAAAAATTCAAGAGCGTCTTCAACAGTGAAGTCCAGTATATCGTGAATATTCTTACCCTTATATCTGATATCAAGAGTATCCCTGTTGAATCTTTTCCCATGACAGACATCACAGGTTATATATACATCGGGAAGGAAATGCATTTCAATTTTTATTGTACCTCCCCCTTCACAGTTTTCACACCGTCCCCCTTTAACATTAAATGAAAACCGCCCCGGTTTAAATCCTCTTGCCTTGGCTTCCGGAATGTTTGAAAACAATTCCCGGATAGGGGTAAAAAGTCCGACATAAGTTGCTGGATTTGATCGTGGAGTTCTTCCTATCGGGCTCTGATCAATATTTATAACCTTATCAATATTTTCAATACCGGATATTGAAGAAAACAAACCTGTCAGATTTTTGCTTCTGTTTATTGAGTTGGAAACAGCCGGATAAAGTATATCGTTTACCAGTGTCGATTTTCCGGATCCTGAAACCCCTGTTATTACTATAAGTTTCCCGAGAGGAAACTGCACATCAATATTTTTAAGGTTATGCTCCGCGGCACCTTTGAGTGTTATATATTTTCCGTTTCCATCCCTTCTTTTTTCAGGAGAATTTATCTTATCTTTTCCTGTCAGAAATCTTCCAGTAATACTTTCCTCGCAGGATAATATTTTCTCAAGCGGACCTTCCGCTATTACTTTTCCGCCATGTACCCCGGCGGCAGGTCCCAGTTCAATTATATGATCTGCAGATTTGATTGTCTGCTCATCATGCTCAACAACAATAAGAGTATTGCCAATATCTCTCAGATGTTTCAATGTATTTATAAGTCTGTCATTGTCCCTCTGATGTAGCCCAATAGTCGGCTCATCAAGAATGTAGAGTACTCCGACAAGGGAAGATCCTATCTGTGTAGCAAGTCTTATCCTCTGTGCCTCGCCCCCTGAAAGGGTTGAAGCCTTTCTCTCCAGAGTAAGATAATCAAGGCCGACACTTATCAGGAAATCAAGTCTTGATTTTATCTCTTTAAGTATCTGATAAGATATTTTCTCTTCAGTTTCTGTAAGGATTATTTCCTGAAAAAGCTGAAAAAGGTTTTTAACAGGAATAGATGTCATTTCAAATATATTTTTTCCTTCAATTCTTACAGACAGGGTATCTTTTCTCAGACGCATTCCGCCGCAGGTATTACATTCTTTCTGCCGCATAAATCCCTCCAGCCAGTCCTTTATGCCGGAAGACTGCGACTCTCTGTATCTTCTTTTCAGGTCTTTTATTATCCCCTGGAATTTTCCGCTATATTCATATCGTCCTGATTTATCAGTGTTTGAATAGATTACTTCAAGTTCTTCGTCTGTCCCATTAAATATTTTTTCAAGTATTTCAGGTTTAATATCCTTTACAGGAGTATCAAGAGAGAAACCGTATTTTCTGGAAAGTGCCTCAAACCAGCTTCTATGCCAGTTTGAGGTAGGTTTATAGGGTTTGAATCCCCCTTCATTATATGAAAGAGTATTATCAGGAATAATAAGCTCTGTATCAAATTCCATAGTAATACCGAGACCTGAACATTCCGGACAGGCCCCTTTAGGATTATTGAATGAAAACATGGCAGGTTCCAGCTCAGGAATACTGTAGTTGCAGTTCGGGCACGAATTTTTTATGGAAAAGAAATATTCAAGGTCATTTTCAGACTTGTTAATTACTATTATTCTGCCGTCACCTACTTCAAGAGCTGTTTCAATCGATTCACTTATCCTTTTCCGCGAGTCAGGGGTGTTTTTTATTCTGTCAATAATGATGTCGATATTATGTTTTCTTTTTTTATCAAGCTTTCCTGCTTCTTCGATATTTACAATTTGACCGTCAATTCTGCCCCTTAAAAAACCTGCCTTGAAAGCATCTTCAAGTACTTTCTCATGTTCCCCCTTTCTGCCTGATACAACAGGAGCTAGAATCACAAGTTTTGAATTCTCTGGTAATGCTATAACAGAATCAAGAATCTGATCCTTTGACTGCTCCTGTATCTCTCTTCCGCATTCAGGACAGTGCGGACGACCAATTCTTGCAAAAAGAAGCCTTAAATAATCATAAATTTCAGTTACAGTTCCAACCGTTGAGCGGGGGTTTCTATGAGTTGTTTTCTGTTCTATTGATATTGCTGGTGACAGCCCTTCGATATAATCTACATCTGGCTTATCCATTCTCCCGAGGAACATCCTTGCATAAGAAGACAGTGATTCTACATATCTTCTCTGCCCCTCAGCATATATTGTGTCAAAAGCAAGAGAAGATTTACCTGATCCGCTGAGGCCTGATATTACGACCAGTTTATCTCTTGGTATTTCAATGTTTATATTCTTAAGATTATGTTCACGCGCACCTTTGATAATTATTTTATCCATGACTTATTACCGCTTATTCTACAGGATACAGCAGTGTCTGTTTTATATTTTCCAGATAACCGGGATTGTTTATATTATTAATTATTCTTTCCGATATTTCCCTGAAGTTTCCTGAGATACTGCTGTCGGATATTATTTTGAAAATATTGTATGATTCTTCAATTTCCCCTTTGTTACTCAATCCAAGGGCAAGATAGAAGAGATACCTGTAAAATCCTGACGCTGCAAAATACTTCTCTGTTGCAGAAAATTTTTCACAACTTTTAATAAATGAGTTTATATCACTGAAAACATATTCAGGATCATAATCCCGCAAAATATTGAATGCTTTTGTCATAATTATTAACACTGAAGGGGTAAGATATTTCAGTGAATTATTATCCTGTGATAACTGAAAAAAATATATACCAAGCTCTCCTGAGGGATAAACAAGCTCATCACCTTCAAGTCTGTAATAATTAAAAAGATTAGCCAGTCCTTTATCCATAAGCCTTTCCGGCAGTATTTTCATATATTCCTTTTTATTTCTGTCACCTGATTCTTTATCAAGAAGGTCTTCAAGTGTTTCCTGATAAAGATTTGGCTTTTTCATTTTTTTATATAACTCTGCCTTTTTTACAGTTATTTTAATGTAAAAACTTTTTACTTCAAGATCATCCTTCAATAATTCAGCTCTTTCATACTGACGCAGGGCAAGGGGAAACTCACCTTCATTTTCAAAAATCTGTCCAATATAGTATTCCGCTTCCGGATAATCCTTTATTCTTGAGGCTTCCCTGAAATATTTAAATGCTGTGCTGAAATCCCTGTTGTCATAACTGTTTTTTCCCTTCTGAAACAAGACCCAGCCAGGCATTTCAGCTTCCTGCGGGAAAATACTGAGAATAAAAAATAATAATAAGAATAAAATAATCAGATTTTTTCCAGTTCTTTCCAAAACAATTCTTCCGCTTTTTCTTCTGTAGTTTTAATTATTATCTCACCTTTTCTGAAAATTACAACTGAATTCCCGGAACCTGTTATACCGAGATCAGCATCTCTGGCTTCATCAGGGCCGTTAACAACACATCCCATTACAGCAATTGTGACATTTTTATTTATGGTATTCAGTTTTCTGCCTATTTTTGACAGAAAACTATGAACATCAAACGAGGCCCTGCCGCACCTCGGGCAGGAAACAATATTTACTGAATCTGTTTTTTCACCACAAAGCATTAGTATAGCCTTTCCAGCAACAATTTCATCTTCAGGAACAGCTGACAGGGAAACACGGACAGTTGAACCTATCCCCTCTTTAAGAAGAGTTAGTATACCTGCAGTATTTTTTACAATTCCGCCTATAAGCGGCCCGGCCTCTGTAACCCCGATATGAAGTGGGTATTTATATCTTTCTGAAAATATTCTGTTTGCTTCAATTGTTGTATCAACATCTGATGATTTGAGTGAAAATACCGCATTCCTGAAATTATATTTTTCAAAAACTTCAATTTCCTGCTCTGCTGCCTTAATCATTGCACCTGATCTGTCATCGGTTTTTTTCAGATTTTTCGGTAGTGATCCACCGTTTACCCCGACCCTGATCGGAATATTCATATCAGCTGCCCTGGTAATCACTTCCCTGACCTTCCATTCTGCTCCGATATTTCCAGGGTTTATCCTGATTTTTGAAATATTTGACCCTTTTTCCATGCACTTCAACGCTATTCTGTAATCAAAATGGATATCAGCGACTGTCGGAATTATACCTTCCGATGATATTTCAGACAGAACCTCAGCACTTTCAATATCAGGAACAGCGAATCTGATAATATCACAGCCAATCGATTTTAAATAGAAAAGCTCATTTAAAAGACTGTCCATCGCCGGACGGGTTAATCCCTTCAGAGGAGATTTCCACATGGTCTGAAGAGTTATCCTGCTGCCGCCTCCGATTGTAATATCACCGGCCTGAATTTTATAGGTTTCCTTTTTTACAATCACAACACAGCCTACCAGATAATTTCCATGACTACAGGTTCCTCTGATGAAAGTAACTCTGGGAGCGTCATTGATAATTCACTCTTATTATTACTGAAAGTCCCCATATTTGTTTCCTTTATATCGGAAGGGGCAATTAAAGTTATTTTTACCGGATAGTTTGAAAAAAGATCAGAAATTACATCAAGTGTTTCCTGATCAATTTTACCACCGTTTCCATTATATAATTTCTGAATAAAAACTGTTGAATTAATTTTTTTACTTACGGTAATGTTTTCTCCGTCAGAGTTAGACATTATTGCATTAAGTCCTGATATATCATCAAAAGCATATTTAACATTAATAAAAAGCTGTTCATCGTTCTCTTCTTTTTTATATGAAATCAGCCTGAGATTATCATTTCCATCCGCCTTTTCTGCAAAATCTTTTTCTTCAACCGGTAGCGGAAGGAAACTGTTGTCTTCATCAATACCTGCAGTATTTAAGACCATTTTTGAAACCATATATTTTATTGAAACTTCGCCTGAATTTTCATTTTTAAGTTGTATAACTGTTTCTATACCTATACATGAGGTAAAAAGTGAAACTAAAGCTGAAATCAATAAGGTCTTTATTATAAACTCCGGTTTTCTGTTCAATTTTAAAACTCCTGATTTTTATCAATAAATAGAATATATTTTAAGCTGTCTTTTTTCAATAATTAAATCTTTATTTAAGATGAACCATGGTTTTTCCGAATCCGCCCTGATCAGGATGGGCAAAACTGTATTCCAGGACAGAACTGCACGAGGAAAGGTAATCCCAAACCCCTTTTTGAAGGACCCCTTCACCAAGTCCGTGAATTATTGAAAACTCCCTGAAATTTGTAAGTACAGCAGTATCAAGCTGATCCTGCAGTTTCCTTATTGCATCTTCAAGCCTTTCACCCCTTAAGTCAAGCTCAAAAACAGGGCGGTTTTCTATTTTAATATATGATTTTATCTCAAGCTTCTTTTCAGGCTGTTTTGTGAAGTAAATATCTTTTTCCGGTACTTCAATTTTCATTGAACCTGTTGACACAAGAAATCTGTCTTTTTTTGTTTTTCTTATAACTGTTGAAACAACCCTCTGTTCCCCGACCAGTACAACCATCCCCTCACGTATCTCAAAATCTTCAGATACAATTCTGGAAAGATCTTCATCTTCCTTTTTTATCTCTTTCTGAATTAAATCATTTTTCTCTTCAATTTCTGAAAATATTTTTTTTGATTCAGCAATCTTCTCTCTGGATAAATCACCTTCCCTGATTTCCCGAATAAGGTTCTCAACTTTTTTCCTGTATTCCCTGAGAAATCTTGTAGTTTCCTTTTCTTCTTCCTCTTTCAGAAAATGCTGTTTCTGTCTTAAAGAAAGCTCTTTAAGCTGAAGCTTCCTTTCATCTTCCTTTATATTATTTTCCCTAAACTCCAATAATCGCCTGGCATTTTCCACTGAAGCCATTTTTTCAGATATTTCCTTGAGCAGTTTGTTTATATTTACTTTTTCACTTCCCATATAATTCCTGGCCTTTTCTATAACCGGCATGGGAATTCCGTTTTTCATTGCTATATCTATACCATAGCTTTCTCCCGGAAGACCGTAAATTATTCTGTATTCAGGTTTGTACGTAACAGGATCATATGCTACTGAAACATTTTCGCAAAACCTGTTTGTTGTGGCAAAGTTTTTTATAACGCCCTGGTGGGTTGAAACCATGAGCAGCAGCTTCTTATCAAGGAGAGTTTCTATAAAAGATATCGAAAGGGCTGAACCTTCCTCAGGATCTGTTCCGGTTCCAGGCTCATCGAGAAGAATCAGAGATTTTTCAGTACTTTTTTCAATAATTTCAGCAACATTTTTCATATGGGCCGAAAATGTTGACAATGAGCCTGTAACTGACTGTTCATCTCCAATATCTGCAAGTACATTGTCAAAAAGAGAGACAGCTGAACCTTCATCAGCAGGTATCCCCATCCAGAACTGGTTCATGAGAACTGCAAGTCCAGCAGTTTTAAGGGCAAGGGTTTTACCTCCTGTGTTGGGTCCGCTTATAATAAGAGCTCTTGTATCATCATTAATCAGAATATTAATTGGAACTGCTTTTTCACCCAGAAGATAATGACGGACATTTTTGAGATCAACGCCTGTTTCAATTATTTCAGGGAATATCAGTTTATTAAAATAACTGAATCGCCCCCTTGCAATATAAGTATCAACAACAGATATCCTGTGGTTTATATCCTTCAGAATCTCAGCATTCTCCCTCAGAAGTTCTGTCAGTCTTTTCAGAATTCTGAATATTTCAATTTTATAGAGTTCTTCAAGCTCTATCAGTTCATTATTCTGTTCCACAAGATCCATCGGCTCAATAAAAAGGGTAATACCCCTTGAAGATTTCCCGTGAATAATTCCTTTAATTTTTCCCTTGAAATTTTCCTTTACAGGAAGAACTATTCTGCCGTCCTTGATTGTTGAAGTTGTATCCTGAAGATAACTGCTGTATTCATTTCCTGTAAGATAATTATTAACAGTACTGTTTATTGTCTTGTTCACCCTTCCTATTCTTTTTTTTATACTGACAAGTTCCTTTATACTGTCTTCCTTAAGTGTTCCGTCATTTCTCAGATAAATCTTCAGATAATTAACAATATCTTTTGTATCATCATATGAAACTTTATCAAGCAGTATTCTGTTTTTTATCGATGAAAAAAAATATTTTTTCAGCCTGTCAGCAGAATCAAGATAAATCATGACTGATGATAATTCCAGGAGTTCCAGCACACTTCCCTCTACGGAAAGATTCTTAACTGCTTTTTCTATTTCCGGAAAACTGAGTTCCGGGAAATTTATATTATTTTTAAAGAGATCTGCAATTGCGTTAACTGCTTCTGTTTTTTCCTTCCATTCATTACGTAACTGTGTAAACTCCTGCCTGTCTATTACTTTTTCACCCGATTCACTCATGCAGTATTTCTTCAGTGAATCAATAATTTTGTCAAATTCAAGTATTTTAAGTGTATGATTTTCCATATACCTCTTCCGACATATCAGTCAATTCATAAAAAAGATTAAGATAGGACTGGTATCTGTCTTTATGAATCAGCCTGTTTTCAAGTGCATTTAAAACAGCACAATCAGGCTCATTTACATGTGTACAGCCCGAAAATCCGCACTTTTCTGAATACGGCCTGAATTCCGGGAACCTGTGTGACAATTCAAGCGGTGTTATTCTGTCCAGGAATATTTCCCTTATTCCCGGAGTATCAATCAATCCACCGCCGTTAATCCTATCCTGTAAAAGAATTGAAAAATTTGTTGTGTGCCGTCCACGATTATGTTTTATTGATATTTCAGCGGTTTTTTGTCTGGCATCAGGCCTTAGTAAATTTATCAAAGTTGATTTCCCAACCCCTGACTGACCGATAACAGCAGAATATTTCCCTTTCAGCAGCAATGCAAGTTCACTTATTCCTTCACCTGTTTCGGCTGAACATTTTATAACATTAATTCCTGTTTCCATGTATACAGATAATCTATCATCCATACTCCTGCTGATTTTCTGATCATTTTTATTGACAACAAGTATTTTTTCAACATCGTAACTGCAGTTTAAAAAAACCCTGTCAGTAAATCTGGGTCTGAATGGCGGATTTACAGGAGATGTAATGCTGACAAGTGTGTCTATGTTTGAAGCAATTATCTGTGACAGAAATCTTTTTCTGTTCCATCGTGTAATAATATTTTTTCTTTTTTCAAGAGACAGAATAGTCCCTTCATTTTCTGAATGTGAATCCTGTTCAATATTTACAATATCACCGGGGGCCAGAGGATTATAATATTTTTCTGAATTTCTGAAAACTTTTCCCTTTATTCTGCATAAAAGCCTCTGACCTTCTGCTTCCACAGTATATATGTTATTTATACCGTAAAGTATTATACCTTTCATCTTCTAAAGGGTTCCGGCAAAATGAAGTTTAAAATAATCTGCAAAATATCTGTAATTCCTGGAACTGCTGTTTTGAGATGTTACAAAAAAAGAGTCTACACATTGATCCTGATCTGAATCCTCTGCCGTTTCAAGTATTTTAAGTGCCTGATTTAAAACACCTTCTCTGGAATCAACAAGAGAAACCATCTCAGGTATCATTTTTCTGAAATACTTTTCAAGATATGTAAAATGTGTGCATCCCAGAATAATATTGTCAACTTTTTTTTCTATGAAAAAATCAACAGCCGGTTTTATGATTCTGTAAATATCTGTATCATCAGAATTGAAAAAATCATTTTCAACAAAAGAAACTATACCCGGGTCAGCAAATTTATATACTTCACAGTCGCTTGCAAAGGCGCTTATCAGTTTTTCAGTGTATATATCAGAAACAGTCCTGTTTGTCGCAAACAATCCTATCCGTTTTAGACCTGATTTTTTTGCAGCCGGTTTTATAGCAGGTACAACCCCGATAAAAGGAACACTGTAAATATCCCTCAATTTATCAAGAGCAACAACAGATGCAGTATTACATGCTATTACTATTACAGACGGTTTCTGTTTACATATAAATTCACCTATTATCTCTGTGACAATAAGAATAATATCTTCCTTTTTTTTGATTCCGTAAGGAAAATTCCGGCTGTCAGCCACATATTTATAGCAATAATCCGGTGCAGTATCTCTCATAAGCTTAAGATACGGTAGTCCGCCTATACCTGAATCAAAAAAACCTATTATTTTACTCATTTCCGAAAAGTTTTAAAAACTCAGATTTAGCATCATTGATTTCTTTTTTTAACTCATCTGAGTGTTCAGCATCAATATTTTTGTTATACTCAAAAAAATCACAGAAATTTGAACGTTCCTTGATTTTTACCTCTTCAGTTATACTTTCCCGGCATTCAAAATGAGCATTTTTATCGTAGAACCTGCAGTTTAGACATATCTTAAGGTCTTTTCCGCATGTCGGGCACTCAGTCTTTCTGTATATCTTCAATATACCCGGTGAAACTCCGCAATTATAACACATACAATTATTTTATCTTGTAATTATCAATACATCAATTACCCTGTTGTAAAATATATGCTTTTGTATATAATTTATATATGTTTGCTTCAAATATATGTGAATTTGAAGGTTGCAGCAGTATTGCTGTTACCGATGAAAAATACTGTTTTAACCATATAGAGAATAAAAAGCTTTATTCAGAAAAAATTATTGAAAGAATCAAATCAGAGCAAAAAATAATTAATCTGAACATTTCAGGAATCACGTTGAATAACATTCAGATTACAGGGAAAAAGTTTTTTTCATGTAAATTTTCAGAAATGCATTTTGAAAATGCAGTTTTTAATGACTGCTATATGAGACAGTGTTTTTTTGATTTCTCAGTTTTTAAAAACTGTGTTTTTAACGAAACCAACATTAAGTTCGTCTGTTTTGCCGGTTCTGTTTTCGATAACTGCAAATTTGAAATATGCGACATGCTTCATACAAATTTCAATGGAATCAAATCCTCAAAAACTCTATTTTCGGAATCTGATCTTTATTTTTCAAGTTTTATCAAAGCTAAATTCAATGAAACTATGTATAACGACTGTAATCTCAGAAAAGTCAGTTTTTATTTTTCTGATGTAAACAATATCAAGTTTAAAAGTTCGAATCAGGAAGATGCTTATTTTGACAAACGCGACAGGCTTCTTTTAGGATAGGAAAAATGAAAGTATTTACAATTTATCATACAAACGGTTATATAAATACATATCTAATCGGTCCGGAAGATGGAGGAGAAGCCATACTGATAGATCCAGGCCAGGTTGATCTTCACCTCCTCAATCTTATTGAATATAATAACTATTATCTTAAATCAATATT
The DNA here is from genome assembly GCA_963668405.2 of Spirochaetia bacterium. Taxonomy (GTDB): domain Bacteria; phylum Spirochaetota; class Spirochaetia; order CADAEX01; family CADAEX01. Next base: position 1,041,770 of record OY764342.2, on the reverse strand, counting down.
TGTAACACATTCACATGAACATCATATAAAAGGAATTGATACACTCCTCAAAATTTATGAATCAGATGTGTACAGCAAACTGCCTTTAATTAAAAAAGTTGAGACTGTAAAAGTTAATGACGGTGACAAAATTAATATATCTGGTTATGATGTCGAGATTATTGATATTAATGGACATTCAGATGATTCTGTTGTATATAAAATCAGGAACATCCTCTTTACAGGAGATGTACTTTCAGCAGGAATGATAGGCTCTACAGTCAATTCTGAATCCAGAAAAATACTTCAGAAAGAAATAATTAAAAAAATATTTACTCTCAAAAGTGATTTTCTTATCCTTCCAGGTCATGGAGCGCCAACGACGTTAAACGTAGAAAAAAAGATCAATCCTTATCTGAATCTATCCTGATTATTTTTTTCGCAAAGTATTTTTTTAAATCGTTCCGGTAACGGTGCTATGAATTTCATTATCCCTTTTTCCGGAATATCTATTTCAAGTTTATATGCATGTAGCATTAAGGTAATTCCGGGAAAATTTTTGTTTTTTCTGCTGTATAAGGGATCTCCAAGAATAGGATGTCCAGTATACGCCATATGGACCCTCAGCTGATGGGTTCTCCCTGTTTCTGGAGTAAGAAGACAGAAACTTGATCTGCTGTATTCCTTAAGAACTTTGTAGTTTGTAACAGAAAATCTTCCCTCTTTATCATCAGCAGTGAATTTTTTTCTGTTTATCCTGTCTCTCCTGATAAATGTCTCAATTTTACCCTCTTTTACAGTGATTCTCCCTTTAATGAAAGCAAAATATTTCTTTACTGTTGTTTTATTTCTGAACTGTGATGATAAGTATTCATGGACTTCCGGATTTTTTGCTATTATGATAACTCCTGATGTTTCCTTATCAAGCCTGTGAACAATCCCGGGGCGTATTTTTTCCTCTTTAAAAGATTCCCTGTGTTCCTTCAGATAATAGATAATACCGTTGACAAGTGTTCCTGTGTAGTTCCCTTCAGCAGGATGCACAACCATTCCCTGTTTCTTGTTCAGAACAATAACATTTTTATCTTCATAAATTATATCAATTTCAATATCTTCAGGAATAATATCGAAGTTTTCTATATCATCATATTTTATTGTAATTTTATCTTTTAAATTGATTTTAGACGATAACTTGGCCTTTTTGTTATTTATAAATACTACAGCATTTCTTGATTTCAGCTGACTTCTTGTCATAATATCTGTATATTCCGACAGATATTTATCTATCCGGATATTATCAATTCCCTCTTCAGTTACTTCTATTGTTTTTTCCATTTTTTTCTGCTTTTTTTTCTTTTATTTCTCCGATCACATAATCAATAACTGCAAATGCACCTGAAACATACAGAGAAGTAAGCAGTATCTTTTTTGTTTCAGCATTGCCAGGATCTTCCTTAATGCTTCCGCCGAATATCTGGGGAGCATATGATCTTTCAAATCCGCTTCCGATATATGAGGATAAATCAAACCCGATTTTTGTAAACAGCAGTGAAAAAGGATAACTCCCTACAAAAATTACTTCAGCCCGCCTTATTTTTCTCAGATATTCCGGGAATTCATCCTCTTTATATTCTTCAGGCAGAAGATCTGCATAATCATCATCGCTGAAAAGTTCTGATACGGAGAATAACAAAAAAATTAAAATCAGAATTTTTTTCATATCAGGTTTAATAGTTTCTTTCTCCGAAAATACCAGTGCCGATTCTTATTATATTTGAACCTTCTTCAATGGCAATTCTGAAATCTGAGGACATACCCATTGATAATGTTTCCAGCGGAAGATCCGGATGTTTTACAGAAAGTGAATTATACAGGGAAGAAAGTTTTCTGAATGATGAAGAAATTTCCTTTTCACTGTCAGTAAACGGGGCAATAGTCATCAATCCTTTTATTCTTACAAAACCAAGCTCCCTTATCCTGTCAACTGCTTCAAAAAAATCCTTTCCACTGATAAATCCGCTTTTACTCTCCTCCCCTGAAGTATTATACTCAAGCAGTATATCCATTATTTTATTCAATGCTTTTGAATGTTTGTCAATTTCAAACGCTGTATCATATTTATCTACTGAATCAATCGAATCTGCATATCTTACAGCAATTTTTGTTTTATTTCTCTGAAGGTGTCCTATTAAATGAACAGATGAACCTTCTCTTTTTAGAGAGAATTTATCAGATAATTCATTTACCCTGTTTTCCCCGAAAAGTCTGGCCCCTGCCTGATATGCTTCTTCAACACAGATGACCGGCTTTGTTTTTGTTACTGCCATCAGCTTAACTGATTCAGGTTTCCTGCCGGCTTTTATAGCTGCTTCCTTTATTTCCTCAGTAATTTTTTCAATATTTTGTCTAATTTCTGACATGATTTGGAATTACCCCTTATTATATTTTAACACCTGTCCGTCCGGTATAATCGATTCTGTTAAGCAGAATTTTATTATGTCCGCAAAAATATTCATCCACAGCTCTTTTTGCGCCTGTAAAATGGCCATAATCATCAATTATTATAACCCCTTTTATTTCAAGAACAGGGTAAAGAACTTCCAGTTCTTTTTTTGTTGAATCATACCAGTCGGTATCAAGCCGGATCAGCGACAGCATATCAGGCCTTTTTTTATCAAGGGTTTTCCTCACATCCCCTTCTATAAACATCATCCTTTTACCCGGGAATCCTGTTGATAACATATTTGACTTTACCTCTTCAAGAGAAGACGCCCACATAAAATTACCTTTTGTATCGCTGCTTTTCTTCCATCTTTCATAAATCTTTTCACCGCTCCATGCAATTCTGTCGCATTCTTCCGGTTCTGTCATCCCTTTATAGGTATCATAAAGGTAAATATTTTTATCAGTGATGCCGAATTTCTGAAGAGCATAAGCCATCAGCATACAAGCTCCCCCTTTCCATACTCCGCATTCAGCAAGATCTCCCCTGATCCCAAGCTCTTTTATATATTCAATCGATTTATATATCGAATATCCCCTTTCCAGAGATATCATCGTATATTTTTCAACTTTTTCCCATATTTTGTAAAACTCATCTTCAATGTCGATTAAATACTGTGAAGGCTCAGTAACTCCGAAACCTTTTTCCTTAAGAAATTCTACAGCTTCTTTTTCATTCATTTTTTAGTCCGATTATATGCATAAATTCTTCTTCATCTACAATTTTTACAGACATCTTTTCAGCTTTATCCAGTTTTGAACCTGGAGATACTCCGGAAAGAAGATGTGTTGTTTTACCAGTCACCTGATTAACAACTCTTCCACCCCTTTTTTCGATTTCCCTTCCTGCTTCTGTTCTGGGTTTGAAATTTTCAAATGACCCTGTAATACACCACACCTGACCTTCCATTGAATTATCAATAAGATCCTCTGTAGTAAAATCATGGGAAAATTCAAGACCGGCTTTTTCAAGTTTTTTCACTTTACCTATAAAACAGGGATCAGAAAAATATTTTATAAATGTATCTGCAGTTTTATCACCTATCCCATTAATGCCAAGAAGTCTCTCCTTTTCATATTTCTTTGCCGCATCAAATATCTTTTCCAGAGTATTTAATCCGGATCTTACTATCAGTTCACATGCTTTAGGTCCAAGATCCGGAATCCCCAGAGCTGAAAGTACAGTTATCAGCGGTCTTTTCCTGCTTTCCTTTACCCCTTTTTTTATCAGTTCAATCTTTTTTTCTCCGAATCCTGCATGATTTTCAAGTATATCGTAATCAAAATTATATATATCAGACCATTCATTTATAAATTTGTTTTCTACAAGATAATCCAGAGTTTCAGTACCCATATTTTCAATATTCATCTGATCCTTGGCAGCAAAGAAGCTTAACTGACCCTTTTTTCTTTCAATACATTCAGTATTCAAGCAGAAGCTGTGGGCCCCGTCCTGCTCAATATGTGATCCGCAGAAAGGACAGTTTTCCGGTAATTTCCAGACACCGCTGTCTTTCACTTTTTTTTCAATAACATATTCAATTGCGGGTATAACATCTCCCCTTTTAGACACACACACCCTGTCCCCTACAGACAGTCCGAGAAAATCTATATAATCCTGATTATGAAGGGTAACATTTGAAATGGTAGAGCCCAACACCTTTACCGGCTCAATTCTTGCAACAGGTGTAACCCTGCCTGTTCTACCTATCTGTATATCAATACTGTTCACCACAGATTCTTTTTCATCTGATACAAATTTATAGGCTATAGCCCATCTCGGGTGATGTCCTGTATATCCCAGCAGTTCCCTTTCCTTTATACTGTCAATCTTGAAAACAAGTCCGTCAATTTCATAACCGAGACTGTTTCTTTCATTTGTTTCCATTTTAATATATTCAGACAATGACAGCATTTTTTCTACCTTGAAAATATTCTTCAGTCTTTTCTGTTCTTCTGCCGAATCAGTAAAGGCATAAATTCTGTTGTTAAGTCGGAAACCCAAATCTGACAATTCCTTTAATATATCAGAGTGTGTTTCATAGGTTTTTTCAGAAAAATATCCTTCATAAATAAATATACTTAAAGGGATATTTTTCACTTCAATGCTTTTCTTTCTTCTTATTGTACCTGCAGCAAGGTTTCTGGGATTTGCATATGGAACTTTCTGATCTTTATTGATCCTGTCAAAATCTTTAAGCGGTATGTATATTTCCCCTCTAACAGCCAGGGTAACAGATTTTTTCAGTTTAAGAGGTACAGAGCCTATTGTTTTTACATTTTCAGTAACATCATTTCCGATATAACCGTTTCCCCGTGTTACAGCTTTATTAAGAAGACCATCTTCATAATATATAACTATTGAAATACCGTCTATTTTTTCCTCTGCAATTACTGTATGTTCAAAACTGCTGTTTTTATTTATTCTTTTTATCCATTCAAGAAGTTCATCAACTGTATAGGATTTATCAAGACTTAGAACCGGTATTGTATGTTTTGTATCGGGAAGATCTGAAGAAAGGTCTGAACCAACCCTTTTTGTAGGAGAGTTCCTGTCTGCATGCTCAGGATACTTTATTTCCAGTTCCACCAGTCTGTCAAACAATCTGTCATATTCTGCATCTGAAACAGAAGGTCTTGCAAGAACATAGTATTCATACTGGTATGTGTAAAGTTTTTCCTTTATTTCTGAAATCTCAGCAATTTCATCATTATTTTTAAAATCCAGTTCTATCTGATTATTCACCTTTTCTTATAAAAGCATCTTTAATGCCTTTTATCCTGACCTGATATAATGCAGCACCTTTTTCATCTTTTTTCAGCGGCCCTGCCATTACTTTATATATACCATTTTCGCCTGTTTTGTAAATAAAAACAGGATAATCAACATTAATTGTTTTTTTAAGATTTTCTGCACTGTAAAGATCCCGGAAAGCACCTATTTGAAGATAATATGAATCTTTTTCAAGTATTATTTCATTTTCTGTCAATTCATTATCAGTTGCGGTATCACTAATTTCATCAGCAGCTCTGCTGTCGGGAACAATATTTTCTGCCGGGGGCTTTGGTCCCGATGGAACAAGAACCAGTTTTGATTCATATTCTGTTTCATCAACTTCTTTATTTACCAATGGATCTTTTTCTGCTTCTTCATCCAAAGCAGTATCACCCTCCCCGTCCGGCGAAACCGGCAGAACAGTAATACCTTCGAGAACATCTGTTTTTTCTTCCGTTTCAGCATTATCTTCTGGAGCTTCTTCTGCCACGGAATTATTTTCCGGTATGTCAGCAATAATAATTGTTTCAATAAAATCATCTTCAGGAAGCTTTTCCTCTTTAATCTCATTTTCAGCTTCACTATCCTCATCCAATTCCGGTTCACTGTATTCATCTATCATTTCAGCAGCAGCAACAGGATTATAATCAGGGTCTTCTGTAATATCTTTATCAGATTTTTCATCTGTAATAAACTGTTTAACGAGCTTTGCCTTTACAGTCACTATTTCATCCTGATTGATTGAAAGTTTTTCAGAAGCATCCTTTGAAAGGAGAAGAAAAATATTATTATCTTCAAGAGTATTTACAATAATTATTTCAACTTTCTTTTTTGATACAGGATTGCTTACTTCAATAATTGAATTTACAGGAAAAGAATTCGATGCTCCGTAAAGTCCTTTAACAGGGAATTCTCCGTATCTGCTCATTGCAGCAGAACCTTCCCATAATGATTCAGAGGATACTGTCAATGGAAATGTTACCAATGATATAATAATAATTAATAGAAATCTTATTTTCATTACAAACTCCGGTTTTTACACATTAAATTTTTCCTGACACTTTGTCGGCAAAATATTTTCCTGTACTGTAAAAAAGATCTTCAATCCTCACTCCTGAAGGATTGATATTTTCAGGAAGTGTATAATCTCCTTCAGCTATTACAGTTTCGCTGTAAAGATTATAACATATATATTTACCAGTAATATTAACTATATTATCTTTTTCAGAATAATTGACAACAGCTTTAAGAAGTATCTCTGCTCCTCCTGATTTTGCTGCCTGGCTAAGTATCCTGTCCGTTTTAAAAACAGTTTTTGCCGAATTAGCTGAAAATACAATATGTCCGCTTTCAAAAAAGCTCTCCATAATACCATCTTCCATTATATTCAGAAGTTCAGGATTAAAGATGTTGTTTTCAGGATCATCCAATTCAATAGATCCTTTTTCGATATATACAAATACATTATCAGCATAAATTATTGATGCAAATAAAAACAAAAAAACTGTAATAACTCTTTTTTTTACCATATTTAATCCTTTATTTTTAGATTATCGGAATAAATACCTTTATATTTTAAAAAAGTTAATTAATAAAAGATATAATTAAAATCTTGAAGATATTTATATTAAGTGCTAAATTCTCAAATTCATATGGAATATTTTGTCATACAGGTTGTTACAGGAAGAGAAGATTATTTTATCAGATACCTCAAAAGCAACAGTATTGATATTTATAAAAAAGTTATATGGCTCAGAAAAGAGCTCTCTGTCAGAAAATCGGGTAAAATCACAAAAAAGACATCAGCTATTTTTCCAGGGTATATTTTTTATGAATCAGACAATATAGAATATAATGAAATTTCTGCTATAAAATCTTCCCCGGGGTTCTGCAGATTTCTCAAGAGCAATCAGGATATCAGACCCCTCCCTGAAAATGAAAGAAGACTTGTTTTCAAGCTTCTTTCCGGCGGAGAAATTGCCGGTGAATCCAGGGTTGTCTTTGATATAAACGACAGGATAAAGGTAATTGAAGGACCTATGAAGGATCTTGAGGGTCAAATAATTAAAGTTGATAAAAGAAAAAAACGTGCTAAAATCAAATTGAATCTGTATGATAATTCATTTGCAATTGATTTTGGATTCCAGATTATTGAATTACTTAAAGAAGAACCGGCAGAAAATGGATAAAAAAAGAAAAAACAGAATTACAATCATCGGGGCAGGAGATGCAGGAAGATCAATAGCTGAAGAAATTCGGAAAAAAGGAATAGCCGGAGAAATTGTCTGTTTCGTGGATGATGATCCCGGCAAGTTCGGAGAAACGATAAACAGCATACCTGTAGAAGGACCTATCAGCAGTATCTGCAGTATTCAGAAAAAATATGATGCTGATGAGGCTTTTATAGCAATTCCAGGAGCTACAAGAAACCGGCTCAAGGAAATTCATGATATACTTAATACAGCTAACTTCAAAAGAATTCTTATTCTTCCCGGTATTTCACAGATAATAGACGGCAGCGCCCACCTGATACAGGCCAGAGAAATATCCGAGCTTGATATACTTGGAAGAAATCCAGTTATTATTCCCCTTAAAAAGAGCCTTGAGTATTTACGCGATAAAAGGGTTTTGATAACTGGTGCCGGGGGAAGTATCGGGAGTGAACTTTCAAGACAGCTTCTATCAGCAGGAGCCTCAAGACTTTATATCCTTGGTCATGGTGAAAACAGTATCTATCAGATAGAAAAAGAGCTTAAAATGCTTCAGCAGGAAGGGGTCGGAGAAAAAGCCACAATAATACCTATTATTGGTGAACTGAAAGACAGGGAATTTGTCAACTTTATTCTTGAAAGGGTAAAAGCTGATGTTATTTTCCACTGTGCTGCATATAAACATGTTCCGATGATGGAAGTAAATCCGGTAGAAGCAATTAAGAATAATGTTTTCGGAACTAAAAATATTGTTGATGCTTCAATTAATGCCGGTGTAAGTAAATTTGTCCTTATTTCAACAGATAAGGCTGTTGACCCAATAGGGATCTATGGAGCTTCAAAATCAATTTGTGAAGACATTGTTCTATCTGAAAAAATCAATAAAAGCGGATTTCTGGTTGTAAGGTTTGGAAATGTTCTGGGGTCAAGGGGAAGCATTCTGCCTCTGTTCAAGGAACAGATACTGAACGGAGGACCTGTTACAATAACACATCCGCAGATTACCAGATTTTTTATGACAATTCCTGAAGCTGCTTCTCTTGTTCTTAAGACTGCAGGGGTAGAGAAATCAGGTAACCTTTATATACTTGATATGGGAGAACCGCTTTTGATAAAGGAAATTGCAGAACAGATGATAAGGTTTTACGGATTTGAACCTGATGTTGAGATCCCTATAATATACTCGGGCATCAGACCAGGTGAAAAGTTTAATGAAAAACTGTGGAAGGATGATGAGATAATTGAACCGACGGAATCACAGAGAGTAAATATACTTAAAGAAAGAATTCCTGTTTCTTCCGATATAAATGAACTTCTTGAAAAGCTATATCCTGTTTGTTATTTCAGCAGTTCTGAAGCTGATAAATACAGAAACCGTCACCTCCTTAGAAATATACTTAAGGAATACATTCCCACAGTAGAAAGGCCTGAAAATGAACCGGAATTCTGATTTTATCCCTTTTGCACTCCCTTCCATAGGAAGTGAAGAAAAAAATGCTGTAATGGAAGTCCTTGACAGCAAATGGCTTACAACAGGTAAAAAAACCCTTGAATTTGAAAATGATTTTGCAGGTTTCATTGGAACAAAGCATGCAATTGCAGTAAACTCGGCTACTGCCGGACTCCACCTTTCACTGGATGCACTGAGATTAAAGGAAAATTCATTTATTATTACAACACCGTATACCTTTACAGCAACTGCAGAGGTAATAAGGTATATCGGGTGCCACCCCCTGTTTGTTGATATAAACAGTGATGATTTCAATATAAACCCGGAAAAAATTGAAGCTGCATTAAAAAACACCAAAAATATCAGCTGTATAATACCTGTTCATATCGGAGGACTTGTCTGTAAAATGGACAGGATTATGCAAATCGCCTGCAGCTTCAATCTTCCGGTTATAGAAGACTGTGCGCATGCTTTTCCTGTTAAATACGGTGATTCATATGCAGGCAATATCGGCAATACAGGGGTTTATTCCTTTTATGCTACAAAAACCATCACAACCGGAGAGGGAGGTATGGTTGTAACAGACTCAGACAGCATTGCAAAACGGATAAAAATCATGAGGCTGCATGGAATAGACAGGGATGTATGGGACAGGTACAGTTCTAAGAATAACAAATGGTACTATGAAGTTGTAGAGCCTGGATTCAAATATAATCTTACAGATATGGCAAGCGCAATAGGTATTCAGCAGCTCAAAAAAGCCAGTCTCTTTCTTGAAACCCGGAAAAAAATATCTGAAAGATATAATACTGCTTTCAGCAGCTATGACTTTATTAAAACACCACCGTTTTCAGAAAATCATGCATGGCATCTTTATACCATTCAGATTGATGATACAAAACTTAAAATTAACAGGGATGAGTTTGTATCATATCTACTGGAGGAAGGGATAGGAGTCTCGGTTCATTATATTCCTGTTCATATAATGCCGTATTACAGGAATAAATACGGATTAAAAGCTGAAGATTATCCAAATACTATGAAAAAATATTTAAATTCAATAAGTCTTCCTGTTTATCCTGATCTGAATGAAGAGCAGATTAATCGTATTATAAAAACTGTAATAGAAATTGGTGAAAAATATTACAGATAACTTCTGTGGAGATTTAAATTGATTCAAAAGAACAATATGCCTTTTATAAATGATTTCTATCAAAAGGATATGCTCAATATTGACATTTTCAGATCTCCGATAGATAAGGGTGAGATAATAGATTACAGGCTGCCGGCTACAGAAAATACAATATATACAGTCAGCTTTTTAAATATACCCGGTAAAAATGATATCAGTTTTCTTGAAAACCACATACCTGTTCTTGCTGATAAATACATAAACTATAAAGGAGAACCTATATTTCTTCTGGCAGCTGATAATGAAAAAGATCTTATCAGCTATAAAAAAACTATAGAGATTGAATACAAACTAAAATCCTCAATGGGGTTTAGCAATTTTTCGGAAGATGATCAGGTTGTTTCTGAATTAAGATATAACTTTCCTGAATCAGTTGATTCAATTACAGAGACTTCCTTATCCGAAAAACCGGTTTTGATTGAAGACCACTTTTCTGCTGATGAATATCATTCAAGATACAGCGAAACAAACGGTGCTGTTGTTGTTCCTGAAAAAAACGGGTTTTTCACTGTATATACTGTTACGCAATGGCCTTACCATGTTAAAAAAAGTGTAGCTGAAACAATCGGGATCAGCATAAATAAAGTCAATGTTATAATTACAGAACTCAGCTCCCCGTTAGAAGGAAGGATCTGGTTTCCTTCCCTGATTTCATCACAGGCAGCTCTTATTGCATATATAACAGGAAAACCTTCCAAGCTTTTTTTAACTGAAAATGATAACTTCAGATATACTCCCCGTCAGTTTCCTTTTAGAATTGATTTTAAAACAGAAATATTCAATAAAATAAAAAAAATATCAATAAATCTTTATGTTGACTGCGGAGCATTTCCGGTAATTGACAATAATGTTTTTAAAAAAACAATTACCAGTGCTGCTTCATTTTATGGTTTTGACAACATTTCCATAAATATAAAAATGATAAAAACAAGTAAGCCGCCAATGTCTTTTATCTCAAGCTTTAATTTTACACCGATTCTTTCAGCTTTTGAAATGCATGTTACACACATAGCTAAAAGACTATCCTCAGATCCTTACAGATGGCGGATTGATAATCTTTTTACTAAAAGTAAAAAAAAGATCCCGCTTCAGATGGATCTTAAATCTCTTCAGAGCAGTAAAATATCATCAGCAAACGTCCTGCATGAAGTTGTAAAAATGTCTGATTTCTCAAGAAAATATGCTGCATATGAATATAACAGAACTGGAAACAAATCCTTTTCCCCGTTTATTAAAAAAAGAGGGATAGGAATATCAGTCGGATTTTTCAATAACGATCTTCCGGTGGATTCAATGGAAAACGAAAAAATATCATTAAAACTGCTTCTAGACAGTAAAGGTATTTTAAATATTTATACATCAACAGTCCCTGACGGTAAATATAACTATACTACATGGAAAAATATTGCATCGGAAATACTTGGGTTAAATACAGACGATATACTGATAGCTGTTCATGAAACAGATAATACACCGGAATCTTCGCCCTATATTTTTTCAAAGGAGCTTGCAGGTTTTTCTGAACTTTTAAAGAAAAGCTGTCAGTCACTTCAGCGTAAAAGATTCAGATCCCCCCTCCCGATTGAGATAAAAAGAACTATAACACTTGATAAACTTAAAAAGGGTGATATTGCATGGGGGGCAAGTGTTGTTGAACTTGAATTCGACCAGACAACCCTTGAAACAGAGATAAAGGGGGTGTGGAACTGTATTGACTGCGGTAAAATAGTGGCTGAAGAAATAATTGAGAAAAAAATCTACTCCGGAATAATTGACAGTTTGAGCTGGATTTCGACAAATGGTAAAAAAACATTTTACACTGACAACTCCTGGAAGTTCTACAACACTTCAATTTCCACAAGTTATATCAATTCAAACACATTATCCAGATCTCTTTCCATAGGAGATATTCCACTGGCCCTTATCCCTGGAGCATATTATTATGCATTCAAACAGGCAATCGGTAAGGATATAAAAAATATATCTTTTAATGAAACCAGTTTTTATAATATAATAAACAGGAATGATACTTAATTTTTTACTTAATAATCAGGATGTTTCTGTTGAAACTGATCCGGGGATAAGACTATCAACCCTTCTCAGGGAAAATTTCAATCTTCTTGAAACAAAGGAAAACTGCTATAGAGGCCACTGCGGATCATGTACAGTTCTTATCAACAATACCCCTGCCCCGTCATGTATAATTCCTGCATTCACTGTTCGTGGAAAGGAAGTTGTTACCCTTGAAGGGTTTATCAACATGGAAGAATATGAAATTATTACAAAATCACTTAAAAATGCAGGTTCTGATCTCTGTAACTACTGCAGACAGGGAAGAATACTTGTAATATACAGTCTTATTAATAATAATATGGAACTGACTGACAATCAGATTTTTCAGGCCCTTTCAGGAAACAGATGCGAATGTACAGACTTTAAATCCCTTAAAAAGGGAATCAAGCATGCTTTATTAACAGTAAACAGGAAAAAACGTGCAAAACTACGATAAATCTGTACTATTTCTCCTTCCGGAAAATACATCCGAACTTCTCAGCTTGAGGAAAAAACACCCTGAAGCTGTTATATACAGCGGAGGTACTGAAATAACCCTTAAGAGCAATACAAAACACCTTCAGTTTCCCCCGGTTGTTCTTTATACCGGATACATTGACGAACTGAAAAAAATGAAAAAGACAGAGAGATATCTCGAAATAGGTGCATGTACTGCTATTAATAAGATTATCGACAAAGGGAAAAGAGTTATTCCTGAAATACTCCTTAAATCGCTTGAGTCAGTCAATCCTCCCAATTTCAGGAATATAACAACAATTGGAGGTTTCATCTGTTCCTCAACAAACAGGAACTCTGTATTTACAGTACTTGCAATCCTTGATGCCAGACTTGAAATACGATCAGCCGCCTCATCCAGATGGATAGGTATAAATCAGCTTTTTTCAGAAGGCATTCTGACCCTTGCTCCTGATGAAATACTTCTCAGGATACGTATATTTTTGAAGGATTATACCTATAATTTCTACAGAGAAGTAGAGAATTCTAATGTTTCAGAGGAAAAGATAACCTTTTCAGCACTTGTAAACTCTCCAAAAGATAATATATCTTTTATGAAATTTGTTTTCAGTATTTCTTCTTCAGAAATAATAAGGGACAAGGAGATTGAAAGCGAACTTGTAGGACTGGGACTCCCCCTTAACAGGAAGACTATGGATATAACAATAAACCATTTTTCCGACAGATTATCAAAAAAATATAAAAACATTTCTGATTATCAGAAATATATTGTTCTGAATCTTTTCAGATGGTTTTTAATGAAAATAAATTATTACTGACAATGGAGTTGTATATGAATATTAAAAATATTCTCAGACTAACACCTGAAGAACAGAAAATTACTGTTAACGGTTGGATCCGAACTAAAAGAGATACCGGTACATTATGTTTTCTTGAAGTCAATGACGGAAGCTGCATGGCAAACCTGCAGGTACTTGCTGAAAAGGGTGATGTAATTGCTGATGATATTATAGATTCGCTTTCTACCGGAGCAAGTGTTGAAATTGAAGGGGTAATTGTTGAATCACCGGGGAAAAACCAGATTATGGAGCTTAGAGCTGAAAAAATTGATCTTATAGGTGGATCACCAGCAGATTCCTATCCTCTTCAGAAAAAAAGACACTCATTTGAATTTTTAAGGGAAATTGCCCATCTCAGGCCCCGTACCAATACATTTTCAGCAGTTTCAAGGGTGAGAAGTTCCATGTCATATGCTGTACATAAATTTTTTCAGGAACGGGATTTTGTTTATATTCATACACCTATTATTACAGCAAGCGATTGTGAAGGCGCCGGTGAAATGTTCCAGGTAACAACACTTCCGCTTAATTCTGAAAATTCAGAAACAAGAGGATTAGATTTCAAAAACGATTTTTTCGGTAAAAAGGCCTTTTTAACTGTCAGCGGCCAGCTTTCGGCTGAAACCTATGCAACGGCTCTTGGAAATGTCTATACTTTCGGTCCGACCTTCCGCGCGGAAAACTCAAATACATCCCGGCATCTTGCTGAATTCTGGATGATAGAACCGGAAATGGCTTTCTGTAATATTGAAGGCAACAAAGAGGTTGCAGAAGAGTTTCTAAAATATGTTCTTAACTACACACTTGTAAACTGTCATGAAGATATGGCTTTCTTTGACAGCAGAATTGCAAAAGGGACCATAGAAACACTTGAAAAGGTTGTTGAAAGCAAATTTATTCATATGACTTATACTGAAGCAGTTGATATCCTCGGAAAGTCAGATAAAAAGTTTGATTTCAATGTTGTGTGGGGATGCGATCTTCAATCTGAGCATGAAAAATACCTTACAGAAGAGGTATTCAAATCTCCTGTTATAGTTACTGATTATCCCTCCGGAATTAAGGCTTTCTACATGAAAATGAATGATGATAATAAAACTGTCAGGGGAATGGATATTCTTGTTCCAAAACTTGGGGAGATCATAGGGGGAAGTGAAAGGGAAGAAAACTACGATAAACTTCTTCAAAGAATAAAGGATGCTAACCTTAACCCTGATGATTACTGGTGGTACCTGGATCTTAGAAAATACGGAACAGTCCCCCATTCAGGTTTCGGACTCGGATTTGAAAGACTTATTCAGTATGTTACAGGTATGCAGAACATCAGGGATGTAATTCCATATCCAAGATCGCCTAAATCAGCTGATTTCTAATCTTTTATATTTTACCTGCCTTAATATCATAAAAATATTAAGGCATTTTTTCAACTTCTTAAAAAGAAAAGTGAAAGATCAGGAATAAAAGTTATAAGCACCACAGCTACCAGCATTATAAGAAAAAATGGTATTACTGAATTATACACATCTTCAAGAGGCTGTTTGAATCTGTAGCTTGAAAGAAACAGATTTAGTCCAACTGGTGGTGTAAGATACCCAAGCTCAAGATTAGCTAGAAATATTATCCCGAGATGTACAGGATCAATATTGTATAATTCGCCCAGCGGGGTGATAAGAGGCACTACAACTACAATTGCAGAAAAAATATCCATAATACATCCGGTAACAAGAAGTGCCAGATTTAGAAGAATAAGAAAAACGATCCTTGATGATATCTTTAGAGCAATCCATTCGCTTAACCTCTGGGGAATCATCTCGTCAATCATGTAAAATGACAATGCTTTTGAAACCCCGAGAATAATAAGTATTCCACCTATTACAGGCGCGCTTTTCTTTGCAATAATAAAAAGCTTTTTTAAATTTATGTCCCTGTGAATGAGTGATTCAATAACAAGCACATAAAGAACCGCTATGGACCCAGTTTCCACCAGAGTTGTTAATCCTGAAAAATAGCAGTACAGGATAAAGAAAGGGAGCATAAGTTCCCAGACAGATTCCTTAATACTTTTCCACATCTCTCCAAAATCTACCGGTATTCTTTTGAGTTTGTTTCTTTTTGTATATATTATTCCCGCTGCTGACAAAGATACAACAAGAAGAATGCCCGGAATTATTCCGGCGATAAACATGTTTTTTATATCAGTTCCTGCAATGATTGAATAAAGAATTATAGGAAGACTGGGGGGGAAAAGAAGTCCTATACTGCCTGAAGATGTTAGAAGCCCTGTTGCAAACTTGCTGTCTGCTCCGTAATTCTTTAATATAACAAAAAGAATACCCCCCAGGGCAAGGATTGTAACTCCGGAAGCTCCGGTGAATGTTGTAAAAAAGGCCGAAAGAACAATTGTCGCAATAAATATTCCCCCGGGAAACCATCCGAAGGTATTTCTGAAAAAGTTAATAAGCCTTAAACCGGCCCTGCTTTCAGATAGTAGAAATCCTGTCAGAGTAAAAAGAGGAATTGCAGGAATCATGTTTCCTGTCAGGACGGTGTAAACCTCATTTACAGCAATTTCCGTGTATCCTCCGCTTACTGTAAGAAGGAGATAAGTTATGCCGCCAATTACAATAAAAATCGGTGTCCCGAAAATGCCTGATACAAGCAGTACCAATATAAACGGCTTTAACATATAACCTGAAACTGTAAAAACCATATCAACTGCCGGCTCAAGAAAGATCGCTGAAGAAGGAAGTATTTCCAGAAGAAAATTATAGATCGGAACAGTACTTATAAACAGGGAAACAGCAACAACGGAGAAGACAGCAGGTTTGTTACTCTGTTTGATCAGTTCCTTTAATTTGTAATATAGCATGAAGAAAAAACCGCCAGGGAGTATAAAAGCCAGAAATCTGGTAGAAAAAAAAGCAGTTTTATCATCCGGTCCGAATGCCAGAAATACAAATGATACTGATGCGAAAAAGTAACATATAAGGACAATAACAGTAACTATTTCCGACAGTATTTTTACCTTCATTTTAACACTGTCAGGGAGATATTTTATCCCTGCACTAATTGCAAGATGCTTGTCCTCTTTAACTGCAATTATGCCGCTGATCATTGCAAGCCACAAAACAGCCTGTCGTACATATGCATATGAACCTGTTACACCACTGTTCAGGAATAGCCGCGCAAAAATCTCGAATACAGGGAGAAGAAAAAGTATACAAAAAATTAAAAAAACTGAATAAAAAGGGAGCCTTTTTATAAATTTATTTGTTTCTGTATTCATCAACATATCTTTTCAGTTCGGTATATGTGTCTTCCGATATCATTTCATCAACAAATAATCCGACTCCGTCATTTACCTTCTGCTTCCACTTTTCTTCGCTTTCCGGTGTCAGATAATTTACGGCAAGTCCCTGTTTTTTCATGATTTCTATTGCTTCGTTTTCTATCAGAACCATTTTATCATAAAAACCCTCAAGAATTTCAGAAGTTCGTTTTATTATTTCTTCTTTATACTCATCTGCTATTCTATCCCATGTTTTGCTGTTTAATATGAGAACCCCGTACATAGGCATAATTGGAAGTTCAAGCATATTTGGGGTAAGTTCAGTCATCCCCATGGCAGATGCAGCATATGGAGTTATATATGTACCTTCAGCCATTCCGCTGTAAAGACCCGACAGTAGATCTGACATTGCAAGGGGAATAACATTAAAACCGATCTTTTTCCATATCTGTATAACCTTTTCATCAGTATTATCAACAGCAACCTTGAGCTTCATAAGGTCTTCCGGTGTTGTAACAGGTTCAGTTGTAAACCACTTTACCCAACCGCTCATAGTCCAGCCCATTGATTTAAATCCGTTTTCATTCAGCTTTCTTTCGAAAAGAGGAATCATTTTTTTAAAAACATAATCAAATTCATCATCATTTGAAACAATCATCGGGAGACTTAAAGCCAGAAGATCGGGATTTATATTTGAAAGTCCCTGTGAAGTCAGGGCTGCTGCCTGAAGTCTTCCAATCTTCATTTTTCTGATTATATCATTTTCATCCCCTACAGTTCCGCCCGAATAAATATTCACCCTGATCTTTCCGTTGGAGATTTCGCTCCATTCTGATGCAATTTCCTTAAGAGTTGTCTCCCATAAAGATCCTGCAGGGGCAATTGTCCCTATTTTTATAACCTGGGAAAAACCGGATAACACGAAAATTGTCATAAAAGACAATATAAAAAATATCTTTTTCATCAGTTATTAAACCCCGTATATTTAATCAATTAAAAAATAGTTATCAATATTTTTTAAAAGCCAGTCAGCTTTCTCCTTGAAAACTATATTTTCAAGCCTGTTCTCTGGTACTTCATTTTCATCTATTAATTTGGCTTTTTCAAGAACATTTTTAAATTCAGCCACCCCTTTATCGTTCTGCTTTTTTGTACATACTGATAAAGCATACGAAATATAAGGAGAAGCCTTTTTATATTCTGATATTTCCAGTGATTTTTTGAAATGATACTCTGCTTTATCGATTCCACCACCCATATTTTCAGGAAGCGAAGCATAGTACTGAATAAAAAAATCATGAAAAGCCCCGTTTCCGTAATCACTGTCAATTTCATAGCCCCTTTCAAGTGCAGAAAAAGCAGTTTTTCTTTTCGGAGCAAGATAAGGATCGGTTATATCAATGGAATATGCTCCCATCAATCCAATTCCGAACCAGTAAAGGTCAGCGACATCATCCTTTCCTGTTTTTTTCAGTATTTCAGTTAAATCATTATTTTCAACAGCTTCTGAAAAACCCTTATTCCTCAAATTCAAGGAAGATTCCGCATATCTGCAACCGCGAAGATATAGTTTTTTTGCCCTTATATACATACGGGATTGTTTTTCCCAGTCATTATAATCCAGCATGTCTGCAGGCATATGAACATATATATTGGAATAAACAACAAAGCCCTGTGCTGCTGCTGACAGCAGATCCTGGTTCTCTGGATCTGCTTCCAGCATTATTTCATACATTTTTAACACGAAGGGCAGTGAATCTCCGATAAGTTCGGGATCTTCATCTGAAGTAAATACATTCCCCGAACCATCTGTAAGGGATTTTGAAATCATTCTCACTGCAGCCCGGTTTATTGAGCATGAGGAAACCAGTAAGATCATGAATATTACTGATATTATTCTGTATTTCATATTTCAACCTTGCCTTATAAATATAATATATATTTATTTACTCACTTATAAATATTTTTCATCATTTTTGTCATAATTCTGTCAAAAGTATTGGAAAAAAGCTGTATCTCTTTTTTACTGAAGCATTTATCCTCATTAATTTTAAGCCCTGCGAGTCTTATATCGAGCATAAAATTTCTCATAGACAATCTTTCACCGATATTTTCTTTAGTGAACTGATATCCTCTGTCATTAATTACTGATATATCCTTTTGAACCAGCTCAGCCGCCATCGGGATATCTCTGGTAATAACCAGATCACCTGTTTTACAGTTATCTATAATATACAGATCAGCAGCATCTGGTTTATCAGCAACAATTACTATATCTGTCCTTTTGTTTTTTTTAAATGGTATTTCCCGGTTTGCAACAAGTGTAACTTCAACTCCTGTCCTTTCAGAACCTTTTAAAACAATATTTCTTATCTGGACAGGACAGGAGTCAGCATCAATCCATATTTTCATAACGGTACTGTGGCCTTATAAAAAACACCCTCCCCCCTGATAGTATAATCAGCCAAAGCTGAAGGGATGAAGAAAGAATCCCCTTTTTTTATACTCATAATATAATTTTTTTCATCAGTTTCAATGGCTGCACCGCCGGAATAGCAGAATATTATCTCAATATTTCTTTTTGATCTGGAAATATACCTGTCACCCGGATTGATTTTTATTTCAGAAAGAAGAAACTCATCAGATGAAGTTGGGAAAAAGGTTTCACAATCAGATTTAACTTTTCCGACTTTTATTATTTCAGATGGTTTATAACTCAGTATTTCCAGCAGTTCCTCCCTGTCCACATGCTTATTGGTAAGCCCGCCTCTGAACACATTATCAGAATTTGACATCAGTTCTATCCCTGTTCCGTTAACATATGCATGAAGCTCTCCTGCAGGTATAAATACAGCCTCACCTACTTTAAGCACAGTACTGTTCAGAAACAACGGTGATAAAATACCGGGATCTTCAGGATAAAATCTTGAAAACTTAATTATAAGTTCTGAAATAAGATTATCCTTTTTAGAGGTATTTTTTAAAGCTTCCCTGATCATAATCTCAAGAGAATGACGGTCCGAATATATGATTTTGTTAAAAAAATCCTTAATTGGATTTATCCCTTTTTCGGAAAACAGTATTTCTGAACTGCTTCCGCAGTATTCCCGAAAATTCTCATAAATTATGCCATACTCCATAAATCCTTTCATCATAATAAAATCTGTCAATGCAAGTATAATTTCAGGTTTATGATTTTTATCCTTATAACCTCTTGTATAATCTTTCATTGAAATATTTAGTATATTTTCCCTCTCAAACCCTGATTCTGCCTGTACTTTATCAGGATGAGCCTGTATGGAAAGAGGTTTTTCAGCCGCCAGTAGTTTAAACAGGAAAGGTAATACAGGTCCGAATTTCTTTATACACTCATTTCCCAGTATATCTTTGGGATAAGATATGATTAAATCATGAAAGGGTAATAATTCATCCTGGACCTTTATCATGTTTCTCCCTGAAGGATGATCCCCCATCCACATTTCTGCCACTGATTTTTCTTCCAGATAGTGCCGCCCCGAAATATCCTGAATGGAACTGTAGGATCCCCAGTCATAATATTTAAATTCAGGCTCAAGCAATTGCGGTCTTGTTTTTTTATTTTCCATATAACTATTATAATAAGATAAATAAAAACCAACAAATAAAGTTTTACAGTATTTTAACAATCTTCTTATTTTACTATAATCCCTTATATCTTGACTTATAAGTCATTGTTTTTATAATTCAAATTAAGGAGTGAAAAAGGTGAGCAAAATTTCAGGTCTGGATGAAATACGGAGAAAGTATAAACCAGAGTTACCGGCAGCATTAAAAAATGATATTGCAGCGATATCATTTAATGAGATTAAAACAGACACAGAGGTTTCAGATCAGGAAAGCATCAAAAAAATACTTCCTGGTACATTCAGCGCCAAGTACATACAGTTTAAAAATTCAGAGGTAAAAAGAGAACTTAAACCTCTATCTGTAGGTGTTGTTCTGTCAGGAGGACAGGCACCGGGCGGACATAATGTTATTGCAGGCCTGTATGATTCCCTTAAAAAAATCAACTCTGATTCCAGTCTTACAGGCTTTCTGATGGGTCCGTCAGGAATACTTGAAAACAAGGCTATCGAACTTACGGGAGATCTGATTGATCAGTACAGGAATACCGGCGGATTTGATATAATAAGATCAGGTAGAACAAAAATTGAAACTGAAGAACAGTCAGCAATATCACTTGAGGTATGTAAAGCAAGAAAACTTGATGCCCTGGTCATTATCGGCGGTGATGATTCCAATACAAATGCAGCGCTTCTGGCAGAATATTTTCTTGCCAATAAGTCTGATATAAAAGTTATTGGAGTTCCTAAAACAATTGACGGTGATCTTAAATGTGATTTTATCGAAGCCTCATTCGGATTTGACACAGCATCAAAAACCTATTCCGAACTGATCGGAAATATTGAAAGAGATGCCAAATCAGCAGGTAAATACTGGCATTTCATTAAACTGATGGGAAGATCTGCCTCTCATATAGCTCTTGAATGTGCACTTCAGACAGCACCGAATTATGCTTTAATATCTGAAGAGGTTAAGGAAAACAATAAATCACTTGACAATATTGTTGAAGATATTACCAATGTTGTAGTACAGAGAAGCAACAACGGCGAAAACTACGGTGTTGTACTTATACCGGAAGGTCTTATCGAATTTATTCCGGAAGTCGGAAAGCTTATTCATGAAATCAACAAGCTTATAGGAGATAATGAAGAACTTTTTTCAACTTTTGATGTTTTTGGTAAAAAGCATGAATGGCTGAACAGCAATCTCAGCAAAGATTCTTCTTATGTTTTTTCTTCACTTCCACGGGATATTCAGAAACAGCTTCTTATGGATAGAGATCCCCACGGAAATGTTCAGGTATCAAAGATTGAAACAGAAAAACTTCTTATTCTTATGGTTGAAAACCGGCTTAAAACTCTCAAGGATGAAGGTATTTTCAAGGCTAAATTCAATACACAAAGCCATTTCTTCGGTTATGAAGGAAGATGCGCATTCCCGTCCAATTTTGATGCAAACTACTGCTACTCTCTCGGGTTTACAGCAACTCTTCTCATTTCTTCAGGATTAACAGGTTATATGACTTCTATAACAGGTCTATCAAATCCTGTTTCCGAATGGAAACCAGGCGGTGTACCTATTTCGATGCTGATGAATATGGAAGAAAGAAAAGGGAAAATGAAACCTGTTATAAAAAAGGCACTTGTTGAACTTGACGGCAGGCCGTTTAAAACCTTTGCAAGTAAAAGGGATGACTGGGCAGTTACAACTTCCTATATTTATCCTGGATCAATCCAGTATTTCGGACCGGATGAAATATGCAATCAGCCGACCGTTACATTAAAACTTGAAAAAGGAGAATAATACAGTGTCATCAGGATACATTCGTCCCTCATGGGATGATTATTTTCTTGAAGTGGCAAATGCCATTTCAAAACGTGCAACCTGTGACAGAGGCAGGAGCGGCTGTGTCATAGCCCGTGACAGGAGAATTCTTGTCACAGGCTATGTCGGCTCTCCGGCCGGTCTTCCCCACTGCGATGAGGCAGGTCATCTTTTTAAAAAGACAATTCATGAAGATGGCCATGTTACAAAACACTGTGTAAGAACTGTTCATGCTGAGCAGAATGCAATTTGCCAGGCTGCAAAATTCGGTATTTCTATTGATGGTGCAACTCTATACTGCAGAATGACACCCTGTATTACATGCTCTATGCTTTTGATAAACTCAGGCATAATACGGGTTGTATGCGAAAAGAGATACCATAATGCTGTAGATTCTGAAAAGCTTTTAAAAGAAGCAGGTGTAATACTTGAATATCAGAGCACAGATATTCAGGAATACGATAATCAGTAAATAAATCAGGGGAATATTTTTCTTTTCTCCGGATCTTTTGAAGGCCTGTATAAAACAGCAATATTACCCACAATTTTAACAACTGATGATTTTGTTCTATCAGCAATAGTATCAGAATATGTTACCTTAAAATCCTTAAAATCAAGGTACTTTATTTTTATAAGCTCATTTTTTTCTATTATCATATCAACATTTTCAACTATTTTATCAGTAAGTCCGTTTTTACCGATCCATATCCTTGGAGATAGTTTATGTGCCTGTTTCAATAATGAGCTTCTCTCTCTGCTGTTCAATTTTTTCACTGAAAACACCTTTACCCTGTTCAATACAACATTTATATATTATTATTTTATATTATTAAATACTGTTACATTAAAAAATAAAGGTTAATTATGGATATTATTATTGGACATTCGAATATGGACCTTGACTGTATTGCATCAATGGTACTTGTAAATAAATTATACCCTTCATTCATAAAAGTAAGAAGCCGACTGATTCATCCTGTAGCCAGAAATCTTTATAATCTTATGAAAAAAGAAATAAACTTCTCTGTACTTAAGGATATTGAAAATGAGGATATCGGCGATATAGTTATTGTAGATACCAGATCACTGCAGAGAATCAGAGAGTTTGAACCACTTCTGAATAAAGCAGCAGGGAGAAAAATAATATATGATCACCATCCTGCTGATTCACATGATATTTCATGTCATGAACTTAACCATTCCATCAACGGTGCCAATGCATCCTTTATCGGATCATTACTTATGGAAAAGGGTATAGTTCTTTCTCCGGACGAAGCTACAATCGGTCTTGCAGGTATTTATGCCGACACAGGAAATTTTACACATGAAAATATAACCGAAAACGATTTTACTATTGCAAACTATTTCATGAAAAACGGCGCTTCAATCAAGCTTGTTAAATATTTTCTTGAAAACCTTAAAGATGATTATCAGATATCACTTTTTCATGAAATTCTCAACCGTCTTATATTCAGGAATTTTAACGGTCAGGAAGTAATATTAAGCTATATGGAACTTGAAGATCAGGTTTCCGGTCTTGCTGCCGTTGTTGAAAAAGTCTTTGAAGTAGAAAATCCGGAGGCCTATTTTGCAGTTTTTTTTATTAAAAAAAGGAAGACTGTATTAATAATAGCAAGGAGTAAAAAGGACAATATAAAACTCAATCAGATTCTTGAAGAATTCAACGGCGGAGGACATGAAAAAGCATCTTCAGCAAAAATAACAAGTGATGACGGAGAGTCAGTTCTGAACAGGCTTACAGAACTGCTCAAAATTAAACTGGAAAACGCAAGAACTGCTTCCGACCTTATGACTGAAAAAGTTTTCTGCATAAATGAAAACTGTAAATTAATCGAAGCTTCCATAAAACTTGAAGATATTAACTGTACCGGGGCGCCAGTTGTTGATAATAACAACAAACTTACCGGTATTCTTACCTTACGCGATATCATGAAAGCAAGAAAATCGGATCAGATGCACTCACCTGTAAAAGGCTATATGACAAGAAAGGTTATAACAGCAGATACTAAAACAACATTACGTGAAATTGAAAAAATACTGTACAAGAACAGTATTGGCCACCTTCCTGTTATGAGTAATGAATCAATTGCAGGAATTATAACAAGAACAGATTTTCTGAAATATTTGTACGGAAATAAGTTTGAAAAAACAACAGTCTGAACTATTGCTGTCTCCTGGAATTAACAAAACGCTCAAAATCATTGATATTCTTTACAATAATTTTATCTGATTCCAGTTCAATCTTTCTCTGATTTGCAAAATGCTCAATAATCTGGGCACATTCACTTGTACTCATACCGCACCAGTGGGCAATATCATCTACAGATGTATCTATAACCCTCTCCTTAAACGATTTTGCTTCAGATGACTGTGTTTCCGAAAGCATTAAAAAAACATCAGCAATCCTTGCTGCCGGTTCTTTCAGAGTAAGGATCATGAATCTTCTTTTCTGATCGTATATTCTTTTTATAAATGTCTGAAGAAGCTTTAAAGCTATCTGCGGATTACCCCTTAATAGAACTTCAAAATTTCTTTTATTAAACTCAAGAGCCTCCACTTTTTCTATTGCAATAGCACTCGCAGACCTGGGAGCTTCTTCAAGAATTGCCATTTCACCGAAAATCTCCCCGGGGTGGAGAATATCTATAATTTTTTCAATTTCACCCATTATTTTAACTATCTGAACCCTTCCTGACTGGATTAAATAAAAAGTGTCTCCAGGTTCATATTCACAGAAAATAAGATCCCCCTTCTGAAAAGTAACCTTGAATCTGTCAAATTGTGTAAAATCAATGCTCATAGATTCCCCTCAATTCTTTTAATTGACTGTTTTGCTTTTCTTATTGTCTGAGAACTATCATCACCCATTGTCAGTATTTTCTTATAAAAACTCAAAGACTTTTCTTTATTTCCTTTGGCTTCACATGAAAGACCAAGGTAAAGCAGGGCATCAGTTATTTCAGGATGTTTCGGGAATTTCTGAATTAAAAGGGTATAATGCTTTATACAGTTATCGTATTGTTTAAGACTGTAAAAACACCGCCCTATTTCAAACAGTGCTTTCGGATATGCCTCAGTTTCTACATAGCTGTTTACAATTGTTTTAAAACTGTTTAAAGCTTCATTGTAATTTTCCTGACTGAAATAATTCATACCTTCAAAAAACAACCTGGATTCCTCTTTTTCAACTTTTTTTACTGTTTTCTGAAGAGGCTTGTCAACTATGGATTCCCTCTTTTCCACAGGCTGTCCCTGTATGTAATTTTCAGTTTTGCCTATATATTGTATTGCCTGCGATTGAAAAGCCCCTGTCGGATAGTATGTTAAATATCTTCTGAAAGCATATAATGCCTGTTTATACTTTTTTGTATTAAAATAATATTCTCCAATATTAAAAAGACCCTTTTCAGAATCTGACTGCTCCTCAAATGAGAGCAGATTTCTTACTTTTCTATGGATCCTCCTAAGCTGATTTGAAAAAACCTTAAGCATCTGCATTGAAATTCTTATATTATTCTGGAACAGTGTTTCAAATTCTGGAACATTAAAAACAAGAACATTTGATTGAGCAATAACATCAGCTGTCTCTTCCCTGGGATATCTTCCAAGTGCGGATTTAACGCCAAAAAATTCACCTGTTTTTACAAGTTCTCTAATCTCCTGACCTGTTTCTATATCGGTAAAATTCAGACATATTTTACCTGACTGCAGGATATATATTTTTTCACTGGTATCACCTTCAAAATATATTATCGATTTTGCCTGATACTGCATTACCTGCGGCACATTAAAACTCCTGTATATATTTTTTTATATTATCTATTATCGGTAATTCCTTTTTTAAAAACAATCAATATATAAATAATAATTGCAGCTCAATTCTAAATACGCTATAATAGTTTACGGTTAATAAATGATAAATTCAATAAATCTTTTAGGCAATAAAATAATATCAGACATCAGGGAATTTGCATATGCTTCTGGGTTTTTTCTTAAAACTATAAGAGAATCTTTTTTTTTTATAAAGCAAAAGCATATAGGATATAAAGTACTGGTAATGCAGATCCTTTTTACAGGATTTGAAGCTTTAAATATAATAAGCCTTATAGGAATGTCCCTTGGAGTTGTAATTATTGTTCAGGGGCTTACTCTTCTCCCCCAGTTTGGCCAGGGTGATCTTATCTACTCAATACTTGTAGTTGTAATCACAAAGGAACTGGGGCCGCTTCTGACAGCTTTCATAATAATAGCGAGATCGGCAACTGCCATATCTACCGAACTCGGAAACATGGTAGTTTCACACGAAATTGAGGCATATGTTTCTGTCGGTATTGATCCGATATCATATCTTGTTGTACCGAGATTCCTTGGAGTTACAATATCTCTGATACTGCTGAATCTCTATTTCAACCTTTCCGGACTCATCGGTTCCTATTTTGTCTCACAATTTATTAAACCTGTAACATTTCTTGAATATTTCAGAAACCTTCTTTTTGCTTTAAAACCCTATATAATATTTTCATCAATTGTAAAAAGTCTGGTTTTCGGCATGATAATATCAATTATTGCAACATATAATGGATTCAGGGTTGAAGGATCCACAACAGAAATACCCCAGGTGGTAATAAAGTCTGTAGGCCAGGGATTTTCCTACTGCATAATTGCAGATGCAATTATAACAGCTCTTAACTATCTATGGTTTTAAATACAGGAAATAAAATGGATGAACTTGATATTATACTTGAACTGAATGATGTGAGCATTATCAGAAACAGCAAGAGAATTATTGATCAGATTTCACTTAAAATTTTTAAGAAAAAAACAACTGTCATTGTAGGTGGACTTGGAAGCGGAAAAAGCACTCTCCTTAAAACACTTGCCGGCATTATACCGACAGATTCAGGAAAACTCATTATTGAGGGAAAATCCTTCAATTCAATGTCTGTTTCAAAACTTAAGGATTTTAGGAAAAGAAACGGGTTTATGTTTCAGGACAGCGCATTATGGTCAAACAAAAACCTTTATCAGAACCTTTCC
Organism: Spirochaetia bacterium; assembly: GCA_963668405.2. Lineage (GTDB taxonomy): Bacteria > Spirochaetota > Spirochaetia > CADAEX01 > CADAEX01. The sequence continues at coordinate 1,014,519 of OY764342.2, read as the reverse complement.
CTTCCTCTTCAGCTTCATTTCCCGGATATGAGTACCGATGAAATTGACAGGATTATAAAAAAAACCTGCAGGTCCCTCTCTATCGATATCAATCTTAATGACAGACCTGCACAGATTTCCTCTGGTAACCGTAAACTGATTTCTCTTGCAAGGGCCCTTATTACCGATCCTGAAATAATTTTCATTGACAACCCCCTATCCTCCCTTGATTTTGAAACAAGCAGAATAATAAGAGAGACAATTAAAAAATTAAAATACAGAGAAAAAACCATGATAATATGTACTTATGATCCTGAAATAACATCCATGCTTTCTGATTTTATGATTATTATAAAAGACAGCAGGGTTTATGCCTACGGTACATATAATGATATTGTTAAATCCAATGACACAGTTATCCGTAACATTCTTTCTCATGTTATTGATAAAGCATCAAATTTTGATGATGATATTCTGGATTTGATTTCTCCCGATTTTAATTAGATAATATAAGAGGCTGGTTAATTTATGAAGTTTAAAATTCAGTTTGCAGATCAGATTGTGGGACTATTCACCATTTTGGCTGTATTATGTATTTCTGTTCTCCTGATTTTTATGGGAATAAATCAGAGATGGTTTTCTAAAAACTATTATTTCAATACCCGCTTTCTATCTGCTGAAAGATTAAAAATCGGAATGCCGATAAAACTCAAAGGATTTGAAATAGGACAGATAAACAAAATCAGACTGAGTGAAGAGAACCAGGTTGATGTGGAATTTTATATTTATAAAGAATACTACGAAAAAATAAAACCCAATTCAATTATAAGGCATCTGGTCAGCCCTATAGGATTAGGCAGCGACCTTGTTTTTTACCCGGGGAAATATACAGGCAATCCGCTTGAAGAAAGGAGCTTTATTCCTTCCTATAACCTCAAGGAAGCCCAGGCGCTTATCAGGGAAAATGCTGTTGATATCCCTCAGGGAGATGATACAGTATCCAGAATTATTTATCAGCTGGATCCAATCCTGGCCAATATAAACATGCTTATAGAATCCTTTACGACCCTTTCCAATTCAATGAACACTGCAGTCAAAGGGGAGCTTGAGGGGCCGGTAGGGACTACAATTGATAATATTGCATCAATAACAACAAATCTTAAAATAATTATTTCCGAGACAACAAACAGAATAAAGACCCTTCTTGATAATATTGTTAATATTACAGGAAATGTCGGAACTCTGACTTCCAATATTTCAGATCCTGAAGGTCTTATACCGATCCTAATGGGAGAAGACGGTTCTGCTGCAGCATTATTTACTGATAACAAAGAACTTTATAATAATATTAATGATATTCTGGTTAATCTTAATAAAATGACTGATGAACTCAACAAATTTACAGTCTATCTTAACCAGAGCACACCACAGATAACAGGGGTTCTTGAAGAAAGCAGAGGGGCTCTGAAAGAGGGTAAAAATGTACTTGAAGGATTAAAAAACAACCCGCTTCTCAGGGGCGGCATAACTGAGATAAAAAACCAGGAAGATACTTTTTATAACCAGAGAGATGAGGATTTTTAATGAACAGCTTGAATAAACTTTCAGTTTTATTTTTTTTACTACTTGCCGGAGTTCTGACCTCCTGCTCATCAGGACCAAAAGAAACAGATATAGTCAACAGCAGGAAAAACAGGGCTGCTGAACTTACAGATTTCGGAAATAAATACTATAATGATGGAAAATATGAGCAGTCACTTGTATTTTTCAATCTTTCTCTTGAAGAAAATATAGCTTCTGATTTTGAACCTGGTATTATCAAATCAAATAACTCAATAGGCAAAGTTTATCTAAATCTGAATGATACAGAAACAGCTGAGAAGTATTTTCTAGCAGCATATGATCTTTCAGAGAAAATAAAAGATAAAAATCTTATAATTGTATCATCCAACAATCTTGGCGAACTTTATCTGCAGACAGAGGATTTCAGAAAAGCTGAAAAAATGCTTGATAAAGCATTTGCAGCTGCTGATTCGGGATCTGAGGAATCAGCTGTAATACTTCACAATCTAGGAATATCGTACAAAAAACAGGACGATTTTGATAAGGCCCTAAGCAGATTCAATCAGGCAGTAAAAATCAACATTGCACTGAAAGAACATTCAAGACTTGCAGCAAACTATTACATGATTGCATCTATATATTCAAAAAGAGAGGACTATAATCAGGCGGAATCATTTCTGCTTAAAGCACTTGAAGAGGACAAGATTATTGAAAACAGCTATGGGATCGGCAAGGATTTCAAGGCAATCGGTATTGTTCTGGAAAAAAAGGGGGATACTGAAGCTGCTTACAGTTATTTCATGAAATCCTATATGGTTTTTGATGTTCTCAAAAGCAGAAATGACACAGTTGAAGTCCTTGAAAAACTTAAAAATCTTGCTGCTGAACTTAAAAGGGAAAAAGATGCCGCATTCTTCTCGGCAAGACTGGATTCCCTGATAAACAGGAGTTAATAATTTGAAAATACTCAGTATTCTCGCACAAACATATATAGATATAGGCAGAAAAATCCTGTATATATCAGGTGCAGTTATTCTCCTTTTCACTTCAAGTTTTTTAATAGTTTACCCTGTATGGTATTTTTCAACAAAATTTCCAGAGAAGTATACAGTTCTGATTTTATTTTCAATAATTCTGTTTTTAATTATTTCCCTGTATACAGGAGTTAAAAAGAATTATATAACACTGCCTGCTCTTTTACGAAAGATATCAGAAACAGTATTTCTGATTTTATCAGTTTTTCTTGCTTCTGTTTCACTGATGCTCTTTTTAAACTCTTCTTTTATACAGGGTATTACTGTTATATTTATTCTTTTCACTGGAGCAGGATTGTACAGGGTTATTTCCAACGATAAAAATGCCTAAATTACAGATAATTTTGTTTTATTTTTTTACAGCTTTTCCCCTTTTTTCTGATTATCCGTTAATTAATTTTCTTGAAAGCAGTGACCCTCTTTTTAAACAGATATCAGAAGATATAGAGCTTTCATATAAAATAACAGCGAATTCTGCAGAAAAACTGCCTCTTATCATCGCAAAATACAAACTGAAAAATGAAAACCTTTTTCAGATTGCATCCAGACTTAATATTCCATATGAAACCATATCGACATTGAACAGAATCGCCAATCCTGATAATTTTTCTGATTTTAAAGAAATTCTCATACCCAACCAGCCTGTTTTATTTATACCTGAAAAACCGGTTGCTGATATAGAATTTATACTTTCTGCAAGAGAACATAACACGGAAAAAGTGAAAATATTAATCAATTCCAGGAAAAATGTTTTTTTTATCCTGCATGATGAAAGATTTAATAACACTGAAAGGTCATTTTTCCTTAATACCTTTTTCCGTTTCCCTATTGAAAAAGGGAGGATTTCTTCTTTTTACGGGAACCGGCTTCATCCAAAAACAGGTAAAATGTCTTTTCATAACGGAATTGATATAGCTGCACAGCCCGGAACTCCTGTTTATTCATCTGCTGCAGGTTCAGTGATTGAAAGCAGCTTTAATTCAGTTTTAGGTAACTATATTGTGATTGAGCATCCGGGCGGACTGCTTACAATATATGGACATCTGAGAAAATCTTTAGTATTATTAAATTCATATGTGCGATCTGGCAGTATAATTGGAGAAGTTGGCAATACTGGCTATTCAACCGGGCCTCATCTTCATTTCGAGATCAGGAAAAAAGGGGAATCTCAGGATCCATTAAAATATATGCAGGTAAAAAGTAGATAAAATGAATAGGACAAAAACAATTTTTTTTTCATTACTGTTTATTTCAACTTACTCCTTTGCTGATAATATACGCGGACCTCTCAAAGATATTGTAGATAACAGCATTCTTCTGAATAATCCTGTTTATGAAACTGAAATATCTGCGGAAGATTTGTTGTCTATTATACCGGACAGCAATCAACTTCCGGACAGGATTTCAATTGAAATAAGAAGTTCTGACATAATAAAAAGATTCAGAGACAGCTTCTCTTTTTATTCATACAGGAAGATTGACCCTGCACCGGATCCTGATATAAAAAGCTATACAGGCAGACTTGTTAACTCTTATCTGATACCGGACAGGACCAGATACTTTATTGATATAGTCTTTAATAAAAACCTTATTGATAAATATAAAGTACCGGGAACAGAGATTATTGACATGACAGATATCAGCGGAATTACGGGTCTCATGTTTACAATTCTACCTGTTATGAAAGGAGTTCCAGATTATCTTTTTTCCGAATATTTTAAAATTAAAATTACAACAGAATGGCCGGAATCCGGTATATTAAATATCAGGGTTTTTGCTTCAGACACTAAATCCGGAAAAAAAGAAATTAATGACTATTCTGTTTTTATAAATGATAAAAAAATTGATAAAACAGCTGATATATTCCTTAAAACAGGTATCCATAAATTATCAGTGTATAAAGATGGTTATGTTTCTTTTGAAGAAAATATTACAATAAAGGCTAATGACAACAGAACAGTTGAAGCTGTATTAACTAAAAACAATCCCCAGATTACAGTATTTTCACCGGAGGAATCATTCTTTTTTATTGATGGAATTAAACAGAATAACAGGGTTGTCAATAATCTTGAAGAAGGGGAACATACAATACTGTTCAAACTTGGTGAATACAGTCTAAGCAGAAAAATATCCCTGGAAAACGGGAAAAAGTATAATATAAATCTTTTGCTTGATATTGAAATAAAAGAAGAATAATTCTTTAAACTTTATGTGAATATGTCGATAATATATTTGTCGGAATAATATAGTTCCCCTCCCAGTTAACTATATTATACGGCACCTCGGGGTTGACCGGCTCTTTATGGGCCGGTCTATTTTTTTCCACTTGACAAAGAGCCTAACACTCCATAATTTATTCATATGATTTTCAGCAAAAAACAGGTGCTCTCAATTCAGATCTTTCTTGGTATTTCAGTTGCCTTTGCACTTTTTATAGGAATAGTTTTTGGTATAATATTTGCAGAAACTAAAAACATTACAAATACGGAACAAATCGGTGATTATAAACCTTCACTACCCTCTCAGATTCTGGATATTAACGGAAATCTTATAACAGAATTTTTTTCAGATGAAAAAAGGGAAATTATCCCTATTAACGATCTTCCCAAACATCTCATATATGCACTTATAACCAGAGAGGACAGGGACTTTTTCAAACATAACGGATTCAGTTTCAAGGGAACTGCAAGAGCAGCTTGGAACATCCTTTTAGGCAGATATGTATCAGGGGGCAGTACAATAACCCAGCAGGTTGCCGGCCGGCATTATGCCGACAGATCACAGCAGACTCTGAAAAGAAAGCTTGTAGAGCTCTGGTGGGCACTTCAGATTGAAAAAACATTAAGCAAGTATGAAATACTTGAGCTTTATCTGAATGAGTCATATTTCGGTCATAATACATACGGTGTTGAAGCGGCCTCACAGTTTTATTTCAAGCATTCTGCGAGAGAGATGAGTGTTGCAGAATCAGCTCTTCTGGTAATTCAGCTGGCAAACCCGGCACGTTATTCCCCTATAAAACATCCCAACAGAGCAAAAAAAATACAGACAGAGGTCTTAAACCAGATGGTTGACCTTGGGTTTGTTACAAGAGATGAAGCTGAAAATTCACTTCTTGATTACTGGAATAACACCTATGATCCGCTTAGATCTTCTTCAGAAACTGCTTATCTTGTTAAAAACGATAAAGCTCCATACTTCAGTGAATATATAAGACAGGAACTTGAAGATATACTCTACGGTTCTCTTGACTACCTCAGAGACGGTCTGATTGTCCATACTACCCTTGATCTTGATTATCAGCAGGAAGCTGACAGGCTGATGAACGAAGGTTATGCTGCAATGAATGAGAAATTTCTTAAGAATGTCTCGGACAGAATGGGATATGTCAGCAGCGAATATTATTCCCTGATTGATTCATTATCTCTTCTTTTTGATCTTCCTGAAATCAAAACAGCAGGAATCAAACAGAAAAAAGATTCCTATGATTTCTTTAATAACGTAATAAATCCGACTCTCAATACTGTATCACTGATTTTCGACTCTTCACAGCTCAGATATCTCACTAAAATATCTCATCTCAAACAGGTTGAAAAGAAAAATAAAACAGCAGTTGAAGGTGCATTGATATCTATTGAAAATGAAACCGGCTATATAAAAGCAATGGTCGGAGGAAGTGATTTTGAAACAAAAAAACTAAACAGAGCAGTACAGGCAAAAGTTATGCCTGGTTCATCATTTAAACCTCTTTACTATTCCGCTGCCATTTCATCTAAACTTCTTACCCCAGCTTCTCTCATTTATGATAAACCTGTTGTTTTCTGGAATGATGACGGAACACCATATACTCCTCAGAATTTTATGGGAGAATGGACAGGGCCGGTAACACTCAGATATGCTCTGGCAACTTCAATGAATGTTCCGTCCATTCAGGTTCTTGATAAAATAGGTTTTGATGCTGCAATTAACAGAGCATCAAGACTGCTTGGAATTACCGACCCTGTTGAAATAAAGAATTCTTTCCCCAGGAAATATCCTCTCGGTCTTGGTATTATCAGTGTAGCTCCCATACAGATGGCTAAAGCATTTGCTACTTTTCCGAACGGAGGAAAAGAGGTTACCCCTATCGGCATCAGATATATAGAAGACAGAAGCGGTAAAATCATTCTTGAGCCTGAGAGGGAATTAAGGGCCAATCAGAAAAGGGAAGGTGAACGTCTTCAGATACTATCTCCACAGGCAGCCTATATCATGGTTGATCTTCTTAAAAGTACTGTAGATTTCGGAACACTTGCAAACAGACGCCGTATGGTTGGAGGATTCCCGATGGATTTTGGAGGAAAAACAGGAACAACCCAGAACTGGTCAGATGCATGGACTGTAGGTTTTTCACCTTATCTTACTACTGCGATATGGTTCGGATTTGATATGCCTGGTAATTCTCTCGGACTAAATCAGACAGGAGCAACAGCCGCAGGTCCTGTCTGGGCAAAATATATGAAAGCTATCCATGAAAACAACCCTTCAATGCCCCCTGTAGAATTTAAAAAGCCCGAAAGTGGTCTTGTGGAACTTACAGTCTGCCGGACTTCCGGTATGCTTCCTACCGAATACTGTACTGACGGAACGAGAAAAGAATTATTTATTGCAGGTACAGAACCAAGGAAATTCTGCACTCTCCACAAATTCGAATCAGAAAGAAATGAGGAACTTATAAAAAGATTGCAGGACAGTTATCTTACCGATATCTATTCTCTTGATAATTTTGAGGAAGAACTTTCAAATCTTCAGGACCTTAAAACACTTGAATCATTGACAGAAATTGAAGAAAGCAGGAATATGGAAGATATAATTCCTGAGGATCTTCTGGATTAACGGTTAGATTTATGGAAGTAAAAATTGATGAAATAATTATAAAAAAAAGAATAAGAAAAAATCTCGGAGATCTTCAGCCTTTAATGGAAAGTATGAGTAAATTCGGTCAGCTCAATTCAATAGTAATCAATTCAAAAATGCAGCTGATAGCAGGTCACAGAAGACTTGAAGCAGCAAAAAAGCTTGGTTGGAAATATATAAATGCTGTTATAATTGAAAATAAAAAACGGGCTGACATTCTTGAAATTGAAATAGAGGAAAATGTGCAGCGAAAAGATTTTACACCGGAAGAAATCTCAGATGCCTATAAAAAACTATCCCGTCTGAAGCATCCCAATATTTTAATCAGATTAATACGCAGAATAATTTATTTCATTAAAAATGTTTTCACTTTCAGAAAGTTAAGATAACAGTTCTATATTTATCTGTATTTTTTAAATTCATCGATTATTTCCATTTTTTTCAGTTTAATTAATGCTTTTTCCTGTATCTGCCTGACTCTTTCCCTGGTTATTCCGAGTATTTCACCTGTTTCCTGAAGTGTATGGGGGCCATCCCCTTCAAAACCGAACCTGAGCATTATAATCTTTTTTTCTCTTATTGAGAGCTGTTCAAGGACATGAAGTATTGTCTCCTGCAGAGTACTCTGAAAAACCTCTTCAAGTGGACTTATAGTTTTATCATCACAAAGAAAATCACCTAGCTTTGTTGCTGTACCTTCATCAATAATTGAATCAAGCGAACAGGTTTCATTTGAATATCTCATAACCTCTTCCACTTTTTCAGGAGTCATATTTACATATTCGCTTATTTCCCTGAAGTCAGGTTCCCTTCCGAATTCCTTAGTCAGCTGCTTAGCAACAAGATAACATTTTTTGATTGTATTAAGCATATGTATTGGAAGCCTGATCGTTCTTCCTTTATTTGCAAGAGATTTTATTATGGCCTGTTTTATCCACCATGTACCGTAGGTTGAAAATCTGCATCCTTTTGTATAATCAAACCTTTCAACCGCCTCAATCAACCCTATATTTCCTTCATCAATAAGATCAAGAAGAGAAAGACCTCTGTACTGGTATTTTTTTGCTATCGATACAACAAGACGCAGGTTAGCTTTAATCATTCTGTTTTTCGCAGCTTTAAGCTCATCCATCAGATTATTTATCTGTTCCAGCGTTATATCTTCACGATTTTTGAAATCTTCAAGAATTTTTTTACTTGTAATGATCTGCTTTCCAATTTCTCTTTCTTCATCTATTGTTAAAAGTTTTATCTTTGAAATCTGTTTTAAATAAAGAAGAAGCGGATCTGTATTTTTATTTTTATCACTGTTTACTTTTATACTGCTACCCGTTTTATTAATTTTTTATACTGTTTTATGTTATATCAAAGCCTGGGGGCTTTTTCCACATCAACAGGTTCCCCGTTTTTGTATATAGAAAAATACATATTAGGCTTATTTTCGTGAATATTCAGCCCTATATACCCTATTTCTGAGCCAGGTTCAACCATATCTCCTACTGATACAATTGTTTTTTCATTACCCCCATAAACATACACATATCCTCCGTCAGATTCAATAAAAATCACTCGCCCGAAACCTCTGTAAGGACCTTCCCATACAACACGTCCTGAAGATACCGAATAAACAGGTTCACCCTTTTTTGCAGATATTTTTGAACCCTGAAGTTTTCCGTTGAGTTTCTCAATTTGCCCGTCAACCGGCCAGAAAAAATCATCCTTATTTACAGTATTTTTAACTGCTGACGGTATTTTTTCCTCTTTTACAGCAATTTTGTCATTCTGATTCTTTATTGTATCAGGCAAATAAATTTTTTGTCCAACCTTAATTATTGTTTTTTTTGTTATATTATTCTCGTCAATCAGTTCTTTTATTCCGACATTGTTGCTTCTTGCTATGCTGTAAAGGGTATCCCCCTTTTTAACAGTATATGTATTTTTATCCTCTTTAATAATAAGACTGTACCCTTCCCTTATTGCCTGCGGATCATCAATATTATTTATCTTAAGAATATCATCAAGCGATACACTGTATTTACGTGACAGACTGTAAAGAGTTTCCCCTTTTTTAATTATATGAATAAGCTCTTCACCATGAACAAGAGGTAAGGTTATCATATTTATTATTAACAGAAAAAAAGAAAATCTAAGCATTTATAATAACTACCTATATTTAGAGATGTTTTTTTATTGATCGGTTGAAAATAATAAAAACTATAGAGGAGGAAAAATAAAAATCGGGCTGAGAGGATTCGAACCTCCGACCTGATCGTCCCGAACGACCCGCGCTAGCCAAGCTGCGCTACAGCCCGTATTTTTATTGCGGTTAATATAAAACTTTTATAAAAAATAGTCAAATAGATTTATTAATGATTGACAGGGCAGAATTAAAATCAGCCTCATCTGCATAATTAATTTTTATGCCCCGCTTTTCCATACCCCTGAAATATGTCATCTGTCTTTTTGAAAGCTGCCTGATAGCTGTAAAAAGTCTCTCTTTCATTTCCAAAAACGAATATTTACCGTTAAGATACTCTGTTATAAATTTGTATTCCATTCCGAATAATATAAGTCTTTCTTTTTTCACCCCGTTACGGAGAAGCATTTCAACCTCATCAATCATTCCGGATTCAAATCGTTCATCAAGTCTTTTTTTAATTCTTTCTATCAGAACCGCCCTCTCCCATCTTGTAACAAGTACAACATAACTGTAGCCGGCAACATGTGATTTACCGGAAAAATCTTTAATTTGACTTTTACCTCTTTCTATAGAACGTATTATTCTTTTTTTGTTTGAAAGATCAGTATTAATATAGATTTCAGGAAACTTTTTTTTCAGCATTTCTTCAAGCCTGTTTTTTTCAAGCACCTCAAGTTTTTTCCGTAATTTATTATTAACCGGAATATCAGGAAGTTTATAGTCTTTAATAAAAGATTCAATATAAAGGCCTGTCCCTCCTGACAGAAACGGCATTATTCCCCTTCGAATTATATTTTCAACAGCAGATGAACAGTGTTTCTGATAATCATACAGCGTAAATATCTGATCAGGATCTGCAACATCAATGCAGTGATACGGCACAGACCATCCTTCTCCTTTATATTCTGCAAGGTCTTTTCCGCTGCCTATATCCATACCTCTGTAAACCTGCCTCGAATCTGCTGATACTATTTCACCGCCGAAATATCTTGCCAGTTTTACAGCCAGAGATGTTTTACCTGAAGCAGTAGGTCCTGCAATTACTATTATATTTGATTCTTCTCCCATAGCTTTGATAATAATTTTCAGTCAGTCCCGGTTCTTTTAGGTCTCATCATTTGCATACAGACTTTTCATAAGCTGCGGAATATATTCAAATATTTCCTCTTCCCTGAAAAATCTTTTTACCTCTATCTCAGCCATTTCCACTGAATCTGAAGCATGCACAAGGTTTTCCTGAATACTCATACTGAAATCTCCCCGGATAGTTCCGGGAAGAGCATCTCTTCCGTTGGTAGGACCAACCATGGTCCTTATAACATGAACAGCATCCACCCCTTCAACGCAGCATATAATTACAGGGCATACCCTCATTGCATCCTTGATCCGTTTAAAAAAAGGTTTGTCACTGAGATGTGAATAATGTTCATTTAAAAGCTCATCGCTTAACCAGTCCATTTTTATGGCAGAGATCCTGAGTCCTTTTTTTTCAAACCTGTTAATTATATCACCGATTAGTCCCCTCTGCACTGCAGAAGGTTTTAAAATTACAAGCGTTCTTTCCATTAATAATTAATCAATTAATATTTTTATTATGTCAATAAAAAAACAGCTGCTTAATAAAAAACAGCTGCTTTTCAAGAAATTTCCTCATCAAAAATCGGTTTTTCAGATATCAGATTACTATTTTTTTTTCTTTTCCATCTTTTCCTGTTTTTTTTCTTTTGGAGTTTTAAGAGGTTTTTTCTTCTCATCTTTTTTGGTATCTTTTGATTTTCCCATTGTAATTTCTCCTTTTCTTTTTTTATTAATTAAAACAAGGATCAGAACTTTATTTTATTATATACAGATTTAAAGCATTTCAATCAATAAAAAAATAGTTTTTTAAAAAATATTTTTAAAATGCTCTTTCATACTGATACGGTTTATAATCTATATCACATCTCAGCTCTTTAAACGACAATAGAGGGAAATAAGGGTTCCTTAAAAGTTCCCTTCCCATAAAAACAAGATCAGATCTTCTGTTTCTAATAATTTCATCCGCCATTAAAGCTGATGTAATAAGACCTCCCCCGACAACAGGAAGAGCTGTCATCTTACGCACAGTCACTGCAGCAGGGATCTGATAACCTGGATAAGGATTTATCACGGCTGACGGGGTTACCCCTCCGCTGCTAACATGGATAATATCAATACCGGTATTTTTTACATGGTTAATCATTTTTGAAAGATCTTCAGGCTTGTTTCCCCCATCATAATAATCATCTGCAGTTATCCTGAGAGATACCGGTTTTTCTTCAGGCCATATACCTGTTACAGCCCCGGCAATTTCACGGAGTATCCTTGACCTGTTTTCCACTTCCCCTCCATAGGAATCAGTACGTTTATTTGTTAAAGGAGATAAAAATTCGTTTATAAGGTAACCGTGCGCTCCATGTATCTCAATAATATCAAACCCTGCTCTGAAAGCCCTTTCAGCAGCCTTTGTGAATGATTCAATTATATCTGCTATATCACTATTATCCATTTCCCTGGGATTTTTATAGGAAGAGTCGGAACTGTCGAAATTCAGGGAAGAAGGAGCAATAACATCTTCACTTTTCACGGTACATTTTCGGCCTGCATGGGCGAGCTGTATTCCGGCAGCAGCACCGTGTTTTTTTATCCTTTTTACGAGTTCTGAAAGCCCTTCTACATGACTTTCATCCCATATACCAAGATCATTACCTGAGATCCTGCCCCTTTTTTCAACAGCTGTTGCCTCTATAATAATAAGACCTGCACCGCCTACAGATCTTGTTTCATAATGATTCAGATGCCAGTCCATGACTTCACCGCTGTCATCGGATGAATACATGCACATCGGCGGCATAACTATCCTGTTTCTCAAAGTCATATCTTTGAGTTTGAATTTTGAATATAAATTTTCCATATGAATAATATAACGATTATCCTGGATATTCGCCATATTTTTTTCAATACTGTTTTTCAAAATCAGAATACTCCGTCTTTCCGGGTGGATAATCTTTTTTATATAAATTATGGAGGGAACAGCTTTATGTTGAGTTCTCTTATTTAGTTTCCATTTTTACAGGGAAATAATCTGTCGCCTCACCTGCATAAAGAGATATGTGAGGAAATGGTATTTCAATACCCATTTCATCAAAACGATTCTTAATATCTATCATTATAGAATTCTTAAGCTGAAGATAATCCGTTTTTGCTATCCAGATACCTAAAAGTATTTCCAGTCCCGAATCACCGAAATTCTTAAATAGAAAAAGGGGTTCCGGATTATCAAGAGAATATGGATTATTTTTTGCAATATCAAAAAGGATATCTCTTACTTTCTCTATCTTTTCCTTGTATGCAACACTTAGATTTATATCTACCCGCCGTATTGGAAACCGCGTTATATTAACCAGTTCATTTTTTATTATTAATTCATTCGGGATTCTTACAAGTTTATTATCAAGAGTCCGTATTTTTATTGACAGAAGATCGATTGACATAACTGTCCCTGTTGTATTTCCGGTCTGAATAAGGTTGCCGATTTCAAAAGTCTTTTCAGAAATCAGAAATATTCCGCTTATGATATTTGAAATACTTGTCTGGGCTGCAAAACCTATTGCTATACCGGCTATTCCGGCAGCACCAAGTATTGCAGCAATACTGACTCCCATGTAATTGAGAAGTGTAAGAAAGACAATAACAAGCCCTGTGTAAAAAAACACCTTCTGTATCAGCATATTTGTCTGGTCGGAGAAATACTTTGAAACAGATTTTTTTATAATAAATTTCAGTATTCTTAGAATTATAAGTGATACGCAGATGAAAATTATTATTTCAAGACTTTTTGAAAACATATTTTTCGGAATAATTGAAACAAAAGAATTAAAAAAATCATCAAACATAAACTACTCACCGCTCACAGATTTCATTATTACAGTAAACCCTTTTTTCAGAATATTTTTATCCTGTAAATATTTCTCATTTTCATAAAGAAGCCTTTTCCCTTCAGGCGCTTTACTGTCGATAGATATTTTCAGCTCATCATTGTCATATTTATCAATAAAAGAATTATTACACCAGAGATCTTTTTCTTTCCCTTCAAATATACTGAAATTCTGGGCATAAACAGACAGTTTCCTGAACCTGAAAGGACTTTTAGACTTATTTGTAATAATAATGCTGCACTGTGCTGATGAGGGAGAAAAGTTATCGATTACTTTTGACGAAAGAACTGTATTAAGTGAATACGAGAGAATACCTCCTGATATATCACCGAACCAGGTTTTTGACAATATTTCGGATGGAATTTCCATAAGAAGTAATTCATTTTTTGATTTCTGCTTCAGCATAATGAAAAGTGGTATTTCAATATAAAATTTGGCTGATTGTTTCTCCGGTATGATTATTTCTTCAGGAGACTGAACAATTACAGGCTTATCAGGAACCTTTGGAGCAAGAAAAAGAGTATCTGATTTAATTTCAGATATTACCCTTATCCATGTCCAGTCTTCATTTCTTTTTACAGTTTCGATCTTTGGTTTAAGCTTAACTGAACTTTGTTCATGGTAAATAAACCATTCAGATTCATTTTTTTTGATCCATATATCTGTATAACCGGTCCTTATATGTGTTAAGGATCCGGAAGCGATTTTATATTCTTTAAAAATTTCCATATAATATTTTATTATAGTTCACATTTCAATATTAAAAAAGTTTAAAATAATTTATACTTTTGTATATGTTAATTATTGAGGATTATCTTGAAAAACTGGTTTAATCTTACAGTTCTTGCACTCGGGGTTTTTTCACTTTTTATTGATCATCTATATCAGGATCAGTATCTGAAGCTTTGGATTATAAATACCGCGGATTTTTCCATTGTCATACTTTCCCTTTATGAACTTGTCTCGAGCCTTAAAGAAGCTAAATATAAATCAGTTTTTTTTAAGCGGAATCTTATATCAATTCTGTTTCTTGCTGTATATCTTATTTTCTTTACTTTAAGCAAAACACTCACCTTTATAGGGGAAGATAATCCTTTCAAAGGCTATGAAGGTATTATTATATTCAGAAACATTTTTATTCTTCTCAAGATTTTTTCAAGATTCCAGAGACTCAGTGTTTTTCTTCAGAATATCATAACCCACCCTTCACAGACCATGGTTCTCAGTTTTCTTATAGTAATAATTGCCGGTTCACTCCTTTTATCAATGCCCTTTTCATCCTCAGACAACAAGAGTCTTAATTTTATTGACAGCCTGTTTACATCAACATCGGCAGTCTGCGTCACCGGGCTGATAGTGGTAGATACTGCTTCCGATTTCAGCTTCTGGGGAAAAATCATAATTATGACCCTGATCCAGATCGGCGGACTTGGGATAATGATACTTTCTTTTTCAGCATTATTCATGTTTAAAAGAGGTATTTCAATTGAAAACAAGCTTATTATTTCATATATGATTAATGAAGATGATATATCAAATGTTGCAGCAGCTGTCAAGAAAATTACAGGGCTTACCCTTCTTATAGAATTTTCTGGTGCTATAATACTGTATCTTTTTTTCGGGAAAACTGGTTTAAGCAATACCGAAAGGGTGTTTTTTTCAGTTTTCCATTCAATATCAGCCTTCTGTAATGCAGGATTTGCCCTTTTTTCCGACAGTCTGGAATCTTTTCAAGGCAATCCGGGAATTATATTGACAATATCTATGCTTATAATAATGGGAGGACTGAGCTTCAGCGTTATCTTTGATATATATGAAAAACTGAAAAATATTCTTTTCATGAAAAAACATCATATTAAAGTTTACAAGATGAAAGTAAACAGCAAAATGGTTTTAAGGATAACACTTTTTCTCCTTATAAGCGGAACTTTTATTATTTATTATCTTGAACACAGCCGCTCGATGGCAGAATTATCCATAACAGAGCAGTATCTTTCAGCTTTTTTTCAGTCTGTAACACTCAGAACAGCTGGTTTTAATTCAATCAGTTTCAGCAGTCTTTCAGCACCTGTTCTTCTTATAATGATAATCTATATGTTTATAGGCGGTGCATCAGGAAGTACTGCAGGGGGAATAAAAATAAACAACCTGGGGGTGATCCTGTCCTATCTCCAATCGGTAAAGGATAATAAAAAGGAAATAACCCTATATAACCAACAGATATCAATTGAATCAGTTGTCAAAGCACTTACGGTCTTTGTTTTCGGAATCTTTTTTGTAATCTCCGGTGTTATAATTCTATCAATAACTGAAGATCAGCCGATTCTGAATTTAATTTTTGAAACTGTATCTGCATTCGGAACTGTTGGACTTTCAACAGGAATTACCTCAGATCTAAGCGCCTTCGGTAAAATAATTATAATATTATTAATGTTTCTGGGAAGGCTTGGCACTCTTACAATTGTAGCCTCGCTCAGCAGAAGCAGATCAAAACAGATAAGTTACAGTTATCCTGAAGCAGATATATCAATAGGATAGGAGATTTTATGGAAAAGGTTTTTGCAGTTATCGGTCTCGGAGCTTTCGGGAGACAGCTCTGCACTACTATAATGGAAAACGGAGGGAAGGTTATTGCTCTGGACAATGACCCTGTACTTGTTGATCAGATTAATGAAGTAGTTACAAAAGCAGTCCTGCTTGATTCAACAGATGAAAAAGCCCTTTCAGGCGTTCTTAAAGAAGAGGTGGATATTGCTATTGTAGCAATAGGAGACAATATTGAAGCAAATATACTAACAACTGCAATTCTCAAGCAGATTTCAGTTCCTTTTGTTATTTCACGGTCAGTAACTGAGCTGCATCAGAAAGTACTCCGTCAGGTAGGTGCGGATGAAATAATAAACCTTGAAGTTGAAGGGGGAATGAGACTCGCAAAAAAACTAATTGCTCCACAGGTCCGGGAAAGCATATCACTTTCATCTGAATACAGTATTTCTGAAATTACCCTTCCGTCAGTTTTCTTCGGAAAAACACTTTCATCTCTTCAGCTTGAGTCAAAGTTTTCCCTGAAAATAGTATTTGTTAAAAGAATAAAACTTGATATAGATGAAATCGGTAATCCCGATAAGGAAATCTTTATTCTGCCCCCCGAAAATATTGCAGAACTCCAGGAAAATGACATCCTGATACTGGCAGGCAGGAATAAAAATATTGATGAATTCGTAAAAGCTTCGGAGTAATCATGATTGTTACAAAAAAATCTTCAGTTATTTTTTTTACTGTAATTTCTTCCCTACTCTTTTTTGCCCTGTCTTTTAAGAGCTATTCAATTATTTCTTCAATATCAGATCTGTCAGATATTGAAATCAAAGCTGTTTCAGAAAAAATCTTTTTATTCGGTCTTCTCGGTAGCTTTTTTATTTTTGCCTCCGGTTTGAGAATTATTTTCAAAAGTCTTTTTTTTGAAAGATCACTAGACAAACTTCTTATGATGAGCAGAGCACACGGCTATACAGCTGAAACAGGCCTTAAAAAACTTGGCAAGCTGGGGAAAAAACTCTCGGAGATATATTTTGAAGTAAACAGTCTGAGTGACAGAAAATCAAAAAAAATATTTTCACTTAACAGGCTGGTAAACCTGCTTGTTTCATTTTCTGACAGGAAAATAATTATCATCTCTCTTACAGGGGAAATACTTTTTTATACAGAAAGCGTTAGAAAAAAACATGATGAAGACCTCAGTTTAACAGGTACTATGATATCTGATGTTATTTCAGGATTCAACCTTGCTTCGGTTATAGATGATATAAGTAAAAGCAGGAAATTTGAGTATATTGAACCTTTAAAAACTCAGGTATATCCTGTATTCAACAGCAGTAATGATATTGATTTTCTTGTGCTGGTTCTTGATGAACAGACCCAGTTCAGTATCATACCTGCGACAAGGGATATGATTCAGAATATACGATCCAGGAATAAAAAAAGCGTACAAAAATTCAGTATAAAGAATTTCAGTAAAAAAATGTTTGGGAAAGGGGAATAGATGGCAAGATTTATAAGAAACCTTACAAAAAGTAACGGACTTTATCCAGGATCATTTGTTTTTATCGGAAAACAGAAAGTTGAAACAGCCAGAATTACTGTTATTGACTATGATAAGGACAATCTTACAGAAAAGGAAATATCTTCAGTGGAAGATATACTTGAGCTACTTGATAAAAACAGCGTTACCTGGGTAAATATTGACGGAATTCACGATACTGAACTTTTAAAATCCTTTTCAAAAAGCTTCGACATCCATCCCCTTCTTATTGAAGACCTCCTCAATACCGGGCAGAGACCGAAAATAGAGGATTTTGACAATGCGGTTTTTTTTACAATGAAAATGCTTGATTATGATGATGAGGAAAAAATAATAACAACAGAACAGATAAGTATTGTGCTTAAGGATAAATTTCTTATCACATTCCAGGAGCAGCCGGGAGATATCTTTGATCCGGTAAGAGAGCGGATAAGAAAAAAGAAAGGAAGAATCCGAAATCTGAGCACAGATTATCTTGCCTATGCCCTGCTGGATACAGTAATAGACAATTACCTTCACATTATAGAGGTTGTAGGTGATGAAATTGAGGAAATGGAAAACGATATTATCAAAAATCATTCTTCTTCTATTATCAACAGATTAAATACCTATAAAAGGGAAATTAATTTTTTAAGTAAAACAGTCAGGCCAGTGAAAGAGGGAATTATCAGGCTTGTAAAAATGGACAATAATATTGTTTCTTCTGAAATTGATCTTTTTTTACGGGACCTTCAGGACCTTGCATCCAATGCAGTTGAAGCAATTGATGTTTACAGGGAAATGCTGACTGATTACTACAATCTTTATAATTCTTTTATAAACAACAAAACAAACGATATTTTCAGATTTCTAACGATATTTTCAACAATCTTTATCCCTCTAACATTTATTGCAGGAATATACGGAACTAATTTTGAATATCTTCCTGAACTTCATTACAGGTACAGCTATTTTATATTCCTGGGAGCAATGGGATTAATAGCTGCATTTATGATTTTTATCTTCAAAAAAAAGAAATGGATGTAGATTATTTGCATTTAAAACTATGAAATAATAAAATCATTTTAAACAGTTTTTTTATTTTTATCATTTCCAATAGAGGTTAATTATGGAAAATATTAAAGATGAATGCTGCCCTGAATTCAATCCGGTCCCATGGGACGAAAAGACCCATATATGGGATAACAAAAGATTTGTAAGAGATACTACAAGACAGTTTCTTCATATCCCCCTTCCGGGAACAATTTCAGGTATGATAAAAAGACAGATGAAAATGATTGAAGAATCTGAAGCGTCCCCACACACAGAAGATTTCATCTGGCTCTCCTACGATCCGTCACCATGGAAATCTGAACATTTTTTTCATGTTATTAAGGAAGTCAACGGAGCTGACAATGTTTTTATATCCGGCACTTTCATGACAAAAGTTTTCGACGGTCCATACAGCTCTGTTCCGTCATGGATTAAGGAAATGGATATATATGTGGAAACAAACGGATACAAAGCTCTTAAATACTATGTTTACTATACAACATGTCCCCGATGTGCGAAAAAATACGGCCACAACTATGTTGTTTTATTTGCAATGATATAGAATATTTATCCAGGTAAGAATCTCTTTTTCTCATACCTGTACCTTGATCAATTCGTATCCAGACTGTAGGATAATCCTCAAATTATTATAATAAAAGGGAATGCGGATGATTACAGTAAACGGAAGGCAGCTTGACAGGGATGAATATATCAGAACCTGCCGGACATACATGATGCAGACAGGTAAAGAAGAAATATCATCGGAAGAAAAAACAGCAATAGCCAACCAGCTTGTAAATGCACATCTACTTCTACAGGATGGAAAGAATTCGGATATTAAGGTTTCAGCAGAGGAAACAGAGGAAAATTTCAAAAAAATTAAAGCCCAGTATCCATCAGAAAAGGATTTTGCAGATGCACTTGATAAAATCGGGGATACTGAAGACTCTATACGTCATAAACTGAATGAAAATATTATTCTGCAGAAATATCTTTCTGAATATTTCTATATGAAAGCTTCAGTATCACAGGATGAAATTGAATCATTTTACAATGATAATAAAGATCAGTTTGTTTCACAAATGCAGGTTAAAGCTTCACATATTCTCGTAAAAGAGGAAAAAGAGGCAAATGATATCAAAACGGAACTTGAAAGCGGGGCTGATTTTGAAGACCTCGCTAAAAAATATTCAAAATGCCCGAGCGCAAAGAACAGTGGAGACCTGGGGTTTTTCTCAAAGGGGCAGATGGTTCCTGAGTTTGAAAAAGAGGCTTTTGCACTTGAAACAGGTTGTATTTCCTCCCCGGTCCTGACTCAGTTCGGTTATCACATTATTAAGGTAACCGAAAAAAAAGAATCAGCAAAACAGGATTTTGAAACTGTAAAAAACAACATTGACAGTTACCTGCGAAAAAATCTTGCAGACAGGATGATCTCTGAAAAAATTTCCGAATTAAGAGAAAAGTCTGAAATCTATATTGATGAGGAAAATCTTTGACTTTGATTAAACAGCAGTATAAGCTTAACCACTTTACTGCTGTGATAATATCCTTTTACCGAATGCAGATGATATAAACAATCTTGCAAATGACATTATCCGAAGCAAAATACTACCTGAAGGAAGGACAGTTCCCCCCCGGTTCAATGGCACCAAAAATGGAAGCTGCAATTGAGTTTGTTCAGGCCGATCCCGACAACAAAGTTATTATAACAGATGTAGATTCATTCAGCGATGCTGAGGAAGGATCAGGAGGTACAACAATAGTTTCAATATTAAACAGTTTCTTTTCTTATTTTTAAAAGCTCTTTTTCCATAATATCCCTGCTTTTAATGGCAAGGTCTCCAGGTTTTTCCCCTTTAGCAACAGGAATGGGTGGAAGCACCCTTATAGTAATAGTTCTTTTCCTGTTTATTCTGAAACCCTTCTTAGGAAGAAGCTGGTAAGGTCCGTCAATTACTACAGGCAGAAGAGGTGTACCGGTGCTTACAGCTGAACGGAAAGCCCCTTTTTTGAATTCGCCTATATCTCCGTCTTTCGTCCTTGTCCCTTCAGGAAAAACAAGTATGGAATCACCTCTTTCCATTAATACTTCCATCTTTCTTATAGCGTTGAACTGACTTTTCATATTTTTCCTGTCCACCATCATATGTCCGCTCAGAAAAAGGTTCCAGCCAACAATCGGGACATATGCAAGTGCTTTTTTACCGATCATTTTTACAGGGTAAAAAAGTCTGAAAGCAATTAGTATATCAATAAGAGACTGATGATTCATTATTACAACATGTGATTTTTTCCTGTCAAGAAACTCCTTTCCCTGAAGCTCGACCTTCCACACCGGGCCGAGTTTCAATGCAAGCCAGCACCAGAAAGAAGAATTATAATGCATGATGATTCTTCTTTTATCAAAAGGAGCAGTAAGTAAAAATAATAAAAACTGAAACGGGAAAAAGAGAATAAAGCACATTACTATTTCAAACCAGGTAAATATAGACAGAACTGTTAACAAAATAAATACTCCTTATTGCATTAAATAAAGCTTCTAACAATACTTAAGTGGATACTAAAAGTCAATATTGTTTTTAAATACTGTCTCTTATAGCCCTGTCAAGCAGATAATTCGTTATACTTTTATATATAAGTTCATGTCCTGTTGCCTGTGGATGCATCCCGTCGATTCCGACCAGATTATCAAGATCATCCTCCATCAGGAACCTGCTTCTTATGTCAATCATGTCTATATTGCAGACCCTGGTTACCGATTCGAATATCTTGTTGTATGATTCATGATGGTAATAAATTCTGCTAACGTTTTTAAGCCATTTTAATATATTATTACCGCACAGATGCTTTGACAGGAAACTGAAAAATTTCTCTGCATGAAGAGGGGGAAAATTCAAAGCTATAACCTTGAAATTGCTTTTTTTAAAAGAATCATAGATCTGATAAAGATTATTTTCATATTCATTTTTTGATACAGCAGGAAGATGTACATCATCAGGGTGATCAGATATCTCTTTCCAGTTATAATTACAGTCATTCCCTCCAATTCCGAAAAAAACAATATCAGTTCCGGCGTCTTCATACTTTAATATATCCTTGAGGAATTTTCTTGAAGTCAGCCCGAATCGTCCATTGTTTTTTGTAGGGGAAAAAACAGTTTTGCTGAATATATTATAAAATGAATGATCAAGAATTCTATATCTTCCGTCAACCATCGAAATACCTTTCATTATTGAATCTCCCAGAAATAATACTGAAGATTTATCAATTTTCATAATTCTGCCACCCTTTTTAATATTTCCTTTATAATATTTTTTTTACTTTCAAGTTCACTGATAAAGGTATTTTTTATTTCTGACTTAACTATATCACTGTTTACCCTGATCTTTTGTAAAAATACTGCAATATCATTCAGCTTATAGCCGATACTCTGCAGATCCCTTAAAAGCTCAAGTTCTGCAACGGCTGTTTTTTCATAGAATCTTTTATTTCTGTATATTCTGGGGTTCAGGATAATGTTTTCTTTTTCATAAAACTTTATGGTTCTCTCGGGAACGCCGCATATTACAGCCAGTTCTTTCAGCTGAATATATTTTTCATCTTCATAAAGGTTTTCCTCTCTCGGAAGACCAATATCTGAAAGCACTCTTATACAGTCATCATCATGATACCCAAGACGTTTCAGTTTTATATATGACTGCAGTACTTCAAGGTCTTTTTCATTAAAAAAAGAGCTTTTTCTTATTAGATCACTGGAAATAAATTTATCAAAAAGTTCATTGCTTATTTTATATTTCTTTTTTATATCCGCACTAACAAGCGGATAATCTTTTCTGAATTTTTTTGTTTCTTCTGCTTCTTTTTCTGAATAGTTTTCCTTATCATCAATAATTCCTTCGGAAACAAGGTCTCTGAAGATCCTCTCGTCTATTTTCAATTTTTTAATAAAATCAGAGCGTTTCAATGCTTTACCTTCAATCATTCCCACCTCCATCATCATGTTATAATATTCTTTTGTCATCTTTATGTCAATTCTTTATTACAGCACTTAAGCTTTTTATTTGAAATATTTTTCCTATTGAAATCAGATTCAGACAGAGCTAAATTTTATATAATGTTTAATATCTTTTCAGTGGAAATTTTCCCTGTTCTCTTCGGGTTTCTGTTTTATTTCATAATGGTTATTGTTTTATATTCAAAGGGTAAAATGTATAAATACCCCCAGAAAAGGCAGATAGAAATACTGGTTGAAATATTTTTAATCTGTATTGTAATTATACTTCTTCATTATCTTTTTTAAACTTAATTAAAATTATATTCTCAATATATTTTTTTAATACTCTTACGGTAATACCTGAATTCGTTCTGAACAGCAAATCCGCATTTCTTATATAATTTCAATGCATTTTCATTCCCGCTCTGCACTTCAAGATCAATAACAGTTCCGGGGGTATTTTTTCTGCATATTTCAACTGCCCGGGTTAATGCCTGCCTGCCGATTCCCCTTCCCTGAAAATCCTTTGCAACACAGAATCCATAGATATACACCCTTTCGCTTTCCTCACAAACGCCTATCATCCCTGTTATACAGTCATGATAATATATACTGTAAAGTGTTCTGCGTCTGCTTTTGAAAAACTCTTTTATAATCTCTGATGATTCGTTTCTGGAGGAATTAAATACATCACTATTAATTTCAGCCAGTATTTCACAATCACATGGATCAGCTTTCTCCAGTTTTATTTCATTTTCCATATTTATCTCTTCCCCGTTAACCTGAAAATATCTCATCAGGTATTCTGAAAAATCATAAACAGACATCATTTTAACTGCAGTTGAAATTCCGGAGACAGAATTGCTGTCAACGACAAAAAGAATCGAATATATCCCTCTTCCTTCAAGCTCAGCTTGAGCCTCATTCAGAAGTTTTTTAAAAAACCCTTTCTTCCTTTTAAGCGGTTCTGTAAATCCAGTGATTTCAGCCTCACTTTTTTTTGGTGCAAAAATATTAAGCACACTTGTCAGCCTGCCGTCAGAATAAAGAAGAAATGTATTGATATCATCTTCCTTTTTAAAATCATCATAACAGTCGAACACATATCCGCTTCCGTCATATTTGTTGCAAACAGAAACAAGCTCTATTATTTCAGCAGTTTCTTTATCTGTTAATCTTTTTATTTTTTTTACAACTGTATTCAATTTAAATCTCCGTTTTTTCAAGATATCACAACTAAAGCAGTATGTCTTGTTCAGGCTACTATATTCATGTATTATTCCCCTGATGAAATTTTTTCACAACAATTTTATACTTATATTTTCAACTCTGATTTTCATATCTCTTCCTCAGGCAGCTGAATCATTTGAAAACGGCAGAGTAACAATTGAATACTATGGCGAGACAGGATGCAGCCACTGTGATACCTTTACTTCTGAAACAGTACCGTATTTTGAGAATAAATATAATATTAAGATTGATGTTTCTGGCTATGACATACTTGACCCTGATATCTATAAAAAATGTGAGAAACTTCTGAAGGAAAAAGGATACATATTCAGATACTTTCCTGTTCTGTTTATCGGAAACAATATCTATCAGGGGGAAACAGAGATTAAGGGAAACCTGGAGGAGGAGATTGTATATACTGTAAAAAACAGCTCCTACCGTCCGGTTCAAAAGGCATCTACACTTTCTTCTGAATCAAGTACTTCCGGGAAAGTGAAATCTGACTCTTTAGTTTTCAATACAGCAGCTATTACAGTTCTGGCAGCCGGTCTTGTTGACGGGATAAATCCGTGTGCATTTACAGTTCTCCTATTCTTTTTTTCATATCTTTCTCTCAGGCGGAAATCATATAACGGATTTCTTAAAGCAGGGATAACTTTTATTTCAGCAGTATTTTTAACCTATATTCTTATCGGATTTGGATTTTACAGCCTTCTTTCGGCAATTTTTGATTTCGGCAAAATAAGGTTTATCATCCGTATATCAGTCACTTTAATGACAATGATTTTTGCATTTTTAAGTTTTGCTGATTATTTTAATATAAAAAATGGAATGTCGGGTAAAATAATTCTAAAACTGCCTGATTCAATCAATAAACAGATCCACATTGCTGTCCGTTCCGGATTGCGTGAGTCTGCTTTTACAGCAGCAGTTTTTCTTACAGGAATAATTGTTTCATTTATGGAGCTTGCATGCACAGGGCAGATCTATCTTCCTTCAATTGTCTACATTCTCAGGACTGAAAATTTCAACTCAGGTCTAAGACTTCTGCTTCTATATAATACAGGTTTTATTCTCCCGCTTTGTTCAGTTTTCATCATGCTTTCCACAGGAATTAAATCAGAAAAAATATCATTATTTTTTTCCCGTAATATGATTTATACAAAACTCCTGATAGCTTTAGTTTTTATTATTTTATCTGTTTCAGTATGGCTGTTTTAAAAATATTTTTAAACATTTTTAATTTCTAATATTTTTAAAAATCAGAATATTGTTCATTATTATCAGAATAAAAGCTTTTTTAATTTATTCAAAATTGATATTTCTCAATTTATATATATTTTTAAACATATAATTTTTTATATATTTTCATTTCATTCCAATTGACAATTTGAACAACTAAAACTATATATCATATAACCAATCTTTTTTATATGATATAAAAGGAGAATTTTTTATGAAGAAACTGTCCTTGATAGCATTAGCAGTTGCTCTGCTTCTGCTTGCTGGATGCGCAAAAAAAAGCGATACAATTAAAATAGGTGTTGCAGGCGCTCATTCAGGCGATCTTGCCTCATACGGCATTCCGTCAGTACATGCTGCAGAACTTGTCGTTGAAATGTTCAATGCAAAAGGCGGGGTTGCAGGAAAAAATATTGAACTAGTAGTTGAAGATGATCAGTGTAAACCGGAAATCGCAACCAATACAGCTTCAAAGCTGGTGGGAGAAGAAGTAGCTGCTGTTATAGGTCATATCTGCAGCGGTGCAACAAAAGCTGCTCTTGGAATATACAAGGATTCAGGAATTGTAACTATTTCACCTTCAGCAACAAACCCACCTCTCACACAGAGCGGCGATTATCCGAACTTTTTCAGAACAATTGCTCCTGATGATGCACAGGCAAAACTTGCTGTTGAGTTTACAATGAATAATCTCAAACTCAGTAAACTTGCGATTCTTCACGATAAAGGCGATTACGGAAAAGGCTTTGCTGAACTCTGCAAGGAAGCTGCAGAAGCTGCAGGAGCTGAAATTGTACTTTTTGAAGGTATAAATCCTGGTGCACCTGACTACTCAGCAGTTGTTAATAAGATCGGTAATTCCGGTGCAACAGGGGTTATCTGGGGAGGATATCATCCCGAAGCTTCAAAACTTGTACAGCAGATGAAAGACAAGGGAATGGATATTCCTTTTGTCTCTGATGACGGTGTTAAAGATGATACTTTTATAGAAGTTGCCGGTTCATATGCTGAAGGAGTTTATGCTACCGGACCTATTGATACAACTTCCAACCCAATGGCTGTAAAAGCAATTGAAGATCATAAAGCTAAATACGGTGAAGAACCAGGTGCATTCTTCCTCAATGCATATGCTGCAACAGTTGCTATGCTGAATGCAATTGATAAAGCAGGAAAAACAGATTATGACGCTCTTACAAAAGCTCTCAGGTCTGAATGGGTTGAAACACCGCTCGGTAAAATCAGTTTTGATGAAAGAGGCGATGCAATCGGTATCGGTTTTTCTGTTTATCAGGTTCAGAATGGTAAATATGTAGTTGTAAATGAATAATTTTTAATTGTAAGGCCGGATAACTGTAAAAGGTTATCTGGCTTTTTTTTGAAATCAGGAAGTTGTGATGGATTATTTTATTAAATTACTTTTAAGCGGTACAGCAAAGGGGAGCATATATGCTCTCATTGCACTTGGATATACCATGGTTTACGGTATAATAAAACTTATAAACTTTGCACACGGTGAAATTTACATGATAGGGGCATTTACAGCGCTGCTCGTTGGTGGAGCTCTTCAGGCTGCCGGAATGAACCCTGTATTCATACTGCTGATATCAACATTCTGCGCAGTATTCCTCGCATCTGCATATGGAATCACAATGGAAAAGATTGCATACAAGCCGCTCAGAGCTGCTCCAAGGCTTTCTGTTCTTATCAGTGCAATCGGAATGTCGATGTTTCTTCAGAATTTTGTTCTTCTTGCACAGACAGAAAAATATCTTTCATTTCCATCTTTTCTGCCGGAATTTGAGTTTTTAAAACCTATAAGAGGTTATATAAACTCAACACAGTTTATAATTCTTATTGTAACCACAATAGTCATGATACTTTTAACTCTTCTTATAAAATTTACTTTGATAGGCAAGGCAATGCGGGCAACATCCCAGGACCGGGAAATGGCCCAGCTTGTAGGAATAAATATAAATAATGTTATTACTGTCACTTTTATTATAGGATCAGCCACAGCTGCAATAGGCGGAATACTTATCTGTTCCTATATGGGTCAGATAAACTATTATATTGGGTTTATTGCAGGTATAAAGGCTTTTGTTGCAGCGGTTCTCGGAGGTATCGGTAGTATTCCCGGGGCAGTTCTTGGAAGTTTTGTTCTGGGATGGACTGAAAGCCTCGGGACAGGATATATATCAAGTGATTATGAAGATTCTTTTGCTTTTATCATACTGATACTTATACTTACCGTAAAACCTTCAGGTATCCTGGGGCGAAAAGAAAATCAGAAGGTGTGACCGATGAAAATAAAAATTTTAAAATCAGGCTTAATAAAATCACTTAAATCAACTTTATGGTTTTCAATTCTGCTGTTTCCCCTTCTGGTGATGAAAATTACAGTCAAAGAAGGTCTTGCACATGTTACTTACAGGTGGATAAATCTGGCTCTAATAGTACCTTCAGCGTTAATCCTGTCTGAACTCTGGAGGTATTTTCTTCAGAAAAAAGGGGCTGGAGGAAACAGGGAAGGTAAGAACCGGGGCGCTGTAATCACAAGACTTATTTATGGCAATAAAAAAATACGGAACATACTGCTGGCAGCTTCAGTTATTCTGATGGCAACATATCCATTTTATGCCGGGATGTATAATACAAATGTAATGATATCTGCCCTTATATATATTATGCTTGGACTTGGTCTTAATATTGTCCTCGGTCTGGGGGGTATGCTTCATCTGGGACACGCAGCTTTTTTTGCTGTAGGTGCATATACATACGGGATGTTTTTCAGATATGCCGGACAGTTTTTTATCAACGCAGGGATCAGTACAGGATGGATGTTCTGGATAGCTATTCCCCTGGGCGGTATTATGGCGGCTGTCTTCGGAGTTCTGCTCAGTCTTCCTGTCCTCAGACTCCGGGGAGATTATCTTGCTATTGTAACACTGGCTTTCGGTGAAATCCTCAGGATGATACTCCAGAACTGGGGTTCGGTTACTGGAGGCGCTACCGGGATAAGCCTGATTCCCCGTCCCTGGCTTTTCGGGATTAATGTAACGCCGAGGATTGCTGCGACCTATATATACTATATTGTTTTTGTTTTTGTTATTCTCAGTATTATCTCTGTCAGCAGACTTGAAAATTCAAGAATCGGCAGGGCCTGGGAAGCAATGAGAGAGGATGAAATAGCATGCCAGTCAATGGGAATCGACCTTGTCAGAAACAAGCTTACTGCATTTGTACTAGGTTCTGTCTGGGCTGGTGTTGCCGGCGTACTTTTCGCTGCCCAGACCACATACATAAATCCTGACAGTTTCACAATATGGGAATCAATACTTATTCTCTGTATTGTTGTACTTGGAGGAACAGGTTCAATATCAGGAGTAATACTCGGGGCACTTATCATAAAACTTCTTCCTGAGTATATGAGGGCTTTTGCACAGTACAGGCTTCTCTTTTTCGGTCTTGCACTTGTTCTTATGATGATATTCAGACCTGAAGGTATAATCCGCAAGATAAGGAAAGTCTATACCTTCCCTGTTGATGAAATTGAAAACAAACCGGCTGCAGAGGGGAACTCCTGATGGAAAAAATACTCGAAATAAAAAACCTTTCGATGGTTTTCGGAGGGTTGAGAGCAATAGATAATATCAACATACATATCAATTCAGGGGCTATAACAGCACTTATCGGACCTAACGGTGCAGGGAAAACAACACTTTTCAACTGCATTACCGGTGTTTACAAACCGACTGAAGGTGATATTTTTATTAAACGTCCAGGAAAAAACGATCAGGAAAAAATAAGCGGATTAAAGCCCCATATTATAAACAGAAAGGGTCTTGCCAGGACATTTCAGAATATACGTCTTTTCAGCAATATGTCTGTACTTGAAAACGTTATGATTGGAAAACATCACAAGCTGAAAGCTGATATATTCGGTGCGTTATTCAGAGACAGGAAAACAAGGGAAGAGGAAGAGAAAGTTGTATATGACAGCTATGAAATCCTCAAAAAAATTAATCTTCACAAATATGTCAATGAAATGGCCCGGAATCTCCCTTATGGAGCACAGAGAAGGCTGGAAATTGCAAGAGCACTATCAACGGAACCCTTTCTCCTCCTTCTTGATGAACCGGCAGCAGGGATGAATCCTCAGGAAACAAGGGAACTGGAAGATACAATTAACCGTTTAAGTACTGAGGAAAATGTTACTATCCTCCTTATCGAACATGATATGGGGCTGGTAATGAACATTTCTGAACATATATATGTAGTTGATTACGGTAAGCTGATTGCCCAGGGGACACCTGAACAGATCAAGTCAAATCCGGATGTAATCAAAGCATACCTCGGAGAATAACTGATGAGTATACTGAAACTTGAAAACATTGAAACATTTTACGGGAATATACAGGCACTTAAATCGATCAACATAAGTATTGAGGAAGGGGAAATTGTAACGCTGATAGGCGCCAACGGCGCCGGAAAATCAACAACACTTATGTCTATTTGCGGAATAGTTAAACCGAGAAGGGGTAAAATATTTTTTCAGGGAAATGATATTTCAGGCAGGGAACCGGAAAAAATTGTCTCACTGGGATTGTCACAGGTACCTGAGGGAAGAAGAATATTTCCTCAGCTGACTGTACTTGAAAACCTTGATATGGGCTCTTTTCTCAGAAAAGACAGGGAGAATCTTAAAAAAGATCTTGATGAGGTTTTCGAACTTTTTCCCATACTTTATGAAAGAAGAAACCAGCAGGGAGGGACCCTCTCCGGTGGAGAGCAGCAGATGCTTGCAATCTCAAGGGCCCTGGTTGCGCGGCCTAAAGTACTTCTTCTGGATGAACCCTCTCTAGGGCTTGCCCCAATAATAGTTCATCAGATCTTTGAGATAATCTCAAGAATCAACAAAGAAAGGGGCACAACAATTTTTCTTGTTGAACAGAATGCAAATATGGCACTTAAAATTGCCAATAAAGGATATGTTCTTCAGAACGGAGCTATAAAAATGCAGGATACTGCTGAAAACCTTCTGGCAAATGAAGAGGTACGAAAAGCTTATCTCGGTATTTAATTTATTTATGGAATAATCCAAATTATATCACTATTCAGTTTAAAACCGGCAGGGCTCATACAATATGAGCCCTGTTTATTTTAGTAGAGCTTTTTCAGTCTGATTTTAAATACTTTTGAGAAAAATAATCCTCATAGCTGATCTGACTCAAATTAATGATTAAAAACAAAAATGAATATTTTCTTTTATTTTTAATTTAAAACAGGATTTATAAGTAAATATATATTCATAATATTTTTAAAATGAAAATTTCTTTACATATGGTAATTTCTGGATTATAATTTTTTAAATTTAACCAAAAATAAGGGGAGCCTGATGAGTGATTCAGTAAAAAATGAGGGATTTGATAGTCCTCTTCTTCGTAAAACCAGCAGAGAGTTAAAAAAACCTGAAAGAATAATGGGAATGATTCTGCTTTTAGTTTTGATTTTTTTTGTATTTATGCCTCTTGTCAATATTTTCAAGACTGCCTTTACTTTTACCCTTTCTGACAGAAGACTTCCTCAGGTTGTTTTTAAAGGAATCCAGGCAGTTCCCGGAAACTTCACCCTGGTTCACCTTGAAAGGGTTTTTTTCAGTGATATTTCCAAAAACATGTTCTATAAACCGCTTATTAATTCTGTAGTTGTAACAGGCGGCCTTACAATTCTATCCATGCTCATAGGGTGTACTCTGGCGTATCTTGTTGTCAGAACAGATCTGCCGTTTAAAAAAGCTATAGCAAATGTAGCAACAATTCCTTATGTTATCCCTTCATGGCCGATTGCGCTTGCATGGCTGACTTTATTTAAAAACCAGAGAATCGGCGGAAGCCAGGGCTGGTTTGAATATATAACAGGTATTTCACCTCCTAACTGGCTTTCCTATGGTCCGGTACCTATTATAATATGTCTTTCGCTCCATTATTATGCGTTTTCCTTTATTACAGTTTCAGGAGCACTTGCTTCAATAGATTCCAATCTAGAGGAGACAGGGGCTTTACTCGGTGCAAACAGGAGACAGGTAATGTCAAAAATCACCCTGCCCCTTGTAATGCCGGCTATCCTTTCTGCTTTTATCCTTACATTTTCCAAAGGTCTTGGCACTTTCGGAACCCCGGCATTTTTAGGGCTTCCTGTATCATATACAACACTTGCCACACAGATTTACAGCGCCATAAGAAACAACCTTCCTGGCGACGCATTTATCATTGCAATAATAATGATCATAATTTCCGGTCTGACAATCTATATGAATGTAAAGGTTATAGGTGCCAGAAAAAGTTATGTAACTATTTCCGGAAAGGGATTCAGATCAAAACCGATGAATCTCGGTAAATCAAAATGGTTTATTTTTGCACTCGTACTCCTTTTTGTTGTAACCTGCATTTTTCTTCCCCTCTATGTTCTTTTATACCAGACATTTATGGAAGTAAACGGCGACTACTCATTGAGCAACTTCACACTGCATTACTGGATAGGGGCTGCAAACACAATAGGAAGCAGGGGTAATGTCCTTGGAGAAGGCCAGGCAGGAATATTAAGAAATCCTGAAATATGGCTGACTACATGGAATTCAATAAGACTTTCCATCACAGTATCAGTTCTGGCAGGTATAATCGGTATTTTTCTCGGATATGCCATAGTAAGAGGAAGAGGTACCAAACTTTCAGCAGCCTGCGATGCATTTTCTTTTGCTCCCTATATTATTCCTTCAATTGCATTCGGTGCCGTTTACCTCGGGATGTTCTCAAAACCTATTGGGTTCTTTCCTTCTCTTTACGGTACCTTTACACTTCTGGTTATTGTATCCCTGGCAAAAAGGCTGCCCTTCTCCTCCAGAACAGGTTCGTCAGCCATGATGCAGATAGACAAATCACTTGAAGAGGCCGGCTCTCTGGTCGGGGCAGGTTTCTATACCAAGTTTACCAAGATAATTTATCCACTTACAAAGAGCGGTTTTGTTGCAGGTTTTATGCTCTCGTTTATTTCCACAATGAGGGAACTTTCACTAATTGTGCTCCTTGTTACACCTGAGACCAAAATACTGCCAACAATGACTTTCAGGTACACTGAAGGGGGATATCACCAGTTCGGGGACGCTATAGCTATTATACTGGTAACCCTGAGCCTTTTGGGTATTTACATTATAAGGAAGTATCAGGGAACTGATCTTGCAAAAGGGATAGGTGATTAATTTAAAACAAATAGAAAAAATAATTTAAAAGGCATCAGTTTATTTTATGATGCCGGAAAAAAACAGGAGGAATTATATGAAAAAAGCGATTTTAATCGCATTGGTCCTTATTGCAGGCTCTTCATTGCTGTTTGCCGGTGGATCAAAGGAACAGGCAAAACCTAAGGTTGATCCTGCAATTGATGTATGGATGAAAGAGGCACAGATTGGCCCTTATCAGCCGGCTGAAGAAAACTGGGATGAGATTATCAAGGCGGCACAGGCTGAAGGTGAAATTGTACTTTACGCTGATACTTCCAGAATTTCAAAATTCCAGGATGCTTTTGAAAAAGAATATGGTGTTAAAATAGTATATTCTGACCTGGGCGCTGCGGAAATCAAGGATAAACTCAAAAAGCTGCAGGATTCAAATGTTTATGAGGTTGATGTTATAACATGCGGAGATACTCCTGAACTCTATGCTGAGTTTGTAGATTTCAACAGATTGTTTAAATATGTTCCAAGAGAAGTGGAAGCAGTTATGTTTGATCAGTTTAAGGATGAAAAACTCGGAATCCAGAGATTGGGAGGAAAAGCTATAGCCTATAACACAGAAGTATATCCTGACGGAAGCCCTGTTGACTCATGGTGGGACCTTACAAGACCGGAATGGAAAGGAAAGCTGATCATGAAAGATCCTATGCTTGGAGGATCAGATATGAACAATATGGCAATGTTTATCAGACATGCTGATGATATGGCAAAAGCATACAAAGCGGAATTCGGCAAAGATATTGTTTTAAGCGAAGGATGCCCAACAGCCGGTCATGAGTTTATAAAAAGACTCCTCAAGAATGATATAATATTTGAGAAAGGGGGAAATGATGCAATTTCAGGTGTAGGTGCAAAGGGCCAGACCAATCCCCCACTTGGAATTATAAGCCCTTCAAAAATGAGAGTTGCAAAAGAAGAGGGTTTAAATGCAGCTCTTGCATGGGATGTAAAACCTTTCTCCACTTTCCTTAATATGACAGCAGTTGCTATTCCTGTACATGCAAAGCATCCTAATGCTGCCAAGCTTTTTATCAAGTACTTCTACGGTGATGAAAAAGGCGGTCTCGGTTTCAAACCTTACAATACCATTGGAAACTGGTCTGTAAGAAAAGACGTAAAAGTACCTGAGGGACAGAAACCATTTCAGGAAATCAATGCCTGGAGAGAAGACGGCGACTGGCTTTATAATAACGTAATTATTTTCAGAGACTTCTGGATGAAGAACATGTAATTTTTGCTACTTTTTATAACCGGTCTGGTCGCTGTCAGACCGGTTTATTCTTTTAAGGCTGGTGGGATAATGATTAAGTGTTATTTTGATTCTGCAGAAATAGAATTCATTTTTTTCGATAAAGGCGGTACTATCGGATATTTAAAGGAAAATACAGATTATTCCTTAAATAAAGTCAGACAGATAATGAATTTCCTGGGATATGAGGGATCTCCGAATGAGTTTCAAAAGGTTTTGAAAGAGCGAAATAAAAAACTCAAAAACTGGAGTTTTAATAACTGCTATGAAGAAACTGTTGATGATATATGCAGAAAATGGCTTTTCTTTGATGCACCATATTTTGAAAAGATTATTAATCATGCTGAAGAACTTGTAAAAATGAATTCTCAGGTAAAGGGTGAAAGATTAATGTATCCTGAGGCATCTCATGTTCTAAAAGAGCTTAAAAACAGAGGCTACAGGACAGGTCTTATCAGTAATACCGCAAGCAGTACAATGGTTCCTGAAGAGCTCAGATCAGCCGGAATATGGAATGATTTTGAAGTCAGGATACTTTCAGCAGATGTGAGAATAAAAAAACCAGATCCTGAAATATTTCTTCTGGGATGCAGAAAAGCCAGTATTCAGCCGGAAAAATGTGTCTACATAGGAGACCAGCCGGACAGGGATGTTGAAGGTCCGAGAAAGGCGGGATTTGCAGGGGTTATACTTCTTAAAACCGATGCTTACAGCCCTGAAAACGATACAGGACCTATGCGTGCACCTGATGCTGTTGTGGAAACTCTTCCGGATCTTCTCGATATTTTTCCGTCCAGAGTATAATCATAAAGCACTACTCCTGACAATTTTTTCAAAATAAGAATGACTGCCCTATTATTACAGATTATTCAAAAAACGCAATTTTTTGATTATTCATTACCATATTATTTTTTTGACTATAAAAACAATTAGTATAATACTTATAAAAGAGTATGAAAAACAAAATAGAATCAAATCAAAATGAATCTTTAAACAAGCTTTTTCCGATTTTCATCAACAATCTTGAATCTTTTATAATATTCATAGATAACGACAGAAAAATAGCTCTCTGGAACAAAGCTTCAGAAAATTGTTTCGGTATTCCTGAAGAATTTACAAAAGGTAAAAAACTGACAGAACTTCCTCTCATCTGGGATAAATATTCAATAGAAGAGCATATCATTAACAGCCAGTCAAACCATAAAAGTTATCAGGCAACTGAGCTGGAAATAGAGAGACCTGACAATAAAAAAAAATGGATCAGCATTAAAATATACAGAACAAATATTCCTGAAGAAAATATATCCGGTTTTTTCATTATTGGCTCTGATATAACTGAACAGAAAATGAGTTTTGATCATTTAAAAGAGGATAATAAGTTTAAGGCAATCGGAGAGCTGTCTGCAGGTATAGCACATGAAATAAACTCCCCCCTTCAGTATATTCATAATAATTTAACTTTTATAAATGATGTCTTTACCAGCTGCAGTGATCTTAAAAAAAATATA
This sequence comes from Spirochaetia bacterium, assembly GCA_963668405.2. Classification (GTDB taxonomy): domain Bacteria; phylum Spirochaetota; class Spirochaetia; order CADAEX01; family CADAEX01. Next base: position 979,264 of record OY764342.2, on the reverse strand, counting down.
TTTTTATTGTCTTCAGCAGATATTAATTACCAGGCTTCAGTTCTGAATAAAAATATTTTGGAATTATTAAATAAAAACAATTATGATGAGCTTCTTACAGAAACAAAAGAAGCTATCGAGCAGTCTTTTGAAGGAGTTAAGAGAATTGAAATAATTGTTAATTCCCTTAAAAACTATGCACACCCTGAAATGGATGCGCCTATAAAAGTTTATCTGAAAACAATAATTCAGGATTCAATTAATCTTTCTATAAATGAATGGAAATATGTTGCTGATATTGAGACAGTCTTTCCTGATGATGATATTGAAACTACAGGTTATCCGACTTATCTCAGCCAGGTCTTTGTAAATATGCTGATTAACGCAGGACATGCCATAGAAGAACTTATTTCTGTAAAGAAAATCAAACGTGGTAAAATTAAAATAAATCTTGAAAGCGAAAAAGAATATGTAAATATAACAATTTCAGATAATGGAATTGGAATGAGCGACAAGGTAAAAAGCAGAATATTTGAACCCTTTTTTACAACCAAAAAAATAGGAAAGGGAACAGGACAGGGGCTGGCAATTGTGTACTCTATTATTGTCAACAAACACAACGGCCAGATATTTTGTGAATCCAAAATAGGTGAAGGAACTAAATTCATAATAAAATTGCCGGTATCAACTGCCTAAAGGGGGAAAAATGAAGGTATTATTTATTGATGATGAAATTAATATACTTAATGCTTATAAGCGTATTTTCAAAAATGAAAAAGATTTAATATTCCATACCGCTGAAAGCGGTATGGAAGCAATTAAAATGGTTAAAAATAATAATTACGATATGATATTTACTGACTACAACCTTCCGTTAATGAACGGTGTTGAAATTGCGGAAAAGTTCAAGTCTATTAATAATGAAACTAAATTGTTTTTAATCACCGGACAACAGATCCCTGATCAAAAAAAGTACTTTTTTGAAAAAATACTGATAAAACCTGTCAGTATCTCGATATTACAGGAAACAATCAGAAATAATAAATAGCAGGTATTTGATGAATTATTTCACAGGTTTATATACATCATCCGGGAAAGTCAGATTATCGGATCCTGAACTTATAAACCAGATAAAGCTGAAAAAATATTCCGGAATATTGTGTTTTTTCCTCTCCAGAAAAAAACTTGCAAATAATTTCAGAATAATTAAATCCGGAGGATTTAAACAAAAATGTTCAATAACCCGTTTTAATGTTTCAGGGAAAATTACATCATATTTATGGATTGACTGTTATGATAAGGATAATGATTTTATCAGGTTTCTATGCAAAAAAACAGATTTCAAATCTGAGTTAAAAAACATTTTTACCAACAGCTTTTTCAGGCAGATAATTCAGCCTTCCCCGGATGTTGTTCTTCTGCTTGACAGTGACATGAATATAGATTTTTTCAACAAAAAAGCTGAAAAACTCTTCAATCTCAAAAAATACAGAGAGAAAAAAAACTTTTTACATTTATATCCGGGATCAGAGTCTTTTATCAAAACACTTTCAGACCTTGGAAAAAACAGATCACTGACTGACTATGAAATTGTTAACGTTATTAATAATAAAAGACAGTATAACTTTATAACAGCTTCAATTTTCAATACTCCCCTGACAGGTAATAAGAAATATTTACTTTTTATAAAAGATGTCTCTAACGTTATAATTGATTATTCAAAGCAAATGAAATCCAATTTGGAACTGCTTAATACAAACGAAATGCTTAAAAAAAATTATGCAAACATAATGATAGAAGATAAACTTGCTTCTGTCGGACAGCTGTCAGCAGGCATTGCACATGAAATTAACAATCCCCTTGGGTATCTTTCAAGTAATCTGGAAATATTACTTAAATACACAAACGTTCTGAAAGATTATGTTTTATTAAGCAGAACGCTTTACAACAACAACGAAAACTTCATCAAACTGAAAAAGTTTGAAAATAAACATGATCTTGAATATATTTTTTCTGATTTAAGCGATATAGGCAGGGAAACATCAGAAGGTATAATAAAAATAGATAAAATCATAAAGAGTCTGGGCAGTTTTTCAAAGAAAAACATACTTCAGAAGCATGAAATATATAATATAAACAGATCGATTGAAGATATACTTGCAATAACTATTAATGAATATAAATACAGCATTGAAATAGATAAACATCTGGGAGTTGTGTCAGATATATACTGTATGCCGGCAGAAATAAATCAGGCTTTGTTAAATATATTTATGAATTCAATTGATGCCTGTAAAAGTAAAGGTAAAAACGGGAAAATATTTCTGAAGACATACGATATGGATAATTTTGTTCATATTATTATCGAAAATAACGGAGCACATATACCTTCCGGAATTCTGGAGAAAATATATGAACCTTTTTTTACAACAAAAAATATAGGCGAAGGTATGGGACTTGGCCTGGCCATATCACTTGACATTATTCGAAACAAGCATCAGGGAAATATCTCAGTTGAAAATACGGAAAATGGAGTGATCAATAAAATTGCAATACCAATAGTTTTGTATAACGGAGGATAGGATGGAACATAAACTGCTTTTTGTAGATGATGAAATCAATGTTCTGAAAGGAATTAATAGACTTTTTATCGGAACTGATTATAAGGTTTTTATTGAAACTGACTGTGAAAAAGCTCTGCAAATATTAAGGGATAACAGGATAAGTGTAATGGTTTCTGACATGAGAATGCCTGAAATGAGTGGTGTCAAGCTGATTAACCTTGCAAACGAAATTGATCAGGTATGCATCAAAATAATTTTATCCGGATATTCTGATATTGAAGATATTATGTCTGCTATCAATGAAGGCCATATATACAGCTATATAACAAAACCATGGCATGAAGCAGCCTTGAAACTTTTAATATCCAATTCCTGTGATTTATATGAGAAAAAAATAAAAGAAAGGATTCTTATAAAGAAACTTCAGCTTAAACAGAAAGAGCTTACAGATTTGAATAAAAATTTGGAAAAGATCGTGCTTGAACGAACAAAAGAAATTCAGGAAACAAATTTAATATTAAACCTGATAATCAAAGGTGCTTCGGAAAAAGATGTTTTCAGCAAAATCGCAGAAAATTTAACAAGAATTAACAATAATAATCCGGCATCAGTACTGGTTATTGATAAATCTGATTCCACCGTATACGGAGATTATTCAGATATTAATGATACACTTACTGATCTTCTGAGAAAAACAAAAAGCATTATTAACAATGACAGTATTATTGCACTTCCGCTGCTTTTTTCCGATCTCCTGCTTGGTTATCTTGTATTCCAAAAAGATAATAATATAAATATTGAATATCTTATAAAGAGAATATCTTCCTTCAGTTCAGCTGCAAAATTATTCATGACGCAGAAACATCTTGTTAATAATTCAAAAGACATGGTTAATACATTTGAAAAAATGATCGGAGATCTTTCTGATGACTAAAATCTATGATAAAGATTTTAAAAAAACTGTTTACCTTAATATAGACAGCATTAAAGATAAAAAAAGCTTTTTTAATGATTTGCTGTTTAAATATAAAGATATAAAGACCTTCAAATACGATTTTATAAATTATATCATAAGTAAAAACCTTTATAATTATCTTGACAGTAATATAATCATCTCTGAACCTGAATACGCATTAAAAATAAAATTTCCTGCCATTTCAGAGATAAAAACATACAGCGAATTCATCCAGCTGAAAAACATTTTTTCAGCTGTACCAGATATGATTGAAGGAAAAACTCAGGACAGCATTACCCCTCCCCCCTTGTTTTTTTTCAGAACCGGAGAAATTATCCTTGAATTATTTCAAAGTAAAAACCCTGAAAGCAGTGAAATATCCGATTCTCCAATAAAGACACTGCCTTCTAATATTGAAACTGTATCTGTTGATAAGTACAACAGCACTGTTATCTATAAAGCAAAAAAAGAAGGGTACCTCGCACTTAAAAACGGGGAAATTACCATATGCAGTCCAATCATTATATCTAACGATAAAACTGTTATAACTGCTGTTATTTTTCCTGATGTTTTTATTAAAAGTCATTTAATAGAATATTTTTTTGACTATATAAACAATTTTTACACCAGATATCCAGATGCTCCGTTAAAACGAATGCCGGTAAGAGAAACAATTGAAAAAGAAGAATATGAGATTTTCAGAATCAGCATTGCAGAAGGGATACCTGCTGTTAATGGTAAAGATGCTCTTATAGAATTCTTTTTTGATGAAACTGAAACTGCAGACAAATCAGAAGAGGAAATAAATTACAAGGAATTCAAAAAATATACTGTCGTTAAAAAAGATGATCTGCTGTTTCGAAAAAGCAAAGCAGAAGAAGGTATACCCGGTATAAATATTTTCGGTGAAAAACAGGAAGTGACAAACGGTAATGATATAGAAATCAGCATTAATGAGAATATTCATTCCGAGGAACATGACACTTTTATTGATTATTATTCAACTACAGACGGTTTGTTTAAATACATTGATGATGAGGCTTCTGTTGAAGAAGTTATGCTTATAAACGGAGACCTTGATTACAGGACCGGAAATATTGATTATCCCAAGAGTATCCAGATAAAAGGTGATGTATTGGCAGGATTCACTGTTAAAAGCGGAAAAAACATCATAATAGAAGGATGTGTTGAAAACGGATCAGTTATTGAATCCAGGGAAGATCTGATTGTAGGAAAAGGAATTATTGGATCTGAAACAAAAATAATCTGTTTCGGTGATATTTATACAGGATATATCCTGGAATCAAATATATACTGTGAAGGGAAAACAGTAATTTACAACCATGCTATAGGAGGTTCGATCTTTTCAAGGGAATCTTTGAATGTTTTGGGAAAAAATATGAAAAATACTGCTAAAGCATCCATCTTCGGGGGGAAATATTATTCAATGAAAAAGATTGAGCTGCTTTCAGCAGGCAATGAAAACAGAGAGACATTACTGTGTTCAGGTTACAATCCTTACATGGAAAATAAACTTGAGGAGATTAGAAAAGCATTAGCTACCCTTGATATCAAAATATCAGAAATAATGTACGCTCTGAGAGATTTAAGTCATTTATCTTTTCAGCCTGAGAATATAAAAAAAATGAAGCCAGATGAAAAAGAAAGAATTAAAAATAAATTAATAATACTGAAACAGTTAACAGAAACAAAATCTTCGCTCAACAGCCTCTGTAGTAAATATAAAGACTTGATATTTGCAAAAGATGAGGATAAACCATTTATAAAAATAAAAAAATTTATTTTTCCTGTCGTCAAAATCCAATTAATAAAAAATCAGAAAACTATTGCAAAGAAAACCGGCAAAAGAGTCTTCGACCTTCTGGAATAAAGCATTATCTGTTCGTTAGTATTCGGATTTCCCCTGAATCTACCCCATCTGATACCGCAGAAGTCAGAAATTTTACCTGAAAAATATCCTCCGGTACCGGTTTACTAAAAAGAAAACCCTGCATCTCCTCGCATCTAAGTAAATGAAGAAGATGTGACTGTTGCTCTGTTTCAACACCCTCGGCAACTACCTTAAGATTCATCGAATGAGCAAGACTGATGATAGTTGACACAAGTGCAAGTCCATCAGGAGAAACAGTCATTTCTTTTATAAATGAGATATCAATTTTCAGTGTATCAACTGGTAACCTGGTAAGATAGCTGAGTGAAGAAAATCCGGTACCGAAATCGTCAATGGCAATTGTTACTCCTATGTCACGAAATGTCTGAAGCATGGACATACTGTGTTTAATCTCCTCCATAATCAGACCTTCAGTAATCTCCAGCTCAAGTCCTTCAGCTGCATGAGAATCAAGAGCGATGACCTCTTTTATTTCGTCTATGAACCCGGGATTACGCAACTGAAGTGCAGATACATTCACTGCGATACGCACAGGGTTCAGGCCTGCTTCACGCCACTTCAAATAATCCTCTACAGCCTTTCGCAGCGCCCAGCGCCCGGCTCTATGGATCAAACCGGTTTCTTCCAGAAGCGGAATAAACTCATTTGGCGGTATCAGCCCAGTACCTGGTTTGTTCCAGCGTATCAAAGCTTCAGCGCTGGAAACCAGGTTGCTTTTGAGATTTACTTTGGGCTGATAATAAAGAACGAACTCCTCGTTTTCAATTGCCTGCCGCAGCTGGTTTTCCATGGTAAGCTTGCTATAGACCGATTCAGTCATATTCCGTGTATGAAAAAGATACCTATCATTCCCCGATTTTGCCCTTTTTAGAGCTGCTTCGGCATTCCTCAATAAAATATCAGATTCAGATCCGTCCTCAGGAAATAGTGCAATACCGACTTTGGCGTTAATTCGGAACTCAGAATCATTCAAGTGGAACAAATGCTGGGAAAATCCATCAAATAATTTTTCAATATACTCTATAGTATCGCTTTTTCTTTTAACTTCAGGTATCACAATGGCAAAATTGTCTGTATCTATACGTGCAAGAAGGTTTTCATCTCCGAGGTGTAGTTTCAGCCACTCCGCAACCTGATTCAACAGTTCATCGCCGATTTTCCATCCAAGACTGTCATTGATATTTTTAAAACGCTCAAGATCAAACTGATATACAGCAAGTCTATGTCCGTCTGTGACCGCACTGTGAATATACTGTGTTACACGGTCGAGAAAAAGAGTTCGGTTGGCAAGACCTGTGAGCTCGTCGTAGTATGCAAGAAAGTCAAGCCGCATCTTTTTTTCTATATGATCAAGTGCAAATGAAATATCGCCGGCCAGTTCTGTTAACAACCTCAATTCTTCTTTATGGAAAAAATCAGTTTCCCGGGCAAATAGAGCAAAAGTACCTAAAGCTCTTCCAGATACAATCAGCGGCATAACTATCATTGATCGGATACCGTGTTCTCCGTATTTATTGCCCAAATGTACATTTGGATCGTTTGACAAATCGTTTGATATGATTACTCGTTTAGCGCTGATTACTTCAGCTATCATAGTATGTGACTCATTATTATCTGATGACAGTAATTTTTCCAAATCAGCCAGTAACTCCAGGTCGCCTCCTGCCGAAGATACAGGAATCAGCTTATTTGTACTCTCGTCTGTAATACATATCATAGCCATGCGGAAACCGCCATCACTTACAGCTATCCGGCAAGCCTCCATACAGAGCTCAGTGCGGTCCCTGGCACGTACTATCAATGTATTGATACCACTGAGTAACGCATAGACCCGGTTGAGATATATAATTCTGGCCTCTGTCTTTCTCTTTTCAGTTATATCTTCTCCAATACTTGCTGTTCCAATTATTTCCCCCTCTCCGGATCGCAGAACAGTATTATTCCAGCGTATTAATCTATGCTCCTTAGATCTGGTCAGAATCTCATTTTCACTGTGCAGTGTTTCGGGATTATTCATGAGAAGTTCTTTAAAAAACCCTTTTTCATGTTTTTTATTTTCAGGCGGCAGAAAAATCTCCACCCAGTTCTGACCGATAATTTCCTCAAGCAGCCAGCCTGTCAGACGGAGAAGATATTCATTACTATAGGTAATCCTTCCCCTTGTGTCCCTCATTATTGAAACCAGTTCAATATTTTCCAGCAAGTCGGTAAAAAGACGTTCGCTTTCGAGCAATTTCAGTTCCGCTTTTTTCCGGTCAGTGATATCCTGATTGATGCCGATCAGATGAATTGTGCCATCCTTCAAATCCTTATGGATTTTCAAACCTACTTCAACCCAGATTGTTTCTCCTTTACCTGTTAATATGCGTGATTCACTTCTTGCGGAATAATCAGGATCATTTGAATCCAGAGCCATCTGTACCTGTCTGGCAATATCATCTTTACTTCCAGGGTGTACAAATCGGCTTACAAAATCAGACGAAGTCATTCTGTATCCACCTGCCTCCTCTGCGTTAATTCTGTGCAGCGTATAGTATTGATCATTAAATATAAATTCATCCGAACCTGTTTCATATTCCCAGTAACCTATTCTGGCTATTGTTAAAGCTTCGGAAAGCTGTTTTTGATTTCTTATCACCTCTAGCTCATGAGCTTTTCGTTCGGTAATGTCTGTCATTGTAACTAAACATCCGAGAATCTCATTCTGAGCTCCTGTAAGATGGCCTATACTTACAAGAAAATTGAAGCGCTGTTCCTCATATTCAAGGGTTGCCTCTACAAGTTGCCGAAGATTCATATCTAAAAAACCTACAGAAGAAATTGGACTGCTATCCAACAGTCTCAGCGGAAAGACATTTTCAAACAGTTGTCCCGCCAGATCCTTACTGGAGAACTCCTGCGCCTTCCTGCTGGCGCGAATAATCCGTCCGTTTCCATCACATATCACTATTACATCGTCGGCCTGTTCAAGAATCTCTCTGGCCAGTCTTTCCTCAGCAAGTATGGCTTCATTCCGTTTCTGTTTCGTAAGATCTGTAATAACTATATTAAAAGAATCTGATACTCCGTCAAGTGACATGCGGATTAGCGATAAATAAACCGGCACCAGTTTGCCGTCATCCGAACAAAGAGACATTTCATCACTTTGCCTGTTGAGCTCTTTGTTCTTAAACAGGGTCTCAAGCTTCTTTTGGCTTTCCTCCTCAAACCAGTTTTGAATCTGTGAGCCTATTACTTTTTCGAGAGAAGTTCCCAGCATCTCGGCAAAGCGACGGTTGGAGTACAGGACAAGTCCTTCCGGTGTCAGGGTAAGTGCACCTTCTCCCATATTCTCAATCAAATTCCTGTAGGACTGATCGTTGTCTTTGAGAGTAAACAACTGTGCTCCGGCAGTACCCGGTATTAACAATGCGTCCGCCTTACCGGCGACTATGTCACTCAGCATCTGTTCAGCATTTTCAGTCCTGCCCTTCAGATCTGCATTTTCTTTAAGGAGCCGCTTCTTATTTTTTGACATCACTCTTTCTTCTTTATATCAAGACCGACCAGTACACGATCGGTATTTGAAAGATCACCTATTATCCTGCGAAGCGGCAAAGGAAGTTTCTTGATAAGGGTAGGTACGGCGACTATCTGCTCTCCCTGCGCCAATTGCGGCTGCTGATAGAGATCAATAACGCATAAATCATATATTCCCTTCAGATTTTCTTCACATATTGTTTTAATGTTGACAATTGCATTGGTGGATTTTGTCGAATGTCCTGCAATATATAGTTTAAGAATATACTGCTCCAGTACTTTTTTATTTGCCGGCCTTTCAGTCTTTATCTTCAATGGCTGATCCTGATTTGTTTTCATTCTTATTTCCTTTTTCTTGTCAACTCCGGATTCACATCAACATTACGGCTTATACCCATATCAACACGCCCCTGTGCAAGCTTCGCTCTCTCCGCTGTTTCCTGGCCTATGATTTTCAGGGAAGCTATCTCCTGTACATCAAACTCTGCCCGCAGCATGGCTATCTGAGCCTCCAGCGTTGTCCTCTTTTTTTCCAGTTCAATCCGACGTAGTTCAACATTCTGGCTGCGTATTAAAAGCTCTGCCTCATTTTCCGCCTCTTTAGTCAGTCTTGCAGAACCGGTTAATACCCCCTCAGGGCCGATGTAAACATCACGCAATTCTACACCTCTGTCAGTTAAAAGAAACTCACGTATCTGGTTTGAATGCCCCATCCCACGGGATTTCATTATAGAAAGGCCCCGATTACGTTCACTGCCGCTGTCGATATCACGCAGCAGCAGCCATGTATCAATAAGGGAGGAAATGGCAACCTCTGTTTGTTCCTGCGGGTTATTACCCTGAGCAAGGTTGGTAAACAAACCGGTAATCTGCTCAGTTTTCAGATAATCCACAAGCCGCATAAGCATCGATTTTACTTCTATCTCGTTATCACCGATGATAAAACTGTTCAGTGGATCGAGAATCACCACATCAGGTTTGAACAATTTGATTGCTTTGTGTTTTATGGCAAGGTGAGATTCCAGCCCTGTAAATGAAGGACGTGTTGACTGAATATGAAGCAGACCTTTTTTTCTCCACTTTTTCAGGTCAATCCCTATGGAAAGCATGTTACGTATGATTTGATCAGGCGACTCTTCGAAAGAAAAATAAATTACCCGCTCTCCCCGGAGGCAGGCGGCTTCTGCAAAGTGTGCGCATAGACTGGTTTTGCCTGTCCCCGAAGTACCGGAGATCAGTATGCTGCTGCCGCGGTAATAACCCCTGCCGCCAAGCATTGCGTCAAGCCGGGGAACACCGGAGGAAATTCTTTCAGTGGAAACCTTGTGATCAAGGGTCAGAGAGGTAACCGGAAGAACTGAAATACCATCATTATCAATAAGAAACGGGTACTCATTTGTACCGTGAATCGAACCGCGGTATTTGACAACCCGAAGACGCCGCGAAGAGGTCTGCTCAGTCACACGATGATCAAGAAGGATTACGCAGTCGGAGACATATTCCTCCAGTCCCTGACGTGTCATGGTGTTGACGCCACGTTCACCTGTAATAATTGCAGTAACCCCTTTTTCCCTTAACCAGCGGAACAGACGCTGTATTTCTGTACGTAAAGAAGTGTCATTATGCAGACCTGCGAAAAGAGACTCGACAGTATCGAGCACCACCCGCTTTGCGCCGATCGAATCTATTGCAAATCCCAGACGGATAAAAAGACCTTCCAGATTATATTCACCGCTCTCTTCAATTTCACTTCTGTCAATATGGACATAATCGATTAAAAGCATTTTTCGTGCTGTAAGGTCTTTCAGGTCGAACCCCAGAGAGGTGACATTTTCAGTAAGATCTATGGCATTTTCTTCGAAAGATATAAACACCCCTGGTTCATTGTACTCTATCCCTCCCCGGACCAGGAATTCCATGGCAAGCAGTGTTTTGCCGCAGCCGGTTCCTCCGCATATAAGGGTCGCCCTTCCTTTTGGAAATCCTCCCCCTGTTATTTCGTCCAGCCCTTGAATACCAGTTGACATTTTGGGCAGCTGTGACCTCTCATTTCGGGCAGAATTCCCATCCCTCACCTTTTTTACTTTTTTCATTGTTTGATCTTCTTTTAATATTCATATAAGACACTGGAAAGACTTTATGATGGGTATATCAAGAAAATACTCCTGATTATCAACAAGGTTGGTTTTTAATAGATATATTCTACTTTTACTAACTATTAAATTTTCTCTTATGGAAAATTTTCTGTCTCTAATTAATATTTTAATTTTATTTACTTCTCAGGTCAAATTTATATCCATAATACAGCATATCCAATCCAAATTTCATGACAATCAATATTAGAAATTGTTTATAATTACAGGTTTCAGTATACTATACTTGAATATATCAAATATATAAACTTACAACATTCAGGAGATTATTATGTGTATTCAGAACATCCGCACTGGACAATCAAATGCAGCAGATCCCCGGCAAGCTGTGTCTGAATTTCACAAAGCTGTAGAGCAGCCTGACATGGAACTGGTCATCTTTTTCTGCTCCAGTGAATATGATCTTGAACCGCTGGCTGAAGAGATGAACTGTCTCTTTAAAGGAGTCAGGGTTGTAGGCTGTACTACGGCGGGCGAGATCGGACCGGAAGGATATCTAACGCACAGTATCTCCGGAGCAAGTTTTCCTGCAGGTATAACAAAAGCGGTAATCGGGGTACTGAATAATTTAGAGCAATTCGATATCGCCGGCGGATACAACTTTACGCAGTTGCTGTTGCAGCAGCTTGAAAGCAAAGTTCCTGAAGCTAACCCGGAAAACAGTTTTGCCATCATGCTGATAGATGGTTTGTCAGTACGGGAAGAACCGGTTGCTCATGCACTGCAGTATGCTTTAGGTAAAATACCTTTGTTCGGAGGTTCTGCCGGGGATGATCTGAAATTTTCAGAAACCTTCGTTTTCAATGATGGACATTTTCAATCCAATAGTGTTGCTTTAATTCTTATATCCACATCATTACCCTTCAAAATATTCAAAACACAGCATTTTGTTTCGACAGCTGAACGGCTTGTTGTAACAGAGGCCGACAGCAGCAAGCGCATTGTCAAAGAGATCAATGGTCTTCCTGCAGCTGAGGAATATGCCAGACTATTGGGTGTTGAGATGAAAAACCTTGACCCCATGCATTTTGCTGTTTCACCCGTTGTGGTAATGATAGACGGAACGGACTATGTCCGTTCTATACAAAAGGCAAATCCCGATGGCAGTCTTACTTTCTTCTGCGCAATTGAAGAGGGTCTGGTACTCAGGGTTGCGCAGGGAATAAATCTGGTTAATAATCTGGATGAGACTTTCAAAAAAATACAAGAGGAAATGGGAGTGCCTCAGCTTGTAATAGGCTGTGACTGTATTCTTCGAAAACTTGAAATTTATCAGAACAGTCTGACAGAAAGTGTTGCAAATATTTTCAGAAACAGCAACACAATAGGTTTCAGCAGCTACGGAGAACAGTTTAACGGTATACATGTCAACCAGACACTTACAGGGATCGCCATCGGAATTTCTTCAAAGCCGGACTTGAGGGGACACAATGGCTGAAAAGAGCTCCGGTACTATTGAACAGGCTCTTCAGAGCGAGATAGTCCGTCTGAACAAGATTATTGAAGCTCTCATGAACCGCGCCGAACGGAACACAAGCATGCAAGGCTCTGACTTCAACCTGTTCCAGACCACAATTACCCTGGAAGAAAAAATTCGAAGCCGTACTAAAGAGCTTGAGGCTGCACGTCAGGAAAACGAGAAGATAACCCGTTCACTTCGTGAAACTGAAAACCGCAATCGTCTGCTTATTGAAAACTCACCTTTGAGTATTCATGAAATTAGCCTTGACGGCAGGATTATCTCCATGAACAGGGCGGGTTTGATGATAATAGGTGTCAAGAAAGAATCCGAGATCAAAGGTTCTTTATTTCTGGATACAGTCAGTGATGCTGACCGAAGCAGGATAAAAGTACTTCTGGACAAAGCATATGCCGGAGAAATCAACCACTTCGAGTATACTGTAAGCAAACCGAATGAGTCGATCCTGAAATCCTGTTTTGTTTCCATAAAAAATAAAAACGGAATTATAGAGAAACTGATGGGAATAACAGAAAATATAACTGAAAACAAGAAAGCTGAAGAACAGATTCAGCATTTTGCTTTTTATGATCCTTTGACTAAAATTGCAAATCGCCGTCTTTTAAATGACCGCTTGGAACAGGCAATGTCAATCAGCAGAAGCAGCAAACGCTATGGAGCAGTGATGTTCATGGACCTGGACAACTTCAAACCTCTCAACGACAGACATGGTCATGATACAAGTGATCAGCTTCTGACTGAAGTAGCACACCGCATTGGCGATTGCGTAAGAAAAGTAGACACTGTCGGCCGTTTCGGCGGAGATGAGTTTGTAGTTATACTCAGTGAACTGGATCAAAATAGAAAAAGATCTATTGCACTTGCCAGAATGATTGCAGAAAAAACCCGTACTACCCTGGAAAAATCCTATTTACTAAAAGAAAAAAATAAAAAAACATCAATGATAAAATATCATTGCACAGCCAGTATAGGTGTAGTAGTTTTTTTTGACCATGAGAAAAGCGCTGAAGAGATTTTTAAAGAGGCTGACATGACAATGTACCAATCAAAAAAGGAAGGGCGCAACAGAGTTACTTTGTCTGAGTTATCATGATGTTTTTTAATGCTTTTATAAATATACTACCGGAACTTCATGATATTTTTTGCGAAAAGAAATGATCCTTGTATATTTGAAATTTAATAGATAGCATTTACATAACGAATATTATTTCAAGTTCACCAGATAAATAAAAGTCCTTGCAAAAAAAGACTTAAGTTTGTGATTCTTTGTGTTAATTTTTCCATTATTTAAATATTTTTCTGATTGCTTGGCAGTTAACATACAATGATTTATCTCTTTTAATAAATGATTTGTAACATAAGGATTATTTTTTTTCCAATATTTTTGGCTGCCCTTTCTATCTATCCAGAGATCATTATCTCCATTAATTAACATTATTGCTTGAGTCAAGGATTTTACATAATCCCCATTAAACAATAATTCTTGAAATCATTTTGTGCTTTCAGGGTCTTCAGGAATTTCATTTTCAGGTTGAAGATCAGATACCGAATACTATTTCTTTTCTGAATATTTTTTAATAACAGAAGTTAAATCATCTTTTCTGACATGACCCTAATAGTAATTATTTAATAGCCTATTGATTTTAACAGCGTCCTGAATATCATTTGATGAGATATTTCTAAATTTCAGTCAATTAAAGCATATTCCATCTGAGCAGCCACAGGAAATGGTGTTGAAGAAACTATAATAATAAAATCGATATTGTGTTTTTTAGCGACGAGTGGAGCAATCCAACCTCCTTGACTGAATCCCCATAACCCTACCCTGTTAACTGGAACAAGTGACAGACTACTCAGTTTATTAATAAATATTATTAAATCTTCTGCCAAATCCTCAAAGCTGGTCACATTAAGAAACTACTTTAACCTGTTTGATATAATTAATTCCCAAAATTAAAGTAAAATTAAAGTTTATTGCTTTCTGACCTATATTAATTTTAAATTTCGATATCCGGTTTTTTTGCTACCCTAGTACACTCTTTGTAGTTTTTTTTATACTGTTCCACAACAACTTTATCTATCTCATTATTTGCTACCATTCTATCCAAAATAGGAAGGATCTCCTCGTGAGAAAGCCCTTGCCGATAAGGTCTGTCTTGAATAAGAGCCTGAAGAATATCTGCTACAGTTAATATCCTTGACTCGAGTGATATATATTTTGAAGGAATTCCCGTTGGATAACCACTTGCATTTAGTTTTTCATGATGCTGTCCAGCCCATAAAGTAATTTCATCAAGGTTTTCTATCTGTGACAGAATTGTTCTTGTATCATAACTATGATGTCTCATTATTTTAAATTCACTGGAATTAAGCGAATCTTTTTTTTCCAAAATAATATCAGGTACCCTTAGCTTTCCTATATCATGTAGTAGTCCAGCAAGATATAATTTTTCCCTTCTTTTTTTTCCAATTTTTAAAAACCCTGCTAAAGTTACTGCCAAGGCAGCTACACCCAAGGAGTGATTATATGTATAGGTACTTTTACCATCAACACAGGCGCTGAATAGTATAAATAACTCTTTTAACTCTTCAAAATAAATGTTCTTTGGAGATTCATTATTTATCCATGATGAAAGGCCGGAGTAAGAAGTTCCGGCTACCTGCCAATCAAGCCAGAACTCATCTTTCCTGGCTTGATTAATAAATGCTGAGACTAAATTTGGAGAAAACAAAGTATTACTTAATTTTTCAACTTTCTTCACAATAAATTCACAGGAAATTAATATATCATCGGAAGCACTGGCTGCCAGAACATCAACTCTATCTGCCAGGAAAATCAGATTTGCCAGTAACTCATCATCATTCCCTATCATCTCCTCCCATCTTGTATGATGAAGGCCTATAGCTTTAGCTAAATAAGATAAGTTTTTCTGTCCTGAAAGCAGCATCTCTCCCCTTGTGCAATGTTCCTGAGCCAAAGACCACTCCATTTCTTTAAGTAAGTTCTCATGTACTTCATTAGAAGAAACCCCGCAGTCATGAAGCATTCCTGCAATTATAATATCACTTTCAGACCATGGAAAATCAGATAAACTCGATGCTATAACTTTAGCTATATAAGCCACGCGTTTGCCATGATATAAATCAGTAACTCCTACTAAATCAATTATCCCGGATAATACCCATAGAAGCTTTCTTTTATTTAGTTTAAAATTCATCTTAAACCTTTATTAAATAGTATATATTTAATTTAACCGAAGAGAGTCAGGAAAGCAAATATAAATAATTTCATGTTTGATGACACTATTTACGAATAAATATTCCAGCCTGATAATTAATAAAGTAATATTACTTTTTATAAGTCCTCAGGATTATAGCTGATGCTCCGGTATCATCATTGTTAAACTGTAGAAAAAGCTCTTTGATATCAAGTTTATGTTCAACAATTTCACCTTTAGTGTATTCAGGAGTTCCTGGTATTAACTGTCTGCAAAGATCTACAGTCAGAAACAGTTTCTGCTTTCGACTATTCTGGATAAATCTTGCTATAGTGGAACCCTCCCAGAAATAATTTTTATCATGATCTTGTATAAATGTGAATTCAGATTTACCATGATAATACGACAGCATCAACAGCGTGTAGACTGTCCCGGAGTACCAGATTATTCACTACATTTTTGCGTTGCAAAAACGTTATATTTTCCAGGAACCTTAAATATAAAAGGAGATAAAATGCGATTGAAATCCGCAAGATATATATTGCCTATCCTGTTGATTATTTTTTTCCTATCCAGCTGCCATCAAAATATATCACAAGTAAAACAAATAACTGTAAAGGGTGATGCTGTTGTTTACACAACACCAGATAAAATCATTTTAAATATCGGCGTTTACAGTGAAGCTCCAGACCTTATAACGGCAAAAACGGCTAATCAAGAAACAATAAGTCAAGTTTTCTCTGTATTAGAAAGATTCGGAATAGAAGAGAAAAATATTCATACGAGCAATATCAGTATTGATTTACAGTATTCAAATTACCTTGAAAGAGAATTTCAAGGTTACGGAGTCAGTCATAGCATAGAGATTGTAACTTATGACGTTTCGTCAATTGATGAATTGCTAACAGACCTATTGTTGTCAGGGGTAAATCGTCTTCAGGGAATTAATTTTGAGTCAACTGAAATACAAAAATATCGTTCCGAGGCAAGGCAATTAGCCTTAGAAGCCGCACGGAATAAAGCTAATGAGATGGCAGATGTATACAATAAAACAATCGGAGAGCCGATTAATATTACAGAGATTCCTGATACAAGTGTCTTCTTGCCCCAAGCGCAGAATGCTCTTCTAGAAATTGGTTCGTCAGTCAACGACAGGTCAATGAGAACAATAGCTTTGGGCCAAGTACCAATTAGGGCAAGTGTTTCTGTTGTTTTTGAACTATTACAATAGTACAGCGGTCAAAGTCCCTTTACATCTGACAGCTTTTGATGCGCTCCAGCGGTAAGCGAAGCTTACTGCCTCCGTGGGTCCACCCATATTTCGCTTTGTCTTGGCTCTTGCAGATGCAGGTTACAAAGTGATGTATTACTTTCAAAGGAGAACTTTGTATGTAAGCGTGCGGAACTTTGCATAACAGCGTGTTTTTATATTCAAGCGTTTGCCAGGCAAAAGTCCTGCCATCCATTGCAGGAGATAAATTGTGAGGAAGATGAAAGGCCTGAAAGAAAAAAGCAGGGAAAGTGTTGATATTAAAGTTGTAATTAAGGATATTTCAAGTAATTCGAAAAAAAGAGTGGAGAATATCCAGATGAAATTATTGAATGTGCGAGAGTTTTATAAATAATAGGAAATCGGGATATGAATAATTTAAGTATAGCACCATGTGGAGTGCTTTGTGATTTATGTAAAGGTTATCAAAGATCAAAAAACAAATGTGTTGGGTGTAATTATATTGGAAATAAACCATACCATTGTACTGTTTGCAGCATTAAAGAATGTCCGGAGAAAAAAGGGAATAATAAGCTGCTTTGTTCAGAATGTCCTAAGTACCCATGCAGGAGAATAAAAGATCTTGATAAACGATATATTCATAAATATGGAGAAAGCCCTATAGGAAACATGCAATCAATTATTGATAGTGGAATAAATTCTTTTATAGCAAAAGAAACAGATAAGTGGACATGTCCTACTTGTGGACAGTTACTGTGCGTTCATAGTAATGTTTGTTTGAGTTGTAGTGCTGAAAATAAATATTTCCCTAAAATCAGCTCTTGAGAATATAAGTCCAGACTTCGGCTCCCTTTAACAATCTCAACGGGAAAAACAATATTTCTTGGGATTTATCACTATTAAAAATAATTTTCTTAACAGGTAATCACTTTCATAATTATTATTTTGGTTCTAAGTTCAGAGGATTTTATATAGTATTTCAAGTAAAAACAGGAGGAAAAAATAATGAAAAAACTATTAATAATTTTATTATTTATTACAGCTTGCCTTTTAATTTTTAATGGATTAATAAATATTGTTGATAATGGAAGCATTCTATCTTATGATATTTCTTCAATTCTATCTGGAATCGGATTTGTAATTACTGCTTTATTTCTACGAAAATTGAAATAGTTTTTAATAAAAATATTATGACTCTGTAAACATAACATTTGCTTAACTTGCATTTCCTGCCCGTAGGGCTTGGTGTGGTTTGTGCCGACCGTAGCTAGCAGCACAAATCATGACAACAGGAAATGTCAAGTAAAAGCAGTTGTTAGCTGTATTTTTTTATCATTATGACAGTATTCAATCCAGCAGGATTTTTACCAGCGTTTTCCAAATCGATAAAATCGTACTTCTGGTACAACTTTCTAGCAGGGATGCCAGCTTCAACTTCTTGGGCAAATGTTTGAACAGTAATATCTTTTGTATTATCCAATTCTAATATTGCTTTTTCGAGTAACTTCGATCCAATCCCGCCTTTCTTCTGTTTCATGGATACAGCTAGCCACTCGATACTGTTTGTTTCACGATTTACTACAACAACCCCAACTATTTCATGTTTCACATTATCTTCATATCCGAAAACGATATTTGCCTTTATTGCTTCTTTTATTGCAGGTAAAAAAGTCGGATCGTCCAGCATTGAACCGAATAATGGTTCAACTTCTCTGATAATGTTTTCCCACTGATGAATATCATCTTCCTTAAGTAATCGAATCATTTCTCTTTCTTCCTTAATTTTGCCGTCCAAGTATTAATTTTGTAATTTTCTTTTATTATATCTATAATTATTGTTATTTACCATTATTTTAATGTGTGTTTAACACCCGCATAATCTGTTTTCCGTATATGGCGAAAATCCTGCCTGCGAAGCAGTAAAAGAAGGATTTTTGTCATAGAAAAATCTTGTTCATGTGTTTGTTATGTAGAATTGTTTTATTTATTCATATTTATTATTGTACGTCCTTTTGATTTTCCTTGAAGCATTAGTAATATTTTTTCAGATAGTTCGTCGAGGGAAATCTCATCATAGGTATTTAGTAACGTATCAGGTTTCCAGTCTGATGCCAGTTTTTTCCATACATTTATTCGATAGATCATTGGTAAGTTTTGAGAATCAATACCAATCAGCGTTATTCCTCGTAAAATGAAAGGAAAAACGCTTAGTTCTAATTTTGGCGAGGCAACATTTCCACAGCATGTAACTGCCCCTGTCGGTTTAGTTGATTTAATAATATTTTCCAATATAACTCCCCCAACAGTATCAATTGCCCCTGCATAAAGTGGCTTCAACAAAGGCTTTTTATCTAATTTTTCAAATTCTTTTCTAAGTACTATTTCTTGTGCACCAAGGTGCAATAAATAATTTCTTTCAGATTCTTTTCCTGTAATTGCTGTGACTGAATATCCTAATTTATTGAGGATAGCAATACTTATGGAACCAACACCTCCTGTAGCACCGGAAACTATAATATTTCCATCATTCGGTTTAATTAATTCTGTAAGCCGTAATACTGATATGCCTGCAGTTAAACCTGCAGTTCCAAAAATCATTGCTTCCTTCATTGATAATTTTACAGGCAATTTTACAGCCCATTGCGAAGGGACTCTTATATATTCTCCAAATCCCCCATCTGTATTCATCCCGAGGTCGTAACTTGTCACGATAACTTTGTCATCGATACTAAAGAGTTTATCTTCTGATTTTACGACGATTCCAACAGCATCAATACCTGGAGTGTGAGGGTAATTTTTTGTGACTCCCTTATTTCCGGTAGCTGATAATGCATCTTTATAGTTCAAAGAGGAGTAACATACTTTTATTAAAAGGTCCCCTTTAGGAAGATCCTCAATGTTTCTTTCTGTAATCTTTCCAATATATTTATTATCATCTTCATTTACGACATAAGCTTTAAACGTATTATTATCCACTGTATATCTCCTAATTTAATTTTATGGTTAAAAATAAAGTAATTTACCTAAAATATCTTGTCAATTCATACTCACCTTTCTACATAACACTTAAGCTCAGTGACAAAGCGTCGATTTGTCCACTTCAGCGATTTGTTATAATTTTTGTTAATTATATTTTTTTCTATCATCTCTTTCATTAAAGATAGCATCACAAACCGCACTAAATTCAGATTGCCATGGGTGAGGCATTGAATCTTCTGTTTCGGCTTGTATTTTTTTTGCAATAATGCGTATAAAACCAATATATCGGCCAGCATCTTTTAAAAGTGTTTCTTCAACGGAAGGAAATATGCTTTGCTCCGCAAGCTCTAAAGCTTTTTCTTGTTGTGCCCAAAGTTTATATCCGTCTTCAAGAGTGTCGTTAGTTTCAATTTTCACTAATGAAGTCTTCTTCCAGTGACTGCTCCACCATTCTTTTGTGTGAAAAGTGAAATTATCATGTCCCCAAAAAACGTGTTCGTTTTTTTGTTCTTTAATAAGATGCTCAGGAACTTTAAAATCATCAAAATCCTGCATTAAACCCGGCAATACAGCCGCTATAATACCACCAGGTTTTAAAAAACTTGTGATATAGGAAAGATATAGATCATCTGTTCCAAAATACCCGTAAGAATCAACTGCCACGATTATGTCAAAAAAGTTTTTAGCAAAAGGCAAAGAATGAGCTTCTGCTTTGATAGGAATGATTTTGTCTTCAAGCCCATATTCAATAATACGTTTCTGGTTTTCATACGCATCAATCCAAAGATCGGTTGCATATATAGTAGCTCCAAATTCTTTAGCTAAAAAAATTGAACTCATGGCTCTACCGCAACCTAAATCCAATATTTTCATATTTTGTTTAATGTCAAGATCTTCTGCAAGCCATTCTATAAGCCAGAGAGAGCTTGGCCCCATTTGGTTTTTTGCTACAAATTCAGGATTGTAGTTATTAGATTTTGTAAATCTATCGCTGTGCATAAGGTTTTTCCAGTTCATTTTATCTCCATTTTATTTTTTGTAAAACGATCAAACAAATGGGCAAAGTGGTGTGCCCCATGAAAAGTAGACAACCTAACTATGCAGCTATTGCTGTTTGCTCTTCATATTCAGCAGGACTTAAATACCCAATTGCTGAATGTTTTCTCTTACGACAATAGAATATCTCAATGTATTCAAAAACACCAGCTTTTAATTCTTCTAGACTCTGATAATTATTCGGATAAATTAATTCTACTTTCAATCTGCTGAAAAATAATTCCATTGGGGCATTGTCCCAGCAGTTACCTCTTCTGCTCATACTTAACTGGCAACCTTTTGATTGCGCAAAATCTATATATTTCTGAGCTCGATACTGAAGCATGATTTTAGCCATGAAGTTTGTTGAACATTTCCAGCCCAATGAATTTAATTCTTCTGCAATTCTTCTTGAACCATATCGAGCTTTAAAATCTTCATAAGTATTTTTAATCAATTCTTCGATCTTCGCTTTATATTGATGTCTTTTCCCAGGTTTTTTACTTTTCCATTTGTAATATCCTGATCTTGATACTTCTAAAACCCGGCACATCAGAGTAATCTCAAATTGACCTTCATATTTATTAATTATTGCGTACTTCACTTCTGGTCGTTCGCAAAGTACGCAGCAGCTTTTTTTAAGAATTCATTTTCATCCTTTAAACGCTTAATTTCTCTTCGTAGTTTTCTTACTTCTTCACTTTCATTTTTTGAATAATCGACACCGTTTAAAGAATTAAATTGCTTTTCACTTGGCCTGGTAAATTGACGCTTCCAGTTATAAATTTGCTGGGCGCTGATCCCCAGTTCTTCTGCAACTTTGGCTGCAGAACTACCCTCTTTTTCTGATATTTTTACAGCTTCTCTTCTAAACTCTTCGGTACCTTTTTTCTTGCCATTTAGACACTCCCCTTATCATTATAATCTAACTATAGAAGGTGTCCACTTTTTGTGGGGCAGTCTGGTGCATAACGATGCTATGATAAATCCAGATACGATTGATGGTATAATCAATAAGTTCTGTAAATAGAACGACTGATGGCTGCCACGGGGCTGGGACATATATGATCCCGTACTAACGATTAGCAGCCATCAATCGTATCTGAATGTTGGGGAAGCCACTACACTTACCCCGTATAGACGTATTATTATTATACCTTCACTTTTTACAGAATACAATAAAAGGGGGAATAATATGCAGTTTATTGGTATCGTTTTACATACTAATTGTTTTACCGCCTGTTTTCTTAATGAAACAGGAGAAAAATCTATTTATTCTTTCAGTATATATTCTGAAGGGATTTCCAGCTTTATAAATAAAGTTGAAAATGATTCTTATTCAATTGTAGAAGCTAGAATCAATTCATTTTTTTTCTAAATCCCATTAAATCAGATGTAAAGCAGGTTATAGTTGCAAATACTTTAGAACTTAAAACAATATCGTTTACAAATAAAAAAACAGATAAAGTAGATGCTTATAAACTCGCAAGAGTAATTAAATCTCAAATATTAAGTGGATCATCCTGTTGTTATTCCACCAATGCATATCCAGAATTTAAGATCACTTTTTACAACTTACAGGTTAGAAAGAAAGCAGGTAATTTCTGTTAAAAATAGAATACATTCACTATTAAAACAGAATTTATATCCTTTCACCAAAGAATATATCTTTGGTGTTAAATCAAGAAAAATAATCAGGAATCTTTGCAGTGATAATCCTGTTTTACTTTTCAGATAAATTTATTAATGGATCAACTGGAAAGTAATGAACTGCAAATAAAAACGCTCAAGGAGCGAATCTTATTAGAAGGATCTGTATATATTAAAGAGATTAATATTCTTACAAGCATGAGAGGATTAAGTGTATTTACAGCTATTGCAATTATTTCAGATATTATTACTGTCAGGAGATTTCAGAACAGTAAAAAGTTTTCATCATATTTAAGAAGTACTCCCGAGTCGAAAGCTCCAATGAGAAAACAATAATAAAAAATACAAATAAGTCAGGCAGAAAAGTAGCAATAACTCTCTTAAGCCAGGGATTAAATCATTTCTAGGATAATAATCCAAATATTCGAAGATGGCATGATCGATTAAGGGTCTATAAAAAACCTGGAATTGTGCGTATGGGAATATGCAGAAAAGTGATAACTGAAATTTATCAGATGCTAAAAAAAGAGGAATATCATTATTCTAGAGATCCAGAAAACCATAAAAAAAAGATGGTGGAATATATAAAACTTCTTGTTAAAAATGGTGTGGAAATTTCATCAGATATTGATATTGCTGCTTGACTTTTCTCATAGACGACCAGTTGAACTGTTTGACTGTCCAGCCAGGGTTGTCATGTAAATTGCGAATGCAATTTACATGACAAAAGTCAGGCCTGGGCTCGATTGCTGGCAAAAGTATATGAAATTAATCCTTTTATTTGCCCGGAATGCGGCTCAGAAATGAAAGTTATCGCAGTCATTCAGAATACGGCTGAGATAAAATAGATTTTTCTCATCAACGAAGGAAGGAGTTGCGTGAAAAATACTTGAGTTTGGATCCAGATTTTCCTTCAGCAGTTAGAGTGGAAAAGGCAATTCTTTCTATCAGGAAATCATGATGTTTAAAACAACTCATGCTGTATCCAGAATCCCGATTTTACTCACACCCGCTTCTTTAGTGTATCCTGAATTTTCTCTTTTACCCCGGTTCCTAATGACTGCCGAATAATTGAAAATAACTCGAGGTAATGATTCAAATCATACACAGGTATGGCATGGGAATCATCTTTATAATTCTCTGCTAAATTACCCTTAACATATAAAAAGATACTTTCCGGTTCATAAGCAATTGCCGTAAAAAGTGTCTCAAGATATGGGGAATGATTGCCATATGATACTTTCAGGTTGAAATGCTTTTTTAACTCTGTAATTGATTTCAAATTAATCATTTCTGGTTTATAGTTCAGGGCCGTATGATTTAGCACAGGCTGAATCTGAAACTTCTTTAAAAAATCAACTGCAGCTTGAATTTCACGAAAATCTGATAATCCTGTTGATAAATAAACATCTTTCCCGCTTAAGGCGATTTTTTCCAACAGATCGAAATTATTGATATCTTTGCTTAATACCTTAAAAAATGATGTATCTAACTGTGTAAAAAAATCAACCTTATCTTTATTGGATAAAGCAACTCCAAACTTCTTATTCTTTGATAATATTGCTTTTGCGGATTTTTTATAAACAACATCATCCAGAAAAAAGCTTTCATTTTTAGGCTGTATATAATAATCAGCCTCTCGCACTTGCATAGTAACAGCATCAACTGGAGTTGATAGGATCATATCAAGAAGATGATTAACTACCGACTCATCACCTTGATGGTTTAGACCTAATTCAGCAATAATCATTATTAAGACCCTCTATATACAATAAAATTTCCTGTAAGACACCGGCGCCACCATGTGCTTGCAGAACAATATCTACAGATTTTTTTATAATAGGATGAGCATCATTTGGAGAAAAAGTAAGACCGCTTTTTTTAATTATTTCCAGGTCGTTAAGACCATCTCCTACAAAAGCAATGTTTTCCCATGTATAAGAAGAATCCTTCATCCATTCTTCTATCTTTGAAACTTTATCAGTAATTCCATGAAAATAATTAGATATTTTCAATTTTTCCATCCGCTTTTTTACCGGCAATGAGGATTCCATGGTACAAACGACTATTTCATATCCCAGTTTTTTAAACTCTACCAGTGCGGCTCCATCTCTTGTATTAAACTTTTTTAAGTATTCTCCGTCAGGATTATAATACATACCACCGTCGGTTAGAGTTCCATCAATATCAATGGCTATAACTTTTATGTTTTTATATACCTTTTCATTACTTGTTTTGCCTTTAAGTTTCTTGAATGCCATTTCAGCTTCAGGCCAATCTTCAGGCTCGTCAATTTCTACACCAGTTTCAGCCTTCATGGTATAAACACTGATTTTACCGGCCAGGCGGCTTTCATGCTGTTTTAGAATTGAGGTTTTCGTAAAATAAAAACTTCCATTTTCCATGATATTATCGTTAAAATCCTGTCTTCGAGGTCGATGAACAGGATCATAATTTATAGGTGTACCCGCTTTTTTCCATATGAATCGTTGAAAAGGCACCCCGGTTACGAGGGAATCGGACTCTTCTGAAAGGAACTGTTTATAGGCAGACCGAAAGTCTTCCGGTTTCACTGTGGGAGTGGTAACTTGAATAAGAGAAAGCACATCGCATGGTTTTTCATTAACAAACCATAACATTAAAGACTCAACAGTTGCCTCATCGGTTGCTGTATAGTCTGGACGAAAAACAACTTCCACTTCTGGAAGCCATTCTTGAATTATATCGCAATATTTTTGAGAATCAACTGCAACAAAAATACCACCGGTAAAAATCCCACTATCAACAGCTGCTTTTATTGCCCAATAAAATAATGGTTTATTATGAAATAATTTTATATTTTTACCAGGTATAGATTTGGAGCCCGAACGCAAAGCGATGAGACCATTTATTATTTCTTTATACATGATCAGTCTACCCTCCATGCCTTATTGGCTGATATCATTGAACATTATTAATATGTAACAGTTCTTTCTGGTTATACTTTAGAGGATGATAGGAAAATTTACAAATGAGCGCAAGGTGGAATTACAAGAAATGCAGAAGATTTAGTCCAAATAGTCTATCTGCCATATATTGTTGTGCTTATTTCAAGTTGAAACTGATACTCTGTTCGATATTTTATGCTATATGGGCCGCTGAACGCATATTGAACAAAAAATTACATTTGGTAATACGTTTGATTTTCAACACTTGGTTCTGATAGAATTAAATAAACTATATCTTCTCTTGGTTCCAAATTATACTTCCGCTGCGCGGGTGGAGTCTGAAATCCTTTCTGAAAGGAATAAATGATTATTATTAACACCCTTTTTACAGTCTCTCGTATTCCATAATGGAATGGTGTAGCTCAGAAACTATTCGACATATTCGGTGTGTGTCCCGTCTACTGGCTCTGTTCAAAATATTTCAGGGCTGAAATTGAAGCAGCTTTTCCTAGCGACATCTATCATGAAACGACGGATGCTAACCGTGGAATCTTCCCCGAAACTGTACAAATTAGAAATCGACTTAATAAACGGGGGAGACTCGAGTACACGGAACTGGAACGGGAGTTCTATGTGATGCTCAACAGGCCCGATCTGGACGGTTCCTTTTCCTATGAAGAACGGAAGCGGCTTTATTATACTCAATTGAATTACTGCCTCAATCTCTTACTTGAATCCGGAATCAAACTGGTACTTTTTGCCGAAACTCCGCACGCAATCTCACATTTTGTGCTCTATTCAGGCTGCAGAAAGCTGGAAATTCAAACTGTACTGCTGTCGCTGACTACCACATCCCCGGGACTCTTTACGCCAAAAGAGAACTTTCCGATGTGCCTTCGATTAGTGTTGAACATAATCTTGATAAGCTTTCAGTTCTGATACGAAATAATGTGGATACCGGAAGAAACAGTGAAGATAAACCCTGTTACATGCTTAAACAGCGTAGGAAGTTTATCAAAGCCGGATATACTATTCGGCTCCAGACTTTTGCAATGATTTTACCGTTTTTCCTGGAAAGAATCGGTCTTAAGAGCCGAAAATCCTTTAAAAACTTCTACAAACACCAGGGCATTCTGTTTGAGAAATCCATGCTTACCTGGAGTGAGTTCGCTTTCAAACGCGTAGGTTTGCGTAGACGACAGGCAATGCTACGTGTCTCGTATCGCAAACTAAGTCGTGAACCAAATCTGATTTGGCTGATCAACAATTTCTGATACGATTGATCGCCGATCGTCTGCCTCCAGATACCTGGTTGTATATAAAGGAACACCCATCACAGTTTATGATGACCAAGGGGCACTGGGGCGTCCGCCCTTTTTCTATGATGACATTTCTAATCATCCTCGGGTAGTATTGGTTGACGACAGTTTTTCATTCCGCCAGCTTCTCGACCATTCTCAGGCTGTGGTAATCCTTATTGGTACGGCTGGACTGGAAGCGTTTTTACGGGGTAAACCGGCCTTAATTTTTGGGTATGCCTGGTATTACTTAATTTATTTTTTACTTTCAATATTTTCTCCGTACAAAAATATAACATCCAGTTGAGCTGTTTAACTGATCCGAAGGATTGGCGTGTAAATTGCGAATGCAATTTGCATGACAAAAGTCAAATCTGCTCAACTTTTTGTTATGCATTTTTTTACTTATTATAGTTTATTTTATCTTTGATGGTATTTTACGCTAAGTTATCTTGCTCCAAAGCAGGAGCGAAGCAACGAGAAAACATCAACACTAAATGATTGTTATATACATAATTTAATACATTAAAAAATAAAAAGGGATTATTATTTAATATATAAAAAATAATTATTCACCCCACAATCTGACCAAAAAGGGGCTGTTAATACCGTTAAAACTTGTAAAATCACCAGCGACAATTATTTTTCCGTCAGCCTGTAATTTAATTTTTAAAACTCCGGCTATTGGAGGCCCCTCTTTTTCAGCACCATAATTTGTTTTAAGGAATGAATCATCAAGGGTTCCGTCACTGTTTAATAGTGCTATTCCTCTTCTTATAACACCATTAAGTGCAGTAAATGCTCCGCATATATAGAACCTTCCGTCATCAAGCAGATATATATCACCTACAGAACCATCTATTGAGCTTGTGGCTGAAAGAAAAGAATTGTCAAAGCTGCCGTCACTGTTTAGTCTTCCAAGAGATCTCCGCGATACCCAGTTATTAGTTGAAAACCAGCCGCCTATTATTATTTTTCCATTCTCCTGAAGAGATATTGTATTGATCTCTTGGGTCAGCGCTGAATCAGGGGTAAACGAATGATCAATTGTTCCATTTTCATTTAACCGGATTATTCCCCTTGAGGTAATTCCGTTATATTCGTAAAACCATCCACTGACAAGTATTTGGCCATCGGGTTGAATAATGATATCTGCTACAAGATCGTTAAAACCGCTGCCTATTGAGAACAAAGGATCAGGTGTTCCATTGCTTATTAAACGTATTAAACTTAATTGCTGATTATCATTAAAATTGTAGAATCTCCCCCCTACCAGTACTTTCTCGTCATCCTGAACTGATATTGCCATGACGGCCTTATCCGCGCCTGATCCGGTATTGAGAAATGAATTGTCAATACTTCCATCACTATTTAAACGGGCAATATTATTATGAAAACCATATTTAAACCAGTCAAATTCTCCGCCAATTAGAATCCTGCCGTCATCCTGTAAAATAATCTTTCTGACAGGTCCATTAATTGTCGGATTGAATGAAGTATCAATACTTCCGTCATTATTGAGCCGTACAATATACTTCCTGTTATAGTTGTTATAGGAAGTAAAACGCCCTCCTATCAGTATTTTTCCGTCATTCTGTAAAGCAATAGTAAATACCAGATCATCTGGCCCACTTCCTGTCACAAAACCAAGGTCAACTGCTCCATGGCAAGGACGGCAGAGAATAATTTCATATAATTTACTGATGCTGTTGTCTTCAGCTGTGACTTTTACTTCAATAAAGTTTTCTCCGGGAACAAGATCTAACTGATTTGACGGAACCCCGGAGGCAACACCCTGCCACTCCCCTTCATTATTTCTTATCTGTATAGAAGCATTTAGATCATCTGCTGTAGGGGTAACTGTAACAGATGTATCAGTTCTGGAAACTGTGTCTGTATAATTAAGTATTGCAGGATTAAATGAAGGTTTCAAGGTTCCATTATTTATTGAAAGTCCTGATAGAGCAGCATTTCCGCTTTGACGGTAAATATCAATACTGTATGTTTTTTGGGGACTCCCCTCTTCAGATGTTACGCGAATAGAAACAGTATTATCGCCTGTATTAAGGCTAAGAGGGGCTGAAGGTGAACCATCGTCAACTTCGTACCATTCCCCTCCATTAACCTGTACATGAATTGTTGATAGAGAATAGGATAATTCTGCAGTGACAGTTACACTGTCAATATTACTTGATACATTTGAAACATATGAAACAATAGATGAATCAAAAACTTGAGTTATGGGACCAGCACTCATAAATATATTGCTTAAATCAGCATCAATACTTTTTCTATGGGCATTGATTGTATAAATACTTGATGATAGTCCATCGCTCGTTGTCAGCCTGACTTCCAATAGATTATCGCCAACAGATAAAGGGAAAACTTCTGATGAAAAGCCTGAACTTACAGTTTCCCAACCTTCACTGTTTATTTGAACTTCGATTGTAACACTGTCATCAGCAGAAGCGGGAGTAACAGAATATGAGGTTTGTGAATTATTCAGTAATACTTCATAGTCCATTGATTCAGGATCAAAAGAGGAGCTAAAACTGCCTACTCCGGAGGTTAAATTACTTAAAAGAGGAGGTGGAAAAAGCCTGTAAATGTTGATTATATAAGTATTAGTATTAGTAGTGTCTTCAGATGTTACGGCTATTTCAATAATATTAGATCCTGCATCCAGATAAATAACCGGAGATGGATTTCCAGAAACTATGTCCTGCCATTCACCGTTATTCACCTTCATTTTAATGGTTTCTCCCGTTGCAGGGGTAACAGCTGTTATAGATACTGATTCTACAGTGTCAGGGACATTCATTGAGTAATTCATTGTGTACGGATCAAATACAGGATCCAAAGTACCTGCATCAATATTTATATTGCTTAAATATGCAGAGGCAGATAAACGGTAAACACTTATGGTGTATATTTTAAAAGTAACCCCATCCTCAGCTGTTGTTCTGATCTCCAGGATATTTGGACCAATACTCATTTCTATAGCTGGAGAAATAATTCCAGATATCAGATCAATCCAGCCAGTATCATTTAACTGCAATTCAATTTTTGTATTGGGAGCTGAGGATAAAGCTGAAACTGTAATATTTTCAATATTGTTTGCAATAAAAACATTATATGATACTGAATCTGAAACAAAATCTGGAGATAAAGAACCTGAACTTATAATTATATCTTCAAGGTTGGAATTGTTTAAATTCGGATTAACCGAAGGATCTGATCCGGAGCCGGAAGGCTCTTTGCATGCAGAGAAACAGCAGATTAAAACATACAAGAAAATGCGAAACATTATTCTCAATAGTCGATAATTGAATGTTATATAGGATATTTTATTATTTAATAGATTTGAAGCAGATAAAATATTTGTGATATTATTACATTTTTTTTTATACATTATTATTAACTCTTTTCAACTTTTTTTCAATTATACCATAACATTTTTATCTTGTAATTACCTATTATTTTAAATATTAATTCTTATTAAAAATAAAGTTGTTATTGGTTATTTTATAATGTTATATAACACCTAGTTGGCTGTTTGTCTTTTATCACAATTTATTGTGTGGGTTAATTTTCTTCTTGAATCCAGACAAATTCCAATACTTTCTTGCTTCTATGGTCTATACTATTGTTTTTATAAATAACAACATCATTTACTCCCCCCGAACGTACAACAAAGGACATCGCTTACACTTCTAAAGGGACATCCTTTACACTCTCATAACGTAATTATAATCCAGAATATCATATACTTTAAGCTCTTTTTCATCCAAATAACCAAGAAAAAAGTTCCTGTAATATATTCTGAATATCCCGTTTCCAAGCTCTTCAAGACCGATATGCTTACCCATTAAAGCAGTTGATACAAATATCCAGTTAGCCTTCCCTATCCTGATCGCTCCATTCCGACATACATATCTTACCTTGTAATCTGCAGGGTAATCCCAGTCTCTGATTACTTCAGGGTACTCTCTTTCTGATACCTCATGCACACTTGCTGCAGTCATTTTTCCCAGCACCTGATACGGTCTTACTTCATTATATTCATATATGAATTTATTAAGTTTTCTCTGTTGTGCCTGAAGGTTTTTTCCTGGAGGTCTTGTTGCTTCCACTTTCATTCACGGTGCATTCTTTCATGTCTTCCATTCTGTTCTGGGTGACCGGGATCTGAATACACTGGCATTACTCCAATATCCAAAAGCCATACTGCAAAGCTTGTAAGTCTTCCGAGTGCATGAATACTTCCGAAAGGAGCTCCATTATCAGTATGTAATTGCTCCGGAAGCCCATATTTTCGGAATGTTTTAATAAAAACAGGCTTAGATTGCTTTGTATTGGCTGCAAGAAGCCCTTTTGCAGCAAGAATATACCTTGAGTATGAATCAGCTATTGTTAACGGGTAACAGTACTGGCCGTTCTTCATTTTAAACTTACCCTTGAAATCAGCACTCCATACTTCATTCGGTGTATGCGGATCAAAGATTGGTTTATGCATTTCTACTTTTTTATGCCGTCTTCTTTTCTTTATTAAATCGTTATCTTTCAGGATTCTGTTTCCAGTTGTAGCGCTTGGTAGTTTTTCATAATTTCCTGATTTTTCAAGAATATCAATTATTACACCTGCTCCCCATCTGGGATGCTTTTTTCTTAATTCTATTATTGCTTCTTCTATTTCTTTTGGTGTTTTATTCGGATGGTTATGTGGGTTTCTAGTCTCTTCTTCAAGGCCTTTGTATCCCTGCTTTACAAAGCGCTTCAGGTACTTATAAGCAGTATTTCTGCTGATATTAAACATCTCACTTAACTCAGTCACAGAAAACTGCTGACTCTTCCAAAGGATAATAAATTCCTTCTTTTGGTCCATCGCATTTATCTCCCTCCAAGGCATCAGATCCCTCCTTTCGTAAGGATTTTTCTGCCTTTAAGTGTAAGCGATGTGCCTTAAGTTTTGTAAGCGATGTCCCTTTAGTGTACCTAAATGGTATATAACATCAAGTTGAGCTGCTTCGCACCTCCAAAACACATAAACGGACCTTCCAAAACCAATAATTCTATCCAGTTTAAATCGCGAAGTCAGTTCCAACTTCTTGTTATATACTAAATCGCATCATCTCCAATAGCAACTTTTATTTCACATATCCAGAATCTAATAAAGTAATATTAATTCTTCACCGGCTTCAAAACTTCGAATTACTTGAAATAATCATGCGTGGGCCGTGCGGGCTGGTGGATCTTCACATTTCCATGCTTTGGCATTATCGCCCAAACTTCTTTCTTCCCATGGATGCGCTGGCCAGAATGGAAATGTTTACCCGCTTTTCTACCCAATATTGCCAGGATCTTGCGCAGGCTGATTTCCACAATTTTCAAGGGATCATCGCTTCTTTGCTCTTCTACCTTGGTGCGCAGGCCAATTGTGGAAATCTACCACCCTCTCTTTTACCCTGAATGTGCGGCATCGCGCGGGCTGTGCGGCCATTCCAAAACCTTAAATACTTATTTTTTCCCAGCTTTTTCATGCAAAAAAAATAACATTTTTTTCTTAAATAATCTAAATGGTATATAACATCAAGTTGAGCTGCTTCGCACCTCCAAAAACGCATAAACGGACCTTGCAGAACCAATAATCCTATCCAGTTTAAATCGCGAAGTCAGTTCCAACTTCTTGTTATATACTAAATCGCATCATCTCCAATAGCAACTTTTTATTTCAAATATCCAGAATCAAATAAAGTAATATTAATCCCCGGCCGTTTTAAGTATTTCTAATCACTTGAAATAATCATGCGTGGGCCGTGCGGGCCTGGTGGATCTTCACATTTCCATGGCTTGGCATTATCGCCCAAACTTCTTTCTACCCATGGGTGCGCCGGCCAGAATGGAAATGTTTACCCTCTTTTCTACCCAATATTGCCAGGATCTTGCGCAGGCTGGATTTCCACAATTTTCAAGGGATCATCGCTTCTTTGCTCTTCTGCCTCTGGTGCGCAGGCCAATTGTGGAAATCTACCGCCCTCTCTTTTACCCTTAATGTGCGGCATTGCGCGGGCTGTGCAGCCATTCCAAAACCGTAAATTCTTTTTCCCCAGCTTTTTCATGCAAAAAAAGTAATGTTTTTTTCTGAAATATTATAAATGGTATATAACGCCCAGTTGAGCAGCTTCGCAGTACAAGTAAACCATACTTCTTTGCTGCTGAAATAATCCTGAAAATAAAAAGTCGCGAAGTCTGTTCCAACTTTTTGTTACATGTAATATTGTTTAATAAACCTCATCATGCTTTCCAATGTTTATTGGAATTATTTCTTTATCTTGAATTATAAAATCTATTGTTATTCGGTATGACATATTTATTGAAACACTGTAATAATCAGATAATCTTCCTTCTAATTTATGAAGTCGTAAAGATGGATGGGAAGGATTTAATTCCATAAGCTGAATAGTTTTTTCATACTGTTTTAGTAATTCTGGATGTTTTTTTATAAATTTTGTTGCTCGTTTTACATAACTCTCAGTAAAAATAATTTTATACACTTGTTATTCTCTTTATATGTTCTTCTATTGATTCATCGTACACTCTTCCAGCTTTTATATCATTTAAAGATTCATTTATTGCAGCTTCTAATTCATATTCCCTTAGATGATTATATTCTTCAATTGATAATACTACATATTTGTTCTTACCACGAACTGTAATAATCGCTTCACTATCTTGATTTGTTATTTCTTCAATAACTGAGACACCCTTGGTTTTTAATTCGTTTGCGGTGATTATATTATTCATATCATTTACCCCTATATTAATAATACTATTTATAGCACTTTTAAACAACTTTTAAATAATTGTTTTGCACTATATTTTTGTCTTTTTCCCCTAATTTCTTCTACCACTGGGGTTTTGTATCGTTTTTTTAATATTATATTTTTTTTCTTATTTTCAGCAATATTTTTATTAATTGATCATTTTTCATATGTTTTTATTTTTTTTTGCTTTTTAAAGTCCATTTATACAGAAAATGTGATATTAGAGATGTTTCATCCATGCTTGAAGGGATTATTTACAATATTTTTCAATCATTTTAAGCCTTAAATAACATTTATATTTTAATTATAAGCGCTAAAAATATTCACTTTTTGATAAAATCCGCCTGAAAGGCCATGTAACGCCAAGTTGAGCTGCTTTGCAGTACCAATAAAACATACTTCTTTGCTGCTTTAAATAATCCTGAAATGGGAAAAGTCGCGAAGTCTGCTCCAACTTTTTGTTAAAAACTAAATTCTTTATTAATATAGGAATCCAAATAAATACAACGGTATTTCATTTTTATTTCCATACAATATATCATCCTTTATCAGGAATGCGTTTTCCATTATTTCTTTTAACTGTTTCCAGTCTTTATTCTTCCCACCAATTTCAAAAATATTCCTTTCAACTTCAAAATCTCCAGTTTTACTATAAAATATTTTATTTCCGGAGTTTTTTATCATCTTAATAAAAAATATTTCTCTTATTGTTCCTATCTTTGATTCAAATCCTATTTCTTCAATAATTGCATTATATAAATCTGGATTATCCAAATAAATTTTCTCTGTATGTCTTAATAAATTACTTCCTGATTTATTTTCAGTTAATAATTCAATTAACCCAGTTTCACTTAAAATATTTAAATAATTCTGTATTGTTTTATTATCTAATCCTATATTTTTTGAAATACTGTTTCGATTTAGTTCTCCTGGCGGTATTGTTGCAAGATAAGATATTATTTTTTTAAAATATGCTAAATTTTCTGTTTTAAGTTTATAGAAATTTGAAATATCTTCATAAACTGTTTTTTCAATTATTCTTAATATTTTCTGATGATAGGTGTTTTCATCTTCCATAGAAAATGGATAGTAACCTTTTCCAATATAATCCTTAAAGTATCCTTTGATTTTTTTTAATCCTGATACTTTTTCTTCAAAATCTGATCGGTTATTTAATAAATCTTTTAATGAAATCACTTCAATATCAACAATATTATTGAATAAAAGGTATTCTCTAAAAGACATTCCATTAATTCTATACAATACCCCCCTTCTGGTTAAATCATATGCTCCTTTAATAAGGTCTATACTTGAGCTACCGGAAAATACTATTTTAACATCAGGATACGAATCATATATGTTTTTAAGTTCCTGATTCCAGTTAGGGTATTTATGTATTTCGTCAAAGAAAAAATATCTTATTCCATAATCTTCATACAGTTCATTAACAAAATCTATTAGTAGATTCTTTGAAAAGTAAATATTATCTATTGATGCATATATACATTCTTCTTTGTTTTCTATTTTTTCTTTGATGTATTGAAGTAATAATGTAGTTTTTCCTGTACCTCTTGGGCCAATTAGTCCTGTTAAGCGGTTATTTATATTAAAATCATCGTAAATATATCTATGATGCTTATAATTTGTGCTTTGGAGAAGTCTTTTATAGATTGCAATAAAATTACTTATCATTTGATTATACTCCTATATATTTATATATTATTTAGAGTATACTCCTATTCTTTGAATTAATAAAGTGTTTTTAACGCCTAGGTTGAGCTGCACTGGTGTTCCTGTAGCGAAGCGTAAGGATTTGGCGTGTGTTTTTGCATTTAATTCTCTGCAGTTTTATTCAGGAGATAACCTGTAAAGTAATCCGTTGCTCTCATTTTTAATTCTCAAAATATTTCCTGCAAAAACCATGACAAAAGCCAGTGTCTGCTCCAACCGTTTGTTATATTTTAAATCCACATAGATCACTAAGCAAGCTCGAATTAATTATTCATTTTATAAACCAAACATATTTACAGATTTTATATACTCCTGTCAGTATGGCAGGACTCATTTCCGGCAGGCCACTCTACCCTATTCTTTATTCCCAAATAGACAGGCCATATTGGGAAATGATTTTTACCCTAACTTTTCATTCCCTATATGAAAGCCAGGCTTTGTGCTGGCCATTTCACACAGAATGGCTTTTAATTCCCAATATCTATACCCAATTTGGCGTGGGCCAGTGTGAAATGCAACCGCCCGAAATTTAGAACCCTAACGTGCGGCCACGCAGGAGGGAGGGCCTCAGAAAAAAGCAACCAATCCCCAAAAAAATCTTTTTTTTATACTTCTATCAGTTTATTGGCAGTTTTACCGGTTTCCGCTAACTTGCATGAATATAACGCCCAGTTGAGCTGTTTGGCTGCCCCCGAAGGGGTTGGCGCGAGTTCTTGCCCTGCAAGAACCGTGACAAAAGTCAAATCTGCTCAAACTGTTTGTTATGTATTTTATATAGATTCAGGCCAGTTAACAATTTCTGAATCAATTTTATTCTTTAATTCAAAATATTTTGGTAATTTTCTTTTAATTTCTTCAAAGTATTGATTAAGAGAAAAATCATTATTTTGAGAAAACCATTTATGATTAGAATCAACAAGCTCAAAAAAACTTATATAAAGAATATTATCATTCAAATCATCAATTTTTTTTATAAATATTAATAAATAATCAAAGAAAAATATTAATGTTTTAATATAAAATTCATCATTAATCATTTTATTACTTATCACCCTAAATTCTGTAAATAATGCATCTATTATTGATAAATCATGATAGTCATTCTCAAATGATGAGTCATTGACTTTTAGTAACATAATAATAAAGTTAATAGACTGTTGATTTTTTTTCATCAATATTTCTTCAATCATAAAAGAGCTAAAAGTAAAATAAAAAGTTTTATTAGTAAATATTTTATTTTGTAATGATTCTATAATGTTTTCCTGAATATAATAGATCCATCTATTTATGATTACATCCTTAATATATTCATCATTTTTTAGTTGATTAAGTTTGGATAGATGATTAAAACTTGCATATAAATATGTTGAAAATAATTCTGAATCTTTTACTTCAATTATTTCTTTTATAATATCGTTTATTAAATATGTTTGATTTAGTTCTACATAATTCCATTGATTTGTTTTTAGTATATCATTATCAGGTATTTTTAGATTTTTTTTAATGTAATATCCAATTATTTCTTCTTTCTTTGGACAATTATATTTCAGGTGTTTAATTTGTAAATTCATTAAACGATAAATATATCTATTCTTTAAATCACTATCGTCTATAGAGAATATTTTTT
Organism: Spirochaetia bacterium; assembly: GCA_963668405.2. Lineage (GTDB taxonomy): Bacteria > Spirochaetota > Spirochaetia > CADAEX01 > CADAEX01. The sequence goes on along the minus strand of OY764342.2, from coordinate 942,182 downwards.
TTGATAAACTTTTTAAATATTCATCATATTCAAAATACTCTGACCAAGCTACTTTGTTATATGCACATTTTTCATGAATTAATAAAGACATTTCCATTATATAATAAAGAACAGTATTATTATTGTTATCAATTGAGCTTTTTGACGCTTTATTATAAACATAGCTCAATGTATTTAAGACTTCACGAATTGTTATCCCTTGTTTACCAATATCGTTTTTAATAATTGATTCTAATTTTCGTTCAATTTCTGTAATTAGTATCCTTGAATTTATATTATCCCCATTATCAATATAATTTAATAACAATTCACTTGTTGTAACGATATTATTTTTTTCTAATAATTCTATTTCTCTTTTATCATTTACATATTTATTTATTCTAAAATATTCTATGTCAAAGGGAGTAATTTCTTTAATCTTGTTAATATATATATCTTTTCCATATACTAATAAAACACTTTTTTTAATTACATAATATAAGTAAATAAGAGTTAAAACAAAAATAATTAGATTAACATAATAACTTTTAATGTTTTTTTCATTTATTGTGTTATATCCTGTTAAATAATATAAACCTAATACCATATTTGTTATTACTATAAAATATGGTAATTTAAAAGAAATTACAGATATATAAATATGATTATATCTTTTGTATTTTTGTTGTGTTGATGAATAAATAAAAAACATTAATGATGCAATTATAGCTAAAATTGCACCATACGAAACAATGTAAAAATTGATTGCATCTTTAATTATATTTATATTTTTAATATTAAATGGATTAACATTAATTCTAAGAATATTTGTAAAAATTATTCCTATTACTATTAATAAACTATATATGAATAATATTATTAAATTTAATTTATTTTGTTTATAGTTTTTTAAAATAATATTTTTAATTTTTTTTATTATTCTTTTACTCTTTTTTTTATCATTTATCGGCAGACCAAATATTATTGTTGTAATTAATAAGAATCCCAAAAAAATAATAGTTATTACGGTTTTTATCATTGTATTCCTAATATTATTAAATTATTTCTTTATATATTACCATATTTTTCATAATTTTTTTACATTGCGCTAATTTCTCAACATTACTCCCCGAAGGGGTACATAACGCCTAAGTTGAGCTGTTTGACTGTCCCGAAGGGTTGGCGTGTAAATTGCGTATGCAATTTGCATGACAAAAGTTAAATCTGCTCGAACTTTTTGTTATGCTTTGTTTTTTAATTAGTACATAATTTTTTTTCAATTCTATCTAAATAACTATCAACATATTTAATTATATCTAGAAAATGCTTAGATTCTATTGCTTTATTTTTAAATTCTATAAAAGAATCTTTAGCTAATATATAATCCTCATGTGAAAAATAATATATTAATCCAAGACAATACCATAATTGTATTTTTCCAGGTTCTCTTTCTATTATATTTCTTAAAAATATTTCGCATTCAATATGTGTTGCTATTGAAGTAATATTATTAAATGCTAATTTATAATAATGATAAGCTTCAGATAAATCCCCTTCATATGCAAGCAAAAAACCCATGCTATATGCCCACGTATAGTCTCTATTATTTAGTTTTTTTGCTTCTAAAATTGATTGTTTTGCAGTTTTAAGATCATTATTTAATAAAAATGAGTTAATCCCATTTAATAGGAAGTAATTTATACTTTTTTCATTTTTTTTAGATATTTCAAGATAGCGTTTCATTTCAGACAAATTATTATTTTGTAAATATGCACATCGAGCAAGAATTACAGCTTCTTGTGAAACAAAACTTTTTGTATTCTGCAATAATTTTTTAATATTGGGAATATTTGTATTTTCATCATATTTATATGCTAGCAATGATAAATGATAATTCAATGCTAATTCAAAATTACTTGAATATATACAAGCTATACCCAGTATATATTTCGATGCAATTCCAAAGAGGTTGCTAACAAGTTTAAATCCAAAAAATTCATCGTTCAGGGGAATAAGTGTTTCTCTTGGAAAGCTATTAATCATTTCATTAACAAGTACTTGACTTATATTTTTTCCTATTGGTGAATGAGAAACGCTTTCTTCAAGTTTTAAATAATAACAGTCTTGATTCAAATGTGATCTTGTATCAGCATATCCAGCTATAATTAATTTTGCTTTGGACTTATAATGATATTTTTGCCAAAGATTTTTATTATTACTATTTTCCAGTTTTTCACAATGGTATTCAGAAAGAGTTAAGATTGAAATATTTGACGAAACAGATTTCATTTCATTAGTTATATTTTTGATAAAATCATTTTTTAATCTTATTTTGACTTTTTCATTGTCAGTTTTTATTGCTATTAGAATACCAATTTCATTCTTTTTAAAACATGGAATTCTTCTTGTTATTTTCCATGAAATTAATAAAATTAATTCAGATATCATCAACTTAATTGATATATTTCGTATGTGTATTATGTTGTTAAATACATCTTGTATTGTTTCTCCACCAATATTTAAAACTTTTTCATATTGCGGAATAAAATAAACTATTATAATGATTGCAAATACAATAAATGATCTTTTACTTTGAGCAAAAGTAATAATCCTTTGGTATTCATCAAAGACTTATTTACTTTATCAATCATAATCACCTCCAGAAATTAAATAACGTTTTTAATAGAGCATAACGCCCAGTTGAGCAGCTTCGCAGTACAAGTAAACCATACTTCTTTGCTGCTGAAATAATCCTGAAAGTAAAAAGTCGCGAAGTCTGTTCCAACTTTTTGTTACATGTAATATTGTTTAATAAACCTCATCATGCTTTCCAATGTTTATTGGAATTATTTCTTTATCTTGAATTATAAAATCTATTGTTATTCGGTATGACATATTTATTGAAACACTGTAATAATCAGATAATCTTCCTTCTAATTTATGAAGTCGTAAAGATGGATGGGAAGGATTTAATTCCATAAGCTGAATAGTTTTTTCATACTGTTTTAGTAATTCTGGATGTTTTTTTATAAATTTTGTTGCTCGTTTTACATAACTCTCAGTAAAAATAATTTTATACACTTGTTATTCTCTTTATATGTTCTTCTATTGATTCATCGTACACTCTTCCAGCTTTTATATCATTTAAAGATTCATTTATTGCAGCTTCTAATTCATATTCCCTTAGATGATTATATTCTTCAATTGATAATACTACATATTTGTTCTTACCACGAACTGTAATAATCGCTTCACTATCTTGATTTGTTATTTCTTCAATAACTGAGACACCCTTGGTTTTTAATTCGTTTGCGGTGATTATATTATTCATATCATTTACCCCTATATTAATAATACTATTTATAGCACTTTTAAACAACTTTTAAATAATTGTTTTGCACTATATTTTTGTCTTTTTCCCCTAATTTCTTCTACCACTGGGGTTTTGTATCGTTTTTTTAATATTATATTTTTTTTCTTATTTTCAGCAATATTTTTATTAATTGATCATTTTTCATATGTTTTTATTTTTTTTTGCTTTTTAAAGTCCATTTATACAGAAAATGTGATATTAGAGATGTTTCATCCATGCTTGAAGGGATTATTTACAATATTTTTCAATCATTTTAAGCCTTAAATAACATTTATATTTTAATTATAAGCGCTAAAAATATTCACTTTTTGATAAAATCCGCCTGAAAGGCCATGTAACATCAAGTTGAGCTGCTTCGCACCTCCAAAAACGCATAAACGGACCTTGCAGAACCAATAATCCTATCCAGTTTAAATCGCGAAGTCAGTTCCAACTTCTTGTTATATACTAAATCGCATCATCTCCAATAGCAACTTTTTATTTCAAAGATCCAGAACCAAATTAAGTAATATTAATCCTCCACCGGTTTTAATACTTCTAAACACTTGAAATAATCATGCGCGGGCCCGTGCGGGCTGGTGGATCTTCACATTTCCATGCTTTGGCATTATCGCCCAAACTTCTTTCTACCCATGGATGCGCTGGCCAGAATGGAAATGTTTACCCGCTTTTCTACCCAATATTGCCAGGATCTTGCGCAGGCTGGATTTCCACAATTTTCAAGGGATCATCGCTTCTTTGCTCTTCTACCTTGGTGCGTAGGCCAATTGTGGAAATCTACCGCCCTCTTTTTTACCCTGAATGTGCGGCATTGCGCGGGCTGTGCGGCCATTCCAAAACCCAAAATCATTTTCTTTTCCCAGCTTTTTCATGCAAAAAAAGTAATGTTTTTTCTGAAATAATCTAAATGGTATATAACGCCCAGTTGAGCTGTTTGACTGTCCCGGAGGGTTGGCTTGTAAATTGCGAATGCAATTTGCATGACAAAAGGCAAATCTGCTCAAACTGATTGTTATGCGTCTAATTTTTTCATATTTTTAGATATATATCCCTCATGCAATTCCATTACATCCTTTACCATTTTTTTTATTTTAAAAAGTCTTCTTAGTATTTGTTTTTTTTCATCACAGGCAGGTATTTTGTATATTGTATATGTACCTGTAACTGCGATGATTAAAATATTCAATGCCCCAAGGGGCTGCGGTTTTACTGATTGTCGATTTAGTTTTGGATAATATTTGTTTCCTTGAAAGTCTAAATCATTGGATAATAAATCTTGCCAATTCCCATGTACACTATGACTTAGTCCACCAAAAATACTAAGATATTGTTCTTCTAAACCTACTTTTTTAAATTTTTGATATATACTTCCACCCCAAGTTTTTTTGTTCATTTCATCAATATTTTCAATACTTACTCCGGATCTTTCAAATGCTAAAAGTATAGATTTCAACATTCTAGATTCAATTGGAAGTTCATATCCCCTTTCCAATATATTTGATTTAATTCTCAGAAATAAACTTTTTTCATGTTTTAAAGAGTATTTTATATAATCCTCATACAATTTTTGATTATTTTCTTTTAAAAGAAATAAAGAATTTATTAAAGTTTCAGCAATGCTTCTTTGTAGTATGAATGCAGTATCCATTCTATTTGCTACAATTTCAGAAAAGAAACCAGTCAACAATCTACATGACCGTATAAGCAATCCTGGAACAATTGAATTATTTCTATCCCAACCATAAAATTCTCCGTTTTCAGTACCTTGGTACGAATTAGCTGAAATTGATAGATAAATAACACTTTCTTTTAAAAGTTCAAAATCAGCATTAATGAATTCGTTTTCAATAGTTGCATTAAGCAATTTATCCCAATTAGGAATGTATTCTATTGGCTTCATAGTTTTAAAGGGTATTCCTTTAGAAGAAGACATAACTATAAGTTTCCATCATAATCAATTTTTTTGTCATTATTAAAAAGTAGAGGTTTTACATCAGTATTATTAAAAGCAGTTTCAATATCCTCTTTACGGAATGCAGGCCAAGTTACATATTTATTTAGATTATTATGTACTTCTAAATCTGGATGTAATTTTCGAAGTTCTTCTATTATATTTTTATGGTACAATGTATTATATCTTTCAGTACAATCAAGAGCCTTCCACACAAGTCCATTATACACCTCTTTTTTTATTTTTTCTTTGATATATTGACAATCCTCAAATGATATTTTTAATTTTTTATATTCAATATCTATAGAGTTTTCCCATTCATAAATTGTTTTTATTATATTGTCTCTTAACTCTTTTGCGAATATTTTTCTTGCTTTAACAATATTTCTTTTACTTAATTTATTTGATCCTAAATTCATAACAAACTTACCACCATTTTTAAGTTTACTCATTTTTCATTACGCATAACGCCCAGTTGAGCAGCTTCGCAGTACAAGTAAACCATACTTCTTTGCTGCTGAAATAATCCTGAAAATAAAAAGTCGCGAAGTCTGTTCCAACTTTTTGTTACATGTAATATTGTTTAATAAACCTCATCATGCTTTCCAATGTTTATTGGAATTATTTCTTTATCTTGAATTATAAAATCTATTGTTATTCGGTATGACATATTTATTGAAACACTGTAATAATCAGATAATCTTCCTTCTAATTTATGAAGTCGTAAAGATGGATGGGAAGGATTTAATTCCATAAGCTGAATAGTTTTTTCATACTGTTTTAGTAATTCTGGATGTTTTTTTATAAATTTTGTTGCTCGTTTTACATAACTCTCAGTAAAAATAATTTTATACACTTGTTATTCTCTTTATATGTTCTTCTATTGATTCATCGTACACTCTTCCAGCTTTTATATCATTTAAAGATTCATTTATTGCAGCTTCTAATTCATATTCCCTTAGATGATTATATTCTTCAATTGATAATACTACATATTTGTTCTTACCACGAACTGTAATAATCGCTTCACTATCTTGATTTGTTATTTCTTCAATAACTGAGACACCCTTGGTTTTTAATTCGTTTGCGGTGATTATATTATTCATATCATTTACCCCTATATTAATAATACTATTTATAGCACTTTTAAACAACTTTTAAATAATTGTTTTGCACTATATTTTTGTCTTTTTCCCCTAATTTCTTCTACCACTGGGGTTTTGTATCGTTTTTTTAATATTATATTTTTTTTCTTATTTTCAGCAATATTTTTATTAATTGATCATTTTTCATATGTTTTTATTTTTTTTTGCTTTTTAAAGTCCATTTATACAGAAAATGTGATATTAGAGATGTTTCATCCATGCTTGAAGGGATTATTTACAATATTTTTCAATCATTTTAAGCCTTAAATAACATTTATATTTTAATTATAAGCGCTAAAAATATTCACTTTTTGATAAAATCCGCCTGAAAGGCCATGTAACATCAAGTTGAGCTGTTTCGCACCTCCAAAAACACATAAACAGACCTTCTAAAACCAATAATCATTACCGTTTTTCATCGCGAAGTCAGTTCCAACTTATTGTTAAATTTCAAATTCTATAACTATTTGATTTCTATTGCTTTTTCTGCCCAGCTGACGGCTTTAACTGCAATCGCAATTGCTTTCAAATATTCTTCTTTTTCTATAGGAGTATAATCACCAGGATATCGTGTTTGTACAGCATAATCATTGAGGATAATTATATTTTTTAATTCTTCCGGGACTTTATAATAATTCATTACTTCTTGAAGTATTACTATCAAATTGTGTGTTTTTTGAGGTTCATGTTCTTTTTTAATTAATAAAGCTTTTAGAGCTTTTTCTACAGCTTGTTGTGCCTGAAAACATAAGTCTTCATAATAAATATCGCTATTTTTCTCTATTTGAGCAATTTTTAAGGAACTTTTGGCTCTTTCAATCCATATTTTGCAATCTTCTACCATTTAAGCTCAATTCCTTCAGTTGCTATTTGTTTATAAATTAATCCATTTTTCAATTTATTTATATTAAAATTATTCTCATTGGAAGCAATTAAATCTACGGGGACATTTATATTATTATTCAGCAAAGAAAAATTTACTTTTCGGGTTATTTCTCTCTCATTCTTAACATCTTTAGTAATTAATAATATGTCATAATCGCTATTTTCTTTATTTTCTCCTCGAGCACGAGAACCAAATAATATTATTTTTGATGGGTTTACTTCTTTTTTGATCAAATTATATATTTTATGTAAATTTTCATCAGTTAGATAGTTATACATCATTTTATCCTTACAGGTTTCAGTATATTATAGCTATTTGAAATAATCAATTTTAATCATATTCTTAATTGCTCAGTATTTATTCAATATTTTATGTAAAATTTAGACATTTTCTGATCTTTTTGTAAATTTAACATCAAGTTGAGCTGTTTGACTGACCCGCCAGGGTTGGCACGTGTTCTTGCTCTGCAAGAACCGTGTCAAAAGTCAAATCTGCTCCAACTTTTTGTTATGCAATAAATTATTCTTTAAATATTAAATCAGGATTTATATAGAATCCATCCTTCATAATACTTAAATGCAAAGAAGGCTTATAAGAATAACCAGTGTTACCTGTTCGTCCTATTTTATCTCCCATTTTTATCTCACCACCTTCTTTAACATATAATGAACCTAAATGAGCATATAGAAAATAAAAATCATTAGATTTAATAATGACACATAAACCATGACTAAATGATCCAAAACTACTTACACTATAAGCAGCTTTAATAATTTTACCTGAAGTAGCAGCATAAACAGAAGTACCATTTTCTGAGATGTAATCTATTCCTAAATGTGTCGCATTATTTTTTTTATCTATATAATCGCCAAAATCTAATGATTTATTTTTAAAATCACTATTTATAGGATTTTTTATATCTAGGTGGTTTAAATCATTTATATAATGATCTAATTGTTCATTATTCGGCTGATAATTAATTTTATCTACAAAAAAAGATATATAATGATGATCCATTATATCAATTGGATCTTCACTTTTTTTATAGTTTAAAAAATAAGTAATAGAATTATTTGATATTACTCTGACTGGATCATAAAAATTATTACCACTTTTTAACATAATAAAAATCTGCTTATTTGTTGATTCTCCAATTATTTCATTCTTGTTAATGTTGCTATCTTTATTCACATCTATTTTACTTAAATTTGCTATTATTATCTCGTAATTCGTTTTTTCAACTTTTAAAACTATATATTTTTTCAAAATATAAGGATCAAAACCTTTTTGAATAACTACACCATTAATTGGAGAATTTATTTTTTGATTATTACATTCGACAATCAATCCAAGATTTTGGAATTCCGACATATTATAATCTTCAATATTATCAAAACTTAAGATTATTTTATTTTCTTTAAAGTAATTTTCATCAAAATGATTTTTGACCTTTTTTATATCTTTAATACCCTGTTTAAAATTATTATTATCATCTGATATGATTGTGCACTTTTTTATATTATTCGATTTAGCATAAAAAGGAATATCTGGATAATTTATTTTAATTATATCGATAGCAAATAATAAATTACAACTGAGTATATAAATCATTGTTAATACTATTTTTTTCATTATATTTTCCTTTTTTCTTAAATCGCCCTGAAAGGGTGCTGGTGTGCCCCATGAAAAGTAGACAACCTAACTATGCAGCTATTGCTGTTTGCTTTTCATATTCAGCCGGGCTTATATACCCAATTGCTGAATGTTTTCTTTTCCTGTTATAGAATATCTCGATGTATTCAAAAACACCAGCTTTTAATTCTTCTACACTCTGATAGTTATTCGGATAAATTAATTCTACTTTCAATCTGCTGAAAAATGATTCCATTGGGGCATTATCCCAGCAGTTACCTCTTCTACTCATACTCAGCTGACAACCTTTTGATTGTGCAAAATCTATATATTTTTGAGCACGGTACTGAACTCCCCGATCTGAATGAAGTATCAATCCGTCAGAGTATCCTCTTCTTCCGAATGCTATCGATAATGCTTCAATAACAAGATTTTCCGTCATGCTTGTATCTAAAGCCCAGCCAACTATTTTTCTTGAATATAAATCCATAACTGTGGCCAAATACATCCACTTGTTTCTTACCCAAATATATGTAATATCTGTAGTCCATTTTTTATTAGGATTATCTGCAGTAAAATCTCTCCACAATATGTTATCTGATACATTATTCATTGATAGGCTTTTCCTGCTATACTTAAACCCCTTACCATTCAAAGCCTTTATATCATTCTCTTGCATAATTTTAGCTATGAAGTTTGTTGAACATTTCCAGCCAAGTGAATTTAATTCTTCTGCTATTCTCCTTGAACCATAACGGGCTTTAAATGCCTCATAAGTATTTTTAATCAGTTCTTCTATTTTCTCTTTATATTGATGTCTCTTTCCTGGTTTTCTATTTATCCACTTATAATATCCGGATCTGGAAACTCCCAGGACTCTACACATCAGTGATATTTCATATTGACCTGTAAATTGATGCATTAATGCGTACTTCACTTCTGGTCGTTCGCAAAGTACGCAGCAGCTTTTTTTAAGAATTCTATTTCATCTTTTAATTTCTTATTTTCTCTGCGTAGTTTTCTTACTTCTTCACTTTCATTTTTTGAATAATCAACTCCATTTAAGGAATTAAATTGTTTATCGCTTAGCCTGCTAAATTGACGCTTCCAGTTATAAATTTGCTGGGCGCTTATCCCCAGTTCTTCTGCTACTTTAGCTGCAGAACTACCCTCTTTTTCTGATCGTTTTACAGCTTCTCTTCTAAACTCTTCGGTATACGCCTGTACCTTTTTTCTTGCCATTTGACACTCCCCTTATAATTATAATCTAACTATAGTTGGTGTCCACTTTTTGTGGGGCAGTCTGGTGCATAACATCAAGTTGAGCTGCTTCGCACCTCCAAAAACACATAAACAGACCTTGCAGAACCAATGATTATTACCGTTTTTCATCGCGAAGTCAGTTCCAACTTCTTGTTATATACTAAATCGCATCATCTCCAATAGCAACTTTTATTTCAAATATCCTGAATCAAATAAAGTAATATTAATTCCCGGCCATTTTAAGTATTTCTAATCAATTGAAATAATCATGCGTGGGCCGTGCGGGCGGGTGGATCTTCACATTTCCATGCTTTGGCATTATCGCCCAAACTTCTTTCTACCCATGGATGCGCTGGCCAGAATGGAAATGTTTGCCCGCTTTTCTACCCAATATTGCCAGGATCTTGCGCAGGCTGGATTTCCACAATTTTCAAGGGATCATCGCCTCTTTGCTCTTCTGCCTCTGGTGCGTAGGCCAATTGTGGAAATCTACAGCTCTCTCTTCTACCCTGAATGTGCGGCATCGCACGGGCTGTGCGGCCATTCCAAAACCAAAAATCATTCTTTTTTCCCAGCTTTTTCATGCAAAAAAAGTAATGTTTTTTTCTTAAATAATCTAAATGGTATATAACATATTATATTCACTGTTTTTATATTGATTTTAAACCCATTCATAGGAAATAGAAATATTTTTCTTATCTATTCTTATTTATGCTTTATCATCGATAAAACAAGAAAATTATGTTGTTTATTTCGTCATTATGGAGAAAAATATCGATTTAAATGAATATTTCAGAATATCGGTCAGGAATATTAATAAAAAAACAGAGCTATATCAAAATCATAATAAAACTACTTATTTACCCTTATCCCGCATTAAAACGATAAAAAAGTTGATTTTTTAGTTACCTTTTTGAAAAAAATACCAATGTATAAATCCAATCACTATTCTGCCGGCAGTTTCTTGAGTTTCTTCTTAAGCATCTCAATAAGCCTCTCTTCAATACTCAACCGGTTATCTCTCTCTGTAGGCATTCCCTCACATCCTCCATATATCACAGTTAATATCACCTTCTCACTCTAACGGATCTTGTAAAGCCTTTTCCTGTAGCTCTTATTACACCCGATCGGATCAATAAAGGCGTTTATCACATTGTTATGGGTAACCGGATCCTCAACCTTTGAAAGCACATCATCAACTATGAAGTCTATCTCTTTGAGGATCTTCTCCTCACTTTCGCTGTTTATTATCCTCTCCAGAGTATCAGCATCATACGGCAGATATTTCCCATAATCCTCAATCGTATTATTCTTATCCGTATCCCGGTCAACACTCTTGGTGTAATATGCCTTGTTGAAGAGTACCTGATTAAAGTAGCTCTGAAAGTATGCTATGAAAAAGTCAGGGTCCTTCCTGTACATGATCAATTCTCCTGCAGTATCAAAAGGATCCATCCAGAAGGGCTGCTTCATCTTTCTCTTCTTCGTCTGGATCAGGGCAGGAAGACATTCAAGGAGGATCCGGATTAACTCACTGAAATCCTTTTCCAGTCTCTTTGATATATACATCTCCTTGACTTCATAAAAGTCATGATTAAACTTAAGGAGGTACTTCATTTTAATATATTTCAACTTTTTCTTAGCAGGGAAATCAGCCGGAAACACCAGGTGCAGAACTTTTCATTGTATCCGCCTCCGATTTCGCTCAGCATTGATTATCAGTCACTGACACAGAAGATTATACTGATAACTTCCTGATATGATAAAAAACAGGAGTTGTTTATTATTTCCTGTGCTGCCATAAACTTGACTCAGGTTTTTGTTAATTTGAATGAATCTGAATCCGCAACAAACTCATTTATCTCCCTTTCTCTTTCTGTATTTAGATGAATATATCAAGAAATATTATTCCTCAAAAAAAAATTTTTTTAACAGTTCCTGATGATTGGTTTTAATATAAGATAAGCACCCAGATATAAAAAAAGTCCTTGCAAGACAAGGACTTAAGTTCGGGAGCGACGGGGCTCGAACCCGCGATCCCCGGCTTGACAGACAGTCCTATACTGATACTTTTAAATACATATAATAGTAGATAAAATGAATTATATGAGGTTTTTTATCATTTGTAAATATAATTTTTACTGTTCTGATACCAGTTCTGATACCAGTTTTTTTTCATGTTTAGAATTTATCTACATATACAGAGGATTCATTATAGTGTCTTAAGATTTTTATGACACTAACCGGTCATAAAGTTTTTTTTTCAAAAGCACACTTGTTGCATAATATATAGTGTGCTATTATAAAAAATAGGATTTAAGACATAAATAGCCCAGGCATAAACTGGGCTATTTATAAAAGTCTTAACAACAATTTGGTTGTCTATAATAGACGATACGTATAGTTTTGATTATAACTGATATATATTTATAGTCAAGTATAATTTGTATACTTTTTACTATTTGTATCATTATAATAATTAAAAGCTTATATTTGTCATATTTATTGGCAACCTCCGATTTAAAGGGAGGGGAAATGAATAAATACTTAAAGCTAGTTACATGCTTGATAGTATGTGAAATTGTTATTGCATCAATAACAATTAACTTAACTATTAATTTCATGTAATAAGCAGAGTTTACTTTCCTCCTGAATAGGGAGGAAAGCTTTTTATATCTTAGATTTGCTTATACCAATAATAACAATAACACTTGTCTCAACGCTAATCATACTTTTCTGTAATTTCATCTTTAAAGATAAAGAATTGATGTTCTGTTTTCTTATTTATTCCATCTTTCGGCTACCCTTTCAGCGCCCTGAGTAACTATATAACCACCAAGCCCTATTTTAAAGAGTCCCCATAATTCAGACGGAATTTCCTCAAAACCTTCAGGCTTAACAAGTCCGAATATCAAGGCGACTATCAGTCCAAGAAAAACCATCATGGTCACTGGCCTCCAATTCCGCTGTAGCCATGATTCACCACCGGCTTCAGCAATTATGATACTACTCTGAGCCTTTAATGCCTGGCTTTCTAGATCCAGTAATTTTGATTCAAGTTCTATCAGAAGTTTTTCAAGCTCGGCTCTGAGATCAGCAGGGATATCATTCTTTATTGCCATCCTTATATTCTTAGCAAGCCCCCCTATACTATCAAGAGTCTCAGATACTCCTCCTGTAGCAACTGCTGTACTTTTTTTAAAAAGACTTTTAATAAATCCCATATTTCCCTCCCGTTAATAATAAACAATACAGTAGTTTTTTAGGTTCTCTCCGCTCTTCAGTCTGACATTAAACTTCCCCATTGAGTCGTTATATATTATTTCCTGAGTATCATCATCAAAAGCAACCGCAGCTACAAAATGACCAGGCGATTTAAAACATATCTGACAAGCCAGTCCCTCTTTCAGGTTTTCTGCAATTTCCTGAAAGCCGGCAAAAGTAAACCGGCACCGCACCCCGAAAACTCTTTTTACAGCCAGAGGATAATACTGGGGAATTTCATTACCCGGGTAATCATCCGGATCTATGCCCTTCCGTTCTTCCTGTAACTCCTTGTAATTATTCGGATCATTAAAGAAGTCTGTCAATATTTCTTCCGGCTGAGGTTGGTACCCCCCGGGTGTGTCGATAATAACATTATGGCCCATAGCAGCAAGACAGTTGACCGCAGATGTGGGACCGCATGTTTCAAGATAATTCCTCACCCCTGATTTTTTCAGAATCTCTTCTGTTGGATTGTTAGTCTGGATATAGAAACAATCCCTGTCATTCCAGTGTTTACATCCATATATCATACAATCCCCTCCCGGATTAAATAAAGAATCCTGCTACCCCTATGCCTACACTAAGAATAGAAATAATTGTTGCAATCCTCACGTATTTATTATCAAAAGCCTTCTGCTTTTTTTCTTCTGCCTTTACTTCCTTTTTTTCAGTAATCTCCAGAGCCTTTTCTTCAACTTCATCTATACGGTTATTTATTTTTTCTCTATGGCTCTCACAGGTTTTTCTATCCTCTTTGTTTTCTCCGTAAATATCAGCTATGTCATTCCTCAGGTGTATAACAGCTTCATTTGTCTGACGAGTCCGTTCATCGATCCGGCCTATGGTTTGAAATAAAGTTGCTTCCTGGTCTGGTGACATTGCTCTATCCCCCTATTAATAATTCAGTTGTAGAGACTGCTTTACCAACAACATGAGGTAGAAATTCCCCGTCTCCTGAGTATTCTTCTAATGCTCCAGTATCCCAATTTATTTTGTATTTTTTTCCTATGACCAAAGAACTTAATCCAGTTAATAATCCAGAGTATTTTATTTTACATACTTCAGGAGTAGATTTTTCTTCCAGTGCAACACCATTAAAATCATTTACTCTTATACATCTTGCATAGGCATAATTTCCAGGATTGGCCCTATATATAACAACATATTTATCTTCTGCCACCCAACAACTTACACCATCAAATGGATAATCTGAAACAGAATCTTGATTTTGAATGGGTGTTGAAATAGGTGATAATTCATATCCATTTAATTCAAAAATTATAGTATTCATTGATTTTGTAGGTCTATCTTCTATTGTGATACCTACTTTGTTAGCATCATTATATCCAATGTATATTCCGACAGAACTTCCGAAGATTACAAAATCTTTATACATTGGACCAATTTGTGTTGTGGTAATTGACGCAGATGTTGCATTTCCTATATCATTAAAATCAATAATTACTATAATAGCAGTATCGTCTAATATAGCACCAGCAGTAGTAGTATCTGTTTGAACTCTATATATTACTATTGCTTTTGAATCACTTATTTTATCACAACTTATGTCTTGATAATAAAAAAGTGATGAAGTATTTGGTAAACTAAATGGTCCAAGATTATCGCTTTTTACTAAAGTAATAGTAGCTCCAGAAAATGAATACCAATATATTTCGTTGTTATATAAAGTACCATCATATGAACTTACAAAAATAGCAAAATCTGATGTTCCTAACGGAGTAAAATCCCAAAATTTAGTATAAGCACTGGCCTTTCCAACACCAGTAACAACAGTATCCCAAACAATTGAACTCCCTGAAAGATATCCTATTCTTACAACATTAGAATATACGGCAGTAGAACTAGGATTTTTTGCCATTATTATAAAACGTGAATTTGCAGGATCTATACTTTTAATTTTTAAATTATTAAGATTTGATAGATAGGCATACATCGCCGTATCAAGGATTGCCGTATCCCAAACAATAGACCCTGAATCTAAATGACCTACTCTGACATAAAATAATGAATCTGTATTATCTTTAAAAAATACTGCAAAATGATCATCATCAATTCCACAGGCAGACTTATAATCTATATCATGAGAAGCTGCTGAAAAAAGAGTCATTGGACAATCATATGCAATAGAATAATCATCAGCTACATGACCAATTCTTATCATTCCTTGTCCAGTATAATTATTGTCACTACAAACAAAAATAAACTTATCTCCCCATTTACCCCCACTGGAAAAATCAGCAGCACCTGTACCAGAAACTATTTCACTTCTTGTATATTGTTTTCTAAGACATTTCTTCCATCCGGACTCTGTTAAAGAAACAGCACCACCAGCACTTACATCTTCTGCAAGTATTCCTGATAATCCTTCAATATCCAGCGTTTTCCTTGCTTCTCCTGCCGTTTCATCATCACAAAGAGTTTCTATAAAAGGAGTACAGGCGATTAGATCTCTATCGGATCCAATTATTTTTTTCCCAGTAACATCAAAAGCAATTCCGTGACCTGCTCTCTCCTCTTGAGTAGGGAACATAAGATCTGTATTAAAATCATCAGTGATTGGAATCCTTACGGTACGAGAAATATTTTCATGAACCTGCTGAACAGCTGCCATAATATAATCGCCCATATTTTCAATTTTATCAGCGTCGTATTTATCCCCATTTCTAAGATCGACTTTTTGCTTTAATTCTACTTCCCTATAAACAGTAAGCTTTATCCCATCAGTATCCCATGTTCCAACCCTTGTAAGTATTCCGGTTTCACCAGGCTCTGTAAGGTTATAATCAACACCTTCATTAAGAACAATTGGAGCAATACCAGGGCGAGCAGTCTGATCAAGAGACCACAATACTTTAATTTCACTTTTTTCAAAATACCTGAAAGGGATTTCAAATGAAGCTGGTACTGAACCAGTTATAATATAAGGTATTTTGTTTGTAATTTTAGTTAACATTTCTATCCTCCTATTCCTCTTTTAGCCCAATCAAAGCACCTGGATATTTATCTTCTATCGCTTTAATTACTCGCTTTGGTCCTGCAACAGGTAATCCAGCAGCATAAGCTGAACCCTCAATCATATATTCAAAAGCTTTTTCATAATCTTCGTTTGTTATTGCGCTTACTCCTTTACGTATGCTCTCGCCTGCCGGAAAGATCTGTACTCCGCTTCCCTGGAATGTTTTTAATCCCATACCAGTGTTCATAATTGAAGTTGCTGTACTTCCCACTATAGGGATTGAATCAGTAAACTGAGAGAAAATTCCTGAAATCATTTTCTTTTTCTTATCTTCGTCATCATCCCCAACAAGAGCACCACAGGCAATTGCAATTCCAGCACCTGATAAAGCAATTGCAGTTATATCTCCAGCAGCTTTTAAAATATTTTTTTCTTTAACAGCTTGTGGAATATCATAAACAGCCATATTCCAGTAAGCATTTAAGGCATTAGTAAACATGGTGAACCATTTGAACGCATCTCCTGATCTGTACATCTGTGCAAGATCCTGAATACGTCCGGAAGGCTGAGTCCTGACAACTGATTTATCAGCCAGTTTTAAAGCTTCTATTTCGCTTTTTCCCTGGCTTTTTGCCTTGTTATAAACAGCTTTCCAACCTATGGCAACCGAAACTTTATCTATAACCTCAAGAGAGATCATTCCTGTTTTTCCAATTTTATTAATTACCTCGTTGTAGAATTTCCCGTTACTTCGTTTTAACTCTTCAAAATCCCGGCTTATTGATCTGTGTTTGATTGTCGGGGATTTCTCTTCAATTTCTGCAAGCCATTCTGAATTAATAATTTGTCCTTTTGATACCGCTTTTGCTCTGCTTGTTAAATATTCCCCTGCAGCAACCATTATTTGATAAGGTCCTGCATCTGTTAAAAAAGGAATAACTGAAACCAGCTGCTTGAGATTTGAAAGTAAATTATATGAAAGATATGCAATTACCACATGATTTCTTAAAGTTCTCTGAAGTCTTTCAGATCCTGTCATTGCATTATAAATATCACCTTTTGCAAGATCATTTATATATTTTGAGATCCATTTATTCATTTCAGATCCGTATTTCTGCTGCACTGCTCTTCTAACATGAAGATCTTCAGCTATAGCATGTAGCCTTTTAATCAACTGGTCCTGATGAATAAATGACTCTTCACTTAATACACTCTGATGCCATAAACTCAACAGGTCTGTTCTTATAGGAGCCTGGCGATCTTCACTGATATCAACCCTGCTTTGAATAAACCCTTTTTCTGTATATTGTTTTGTTAATCCAGATCTACTGGCAAGATCAATCATTATTTCATCATTTCTACTTTCATATGAAATATCTAACCTTTTCATCGGGACATAGAAATCAACAGGCTCTACATCAATGTTATATAGCTTTCTTACGGTGTTTCTAAGACGATCAAAATTATCATCAAGATCCTTTTGAATAAAATCTGCAACTTTTTTCTGCTCATCTGTAAGCATATTTATCCCGGTCATCACAGTATCATAGGGGATCATATTACCTGATAGAATTGCTTTTCTTGTTTTATCGTTGTTCATTCCGATATACCAATACATTGCATCCTGGATAGTTGGTTTCTTTCCGTTCTCATATTTAAACCCGTTAATATCAAGCTGTTTTCCCACCCAGGTAAAACCTTTTGTTTTTATTCTGATATCAAGAGGATCAATAGTTAATTTGTTTTCCTCCAATTTCTCTTTCATGTAAGAAACCCTTTTATCGAGGGCCCTCATAGTTTTATTCCATGCTTCGTTTACCCTATCCTGTAGCCATTCTTCCCATACAGGCCCTAGCATTTTTACTATTCTATCCGGTCTCAGTGATTCAATTTTCATCTTGTCTAAAAGTTTTGAAGGTTTTACACCTCCAACAGGTTTTTTAAGTTCTTCACCCTGCAGAATATCGTCTTTCATCTGTTGCTTTACTCTGTCCCTGGTTCTATGTTCCTGAGCTTCAGACAGTTTTCTTTTATTTCTGCCTATCCTTGTAAGCTCGTTTATTCTGTCGTACATGTCTCTGAGTTCTTCAAGTGTCCATTCATTGAGGGGTTTTCTAAATATTCGTTTTTCAACTTTTTCACTGAGCTGATCTCTTGCTTCAGGATTATTATCAAAAAAATCCCGGGACTTTCTAAGGCGGTCCATTGTCTTTTTTGATCGGAAATTTGGATCAAGTGATTTCTGTATTTCTCTTATCCTGTCCGCATAATCAATATCTATTGTTTTGGATATCTTTTTTGTAATGCCTGTAGAAAGCTTTTTCATTGTTTCCCTGACCTCTTTAAGAGCTCTGGTCTCTGCTTTCATTTTCTTCTGTCTGGCCTTTTCTTTCTCCAGTACTTCTATTTTTGATATCAATACAGCTGCTTTTGCTTTATCAGCACCTGCATCAAGTTTTGCTTTTTCAATGTTTTTTTCAATCCTCTCAATACTTTTAAGCAATCTATTTCTATCACCTGTGTTTTCCTGGTCTATTTCTTTTTGATTTTTTATAAAGTTATTTATTCTTCGATCTGCAAGAGCGTACTGTTTTTTAGATTTATTTAAATCTTCGGTCAACTCAATAATTTTTCTGTTTTTTATACCAAGAGTTGCCTGTTCGGCTTTAATTTCATTTTCAAGGATACTTATTTTTTTATTGTTTTCCTTGATTTTCTCTTCAAGAGAATCAAGATATTTTTTAGAATCATCATCAAGGTAAACTTTACCGGTTTGTATTTTTTTAGCGATCTCTTCATTTTCAATTTGCTTTGAAAGCCTTATTCTATCATATATTGTTCCACCTGAAAGGATCTTAAGCCAACGAGGATCTCTTATTTCTTTCCGTGCCGAGATATCTGCCTCAACCTGTTTCAGAGATTCATAATCCCCAAGTGTTACAGCTTCAAGTATTCTATAATCAGTTGGTGCTTTTGTAATCATTGTTCTGATTGATTTTATCGTTGATGGATTAAGAGTTCGTCCCCTTCCAACTGATATAGCTGAAGCATGAATAAGCGGATGTGCTTCTCTCAAGATTCTTGATGCCTTATTCACCCTTTCATTAAGTTCTGCTTCTTCTTCCTCGTTTTCAATTCCAGTAGCTTCAATTTCTTTAATAGGTGAATCATCTATCCCTTTTTCCCAGAGAGTTTTTAGAAAAATTATTACTTCTTCTTCATCCTGCATTCTGTTAATAAAATTGCGATCAGCAATTTCAGATTTAGATTCTTTTTTTTCTGGTTTATTTTTAAGTTTTATATCGTTAAAAATCTTTTTATACCAATCATCATTTTCAGCAGGTTCTCCATACTCTTCATACTGGGCCTTAAACTCTATCCAGTCTTTAGATAGATTCACCATTTCCTCAATATCCTTAGAGGCATTAAAAAGAGACATCATCTTTACTGTTTTCAAGATATCTGCACTGAATAATATATCTTTTTCCTGTTTTAAAGCGCCAATCGAGTTGTTTTTTGTATATTCCGGGAGTATACTATTAGTGGAGGGTAACATAGTGTCGAAAACATATTTTGAATATGAAGACATGGCTTTTTGCTTAGATAATAATTCTATGACACTTTCCAAGCTGTTTCGCAATGGTTCAAAAGAGATATCCTCATTTGCAAGCTTTTCAGATATAACAAGCAGCGGTGTAGAAATATCCGAAAAAGAAGCACTTGAACTTTCTAAGAAAGAAGTATTGCCTTCAAAAATACCATCATAATATTTTTTGCTTATTCCTGTTAATTCAAGTTTATATCGTCTTAATTTAATCTCATAATTTTTATTAAAGTTATTATTTTCAACGGCAGCTTTTAACTGCCTTGTAATATTATAAATATCATGTCCAAGTCCTTCATGCTTTGCATACCACATTGCTTTAGTTATTACCTGGACTTCACCTATATTTCCGTTTGACTGCCCTATATTAAGAGTATAGCACCTAAAACCGTCAGCCTGGGGTTTTGATATTTTATCCTTTATTCTCCATGTATCAAAATCATTTATGATTCCTTGAATATTTTCTAATAAAGTTCCTGTATCTTCAAATATAATTTCAGCTGCGAGATTATCAACCATTCGTCCAGCATCACCATTATACTCATCTATTTTTTGTAATGCCCGGTCATCTTTTTTTAATCCTTTTTTTATTTTCACAAGAGCACCATACTTTGCTGCTATAACATTAACAGAAGCTTCAAACTCTTCCTTTGCCTCTTTTGCTTTTGCCATGTTTTCAGGAAGATGGTCAACTTCTCTCATTGAAAGGGGAACAATCTCTACTTCTGTATCTGAAATTCCCTTTTCTTTAAGAACAGATAACGTTGTATTTCCATCAAGTACTCTATAAACATCTCTTTCTAAAAAAACAACTTTGAGAGGATTTCTTTTTTCACCTGTTCTGGCTTCTGCAGCATCCATTTTATTACGAGCTAATTCAAGCTTACTTTTATCAATATCTAATTTCCGTGGAATAATATTTTTGACAGGAATCGTTTTTGATATTTTTTCACCGGTTTCAGCATCAATAATTGAATTAAAATAATCTTTAGATGTTTGATAAAGTATTTTTTGATCTGATTTATTATCAATCAATCTATAAACATAATTTCCTTTATTTACTCTTTCAATTACTCTTTGATTCTGCCATCTAACAGTACCTGGACCATCAGATTCGAGTACCTTTCCAGTTTTTGTGTCAACTTTTATAACTGCAAGTATTACATCATCAATAGTGCTTTTATTATTAATTAACTTTTTATGATATTTACTATAATCTATGTCACTATTAGTAAGAACAATACCTGCTCTTGCGCCCCATTTTAATACAAGTTCTGAAAAATCTGCATTTTTAATATTATCTTTTGATAAATAAACCCAGGCTACCGTTCTGTTCTGATTATCAACACCAGCTATTACAGTTACATCTTTCATTTTAAAAATATCTTTAAAAGCTTCTGCAGTTTGATCAGAGTCAGTAGCTTTTGGAGTTAAAGCTCTGTTGTCTGTAATGTATTTTTTTCTGTGAATTGGTAATTCATACTCATGAACTCCCGAAGCATCAATATGCGTATATTTATTATGATCTACAACAACATGTCCTCCAAAATCTTTTTGAAAAACTGAACCATAAGCATTAGTAACATCAATATCTTCGTTAGATGGTGTGGGGTTACCACTGGGATGATTATGAGCTATCCATATTTTTGAAGCATTGAGTTTATTTTTAATTGATTTAATATTTTCAAATGTTTTATCAGAGTTTTCAGAGTCAATTGTACGAGCCACACTTGGTAAACCACTTGTCCATGCAGTATGACCTACTACTTCACCAGTTTCTGAGGTATAAAGAATATTAAATATTTCTATTCTTGGATTTCTAAATAATGAAAATAAAACTGCAGCATCATCAACGGTTGAAACTACTTTACCAATTATGTTGAATCTTTTGAAATTATATAAGGCTGGGATTTCCGAATGACTTTCTTTAAGTCTTCCAAATCCGGGGGAAATAGTTCTGCGTCGTTTCGTGGTTGTGGATACATCTCTGAATTTTTCAATAACTTCTGAGAGACTTTTTTCATATATTTCTTTTGAACCATAAGCAATACCTATTTCCTCAAGTTCTTCATCATTAAGTATACCATTTTTTTCATCTGAATTCAATTGAAACAATATATGAGGTGTTCCCTGAAAAATAGGGACATTCTCGTCTATTTTATTCTCCTGTTTACTTTTATTTTCTAATTTACTTAATGGAGATTCAGATTTTACAAAAAGCTCATCATATACTTCCCGTATTTCCGGTTTGATATTTACACGGCCTACAAGTGATTTATAAATATTTCGTATCCATTCAGCAAATTTTTTAAATACTGTCTGAAGTTCAGGATTTGGAACCCGGCCTTCCATGATATACATTTCAAGCATTGTTGCATAAGCTTCTTTCTGTTCGGTTGTCCACTGTCCGTTAATTACTTTGAAAGCTGTTTCTGTTTTTTCTTTTAATACACCGGCAAGATTTTCCTGCCAGATATGAGCATTTTCATGCACCCAGGTAGAAAAATCGGCATTCTCGGCAGCGTATATTATCGCCTTAGCCTGACCTTCTATGTTCTTGAAAGATACGCCTCCCCGTTTATCCTGCGCTGCATCAAATTCTTTAGACGTTCCGAAAACACCTTCCACATGATATTTTTCAATGTATTTATCCAGGGTCATATCAAGAGCTGAAGCCCTTGCTTTCAAGAGAGCAGCTGCCCCTATTCTTTTGGTTTTATCCAATTTAGGCATCCACTGGCCAATTTGCTGGTCAAGTTTTTTTTGTGCCTCCCATTCTTCCGGAGACATATCTTTAAACCACTGTATTTTTTCATCTTCCTGAAAAGTCGGAGCTTCTTCTTTCAATTCTTCCAGCAGCTGAAGTTCTTCCTTGTTTTCAGTATCCCATACTATAGGAAAATCAGGATTTTCCTTCATGAGATCAACCAGCATTTCTTTCTTTACTTCTCTGTCAATTCCCTCTCTGGTATCAAATCTGTTTATCCTGATTGTTTCATCTTCAACTGTATAATCTATGTACCCATATGGCTTACCGGTTGCAGGATCTCCACTTTTAAGGACTGCCCGTGTCCCTGTTTCACTATCAGTAGCAACTTTTGCAGATGTATATAATTTACCATCTTCAAGTCGCCTGATAGGTGTTGATACTTTTTTCTTTAACTCTTTTGCTTCCTCTTCCTGGATCTTCTTTTCAATTTTTTCTTTATATTTTTGCTGAGTATTCCATATTGTTTTCAGCGTTTCCTTTTTATCTTCATCAGAAAAACTCTTGAACATTTCAAAGTCTGCTTCTCCTGCAATCCTTAAAAAATCTTTTTCATCAAGAGCAGAAGCCATGTTTTTAAGTTCTCCTGCTTCTTTTGCGGATCCATGATACTGAATAACCTCTCCGGGAATACCAAGGACAAGAGAAGCCATAAAACCACCTTTAAAGCTTTCCATTGCATCAAGAGCAACCTGATCCGCATCTAAAGCTGTTACACCTTCTTCTTGAAGTGTTTTAGAAATGGCTGAAGCACAAGCTCCTATAAATTCCTGTACACCTTCTTCTGCGCCTTCTTCAATAGCCTGTTTACCATATCCATATATTCCCCGGCCGACACGATTAATTACATTCTTGACACCAACTCTTTTTAATGCTTTAGAAACAATTCTTTGAGATCCTGTTTTACTGACAGCTTTCATAAGTCCGGGAACATTACCAAGTGCTACTTCAACAGCAGCCTGAAGACCACCTGACCATGAAGAAACAGGGCCGGCAATCTCTGGGCTTACCCCATCCTTTCTGAGTCTGTAATATTCAAGACCTTCCTGAAGTCTGAAACTCTCAAGAAATGCCCCGAATGTTCCCCCTGCCTGAGAAAGCATTCCGATTGTCAAAGGAGCTGCCAACGGGGCAAGAGTTCCACCTGAACCAATAGTTATACCTGTTAAACCAGCTGCAGCTATACCGGTTCCAGCAGCAACAGTGCCAGCCATTACACCACTTCCGGCTACTTGAAGAGTAAAAGGCAATGACTGCGCTCCCATTTTAAAAGCTTCGGTGTACCAGGGCCGCGGCATATTATCCTGAAGGCTTTCAAGTTCTCTTGATATCTCATCAAGTTGCTTTTCTATTTCCTGATTTTCTCCTCCTGATGACTTCCATTCACGACCAAGTTTACCTAATAGAAGAGTCAGCTCACCAGCTCGATATGAATCAGTTACAGCTTTAAATCCAGTCTTTGGAACAAATGCCTGACCTGTCCATTCTTTATGATACATTTCAAGGTTCTGGAATGTATCCTGAAGTGGTTTCCCAAGCATCCTGGAATACTGAAGAGCTGTTGCCATTCTATAACTTGCTTCTTCAGGATCACTGGCATTTGCTATATAAGGCTGAAGTGTTTCATATTCAAAATCAGAAACGGGAAGCATCCCGGGAAAATCGCTTTCTTTCTTTTCCTGTTTTTCCAGATATGTTTCTTTTGCCTGTTGTGCTACCTGCTCAACTTTTCCAGGCTGTTTACCCGCAGAGAGTGCCTTATTTGCTATCTGAGTTATATAATCGCTCATTTGAAATAATCTCCCGTAAGCCCCATTGATTGGAGAAATTCAGCTACCTTCTTATCTCCAATATCTTTTTTTTCTTCTTCTTTAATGAGAGAGATCCATTCTTCTTTCTTTACATCGTAATATTTAGGAATTACTTTTTTCTTCTCTTCGTCCGGGAAGAATTTTATTGTTCTCCCTGTTTTCTTATCTCTATAAACAGGCCAAGGTCTGATATCATCATTGTCCTGTTTTTCAAAGGTCATCATAGGATTTATACCAAGGGATTCAAGTACATTTTTTTCAGCCTCAATCATCTGTGCAAGTGGTTTATCAATACCTCCCTTAAAGATGATCCGGTCTGTATACTTATCATGAGTAATGAGTTCATCTGCTTCCCCTTCTGATATTTCTTTATACATTTTATAATGTTGTTTTTCGAAAGTATTTAATTCACCCTCAGACATACCACCCTGATCAACAATTTTTAAAATATCATCAGCATTTTTACTAACTAATATTCCTATGACATTATCAGTGGCTTCTTGCATTTCTTTATAACCGGCACCATCTACAGAACGGTTATACAAACTAGCTTTCAGTTCTTGATATAGTCTTTTATTTTTAACATCTTTATCTTTTATTTGATTACCAACATTATCTATTGTTTCAAAAAATGGTTTATACTCTGGATTTTCCCTTGAATACATTTCGTTTATCAACTTCTCAGCTGTTTTTGCTGAAGCACCTTCAGACACATAATTCGTCATTTGATTTGCAGCCATCGAAATAGGAAGGATTCCTTTATCTGCGGCAATTTTCAGTGTGTACATTTCATTATCAATATCTATTTCTTTCTTACTATTACTTTCTTTCTCAGATTGAAACTCTGAAATCCGGCTTTCAAACATGTCAAGAATGGCTTTATGTGTTACAGGAATACCGTCATATTCAAGGGAAGCAGCTCCGTTCTTAATATCCAGATATGCTTTTTTTATTTCAACTGGATTATCTCTAACCTCATTAAATATTTCATTTCCGTATTTAATTCCATCTATCTTTTGCTGCTTTCGCACCTCTTCAATTGCTGTTTTTTTATATTCTTCCGGGACTTCCATATTTTCAAGCGATTCAATAATATCCTGCGCCGTACGGCCGTTTTCTTTCCCTGTTGTGTAGTAGTTTTTATATTCTTCGTTGTATACGCCTTGAATTTCATCTTTTCTGAGTAAAGCCTTTTTTTTCAGTACCCGTTTATCTTCTTCTTTGCCTGGGAAATTGTCAGCTTTAATGATTGCTGCAGATACATTACCTGAATCAACATCAGAGAAAACATCTTTCTCATACATGTCGTATTTATATTTCTCTGTATTAACAGCTTTGAGGTATTCTTTCTTCTCAGCGCTTAACCAGTCTGCACTATCTATCTGATTTTCATAAATTGCCTGATCACCCATTTGAACAGCATCATTATAAGCACTTTCAAGATTCCTGGAAAAAGCTTCATTTCGATCCTGTATCCCTTTTTCAAACGCAACCTTATAAGCCCAAGTTTGAACATTATCATATGACTGTCTTGTTTGATCTTTTGCCCAGTTCCTCACAGATCCAAAGCCCTGAAATCGCTTTTCAATATCTCCTTCAAACTGTGACATTCTTTCGGTAAGATCCTGTGGCATATTGATGATAGTCTGGCCATCATCTGTTGCATCAATTTTTATTGTTCCGTCATAAATACCAGTCTGAACTATTTTCCTGATTTCCTGATCTTCTTCGTAAACAAGCTTTTTTGCTTCTTCCAGTTTTTTTTCTTCAAAAATGTTATAAACTGCCTCTCCCAGTTTAAGACCTGCAGAGGTAAGAGCAAGTGCGGAATCAATGGTATTATATTTCTGCTGAAGTCTCATTCTATCAAAACTTACACCAGATACTTCAGCATTGGTTTTAGTATTGATTGAGTTAATTAATGGACTTCTGTCTACAAAAGGCAATTTCATTCTTTACCTCTATAATTTTTTAAGTAATTTTTTATAATCGTTTTTGGTTTCCTTGATGTTTTTCAATGATGTTTTATAAACACTGAGCTGACTTACTCCAGTATTAATGTCTGAAATAACACCTTCTTTTGCTTCCTCTGCTACTAACTGAGAAGATCCCCCTATATGACCCATAGCTCCAGCTGAAACATTTGAAAGTCCCAGGTTTTCATATACTTCTGAAAACATTGTTTTTGCTTTTATATCAACATCTGAATCAGCTTTCACACCTCTCAAAGAACTCAAGTCACTGAACTCATCTTGTGCTTTTGAATACTTCAAGAACCCCTCATATAGACCAATAGAATCTTCTGTATCTGCTTGCTGCACATCCAGTTCATTTATCTTTCCCTTTATTTCAATTTTCTTCTCTTTTTTATTGAGTTTTGTTTCACTTGCATTTCTTGATATATTTGAAACAGCTGAAATACCTCCGAGGATTGCGCCTGCTATTGCAAAAAATCCCATATCTGCCCCCCTACGTTTCCGTTATCGCAACTCTGGGAAAAATCCCAAGAAGATTGAACTCAACCGGCTCATCACAAACAACATAAATATCTCCATCTTTGTTAGTCTGCCCTGAAAGACTGACAGAGATATCCCCTGTAAATTTGTCAGGAGTATCACCAAAGGTAATACTTCCAAACCTTTCATAAAGAAGGGGTTTCAATTTTTTAAGAGAAGTCCCAACGGATCCGCCTCGTGTATTACATACTCTGACTGTAGCCTCTTCTATTTTTTTTACTTTCCCCTGGGATGTTCCTCTCGCGGGAATTTCAAGCCGGTTCATAAGTGCTAAAGCCCTATAAGGCAGACCAATATGTATTAAATTAACTGATCTATCATATGTAACTTGTCCGGAAGAAACTGTTTTTCGTGGAAGGATCGCTCCGTCTCCGATTGCATCAACCTCAAGCCCTTCAAGGTGGGATAGTCCTGTTACGGTCGAAGATCCAGGAGTAAGTCTAAGTCCACAATCAATCTGGTGATCTTCAGACTTATCTTTACCATATGGATTAACAGTATGAATTACCTCAACATAACGTTTAGTAACACTGTTTATTGTTCTCTCAACACATAGAAAAATATCATCGTTATCATCTTTCTGGAGGACTGCCATTGATTTAATAATTCCGCCCCCGCCAATCTCCCTGCGAAACCATCCAATAATATTTTCCTGAACATTAATTGCACAACCAGCAAGATTTCCACTTCCAAGACCAGTCCACACTGTAGTAAAAGGAAGTGTCTGAATACCCATAGAAGAAACACCATTTTCAATCATATGTGAAGATCTCTTTGCTATATTATTTTCTACAAGACCTTCAGCATCCTGAGAATATGCAGTTGCCCGAAGAGAAAGACCTGCCCTGCCAACATAACAGCATATACCATCTGCCGTCTGTGCCTGGACTTCTGTACTCCCGTTATAAGTCTGAAGAGTTAAATCAAAAGTACTCGGTGTGGGAGGATTGCCGTCTGATATCCAGACACTTTTTTTTGTTCCGACAATAAGCCGTTTCTGTACTGCTATCCACTGAATATCAACACCGACAAGTTCAGTTTCCTGTACAAATATTGCATCATCGTCATTTGTTCCCAGTGTAAAATCTAAGTATCTTGTTACCCCGGATGCTGCATTTACTGCTCTACTTCCAAAAACCCCACCTGGATTATTATCTGTCCCCCCGAACCACATACGACCAGCATAAATACAGATAGAACCTGGATAATCTCCGGTAGAAGCAAAAGTATAAGTACCTGTAAATGTTGGTGTGCTGAGTGTGAAAGTAGTTCCTGAATAGCTTATTTTTTGGGGTGCATAACCTCTGCTGACCAGCCACATTTCACTCATATCACAAAAATACTTTACACTGGGGAGATCAGCTTCGGTATAAGGAATTGCTATT
The DNA here is from genome assembly GCA_963668405.2 of Spirochaetia bacterium. GTDB lineage: Bacteria > Spirochaetota > Spirochaetia > CADAEX01 > CADAEX01. The sequence continues at coordinate 913,626 of OY764342.2, read as the reverse complement.
TCAAGATCACTTCCGGTTACTTGAAACAGAGTTCCATCTTCCTTCCAGATCCTGCAAACAGTATTAGTAAATTCAAACATGAAATATTCACCAGAATTACTTCTAAAGGGGGCATAATAAGCAATATTATTTGATTTTGTTTCACCAAGGAAATAAGACCCCGGTGCTTTCGATAACCTTCCGAGTTCATTGATTACATAGTTTGTTATTGTCCGGCAGCTACTCTGATATATTTCTGAATCAATAGAAGCCTCCAACATCGGGGAGATTTCGCCAGAATGAAACTTGTTTATGATAAGTGTAATATTACTCATTATCTCAACTCGTCATACCAGGTAAATCCAAGTTCATCATATAGTTCAGTTTCCTGATTATTATTAGATTCTTTTACAACTGCTTTTTTCATTGCGTTTTCATAACGAGTTAAAATCTTTGGATATAAGCTATCATCAGAACAGACGGGTTCTATGAGTTTAAGAGCCAGACATGCAGTAATTGCATTAACTATGTAAGTTGATAATTTTGTCGGTAAATCCGGCATTGCCTCATAAAGAATAAAAACATCAACTGCATTGGTAAGTATTGCGTTACCTTCGACAGTGTAGTCAATACCGTTGGTATTCACTTCTACCAGGCGCAGAAAATCAGAAGGGAAAGGGAATTTATAATCATAATCCCATAACGGAGTTTCAGCTATAGCGGCAAGCTGCAGCCTTTTTTTAGCTGCCTGGTATTCAAATTCATCAAGAACATCAGATACAACCTCCGGTAAAAAAACACTACAATACCCCTGATTCGTTGAACCGTCAGTTAAAGAAGTGATCGTTTCTGTACCAAGACTCAATAATGCACTATTACATATATCAAGCCATGTTCTGATTGGAGATATACCACTTGCCATTATAAATTACGCCCCGATCAATTTATCAAGTTGATCGTAAAGAATTTTGATTTCTGTCTCGCTTTTTTTAATATGTTCTTTTGTCCTTTCAAGCTCTGCTTCAAAATCATCAATTTCTTTATTCAGACCTTCAACTGCATCTGCCGGGGTATTTTTAGCCTTAACAGCTTTCTTTTTCAGATCAATTGTTTTTTTTAGCTCAGTTTCAGCTTCATTTAAGCCTTTAACCTCTGCTTTTATCTCTCCGATTTTTTCCAGGACAAGAAGCTTCTCATTTGCATCACCTGAAACGATTTCAGCTGTAGCAGTTTCAGAAGTTTCCTTTTTCATTGGCTGCGCAAGCAGAGTCCCATCTTCTTTAGTAAATCTTTTCCCCTGGCCGTTTTTTATCAGCCTTTCAGTTTCTTCTTTTGTCAGATTATATTCAGTATCTTCATAGTAAGTTTTCTGATCAAACAGTCTTTCTGTACAAAATACTTTCATTTACTTCTCCTTATACACAAATACCCCCTCATAAAAAGGGGGTGCATTATTTAAATTTCAGAATAATTTCTATTCTGTTTCCGGACCGAACTCAACATAACTTTCAACAGTTTTAGCTGTAAAAGTTCCCGAACTCTTTGGGGTTGCACCTGCTCGCATATGCAGTCTATGTTTTGCAGGATACGGCAGTCTTATTTTCTGACCAACCTTAGGAGCGGTAACTTCTGATCCGGTTACGATAGTTGTCCAATCTGATCCGTTTGCAGAGTCCTGTACCAACGGTATAATACCGTCTATAGCTGCAAAATCTGCATTAGGCTCGAAGACAATGAACTTATCTCCACCCGCATTGTTGTGAAAGCTTTTTCTGTAATTCGCATCCAGAGTACCGAAATTAACTGAATCTTCTGAATATACTGTTGTGTCTTTTACTGCAAGGCTGATAGTCCCGAAATCATTAAGAGCTTCTTTCATCTTAATCCCCCTTAAGCAGCTATTGCGCTTTCAGTATCAAGAATCTGCTCGATACATCTGATCGGAAGACTTGCAATCGAAGTCATAGGACCAAATTCTTTAATGTCCCTCACACTGAAAGCAGCATTCGTTTTATTAAAAGCTGCTGTATCAATCTGAGCTTTGAGAGTTCTGTTTACAAATCCAATTGCATTCCTGCCGAAACTCTGAAGCTTATTTTTAGCCAGAATCACTTTTGCAGGATCTGCTATCAGGTTGTTTGCAGTACCGGTTGTTTCAATGTTAGGCAGTCTGATCATTGCTCTCTCATTTCTGAGAATAATTGCAGCCCATATTTCATAATGCCTGATCCATGCCCACATTTCACCGTCACCAGTAGGAGCAGCAGTATTACGAAGACCCATGTCTTTGTTGACAATTCCCGGGACTCCATTTGAATTGTATCTCATATGAAATCCGGCAGGACCGAACTCGAACACCCACATACTTGAAAGATCAGAACCTGAACCACCTACGCTTATACAGTAATCTCCCAACATTGCCCTTCTTGCAGCAAGGCCTTTAAAAGCATCTCCGCTGTTTGAGTAAAAAACGTTATAGATCCAGTCACCTACCATTCCTTCAAGGTTCATGGCATCTTCCGAATCTCTTGTGGCTCGTTTATCCTTAACCCCTGAAAGAACTCTGTTGTCGATTTTACTGTCACCTTCATAGAGTTTTACCGGTTCTGTTAATTCATCTGCACTGGATGAAATAGTAGGTACGGGAGCGTTGGTTTTTGAGAAACCACCTTTCCCAAGCCTCTTGCCCTGAAGGAATTTATGATAATCTCCGTTGTTTGCTGGATAAAAGGGTACTTCATCCATGAAATCATGAGCAGTCTGAAGCTCACCAAGAACTTCATACATACCATCATAACCTTCTCTTTTATGTGCTTCGGCAAGAGTCATGTTTGCATACGCTGTTAAAACAGACATAATTACACCTCTTGAATTATTAAAAGATTGGTTATCTTTGGGATTTGTTTATTGCGCCTTCCTGTCCCCAAGTGTAAGTCTCGTCATACTCCCTACTCGGTTTCGGCGGTGACTGGAATCCTGGTCTATTTCAGGCGCACAGCCCAAGATTAACCTTGCGCTATGCGCTTATCGTAAAAACTTTAAATCTACTTTTTGCTTGTGTCAACCTTTCCTGATGAACAGAACTCATTAAATTCTTCACTGTAGTGAATAGCTTTCTTTTTACCATCACCACCAGACTTTCCATGCTGCTCAGTTTCTTTGCTGCTGACAGACTCTTCTGTTTCATCAATTTCATTTACAATGTCATCAAATAAACCCATGTTATTCCCCCTCTTCTCCAACAAAATCTTCAAATTCGGATGAGTAAGTCCCCATTTTCCCTTTAGAAGATTTTGTTGTTTTTCTGCTCCCTGGGAGAAATTTATCATCACCCAGTTCTTTATGAATACCAGCAATCCTTGTTATGAAATCCGGATTATAAAGAAGCCCTGTTTTCTTTAACTCTTCAACAGCTTCCTTACTGCCGATTTTTACCAGAAAAGCTTTAAAGCGATTGTTAATTTCATCACGTTTATCCTTGTTCCCCTGATGAAACTCAAGAAGCCTTTCATCCAGTGTATCCTCTGCTGTTTTTAGCTTTTCCTGCTCTTCTTTATTCCCTACTTCAACAAGAGTTTTAACAAAGTTGAAAACTTCTTTTCCTTGACTTTTTGTTAAACCAGACTTTATTGCCTGCTTCCCTATTTCTTTTGAGATAAGAACCATGTCCTCATTCTTCTCATCTACTTCAAATTCATAACCCTCTGCACTTTCAGGGATTCCCATTTTCTTGTAAAATTCTTTGATCTCTTCAGGTGTAGCATTTACCTTGTCAGGTACTATGATTGCATTGTTAATACTGTCAGTTGCTTTAACAAAGGCCATAGCAAGATCATTCTGGTGAGGTAAATCATTAAAATAATGCCCATACTTTTCACGGATTTCAGGAGAAAACTGTGAGAGATATTTATGTGTTTTTTTCTCTCCTTCTTTACCTTCAACAAATTTATCATCGACTGAAGATCCTCCTTTCCCTTTATCGTCAACACCTTCCCCTCCATCACCTCCGGCATTATCGCCACCACCGCCACCACCACCTGTGTCTACATCAAGCAGAACACAATCATTTAATAATTTTAATAATAATTCAAACATTTATTCCCCCTCGTGAATTATTTGTTTTCTTTTCATAAGTAAATATTCAGCGTTATTTACTCCAGTCATTGCATCTATCATATCGCTGAAGTTGTAATCATTTAGTATCCCACAGCTGGAAATGATCCAATTACCAAAAGAAATAAGATCCAGATTCATTTCCGATTTATCGAGTTTATAGTTCCCTGTCCTGTCAATCATCTTTGCAAATACATATCTGCCCTCCGGTGTATCACAAAGTACTTTTCTGAAAATCTTCGTTTCTGTCTCTTCGTTTTCAATTTCTTTTAACAAATTATTTTTAAGATCATCATCCATTTTTTGTACCTATTGCCTTTTCGGCAGCAGATCCTTTTTCAGGCGCTTTAGCAAGTTTGTTGTATGCATCAGCTTCAGCAGTGCCCTGTTCAATTTCCATCTGCTGGTTAAGAATTGCCTGTTCCTGCCTGGCCCTCATTATCCTGCGCCTTTCAACATCAACCAAGTCAACAATTATTTTCTTGTTCATGTCATATGTTTCAGCAATTACACGGGCATATTCATCAAGATCAAGATTATCAAGTATTTCAGGTTTGAACTCTGAGAGTGCTATAATTTCCCTGAGACCCTGATCCGTTGTTGCAAGTCTAAGTTTTCTTTTCTGGATTTGTGAAAGCGGAGATACCATATCAATCTTGATATCTTTTCCCTGCATGTTGTAGGGAATTTCAAGTCTACCTGCTACAATCTCACTTTCAATCATGTCTTCAATTGCAGGTTCAAGAAACTCATAAACAAGCCTTCCGTAAAAAGCTGAAAGTAATGCTGCCTGTTCTCCCTGAAGTCCTTCAACTTCAGTTGCTGTTTTTGCTCTTTCAATATTCCTTGTAAGGACTAAAAAGAACTCAGTCATATAAGATTCATTGATGCTCTTTTCGTGCCTGTCTATTCCTTCAACAATTCCTTGCAGATCACCAACTATTTTTGAAGCAATGAAATCTTCCCCCTGTCTTAAATAAGTTTTGCCGGAAGGGACAAACTTGATCCGGCCTTTAAGTCCGTCTGTTGCCTTTATTGGTGGTCGTCCTTGAAGCTGTATAATACGTTTAAAATCCTTAGACATACCGTTAAGTTCATTTACATTTGATATCTCAATAAGACCAGGTGAATCAGTTCCCCAAACACCGCCGTCAAGAGATCTTGACCACCTCCATCCGTAAAAAGGTTTACGCCTGAAGTGTTTTTCTTTTAATGCTTTACGAGGTTCACAGTCAGCTGTATGAAGAGAATAAAAATCAATATCTGTTTTATTTTCCCTTCCACCTATATCAAGATCATATTTATAGAACGGGAAAACATGATGCCAGAAAAGAAATTCCTTTGTTGAGTTATTGTGATATGCGGTTTTAATTCTTTCTGGAAGATTTTCAAGACCGAACTCAGCTGCAGCATCTTCAGGTTTAAACCATGTCTTATAAAATAAAACATCAACATTCCCGTACCGGTCCTGAGCAAGATACACCCTTTTTATATGCAGATTGGTATAGACTGGAAGCCCTCGGACATAATCTTCATCTTTAAACATTACAGCAGTTCCGTAATCTGCCCCGGTTTTAACAAACTGCCGGCCAGCATCATAAAAGCTACTTCGACTGAACTGGGTATAAGAATGATCTTCAGCATATTGAAGCCAGTCTTTATTCAGTTCTGCTCCTGGCTCATAAGCAGTCCTGAACCATGGGTTACTACGGCTGAACGCATAACTCATAATTCCGTCAGCAAGTTTATTACTCGCTTTAATTACTTCGTTATTGTGGATATCAGCCATGTTGTTTGGTGATTTCCCTTTTTGTGAAGGCGGGGAATCATCGTCCCAGTCATCCATTAAAGGATTGATTTTTTTAGTAACATCTCTCCATGGAGCTTCTACCATTTTTCGTTCTGAAACCATTTCTTTGCGAATCTTCTCAATTTTTTTTAAAGATTCTTCAGCTATCCTTACCATGTTTATACCCTCCCGTTTTAAACATAATCCATAGGATTCCAGTCTGTTTCTTCCTCCTTGTCTATTATTACTTCAGGAATTTCATTTGAATCTTTCCTGTTTATCAAATACCAGCTTGCCATCAAAAAATCTAATACAAGATCATCATGGACTTCTTCATGCTCTGCTTTAAATTTCATGTATCCTGTTTTTTTCTCCGATTCTTTCGGTTTAAAATCTTCCAGTTGATCTTTAAAATCTTTTGCATATTCAGGATTAACCTCTTTTGCTATCCTAAGCCTTCCCTGTTCAAGAATAAGCCTCCCAGCCTCAACAAGATCCAACTTAGGGACATGATATTCTTTCAGGACCTTAAGAGGTTTTAATCTTTCATCTGCTGTGTCCTGGAAAATATTTCCGAATTCATCAAACACCTTTTTAACTGATTTTCCTGAATGTGAATTAATTGCAAGTGGTTTGAGTCCTACTTCTCTCATAATATCAAGAACAGCTTCTCCCACACTATTACCATCAACAAGGAGCTCATGATTATTCACAAGTGCTACGATCTGAGATCGTTGTTTTATCTTCCTCACCATGTTTGGATATGACACATCTTTATATTTATCAATGTGTACAACATCAAGAAAATGTATTATCCGATCTGGCCGGGCAAGTGTCGGATCTCCTGTAATAATTTCTGGTGTATCACGAAAAATCATTTCTGCTGCATAATCCCTTTTCTTCCCAGGATCAAGGACATATAAAAATTCTTTCATCCCTCCCCCTAAAAAAACTTTATTCCTGAAACTACTTCAGGTATATCCATAGACAGAGGTTTTACTCCATCATGATTAAATGCTTTATCGATATCTGCATATGTAAAAGCCATATCCTCAGGTTCAACGAACTCACAGAAATATTCCTGTCTAACCCATAAAGCCCCGTGATCATCAAGTGCATCCTGAATAAGCTGTTTATCATGATGCCTTGGTGAATAAAAGGCATGTATTCCCTGTTTAATCATTCTCTTTCTGTACTGTTCTTCTGGTTCTGCAGGAACAATGTATCTGTTTTCAACAATCTCCCAGGGAGCCCTTACTTCCACCTTCAGCCATTTCTCTTTTTTCCTGGCTTCATAGAACCATCCACTTTTCCCGTAAGGTGTCCCCAATGCAATAACAATACAATTTGGATTATCAGTTAACATCGGTGTTATAGTTCCAAAAAGTTCATTCTCAATAAGTGCAGCTTCATCAAAAATTATAAGCCTCGGTTTAGACCGGCCTCGTTTTGTTTTAGCATTAGAAGTATTGGCCTTTATATAACTACCGTTAGGAAGTTTTATATGTTCGACTGAATTTAGTTTCAATTCCGGATATGTTTCATCCCGTGAAATGTATTCTTTGATGTACTCAATAGACAGACTGGCCTGTTCGTCTGAAGGTGCATAAATCAATGAAAGTGCTTTTTCATTCTTAGATGTCTGTGCTGGCATACCTGCTGTTAAAAATGTTTTTCCTGACTGCCTCGCTCCAACAATATGTATCCATCGGCAACCTTTTTTTACTGCATCAAGAACAAACACCTGCCAAGAAAATGCTGTAAATCCCAAACTCTCAAGATATACTTGAGGATCAAGAGTAGAAGTCAAATCAATAATCATCTGCTTTTTTACAGAGCGTAAAACCTCAATCGATATTGTATTTTTTAAGAGCATTAACTATTCTCTCCCTTACCTCTGGATAATCTGCTGTTGAATCTACGATTATCTTCTTAATCTCCATCCAGACCATTGAAATAGTTATATCTATTCTCTCATCCGGCATGGCTCCCTTGATCTTCCCGATAAGCTCAAGCGGTTTAATAAGTGCATTTGCATTGTCAATAATCAGTTTACGGGGATCTGCATGCTTATATTTTATGTTTTCTATTTGAGCATCCTTGTTTTCCAGTCTCTGAAGTGCATCACGTAAGCTTTCTTTTCTCCTGATTTTTATTCCTTGCTTATTTTTGCCTCCTTTTGTTTTTTTTTCGATTTCGTAAACTATTTCTATCTCATAACCTCTCGGTCCTATAAAATATTTATCCGGATCATCCGGATCCTGTAGCCATTCATCCAGTGCATCATAAAGTTTTTGAAGCCTTGAAGTGATCTCGTCTATTCTCTGGATAATAAGATCACCTTCAGCCTTACGTTCCTTCTGTAGATTTTCAGCTGCTGCCCCTATTAACCGCTCTTCCATGTATCTATGAACAGAAGAAATAGTTACTCCGTATTTTTCCGATATTTCTCGATAAGTCTTTTTACCGGAGACTATTTCTTTAATGATTTTTTGCTTGTCTTTATGCTGATCGATAGTGAATTTTCTTGGCATTTAAAACCCTGTCCACCTTTTTACAGCATCAACCTGCCGGGATGTGACTTTTGCATTCCGCACCGGAATCCCTATTGCAGAGTTATAAACAAGGTACGGATCCCCATGAAGAGGTTTTACAATAGCGACCTTCAGAACCCTGTTTTCACCTGGAACAATAAAATCAAAGGGGTCTGATAATGCCTTTCTGCTCCTTCCGGTTTTTGCTGCTTCCTCCCAGTCTGCGTACTTCATTCTTCTTCTCCCAGTTTTTCACATTTTTTTTCGTATTTGATAAGCTCTTCTTCGAGCCTGTCATATTCATCAGAATCCAGATATGCAACAGGAAAGTACTCGGATAAGATTTCAATGAGTTCTAAAATAGGTTTTAAATACTTCGCATTTTTATTTTCATGATGCTCAACTTCTCGTTTTATAAGTAAGTTATTGATGTTATAAAAGGTTTTATCCTCACGCTTTTCTGTATCAACATATCCTAAGGAAGCATAGTTTTTCAAAGCCTTTGCAGTTTTACCGAGTTTTCTTGTCGCTGTCTGTATAGTGAAATATTCTTCACTGTTGTTCATTTTACTACTCCTGATATTCGACTTCGATAACACCAGTTACAAGCGGAGAGTTGCAGCAACTAGGAAATACTTCGAAGAAACAAATCTCCTTTGATCCATACAGTTTTACTCTATCAATTTCTGGATCCTCCCCCTTGGATGAATCCTGCAATAATTCATATTGTGTTTTATTCCCCAGGCTATTTCTTACTTCAACAATTTGAGGCTTGATATAAGTTTCTTCTTTGTTCCACTCTGGCCAAGTCTCAGGAAGTTCCACTTTTTTCCAGATTTTTTCATATTTTTTTAATTCCTGAATGCTTCCATCGTAATAAGAATGGCAGTTCCCTTTTTTGCACAGCTCTCTGAATACAGGACAGCTCTTATGTCCCATTTCATCCTGTAACTCTTTAAGTTTTAATTCTGCTTCCAACTTTGATCCGTATGTATTATTCATTCTATCCTCCTTTCTTTTTTAATAAAAACCAGTTCTCCCCCTACTTCACGAATGAACACTAATGCCAGGCAGATAGCCATATAATCAAACTCTTCCCCCGGTACAACACTCGGCTCACAAGAAATGTTTCTGTAAGTGGTAGGGGGATCTGTTTCATACTGCTACCTCGTTAAATAAATTTATTTGTTTTGATATTTGCGCCTGGTAATTCCAGACAAGAAGCTCTGTTTTTGTTATTTGCTTTTCAAACCGTTTCGGATTCCTAGCCCTGATCCTTTTTTCGATCTCCATAACATACCAACCTTCTTCCTGGATAAAACAATCAATCATGCTGCCGGGGTAACATGATAAAAGAAACATCCCTTTAATAAGTGAAAGTTCTTTTAATAGGCGTTCAAAGTCTTCCGGAGAATATCCTTTGTAGTGTCCTTGGTCAGCATCAAGATAAGGTGGATCCACATAATGAAAAGTCTTATTGCTGTCATATACCTTTATGCATTCAACTGCATCCAGCTTTTCCAGTTGCGCTTCTTCAAGTCTTTTTCCGCATTTACTTAAACTGTTTTTATAATTTTGAAATTTTATTGCTGGTGAAGATCCACCAGATTTTGTTGTTGAGAATCCCCCGTCCATCTTTCCGGAAAATCCAGTGTTAATCTTAAACCATAAAGCCCATGCTTTTTCAATGTTATTTCCGTTTTTGAATAACTCTAATGCTTGATTATGATCCGCTCTTGAATACAAGGTTTTTTTACACATCAAATAAAGTTCTTTTTGTTCTTCCGGATCCTGCAGGACTCTATAAAAATTAATCAGACTATCAAGATTATCATTCAGGACTTCAACAGAGCTTTTCTTCTTTGCAAAAAATACTGTAGCCCCACCGGCAAAAGGTTCACAGTAACAATCATGTTTAGGGATCAACGGAAGTATGTGGTTTATAATACCTTGTTTTCCGCCGTAATAAATAAGTGCTGGCTTCATGCGGCATCCCCTTTCAGAATAGCTGAATACAAAGCTTTTGCTGTATTTACCGGGACAGCGTTTCCGATCTGTTTTACCTTATCGTTTTTATTTCCGGTAAAAACATATTCTGCCGGAAATCCCTGTGCTGCTCCGAGTTCATGAGGTTCAAGCATCCTGAATCTGATATCAAGACTGTAAGGCTGGCCAGCTATTAAAGCAAACCGGTCCCGGCAGGTTACTGTATCGAGAGGATTCCCAATACTTCGAGCTTCACCGTTTCCGTAATACTGAATAATGAAAGGTTTAATCAGATAATGTTCCGCCTTAGTAACTACGGTACTTAACGGTAAACTTACAGGTCTATTTCTTATGCTTGATCTATGACCCGATGCCATAATAAAAGGCACCAGCCCGTATCTGTTTGAACAATCCAGCGTTCCTATCGGCTCTTCTACAGAATAATTCCTGTTCGGATTTCCCCCGTGAAACTTTGTAAGAAAAGGCTGTATCAAACCAAAATGATTTCCTGCAGTTGTTACTGTTGGTAAAGGATTATTGATATCTATAGCTGAAGTTTTTAAATGGCTGTCTGTTGTTCCCCTTAATCTGATTAAAAAAGGATCTGCAAAATCCCCCCAGAACTTCTGAATTCCTGCTTCAATCCTTTTCATTGTGTTTTCTGATAAAGGTTTTTTTCTGGTAAAAATAGATTTACCTGGTATACTCCAATCAATAATCTCTTTTGCCGGGATCCAGTTTTCCAGCGTGAAAAGTGATGCACTTTCTGAGTGAGAGGGTTCCGGCCATATGATCTGCTTATGCCCCCGGACCGCCTGTACAAATAATCGTCTCCGTGTTGTAGGATCCCCGTAATCTGCAGCGCATAATATCCGCCAGTCAACTCTGTAACCGAGAGATTGAAGAGCTGCAATAAATGCTCTGAAGGTATCACCCTTCTTTGATTTCAGCAGCTGGCCATTTATTCCAAGTGGTCCCCAGTTCAGGAATTCCGGAACATTCTCGATTATCACCCTTTCCACATAAAGATCTGATAGCCATTTCAAAAGTAACCAGGCACTGGCCCTGCTTTGATTACTTCTCGGCCTTCCTCCCCTCGCATTGCTATGATGAGTACATTCAGGAGAAGCCCATAACAGACTGACCCTGCCTTTCTTGATAACCTGTGTAGGATCAAGATTCTGTATAGATTCACAGTAGTGCTGTGCTGAAGGATGATTCAATGAATGTGTTTCAATTGCTCTTTCCCAGTGATTAATCGCAAATAAGTTATATTTAAATCCCTGCTCTTCACACGCCTGAGTTATTCCTGTAGATTCTCCACCTGCGCCACAAAACATATCAACAATAGTTTTTTCGTTCACGCTACAGCCTCCCACTTCTTCCCGCTCACATGATTAAACTTTGCCCGGCAATCCCGGTTACTGCATACAGCTGCCCCATAGGTAACTGAAACCAGTGATCCCTTTTTACATACCGGGCATATCTTAGGCGGTTGAGGACTGGTATTAATCTCTGATTTTCCTGCAGGGGGTTTATAGTCAGTGTCCCGCTTTTCCCAATCAAGAATTGTCAGATAGAAATCTTTATATTTATATCCCTTCTGCTGGATTTTGGTATCAAGAAGGTTTATAAGATACTGTGTTTTATGTTCCCCGAACTTTTTATTAAGATCACACACATTTTTGTCTGTAAGCAAAACGTTCTGAAATTCCCCGAATTTATGTTTGCCGGATTGCGTATTAATATTCTTTTCTTTTCTTATTCTTTTCTTATTCTTTTCTGTTGACACTTTTTCGCCATTCTTCCGGCTTTTTTCCGGCTTTTTTCCGGCATCATTCTGGTTATCTTCCGGTTTTTTGGGTGTATCATGGCCGTCAAAAGGGGGGATGGTTGACTCAGGTTCCCTCTCATATCTCATCCCTGTCTGGCCTTCATTAAACTGTGTTATCTGTATGTATTTTTCATCATCAATCGAATACCATTTAATAAGACCGACTTCATCAAGGCTTTTTAAAGCTGTCTCTATTTTCTTGATTGATACATCTTCACGCCACGGGAACACTATTGACTTTATATAATAAGGCATCCCCTCAAGCCTTCCGTCACGGTCCGTGTGAGGAAGGATCATACAATAAACAAGCCTGTGGAAATCATCTTTAAGCTTTAAGTTAAACTTTTTGCTTTGTGATATATTTTTATTAAGCATCCGGCCTTTTGCCATTGTTAATTCCCTCCCTAAGAAACCTTTTTACCTCCGACATACTCCCGGACTTCATCAAACATCTTGTCCCTTTGATCCGGTGTGTACCTCAACACTGTCCAGCCCATTATTTGAGCTATGTTGTATTTCTCCATGTCCCTTATGTACCCTGTCCCCCTGGTGTGCCTTTCGTTAATAAAGACATCACCTTCTATCTCGATTGCAAGTTTCAGCTCCGGGATAGCATAGTCAAACCTCCACTGTCTTTGTGCATGAAATCGCCATTCAGTTTTTACAGGGAATTTTGAGGCTGATTCGAGAAGAAGTTTTATATCGTCAAACGGATGTTTCATTTATTTTCTGGTCTCCAATCCTTATCAGGTTTGCCGTTAAGTTCTGAGATTTCCGTATCCAGTTGATCGTTTTCCGTCTGTAGTTCGGATTTATGAAAATATAATCCACCTTGTTTACAGTGCATGATTCCTAAACCACCATCTGGAATAATATCCAGTTCAATGCAAAACCTATTTGACAAGCACCCCTTTTCAGCTTCTTGGATTTTCACAGTTCCAAGACCGTATACTGTTACCACTTTATCGCCCTTTTTCATTTCAGGAGCCTCTTGCTTTATTTAACTTCATACCTTCACCATCCCTGCAAGCTGTTTTATTTTGCCGTTAAGTGATAATATTTCTTCTTCTTTTGTCTTCAGCATCTTGCTGAGGTATTCTTTTTCCTGTTCTGCTATTAACATCCTGTTATAAACGTCTTTCAAAAAAGCAGCTGACTCTTCAGGCATGTTTAATATTATTCTTTTCAGTTTTTTACTTTCTAAAAAAGGATTAATGTTACAATCACTCATTTCAAACCCTCTCAGCCATTCTGAGAGCTGATCGATAATCATACATACTGGTCTGATAATAGTTTTCAGTTGTTATCGGGATACCTAATTGAGGCTCATACCATACGTTGTTTATTGATACCCAGGAATGATAATCATCTTCAAAATATCCCCATATCACTTTTGTGTTATCTATATTCAGTTTCACTACAAGAATATGAGTTAATAACAAGGATAAATCAGCACAATCACCCCAGCCCCTTTTATATGTTTCTTCTGGTGTGTTCCAATCGTCAGTACTTTCATCACTGTATTTAAAACATTTTACATAATTCAGTGCTTCTTCCAGAGATGCGAAGTTTTTCGGAATTTCCCAGTCCGGAAGTTCCGGCAACACATAACACCCGGTTAATATTATAAATATTAAAATAACTTTCATTTCTTCAGATCCTCCTGGATCTCTCTTACCAATTCTTCAGCCTCTATCGGGTGCGTAGCAGGACTCAGAAGTACTGCACTGTTACATTTCAAACTGCATACAAGTACCCTGTTTTTTATGTGATGTATTACTTCTGCACCGTATTTTTTTAAGTTCATTTTTGTCTGTGGTATCCTGTGCGCCCACTGAGGTTGGCAATATTCTTCAAGCATGTTCTTTTTACAAACAGGACAATATCGGTTCTGAACAAGATGTCTTATCTTTTCCTGATTAAGTTCGTATTTTTCAAGTTCTGTCATTTTTACCACCAAGCAACTGAATAGTCTCTGCTACTATCTCTACTTTGCTTATGGTATGACCGTCCTGTTCCCACCTCTGCTGCCTGAGTTCTCCTGTAACTGCTATCTGCGTTCCCTTGGTAAGATATTTGCTAAGTGATTCCCCCTGTCTGCCCCACAGGACAACTTCAAAAAAGTTGACCTCATCTTCCCATTTGTCACCTGATTTCTTTGACCAGTTGGTAGCAATAGACATCTTAGCAACCGGGGTTCCTGAATTTGTATACCTGAGTTCAGAATCACGTGTTAATCTTCCAATAATAAATATTGAATTAATATCTTTCATTCTTTTATTTCCTTTTCTGTAAGCCAGACTTCCCACCTTGAACCAAGCATGTGTGTGGCTTCAACTGCTGTCATAATTTGCTTGTTATTACATGTATGTGTAGGATTCGGATACAAAATATCGTTTACTATTTCATATGGGTATGGTGACCCGCCATCAACTTCTATCTCACAGGCAACAAGCAGGGCCATGTGATAAACATATTCCCTGCTCATCCCTGTTTTACGTGCAATTTCTGTAACATGTGCATGAAAATGATCTGAGATATCAATTGATCGTTTCTTAATAATTTTCTGCCCGCATGACGGGCAGATTTCAGGCTGTTTTTTCTTCATTACCGGATTCACTTGCATGTGCATCCTGGTACTGATTACATACTACAGAAGCAGCGCAATATTCACAGCGTTTCCACTGTTCTTCAGGTCTTTCCTCAAGATAATGTTTTGCATCAAGACCGGTATCTGAGATATATTGAACAGCTATTTCTTTTGTATCACACACTTTTATTGCTGTTTTTCTACCTTCTTTCATTACTGCCCATTTTGAAGGTTTGGCCCATCTTTCAACAGGAGTACAGAAAGGAAGTTCATTATCCTGAACATCTTTGAAAGATTCATAGTAAGCTATTCGATCTCTGATATATTTTTCCTGCTGCTCAAGCGTCCACAGCTTAATTGGTATGGTAATTACATTTCTGGGAGGATACCCGCCCTTGCTTCTAAGAAGTTCATTCTTTTTCCAGTCTCGAAGTATCATAACTATTTCAAGCTCTTCAACATCAAATCCTGAAACTGTTGCAAGATAGGCATCAACATTCAGCTGGCTTTCAAAATCCTTCATTTTCTCATCATCAAGAAAGACATAAGACCATGCAGATGTTACCTTCCAGTCCTGTATTTTCTTTTTCCTGTAAACATCAATAAAACAGGAAACACCAATATCTCCGAAGAAATGTTTAAAATAACCTTCTGTTATAGCATGTTCATCCTCGCCTTTTTCAAGAATTGCATGACACCCTGTCCCGAATAACCTCCAGACACAATCAATTGCATCCTCTTCCAGTTCGTCATAATGTCTTTTTTCAAGCCATACCATCCTTGCAGATTTTCTCATCTGAGAAGCTGAATAATTAAGAGACACATGACTGTCATTTCTTACAGCATTTACAAATATTTCTGGTAAATTATATTTATTTGTTATTTTCATCTTCTTACCTCAATACAATCCAAGTGTATCTTTACTTCCAACCTGGACCTTATCCGGGTCTTCTCCCGGGATTGGATCTTCCTGAAACTGCTCTGTCTGAGCATCTTCAGCCTCTTCTGTACCAAACGGAACGCCAGTGTCATCAAAATTATTACCGTTATCCTGTGGGTATTCTTCCTCAAAAGGTGTCCCGGCAAGTGGGTTTTTCTTACCAGCTTTATCAAGCCGTTTCTTGATAACATCCCGGTAGTAAACCGGCTTAACCTCTGCACTCTTACTTGTATAATCTTTCTTGAGAGAGGCTTTAACACTATCATCAAGGTTGGCCTCTTCTATCTCCCTGATTACATCAGCATCACTTATGGAAGGAGTAGTCTGTTTACCTCCGGAATTTCCGGAATGGTTTTTACTTGTGTTATTACCGTTACCAATATTGCGCTGTTTGCCAAGATATTTACATCCTTCAAAATTACCTCTATAAACTTCTGCCCCAACTCCGATTACTTTCATAGCAACTGATAAGGCATCAGTTAGAGACATTTTAAAAGCATCATCATTGTTGTGCATCCCGGATTTTTCTTTTTCAATAAGGGTATTTCCTCCTGTACCAGGAATAGGGGCTGACCAATAATCTCCGTTTTTCAAATAAAGTAATACATTTGTAAAAGCCATAACTTCATTATTTGATCCACTTTCTGTCCACTGTTTTACAATTTCATACTTCCAACCAATTCCACAAAGACCATATGTATTTGTCATAGCTTCAAATCGCCATTGTGGATTTATATCAGTTTTTCCAGCCTGTCTTCCTCCTGTAATAGTTCGTAAAGCAGTTTCAGGGGGAATTTCAACCATTTTATATTTATCATATCCTAACACTACACTCTCCTCAAACACGCCCTGATCTCTTCATCAAGTATGGACTGCTCTGTTTCTTCCCGGTCCTTCTTATCCTTTTCTTCCTGAATAGCTCTTTCACCTTCTGCCTCAAGGCACTTGGGACAGGGTTCTACCCATAACTGATGTTCCACAATATTTGCCGATGTGTTAAGGATTGTTCCACACTCCCCGCAAGTTACCTGCAGCCCGTGTTCATTTAACAGACCTATAGCTTTTTCAATGGGGATCTGAATTAACATCGAATTGCTTCTTGTATCTGCCAGCCTTTTAACAGCAAGCTCAAGAAGCCCCTTGATCTCGAAGATTTCTTCGCTTGTATAATACAATCCGCTCATGATAAAATCTCCCTACAACTTATTTTTAAATACCCCGGCCTGGTGCCAACGACAGAGCAGGAAGGGGCACGACCTGAGGTCAGACGGTATTGAGTTGGCGCTCCCGTCTGGCCTCTTTTTATGCAATAATTGAAATGTTTTCGATTTTTTCTTTGAGCCAGTCCCTGATCAAAAGGACAGCTTTATTTTTCCATTCCCCACCATCTGCTTCAATCAATGCACATGTAGGTACCTTTCCTTCCATGATTTTTAAACGGAAAAGAAATTGACTTTCTATCTGTTTTATTTCTCTGAATGTACGATAAGGCGCAAGATTTACAATCGATGGTGCATCTGTTCTTTCTTTGAGTGCCCCAGATGCAGATTTCTTAATAACCACATTCTGAGTATATCCATTATCATCTGCAGATCCTTCATCTACAATTGTGATCTTTGATGCAAAATCTATTAAACCGGGTCTGTCGGTTGTTTCTGCAAACAAACTCCGCAGCTTAATAATAAAATCTTCATGATCAAGATATTTGTCAAAAGGGAAAGTGTTTAATGAAGAATCAAGTTCAACACGACAGTACTGTTTTCTGTGAAGGTCTTTTCCTTCAATTTTTCCAAATAACAACACACTTGAAAAATCTTCCACGTGAATTGTCAGCTGCTCTTTATCCAGAGAATCCTTATTCTCCTTGAGATAATCAACAAGCCCTGTCAGTGTTTTAAGTTTAATAACATCAGGTCTTGGTTCTGAAAAAACTCTGTATAATTTTTCTTTTGAATATTTTTCTTCTCCTACTTCAATAATCATGCTTTCCGCTTTCAGATCTGCTATTGCTTTAACAGCACTTCCATCAATCATTTGCCTACAGCTCCTTTGAACTTTGCTATTTCATTTTCTCCCTCTCCATAAGGGAGTTCTTTCTGGTTAATATCAGTTGTATAAGCCTCAACTGTATTTCCATCGAAATTGAGAACCATAAATGATTCATGCGGTTTAATTGGAGCAAGCTTGCTTACTACACTTACTTCTGTTGTGGCTGATTCTCCCCTGTTTTTTGATGGTTTAATTTTGACTGTCAGTTTAATTTCTCTAACAGCATCTGGCCTGGTATTTTCATCAGCAAGATTCTTTAACACTTTTTGGAATTCTGCTTCAAAAAGATCAATAGCAGCACCACTGTTCAGATTTGACAGATCTACTTTTTTGTATCCACCAACCATATCCCCTCCTTGTTTAGAATTATTTAATAAACTACCTTTGGAAGTTCCCCCCCAAGGTTTATGATTTTGTTTTCAAGATGGATGATATACTCTTCCACCTTCCTATAACTTAGCGGTGTTAAATCGCTGGACGGATCGTTTTTCTTCGCTTCAACCCCCGCTTCGATTATTCGTCTGATTCTGTCAGCACGGATCTCACTCATGCGAATATCTTCCTTGCAAGTTCTTCTTTTATCCTTTCAGGATCAGCAAGAAAAGCGGCATAGTTGGCTACATCAGCAGCTTCCTGGAAGGTGTTGTCATATTCCAGCTTTTCAACCGCTTCTATTAATTCAAAAACTTCAACAAGAAGATCTTTAACAAGCTCTTTGGTTGTCATATTTAAATGTCCGCCCTTTGTCTGATTCTTCGGAAGACGGTATTTCTTGTAGATGTTTTCCACCAGTTTATCTATGACCGCTTCGTCTCGGTCAATTTTGATTTCGATACAATTACTCACGCTGATTTCCTCCTGAGTTTTTTTTCAATTTCTGACATTTCCCTCTCAAGGCATTTTTTAACGATCAGGCCTATCACTTTTTCAAGCTCAGATTCATTTCCCAATCGATGGGGAAGGTTTAACAAGTCGGAGACGTGTATCTCTTCATCGATCTTTTGTTTGATTGATTTAAAGCGTCTTTGGTTTTCAGCCTCTACACACTTTTTAATATAGGAAGCAACGGATTTTCCCTGATAGGCAGCAATGAATTCAGTGTCTTCTCTTCCAGTCTCTCCAAGATCCACACTCTTTCTATTTGACATAATTAAAACCGCCCTTTTTGCTCGATGTACTCAGCAGAAATTCCTATCTTTTCCTTTTCACAAATTAAAAAACCAACAACCCTTATTTTCATTCCAGGGATGAGGTTCGCTTTGTAGATTTCTGTAAGTTTCTGATTAAGCAATATAGGAAAAATGTTTTCCGTGGTTTTATAACTACCATCAGCTTGATGAAAGCTCCGTTTACTACTTAAAGTTAATTTGCTCTCAAATAGCTCAACATTAAGAGGGGCTTTTACCGTACCCTCGATCATCATTGAATTAAGGTCGCTCATACTTCGGTCTCCTGATTATTAAATAAAGATGCCCGGCCGATTACTCCGGGCTGGTCGGTCTGTCCGGGCCGTAACACCGTGACAGGTCTTCAAATAAGACGGGCCGGGGTCGGTAACTCCCTATGTCCCGTAACCCGTTAAAGTTACCCCTGTTTTCCCAGGGGCCCGGTAGCTCCAAACCGTTTAAATTGTTTCATCTTGAGCAGAATTAACAATCGATCTGTAATTCTTACAGCCTATCTGATTCTTTGTATCAGCAAGTCAGCCAACCTCTTTTTTTTGGCTGGCATTTTTAGGGGTTTGGCACTGACAGGACTTGAACCTGTACCTGTTAAGACCGGATGTAATTGCTCAGGCATCCTATATCCTGCGGTTTTCATCCGTGCGTTACCAATTTCGCCACAGTACCGTTAAAAGAGAGAGACCGTTCAGTCTCTCTCCGAAATAAATAATAAATAGGAGTTTTTTTGGTTGTCTCCAGCTTAAGTCCAGCCTGAATAATCAGGCAGCCTCCTGGATAGTTCCTTCACTCCGGTATCAGAATAATTTTCCACCTCAAGGCCGGTGTCAGTCTTATCGCCGATTATTATTAGCTGAAAAGCTTCAGTCGCTTTACTGACAACTGCCGGAGCAGTTAATGTTTCACTGATTACTGTATAATCAGCTACTTCCTCCTGTATGTAAGTCTTACTTTCTGAGGTGATGTTCATAAAAACAGAATCATCGTTGTATAGCTCATGGCCATACGCTGTTACTGATATCAAAAGTAGGAAAGCAACCAATAACAGCACGATAGTACCGCGGTACTTTTTCATAGCACACCTCCGTTTCCGTCAGCCCGGCGCTGACCCGGGAAGTGTCGGATATTACTAAGATACCGTTTCACTCATAACAGTATTTTTTCGTTATATCGCCTTCTCCTTGCGACTCCTGACGGATATAAATAACAGCAAGTTTACAGGCTTGGTACCCCGCTTAACCGCTGTATTTTTCAAAGATCTTAAAGGCTAAGCTACTCCGCAAAGATTCTTAGCATCATAGATTGCCCTGGCTGTATGCTTTCGTGACCAGGAACCATAATTACGTGACCAATGAAAGCCCCTTGATTTTAAAGCTGATATTACAGACTGATCTGGTTTTTCATCGTGTTTTATAATTACTCGATCAGCTTCTATATCAATTACTCCACCGTCAAAAGAAATAGGTTCCCATGTTTTTTTTCTTTCAATCCTTGCGCGCATGATATCTAACTTATCTCTCAATCTCTTAATTCGAGTATTGCTATTTGCCAGCGCATAGGAAGCAAAACCAATACGTCCCATGTAATCCGGTATAAAAATCTTTTCTGCATTCTCTTCAGACAATCCATATTCTTCGATAATTTGAGCTTTTTTCTCTTTGTTATTGCTTTTACTCTTGATGATTTTGTTTATACCTTTCATTGTTTCATGAGCTATAAGCTGTTTATCCAGTTCAGATAATGCATTATCAATTTCTTCTTCTGGCGAAAGTGTTCTTTCCCTGTTGGCTGCTTTAAAATATCTTGATCTCCATTCTCTGAAAGCTTCATACTTGTTTTGTTCAGATCTGTTGTTCTTCTGATTTCTACTTACCGGGAAGTTAGAAGGGCCTGTTATCATTGGAGACAGGCACCTGCTTTTTGTAGATAGCCAAGATGAAAAATAAGCTTCATATTTTTCCTGATAGTTGCCTTGATTTTCAAGATTTTCGAGGTCTTTTTCGAGTTCTGAAGAATAATCAATTATTGTCTGTAGTCCTCTTTTTTCGGGCGAAAAAGATATCCTATCATATGCTCTTATAGCTAAATCTAAATACTTACTTAAAATCACAATATTTCTCCTAATATGAGCCGGAATTCTGTCCGGCAGCAGATCCAAGAAAAATAATGTCAGCTGGCTGCTTTAAGCCGCTTTTTTACTTCACTCATAGGAACCCGCACTCCTCCACCATTTTTGACTATTTTCAGATCTCCCTCTTTTCCGTGTCTGTAAATCCATGACCCTTTAACACGTAATAGGTCAGCAGCTTCATCCACTGTAAGAAGGCTGTCATCTTCCGGTACTTCCCCCAGTTCGGCGTATATAGCCTGTAGTGCCGGTATAAGATGTTTAAGAAATACACGAGCAGTTGTTTTCATCCGGCTTTTTCCTGTACTAAGTCTCTAAGGGATGATGCTTGATCGGACATTGTTTCTCTTTTAATTTTTGCTTCTATGGCTTCCTGTGCAAATTCGTCCATTGTTTTACCACTTGTAGCAGCACATATTTTCCAGTTTAGATGTAATGTTGAATTAGTTCGAATTGTGGTTGTTTTTATAGTTTGTGTTTGTCCACTCATATACTTAGCTTAGTGGCTGTTTACGGACTTGTCAATATTTTTTTTGCCTTTTTTTCAAAAAAAGTGGATATTTACAAACTTTTTTAATATACTAACATTAAGATGCTGGGAGGAAGGATAATCATTTGTCGATTTTTTGGGACACAACATTACCACTTATGGCCTCAAAAGGCATTACTCAGGTTGATATAGGAAATCATCTGAGAAAAGAAAAATCAACAATTAATCATTGGATTAAATACGATAGGATTCCCCCTGCAAATTTTGCACAAGGAATAGCAGATTTATTGGAAGTTGAGCTTAGATATCTTATTACCGGAATAGATTCAGAGGCCGATACAATTCTTCAACGAGTAAAAAACGACAACTCCCTTCGTGAAATACTTACAAAAATTATAAAAGTCGACAAGAAATACTGGGTAAAAATCAGACAAGCGATTGATATGGCAATAGCGCTTTGTGTTGATGATGAGGATAAAAAAGAGAGAATCGGGTAATAATTTAATTGAATTCCCCCTTTATCGTTATCGGACAGAACATCTCAAACACTTCTAATAAGTTTCCTTAATGGAGGCAATATGAAAAATATTTTATTCTTATTATTATTTTTATGTGTGTCATCATTACTTTATTCTGAAGATACTTTTAATGAATGGTGGAATGGTTTAAATGAATACGAACAAGATATATTTGTTACCGGAATACAAATAGGGTTCTTAGCTTCCGATGATTTAAATCAAGGATTATTTAAATCGTGCAATTTGGATCCAACTTCACATGATTATCAATTAATAAGTGCTTTTATAACTTCAAAAGAAAAAATGTCTTCTAAAATCTCGGTTTTGGATTTAAAACCTTATATAGATATCACTTTATCAAAAAAAGAGTATAAAATTGATCATGGTTATTTGGCTATTTTAGAAGCTATGGCTTTATACAAATTAAACAATATAAATAATTAAAAAAAGGAAAATAATATGTCTGAAAATTCCGGTATTTATATTACTAAAGATAAGTTACTCAGATTATTACCGTATGCTGAATGCAGTGATTGTGGCTTAGAAGCAGATCAATATTCTGGCAAATATAAATGGATATTATATAATAACAGAATTATTTATTGTCTAAAGTTTGCTGATAAAGAGGGATGGCGGTTTGAGCGCCAATAACCTCCCACAGTTCCGCTTCTATCTCCATAAGCAACAGATCCAGACCGGCTTCAAACCCATAGTCCCTGGTATATTCTTCCAGTTTTTCCTGAAATACTTCTTGTAAAGACATAAAAATACCCCCTGCCATATATAACAAGGGGGTTTGCTGGATTGCTTCATGCTTCTTTTTGAAATTCTATAATATTCCCTTTCCCGGTATATATCTCGTCGATTTTATCCGCAACGACCATCAGGTGTTCCGGCTTTATATGAGTATATACGCTCTGAGTATCCCGGTTTCTATCTGTCCAGCCCATGTATTTCTTGACATATAGATCATATACACCGGCAAGTAGTAAATTTGTATTGAGGGAGTGTCTGAAGCTATGAGGTGTAAGGTTTCTATCCTGATAATTAATATCAAAGACCTCCATTGATTTACGAAAATTATTCAACCACCATGTTTTTGCTATTCTTTTAGCATTGTTATTAAAAACATATTTACACCCTGTTTTTTCTGGAAGTATAGCTATCAGTATTTCAGCTAATGGGATTTTAACATTTCCATCCCATTTCACATTACCGGCCCTTTTCTCAACTACCTTCCACGCTCTGTCTATATTACAGAATTTCCCGTCAATCTGCTCCCATTCAAGTGCGGTTATCTCCGATGCCCTCCGCCCAGTAAAAGCTGCAAACATAAAAGTACTGTAAGCCATTTTAGAGCTCCACTTATCAGGGTTTTCATAAAACATCTTTATTTCTTTAACAGTAAACGTTCCCCTTTCTGCCGTTTTATACTTAATCTCCCCGATTTTTAACGCTGGATTTGTCTTGATATCTCCTCGGAAATATGCTTCTGAAAGTATAGATGCAAGAGCTTTTATAGCTTTGTTTATAGTCCTGGGATTTTCTGGGAATTCTTTCTGCATGGTTGCCCGTAAATCAAGAATATCCCCTCTGGTTATCTCCCCCAGCGGGATATCAGCAATACGGTATTTATAAACATAATTTTCTATCAATCCCTTTAAATCCTGACAATATCTTTCACCGTAATTCTTTCCATCTGCTGTATACCGGATCCTCCGGGGGTTTGTTTTATAATCAAGATACTGAAGAGAATAATTTCGAAATGTAGTTGTTGAATTCCGGGTAAGAGAGTCCATAAAATCTTTAATAAATTTATGAGCTTCCCCTTTTTTTGATGTGTTACACGATTTTTTTCTGCGTTTACCGGTTGCAGGATCATTGTAATAGAAAAACAGGTTTGCCGATTCGTTTCGGCTAATTGGTTTAGGATACATTATTAAAACCTCTTGATACCAGTTTGATACCAGCGGTGTCTGACAAGATGACTGGACAAAAAAATAAGTCCTTGCAAGACAAGGACTTAAGTTCGGGAGCGACGGGGCTCGAACCCGCGATCCCCGGCTTGACAGGCCGGTGCGATAACCAGCTTCGCCACGCCCCCTTACGATTTCAGAATATATATTGATTTAAAAAAACAGTCAAGTAGGATTGTTTTTTTTTTTGATTTTTTACTTTGATTGACATTAACAATACTGGCGTGCTATTCTTGTACAAATTAATATTCAGGAAAATGGGCATGAAAAATAAAGATGAAAATCAGGTAGATAGAAAGATAAACAAGCATCCGGTTTTATATATATTCAGTGCAATAATACTGGTTATAATCGTAGTCACATTCATTGGAGCTCCTATAGCCGGGAAAATGAGCGGTGGTGAAAAAATTGTTTTCGGTAAATATAAAGGTAAGGATATTGAATTCTTTCCTGGAAATTATCTCTCAAAACAGAGAGACATTCTTGCTCAGCAGCTTGATAAAAACGATAACAGCAATTTCCAGTTAAAAGCTTATCAGGTGTGGAGAGGTGCTTTTGAAAGAACAGTACTTCATATAGCACTACTTAAAGAAGTTCTTTCAGGAGGAGCAGTAGTCTCCCAGGACAAAATTGACTCTACTATAGTCAAGTACGGCCCCTATACTGTCAACGGAGAATTCAGTGTTGAAAGATACAACAGCACCTCCAATAAAGAAAAGCAGGATACTGCAAAATATATAACTGAAAGCATCTACAAGGAAATGTATATAAATGATTTTTTCTACGGCAAAAAAAACAGCTCAAAGGAAAAGGATTTTTTTATTAAAATGGCTGCCGCTCAGAGGAGTGTCAATATAGTAAAGCTTCCTTTTTCACTTTATCCGGATTCTGAAGTTGAAAAATTTGCTTCAGAAAACATTGACCTCTTCAAATCAATGAAATTGAGTAAAATTACTGTCCTTTCAGGTAAAAAAGATGCAGAAAAAGTATATTCAATTGTCACGGATAATGCTGATTCATTTACTGATAATGCCAAGAATTATTCAAAAGACAGTTATTCAGATAACGGCGGTGACATGGGTATAGTTTACTATTATGCTCTCAAGACAGAACTTAAAAACCCTTCAGATGCAGATAAGGTATTTTCTCTTTCCAGAAACGGAATAAGTCCACTTATTGAAACTGCCAACGGATATGTAATGTACAAAAGCAACTCAGAAGTAAACAGCAGTTATAAAACTGAAGAAGTAAGAGAATATCTTTTAAAATATGAACTCGGCCGTATTGAGGATTATCTGACCGAAAAGGCTAAATTATTAAAAACCAGTGACAATCTTGTTGCGGCAGCACTTAAAGAAGATTATGAGGTTATAAAAACAGAACCTTTCCCTGTCAACTTCGGAAACAACATGCTGATGAAACCTGTGAAAATCAAAAACGGGGGCAACGAACTTTCAAATATACAGTACAACGAGGATTTCTTTCTGAACGCTTTTTCTCTTGAAAAGGGTGAGATTTCAGATCCTCTTGTCCTCAGCGATTCAATAGTGGTTATGAATATTGATGATATAATTGAATCTTCAGAATCTGATTATATTATCAACTCATATTTTCCATATATAGTTCAGCAGATTGATGACACCACATTAAGTACTTTTTTTATAACATCCGACAATCTTGTTGATAATTTTAATGAAACTTTTTCAAAATATTTTATCAGTAATTAGTGAAAACCAGTAAGGATGCCCCTCAACTCTGTAATACAGAGGAGGGGCAGAATATTTATTACAGAAATAAATATTTATACCCCTTAAAAAACAGTTTAAACAGAATTAAAAATAAAATTGACAGCCTCAGTATAATTGAAGGTACACTGATAATTATCCCCTCTCCCCTGTTATTTTACGGGATTGATTATCTGATAGAAGTATTGCCAAAAAACTGTTTTATACTGATGATAGAACATGATAAGGAACTTTTCTCTATTACGGAAAACAAATTACCCGGTTTTCCATATTTATTTGCAGACAGCTTTAATGATCTAAATATTTTTATTAATAATTTCAATCTTTCAGATATCAGAAAACTTCTTATACTACCCCTTAATAACGGATATTTTCTGAACAGAAACTTTTACAGCAGCTGTTATGATATTTTTCAGAAGAGACTTAATCAGTACTGGAAGAACCGTATAACACTTTTAACTCTCGGAAGCAGATGGTTTAAAAATATCTTTTACAATCTCATGAACTACCGGGAATCAATATCATCTTTGAAAATTGAAGGGGCAGTAGTTGTTGCAGGAGCAGGTGAATCCATTGAAAAAACCATCCCTCTCCTGAAAAAATACAGAAAATATTTCACCCTTATTGCTATTGATACTGCATTATCAACACTTCACTGCTGCAGCTTAAAACCTGATTTTATTCTTGCAGTTGAATCCCAGTTTTATAATATATATGATTTCCACAACTACCTTGATTCAGGTATACCGGTTATATGCGATCTCACGGCTTATCCACAGACCTGCAGGATTACAGGGGGGATGAATTATTACTTCATTTCAGAATTCTGCAGTTCAGGTTTTTTAGCATCAATGAATAAAAAAACACTTCTCCCCCCCATGATACCACCACTGGGATCTGTAGGGGTGACAGCAGTTTATATTGCCTCACTTCTTACTTCTTCATGTGTATTATATACCGGTCTTGATTTCAGCTATATACCGGGGAAAAGCCACAGTAAAAACTCACCGTTTATAATAAATACCTCGCTTTTAAAAAAAAGAATCAAAGGTGATGAAAATTACTCATTCTGTATAAATAATCAAACACAGGAAGTTTATGATATAAATGGGATCAAATGTCTGACAAATCCCAATCTCAGATCTTATTCAGATAATCTGAAAATGATTATCAAGGATAAAAGTATTTATGCACTGCTTTCTTCCGGTATTACCGAAAACAGCAGAATTATCAGGAATGAAACTGATTTTGCAGAAATACTCGAAAAATGTCCGGTTAAATCAGTAGTAACTCAAGAATATGAAAATAAAATTGATCTGTCTGCATTAAATCAATT
Source organism: Spirochaetia bacterium (assembly GCA_963668405.2). GTDB lineage: Bacteria > Spirochaetota > Spirochaetia > CADAEX01 > CADAEX01. Next base: position 886,438 of record OY764342.2, on the reverse strand, counting down.
TTTCAAAGATGAATATGAAAAAATAACTTCTGTAATTCTTTCTTCTCTTGACTATCTTAACGGCAGAACATCAGAGGAAAATATAAACAGTAAACTTAAAGAACTGCTTGCAGAATCAGATTATATTACAGCAGATTTCACAGACAGCACCCTTCCGGTTACTTTCACCCCTGCCTATATAAAGAGAATACTCCTTTCATGCTACAGATATGAAAGGATACTTAAAAATATTCTTAAATAAGGATTAATCCTCGTCTGACTTCAGGACAGAAAGAAATGCACTCTGCGGCAGCTCAACATTCCCCACCATTTTCATTCTCTTTTTCCCCTCTTTCTGTTTTTCAAGGAGCTTCCTTTTTCTAGAAATATCTCCTCCGTAACATTTTGCTGTAACATCCTTCCTCAGGGCTGCAATTGTTTCCCTGGCAATAATTGTAGTTCCTATTGAACCCTGTATAGGAATTTTAAACTGCTGTCTCGGTATTTCGTCTCTGAGTTTTTTACATACATTTCTGGCCTTGTCCCTCGCACTGTCCTTGAATACAAGCATCGAAAGGGCATCAACAGGGCTGCCGTTGACAAGAATATCCAGTTTTGCAAGGTCTGTCTGTTTAAAACCCTTTACATCATAATCAAAAGAAGCATACCCCCTGCTGACAGATTTAAGCTTGTCATAAAAATCAAAAAGGACCTCTGCCAGCGGCATATCATAAATAACTTCAACCCTTTTTTCATCAAGGTAATTCATTGCAATCTGGACCCCGCGTTTATTCATACAGAGAGTCATGATTGAACCCAGATACTCGGACGGGGTAATTATTACTGCATTGATATAAGGCTCTTCTGCATAATCTATCTTTGTCGGGTCAGGATATTCCAGAGGGTTGTCAATCTTCAGCATTTCACCTGATTTCAGGTAAACATTGTACTGAACTGACGGCGATGTCAGAACAATTGACAGGTCAAATTCCCTCTCAAGCCGCTCCTGTACTACTTCCAGATGAAGAAGTCCCAGAAAACCGCACCTGAAACCGAAACCAAGTGCTGTGGAAGAATCCTTTTCATATATCAGTGAGGCATCATTGAGCTTCAGTTTTTCAATTGCACTGAGAAGCTCATTATAATCATTTGAATCTATCGGATATATGGATGAGAAAACAACAGGTTTAACCTCCTTGAAACCTTCAAGAGGTTTTGGAGCCGGGTTTCTGTTGTCTGTTACAGTGTCGCCTATCCTGATACTTGAAATATTTTTAATACCGGCAATAATGTAGCCAACCTCACCGGCTGAAAGTGATTTCTTTCTTTCAAGTTTTATTCTGAAAAGACCTGTTTCCTCAACCCTGTAAACAGCATCTGAAAACATGAACCTGACTTCCATACCATCCTTAATTTCACCTGCAAAAACCCTTAAATGAACAACAACACCACGGTACGGATCATAATGTGAATCAAAAATAAGGGCCTGAAGGGGATCTTCATTTTTTCCTACAGGGGGGGGTATATTTTTAACAAGTGATTCAAGCAGATCATCTATTCCTGCTCCTGTTTTTGCAGACACGCAGACTGCCAGATCAGGATCAAGTCCCAGATCATGATTGATCTGTCTTTTTACCATTTCAATATCTGCACTTGGCAGATCTATCTTGTTTATAACAGGTATTATTTCAAGATCATGTTCCATTGCCATATAAAGATTTGCCAGGGTCTGTGCTTCCACACCCTGAGAAGCATCAATCAGAAGAAGAGCCCCTTCACAGGAGTAAATTGCTCTGGAAACTTCATAGGAAAAATCAACATGGCCGGGAGTATCAACAAGATTAAGGGTGTAATCAACGTTATCACTGCCTTTATACGGGATTGTAATAGCCTGTGATTTTATGGTTATACCCCTTTCCCTCTCAATATCCATTGAATCAAGCATCTGGTCTTTTACATTTCTCTGATCTATTATTGCAGCTTTTTCGATAAAACGGTCTGCAAGAGTCGATTTACCATGATCTATATGCGCAATTATACAAAAATTTCTTATATTATCCATTGTGTCCCTTATTGATGTGTTTTTTCAGTTATATTTATAACAGATTATTTGAATCTAGAGAAGTTACCAGCTGTACACCGGATTCCATAAATCCTGCTTTTCGCTTTTTAACAACAATTGTCAGTAGTACATACCTCTTTTTAAAATCATATTTCCATGTTTTTATTGTAAGAGGATCATTGACAGATAACCCTGTCTCATAAGCAACAGACCCTTCTATAATTTTTCTGATTGAATAACCTTCTTTAAAAAGATAATTCCCGGTACTTTCCAGTTCCATCCCGAAAAGTGGCAGAATAACATTTTTCATACTGTCCCGTTTTAATGCCAGATCAAATGCTTTTACAGGCCGTTTACCAAGGGCGATCAGTGCTTCATATTCCGTGTTTTCCCTTTCGTAAACAACCTTTACAAGCCGGTCTGAATTATATGAGAGAAGCTGTTTCTGAATCTGTATAATGTTTTTTGAATCCTGTCCGTTAATTGACTTGAGTATGTCCCCGTTTCGGAGTCCCGCAAGAGAAGCCGGTTCTCCCGGCACTGTATATACTATCTCAATCCTGTTCTGCTTTTCATATACGCTCATCCCCAGCCAGGAATGACTGATTTCCCCCCCCTTATAGAGATCCGGAAGAAAATCTATTACCCAGTGGGATGGAATTGCAAAATTTATTCCTTCAAACTGTTCAATTCCTGCAAAAACAATTCCTATCAGTTCCCCTTTATCATTAAGAAGCGGACCGCCTGAATTTCCGGGGTTTATCGGCACATCAACCTGCATGGAATCTCCCAGCTGAAGAAACCTCCGTCCGGTAGCTGAAACAATACCGGAAGTGATTGTCCGGTCAAGTCCTCCCGGAGACCCAATTGCAAAAATACTGTCACCAGGTCTGTATTTTGTTTCAGCATTTATAGCAAACACATATTCCGGAAGTATTTCAGTTTTTAAAAGGGCTATATCAAATACTGGGTCCCACCCCACAACTTTTGCGGGGATTTTGGTTCCTACCGAGTCGGATTTTCGAATAAAAAGCCTGGAATAACCTTCATATTCCGGATTCACCTCACTTTCTATTACATGGTAGTTGGTAATGATATAACCTCTTTTATCTATGTAAAAACCGCTTCCGATTGCCCTGTCTGGAGTTCCGACTCCTGATTGGACCTTAATCCCCTTATTAACCCAAATTGTTACAGTTCCCTCAATCATTTCAGAGGGATTATGTTTTTTTTGAAGAAACTCATTGTACTTAATATCTGCATCAATCTTTAATTCTGAATATTTTTCAACTGCCTTTTCAAGAATATACCTGTTACTGCTCTGGTACGCAATTTCAGCAATATTTTTAAGCAATTCAATATCAGTCTTTTCTGAAGTACCTGAATATTTTATAAAACCGTACATTGCAGTATTTAAATTTCCCTGATCTATCTCCTGCAGAAGGTATTTTTCCCACAGCATACCCTTCTCAGAATCAATCTCAAACTGATCTGTTAGTTCAGCTGTTTCAATAGAATTTACTATATCAAGAGCATCCATGTATTTCAGTTCTTCAAGATCCTGTTTGTATTTATTTTTAATCAGCTGTATAATCTCTTTCTTTTTTTCGATTATTATATTCTTATCTATATTGTCTTTCTTTTCTTCCTGAATAACAAGCTGCAGCATACTGAACAGTTTATTTTCATTTTGATAATATTCATATCTGCTTTCCAGACTTTTTATATCTGTTATTTTTTCCTCTTTGTAGCTGTTTCCAGTTGTTGAACACCCGGAAAATACTATTGTTACAAAAATCAAAGCCGCACTTTTAAATCTCAATTAACTACCTCTGCATAATAATTTTCAGCTACTTTATATATATAGACCTGACTGCCGTTAATCGTAATAAAACTGTCATCTTTTAAATTTTCAATAACAGCTCCCTTTATAGCCTGATCAATCCAGAATATTTTATTTTTTTCATCGTATACAACATTATACCATTTATCGCTTTTCATTATGGATTTGATTTTACCGTCCACCCTTTTTTCTGTAATATCAAAATTTCCATCCATCATTGTTGAATATCTTGTTAAAAGCGTATCGCCTTCCCTGCTGGCTACGAGGTCATAAATTCCATCACCGTTATAATCCCAGTATTTTATATTGCTGCCTACTTTCAGCTCATAAATTCCGTCATTATCCCCGTCATACATTATTTCATCAAGTTTTCCGTTTTTGTAAATTTCCTTTGTTTCAAAACTGCTGTCACTGTTATTATCCTTTTTTACGCTGACAGTCTTCTTGTCCTTTATTATCCCTTCCGATACTATCCTGTCCTGATAAATTTCGCGGGACACGGTAATCCTTTCATTTTTCCGGGAATCAACATACAGGCTCATATTGTCACCAGTTGTTTTCTGATGAACCGCGGCTTTTTTTAACAAATTATTTATTTCTGCTGGGTAATTGCTGATTATTTCAGGAATATTAAAAATATCCCTGTATACAGTAATATCAAAAAAAGTCCTTTTATCCGGGAATGTGTATATATCAATATCTTTGTTATTAACTATAATCTTTTCTATTACAGGATATCTATAATATTTAATAAAATATTTTTCATCAAACTCTGCAGATTCAATTTCATCATCGGTAAAATCCAAATATACATCTGTAATACCGTCCTGATTCGAATCCATTTTATACCAGGTCAATGAGCCTGCAGCCACATTAAAAGTTATCTCATAAAGACCATCATTATTCTGATCATCATAAATAATCCCGTTTACTTTTGTCAATTTTTCATCAAAGTATCTGTTTACTATGTCATCTGTAATCAGATTCTTCATATCCTTTATCAGGCGTAAACTGTAAAATCCTTTATAACTTTCGAAATCATCTACATCCTGCAACGTGACTTCGTTATTAATCTTAATTTTTTCCAGAATAATTTCAGGATAATCAGATACGTCATCTCTAATCATTTCATAAAGTTCTTTTTTTATCCCTGGATCATCTGTAATCTTCAATACTTCAAGTATAATTTCTGTATCAAAATCATAAAGTTCATTTTTATCCAGAATCATCAGAAGAGTTTTGTCATAATAAGTACTGTCGATATTCAGAAGCCTTTTCCTGAAAACAATATTATCCGGATATTTTTCAACTGCATTTTTAAGCACTTCGGAAGCTGTAACAAACATTCCGCATTGTGATAATGATGCTGAATATGAATCAAGATACACTTCATTGTCAGATTTTTCATTTTCGACAACATAAAGGGTGGATACGGCCTTTTTGTAATCCTTTGTAACAGTATACAATTTCCCAAGTTCAAAAAAAGCATCATCTTCATTATAAAAATTCCAGTTTCTGAGAACCAGAGCCTTTTTAAGATAAGAAATTATAATATCCAGCCGGCTGTTTTTTTTAAATTCAAGAAGTGCCTTCAGGTAATAGCTGTCAGAGGAATCTTTGTAAAAAAGCAGAGATTTTTCTAAAAAAACCTCTGCTCTCTCCAGATTATTATCATTATAAAAACTGTCTGCTGCATTAAGATATAAATTACTGATTTCTATCCCTTCATCCTGTGCAAAACCGTTAGCACATATAAAAAAAAGAAACAGCAGCAGTATTAAAATATTAGACCTGTTTATCCATATCATCATTAGATTTTTCTTTTTCATCAGCTATTATATCATTTTCTTTAAAATCTGTTAATTTTTCTTTTTTTTCAAGACCCAGAAGATCTCTTATTTCTGCATCATCCAGGGTTTCCTTAATAACAAGAGTTTCAGCAAGTTTAACAAGATTTTCCCTGTTTGTTTTTAAAATCTCTGTAACTTCCTTTAGACATTCATCAATAATACCCCTGACTTCCTCATCAATAATTCTTGCTGTTTCTTCAGAGTAATCCTTATGCTGGGCAATTTCCTTCCCGATAAAAATCGGTTCATCCTCCTGACCAAGCGACACAGGTCCGATTCTGCTGCTCATCCCCCATTCACAAACCATCTTTCTGGCTATGGAAGTAGCCTGTTTCAGATCATTCTGTGTTCCTGTAGTTGTATTGTCATAAATCATTTTTTCAGCAACATATCCGCCGAGTGCTATTTTTATTCTGTCAACAAGCCACAGCTTGTTTCTGGAGTATATTTCCTTCTCAGGAAGCGACATGGCCATTCCCAGCGCTCTCCCGTGCGGTATTACAGTTACCTTGTGGAGGGGATCTGCATTTTTTAGATAGTAATGAAGAAGAGCGTGACCTGCTTCATGAAAAGCTGTTGCCTTTTTTTCTTCAGGAGAAATAACTCTTGACGGTCTTGCAACACCCAGCAGAAGCTTGTCCCTTGCCTCTTCAAAATCCTGCATGTTAACAGTCTGCTTATCCTTCCTTGCTGCAAACAGGGCTGCCTCATTCACAAGGTTGGCAATATCCGCTCCTGAAGTTCCAGGGGTTGCCCTGGCGATCCTTTCCAGATCAACATCATCGGCAATTGGTATTTTATTGGCATTTATCTTGAGAATTTCTTCTCGTTCCTTAATATCCGGCATATCAACCACGACCTGTCTGTCAAATCTTCCCGGACGAAGCAGGGCCGGATCAAGTACATCTGGTCTGTTTGTTGCAGCCAGTATTATAACTCCGTCTTTTGTATCAAACCCGTCCATTTCCACGAGCATCTGGTTGAGGGTCTGTTCCCGCTCATCATGTCCGCCGCCGTATCCTGCCCCCCTTGTTCTTCCCACTGCATCAAGCTCATCAATGAATAGTATACACGGTGCATGTTTTCTTCCCTGCTCAAAAAGATCCCTCACCCGGCTTGCACCTACACCTACAAACATTTCTACAAAATCTGACCCTGACATATGGAAGTATGAAACACCTGCTTCACCTGCAATAGCTTTTGCCATTAAAGTCTTTCCAGTACCAGGCATCCCGACAAGAAGAACCCCTTTAGGTATTTTAGCACCTATTTTAGTAAATTTTCCCGGGTTTTTAAGGAAATCAACTACTTCCTGAAGCTCATACTTGGCTTCCTCCTGACCTGCAACATCATTGAAAGTTATTTTTTTATCACTGTCATGATATTTTTTTGCCCTGCTTTTCCCGAAACTCATAGCTTTGTTTCCGCCCCCCTGCATCTGACGGAACATGAACCATATAAAACCGAATCCAATCACCCACGGGATAAGCTCAATCAGAAGTCTGTAGGTAGACACATTCTTAACAGCCCCTGTTACCTTTATTCCCTTTTCTTCAAGTTTTATCAGAAGATTATCATCATAATAGGGGATTCTTGTTTTAAAAGGGATAATACGGCCGCTGCCGTTTTTCATATTCCCCTGAATCTCCTGATTGTCAAATATTTTAACACTTTCAATATTGTTTTCCTCCACATAGTTCATAAAAGAGGAATAGGATATTTCTGTGACACTGTTGTTATCATTAAAAACAAACATAACCAGAAACATTATTATCAGAGTTACCAGGAAAAATAATGCGAATCGGTTGTTCCCAAAATTATATTTAAAAGGGCCTTTTGGATCCTTGTTATTATTTTCACTGTTGTTATTTGGTTCATTACTATTCATCTACACCTGCCTTGTACCGAAAACAATTACATTTTTTCCCGGTTTGTTATTTTCAAATATTTTTGATGATATTCTGTCCTGATATCCGTATGCTGATCCTATTACTGCAAGTATCCCGCTGTCATCGCAGATAAGCGGTATTCTGTCTTTCAGATCCTGCTGAACACCCATATCGTTATATAATTTTTTAAGTTTTTTACTCCCGCCCCTGAGGCTGATTCTGTCCCCTTCTTCTCTGAATCTTATGTACAACCTGCCTTTTACCGATTCAGGGTCCAGCCAGAGATCCTTCTCTGTACATTCAGACTGTTTGCGATTTACTATATAAATATATCTATTTTTACCGATAGGGTAAATCCTTTTCTCATTTTCTATGTAAAGAGGATAACTTTTTTCATTTTTTATGACAATATCTCTTTTCAGAAAAAGCAGGCCCCTTGTTCTAAACAGTTTCAAACCATAACCTTTTAGCAGAAGATTGCTTTTTATTGAACTGAAGTTAGTCTTCAAAAGAGGTTTAAAGAAACTGTATGGTATTCTTAAATCTTCTTCATCTATCATTCTATTGAAAATCGCATAAAGGGATCCTAATCTGATAATTTCCGGCTGAGCCGTAAAGTTAAAATAATCTGTCTGATATCCGTTTTCAATTTCTTTCCAGATTATTCTTTCAGAAACCTCATTCTGAATAAACTTTTCAGTCATATCCATTTTTTCAGACAAAGCTGTTAACGACTTTTCATATCCGGGAAATATTACCCTTATATTTTCAAGGAGATTATTTCTTATTTTGTTCCTGAGATAGATGCTATTTTTGTTTGTTAAGTCATATGAATAGTTTATACTGTTTTTATTGAGATAATTCAGGATCTGCTTTTTACTGCAATTAATCATCGGCCTGATAATACTTTCATTTATCTCCGGAATCCCTTTCAGTCCTTCTGCCCCGCTTCCTGAAAAAAACCTCATAACAACAGTTTCTGTCTGATCATCACGGTTATGTCCAAGTGCAAGATAATTACAGTCCAGCTCTTTCATGGTCTTTTTCAGAAAATTATAACGATATTTCCTGGCGGCACCTTCAATACCAAGCTTTCCGGCCTCTTTTTTTATACAGCCGTCATCTTTGCCTATAATCAGTATTATACCCCGGTGTATACAGTTTTTTTCAGCTGTTTCAAGCTCCTTTTCCAGTTCCGTTTCATCTCTCAGTCCATGATTATAATAGGCGCATATAATTTCAAGATTATAAACAGATTTAAGCCTGTAAAGATTATCCAGAAGGCATGTTGAATCAGGACCAGCGGAAAAGCCTACAAGAATCCTGTTTTTTTGATTTGGATTAATATACTTTCCGAGATATTCATTAATCAGATGTGTTATCAGTTCTGTTTTTAATTCTGTTGATTTCATTCATAACCTTCTCAGCCGGCATCTCAAGAAGTTTCAGTATCCCTTCAGATACAGTTTCCACTGCATCTCCCAGTCTGACAAATTCCTGAATATCAGGTTTGCCAAGCACATGTTCAACTGTTTTTTCAGCAAAATCCGGCCGTCCTATTCCAATATAAAACCTTTTAAAATTTCCGGTACCGGTATATTCAATAACAGATTTAATCCCATTATGCCCTGCATCGCCGCCTTTACCCTTAAACCTTACAACTCCGGGGTAAAGATCAAGGTTATCGCAGACCAGAATAAGATCATCAATTTCAAGACTGTATTTTTCCATAATACCGGGAAGGACAGAACCTGATAAGTTCATAAATGTAAGGGGTTTAACAAGATATAAATCAATACCTCTATAAACCCCTTTTGCAATAAGATATTTACTCAGAAACGGTTTCCGGAAATTGAAACCGGTTTTTTCAGCCAATCTGTCAATAGTAAGAAATCCCATGTTATGCCGTGTATTTTCATACCTTGAACCGGGATTGCCTAAACCGACTATCAGCAAACTCAGGATTATTCCTCTTCCGCTGTTTCTTCAGCTTCTTCTGAAGTTGCTGCATCTTCCGAAACTTCTTTTGCATGTACTACATGAACAATGACCTGATCATCTGCTGCAAGGAATTTAACCCCTTCTGCAGGTACAATATCTCTCAAATGAATTGTCTCTCCCAGATTAAGAGAAGTTACATCTACAACTATTGAATGAGGAATATCTTTAGGGAGACATTCTACCTCAAGCTCATGTGTCAGCTGTTCCAGTAAACCGCCGACTTTTACACCTACACAAGACCCCTCGATCACTACAGGTATCTTTGTTTTCAGCTTCTTGCCCCTTTCAACCTCAAAGAAATCAAGATGTGTTATTTTTTCTCTTGTTATGTCTTCCTGATAATCCTTAACAAGAACATCAGCAATCTCTTTTCCGTCTTCGATAAGTGTAATAATTGTATTTTCAGAAATTGAATGAAATTTCTTTTCAAATTCTCTTTCACTTACAGAAATAGATATCGGTTCATTATGCCCGTAAACTACAGCTGGTATCTGACCCTCATTTCTAAGTCTTCTGGTAACGGTTTTTTTAAGTTCTTTCCTGCTTTTAACTGCCAAAGTATTAGCTTCCATCAGAAACTCCTTCTCCTATATTTGTACTTGGTTTCAACTAATAATAGATATCTACAGGATCAACCTGCTATCCATATCTGGGACGGCAGGATTCGAACCTGCGAATGACGGGACCAAAACCCGTTGGCTTACCACTTGCCGACGTCCCAATTTGGGACATGTTACTATATTGTCAATATTTTTTCTATAGTGTATGAGATATTATTTATCAGTTTTTGCAGCTGGTTTAAAATAAATTTAAACCAGCAAATAAGTTATAATTCCTGTTTGTTGAACTCGTCCAGTATCCTGTCCTGAAGAAGAGACCTGAAATCAGGTATAATCGGATGAGCAACATCTTTGTATTCTCCGGTTTTTGTTTTTCTGCTAGGCATGGCAATAAATGTTCCACCTTTCCCATCAATAACTTTTAGATTGTGAACTACAAAGCAATTATCAAATGTTACAGTAACATAAGCTTTTAATTTTCCACCAGCCTCAACTTTTCTAATTCTGATGTCAGTAATTTCCATTAAACCCTCCTATTAGATTCATGGCAAAAAAAATTATTTTTCCAGCAAGGGCTTACCTGCCAGCATATTACCTATCCATATGAATGGATATAAGTCCCTTAATTTATTCCCGGCATTTTCCGCAGATTTTTGATTGGTAAAAACTCCAAATACAGAAGAACCACTTCCTGTTATATTAGAATAACTGCTGTCATAATCAGATAATATCCTGAATATCCTGCTGTACTCCCTGTACCTGCTCATCAGTACAGGTGTAAAGGAATTATAAAAGTTCCATTTTTCAGGAGGTTTATTCAGAATATCATGAATATTCTTTTCTCCTGATAATGAATAATTAAATTCCTGCTCCGATTTATCGTACAGTTCATACGCTTCTTTAGTAGAAATCCGGAATCCGGGATTGACAACAAGAATAGTGTAATTACTTAAATCTGTATCCAGATTCCTTATCACTTCCCCCCGTCCCTCAACAACAGCTGTATTTCCTGTAAGAAAAAAAGGGACATCACTGCCTATTTTTTCAGCAATCCCGATTAATTCCTTATCATCAAGTATTTTATCATGGAAATTATTTAAATGGTACAGAACAAATGCGGAATTGCCTGACCCTCCGCCCAGACCTCCTCCGTCAGGGATCTTCTTTTCTACATTTACTATATATTTATTTCTTATTTGCGCTTTTTTTTCGAATTCAAGAATAGTTTTATAAATAAGGTTTTCTTCTGATGTGCAGGTAAAATTACCGTTTATTTCAATTCCATCATCCATTACTTTATCATCGTGCTCACTTTTCTCACTGACTATCATTTCAACTTTGTCGGAAAGACTGATCAGCTGAAATACTGAAAATATTTCATGATAACCATTTTCCAATCTTCCTGTTATTTCAAGGTGAAGATTGATTTTTGCACAAGTTTCGAACTCAATAATATTACTTTTCATTCACCATCTCGGATAAACAGTTATTTATTTGTATAATTATAGACCAATATCCCAGAAATTCAATTAATATTTTTTTTTCACAAAAAAAACTTATGCATGAGATGATTATTTCTCATGATAAATGTTTTAATAATAATTGACATTTCAATATACAAAGATTTATGTTTATTTAAATAAACGTTAAGGGGATTTGATATGATTCAGACAGATGAGGAAGAACTACTGGATTCGGTTTTATATTGCGATCTTGAAGATCCGGAAAACAGTTCTGATGATTTTGATGAAAATTTTGACGATTATTCCAGCGACATTGATGATTTCAGCGAATATGATGAAAATGATGAAGATTTTGATGATATAGATGAAGATGAGGAATTATTCCTTGATGAAAGCGAAGAAGAATTGGAAGATGATTTTTTTGAAGATGATTACAATGACCTTGATTTTGACGATAACCTTGACTATGACGATTTTGATGACTGATATATTATCTCACCGTTGAACCATAATTTTTCAAGTTCATAAAAATCTCTTGCCTGTTTATCCATAAGGTGAATTATAAGATCACCGCAGTCAATAAGAACCCATTTATCATTATCTATTTTTTTATGTCTCCACAACGGTTCTATTCCATATTCTTCCAGTTTACTCTGAAGCTGCTTGAGAATACCTTTCAAATGGGTAGAACTTGTTACTGATGAAATTATAAAGAAATCAGCCCAGCTGCTCTGAGCAGAGATATCGATTGCAATAGTATCTATACCTTTTAAATCGTCAATATCCTGTGCTATTTTTTTGATAATTCCTTTTTTATTTGCAGTATCTTCCATCAAAATCCTTCCCTATTATTAGTATTACATCCACAGAGTCTTCTCCGCTTATTTCATTCTCAGCATTTTCCGATTCTTCATTTTCAACATTCTTGCATCTGATTAAATTAGCCACTTTCTGAGCAGAAAGATAATCATTCTTTCTTGAAATGACTGCTGTTTTCTCATAATCGTTTTTTTCAGCATTTTTGACTGACAGGATATCATAACCGAAATTTTTCAGCAGATGTGCTGTTCTGCTGGCAAGCCCAGGAATGTTTGTCCCGTTCTGTATCTCGATAGTAATATTGACCTCTTCATCACTGATAATATCTTCATTACCAATCGAAGAAAGTGTTTGTTTTAATGTTTCCTTTATCAGGTTACCATTGTAGTACGGGAATAAGAGTATATCTCCGTCAATTGCTTTCTTTGTTCCGAGAATCCTCTGGAAAATTATCCTTTCACAGTCTATATATTTCATTTCACGCACAAAAGAAATAAGGGACTCGTCATTAAGGTTTGTATCAATATATTTTGAAAAATAACCGAATACACCCCTGCTTGTAATAAAATCAGACTCTTCCCCGGTTTTTTTTATAAAACTCTGGAGAAATTTATGCCACCGCCCTATAAGATCTGTATCATTTTCATCTTCAGAACTGTATGTAAGCAGTGTGTTTACTTTATCTCCGTCAAGAACATTGCTTCCTGACGGGAGAAGGACTCTTGAATCTTCATTAATAATTTCAACCGGATTGGCAATAAAAACATCAAGACCGGAAATCAGGTCAACTATCCTCGAAACATTTTCTATATCAATATTTATATAATACGGGACAGATAATTCAGTAATTTTTTCAATTTTTTTAATGTATTCATCCGGTTTTCTGTAATCAAACAAAATATCAATTCTGCTTATTTTTGACAGTGAATCGATTATAGATCCGTAATTACCCGGAATATTAAATATGGCAGCCTTATGGGTCTTTGTGTTATAAATCAGGAGTTCCGAGAAAAGTATTTTTCCCTCTTTACAGATATTGAAGTTTACAACAATATCTTCATTATTCTGCACCCTGTGGGTAATTTCATCTGTTTTCAGCTGAAAATAAATATACACAGCTGTCCCTGTAAAAATAATAATAATCAGCAGTAAAAAAATTATATTTTTATCAATTGCCTTTTTCGATCTCATACTTCCAGTTCCTCCAGCATCTCAACAGAAGAATCGGAAATCTCCTTTTTTTCTTTCCGAATATAATTCATTATAGAAAGCAGCACTGATTTAACCAGTAAATCAAGGGAAAGCCAGTTCAGGGTTTTAAGAAAATCCTCTGTGATATGCTTGCGTTTGGGTTCTATATAATCTGCAATAAAAAGAATTTTGGCAAGACGGCTCATTCCCCTGGCACCGGTTGTATGCACTTTGACCGCTTCCAGTATTTCCTCATCAGTAATACCAAATTTCTCTCTCAAAATAACTGCTCCTGCCCGTCCATGAAGCAGTACTGGATCACTCAGTTCCTGCTTCTTTATAAATCCACCATCATTCATGCATGTTTTTATAAGTGTCTCGCTGCTCATCTCCCGTGCAATATCATGGACAAGCCCTGCAAAAAATCCTTTTTCAGGATCAACATCAAATTTCCTGCATAATTTTTCAGTTGTCTTGCCTGTTGAATATGAATGAAGATATCTTTCAGGTGAAAGTGTCTCAAGAAGAAAACTGTTTATTTTTTCTATTTTATTATCTGTAATATCCATTGTTTTCTATAATCTGTCTTATTTTTTCAGGTACCAGATACTTAATTGTTTTCTTTTCCCTGATTCTTCTCCTTATTTCTGTTGATGACAGAGGAAGGATTGTATTATTAATATAATAATCGGGATATTCAGATGTCAGTTTATTTTGAAAATCCCTTTTTACAACTACAAGATCAATTTTGTCCAGAAGCTCCGGAACTTTTTTCCAGGTCTTAAATCCCGCAAGAAGATCATCACCTATAATAAATCCAGGCTTCCCTTCAAAATCATAATTTTCATAAATATGATTAACTGTATTAATTGAATAGGAGATACCGCCTGAAATAATATCACATTTATCAACTTTAAACCCGTCTTCATCTTCAAGCGCCTTGCACAGCATTTCGTAACGCAGCTCCGGATCAAGTCCGGTATCATCAGCTTTATGGGATGAAATATTTGATGGAACAAATACAACCATTTCATAACCAAGAGTGTTTCTGGCTTCTTCAGCAATAAACAGATGCCCGATATGTAATGGATTAAAACTGCCGCCGAAAATAAGGAGTTTCATTATTCAACTAAAACCAGTTCTGAAAAGTATTTCCTGATTTCATCAATTCCATAACCGGAAAATACAGATATCCCGTATATTTTTTCATCGGGATATTTATTTTTCAGTATATTAAGGTTTTCTTCGCTGTTTTCGCAGTCCATTTTTGTTGCAAGAATAATTCTTTTACGGCAGTAAAGGTCAGGTGAAAACTCCTTCAGTTCATCAAGCAGAACATCAAAAGCCTCTTTGTAATTTTCATCAGAAACATCAATAAGGAAAACAAGTCCCCGTGTCCTGGCTATATGTTTCAAAAACCTTATACCCAGACCTGTACCGTGGGACGCACCCTCAATTATACCTGGAATATCTGCAAGTATAATATCCTGCTCTCCTATACGGTATACTCCAAGATTTGGTATTTTTGTTGTAAAAGCATAACTTGCAACTTTTGGATTCGCATTGGTAAGCCTGGAAAGAAGGCTGGATTTTCCGGCGTTAGGATAACCTACAAATCCAATATCTGCAATAATATTGATTTCAACCTTAACCTTTCTGCTCTGCCCTGGAATACCAGGCTGAGCATATCTTGGGGCCTGTCTTATAGATGTTGCAAAGTTGCAGTTGCCAAGTCCCCCTTTGCCCCCTTTAAGAAATACCCATTCCTCATCTTCTTTCAGATCTCTCAGGATTTCACCTGTTTCACTGTCTTTAACAACAGTTCCAGGTGGAACAAGGATTTCACAGTCATTACCGTTTTTGCCATGCCTTCTTGACCCTTCACCCTGTTTGCCGTTTTCTGCATTAAAAACCTTTTTATATCTGAGATGAGCAAGTGTTTTAAGATTATTTTTTACTTTAAAGACAACATTGCCCCCTTTTCCGCCGTCACCGCCGTCGGGACCGCCTTTGGGGGCATATTTTTCTCTTCGAAAAGAGACAGAACCTTGTCCGCCGTTTCCAGAGCTTACTTCAATAGTAGTTTCGTCAATAAAACCGCGCACGTAAAATCCTGATTATACTGTTTCAATAGAAATAAATTTTTTCCCTTTTTTATTAGAAAAAACAACCTTTCCATCGAGTTTGGCAAAAATTGTATAATCCCTGCCGAGGCCTGCATTATCACCGCAATGGAACTTTGTGCCCCTCTGCCTTACAATGATAGAACCGGCAGTAACAACTTCACCGCCATATTTTTTTACTCCAAGTCTTTTGGAATTAGAATCTCTTCCGTTTTTTGAACTACCGCCACCTTTCTTGTGAGCCATCTATATCTCCTTAAAAAATATTATTTACAGTTATTTTTATTTCGAAATATCCCGGATACTCATTATCAAGATCCCGTAAACCTGTTAACAAGTAATCAGAAATACCTCTCAGCCATTCAGTATTTTCACTTCTGTAGTTCAGAATACTGAAACAAAGCTCCCCGGAAACCGGAGCATTAAAATCAGCTTCAATATCCTGATTAGAACCGACAGTCCTGCAGGCTGATCTTATCAGAGATGTTGCAGCAGCACAAATAATGTTTTCACCTTTTGCAACATCCCCAGCATGTCCGGCTGCACTGATTTTTCTCAATACCTTTTCTGTATCAAGCTCTATCAGAATATTCACCGGATTTTCTTTTATGCTCCGATAATATCGTTGACTTTAATCAGTGTATACTGCTGTCTGTGTCCCTGGGTTCTTCTGTAGTTTTTTCTTTTTTTATATTTGAAAACTATGACCTTTTTGTCTTTAATCTGATCTTCTACAGAACCCTGGACCTTAATACCTTCAACAAAAGGTGTTCCAATTCTGACATCACTATCATTGCTAAGCATCAGAACTTTGTCGAATTCAAGGGAATCTCCCTTTTCTGAATCAATTCTGTCAACTCTTAAAATACGTCCCTTTTCTGCTTTGTATTGTTTTCCTTTAATTTCAACCAGTGCGTACATTATAATTCCCTACCATATTGTAATTTTCAGTATATTCATATACCACAATAATCAATCGAGGTCAATAGCCCCGTAATTTCTCACATAACCTCAAGAAAGGGTATACCAATAAGATCAAAACAGTTCTTCAGTACCTGCAGAACCATTTCAACAAGATATATCCTCGCTTCAACAAGATCCTTATCATCATTATTAATTATCTGGACATCATGATAATATTTACTGAATCTTTTTGCAAGTTCATATGTGTATGAAGTAATAATTGATGGATTATAATCTCTCCCGGCCTCTTCAACAGCCTCTCCGAATGATGAAACAAGCTTTATAAGATCCCATTCATCATCTTCTGTCAGAAGTTCGGTCTTTACACTTTCCGGATCGGATTTTTTTCCGTATTTTTTCAGTATGCTGACAATTCTGGCCCCCATATACTGAAGATACGGGCCTGTGTTTCCTGTAAAAGAAAGCGATTCGGCAGGATTGAATATCATGTCCCTGGTCGGTGCAGTTGCAAGAAGATAATAATTAAGTGCTCCAAGTGCAATTTTTTCTGCTGTTGAATCAAGATCATCAATAAATTCAGCCCTTCCCTTATCTACGATCTCTTTTTTTGCCATTTCAGAAAGCTCCTTAAAAAGATCATCCGCATCAACTACCGTCCCTTCTCTTGACTTCATCTTCCCTTCAGGAAGGTTAACCATTCCGTATGAAAGGTGATAAAGATTTTTTGCCCATTTATATCCGAGACGGGAAAGAACATGAAAGAGAACCTTGAAATGGTACTGCTGTTCTGAAGCGACAACATATATTAAAGTATCAAACGGCCAGTCTTCATGCCGCTTGATAGCAGTTCCAAGGTCCTGAGTAAGATAAAGCGATGTTCCGTCAGATCTCAAAAGGACCTTTCTGTCAAGACCGATATCTTCAAGATCAATCCAGACTGTCCCCTCATCATCCCTGAAAAAAACACCATTCTCAATCCCCTTCCTGACCTCTTCTTTTCCTGATGAATATGTCTCACTCTCATAATAGACCTTATCAAATGAAACACCGGTTTTTTTATATGTTTCATTTACACCGTCAATTGTCCATCTATTCATCTTTTTCCAGAGCTCTATTGTTTCAGGGTCATTATTTTCCCACTTGACAAGCATCTCCCTGGCCCTTGTTTCAGCAGTTTCATCCTCTTTTGACATTCTGTTATATTCAACATAATATTTTCCGACAAAGTGATCACTTTTTATATTTTCTGATTCAGGGGTTGTATTGTTCCCAAGCTCCTTATAGGCAAGCATTGACTTGCAGATATGGATGCCTCTGTCATTGATCAGGTTCACCTTTCTGACATCAGCGCTGTTTGCTGCAAGAATTTTAGAAACACTTTCTCCCAGAGAGTCATTACGGAGATGTCCGAGATGAAGAGGCTTGTTTGTGTTGGGACAGGAGAACTCAAGCATTACTTTTTCACCCGCCCTGCTGCTGCTCATTCCGTACCTTTCCATACTGCCTGAAACATTCTCAAGTGTTTTTCCGATTATCTCTTTTCTGTCAATTTTAACATTTATATAGGGTCCTGTCGGAATATATTTGTCATCACCCTCATCATTCAGGAGTTCAGAGAGCTGTGAAGCAATCTGAACCGGTGATTTTCTCATTATTTTTGCATACGGAAACATTGGAAATGCAAAATCCCCGAGTTCAGGATTCGGAGGTATTTCTACTACTATATCCTTAACAGTTATATCAACAGTTTCTGAAAAACTTTTAATTGCTCTTAGAATTCTTTCTTTTAATCTATTTCTGATATTATTCATGCAGTTAAATTATCCAAAATAACCGATTAGTGCAAGCATGAGACCGTAATGTTTTTCTCCGTCTCCCCTGAAAGAATAAAAATTATCACTGCAGCAGGTACAATTATCAATTACAGTTATTTCACCGGCCCCTTTATCTGTAAGTATATTTATATTCGCTGTTTTCATATCAAGATAATACCGCCCTTCACGTATACTGACAGTTTCGGAACCCCATAAATTCCTGAATAATGTTGCCCTTTCTTTATCAACCTCATAGCAGCAAGGACCTATTGAAGGGCCCAGAATAAACTCAAAGCTGTTTATATCCCCCCCCTGTTTTTCCAGTAAAGTCACCATATCAGAAGCTATTCCGGTCCCTTTCCATCCTGAATGAAGTACTCCGAACGCTTTCAGTTTTTTTTCATAAAAATAAACAGGCATACAGTCTGCTACTGTGACTGAAGGGATACTTTCTTTCCTGTATGTATAAAGCCCGTCCCCCTTTGAAAGCTCCCCGTTTTTCAGGTCATCAGTATTAAAAATTCTCCTGCTGTGTATCTGATTAAGAACATAGACATTTTCAGCACCGATTCTCTCAAGGACATTTCCTCTTTCACGGTTTACTGTAATATTATTTTTTCCCATATCACCAGCATACCTGGATGTAAAAAAACAGGTCGGGGCGTCAGGTGAAGAAAAATAGATCCTTGATACAGGATTTTCGGAATCGGGGTTAATAGAGGTATGTCTTATCATTGCAGACCTATATGGAGCTCCTGAAAATCCCTGAACATCTTCAGAATCTCCTTAAAATTGGCAGATATCATCTGAATTGAAGTCATCGACATATACGTTCTCTCAACACACAATTCTGAACTGTTTGAAAGAGTATCATATTTTCCCCCGACTTCTCCGTTTACTATCCCGTACATTACATCACAGATTGTAGAAAAAGAATCATAATAACTGTTGTATGTCTCATAAAGATATTTATTTATTTCCTCAATAAATCTTTCAGTCCGTTTTCTGAGAAGCTTAATTGAAGTCTCTTCAAAATTGTATTTCATTATCTTTTTGATTTCCTCATTTTCAGGGTTAATTTTATTTAAAAATACAGCAAACTCTTCCTCAATCCTTCCTGCATTGTTATATGCTTCATATAACTCCTTCCTGTTTGTATCTTTATAGAATATCCCGTCCAGAAGAAGTCTTGAGACAATTCTGTCAACTTTCTTTATAAAAAATGTGTTGTAAAAAGACTTGAGATAGAAAAACATTACAGCATAAGGGAAATTATAGACTTTATCCCTTATCTCAAATGAAAAATTCAATCTGTTTTCATCAGGCAGGTCATCAATATAATATCTCATCTTTTTGACAATATCATTCTTTTTAAGCTCTATGAGAAAACTGTCATATCTTCTGTCAACCTGTTCCTTCAGGTAGTTTTTATAAACAGTAAACCATTCCTCCCCTCCGCTGATCATTGAGGCTTTATAGTTAAGGTCTTTATAAAGATATTTCAGAACTTTCCTTAAAGGAACATTTTTTTCAAATACCTTTATATTTTCGAAATCGTTTGTTATTTTTTTTATCATTTTTGCGCTGTTTTCATCAGGACGGGATAAAGCCGGTGCTTCATTATTAATATTATAATACTCAACCATATATTTTATGATTTTGCTGTATGATACTTCTGTTTTATTAATACTGTGAATTAAATCATAAAGTTCCTTCAGATGTTTTCTGCAGTTGCCGAAACTGCAGAATTTGTTGCCGTTTGGTTCATAACCGAAATTTTTCATCAGGAGATCAAACCGGTATTCAACAATATGCTGTATAAGATAAAATCCCCTTATAAGGGTATATACTTTATCTTTCTCAGCAGTATCTATTGATTCAACAATATCATGGTATTGCCTGTTTATT
Organism: Spirochaetia bacterium; assembly: GCA_963668405.2. Lineage (GTDB taxonomy): Bacteria > Spirochaetota > Spirochaetia > CADAEX01 > CADAEX01. The sequence goes on along the minus strand of OY764342.2, from coordinate 866,012 downwards.
TCATTTTTGATTTTTTCCCTTTCAGTTATCTCTCCCCGTCTGAATATAAAATCAGGATCAGTATTTTTTTTGAGTGTTTCCTCTATATCAGACATTTCAGCTGCTGCTATAAACTGGTAAAACCTGGCAGTACCCTTTTGATTTATCAGACTGAAGATTTCAAAAAGATCAAGAGCAGATGATTTGAGAATATTCAGTTCATTATAAAACTGTTCCTTTATTTTTGATTCTTTTGTATCAATAAGCCCGGGATATTCATGCTCAATCTCTTTCCCGATGTTTTTTATATTCTTTTCTTTGATTAATATATAAATGGATTTACCGGTCAGGAGTTTTAGTATAAAAAGCTGTATTTTTTCAAGTATTCCTGCCGAACTGTACTGTTTTTCAAGAAAAACCTTTTCTTCCTCTTTTCCCTGAGTTATTTCCTCGTCTTTTTTTTCTGTTTTCTGATGTTTTTTTAAATCTTCTTTTATCTCATTCAGCATTTCAATTCTTTCGTCATCAGGCAGATCTTCAGCAAGCTGTTCAAAAACATCTTTCTTTTCCATATCTTAATTCTAGGTATATTAAAATTGCTGGTCAAGCTTTATTTTTTTCTTCTTGACATTTTCCGGATCATTATGTAAACACAATATATATGATTACAAACTTTATAAAAAGCATTTCAGTTTCTGCAATTCTAGACCTACTCATTATTATTCTAATTAACGGAAAAGGTATGCAGGAAGGATAATGCGGATTATTATATACAGAAGCCGTCCTTCCTGAAGGACGGCTTTTTTTTTACCCAAAGGAGAGTTTTATGGATCAGATTTTTATTTTTGACACTACCCTGAGAGACGGTGAACAGTCTCCAGGAGCTTCCATGTCAATCGAGCAGAAATACGAGGTGGCTGTACAGCTTGAAAGACTCGGTGTTGACATTATTGAGGCAGGTTTTCCTGTTTCTTCCCCGTTTCAGTTTAAAGCCTGTAAGCAGATTTCTGAAAACATCAGAGAAAGCATAATTGCAGCACTTGCACGGACAGTTGATAAAGATATTGATGCTGCTGCAGAGGCACTGTCGGGAAATGAAAGATCAAGGATCCACACCTTTATTGCTACTTCCCCAATACATATGAAGTATAAGCTTAACAAAACACCTGAAGAAGTAATAGAAATGGCAGTCAGGGGGGTCAAATATGCGAGAAACAGGGTAAACGAAGTTGAGTTTTCACCTGAAGATGCCTCAAGAAGCGAACTTGATTTTCTCTGCCGGATAATTGAAAAAGTAATTGATGCCGGAGCCACTATAATAAATATTCCGGATACTGTCGGATATACAATACCGGAGGAATTCGGTTCTTTTATCAGTCATATCAGAAACAATGTAGTAAATATTGATAAGGCTGTTATTTCTGTACACTGTCATAACGATCTTGGTCTCGCTGTTGCAAATACAATAGCTGCAATAGAAAACGGGGCAAGACAGGCTGAGGTAACACTCAACGGTATCGGAGAAAGGGCAGGAAATGCTGCACTGGAAGAACTTATCATGGCGATCCATGTAAGAAATGACAAACTGCCTTACCGCACAAACATCAATACAAAGCATATATTTAATTCTTCAAGACTTATTTCAAATATTACCGGACTTAATATTGCCAGGAACAAACCCATTGTCGGGGAAAACGCCTTCGCTCATGAATCGGGGATCCATCAGGATGGCTATCTTAAAAACAGGGAAACCTATGAAATAATGACCCCTGCATCAATCGGAAGAGATAACAGCGATATAGTCCTGGGAAGACATTCAGGGCTTCATGGTTTTAAAAACAGGGTTGATGAACTTGGATTCAAGCTTACAGAAAACGAAATTCAGAGTATTTATAAAAGGTTTCTTTATATTGCAGACAGAAAAAAAGAGGTTTATGATGATGACCTCATTACAATAGTAACTGATGAGCTCGGGATGGAATCATCTGTATTCAAACTTGAATATTTCAATGTCATATCAGGAAATACTTCAGTTCCAACTGCCACAGTCAAAATAATTAACAACGGAGAAATACTTGAAGAGGCTGCCACAGGAGACGGGCCTGTAGATGCTATTTTCAGGGCCATAGAAAGAGCTGTCGGGATAAAAGCCACCCTAAAAGAATATAAGGTAAAAGCTGTAACACCAGGCAAGCAGGCTATGGGTGAAGTTTTTGTATCTGTTGAAGTCAATGGCGCTACCCTTAAAGGGAGAGGTTCTTCAACTGATATTCTGGAAGCCAGCGCAATCGCATATGTAAATGCACTTAATAAAACAAACTTTCTATAAAGATAAGGATATAAATATATGAAAAAAATAGACCTATATGACACAACCCTGCGTGATGGTATGCAGGGAATAGAAATAAACTTCACCCTTAATGATAAAATAAAAATTGCCCACAGACTTGATGATATGAAGATTGATTACATTGAGGGGGGATTTCCCCTCGCAAACAAAAAAGAGGCTGGGTTTTTTGATCAGGTTAAAAGGGAGCATTTCAGCCATGCAAAAATAGTAGCATTCGGGTCTACAAGGAAGCCGGGGACAGAGGCCTCCAAAGACGGACATCTGAATGCTCTTCTTAATGCAGAAGTCGAACACATAATAATAGTCGGGAAATCATGGAAAGCACATGTAGACAAAGTATTAAACACTTCAGATACTGAAAATCTTGATATGATTTATGACTCCATAGATTTTCTGAAAAAAAGCGGCAGAAAGGTTTTATTTGATCTGGAACACTTTTTCGACGGCTTCAAGGATGACAGTGCCTATGCTCTCAAAATACTTCAAACAGCAACAGAGGCCGGTGCCGAAGCCCTTGTTCTGTGTGATACAAACGGAGGTGTTCTCCCTTCTGAAGTTATTTCAATAATGAAGAAAATACCGATAGAAAAACTTGCTCCTGTCGGAGTCCATTTCCATAATGACTGCGGAACAGCTGTGGCGAATTCACTGCTGGCTCTGGATTACGGAGCTGTTCATATTCAGGGAACTGTCAACGGCTGGGGAGAAAGATGCGGAAATGCGAATTTATGCTCTATAGCCCCAACAATATCCCTTAAAACTGATTACTGCGCCAATATTGATTCGGAAATAGACAAGATTACCTCCCTCTCGAGATATGTTTATGAAATGGCAAATATTATTCCTGAAAAAAGACAGCCTTATGTCGGAGAAGCTGCATTCAGCCATAAGGCAGGTCAGCATGCAGATGTCATTGCTAAAGCTGATAATCTAATGGAGCATGTTGACAGCAAACAGGTGGGGAATTCAAGAAAAATACTTTTATCCGAACTTTCCGGGAAATCAACAATTATAAACAAGCTTTCCAGATACGGGGATTATGATAAAAACAGCCCTGAAGTGAAGAAGCTTATAAATGTTTTAAAAAGTAAAGAAGAAGCAGGGTACGAATATGAAGCGGCTGAGGCTTCATTTGACATACTTATAAGGAAAACAATCGGGAAATACAGGGAGCTTTTAAAACTCAACAACTATCACCTTGAATCTTTCAAGACAGGGGATACACCAAGCAAAACAGTCGGAAGAATATTTATGGAATCTGAAAATATGAACATGATGGGGGCTGCTGTAAGTATAGGTCCAGTAGATACTCTTGACCTTTCTTTGCGTGATGCCCTGACACCCCACCACCCTTTTCTCAAAAAAATCAGTCTGATTGACTATAAGGTAAGAATTCTTGACCCAAAGTCTGGATCTGCAGCCAAGGTACGGGTATTTATTACAACAACTGACCATGAAAAGGAATGGGATACAGTAGGGGTATCGGAAAACATTGTAGAGGCTTCATGGGAAGCAGTAATAGACAGTTTTGAATACTATTACAATAACTTTATTGTAAATAACTGATAAGCTGTAATACATTGAAGATAAAAAAACCGGTATAAATACCGGTTTTTTTTAGCCCCTAGGGGAATCGAACCCCTCTTTGAAGAATGAGAATCTCCTGTCCTAACCGATAGACGAAGGGGCCTGATTAAACTCCCGTCACAGCGGGTTATCTTTTGTCCTGCCCGAGGAGGACTTGAACCCCCAACACAAGAGCCAGAATCTCGCGTGTTGCCAATTACACCATCGGGCAATAAATATGGTGATAAAATACATAAATATAAAATTTATGTCAATAGATATCACAGATTATTCATGATTATAATTTATAATTGTCCTGACGCTGTAGCCGGTCAGAACAGATTCATAATTCAGAAACGGGAGCCCTATTACAGCAAATATCTCATCTACAGAAGCGCCTGATTCAGTAAGAAGATCACAGGCAGCCCTGATTGTACCGCCTGTTGCTATTAAATCATCAACAACAAGTATTTTTTCATTATTACCGATATCTGCTTTCTGTACCTCTATTGTATCAGTACCATATTCTAGTGCATAACTCTTTGAATATGTTTCACCGGGCAGCTTTTTTGCTTTACGGATAAGTATAAGTGGAAGCTTCATCCTGTCTGCAAGCGGAGCTGCAAAAATAAATCCTCTTGCTTCAACAGCTGCAATTTTTGTTATATTCCGGCTCTTATAACGTTCTTCCATAATATCAAGACAATACTTGAAAGCTTCAGGATTGGAAAGAACACTGGTAATATCATAAAAAAGTATCCCTTTTTTTGGAAAATCTTTTACTTTCCTTATGGAACTGTCAAAATCAAAACTTTTTCCCATTTTGCTCATCCTCGAAATATTTATTTATAAAGCCATTTTTCCACAGCTTCAGAAAAACCGCATTGGTTATTTGATCCAACAACCCTGAAAAGAGCTTTGATATCTTCCGGTGCATTATCAACAACAAAGCTGTTCTCTTCCCCCCACTTCAGCATATCAAGATCGTTATAGTCATTTCCGATAACCATAACATCTTTTTTACCAATATTTTCTTTTTTACATATTATATCAGCAGCCAGTGATTTTGAAACCTTTTTTGAAAATATTTCAATCCACAATGTCTTTCTGTCAAGTGGAGATGTTGTCCTTATTACCTTAAGCCCGGACAGCTTTTCCGAAATATCACTGTAAATTTTCCCGGGATTATCCCCCTCTTCAATATGCCGGACAACAACAAACTGGCATGCCCTTTCTATCCTGTTTACCGCATTTTCATCCCATTCAATTATATAATCTTTGTATATATCGCATCTCCTGTCAAAGTCTATGTTTTCACGATTTGATACTTTGACAGGATAAAAATAATGATTCTCCGGAATACTCTTGTGGAGCATAAAATCATATTCACATTCACTGAGAAAATTGACAGTCTTTTTTATTTCCTCTGTATCAATGGAGAAGCTGTGTTCAATTGTTTTTGTCCTCCAGTTCATAACCCCGGCGCCGGACGAAAATATAAGATAGTCTATGGGAAAATCATCATCTATTACCTTTTTTGCTGAAAACAGAGATCTTCCTGTTGCAATGGCCCGTTTGATCCCTTTCCTTCCCAGCATTATAAGAGTATCAATATCTTTTTTATCTATAGACTTTTTGTCGCTGTAAAGCGTTCCGTCAAAATCAGTAATAACCATTCAGAAAGCCTCGTATTCAAGAACTTTAACCTGTTTTGAAAGGGTTGAAATCACCCTTTCAAACATAACACCGTTTCTCCGCGGAATGTTGTAGCCGAAACTTGTTTTTATTGCAAGAGAAATAAAATTCACAGCCTTGTTTATAGCAACAGGAAGACTTTCCCCGTTAAGAAGAGATCCGGTTAGTACACTGGTAAAGATATCCCCGGTCCCCGGATAATATGCTTCCACATAATTATATTTCATTTTCCAGAAAAACCCTGTATTTTTTTCATAGGCTATTACAGACTTTTTTCCTTCACTCTCAGGTACGCTTGTTATTACAACCTTTTCAGGCCCTATTTCAGAAAGTTTTATCAGAAGCTCTTTTTTGAGCTTGTCATTACCAAGTCTCAGTTCTTCACCGGTAAGCATGGAAGCTTCAGTTATATTGGGGGTAATCAGATCCGCCATGGCGACAAGGGATTTCATGCCTGAAATTATATTTTTGTCTATTGTATCATAAGGATTTCCGTCATCCCCCATAACCGGATCTACCACGATCAGCTGTTTTTCAGCCCTGAAATCTGTTATAAAATCCCTAATTATGGAGATCTGTCTGTCTGACCCCAGAAAGCCTGTATAGACTGCGTCAAACTTTATATCCAGGGTTTTCCAGTGGTTTATAATATCTGTCATTCTGTCGGTAAAATCAAAAAAAGAGTAGTTACTGAATCCGCTTGTCTGGGTTGACAGTATGGATGTAGGAAGGGGACATACCTGTATCCCCATAGCTGAAAGTACCGGAATTGCAACAGTAAGCGATGCCCTTCCGTACCCTGACAGATCATGTATTGCAGCAACTTCCATTACAGGTTTATTCATATTCAGGTATCCCCTTTTTTTAGTTTTTAAGCGCATTTATAGGAGCCGGTATTCTTCCTCTCCTTCTTATAAAAACCTCGCTGGAAGCATCATGAAGCTTCATTACAGGGGCTTTTCCAAGAAGTCCGCCGAATTCTACCATATCACCAACCTCTTTTCCCGGAACAGGAATAACCCTGACAGCAGTTGTTTTCTGATTGATAACACCTATTGCAGCCTCATCAGCAATTATTGCTGACAATGTTTCCGCTGAGGTATCTCCGGGAACTGCAAACATGTCAAGACCTACAGAACAGACACATGTCATAGCTTCAAGCTTATCAAGGGTAAGAATCCCCTTTTCAACAGCATCTATCATTCCCCTGTCCTCGCTTACAGGAATAAAGGAACCGCTCAAACCCCCGACATATGAGGAAGCCATAGCCCCCCCTTTTTTAACTGCATCGTTTAGAAGTGCCAGTGCTGCTGTTGTCCCATGTGTCCCGCATACCTCAAGCCCCATCTCCTCCAGTATATGGGCAACACTGTCCCCTCTTGCCGGGGTCGGTGCAAGTGAAAGGTCAACAATACCGAATGAAATTCCAAGCCGTCTGGAGGCTTCCCTTGCAACCAGCTCGCCAACCCTTGTTATCTTGAAGGCAGCCTTTTTTATCGACTCTGATATTACTCCGAAATCAGCATCAACACCTGCGTTTCTTATAGCATTCTGTACAACGCCCGGACCGCTTACCCCTACATTAATTGCAGCTTCACTTTCTCCCACGCCATGAAAAGCCCCGGCCATAAACGGATTGTCCTCAGGTGCGTTGGAAAAAACAACAAGCTTTGCACACCCGATCGCATCCCTGTCTTTTGTCAGTTCTGCAGTCCTTTTTATTATATACCCCATTTCAGCTACAGCTTCCATATTTATACCAGCTCTGGTTGTTGCTATATTTACAGAAGCGCACACCTTTTCTGTTTGTGAAAGGGCTTCAGGGATGGATGATAAAAGTATTCTGTCTCCTCTGGTGAATCCTTTATGGACAAGGGCGGAAAATCCGCCTATGAAGTTTACACCGCATGCATCCGCTGCTTTTTCAAGTATTCTTGCATATTCTGTATAGTCAGTATCCCCGGATGCTTCTGCTATTATTGAAATAGGTGTTACAGATATCCTTTTATTAATAATGGGGATACCGTATTCTTTTTCAATAGCCTCTCCTGTCCTTACAAGATTTTCAGCAATTCCTGTAATCTTATCATAAATTCTGGCTCTTGATTTTTTGCCGCTGCTGTCAGCGCATTCACGCAGGGAAATACCTGCTGTTATTGTCCGTATATCGAGGTTTTCCTCGTGGATCATCCTTATTGTTTCTACTACTTCCGAAGGTATCAGCATCTATCTATCACCCCTTCAGATTCTGTGCATGGAATTGAAGATATCTTCATGCTGCATTCTGACCTGGACATTCAGCTTACGTCCTGCCTCTTCAAGTCTCTCAATAACCTCATGGAGGTTTTTATCAGAATTCCTTATATCAACAAGCATAATCATTGTAAAAAGGTCCTGCATTGTTGTCTGTGATATATCAAGGATATTAATGTTAAGCTCTGCAAGCTGTGCTGTTACACCTGCTATAATACCTGTCCTGTCAGCTCCGAGTACTGTAATTATAGCCCTGTGCGATTTGTTTTCTACCATCTGTATATTCCTTCTTTTTTAAGTGCTGCTGCAATATCGTTTTTCATTTCAAGGGCTGCTTCCCTTGCATGTTCCATATAATTTTTTTCATCACCTTTCTTTTGATAGGCATATAAAATATTCCTTGAGGAATTTACAATTGCCCCTCTTCCATCCCTGTTAAAACAGTTTACAACAGAATCAGCATTACCCCCCTGGGCACCGTATCCCGGAACAAGAAACAGGGCATTCTTCATACCTGACCGGAGTACTTTTGCCTCTTCCGGGAAAGTTGCACCGACAACTGCACCGACAGAACTGTAGCCTTCATCCCCAATAAGGTCCATTCCCCACTTTGCGACCAGGTCCCCCATCACTTCGTAATTTTTCCCTTTTGTTGTATCAAGACACTGAAACTCTTCAGACCCCCGGTTGGAAGTCTTAACCAGAGCAAATATCCCTTTTCCGTATTTTCTGCAGTTTTTAAGAAAAGGCTCAATCCCGTCAATTCCGAGATAACTGTTTACAGTAAGACAGTCAACGCCGAATACCTCCCTCTCAGAGCCTGCTACCTTGACCCTGCCGAGAAAAGCATCAGAGTATGCCTCGCAGGTCGATCCTATATCATTTCTTTTGGCATCACCTATTACCAGAAGGTTTTTCCCTTTTGCATATTCAATTGTTTCCCTGAAAACTCTGATACCGTATTCCCCCAGAACTTCATAGTATGCAATCTGGGGTTTTACAGCCGGGACAATATCCGATACAGAATCAATAATCCCTTTATTAAATTCAAGAACAGCTTTTGAAGCTGCTTCCAGAGTACCATCAGAATATTTTTCAAGTATAAACCGGGGTATTTTATCAAGTGCAGGATCAAGACCTACTACCGAAGGGTTCTTTTTATTATCTATTGCAGACAGAAGAGAGTCTGCAAAATTATTTTTCATATCCATATTTTTCCCCCCATTTTACAGGATCACTGTTCCAGTCAAGCGCTTTCTCCATTTCATCCTGATTTATGTAATTCTCCGATAAAGCTGTTTTTATCAGTTTTGAAAAGGTTGAGACTGTATAAAGGGTGCAGCTGTTTTCCCTGAAAAGATCTTCCCCGCTTTTCATCTCATATGTAAATATGGCAAGACAGAAATCAACAATACCGTTTTTATCCCTTACCTTCTGCACCGCTTTAATTGAGCTTCCCCCGGTACTGATAAGATCTTCAATAATCAGCACTCTTCGACCTGAGACAAGATTCCCCTCAATCTCGGACTGCTTCCCGGTACTGCCCTTTTCTGATTTGATATATATAAGAGGCTTTTTAAGTTTTTCAGCAATCCGGGATGAATGGGGAATACCTGCTGTTGATGTACCCCCGATTATATCAAAACTGTCCAAACCGATTTTTGATTCTATTATATTGATCATGTAGTCAATTATCTTTTCCCATTTATCAGGATATGATATAAGGAGTCTGTTGTCACAGTAGACAGGACTGAGTATACCGGATGCATATCTGAAAGGTTTAGCAACTGAAAGGGAGACAGCCTTTATATCAAGAAGTATTTCAGCCCCTTTTTCAGCCATTTCCTGATCAGGAGCAGCTATATCAGGCATTTTATTCCCGGTTTCAAGCAGCCTCATGTGAAAACTGTCAATATATCCTTTTTCAGATCCAATTGTAATAAAATCCCTATAGTCAAAAAGAGAATAAATACCGATACCATTGTATTTTTCATCATCTGTATAATTAAATACCGTAACTATTCCGCATACAGATACATTCTCATCTGAAAGGGCTTTCAGAGCAAAATCAATTTTTGCTGGAGATGAATAGTAATCTGTAAATATTAAAGCTTTTTCACCACCGCTTATCACCCCTTCCGTCTTATTCTGTTTTCCATGTTTTTTCGAGGAATTTCTGATATATACAACAGGGAAACCCCCTTTTATACTAAGAAGAACAGTAAACGGGATACCGGAATGGTCAGCCCCGGCTATTATATCAGGCTTCAGTCCTGATTCGGATACAGTCCGGTACAGAAGTTCAGATATCCTCTCCCTTGATCCCGGATATGACAGTATCCCGTTAACATCAACAAAAAACACAGATTCAGTCACCTCATCGAGTCTGATTAATTCACCGGAACTGAACCCCACATTTCCTGTGTTGAAAAAATCACAGATTATTTTCTGAATATTATTGTCCAAATAAAATTACCTCCAGCCTTTATATTCTTACCCGGGAAAGCTTTTCAATTACAAGCGGTATATCTGATGTTTCAATATTGCCCAGCGCAAGCCTTATTGCCTTTTTCTGTTCTGCTCCGAAACAGGTACCTGGAAGAGAGACAAGATTTTCCTTTTCTATCAACAGGTAGCAAAGCTCTTCGGAATCAATCTCTCCATCATAATCAAGATATATGAAAAAAGACCCGGCGGAAACTATCCTGAATGCAGATTCAGTCTCCCGGAATAATTTTATAAAATATTCCTTTTTCTCTTTCATTATCCTTATCTTTTCCTCAAGCCATTCTGAGCATTTTTCAATTCCTGTCAAAGCTGCTGCCTGTGCAAGAGTGGAAGCACAGATTATATTTGAATCCTGCACCTTTACAAACTGAGTGATAAAATCACCTGATGCGGTTATAAAACCGGCCCGGAGTCCTGTTATACTGTATGTTTTTGAAAATGAATTTATACAGACGACCTTCCCGTTTTTAAAATCAGGAAGCCTCAGCACTGATCCCTGTTCAGGATAATCATCATGAAAATGGGTATAGACCTCATCACTTACAAGATAAAGACCTTTTCCCCTGCAGATTCTGTAGAGCTTTTCTATCTCTTCCATACTGTATGATCTTCCTGTCGGATTTGACGGATTAACAAGAACAACAGCCCTGGTCCTGTCCCCAGCTTTTTTTTCAATCATCTCATACGGGATTGACAGGCTGTTACTGATATCAAGCGGTAATTCTACCGGTTTTATACCGTAGCTTTTCAGAGACATGTAATGGTTGAAATAATAGGGAGTAAGAAGTATAACTTCATCATTTTCCCCAGCAATAACAGGAAGCATTGAGTAGAATGCATTGTTTGCCCCTGATGTAACACAGATATTTTCCATTTCAATACCTGCTTTAAACATCCTGTTTATTTCTTCAGAGATTCTTTTTCTCAAGATATCATTCCCCTCATCTTTTGTATAAAAAGAATAGGAACTCTTCTCAAGCTCTGCTTTTAACGATTCCTTTACAGCTTCCGGAGCAGGATAGGAAGGGACTGCCTGATTCAGATTAAGTATTTTTTTTGTGTAATCCAGCCTTTTTTCCGCCTCAGCCTTGAATTTAACAATTGGGGGATCACATAAATCCAGTATTCTGTCTGTATATCGTTTCATAAGCAATGTGATAGTAGCAGAAAAGCCCTTTTTATTCTATTGAAACCCCTTTTCTTTTATTCTATTCTTTCTCAAGATGGATGCAATAAGAAAAAATATTCTTGAAAATATAAGGATCGTCCTGGTTGATACTGATGACAGCGCCAATATCGGCTCTGTTTGCAGGGCAATGAAAACCATGGGGATAAATGATCTCTTCATTGTCAGCAAAAAGAATTATGATGAAAAAATAATAAAATATATTGCTCTGCATGCATATGACATTTATGAAAAGGCATCTTTTCATAATAATCTTGAAGATGCACTTTCTGACACAGTAATTTCCTTTGCAGCTACCAGAAGAAGGGGGAAAAAAAGGAAGTACAGCCATTTCAGCACGGAATACATGATTAAGCGGATTTCTGAAATCATGAACGGCAGAATAGCCATAGTTTTCGGCAATGAAGAACACGGGCTTGAGGATTCGCAGCTGAAAATCTGCTCTGCAGCAGTTTCAATCCCAACTTCAGAAAAATACCCATCTCTGAATCTCTCCCATGCAGTTCAGATAATAACCTTTCTCCTTTTCTCGAGTTTTTCGGAAGAAGGCCAGTCTAAAAATACAGGGATAGAAATACTTGACAACAGAGAACTTAACAAAGTTTCTGAAAACATTGCAGAATCTCTGTCCGGAATCGGATTCTTTAAAATCTCAGATGATTCTGATATAAGAATATTCCTGAAAGATATTTTTGCAAGAGCGTCTATAAACAGAGCTGAAGGGGAAAAAATTATAAAACTTTTCAGAAAGATCACAGGAATTAAAAAAACAAATTTTGAATAATTGCCAAAAAAGAATTGACAGAAGATGATATATTCACTAAACAGTTTTTTATGGCTTGTAATTGTGAACGGAAAAGGCAGCTGCTGTCTAAAATAACAGGATATGATCCTCTTGATATAATATATATGGATTATAATGCAACAACCCCTGTATTGAAGGAAGCGATTGCAGCATTTGAGAGTTCATGCAGAAATATGTGGGCAAACCCTTCAAGCTTTCATAATGCCGGCGTAAAGGCCTGGCAGTCACTTGAAAACTGCAGAATAAATATTTCTGAATATTTCGGAGTTGATCATGAACATATATATTTTTCTTCATCAGGCTCTGAATCAATATTCACAGGAATAAGAGGGCTTTACGCAGAACATGAAAACAGCTTTTTTATAACAACAACGATAGAGCATTCATCTGTCTTAAAAAATATTGCTGAACTCCCCCGTCACAGGATACTGATCCTTCCGGTAAATGAGGAAGGGAGGGTTGATCTTACTGCTCTCTCAACTGCAATAGAAAAAAACAGGAATAAAAAAATAATCTTTGTTTATTCCCCGGTTAATCATGAAACAGGGGGAATACAGCCGGTAAAGGAAATATACAGTAAAATAAACCAGAACAGGGGAATTGTTTTTCTTGATGCTGTCCAGGCAGTTCCGCGTCTACCTGTAAAAGACTGGATTGAATACTGCGATATGTTTGCCATGAGCAGTCACAAGATATATTCGGTAAAAGGATCCGGGATCCTGTATAAACCTGACAGGATAAAGATCAAAGCCTCAAGATGGGGAGGAAAACAGGAAAACGGGCTGTTCCCCGGAACCGAGAATACACCCGGGATAGCGGCAATGTCTGAATCATTCAGTTTCCTTAAAAATAATTTTACTGAAGAATATAAAAGAATTAAAATACTGACAGCAGAGGGGATTTCGATACTTCAGAGTCTTCCTTATGAAATAAACCTTGAATCCCCTGTTTTAAGAGTACCCGGTGTACTGTGCCTCAGCTTTCCTGAAATTTATGATATTGAGGATTTTCTTTCCTGCCTGATACACAACAACTTCTGCCTTAGCAGATTCAGCGCATGCTCAGACAATGTAAAGGGCATTTCACAGGTGCTTACAGCCATGGGACGACCTGAAAGAAGATCTGAAAAATCTCTTCGAATCTCACTTGGAATAAACAGCAAAAGGGAAGATTTTTACCGTCTTGCAGAGGTTATAAAAGATTATTACAGAACTATGAGAAAACTGAATTAAATCTCCATATCCTATACAATAACCCCATCCCGTATAATTTCCATTTCCTCTTCAGGATACTCTTTCAAAATAACAACTCTCATAATTTTGAAATAATACACCCGGAACTATAATTCAATTTAAATTGTTGATTTCATCTTTTTCAATTCATCATCTATTTTATTGATTCCGCCTGAATTGCTCTCTAAATAAAAAAGGGGGACACCTTAAACAGATGCTCCCCCTGTATAACCTTTAAACCAGCTTATATAAAAAGATTAATTCCTGATCCAGATGCATTTTCAAGGTAGTTTGCCACCCCTCCTATCTGAGCCTCATCAATCAGTTCCTCTTTTTTTATTCCCATCACATCCATAGACATCTGGCATGCAATAATCTTAATACCGTTTTTTACAGCATTATCAAGCATTATCTGAAGCGAATCTATTTTCTGTTTCTTCATTATTATCTTCATCATGGCTGTCCCCATCCCTCCCATATGCATCTTTGACAGGGTAAGATGTGAAGTGTCAGAAGGAAGCATTATTGAAAACATCTTCCCAAGAAATCCCTTTTTGACTCCTGGCTTATTAACTTTCTTGATAATATTAAGTCCCCAGAAGGTATAGAATACTGTTACTTTTTTCCCTGCAGCCAGAGCCCCGTTTGCAATTACAAGAGATGCGAGGGCCTTGTCCATATCATCTGAAAAAGATATAAGTGTGACCTCGTCAGAGTTGGAGTTCACAAGAAAACCCTGATTATCCCCTTTTACTGTTTCTCCCTTCTTTTCTATCTCTGCTGTTATTATCCCTTTTTCAGAATTAACACCTATAAGTTTGTTTCCAGTCATATTGCACCATGACTGAACATCCCTTGCAAATCCAGGGTCTGATGCAGTTTCAATCAGCCTTTCTCCCGGGCTCAGTTTATCGATCTCATTCTTAAGTTTCATTACAGGCCCGGGACACTGGAGCCCGCATGCATCAATTCTTACAGTTTTTATCTGTCCTGTGATTTTTTCAACATTCATTTTAAGCTCTAAGTTTATACCGCATTCTTCAATAGCTTTTTTCCTGTTGTCCTGCTCTTTTGCAGCTGCAAAATATATTTTAAGCCCTCCCGAAAGGATAGATGCATTAAAACCCTTCTGCTTTAAAATTCGTTCAACAAGATAGGAGCGCAATCCTACGTTGCAGAGTATTACAATCTTTTTATCTGACGGGATTTTATCAATATTCTTTCTGATCTCGTTTTTGGGAATATTAAGAGCCCCTTCAAAACTATGAAGTTTCACCTCATCCTCAAGCCGGACATCAAGAAGAAGAAGATCAGGGTCTTTTCTGTCAATCATCTCCTTAAGGTCTTCCCACGTAACATGATCTGATCTTCCTTTAATCAGGTTTTCGGCAGTAAAACCTGCAATATTGACAGGGTCTTTGCTTGAAGAAAACGGAGGAGCATATGCCTGTTCAAGTTCTGTAAGATCTTCCACGCTCCCTCCGAACCTGAGCACTGCAGAAATCATTTCAATCCTTTTATCAACCCCGTCAAACCCGACAGCCTGACCTCCGTAAAGCTTTCCCGCAGGTGAAAAAATAATCTTGATTATAAGAGGAAGAGCACCTGGATAATAACCTGCATGGGAAAAACCGTGTGTTATTACTGTCCGGTATTCTATTTTTTCCCTTTTCAGGGCTTTTTCAGTATATCCGGTGGAAGCAACAGTCATATCAAAGACTCTGGCTATTGAAGTTCCTATTGCTCCTCTGTATTTCTTCCCTGCGTTATATACTATATTGTCAGCAGCTATTCTGGCCTGTTTACCCGCAGGTCCGGCAAGCGGAACTACAACATTCCTGCCGGTAATCGGAGACACAGTTTCAGCAGCATCACCAACGGCATAAATATCAGGATCTGAGGTCTGCATATATTCATTAACTTTTATTCCCCGTCCTGTTTCAAGTCCTGCATCAACTGCAAGCTGTATTTCAGGTTTTATCCCTGCAGAAAAAACAATCAGGTCTGTTTCAAGAACTGTTCCGCAGGACATATTAACTGCAAGTCTGTCCCCTTTTTTATCAACACCAGTAACGGATTCATTAAGATAAAGCCCTGTACCCTTTATTTTCAGGTGCTCATGCACCTGTGCCGCCATCTCGAAATCAAGGGTCGTCATAACCTGTCCCATCATCTCAACTATTGATACTTCAACACCCCTCTCATGAAGGTTTTCAGCTATTTCAATACCAATAAACCCTCCACCTACAATTACAGCAGATTCCGGCTTTCTTTGATCGACATAGTCCTTGATCCTGTCTATATCAGGAACACTTCGTACCGTATAAACATTATCAAGATCAGACCCTTTCACCGGAGGAAGAAAAGGCTCAGCACCAGGAGATAATATCAGCTTATCGTATGACTCATAGAATATTTCCTTTGTTGACAGATTTTTTACTTTTATCTTTTTTCCTCCTCTGTCAATCGAAAGAACTTCATGAAATATTTTTACATCAATATTCAGACCATCCTTGAATGACTGGGGTGTTTCAACAAAAAGACTTTCTCTTTCCTGTATTATTTCCCCGAGATAATAAGGAAGACCGCAATTTGCATAGGAAATATACTCTCCCCTTTCAAAAATCAGGATTTCTCCGTTTTCATCATTTCTTCTTATTCTTGCTGCAGTTGCTGCACCGCCTGCAACACCTCCTACTACAATATATTTCATTATTTCCCCCCAGATCACTGTTATATGTATAATACATTCCAAATATATTCTTTTTTATATATTTAATCAATATTATTTTATCGATTTGTTCTGATTTATAAATAATTTGACAATTGCCGGTTAAATTGACGGCGCTTAACATAAGAATATTTCTGTTAACCTTCGGTTGATTCCCAATATCTGGCACCTTTCGGCCAATAGCACAGAAAATTATTTATCGCGAACGGAAATGTTATTGGTTTTTATAGATGATCATAAATAAGCAGCTAAATCTCAGACTTACCTCTGGATATCAGTGTTGTTATATCGGTAATTATAAAAGGTACATTTAAACCAGATCTGCAGACTATATATTTTCCCTGCCATTCAGGATTAAATTTCTCCTTAAACTTTCTCAAACCTTCAAAATTATAAAAATGCTCTCCATGGCGGTATATAAAACTGCCTATTTTATTCCATGAAGAAGCGGCCGGTCTGTCAGCAAGCCCTGAAAGTGGTGCAGCACCGAAATTGAAGTATTTATACCCCTTTTCAGATCCCCACAGGAGCAGTGAGGTGAAAAGGAATTCCATTATGCCCTGCGGACTGTCTGAAGTGAAACGCATAAGATCAATTGAAAACTCTTCCCTGTTTTCCGGCAGCCACAGATTCGAAAACGCCAGTATTTTATCATCCTTTTTAATAACCGCACATGGGCAGAATTTTATATATTCTTCCGAAAAAAAACCGAGCGAAAAACCTTTCTCCTTAACTTTTTTATCATTTAGCCATTTTTCAGAAATCTCTTTAAGAGAATCAATAAATATTTTTCCAAACGGGGGGAATATAATTTCAAAAACCAGCCCTGTTTTAATACCCCGCCTGTAGCTGTATCTTATGTGCTTTCTTTCAGGAATATCCAGCAGAAACCCATTCAGGTTTACCCTTGCCTCCTCCCCTATCTTGAAAAAGCTTAACCCTGCATCCAGATAAAATTCAAGACTTGATTTATTCACATGATAAAATGCAGCTCTGCAGTTGTTTTTATCAGCAAGTTCCAGAAATTCCCATATCAGTTCTGTTTTTTCATTTTCATCGCCTACAGGGCTCCCCATACTGACCCAGGTCTTTTTATTAATTCCGTACATCAAAAAAGAATTACCTGTTTTACTGAATAAATATTTTTTATCCCCTGTCAGGGCCAGAAAGGAATAGGAATCGGGGGATTTCCTGACTATTTCATATATATCTTCTGTTTTTCCACCACCTGCCGGGTCCCGGTTTTTAAGAACAGGATGAGATATCCGTAAAATACCCAATAAAATAACAAGACATATTACACCTGCTTCTCCCCTGAGAAATCTTGGTGCATGTTCGAAAAGGGCAAACTTCCACCAGAGTTCACGGGAATATTCAATGTGTTTATAATTAAAAAATCCAAGCCATACTGAAAATATAATTACAACAGCAGTCAATACAACCTGTTCCGCCTGTATTGATGGATCTGAAACTTTTTCAAGTCTGTAGAACTCTTTTCGCCCTGCCAGGAGTATGGAAAGGAAAGCGATTATTATAATCACCTGCTCTATATCAAATCCTTTCAGAATACTGAAGATACATCCTGATATCAGCAGAAAAACAGTAATCCGCCAGGATGTTTTTATTCTCCTTCTTAATCCGTTTGAAACGAAAAGCATGGCTGTTCCGACAAGACTTGCAAAAAAATGTGAAGATTCAATAACAACAACCGGAACAAAAATATTCAAGGCCTTAAGCCTGTCATGGCTGGCTGGTAAAGTACCGGTTATTACAAGCAAACCTCCGATGAGAAATATTACAACTGCCGAGATTTCCGGTACTATTTTCAGGAAAGGAGTCCCGATATCTGAAACTGTCTTATAAACAATCTCCTTTCTTATCCGTATTTCATAAAGGATAAGAAGCAACGAACCTGTACAGAGGGGGATAAAATAATATGTTATTCTGAACAGAATAAGATTTGATACAGTCGCTGCCGGATCTATCCCGTGATATTTGGCAAAAATTATTATTACCGCTTCAAATACTCCGAGACCTCCAGGAATATTGCTTATTAACCCGATTAATTGGGAAAAAAGGAAAAATCCGAAAAAATCTATAAAACCGCTTACAGTTATTTGAGGGAAAAAGATATAAAGTGCAAGACATGAAAAAAACCAATCCAGCACTGAGCAGACAAGCTGGCCCAGTGAAACACCAAAAGAAGGAATTTCAAGGGACTTGCTTTTTATTTTTATGGGTTTTCTACGAAAAAGGGAAACTGAAAAGTATGAAATCATGATACCGGCAAAAAAAACGGATAAAGGCCATAATTTCAGGAAAAAGCCGGTTTTTCCTTCAACAGGTATTTTTACTGAAGGAAAAAGGAATATTCCAAGGAAGAGAAAACCCATCCAGAAAAAAATAGTTGTATAAACAATAATCCTGGTTATATCAGTGAATGAATACCCCCAGGATGAGTATAAATGATATCTTACTGAACTTGTACCAAGGCTGCTGAAACCGGTGCTGTTTCCAATACCATAACTTATAGTAGATAAAAGCCCGTTTTTCCGGAAGGAGAGCCTGTTCCCGATTGTTTCGGAAGCGGCCCGGTCATATCCCCATGAAAAAAAATAAGCAGCGATTGCAAAAAGCAGAGATAGTCCTATTTTCCACAAAGGTGTTTCATGAAACTTCCTGATAAGATCCACTGACTCAAATTCGATAAGAGCAGAATGTATGGCGAGTCCTGCAAGAATAAAGAGTAAAACAGGTATAATAATTTTAAAAAATATTAACAACTTAGCCGGAAAAGTTTTATTTCTCATATTCAAAAAAATCTTAGTCCCAGCCATGAATATTGTCAACTTTTTATGACTGTAAGAAGATTTTCAGCAATGATAGAATAATTATTAACAAAAAATTAATATTCCCTTTCCTATACTTTGATTTTTAATAAAAACTGATTCCTGCCTGATAAAATCAATTGTTGATGATATTCACAAAAATGTTTATTATAATTATGATATGAATTAAAATAAGGAGATATATCTATGAGAAAAAAAACACTTTTTTCCGGGTTAAATATTACAGTACTGCTGCTAATCAGCTTTTCAGTGCTTATTTCATGCGCAACAACAAAAGTTGTAAGAACAGACAGTGATGAAGTTATTGATCTCAGCGGCAGATGGAATGATACAGATTCTAAACTTGTTGCACAGGAGATGGTAAATGATTCTTTATCCCGTCCCTGGCTTTCCAATTTTACAGCAGCAAAAGGGACAAATCCTGTTGTAATAGTAGGGACAGTAAGCAATAAAAGTTCAGAACATATCGAAACTGCTGTATTTATCAAGGATATAGAAAGAGAGCTTATAAACAGCGGAAAGGTCAGTTTTGTTGCAGGTCAGGCCGAACGTAACGAAGTAAGAGAGGAAAGAAAAGATCAGCAGGTATTTGCCACCACAGAAACAGCCAAGGACCTTGTAGCTGAAACAGGAGCAGATTTCATGATGCAGGGGCAGATAACCACTGTGACAGATGCTGTGGAAGGAAAGCGGGTAACTCTTTACCAGGTGGATATGGAACTTATTAATCTTGAAAGCAATGTAAAGGTCTGGATCGGATCAAAAGAGATTAAAAAATTTGTTAAACAGTCGAAGAAAAGCTGGTAAAAATTACTTAAATTCAATATTTATATAAGCTGTTGGGGAATCATGACTAAAAAAACGTTGTCAATTTTTTTCGTTACTTTTTTATTTCTTTCTTGCGCAAGTACAAAAACAAACCTTGACCAGTATAAAGATGCGCTGCCTCTTTTTCAGGAAAGAAACTTTTCAGAGGCTGGAAACGTAATCGAATCATATAAGGAAATTAGCTATAAGGAAAAGGACAGGGTCCTTTTTTATCTTGACGCCGGAATGCTCTATCATTTCAGCGGTGATTACATAAAAAGTAATGAATATTTAACAGCTGCAGAACAGGGTATTGAGGAGCTTTATACAAAAAGTATATCAAAAGCACTTGTTTCAGGGGTATTGAATGACAATGCCCTTGACTACAGGGGGGAAGACTATGAAGATATTTATCTTAATATCTTCAAAGCTCTGAACTATATTGCACTCGGCGACAATGAAGATGCCATGGTTGAAATAAGAAGAGTACATATCAAGCTGAACATACTGGAAGACAAATACAGCAGTATGATTGATATGTATAACAACTCAGAAGGGGCGGAAGGGAAAATTGTACCGAGAAAAACCCGTTTCCATAATGATGCACTGGCAAGATATTTAGCGCTGCTTCTCTACCGGGCTCAGAACAGTTTTGATAATGCCCGCATTGAAGCTGAAGAAATTGAAAAAGCATTTAAACTGCAGATTCAGCTTTACGACTTTAAAAAACCTGAAATACCGGAACTCTCAATGGACAAACAGGATGCAAATCTCAGTATAATAGCATTTTCCGGTAATTCGCCAAGAAAACTGGCGGAAACTTTCTATCTTCAGACAACCCCCGATACAGTATGGATAGTCGCTACCAGTCAGGATGAGGAATATGTGAACAAGGTAGTCGGTTTCAATCAAATATTCATGCCTGGTGTAAAAGGGGGATTTCACTTTAAGTTCCAGTACCCCAGAATGGACCTTCTTGGAAGCATGGTTGACAGAATCGATATTGTCATTGACGGTGAAGTCCAAAGTCAGCTTTCTCTGATTGAAAAGATGGAAGATATCTCGCAGGAAATATTTCTTATCAGGCAGCCTATTGTGGTCGGAAAAACAGTCATACGGACTGTTGCAAAAAATATACTTAAGGAATCGGGGAAAAATAAGGCAAGTGAATCACTGACTGGGGGGAATCCTTTTCTTGACGCACTTTTCGGTGTTGCAGCTGATATAGCAGTAGATGCAACAGAAAATGCTGATTTGCGTATTTCTCCTTTTTTCCCGGCCCGTGCAAGTGTAGCCGATATTGTTATACCTGCAGGTGAGCATTCAGTTTCAATTGATTATTACAGCAGCGGTAATCTTCTTTTCAGAGATGACAAAGGTATTGTCAACATAGAAAAGGGGGAATTAAATCTTCTGGAATCCTTCCTTATGGAATAAAGTGGATATCTTGTGATTCAGATGATTTCACCTATAAGGGTAAAGTCATTATTGAGATAATCCCTTATAACTTTCACTTTAATACCTGATTCCTTTATCTTCCTTGCTGCCTCATCAGGGTTGAAATAAAAATATTTTTCATCTCTTCCGGGACTTGATTCATCAAGCAGGTTTACAACAAGATATTTTGAAGCAAGCTTTTTTAATACCGGGACAGCAGTATCAAAAAACTGCATATTATTTCCAAGATTCAGGTTAAAAATACCGGATGAAAAAACCACATCATAACTGCATCTGCATATTTCATCAGATGCGAAAATATCACCGCAATGAAACTCTCCCCCCTTATGAACTGACCGGGCCTTATCTATCATCCCGGGCAGAATATCAACTCCGGTATACTTCACATCAAGACCTCGCTCATTTAGCATTCCAAAAAGATCCCCGCAGCCGCAGCCGACATCAAGAATAGAGAGCCCCTCAATATTAATGTTATCAAGCAGAACCCCGAATCTGGCTATCTGCGCTTCACGGCTTTCCCAGTCAAGAATTCTGTAAGTTTCATTATATTTCTCAAGTCTCGGGTTGTAATGGTTTTTTAATAATTCTTCAGGTCTCATAAACGGAAGTTAATAATAACAGCATTATTTGTCAATCCGTTTCTTTTTACCGTTGTCATTTCTTCCAGGCATGATTAACTTTATATTAAAACATATATTATTAAAGAAGGGACAATTTGTTAAAATTAAAAAACAGCATGACCGGAAAACTTGAAGTATTTAAATCCATGGAACCGGAACTGGTCAGAATTTTCACCTGCGGTCCATCTATATACAGACGCCCTCATATCGGAAATTACAGGACTTTTCTGTATGAAGACATTCTTCTCCGTTATCTGGAATATAAAGGATACCAGGTAAAACGAATAATTAATTTTACAGATCTTGAGGATAAGACTATAGAGGAATCACTGACAAGGGAAAAAAAACTTGAAGATATTACTGCTGAAGCATCAGGACATTTTTTCAGGGAATCAGCCGAGCTGAATATAAAACTCCCTGTTGCTATTCCCTCCTCTTCCACCAGTGTAGCTGAAGCTGTAAAGATTATTAAAAAGCTTATGGAAAAAGGCCATGCGT
The DNA here is from genome assembly GCA_963668405.2 of Spirochaetia bacterium. Classification (GTDB taxonomy): domain Bacteria; phylum Spirochaetota; class Spirochaetia; order CADAEX01; family CADAEX01. The sequence continues at coordinate 843,475 of OY764342.2, read as the reverse complement.
ATATTCATGAGAAAGATGTTTTTTTCGATCCTCTGACTTATCCGGGGTTCGGAAGACTTTACGGTCTTGATATGAGCAGCTGGCCTGCTGCAAAAAGGCGGTTCAGACGGGACACATATAACGGTAACCGCTGGAACAAAGGAGATTTCATACTATGGCATGCGGACCGTGGAGAGCATATACACTTCTGGGAAACAGAAATCGGCAAGGGTAGACCATCATGGAATGTTCAGGATCCTGCCATGATTATTAAACACCTCGGAGAACAGATAGATATAAACTGCGGGGGAATTGATAATATCTATCGTCATCATGACTATAATATTGCGGTAATGGAGGCATTCAGCAGTAAGGAGTTCGCTGGATATTATCTTCACGGTGAGCATCTTCTTGTTAACGGGAAAAAAATGTCAAAAACCAGGGGAAATATACTTTATACTGAGAATATTTATTCCTCTGGATTCACCCCTTCAGAGTTGAGATTTTTCCTTACCGCATCTGTTCATTACAGAAAAAAACTTGACTTTACCATGGGAAAAATGGAAAAATCCTCAGCAGTTCTGAAAAAAATCAGGAGAAAAATAAAAACTCTTCTTGAAAGAGAAGATACAGCAAAATCAGCTCCAGAAAGAAGTACTGTCTGGAATATTATAAACAGAGTTGAAGCTTCCTTTCAGGATGCAATGAATGATGATCTTTCACTTGCAAAAGCTGTCATAAAACTTGATAATATTTTTGACAGCCTTTTGAAAATTAAACCTGAAGGGTTGTTCCCTGACGAAATTGCAGCATTTAGAAACCATATAGAGAAAATAGATACTGTTACCTGTTTTCTTTTAAACTGATTTTCAAAGGGGAACTTAATTAGTAGAGTCCCCATACAGGACACCTGATTGCCGTTGCAGCAAAGAATTATTTTAGAGGTGTCCGTAATTCAAAATAAATTGTGAGGCTTAAAATGTATAATCCTGTGGAATCAAGATACCGGAAAATGTCCTACCGTAACTGCGGTAAAAGCGGATTAAAACTGCCGGCACTTTCACTGGGCCTATGGCAGAATTACGGATTTGACAGGCCCCTGGCAAATTCCAAAAAAATGATCTTTACAGCATTTGATCTGGGCATCACCCATTTTGATCTTGCCAACAACTACGGGCCCCCTCCCGGGTCTGCTGAAGAGAATTTCGGAAAAATACTTTCAACCGATCTGGCTTTGTACCGTGATGAGCTGATAATTTCCACAAAGGCAGGATACACAATGTGGCCGGGGCCATACGGCAATATGGGTTCCCGCAAATATCTTACAGCCAGTCTTGACCAGAGTCTTAAAAGGATGGGACTTGATTATGTTGATATATTCTATTCCCACAGGTTTGATCCTGAAACACCGCTTGAAGAAACCATGGGGGCACTTGCAAGTGCTGTTAAACAGGGAAAAGCTCTTTATGCAGGAATTTCATCATACTCTGCCTCAAGAACAAAGGAAGCATATAATATTTTAAAGGATATGGGGGTACCACTCCTGATTCACCAGCCCTCCTATTCCATGCTGAACCGCTGGATTGAAAAAGAACTTCTTGAAACTGTCAGTGAGCTGGAAATAGGATGTATCACTTTTTCCCCCCTTGCTCAGGGACTCCTGTCAGACAAATATCTTAAAAATATTCCGGCAGATTCCAGAGCTGTTACCGGAAGAAGTTTCAACAGCAATACTTTTTTAAATCCTGATAATATCTCCAGAATTGAAAATCTGAATAAAATAGCTCATAAAAGAGGCCAGAGCCTTCCCCAGATGGCTCTTTCCTGGATAATCCGCCAGCCTTCAATAACATCCGTAGTAATCGGAGCCAGCAGTGCCGGGCAGATTGAGGAGAATGTAAAAGCGCTTGAAAATACAGCCTTCAGCGATGATGAACTTGCTGAAATAGATAAATATGCTAAAGAAGGGGGAATTAATATTTGGGCTGAATCAAGTAAAGATTGATAAAATTATCAGTTTTTTTCAACGCAGGGAGTTGATTTCATTCCTGACTTTGTCTATTATTTTTTAAATCGGCAAAATACTTGAATAGATATTCCATAATTAACATCTGTAACTTTGTTTTTTTAACAGATTTAAACACTATTTAATATGATTAATACTGTAAATCTGTTACAATAATGTATTATAGTCTGTGAATATTCTTATTAGAAGAATCGCTGATTTATTAAAAAAATAATTTAAAGGGGTAAATACCAGATGGCAGAAAAAGAAACACTTGTTGTCTCATCAAAAGTAAAAAATTATATTAAATCAACAGGAGAACTTAACTGTTCAGCAAAAGTAATTGAAGTTCTTTCTGACAAAGTCAGAGAAATCTGTGATGCAGCAATTGAAAATGCAAAAAAGAGTAAAAGAAAAACAGTTCAGGAAAAAGATATAATTTAATACCGAACTATATAAATAAAAAGGGAAGTCTTTTACAAGACTTCCTTTTTTATTTAAAGAGAATATTACCGGGTAATTACCCATAAATAATTGATTAAGGAGAACCTTTTTGCTTCGGATAGAGGAAATTGCAATAGGGGCGGAGGACAACAGGAGCTCCCTTCCGTCTGTCATCAGAAACATACTCGGAATACCAGAAAAAAGCCTTTTGAAATGGAAAATAAGAAAAAGGGCAGTAGATTCAAGAAGAAAAAACAATATAAAAATAATCTATTCAATTGATGCAGAGGTTTTGAATGAGAAAGCTGTGCTTCTCAAACTTAAAAAAAATACTAAAAAACACCGTATCAGAATAATTGAGCCTTATATTTATGAAATCAGCAGAATCAGAAATATTAAAGAAAATAATCATGTAGTTATAACAGGAGCTGGGCCATGCGGGCTTTTCTCAGCACTTCTCCTTGCCAGGGCAGGAGTAAATCCCCTTATTATTGAAAGGGGCAAAAAGGTTGAGGAGAGGATAAGGGATGTTGAAGACTTTTTCTCATCAGGAATGCTTAATACTGAATCAAATGTACAGTTCGGCGAGGGTGGTGCCGGAACATTTTCGGACGGAAAACTTTATACACTTGTAAATGATCCCAGATCGGATTTTATTTTTTCGGAACTGGTCAAAGCAGGCGCCCCGGAAGAGATCCTTTATGATGCCAAACCACACATAGGAACCGACAGGCTCAGAAAGGTTGTTAAAAACCTCCGCAAAACAATTGAAAACGAGGGGGGGGAATTCTGCTTCGAAACAGCTTTGAAGAATATTAATACTAAAGACGGAAGTATAGAAACTGTTATTCTTTCAGACGGACGGGAAATAAAAACATCAGAACTTATAATTGCAGTCGGACACTCTGCACGTGACACATTTGAAATGCTCTGTCAGGCCGGGCTTTTCATGGAACAGAAACCATTTTCAATGGGAGTGAGGATTGAACACCCTAAAAAAATGATAGACACCTGGCAGTTCGGACGTTTTTCAGGACTCCCTGCACTGGGTGCAGCAAAATATAAGATGGCTGTCCATCTTCCAGGAGGAAGAAGCGTTTACACTTTCTGCATGTGCCCCGGGGGATATGTGGTTGCAGCTGCATCTGAAAACGGAATGGTTGTAACAAACGGTATGAGCGAATACAGTCAGAACAGCATCAATTCAAACTCAGCTCTACTCGTTACAGTATCTCCGTCCGATTTCCCTTCTGATTCCCCCCTTGCCGGAATTGAATTTCAGAGGTACTGGGAAAAAAAAGCATTTACAGCAGGTGGCGGTAATTACAAAGCTCCGGTACAGCTTGCAGCTGATTTTCTTTCAGGCAGAAGGTCTGAAAAAATAGGCAGCATAATACCTTCCTATAAACCCGGGGTAGTTCCATCAGATCTCTCCGAATGTCTTCCCCCGTTTGTTTTTAAAAGTCTTCAGGAAGCTCTTCCAGGATTTAACAGAATAATAAACGGATTTACCTCACCTGATGCAGTCCTGACAGCAATAGAGTCAAGAAGCTCAAGCCCGCTCAGAATCAGGCGCGGAGATGATATGCAGGCCAACATTAAAGGAATATACCCTGCAGGAGAAGGTGCCGGATACGCCGGAGGTATAGTTTCCTCAGCAATTGACGGAATAAAAGCTGCAGAATCTGTTATAAAAAGATTAGCAGGAGAATAACTTTCCATTATTATCCCCAGAATATGAGATTTCCCGGAATTCAGCAGATCAGATTAAATATAAGACATTTTTATGCCTGAAATAACTCTGTTCTTGCACTTTCCATATGGATTGACTATTCTTATATTATATCTCCACCTGATAAATATAAGGAGAGTCTAAAATAATTTGGGTCCGTTATTCAAATCTCTTAAACTTAAAATCCTCTCTGGTTTCATTGCTGTTGTTTTTCTGACAACCTCTTCAATTTTGGTTCTTTCTACTATTGCAACTGAAAAGGTAGTATCAGATACTCAGAATGAAAACGCACGGAACCTTGTTAATACAGTTATTCTCGATATTGAAAACCAGTACAAAAGCATTTTGTTTCTTAAAGAAGCTTCCCTTGAAAGACGGAAAACTGAACTCAGAAATATAACAGATATAGTTTCCAGAGTAATCGGGAAATACATCACAGCCCAGAAAAGTGGTATACTTTCCGCAACTGAAGCAAAAAAACAGGCAGCAGCAGAAATTGAAACATTTCGGTATGACAATGGCGTAGGTTATATCTGGATAAATAATACTGACAGACCTTTTCCGAAGATGATAATGCACCCGACAATACCGGATTTAAACGGTACTGTACTGGATAATCCCGAGTTCAACTGCGCTCTCGGAAGAAATGAAAATTTATTTACCGCTTCTGTTGATATCTGTCTTGAATCGGGGGAAGGATATATTGACTACCTCTGGCCCAAACCGCTTAAAAGCGGTCTTACTGAAAAACAGCCTAAAATATCTCTTGTCAGTCTTATCATGGATTGGAACTGGGTGATCGGTACAGGATTGTATATTGATGATATTGAAGAGGATGTACAAAAACGGTTAAATGCTGTTCTGACAGAACTTAAGGAAACATTTCTAAAAATAAGGTTTGCAGAAAGCGGATATATGTTTATTTTCAACAGTGATAAAACCATTCTTGTCCACCCGTCACTGGAAGGATTAGACGGAAGTTTAATAAAAAATCAGGAAACAGGAAATTTCCTTTTTGATGAATTGATACAGGCATCAAAGACACCTGAAATCCCGTTTAAGTATATATGGGATAAACCGCAGTCTCCCGGAGATTTTCGCTTTTATAAGCAGGCTTATATCAGTTATTTTGAGCCGCTGGACTGGTATATTGTATCTTCTATCTACATTGATGAGATTAAAAAGCCCTCACGGGAACTGGGACAGCAAATTCTGTTATTTTCAATCATTCTCCTTCTGATAGCTGTTATACTTTCACTTCTCCTGTCCAGAAATCTTGCAGTACCTCTCGGTAAACTGATGGTTGCAGCAAGAGAGATAGAATTAAAAGGGACCCTTGATACTGAAATTCCGGTAACAGGAACACAGGAAACCCGTGAGCTCGGATTAATACTTCAGAACATGATAAAATCTATACGTAAAACAGGGGACCAGCTCCGCCAGGCCCAGAAAATGGAAACTGTTGGAACTCTTGCCGGCGGGCTTGCACACGATTTCAACAACATGCTCGGGGGAATTGTCGGAACACTATCCCTCATGCAAAACAGACTGGATACTGATGGTTTTCTTGAAAACAAAAAACTTGAGGAGTATATGAGCACTATGAATGAATGCAGTCTGAGGGCAGCAAGTATGGTTCAGCAGCTCCTTGCTCTGTCAAGAAAGCAGGAAATGAGTTTCACATCTGTTGACCTCAATACAACAGTCAGTCATGTAATGAAAATATGTGAAAATTCTTTCGACAAATCTGTGCAGTTAACACGAACAACTCCCGACTACCCTGTTATAGTCAAGGCAGACCCTACACAGATAGAACAGGTTCTTCTCAACTTATGTGTCAATGCTGAACATTCCATGACTATTATGAGGAATTCCAGCGAAAAATGGGGGGGAGAACTTTCAATATCCATTTCTGAAATAACTGCTGATTCATTCTTTATCAAGACCCATCCTGAATTAAGGGAGGGGGATTATTATCTCCTTTCTGTGCGGGATACCGGGACAGGAATGGATGTATCAACTGTTGCAAAAATATTCAATCCCTTTTTTACGACAAAAAAGAACGGAGTTGGATCCGGACTTGGTCTTTCAATGGTTTACAACATAGTCAAGCAGCATGAAGGGATGATCGATGTATATTCAGAACCTGGACTTGGCTCCTCATTTCATATATATCTTCCTGTTCTGAGAGAAGATAAAACAGGAAAAAAGGAAGAGAGCTCCGTTAAAAAACTTCCTGCCGGTAACGGTCTTGTTCTGATAATTGATGATGAAAAAACAATGCGGAACATTGCTGCTGAAATACTTAAAACATGCGGATATGATGTGCTTCTTGCTGAAAACGGCCTTGAAGGGGTAAGACTTTTTAAAAAATACCATGAATCAATAAAAGCTGTCCTTCTTGATATGGTTATGCCCAAAATATCGGGAAAAGAGGCTTTTATCAAAATGAAAGCAATAGACCCTGATGTTAAAGTTATCCTTACATCTGGCTTCAGGCAGGATGACAGGGTACAGAAAGTACTGGAACTCGGTGTTGAGATGTTTGTACAGAAACCCTATACCCTTGAAAAGCTTGCAAATGCAATAGATGATGTTCTTAAAAAAACATGATATTAAATATCACCCATTTACAGGTTCCAGCACCGAAATTGCAATATTTTCAGCATGGTCTCCAACCCTTTCGAGGTCTTTGCAGGAGGGGTAACAAGAAAACGGTCATCAATATATTTTTAATTAAAGAATCTGATTGTTAACATAATATTTGGATTTTGAAGATTTGATTCAGGAAATATAAAAACAGCTGCAGATAATATCAAAGACTTCTGCAGCTGGTATTCTATAGAAAAAGAATAATTTTCAGTCTGCAATTGCAAGAAGAGTCATAAGCTCATTCACCGCTTCCTCTTTCTGTGAAACCTTAGTTTTTCTCACAGCCTTCCTTATAACGTTTTCCCATTGTTTTTCAGGAATATTTATTTTCATTTCGATAAAAAGCATAAGAATATCTTCATTATCCGGAATTCCGAATATTTTCTGATCATTAAAGAACATCATATCATGCAGCCGATTGATATAGTCACCGACTGTTGGAATATCCTTTTCCTGTCTGTTCTGTATATATTCTTCCTTTTTCTGTGCTCTTTTAAGCTCTCTGCTGTTTCTTGCTATATCTGTACTCTTCATATAAAACTCCGGTAATATTTTTATAAAACTATCCAAACAGGCTGCCGCTATTTTTTCAGCATCCTGTCATAGTTAAACTGTGTCTGCTCCTCTGTTCTGTCAGTTGGAGGAGGTGGCGGCGGACTGATTTTATCAATTTCAAGTTTTAATTCGCTTTCAACCTCTATTTCTACAGAATCAAGTGAAGGGATTAGCTGCTCAGTGTTCCCCGCCCCAATTATGGGAGATGTCACTGCCGGGTGTGAAGCAGCCCATGCTACAGCAAGACTTGCAGGATGTAAACCCCTCTCTTTTGCAATTTCAGAAAAACTGCCTGCTGTTTTATAATAAAAATCATCTCCGTATCTGGTTGTATACATTGAATTCTCAACAAGCCTTCCTGTTGCAGGTTTTTTACCCTCGCCGTATTTCCCTGTCAAAAGCCCGCCCCCGAGAGGACTGTAGGTTATAACACCAATATTTTCATCCATGGCCATCGGGAAAAGTTCAACCTCAGCCTGTCTTTTAGTTATATTATACATCGGCTGGATACAGTGAACAGGTGTCATATTTCTGAACTCAGCAACAGCATTTGCTTTCGAAACCTGCCATGCCGCAAAATTGCTTACCCCGATATAAAGGATTTTCCCCTGAGATATAAAATCCTGAAGTGTACGCAGAATTTCTTCAATAGCTGTATTTCTGTCAAAACAATGTATGAAAAAAATATCTATATAATCTGTTCCAAGCCGCTTGAGGCTTTCGTGAAGAGAAAAAGTAAGGTTCTTCCGTGAAGCACCCCGGTCATTAGGTTTATCAGACATGGGGAAAAAAGCCTTTGTAGTTATTACAAGATCTCCCCTTTCCCCTTTTGTGAATTCACCCAGATACTCTTCTGCAATACCTTTCTGATAGACATTTGCGCAGTCGAAAAAATTGATTCCCCTTTCCCTGCAGAGCTTATACATTGCAAGTGAGTTTTCCTTATCAGCATTGGCACCAAAAGACATGGTCCCGAAACACAGCTGTGAAACCCTTATTCCTGTTTTCCCAAGATATTTATAATTCATCTTTTTATTATAAATGGTTGATCTGTCTGTATCAATAGCCCTGGATCGAAACAGTATATATGTTAAGACTCAATTATTTCTTTTGTTAATCGAGTCAGCAGCTTTTCTGCCGGTACTGAATGCAGCCTGAATATTATAACCCCCGGAATCCCCGTCTATATCGATTACTTCGCCTGCAAAATAAAGGTTTTTATGGATTCTCGACTCCATGGACCGGGGATCAATAAATGATATATCAACCCCGCCGGCAGTAACCATTGCTTCATTAAATCCTCCGGTATTGGAAACCGAAAATGGAAATGATGAAATGTTTTCATAAAGTTTTTTAAGCTCCTCAATTCTTATATCAGCGCATCTGATATCTTCTCCTATACCTGAAGCATTGATTAAATAAAGAGAAAGCCTTGACGGGAGTTCATATTCATGCAGATATTTTTTGACTGTAAGCCTGCCAGACTTTTTTACCATGTCCCTGAACCGGCTGAACCCGTCAGGTATTTCAGAAAAACATGCTTTTAAAATATCACCGGTTAAAATATTTCTGGAATTATCAAGAATAACAGGACCTGAAAGTCCATTATGTGTTATCAGTAAATCTCCCTCATATTCTGCAATTTTTTTCCCGTACCTCCAGTGAAAAACTTTTAGATTTTTAAATGAAATACCGCTCAGATCAGACAGCTTATGGTTTTTTATCCTTACAGGGGTTAGTCCTGGCAGAGGTTTAATAACAGGATGTCCAAGGCTTTCTGCAAAAAGATATCCGTCTCCTGTTGAACCGGTTTCAGGATATGACTTCCCTCCTGAAGCTATAATCAGGTTTCTGCATCTGTATTTTTCAGTATCTGATCTGACTACAAAACTGTTTTCTCTTTTTTCAACTTTAGTGACAGCTGAATTATATTCAATTCTGTTACCCTTTTTCCTGATTTCACTGAGAAGACAGTTCAGTATATCCGATGATCTGAGACTTTCCGGAAAAACCTTTCCATCCTCTCTTTCTTTAAGCGCTGTATTTCGTGATTCAAAAAAATCAACAGTATCGGTATTTGAAAAGGAGTAGAGAGCTGGTTTTAAAAATCTGCCCCTGCTCCCGTAGTGAAAAAGAAACTCTTCAATATTACCCGAATGAGTCAGGTTGCACTGTCCTGAGCCGCTTATGAGAAGCTTTAATCCCGGGCGTTTTTTTTTCTCAAGAACAAGTACTGATGGGAAAAGAGAGGCAGCAGCCATAAGTCCTGCGGCTCCTGCCCCTATTATTATAGTATCTACTGTTAATAAATCAGCATCTTCCATTATTTTTTAAACAGAGATCGAACCCTTTTAAAAATTGATTTTTTCTCAGTTTTTTTACTTATCTCTGTTTCCTGACTTAATTTGATATTTTCTCCGTATTTTTCCCTGTAATACTCAATTCGTTCTTCAAGAGATTTTTCACGGCCACCTGATTTTCTTACCGGCATGTTTCCCTGAGGTTTACCTGTATAACTTTTTTTATCAGCTTCGAAACTGTTCTGTTTTGCCGGTTCCTTACGCAGTCCCTCCCTTTTCTGAAGCGGTTTCGGGACTGGTTTTTTTCTCACCTGATCTGCAGCAGCCTTTCCTGCTTTCTGAGGTTTTGCAGGAGAAACATCAGCTTCCTTTCTCCTCGCAGGGGGCGGAGTTGCCCTCCTGGCGCTGTAGGTAGAAGTTTTTACGTTTCTCCCGCCTCCCCTTCTTTCCCTTGAGAAATGCATCCCCTCGCTTTTATCTTCTTTAAAAAGGGTATCTTCTGCCCATGCTACAGGTATTTTCATGTTAATATAATTCTCAATTGCTGAAAGACCGAATACGTATTTTTCACAGGCAAGGGAAACAGCTTTGCCTGTTTTGCCTGCCCGTGCAGTTCTTCCGATTCTGTGGACATAATTCTCGCAGTCCTCTGGAAGATCATAATTAAAAACCATTTCAAGGTCATTTATGTGAAGACCGCGGGCAGCAACATCTGTTGCAACCAGCATATTTATTTCTCCCGCTTTTACCCTGTTTATAATGGCAAGCCTTTTTTTCTGCGGCATATCACCTATAAGAAAATGACTTTTATAACCGTTAAGTGTAAGCCTTTTTGAAAGATCCTCGGCTTTCTGTTTTGTATTTGTAAAAATTATTGTTGATGCTGGTTTTTCTTTATCCAGTATCCCCAGAAGAAGCTTCATTTTTTCTTCCCGGCTGACATGATATAAAACCTGTTCTATTTCATCGACAGTCAGATTTTCCGGGGTTATTTCAATCTCAGCAGGATCATTCATATATTCCCAGGCAAGCTGCCGTACACGGCTGTTAAGTGTTGCGCTGAAAAGCATTGTAATCCGTTCTTCCCTGCTGACCATTTTACGGATCATCCATCTTAAATCAGGAATAAAACCCATATCAAAAAGCCTGTCGGCTTCATCAATTATAAGCATCCCTATTTCATTGAATTTTATTTTTCCTGATTTTCCGAAATCAATAAGTCTTCCGGGGGTTCCGATCATGATGTCGACCCCTTTTTCAAGAATACTTTCCTGCTTGTTGTATCCAATACCGCCGTAAAAACTGCCAATTCTTAAATCCAGGTATTTTCCGAGAAGTTTTGCCTCCTCCTCTATCTGTACAGCCAGTTCTCTGGTCGGAACAATTATAAGGGCTTTCTTGTTTTTCCCCTCTTTAAACAATTTAAATACAGGTATAAGAAATGCTGCTGTTTTACCTGTTCCTGTCTGTGACTGTACTGCTACATCTCTGCCTTTTAATGCGTATTCAAAAGTACGCTCCTGAACCGGCATGCAGTCTGTAAAACCGGCTTCTTCAATCCCCTGAAGTATATTTTCATTCAGGTCAAATTCACTAAATTTCATTAAATCTCTTTATTATTCTATTTTCATAGGTATTTTTTAAAGGTTTATAATTTTTAAATAATTAAAAACTCTTCATATTTATTATAGCTGAATTATTAATTTAATCCAAGTGATAAGAAAAAGATCTACCTTTCAGTTATTGTTTTAATATCACTTTTAATTTTTTCAGCTGTCTCTTTATTTATTTTTTTTGAAAAAAATAACCCGTCTGCCTTAATTTTTGATAAGGAGAGAAGAAAAAGTTCCTCGTTGGAAACTACGCTGTTCGGGGAAAGATTCAGAGTTCTTGCATAGCTATCCCTCTTTTTGAAAAGCACTTTAAACAGATCCTTACCCTCAGCCGGAAGCTTTTTAAACCTCTCCCTTTTAAAAACGCCAGGGACAGTATCAGTTAAAACAGGCTGTATCTGAATTTCAATATTACGTCTTATATATTCATCAAGAAGTCCATCCTTCATAAGGCTGTCAATAAGTTTTTCCTTAAGTTCAAACAGATATCTGACATCCTCAACCGCATAATTAAGGGCCTCACGGTCGACTGGCCTTTTCATCCAGTTGTATCTCTGAAATTTTTTCTTCTGTTTATGATCAATTCCGAGTACAGTCATCAGAACAGAACTCAGGTTCCGTTTTTCAAACCCCAGTATCTCAACAGCTGGGGCAAGATCCATGATGGATTTAACAGTTATACCATACTGCCTGAAAAGTAGTGTCCTGTCGCCGCTGCAGTCAAACATTATTTTGAGGATTCCGGAATTTTCAAAGAACTGCCTGATAAGATCCATGCTTACACTTAAAGGATCGATAATAATGTATTCTCTGCCATCGTAAATCTGCACCAGACAAAGGTGCTCTCCATAATGGTGAAGATTAAACTCCCCTTCTATATCAACAGCAACGCTTCTTACCCCGTTTTCCTTAAGAGATTTCAGGAACTCTGAAAACTTTTTATCTGTATATAGATATCTTTGATTAACCATTTTTGATATTTCTACTTTACAGACAGACCTTTCAGAAAACGTCTCATCAGCTGATCGCCGCAGTCCCTGTAGTGGACATGCCCTTTTTTTCTGAAAAGTGCTGTAAGTTCAGGTTTTGAAATAGCAAACCCCCCTTTGGTAAATGTGGCTATCATATCTTCTTCTTTCATCTCAAGTGCAATCCTGAGTTTTTTGAGAATAGTATTATTATTAAGATAAGTATTTTTTACTTCCGGTTTTCCAGGATCCCTCGGGCCCCTTTTCTGTATGATGAGTCCGTCAAGAAAATGGGTAATTATCTCATCTGAACATATTGTAAAACCTTCTTCATCCTCTTTTTTAAGCAGATTATTGACCTCTGCCGGAGTTATATTATACTTGTCATGCGAAAATACAACTGCCATCTCCTGATCATTAATATTCAATGCATAGCGCAGTCTTCTCATTATATCATTATTATCCATTTCTACTCCCGGATGTGAATATAGCAGCAATTAATCTTTTTAACACTTTATGTGAATTAATTAAAACCATTTCATCTAATATGTACAAAAGATCTGAAATTTTCAAGGGAATAAAAATAAGGTTCTAAAAACTCACATTTTACATACTATTTTCGTCGACTTTTATGCAAGTTTTCTTGCATAAAATATTTATATATTAATTATTATTACATTTTTAGCGAAACCTGATATAATACTTTTCACAAATAATATTACAGAGGTATAAAATGAAAAAAGCAGGAAAGATTTTACTCATTATTACACATCTTGTTCTTGTTTCTGTATCCGGCATCTTTTCACAGGAAATAGATCAGGAGAACACTGTTATAATGAAATATCTATCAAACCAGTCACTGGGCGAGAAAATGAAAATATTTCTTGAAATAAAAAATTCTGACAGTGTTTATGAACATCAGCTGATTTTCAATATGTCAGGCTGTCTTATGATAGATTCCGATGGGAGAGAATATTCGGCAGAAGAGATTTACATTAATAACGAATCACTTGAAGGGGAAAATCCCGCAATCAGTATTTCAGCAGGAAATACAGCTGAATTAATATTTGATTTCTGCTGGGATAAGGAGGATGCAGATACGGCCGCCGATAAAAAAATATCAGGAATAGAAGTTTCAATTAAATATATTGATGAAAAGCAGGTATTAATTCCGTTTATTTATTCTTTCCCGAATCCGCTGTCTGAATAATTTTACCGGTATTCAGCCTGATTTTCCAATAAAATATGTTCCATCCATAATTGATATTTTAAAGAAAAAGATTGATTTAAGCTAAATTTCAGATATTTTATTATGTCTGATAATATGCTTAATACTGTTAAAGCGGGCTTTAAGAGTTAATGACAGATGATAAAACAGAAAATAATCGTTAAAAAACCCTTTTTTTGGCTAAAAAATGAAATCTTTTTGTTTTATATATATAATTTATATAATTGACAATTGATTAATTAACTTTATCTGATATAGTATAAAACATATTTTAATTAAGAGGATACAATGGCTACAGGAACTGTAAAATGGTTTAATGCAACAAAAGGATTCGGTTTTATTACCCAGGAAGGGGGACCGGACTTATTTGTACATAAAAACGAAGTAAATGGATTTATCGACGAAGGCGATAATGTTGAATTTGAAATCGGACAGGGTCAGAAAGGACCATGCGCAACTAACGTGAAAAAGGTTTCAGTTTAACTGCATTATTCCGTTACAAATCAGATCAGAGGCATACTGTTTAAATACAGTTGCCTCTGTTTTTTTTGTCTCCTCCACTCTGATACAGACAATTCCTTCAATTACTTTTTAAAAATAAAATAAACTGCGCATACCAGAAAAGTAAAACCGACAAGATGATTAAATCTGATATTTTCCGTTTTGAAAACCAGCAGAGAAAATACTGTAAAAACTATCAGGGTTATTACTTCCTGAATAACCTTCAATTGCAGAAGGGTATAAGGACCTCCGTTACCTTTAAAACCAATCCTGTTTGCAGGTACCTGAAAACAGTACTCAAACAGAGCTATTCCCCAGCTGATCATGATTATTGAAAACATTCCGAGTTTACTGAACCACCTGAATTCAGCAAACTTCAAATGGCCGTACCACGCAAGAACCATAAATGTGTTTGACAGGAAAAGAAGAGCTATAGTTGAAATATTTTTCATGTTGTTACATTCACCTGTATATCAAACTGATTTTAATTTGAATATGTCCAAACTGCAGAAATATTTCAAGCAGCCGAACACTTAAAAATGTAAAAAAATATTTTATTATACAGAAATAACTGCTGATCAGATGTTATAATTATCTTAAAAAAAGAGATTTTTCTTTTCAAGATAATAAGTGTAATCCCCTTCATAAATATCAAGCTTTCCGTGGTCAATCTCAAAAACACGGTTCACAAACCCCTTTAAGAAATACCTGTCATGACTTACAATCATTACAGTTCCTTCAAACTCCTTAAGAGCCTGAAGAAGGACCTCTCTGCTTAGTATATCAAGGTGATTTGTCGGTTCATCAAGGACCAGAAAATTTATCGGCCGAGCCAGAAGACATGCAAGCATTACCCTGGTTTTCTCCCCCCCGGAAAGAACAGATATTTTTTTATCAGCATCATCACCTGAAAAAAGAAAAGATCCAAGAAGGTTTTTTATATATCCGATTGTCTCATTGGGAATCCTGGAAGAAACCTCTTCAAAAATGGTTTTTCCACTGTCAAGAGTATCACAGGAATACTGGCTGAAGTAACCTGTTTCCACACTTGCCCCTATTACAGCTTTCCCGCCAGTTGACTCTGTCTGCCCTGTTATCACCTTCAGAAGGGTGGATTTTCCTGCCCCGTTAACACCTGTAAGTGCTATTTTATTGTTTCTTTCAACAATACCGGTAATACCGCTGAAAACGGAAAGAAAACTTCCGTCAGGCTGTTTCCACACCTTGGACAGGTCCTCCATATTTACAACAATATCGCCGCTTCTCTTCAAAGCAGGCATTTTCATCTTCATGACCTTCTGCTCCGGAGGAATTACAATCCTTTCTATCTTTTCTATTGTCTTTACCCGGGACTGAACCTGGGCTGCATGGGAAGCCCTGGCCGCAAATTTCGCGATAAACTCCTCCTCCTTGGCAAGCATTGCCTGCTGCCTTTTCTGTGAAGCAATAAGCTGATCACGCCTTATCTCCCTTTCTTTCAGATAAAAGTCGTAATCTCCTGAGTAGGTTGTTATTGAGCCGGCAGATGTTTCGATAGTGCGGAAACAGATCCTTGTCATAAACTCCCGGTCATGACTTGTCATTACCAGGGCACCTTTGAATGACTTCAGCCACCCTTCAAGCCAGATTATTGATTCAATATCAAGGTGATTTGTCGGTTCATCTATAAGAAGAACATCAGGATTCAGAAGAAGTATCTTGGCAAGTTCTATCCTCATTTTCCAGCCGCCGCTGAACATTTCAACAGGATTTTCCCATCTTTTCTCATCTATCCCGAGTCCGGTAAGTATGGTTTTTGCCTTTGTTTCAAGATCATATCCGTCAAGGTCCTGATACTCACTCTGAAGTTCGCCGTACCTGTTCATGATCTTTTCCATTTTTTCATCTGAAACAGGATTAACATAGGAATCCTCAAGAAGATGCTCAATTTCAGAAAGCTCTTTTCCTATATCATAAACACGCCCGGCGCCGGACAGGACCTCAAGCAAAGCGCTCCTTCCGGACATCTCCCCTGTTTCCTGTGAAAAATATCCTATAACGGTACCTGGGTCTACTGCGACATTCCCCTCATCAGGAAGCTCTTTCCCTGTTATTATTCTGAATATTGTGGTCTTTCCAGATCCGTTCGGACCGACAAGCCCTGTTTTATCACCGGGCCGTATAATAAAGTTTTCATTGTTGAAAAGGACACGATCACCCAGAGTTACCCTGAGATTTGAGATATTTATCATTTAAATTCCTGGTTTTTTTATCAGGGATCAACCGAAGGTTACAGAAATCCCTTTTTAATATGATAGCGGAGAAATATTATATTATTGATCAATTCATGTCAATTTTCCGATTCAATTTTCTTTAATTCAAACATCCCTGCACTGTCTCATTATTTTCAGACGGAACCGGCAAACCCTTCAATCGAAGATATGACAACATCTTCCGGAAGATAGGTTATCCTGCTTATTTCCTGCGGTGTCATCCCCTCGAGCGACAGGCGGTAAGCCACATGCTCAAGGCTCTCCCCTATCTCAACAACATTGCCGTCATAATCGTAAAACCTCACCACCTTCTGCCGCCATGGCTGCTCAATTGTTTCATGAAGGAATTCTATTCCTTCCCCCTTCAGTTTTGCTTCCAGAGTTTCAACATTATCTTCCTCAAAATAAAGCTCAAAACTGTGGGATCGTTTTATTACAGGATTGTTTTTTATCAGAATTCTGAAATGATTTTCCTGGTGAAGAGCAAAATCCCCGTGGAACAGGAGGTTCTCCCCCATATCCACTTTTACCTTCTGACCAAGAACCTTTTCATAAAGATATCTTGATTTTTTTATATCCTCTACTACTACAAGCGGACAGATGTATTTCATTTTAAACCCCTCTCATTTCTTTTTCTAATTTTTGGTTTAGGGTCAGGCAGCTCAGATGCGGTTATCCTTACAAGCTCCCCCAGCCAATCCCTGTCTTCATACATCTCCTCTATCAGAAAATAGGGTTTAGCCCCTTTATACGGAGGCTCTTCCACCGGATCCCCTATAAAAGCTCTTCCCCCTGCTGTCGGCTTAATATACAGGCGGTTATCGCAGATAAGAGCAAATATCCTGCCGCCGCAGTATATACCGTACTCCCCGAACATTTTTTTAAATGTTATAAATCCGGCGTCTTCCATCTGGTCTGCCAGAAACTCTACAAACTCTTTATCTGAAGCCATATTTATCCCTGTTATCTTTTTTACAGCTAATCCTATATCATTTAAAAGCTCTTGTAAAATAATTTCAAAATGGTAATTATTATTTAATAAGTACAGGTATGAATGAATAATTTATTAATAATAATTCATACTTTTTCAGGAATTAAACAAGAGAAATGATTAAAAAAACAATATTTTATATCCTTTTATTTTCAGCATCATTACATATTACTGCACAGAACTGGCAGAGTAAAATGACATCAACTATTTGGAATGAAAACAACGGGTTTCCGGCAAACAGCGCACTTGATATGAAACAGGATTATAACGGTTATCTATGGATAGCAAGCTATGATGGACTGATCAGGTTTGACGGAATTGATTTCAAAATATTCAGAAAAAACAGAGGCGGATATCCATCCGATACTGCCAGAGTAATATACAGCACCAATAACAATAAACTCTGGATTGGAACAAACGGAGATGGAATTGTTCTTTTGAAAGACAGTAAATTCACCCTTTTTGGAAAGGAGTCGGGTCTTCCGGATCTTTCAGTCAGATCAATTACAACTGATTCATCATTAAACCTCTGGATAGGAACAGCTAATGGACTGCTATTTGTCCCTGGAGGAGATTTCAGCGCACCCACAAAACAGGTTTATCTGCCGGAACTTCTTATTAATTTCATTTACGCAGATTCTTCAGGTAATGTCTGGGCCATCACAAACAAGGGATCAGTGTACAATAACAGCAGTTCAGAATTCCTCCCATATATTCCTGAAAATGATCACAGTCAGCCCCTTTTTACATCGGTTTTTGAAGACTCTTTACATAGACTCTGGTTCGGGACTGTTTCAGGAGCAATTATTCTTAAAGAAGCTGACCGTATTACAGAAATAACAAATCCTATGGAAATGGGAGTTTTTTCCATTAAGGGATTTATGGAAGCGGAAGATGGAACCATCTGGTACTTCTCGGAAGGTGGGATCGGGTATATGGAAAGCAACTCAGAAGAATTCAGGATAATAACAGAGGAGCACGGATTAATTAACAATTCTGTCAATTCCCTTTTTCAGGACAGGGAGAAAAATATCTGGATAATATCTGATGTTTCAGGTATTCAGAAATACAGCAGGGGTAAATTCATTAATTTCTCCGGATCAGAAGGGATAGATAAAGCAATAAACGCAGTACTGCATGATGGCTATAAAGCTTTTCTGGCAGGATCTGATGAAGGTTTATTCCGGATTGAAAACGGTATAAAGACTGAAACCCCTCTTACAAGAGCACTTGAAGGGATAAGAATCAGGAATATATATAAAGATTCAAAATCCAGAATATGGATTTCCACCTACAGTAACCATGGCCTTTTTGTTTCAGAAAATAATTCAATTATAAAAACTATAAATACAGGGAACGGTCTTTCTTTCGACAAAACAAGGTGTGTTATTGAGGATAAAGAAGGATTTATCTGGAGCGGCACAAGATCAGGACTGAACAGGATAAACCCGGAAACCTTTGAAGTTGAAAAGATCTATACAAAAGAAAACGGAATGAGCAATGACTATGTCCTTTCCCTTTTTGAAGATGATAACAGGCGTATTCTTATAGGAACCGACGGTGGAGGAATTAATATTCTTGACAGGGAAACTGATAAAATCACAGTCACAGGATCATCCGACGGAAATTCAGCAGGCGATATCATATTCAGAATAACACAGGACAGAGACAGTAATATCTGGATCTCAACAGACAAAGGGGTAACCCTCTGGAAAAACAGCGTGTCATATAATTTTACAGAGGACAACGGACTTCCATCCAATACTGTTTTCAATTCCTATATCGATGCTGATGATTCAATATGGTTTCTTTCAAGCAGGGGTGTATCAAGAATTGGAAGGAAAAAAGTAATTGACTCGGCAGGAAAAAATACAGTTCTTCCTTTTGAGTATTATGACACAACAGATGGTCTTCTTGCCGGGATTACACCGAATTCATGGCCGGCAGAAGGAGATAACGGAGAAATCTGGTTTCCGACAAGCAGAGGAATATCTGTTTTCTCTTCAGCTGAAACATCCAACAATAATGTAAAACCGAATGCTATAGTTGAAGAGATAAAACTTGATGACTACATTTACCCCGGATATCCTGAAATAATTGAAGCTGATATAAAAAGAATAGATATAGATTATACCGGATTCAGTTATGTAGTACCTGAAAAAACAATGTTCAGGTACTACCTTGAAGGTTTCGATAACAGCTGGTCGGAAATAACAAACGCACGAGAGATAAGCTACACAAATCTTCCTTCCGGAAATTACACTTTATACCTGAAAGTAAGCAATAATGACGGATTATGGTCAGATGCAATACCTGCCTATAAATTCATAAAAAAGGATTTTTTCTATAAAAATCCCTACTTTTACTTCTATCTTACTATTTTTGTATCAGCCTTTATGTTAAGTCTTATTCTTTTAAACAACAGAAAACAGGAAAAAAGAAGAAATATCCTCCACCAGGTATATGTTGACGCAATTACATCTCTAGCTGGTGCTGTTGAAGCCAAAGATCCTTACACTCATGGCCATGTAAGCAGAGTCAAGGAACTTTCAAGCAAAATCGGGAAAAAAATGAATCTGAGCAGGGAGCAGATTGAAAATCTCGAGTTTATGGCGTTACTTCATGACATAGGGAAAATAGGGATTGCTGATACAATAATCAGAAAAGACGGTCCCCTCGACGAGGATGAGTTTGAAATAATGAAGCAGCATCCGGTAATAGGTTCAAAAATAATGGCAGATACGAAATCTCTCAAAAAAATGGCGCTTGGGGCAAGGTACCATCATGAAAAGTACGACGGGACAGGATATCCGGATAATCTTCAGGGAGACGAAATTCCTCTTGAAGCACGAATTATTTCAGTTGCGGATGCCTTTGATGCAATGACAAGCGACAGGCCCTACCGCAAGGGACTTTCATATGATATTGCTATGAAAGAACTGAACAGGGGAAGCGGAACCCAGTTTGACCCGGAAATAATCAGATACCTCAATATTATTATGAACAGCAGTAATCACCACCGGAATCAGGACGGGTAAGCTAATGGAACAACAGGGCAACTATCTGATTAAAATCATGATTCTCATTGTAATTATTTTTGCGGTGGGGACTACAGGTTATTACCTGATCGAGGATGACTGGACTCTTCTTGACGGTTTTTATATGACCGCTATCTCTATAACAACAGTCGGATACGGTGAGATTAAACCGCTGTCAGATGCAGGTAAAATATTCACTGTTATTCTTATTTTCCTTGGTCTCGGATCTGTTGCTGTTTTTGCATCCCAGCTTGCAAAAACATTTATTGAAAACAATTTAAACCGCTATTTCGGAGCAAATAAAATGATGAAAAAAATCGGACGATTAAAAAACCACTATATTATCTGCGGTTTCGGAGGAATTGGAAGTTCCATTTCCGCAAAACTTGACGACTCTGACATCCCATTTGTCATTGTAGAGGAGAATGAAGAGACTGCAAACTGGGCCCAGAAAAGAAACTATCACACAATCCTCGGCAAGGCCACCTACGACTCAACCCTTATACAGGCAGGTATTAAAAGAGCAACCGGACTTGTTGTCAGCATGGGTGATGACTCTCTGAATATGTATGTCTCACTTGCAGCAAGAGAGCTCAACCCAGATCTCTATATCATTGCACGGGGTTATAAACCTGATATTGAGAACCGCCTTATAAGGGCCGGGGCCAATACAGTAGTATATCCCATAAAAATGGGAGGCGAAATGATTGCCCGCGAAATTAAGAACCAATATAAAAAGAGCGGGAGCGGATCTGAAGAACCGAGGCATTCATCAGTAATGGGCTATTCACTTAAAATATACAACCATTTCTCAGACACCCCCGCAGCAATAGGAGAAATAAGGGAAAAAACCGGTGCTGAAAACATTGTAACACTGAAAAGGGAGAACAATGAGGAAGTATCATTTCCGAAAGACAGCGAAATCCTTAAAAAGAACGACACACTCCTGATGCTGGTAAATAACAAAACAATCACTAAAAAGATTCCAGGTGATGAAAATGACAAGACCCTGTTCGAATGGTCAGACAACTATAATACAGGAATCAGGACAATTGATGAGGAGCACCAGAAGCTTTTCGAGGTTACTGACCAGTTTCTGAAAGCCCTGAAATCAGGTTTGAGCCGTGAATATACATCAAGAATATTTGACAGGCTGATTGAAGATACTATAAGACATTTTGAAAACGAGGAAAAGCTTTTTTCAAAGCATGGGTATCCTGAGAAGGATGAACATATTTCCGAACACAGGAAGCTTACTGAAAAGATAATAGAGCTCAACAGAAACCGGGACTATGTCTTTTCAGACAATGTCGAGGATTTTTTGTTTTCATGGCTTAGAAACCATATAATTAAAGATGATATAAAGTTTGCCGAATTCATGTGGCTGAAAAAATAATTTTCAGGTAATTACTCTTCTTCTGAATATTCTTCCTGATTTCTCCGTCTCTTCCACGGCCCTGTTTTCGAGTTTGATAGTTCTGAAATTGTAATAGATACAAGCTCGCTTAACCATGCGCTGTCATCATATTGCTCTTCGCTGATTACATAGTGAAGGTCGGAGTTTTTAAACGGGTACCCCTTTACAGGGTTTCCAATAAAGTCCTTCCCACCCTTTGTCGCTTTAAGATACAGTTTGTTGTCAAGAACAAGGGCGAATATCCTGCCGTCAAGTGAAAATGCATATTTCCCGAATACCTTTTTATATGTCAGGTATCCCTCGTTTTCTATTTCTATCTGGCTGAGAATGTAGTCCATCACCCTTTTTTTTGTCGCCATTTTCACCTCTCTGTTCAATTTATGCCTGATTAATATATTCTACACAATATCTTTATTATTTCCAACTGACGAGACTGTTTTATTACCGGCAGTTTAATAAAAGACTACTTTTCAGCTTCCTCTTTTATCCTGTTCAGATAATACTTGAGCTCTATCTTTTTCCCGTTCAGCATATCCGATAGTTCAAGCCTGAAATTATCATCACCGCTGAAATAAAGCCTTTCCCCCTGCTTTTTTCCATTCACATATGTCTCAAGATAATGGCTTATGTAATCCTTTTTAACCTTGTAATCAAGGACAAAACTGGCTCTCCTCTTTGTATATACTGTATAGGAGGATGATGTAAAAACAATAAACATATCAGGTTTCTCCAAAACCTCCCCTGTTGAAAACTCAGCCCTTTCCACCTGCCATTTTCCGATAATCTTTTTTTCAACAGATTCGGAGCAGGAAAATAGAAATGGAATAAATAACGTCAGAAGGATTATTTTTTTCATTTTAACTCCCGGTAATTGATAAATTTCTTAATGCTGGCAGTTCATTAATATATTATAATAATAACAAAATAAGTATAAAAGAAAAAAGAAATGATTGAAATAAACTGGCTTAAAATTGAAAGTATGGGAAAGATAGGTCTTACCGGTTATCCCGGAAGAAACAGGCATCTTGACCCCGACTCTCTTGATAAGGACCTTGACATAATAAAAGATTCTGCAGGACTTCTGGTTACACTTATTGAAGATGAGGAGTTCAGAATTCTTCATATTGAGGATATCAGGGAAAAAGCTCTTGAAAGAGGTCTTGAATGGATCCATGCCCCTGTTGAGGACTTTTCCGTACCTGACAGCTTATTTATGGAAAAATGGCCTTCATACAGCGCCCAGATAACTGACCTTCTGAAAAGCAATATCAATGTGGTTATTCACTGCTGGGGAGGTTTCGGAAGGACAGGCCTGGTCACAGCCATGGTTCTGACAGACCTGGGGTACAGTCCGCCGGATGCAGTCAGGATGGTAAGAAAAGCAAGGACCGGTACTATAGAGACAGATGATCAGGAGAAGTTCTGCCTTTCATATACCGGCACTGAAAATATCTGACTGAAGACAGTTTATAAAGATCCTTTTTATTTCTCCTGAAGCTTGTCAAAACTGCTGCAATGTATTAAATCAATTTCATTGTAATAAATTCACAATTATAAAAATATTATTACCGGGATAAGGTTGTTTTACAGTTTTTTTTAATAATATTTGTTACTATAATATATTTATTAATTTTTCAGTCATTATCTGAAAATACTTATTATAATAATTTTTTAACCGAATTATATATTTAAACAGCTTCATAAACACAAGGATAAAAATGGACCAATTATTTCTGACAGAAATAAAAAATGAATACGGAAGGATAGATAAAAAATGGTTGTCTCTTCACTATTCAATATCTGTATGGGTAGTGATTTTTGCATTTCTTCTTGAATGTTTTATAGGATGGATTATATATATTACGGGAGAAATTCACACAACAATATCTATATATCTTATAAAATTCCTTGTCATTCCCACTTTGTTAAACACACTTTGCATCATAATCAGTTACAAAGTGCTTAATTCAGGGAATTTATCTCAGGAATATAAAATTACTATTGTTTCATTAGTGTTTGTCGCAATTTGCTTTATTATTTTAACTGTTCATACCGCTTTCACTGCTCTTTATTTTATATTGGCAATTTCTATTTTACTCACTGCAATATATGGAAATTATAAATTAACTGCAGTGACTTCAGTTTGGTCCATAACAGCTTTAGTTATTTCAGAATTATTTATCAAATGGGATAGAGACAAAGTGAGTATCATGAAAGACGGTATCCGACTTGGTAATTTCCTCATTTCTGTATTTGTTTTAATTTTCTTTTTTATTGTGAGTCTCATTATAATTTACTTTGAAAGAGAAAAAAACGATGCCGCTCTGCAAAAGGAAATGGAGAGATACAAGCTGCGTCAAAAATTGCAGATTGACGATTTAACCGGTATTTTCAACCGTATTGCATTCAGAAATGCAATCAGGGATATGGAGGCAGATTCCTCGGAGAATAACTATATTTTCGTAATGATAGATATTGACAATTTTAAGCTTTTAAATGATACCATGGGTCATGTTTCTGGAGATAACTGTCTGATTGATTTTGGCAAAATCCTGAAAAAAAACTGCGGTAATGCTGTTCCGTTCCGTTATGGCGGAGACGAATTCTGCATTCTCTTTAAAAATTCAACTATAAATAAAGTTATTGAATGCTGTGAACAAATTCAAAATGATTTCAAATCCATTACCAGGGATCTAAAAACTTCTTCGCCAGTTACTGCAAGTTTCGGAATTTCAAGCTTTTTGAAGGACATTACCCCGTCTGAATTAATTAACAATACAGATAAAGCTTTATACCAGTCAAAAACCGTTAAGAACACAATTACAGTATTTTGACCGGGTTTATTTTTAAACACAGCCAGATCCTTCTTCAATCACTTATACTGCTGAAAATATAGTCTTAATAAAATTTCTGTCATCCGAATAATAATCTAAATATTTTTCTTATTTATATTTTTTATTCATTTTAGATTTATGATTTAAAATTATTTTGATCTTTTACTGTTTTTGCTTCATAATTAACCCATATCTAAAAAAATGAGGAAATGAATGAAAAAAACAGTTTTTTTAAAATATTCATCAGTAATCCTTGCAGCAGCAGTTCTCTTCTCCTGCACAACATTAAGCAATATCTTCAAGGAACCCAAAGTAACTTTCGGAGATGTCAGGGTTAATAAACTTGATTTTTCAGAAATTACCCTTGATTTCTCATTCTTTGTTGACAACCCCAATTCAGTTTCACTTGAAATGGAGGGATTTGAATATGACCTTGAGATTGAGGGTGGAAGCTTTATAAAGGGAAAAAATGAAAAACCACTTAAAATTGAAGCGCGGGATAAAAGTATTGTGACTCTTCCCCTCACGGTAAACTACAAAGATATGTATGAAGTTTATACAAATACAAAGGGAAAAGACCAGATAGGATATAAAATAAAAACAGTATTCACCTTTGACCTTCCTGTTTTCGGGAAATCATCCTACCCGGTTGAGTTTGAAGGAAGTTTCCCGGCTGTAAAGGCCCCGGAAATTGCAATAGAAAGCCTTAAACTGAAATCACTGAATCCATTCAACAGCGAACTTGAGCTTATCCTCCTTGTTAAAAACAGGAACACTTTTTCCGTTTCGATAGATTCTCTTGATTATGATTTTATGGTTAATAATGTCTCCTGGGGAAAGGGTATCTCACGGGGAGTTGTTGATTTCAAGGAAATGGGAGAGAACAGGGTGATACTCCCCCTCTCTGTAAATCCTGCATCTGTAGGACTTGAACTGATAAACGCTGCAGTAAACGGCAGAAAACTTGATATGAGTTTCAAATCAAAAGCATCATTCAGGACAGGATACCCTGGGTTCGACCGGGCAGAGGTAATTTTTGATACAGCAGACAGAAAAGGAATTGATAAATAGTAACGTTTTGTACAGCCGTCAGGTTTCAAACCTGACGGCTAAGCCGGACCTGCCAACAAACCACTTCTGTCCTTTAATGACTGGCCGGGTTACATATAAAATTATTTCAATCCGGCTAAAATATCCTTAACAGCAGCAGATGCTTCTTCTATCTTGACCTCTTTCCTATCGCCTGTACTTCTTATTTTCACCTCTACCAGTCCCTGCTCTACCATCTTTGAACCTACAACAAGCTGTACGGGATATCCGATAAGATCCGCATCATTCAGCTTGAAGCCGGCTCTCTCATTCCTGTCATCAAGTGCCGCATCGACGCCCATGTTTTTAAGCTCATCATAGAACTTTTCTGCAAGGGTATTTATCTCTTCATTGTTTGACTGAAGAGGAAGAACCACAGTTTCAAAAGGAGCGATTGAAACAGGCCAGATAATACCGTTATCATCATGGTTCTGCTCAATAGCTGCCGCCATTGTCCTCGAAACACCTATTCCGTAACAGCCCATTACAGCCGGCTTCTCCTTTCCGTTCTGGTCAAGGAAATTGCAGTTCATCGCTTTTGAATACTTATCGCCTAGAAAGAACACCTGTCCCACCTCTATCCCCCTGAAAGTTTCAAGGGTCCCTTCACACTCGGGACAGCTGTCTCCGGGATGGGCAAAGGTAAAGTCTCCGGTTTTATACGGTTTTATATCCCTTTCAGGATCAACACCGGTTAAGTGGTAATCGGTTTTATTTGCCCCGCATACCATATCAGTGAACATATATATCTGCTCATCGCTGAGTATTTTAATATCCTCTTTGAGGTTTAAAGGTCCTGCAAAACCGACATCAGCACCTGTGACCCTTTTTACTGTCTCTTCGTCTGCAGGTAATACTGCGTTGGCTCCGAGTGCAGCCTGGATCTTTGCCTCATTTGCATCATGATCCCCCCTCACAAGAACAGCATACGGCTCATCATCAATCAGGTAGATAAGGGTCTTAATAAGACTGTCCGCAGGCTTATCAAGAAAAGAGGTTATCTCATCTATTGTCTTCTGAGACGGGGTATGAATCTCGCTGATTTGTGATTTCCCCCTGTTTTCAGGCCGGACTACCACTCTTCTTGTAACAGCTTTTTCAACATTTGCAGCATAACTGCATTTGGTACAGGAAAGGATCTCATCCTCGCCTGTCTCAGCAAGCACCTGGAACTCATGGGACATATCCCCCCCTATAGCACCTGTTGCAGCATCAACCGCCTTGAACCTGAGACCGCACCTTGTAAAAACAGCTGTATATGCATCATACATCATACGATAGCTCTTTTTGGATTCCTCCTCATCAACATCAAAACTGTAGGCATCCTTCATTATAAACTCACGCCCTCTCATAAGACCGAAACGGGGTCTTATCTCATCACGGAACTTGCTCTGTATCTGATAGAGATTTACCGGGAGCTGCTTGTACGATTTTATCGACCGCCTGACCATATCAGTAATAACCTCTTCATGGGTTGGCCCGAGGCAGTAGTCTGCATCCTTTCTGTCCTTGAACCTCAGAAGCTCAGGGCCGTAGTACTTCCACCTTCCGCTCTCTTCCCATAATTCAGCAGGCTGTACTGCAGGCATCAGCACCTCCTGACATCCCCTTTTATCAAGCTCTTCTCTTATTATGTTCTCAATCTTTTTAAGTACTTTAAGGGAAAGCGGGAGATAGTTATAGATACCGCTTGAAAGCTTCTGTATCATCCCTGCCCTGTGCATCAGTATATGACTCGGTGTCTGTGCCTCTTTCGGGACCTCTTTATATGTTCTCAGGAAATATCTGCTTAATTTCATTTATTTCTCCATCCTTTCTGTCAGGACAATTCCTTAAGATTCTGTTTCATTTTATCAATCATAAGGGTAAGCTCCTCTTTCGAGGCCTTCTCCTTTTCAATTATATCTTCAGGAGCTTTTTCCAGAAATGTGGGATTTGAAAGTTTTCCCTCTGTCCTTTTCAGAAGCTTCTCCTGTTTTTCGATCTCCTTTTCAAGCTTTGCAATCTCTTTCGGTATATCAATTACATCCTTCAGTAATACATAAACCTCGAAGCCGTTTCCAGCTACCGGTATATATCCGCTTCCCGAAGGCTTTTTATCCGTAAACTCAATATCTGATGCAGAAATAAGGAATTTCATAAGCTCTGTCTGGTTTTCAAAAAAATCCTTTGCCCTGAACCCCTCATCGAGCCTGATTATCATGCTGATCTTCTTTGAAGGGGCTACTGTAAACTCGCTTCTCATTGTCCTCACAGACCTGATCAGTTCCTGAAGCGACTCAAAAGATGATGCAAGCCCGAAATCCGAGTGTTCTGCTGTATATACCGGATACGGGGAATTTACAATACTTTTATTATCAAGAGGAAGCTTCTGGAATATCTCCTCTGTTATGAAAGGGAGAAACGGATGGAGTATTTTCAGCGAATCGTTGAGGACATGGATAAGAATTGATATACCCCGATCCTTTTCTTCATTATTGTCTGAATACAATGATAGTTTTGATGCTTCTATGTACCAGTCGCAGAAATCGTTCCAGAAAAATTCATATACCGCTTTTGCAGCATCGTTGAATCTGTATGATTTCATCGCCTTTTCAACTGCTGAAACAGTCTCATTCATCTGGTGAAGTATCCATCTGTCAGTGCTGTTTTTCTCTATTTTTTCAAAGGGGATAAGATTTCTTCCCTCAATATTCATCAGAAGATACCGGGAAGCATTCCATATCTTGTTTGCAAACTTTGATCCAATCTTGAATGACTCCATATCAATAAGTATATCCTGCCCCTGAGCTGCAAGAAATGATAGGGTAAACTTGAATGCATCAGCCCCGTATTCTGCAACAACATCAAGAGGATCAATCCCGTTACCGAGCGATTTGGACATTTTTTTCCCGTCCTTCGCCCTTACAAGACCGTGAATATATATATCCCGGAAAGGGACCTCTCCCATAAACTCCAGACTTGCCATTATCATCCTTGCGACCCAGAAAAAGATAATATCATACGCTGTCACAAGAGTAGTTGTAGGGAAGAATTTTTTAATATCATCTGTATTTTCTGGCCATCCCAGTGTCGAGAACGGCCAGAGCCATGAGGAGAACCATGTATCAAGTACATCATCTTCCTGTTTCAGGTTTACCGATGAACAGTCAGGGCATTTATCAGGGTCCTTTCTGGCAACAATCATCTTTCCGCAGTCTTTGCAGTACCATACGGGGATTCTGTGTCCCCACCAGAGCTGGCGGGAAATACACCAGTCCCTTATCGATTCAAGCCAGTGTTTATATGTATTTTCCCATCTTTTAGGATAGAAAACAACTTCCCCCTTTTTCCATGCATCAAGTGCCTTATCAGCAAGCGGTTTCATCTTAACAAACCACTGCTCAGACATGAAAGGCTCAATAACAGTATTGCATCTGTAGCAGTGCCCTACCTGATGCATATGGACAGTATCCTTTATATAGATACCCTCCCCCTTAAGGTCTTCAACAACAGCCTTCCTTGCATCCTCAGCGCTCATCCCCCTGTATTTTTCAGGGACATTGCTGTTAAGGGTTCCGTCCTCATTAAGTATATTTATCTTTTCAAGACCATGCCTTTCACTTATCTCCCAGTCATTAGGATCATGCGCAGGGGTAATCTTTACAACTCCTGTCCCGAACTGCATATCTACATATGAATCAGCAATAACAGGGATCAGCCTTTCTGAAAGGGGAAGCTTTACCATTTTTCCGATATATTTTTTATACCTGTCATCATCAGGATTTACAGCAACAGCTGTGTCACCCAGCATGGTTTCAGGTCTTGTCGTCGCAATCTCAAGTCTGTCTGAACCGTCTTCAAGGGAATAATAATAATGATACATCTTTCCCTCTTTTTCCTGATGTTCAACCTCGTCATCAGCAAGGGCAGTTCCGCAGGATGAGCACCAGTTTACAAGGTAGTTTCCCCTGTAGATCAGGCCTCTCTCGTAAAGTGTTACAAAAACCTCTCTTACAGCTTCCGAAAGACCTTCATCCATTGTAAAACGCTCTCGATTCCAGTCGCAGGAAGAACCGATCTTCTGGAGCTGATTTTTAATTATGGCGTGATGCTCCTCTTTTACTTCCCATGTCTTTTCAAGAAATTTTTCCCTGCCCAGATCATGACGGCGAAGACCATCTTTCATGAGTCTTTTTTCAACAACATTCTGTGTTGCTATCCCTGCATGGTCGGTGCCGGGAAGCCAGAGTGTCGGATTTCCGTTCATCCTGTAATATCTGATGAGAATATCCTGAAGCGAATTATTAAGTCCGTGGCCCATATGAAGCACACCGGTGACATTCGGCGGAGGAATAACAATGACAAAGGGATCCTTCCCTTTATTCTCTTTCGGTGAAAATTCACCCTTTTCAAGCCAGGACTTATATATCCTGTCTTCAAAATCTTTCGGGTTATAGGTTTTTTCAAGTTCTACAGCTTTCATTTTTGAGTAATTCCTCCTGGTTATTTACCGGTATAGGCGTTATATTAGCAAATTAAGAACAGTGCTTCAAGAAAAAAACTCTTTATGATATATTGAATTCATGAAAAAACATTATGCTTTGACAGTTCTGCTGCTTCTTTCATTCAGCGCAATCCTTTTCTCTCAGGAAAATGATCTGCCGGAGAAAAAGACTTCACTGATAAAAACTTTATCAGGAAGATACCGCATAGAAGATAAAAAAATTCTTTATGCGATAGAACTGATAGGAAGGGAACTTTTCATCCCGGAAAGTTTTCAGAAATACGCCTACAATGAAACATCCATACCTCTTGTAAACGGAAAAACAATTCCTTCAGTAACTGAGCTTGTTAAAATTCTGAATCTGACAGAAACAAAGGAAAGCAGAAAAGTTCTTGTGATAGGCAGCAACGGAGGATACACAGCAGCCCTTTTTTCCTATTTCTATGACAATGTTTATCTCATAGAAACAGATACATCGCGCGAGGATCTTTATACTTCCCTTTTTACAGATAAATACAGCAATATAAATATAGAATACGGAAATAATCCAGAAGCTTTCAAGGGATACGGACCTTTTGATTTTATTTTTCTGCAGGGAAGTATTTCAAGGCTTGATCCTGTCTTTTTTGATATGCTCCAGTCAAAGGGGGAAATAATATTTCCTCTCGAAAGCAGCAGCGGACTTCAGCAGATAGTCAGGTACAGGAAAGTCTACGGGGAGATCTGGATAAGCAGCGGAGATGTTTCGTTTTATCCGTCACTTTTCTGATCTGTAATAAATATATTTTTGATTTTGTAATTAAAAACCAGACATGATAGAACTTTTTCTTCGTGACTGTTCAATCTTTTCCATTTTTCTGAAATATGCAGCCTGTTTAGCGACCTCTTCTGTATCTGAGGTTGCTATCTTGTTGTCAAGAATCTTAAGTTTTTTATTGTTAAAAAGGTTTTTGAGAAGGGTCTGGGAATCCTCTTTAGTCAGCCCGACCATCTCAAGCAGTTCTTTTGGTCCCATTGAAAAGGTAAAAGATATTTTTGGAGAAATAGTAACCTTTGCTTTTTCGAGCTGTATATAAAGGGCATCAAAAAGCCTTCCGAGAGGGTTGCTGATCTGTGTATTTTCAAGCTGTTTATAGCTGAACCATATCCTTTCTGCAAGCAGCTGGGTAAGACGGGTTATCATCTGAGGTTGCTGACTGACCATCCGCTGAAAATTGACCTTGTTTACTGCCATAAGTACAGCATCCTCATATGCTATAGCTGAGGCTGAACGGGGCTTATTTTCCAGAAGAGACATTTCCCCGAAAATATCACCTGCTTTCAGAATTGCAATCAGGATCTCATTATCATTTACAATTTTAGTTATTTTTACACTGCCCTTCTGTATGATATATAATTCCTGCCCCGGCTGGCTCTCGCTGAAAATCATTGTATCCTTGGGATAATACCGTGTCAGGTCTTCGCTTTTTTCGTCAAGATAGACTGCATTGGAATAGGGTTTAATCTTTGCCATTCTTTCTTTTGCAGTTGAAAGGCTTTCCCCTGTAGAACAGCACTTTATATACTGATAGTAGGCAAAATATGCATAATTATACATGCTCTGCCTCGCATAATACTCTGCAACCTTGAAAAGATGCTCAGGGTCCTCCTGGGCCGTACTTTTCAGTGTAATTCTTGTAAGAGCCTCATCAAGATATCTCATCTTTCTGGAAAAACTCTGTACTATCTTCATTGCTATGGGGGTATTTTTTTCTATAAGAAGTCCGTACTGATCTCTCTGTACAGCAATCATGGATACATCTGTAAGGGCCTGTGCATTTTCAATATGGCTGTGTGAAGACATTGTTGAAACTACACCGAAAAAGTCTCCCGGACCCAGGATATTTCCATCCTGTTCCTCAACAACCTCAAATTCCCTGCTTATAAGAACTTTACCTGTCCTTACTATGAAAAAATTTGATGCGGTCTGTTTCCCTTCGACAATTATATAGGCACCCTTTTTGAAATTTACCAATGATAGCTGTAGAGGATTATTCATATTTCTCCCGGTACATTAAATCGTATTCAATTATATTCATCCGCATCCACGTTTGTCAACGAAAATACTTTAAACAAATCTTACTATTATTTTTCGGTATTTTCCAGTAAAAGAAAAAGTTATTCTTACCACCATTCAACTATTTTTACATCATTCCAGTCGGATTTGTAGCTTTCTATATTGCCGGAAACCTCTTCATACGACTTCTGCAGCGAGTACATCTTGTTTTTATAAACTGTCCTGCCGTTGGGAGCTATAAACGGTATTGAAATAATTCCCTTTGAAAAAGCAATATGACTGCTGTCAAGATTCCCGAAATAATATTCACCGGGGTCATCAACGTCAGGAAGGTTGCCGAATTTCGCTTCGTCTCCAAGAGCAGCATCAACAGGTATCCATCCGAAATCCTTTATGTAGAACTCACTCCAGAAATGTTTAACAGCTTTTTTATCATCATATACGATATAACCTGCGACAGGGCGGGATGGAATTCCTGCCTTTCTTGCAAGAGTTGTAAACATCAGCGAATATGTAAATGAATCTCCTGTGCCGATATTGAAATTATCAATAACATCCTTTCCGGCGGGGCTGTATACAAACTTCATTCTTCTGACATAATTATAGATATATCTGGCTTTTACATACGGATTCTGGGACCTTTCAATCCTGTTGTAGATTGTATTTATCCTTTCGTCCCCTACCTTGATAAGGTCGTCATTCTTTGTATATTCCCTGAAGAATTTCGAATCCTCATCATAGTTCCATTCAACCTTTTTTGTATTTACCCGTGTTTTAAGTTCATATCTTTCAAACCACCCGGTTATCTGGATACTTTTCCTATCCCCATCTTTCAGATCAAAAAATCGGTAGAGCATTGTTCCGTTATAATTTTCCAGTTCCGGAACTATATTTCTTTCATATTCTATACTTCGCTGTTCAGGAGTTGCTGTAAGACCGGGGATCCAGAAGGAAATGCTGTTCCCCTCGCTTCCCTTTATCAAATTGAGATTAACATCATATTTTATCTGATAACCCCTTTTCTGCTCATAGCTTTTCGTTCCTATGTTTTCGTCAAGTTCAAAATATATCGAATTGCTGCTCCCCCGGTCAGTATCTATCCACATCTTTCCGGAAGTAGCGCCGTCAGGCACCTTCACCTTAATTTCATTATCAGTCCAGCTGATATAATCAAAATCAAGATCGGCAGCAGCAATCTCAAGCCTGTTGCCCGCTTCGGTCCTGTTAATATTGACCGGAGCTGTCAGAGTAAAAACTACACTGCTGTTCTCTTTTTCAAGACCGAAATTCATTCCGCTTAAAGTAACGATATCACCTATCCTTCCGTCAGTAGGAGTAATTTCAGTAATATACGGCTGTCCCGGATCAGCCGGTCCTGAAAGTATTTTAGGTATTTCATTTCTGTTTGTAAAAATAACCTGGTTGCTTTTACCGTTTTTATTTTCAATCCAGATCGGTCCTGATTCTATTTCGACAGGAATCCTTACTCTGATTTTTGTATCTGACCAGTAGATAAAATTTGAAAGGACCAGTCTTGTTTTTGAAATATAAACAGCAGAACCGGACGGTTTCAGAATAGTACTGCTTGGAGCTTTATTATCGGAATCTCCGAAAAATCTCCCTTTTATCTCAAGGATATCTCCGGGATACCCTATCTCGGGGGTAATACTTTCTATAACAGGAGACGGGCTGCTGTAATATGAACTCAGGCTGTAAACAATGCATAATATAAGAAAAAGAAGTATCGGGACAAATCCTGAAGATTTGAGGATCCTACTGAATACTGTTATTCTGCTCTTTTTGTGACTGCTCTCCAACTTCACTACTCCCGTTTACTTTAATGTCTTCAATCTTATCATAGGGCTGCACCTCTATTTCAAGTACACAGGAAGAAATATTTTCCATTTTTTCATTTAATAGTCCGAGGGGGAAAAAAAGTGCTTTTTCTCCGAGCTTTATCGGGAGAGAATTTACTGTTGAATAGTATTTGCTTACTTCAGAATTAACAGGATCCAGTTTTACATTTCCTCTGGTAAGAAGAATCAGGGATTTTTTATCAACATAATAAGGGGTGAGGTCTGCGGTAATATATAGATTATTGCCTTTTACTTTAAGAGCAACAGGTCTTCCGGACATTGTAACCATATTCCATTTTGAATTAACAAGAAGCTTTTTTTGATCATCAAGAATCTTCAGATTTATATTTATACAGTAAATTCTCTCATAGTTTATGCTTATATTGTTTTTTTCATCTTCAGGAAGACACTCAGACAATTTATCATTATTCTGTATAAACTCTTCGTTCTCTTTCGGTACTTCTCCTGTTTCTTTATTATCAGGATTTTCCTGGGAAAAAACATCAGTCAGAAATAAAAGCCACAATGAAAAAAAGATAATAATACTTTTGCTCATATCAGTCAGATCCTGTTACTTGTATGCATGTAAATAGTCAACTTCCCTAATAAGCTGCGGAGTTCCGCTTATCATAAAAACTGCGTCATCAGGCAACTGCAGCTCAACATTAACACTCTGCTCATTATCAAGAAACCTGTACCTGTCTTCAGCCCCTACAGTAACAGCTTCTGAAACAGTGAAACCGTCATAAATACCGTTATAATTATTAAAAAGCAGTGAAAACATTAATCCGGAAACTATAAAAACAAGAAAAGATGCAGCTGCAAGAACTGGCAAAGGTACAGTTATTTTTCTGTGCCAGATATCAGGAACTTCTTTTCTGTCAAGCTGCTGCTGTATTCTGTCCCAGACCCTTTCCCTGATATTCTCAAGATCAGAGTCTTTATATTTAAACATTTTACTGCAGTCTTCCATATCACTGATAACTTTACGGCAGGATTCACAACTTTCAAGGTGATTTTCAATTTTAAACCTGAATTTACTCTCAATTTCATTATCAAACATGGCAGAGAGAGTTTCATTGTCAGGGCACATAGATATCTCCTTTGTCAATCATCTTTTGTATACTTTCCCTTGCCCGGAAAATACGTACTTTTACATTGCTTTCACTGATTCCAAGTATTTTGGAAATCTCTTTATAGTTAAGATCACTGAATTCCCTCAGAACCAGAGGCGCTTTCAGTTTTTCCGGCAGATTATCCAGAAGACGGTTAACAGTCTCTTTTGATTCTTTCTTCAAAGCTTCCTTCTCACCGGTTTCGTCTGAATAATAAGGTTCATTCTTAATTTTTTCAAATATTTTCAGTTTTCTTTTTTCCCGTTTTCCATAATTAAACGATAAATTCTTTGCAACCCTTATAAGCCAGTATTTTGCATCGTTAAGAGTCGGTAATGGTATCTGCCTGTTATAATACTTAATAAATGCCTCCTGGCATATATCTTCAGCTGCTGAGGAGTTTCCTGTTATGTTGTATGCTACTTTGTAAATCAGCGGGAATACCTCATTATAAAGCTGCTCAAAAGATTGCGTTTCATCCAAATTTTTCATATTGTAAACAACTCTGAATCTGTTAAGTTACACTTTTTTCCATTTTGTTCCATCTGATGTATCTTTTATTTCAATACCCAGAGCTTTAAGCTCATCCCTGATTTCATCAGATTTTTTAAAATCCCTGATTTTTCTGGCTTCCTCTCTCTCTTTTATAAGCTCAGGGACTCTTATGTCCACATCAAGTCTGTCTTTATCAGTTTCAGAGATTGATTTTTCAAGATTCAGCCCGAGTACCCGGTCAAAATCCAGTATAAGGGTCAGCTTTTCACTGTCTGACAGGGTATTATCCCTGATTAGTATCCAGACTACAGCAAGTGCCCTTGGAAGATTAAGATCATCCGAAATATTATCTCTAAAATCCCCCAGATAATTTTTCGCCCTATCTCCCAAATTGTCAAGTGCTAATTTCTCCCCCCCCTCTGATAACAAAAAAAGTTTTTCAATAAGATTTTCCCGAGCCTTTTTTGATGCGTCAATTGATTCCCAGCTGAACTGCAGCTGTGTTCTGTAATGTCCTCCGAGACAGAAGTACCTGTAGTCAAGAGGGTCATATCCCTTTTCCTCCAGTGTATTCAGTGTAAGAAAGTTTCCTGCTGATTTTGCCATCTTTGCCTTGTTCATTACCAGAAATTCTCCGTGCAGCCAGTAATTGACCCATTTTTTACCTGTTGCAGCCTCAGTCTGTGCTATTTCATTTGTATGGTGCACATTTATATGATCTATACCTCCGCAGTGTATGTCAAACTGCTCTCCCAGATATTTCATGCTCATTGCGCTGCATTCAACATGCCACCCGGGATAACCTTTTCCCCATGGAGAATCCCAGAGCATTGCATGGTTTTCAAATTTTGACTGTGTAAACCATAGAACAAAATCATGTGGATTTCTCTTGTTCTCATCAACCTCTATCCTTGCCCCGGCAAAAAGCTTCTGCCTGTCAAGAAGAGCAAGCTCTCCGTAATTCGGAAATTTATCTATGGAAAAATAGATGTTCCCCCCTGCCTCATATGTAAAACCCTTATCCTCAAGTCTTTTTATAAGATTTATCATATCATTAATATGATCTGTAGCTTTGCAGCTTACATGAGGTTTTAGTATATTCAGTTTTTCAATATCCGAAAAAAAGGCATCAGTAAAGAAAGCAGCAATATCCCAGACACTCTTTCCCTTCTCCCGTGCGCTTTTTTCCATCTTGTCCTCACCCTCATCAGCATCATCAGTAAGATGCCCGACATCGGTAATATTCATTACATGATTAACGTTATAACCGAGGTACTCAAGCGTTCTTCTTAGAAGGTCTTCGAATATATAGGTTTTCAGATTCCCGATATGGGCAAAATTATAAACAGTCGGACCGCAGCCGTAAAGACCGACCATTGAATCATTTATAGGTCTGAATTCCTGTACTGCCCTGCCCAATGTATTGTAAAGTTTTAAAGACACTGAAAACCCCCGCAAATTTTAAGTATTATCAAAAAGAATATAGAAACTTATTTTATAAAAAAGTATCATATTGTCTGTGAAAAGTTTACGAAAATTATTCAATAAAATCAATATTAGAGGTGAAATACTCTTTGAGGAACCGCTGACACTTCACTCTACATTCAGAATAGGAGGCAATGCTGATATCTATGTAAAACCTCAGGATGAGAAAAGTGTCCGTCTTATAAAAGAGATTGCAGATGAAAACAGTATCCCAGTCTATCCTATCGGGGGAGGGGCAAATATACTTTTCCAGGACAAAGGATACAGAGGGATAATTCTTGATACATCAGATCTCAAGGGTATTTCATTTGACAATGAGCTTGTTTATGCAGAAGCTGGTGTTGAAATGAGCGGACTTGCTGAATTTACAGCAGGCAAGTCCCTTAAGGGTCTGGAGACTTTTTACGGGATGCCCGGATGCGCCGGAGGCAGCATATTTATGAATGCAAGATGCTACGGGACTTCTGTATCTGACAGAATAAAAAAGGTTACATATTTAGACAGCAGCAATTCTATTTCCACATACAGCTTCAGTAAAAAGGATTTCGGTTATAAAGTTTCCCCATTCATGGATAAAAATGTTATAATACTCAGTGCCGTATTCAGTCTTGAGGAAGATGAAGCACCCTTACTTCTGAAAAGAATGCTTTCCTACAGGAAGGAAAGAGAGGAAAAAGGGCATTACCTGTTTCCATGCGCCGGTTCTGTTTTCAAAAACAACAGGGATTTCGGAGAGCCTACCGGAAAAATTATTGACCGTCTTGGGCTGAGGGGATTTAAAATCGGAGGGGCAATGATATCGGAGAAACATGCCAATATCATTGTCAATACAGGCGGCGCAACAGAAAAGGATGTAAAAAATTTAATTGATCTGATAGAGGATAAAGTTTTCGAATCGTTCGGGTTCAGGCTTGAGCGGGAGATTATATATGTTGATGAGGGGGGAAGATGAAAAATACACTTCAATACATAAAAGACTATATACATCTTCTTAAGCCGGAAGAACTTAAAAACCTCCTGAATGATCTTTCACTGCAGGACCTTATTGAAAACTGGGATGAGCTTGCAGATACTGAAGCAATTATTGTATTTAAAGGTCTTAATCCTGAAATGAAGGTTGATCTTATCAACTCTCTCACATACAAGGAACAGGAAAAAATACTTTCCGAGCTGACAGTTGAAAGCATCAAACAGCTCCTTGATGAAATGGAGCCTGACGACCTTGTAGACTTTATACAATCAGTTTCACATGACGTAAGAAAATCGGTATGGGAAAACCTTAGTCCGGAAGCAAAAAAGGAAACCCTTTTCCTTCTGAGATTTGATGAGGATGATGCTGCAGGGCTCATGACTCCCAGATACATTGCAATAAAACCGACCATAAAAGTCTCACAGGCACTTAATTTTGTACGGAAAGGGGCTGAAGAGGTTGAAACAGTTTATTACTTTTATGTTGTAGATCAGCTTAAAAGACTTATAGGTATTGTATCACTCAGGGAAGTTCTTG
The DNA here is from genome assembly GCA_963668405.2 of Spirochaetia bacterium. Taxonomy (GTDB): domain Bacteria; phylum Spirochaetota; class Spirochaetia; order CADAEX01; family CADAEX01. Next base: position 804,877 of record OY764342.2, on the reverse strand, counting down.
CATCAGATGATAACCAGATAATTGCAGATATCATGGTGAGGGATATAATATCAGTCAGAGAGGAGACTGACCAGGAAGAAGTTGCCAAGATACTTGAAACCTACAGCCTGCTTGCACTGCCGGTTGTTGATGAGAATAATGTTCTTCTCGGTATTGTTACTTTTGATGATATTATTGATGTAATCAGGGAGGAACAGACAGAAGACCTCTATAAAATGGGGGCAATATCCGGAACTCCCCTTCCCTATCTTGAAACATCCATATCAGGTCTTGTAAAAAAAAGAATCCCCTGGCTTATAATACTGCTCCTTTTCGGAACAATAACAACCAATGTACTTCATCACTATGAAGATATACTTCTTGGTGCGGCTTTCCTGTTTTTTTTCATGCCTGTCATTACCCAGACGGGTGGAAACTCAGGCAGTCAGTCATCAACCCTGATGATACGGGGACTTGCAACTGAGGAGATCCATTTCAGGGATATATGGAAAATCATACTTAAGGAGATTTCAGTAGGTTTTATTATGGGACTGGGGACAGGTTTGGTTATTTTTCTAAGGGGAATTTTCATGCCTCCCGGAATCGGGGTATTTCAGGCGTTTGCCATTTCAATTTCCTTATGCTTTGTTGTACTTTTTGCAAGCCTTGTAGGCGCTGTCGCTCCTCTTGTTATTCACAGAATGGGGTATGATCCGACTGTTATGTCAGGTCCTCTTATGGCAACAGTTATTGATGTATGCGGTCTTACAATATATTTTGAATCAGCTAAATTTATACTTAATATCTGATTCTTATTCCTGTTGCAAATAAAAAGACGCTTTTAAGATTTACCGGCCCCAGGTCTTCAGTTTCATATTTACCTTCACCATAAACTTTAATCCGGCTGTCTGAAAATGTAATCCTGCCGGTAGTAGTTGCCGATGTTTTTTTCTCTTCCACTTTTCTCCTTTTCAGAAGGATTTCCCAGTTTCCCTTCCTGACAGAAGTTTCTGCTGCAAAAGTTACTGAGGAAAGCAGCCCGTCTGTATATTTATTCCTGCCCTCAAAAGAGATGTAATAATCAGTGGTTTTAAAACCGCTTTTCAGCAAAAGCGAATCAACAGTTTCCAGGTATTCTTCATCAAAACTGTTTTTTCTGTATCCGTCAAAATCAATAAAGATAAACCCGTTGTCATAATTTATCCCCCCGAATATTTTCTCCCCCATTCTGCTTATAATTTCCTCCGTGTATTTTGTATGATACATATCAATATAATACCCTGCTTCTGTATCAGTTGTTTCATTAACCCTGAGTTCCCCCTTAACGCCTCTTCTTTCCCTGACGGAAGGATATCCCCCTCCGGGTTTCCTGTATTCCTTATCTGTCATGGAAATAAGAAAATAAAGAGATAATGGCTCATATATAACAGCAGGGGAGAGCCTGAAAAAACTTCCATGCCTGAAATACTCGCCGGATGAGGTCCCCATTGAAAAAGAGACAGAAAGGAAATCCCCCTCCCTGATTAAGCCGGCAGCTGTATTATATATATCCGAACCGGATTCACCGTCCCTTTCAAAGTACCAGTCACTGTCACCCCCCTTCTTTTCTCCTCTGCTTGCAATTACCGAAGCATTCAGCCTTGTCTTTTCAGAAAACTTAAACACTGCATACCCTCCTCTGCGGTTAAAATCAGAGTAGTCGTCATTTTCTGCCATTGTAAAGAAAGCAATTCCTGAAAAAGGCTTTACAACAATTGCATTTTTACCGTTAAAATCAAGTGAAATATCATCAGTAATATCAGGGTCATCATAGTAAATATCTGAACCCGGAAGCCAGGATGAAGGATTCTCCATTTCCTTAATCAGCCCCTCAGTCTTAACCCTGCCTGCTATAAAAAATGGTGAATAAAAGCTGAAAACTGTTTTTTCATCTTCCCCCCCCCTGAAATCAAGGCAGGAAATCCTGTATCTCTGAAATCCGGCAAGAATCCTTCCTTCAGAAAGTCCAGTACTGAAGTAATTCTCGTCAAACTGAAGATAAAGATCATCCAGCGGGTAAACAGTCCCTGAGACATACAATAGCAGACAGAAAATAATTATTACTTTGCAGTAATCCACATTATCTGAAACAGAAAAAAGGGGGAAATACTTCACTCAGATGTGAAAAAAATACAAAAAACCTTGCCATACAATTATTTACCTGAAATCAAATATTGTATTTTTCTATTATTTAAGGCAAAATTGATAAAAATAATAATTTCCGGAGGAATATTTTGATAATTCTCACACTCAACTGTGGAAGTTCTTCTCTCAAATACCAGGTATATGACTGGGACAAAAGAGCAGTTCTTGCAACAGGTATTGTAGAACGAATCTCACTAGAAAATTCAGTTATTAAACATCAGGCAACAGGAAAGGATGAATATATTCTTGAACATTCATGTCCGACTCATAAGGAAGCTATCGATCTTATTATGAATACTCTTGTTGACAAAGAAGTAGGTGCAATAAAAGCAATCAGCGATATCAAAGCTGTGGGACACAGGGTTGTTCATGGCGGTGAAAAATTCAACAAGTCAGTTATAATTGATAATGAAGTAATAAAAAGCTTTGAAGATATTTCAGATCTTGCTCCCCTTCATAACCCTGCAAATATTATCGGTATAAAGGCTGCCAAAGCAGAGCTTCCAGATGTTCCTCACTGTGCAATTATGGATACAGCCTGGCATCAGACAATGCCAAAGAAAGCTTACCTATATGCCCTTCCCTATGAATGGTATAAAAAATACGGTGTACGAAGATACGGTTTTCACGGGACATCTTTTCTTTATACAGCAAAACGGGCAGCAGCACTTCTTGGAAAGGATCCATTTAAAACAAACCTTATAATCGCACATATCGGTAACGGCTCAAGTATCAATGCTGTAAAAAACGGTGTATCCTTCGACACTTCAATGGGGCTCACCCCTCTTGAAGGGCTGATAATGGGAACACGGAGCGGTGACCATGATCCTGCAATTGCATACTACATCATGAACAAAACAGGAATGACACCAACAGAAGTTGAAACGGCACTCAATAAAAAAAGCGGTGTACTTGGTATAACTGAAAAATGGGTTGACAGACGAGATATTGAAATTGCAGCTGAAGAAGGCAATGAAAGGGCAATTCTTGCCCAGGAAATGGAAGCATACAGAATCAGAAAATATATCGGCTCCTATTCTTTTGCACTCGGGAAGGTAGACGCAATTGTTTTTACAGCAGGAGTCGGGGAAAGAGGACCGGTTACAAGACTTCTTGCCACACAGGGTCTTGAGGAATTCGGAATTAAAATTGATCCTGAAAAAAACAAAAACTCAATGTCTAAAAATGTTGAAACAGAAATCTCAGCTTCAGACTCCAAAGTCAAGGTATATGTAATCCCGACTGATGAGGAACTTGTAATGACTGAAGACACAGAAGCTCTTCTTGCCGGCACCTATGATATCCATACAAACTTTAAATACAGTTTCCAGAGTGCGGACTATGAAAACAGTGAAAGGCTTAAATCAGTAGGCAAGGACATGAAAAAATTCCCCGGTCTGAAAGATATTATTGCCGTACCCGGGAAATAATTTTCTAAATCATAAAATAATTCGTTTTACAGGGGACGCAGGTCTGTGTCCCCTGCTCTTTTATCTGTATAAAATCGATGACAGCACCTTATCTGCTGTTTCCCTGCCGGCAAGATATTCAATAACTGCATGGGAAAACTCAGCAGCACATCCAGCCCCTCTGGATGTGATTATATTTTCATCAACCACGACCTTTTCATCAGAAAATTCCACACCCTTTTTAAACTCTTTTTCATAACCGGGATAGCATGTAGCCTTTTTTCCATTAAGGACTCCTGCCTTATAGAGAACAAGTGCCGGAGCTGCGCATATTGAAGCTATAAGCCTGCCCTCAGCATTCATTTTTCTTATCAGATCCAGCACCTCATCAGATCCGGCAATGTTTACAGACCCCGGAATACCGCCGGGGATTATTATACCGTCATACACATCCTCAATTTCATCAATTGAGTAATCGGCAATTATCGAGATACCGTGGCTCCCGGTTATATCAATACCAGTAATCCCTGCTGTATCAACTTCAATTCCTGCCCTTCGTAAAAGGTCCACTGGAGTAACAGCTTCAATCTCTTCAAAGCCCTCGGCAAATACAGTCAGTACTCTCTTACTCATATCTTCCTCCGTCTCTTGTTTTTATCGGGGTTCCTGCAACTGTTTCCCCTTTCCGGCATATCCTGTAATTAAAGTCCTCAGGCAAGCTTTTTCTGACAATGCTTTCCAGTTTATCGCTGCAGTTGTTTTTATCAGACAGGTGACAGAAATATGTCATCCTTTTCTTCACTCCGGCCTGGCTGTTGTCAATTTTTTTTATAAACTCCACAGCAGCATCGTTTGAGAGATGACCATGTTCAGATGCAATCCTTTTCTTTAAAAACCATGGATAAGGTCCGTTTTCAAGCATTTCAGGGCAGTAGTTTGCTTCAAGAAAAAGAACATCAGACCTGATGGCATGTTTTTCCATCTCTTCTGTAACAACACCGGTATCTGTTATTATTGTAAACACGACTCCGTCAATTTCAAAGCTGTAGCTGACAGATCCCTCCGAATCATGGGATGTTTCAAAAACTGAAAATTTCAGATTGCTGTAACAGTAATCCTTTCCCTTTTCAACCACAAGTATTTTATAGATTTTTTCAGCATATTCCCTTTTAAGTGTAATACCGCTGCTCATAACTACCGGTATACTGTATTTCCCGGAAAGAACTGAGACCCCCTTAAGATGGTCTGAATGATCATGGGTCAAAAAAATAAACTTTATATCGGCAGGATTAAAACCTGTCTTCTGGGCCCTTGCTGAAAACTCCCTGCAGGAGAATCCGTTATCTACAATAAAAGTCATTCTTTCACCGGGAGTTTCTGATATTCCCTCATGCTGAATGATATATGAATTGGCACTTGAACCGCTTCCGAGAACTGCATAATTTATCATAAATGCCTTTCAAGCCCCCATATCCGTTTTTTTTCTTCTGACCGGCATAGTCATGCACCTGACACCGCCCCCTCCTCTTGCAAGCTCTGTACCCGGGATAGCCACTGCCAGCTTTTCAAAGTCACTTATACTCTCCTTCCCGTCGATAAAAAGTTCTGCAGCCCTTACAGAATAGCCTGACCTTTCAAGCGACTGAAGTGTTGCAGAATTGCAGTCATAACCGATAATTTTTCCCGGGGAAAAAGAAAAAAAGTTATTTCCGCTCATCCACTGCTCCCTCTGCTGACGGATCGGATCATCTCCTCCGCAGAAAACAGGTTCTACAGGATAACCTGATTTTTCAAGATCGCCGAGAAGACTTTTTATCTCTTTTATTGTTTTCCTTCCGCTTTTAGTGATCGTTATTTTAATGAATCTCAGTTTTTTCACACCGCAGATATACGGCTCATAAACAAGCGCTTCGTGTCTGTTTATTATATTGAAAACCATATCAAGATGTATTGTCGCCCTTTTTCGGGGGAGTATTACACAATAGACAGTCAGTTCCTCGTCAATTATTTTAGATAAAGTGTCCATGAGAAGGTCAGCAGCATGTGTTGAGGTCCTTTCTGAAAGTCCGAGTATGATGATGTTCCTGCTGAATACGAGAAAATCCCCCCCCTCAAGTGAGATATTATTCTGCCTGTGGGATGTGCCGCTGAAAAGGATATTTTCTTCTCCCAGCCGGTAATAACGGGAGAAAATGGTTTCCATCAAAAGAGATTCTGATTTTCTGACCCCGAAAGCCATCTTACCTACAATCCCTTTATCCCGGAATACCATTGCGGAATCTCTTGTAAAATAAAGGTTTGGAAGGGGGAAATAATCAAACTCCTCTTCCGAAAGAAAGGCTGACAGGGTTGATTTTCTGTTTTTGAGTCCCTCGATAAGTATCCTGCAGAACTCAACTGAATCAAGTTCTTCAAGTTTATCTATCCTGTCGTGAAGTTCATCACCCCCTTCAATCCGTGATAATATTTCCCTCCTGGCTTCTCTGTTTTCAACTATTTCAAGAAGAACGTCCCTTATATCAACTACATTTGATACAAGTTTGAGAAACCTTTTTAAAACATTATGTTCCTTCCTGACAACAGAAAGGGGGAGTATATCATTGTAAAGAAGCTTTTCCGCAGTCTGGGGAGTCATTACCTCAATCTCTTCCCCAGGTGTATGAATTATTACCTCTTCCAGTTCTCCGATCTCAGAATCAATATAAGGAACAGTAATATTTTTTTTCATTTTTCAGTCCTTTCAAGAACTTTTTTAAAATCTTCTTCTGAAAAACCTGCGACAGCCCATTTATCGCTCCTAAGTACAGGTGTTTTAATCATTTCCTGGTTCTCCAGAAGCTCTTCCATAGCATCATAATCCATATACTCATATCCCTTCTTTATATAAAAACCGGAATTCCTGTCAATCAGGTCTTCAGGATCTATGAATCTGCAGATATTTTTAAGTTCCCCCGGGGAAAGTTCTTTCCTTGCAAGATCAACGAAATGAAAATCAATATTCCTTTCCTTGAGAAATCTTTCACCCTTTTTTGTTTCCCTGCACTTGAGTCTTCCTATCAGCTGTAGCATAAATACTCCTTGGGGAAATAATATCAGCGCTTGACAGTTTTCACAAGTCTGTCTTTAAAACAGATTTATAAATCGCGGTTTACAAGAATATTTGAAATAAGTTATATTATCTCAGGTAAAGAAGGTAAATAATGACAGATTTCGTTCATCTCCATAATCATACAGACTATTCTCTTCTTGACGGTGCGGCAAACATTTCAAAACTTGTTGATGCGGCTGTCAGCCAGAACATGAAGGCCCTTGCTATTACAGATCACGGCAACATGTTCGGAGTACTGAGGTTTTATGAAGAATGCAGGAAAAAGGGGATAAAACCGATTATCGGCTGTGAATTCTATGTCGCACCGGGATCTATGCTTGTAAAGAGCGGAAACGAACATGGAAACAAGTATAACCATCTGATACTTCTGGCAAAAGACAGTACAGGTTATGCAAACCTGATGAAACTTTCATCAATTTCCTTTATTGAGGGATTTTACTATAAACCCAGAATTGATTTTGAGACACTTAAAAAATATTCAGAAGGACTTATCTGCTCTTCAGCATGTATAGCCGGGCTTATCCCTTCTCTCATTATACAGGGGCGGGATAAGGAAGCTCTGGAGAAAGCGCTTGAATATGAGGAGGTTTTCGGAAAAGGGAATTATTACCTGGAGCTTCAGGACCACGGTATACCAGAACAGGCAACAGCAAACAGGGGCCTTGTGAAAATTTCCGAAAAAACCGGTATTCCCCTGATTGCAACAAATGATATTCATTATATAACAAAAGAGGAAGCTGAGGCACAGGAAATCCTCATATGTATAGGCACTCAGAAAAAAATTACAGATAAAAACAGGCTGGTCTTTGACAAGAAGGAATTCTATATGAAAGACCCCGATACAATGATGTCAATCTTCAGGAATCATCCCCAGGCTGTAGAAAACACTGTAAAAGTTGCAGAACTATGCAACCTGGAAATAAAGCTTCCAGGTCCGCTTCTGCCCGATTTCGGGATTCCTGAGGGATTCAGCAACCCTGATGAGTACCTGCGCCATCTTACAAACGAAGGGCTTGTAAAAAGATATAACGGCAATATAACTGAGGAAATAACAAAAAGAACTGATTTTGAACTTGATATAATAATTTCGATGGGGTTTACAGGATATTTTCTCATTGTATGGGATTTTATCCATTATGCAAAGATGAATGATATACCTGTAGGCCCCGGAAGAGGCTCAGGTGCTGGTTCTGTTGTAGCCTACGCTCTTTCCATCACAGATATAGACCCGTTTAAATACGGCCTGCTTTTCGAAAGATTCCTCAACCCGGAAAGGGTATCAATGCCTGACTTTGATATTGACTTCTGCTTCGAAAGAAGACAGGAGGTTATTGACTATGTTACGAGAAAATACGGGAAGGAAAGGGTCGGACAGATTATCACCTTCGGAACACTCAAACCCAAAGCAGTACTCAAGGATGTAGCCCGTGTTCTTGATATTTCATTTGACGAGTCAAATGCAATAACAAAGCTGGTCCCGGCTGATGTAAAAAAACTCAAAGATGCTATCGAAAAAGAGGATGAGCTTAAAAAAATCGAGGCAAGGGGGGGGGTCTACCAGAAGCTTATAAAAATATCAGGCTATCTTGAAGGACTTAACAGACACAGTTCTCTTCACGCCGCAGGTATTGTTATCGGAAAAGAGGAACTTACTAAATATGTCCCTCTTTATAAAGATCCTAAAACTGGTGCTGTCTCAACACAGTTTACCATGGATCAGCTTGAGGAATGCGGTCTTGTGAAAATGGATTTTCTCGGCCTTAAAACTCTGACATTAATAAAAAACACTGAAAATCTTATTAAAAAAAGGGGAATTGATTTCAGTATTGATAAAATACCTGAAGATGACAGAAAAACCTTCAAAATGCTTGGAGATGGTAAAAGCGCATGTATCTTCCAGTTTGAAAGCGCGGGAATGCAGAAAATCCTTAAAGACGCAAGACCGGAAAGCATTGAAGACCTTATTGCATTGAATGCTCTCTACAGACCGGGTCCCATGCAGTTTATCCCTCAGTTTGTAGAATCAAAAAAAGACAAATCAAAAATCAAATATCCTGACCCGTCGCTTGAAGAGGTATTGAAGCCGACATACGGAGTTATTGTATATCAGGAACAGGTTATGAAAGTTGCCCAGATTATCGGAGGATTTTCACTCGGTAAAGCAGATATCCTAAGACGGGCAATGGGTAAGAAAAAAGTAAAAGAGATGGAAAAGATGAAGGTTGAGTTTCTTTCAGGAGCCAGAGAACTTGGATACACTGAAAAACTTGCCTCTGATATTTTTGATATGCTTGAACCTTTCGCCGGTTACGGTTTCAATAAATCCCACGCTGCAGCATATTCAGTACTTGCCTATCAGACGGCCTACCTGAAGGCAAATTACCCGGCTGAATTTCTTGCTGCCAACCTTACTAATGAAATAAACAATACTGACAAAATGTCTGAATATATTTCCGAAGCCCGTCAGATGGGAATAGAGATCCTGCCTCCTGATATCAACCTTTCGGAAAAATATTTTACTGTTTCAGAGGGGAGAATTGTTTACGGACTTATAGGGATAAAAAACGTAGGCTCCGCTGCAGTTGACGAGATAATCCGGGAGAAAAATGAAAACGGGACGTTCAGCAGTTTTTCAGACATGCTTGACCGTGTTGACCTTCGTGTTGTCAATAAAAAGGTCCTTGAAACACTGATTAAGTCGGGTCTTTTTGACAGTCTGGAATCAGGGAGGGCAGTTCTTTTCCATAACCTTGACCGTCTTGTTGATACGGCCTCAAGAGACCAGGAGAATAGAAAATACGGTCAGTCCTCACTATTTGACGGAGACAATACAGACAATATGCCGGAGATTGAACTTGAACAAGTTCCGGAGTGGCCTGAAAAAGAGCTTCTAAACTTTGAAAAGGAAAATCTCGGATTTTATTTCTCAGGACATCCACTTAAAAATTTCAGAAAGATTTACGACAAATGTGTTACACTTAAAATCAGCGACTTTGAAAAAGCATCTGAAGATAAAAAATATACAGTTATAGGAGTTGTAAAATCCATAAGAGAATTTACGACAAAAGCGCAGAAACAGATGGGAACTGTACTTATTGAAACTTTCGAAGGGGAAATATCAATTGTATTTTTCCCGAATGTCTGGTCCAGATTCAGATACCTTCTTGAAGAGGACAGGGTGCTGGGATTTATTGTAAAGGCGGATAAAAAAAGTTTTGAACCCAAACTGTTGTGCGATGAAGTCATGGATCCCGGGGAGCTTAAGGAAACAACTTTCAAAGAGATCCATTTCATGTTTGAAAGCAACCTTAAACAGGAGGATCTCGATACTTTCAAGTCATTTCTGCTTGAGAATTCCGGTGTATGCAATGTATATTTCCATCTGATTGAGGATAAAAGGAAAGAGATAATACTGAGGGCAGCTCCTCAGCTCAATCTTTCTTCTTCCGATGAGGTCATAAGACAGGCTGGAGAATACAGTTTTGTAACTTCAGTCTGGAAAGAGTAAATAATCCCGGATAAACGGGATAAAATATGAGGTAAAATAATGACAAAAAACATTACAGATTTGATGAGCGGTATTATTTCGATTTATATGCTCCTGATTATTATCAGAATTGTTATGACATGGTTTCCAAATCAGTATTCCAATGATCCAAGGAACTTCCTGGCAAGGATCTGTGATCCGTACCTTAATTATTTCAGAAAATTCAGGCTCCATCTTGGACCGGCAGATTTTTCACCGATACTTGCAATTACTGTTCTGGTGATAGCTGGCAATATTCTTAATCAGCTTGGAACATACGGGAAAATAACGGTAGGAATTACCCTTGCTGTAATTATTTCATCTGTCTGGTATGCCTTCTCCTCTCTTATGACATTTATCATTATTTTTATAATAATAAGGCTTATTATGCTCCTGGTAAGCACAAATACCTATTCACCTTTTGCAGGCAGCCTTGATGCAATACTGATTCCCCTTGCATCAAAAGCATCATCACTTTTTGTAAAAAATTCTGCAACAGGGTACCAGACAAATCTGATGATTCTGGGGGCTCTTCTGATAGGGATAAAAATTATCGGCAGCTACTCAGTAACAATGCTGTTAAAATTCCTCCCTGCCCTTCCGTTTTAAACAGCTAAGTATGTCCTCTTTAAAGAATCTTAAAGGGATCGGTCCTGCTTCCCTGAAATATCTCAAGGGGGCAGGAATACTTTCTGTTGACGATCTTCTGTCATACTATCCCAGAACATATGAATACAGAAACAGGTTTTCTGAGCTTAAGGATGTTGTTGAAGCTGAAAACCAGAGCCTTGAAATAAATATAGTTTGTGAAGTAACAGATCATCAGTTCTTCGGTTTCGGCAGGAACAGAACTCTTAAAGTAGAAATAAAAGACAGTACTGCCACTGCCTATCTTGTCTGTTTTGGCAGGAGTTTTCTTTCTTCATCATTAGTACCCGGTGATAAATTCTTTATACACGGAGTCTTTTCTGTAAAATATAATGAAATCCAGAGTTCAAACTTCGATTTTGAACCATTTTCTGAAAACCCTTCAAGATTTAATCTTATCCTGCCTGTCTACCCCCTTACAGCTGATCTTACCCAGGGGTTTATGAGAAAAACCCTGAAAGAAGGAATCAACAGCTACGGCAGATATTTAAAAAATACACTCCCTGAGGAGGTTATTTCAGATAATAAACTCCTTGAAAAAAGTGAAGCAATTGCAAATATCCATTTCCCTGAATCGGATGAAAAACTGAAACTGGCGGTTAAAACCCTCAAGTATGAGGAACTTTATCATTTTCAGATGACAGTAATCAGCAGCAGACTTGAAAGGGAGAAAAACAGAAGAGAAAAAAGGACACTCCCAAGGGCTCTTCAGAAATCTGTAACTGACAGCCTCCCTTTTGAACTCACTTCTGATCAGAAAACTGTTATTGAAGAGATCTACTCAGACAGTAATTCAGATATAATAATGTCAAGAATTATACAGGGTGATACAGGGTGCGGAAAAACCCTTGCAGGACTTCTTTCCGCACTTCCATATATTGAGGCAGGTTATCAGGTTGCTTTCATGGCACCTACAGAACTCCTGGCAAGACAGCATTCACTTACAGCTGCCGGGCTTCTCGGTAAAACAGGTATCAATATTGCTTTTCTGAGCGGGAAGGTCCCGCAGGCGAAGAAAAAACTCCTCCTCTCCTCTCTTGAGAATGGAGAAGTAAACCTTGTAATAGGAACTCATGCACTTCTTTCCTCTCCTGTTAAGTTTAAAAACCTTGCACTTGCAATTGTTGATGAGGAACATAAATTCGGAGTGAACCAGCGGGAACTTCTTTTCAGGAAGGGGAAGAATATTGATACCCTTATGATGAGCGCCACTCCCATTCCAAGGACCCTTGAGATAACCCTTATGGGAGATATGAATATTTCAACAATCAGAACAATCCCGGCCGGCAGACTTCCTGTCAGCACACACAGTGTCTACAGTGAAAATATCGGCAAGGTTTACGACTGGGTAGGAAAAGAGCTTGCAAAAGGATTTCAGGCCTATTTTGTATATCCCCTTATCGGAGAATCTGAAAAGCTTGATCTAAAAGATGCGGAATCCATGTACAAAGAGATTTCTGAAAATGTTTTCCCCGATTACAATACTGGCCTTATACATTCCGGAATTCCGGAAGAGGAAAAAGAAAGAACCATGGAACTCTTTTCAAAAGGAGAAATAAGGATACTGGTTGCTACAAGTGTAGTAGAAGTGGGCGTCGATGTTAAAAACGCAACATGCATGGTAATTGAACATTCAGAAAGGTTCGGCCTCTCATCTCTTCACCAGCTCAGAGGAAGGATAGGGCGCAGTTCTCTTCAGTCATATGCTTTTCTTGTATTTGACAAAAACCTTTCCGAAGTTTCAGCAAAGCGTCTTAAAATAATCAAGGATAACCCTGACGGATTCGTTATTGCTGAAGAGGACCTTAAGCTGAGGGGACCGGGAGATATAGCAGGAACACGACAGACCGGCTTTACCGATTTCAGACTGGCAGACATTCTCTCCGATACTGAGCTTATCAGTAAAACAAAAGAAGATGCCATGAAATCTATTTACAAAAACATCTTATCATAAAAAAACTCTTTATTATAATTATTATTCAAATTATAATAATTATAATTTAAAACGCGGATAGATAAAAAATAATTAAAAAATAAAACCCTCATTTTTTATTCTGATATTATTCTTTTTTTTGCATCATGCGTTTTACGACAGCGTTAAACATTCAGTTCTGTCAATAACTATTTACATCAGGAGTGTTTTATGGGAATAAAAGATTTAAAAATCGCCTCAAAACTTGTTATCGGATTTTCAACAATTGTAGTACTTACTGTTATAATTGGAATAACATCAATTATAAGTATCAGCAAAATCAATCAGAATCTCAAACTCAACAATGTTGCGGCAGAAATTCTCTATTCAGCCGAAGAAGCGCAGTCTTCCAACCTGAGACTTGTTTTCTACAGAGACCTCAAATACCACGATCAGGCAAATAAGAATCTTAATAGTATTTTAACCATACTTAAGAAAGCATCAGATGAATTAAACTTTTCTGCCGAAATAGAGGAAAGCGCAGAAAAAACCCTTAATTGTACAGGGGATCTTTTAGAAGAGGGAAAAGACTACGTTCAGGTAATGGAATTAAAAACTTCTATTTTAAAGTCTGTTGACAGCTATAATGATAATCTTAATTCCGTTATTCAGAAACTTTCTGATTACAGTACTGAAGATATAAAAATGGATCTTATTAATTTACTTTATTATTATCAGAAATATTCATCATCTGTATCCCAGAGTGATAAAAATAAATATGCAGAAAAATGGAGCACTTATATTTCAGAAGCATCAGTAACTCTGGAAAACTTTTCAAATATAATCAGCTCCCCTGAACTGGCCGAAAGCTGCAGGAAACTAGCAGCAATCTATAAATCTGACTATCTTTCTGAATTATCTCAGTTGTCAAAACTGGACAATGATGAACTTTCGCTGCTTGTTGCAATGAAAAATAATATTACATCTATTACTGACAACTCAAACAAGGTACAGGATACTGCAATTTATGAAACAGCTGTAACGACAAAAAAAGCTGTAATAACAATCACATCATTTCTTATAATTATTATAATCTTTTCTTTCATGATTGGTTTAATCATAACACGAAGCATTGCTCCTCCGATCAGACGCCTTGAGAACTTTCTAACTGCAAAACTCTCTGAAGGGGATCTTACTTCTGATATAGACAGGAATGATCTAAAATCAAAAGATGAAATCGGAGATGCTGCAAGGAGCTGTGAAAACCTTGTGATAAAACTGAGAGAGGTTATTGCAACTGTCTATGAAGCAACTCGTAAAGTTGCAGCTGGAAGCGAACAGATAGCAGAAAGCGCCAATCAGCTTTCAACAGGGGCAAGTGAACAGGCATCCAGTATGGAAGAAGTTTCTTCAAGCATGGAGGAACTGGCATCAAATGTAGAACAGAATACTGAAAATGCTGTATCTGCTGATACTATTTCAGAAAAACTTGCCAATGATGCGGCAAAAGGGGAAGAGGCAGTAAAGAATACTGTTGCAGCTATGAAATCAATAGCCGAAAAAATTATAATTATTGATGATCTTGCAAGAAATACCAATATGCTCGCACTGAATGCCGCAATTGAGGCTGCACGGGCAGGAGAAGCAGGAAAGGGTTTTGCTGTTGTTGCATCGGAGGTGAGAAAACTTGCGGAAAACAGTCAGAAAGCTGCAGGTGATATATCAGAAATTGCCAGGACAAGTGTTGAAACAGCTGAATATGCCGGAAATATAATATCAAATCTTATCCCGGATATAAAGAGAAATGCTGAACTTATGCAGGAAATTTCAAATGCAAGCAGGGAGCAAAGCAACGGGGCTCAACAGATTAACACAGCCCTTATGCAGCTTGACACAGTTACCCAGGGAAATGCATCTGCATCAGAAGAAATGGCGGGAATGTCGGCAGAGCTTTCACTCCAGGCTGATACAATGGAAAAGGTCATGGCTTTCTTCAGCATTGATAAAAAAGATACAGTCAGAAAGAGTATTGAAAATACTGAAAAAACAACTAAACCACAGAAGAAATTTGAACCTGAAAACAACACCATGGAAGCAGGCAATCAGACAGATGACGGTTTCATGGAGTTCTGAATGTTTCCCAATATTTTTTGCATTTTATATTCCAGAGTATTATAATTATAAATAATGCGGGAGGGAAATATGTCCAGTCTTTTTATTACAAAAGACAACCTTATTTTCAAAATCCCGGAAGCTGAATGCAGCGACTGTAAAAAAAAGGCTCTGGAATTCCGGGTAAACGACAAATGGGTATTTTTCAATAAATTCCTGATGTATTGCCCAAAATGTTCCAGACGTGAAGGATACAGAAACTGATTAAAAATATCCGGCCCATATTCAGGGCCGGTATAATTAATCCTTTCGGGAGATAAATTTAAGAGGATTTGTTATTACCTCAAAATGAACATGGTCTCCTGTAGATACACCTGTCGATCCCTGGATTCCTATTATCTCCCCTTTTTTTACTTTCTGCCCTTCTTTTACAAAAGTATCCTTAAAATGCGCATACAGGGTATAAACATCTCCTTCATGTTCAATTACTATCAATCCCCCGTAAACCGGATGACCTTTGAAATATCCGTTCGGTGCCGGCCAGTGCTCAACAACTGTACCTGACTGAGCAGCCTTGACAGGAGCATTATTAGGTCCTACAAGGTCAACCCCTTTATGAAGTCTCATCTGGCCCTCAAGACCACCCATTACCGGTTTTCTGTAACCGAAATCACTGGATATTATGTAATTATCAAGCGGACTGATAAAATCTTCAGCCCGTAAAGGCAAACACACTGCTATCATGAACAAGACAGCGGCAACCCTTTTCATGAGTTTCTCCTTTAATTTCTGAAGCATTTTCTAATCAGGGTTTTTAAACAATTTGGGGACAGAAAATAAAATACAAAAGATAGAATAAAAATTCTACATCAGAAAGGAGATTTCAGGATATTTTTTTGTTTTTTTCCACAAGGTTGAAATAAAAACCTGATTATGCTATTTATCATTGTATGAAAAAAAACAGGTTAAAACTGATAGCTCTTATTATAATTATTATATACACGGGATTTGTTGCTACAATTATTACAAGCTACCTCGTCTCACGAACAGCCCTCAGAAACCAGATAGATAACAACAGCCTTCCCCTCACAAGCGATAATATCTATTCAGAGATCAGCAGAGATCTTCTCAGGCCGGTTTTTATCTCATCAACAATGGCAAACGATACATTTCTGAGAGACTGGGTAATAAACGGCGAAAATGATATAACAAAAATAACCCGCTATCTTAAGGAAATTCAGGATAAATACGAAACTGTAACCAGTTTTTTTGTTTCAGATAAAACATCTCTATATTATCATACAAGCGGTATTCTTAAAAAAATCTCAAAAGAATCCTGGCGGGACGAGTGGTATTTTAAAATACTTGATCTTGAAAACAATTATGATATTAATATTGATTATGATATGGCAAACAATGATGAAATAACTGTTTTTGTAAACTATAAAGTTTATGACTACAGTCATAATCTTATCGGAGTAACAGGGGTCGGTCTTACACTCAATAAAATACAGAAACTGATTGAAAGCTACAGTGACAAATACCAGTGTGATGTTTTTTTTACTGATGAAACGGGAAATATAACCCTTTCAACCGGCGACAGCTACAAAAACACAAACTCCATTATAAATATATCCGGTCTGGCAGAACATTCAGATATTATATTTAAACAATCACAGACAAATTTTCTGTATAAAAATGATAAAAAAATAAACAAACATTTTTTCAGCAGGTATATTCCCGAGTTCAAATGGTATCTGATTGTTGAAAAGGAGGAAGGTGAATATTTTAAAAAACTGAGATATTCACTTTTTATAAATTTACTTATTTCTACAGTTCTTGCCCTGATAATATTTTATTTCACATACAATCTTATTACCCTCTTCCAGGAAAACCTTGAAAAAATCGCTACACATGATCAGCTTACCTCTGTTTACAACAGAAGAGGATTTACAATGATTTTTGAAGAATCTCTTCATGAGCTTGAGAGGTTAATTGATAATATTTCCCTGATTATTATAGATATTGATAACTTCAAGACTATTAATGATACATGGGGCCATGCCGCCGGCGATATGGTTTTGAAGAATATTACAAAATCAATAACAGATAATATAAGAAACAGCGATATTGTCTGCAGATGGGGAGGAGATGAATTCCTGATTCTTCTTAAAAACTGCAGAACTGAGAATTTATTAAAGCTTTCTGAAAACATCAGGGAAGGGGTCATGACAAGTCCCACTGTTTATAAGGATATAAGGATTAATACTACAGTTACACTGGGTATCGCCACATTCAGAGAAAACGAGGATCTTGATGAACTTGTGGACAGGGCTGATAAAGCTCTTTACCTTGCAAAATACAAAGGAAGAAACAGATGTGAAATTGCAGATAATTAATTACTGATAATTATCTGCATCTGCTGCCGCTCTTCTGAAAAATACAAGATAAAAAAAGGTTATTACTGTTCCGAAAACAGACAGAAAAAGAAAAGCTTTTTCAAGGGAAAATGAATCCCCTATCCAGCCTATCAGCGGAAAGAAAATTATCATGAACAAGCTGAAAGCCATGCTTTGAAAAGAGAGAACAGTAGCCCTCTTATTGCTCGGAATAAGGCGGTTGATATAATCACTTATTGCAACAACAAGTATTCCTTCAATAATACCTGTAAGAATATAGAACAGACTTTTATACTCTGACAGCGCGACTCCCCATAGACAGAAGAGGAGCAGAAGAGGCATTATAACAAGAACACCCTTTTCTCCGATCCTTTTTTCAATTGCAGGTGCACGCAGCCCGGTAATCCCCGCAGTCATGGCAGATACAGCGAAAATAATTCCTATTGTAAACTCGCTTTTTCCTGTTCCTTTCCAGTAATTCTGGAGATAAAAAAACAAACTTACAATAAATGAAAATATTATTTCTGAAAAAAGGATAAGAAAAGCTATTCGAGGTCTTCTTTTTATCACAAGAATGCTTTCTCTGGTCTGGTTGAACATGGAATCTGCAATATCTTTTAATGAGATATCCCTTCTTTTTTCTGTTCCATTAATTTCCGGCTCAACAAATGTGACCGCTGTAATAAAAGATAGAAAAGTAAAAACCAAACTTATAATAAAAACTGCAGGGTAGCTTTTTGTCGCAAGATATCCCCCCAGAAGATAAGAAACAATAAAACCTGACTGAAGCACAAGTTCCTGTTTTCCTGCTACAGATTTATAATTATCAATCTTTCCTGCAAGGAGCATTGAATCATATACAAAGGCCTCCCCTGCCCCTGATTCAAGATTATATCCTATTGCGCATAAAACAAAACCTGAAAACTGAAGAAAAAAACTTCCTGACAGGAACATGATCATAAGACTTAAGAATATAAAGATCCTTCCTGCCAGCCGGCTCGTTTTACGTCCCCAGAGATCAGCAACAACACCGGTTGGAACTTCCATCAGAAAAGAAGTTACATGGTAAACCCCTTCAAAAATACCAAGTTCAAGAAGGGAAAACCCTTTTGCAGCAAGGTATATCATCCAGATACCACGTGTCAGATTAAGATAATAAAAAAAGATATAAATATAGTTTTTACTGATATTATTTAACAGTTTATCTGCTTTCATTGAAGTCACTTCCTCTAAAGGTTTATGATTTATTATCAACAGACTGATATGACTTATCATATGAAAAAAATAAGCCGCACTGAGTATGAATTACAGGAATTCCTGTGAATATGCTGATAATCCCTTTTAGATTCTGTGACTATTCAAGCAGTTTCAGCTTCTTTTTAGCCGGATTAGAATCAGAAAAATATTATATCCCCAACCGTTTCCATTGACAAGTTTTTTTTTTGGGGGGGGAGCTGAGTATAAATTATATCAGATATTGAATTCAATATATTTTTCCGGATATCCGTATTCGTATTTTTTTGTAATAATTCCTGTAAATCTGTTCCTGCCGTCCCTTTTTGACCGGTAAAGAGCTTTATCTGCCAGTTCAAGAAGAATATCAGTTGATTCAAAACAGCTCTGGGTTTTCGGTGAAATAATCAATATTCCCCCTGAAACTGTGACTGTCTCAGGTTTTCGGGAAATTAAAAAGGGTGTTTCAGATATTTCTTTTTTAATCCTTTCTGCAAGTACCCTGATATCATTTTCATGTGTATGCCTGATAATAAGTAAAAATTCCTCCCCGCCCCACCTGATGAAATAATCAGTTGATCTTATTATTTTGTGTATTCTGCTGCAGAACTCAACCAGAACCCGGTCACCTGAATCATGGCCATAAGTGTCATTAATAAACTTAAAATGATCTATATCCAGCATGAAAAGTCCATAACAGCTGTCCACCGGCAAGCTATTGGATCTTTTATCCTGAAACTGAGCTGGGGAATCAGGAAGTTTGATATATTCAATAAGCTCAATCCTTATAATTTTGTCAAAAAACAGACGGTTTTTCAGTCCTGTCAACTGATCAGTAATAGATAATTCAAGAACCCTCAAATGGTTTATAAAGCTGTTCCTGGCTGTATACTGAATAATTGCGGATATTACAATACCGATTACAGTCATAGTGATCAAAAAAACTGACTTGGTTATAATATTATACAGATCGGATTCAACATACAGCGAGTCTATGATAATTGCGGCCGCGGTTATTATTGTTCCTGTAATTACTGACGGAATCAGAGATATTTTTCCTGTCCCGTAAAAGAACATGAGAATCTGAGCTATTCCGTAAAAATACAATCCGGCATATGGACTGTAACGGGCAAGATATTCCATTGTTATTATCCCGCCGCCACCTGCGGCAGCAATACTTATAATAATTGATGAGGAAAAATAGCGGAATATTCTGGTATATGTAAAAAATATCATAACAAGTGAAACAGGAAGAAATATACCTGCCCTTATAATGAGAAATATCCTGAAATATCCGGGGAAAAGAAAACTGTCAAGAAGTATGTATGAACAGTAGACTAAAACTGCAAAAACAAGGGTAATCCTCAGATTCTCCGGATTATGATGTAAACTACGGAATGATCTCTCCATCTCACGTGAAGAAAAAACTGAGGAAAAAAACCTGACGCTGTAAGGATCCATAGTGAAAATTATATTAACCGGAAAAGAGCAGTCAATAAAGATCTTTTTATGTAAAAAAAGTCAACACAATCAAAATTAAGTTAAAACTGTCGGAATAAATAACTATTTTACCCGTTTTAAGTGGCTGGATTTTAAAAAAATCAATAAACTATTTATCCCCGACAACCTGGACATCTGTAAAAAATTATATAAAGGTAAAATCAGGCAGAAGCTCTTCGCTTTCAAGTGATGGCACTTCAGGTTCTGATTCAGGGTCCATCAGTATTTTAATTACTGCATCATCTATCAGAATATCAAGTTTTTTTCTTGCCTCATCCGAAAGAGAGGTAAACCGGATTCCAAAACCGGGAGGATAGTTACTTGAGCGTGAAAATGATTCAACTACAACGCAGCTGCTTCTGAGACTGAAATTGCAGAACTGAATACTGACCTCTCCATTTGTCCCGGCTGTGGGAAAAACACTGCGGCTCATCAGGTATGCCCCCCCGGAGCTTACAGAATATATTTCAAGTCTGTCCCACTGCTGATTATCTGATGAGAAATCGGCAGAAAGGGGCCAGCAGAACCTGTTGGAATCTCTTTTATTTCTGTTTTCAGATTTTTTTATGAAATCAGTAATTTCTGAAACGAGAGTATTATCATCCGCTTTTTTTTCAAAAATATTGTAGCCCCGGATCTTTTCTGAAGTCCTTTCTGTAATTAAAGCAGCATCAAGCAGCGGCATGTTATTTTTTACAGATAAAAGAAATGGATGATAATCATCTTCAAAAGAATCAGCATCAACAATCAGAGACCTTATATTCTCCCCCTGGACAAGAGAGCGGGCAACATCTTCTATTGAACCTGCAGAAATTATTTCAACCCCTTCTATACTGCCGAGTTCAAGTCTTTCAGAAAATACAATTACCTTATCCATTATTAAACCCTCTATTCATTCTGCATATTCTGCCATATATCTGTTCTTTTTACTGAATAATCAATATCAAACCTGTCAGGATATCTGCTGTCAACTGTAACCTTTAATCTGACCTTGCCGATTTTTTCATCAAGAACAGCATCCCCTTCAGAAACAGTTTCCAGAGAGAAATCATGCTTTTCCCCTGAATAAGTAAAACTTACATCAAATTTTCTTTTCCCTTCTGCCATAACAGACAGGATATCAAGGCTTACAGGAATTTCATTCCCCTCTCTGTCTGTAAAAGTTTTATCATGTATTCTCTGCGCCGGCTCATCATTATCCTTTTCAATTCTGAAACCCTCCCATATCAGGTAAAGGTGATCATAGATCAGATCATTGAAATGACGTGTTTCATCCCTCAGCACTACACTCTTTCCCGGTTTTACTTCAAACTCAGCTTCCCAGTCGTGAAATTTAAACTCCGGCAGGTCAATAACACCGAAATTCTTCCCGAGGTGGGTCCTGACTGTATGTATTCCGGGACTTACATCCTCAATTTTAAAAGGGGTCCTTCCATCTCCTTTTGTATAACCAATGAACTCTTCATCAAAGAATATTTCAGCATCAATAAGATATGAAAAAAGACTGACAGATCCCGGTGTTTCATCCCTCATTGATATAATTGATCTTTTACTTTCAGGAGCCTGGAATGGGACTACTGTGCCGGTAAGGGCAAACATAATCTCTTCAGAAAGTCTGTGGACTGTATTTTCAGTATATCCCCGGGAGGAAAAAGCAGTACTTTCACCTGTTTGAGAGTTTATAAGTTTCATATTGATAATAAGATCTTCGCCGAGATAAACATAGCTTCCTGTAAGAAGATAATCCGCCCCGACAAGCCTTCCTACTGTCATGCTCATATCCCTGTCATCAACAATCCCGCTCAGTTTAAGTTTCTGCTCATATATAACCTTATCAAGATCAGACCTGTTTACAAGGGCCACCCCGTCTGATGTTGATAAATCATAGAGTATAAGTCCTTCAATCATCCCTTTCAGATAATCAAACCCGGGGTTTCTGTTCATATTCTCAAGATCCAGAAATGCGATACTGTACTCCCCTTCTTCCGAATATAAATAAGTCAGGGTCAGACACAGGATTATTAAAATAAATAAACTTTTTTTAACCCGCATAATTCAATTCTGAAACCATTCACAGGAATTTGCAAGTTTTTTTCTGAATTAAAACATGCTTCCGGTCTGTCATAACAACAGTCTGTTTATTTTTTTCAGGATACTGTGTATAATCCGGATATATGGAAATTACAGAAGCTTATTCAGCAGAAAAAATTGAAATGATAAGGGAACTTTTTACCGAATATGTCTCTTTTCTGAATGTTGATCTTGATTTTCAGGGTTTTAATTCAGAACTTAAAAATCTTCCGGGCAGATATGCCCCGCCGGAAGGGGCACTTTTTATAGCTATGGAAAATGATTATCCGACAGGTTGCTGCGCGCTGAAAAAAATAACTGTAAACAATGAAATATGCTGTGAAATGAAAAGACTGTATGTCAGACCAGATGCCCGCGGAAATGGAACAGGTAAAAAACTGGCATTAATAGTTATTGAAAAAGCGGTAAAACTCGGCTATAAAACAATGTACCTTGATACACTTGAGCGACTTGAGACTGCCGTAAGAATGTACAGCACTATGGGATTTGAAAAAACAGAACCTTATTACAGTAACCCTATTCCGGATGCTGTTTACTGGAAGCTTGACCTTTCAAAGTTTATTTAAATATATGTCTTTCTTATTTCATCAAATTTCGGGTGAATATTGAGAAAACACTCAACAATTTCCGGATCAAATGATTTCCCGCTTTCCCTGATAATTATTCCGACCGCTTCCTTATGCGGAAATGGCTCTTTATAGGGACGTTCGCTTACAAGGGCATCATATACATCACCTATAGTAACAATCCTTCCGCATAACGGGATTTCCTCCCCCTTAAGTCCGCAGGGATATCCTGATCCGTCCCATTTTTCATGATGGGTAAATGATATCTCCCGTCCCATCGCAAGAAAGTCCTTTTTCCCTTTGTGCTCCATCAGAGCTTCTCCGGCTATAATTGTATGCTGTTTGATAGCTTCATACTCATCTTCAGTAAGCTTTCCCTTTTTATTCAGAATAATATCTGAAATACCTATTTTTCCTATATCATGCAGCACTGATGAAAGTGCCATATCCTCAATAAAATCATCCGTAAGCCTTTCATCATATTTGAGGTTTCTTCTCTGATATTCAGTGGCAAGAAGCCTGGTATACTCTTCCACCCTTTCAAGATGTCTTCCCGTATCCGAATCCCTGAGTTCGACAAGCTTGGCAAGATGATAGATAGTATTCCTGTTGTCAACCTTGAGATCGCTTATGATATTAAACAGGCTGGTTATATAAAGTTCCCGGTTTTTAAGCGCTTTCATTACCTCTGATTTATCTGTAATAATTATTATCTGTGACTTGTTGTCCCTGCATGGTATCGAAAGAAATTTATATTCATAATATTTTTCAAAAGGAATCTTCTCTTCGTTAAGAATAAATGTTTTAATCCCATGTACAACAACATCGTTGTTTGAATTGAAATAATGGGAGAGGTCCTTACCGCCATCCAGGGTCAGAATATTATTTATATTGAATTTTTTTATATTCCTGGAAGAGAGTGAAAACATTTTAAGAAATGAAGGATTATAAGATATTATTTCTCCGGTGTTGTTAACTTCAACAATACCGTTCATACTTGACTCGATTATTGCTTCAAGTTTTCCATGGGAAATACAAAGAGTTTCAACTGTATCAAGTACTTTATCAATATTCATTTTTACTGCATATTTATTATATTATATTTTACAGTATTGGAAAACATATAAATCGGGTTATGTTTAATAGTTACAATATAAAAAATTCAGGATATAAGATTATATCCTTTCAAGTTCGCTGTTCAGCATTTTTATCTGATCAATATTTTCAGTTCCAATATTCTTCAACCCTGTAGATTCGGTAACAATTGCTTTTCCAAGGTCCGCAAGATATGAAATATGTTTTTTTGTCATCTCAACAGAGGTGTTTATTTTTTCAATACTCCGGTCGGCAAGTTCAATATCATTCTCCATTGAATCAAGGGCTTTCATAACATCATCATTTGAATTCAGAAGATTTCTGACCGATTTTGTTATAACCTCCGATACTGTTGAGAAATCCTTCATACTCTCAACAATTTCCTTCAATGACCCGTTTACATTGCTGATTTCAATGATAATTTCGTCAAAAACATCTTTCAGATCCAGAGCTGAATTGTTGGAAATTTCAAAATACTGGTTATTGCTCTCAATGCTTTTTCTTATAGCATCCGAATTCTGGCCCGTTTCCTCAGACAGTTTTCTTATTTCCTCCGCAACGACAGAGAAACCCCTGCCGGCCTCTCCTGCATGGGCTGCTTCAATTGCAGCATTCATAGCAAGCATGTTTGTCCTGCTCGATATTGACTCAATTACCTGGATTATCTCAAGTATATTGTTGGATGATTTTGAAAGATTGCCTAGTGAGACAAGCGATTCATCAAGCTTGTCAGAACCGATTTTTGAAGATTCATTCAGCTTTTTCAGTATATCCATTTTAGATTCAGCAGAAGAAGTTATAAAATCAATCATCCCTATCATCTGTTTAAGGGATGATGAAGAACTTGATATTGCTTCCGCCTGTACACCCATCCTCTCCCTGACCTCTTTTTCCGAGCTGTTTATCTGCCGGTTAGCCCCACCCGCTCCATTGGTTGATTCAAGAAGTTCCTCGGCTACCTGCTGCAGTTTATCAAGTGATGATGATATCTCCCGGGATACATTTTCTGTATTTCCTGCGGCTTCCATCAGGCGCTCCCCTACGTTAAAAGAGGACTTCATTGAATCCACAATAACGTTGAGCTGCCTGTAGCTCTTTTCGGTATTATCCCTTTCCTTTTCAGCAGAATCTATAGTTCTCAGCTGCATCCTGAAAACCATAACAGCGAATGTTCCAGCCATGAACAGGAATACTATGGAAATTACAAACTCCCCTGTAAAACCTGACTGACCTGATGCCTTTGCTATCGGGACAAGCTTGTAAAAAAAGAAAAAGCTCTGCCCGGCAAGGGCTGAAACAACAATTACAATCATCTGCCAGACTTTGTATGAAAGCAGAGGTGCAACACATATTACAGATATTATATATGTTGAAAACATGTAAATATCATTGATTTCGCGGGGCTGCTTTATCATAAAAATAGCGAATGCGGCTCCGATAAAAAGCATAACGCTTACGGTACTGCATATTTTATATTGTCCTCTGAAAAGTGCAAATATATTGATAAAAAGGAGAATAGTTACAACAGCCTCACCGAAAGCTACAGGATAATCACCTTTTATTATCCTTATAAGAGCAAATAGCAGGAAGAAAACTGCCAGAAGCTGATTTATCAGATAGAGAGTAACAGCCTTCTCCTGATAATTTTCACTTTCACCGCTGTATACTTTTTTCAGTCTGCTAATAACTTTCATGAAATGCTCCTGCTTTTTGTAATACTATAATCCAATACGGATAAATCATTTTAATTTTAAGCAAAATATTCACTGATATCAAATCAAAAATATTTTTTTTATTTATTATATTTATTCATCACGATATTGAACAGCTTTATTATAATATTTATCATAAAAGCAGGGCTAAATATGAATACTGTCTTTGAGGAAATATATAAAAGCAATTACGGAAGGCTTTATACCCTGGCATTCAGAATGACAGGGAACAGAGAGGATTCGGAGGATATTCTCCAGACTTCCTTCCTGAATGCATACAAATCCTTTCCAGGTTTCAGGAATAAAAGTTCGGTTTACACATGGCTTTACAGGATTGTGGTTAATACTGCAAAAAAATACAGCATGAAACAGGCAAAACTTCCACTTGATGAATATGCTGAAAATAACAGCCTTTCCAGAAAAGATATATATGATTATATCAGCACTTTTCCGAAGCCTGAAGATGATGTTCTTGTCTCAATGACACGGGAAACCTGTCTACAGATGTTTATGAACTGTATGCCGCCGCTTTACAGGACTGTCTATACCCTGAGGGTGATGCTTGATCTTCCCGTAAAAGAGACTGCTGAAATACTCGGGATAAGCGAAAGTGCTGTTAAGGTAAACCTCCACAGGGCAAGAAAAGCGGCCGGAGACCATATTAATGGCAGGTGTTCACTGATTCATCCGGGTGCAATGTGCGACTGCAGGTCTTTTGCAGGATATATTGCTGAATCGGGAAAGAAAGAAAAGCTCTGCAGTATCAATACTGTCAGGGTAAAGGAAAAGAAGGCTGTCAAAAGGTATAACTCTGAAATCAGCAGGCTCCATAAAATTGATTCCCTTTACAGGAACATGATTAAACCCCCGGATTATGAAATTTTCATAAGAAAAATCAGGGCCCTTCTGGATGATAAAGACTACACTCTTCTTCAGAAATAAACAAAAACCGCCCCCTGAGGCGGAGCGGTTTTTACTTCCTGTGTCACTTTTTCATAAGATGGGAAATGATTTTTTCTCTGTGTCGCTCTGCAAATCTGCTTCCTGGATCTGAGCCGCAGCTTCTACATCTGATGTCGTATGCCGAATTTATTACTCCGCACCCGGGGCATGTATAATCTGATGCTTCAATCTCTGTCCATTTCTCACGCCCCTTTTCTTTGAGGATTTCAAGAGATTCCCACAAATCAGCCCGGTGTGGCATCTCTTTCCGGAATTTTTCAAGACTGGGACATGGAAAATCAGGGCATTCCGCACAGCTTTCATAACCACTTTCTTCAGCGCATTTTTTCAGGGTGCAGTCCCTGCAGTAATAAGATACCCTGCCCGACCGGCATCCATTACACTCAAGCTCCTCAACCAGTCTGCCCATCTTCTTTGACAGCATCATAAGCCGTTCAGGCTCCTCTTTTGTCCCGATATAAAGGGTACATGAAGGACAGAATACTCCGCAGAAAGAAGCTTCTTTTTTATCAGGATATATGCTTCCTGATTTCATTTTTATTTCATTATTCTCAATTCTGTATTTCACAGATATATCAGTGCTGTCCTTGATCATTGCATATACAGGGCAGATACTCTCCTCAGACGCTCTGACAGCTATTTCAAGAATTTCAGGAGTAAGACCTCTTCCCTTTATTCTCATAAAGAGAGAGATGTTACTGAATGATGTGGGATGAATCTCTCTTCTCACACCTTCAGCAGTTACCCTTAATTCATCAATCTCTATTTTCTCCCTCATCAGAAGAAATTTGACAGATGATGCGAAACAGCTTGACAGGCTCAGGAGGAGCAGTTCAAGCGAGGTCTGCCCCTCACCGTCCCCCAGTGGGGGAATATAATCTGTAATGATATCTTCCTTTCCTTCAACAGAACACCTGAATTTTGCTTTTTTGTTTATTAGTTCAGCAGAACCTCTTAGTGTCATCCCTTCCATTATGTGTTACCTCTCCAAAGTAATGTTTTAAAAGAAATAATTTTCTTTATAACCTTTAGATCCGGAATTGAGGCAGAGGTTACAGGATTTTATGAATTTTAATTTATGAAACAGGATAAAATAACAATTTAATTGTTTAATTCAAATAAAAACAGGAAATATTGGGTAGTTAATCATTGGCTTCCTACAGATACCTTATTTCAATAACTCAGATTGACACAGTTCTATCAAATAACTATATTAAAACATGGATTATTCAATTAAGTTTGATTTATAGAAGTTTTTTACTGTATTATAAGCCACCTTTTTTTATTTAAAATATGTTGTTGTTCAGTTATGGGAATTATTTCCAATGAATGTGGAAGGTATTATCACTCATTTTTTACTCATTATAAGCATAACACTGTTTATATGTTCAATTCTACAGTCAATAATCAGGATAAAATCAAAAATTAATTACTTAATGACACTTCTTTTTTTTATCATAGCTTATCTCATGCTCTATTTCTGGATGTACAGAGCCGGTTATCTTAAATATTTTTCTTTTCTCCTCTACAGCGATGTTGCAGTGACTTTTATCATAGGGCCGCTCCTTTATGCATATGTAAAATGCCTTGTGGGGAAACTTCAGAAATATACTTTAAAATATTTCTACCGATATATTCCCGGGATCATTGTATTTATATTTCTTTTACTGTATCAGCCGTGGGAAAAAACAGGAATACTCATTTCTGACGGACTTTTCCCCGGACATGAAAAATATTCAATTGTATATATTCTAAACATATTATCAGATATCTATTTATTTATTTATATTGTCTTTACCATAAAGCTTGCACTGGAAATGAGAAAAAAAGAAGACGTTGAAATTACCCAGGCTATTCAGCGTATCTTCATCGTCGGGAGTATTGCCCTATTTGCATTTGCCTTCTTTTTTGCAGCAGACTTTATGCATAATAATTCGCTTATCTTTATAGGAATACTGATTAGCGGCGCAAACAGTGTACTTTTTTTCTTTTTAAGCTATCGCTATCCTGAAATAATGCAGACAATAAGCAGTCTTTCCAGAAAACAGAAAAAAATGAAATCATATTGTGGCAATCCAGACACTCCGGATATAATCAGAAAACTTGACAACCTGATTGAAGAGAAAAAAATATACCTCAATCCTGATCTTTCACTTCAGTCGTTAAGTAATCTGATAGGAATAGAAAGTCATCATCTGTCTAAGCTGGTTCATGAACATAAAAAGATGAGTTTCCGGGAATACATCAATAATTACCGCCTTGTTGAGGCAAAAGATCTGCTTGTAAATGACCTGGAAAAATCAATACTTGATATAGCGTTCTATACCGGCTTCAATTCAAAAACTCCTTTCAATACCAGTTTCAAGAAGGCAACAGGTTTTAATCCCTCGGAATACAGAAAAAATTCAAGAAAAATCAACTGATTTGTACTGATTTCTGAAACCAGAACGACAACCTTTCATACTTTCTTTAAAATACTGAAATAAATAATTTTCTTAAGGAAGAAATATGAAAAATACAGGAAAAATTGCAATTATACTTATGCTTGCGGTATCACTTTACTTTATCTCATGTGATGCTGAAGGGAATGGTGACGACGAAGGTATCAGCTATGCCATCGGAGATACAGGACCGAGCGGTGTAGGTAAAGTATTTTACATAACAGACGGAGGATTACATGGTATAGAGGCTGCTCCCTCTTTGTGGAATGGAGGTTCTGAGGATCCTTACACACAATGGAAAACCGATGATTCAAGTACATCCGGGACATCAACTGCTATCGGAACCGGTTCTGCAAATACTGCTCTAATGATTACAGTTTCACATCCTCCTGCCGATTTGTGCAGAGCGTATAACGGTGGCGGTAAGAATGACTGGTTTTTACCATCAAAAGATGAATTATATCAGTTGTATTTACATAAAGACATAGTTGGAGATTTGACAGCTAAGGCTTATTGGAGCTCATCAGAGTCTGATACACAATCAGCGTGGTTTCAATATTCAGAGAGTGGTCAGTCTAATACAAATAAAAAGGAAATGTTGTCTGTTCGTGCTGTCCGGGCTTTTTAACAAACCCAGAATTAAGCCCGGGTATACAACTCCGGGTTTTTTTTTCGTTTTTATAAGCACATAATACAGAAAATTTTCAAGAAAAATCAACTGATTTATACTGATTTCTGAAACCAGAACGACAACCTTTCATACTTTCTTTAAAATACTGAAATAAATAATATTTTTAAGGAAGAAATATGAAAAACACAGGAAATATTTTATTATTACTTATACTTGCTATATCACTTTTATTTACCGCATGTGCTGTTGACAGCGGCAGCGGAGATGATGGAGGATAAGATGCCGTAATTACCATCGCTGATATTGCGGGTGTTACCGTTCCTGTTGTAGGTACGATCCCGATAACAGTGACTGCAGAAACGGTTCAATATACTGGAAATGTGACCTGGGAAGAAAGGAGAATCCCGTATCATAGGGGGCAATGCTGGATAATCGCATTTCCAGATAAAAATAGCAGTATTAACTGGGGAAATGCGATTATTTCGCAGTAAAAAGTCAGTAAATGCCTTAAAATTAACTAAGGAGGATCTGTCAAAATTCTGAGCAACAATAACGCCCATCACTGCCCAGAATGCGACTATGGATCAACAGACTGGGAAGAAGAGTGCTGGGAATATATAAAAACTTTTCTATTTAACTAACTTCTGATATAATTAAATTCATTAATAAATATAATTTAAAAATTGGAGATATCATGGTTAAACAGCAAAATGTTGTTTTTTTCATTGGCGCTGGATTCTCGGCTCCTATTGGTCTACTTGTAATGTCGAATTTCATAAACAAAGTAAAAGATTTATATTTTTCTGATGTAGAAAAATATAGTGAAATTAGCAAAACATTAAAATTAATTGAAAAATATTCCTGCATAAAAAATATTATGAATATTGATCTCCTTAATATCGAAGATTTGCTTTCAATCTCATATATGGAATCTCTAATAAATAAAAGAAGCAGGTTATTAAACCATATTAATGATTTCATTAGAATTATCATTACTTCATATACTCCTGATAAAGCTATATATGGAGTCATATCATTTGTCAATTTTGTTTTAAACATCAAACTGAAAAAAAGTACTGCATATGTCAAAGACGATAGCGGCTTTTCCAAATACTACATGAATTCTCCTAATGGTAAACAACATAAAAACGCTAGTTATGGAATTATTTCTTTAAATTATGATTTAATTATAGAACAGGCTTTAAAAGAATTATCAAAATTACACGGAATTTATTTTATTAAGACTGGTATACATAACATACTAGATGACCAATATTTAATAACAAAAAACATTACAGGAACTGGCATTCCAATGGCAAAACTTCATGGTTCTATTGATAGAAATATAGTTCCACCAACATGGAACAAAAACATAAACAACGATATTAGAGAAGATTGGGTGTTAGCTACCCAGTTGCTTTCAAATGCAACACACGTAATTTTTCTGGGCTATTCCTTACCATCAACTGATAATTATATAAAATTCCTTTTAGCAAGCAGTTTAAATTGTAACAAAAAGTTAAAAAATATATCTATAATTACACTGGATAATGATGGAGAAACAGAGAGACGATATAATTCTCTGTTTAGTATTAGTTCAACATTTCACAATAGGAAAATAAAAGATTTTTAAAGCTATTATCGGAAAGAACAGACGAGATAGATTTTGATTATTTTGATTATTTTGATTATTTTGATTCTATTTTTAAAGATTCTCACTAAAAAGAAGATATAATATATTGCTGCACAGAGTGCGTATATGGATCAACAGACTGAGAAGCAGAATGCCGGGTAATTCAGTTTTCGTCATAGGTTATTAGATGTAAAAAAAGAAAATTTGGTAGTAATATTTTAAATAAATGATATCTTTTACGATCATCATTGTGTCGTTTAAAACATCTCCCCCCCCGACCGTTATCGGGTATAGAATGAATAGAGACTTGTTAAGTTAAAATATTTAGTTATCGTCAAATTGAGGAGTCCTTTATGGTAGTTGATCTTGCTGCAATAATAGTAGCTATAATATCATTGATTGTTTCAATTTATGTAATTAGACGAGATAAAAAAAAGCAACAATTAGAAAATTTAATAAATTTTAGACAAAGGTTATTAGATATTCATACTGGCAGAGATGTTTTAACACTTAAAGAACTAACCAAATTATCAAATGATCAATCAGAAAAAGCCGAAAAATGGAGAGAAAAAAACAAAAATATTCAGTTTAAATTGGAACAAGAACTAGATTTAGCTTGTTATTTAGTTTTAAAAGGTGAAATAAATTCGGAACACTTTTTAGATGTATTTAATCCGTGGATTAAAGGTAGAAGCTTATCATGGACTGAAACACAAAAAGAAAATCGATCAAATTATAAAAACACATGGAAATTGATTAAAATATATAAAAAGAAAAGATTGCTTTAGCAAATTAAAGGTATAATCCCCATTGTCTCCGCCGTTATGTGGGTGTTGAAATGAAAACGGCATACAGTCCTCCTCTATCTGGCCCCTCAGTCACAAGCTAAATTGATTGAATACCCGAAAGATCGGGTGTAGGATAGAGTGAGTCAATTTAAAGAGGTTATTATGAAATATATTTTATCCATTTTTGTTATTTTTATTACTATTTTATTTACATCATGTTCTTCAATACCAAAACCATATTATGATGATGATGTGTTAATCATAGGTAAATTCAGATTTCTAATTTCCAATGATGAACACAATAAAATTCAAACACAGTTGAATGATAGAATTTATGTACATATTGAAAAAGAAAATGATAGTGATGATTGGGATCTACCCAATACTCATTATAATGGATATTTTTATTTTGTGGGTAGTGCTGATACTGAATATAAAATATCAAAATTTTGGAGTTATTTTCCTTCAGATATAGATATTGATGGAGATGGAGAAGCAGATGATTTAGGTATATCTAGTCCAGCTAATTTTAAATTTAAAACGAAAAATGACAAAATAGCGTATATTGGGGATATTTTAATTACATATTATGGAAATGGCTTTATAAAGCAGGTATTTACTTTTGATAAAGTAGTAGAAGAATCATCTGCTAAAATCACATATGATGTACCTGGTGTCAAAGCTTTTTTAGAAGAAAAAGATTCTAAAAATAGATGGCCAAAAAATCAAATAATCCCTGTTAAAATTTATACAGATAATCGCTAAATAATGAAAAAACTAATATATCTCTTAATACTTATAACAACCTACATCTACTCCCAACAGCTGGAACTACCCCTGCCAGCAGGCGGAGAGATTGAACATCACGCCGGATATACCCTTGAATACAACGAAAAAACAGAACAGCCCTACTGGGTAGCTTATGAGCTTACCTAGGAAGAAGTCTCCGGAACTATAAAACGCAAAGATACATTCCGGCCGGACTCATCTATATCAACAGGATCTGCAGAGCTTTCAGACTATTCAGGATCCGGTTACGACCGGGGACACCTGGCACCTGCATCAGACATGAAGTGGTCAGATCAGGTTATGAGTGCATCATTCTTTATGAGCAATATGAGTCCACAGGATCCATCATTCAACCGAGGGATCTGGAAGAAGCTGGAAGAACGGGTACGGATTTGGGCTGTAGAGAACGACAAGATCCTGATTGCAACAGGACCGATCTTCTCCGGAGAATATAATACAATCGGGAAAAACAAGGTTGCAGTCCCTACCCACTACTACAAGGTTATAATTGACTACACACAGCCGGAATTAAAAGGAATCGGATTTATCCTGGCAATGAGAAGGGATCCCGTCCGTTGCAAGAATACGCCTACCCCATAGACCAAGTTGAAAAGGTTACAGGAATAGACTTCTTCTACCAGCTGCTGGACGATATAGAAAATCGACTGGAATCAGAGCTTGATCTACAGAAATGGTCATGGGACGGATCCGCTGCAATAACCGGAAAAAAGGTGCAAAAACAGCCGGTAGAAACAGATAATCCGGCGGTTCCGCAAAATACTGGATAAATACATCAAACAACACCAGGCATAATCCCGGCTGCAGGTACTACGGGAAGACAAAGAACGGGTACTATACCGATGAGAAGGTCGGGAAGCCGTATGGGATTTGTGGAGATTAAATATAGTTAATATTCTTTTAAGTTTTTACACAGATAAATATATAATTTTAATTGACCACATTTCGTATCACGAATATAATATTTTAAAGGAAAATGTTATGAAAAAATGTATTCTACTACTTTCTCTTATTTTTTTTCTGGGTTGTGCAACAACAAATATAGAAAAAAAACTTGAAAACAAGTACGGCTCTGATTTTACTGAATTACTAAGCAATGATATAGTTTTTAATGAAAATGAAAAAATGAAAATAACTGATGATAGTTATAATGTTCTATATCAATATGAAAAATTTGCAAATAAGAATAATAATTATAATTGCTACAGAATTTATGAAAACGACAATGATTTAATTACTATTGTCCCAAAAATATCGACCAATAAATATTTAATCAATATTGAAGATAGTGAAGGAAATTTTGACAGACTTAATTTTTCTTTAAAACCTAATTTTTTAGATTCTGAAGGAATGGAATTAGAATCCTCAAATACAGTTCTCCCATATACTTTTAAAATATCACGCCCTATGACTGGAATATTCTATTCCAACTATGCAGAGTACAAAGTTTTTGATGGTGAAAATCTTATTTGTATTGCTAAGGGAAATATTTTTCCAGATAATGATGCAGATTTCACTTTTTTTGTTAATTCTAAATCACTTGAAAATCATAAAAAGAATTTAGGAGTCTTATATATAGGACTAAGCTTAATAAATGACTTTAAACGCTACAAAGTATCAGAGCAAATAGAAATTAATAAAGCTCGAGCATCACAATATCAAGGATCAAGTCTACCTAACCATGGAATAACTCTTCCACCTAGTCCAAATCATCCTGGAATGTAAATGCAATTTATATAGAATACTAATAACAAAGTTATTTAGAATCTTGCAATTAATATCTTTGATATATTTCTCCCATTTTTCAATTCCAGTAATAATCCCATAGTCATTAATATATTCTAACAATTTTGCTTTCAACAGTTCCTTTATAGACATAAAAATACCCCCTGATATATCTCTATACAGGGGATTTGTTGTTTTTGCTTCAGAGTTTTTATAAAATAATTAATCTAGTGGTAATATCTTGTGAATTGGATCATGCCAAAGCATTAAAAATGTGCACCCTGATGTTACTCCATAGATTCTAAATTTACTGCCAATTCTAAAGCGAAAAATCTCTTCAAAATCATCAAGTTCAAGAAATTTCAATCTATCATATGCTTCTTTGCATATTTCTTTATTTTTATAAAAAATATGTTTCTTTTTTGTCCCTTTTCGTTTTGTTCCATATTTTTCAGCGTAATCAGTGAGTTTAACCCGGATTATTTGTTGTAAGGTCATAAATCCCCTTGGATATATAACAGGAGGAATGAGAGGGTTGATTCAAGTGTAATTTACTATTTTAAGCTTATATTTTTCACAATCAGGATCTGTAATATATATTTTACAATTAGTATAAGTTTTCATAATAATATCAATTATTCTTTTTCTTTCCTGTTGATCCGAAAGAAAACCAAATATTATTCCTTCAAGATGTTTTTCATAAAATGTTATTTTTTGATTATTCATAGAATATTCTTTTGTAAGAAAAATCCTTTTTTCTTCTTCATAATCCCATTTTATATATTTATATAAACACATTTTTTTAAATTCATCTGTTCTCATTTTTACAATATTTATAGGATCATAAAGATTATTTGAATATTCAACGTTATAAACTGGCATAAATCCCCTTGGATAAGCAGGTGATATTGTTTTTACAAAATTACAGGCTCTAAATTTTATTCCTTCCCGATTATTAAAGATATCACCTTTAATTTTAATGACTATTCCTTTATGGTAATTAGCATAATGCGTCCACATTAATAAATTTACAGGATTGGTAGTTAAACACAAAATACTTTGATTATCTCTAATGCTATTAATAAATTTACTGTGTATTTTTTGAGCAGGGAGTAATTTACTAATTTTTTTAAATTCATTAATCCCATTGTGCAAATTATATTTTTTTGCCCATGCATATATTTCATCATCTTATCCTTCAATAAATACTCTTGGATAACAATCATATGGATCATTTAACTGAGATGGAGAAGCAAAATATAAATAACTATTAATTAAAGAATTTTCAAAGTTATCGTTTATTGTAAAATATTTATAAAAATAACACATTTAAATATTCTATCATAATAGCTTGTAATATCAACATTTTATAATCGTCCCCTGAACATCAAGTATCTCTCGAAAGTCCTCTACTCTGAAATGAGTGTAATTATCAACCATAGCCTGTGTTTTATGGCCGGTTACTGCCCTTACCTTGTCATCTGTTACATTATTTGCTCTGCAGTAGGTATTAAAGAAGTGCCTGAATGAATGAAAAGTGATATTCCTGCCTTTTCTCTCATCTTCAGAGATGCCTATATTATCAAGGGCTTCATAAGGGCTATTAAGTATCAGATGCCCAGGATAAGGTTTTTCTCCGTTATCAAAGGAGAATATAAAACCATCAGGATCAAAGCCCTTTATCTCATTCAGCAGCATTGAAAGCCCTGCAGGAAGCGGCACAATTCTTGTTTCCTTTGTTTTTGTAAGGGTTAATCCGGATATCCTGTTCCAGGAATGTTTTATCTCAACGTATTCATTATGGACATATTTATTTAAAAGTCCCAGGATCTCCCCCAGGTATTTCCCTATTACTTTTCCTTATAACGGAATCCAGATTTATTCAAAAAACAGAAATTCACATATCAATTTTTAAGTTGCGAAAAAAAATATTATAATTTATGATAACTTAATTACAAAAAATGTGGAGAAAAGTATGAAAACAAAAGCTCTATCAAATATAATCAAAATATTATTTATTTTATTATTTTCACTCAATTCCATAGGCTGTGCTTCTGTTAAATCACTTGTTCCGATAGAAAATGATCAAATTAGACAAGATTTGGGATTTAATACAATATTAATTCTTGACTTAGAAATCGAAGATCATACTTCACTACTATCAACCTATGGTTCTCCAAGTATTTGGGATTTTTATCGAGGAAATGTCCAAAAAGAAAATCGAATGACTCAGCATATATTTTCTGCTCCTTGGAATCAATCAAATCAAAGTTATGTACTACATACAATGCAAAATTTAGAAACTCTTGCTGGTACCCACAAAATAAGTACTATTTCATTTTCTAATTCAGGTTATATTTATAGATATGAAATAATGCGTCAATTTGAACTGATTCCAGATTCTATTAATTATCTTGGAAAAATTAAAATCACTGTTAACAAAGATAATACTTACACAACTGAATTAATAAATGATGATATTTCATATGAAAAATCACTTGTTAATTTTAAAAGAGAAAATCCAGCACTATACAAAAAATATGAAAGCAAAATAGTTATTACACAAACAAAGAAAATAACTGATTTAACATGGGATCAATAAATCATGTATTCTATAATTAATTATTCCTTTCACTAATAAGAATTTTTGCAATTACTCTGGCATAGAAAGATATCTTTTGCAAAATTGTTAAAAAAGAGAGTTAAAATGAAAAAAGTAACAATCATACTTCTTTGTATTATCATCATATCGTGTAATAAAAAGAGGATTTCAGATATCCTGAAGCTTTTTATCATGAGCCAGGTACTACAAAGAATTTTCTTATTGGACAAATTGAGTTAAATTTAATTAATTATCAAGATAATCTTAAAATACTCAAAGAAGGCATTTATAAAAAATATATTACAATCACAATAATACATTTAGAATCTAACCAAAAAATAACGTATAACACTTTTGATCCTCAAGGATTTATAATTTTTGATAATCTTCCAGCTGGAGAATATATTTAAAAGTATTTCATTATACAAAAAAGATGGTATCGCAATGAGCTCAATTAATAACAGTCTTTATAAAGGTAATTTTACAGTTAAAAAAGCAGGGATTACAAACATAGGCAAATTATATGCAATAATTGACGGTAAGAGTAATAGGTTTGAAGTTACTCAGGTAGAATCCTATTCAGATATACAGGAAACTTTTTATACCACTTTTGCTAAAAGTAAATGGCTAAAATCTGATTGGAGTAATGCAAAAATAATTTGGTAATTAACCCTGATCATCACAATGTTTTTTATAATTAACTTTTTGTTATATCAGTTTTACAATATTGTTTTTTCCTTATTTTTTGATACAATTTTTAAAAAGTAAGGAATAATGTATGTTAGTAGAATCAGATATTTATACTTCCAGCACAACATTATTGAAAATAAAGCAAACTGCAGAATGCTGTAAATGTGGTTTGAAAGCTGATCAGTATTCTGGGAAACACATGTGGATCCTGTATAACGATGTTATTTACTGTCCGGATTGTGCTGAGAGTGAAGGTTGGGCTGTTGAAGAGCAGTAGACGTTTTCTCATAAATAGTCAATTTCCCTATATATTTCTAATAACCTAATTATTCCACATGACCAGTTAGTCGGTATTGTTCATTTTGTTTTTTTCGATACTCCTTAAATTATGTATAATATATTTTTATAGTGTCAGTTGTAATTTCATTTAAAGGTTTATTTTTGAAGTAAGGTCTGATACGATTTTTTATATATCCTCTTTCTGTGTATGCATGGTTTTTTGATATGGATTTACCGCCAAAAGTATTTCGATCAAGGATATATTCGCATTTTCCCCAGACAAAGAAATCTTCAGTAAATTCCTTGAAAGTAACTATTCTGTTTTTTTCTTTAACTACTTTCTTTACTTCTTTTTCTTTCTTGGCAGAAACAAGTCCTGTTGTCTGCATTTTATTGATTACATATTCATGTGCTTTTGCAGCTGATGTCTGTCCAGTACTTCTAAGATTTCTTTCACCATTCTCATCATAAAACCTGTAATAATAGACACAACTACCCTTTATTTTCCTTTTTTCAAGTGAATATGGTCTTTTATACTTCATAATCAAGCCTCATTCTAAATTGAAATGGTACCAAAACTGGTACCATTTTGCATTCTATTTTATAAGTTGTTATATTACAAGCATTTAGGTATAAAAAAACGGTATGCCTGGACGTCAATATTGCATACCGTTAAAACGGGGACCTCTCAAAATCCCCATATATTAATATTCGGTATTACATCTTTTTTCTTTAACAATATCAAACAAGATTTTTCATAGCATTTTCAAGAAGAGATATATGATAAAGTGCGGATTCTGACAGGTTTATGTATATTTCCATTGACTTAATCACAGACCCCCGGAGGTCAGTCTCTTTCTCATCCGTGAGAATTCTCCTGCTTACTTCCTGCAAAAGAAACCCTGCAAGGTCTCTTGCCTCCCCTTCAAGAAGCATCCTGTCGATACTGTCAAGCTCCTTCAGAAGCTCATGATTACTGCTTCCGTCTGACGAGAGAAATTCGATGCACATCTCATTACCTTTATCAGAAATTCCCTTTAGGTCTTTAAGAAGGCTGATTATTTTAATGGTAATCTCCCTGTAGACCTCTCTGTCCTCATTTCTGCTGTCAAACAGATCAGATATATTTTCAAGAATGTTTTCGATCTTTTCCCGTGAATCGGGAAGACTTTTAATATAGTTCCTGTCTGTCAGGGAAATCCCCTCGATTCTGATCCCCTGCTCTGAAAGGGTAAGGGTTTTTATACTGTGTATTTTATGCTGCTCCTCAAACCATTTCCTGTAGATCACCAGCCTGTTGTCGGTAAAGACAGAATTGCCTTCGTTATCTGTGTCTTTAATCAGGACAGCATCATTTAAAAGTGTAAAATCCATTTTTGCCGCCGGGTTCAGCCTGTATGAAAAAGTGTGTGACCTGTGTTCAAAAAAACTTCCCCTGAAGTGGGTCATTTTTGAGGGATATGAGAGATCAAGCCCTGCAAATATTACAGGGCTGCACCCGGCAATCCTTGCAAAGTCCCATGCTGTTGTTGAGACAGAACCACCTGCCCCTATTTTCCCTCTGTGATAGGTTTTATCCTCATATATTCTGCCGAGAGGGAAAACAGAACTTCCGAAAACATACCTCCTCCCCTTTCCCCTGAATACACCGGAATAGGTTGAAGGCTCAGAAACAATGACTGTCCTTCCCGACCTGCACCTGTCAAGGTGTCTGAAGTTCCAGTACTGGGGATCTACAATTACAAGGAAATCCGGCTCAACACCGGATCTAAGACATGCACTCATAGAGGTGTCAACAGCTATTATAATACATTTTTCCCTGTACTTCTTAAGCATTGACAGTTCCCTGTCAAGTCCCGGCCCCCCGGCAAGTATCAGGGCCGGAATATTTTTAAAACGATTTTTCAGTAAGTCTATTCCCGGAGAATCT
The DNA here is from genome assembly GCA_963668405.2 of Spirochaetia bacterium. Classification (GTDB taxonomy): domain Bacteria; phylum Spirochaetota; class Spirochaetia; order CADAEX01; family CADAEX01. The sequence continues at coordinate 764,913 of OY764342.2, read as the reverse complement.
GAAAATACCTTAAGATTGCGGCAGAGGTTTTTTACCCACATTTTACCGAACCGGATCAGAGTATTGTTGTTTATCTCTTTCCTTGCAACATATGACGCAACAGATTTCTGGAGACTGTCAAAATACTCCATATTTATCAGATACTCGCTTCTCATCTGAAAAAACTTTATTTTTTCAAACTGGAACATGTTAAGGCTGGTCACGACAGAATCAGCATCTGTCCCGACTATAAGAATGACCCTTCCCGACATAAGTATTTCAGAAAGATCCCTGAGTTCCACAGCTTTAATGAAAAGATCCACGTCAGGCTCAACCACAACAGCAGCACCTTCATCCGAGCACCTGAGATATGACTCTATGTGATAACCGAGACCGAATCCGCCGAATACCCAGCAGTCAAAACCGGGGGTAAATGATGATCTGATGATTTTATCCGCTTCCGATGAGGGATTATACCGGCTGTGTATATACTTTCCCCCGAAAGACACGGTAGGGTCCCCTGTCTTTGTTGTTTCGGCAAGGTATTCTCTTTTCCCATAATTAAAGCTTTTTTTTTCCGGATCAAAACTGTATATTTTTTTCAGGATATCAAGATTCTTCTCTTTAAAACTCATTTAAGGTCCAGTACAAGATCCATGTTTTCCGTAACGTGGGTACCTGCGGGGGGTGTCTGCCGGTAAACCCATCCTTCTCCGTTTATTGTAATGTTAAATCTTCTGTCCTGCAGAACAGGAAGTATCTGCTTCTTGGAAAGACCTGTGAAGTCAGGAAGAACGTCCCCTATTTTGTCTATATAATCAGGTTGTGTCAGGACAACACGTCCGGGATGATCAACAACAATATCCCCTTTTCTCGGAATTCCCATATAGGAAACTATCCTGTCTGCAATATTGCCGATGACAGGAGCTGAAATCACACCTCCGTAAATGCTTATCTTTTTGGGATTGACAATCACGTTGTAGAGTATTACTTCTGGGTCCTCCTGGGGAAAAATTGCAAGACAGGAGGAAATAAATGCTTTATCAGAGTATTTCCCTGTTTCCTTATCAAGGAGCTGGGCAGTCCCTGTCTTTACAGCCATGTTGATCCCGTCAACAGCAGCCCTTCTCCCTGTTCCCCCGTCAGGAGCAGAAACCCCCACCATCATCTCAAGTATTTTTTCAGCTGTTTCAGGAAGAATAACCTGCCTTATAGGCTCACGTCCTGTCTCGTTTATAGTTTTTCCGTCATAGGAAATTACTTTCTTTACCAGATGAGGCTGGAGCATCATCCCCTTGTTGGCAAATACAGTTGCAGCCTTTACAATCTGCATTGCTGAAACCGATATTTCCTGCCCGAATGATATAGTAGGTTTTGACCTTACAGACCAGTCCCTGTAGTCACGCAGAAGCCCTTTTGTCTCGCTCGGCATCTGGACGTTTGTTTTCTCCCCGAAATCAAACATCTTCAGCATCTGATAGAAAGTATCCTCAGATACGGTTTCAGAAGCGTAGGCCGCACCTGAATTGCACGAATACTTGAGAATAGTTTCAGCATTTACATCCCCGTGGTTTCCCAGACACTTGATCCTGATAGGCTCCATATTATCAAGCTCAAGTTCATAATACCCGTTGCAGTGGAAAACTGTATTCTCATCTGCCCCCCCCACATCAAGAACAGATGCAATGGAAAATATTTTAAAGACAGAACCCGGCTCATATGCATAGTTCAGAGGCCTGTTCATCCTTTCACTTCTGGTGGAATCGGTAAAATTATTGGGATCAATTTCAGGAACAGAAACATAGGCAAGGATTTCCCCTGTATCCGCCTCCATAGCGATTGTCATAACCGAATCTGCTTCATATTTATCAAATGCTTCAAGAGATGCCTGATAAGCAAAATTCTGAATATTCATGTCAATTGTTACAAAAACCTGATTACCGTATATCTCCCTTGATTTCCCCCCCACCTTATGGGCTGTGTTTCCTTTATCCGGAACAGGCGAAAGAATACTGTCATAGGTATATTCAATACCGTCAAGCCCCTTGTTGTCTGTTCCTGTATAACCTACAAGATGAGAGGCGAGCTTCTTTTCCGGATAATTCCTCCCGGACTCAGGCTCCAGACCTATCCCGGGAAGATCTCCCGTGTCAATATATTTCTGGATTTTTTCAGACTCTGAAGGGGATATTTTCCTTTTTATATACATGAATCTGGACCTTGATTTTATATCATCAAGAAGAGCGGAATATTCAATATCAAGAATATCTGAAAGAATTTCTGCAGTCCTTTCAAAATTAACAATGCTGGGAACCCAGGCAGTTACAGAATACAGTCTTGTCTGTATCGCAAGAATTCTTCCGTTCCGGTCAAGAATAGGTCCCCGCTCAACAACAGTTTTATCGCTGAAATATGTTTCATCATCTGAAAACGTAAAAAGCATTATTACAAGATATTTCAGGATTATAAGAAAAATAATTACTGCAGTGAATATAAGGAATATTTTGTATCTTGATTCCTTCTTTTCAATTTTCATCAAAAGTATATTAATATGTTCCGCTTTAATTGTCGATATAAATAAAGTATTTATGGATAATTTACTCAACTTTAAACAGATAATTGTTAAACGCAGCAGAAAGGACAATCAGGGTAAATCCCTTGTATGGACCTATAAACCGGTTAACGGCCTCATTAAACATAAAAAAAGGGTTTTCTGTCTTAAAACAGGAAAAACTGAAAAAAGAAACAGACACCATCAGATAAATATTATCTGGCCCAAACAGATTCTCAGACATTTTAAAACCGGGATTGAGCAAAACAGAAGGATCAGGACCCAGAAAAAAAGGGTATTCAGGCTCAAACTTAAATATATAATCACAGGCTTTGCTGTTTTTTTTCTTCTTTCAGGTGCTGCAGCAATTTCCACGTTATATTCATCTGCAAAAACCTTTGACACCCTTACCATCGGAAAAGACAGCATTATAGATAATCTGATGAAAGAAAGTTTTATCCCGGAAAATGAGAAAAACACAAATTCTGATGAAATAGATCTTTCCATACTGAAAGGGCTTAAAACAACACAGTATAAAGTTACAGCTGGCGATTCGCTGTCTTCAATTGCGCAGAAACACAATGTTACAATGGGCACTATAATCAGTTTCAATAATATAAAAAATGCCCGCAGAATATATAAGGGAACAGTCCTTAACATACCCCGCTCCGACGGTCTCTTATATCAGGTAAAACGGGGGGATTCTTTAAGCGGAATCGCATCAAAATACAATATATCTCTCAACAAGCTTCTTGATATCAATAATATTGAAACCGCTGTCATCAATCCGGGAGACAGCCTTTTTATTCCCGATGCAGCAATTAACTCATATGATCTTAAAAAAGCTCTCGGAGAACTCTTTCTTTTCCCTGTAAAAGGGAGAATAACATCGGGATTCGGGTACAGGAGTGATCCTTTCACAGGTAAACAGAGAATGCATTACGGAATTGATATAGCCAACAAAATCGGAACAAATGTAGATGCAACACTCGACGGAAAGGTACTTAAATGCGGATTGAGCCCGGTATACGGCAAATTTATAATCATAAAACATCCCGGAGGATACCAGTCCCTGTATGCCCACCTCAACAAAATAAGGGTCAGGGAAGGGGAAAATGTATCACAGGGGCAAGTGGTCGGGGAACTGGGCAATACGGGAAGAAGTACAGGGCCTCATCTGCATTTCTCAGTCTATTCAAACCAGAAACCTGTTGATCCGTCAAAACTGCTTTCAGGAGATTTCTGATCAGCTGCCGTGGCAGTGCTTGTATTTCTTACCGCTGCCGCACGGACACATATCATTCCTTCCGACCTTCGGAACAGTCCTCCTGACCTGTACCGCATCAGGCTGAGAATTGCTGCTTCCGGAAGATGAAAACTGCCCCAGTGCATGATGGGATGCCTGGGCTCCCCTCTCCTCAACAGGAGACTTTGAACTGTCAAAATTTCTTATCCTGACATTTATAATCTTTCTGACAACAGATTTCCTGATCTCCTCTATCAGGTTGTCAAATATCTGAAACCCCTCAAGCTTGTATTCAAGAAGGGGATTTTTCTGCCCGTAAGTTCTGAGATACACAGCTTCCCTTAGCGCCTCAAGGCTCTCAAGATGATCCTGCCATTTGGAATCAATCGCCCTCATGTATTCAATCTTGACAAACATGTTGAAATTATCAATCCCGAGCTGCATTTCCTTTTCTGAAAGGTCTTTTTTTATTGTCTCAAAAACAGCATCCCTGAAATCTGTGTTTGACATTTTTTCAAGCTCATCAACTCCTATATCAGTCTTATACATAAGCACTTCTGTAATATTTTCAGCTATTGAAAGGTTATCTGCTTCATTCTTTTCAGAAGGAAAGATATCATCAAGATAATCTTCAACAATTGAGATTATCCTGTCCTTCTGCTTATCATCAGAGAGTATTGCATCTCTCTGCGAATATATAAATTTTCTATGTTCGTTAAGCACATCATCAAAATCAAGAAGGTGCTTTCTGATTTCATAGTTCCTTTCCTCAACCCTTTTCTGCGCTTTTTCTATTGATTTGCTGATCCATGGATGGTGTATAGGTTCCCCGTCCTTCATCCCGGCTTTTGACATGAGGTTTTTCATATTCTCGCCGCCGAAAAGTCTCATCAGGGTATCATCAAGTGATATATAAAACTTGGACCGCCCCGGGTCGCCCTGACGGCCTGACCTTCCTCTCAGCTGGTTGTCAATACGCCTTGATTCATGTCTCTCAGTTCCGAGTACAAAAAGACCACCGGCGTTTTTAACCTCTTCATAGTCCTTTTTCCACTTTTCATATTCCCTGTTATATATTTTCCTGTATTCTTCCTCAGAAGCCTCTGTTCCTGCCGCCTTGCGAGCCCTGAACTCGGGGTTTCCCCCCAGCTTGATATCTGTACCACGTCCGGCCATATTGGTCGCTATGGTCACAGCACCTCTGGCGCCTGCCTCTGCAATTATCATGGCCTCCCGGGAATGGTTTTTCGCATTAAGGATCTCATGTCTTATCCCCCGACCGGTAAGGGCCCTGGAAACCAGCTCTGATTTTTCAATGGAAACTGTACCGACAAGGATCGGCTGCCCCTTTTTATGGGCTGCTTCGATTTCATCACATATAGCTTCTATCTTATATTTTTCATTAAGGTATATTTCATCATCCTGATCATTTCTTGTTACAGGGCGGTTGGTGGGGATAACAACTACATCAAGATTATATATACGGGTAAACTCCCTGGCCTCTGTATCAGCTGTTCCAGTCATACCTGATATCTTGTCATAAAGCCTGAAAAAGTTCTGAAAGGTTATTGTTGCAAGTGTCTTGTTCCGCTGGGCAACCTTAATTTTTTCCTTTGCCTCTATCGCCTGATGGAGACCGTCTGAGTAGCGGCGACCGGAAAGAATCCTTCCTGTAAACTCATCAACAATCTGAACAAGACCGGCCTGAATAACATAGTCAACATCCTTGTGAAAAAGTTTGTGGGCTTTCAGAGCCTGTGTCATATAATGAACATATTCAAAATTCTCATCAATAAAAAGGGATTCCCTGATTATACCGTTATTTATAAGTATCCTTTCAAGGCTGTTCATCCCCTCGTCTGTAAATGTAATCCGCTTCCCCTTCTCGTCAATCTTATAATCGCCCGATGGTTCTTCAGGATACTCACCTGTTTCAGGGTCTTTATCACATTCCTTCAGATAATTGATTATTTTATTGACTTCATAAAACTTACTTGTATCATCATCAGCTGCACCTGAAATAATAAGAGGTGTCCTTGCCTCATCTATAAGAATAGAGTCGATTTCATCAATAATACAGAAATGATGGGACCTCTGAACAATCTCTCCGCTGCTCCACCTCATGTTGTCCCTGAGATAATCAAATCCAAGCTCATTATTTGTACCGTAGGTAATATCACAGCTGTAGGCAGCCCTTCTTTCCTCGTTTGACATATTGGAAATAATAAAACCGACTGAAATACCGAGAAGATCATAAACAGGCTTCATCCACCCTGCATCCCTTTCAGCAAGGTAATCATTAACAGTTACAATATGCACCCCCTTGCCGGAAAGTGCATTAAGATATGCAGCTGTAACGCTGGAGAGGGTTTTCCCCTCGCCTGTTTTCATTTCTGTGATTTTTCCCTGATGAAGAACAATTCCCCCCAGGATCTGAACATCATAGGGTCTTTCCCCAAGAGTACGTCTCGCCGCCTCCCTGGCAACTGCAAAAGCTTCAGGGAGAATATCATCAAGTGAGGAACCGGATTTTATCATTTTTCTGAATTCATCAGTCTGTTTTCCGAGTTCAGAATCAGACATGGTTACGGCCCATCCCTCTTTTTCATTTACTTTGTGCAAAAGGGGTAATAATTCCTTTAAATCCTTCTCATGTTTTGATCCAAAAACCGATTCAACTATCCTGTTAATCATTTAATAAAGTTCTCCCGATCTATTTTTAATTGGATAAGACTTAATAATAACTATATTACTGAAGCTTAACCAAATTAATTTATATTTTTTTTGTATATACAGTCAAGATTGACATTAAATATCTGTAATAGTATCATTTTCTTCAATGAAAAAACTATACTATATTTTAGCATCTTTTATTATTATGTCATCCTGTCTTTTAGAAAAATCTGACTATATAACAAGGGAAAAGCTGTTTGACATAAACTACGGCAAACTTGAGGATGAAATAGATATTACACAGGTCAGGTCTCTGAATATACCGATTTCATCTGATATTACAATGAAAGACGGTATTTTCTATGTTATCAACGGCAACCTTCAGAAAATAATGAAATTCAATTCCTACGGAGACCTTCTTTTTGTAATCATGAATAAGTCACTGAATCCTGACCCTGTTATTGTTGACAATAAACCAGATGATGAGCTGGTTTCAAACAGGAAAGGAATTTATTTCCCTTTCAACGATATAGGGAAGATTACAGTGGATTCAAAACAGAATATTTTCATTAGCGATCTGCTTGAAAACACAAAACAGGAATGGGATGCAGCAAAAGAGACAATGCTTACAGATGTTGTCTACCGTTTTGACAACAAAGGGGATTTCACAGATTATATAGGCCAGGACGGTCCGGGAGGCATGCCTTTCCCATATATCACATCACTTAAAAGCAATTCAGAAAACGAACTTGTTGTTATTACAAAAACTGCTAAGACAAACCCGGTTTACTGGTTTAATCCGGCAGGTAAACTTCTTTATCAGATAGAAATAAGCAATACCTCTGTTCCCCTCCCTGATGACAGGAACATCCTTGCTTCAGTTGATTCAATACTGATCCCTGATACAGGGCACAGGCTTTTTATAAAATGTGATTTCTATAAAAAAATAATTAATGAAGATACCGGCAAAGAAACAGATGTTGATTTTCTCAATTCATCAATATTTATTATGGACCTTGATTCGGGTAAATTTGTATCTGCAATTGAAATACCTGAAGTATTCACATCGGGAGGCAATAATATGGCCTTAAGTGAGGAAAGACTTCAGACAATATACAGTATGCTTGGAATTGTTGGAAATGACAAAATATTCCTGACCGCTATTATTGATGAGAGCAGTTATCAGCTGCTTATCCTGAGTACCGAGGGAAATGTTCTTTTTACAAAAAAACTGAATATTGAGGAAGAAACACTCTATAATTTAAATATGGATATTGATGATAAAGGTATTATTACCGCAGCGCTTTCAGATTCAGATAAAACAACAGTTGTGTGGTGGAGGACTGACAAGGTAATCAGGGAGAAATAATGAGAATTGTCAATTCAACAGAAATGTCTGAAATAGATAATAAAGCACAGAGGGATTTTCTTATTCCTGATATCGTTCTTATGGAAAATGCCGGTATAAAGCTTCATTATTTTCTCCTCAACTCGGTATGGAACGGAATTTATCCCGGAAAAGCAGTTTATTTGGCAGGCAAAGGGAATAACGGTGGAGATGCACTTGTTATGGCAAGGCAGCATTTTACCGCCGGAGGAATATGTGAAATAACTGTTCCAGGAACTGATTCGGGCAGTACTCTTTTCAGAAAGCATCTGGACATATGCAGATCTCTTGGAATCCCTGTTCACGAATGGGAAGGAGAAGCTGATTCTGTCTTTGCAGATCTCTCTGAATCAGACTGGATTATTGACGGACTTTCAGGAACAGGTTTAAAAGGGGAACTGAATGGATCACCTGCTGAAATTGCATCAGCTGTCAACCGCTCCAGAGCAATGGTCTGCTCAATCGATACCCCTTCAGGGATAGGCGACAGCTACAGGGAAGGATATCCTTCTGTTACTGCTGATGTTACCCTCACAGTGGAACTCCCGAAATTTTCCCTCTTCACCCCTTCAGGAAGAAAGAAATGCGGCTTGATTTACCCTGTCCCGATAGGATTTCCAAATGATCTCATAAGACCGGGCGCGGGATATAACAGCTTTCTCGGGGAATCTGATATTCCCGGTATCCTCCCTGCCCCATCTCCTTATCTCTATAAAAACAAAAAAGGGCACACACTTGTCATTGCAGGCAGCAAAGGTTTTTCAGGTGCTGCACTACTCTGTTCAAAAGCAGCAATAAACTCCATGTCGGGTCTTGTCTCCTTAAAAGTCACTCCTGATATATATACAATCGTTTCATCAGCATCAGCAGAGTCTGTTATGGTCGACACTATTGATACCGGCAGTTATGAAAAGCTTCCTGAGGGGAAATATTCTTCTGTTGTTATCGGGCCGGGATGGGATACAGGAAATACAAACAGGAAATGGCTTCAAAGCTTTCTGCAGGATCAGGATATTCCATGTGTGATAGATGCAGGGGGGATAAAACTCCTGTCGGAACTTTTTTCAGAAGGCTTTGAATTAAACAACACAAACTGTATTATTACACCCCATATAGGAGAATTTGCCCTTATCACCGGTGCTGATAAAAAAGAGATCCTTGACAACCCCCTCCCTCTTTTAAAAGAATTTTCGGCCGGAAGAAATATCACAGTCATACTAAAATCTCATGTGGTCTGGATAGCAGACAGTAGAGGGCGGGTAACGGTTGTTGACGGAATGAATCCTGCAATGGCTACGGCGGGAAGCGGAGATATACTGTCCGGTATTACGGGAGGGCTTATTTCATACGGTCTTGATACAGAAACAGCTTCAGTACTTGCAGTCCTTCTTCACCAGAAAGCAGGCAGGATGTGTTATAATGATAAAGGATTTTTTTCAGCTGAAAAACTTCCCGGTTATATCGGAAAAGCAATAAAAGAGAGCATGGAAAAATAAAATGGATGATAAAAACAATTTAAAATTACCTGAATACGAGTTTCACTACAACAGGGATGAACGGCTCTCCATGCTGCCTGAGTCTGTTATCAAAATGAAAAATACTGAACAGGGAATTTTCAAAAACAACCGTTCAATGGTAATACTTCTTCTTGATATTCTTCTGATCTGCCTTCTTTCTCTGGGATTTCTTATCTACCAGAGAATCAGCAGCAACCGTTTTTCAACAGAAGATTATTCCTTCACCCTGAAAAGTTTTATTTATGATGAGAAAATACTTATCAGTATCTCCGCTCTAAACAAATCATCAAGCAATCCGGGCTCAAAGGATACTTCCCCACTGCCGGTTGATATAACAGTGAGACTGTCAAAAATCAGTGAGTTCTACAAAAAAATCTATGATTTTCTTCCTGACCAGAATAACCGGACCTCAATATACAGGGTATCCATTCCACTTGATAAAATTCCCCCTGTGACTGAATCATCCTTTGTTATTGTAACACTCAAATTCAGGGACAATACCATTAAACTTAAACATAAACTGGTCAATGAAAAATAAAAAATTGACTGCTGCGTCAGTTTCCGTTATTATTTATTAAGGAGTGGCTGATCATGGTACAATTTTATTTCTTATCGATTTTTGTTAATTTTATAGGCGGTCTTCTGCTTGCAAGTGAGACAATTAATAAACAGTTTACCAAACTGGACTCGCTGCAGGAACTTTTTAAAGCACCGACATATCTTTTAACATTCAGCATTGTATCAGGAGTTACAGGTGTATTTAAAATTATAAGTGTTTATTCGGGTGATGTGCCTGTAATAGGAGACCTTATACCTGCAGTTCTGAGTATTTTGATATCTTTCTATCTTTTCTGTTCATATCAGACTGAAAAAAACGGAGTTGTTCCGGGTTTTCTTGAAAAGATCAACTCTCTCATTGTTAAATACAAGAGTATACTGGGAATAGCAGCCATAACAGTATCACTTCTTCATTTTTTCTTTCCTGGTGTTCTTTTTATCTGATGCTTAACAGAATATCTACGGCAGGAATTGCTGAGATTGACGGAAAGGTATTCATAGCCAGAAGAAAGCCAGGGACAACTATAGGGGAAAGCTGGGAATTCCCGGGAGGCAAAGCTGAAAAAGGGGAAAAACCTGAAGCAGCTCTTGTCAGAGAATATAAAGAGGAATTTGCAGTTGATATAGAAGTCGGCAACATGCTCTGCTCCGGACTTTTTACAAACAGGGGTAAAATATACAAACTGAAAGCATATTATATTGAATTTCTGTCAGATCAGATTCAACTGCGCGAGCATTCTGCAGTTGAATGGATAAAAATTGAAGACCTTCCTGACAGAAAATTTGCAAAATCAGATATGATTATTGTCAACTGCCTGGTCAACAGAAAAAAGGGACTTCCGAAAAAATAACAGTATCGACCTTCCGTATTTTCTCCTGTCATAGACTTCAAAATCCCCGATAGTATCTTCCCATCTCTCTTCTGCAGGATGATGTATCATCAGGATTCCGTCATCTTTTAACAGACCTTTTCTGCTGACAGACAGAACAAGATCCTGTTTTTTAGCCAGAGGGAAAGGGGGATCAAGAAATATCAGATCAAACTTATCCCTTGAAACAGATATGTATTTTTCAACCGGCATAATAAATATCTTTTTTTCAGTCTCAATAATATCTGTATTCTCAAGGAGAATATTCTTCTTTATTCTGTCTTTTTCCACAAAGAAAACAGGGGAAGCTCCTCTTGAAGCTGCCTCTATCCCCACTATCCCTGAACCGCTGAAAAGATCAAGAAAAGACTTGTTTCTTATATTGCCGAGGATTGAAAACTGGGATTCCCTCATTCTGTCCATGGCAGGTCTTATAACCCCTCTGGGACATTTGACCTGCCTGCTGAGATACTTACCGCCGGTTACACGCATTAAAAATATTATACCTGTCTAATCTCTTCTTCCGAAAATTCTCAGAAAGAAAAGGAACATATTGATAAAATCAAGATAAAGTTTCAGCGCCCCTATTATGGAAAACCTGATATAATCTCCCTCAGAGACAGATGAAGAATAGTTTCTGCTCATATTCAGAATCATCTGGGTATCATAAGCTGTGAGACCGCAGAAAATCAGCACACCCGCATATGAGACAAGATAATAGAATCCGCTGCTTTTCAGAAAAATATTTACTATTGAAGCAATAATCAGCCCCATAAGTCCCATCATCAGGTAATGACCATACCCGGCAAGATTTCTTTTCGTTGTCACTGCATACAGGCTCATACCTGCAAATGTTGCTGAGGTAATAAAGAATGTTGATACAAGGCTTGCACCTGAATATATAAGAAATACTGTAGACAGTGTAATACCATTGAGAACAGAATAAGCTGCAAAAGTAAGGGTTGCAGTTGAAGGACTCATACTCATAATCCTTGCGGAAAGAAACATTACCAGAATAAACTCCCCAATCATGAGGCCCCAGAACATCCCCGACTGTATCATCCCCCTTATCATGGCGGGATTTGACATCATCCACAGTGATACAACCCCTGTAAGGGCAAGACCTGATGTCATCCAGAGATATACATTTTTTATAAGGCTTTTTTCCTTTACTGCCTGTGAATCTGAAATAAATCCTGTATTTTCAAACAATTTTATGCCTCCTGAAAATATATAAAATTAATATCTCAATTATTATCTTCAAAGTCAACGATAATCATATAATACCGAACCTGTTTTTAAACAGAAGAAAAACTGCAGATACAAACAGTACTGCAACTATAATCTTTCTTAAAAGGTTGTCATCAATCTGCTTATCAGCAATCCTGCCAGCCAGAACACCAGCAGCTGCGAAAGGGAGCAGGGAAATAAAAAGGATTAATATCTCCCGGCTGATTATCCCGGTATACACATATACAGCTATTCTGATCATGCTTTCGATTGAAAATATAAAGCAGACAGTCCCCCTGAAATTCCTTCTCTCAAGACCTGTCCTGCTTAGAACTGCCGGTATAAGAACCCCTATCCCGTACAGTCCCATCAGAATACCTGAGACAAAACCGGTAAATGGTATAAGATATTTCATCTCTTTTTCCGAAAGATCTTTCTGCCCCTTTTTAAAAAAGAAATCTATACTGATCATTATAAGAACAAGTGCAAGAATACTTTTAAGGATTCTGTCATTCACAGAACCGAGAAGCAGAATTCCAGGGATTGAACCGGCAAGAATAGAAACAAGCAGCGGAAGGACAATTCTGAACTGAATATACTTCCATTCCCTGATAACCAGATAAATATTTACCGGAAAACCGAGAAGAAGATCCATAGGGGTAATAAACCGGTTTTCACGGAAAAAAGACAGAGTTCCGTTTAGAATAAGTGTATTTCCAAATCCTGCAACACCTTTTAGAAAAAAAGCTAAAAAAACAACTGTATATATTATTAAATTTTCTCCCACTTATTTTTCCAGATACCCCTTATCAACAGCCTTCCCGATAAGTTTTTCAGCATATTTCCATAAAACCTCAGACCCGCAGGCAATTTCTGAGTTTATTTCACGTACCATTTCAGAGTTTACATTGTGCTTTTTCCATGTTTTTCCCTCTGCAAAATAGTTAAGCAGAAGAGGGTGTAACCGGTCCATGCTTTTTGCAAAAAGTGCCTCATCACTTTGTTTCCCTTCAAATTCATCCCATAATCCTCTGAAGTAATCCTTCTGCCTGTCAGAAAGCATCCCGAAAATTCTGTCAGCAGCCTCTTTTTCCCTTTTCTCCTGCCCCTTTTTCCCCTCTTCGTCATAAATAAAGGTATCACCAGCATATATCTCAACAATATCATGTACAAGAAGCATGGAAATTACCTTGAGCATATCAAGCTCACTGCTGTTTGCATATTCTTTTAAAACCAGCGCCATAACTGATATATGCCATGAATGTTCTGCATCATTCTCATTTCTTGATTTATCCGTAATATAGGAACGGCGTAGTATAGATTTTATTTTATCAATTTCTTTAATAAATCCTATCTGCTCATCAAGTTTTTCAAACATTTTTCTCTCCATAATTGATCATCCTGATATTTTAATATTAAAATAAGATACCTAATATTTCTATCCGGAAGGTATATCCTCTCCGGATTAAAGGGCCGCAGTTTGCGGCCCTTTTTTCTTTAATAGTCTGCTTTATTTTACTGGAGGTTATTTATATATTGTCTTTGATTTCTTTTAAGATTACTATATAAATAACTTTTTTCCATTACCTTCCGTTTTCAAAAGTATAAACCTGAAGTTATCAACTGCTATAGAAACCCGCCTTTCTATAGCTTTTTTTCACTTCTGTACAAGTTATTGTTAGTTTATTATAACATCAAAATGGTCAAGCAGGGAAACAGCTTCAGGGAGGGTAAACCTTGTTTTTTTTATTTTATTCACATTCAAATTAATATTATAGGAAACAGCATTCTCAAATCCCGCATTTGAAAGATTTGCGTTATGGAATGTTGATTTTTCAAGATCTGATCCCTCAAAACTGCAGTTCATCAAATCACAGGCAATGAAATCACAGTCATTCAGCCGGCACTTATAAAAAACAGTGTCTCTTATGACAAGATCAGTGAAGTTACATGAAATCAATAAGGAAGAATCAAAAGAGAAGTTTATAAAAAACCGGTTGAGCCGGTTAAAATTAATTCCGGCCAGTTTACAGTCGCAGAATTTCACCCCGTGAAATCTTGTATTTCTGAGATCGGTATTTGAAAGTTTGCAGTCAGTGAAAATACAGTCAGTAAAGACTGTATCTCTGAAGCTCATATCTGTAAAATCAGCACCTTTGAATGTTTTGTTACTGAATTCCTTTTTCTGATAATTTTCATTCACATCACTCATGTATAAAGATATAAATCAATATAATATTTTTGTAAAGTCATGAGAAAACTTATCAGAATTTACAGGCATACAGCTTTATACAGAGTTAATTCATCTTTTTGATTTTTTGAAATATTTTATTCCTCCGAAAATCCATCCAATAATTATTCCCGCAGCAAGAACCGTTATAAGCATAAGAGCCCTTGAAATAGTGATATGCCAGGCAAGAAAGACAAAAGTCACAGTTTCAGCATTCTGAAGAAAAAAAATCACACATATAATCCCGAGAAGTATACCGATAATAAATTTAAACATGATACTGTCCTTTAATTATATTTTATATAATAAACATTATAGTTTATATTATTAAAAACTGTTTAGTTTTTTATTTTTTCCGATAATGGGTCATATTTTTGGATTTATGATTTATTATTTCTTCAAAACATTTTATAGTCCAATGGATACAATAAATGAATAAAAGTATAACCGGAAATATTACCCTCTTTTTTATTGCACTCCTATTTTCTGTTCTTTTAACTCTTATTACTGATATGCTCTACACATGGGGAACCCCTTCATGGTTTAACCGTTTTCCCTATGCATCAGGCTTCCGTCTATTGCTTTCACTGAAAATATTTTTTCTCGGGTGCATAGCTTTTTTTATCATCAGTATATTCTCTGTAATGTTAAATAAGGAATACCGTTACTGGATTTATTTCTGTATCTCCTTTTTTCATGTACCATTTTTCTCATTTCTTGTAATGGCAGATACAAGCCTGCAGAACCTTCGGATATTTACAGGGATGGTTGATTTTCTAATCTGGTTATTATCTGGATTCTTTCTTCAGTATATTACCGGAAAAGACCGGATTTGCAGATATTTTTTCAGTTCAATATGTTTCTGGAAATATTTTGCTTTTATTTATCTTTTTACAGCTTTACTGTCTTTTACCTCTGTTTTTCATTCTTTGATAATTACTGTTTTCAGGCTTATGATACTTTTTCTTTTTTCTTTTCTCACATTTAGAATAATATCCTCCACTGAAAATTATGATCTTAAAGTTTTTTCCACGCGGTACAGTCTATCGCCGCGTGAAACAGAAGTCCTCGCCCTGCTTCTGGAGGGAAAGAAAAATGATGAAATTGCAGAAAAGCTTTTTATATCATTATCTACAGTTAAAACCCATATCAAGGCAATTTTTCAGAAAACAGGAGTAAGAAACAGGGTGGAAGTGTCAGCATTATGCAGAAAAGTTTAAAAATCCTACTTTCGGACGATACCGCAAGTCAAGCGGAATCTGTAAACTTCTTATAAGTATACCAGATATACAAATTATTTTTATGGGGTTTTAAGATGAAAAAAACAGTTACCAGGGTATTACCGTTTATATTTGTACTTCTCCTTTCTACAGGAAGTGTCTTTCTCTCATGCGCTACAGCTCCTTTAAGCCATAGTTACGGTAGCGATTATACTTATGTTAATACAGGGGAAAGAGAAGATGGCAGAATTTTCACCACATGGGTTTTCAGCGAGATTCAGTCAATTGTAATAGTCAACATTGATGACCGCTCAGAAAAAATTGAGCTTTCTTCTGATGATTGGGACTACAATCCTGAAACAACTGAGATAACTATTAAAAAGAAAATATACTTTACTGATTATATTGTTCACGCAGAGGGAAAAGGTGTTACTCCGGATACTTTTATACTAGATGACATAAAACCGGAAAGTGATTTACTAGTTGTTCTCGATAACCGGCTTGCCATCGAAGGATATGACTTTACCAGAGAGATATCAGGGAAAAAACTGATTTTCAGAAATGATGTTGATCTGAAAAAAACAGACTGGCTGATTCAATACTCCACAGATACAGGAGGTTCATCAATAGGTGAATGGAAACCGGAGAATCAGGACCAGATGTCTTATATACAGGCTGAACATCAGAAACGTGTTCTTGATGCATGGTATGACAGACAGGATACTTTCTGGTTTCTTGAATATTCAGAAAAGTCCGGCAAGAAACCTTTTCCTGTGAAAAGAAAAGCAACTGCTGAAGAATTGTCAGCTTTCAAATCCTTTCCTGTTTCGGTAATAAAATACAGAACAGGTACCCCTTATAAAGAGTTAAACCGTGAACTTGGTTTTCATACCTCCTTTCCGGATACTGTATTTATTGAGGATTTATCAGAGTTTTTCGTTCTCAGCGGAAAAATGATAGAAGAATATGCTGAAGATGGAGAGCTGAAAAGAAAGCTTCTTATTTTCTATGATAACAAAAACCCCACGGAGAATATAACAATAGAACTTCAATTAAAGGGCAAAGACAGCTATACAGAAAGAGAAAAACCCGAATGGCCTATTGATGAGGAAAGAATCAACTTGGGACTTCCTGTCAACTGTTCCCGGCAATGGAGCATGCGGACCAAAGGACTTGAGAGTATGCCGGAAGTAGTCAAAACCACAACCTGGACATGGTCAGATGATTCGGTAATTTATTCAGTTACAGCTGATTCATCCAGGGAAAATATTTACAGATTATTTATCGGAGAAATCATTGCCTTAAGACAGAAGCAATATAAATAAGTAATATTTTTTTACAAATGGAAATTACATTGTAACTTTTTTTATCTTCCGCTGTTTCTATATGTAAGAAAGTCAGTAATACAGGTTACAGTTTCTTCCCTGTATAAGACATAAGCTTTCTTGGTTTTATAATTTGTTATTGCGGTCAGGTGTCACCTGACCGCTCTATTTTGATCCAGATCAAAAAAAACAGACACGATTTTTTTATACAAAATATTTTTTTATACTGATCTTAAGAGTATGCGGAATAGCAATAAATCCAATCAGCTCAACTGTTATGTTTTTATAATTTCCATTACATATTATTTAGATATTTATAATAATTTTAATTAAGAGAGAAACTCTTCATTAATTAATGGAATGATAAAGATAAACAATTATAATTTTTATTATTTTCTCCCTGAGATTGAATAAGTTTAGTGACTGTAAATATGTTTATTTACGAAATGAATAATGTTGGAAATTCATAAATAAATATACCGAAAATACCTGCATATACATTTTTAATTAATATTAATAATATTTTACATGTTATTGATAAAGATTATTTTTCACCTGGAATTGCAGTTTTCAACACACTGAATCTTCTCTTATTCATATCATATTTTATGTACAGCAACAAAAAGATCGCTTTTACTGACCACCTGTTTTTTTCTTCTTTTCGCTTAATCCTTATTGCGTTAAATGCCTTTAAGTATAATTTTTTTATCAGAAAAATATACTCCTTGTATATCCTATCATGCTTTCAATATCGTTTTCAAAAAAAGAAATACCGTCATATACGGATTTTAATATTAAGCTACTACTTGCTCTATCAATACCGTTATATACTTTAGACAGTTAAAGAGTTCATTACTGTATTTATCTCCCTGTTTATACTTCTTTTTCAACTTCTTTAAAAAAGTAGCTAAATTAAAAATATCACTTTAGTAATAAAAAATGGAATGTACTTGAAAATTATACACTTACCTTTCGTTAAAATATTTTACATCATGATTTCCATCTATCTAAAAAAAAGACCTGCAGGGCTCCCCGGCAGGTCTTTATTTTATTCTGATAGCAGTTTATATTTTATGCATCCATTCCGATCTGACTTTTTCTTTCGCCTTATCCCATGCTCTATCTATTTTACCCTCTATTTCATTTTCAAATTTCACCCTGTCGGCTTCCGATTCAGCCCTCAGTTCCAGAGTCATGGCTTTTCTCCATTCAGCCTTAATTCCCGGAAGAGCTTTTTCCCATTTTGTATTGAGAAAAGCTTCAGCATTTTCAATCTGGGGAAACAGGATTCGTCCCTCTTCAGCTTCCTTAGAGCCGGGCTGATTATCAAACAAATTAGTCAAAGAAATCTTAGCCTCCTCTAAATCGCCTGCTGCAAACTGAGCCTTGGCATCTGCGAGGAGTCTGCCAGCCTCAAATTTAGATATTTCCAGAGCTTTTGTAAGTTCTGTATTTTCGGTTTTTACTGTATTCACGACGGTAAAACTCATCACTGCAAAAATCAGCAATCCACCGGCCACAAATGATACAATACGGTTCAGAATAATGTTTTTTTGATTTTCCATAAGAATCCCTCTAATCATAATATACCGGGCGCTTAAAGCTCCTGGAGAGTGCTTCTAATTTAATCCGATATATTTATTATTCTTACATGTACCGAATCAACCTGAGCCTTATAAAAATATTACAAAGCTACTCTGTAACAAACCTAATACTAATTTATAGAAAAGGATACTTAATTCGTCAGGATAGGCCACTTTAGTCTCTTCTGGATAATTATAACCATTGTTGAGTGTTTGGAATACGGAAGTTCTCAAACGGCAGATTAAGTAAAGATACAGCTTAAAAACTAACTTCAGTTGTCTGAAAGCATTTAATTGCGGACATAAAAAAACTTCTCGAAGCAGCAAAAATAAAAAAAGCCTAATTCATTGTATTACAATGAATTAGGCTTTGGGCGATGACGGGATCGAACCGCCGACATCCTGCTTGTAAGGCAGGCGCTCTCCCAGCTGAGCTAATCGCCCTTACGTGTAGTAATTTAGCAGAAACATTATCTTCTGTCAACATATCCTGAAAATAAATTTATTTTTTTTCATCCCTGATTTCGCTTATCCTTTTCCTGACATCATCAAGCTTTTTCTGAAGACCGGATATGGTTTTTTCGATTTTGATCTTTTCAGCTTCAAGCTTTTTCACAGGATCCGGATCCTCCTCAATAATAATGCTCCCCTCTTTTACCTTCATTTTCACGATGTCGGGGCTTTCATGCTTTAAAAATTCTTTTTCGACAGCAACCCGTTTTTCGTGAGTTGCAACTGCTGCAACAGTCTTCATGTTCTCATAACCGATTTCAGGGCTTATATCAAGGGAATTGATCTTTATAACAGCTTTAGCAACACTTCTGTGAATATTAAGCTCCCTGTCGGCGTAATCATCAAAACTCATATGTTTCTGAAAACACAGCTGCCTTGCTTTAAAAAGAAGAGAACCCAGTTTTTTCATGAGTTCCCCGTTTTTCTTTATATAGTTTTCCCTTATTTCCTTTGTAAGTTTTACAAACTCTTCATCAGTTTTAAAGGGATTTGTATATATATTCTTCTTTTCAGCCTTTTTAAGAAGATCATGAAAAACAGCCCAGAACTGCCCTGTATGGCATCTTCCGGAAACAGGAGTACCTGAGGTGGAGCAGTGGACATGATGGGCAAATTCATGAAGCGCTGTATACATCAGGTCATGATCACCCTTCATATTCCTGTTATGAATTATTATTTCCCTTGACTCCGGTTTATAAAGACCGTCCACTTTTTTACTCTCTTTACCTGAAAAAACAACGCTGAAGTCCGGGACTTCAGCAAGTTTTTTGAGTTTAATTTTAACCTGATCCTGATTCATATTATGTATACTGGATTACTCTGAAGATTCCTCCGCTGCCTTATATATTGCATTTGACATCTGCATTATAAAATCATTATCAGCATTGATATCCTTAAAAAGTTTTATGGTAGCCCTTTCCTGAGCCTGGTCCCAGTCCAGTCCCCCCTCTTTATATTCTTTTGTTTCATATGAATATATATTGCTTCCGTCTTTTAATAAAGAGACTGAAGCCTTGGCTCTGGTAAGAAAAAGACCGTAGCTGTTCTCAGGCATATTTCTGAAATACATTGAAAAATTTATTGTAAACCTTTCATTCTTCCCCCCATCAGAAAGCTTGACTGCAAACTCATCACGTGAAAAGAGGGTTTTAACTGAATCCTTCAGACTCTCTATCTCAAAATCTCCGTTGATAAGAAGCTTAAGCAGAACACTTATATGGTCCATCTGTACCTTGATTTCTTTTTCAGGGGCTGTAAGACGGCTTTTCATCAAATCCGGTCTTATACCGTAATTATCAAGTGCGACTGCAGCAAGAATATCATTCTTACCGGTCGGAAGACCTGTAAACTTGATTTTTCCGCGGTATATTCCATCAGACTCTGTGACTATCTCTGCAACCTTTTTCATGTCGGATTTTGTGAAAAAACCGACCTTAACCTGCCCGGTTTTTCCGTTCTTTACATCTCTGACAGTTATATCAATATCCTCAAATCTTCCCGGTTCCGTTTTTATCTCAGAAGGGATGACAGACAGTTCGAGATCCTTTGTAATTCTTCCCATATTCATTTCAATAAGATCTATAAGAAGACCGGATTCATCACGAAAGAAGCTGTTTATTGTTCCTTCATACGGAGATTGAGCAACAATATCCCACCCTTTTGAAAGAGCTGTAATTTTATCTATAGCAGTTGCATCAGATGCTTCATAAACAGGGGTAATAATGCTTTTTACCCTCTCTTCGATCGCAGCCTTCTCTCTCCTCTGTATTTCAGCCCATTTTGCTTTTGACAGCTTATAATAAAACCAGTACCCTGATTTCTCGGAATAAAAGGAATCAAAAACTTCTACATCGGTAAAATTATTACTTACTGCCTGATTGATCTGGACCTCTGCTGACTGATAAGAGTTTCCAGCTGAATCCTCTTTAACAACAAATTCCTGCTCACTTGATATCTGCACAGATATAGCAGATGCAAGATCTGTTAGTGCCTTGGCTTTTGCAGTTTCCATATCTGCCGACTTGTTACCTGTATTGGAGGAGCCTATTCCTGTATAATAGGCACTGTCGACCGGATAATTATCTATCCAGTCAGGTCTTTCTTCTCCCTTTGAAGCAGCTTTTGCAGTAGTACCGCATCCGGCAAACATTAAAGCAGCTAACAGCAAGACTGCAAATACCGCTGTTTTTTTGAATGTAAACATCTGACTCTCCTTAAAACACACTTTTATTCCGGCAAAGTCCCCAGGGAATAGAAATATTTCATATCCGGCGACCACCAGCGTCTGATTATATAAAAATTATGCAGCTCCGACCTGGAATATTGCATTCCCTGTTCAAATATGCTGTCAACTGAAATTATACTTATATTTTTCTGTTTAATCATCTCTTCAAGAGCATTATCATCAGCTTTTGCAGCCGAATCAGCAATACTGCTGTATCTCCCGGACACACCTACACTGAAAACATATCCTTTAACTTCAGGAAGCCTTTTTATCCATTCTGGTGTAATTTCCGGTCTGCTTTTCTCAATTTCCGGCAGTATACAACTGTCTGCAATCCTGAAAACCCTGTATGAAGTGTTTGCATCTTCATAACTATAATAAGGTTCCAGATTTTCAAGATATTTCTCCAGGGAAGCCCTGCTGTAGATATAATTAAAAGAGGACCCGTGTTTAGTACCGAAAGAAGATCTTTCAGTATATTTTTCAGAAACGCCGAAAACGCCGTCAAAAACAGCTGCAGCTTCTGAAGCTTCCTTTAACAATATCTTATCAGAGTTTATCTTTTCAGCATAGACAGGGGAAAATCCGGAAAAATAAAGATACCCGCTTTCACCTGACATATTCCATATCCTGTCCCAAAACTCATTATCAGTTGATGAAAATGGATTGTCCTGCTGACCTTTACTTATTTTATCCGTAGTATCAATCTCAACTCCCGGATAAGATGTTATACAGGAAATAATAATAAAAACAGGGAATATTATGATTTTTTTAAGCAATCCTGAACTCCATTTTCTTCCCTTCCGGAGGGTAAAAACCCGGCATAAAATGCCGGGTTTTATATGCTTATTCAGAAACTGGACTTGATTTTGTCGGATTATTTGTAAGTTCAAAATTAAGTTTATCAAGCGCCTGGGAAGCCTTGAATTCAGAAAAAGCAGCTTCTTCATTTCTTTTGAACACTTCTTCGGCATCTGCCTTAAAATTGCTCATTCTGTATTCTACAAGGGCATATATTGTGCCGTCTTTTGCTGCATACATTTCCTTTGGTTTTGCACCCTGCAGTTTTGTATCAGCTATCTGTCTTGATACAGTTTCAACAAACTTTATGGACTGTGTACTGTCGACACCAGCTTCCTGAGCATAATCTGTAATTGCATTTTTAACCTGAAGACTCACCTGCCTTGCAATATCATCCCTTGCCCTTGAAATTGCCATTGTTCTCGACATATCAAGAGAAGACATTTTAGCAACACCTACGCCGTAAAAAGCATCTTCCGCGGTCGGAGGCATCAGAAAAAACTGAGGTACATCAGCAAGCACCTGCGACTTGGGCTCAGAAGCAGATTTAGAATCCGGTTTTGAAGCACATCCTGCTGCAAAAACTACTGTCAGGACAATTAAAATAATCAACAATTTTCTTGTCATTTTTTTCTCCTTAATTATATTTCTTTATTATTATTGTTTTTATAAATCATTCTTTTTATATTATACATTCCCTTTCAGGTATTTTCCTCTTTTTTCTTCGTCAAATCTTTCAATTGCATACCTTAGCATTGTCCTGGGCATTTTTTTATAATGCTTTTTCAGAAACCGCTCTTCTTCATTCTGATCAATTTTTCCTGTTTCCCTGAGCATCCAGCCCACAGCCTTGTGAATGAGATCATGTTTATGATTAAGTAACAATTCAGATAAGGCAAAAGTTTCAGTAAAATCCCCTTTTTTTATAAAAAAGTATGTAGCCAGGACTGCAATTCTCTGTTTCCAGAGATCTCCTGACTCAGCAAGAGAGTAAAGAATGCTTCTTTCTCTCGTATAAAGCCACGGGCCAAGTATTTTCGGAGCGCTTAGATCAACCAGGTCCCAGTTATTTATAAAATCAGTATTTTCAAGGTAAAAATCAACAATTTCTTTCCGTTCTACTTCTTTTTTTTCATATTTTCTGACAAGAATCAACAGCGCTGTGAGTCTGCATTCATGTACAGGATCTTTGAGAAGATATACAAGCTCAGTCAGATCTATATCAGAATATTGAACTGCGATTTTTCTCTGATCAGGCACCTTTATTCCCAGGAAGATATCCCCTTCCCCGTATTCCCCCGGCGCTGTCTTGAAAAAACGGGACAGTATTTCAGCTTTTTCATTGTTTCCAATCTTAATAAGCTCATTTTTTACATCAGCGGAAGTCATATTCTCCCCATTAAAAAAAGGGAGTATAAATACTCCCTTTCAGATTTCTAGTAGTTTTTCATTGCCTGCAGCTTTCTGACTTTTTTCTGCTGCTTGCGAATGATCGCTTTTTTCTTTCTGTTGTTTATTGTTGAGGGTTTTTCAAAAAATTCTCTTTTTTTCCACTCTCTGATTATTCCCTCTTTTTCAACCATTCTTTTGAACCTTTTAAGTGCTTTCTCAAGCGGCTCTGTTTCATCAATTTTAACAAAAGCGATACTGAATCACCTCCCCCGGTCTATATCCGAAAAACTGGAATTATTTTTACTTAATATTCGAGATTTGTCAATCAGCAAAGAGGCTGTATACTGTTCAGGATCAACTGCAATACCCTGATTCCTGATCTCCCAGTGGAGATGGGGCCCTGTTGAAATACCGGTAGAACCGACCTCTCCGATTTTATCCCCTTTTTCTACGATACTGCCTGCTTCTGCAGTCAGAGTTTTCATATGATAATATACTGAAAAAAGTCCCGGCAGATGCTCAATAATGATACTGTTTCCTGTTACAAGTCTGTTCCCTGAAAAAACCACCAATCCATCTCCGCAGCTGAAAACCGGGGTCCCTTCAGGAGCCGCAAAATCAATACCGTTATGAATAGATAAAGCGCTCTCACCGTCATCATAGTTAAAAGTGCGTCTGTCACCGAAAAAAGAGGTCACAACAGGATTATTTCTGAGAGGATAGGAAAACCTCTTTTCATTATAAATATGTTCAAGGTTG
Source organism: Spirochaetia bacterium (assembly GCA_963668405.2). Classification (GTDB taxonomy): domain Bacteria; phylum Spirochaetota; class Spirochaetia; order CADAEX01; family CADAEX01. The sequence goes on along the minus strand of OY764342.2, from coordinate 740,856 downwards.
AAAGCCCTGTAAATTTCTATTATAGCCCTCGTCTCTTTTTTACGTCTTTCACTATCATCCTTTCGGAGAGTCGAAAGATTATAACTGAGGCTGATACTCTCTTTTCTGAAAGAACCCGGGAAAACAGTTATATTTCCTCTCTCAATATTTTCTTTCCCTTCAGATGACCAATTAATAGTAAGGTTATACACTGACTGTGATATATCAGAAGGGAAAGATACCAGAATGATACTGCAGTATTTTACCGTGCCTATCCGCCCGAAGTAAAACCCTTTGAAAATCCCTGCTGATTTATTGTTCAGAGAAATATCAGCTTCTGTATTTTCAATTTCCTCATCCGAAATCAAATAAACCGGAAGAATCTCCCCCTGGACAGCTGTTTTATCATATTCTACAGATGTTTCAGAAAAAATCCCGGAGGAGAGGAATAACAGGAGTAAAAAAACAATACAGCAGATTTTTTTCATAAATAAATCCCGTGATTATCTGCTCATATCAAGAACAACGAGCTGAGGAACATAATTGTTCTGATAATAGTTATGACCCACACGGAATATAACATCAATAAAATCATCCGGCTTCAGTGTTTTATCTATCCGGTCTGATGCATTCCAGAAAATTGCAGGCCATGATCTGTCTTTTGATTCAAGTACCATTTTTACATGTCCGACCTGTTTCTGCCCTACAATATCAATATTTTTTATTTTAAGTTTTCTCGCAAGAAATACTATCGGCGGGTTCCCTTCCCCGTAAGGTGCCATTTTACCTACAACTTTAAAAATATCATCAGTCATAAAGCCGGAAGGCAGTTCAGCATCAACTTTAATGATTTTTTCTTCAACTGTCACGACTTTTTTACTGGTAACATATTCAAGAAGTTTCTTCTTTAACACAGGCATCCTGCTGACAGGAAGGGTGAAGCCGCCTGCAAACTCATGTCCTCCGAAGTCGGTAAAAAGATCGGAACAGTAGTTCAGCATTTCCATTATAGGATAATTTCTCAGGCTCCTGACTGAAGCTACGACCCTGTCCCCTATTTCTGTATGAATAATTGAGGGAACACTGTAGTAGGATGCGAATCTGGCGGAAAGGATTCCTGTTATCCCTCTCGGCACATGCTTTCCCCCTGTTATAACAAGGGATGATCCCATCTCCTCAAGACTTTTCTCAGCTGATTTTCTCAGCTGTTCCCAGAGCTTGTCTCCGAGCTTCTTTCTTTCCTTGTTGAGGGAAATTATTTCATCAGTTAGAGATCCAATCCTGCTCTGATCTTCACAGAAAAAGAGTTCAGCAGCCTTTTCCGGGACCCCCATCCTTCCGGTAGCATTTATAAGGGGTGTTATATTCCATGCTATATCTGATGTGGCAAGTGGTTTTTCAAGCAGTTTCTGCCGGAAAAGAAGATCATGGAGTCCTTTGTTTTCAGTATTCTGGATATTTTTTAATCCGTGTTTTACAATAATACGGTTTTCATTCTTCAGAGGCATCATATCAGCGATTGACCCCAGGGTAACCATGTCAAGTATATTATCAAAACCTCTGGTAATCTGCTGATTTCTTTTATTGACAAAAGCTATAAACAGATTTCTCAGAATATCAATTTCTCCAATCGGCTTTTCACTGTATTTGCTGTCCTTGCTTATTTCCCTCATTTTAAGAAGACTCATCCCGCCAAGCTGGGGAAAAAGTTCATAAATCTGGTCGGATATATCAAATGCATTAAGCTCAAAACTGTTGCCGAATGCTTCAGCAAAGAGTTTTTTCTGTACTTTTCCGGAGAAAACTATAATCAGACTGTCATTCAGATAGGAGGAAAGATTTGTACTTGAGGGATTGTCAATCACACCATGGACTATTGTTTCTTTGACAGGAGCAGAAAACTCAACAAGATTATAAAGCTTCTGAACTTCTATAAGATATGAATTATGGCCCCCCGGGACTATATTCAGAATTGATATATTTTTTTTATAAAGGTCTGTATTTGAAAAAGTAAGTGCCCAGATAACCTTTGAAACAACTCCGCATCCTGCAAGATCTCTGAAGGGATATCCGGAATCCTCAAGTTTAGGATTTATTATTGCAAAAGCTCCCGGTATTTCATCACCGGGCATATGATGGTCAATAATTATAGTATCAATTCCAAGTTCTTTTGCATATTTTATCTCGTTAACACTTGAAATACCGCAGTCAACCGTTATCATGAGAGTGCCGTCATTTTCAGCGAATTCCCTGACTTTTTCCATCGTTATGCCATAGGGATCATCCCCTGACGGAAGAGACCATACAACATCAATCCCCATTTCTTTCAGTTTATTAACAATAAGAACTGTTGATGTTATTCCGTCCACATCCCGGTCGCCGAATACTATGACTTTCTCACCTTCATCAGCAGCAGCATGTACCCTGTCGACAACATCCTCCATCTCTTCGAATAGAAACGGGTTATGTGTGTATTTGAGGTCTTCCTCAAGTATAAAACATATTTCTCCAGGATCTGTTATCCCCCGCCTGACAAGTATCGAGGCAAACAGAAGACTGATCCTGTAACGGTCAGCAATTCCCCTCACAATTTCTACATCAATTTCTTTTTTATTAAATTTCATTAAATAATTCCATTTATTATCTTTTTGGTCAGACAAGAAACTCCCTGCCTATATTAAGTGTTGTCAGGGAATCCTCAAGATACTCCTGGATAACCCTGTATAAAAAGATTTTTAATTCCTTCTGATTATTTTTTTCAATTCCTGAGTTAAGAGAAACTTCAATTTTCTGACCGGATGAATAATCAATATATTTCCTTGTACCGGGATTAATTTCCAAAAGATCAGATTTTGCACAATTCCTGCAGAGAAAACCAAGATCTCTGATACTGTAATATAAATAATCCTCATTTTTGATTATTGTACCGCAATTACAACATTCATTCAATTGAAAAGGACCGCCAAAAAAGATAATGACCCTCATAAGAAACTGTATCATTAGCCTTTCCCTTTTTTCGTCACTGCATTTTTCAAGCAAATTCATAGACTCATGAAGGAGATCATAGATCTCATCCCTTGCCTCCCCTCCGCTGTGACTCTTCAAAATTATTTCAAACCATAAAAGGATGCAGTAGTATTTTGTAAGATCATTTTTAATATTCAGATAATCGCAGAGCGGTTCATAATCACTGATTTTATAGATCTTTTTCACGGGATCATGATATATATCAAACTCACCGTATGTGACAGGCTGAAGAAGCGAACCAAGCCTGCTCCTGGGTCTGTATCCGCCATATGCTATGGAGCTGAAGACACCAAGTTCAGGTGTGAATATTTTCACCCCCTTATTATAATCCTGTATCCTGTAGTTACTTATTACTATTCCGGAGAGCTTTAAATGTCTGTTCATTGTATTTATTTTTCCTTGACATTAACATATATTAATAAGTAGTTTATGTTAAAGAAATTAATAAATTATATAGGAGTTTTTAATGCCTGAAAAGGAAATAGTTCCGGCAGCGCAGATTTTGCCAGATAATCTTTTCATCATACCTCTTTCTGGAAAACCTATTTTTCCAGGTATTTTCACCCCATTAATGGTTGTATCCCAGAAAGATATTGCAGTTATAGAACAATCACTCCTCAATGACAATATGATAGGGCTGATACTTTTAAAAGATGAAGAACCAGTCGAAGTTACCCATGAAGATCTTTACCGTGTAGGTACAGTTGCTAGAATTGTAAAAAAAATAAATCTCCCGGACGGGGGAATGAATATTTTTATTTCTACACTGAAAAGATTCAGGATTAAAAAGTACATATCCAAAGAACAGCCTATTACTGCAGAAGTAGAATACCTTTCAGATGAAAAAGAAAAAACAAACGAAGTAAAAGCACTGACAAGATCAATCATAACTGAAATGAAGCAGATTTCTGAAAACAATCCCCTCTTTTCAGAAGAGATGAGGCTTAATATGGTCAATATTGATCATCCAGGGAAAATCGCAGATTTCATAGCCTCAATCCTGAATATTGACAGAGTGGAACAGCAGAAAATACTGGAAACCCTTAATATAAGGAAAAGGATGGAACAGATTCTTGTCTTTATAAAAAAAGAACAGGAACTGCTCAGAATACAGAAAAAAATTCAGAAACAGATAAACGAAAAAATTGAGAAAAACCAGAGAGAGTACTTTTTAAAAGAAGAACTCAAAGCAATAAAGCAGGAACTTGGAATGCCTGTTGATTCTAAAAGCAGCGAATACCTCAGATTCAAGGAGATGATTGAAAAGCTCAGTCTTGAAGGGGAAGTCAAGGAGCAGGTGGAGCAGGAACTTCAGAAATTTTCGCTGATGGAGCCGGTATCTTCCGAGTTCGGAGTAACCAGAAACTATCTTGATACTATCGTATCGCTTCCATGGAATGATCCTGACCCTGAAATCCTTGATATAAAAAAAGCCAAGGATATTCTCGATAAAGACCATTACGGGCTTGAAGATGTCAAGGAAAGAATAATTGAGTATCTGTCTGTAAGAAAACTTAAAAATGATACAAAAGGTTCTATAATCTGTCTGGTGGGCCCTCCAGGTGTCGGAAAAACATCAATAGGAAAATCTATTGCCCGGGCAATGGGAAGAAAATTCTTCAGATTCTCTGTCGGGGGAATGAGAGATGAGGCTGAAATAAAGGGTCACAGAAGAACATATGTAGGGGCAATGCCGGGTAAAATCATACAGGGGCTTAAAATTGTAAAGACAAAGAACCCTGTTTTCATGATTGATGAGATTGACAAACTGGGTGTTTCATACCAGGGAGATCCTTCATCAGCCCTTCTGGAGGTTCTTGATCCTGAACAGAACATCTCTTTCAGAGATCATTATCTGGATCTTCCGTTTGATATTTCAAACGTACTTTTTATTACAACTGCAAACACGCTTGACACTATCCCCCCTCCGTTGAAAGACAGAATGGAGATAATCAGGCTTTCAGGTTACATAAAAGAGGAAAAAATAGCTATTGCAAAAAAATACCTCATTCCAAAGAGTCTTGCCAGAAACGGACTCACAAGGCAGCAGGTAAGTTATGACAATAAGTCCCTTTCAGTAATCGGGGAACAGTATGCAAGGGAAGCCGGAGTAAGGAATTTTGAAAAAGCTCTCGACAAGATTAACAGAAAAATAGCAAAAAGCATGGTGCTTGATGAGCAAAAACCACCTTTTAAATTAAATGAAAAAAATGTACCTGACTATCTGGGTAAACCAAGCTTCAGGCCTGAAGAGATAAAGAGGGTGACTAAGCCAGGAATGGTAATAGGCCTTGCATGGACTAATTTCGGCGGCGATACACTTATGATAGAATCTGTATATAACGCAGGAAAGGAAGGCTTTAAACTGACAGGGCAGATGGGTGATGTAATGAAGGAATCGGCAAGTATTGCATATACCCTGATCAGAAATATTTCAGCGGAATATAACATTACAAGAGATTTTTTTGAAAACAACATGTTTCATCTTCACATTCCTGAAGGGGCAACACCAAAGGATGGACCTTCTGCAGGAATTACAATGGCAACAGCACTGCTTTCACTTGTCAGAAACAAAAAGATTAAAAATAATTTCGCAATGACAGGTGAACTTTCCCTTACAGGAGCTGTTCTTCCCATAGGGGGCCTCAAGGAAAAGACTATTGCAGCAAGGAGAAATAATATTAAAAATATTATCATCCCAAGGCAGAACGAGAAAGACCTTGAGGAAATCCCTGATCATATTAAAAAGGGGATAAAATTCTATCCTGTTGATATGTTTGAAGAAGTTATAGGTATTATTTTTTGAAATATTTTTCTGCCGCCCTGCTTATAATACTGTCAGCTTTACTGCCTTCATGCGCCAAAGCTGACAGTATCTATATACATGAAACATTTTACATTACGGAAAAAGAACTAACTCAATCTGTCGAGATTCTTCCTGACAAAATTAAAAGCGCAATAAAAGAAAATAAAAAGGAATTTCTTGAAGGAATTCTGTCTGTTATGGATATTTACGATGACTACCTTATTCCTGCCGACAGGAATAATCCACTTCCTGAGGATTACGCGCCGGTTGACCTTGTCAGTCTTGACAGCAGAAACTTTAAAGTAAACAAACAAGGGATGAAGCTTAGAAAAAAGGCATACATGGCCCTTTCTGAGATGGCAGCTGAAGCTGAAAAACACTCTATTGATATTCTTGTCTCTTCAGCCTACAGGTCATATTCCTACCAGAAAAATATTTATAACTATTATGTCTCAGTTTACGGTCAGGAAGAAACTGACCGGTTTTCAGCACGCCCTGGAACATCCCAGCACCAGCTCGGGACTGCTGTTGATTTCGGTTCAATCAGTGATGATTTTGCCGACACGCCTGAAGGTAAATGGCTGGCTGAAAAAAGCTTTTTATACGGATTTTCCCTTTCCTACCCTGAAGGACTGGAAGAATTAACAGGCTATAAATATGAAAGCTGGCATTACCGCTATATCACCCCTGAAGCATGTCAGCTTCAGAGACTGTTTTTTGGAAATATACAGCAGTATATGCTTGATTATCTTTCATCCAATATTGATTTTTTCAGGGAAAAAAGGGTCAGGACCGATTAGCTCATCTTCTCCTTTCCATAGCAAGGATACATATTTTTTCACAAAGTTCACCGAATGAGATACCCATGACTGCTGCTGACTGAGGAAGAAGACTTGTTGCTGTTACACCGGGAAGCGTATTTGCTTCCAGACACCATATACCACCATCATTGTCCATTCTGAAATCAACCCTGCAGTAATCATTCTGTTTCAGTGCATAGTATGCCTTAACTGCCTCATCTCTGACTCTTTCGGTTAAATCAGATGGTATTTTTGCCGGAAAAATCTCGAGGGCTCCACCTTTCTGATATTTGCTTTTGTAGTCAAAAATTTCTGAAAGCTGGGGAATTATCTCACCGACCCCTAGTGCTTTTCCCTCTAGTACCCCTACAGTCAGCTCCCTCCCTGGAACAAAAGTCTCTATCATAACCTCTTTATCATATTTCATGGCATATTCAACAGCCTTATCAAGCTCTTTTTTTTCCTTTACGACACTGAGTCCTACTGTGGAACCCTCCTTGTTGGGTTTGACAACAACCGGAAATCCCAGTTTTTTATCAACCTCATCTGAAGTAACAGGTGCCATTATCCAGTCAGGGGTGTTAACACCATTATACCTCAACAATACTTTGGAAACATCCTTGTCCATTGCATAGCAGCATCCCATATGGGAGCTTCCGGTATAGGGGATACCTGCTATTTCCAGAAATCCCTGGAGCCTTCCGTCCTCACCCATTCCTCCGTGAAGAGCCAGAAAACAGACATCAGTATTATCAAGTTTTCCTGATGCTATCACCCTGTTCATTCCGTCTCTCATCAGCGAAAGGCTGTCCTGAGCCGGGGGGGCCTCCTTTACTGTTGATTCCATAAATGCAGTTTCTTCCTCAGAAGAAAGTATTCCGTGCGCAGTGTCAACTGCAAAAACATCATGCCCTCTGCTTTTAAGGGCCTTAAAAACCTGTGCCCCGCTGGCAACAGAAACATCCCTCTCAGAACTCATACCGCCGAAAATAACAGCTATTCTCATATCATCCCCCCTGTTTCAACTGCTGATTAAAATACTTATACTACAACTTTCATCTTTTGGCAAACAACATCAGACAATCCTTTGATTTTTATGAAATATGCATTTTTAAATATATTGGATTTTTATTAATAAGTTGCTAAGATCAATACTGATGAAAAACAACAATAAAATAATACTTCTTATCATACCTGTTATATTCCTTGCCGCAGGGCAGATTTCCGCAAAAACCGGTTCTCTCATCCTTGCTTCATCAGACCTCATCCGGATAAATCCATTTCTTTTGCTGAGTTATTTCTTTCTTATACTCAGAGGGCTTTCATGGGTAATTATAATAAAGCATATAGATCTTTCCGCAGCCTACCCGGTAATGAGCATAAACTATATAATTGTTCTTTTTACAGCGAATATCCTCTTTAAAGAGTCAATAACTTTTTTAAACCTTGCCGGAGCAGTTCTCATCTCTGCCGGAATATTGCTTATTCTTCATGATTCTCTGGCTGGAACGGGAGAAATAAAGCTTGAAAACTGAAATATTTTTTCTGGTCATAATGAATATTCTTACATCATACGGACACATTGCAATCAAGCAAAACTCATCATCTATCATCCTTAACAGAAACATTTTTTTATTTATCAGACAGTTTTTAAATCCTCCTGTCATATCAGGAATAATTGCTGTCATGATTGCACCTCTTTTCTATTTCAGCGCCCTTAAAACCCTTGATCTCAATGTTGCATACAGTTTTACAGCTCTCAATCAGATAATCATACCTGTATACAGCATGCTGATTTTAAAGGAAAGAATTAATCCAAAAAAGATAGCTGCAATCCTGCTTATAGCTTCCGGACTTATCATATGGAATCTATAAAAGATAACAGGTATCCCTATATCAGTATTGTGATCCCGTGCCATAACAGCGGCGAAAAGATTATTCCGCTTATCACCAGAATTTCTGAAGTCCTTGCAGACTATACTTATGAAATAATTCCTGTCGATGACGGGAGCACTGATAATACATGGTCCTGTATTTTTGGAGAAGCTAAGGATAAGAAGTCTGTGAGGGGAATAAAACTCCCTGAAAATACAGGACAGCAGACTGCAACATTTGCCGGATTATGTATGTGCAGGGGAAAGTGGATAATAACCATGGATGATGATTTTGAACACAATCCGGAAGATATAATCAACCTCCTCAGGGAGGGGGAAAAGGGATATGATATTGTCTATGCTGAGAGGACCGGGAATTTTTCATTTTTGAGAAGAACCGGCTCATTTGCCCGTGATATTTTTTTCTATGCAGCATTCAGAAAACCATTAGCTCTGAAAATAGGCAGTTTCAGAATTATCTCGGAGAAACTGGCTGATAAAATCATAAGGACAAAAAAATCATTTATCTATATTTCCGCTATAGCACTTAAATTCAATCCCCGCGCAGGTTCTGTCAAAACTGCCCATGCAGAAAAATCACCCAGCAGATACAGTGTTATAAAACTGATTATGCTGCTGATAAAACTGATGATATACTACAGCCTTCCGGAACCGTTTTACCATGCGGGGAATTTTTTCAGAAAAAACCGGCGCATCAGAGGAAAGGAATATATTTTGTCTTTAATTGAGAAAAGGACATGGGAAGACGGGAAAAAAGTGATGATCCTCGGTGGAGGAAGCAGCCAGGTAAACCTCATAAAAGATGCTGAAGATATGGGCCTTCATACAGTAGTAGCTGATATCAACCCTGACGCCCCCGGTATTAAATATTCATCATCCTTTGAAAAAGCCAGTACATTTGATGTGAAAGCTGTATCAGAAGCTGCCTGGAGGAACCGGATAGAAGCTGTAATGACAGCCGGGACAGACCAGCCGGTTTACATATCTTCCATGGTAGCAGCTGAACTCAGCCTCCCTCAATTCCTTACACCGGAAACAGCCCATTCAGTTACCAACAAGAAGACAATGAAAAATATCTTTAAAAAATCAGAAATTAAGACTCCCCCTTTTTCATTTATTAAAAAAGATTTTACCGATAGTCAGCTTTCGGGGATTTCACCACCCTATGTAATAAAGCCGCTCGACAGTCAGGGGCAGAGGGGAGTTTTCAGACTTGATACCGCTGATGAAATAAGGGAATATTTCGACATTACTGCCTCTTTTTCAAGGGAAAATGAAATACTTGTTGAAGAATACTATGACTCTGACGAGATTACACTGTCAGGCTGGGTCAATGATGGGGTACTCTATATCCTGACTGTAACAGACAGGGTTACCTTTGAAAATCCCCCCACAATAGGCATATGCGCTTCCCACGTATTTCCTTCCTCATACAGTGCCCTATACAGCAGGGAAATAATCGATACAACTGTGAGCATAATTGAGAATTTCGGGATAAAAAACGGACCAGTATACTTCCAGTATCTCATAGGGGAAAAGGGACTTTATGTAAATGAAATAGCATGCCGTCTTGGAGGAGCATATGAAGATGAGTTTATACCTTTACTGACAGGTATTAATATCAGAAAACTGCTTATAAGAGGATCCCTCGGCTATAAAATTACAGGATCGGACTTTCACTTATTAAAGCCTTTTTCAGTTAACACATACAGTAAATACCTGTCTGTACCTCTTATCTTCTGCCGGGAGGGAACTGTTTCAGACTATAAAATCCCGGACAAAAGAGAAATCAGCTCTCTCATTACCTCTGATTTCCTGCTTGAGAGTGGTGTTTTAATAAGAAATATGAACAGCTCTACACAAAGATCTGCATATGCTGTATTATTGTCAGACAACCCTGATCTGCTTAATGCAGATATCAGTAAATTTTTTAAGATACTTTCTATTACAAATCAGGATGGGGAGAATATGGTAATTGACAACCTGAAATTATCATTATTCATGGGAAAAAGGAGATTCTAATGCGTAGTACAATCAGATCTGTCCTCTTAATTTTTATAATAATCATTATATTTTCAGGATGCGGCAAAGAGGGAAAAAGCGAAAAAAAAATTATTATTGCCGAGCAGTACGGACTTGCCTATGCGCCGGTACAGATAATCAGGCTTGAAAAGATTCTTGAAACCAGGCTTCCGAAGGGCTGGTCGGTAGAATGGAAAAAACTGTCAAACACTGCAGCAATCAGGGAGGCAATGCTTTCAGGAAACCTTGATGTAGGGTTTATGGGTCTTCCCCCGTTTCTGATAGGATACGACAAAGGTATGAACTGGAAAATGTTTACAGCTCTCTGTGAAGCCCCTGTTGGTCTTGTTACATGGAAAGATGATATCATGACACTCTCTGATTTTAAAAATGAAGACAGGATTGCACTGCCCCAGCCCGGAAGTATTCAGCATATACTTCTTTCAATGGCAGCTGAAAGGGAGACAGGCAATCCGGGACTTTTTGACAACCGGATAGTAACAATGGCCCATCCCGATGGAATGAACGCTCTTTTAAGCAAAAATGATATTACAGCACATTTCACATCACCCCCTTTTATTATGAAAGAGCTTGAAGAGCAGGGATTCAGGATGATTCTTTCAGGCAATGATGCAATGGGAGGAAGTTTTTCATTTATCGGAGGAGCTGTAACAGATGATTTTAATAATAAATACCCGGAAATAATCAGTATTCTATCTGACGTAATCGGAGAAGCTGTTGATTTTATTGAAACTGATCCGGAAAAAGCTGTTTCAATTCTGGCTGAAAACTATAATTTCCCGGAAGATGAGCTTTATAAATACCTGACCTGGGAAGGGATGAACTTTTCAACAGAGATTTCAGGCATGAATAATTTCATAGAATTCATGCATAAAAACAGTTATATCAAATCGGATATCAGAACTGGAGAATTATATACAAAATGAAATCCGGACTGGGTGTAAAACTTCTTTGGTTTGTATTCTTTCTAATCCTGTGGGAAATAATAAGGATTACAGGTGATTTCTCACCTCTTGTATACCCATCTCTTAAATCAATTCTGTATTCACTCATTACCTCTGTTACCAATGAGGGGATAATAAACCAGCTCGTTTTCTCGCTGGGCCTTATCACAGTGGCACTTATAACAGGAACTGTTCTTGCATTTTTGCTTGTACTGGGATCTCATACATCTCCAATTCTTGATTCACTTTTGAATAGCCTTATTTCCTTTTTCCATCCTCTTCCGGGAATCGCTATTCTACCGGTAGTAATACTCTGGAGCGGAACAGGTATAAAGTCCATACTCATAATAATAATTCATTCTGTTTTATGGCCCATGGCAACAAACGTATATGCAGGATACTCAGGAATTCCTGAAAACTATACCCTTTTTGCCAAAAATTACAGAATGAGTAAAATAAGGTTTTTTGCAGAGATAACACTTCCCCATTCAATGCCCTATATCTTTGCCGGGCTCAAAATATCCTTTGCCCGTTCATGGAGAGCCCTTATCAGTGCTGAAATGATCTTCGGAGCAGCCGGAGGAAAGGGGGGAATCGGATGGTATATATTCAGTAAAAGGGTTTTTATGGATACTCCAGGAATTTATGCAGGTCTTATTGTAATAATTCTTACCGGCATAATTATTGAAGAACTTTTCTTTAATTATATTGAAAAAAATACAATCAGGAAGTGGGGCATGATTAATTGAAAAACTTTATTGAACTTTCTGATATTTCATTTTCCTACAAAAGCGGGAGCTGTGTTATACGGGATTTCAACCTGGTTGTACCTGAAAAGTCATTTTTCTGCTTTCTCGGCCCTTCCGGCTGCGGCAAATCAACTCTCCTGAAAATCATCTCCTCAATGATTCTCCCTGATAAAGGAGTCCTGAAAATAAAGGGAAAGAAAACAGACAAACCTGATCCTGAAAGAATAATTGTTTTTCAGGATGATAATCAGCTTTTTCCCTGGCTTACTACCCTTCAAAATGTTTCCCTCCCCCTTCTTCTTCTCAAGAAAAGCGGCAGGGAAGAAAAGGGGCAGGAATATCTTAAACAGGTATATCTTGAAAAATATGGAAACTACTATCCGTATCAGCTTTCAGGGGGAATGAAAAAAAGAGCTATTATCGCACGGGCCCTTGCAGGAAGTCCTGATATTCTTTTACTCGATGAGCCTTTCAGCAGTCTTGATGCACAAACCAGAATATCTTTGCATAAACTGATATACAGCCTGTGGGAAAAAAGCGGAATAACTGTTATTTTTGTAACCCACGATATTGATGAGGCATTAACCCTTTCAACAGATATTGCTGTTATGAAAAAAAACGGACAGATTTCAGCACTTTTGAAAAATCATCTTTCAGGAAATTTTGATTATGCCTCACCTTCTTTTTTTCAGAAAAGAAAAGTACTTTATGATATGATTGAAACGCCGGACATGTAGATTTTTCCCAAGATTCTATTGATTACGGTTTTTCACCCTGTATATAATAACTGAGTAATTTCTGTCTTTCATATAATCAACAATCCTGACAGGATATACCCTGTTTGTAAATTCATATACAATTTCTGTCTCATCAGATATGTATTCTTTTATTTCATCATAAAGCGGATATAAATTCCCGTAAAGATCATTCCAGACTGGCCTTTCCCTGTAAATTATATCAAGCTCTTCAGAGTAAATAATACAGCTGATATTATTTTCTTTTATATATTCCGCAAACCCGTTTTCAGATTTACCTAAAACATCTATATCGTTATATGATGCAAGCTGGCCGTATTCCAGAAAAAAAGCAGTATTCAGATTTGCAAAAACTTTTTCACCCTTTTCAATATTTTCAGTTATCCTTTTCCCGTAGTCAGAGTATTTAACATCTTCCCATTCATTTATCGCTTTAGCAGATACAGAAAAATTAATAATAAAAATCACAAAAAAGAGAGATAGCAGATATTTTTTATCCAGATTCAGCGAATCAATAATTAATGCAGTTAAAATCCATCCGAATGGTATTATAAAAACAATTGAAGGGGGGCTGTATTTACCGATCATAATTATTGATATATTTATACCGGCAAGGGCTGAAAGGGGGAGAAAAACAGATTTATGCTTTCTGAAAAAAAGAACAGGTGACAGCAAAACGGCAAAGGAAAACAGCAGGAGCTGGAACCTGATATCAGGGAGATAGTAGGTCCCTGATATCTGCCTGAACATCTTGTAATAAAACCTTTTAACCCTTAAAAGCTTCATAAGCAGATTATCAGAAACCCCGTGCCTGGACCCGAACTCAAGGTAATGACAGAAAAATTCCCTGTCCATCAAAACACTCATTGAAACAAAAAACAGTGCAAAAACTGATACCGTCATGATGTATACTGAAACAGGGAATATGATCTCCCTCCACTTTTTTTTCTCAACTGCTGCTGAAACAATCATGACAAAAACTGCTGTAATAAAAACTATAAAACTGTTCGGATGTATTCCTATTGAAATCCCGGTAACAGACGCAGCTATCAGACTTTTTCTTACTGTCAGATCTTTTGATAATAAAAAAAAGGTAAAAACAAGAGAAGCAAGAAGAATAATTTCCTGACGGGCAAATCTGGAAATATAAAGGTATTGAATATCTGTCATTAAAAAAAGCATTGCTGCATATGCGGTAAATCTTTGCCGTGAAAACAATCTGATTGTTTTATAAAAATACAGGAGGGTAATACATGAAAAAAGCAGGGATAAAATCCTGACTGAAAATATTGAAAAACTGATACTGATAAACGGCATCTGAAGTAAATGGAAAAGAGTTTTGATCGCATGGGGATGTCTTTCTGTCAGAATAAAAAAGTCTTCAACTGCAGAAACAGATCCCTCCTCGGTCATGGCACGTGTAAGAGAAGCAAGCCATGCCTCATCAGAGTGAACAAAAGGAAAGCTTTCGAGAAAACAAAGATTAAGCAGAAAATATACGGCAATTATGAAATATATGCTGTTTTTATCATCAAATTTAAAATTATAAAGTAAATTGCCTTTCAGCCCGTATCTATTCATATTTTACGCCGTATTCAGGATTATTACCTTTGAATTGTATCATACTATAAAAAAAGGCTGACCCTTTTCAGTCAGCCTTTTACACAAAACAGGGACGTTATTCTGCAGTAACAGGATAACCCTTGTTTTTCCAGCCTAAAGGTGCATTGGCATCCATACCCATGCCTCCTTTAAGAGATACAGCATCGTAGCCGAGAAGTCTGAGAGCTGCAACTGTCTGACCCGCAGTCTGGCCTGTATAGCAGTAGATGATTATTTTTTTATCAACAGGAAGACTTGAGAAATTAACCTGCATACTCTTTCCGAAAGGAATGTTGGTTGCTGTTGCAATATGCCCTTTTGCAAAATCTTCAGCTTTTCTTATAGAAACAAAAACAGCACTTGTATCACCTGAATCAAGTATTTTCTTTGCATTTTCTTCGCTTACAATATTGCTTGCAAAAGGAGTACCTTTGATTTCTGAAAATCTGTCATAATATGCTTTATAAGCAACTGCAATTTCAGGATTCACATCGTAGCTTTTTGATTTATCAATTTCTGTAACTTCTGTAGTTGTAATTGCATCAATTCCTTCTACTTTTGATATTCCGAAATTCCATCCTAGATTCACTGACCTTGCCGGTACACCTGCTGCATTCAAAAGCATTACTGCCTGTCCTGCTGTCTGTCCTGAATAGCAGTGGATATAAACCTGACCTGACTGTGGGAAGTAAGCAAGATTTTCATAAAGAGCAGGTCCCCATGGAACATTTACAGCACCCTTAATATGTCCTTTTGCATAATCCTCAGCAGATCTGATATCAACAATAAACATCTCTTCACCAGCATTAACTTTTCCGGCAAATTCCTTCTGACTGATCTTGTAGATATGTGAAGGTATTTCATCGTAATATTTTGCTACCGCTGCTTCAACTGCTGAAAGCTGTGATACAACTTCCTGTTTTTCAGCTGCCGGTGCAACTTCTGCCTTTTTCTGGCAGCCGGTAAACCCGACAAACAGAACCAGCAGTATTGCTAAAATTCTAAAATAGTTCTTTTTCATTAAAATCTCTCCTTACAGTTTAAGAATTATCTGATGAATCTATCATATAAGCCGGTTTTTCCGGTTTATAAACTGGATTAAGGGGATTTGAAGACCATTCGACCCAGGCGCCGTCATAAAGCCTGAGTTTCCTGTATCCCGCATTATAAAGGGCCAGATAAGTCTGCGCTCCCCTGATTGAGGTTTTACAATACATAACAGCTTCCTTATCATAATCAATACCCTGTTCCAGGTACCTGATTCTTATCTGCTGTATTGTTTTGTAAGTTCCGTCCTTGAAGTTGTTGTCAACATAGTTCAGGAGAACTGATCCCGGGATAGTCCCTGCCTCATATTCTTCCTTACTTCGTGTATCAATTACAACAGTATTATCTGAAGGTTTATTAACCTGTTTTTTCATGTATGTCAGGTCTGCTATCATCTCGCTTCTTGGAGATGATACCTTGTATACGGTCTCTCCGGCAGCAGTTTTATCTGCTGTTATTTCAGCACCTGCCTCAGTAAGCGCTTTTAATCCGCTGCTTACTACCTTCACATTGTCATTACCGTATACCTTAAGGGTCCACCAGAACCTGGCGGAATCCATATTGTTATTATCATCATAGACAATAATCATCCTGTCGTTTGTAAGCCCCCTGCTGCCAAGTACTTCAGCTATTTGAGCACCATCAGCAAGCATGTTTGGGAAAGGGGTATTTACAACAATATCAGATCTCTGAATATTCACAGAATCCTTTACATGATTTTTAGCGTAATCTCCCCCCTTTCTTGCATCAACAAGTGAAATGTTACCGGCAGAAATCAGTTCAAGGGCTTTTTCTGCAGTAATTATCTCACTCCCCTTCTCCCCGGGAGCTGCCGGGCCGCAGGAAGTAAAGAGGAGCGGAAGAATAACAAGAAAAGATATTAAGATCTTTTTCATTTCATTTCTCCTTATACAAGACTGTCGAGCTTTTCAACCAGGGCAGACTCTGAAAAATCTGTGATCCTGTCAACCACCTCACCGTCTTTGGTAAGAAAAATTGACATTGGACCTACCTGACAGTCTATCCTGTCACAGAGTGACCTGCCTTTGTAGATATCAATGGAATTGAGCTTGACCTTTCCATCATATCTCTTTTCAACCTCTGAAAGGAGAGGGATAAGATCACGGCTGGGTGCATCAATAGCAGAATATATATAAATAATTCCTATTTTTTCCTTCTGCATTATCTGTTCCCTGAACATCTCAGACTCGGCAATATATTTTTCAGCACCTACCCCGGCAATTGAACCATCCCCGACTGCAGTTGCAACCTGCTTCAGCTCCTTTTCCCTTACATCACCGCAGGCAAAAACTCCCTGTATATTTGTTTCCATCTTTTCATTTGTAATAACATAACCCTGTTTTGACATATTCAGTTTTTCTTTGAATATTTCTGTATTGGGGATATATCCGATAAATTCAAAACAGGTGTCAACTGTAAACGGCAGCAGCTTCCCTGTTTTAAGATTTTTAAGAACAACTTTTTCAAGCCTTTCCTCACCCTCAAATGAGTCAACAAGGGTGTTCCAAATAAACTCCATCTTCGGATTTGCCATTGCCTGCTCTTTGGCAATCTCATTACAGTCCATTTTACCTTCATCATGCATTACTGAGACAATAACCTTTTTGGCAAATTTTGTAAGAAACATCCCTTCTTCAATAGCTGCATCACCGCTGCCGATTACCATAACAGTCTTGTCTGTATTTGATGCAGCATCACAGGTTGCACAAAAAGAAATACCTTTATCAAAAAGATATTTTTCTTCATTTTTTCCCCCTGTAATTCTGGGTCTTCCCCCGGTTGCAACAATGACAGCTTTAGAATGAAAAGTATTTCGAAATGTTTCAACGATTTTGATCTCGGCATCAAAATCAACCGATTTAACATCAGTCAGCTTAAAGTTAACACCGAAATTCTTGGCCTGCTGATGGAATTTTTTCATGAGCTCAAGACCTGTAGAGCCGTCAGGAAATCCAGGGAAATTACCTATTTCATTTGTGTAGGTTGCAAGCCCCCCTATAAGAGCTTTTTCTATTAAAAGGGTATTAAGCCTTGCCCTTCCGCAGTATATTGCTGCAGTAAGCCCTGAAGCTCCTCCCCCGATAATTACCACATCATATTTTTCTATTTTTTTCTCTCTCACTCTCTACCCCTTTATAAAATAGAACAGTTCTATTTTCTATCTCACACATGGTGATTTCTGTTTTCAGTATTATAGTTTTTCAGATCAGTTTTACATAAAATATTTAACAAGCAGTTTACTTCCGGCTACTGCACCAAAAAAGATGAATATGCCGAAGACCCAGCCTGATAATGAAAAAACAGCAATTCCGCTGTATAAAGCACCGATATTACAGCCGAACCCTATTCTTGCACCGTAGCCCATTAATAATCCCCCGAGTATTGCTGCAATTACCTGTTTTACTGTTTTTATTTTTTTGAATTTATAACCTGATGCTATCAGTGTCGCAAAAAGAGCACCGGTGATAATTCCAAGGTTTCTCATAGTACCGGGGTCCTTTAAAAAACCGTTATCAAGGACTCTCTGTGCACCATCACTTGCAAAATAATACCACTTATCCACAGAACCGCCGACAAGCTGATAAAGCCAGGCGCCCCAGTTAGCAAGGACGCCTGATACTCCCCATGGATTACCAGTAACAGCAAGTGTCACTATCTGAAAAACTGACAGTAAAATTGCTCCGGTCAGATACGGCCATGCATCTTTCAGCCAGATTTTATAATATTCATTATCCTTAATTTTATCAGTCAGTTTCAATTTAATCCTCCAGAAATATTATTTTGTTTTTTCGATGATAACTTCCCACTCGCCATCATCAATTTCTTCAATTTCAACATTATGACCTTCGGTCCTTGCCCATTCAGGAAGATTCTTCATTGCACAGCTGTGGTCAATCTGAACAATCAGCACATCACCTATTGCAAGTTCTTCCAGTTTTTTCTGTGCCTTAACAAGCGGCACCGGACAAGCTTCTCCCATACAGTCAAGTTCTACTTCTTTCATAATTGTCTCCTTGTTTATAATTTCAATGGCCTGCAGCAGCCTTTTTTTTGCCCCATTTATCTGCAGCTATCCATAAAAGTGCTATTGTAAGAAGCTGTATCAGTACAGCTCCGGTCCAGCCGAAAACATCGGGAAGAAAGACTTCTTTCCCTTTCATAATCACATTAAGTTTCCACCATCCGAAATCATGAGCGCCCCATAAAGAGCCTAATACAAAAAAGAACAGGGAAAGAATCTGCATTGCAAAACCTTCTCCTACCCTCATACAAGTCCCTGAAGCGCATCCCCCGGCAATTACCATACCTGTTCCGAACATGAATGCCCCTATTGCAGTAGCAAGACTTACAGGTACTACATAGGAATAACCAGGGATAGGAAGACCCTTTGAAAAGGCACCATACTGAATTGCAATAAAGCCGACTGATGTAATTGCAAATGCAGTTAAAACTGCTTTGGTAAGGTTTGTACCTCCTGTAAGAAATGGATCCCGTAATGAAGCTGTAAAACAGAATCTTGCTCTCTGCAGGATAAAACCGAATGCATTTCCAGTTATCCAGAAAAAGCCCAGCATGGCTGAAACTTTTCCGAGAATAATACCTATCACTATAATTACAGCCAGAATAATCAAACCGGGAATTATCTGACTCTTTTTGGGTTTTCTGCTTGCAGCCCTGCTGCTTCTTCTTATTTTTCCCGGCTCAGAACCGGTTTTTCCTTTTTCAGATGCTTCTAAATCACTCACAATAAAGCCTCTCCTGTCAGTTTTTTGAAAATTTAAAATCAATTTCCTTAATATTAAACTTTCTTTATACTTACTATTTTATTTATACATAACTCTATATACAAGTCAATAGTTATATTACTAATTTTTTATATATTTTTTGTTTAATATTTTATTGTGAATATGTTCACTTATAAATGTTTATTTTTGATTTTTTATCTTTATAATATCCCTGTAATAATAAATAATGTGATTATTTACTTTTTATTACACCTTAACACAAGCTTTGTCCGGAGAGCTTCCCCATGGATTTTTGCCCTTTTTTAAATCTGAATCCTGTTTTAAAACCCTTTATATTGACTTAAATCCCTTATAATCTTATTTTCCTTTATATGGAACTATTATCCCCGGCCGGGAGTATTGAAAAGCTTTATTATTCATACAGGTATGGATCAGATGCCGCATATATAGGTATAAAAAATTTTTCACTGAGGGCAAAAGCTGATAATTTCAGTTCTGATGAACACCTGAAGATCAGAAATATTAAACAGGATAAAAAACTTTATGTCGCACTTAATATTTATTTTCACAACAGTGACCTTTATAACCTTGAAAAAAATATTGACTATATTTCTGAATATCCTGTAGATGCTTTTATCATAAGCGATATCGGGGTCATCAGCACTGTAAGAAAATATTTTCCCGATACTGAACTGCACCTGAGCACACAGGCCAACTGTGTAAATACTGAATCGGCAAAAATATACAGAGACCTGGGTTTTTCCCGGATCATTCCCGGACGGGAACTTTCTCTCGGAGAAATTACTGATATTAAAGAGGCACTTCCGGAACTTGAAATTGAAGTCTTTGTCCACGGTGCCATGTGCCTGGCTTATTCCGGAAGATGTTTTCTGAGTAAATACCTTGCCGGAAGATCCGGAAATCAGGGCGACTGTGCCCATTCCTGCAGGTGGCAGTACCGGGTACTTGAGGAATCTGAACGTCCTGGTGAATATTTTCCGGTTGTTGAAGGGGATAATTTTACCTCTATACTTTCATCAAAAGACCTCTGCATGATTGACCACATCGGAGATCTTAAAAATGCGGGGGTGGATTCCCTGAAGATTGAGGGAAGAATGAAATCAATCTATTATGATGCAATTGTTACAAGAGCCTACAGAAAAATGATTGACTCGGTCAGCGGTAAGAATGTTGAAAACCTTGACAGTTATGTAAACGAGATTTACAAGGTCAGCCACAGGGAATTCTCTACAGGGTTTTATTACGGCAGAGATGAAATAGAAATGCCTACGTTTAAATCATATATGAGAGAATATAAATTCCTGGGGAGCATATCAGAATCAGTTGAAACAGATAGATTTGACTGCAAATACTGCTATCGTATTGATGTCAAAAACCAGATCAGGGAGAACACTGAAATTGAGTATATAGGCCCGGATCTTCTTTTTATAAAAGACAGCAGTTTCTCCCTTTACGATGAAAACTTCAACCCTGTAAAAAAAACAGATCACGGGAAAATATCATACCTGGTAACAGAAACCGAACTTGATAAGGGTTTTATCCTGAGGGAGAAATCATTACTCCAATAACACTCTGTAAGTGAATTAAAAAAGGGGAGACAGTCTCCCCCTTTTTTTATATTTCAACAATTTTATTTTTATTTCAGTGAATCAGGAAGTTCCCTGACAGCTCCTTTATCTGCTGATGATGCAAAAAAAGAGTATGCCTTAAGTGCCTTTGAAATTATCCGGTTTCTTCCGACAGGGGTATAAGCTTCTTTTCCTTTTGCCTCTTCCTCTCTTTTTCTTTTTTCAAGTTCTTCACTGCTGACCAGAAGCTCAAGTTTCCTTTCAGGAATATCAATTTCAATAACATCCCCATCCCTGACAAGCGCTATAAGCCCTTTGGAAGCAGCTTCAGGCGACACATGCCCGATTGAAAGGCCTGAGGTACCGCCGGAAAACCTCCCGTCAGTGATTAAAGCGCATTCTTTTCCGAGATGTATTGATTTAAGATATGAAGTAGGATAAAGCATCTCCTGCATTCCCGGTCCCCCTTTAGGTCCTTCATATATAATTACAACAACATCCCCGGCAACAATCTTCCCTCCGAGGATCGCTTCACATGCTTCTTCCTGAGACCTGAATACCTTTGATTTCCCTTTGAATTTAAAAAGCGACTTATCCACTCCGGCTGTTTTTACAATTGAACCGTTAAGTGCAATATTTCCTTTAAGAACAGCAAGCCCGCCGTCCGGGTAATAACAGTTTTCAAGGTCTCTTATACAACCGTTTTTCCTGTCACTATCAACAGAGGGATATTTATTATCCTGTGATCCGAGTTCAAGATTAAAAAATCCCCCCGGGGATGCCAGTGAGTTTTCGATCCCCTTTCCTGATCCCGACATAATGTTATATTCGTCAAGGACAGCTTTCAGAGAAGGGGAATCAATCCTTTTAACAGATGAATTGATAAGGCCCCCTTTTTCAAGTTCAGAAAGTATCCCCATGATACCCCCTGCCCTGTTCACATCTTCAACATGATAAGGAGAGCTTGGGGCTACCTTGCAGATACAGGGTATTTTTTTTGACAGTCTGTCAATATCTTCCATTGTAAAATCAACTTCAGCTTCGTTGGCAATGGCAAGAAGATGAAGCACAGTATTGGTTGACCCCCCCATAGCAATATCAAGGGCCATAGAGTTCAGAAAAGCATCCTTTGTTGCAATTGATCTGGGAAGTACAGAATCATCACCTTCCATATAGTATCTGTTTGCAATTTCAACTATCAGTCTTGCTGCTTTTGCAAAAAGATCTTTTCTTTTTTTATGGGTTGCTACAATTGTCCCGTTTCCAGGAAGGGCAAGTCCCAGAGCTTCATTCAGGCAGTTCATTGAATTAGCTGTAAACATACCTGAGCAGCTGCCGCAGGTCGGGCAGGAGGTCCTTTCAAGTTCATCAACATCGCTGTCAGTTATATTCCTGTCTGCACTCATTATCATTGCATCTATCAGGTCTATTTTCCCCCCCTTGTAATTTCCGGCCTCCATAGGCCCGCCTGAAACAAAAACTGCAGGGATATTGAGTCTCATGGCAGCCATCATCATTCCAGGAGTTATCTTATCGCAGTTGCTGATACAGATCATAGCGTCAACCCTGTGGGCATTACACATATATTCAACACTGTCTGCTATTATTTCCCTTGAAGGAAGAGAATATAGCATCCCCTCATGTCCCATGGCAATACCGTCATCAATTGCAATTGTATTAAACTCTGCAGCAAAACATCCGCTTTCTTCAATAATTTTTTTAACAGTCTGCCCAATTTCATGGAGATGTACATGTCCGGGAACCATCTGGGTAAATGAATTGGCAATACCGATTACAGGCTTTCCCATCTGCTCTTTTTTCATGCCGTTGGCCCGCCAGAGGCTTCTTGCGCCTGCCATTCTTCTGTCTTCCATTGTCAATGCGCTTCTAAGTATATTTCCCATCATTCTCCTCCTGAAAATATGTTTGGTTACAGGTTGATTTTAACAGTTCAGCCTGGTTTAAAAAGTGTTATTATAACTACAGTTCAGCTGCAGCTTTAAATATTATACTGTAGAGTTCCTCAATCTTTTCAACGTCAACTGATGAAAATGCAACCCTGAGGTATTTACCTGCAATTGAAATAGTACCGGTATGATATTTGTCCAGGAGGTGTAACCTGAGTGCATCAGCATCTTTTCCTATAACCCTGAATGTCATGAAATATCCGGAATTAAACGGAAGAATTTCAAGTGGAACATTATCAGCCATTCCGGATAATACCTTTTTAACTTCAAGGTATCTCTCCTTCATTCTGAGAAGACCGTCTTCCTTTTCCTTTCTGTATGTCCCGCTTTCTATGCCTTTCAGAAGAAGACTCTGGGCGATTTTGCTGCAGCTTGAAACCGAGGCCCTTACTGCCCCCATTGTTTTCATCTGAAGTGCTTCGTACTGCTTTTCTGTTATATCCTTACCGCCGTAAGTTATAAAACCCACCCTGAAGCCCCATACCATTTCCTCTTTTGTAGCACCGTCAATTTTAACAGCCAGAATATTGGAATGCAGATCCGCAAGTTGTGCAAAAAGTGACTCTTTGTTTGTTTCTTCCTCAAAAAAAAGACCGAAATAGGCATCATCACACACAACCATAATGCTGTAGCCGTCTTCAGCAAGCTTTTTAAAGAGGGAAACAATTTCATCAGCTTCTTTCTTGGAAGGGGAATACCCGGTCGGATTATTCGGAAAATTAAGAATTACCACAGCTTTTTTATTTTCAACAGACAAAACAGCACTTTCAAGCGATTTGATATTAATCCTGTTATTATCAAAAAAAGGAAAATTCAGTATTTTTCCCTGACATCTCCCCTCAACTATCAGTCTGTAGTTACCCCAGAACATATCAGGAACAATAACTGTCTCGTCCTTTCCGACAAAAAGATCTGCAATTATGGATATTCCGTGTGTAAGACCGGCAGTTACTATGGGATTTGAAACAGTTTTCCCGGACAGGGAAGGGTTTTTAAGCAGCATCTCATTTTTCCAGAGTTCTCTCAGCACTGGAAGTCCTGCAGTTGGGGCATAACTGAAGATCTCGGATGAATCCATTCCTGACAGATGTTCCATTATTGAGGGAAGATAAAGAGGCTTGCCCTTTTCTGTCGCCATACCGACTGTCGCATTAAATCTGTCAGCCCTGCTTCCCGCCTCTGCTGCCTGTGCTACAATCCCTTTTGGAAAGTAAAACCTTTTTCCGAAATCGGATAACAGATTGTATATAGATGTCCCTTCCAGGGTTTTATTAAGTTCAATTGCAAGAGATTCCATTTCATTCTCCTTTTTTTATTTATTCTGACAGATAAATATCAGATTTTCAATATTATATTATGTGTTCAGGGATAATAACAGCTGCTGATTTGTTGTTTTTTACGCAATTCATAATTGACCACTTTACAGTTAAAATAATATTATTTATTTCAGGTTATAGTCATGGAAAATATAGACATTCTCATAATCGGGGCCGGAGTTGTAGGTCTTGCGATAGCAGAAAAACTTTCAGAAAAATATGATTCCGTTGTCCTGGCGGAAAAAGAGGGCTCCTTCGGGCAGCATGCATCAAGCAGAAACAGTGAAGTTATACATTCAGGAATATACTATAAAAACGATTCTCTTAAAGCAGGGCTCTGCGTAAGGGGAAATCCACTTTTATATGATTTTCTTGACAGGGAAAATATCCAGTATAACAACTGCGGGAAATACGTAGTTGCAACAAACAGGGATGAAATAGAGCATATTGAAGAACTTTTCGAAAACGGCAAACGCAATAATGTCCCGGATCTTACTCTGGTAACCAAAGAAACCATAAACAGGGAAATACCGGAAGTTAAGGCATTAATGGGGCTGTTTGTCCCTTCAACAGGAATACTTGATTCCCATCAGTTCATGAAAAGGCTTGAGTACAGAGCAGACAGCAACGGAACGATGATTTCATACAACACAGAAGTTACCGGAATTAATAAAAACGGAGAATCATATACGGTAACGTTTTCCGACGGGTATTCTGTTGAAGCCTCATTTGTAATTAATTCGGCAGGGCTCTTTTCAGACAGGATTGCACAGCTTACAGGCATAGATACTGACAAAGAAAATTACAGGATCCATTACTGTAAAGGGTTATATTACAGAACATCAAAATACAGGAATTTCAAAAGAATAGTTTATCCTGTACCTGCTCCGGAAGTAAATCATCTTGGGATACACATCAGGCTGCATCTTGACGGAAGCATTGCATTCGGCCCCAATTCCTTTTATGTGGATGAAATCGACTACAGCTTTGATAAAAGCTTCAAAGAGGAATTCCACAATTCAATAAAAAAATATATTAATATAGATTCTGAAGATCTCAGGGAGGATGACTGCGGTATCCGTCCCAAACTGCAGAAAAAAGGGGATAAATTCCGGGACTTTATTATAAAAAATGAAGCAGATAAGGGACTTGACTCATTTATTAACCTTGTCGGAATAGAATCCCCCGGACTGACATCATCCCTCGCAATAGCAGAATATGTTGATAAACTAATTTAATCTGGAGAAATTTAGTCGTATGGATCATTATGGTATTCTTGGCCTTCTTCCCCCCCTTCTTACAATTTTACTGGCGCTTCTGACCAAAGATGTAATTGTATCCCTTTTCATAGGAATTCTTTCCGGAACCCTTATTGTTTCAAACGGAAATATTTTTACAGCGCTGATGGATCTGACTGACCGCCTTGCCGACTCCCTTGCTGACGGATGGAATATCCGTATTTTCCTTTTCTGCGGACTGCTTGGCGCTCTTGTCGGTATGCTTGCAAAGACAGGGGCAGCTTTTTCTTTCGGAGAATGGGCTTCAAAAAAAATTAAATCAAAAAAAGGCGGTTTACTGTTCACCTGGATCTTCGGACTTATTATCTTTATTGACGACTACTTCAACTCACTCACCATCGGTACCGTAATGAGACCTCTTACTGACAAAAACAGAACATCAAGAGCAAAACTCGCATACATACTTGATTCAACAGCAGCTCCGGTATGTATAATCGCCCCGATTTCATCATGGGTAGTTTATGTTATCTCTGTAATAAAAGACTCTGACGGTTTTTCAGAACTTGGGATAAAGGAATTCAGCTATTTTAT
Source organism: Spirochaetia bacterium (assembly GCA_963668405.2). Lineage (GTDB taxonomy): Bacteria > Spirochaetota > Spirochaetia > CADAEX01 > CADAEX01. The sequence continues at coordinate 714,741 of OY764342.2, read as the reverse complement.
CAATGTTATTCCCTTTAATCTCTATGCTCTTTTTACAATACTCATGGTGGCAGTAATAATTTTTACAAAGAGGGATTTCGGCCCTATGCTTAAAAGCATGGAGCTGGCAGAAAAAAGCAATATACTTTTTAATGAAGAAAAATACGGACTTCCCGCCGGAAATATTGAATCGGAAAGCAGCGGAGAAAAAACAAAACCAGCTGATATGCTGTTCCCGATTATACTTCTGATAATTTCAGCTGTAGTTTTTTTCCCTGTTTCCACCTGGCTTTCCTCCATTGACGGAGAAAATGTTAAAAGCTTCCGTGATGCTGTAGGATCAATGAGCCTATCGAGCGCTTTTAATGATACTGATGCATCAGCTGCTCTTATGTATGCTGTTATAACAACCCTTGCAGTTACATATATTTATTATATGGCAAGAAAGCTTCTCACGTTAAAAACTGCAGCTTCAGCAATCATAGACGGGATAAAATCTATGGTACCTGCCCTTATAATACTGACAATGGCATGGTCAATCGGATCAATTATAAAAAGTTCACCTGAAGATGGGGGACTGGGATTATCAGCTTTTCTTTCCGAGGCTGTTGTTAACGGAGGATTTCCCCTCTGGCTTCTTCCTGTTGTTGTTTTTCTTATATCGTGTCTGATTTCATTTTCCACTGGTACAAGCTGGGGTACTTTTGCAATAATGATCCCCATTGTTATGCCTATTGCAGTCGCACTTGGAAAATCAGCTGATTTTTCTGGTCCTGAACTTCTTAACGCAACTCTTGTACCGATCGGAGCAGTGCTGGGGGGGGCAATATTCGGCGATCATGCATCACCCATATCTGATACTACAATCCTCTCATCAACAGGCGCCTCATGCCCTCATCTTGAACATGTGGCAACCCAAGTCCCGTATGCACTGTTTATTGCATTCACAGCACTGGCAGGACACCTTGCTGCAGGAATTACACTGAATGCAGCTGCGGCACTTTCAGTATCATTAATTGTGTTCATTGCAGGGATCTATTTACTGCCCATATATTATAAGGGGAGATAATTTGTCTTTATTTCGGAAATATTATTGTAAAAGTACTCCCCTCATCCGGGGTGCTCTGAACATCTACCCTTCCTCCGTGGGTCAGGGCAACATGCTTTACAATTGCAAGGCCGAGACCTGTTCCCCCAAGTTCCCTGCTTCTAGCCTTGTCAACCCGGTAAAATCTTTCAAAAATCCTCTTCAGATCCTTTTTAGTAATTCCCGGTCCGGAATCAGATATTGATATCTCTATATCTTCAGGATTCTCTTTTACAGTTATATAAATATCAGTCCCTTCATCACTGTATTTAACAGCATTATCCACAAGATTTGTTACTGCCTGTTCCGCAAGTACAGTATGGGCATAAAGCTCAAGCTCATCATCACATTCAATAATAATTCTCATATTCTTTAATTCAGCATTATAGGAACACGCTGAAACCGAACTGCCGATAAGATCAGTAACAGGTATATTTTCCTTTAAAAGCATTACATGGTCATAATCCACCCTTGAGAGGGTAAGAAGATCTTCAATAATCTTTTCAAGCCGGTTGGCCTGTCTGCTTATTATTTCCAGAAAATTATCAGTATTTTTCTTTCCTATATTTCTTCCGGAAATAATTGTCTCGACATATCCGATAATTGAAGTTACCGGGGTTTTCAGCTCATGGGAAACATTTGCAACAAAATCCTTTCTCATTTTTTCAAGATGCTTCATTGCTGAAATATTATTCATAACAATAAGGGCTCCGGATGTTTCATTTTCAAGCTTTTCAATATAGGAAACATGAACAAGATAATATATTTCATCCTCAAAATTAAAACAGATAATCTTTTCCTGATAACTCCTTGTTTTAAGGGCTGTTTCCACCAGTTCTGTTATCTCCACATTATTCAGCTGCTTAAGAAGATAACCCCCTTCCTGGGAAACATCGGAAATCACATACTCAGAGGCTGAGGGGTTGAATTCCCTTATCCTGAGTTTTTCATCGATAAGTATAACAGGCTCCTTCATGCTGTTAAGCATTGCCTGGAGCTCGTCCTTCTGCGAGGTTATTGTATTTATTTTCTGCTTAAGCTGCATTCCCATCGAATTTACTGCAGCGCTCAATTCATTAAGCTCAGCATTCTGGGCCGGTTCAAGAGAAACTGAAAAATCCCCGGATGCATAATGCTTTGCAACATTCTTGATTGATGTCATAACTGAGCTGGCTGTTTTTGCATATACATAAGAAAAGACAACAGCAAAAAAGAGGATTATAAGACTTGAAAGGGTAAGCCTGATATACATGTATTTAAGCTGGCGGTTTATATCCTCAACCGAAATTGATGTCCTCACAATGAGATTTCTGGTCGGGACAGGAATAGCTGTATAAAACATCTCCTCCTGCATTGTGGAACTGTATCTTTTTGCCCTTCCTATTGATGCCCTCAGCGCCTGCTGGACCTCCGGTCGGTCAAAATGGTTTTCCATATAAAAGGGATCACTGTGAGAATCTGCAAGAACACTTCCTGAATATTGTATCAGTGTAAGCCTTACCCTTGTTCCTGAAGAGGCCTGATAGGAGAAATCCTGAGCATTATGAAGAGAAATGAACCCTTTTTCCGGAATCATGTTTACAATAAGGCGGCAGATTGCCTCCTGTTCCTTGGCAGTTCTGCTGTAGATCAGTTCGACAAGAGTTTTTGTGGTAAAAAATGCAGATACAAAGATTGCCGCAAAAATCAGCACTATCAGCATAGTAAAAAACTGGAAAAATAAGGATCTGCTTCTCATCAGTTATTCAGCCTGGAGCCTGTACCCTACACCTCTTACTGTTTCAATAAACCTACCCTGATTCCCCAGTTTTTTTCTGAGGCCGAGTATCTGTACGTCAACGGATCTTGGTGTCACAGGGTAGTTACCCCCTTTTACCGCATCAATAATCTGACTTCTTGAAAAAACCCATCCCGGGTTGGTTATAAGAAATTTAAGAATTGCGAATTCTGTTGCAGAAAGATTAATATTCTCACCCTTGACATAAACCTCATGCCTGGGAAAATCCATCAGAATATCATGTATTTTTATCTGCCTCGGAGTTGCAGTCTGTTCCCCCGCATCCGACCTTCTTCTGACAGCAGCATGAACCCTTGCAATAAGGATCCTTGGACTGAATGGTTTAGTAATATAGTCATCAGCCCCGAGCTCAAGACCTGTTATTACATCGCTGTCCTCCGCCCTTGCAGTCAGCATAATTATCGGAATCTCTTTTGTTGATATATTTTTTTTAAGATACCTGCAGACCTCAAAGCCGTCCATCCCCGGAAGCATAACATCAAGAATTATTGTATCGGGTATTTCCCTTTCTGCAATCTGTATTGCCTCTTCCCCGTTTTTTGCTTTCATAACCTGAAAATTACTCATTTCAAGATTAAAGGCTATAAGTTCCCTTATATCATCTTCATCTTCCACTACAAGAAGCTTATTCAAATTATTCATACCACCTTGCCTGTAATTATTTTAATCTGATCCTATTATAAATCAATTTTTTCACCTTTCACAGAATAAATACTCCATTCACATATATTTTTTGCATGGTCCCCGAGTCTTTCAAGAAATCTGCTCACAAACATAAGAGAAAGCGCCTGGTCAATCTTTTTATTGTCTGAAATCATGATAAAAATCAACTCTCTTACTACCTGAAGATGAATATTATCAATCTTTTTGTCAAGAAGAGCAGCCTCATATGCTGCATCAGCGTCCCTGTTTAAAAAAGCCTCTATCCCTCTTCTCATTATTACTACCGCAGTCTCCCCCATTACCGGAAGATCGATCAACGGTTTTATATAAGGTTCATTTGCAAGCTTGATTACATTTTTTGCAATATGAACGCTGTGGTCTCCTGCCCTTTCCAGATCAGTAATTATTTTCATTATACTTATTATATGTCTTAAATCACCTGCTACCGGCTGTTCAGTAGCAAGAATAATTGAACATTCTTCTGTGATATCAGTTTCAAGTCTGTTTATCCTGATATCATCTGCAATAACCTCTTCAGCTACAGCTTTATCCTGATTTTTAAGTGCAAAAACAGCTTTTTTAACAGACTCTTCCACCATTATTGTCATCTTAAGAAGACTGTTGTTAAGCTTTTCAAGCTGGTTGTCATATTTTTCTCTGGTCATTTTAATCTCCTCACCCGAATCTGCCTGAAATATATTCCTCGGTTGTTCTGTTTTCAGGTCGCAGAAATATTTTTTCCGTCTGATTGTATTCTTCAATCCTGCCGTTAAGAAAAAAGGCAGTATTGTCAGATATACGTGCCGCCTGCTGCATATTATGGGTTACTATTATAATAGTATAGTCCTTCTTCAGCTTATCAAGAAGGTCTTCAATCCTTGAAGTTGAAACAGGATCAAGAGCGGAAGTCGGCTCGTCAAGAAGTATTACATCCGGTTCAACTGCAAGAACCCTGGCAATACAGAGACGCTGCTGCTGTCCTCCTGAGAGTGAAAGAGCGGATTTATTAAGCCGGTCCTTTACCTCGTCCCAGAGTGCAACATCACGCAGCCCTTTTTCAACCATATTTTTCAATTCGTTTTTGACTGTAACTCCATGAACCCTCGGACCGTAGGCTATGTTATCAAATATACTCATCGGAAACGGATTGGGCTTCTGAAAAACCATTCCGATATTCTTTCTTAAAAGTGATACATCATTTTCAGCATATATTTCTCTCCCGTTGTATTTTACAGATCCGGTAATCCTGCATCCGGTTACGAGATCATTCATCCTGTTAAGGGTCTTCAGAAAAGTACTTTTTCCGCAGCCTGAGGGACCGATCAAAGCTGTAATCCTGTTTGAAGGGATTTCAATATCTATATCATAAAGTGCCTGAAAACTGTTATAGAAAAGATCAAGCTTCTCTGCAGTAATCACATAATTATCCATTGTTTTATTCTCCGTTTTTTCTGTAACCTGAAGTCAGCGCAACAGTTGTGATGTTAATAATAAAAATAAAAACGAGAAGGACCAGCGCTGTTGCAAATGCCCTTTCAAATGATATTCCCTCCCTTACCAGCTGGTAGAGGTGTACTGAAAGTACACGGGCCGAGCTTTTAAGTCCTTTTGCCAGTCTGTAATCAAATCCCATTGTAAAAACCAGGGCTGCTGTTTCGCCGAGAGCTCTTCCGCTTGAAAGTATAATCCCTGAAATTATCCCTGGCCTTGCTGCCGGTATTATTACTTTTTTGATTGTATACCACTGACCGGCGCCCAGAGCAAGGCTCCCTTCCCTGTATGAATCAGGGACTGATCTCAGCGCTTCTTCTGAAGTCCTGATTATTACAGGTATGATCATTAGGGTAACAGTCAGTGAACCTGATATAAGACCTATTCCCATTTTCAGAATATCAACAAAAAAGATAAACCCGAACAAACCGAAAATTATTGAGGGAATACCTGCAAGTGTTTCAATTCCAAGTCTGATGATCCTCATATATCTGCTGTCAGCCGAATATTCTGTCAGATAAATTGCTCCTCCCAGACCGACCGGAACAGCAAAAAGGAGGGTAAGTATTATCATAAAAAAGGTATTAAGAATAATTGTTGAAATACCGCCGACCCTTCCCGCCTTCGCCGGTTTTTGAATAAGGAAACTCAATGAAAGATTAATTCCCTTTTTAACCGTTTTAACAGGAATAATATCAGCATTCAGACGGAGTGCATCCCTGTAGTCTGCAACAGCTATTCCGCCCCGCGACTCCTGGACCTTTTCAATATTATCCTTTTTAAAAACCTGTATCGGAATATCAGGCCCTCCTATTACACTCCAGTTTTTAATTTCACCGTTGATAATTTTCTCAAGATCACCTTCATTTATATAATTAAGCTTTTTATTATTTTCAAATTTAACAACATCATGGCCTGCAACTATGCAGTCCGTGTCAATTTTTAAAATCTTTATCTTCTTATTCCTTATTTCTTTCTTCATTGAAAAAGGAATAATCCCGACAGAACCCTCAACAGCTGATATTTTACTTAACAGACTGTCAATATCATGGAACCTTATAATTTTAACAGAGACATAATTATTTCTGTCAATAATATTATCATATAAAAAAAGATTGATTTTATTCCTCTGTTCTGAAATTGAACTCCAGTCCTTTATACTGCCTGACAGTATATTTTCCAGTTCAATTATACTGATTGATTTTTTTTTGATACTGCTGTTTGTTATTATGAGTAGTTTATCATCTCCGTAGTTAAAGTACTCCCTGTCGGTAGATATTATATTCTGGAGTGAAGATGTTTTCTGATAACTGCCTTTATATACGATATATCCTACGATTGAAAAAAGAACCAGAACAGTTGAAACAGCCGAAAGATAAATCAAAAATAAAATCAGCTTTTCTGAATATTTTCTTATAATACTGTTATTGCCCATTTTTAATCCTGTCTGTAAACAGATTCACAGTTATGTTGATAATCATTATAAAAATAAACAGAATTATTGCAGTTGTAAAAAGGGAAGTCATATGATCCCCTTCTGCGTATCCCATATCTGTTACAATATTCATAGTCAGGGTCCTTGTCATACTGAGTACACCGTCAGGCATTACCGGAGCATTGCCGGCAACCATGAGAACGGCCATTGTTTCACCTACTGCTCTTCCTATGGAAAGAATAATACCGGCTATTATCCCCTTGCGCGAAGAAGGAATTATAACCCTTAATATTGTCTGAAGATGTGTTGCTCCAAGTGCGAGAGACCCCTCTTTCAGCTCACTCTGTACTGATCTTATTGATACTTCCGATATTGATATTATTGTTGGTAAAATCATCAGAGCAAGTACAATACCGGCTGTAAGAACAGTAAAACCGGATCCTCCGAAAAGCGACCTGATAATTCTGCTTATTACTGTTACCCCGATAAAACCGAATATAACAGAAGGGATGCCTGCAAGAAGTTCAACTGTCCTTCTTAAAAAAACTGCAGACCTGTTTCCGGATAATTCAGCCATATAAACAGCAGTCCCTATTCCCATTGGAACAGCTATAATTAATGTTATTCCTGTTACATAAAATGTACCTGCAATAAATGCAAGAATACCGAATTCCGCCTTAACAAGATTCAAGGGGTCCCAGTTTGAAGAAAAGACAAACCTTAGAAAACTGTATTTCTGAAAAAGAGGAAGCCCTCTGTAGAAAATGAAAAAAGATATGAATATGACAATAATTACTGACATTACTGCAGCCAGGAAAAGGAATATCCTGATCCCTTTTCCTTTGTTATTTTTAATTGTTTTTTCCATCTTATTTTAGAGGTATAAACCCTGCCTCTTTTACAAGAGCCTGCCCTTCGGAGGAAAGTACAAAGTCAAGAAAAACCCTGCTGAAACTGCCTTCTTCGATTTCACCTTTATATACAAGGTACAGATTTCTTGAAAGATCGTATGAACCGTTTTTAACATTTGTACCGGATGGTTCAATTCCGTTCAGGAATATTGCTTTTCCTCCGTTATTGACAACCTGAGGAACATATCCAAGACCTGTGTAGCCTATAGCTGCCGGTGTTGAAGATACCTTTGTTACCATGTCTCCGTTGGAAGATACAATAATTGAATCTGTTTTAATTTTATCCCCTTTCCCGTATTCAGGGATAATGACAAGATCCATAAATGTTCCGAAAGTTCCGGATGATTCCTCCCTGCTTACCAGGATTATGTCCCTGTCATCTCCGCCGACTTCTTTCCAGTTGGTTATCCTTCCTGTAAAAATATCAGCAAGCTGCTTTACAGTCAGGTTATCAATACCGACATCAGAGTTGACAATCATCACCAGACAGTCAAGCGCAACAGGTACAGCCTTTACGCCGCTTTCAATCTCCGATTTTTTTAATTCCCGTGAAGCTCCTCCAAGAACATAGATGTCGTTTATAACACCTTTGATTCCTGTGCTTGACCCGACTGCTTCATAGCTCACCCTTATTCCGGGTTCAGCTTCACTGAATGCTTCAATAGCATAGGTCATAACCGGGGCAACAGTAGTTGATCCCCCCAGATTAACCTCACCTGTCAATCCGCTTTCTTTCTCACTGCTTCCTCCGGCAAAAATTGCTGCAGCTGAAATAAAAAGTGCTGCAATCAGAAAAATAATTTTTTTCATTTTTTCTCCTTTATAAAAATCATTTCATAATCTTTATAGGGAGTGTCAGTTAGTATAAAATTATTAAAATATTAAAAATTATTTAATTTCCATTACTATTCTGTAAAACTAATAATTTTTTAATATTCCATATACAATAATTGTTTTATTATTATTAGAGAAATTATGCTGAAATTTATTCTTAAACTAATTACTTTTAAATAATTCATTTATAGAATATTTATATAATTACAGTATATTAAGGAAAAACTATGGATAATATAAAAGACAAAAAGGCATTTATCTGCGATATGGACGGGGTTATTTACCATGGGAACAATCTGCTTCCGGGAGTACATGATTTTGTTGAATGGCTGCAGAAAGAAGAAAAAAAATATCTGTTTCTCACAAACAGCAGCTCCAAAACACCGCGTGAACTCAGGGAAAAAATGCTTAGGCTGGGACTTGATATTGATGAATCCCATTTTTATACCAGCGCTCTTGCAACAGCCAGTTTTCTGGCTACACAGAAAAAAAACGGAAGTGTTTATGTTATCGGCGATGCCGGAATATTCAATGCCCTTTACAATGCAGGTTTTTCAAATAATGATTCAAACCCTGATTATGTAGTTGTAAGTGAAACCGATAACTACAATTTTTCAAACCTGCAGAAAGCTGTAGAGCTTGTTATTAAGGGGGCAAAACTTATAGGAACAAATCCGGATCTTTCAGATCCGTCCGAGAAAGGGATAATACCGGCAACCGGCTCTCTCATCGCCCCTGTTGAACTTACAACAGGCTGTAAAGCTTATTTTATCGGAAAACCTAATCCTCTCATGATGAGAACAGCTCTTAAAATCCTTAATGCACAGAGGGAAGAAACAATTATTATCGGAGACAGGATGGAAACTGATATCATTGCGGGAATTGAATCAGAAATTACAACAGCACTTGTTTTAAGCGGTGTGACAACAAGGGAAGATATGAAAAAATTTGCATACAGCCCGGATTATATATTGAATGGAGTTGGCGATATACCTTTCTAAGACAGATTTAAGGGAATCTCGATGATCCCCATACCGGGCAACTAATCGCCAATGGCGATTAGTAATAATTTTTTTCGTAACTGAATAAAATTATTTTTCAGAGGTGTTCTTGACTAATTGTTTAAATCCGGGTTTTCTTTAAGCTGTGCTTCTGCAACTTCACCTGATCGTAGGTCAATATTTTTAACATCAGGATATTTAGGCACAAAAAGAACAAAAATTAAAGCAATAACAAACAGAACTGCAAACTGCCAGAGTCCACTTTTCATCTGATTCTCCTGTTAAAATATTTTATATGGCTGCAATTTACATATAAATTGTTTGTTTATTATGATTATAATATTAAATTTTTGTTATTTTTAATAAGCGGGGAGAACTCCCGCCTCCCCCTGACTTCTATTCATTCCTGAAAAAACCTATTGCCTCAAGCATATTTTCCGACTGTGACGCAAGCTCCTCTGACATTGAAGACAGTTCTTCTGATGATGCAGCATTTTCCTGAATAACCTGATCAAGCTGCATAATTGCATTATTTATCTGCTCAGCCCCTTTTGACTGCTCTGTACTTGCCGAACTTATTTCCTGTACTAAAATAGATGTCTGTTTTACATCAGGCACAAGTGTGTTTATTAGATCACCAGCCCGCTTAGCTGTATCAAGGCTCATAGATGCAATTTCTGTGATTTCTGAAGCTGCTTTCTGGCTGTTTTCAGCAAGTTTTCTTACCTCTGCCGCAACTACCGCAAACCCCTTTCCGACATCTCCTGCCCTTGCAGCCTCTATTGCCGCATTGAGTGCAAGCATATTTGTGTTTCTGGCAATATCCTCTATCAACCCTATTTTCTCTGCAATCGTCCCCATAGCTTCAACAGTATTGCTTACAGCCTTCCAGCTCTCTTCCGCATTTTCCGCAACCTTCTTTGCTATTTTTTCAGAGTTAACCGCATTTTCAGTATTCTGCTGGATATTTGAATACAGCTCCTCAACACTGCTTGAAACCTCTTCTGTACCGCTTGCTTGCTGTGCAGCCCCGGAACTGAGAGACTGTGATGCATTAGAGATCTCGCCGCTTCCTGAAGAAACCTGTCTTGCAATAGTTTTAACATTTCCTGTTACATCCTTGAGTTTCTCAATCATATCAGAAAGTGCCCTTGAAAGATTTCCCACCTCATCTTTCTGTGTTGTATCTATAGAGACAACAAGGTTACCAAGCGCAACCTCTTCAGCAGCTTTTGATAATAATACTATCGGTTTTGCCATCTTGTTTCCAACAAAAATTGATACAGCTGCTGTAACAAAAAGCATTATAAATACTGAACTGAAAACAAATGTAAGACTTTTCCTGACCTCTGCAGCCTGCTTTGTTTTCTCGGCATTTATCAGTTTGTCAATATCATCAACATAGTTTCCTGTCCCAAGGGTCCAGTTATACGGCTTAAAAAGCTGGGAATAACTTCTTTTGGGAGACGCTTCTGTTTCACCAGCCTTTGGAAACCAGTAGTTTGTATATCCGCCCCCGGAGAAAGCCTTTTCAATAAGCTCTTTCATATAATAGGTTCCGTTTGCATCAACATCATTCATCATGTTGGTGCCTTCTTTAGCACCCCCGAGAAGAACAGTAACAATCCCGGTTTCCTCTAAAGCAAAAATGTAGCCGGATTCACCGTATCTTATTCCCCTAAGAAGATTCTCTGAAAGGTATCTTGCCTCATTCTCATCATAAATACCCTTTTCCCTCAGTGACTGAATGGAATCCAGCATGGTAATTGCTGTATCAATCTCATTTCTGGCAATAAGATCAAAGTCCTCTCTCAGTTTTGTATCAAGAACACTGGTTGACATTTCCTGCAGATTTGTTATTGATGTTAAAAAAATAAAACTCATTACCAGTACAATAACAACCGGTGCAGTTAAAGAAAGCAGCAACAGCTTGTCTCTTATTCTTTTCATATCCTACCCCATATATCATATATACAAAGTATAGTATCAAATTTTCATTAGACAATAATTTTTTGATATTAGTGAATCTTTTTTATACTTTATGTTATGGGCACCTCAAAAAACTATGTTTTTTTCGTTTACGAAAAAAATAACTCCTTACGCCATTGGCGATTAGGTGCCCGGTATAGGGATCAACCGAAGGTTAATAGAGATCCCCTTATATATAAAAATATAAAGGTATGCGGGAAATAAAAAAAAGCTCTCCGCCTGAAGTTGTCTGTCAATTATAATAACGGCCTGAATTTGAATAACTCCGATTCAGACCGCCATTTTTTATTTTATATCATAGGGATGTTTATAGTTCATAATTTCAAGGTCTGCAGCAGATGCGTTTATTCTGACCTGCTCCGGTGATTTACAGCCAGGTATAACAGAACTTACTGCATCATGCTTTAATACCCATGCCAGGGCATAGGAAGCGAGTGGAGTATTTTCCGGGAGTTCATTTTTCATTATCCCGTCAATTTCTTTCTGCATCCGTGCAATTGTTTCCGGATTATATTTTTTGGCCCGTGATTCCGAACTGCTGAACTCAGATATATTCTGGTATTTCCCGCTTAAAAGCCCGCTTGCAAGGGCGACACGTGCGATAACACCCAGGTTGTCTTTTATACATGCTGGAAATACATCAGTTTCAGCATCCCTTTCAAGCCTGTTGTATTTGACCTGAATCACATCAGCTCCGACCCTTTTTGCATTGGCCGACTGGTATTCTCTCCATTCCCTGTTTTTTCTTGTCATGGATACACCAAGATACCGGATCTTGCCTTCCCTCTTCTGCCTGTCAAGCATTGTCCAGATTTCATCATTATCAAATATTTCATTCGGACCTGAATGGAATTTATATATATCGATATAATCGGTTTTAAGGGCTTTAAGAGATTCCTCAAGCTGTTTCTGAATTTCCGCAACACTCCATGCATCAGAATTTTTTAATGTAGTTATTCTTTTATGCCCGAACTTTGTTGAGATAATCCATTTATCTCTTGAACCTGACAGTGAATTGCCTATCAGTTTTTCAGCAAAATGATCAACACCGTAGCATTCAGCAGTATCAAGATAGTTAATACCGCAGTCGGAAGCTGTCAGAAAAATGTCATCTACATCTTTCTGTGTAAAATCCTTTCCCCAGCTTCCCCCGAACTGATATGTTCCAATTCCTATAACTGAAACAACTAAATCTGTTTTTCCAAGTTTTCTGTATTTCATAGCATTATTATAAGCTGTGAAATTTAATAATGTATATAATTATTTATTCCGTCTTGTTGTTTTTACCCTTATTTTTTCACCGTCAACCTCTTTCCCGTTAAGAGCCTGTATAGCAGCCTTTCCCTCTTTAAGATCTTCCATTTCAACAAATCCGAAACCCTTTGATTTTCCGGTTTCATTGTCCATGACAATATTAAGCCCCTTTACAGAACCGTATGGAGAGAAAAGTTTCATCAGATCAGATTCAGTTGTTTTTCTTGAAAGGTTTCTTACCAGTATATTCATAATATATAATCCTTAATTAATTAAAAATATTTTCTACTTTTGCTATTATAATTAATTCTATCAAAATACTGTAGAGGTAATACTAATTATCATGTAGATAACCTCAAAAAGGATCCATAAAAATGGGGTAAAAAGAATTATAAAAAGAAGAAAACCGTAAAAATGCCGAAGCCTTTGATCAGGGACAGCGACAGGCACAAAATCAACCTTAAAGGCCACGCAGTCAGTTTTCACTATAGATGTCAAATATCTATAATATTTCTTGCAACAGGTTTTTTTTGGGTATAAAATAACTATATCAGTAAAAAGTTATATTTACACATCATCCGAATTACAATCATTTTTTCAAAATATAAACATCTGATAAAAAGTCAATTTTAAAAAAGGAGTTTATATATGACAGAATGTGAATGTATCCCGGGTTGTCCGTTTTTTAATGACAGAATGCTGAATATGCCATCCCTGTCCAAGATGTACAAAAAAAACTACTGTCTGGGGAATTATGATGCATGTGCAAGACATATGGTTTTCAAAGCCCTTGGAAAAGAATCAGTTCCTTCTGACCTGTTTCCCAATCAGTCCGATATTGCTGAAACACTGATTAACCAGAAGGTATGATTTAAGGATACCGATACTTTTTAGGTTTAATTTGATATTCTCACTGATCATGTTATTATATAACTGATATTTTAATATTTCACAGGGGGCCTTGTATCATAAAAAAACGTATCGGTGAACATTTTACCGGTCTCAATATTCTCTCGTTTGAACAGTGCGAAATAATACTGGAATTCCAGAAAGACAATCCGGCGCTCAGATTCGGAGAAATTGCAGTAAATCTCGGTTTTCTGAATCAGGATGATCTGGATAATTATCTTGATCAGAAAAAGTGATTTTTAATTTCTGCCGTTATTCAGATGCTTTTCTGAATAAATTTCCCACCTTATTTTATTCCGATCTTCCTGATTTCAAGTGCAAGCAATATAACAGTAAGAACTGTTGAAAGAATATCTGATAACGGGAATGAAATCCATATTCCTGTAAGGCCGATAAAACGCGGTAGAATTATTACAAGGGGAATCAGTATCAAAAACTGTCTTGATATCCCGAGTATGAAAGTTTCATGAGGTTTGCCGACAGCCTGAAAATATGTTGAGCCTGTTATCTGGATTGAGGCCAGGGGAATGAAAAATGCAAATATTCTGAGAATGGCAGAATTTGCTGATATGATTGCTCTATCGGAAGTAAAGAGAGAAATACATATTTCAGGTGAAAACATCATAATAAAATAACCGGTAAGAGAGATTAAAAAAGCGGTTGTCAGTGCTGTATAAAGACTATTTTTCACCCTGTCATACCTTCCGGCTCCGTAATTATAGCCTGCTATCGGCTGAAACCCCTGGGCAATTCCTATAACCGGCATGATGATTACAGATAAAAGGCGGAAAATCATACCGTAGGCAGATATTGCCGAATCACCGCCGTAATATCCCAGTGAGTTGTTCATAATAAGCACCAGTATGTTCATCCCTGCCCCCTGGACAAAGACAGGTACCCCGAGATAAGCGCCCGAAACCAGAATATCCCCCCTGATTTTTAAGTGCCTGGATCTTATTGCAAGATGTGTTTTCTGGAATATATACAGTAGCAGAAAAAAAGAAAAGGAAGCTGCCTGGCTGATGACAGTTGCAAGGGCAGCTCCTCTTACCCCCATATCGAAATAAAAAATGAAAACAGGATCAAGAATAATATTTAATAATGCGCCGATAATCATTCCGGCCATTGAAGATTTGGCATTTCCCCCGGACCTTAAAAGATTGCTTATACACATTGAAAGGGCAAAAAAGAAAAACCCGGGAGTAACGATTTCTGTATACTGAACTGCATAAGGCATAATATTTTCTGATGCACCGAAAAATGAAAGGATCTGCCGGGTGTAAATCATAAGAAAAATAACCATTATTAATGTAATGATAAAGACGGCTGAGACAGCTGTCCCGACTGCATGTGATGCTTCTTCACTTTTTCTCTCCCCCAGTTTTCTGGAAGCAATTGAACCTGCTCCGACTCCTAATGCCTGGGCAAATGAAGAAATAATCATCTGAATCGGAAAAACTATTGAAAGCGCTGCTATTGCAAGACTCCCCACCCCATGCCCTACAAATATTGTATCAACTATATTGTATAATGCATTTATTATCATACCTATGGCAGCCGGCAGGCTCATCTTAATCAGCAGCGGTAAAATCTTATCCTGCCCGAGAAAATCTGTTTTATGTGAATTCATTTGTTCCGGAGTCCTTTCTGTAGTGGGGAATGATTATATTCTAATGATAAACCGGCATTAATGCAAGTATTCACTTGCATATAATTATTTCTAAATATAAAATATTTATATGCTGCAAAATTCAAGGGAAAGGATACTGTCGGCCTCATTGGATCTCTTTTCAGAAAAAGGATACAAATCTGTAAGTACGAATGAAATTGCGGAAAAAGCCGGTGTAAATGAAATTACAATATTCCGTATTTTCGGGAAAAAGAAAAATCTTTATACTGAGGTTTTTTATTCATTCAGAATGAAACCTGATCCGCAGGACTTTCTCGGAAATATAACCTACATTCCGGAAGACGACTTAAGAGCCTTTGCTTCAGCTTTTTTAAAACTTTTCATCTGTAATACAAAAATTGTTAATATGAGTTTCAGGGTAGTACAATCAGAATTCCGTGAAATCGCTGATGAGCTTAAGCAGCAGATTATGGATATCAGCAGCATTATAAAACCTTATTTCATTGAACTGAAATCAAGAGGACTCCTTTGTTCTGATGATCCTGGTTTCCTTGCTGTTCTGTTTACAGATATGCTCTTCGGATACTCCCTTCAGCTGCTGAAAAATGGAAAACTCGATATTCTTCCCTCCGGAATAAAAGAACTCTGTTCAGTTTTTGCACGCGGCATAATAAACAATCGATAACAAGAATCCCTTAATTATTACGATCACAGAAACAGTATAACGGCTCCGGAATCTTTATTTATTTATCTATAGGGGATCTCTATTAACCTTCGGTTGATCCCCATACCGGGCACCTAATCGCCAATGGCGTAAGTAATTTTTTTTTAGAGGTGCCCTATATTTATACTGCTGCAGTTTCTTTTCCTGCAAAGATTAAATATTTACAAATTTGATATTTGAGATTAATGAATTATAGTTTAATTATATATTAAAGCAGATATCTGTTTTCCGGAGGTAAAAAATGAAATTATCCAAAAAAATAACATTATTTATAGGGATCCTGGTAATATTTATTTCGTTTGGAATGGGGTTAACAGCAATTTTCAATTCAACAAAGATAATAAATTCAATGGCGAAACAGTCGTTACTGACACAGGCTGAGTTCGGGAACAGACTCATCAATCAGGAGATTGACTTCAGGTTCTCATTATTACATGAAATTGCTGATCTGCCTGAAATAAAAGGTATGGATTTTAAACTGCAGCGGGATACTTTAAGAGCAGAGGTTAACAAGCTTGGATACCTTGATTTTGGAATAATGTCACCGGACAGCTATGTTTCTTATATTGTCGAAGATAAAAAAGAGGATTTGAGAAACAGCGATTTTATTAAAAAGACGTTGGCAGGGAATGATGCTGTTTCAGACGTTGAATACAGTAAAGAAATTAATAAGACAGTAGTAATGTTTGCTGTTCCAATAAAAAATAATAATTCTGTTATTGGTGTATTAATTGCAAAAGGGGATGGGGATATTCTGAGCAAAATAACGAATTCCATGGGATTCGGTACTTCAGGGTATGCTTATATTATTAATAATTCAGGTCTGATAATGGCCCATCAAAATATCGATCTTATTATAACTAAATTTTCACCTCTTGAAGCAGTAAAAACTGATAAGAATTTCCAGTCTCTTGCCAATACAGTAGAAGAAATTATTCAGGGTAAAGAAGGAATGTCAAATTATGTATTCAACAACAAAGATATTGTAGCCGGATATCTGCCCATGGAAAATCTCAAATGGTCTTTTGTTGTGACAATTGAAAAAAAGGAACTACTATCCGGCATTTATATTCTCCGTAATTACATAATAATAGTAACAATCTTTTTTCTTTTGATTGGAATAATCAGCGCCATAATAATCGGTAAATCAATATCAAAACCAATAGTCAATATGCTGCCTGTTCTGGACAGTATTTCAAGGGGTAATCTTACAGAGAAAGTAGATGTCAGATCAAAAGACGAAATAGGAGTAATGGCTGATAAATTCAATACAGCCATATCTTCACTTGGGAAGATGGTAATGACCACAAAAGAATCATCCAATAAACTTTTTGATATTATAAATGATCTATCTTCCAATATGGTGGAAACTGCCTCTGCTATGAATGAAATTATGGCTAATATATCCGGAGTTAAAAACCAGGCAACAAATCAGGCAGCCTCTGTTACAGAAACAAACGCGACTATAGAAGAAATTAAAAACCATATTGATAATCTCAATTTATTAATCGAAAATCAGGCATCAGCAATCACTGAATCCTCAAGTGCAATCGAGCAGATGGTATCAAATATTAAATCGGTAGCTTCCATTCTTCAGAAAAATTCAGGCTCTATGGAAGAACTGCTTGAAACAACTGAAACAGGCAAGATAGAAATTAAAGCAGTTGCAGAAATAATACGGACTATTGAAGCAGATTCAGAGGGTTTACTGGAGGCCAGCAATATTATTCAGAACGTAGCAAGCCAGACAAACCTTCTGGCAATGAATGCTGCGATAGAAGCTGCCCATGCAGGAGATGCAGGAAGAGGATTTGCAGTAGTTGCCGATGAAATCAGAAAGCTTGCCGAGAATTCATCTACTCAGGGAAAAACAATATCAAGTGTTCTTGGTAATTTAAAGACACAGATAAATACAGTTTCCGGATTGTCAGTTAAATCACAGGATCAGTTTTCAAAGATAATTGAGCAGCTTTCCAATGTTAAAGATCAGGAAACTGTAATCAAAAATGCAATGGAGGAACAGGACACGGGCAGTTCCCAGATACTTGAAGCACTCAAGGAAATTAAAGATATCACAATGCAGGTAAGCAACGGGTCATCCAGAATGCATGAAGGGAGCATAGAAATACTTAATGAGATGAGGAATTTATCAGATACAACATTGGAAATGAACAACGGAATGGACGAAATGGCTGCCGGGGCGGAACAGGTAAACAGGGCTGTCCAGAATATAAACAATATTACCCAGGAGACAAGAAATAACCTTACCGGGCTTTCATCAGAAGTGAATAAATTTAATATTTAAATTTATTCAAAATATATTGATAGAATTGCCATGAGCAGTTAAAATCATAGGCAGCACATTATTCAATTGTGCTTTTAATCCATTAGTTACGGGAAACCCTTCGGTGCGATTAACCATATCCCGACCGGTTTCCCGTTTTTTTATTTTAAAATGAACGCTTATAGTTATTTATCCTTCGAAAGATTGTTTTCATCAGAAAGATAAACAGAATTCCGTCCGTTTTCTTTAGCCTTGTATAAAGCTTTATCTGCCAACTTATAAAATGTTTCGAAAGTACAGGCCTCCTCATGAAAGCATACAAGAACAGCCCCGCATGAAACAGTAATTTTTTTGTGGGGACTTTTTTCATGCGGGATATTCAGTTTTTCAACTGCAGCTCTTACTATTTCCGCTTCCATCAGAAGCTGTTTATTATTTCTGATAAGGGTAATTACGGCAAACTCCTCCCCTCCTACCCGAAAAACATAATCAGTTGAACGCCTGAGTGCTTCAGTTAATGCAGATGCTACCTTCAATAAGGTGCTGTCACCTTCCTGATGTCCATAAGTGTCGTTATACTGCTTAAAAAAATCAATATCAAGGATAATCAAACCGAAAGTTTTCTTCTGCCTCGACGCTGCTGAATATTCTACAGCGGAAACAAGATCAAACATTCTCCTGTTCCACACTCTGGTCAGCGCATCCCGGTTTGACAGTTCATCGACCTTTTTAAGAGCTTTCTGCAGTTTTACAATCAGAATTAATCCTGTCAGTATGAATATTATAATAAGAAAATAGGGTGAAACATTACGTAAAGCATTTACAAATAGTCCTTTTTTATCAGAGACTACAACCAGTGACCATTTTTCAACAGCAAGATTATAAACAGTTATATGATTTTTTTTAAATGATGATATCTTTCCTTCGGGATAATTATCCGGAATGATATTAATTTCCGAATCATCTGTACCGTACAGAATTGTTCCCTTTTCAGAAACCAGATAAACCTGTGAATATGGGATCTCCTGCGTTTGAATAAGCCTTCCGAGCTGCTCCATACTGACATCCGTGCTTATAGCACCTTTAACTTCACCGTCTTCCGCGACTGGAGCGCTTACAGTCACCATAAGCCCCTTTCCGGCTTCATCAGAGTAGACATCAGTCCAGAAGACCGTTCCTTCAGGATTTTTATCAGGGAGGGCCCCCCGCATAAACTCCAGATTGTAAAGGTTTCTGCTGAAAAAGAAATCATCAGGGCTTACAAAGGGATACATATAGATAAAATCCTTTAAGGATGTATAATAAACCCATGGGGTCCCGGGGAATCGATCGAGAAGTGTTCTGCACATCGGGGTCAGATAGAGAGACATTGCAATTTCATCAAGTTTATCACTGCCCGGGTCAGGTATCTCACCAAAAGCGGTTATTGCACCCATTTCCTCCCTGGAATACCCTTCAGGCAGTAAAAGTGTGTATCCGTCTTTATCTGCAACCGGAATGATACAGGAATGTATATCGAAAGAGAGCCTGACCCTTTTTTTCAGGAACTGTTCCCCCATCAGTTTCATTGCCCTTACTGCATGCGATCGGACTGCAATCTCTTTGTTGACTGTCTCACTTATTCCATAACCGCTATCTTCAATTTTTATAAGCTGATTCATATATGTGTTAAAAAAAAGCTTAACAAAAAGGGAAACTGATATACAGAGAATAAGTATACTGAAAACTAAAAAAGTAAAAAATCCAGCACTTTTCTTCTGGTCTGTTACCACTACAGCCTTCCTTTCTCCGGTATTTATCCTGCTCTTAATTTAACAAAAAATCATAAACAGTTATTCTGCCAATTCAATACCGCTGTAAACTTATTCATAATATTTTTCAAATATAGACGACTGAATTATAGTAATATAAAATTAATAATAATTCATACCTCCTGATATTCCCAGTATAAATAAACAGTTTCTTTTCAGAAATATAATTATAGTACTGACTGAAACTTAAATAAGGGGATCTCTATTAACCTTCGGTTGATCCCCATACCGGACACCTAATCGCCAATGGCGTAAGGAATTATTTGTTAGAGGTGCCCATAATTAAGAAGTTTTAAAACGTATATCTGATCCGCATTTTCCTGATAAATTATTCCGGGAATTGAAATAGAGTAAGAGAAACAATATACTGAAAATAATGAAAATAGATCGTCTTCTTGCTATAATTCTTATCCTTCAGAACAGGGAAAAAGTGACAGCTGCCGAAATGGCAGACTACTTTGATGTATCTGTCAGGACTATCTATCGTGATATTGAAAGTCTGGGACTGACAGGTATCCCTGTCTACGCAGAACAGGGAAAAGGGGGCGGTATTTCCCTGATGAGCAATTTCAGACTGGAAAAGCGCTTTTTTCTCTCTACAGAACTCAATGACCTGATTGCGGCTGTCCAGGAGATTCCGGAAATAACAGGCGATTTAAATCTTGAAAGGGCTGTAGAAAAAATGCGTCTTCTTTCAGGGACTGGAATTGATGAGACACAGGAAGATCCTGTTATTTCCTGTAATTTTTCAGATAGCCTTCATCCAAAAGATAAAAAGATCATGAATGAACTATCCGGAATGATCCGGTCTGAACATAGAGTTTCATTTTCCTATAAACCACCTGAAAAAGAAGCATCCATCAGGACTGTTGAACCTTTGAGACTTATATTTCTGAACAGGAACTGGTATCTTCAGGCATGGTGCTTAAAAAGGGATGATTACCGCCTGTTCAGGATATCAAGAATCCATGACCTCAAGTTAACGAATAACAGCTTCGACAGGTCAGTGAGAATGAAGGACCTTCCTTCACCCACAGCAGATTATTCACCACCTGCCGCTGAACTTGACCTTCTTTTCCTGAAAAAAGATATTCAGAGCCTGAAAGAGTATTTTCATGAATCTGATTTCCAGGAGACTGAAAACGGTATAAGAATAAAAATCAGGTGGCCTGTTGATGAATGGGTATACAGGTTTCTGATGGGATTCGGTCCGGACCTTGTCATTATCTCTCCTGAAGAAGTCAGAGATGAAATCGCCATGCGTCACAGGAAGGCTTCAGATAATTATTTTAGTAAATATAATATAACCTGACATAGTGCTGTCATATTTCAGCATTTATAATGATTTATCAATACGCAAGGAGAAGACTAATATGAATAAAGAAATAACTGCCGACCGGAATCTCATCAGCTTTTGCGGTTTATACTGCGGTGCCTGTCCCCGATACCTGAAAGGCAAATGTGAAGGATGCTGGACTGATGAGAAGTTATCATGGTGTAAAATAAGGGTTTGCAACTGGGAAAACAGTTTTCATACATGTGCCGACTGTACCCTTATGGAATTCAAAGAATGCAGGCTGAACCATAATTTCATCTCGAAGTTTTTCAGCCTTGTTTTTAATTCAGACAGGGATGCATGTGTTGCAAGGATTAAGGAGATTGGGGAAGAAGCTTTTGCCGCCGAGATGTCAGAGCTTGGAAGCCAGACAATAAAACGTAAAAAGTAGTATATTTTTTGAATCTTTATATTTTTTCATAAGGCTTGTTTTTCAAATATTATTCAGCTTTCATATTTTTGCTATCTGTTTTATACCTGGCTTCTGCTGACATAGTTACCAGTTTTCCGGAAGCCTGGTATAATGACAGATATATATTATTAAATTAATAAATCTTCTTTTTAATTTAAACCATCATTATGCTGAACGGGATTGACCGTTTTTTTACGGACCTCTGAAACTTTATATTATGAATATTTATATAAAGGGGCAGAAAATCAGAACTGCAGCTCCCTTGCGTGTCGATCGCACTATATAGTAAAATATAGATATTTACATGTATTTTCTTCTATTATATGTCTTTCAAAAATCACTTATTATCACACCTGAATATTTCAATTTGTTGGCATTTTTGTTGGCATATATTTACGTTAGTGGTTGTTTATTGATCATTTTATAAAACAAAAAAGAGCTGCAATTTTATAATATCTCCTTTCCTATTCATTCACAATATCAATAAACCAGCCATAAGCCCATCCCACAACTCCGTCTTCAGTTTCAACTTTATACCAGACAGCATCCATCTCTCCGATCTTCATTTTCTGATCAGTTTCTTCAAGTATTGAAACTTTCTGACCTTTATTCAGATATCCAAGCTGTTCACCATCGAGATTAGGTTCTTTTCTTATTCTTACTTTTGAATCATTGAGAATACCCTTTCTATCTACTATTTCAATACTTTTAATGATTTGTTCCCAATACTTATTTAAGAGAATTAATGGTTTTATTTCTTCACTATTTTCACCTGAAATAATATCTTCATAAAGATCCTTTTTTGAGCTTTCGGTTTTCCAGAAATATTCAAACCCTACTCCATATGTTTTTCCTTCAAAGTATCTGGAATCTTTAACAATATCCTGACTATATTCTATATATGATAAAACCATTTTTACTACGAACTTTTTATCAATAAATATTTTTCCAGAATAGCTATATGCCAAAGGGGCGAAATTGCCATCTTGCCCACATGAAAAATAATGTTGTCCAATTTTTTTGTCTTTATAATTTATGAAATTCAATGATTCTGACAGTTTAGACCAATCATCTAAATTATTTTCCTCCATTTTTTTATAATCACGATAAGGATATGATTTAAAATATAAGATATATCTTTTATTCTCAAATTCAATACTTTTTTCATTGTCTTCAAATTCAGGAATATCTTTTCTCAATAAAACATTTTCAGGTTTTTTTATTGTTAATATCTTTTCGATAATAAATATTTTTTCATCAGCAAATAACAGTTGATGAATATTTAAAATAACAAACAATAAACAAATCAATTTCTTCATATTTTGGCTCCTTAAGGAATATAATCTAGCCCTCGATACTCTTTATCCTTTTGTAAGTTTAAATCTGAAGAAATTCCAGTCAAACCAGTATTTGGATCAAAATAAATATCTGTGCCCATCCCATATGAATTTACAAAATGATCAGGATCTGAATCACCATCATTATATTCTATCGCATATATCCTATGTTCACCATTTATATTGTATTTAAACGATCCAGAAAGACCTGTCTTTTCCCACATTGTATTTGCAGCTTCCTCCCAATTCATTACGTAAGCATCTGTTGATCGTATTTTATTTTCATCCACAGCTCTTCTCATCATCTGTGTGGCTTTGGTAAAATCTAGTTGCTTTCCTGTCATCATAGTATATCTTTCAGATAATTCATTGAGTAAAGAAGTCGCAGCACATGCCTTACCTGCAAAAGTTGGTTTAAAACCAGATACCCACATTCCCTGTGTAAAATATCTTGGATGCATATAAGATGTAGTTGGTCTATAATATGATGTGTTAGGAATCTGACCTTTTTCAAGTTTCTCTAGTGCTTTTTTATTACTAAACTCAATAGCTTTGTCAACAATTTCCTTTACTTTATCCCATATTGATCTATCACTACCAGCATCATGTGATTTTTTTTCTTCCTGTCTTTTATCATAAGCACGTTGTCTTTCTTCAGAGCCAGGTTCATTACCTTCAAATCCAGTAGGATCAACAAAATTGATCGGGTTGTTATTGCAGTATCCATACCAGTTAGTCCCATCCCTTGAAGGATCTTCTGTCAAAAACCTGCCCACAACCGGGTCGTAATAACGTGCATTAAAATAAAGAAGTCCTGTTGAATCGTATTCTTTCCCGGTGAAGGATGCCAGATAATCATTCGAACTTGGTACATGAGTAACTTCCCCGTATGCTGAGTATGTAAACTTATCTGTCACAGCTCCTGACTCATCAAGGACTACCCTTCTTGATCCAAGGTTATCAAGATAAAAGTATTCAAAATTCTCACTTACCCCATAAACCTTTCTAACGTGAGCGATAACCTGCCCTCCCGATATTATATTAAACCTCGTCTCAACAAGTGTTGATCCTTCATACTTCTCCTGAATAACAGGATTGTTTCCCCTGTAAAGAGAGTATAATACAATATTGCTGCCGTTTACATCTTCTTCTTTCTTGAACCTTAGCCCGCTGAAATTATAACTGTACCTGTCAATCCTGGTGTCTGCATGAGTTATTTCCCGTAATCTGTTCAGGTTATCATAGGAAATAGTGGTAAACCTGCCGGATACTATCGTTGTGTTACCATTACTGTCATATTCGTATAAATAAGAAGCTCCCCTATCTGAAAACGACTTGAGTCTCATCTGGTTTTTGTCAGTCCCTATAAACTGATACTCATAAGTTTTGGTTCCCCTTACAAGCAGATTGGAAATCTCATCATACCTGTAATCTTCCCCTTCTCCGCTCAAAAGCCTGTTCATACCGTCATAGGTATAAGTATTATTTTCTTTAGTGAGGATATTCCCGGTAAAATCCCTTGTAAGTGTAATATCCATCCCAAGAGCCGCTTCACTTGATATAAGCGATTTAAGCTTCAGGAAGTTGTCATATGTATATGAAACCTCACTTCCGGCTGTAGTCCCGTAACTGATTTTATTCTGCAGGCCAAGGTAATCTGATTCCCTTAATATTTTTACAGATGCACCGTCAAGGATAGCTGTTTTATTAAAATGATTTCCATCCGGATCTGATGAATGATACTGGGAATCAATATTCAATTCCTTACCCCATTCATTCACGCCTGTCCCCGATCCTGTCGCTTTTGTAGTTATCTGGTTTCCGCCGTCATCAAAGCTCCCTTCAATGATCTGGATTATTGACCCGTCTATAGTCTGGGTATTTTTTGTCACACCACCTGAGAAATGGAATTCATACTCCTTCTTCAAAGTCTCAGCAGAATCCTCTTTTTCAGTTACAGCGGCAGGCCCTAGATGACTATAGAGAGTTGATATTTCAAGGTCTCCGCTTTCTGATTTGATAGGCATATCAGACTTGTTATAGCTGTTTGTAACAGTGATCCCTCTCCTGTCCTTTGTTTTAAGGACATTACCGTTATTATCATAGTTTACAATCGAGTACTTCCCATCCGGATACTGGGACTTCTCCAGCTGACCTTCAGAGTTATAGATATAACCATACTTCTCCCCGTTCGGCATCTCTTTAAGTACCAGGTTTCCTGTGTGGTTATAACTGTTCCTGACAACCCTCACCTCGCCTGTCCCGTTGTTGCCAGGCCAGATATACTCTTCTGTTACCCCTCTTCCAAGCCAGTCATTGACAACCTTTACCTGACGGTATGAGTTATTATCATCACCAAGATATGACTTCGATACAACTGCATTTTCACTATCAATATATTCAACTACTGATATAAGCTGAAAGACCTTGTTCCCGTCATAAACTGAATCTGTGTTTTTTTCTTTCTGCAAAATCCCTGCAGTTTCGTTTACATTCATATTTTTTTATTACTGTTTATTTTGTTTCAAATACTGCAGGGAGCGGGCTCTTCCGGGCTTCGCTTCGCTCCGGCCTCCTCGGGGAGCATTTATGCTCCCCTGCGGGGTCCGCCTTCGGCGCCCTCCATATCACTTTTTGTGATATGGAGAGGGTTATTAGTTGTTGAAAAAGTGTTTTTCTTTCTCCCACCGAATTATTTTTAATTAATGTCAGGTTAAGACAATACTATTCAAGATATACCATAATATGCCCAGTATACTTATTTTAATTTTATAA
The DNA here is from genome assembly GCA_963668405.2 of Spirochaetia bacterium. GTDB lineage: Bacteria > Spirochaetota > Spirochaetia > CADAEX01 > CADAEX01. The sequence continues at coordinate 689,081 of OY764342.2, read as the reverse complement.
GAATTATTGAATATTAAATTCATTTCTTATAAAACTTATTTCTTATTAAAGATGTTAATTTTTCAAAAACAACTAGCATTATCATAAACCCCGGAATAAAAGAAAACATCATAGGTTCTCTTTTATCAAATAAGATATTATAAAAAAAACTAATAATTCCAATAAAATAAAAATAAAACTCTATTAAAAATAAACCCTCTATACTTTTTTTAAATACTTTATTATCAAGTATCTTTGAATAAAAAAAATAGAACGGATAAAAAATGAATGAACAAAAACCAGCAAAAAAAAGGATAACTCCTGATTTTAACCAAAATAACTTATGATCATTATCACTGTTACTCAATAATATTATAGCCAATAATAATATTTGAATTAATAGTAACAGATAAATAACATTTTTTTGGTTATTTAGAATCCAATTATTTAATTTTTTCATATTATTCCTTTTAAAAACCAAAAACAAATGTTCGCCCTTTAAAAACAGCACCACCTATTGATAAATCAAAGTTAAAATCAACTTCTTCATTAGTTTTAAGATCTTTTGTGACACCTAAGAGCACACCTCCTTTCGCAAAATAATTATCTCCCTGAAAATCATAAATATTACCATCGATAGTTTTAGTAACTTCAACTTCATCTACAACATACTTCATAATGTTGTTTACCAATTTAGAAATTCCAGAAATATCAAAATCGGCTAGTATACCAACACCACCATTAATTGTAATAGCAATTCCTTGATTTCCTGATGTATCCGTAACATAACCCAATTCAAATTCACCTCCTGCACAAACTGTTAATCCGGCAGCAAAAAGAGTTCTATAAGTTGCTTTATTTGTCTTGGATATAGTTCTATTTAAACTTTCAACTTCTTGCTGCAATTTTAATTTAGCACGACCAAGTTTAAATTTTCCAATGATAGAATTTGAATTATTTTGTTGCAAATCATTTATTCGCTCTATGGCATCCATTACACGCATCTTTTTACTAACTTCTTCCATTTTTCTTTCTCGTTCGCGTTTTTTTTCTGGGGAATCATTATCTCCTGGCTTTTCATAATCATCTTTAGCACTACTAACCAGTCCAGTCGGATCAATCATATTAACAGGATTATTATTGCAATACCCATACCAGTTAGTCCCGTCTCTTGAAGGATCCTCTGTCAAAAACCTGCCCACAACCGGGTCGTAATAACGTGCATTAAAATAAAGAAGTCCTGTTGAATCGTATTCTTTCCCGGTGAAGGATGCCAGATAATCATTCGAACTTGGTACATGAGTAACTTCCCCGTATGCTGAGTATGTAAACTTATCTGTCACAGCTCCTGACTCATCAAGGACTACCCTTCTTGATCCAAGGTTATCAAGATAAAAGTATTCAAAATTCTCACTTACCCCATAAACCTTTCTAACGTGAGCGATAACCTGCCCTCCCGATATTATATTAAACCTCGTCTCAACAAGTGTTGATCCTTCATACTTCTCCTGAATAACAGGATTGTTTCCCCTGTAAAGAGAGTATAATACAATATTGCTGCCGTTTACATCTTCTTCTTTCTTGAACCTTAGCCCGCTGAAATTATAACTGTACCTGTCAATCCTGGTGTCTGCATGAGTTATTTCCCGTAATCTGTTCAGGTTATCATAGGAAATAGCGGTAAACCTGCCGGATACTATCGTTGTGTTACCATTACTGTCATATTCGTATAAATAAGAAGCTCCCCTATCTGAAAACGACTTGAGTCTCATCTGGTTTTTGTCAGTCCCTATAAACTGATACTCATAAGTTTTGGTTCCCCTTACAAGCAGATTGGAAATCTCATCATACCTGTAATCTTCCCCTTCTCCGCTCAAAAGCCTGTTCATACCGTCATAGGTATAAGTATTATTTTCTTTAGTGAGGATATTCCCGGTAAAATCCCTTGTAAGTGTAATATCCATCCCAAGAGCCGCTTCACTTGATATAAGCGATTTAAGCTTCAGGAAGTTGTCATATGTATATGAAACCTCACTTCCGGCTGTAGTCCCGTAACTGATTTTATTCTGCAGGCCAAGGTAATCTGATTCCCTTAATATTTTTACAGATGCACCGTCAAGGATAGCTGTTTTATTAAAATGATTTCCATCCGGATCTGATGAATGATACTGGGAATCAATATTCAATTCCTTACCCCATTCATTCACGCCTGTCCCCGATCCTGTCGCTTTTGTAGTTATCTGGTTTCCGCCGTCATCAAAGCTCCCTTCAATGATCTGGATTATTGACCCGTCTATAGTCTGGGTATTTTTTGTCACACCACCTGAGAAATGGAATTCATACTCATTCTTCAAAGTCTCAGCAGAGTCCTCTTTTTCAATTACAGCGGCAGGGCCGAAGTGACTATAGAGAGTTGATATTTCAAGGTCTCCGCTTTCAGATTTGATAAGCATATCAGACTTATTATAGCTGTTTGTAACTGTGATCCCTCTCCTGTCCTTTGTTTTAAGGACATTACCGTTATTATCATAGTTTACAATCGAGTACTTCCCATCCGGATACTGGGACTTCTCCAGCTGGCCTTCAGAGTTATAGATATAACCATACTTTTCCCCGTTCGGCATCTCTTTAAGCACCAGGTTTCCTGTGTGGTTGTAACTGTTCCTGACAACCCTCACCTCACCTGTCCCGTTGTTCCCCGGCCAGGTATACTCTTCTGTTACCCCTCTTCCAAGCCAGTCATTGACAACTTTTACCTGTCGATATGAGTTATTATCATTACCAAGATATGACTTGGATACAACAGCATTCTCAGCATCAATATATTCAACTACTGACTTAAGCTGAAAGACCTTGTTCCCGTCATAAACTGAATCTGTGTTTTTGTATAATGACCTGACCGGCCGGCCAAGCTTATCAAACTCTGTCTTTGAAATTATCCTCTTCCCATCCCCTTCTTCATTGTTAGAATACTGGATATTAAGAGAAACCTTCCCTGCCATAATATCATAGGAATATTCAGAAGAGCCTGTTCGTATAGTATCCGCGACAGGATTGTCATAATCGATATTGGTACTTCTGTTCGGCCTGTATTTATCTATTTTAACCGGCCTGAAAAACCTGTCATAAGAAGTTATTGTCCTGAAGGCGAGATAATCAGTTGCAGTCACTGTCAAGACATCATCATCAAATACCTGTTTAAGTACAGCATTTGTGCTTGTACTTCCGGCTCTTTTAACTATAACCCGGTCCATCCCGTCATATTCATACTCTGCCATACTCTGGGGATATTTAGTCCCGTCATAATCAGAAGTGCCTTCTGTATCTGTGGAAAGGTTTGTTTTCTTTACTGTCAGTCTCCCCTTTATATCATAGTCATATCTGTTTACAATATACTGACTGGTACCTCCAAGGTTACTGTCAAGTTCCGTGTAATCCCGAGCCACATACGAGGCCTTCCAGCCATCCCCGTATACAAGATTTATCTCATTTGAGAGAGGCTTAGTGATTTTAACAAGGTTATTTGTTGTGCTGTTATATTCAAATAAGGTTACAAGGTTCTTAACTCCGTAATTATGGGGAAGAGAGAACCTTACTGTTGACCAGTTATTACTTCGTTCAGTTTCATGCTCAGTAGTATGATATATTTTATTTATATCGGTTTCGGTGGTTGGAGTTCCGTTCTCATCATACGCAGCCCTGAAATCAAGGGTATGAAAATAATCACCCTCAGTAAGACCGCTTGATACGACATTTCTTGTAATAGTGATATTTAAAAGGGGATTAAAGTTATTGAATACCTTTTTCCTGAGTCCGTCCTTGTTTACCTGGACAATCTTTGCGCCAAGGACCTTGAAACAGTGCTTTGAATCATACCTGGCCTGGTAATCAACTGCATAAGGATTGTTTTCAAACTCGCCATACGGATCAAGATTATCTCCTGTTCCGATCCCGACATACTGCATCCATTCATTTATACTCTGACCTCCTGCAAGAGAGGGAGAATAAGTCCTTGCCCTTATTACCCTTCCATACCCGTCATAGTCAAGATCAACATATTTTTTCCACTTCTGGTCATCAGGGATTCCGGAAGCTTCTGTGTAGCTGCAGGTACTCTTATAATTATAATAGCTGGTAACACCATAGTAGGCAGCATTTGTACAGGGGAATCCTATGATGTTTACAGTCATATCAACAGGTATCCACTCAGAGTCCTGTTTCTTATAGTTCTTTACTGTTTTCTGCCCCATAAGGCCATCATCAGAATTATAATTAAAATCAATTACCTTCTGCGTGAAATCGCTCTGGTCCTTCCCGTCCTTCCAGGTTATTACGCTGGTCCTTATGAGTTTTATATCATCCGGAATAATCTTCTCATCAAATTCACCGTCTACATCATCATCGATAAATCCGCCGCCTCCAAGATCATCTGTCGTCTCATTACCACCCTTAAGGTATGTATATTTATAGCTTACAGATTTCCATTCAGGATCTGTCTCACTTTCCTTTATCTCAACCTTTACAACCTTTGGTTTATTCAGGTAGTAAACATAAAAGTCATTATTATCTGACTTTTTCTTGATTATACACTGGTCCTGACCACCTTCATATGAAGGACAGAAAGAGAAAGGAGACTCAACGAGGACATAATCATCAACTGTACCTGTAGTATTATAAACATAACTGATCTTTCTAATTTCATTTCTTATGGCAATATAATCATCTTTGGCCAAATTTGAGGCATCTATAAATATTTTGCTGGTATTAATCGGAGAAGTATCTTTTAAAACTCCCCTGTTTACATAATCAGGATTCTTAATTGCAAGGTATTGATCCCCTGCATATGGAGCACTGGCAAGAGGAGTCAAAAGATTAATCCTGTTACCTTCAGGAACAGAATTGACTTTTGAAAATATGCTGCAGTCCTTATAATCAACTATTGTATTCTCTACTCCCTTAAAAGCGAGTTTAGCTTTTTGTTTTTTACTTAATCCATCATATCGCCAAACGGCAGAATTATCTTTTTTGGAATCTGAATCATTAAAGACCCTATATCTACTTACTCCAAAATAATAATCACTGGTAACGAGAAAATCAGGTTCATCAATATTGAGAACTGAAGTTGAGCTTTTTGCCCTCACTCTCCCCTGATAGACATCAACAGTATTATATGAATGAGAGCAGAATCCTCCCTTCTGAAACAGATACTTTGTCACCGCCCCAGCATGGTTCGTTATTGTAATATAATCGGTTTCAGGGCTTGGATCAGCTGAGATATCATATCCGTAGACTATTTTTTGAAGCGGCTCGATGTAAACAGAGTCATCTGTTATATCAAAATTATCAGTTGGGGTGAAAGCTTTTGTATTAAGCGTTTCAACTTTTGTCAGTCGGTTACTTTTAAAAGTATACCTGTTTAAAAAAAGGTCTCCTTCTGCAAGGTGCAGTTCATCAGTATCACTTGAGAGCAATGTTGTCATTCTTAATAAGCTTTCTTCTGGGTCAATATAGTAATAAAACTTGACACATCTTCCGTCTGTATGAACTATTTTCTTTATCTGTCCCTTACTTATATTATAAGCATCACCGGCAACCGGTTCAAAATTAAACCCGCCTGATATTGTTATAACGCTGCCGGATATCCCCCATATTACCTTTGTCTCGTTTCTGACAGTAATCAAGTCACCTATCTTTACCCCGGTTGTTGAAGCAATTTCAAAACTGCTTCTTTTGGGAGTTCCCTGATTTGTTATACTCCCTGTTATACTGTCTGTTTCATAAGAATATTCAAGACTGTTAAGTCCTGATGCATCTGTTACTTTTCTTATATGACCAGTTCCGTCAACGCCGGTTTCCTTGAATTCCATGCAGGTCCCGTCTGCAGAATATAACTTGAAAGGATCCGTATCGTCATAAACTACTTTATAATCTGTATCTACATTCTCTTTTTTGACAGTACATGTTATAATAATCCCGACTTCAGGAATTGCAAGTTCAAGATCCCGGTAATAAGGAGAAGTACCTCTTACAACGCTATATTTAACATGATACCCTTCTACCCATAAATCAATTTTCTTAGTATCGCCCTCATCATTCCAGGTTTCATAACTTATTACAGAAGAAAGGTCGAAGGTTTTCCCGCCGATTACTACCTTGAATATATTATCCTGGCCAATCATTACATAAGGTAGATCCCAGGACCATCCGTCAGCTATTCGGTAGAAGTTAGTTTGTCCGCCGGGGAGAGTCATCAATGTCCCTGAAGGCTGATCTCCTTTTGCTATCTGTTTTATGACTGTTGAATAAAGATGATCAGAATTGAATCTTGAGGAAAGGGAAAGATCAAGGCCCCTGGATTTTATTGAAAAGTCATCCCTGTCAAAGGTAAGGGACCCGAACTGATAGTCAACATTATTGGAACTTCCTATCCCCTTTATTGCCCCGCCTTCCTCTACTTTATATGATCCTTTTCCAGGAGTATAATCATTTGTACTGTTACCCATCTCTTATTCCTTCTTAAAATGAAATTATCAATATAATTCAATGATATTTTTCTGTTTAATATTTGATTATGTAGTTTACATATACATTCAAAGGGCGTGTCTCTTTTGAATAACGTGCTTCCCCAAAATCTGTTTTATCTAATATTGCCGAAGTTGGATATGCAAGACAGTTCAAGGCAGAGCCATCATTAGTCCAGCCGCCACTTCCTCGCACCTTATATGCTGAATGTTCATGCCCCTGAAATGCATCTTTTTGCTGACTGCCTACAGCATTCCCTGTATTCCCGCCTGGAGCAGATTCATCTCTTTTATCAGCATCAGGGTCATTACCTTCTCCATGATCAACTCCTCTCAAAAACTTCCCCTGTAAATTTGGCAAATTGAAAGTTGTACTACTTTCGTCACCTTTTCCAAATGCTATTCCTATAACTTCAAACAAATTATTGTATGTTTGTCTGTTAACTGCTGTTCCATCACATAAAAGCCATCCGTTAGGGGCAGTTGTCCCTCCAAAAGCAATTATAGCGCCTGTTGGAGTCAAATCTGCAGCCTGCTCATATACCCCACCAACTTCTACTTCTACACCCATGATATTCTCCTTTTGGAATGTGCTTCAATATATTTTACTATTGCATATAACATAATGCAAATTAATTAACAGGAAGATTTAAGATTATGATAAAGATTCATGAAACAAAGATATTGATGATATTCTTTTATGATTTTAAAACAGGTTTTTAGATATTTTTATAATCTTCAATAACCCTTGTATCGAAGTTATTGAAGATTGAATATTTTTTAAATATTTGAATGAATTATTCATTTACACTTAGGTAGATCATCTGAACATCATGTTTTGATAATATAATTCATTGCTATGTTTTTAGGACGCGACTCACTTGAAAGCTTTGGTGTTTCATTAATTCCATCACTTCGGGGATCACCTGTTATCATAACTTCTTGTTCTGCTGTTGAATTACCAATTGTATATGTCCTTACACTTTGTGTTTCTGCTGTTCCGAAATCAGAACCTAATAAGTCTGCACCACTTATATCTGTTTCAAATGAAGTTAATATAACATCATACAAATTTCTGTATGTTCCCCTGTTTACTGCACTTCCGTCACATATAAGCCATCCAACAGGAGCACTTACCCCGGCAAAAGCAATAACACCACCTGTGGGAGTAAGATCTGCTGCAATCTCATATACTCCGCCAACTTCAACTTCAATAGCCATAATATACCTCTTTGTAATTAAAATATTTATTTAATTTTCGGTATATCTTTGTTTTCCTATAACGTACACGCTCTGTATTCTGAAGCGTACCCCCTATGCTCATGTACCAAGCATCAAAACATAAAAAATATTCAATGAATTGGCAAAAATATCATGTCTGATTTCCCCATCATATGGCACTATATAATTAAAGGGGATCTCTATTAACCTTCGGTTGATCCCCATACCGGGCACCTAATCGCCAATGGCGTAAGGAATTCTTTTTTCGTAAACGGAAAAAACATAGTTTTTGGAGGTGCCCCAAAATAATTTTAATTATAAAGACATCAAAAACCTGTTGATTATTTACAATTCCATGATAAAATAATCATAAATAAAGGTATTACAATCAATTGTAAAAAGTTGTTCATTATTTTATTTACCCATCATTTATTATCACTCACCAGATTAAAATACTTCATAAAAAGAAGGCTTTTATCAGGAGGATTTTATGAAAATTATCAATTCACACTGTCATCTTATTACTTTTCGCTTTATTCCAAATTCTTTTTTCAAAACCAGACATTTTTTATTACAGGAATGGATGCTGAATAACGGGATTACTCGCGGAATCTCTAATATTTTAACAAAGCTGATACCTGGTAAAAAATATAATTTATTTCACCAGCAATTAAAAATAATGAAAAAAAATATATATGATCAAACAAAGGCTTATATACAGGAGATGGAAGAGGCAGATGAAATTGTGATGGCAACTCCATTAATGATGGATCTGGAAATTGCTTCATCCAAAGAAAAACCTGAAATATCATACTTATCTCAAATAAATATAATATCTGATATTGGATTGCAATATCCTGGGAAAATTATGCCATTTGTTATGATTGACCCAAGAAGAGAAAATGCAGCAGAATTAACAATAAAAAGTTTCGAAGAATATGGATTTTTAGGTTTAAAAATGTATCCGCCATTAGGATATCATCCGGATCCAACATCTATCTGCAATAAATCAAAAGTTAACGATGAATTATCAAAAATATATTCATACTGCAATGAACATTTTATACCCATAACTACCCATTGTTCAAAAGGGGGAGCATATAGTTCTGAATTAATATCTGCAGAAGAAGCACGTCAGCTATATACAAATCCTTCTAGCTGGAAATATGTAGTTGATAAATATAAAAATCTGAAATTGAATTTTGCTCATTTTGGTGGTGATTTATTGGAGATAGATAAATCAAAATCATGGTCCAGTATTATTGTTCAAATGATTCATGATTTTCCAAACGTGTATACAGATTTATCCTATCACGATGATGGCCTTCAGAAAAAAACAAAGAAAAAATACTTTGATACAATAAATACACTCATTGAAAATGATGAAATATTAAGAAACAGGGTATTGTTCGGGACCGACTGGTTGATGACCAGACACACATGGAAAGAAAAAGACTATGTAAAAAACTTTAAATCGAATCTATCATTTTTTGATGAAGTTGCTTTTACAAATCCAATAAACTTTTTGTTTCATGAAAACACTTTCCCAAAACGTATCATGGATTTTTATAAGAGAAACGGAAAAGAAATTAACGATTTGCCATCGTGGCTAACCACAACAATGAAAAATCTTTAATTGAATAGATTAAATAAGTAATTACAAAGCTTATTTGTCCTTTCTCTGAGGAGATTCTATGTTAAAAATACGATTTAGTAAAAAAACAATCTTTAATGTTTTAATGAATGGAAAAATAATATTACAAAAAGTAATTATTTCCCTGCTTTTTGCAATTTCAATCTCATGTGCATCAACAATAAAATCAGCAGATGCAGGGCCCATAGATATAGGAGAATTTAATGAAGATGTTTTAAATAAGATCATCAAAGCAATCACTAATCCTCCATATAATCTAGAAATTGTAAGGAATAATGGAGGTTTATTATTAACAAGTCCAAAAGAATATTCCGGGAAAGAGCGTGGTTTCTGGATATGGAAAAAAACCTATGAAGAAAGAACATCATTTTCTATAGAAATATTCCCAACTTCAATAAATAATAATTTTTTCATTCAAATAAACGCTTATACAGAAGAAAGACCAAATACAAATTATCCATGGAAACGGATCCTGTCACAATCTGATCAGGAGAGATCATCATCTTTATTAAATACAATACTAAAGGAGTTAGAAACATAATGAAAGTTACTACAGTTCAAGCAGTAATCAGTATTTTAATTGTTTCAGTATTTATTATAGTCACCGCAATTATAGCTTTAGCACCAGTCGTTGGCGGTTATCCTCCTGAAGAATTCACAACACATTTACAGCACTGGGGATCATTATACTCAGGAATTGTCGGTCTCATAATCGGTTATTATTTCCCAAAACCTTCTGATATAGATATGAAAAATCAATAAATTACACCTGTAGAGAAATTATAAAAATATTAATAATTCCTAAATTTTATAACATTACAACATACTCAAGACGTACAGACCATACGCACTATTTACTATCTAAGCAACTCTCAGATTAAGATTATCACTGATAAATTCTAAATTGTATATAATATTATTTACAATATAAGCTAATTTGATATCCATTGTCCATAACCTTGTCAACCTTCATCATTTTTCAATAATAAACAAGGTTTTTATTAATTTCATTATGTTGTTTTATTCATTTTTTCCAATTCATCCTGCAATAATCCTAAAAGTTTTGTTGGCGATGAAGTTACTGCCGTTACTCCCATTGCATTAGCCTCAGAAGAATACTCCTTCAATTTGCGTGTACTACAGAATATTATAAAAGGTATATCGAAACTTTGTTTCCTAATATTTTTTAGTAATTCTAATCCAGCTGTGTGCCTATATGAACCTTCTTCTTTACGACCCATATCAGAAATAATAATACTATATTTTTCTTGATCAAATCTTCTCAAAGCTTCTGAAGTGGATAACGCAAGGTCAATATAAAATCCTTTTTCAGATAGTTGTTGCATACAATAGCTGTTGTTTTTTGGCTGATCATCTACCCAAAGGATAATTGCACGATTCTCTACGATATTAACCTTGGTCAAAATCTGCGTTTCTTCAGATTGAGTAGTGTTTTTAATTTTTCTTTGTATTTCTAAAACTTGTGCCTGTAGATCAGAAATTAAAATACGCTGCTGCTCATTAGCTTCTTCCATGGTTATTTCTTGACCACCGATTTTCAAACTAAACCTTCTAGATTTAGCAGATTCTATAAGTGCAGTAAAAGCAGGTTTGAATAGAAATATCAATAAAATTACAATACAAGGCCAAAGAAAGGCAGAGATTCCTTCTAATATTTTCGCAAAATCAGACATTATCCGTCCTTATTGTATCACATTTTTAATTTGTATATCCCCAAAAAATTTAATTTACTGTCTATTGTTTTAGTATAATATCATAGTTTTTAATGATAAAGTGAATTAATTATTTTTTTAGATATCATAATTTTCAAACGTACCCCCTATGCTCCAAACGTACATGCACACACGCTATGGAGCACAGTCTGTTCGTAAGGGCTCGGCTCTCCAGGGAATTCACCCCCTCCCCCCCTCTTTAACACACTGTCAGATTATATTCCAGTACAATTATCAGCAGGATTTTAATTCCAAAAAATAAATATTGCTTTAAATATTTTTTTCAATTGATTTTAAAGTATAATATATCTATCTCTAAATATTTTCAAAGAAAATACTATTGATTAAAGGATATACTATTTAGCAGTTTTTCATGATGGTGAGATCTATAACAATCTGAATAATATTTCACCAGTAGAATAGATGCAGCAACATATGTCAGTATAGAATTATCTAAAAATCGGGGGAGATTCTATGTCAGTAAAATCAATGACACTGCTCGTACTGATCAGTCTGGTTATGAGCTGCAGCAGGAATCCGGCCGACCTGGCTGATTCTGCCAAACCAGCAATTACTAATTCATCCAAAGAACAGGAACAATGGCTGAATGAAAACCAAATTGGCAAATATGATATTAGGAATCAAGCCCGTACTTGGAATACAGAATCAGAGCTACCTGTCCATTATTAATATGGCCCCGCACCCCAATGCTGCGAAGTTATTTTTCCGATTTATCACAAGCGAGGAGGGAAGAAAACCCTGGGCAAAGTATGGCAATTATTTTACATTTTCCACGTATCAGGTCCCTGCTGGTCAGATGAGTTTTGAAGAGATTCTTAAGGTTACCTGGTTTACAGAAGATCAGTTTGCATATGATAATATGGTCCAGGCCCTTGATCTCTATCTACTAAACCTTCTCACCCATTAATCGTTTTGAATATCTTCTTTAAGAAGATTCTGTAGAACAGACAGATTATCAATCATAGGTCTACGTTCATCTTTGTCAATTTTTTTAATCCATTCTTTGTTCCATTTTGCAATGCTTTCCTGACAGCGTGTTACCATTTCTATTCCTTTTGGCGTTATAGATATCCATGATGAACGTTTATCTTCGATTGAAGGCTCAATCTCTATCAATTCCATTTGATGTAGTTTGCTGATTATTTTTGAGACATGTGCCTTTTCCAACACAAGACGGTTGACCATTGATTTTTGACAAACTCTTTCGACTTTTCTTATTTCAAATAATATTGAGAATTGTTGTTGATTCAAACCAAATGGATAAAGCAATTTATTTGCCTTTCGCTGCAACATCCCCCCAATATTCATTAATTTTCCTATTACAATTGGTCCAAATTCTTTATCTTTCATAAGTATATTGATTATATATTTTTCTCCCACATATTTTTTTAAATATATCACTTATAAGTTTCCACGGCAACATAATTGTTGTGGATATATTATCTTACTCTAAACTCCCAACTAATATACAAACTTTTACAATCGCAATTTTTATAGTTGACATGGAAACTTCTTATATGTATAATAGTTTCCATGGATACTTACTTGCAAGTTTATTGTTTCTAAATTATATTTTTGGAGGGTTTATATGCCATTTATATCTTATGAAGCTGGGCGTGTTACAGATGATCAAAAAAAGGATTTAATCAGGGCTCTGACAAAAACTGCATCAGAAATCACATCAATACCTGAGTCATCATTCACTGTTTTAATAAAGGAAAATCCCATTAACAGTTGGGGCATTGGTGGTATATCGCTGGAGGAGATAATGAAAAAGAAATAATTATAATAAGCCGATAGTTTATGGTAGCTTAATCTATCGGCTACTCTTGAATAATTTACAGATTAAATCCGTAGCCTAAATTAAGTCCTAATATATTTGTTCGAGTATCATTTTTATTAATATAATCAGTTATCGATTTTGAATATCTGAGATCAATAATAATTTTACCAGTATCTATTGGTATTTCATGGCCCAGAGCAATTGTAAATCCAAGATTGACAGGATTATCAGGTCGGTAATTAGATGTTGAAGATGATATTTTATCATTTAGATTAAATGTGGTTTTTGATTTTATATTCCCAATTATCAGTAATATATTAGGTCCTATAGATATATACATTTTATTTTTATCTAATGGTATTTTAAATTTACACAGGAATGGGATAACAATAGTATTTATTGTATCAGTTATATCTACAGTATCTCCATTATTTTTCTCTGCTCCAATTCCACCTCTTTGTACCGTATATTGTATTTCCGGTTGGACAGAAAAAATATCGGAAAAAGCAATTTCAAAAAAAGTGGCTACTGAAAAACCTGATACTGCCTTGCTTGAAGCATTGCCATAATAAGTATCCAAAGTATCTATATAATCATCATAATCACTGCCAGAAAATGAACCGGTATTTATTCCTGCATATGCCCCAATTGTAAAATCGATTGCATAGACTTGACCAATAAAAAACATCATAGTTATCAATATTTTTATTAAAATAATACGTTTCATAAATTGTTATTCCCGATTTATTTAATTTTATGATTCCAGGTAGTTATAAATTTAATAATATATATCAAAATTACAAATACAATAACTCATATAAAATACAAACTGTATAAAAAATATAATTACAACTTCGGTGTTTAATTATATTTGTCCACTACTCAATGTTGATAATTGAATTTTCCATCGAAACCAAGATGTTGCAGCAATTGCCTAAACAGTCATCAACGAATCAAGTTCGCTTTAAATATTTCCGGAATATATTTCCGTATTATAGTCAAATCTGATTTTCCCATCTTTTTCATGTCTGAAGAATAATTCTTTCAATTCTTTAATCAAAACATCATAACCGTCATCTTCTTTTTTTAAAGAATAGGAAGAGGAGGACATTCTTCCTACTAATCCTTCTAAATCAAATTCCTGATAATTAGCGAATGATTTTTTCTTATAATTACTTTTAAATAAGCCCTCTATTATTTCATCGGAAATCAGCCTGTGATTAACTTTATTATAATCCCTGCTGTACTTCTTTATGATCTCTTCATACTGCCTCATAAAAAGTTTATCATCAATTCTTCTGTTCCATATCAGAATAAGTCTGCCATTTTCTTTCAGTATTCTGTTAAATTCATTCATTGTTACTTCTATATCAAACCAGTGAAAAGACTGCGCAGCTATTATAAAATCAATCGAAGAAGTTTTTAATGTTGTGTTCTCTGCTACAGCATCCACAGAAGAATAATTCTTTTTATTTTTCAGTTTCAACTCTGCTATAGCTCTCATTTCATCATTCGGTTCAATCGCATAAATATGTTTACATTTATCAATAATCAGTTCTGTAAATATTCCTGTTCCGGAACCTGCTTCAGCTATTATTGAATCCTTTACAATCCCATTATCTGTCAGATATGCTACAGCTTCTGCCGGATAACCTGGACGATATTTTTCATATTCATTTACAACTTTCGTAAATCGTGTTTTAACATCAACTTCCATCTCTATCCCCTTTTCCTGAATTAGTCACCCATCATCTTTAAAAGAACTTTTTTAGAAGTAAAATTATTCATCACCAGTCGGGATTATACCTGCAGTTTCAATCATTAACATAACAGTTTTTTCAGGTGCCCGTGTTCTATGCAAAATACCTTTTGGAACAACATATCCCTGATGCTGCTTCAAAACTACTGTCTCTTTTTCTTCAATATCAATTAATAATTCTCCGTTTAATGTAAAGAAAAATTCATCTTCATTATCATGTTTATGCCAATGATATTCACCTTTTATTATGCCAAGACGTACAACAGATTCATTTACCTTACACAAAGTCTGGTTATACCATTGGTCGGAACATTCCTCTACCAGCTTTGGAACATCAACAAGCTGCAGTGCATCGCATAGTATATTCATGTGATTCACGTACGGATATTTCTTGTCACCCATATTTACTCCTTTTATGTATAAAAAGTTGATCAGGCAAATTTTCTTTTATATTGCTCTATTTTCCTTACAAGTTCTGTCAAACTTTGTTCAATCGTTTTTCCACTTGTTTCTAAACTGATCATTCCGGTGTCCCATTTATCATATTTCATTTCCAGAATCTTTTTCCATGCCGGCAGCAGCAATCCGGGGATTTCGCTGTATCTGTTTTCTACTCGTTCCTTATGTTCATTTTTATTGCTGCATTTTATTTCGATATTTATATAATTTACACCTTCAATTTCTGCAATATTTTTCCATTCATCTCTTGTCAGTTTCCATGGGTTGACGCAGTCTGCAACAACAGAATTTCCAACTCTTAAATTATCGGCGGCTATCAGGCAGGATAAGCTGTACCCCTCCCCCTGAACATTCATACTGCATAAATCTCTCAATCCCTGTTCAACAGTATCGATCCGTAAATACACAGCTTTTTCAATTTCTGCAATTTTCTTTGCATATGCAGACTTCCCGACACCGGGTAAACCTGAAAAAATAAATAATATCGGCTTACTCATTCTATATCAGGTTCCCATTCGATAATTCCGTCTAACCTGTTATTTTCATACCATATTTCAAATTCTTCATAATCCTTTACACCACCTTCAATAACAGCCCTGTAGACTTCAATTCCTGCAACTTTTTTCTTTTTCAGATCAGCTTCATACTTAATACTCAGTATCTGCTTCATAATTTTTTCCTGTTTTATCATTATGATTACTTCATTAAAATCCTTTTTTAAGGCTTAATCAATCGCTTATATAAATTGTTTTTTTCTTTTTTATTTCTGCCGCATTACAGCCAGACTGACCAGTCGCCGTAGTCAAACGTTCCGCTTCCATGATGCAGTTTACCCTTATTCTGCAGCTGGCGGAAAGCATCACGCATCCGTGTAAGAATCTCAGGCTGAATATCCAAAGAGTGATGTGCAGGGAACACACGAGTCACCGGCAGCGCTGATACCTTTTCCAGTGAATTGAGATATGCTTCCGGATCTGTTGAGGGATAGTATGCAAATAACGTATCTTTATAAACCAGGTCACCTGTAAAAAGATATCCTCGCTCCTTTTCCCAAAAACACATATGTCCCGGCGAATGGCCGGGTGTATGCACTGCCTGAACAAAGCGGCCACCGATATCAATAACATCATTATCCTTTAACACTCTTGCCGGCTCACCCTGGAAGAATTCATATTTATTTACATCAAAACCTTCCGGCAGATCACAGCGGTCAACTACCATCTCTTTAATCTGCTCCATGGTCAGCGGGAATTCTCCGTTAAGCCAGTTAAGTTCAGCCTCATGAGCATAAAAGTCCGGAAAGTATTTATGTCCCCCGATATGGTCCCAGTGAATATGGGTAGCGGCTGCAGTAACCGGAAGTTCTGTCAGCCCTTTGATTTTATCAAATATATTACAGATTCCAAGCCCTGTATCAATCAGGAGACTGTATTCACTGCCGTTCAGGAGATAACAATGTGTTTCTTCCCAGTGACGGTACTCGCTGATAATATAAGTTTCCCTGTCAATTTGATCTATTGTAAACCAATCCTTCATTTAAGCTCCTTATTTAATTGTCTTATTATAACAGTCTTTCTTTATGTTTACCGGCTTTCCGATCAAACAGATTCTCTGATACCCTGTCTCATGATTACCATATATAATTCTTTTTTTCATGCTTTTCAAATGATCTATGTTCAGTTTTATATACAGATGTCAGGTGATTACTGTCACTATCTATTGATATTTCGTTATTTTAACAATTATTCTTTTTCCAAACCACCAGTTTTTGAAAAATGTTTTTCATGTATTCAGCGGTTCAGGCAGGAGGGAAATAATAGATTATTTTTTATGTTTTTCTTTTATTATTGCGATAACTTCTCTATTAAACGCGCATTCGCACACTGCATCACAGCGATCCAGCTGATTTTCCTCAAGACAATACCCGGGACAGCCTTCTTTGCCAGTTTGCCTTTCAGTGTATCTTTTCCCGGAATATAAATCCAGGAAGTCCTTCGCTTCCAGTGCCATTGTTGAGAAACAACCTGTCTTTTTGTGTGTAAAATAAAACAGACCCCATTCAAGTTTCTCAAAATCCACACCATAACCATTAATCTCAAGTGATTGATCATTGAGGAAATCATCACGGGTTTCCCATTCTGTTAAACACATTGGACATATTTTAAATACCTTTCCTTCTCCCAAAATTAACCCCCAAACGATTATATTTTATATACCCTGCTACACTTTATCAGATCTTACTGGAAAATATTCAGCTTAGAAATTTAATATCCTTATAATAAATCTAAGCCAGATAATCATAAAAATAAATATTATTTATATATTCTTCTTTCATTTCTTTTATTATCATTTTGTTCCTGTTTATCTCTACAGCAGGTATTTTTTCTTTTCTTGCCGTTGCAGGAAAAGAAGTATACAATTATCAAAGAAAAAAATTGAAAAAGTTGTTACTGATCTTATGATATTTCAACTGAGATGATTTTTTTCAGATATTATATCATCAGTAACTGCAGAAGGATGTTTTATGATCACTCAAAACGATGAATATAAAAAGTTGATCAGCCAAAGGCTTGAAGAAAATTTAAAGTCGTTCAACCTTTTGTATAAAATAAAGCACTATGGGAACTGTATTTCAATTATCTGTCAGGAACTCGAGCAAATTATAAGACTGCTTTTTTTGTTTGACAGCTCTCCCTCCGAAAAGGAACAATTCATTGAGTCGTCAAATAATAGCCGGAAATGGTATATATTAAATAAAGAGAACAAGAAAGAATTCATCTCCGATGAAATACTTTTAGATTTTGCAGAAACGCTGAACGGATGGGATAAAGGTATTTCTGAGTTCGGGTTTTCGTTTAAAAAATTATCTAACGACTTTAACTACGGCTCAAAAAATCCGATCAGCAGTATGGCTGAATCAGATCGGAAAATGCTGCATAATTATATAGCAGATTATCATAGAAGTGATTTCCCTGAAGATTTTACAATTGAGGATTTGATACCCCTTTTGCCGGAAGTAATTGAAAAAATAGCTGCTAAGCTTCAGGAATATATGGAAAAATTATAGTAACAGCGACAAGAGATGTTGCAATGTGGTTTAGTCACATTTCAGAACAGGAAAGCGTCTGGATATCCGGATAATAGTCCGGGGAAATGTTCAACAGACTCAAATACTTTAAATTCAACAGGAATATATTATATGTCTGAGATTAAATATTTTTTAGAAAAAGCATCAAATATACTTCAAAAAGATAAGCGGATTATAGCTGTTTGTGCAGCAGGATCTTTTATAATAAATGAAACTGATAAGTACTCTGACCTGGATTTGGTGATTGTCACAGATACTGATATCATTACTTCCAGTAAAGATATGATTGGTATTGCGAACAGTCTTGGCCATCCTGTTGCCGCTTTTTCCGGTGAACATGTTGGTGAAAAAAAACTTTTAATATGCCTGTTTGAAAAACCCCTGTTACATGTAGATTTAAAATTTGTAACAATAAAGGACTTTAATGCAAGAGTCGAAAATCCAATAATAATATGGGAAAAAGAAGCTGTAATTTCCAGACTGTATAAAAATACTGTTGCAAAATGGCCAATCCCCGATTTCCAGTGGATTGAAGACAGATTTTGGGTCTGGATACATTATGGAGCAAGCAGGCTTGGAAGAGGGGAATATTTTGAAGCAATAGATTTTATTTCATCATTAAGAGTTATGGTTATTGGTCCATTATTTCATCTAAAATATAACAGTAACCCGCGTGGTGTCAGAAAGATGGAATTTATATTAAACAAAGAAGATCTATCAAAGTTTAAAAAAACTATACCGAATTATACATTTGATTCAATCAAATCTTCTATCTACAATTTGATTTATATTTATAAAGAATTAAGATGCCTGTTATTTGATGATAAAGTTGTATTATTAAACCTTGCAGAAGAAGTATCTGTATTATATTTGGATAATATAAAAAATAAACAGGAAGATGGAACAGTTACCCCGCTTTGATAGAGTCTTTCTGATATTTTTCATTACTGCTAACTTTTCTTGAACTATTGATCAAGATCCGGATAAAGCTGGACTTTACATTCCGGACATATGCTGTGGCTGAAAAGAGCGTCTGTTTTTTTTGAAATATAATTTTCCAATTGTTCCCAGTACCCTTTATCGTCTCTTATTTTCTTGCAATGTGCACAAATCGGTATGAATCCGCGTAAGGTTTTTACTTCTGCCAGAGTAGTTTGAAGTTCAGTAATCAGATCTTCCTTTTCTTTTTGAATTTGTTTTTGTTCACTTACATCTCTGGTAATTGAAATTATATGAGGATCCTTTTGTAAAGTTATTATATTTGCTGACATAATACCGGTAATAACTGTCCTGTCTTTTAACCTGAACTGCGCTTCAAAATTTTTAAGATAACCATTGTCATGTAATATATTTAACATTTTTTTCCTGTCTGCAGGGTCATCCCATATATTCAGCTCAAGAGACGTCTTCCCTATCACCTCTTCCCGTGTATAACCGGTCATCTCTGAAAAACCCTGATTAATATCGACAAAAAGACCATCTTCCAGACGATTAATATTAACAGAATCAGGCGTTGTGTAATAAGTGAGCCTGAAACGTTCTTCACTCTCTTTTAATGACTCTTCAAACTTCTTATATACAGTAATATCCTGAAACACTGTTGCAAACTGATGTTTCTCTGGAGAAAATACCGATATTTGAAAATATTTATCCATCGGTTTAAAATAAGTTTCAAAAGAAGACGGAATACCGCTACGGGCAACATCAGCATAAATATCCAGATAAGGGGCCCCGGAAGAACCATACAGGTCTGAACCAAAAGCCCCTATTGCATCATACCTGCTCACTCCCGTTATAATCTCGTATTTATGATTAATATCCAGTATTTTGTAATCAACAGGTACATCACCTTTATAGATAATTTCATGAAGACAGATACCGTCATTTGTTGACTCAAAAAGTCTTCGATATCGCTTTTCACTCTTCCGCATCTCTTTTTCAGTTTCACTCTGTTTCAGTTCAACCTGTTCATATTTTTTTATTTTTTCCGCTAATTCTTCATATGTTGGTTTTTCATTCATCTGTCCCCCCTTATTGCAGGAAATAAAGACTTAAATTTTAATTTTTAAGATGCCTCACAATATTTTCTGAGTTTAAATAAGTTGCGTTGTTAAGGGTTTCAGTTGATAAGTAAAATAACTTTTAACAATATATCACAGGTACTAAAACATATTAATCTTTAATTATCTGTAATCCTATCATAATTATTTCAAACCAGCCGGCTAATCTTCTGCATTATAAAGAGAAGCAGATAATATATTACAGAATACCATTCCTGATCAATTACTGCAAATTATTTCTGAATATTTGAAATAAATCTGCGCCATGCATACTGTTTATTGATCCAGGGTCTCAGTTTATCATCATCTACACAAAAAAAAAGAGATCTGCATTTTATGCAAATCTCTAAATCTTTATTCTATTCTACACTTTTTCTGCAGTAATTATTTAACCAAATATATTGTTTAAGACATTTAGTTTAATATTATTTTCTAATTTATATTTTTCCAAAATTTTATGATCTACATTATATCCATTATCAGTTGCAGCTTTAAACCATTTCCTTGCTTCTATATCGTTCTTTGGAACTCCCTCTCCATTATGATACATTACACCTAAATTGTATTGAGCATCTGAAAAGCCCTGCACAGCTGATTTTTCAAACCATTCAAAGGCTTTTTTATTATCCTTTGGTACCCCCTCACCATTAAAATATACTATACCTAAAAACATTTGAGCCATGGGATTCCCTTGTAAGGCTGATTTTTCAAACCACTCATAAGCCTTATTATTGTCTTTTGATACCTCTTCTCCCAAATAATACAATACACCTATATTATATTGAGCTTCTGAATTACCCTCATTAGCTAATTTTAATAATTGATCTAAGTCTTCTGAAAAGATACTCAAAGTAAATACAAATGATAAAATAATAAATAGAGTTCTCTTTTTCATTTTATTACCTCGAATAATTATTTGATCTTTTTTAAATTATAATATAGATTAAGTTTAAATAATATTTTAATACATAGCACTTTTCTTAATCAATTACTGCAAATTATTTCAATTACAGTTTCTTGAGTTTCTTCTTAAGCATCTCAATAAGCCTCTCTTCAATACTCAACCGGTTATCTCTCTCTGTAGGGATTCCCTCACATCCTCCATTATCTCATTTAATATCTCCTTCTCACTCTTCCTGATCTTGTAAAGCCTTTTCCTGTACCTATTATTACACCCGATCAAATCAATAAGAGTATCAGCATCATACGGCAGATATTTCCCATAATTCTCAATCGTATTATTCTTATCAGTGTCCCGGTCCACACTATTGGTGTAATAAGCCTTAATGGGGGAAAAAAACATTTCTCAAGTCAAGATTGCTGACACCGTTGGTAAAAATAAAACTACTATTAATAACTGGATTAAATATGATAGAATTCCTCCAGCTGATTATGCAATTAAAATTGCTGATCTACTAAAAGTAGAATTAAGATACCTTCTAACTGGAGAAGAGACGGGAGAAGATTTAATATCAAATAATCTACAAAACAGCCCAAAAATCAAATTCCTGGCTGAATCAGCCTTACAATTACCTGACTATAGAATAGATGATCTATTAATATTTTCTAAAGGCTGGCTGGAAGATATGGATAACTCGAAAGAGAGCGCTGGCATAAAGACAAAGGAATACTACACTTCTATCTAATTCGGATAATGTTATATTTATATAGACATCCCAACAATAAAAAATAAATATTTTCATGAAAATTAAGTTTCAATAACGAAAAGTAAAAAAAATATGTGTTATTTCATAAAAATGTTGTTTTTCACTTATTGCGGGTGTAAAATCAATTATCAACATATGTAATCACATCCAATATTGCAGTAATTGAGTCAAATACATCATTTATAATGCGATTAAACGCATTATTATGCGAAATAACGAGTTAGACGAAACACTTGATTTGGATTTAATACCTCGCCATCCATGGCTCGTTAATATATAATAATTGGAGAAAAAACATGAAAATAGTAAAAGCACATATTAGCGAGTTTAGATCGATTTGGGATTCAAATGAATTTGATATTGGTGACATCACATGTCTTGTGGGGAAGAATGAATCTGGCAAAACTGCATTGCTTCAGGCATTATACAAATTAAATCCAATTATTGATAGTGAGGAACAATTTAATGTAACGAATGACTATCCACGTGCTGAAGTTTCTGATTATGAAGAAGATGTTTTAGATGAAAAACGAGAACCTGCAACAGTCATTAGGTGTACATTTGAACTAACCGATGCAGATATTAAAGAGGCTCAAGAGCTATTTGGGAAAAAGGTTTTTACAGATAATTATCTAATATTGTCGAGGAGATATCAAAAAGATGAAAGTGACACTTCCACAAGATCTTTTATACTATCTGTTAACAATAAAGAAGGTCTTACATTTTTTATTAAAAATGCAAATATTCCACAGGACTTACAAGATACTTTATTGTCTTCAATTGGAAACGTATCACAAATGGTAGAAGAAATTAATTCAGTTGAGAAAACTTCGGAAATCGATCGATTAAAACAGATACTAACTGAAATAAATGATAATGATTTATCTTGGTATATATATAATAAACTATTGAGACAGCATTTGCCAAAGTTTTTATATTTTGATGATTTCTATCAAATGAAAGGCTATGAAAACATAGAAGCTCTTAACAAAAGATTGACTGACAAGCAGTTAATACCCTCAGATTATCCATTGTTGGGTCTGCTTGGATTGGCACGAATTGACCTTACACAATTGATTAATCCTTCTAGTACACAAGAACTAGTAAATAAAATAGAAGGCGCAGGAAATAGATTAAGCAGAAAAGTCTTACAGTATTGGTCTCAGAATAAACATATCCAAATGCGCTTTGATGTTCGGCCAGCAAGACCAGAAGATCCAGATGGTTTGACAAGCGGAACAAATATATGGGCTAACATTTACGATTCTAGACATATGGTTTCAACAAATTTGGGAACACGCTCAAAAGGGTTTTTATGGTTTTTCTCTTTTTTAGCATGGTATTCAAGAATTGAAAGAGAGAACAAAAAAGGTGATGTAGTATTATTGCTTGATGAGCCAGGACTTTTTTTGCATGGGCGAGCTCAAGCTGATTTACTTGAATATTTTGAAGATGAATTAATTGATAAACATCAAATATTGTATACAACACATTCTCCTTTTATGGTCGATTCTACTAAGTTTAATAGGGTTAGGATTGTGCAAGATAAAGGTATCGACCAACAGGAAAAATTACCAAAAACTGAGGATGGAACAAAGGTTCTAACAGAAGTCTTAGATGCACATGAAGACAGTTTATTTCCATTGCAAGGTGCACTAGGTTATGAGATATATCAAACGTTGTTTGTAGGAAAAAATTGTTTGATTGTCGAGGGGGTTTCAGACCTTTTATATTTACAATCTATTTCTTCTGTCTTAGAGAGAAAAGAAATGGAAGGATTGTCGAGTAACTGGACAATCACACCTGTTGGTGGAATCGATAAAGTTCCTACTTTTGTCGCATTGTTAGGCAGTCAAAAAAAGCTTAATATTGCCACTCTTGTTGATTTCCAACAAAAAGATGCTCAATCAATTGAGAACCTATATAAGAAAAAATTGTTAAATAAAAAAAATGTATTAACATTTTGCGATTTTACAGATAAACCAGAATCTGATATTGAAGATATGTTTGATACAGATTTCTTTCTAAAATTAGTTAATAATGAATATGGAAACCATTTGCAGCAAGAATTAACTGACTCAATATTGGATAATAAGCATCCAAGAATTTTAGTACGGTTAGAGAAATACCTAGAGAAGAATGCTTTGAAAGGTAACAATAGGTTTAGCCATTACAGGCCTGCTAGATATTTAGTTGAAAATTTAAATGAAATAGAATCAGATTTTACAAATAACACTTTAAACCGTTTTGAAAAGGCGTTTAAAACTTTAAATAGCCTATTATAGTACTGTTTCCAAGGCATCAAGTGCTTCGTCTAACATCAAGTACCCGGCTACGGCGGCAAGTGCCCAAAATTGCTCCCTACGGTCGCAACTTCGGGCACTTGTAAAACGTTATCAGTAATGTTCCCGCAAGATGATAATCGCCTGGACCTCCGGCCGACGGGCTAGGATATAAAATTAAATGTTTTGTATAAATATGATTAATGATAATTAAAATATTCAAGGAGATAAAATGTGTCTAATATTTTCATTTCAAGAGTAACAATTAATAATTTTCGCAATTTTAATTTCTTTGATATTAAAACGTCACATAAGCAAGTTATATTCGGAGAAAATGAATCAGGTAAATCAAATTACATATATGCACTACAATTAATTTTAGATCCAAGTCTTTCAGATAATGATAGATATTTGTCTGATTCAGATTTTAATAATGAGATATCAGATCCTGTTAAATCACATTCTCAAATTACTATTACTATTTATTTCAGTGGTTTTGAAGATTCAAAAACTTTATTGGCTCAATTTTCAGATGCTTTGGTAAATGTTGATGATGAAAAACATCTAAAAATTACATATAACTATTATCCAGAAGAAAATGAGTTAGGAGAAATTGAGTATAAATATAATATATTTAAAGGTGACGATGAGAATAAAACTTTTACTGCAAGAGATAGAAGGTATTTATCATTAAAAGTTATAAAACCTTTAAGAGATGTAGATTATGATTTAAAAAATATTAGAACATCACCTCTTCATAAACTAATTGAACAATATGAAATTGATCCTAATAAATTAATTTTAATAGCTGAAGCAATGAAATTACAAAGCTCTACATTATTGGATATAGATGAAATCAATGATCTTCAAAATATTATTGAAAAAAAACTTATTAACATGCTAGGAGAAGTATCAGATTTAAGAGTTAATTTTTCAATGGCTGAAGTAAATCCGGCAAGAGTACTTAATGCATTGAAATTGATGCTATCAGGAAGAACATTAGAAGAAAAAAGTTTAGGAATAAAAAATGTTTTATATATAACAATGCTGATGCTTCAATATACAAGTGATTTAGTGCCAACAATAATTAAGGAAAGAGATTATATTAAATATATTGATTGTAACTCTTCCTCAATATTACAAGAATCATACAAGAAAACTGAAGATGGAAATTATATACTAATTGATAAAGAGATAAATAAAAAACTTTATGAATTCTTTCAAAAAAATCAACGTATAGGAATACCACATGTAATAATTGCAATTGAAGAACCTGAAGCTCATCTTCATCCAATATTGCAAAGACTAGTTTTTCGAGATTTCATATTTAATAATAATAAATCTATTATTTTGACAACGCATTCTACACACATAACTAGTATATCCCCATTAGAATATATGGTTCATGCTCTTAAAATAAATAATACTAGTTCAAAAATTACAACATTCAATGATTTATCGTTAACAAGTAAAGATAAAAAAGATATTGAAAGATATATAGATGTAAGCCGTGGCGAAGTATATTTTGGCAAAGGTGTTATTTTAGTTGAAGGTATTGCAGAAGAATATCTTTTGCCAGAATTTGCAAAATTGATTGGATTTCCATTAGATGAGTATGGAATAGTTGTTTGTAATGTTAATTCTACAAATTTTGTTCCTTATCGTAAACTTTTAAATAAACTGGCCGTACCAAATGTTATTGTAACAGATGGTGATTTTTATTATGAAAATCAAGATGAGAGTAGAGAATATCATACATTATATGTTGAATCAGATTCTCGAAATTATGGTTTTTTAGGATATGAAATTGCTTCAAAATTATTATTGTATTTTGATGTTTCGAATGAATTACTAGAATCAGGAATATTCCCAAAATCAATAATTGAAAAACATGATATTTTTTTAGGAGATTATACTTTTGAAATTGATATTTTCCTGAAATCATTAAAAAATACGAAATCTATTTCTGCAATAATTAATACATATAATGATATTTCAAATGGTGGACCTAAACAAAAAGAAAATTTCTATAATGAATTAATGAACGGAGAAGTATATAAGTGTTTAAATAAAATAGAAGCAAAAGGAGTAGGTAAAGGAAGATTTGCACAACGATTTTCTAGTATGTGTATAAAAGAAAATATACCTGATTATGTGGTAAAAGCTATCAATAGAATAATTGAAAAATGTTATCCCGATGAATGAATTAAGAAAATCTAAACTTAAACAAATAATTAGCGATGAACAACAAGCAAGAGCTTATAATAGTAATGCTCATACAACAGTAATTGCTGGTCCAGGTAGTGGTAAAACTTCTATACTAACATTAAAAGCTTTAAAACTATTAGAAAATGATATTAGAGAACCACAAGGACTTGGTTGCATTACTTATAGCAGAGAAGCAGCAAGAGAAATTAGAGATCGATTACACGCTTTTGGATTTAAATCCAATGGAAATTCTTTTTTTGGAACAGTACATGCTTTTTGCATTGCTGAAGTATTAATACCATTTGCAAAATTATATAAGCATTTTGAAATAAGTAACCCTATTCGTGTTGCTTCAAAAACAGATAGAACAAAAGCATATCAATTAGCATTAAGAAAGTTTAAATACAGTACACGTGATGTTTCAATTACTGAGATGAATCGAGAGCGAAAAATTGGTATTTTAGGAATTAGTAAAATCAAAATACCATCGTATGATATAGCTTTAAAAGTAGCAAAAGGATATGAGGAAATACTTCATGCTAATAAAGTTATAGATTTTGAAGATATAGTTAACTATTCTACTGTTTTAATTCAAAGAGAAGCTTTTGTTAGAAAATGTCTTGAAGCAAAATTCCCCTGGTTATTAGTAGATGAATATCAAGACCTTGGTAAGCCTCTTCACGAAATAGTTTTGTCATTATTACTACAAACTGAAATAAAAATATTTGCTGTTGGAGATCCAGATCAATCTATTTATGGATTTCAAGGTGCGATACCTGCTTATTTAGAAGAACTTGCAACTTTTACTAATATAAAAAAAGTAATACTAGAAAAAAATTATCGAAGCAATCAAGATATTGTTAATGCATCTGAAGCTGTTTTAGAGCAAAATAGGGGATATGTAGCTGGTACAAGAAAAGAAGAAAGAGCCGAATTTTCTTTTCATGTCTGTGACTCTGAGATGATAGAACAATATCAGCTAGTATCAGATAATTTAATTCCGCAATTAAAATCTTCGGGAATTCCATATGATGAAATAGCTATTTTAGTAGGTATTAATTCTGAAGTTAACTGTTTAGCAGCTATGTTATCAGAAAAAAAAATACCTTTTTACATTTCAAAACATGATTTTGAACGAACTGAACTTATACAATGGTTAGAAAATTGTTCGAAATGGACACTAAATAATGATTTATTTTCATTTGATGATCTATTTATATATTGGTGGGACTTTTTAAATCAAAATCAGAACAATTTTAATAGCAATGAAATATCAGAACGAGTTAAATTGTTTAAATTATTAACTGATAGTATTATTTATAAAGAAAACCTTCAAGATTGGTTAAAATATATCTTAGATGGTCTCTCTTTAATTAATATTTTAAACGGTTCATTATTATTACCAGATGAATTAGATAATTTAATACTGTTACAAAAAACTATAAGTGAAAATAGAATTAATTTTGATATGAAAAGTTTTTCTGAACTTGGTAGACCAAGAGACCAGGTTACACTTGCAACAAGACATAGTTCAAAAGGATTAGAATTTGAAGCTATTATTATGTTAGGAATGGAGGAAGAACGGTTTCCTCATTATTTATCATTACATGATGCAGATAAATTAGCAGAATCTTCTAGAATATGTTTTGTTTGTATAAGTCGTGCAAAACGAATATGTATATTAGTTCGTTCTTTAATACATACAATTCCAACTCGAAATGGACCATGGCAAAAATCATTTGATAAATCAAGATATTGGACTCTTCTGGAAAATTGGCAGAATGAATATGGATATTCAATATTAGAAATATAAATTTGGATACAATTATTAAACTCCAGACATAGCTCCGCTGTACGGTCTGGAGAAGAGCGGGAACACTTCTGATAACAAGAAATATATGATTCAGGCTGGAAAATAAATATGGGAGTAAACAGTCTTCATCTAAATTGCCGGAATCTTTTTTATTGCAGAGTATTTTTTGCAGGTGTATGATTATTTAATCTGTAGGTGTCTTGCAACTTCATATAATTCTGAAACGTTAATTGTAATGCATGACTGTCCAACCAGGACATAGGTAACGATTTAACTTCAGGACATAGGTAACAGTACCATTTGAATAGACTGGATCTCTAATAATTTAATTTTCCCAAAATCCTCTTACAGCTGGCAATACAACAGAACTCCGCTTCATTTTTTCTATCAAATCGGCATTGTCATATCTAATGTCATCTTCTCTGATTTGTGCCCAATTTGGGCCCTTAAAAGCGATTCTGGAAGATTTTTTTCCGCAAGCAGTTTTCTCATCATAACGTTATAAGTATGCCTCAAAGTATGAGGAGATGCCTCGATCTAAATACCAGCATTTTTAAGACCACGTTTAAACTGTGTATAAACCCACTTACGATCAATGGGCTCTCCTCCGGTATTACAGAATATAAAATCTTCCTCACCTATATATTTATCCCGGCTCCTCAGATCAAAAAGCTTCCTGAAAACAATATCCGGAACATACACTCCCCTTCCGTATCCGGATTTTGTTGACTTAACATCATCACTGTTTGAAAGTCCCTGGACAACAAGAATAGCACCCATTTCCCATTGAATATGCTTCCGCTGCAGCGCCCTTGCCTCCCCGGACCTCATTCCGGAAGAAACCATCAAGAGAAACATTGTTCCCCAAAAGGAATCCGGCCAGATCCTGTTGAACTGCTCATCAGAGATGGGAAACAGTTTATAAAGATCTTCATGATTAATCGGTATTTTCGTTTTATGATTATCAGCAAACTTCTCTATTTTCCGGCAGGGATTGATTTCAATTATTTCCTGATATTCAGCTTCCTGCAGTATCTGTGAAAGAGTATAGAGAATATGATATTTTGTCTGATTAGAACAATCATGATTCAGAAGCCATTTATCAATTTCGTGTGCTTTGATGTCTTTTAACTTGTACCTTCCAAACTTCTCTTTTATATGATTTTTATATAAACTCTCTTTGAACTTGGCTGTATCGCTGGTAATGTTTTTCCCTCTGGAAAGACGCTTTTGAATCCACTCAGAAGTCTCATAATCAAAAAAATTACCGGCAAAATCACTGAGCTTGATTTCCTTCTTTTTATCCTGGTTGATCTCGAACTTCTTTAAAACAGTGATAGCTTCTGACTTTTTACCCGTGCCGGTTGATTTTTGTCTCCGCCTTCCCGACTCATCTGTATAACGAATATACCAGACATTTTTACCGTTTTTTGTCCTCAGAAAGAGGTTCATATTGTATATATAACTTTTTCATGTTGATTTTAAAAGATTCTGTTGGCATTTTGCTGGCATTTGCATAAAAAAAAGAGATCTGCATTTTGTGCAGATCTCTAAATCTTTATTTTTTAAGCATTTATTCGTGGGCGGCGGCAGATTCGAACTGCCGACCCCTTGCGTGTCGAGCAAGTACTCTAACCAACTGAGCTAGCCGCCCTGTATATACTAACCTTTCAGAACAGTACTTATTCTTTCAAGTACTTTTGCCCTGTCCAGAGGCTTTACTATATAATTTTTTGCACCTGAAAGTAAAGACTGTTTTACCAAATCCTGCTTTCCAAGTGCACTTATCATCACAATTTTTGCCTCAGGATCAAACTCAATTATCTTCTGCAGGCATGTAACCCCGTCCATATTAGGCATGGTTATATCCATGGTAACAAGGTCGACATTCGGATGAAGTTCCTTATATTTTTCAAGACCCTCAATACCGTCTTTAGCAGTTCCTACTATTTCAAAACCTTCTGAACTTAATATCTGGGAAATCTGCTTTGCAACAAACATAGAATCATCTACAATAAGAACTTTATAAGATGAACCATCTTCTCTTTTCCCGTCAGGGCTTTTTGTATTTATATTGGGATAATCCATTTTTGCTCTCATTCTTTACTCCTCTAATTCTTTTCTTTAATTGCAACGTTAATTTCAAGTTTACCATATGGTAATTCTATCGGCACAATCAGTGCTTCAACTCCACTGTCAGAAATAACCATATTACTTCCGGTCAGCATGGAAGGGGGAGTTAAATCAAACTTAAATCCTAGTTCATGCAGTTTTGTAATAGCCTGTCCTGTAATCATATTTGCAAGTTCAGTAATTGTTGCTTTACTCAGCTCATCAAGCTCCTTAAGTGTTTCCATATTCATCTCTGAAGCTATACTTAAAGCTGTTTCCTTTGTCATATCAAGAAGAACCCTTCCCTCAACATCACCTGCAAGACCTATAATCGTGGCAACCCCGAGAACAGGCTGTGATGTAGATTTAAGGTATAATTCACCCCTCTTTATATCTACATTTAAAACTTCCTTGAGTACATTGAAAGCAGCTTCGACAAATGGATTTATATATTCAATTCTCATAATTTCTCCTTTTTATTATCAATATTACTTTTTAATGTAATATTTAAAACCATTGGATTTTTCCGGATATAATCCATCAAAAACAATTTCTTCATTATCACCTGTTATTAATACCCCTCCGTCTTTAAGTTTATCATATATATCACTTATTATTTGCAACTGTTCGTTATAATCATAGAAAGCAAAATTATCCCGGCATAAAATAATATCAACATCAGGATAGGGATTGTGGTTTTTCACATCATGATATTCAAAATATATAATGTCTTTCAGTTTGCTGTTGAAAGAATTTCCCTTTGTTCCGGATGTAAGATACTTTTTCATGTAATCCGGTACTTCATCAGGATCCACAATAAGATTTGGAGCATTTGAGATACTTATAAGTTCATTATCGTTTGCCCATACCTTTATAGCAGCATCAGTGTTCTGATTCATCAGTATTGACGCTATTGAATAAGTCTCTTCTCCCTTGCCGCATCCTATGTGCCAGACACCGATATTTCCTGATTTATCTGAAGGAAGAATGGAAGAGATTATTTTTGCCATATCCTGGCTGTAAAAACGGCCCCTGTAATCTGAATAATACGTTGAAATATATTTATCAGCATCTTCAGCTGATGAAAGCTGGATATTTTCGCCCGTACCGCGTCTGTATTCAACCCAGCTTTCAAATCTTTTATCAAACCAGTTTTTATTAATATCTGTAATATAAAACTTTTTGAAGGTTTTAAGAGTTTCAATTATAAAGTTTTTATTAATATTTTCAATCTCATTCTTGCTTTCAACAGTCTCTTTTTCTGCTGCTTTCTGCTTTGTTCTTACATCAGAGGAGTATTCCATCAGCCTCTCATCCGCTCTTCCATATGGCTGGTCAGCTGTTATCTTTTCCTCTTCTTTTTCCTCTTCTTCCTCTTTTCCAAGAATTCTGTCTACATCCAGTATTATATAAATCCTTGTGTCTCTTTCTACAATACCCATTATGTACTTAACATTGATATTGCTGAAAATAGGATGGGGTTCCTTGATTGTTTCAGACGGAACAGCAACAACCTTGTTTATAGCATCAACAATAACACCTATCCTGTTATCTTCAATTGTCAATACAATAATATTTTCAAGATCATCTGATTTTTTTTCCTCTGGTACCCTGAACATTTTTCTGAAATCAATTATTGAAATTATATCGCCCCTTAAATTGTAAACACCCTTAACATATGGTTCAGAATTAGGAACATAGGTAAATTTATTGACTTTAAGTATTTCCTTAACTTTCATTATATCAATACCGTAGTCTTTTCCCCCCAGAGAAAAAGTAACCATCTTGAAATCATTGTTTTCCACTATTTCTGTCTGATCAATGGAATTTTTTACTTCCCAAATATCTGTACTCATTAATTTTTCCCTTTAACTGTTTTATAGTATCTGTTTTATCCTTTCTCTTGCAGCCCTTTCGTTCTTAAAACATAATTCCAGAAGCTGATTTATATCGAGAATTAATGAGACCTGTCCATCACCTAAAATAGTCGCACCAGCAATTCCGGGTACATTTGTATATTTATCCTTTAATGGCTTAATTACTACATCCTCTTCACCTATCAGCTGATCGACCATAAGACCCATTTTTTTGTCACTGCTGCCAACGACAACAGTATAATGGGTACTCTTTTCCTCACCTGTCTTTATACCGAACAGTCTGTTTAATCTGATCAGAGAAACTACATCTTCCCGGACATTAAAAACCTCATAATTATCCAGTATTTTTATATCTGAATTAAATATTCTCTGGCTTTCAATAACAGAAGTAATCGGTATTGCATATATTTCAACCCCTACCCTTACAAGAAGCCCCTGAATAATTGCAAGTGTAAGAGGAAGCCTTATTGAAAAAATTGATCCGTTTCCCCTTTCCGACCAGACACTTACCGAACCATTCAGTTTTTCAATCTGTCTTTTTACAACATCAAGTCCTACTCCGCGTCCTGATATATCAGTAACTTCCTTTGCTGTTGAAAATCCAGGTTCGAATATCAGATTAAATGCTTCAATATCTGTAAGTTTTTTTCCGGGATGTATTATCCCGTTTGCTATTGCTTTCTCCTTTACAGTTTCCACATCAATACCGTTTCCGTCATCAGAAATCTCAATAAGGATCATATTTCCTTCATTTTTAGCCCTGAGGACAATAGTACCTTCTTCGTTTTTGCCGTTCTGAATTCTTTTTTCAGGAACCTCTATGCCGTGATCCATTGAATTTCTTACGCAGTGAATTAATGGGTCTAGAAGCTGTTCTATGACTGATTTATCAAGTTCAGTATCCTCACCCTCTATAATCAGATTAATTTTTTTATCCAGTTTTTTTGATACATCCCGTACAAGCCTGGGGAACCTTGAAAAAATCTGTGAAATAGGAACCATACGGATTTGAAGCACGCTTTCATGCAGTTCATTTGTAATTCTACCGAAATTCTGCGAAGTATTTACTAATTTTGTTATGGAATTTTTCAGCTCATTTTCTATTCGCTGTATTTCCTTTTTATTTTTTTCATATTCCGGCAGGATTTCCTTTTTCAGTTCCTTATAATCAGATTCATTTTTTAGATAATTTTTTGTGCTTTCAAAAGAATTGTAAAAATTCTCATTCATCAGGTTGTAATTCAGCTGCAGATCATCAAGAATACCTAAAAACTGAGTACTTATCTGATTGAATGTAGCCTTGTTTATAACTGTTTCACTTACAAGATTTAAAAGACTGTCAATCCTCTTTGAATCCACTTTTAAAATTGTAGATTCTGAAGTTTTAGTTTTTGCAGCTACTTTCTTTTCTTCCTTTTTTATCTCTTTTTCTTCACTATCAACAGCAGCCGCAATCTGAATTTTCTCTTCAGATTCTTCTTTTTTAATTTCTTTCTTTTCAGCCGTTTTTTTCTTTTCAGCTGCAGGTTTTTGTTCTGATTTTATATATTTCTTTTCCTCAACTGTTTCATCATTTTCATCAAAGTGGTCAATGAATGATACCTTTATATCATCAACAACCTCCGATATCATTGCCTTTCGTTTTATTTCTTCAATATCCCTGTCTGTAGCAATAAAATAATCAACTACCGGAAAGAAATTATCTTCATATAATTTATCAAAATCCGGTTTTGTAGACAGAACCTTGACCATTTCCTTAAGTTTGGCAAAAACCTGTATTCCGCCGATAGAATTCATCGGATTATCTTCATTAAAATAAACTTCTAAATCTACCAGTTTTTCCCCTTTTTCAACACCTTCTCTCAGTTCCAGTACTTCATATTCTGATAGTTTCTCATCCGGACTGCTTTTTTCAGAAACTGTTTTTACGGGAGCAGCTTTTCTATCCTCTTTCATTAATGATTCAAGAGTTGCTTTTATTTCTGAAATATCATCTTTATATATATCACCATTGATTCTGTTCTCTATCATCAGCTTTACAACGTCAATTGCTTCAAGAAGAACATCGATAACTTCACTGTCAATTTCTATCTTGTCACTTCTGATTTCATCTAAAAGATCTTCCATTACATGTGTAAACTCAGATATTTCATACATCTCTACAGCCGCAGAATTTCCCTTTAAAGTATGCGCAGCCCTGAATATTTCATCTATTGCATCTTTATTTCTGGTATCATTTTCAAGAACAAGAATATTCCTTTCAAGAATATCAACCTGTGCCTGTGCTTCCATAAAAAAATCTTTTAATAATTCTTCGTTTGCAGGATCTAAATAATCGCTCATAAATATTATCTTCTCTATAATTTATTTTATTTTCAAAAGCTTCTTTATAATTATTATACTATAGAACATAATTAATTTTTTTTCAAACATTTAATTCCCAATTATTGGAATTATAGAAGACAAAAAAAAGCCCCCTTTCGGGAGCTTTTATATTTAATGTAGCTATTTTACTGCTGTGGTGCCTGTTCAGCATTTTCATCAGCAGGTGGTACATTTATTTCTTCATCACTGTGCATCTTTTTCTTTTCAAGATATCTCAGAACCTGTTTGTGTCCAAGTTTTTCGAATTCAGCTGTTCTTCTGGATTCTTCTCTTTCTTTTAATATACCCCAGATAGCTTCTTCATCAACATCTCTTTCTACGTTGAGTAAGGCTTTATCATATACAATTGAAATATCCTTTACATAAGTAATAATATCTCCACCTTCCTGAGATGCATCACGGATGATTCTCATCCCGGCAATTTTAAACATTGGTGTAGCTTTAGGATAAAGCGGTCTCTTGAATATTTCTCTGTTTCTTACTTCAGATACATAATTAGGATTCTTCCATGTAAGTGTTCTCCACCCGTCAAAATCCATATAATCCATAAAAATAGTCATTTCCTTATTGTTCTGGTCTTTAAGAAGTACCTCAAACCCATTAGGAAAATTTGATCCGTACATGTTTACAGAAACTGACTTGATTACACCGACATTTTTTACAACACCGTAACCGTCAATAAACTTTGAACCATATCGGTCTGTAGTATCAACTGTGAGACTTCCGTCACTTTCAATGTTTGTTTTCTTCATATAAGCAGGAATTTCAAATGGAGGGGCAATTAAAGCCCAGGCATTATAATCTTCACTTGGAAAATGCACTCTTATACCAAGTACTTTTTCTCCTGCGTATTTTTTTGCATCATCATTTACCGGAACCTCTTTAGTCAGAGATAATGACTGATTAAGTACAGTTCTGGAGGATGAAGAGAGAATAACTTCCCAATTATTTAATGCTATGGAAGCTTTCATCTGTGCTTTTTCCATCTCAGTATATGAAGATCCAGCTTTATCAGAATAATCAACAATAGTCCTGCCGTTTTCGACAGGATTATCTTCAGGATAATCTGCTGCCAATTTAGAAAAGTCGATTAATACAGCTTCTTCAGCAAATGTAAATCCACTCAATAAGAAAAATACTGTTGTTAGTAGGATGAAGAACCGTTTCATCTATAGCTCCTTTTTTCTTTAATAAACCTTATATACAATTATAAAATAGGTAGAGATTTTGTCAACAACTTTTATTTTTTTTTAGATTTTTTAAAGTTATTGATAAAATATCCTATATTCTTTGTATATATCAAATTATTCAACCGGAAGTTACTTTATCAGGTTCTTCACCTGATATTGTAATTACGATTTCCTTAATGCCGGGAAAATTAAATTTTATATTTTTCCTTAACAAATTCAAACTTTTACCGATATTATAATCTTTTCCTATATCGGTTTGAAGTATCATATTATTGATATCAATAAATAATTTTTTATTCCGGAGAAGCAAATGATTAATTTTTGTCCCTTCCGGAAATAAAACTTCAAGATTCATTTCTTTGGGGCCAAGAAATAATTCTTCGACAAAAACCTGTACTGTTTTTTCTTTTTCCATGTATTTGGGAATTTTTCTAAGTTCTCCCATAGTTTTATCTGAGCCCTGCTCATAAAAATAGAACATTTTCTCATGGTTTTTGTTAAAAAAAACAAAAAAAACAGATAAAGAAACAAAAAGCAGCAGCAGGGGCAGTATTCCTGATAAATAAACTATTTTTTTTTCCAACTTTATATCTCCGGTTATTTTGTATTCTCAATATTCTGTATAAAATTTTCTATTCCATTATAGATTCCATCTGTTAATTTCTGCAAGTAATCATCAGAGTTTAAAAGAACAGCTTCCTCCTTATTTGAAACAAAACCTACCTCTACAAGTACTGATGGCATTTTGGCATTTCTCACAACAAACCAGGTTTCCTCTTTCATCCCTCTTTCAACAGTAAGACTTCCGGCATTTTTTTTAAGCCCGTTCAGTATGTTCTGTGCAAGCAGAATACTTTCTATTGTATATTCTTCCTCCAGCATTGTATTCAAAATAGGAATTATCTCTTCGCTCCCCTTTTCAACGCTGTTTTTATCAATCAGATCACGCCTGTAGTCAGGAGGAAGATACCACACCTCGAACCCTTTTGCTTTTTTATTGAAAGAAGCATTTGCATGGATTGAAAGGTATATTACAGCCTCATTCTGTCCAAGCTTGACATTATTTGCCATTTCAACCCTGTTTTCAAGGGCAGGATATGAATCATCATTTCTTGTAAGAAGTATTTTTTTATCTTTATACCTGGATTTCAGTTTTCTGTATAATTTTTTTGAAATGTCAAGAACAACATCCTTCTCTTCAATAACAAGACTTTTGCCGTCAACTGAATGACGGCCTATGGCACCTGAATCTTTTCCTCCATGCCCTGGATCAATTAGTATTGCGGCAATCCTGTGTCCTGTAAACCCGTCCTCATTATCCGCTTTCATCCTGCCGGTTGTCATTATTTTTTCAGCCTCGCCAGGAAGGTAGATTTCAAGATCCTTCATATAAAAAAGAGGTGTCTTATATTTTTCCCTGTAATTCTTCACAAGAAAACTGCTGTCAAGTTTAAACCTGTATACTGAATCTTCAAGAAGGATTTCACAAGTCCCCTTTAAAGGGTCCCATCTGAATTCCGCATTGTTTTTTTTAACAAAATCGGAAAGCCTGATATCTTCAGAATATAAGTTGAAAGAAGTGATTATTAATAATAAAAGAAAAATGTATTTCTTCATTACAAAAACCTGTCAGGTATCCCCCCTTGTTCAATATATTCCAAAACAGTATCAATAATCCATAGTCCGCCCTGAATGCCGCCCCTTATCATGGCTTCCCAGAAAATTGTTCCGAGAACCGCTTCATATTCTTTTCCGGGATTTTCCCATTCTATTCCTGTAATGCTACTGACTGCTTCAATTGATTCATGCAGGGTACGTCCCTGCCAGTCCATGGAATCTTCCAATTCTGCATCCGGTACAGGAAATATTGCAATACCTGCAGATACTCCTTTCCCCTTACCTGTTTTCAGCCGGGGCATTGACTCGAGTCTCCGCCTGTTCTCAGAATTTTTCAGTGTAAATGCATCAGGGATCCAGCTCTCTCTGGAATTGAAAAGAAAATCTTCTGTAGCAGATACACATGGCTGCAGCCTGACAATAATATCCCGGCAGGCTTTTTCAGCGGTATAAACAGCCTTTTCCCTTTTTTCGTCAACAGCTATAACATTTCCGCATTTCTGTACGTTATTTTTCGGGAAAACAACATGATCCCCGGATTTAATATTAAGAAAAAGTTCTTTTATACAGTTATCATTCTTTTTATATTCCATTATATATGAAGGTATGATTATCTCTCCGACTCTGCCTGGTATTGAAATAAATGCCCTTTCAGCTGCCGTCCGGAGATATTCATAGGAAGGAAGGTCTGAAGGTCTGTTTACTGCTATGTTTATAGCCGCATCAGTTACTGAAACGCCGGTTGAATACGGAAATGTCCATCCTGACATATATCCTCCGGAGAGTCTTGCCGCTATTTCACCCACAACAGCTTTTTCACCTGTATGTTTTATATCACCTTTTGCTGTACCGTTATCAATTCCTATTGCTTTTATACCATCTCTGAAAACTTCTATTACCTCTTTCTGAATATTTTCAGGATATGAACTCGGCATTGTGTGTCCCATTTCCACAAAATATGGAGGGAAAAAAATATGCCTGTCAGCAATTCCGCAGATCTTAATCTCGTTATTCTCAACAACAGCATCAAGACTGAATTCAGCCCCTTCAATAAACTCCTCTATGATAGCTGTTCCTGTCCTTGAATATCCAAGCGCATCTTCTACTGCTTTTGCAAGATCATCTGCACAGTCTATCTTTACAGATCCCCTCCCCCCCATACTGTCAACAGGTTTTACAACAATAGGCAGACTCAGGTTATCAAGCTGTTTTTCAGCATCTTCAGGTTTATCTGCAATTACAAACC
The DNA here is from genome assembly GCA_963668405.2 of Spirochaetia bacterium. Classification (GTDB taxonomy): domain Bacteria; phylum Spirochaetota; class Spirochaetia; order CADAEX01; family CADAEX01. The sequence goes on along the minus strand of OY764342.2, from coordinate 650,406 downwards.
GGGGAGAGTTTACATTATAATTCCGGAAGGCCTTCCTCATCTCGGATTTCAAAGTAGCCCTGACAGCTGTATCATAACCTATTCCCGGAAGAGAAAGTTTTTCTGACAGTTTTGCTACAATATATGAAAAATCTGTTCCTGCAGTAAAAACCCCTTTTAAAACATACCTGTCTTTAAAGCTTTCACAAATCCGGTATACATGATCAAAATCCTTTATATCTATATTTATGAAGTTTTCAGTCTCTTCTTTACCCGCAGCATCCGGATTTCCGTCAAACACCAGGGTTTTATATCCCTTTTCCTCAGCAGTCCTGATTGCCGGTATCTGCATAAAACCGGCACCAAGTATAATTATCGCATCTTTTTTATTTTCACCCATTTATTCTGCCTGTTTCTGAACATATATTTCAAAAGTATCGCCTGATCTTACCAGATAGCTTATATATTTTAATAGTGTATCAGGAATAAATTTCCTGATAATTCCAGGGAATCTTTCCGGATGGTGACCGGTATTTCTTACTGAAAGTATTCTGAAACCACCCTTTCTCAATATTTTTCCGGCGGATTTTATACTCCAGTAAGTAAAATGGTCTGAGGGACTTTCCGAAAGTGCCTTCTTCAGATCTTTTCTGCCGCTTATTCCGGTATAATTCGGGGTGGAAAATGCAAAGATACCATTGTCTGAAAGCATTTCAGAAACCTTGCTTAGAATAATTTCAGGATTTTTAAAGTGCTCAATAACATACCACATTGTGATAATATCAAACTTTTCCCCCTCCTCCGGCTTATAGACGGAAAAATCCACAACTTTTGAATCAATTCCGAGATTATTCTTTATATATTCAACCGCTTCTTCAGATACATCAAAACCGGCTGAGTTATATCCCGATTCATCTGCAGCCTTGAGAAAAGGGCCGAAAGCACACCCTATATCAAGAAGGTCTCCCTCTTTCCTGTATCTTTTTATACGCTTTAGTCTTTTTAAAGAGATCTTTTTTATGTTTTCAAAATCTTCAATATAGGTTTTGCCGTATTGATTTTTATAGTCAGCAAAAAAATAATTTTCATTATATTTTACTGATTCACCATTATAGAGTTTCATATAAATCAGACCGCATATAGGACATCTGTAATAAGTCCTGTTTTCAAACCGTGCCGCTGCAATCCCTTTTTTACCGCAGAAGGGGGATTCCAGTCCACCGTCTGCAGTCAATCCTGCTATAAGCTCCTCCATGCTCACTGTTTTATCAAGATCCCTTATCAGGTCTCCAGGATATTTTGAAGGATCATCAAGATAGGTTTTTAATATTCCCGTATCAAGCCCCTTCAGTCCGGCTACCGGGATTCCTGCAGCAGATGAGAGCTGATTGTGATATTCCGAAGGATTCACGAGAAGGACATCCTTTCCTGCATAAAGCGATTCATATGCAGTCAGCCCGAATGAAGTAATAACAAGATCTGCATTTTCAATAAAAGGGGCAAGTGACTGAGGTGCATCAACAACAGTTATATTATCAGATTCAAAGTGCCATTTATCGTTACTGAATAATGGCCCCCTGACGACTTGTATCCGGTATTTCGTGTCAATTTCCTTTTCTGCAAATGTCTCAACAACCCTGTCGGTCAGATTTTCAGGATCTTCTCCTCCGAAACTTACCAGGATATTTCTATAATGCCCTTTATCCTTCTCAATACTTCTCCTGTCATTAACGTCGAGCAGGCCGGTTGAGTAAATATTTGCCTCAATTCCTGACAGAGACGGTAAAGTGTCAATAAGATAGTGGTATTCCCCCCGGCATGCCCCCCCCTCATCCAGTCCGACAAGAAGGGACGTATGATTTAAGTATTCTTCAAATTCAGGAAGAGGTGTCTCTCTGCGGTCAGTTACGATAATATCCCAGTGTCTGTCCAGAACAGAGACATAACGGGATTTCTGAAAAACAGGTTTCAGCATAACTTTAAAGCTTTCATCTTCCAAAAAACCATTCTCACCCATGTCAGGCAGATATATAAATCCGTTGTAATGATCTGAAAGAGAATATTTTATGCACCTTCTGAGATGACCGGTCCCGTTTCCCCTTGCAGATGACGGAACGAACAATACATCCATTTCTACTCTCCGTCAGGATGCTTGTTTTCCCTGAGCCATTCAATCAGTTTAATATGATCACATGCATTATCTACAGTCAGTTCAGCAGCGGCCTTTTTTAGATAGTTATAGTCATTCATCGTATCCAGGGTTATCCTCCCTTCTTTATAAAGGGAATCAGGTTCAGAAAGCTGATGATTAAGATCAAACAATTCAGGATGATTATATACAAACGGGGTAACATGTTCCCTGTCATACCCTGCATCAGTACATCTCTCCGCCTCATACAGCGCTGAAGCCTCAACAACCTCTACCCCGCTTCCGAGGGGCATAGACTCAAACCAGCTGTGATCAGCTCCCTTTACAATATGGGAATCAAGGATTTTCTGTGCTTTTTCATAAAAAACAAAAGGATTATCTCCTGTTGCCCTGATTATTGTTTTAATATTATAAAAACGGGCAGCATCAGTAAAACGGCTTAAGACATCATCCTCTGATCCTGTAAAAACAGAAAAACCGTATTTTTCCGCTTCTTTTTCAAGTATTTTCATGCTTTTAACGTCGGTAAGAAGAGCGTGAATATCAGCATTGACCTTTTTCAGCTGACCAAGTGCGCACCCTATTACTGTTGTACTGCTGTCGAGTTTAAGCATTGCTTTTCCAGGAAGTCTGGTAGAATTTATTCTTACCTGTAAAAAAACACCTACTCGTCCGGATCTTTCCATAATTCTGTAAGGCTCCTGCAATCATATTTAAACCGGAATTTGTTTAATTCCACCCATTTCCTTGCTTCTTCAAAATTCTTTTTTGCGGTAAAAAAACCCTCCCCGGAGCGGGAAAGATACTGGAGGAATCTTGACCCGGGCAGATAACCTGAATCGCCGTTAAACCTGACAGCAAGGTTTTTAAGGTAGAATTTTCTGTAATACTGATCAATTGAATTATCATCTGCAAGGGAATCGGCAATATAGGAAGTCTGAAGCGCGGTAAAGCATACAATCTTTTCACCCCAGAGGTTCACTCTCATCCCGAAATCCATCTTCTGCCAGTATGAATTTTTTATTGAAAAATCATATCCGCCACAATAGAGATACTTTTCCCTGTTGTAAATTCCTGCATAATCAAAGGGAAAAAGTGTTTTCACCCCTTTTCTTTTCGGGAATGTAAAAATAATTTTCAGTGATTTCTTCTGAAAAGCTGGTATAGAGATTGAAGGTATCATGTTATTGTCCATGTTTTTAAGGACAGGCACTGTACAGATGGGTTTTTCATCATATAAATATTCAATAAGCCTGACTGACAGTGATGTATATGATATTTTCATATTGTTCCAGATTACAAATACAAAATCACTTTCAGCTTCCTCAATCCCGATATTTATCTGCTCTCCTGTAGTACAGCTTTCCTGCATCAGCAGAAACTTGATTGAGGGAATTTTCCTTGATATATTTTCTACATCGTAGGATACACCAGGGTTTTCAATTGAAATTATCTCTGAAAATCCCATATTTTCAACTTCCCTGAGAAGATCAGTCTTGTAGAGGGTGTTCCCCTGGTTCAGAATAAGCAATGACAGATTACCGGGATTTTTCTGCTGTTTAACCCTTGTCCCGCCGCTTACTACTGTATAGGGAATCCGCAGCCTTTTAGAAGTTGTAGGTATAGTATTCATCGCATTTTCCGCATATTCCTGAATATTTTTCATTTATGTGTTCAAGATATTTCACTTTGCCCCTTTCCCAGATCGTATCCATCTTTTCCCGGAAAACATTTCCAAGGAGACTGTCTGATTTAATATCTTCCCGGCATAAAGGTACATCCCCGTTTACAAGTATGCAGAAATCTCTTTTTAAATGCCAGCATGGGAATCTTTTCAGGGGGGATATATCTGTTACTTTTCTTTCCTCAAGAAAACCTGAAAAACTGTCATATTTCTGTACAATAACATTTTCAGTTCTTTTCTTCCATGTTTTAAAAAACTCTTCCATAAACTCTTCAGTTTCATTCATTCTTACAGCCTGGACAAAACAGGTTTCAGGAAACTTTTCAAGGAGAAATAAGGCTGTTTCCGCAGCCTCTTCATACCCTTCTCCCCTTACTTTTCTATATAATTCAATGTTATCTGTATCAAGTGAGATAATCCAGGTTATTCTGTCCCTGTATTTCTGAGACAGTTTTTCAAGAAAAGCTTTTTTCCATCCAAGGCCGGAGGTCTCAATGAGAAGACTCAGGCTCTCTTTTCCCATTGTCATATCAACAATCTTTTCAATTTCAGGATGTAAAGAAGCCTCTCCCCAGAGAGAAAGTGAAATAACAGCATCTTCAGAAAAAGCATATATATTTTCTATAATTTCCATATACTTATCAGCATCCATATATTTCCCGGATTTCATCAAATCCGGATTGATTACCGGATAAGGACAGTAGGAGCATTTCTGAAGACATCTTTCAGAGATCTGTATCTGAAAATAGGAAGGGAGGGTCCTCAGTATCTCTTCATCCTCATCAATCACCCGGTATATTTCCTTTTCCCCTGTCCCGTTCCTCTCTGTAAATCTTTTCAGAAGTTCAAAATTCCTTTTACTGTCTGCTGTAAGATTTATTCTCAGAAGCCGAAGATCCTTCTCTGAAATATCTGTTTCAATATCAAAAGAGTTTATGTCTTTCTGAATTGTCCTGAAAACACTGTCCCGTTCAATCTTTTCAGGTTTTTTTTCTGCAAGTACTTTAAGCGCGCTGATAATTTCAGCAGAAATTATTTCAGGCATTATTCCGTAGGGGTTGCCGTCGGCAAAGCTGTACTGTGCGAAATACTCAAGATGGCTGGCATATATCCGCTGCGTCGCTTTTATATCGAGAAACGGGCAGTCTCCATACATATAGAATATATGTTCAAAACCTTCGGACAGTTCTGTAAGCAGTTCAAAAAGGTCTTTTGTATCATTAAAATCAGCTGCTTTTACTGTTACTTTTTTACTGTAATCTTCAAACTTTTCTGCCTCTGATTCCCCGGTCAGAAGGACGGTTTCACTTACACTTTCAATGTCTGAAACATAATCCAATACCATATCCAGAGCAGACCTGCCGTCTTTTAAAATCCTGAATCCGTAATCAGAAAAATCAATACAATTTATAAACGCTATATTTCTCATATTTAATCATTATATCGTCAATAGAGCCCCCTGTGTAAAGAGATTAAAAGAAAACTATTCTTGAAAAAAAAATATCAACCGATTACTATGTCACTATGATAAATACGCAGGGAAGGTGTTTCAGAATTTTTGAAATAACAACCCTTATAAAAGAAACACTTGAATCCCAGTTTTACTCTGTCATGCTTGAAGGGGAGGTTTCAAATTTCAGACCTTCAAGCACAGGTCATTACTATTTCAGCCTTAAAGATAATAAATCCATGATCTCTGCAGTTATGTTTAAAAACACTGCGAAAAACCTGAGCTATATCCCTTCAGACGGTGAGCTTGTAAGGGTCCAGGGGGACATTTCAGTATATCCCCAGAGAGGAAGTTATCAGATAATATGCACTTCACTTGAAAAATCAGGCGAGGGAGATATTCTTGCCGAACTTGAAAAAAGAAAAAAAAGGCTTTATGAAGAGGGTCTTTTTGATGAAGAGAAAAAGAAAAGTCTCCCTCCGTACCCGGAAAAAGTTGCAGTTGTAACCTCCCCGACAGGTGCTGCCATAAAAGACATCCTCAGGGTACTTAAAAGAAGAAACAACAGAATAAACCTGATAATACTCCCGGCCCCGGTACAGGGGGAGGAGGCTGCCGGAATAATAGCAAAACAGATCAGGAATGCAAACAGGTTTAAAATTGCGGATGTACTTATAGTAGGCCGGGGCGGAGGTTCAATAGAAGATCTCCTCCCTTTTTCTGATGAAGGTGTTGTAAGGGCAATATATGAATCGGAAATTCCTGTTATTTCCGCTGTAGGACATGAAATTGACAATGCCCTGTCTGATTATGCAGCCGATTTCAGGGCCCCTACCCCTTCTGCAGCGGCGGAAATTGTTTCAGCAGAGGCAGGCAGGCTTGAGGAAAAAATATTAATCCTTGAAAAAAATTTATCTGATACAGTTATCGGCAAACTTAATATACTGAAACTTAAGGTTGAAAACAATTCTCCAGCACTGCTTGAACGGGGCCTTAAAAACATTATTAATCCTCTAATTCAGAGAGTTGATGATATAAAGGAAAAGATTGAACGGTCTGTAAGCGACAGGATTAAATCTGAAAAGCACAGAATTGAACTTCTCTCAGGTTCCCTTGTATCAGCTTCTCCGGAAGCTGTACTGAAAAGGGGCTATGCATCTGTAACAAACCGGGAAACAGGAAATCCGGTTAAAAATGCCCATGAAGTAAAACCGGGAGAAAAGATTTCGCTCCGTTTTTACAGAGATATTTTATCGGCCGAAGCAGTTGAAACAATCGATTTAAAGGATAATGAGAATGAAAAATTTTGAAGAAAGAATGAACAGACTTGAAGAGATAAACGAAAATATTAACAGCAGAGATATTTCAATAGAAAAAGCGATGAGTATTTTTGAAGAAGGGATCAGAATTGCAAAATCGCTGCAGAAAGACCTTGATAAGATGGAAAGAAAAGTGGAAATACTGGTTAATCAGCCGGATGCACCTGAAACCAATGATGAACAAAAACCTAATCTTCAGCTTTTTCCAGAACTTGAAGAATAGATTCCGGGAAAACTACCTTATCCCCTGCACTGATCATGTTTTTCTCAAAATAACCCTGCTCCATTTCAAGCGCATACCTTACTGATGATCCTGAAGGGACAGGTTTCAGGGAAAGAGGTTTCATATCTTTTATTGCCTTTATTATCCCGTCAGATGAAATATAGGCTATAGAGAGCGGTATCTCTGTATTTTTCATCCAGAAGGAGAGTTTTCTGTCACGGGGGAAGATAAAAAGCATTCCTGAATCAGGATCAAGTGATTTTCTGAACATCAGCCCTTTTTCCCGTTCATCAGAGGTAAGAGCAAGTTCCGCATGGATTACCCTGCCGTTAACAGAGATATCATGTTTTTCAGATGTTTCCCCCGCCCTGCATGAGAGAACAGCCGTAAAGAGTATAAGACAGATATATATTGATCTTTTTCCCTTCAATTCAGCTCCTGCCTGTTAAAATGATTCTATAAACTTCTTTTTTAGTATCATCTGGTTTGATTCCTGAGAAAGGCTGTTATCCTTTATCTCCTGTACCGCTTTTTTATCCATATACTTGATTCTCAGCGGTTTTTCAAGGGCAAATGAAACATCTTCACTTTCCCAGTACATACCGTCGGGATTAAGCCGGGCCGGTTTCCCGTATTTCTTTTCAAACTCTGAATAAAATGAATAAAAATCCAGTTCATTTTCATCAATCAGAATTGTTATTATTATCAGTTTTCCATTATAAAACTGAAAAAATCCCTTTTCAATATATGAAAAACCTGAACACTCAATAAGGTTCCTTTCAGAGGATATTTTCATCTCCACATCAGGCTTTCCCCTGTAGTCAAAATAGCTATTGTCCCTGAGACTGCTTTCAAGTTCTTCCATACTCTGTCCGAGCAGGATATTCATGAAGCCTGACGGTATTTCTTCAGAAAAGATTACAGTCTGAAGGGTTAAAAATAATATTACAGACAGATATTTTTTGTTTCTCATCACTTTTATATCGGTTTCGGGAAAATAATCTTGAATTGACAGATACGGATGTTTTCTTCATAATCTACTAAACAAAATTCAGCCAGTCCGGAGGTAGAAAAGATTTTGACAGGTAATTCCAAAAACATGCTTGAGACACCACACGGCACAGAAAGCATCTTTCTCAGAGAAGCCTTTATTCATAAACAGGTAACTTACCAGATTGAAAAACTGTTCAGCAGATGGGGATATCTCCCCTCTCTTACACCTGTATTTGATTTTTACGATAATTACAGACCTCTTTTAAAAGATATTCCGTCGGAAAAGATATACAGGCTTATAGACCGGGAAGGAGACCTTCTCATGCTGAGATCAGATATTACCCTGTTTCTTGCCAAACAGATAGGCACAGTTCTGAAATCACTGAAAACTCCGGTCAGGGTCTGTTATTCAGATGTTATTCTGAGACATCAGGATAAAGAGGACATTTCAAGAAATGAATTCTTCCAGGTAGGTGCTGAACTTTTCGGAAAACCCGGGATAGACGGCGATCTTGAAATATTCATGCTCCTGTCCGAAACACTTGAACTTCTTAAACTCCCGGGGACAAGAATCCATTTAGGGTCCAGAGCCCTCTTTGAAACTGTATTCTGTGAATATTCCGATAAGGAAAAATCGGAAATACGTTCATTAATAATTATGAGAAACTGGCCGGAATTCAGGGAAAAGCTTTATAAACATGATACTGAAAAAGCAATATTTCTTGAGAAACTATTCAGCTTTATCGGGAACCAGGATGAATTTTTCAATCTTCTTGAAAACAGTGTAAAAGTATTATCCTCAGATATTACAGATGAATTGCAGTATCTGAAAAAACTTCTCGCAGATCTGAATGATCTTGATATCCCTGAAATAACAGCCACTTCCAGCGGCATAATAAGAATAGATCTTTCAGAAATAGGGACACAGCCGTATCACACAGGGATTTCTTTTCAGGTCTACATGGAGGGAACAGATTCAGCTGTAATTTCAGGTGGACGTTATGACAAACTTATGCAGCACTTCGGGGGAAACACCCCGTCAGTCGGATTTTCCCTTCTTCTTAGAAAAGTTGAACCTTATATCGGAGATATGGACAGATTCAGATTCCCGGATTCATTGACCCCGGTCACAGGATCGGATTTTGCAGAAAGATACAGAAATGCAAAAAAAATAAGAGATAACGGAGGAGTTGCACTTTTATGAAAACTATACTTTCAGACTATCCTCTGACAATAGCCCTTCCCAAGGGGAGGCTCCAACACAAAACAGAAGACCTTTTCAGATATAACAATATTGATTTCATGTTCGAAGAAAGAAAACTGGTTGCGCTCAACAGTGAAAGAAACCTTAAATTCCTGCTGGTTAAGAATTCCGACCTTCCCACCTATGTCAGCCACGGTATTGCAGGTCTCGGAATCTGCGGGGATGATGTAATATATGAATCAGGAGAGGAGTTTTACAAGCTCATGACTTTCGATTTCGGAGGAACTGATATCTGTATAGCTGCAAAAGAGGGGGAAACAGAAGCATCTTCTGTAAAACATCTTACAGTTGCAACCAAATTCACGAAATTCACCAGGGATTATTTCAACAGCAGGGGGATCTCTGTGCAGATTATTAAACTTAACGGATCTGTTGAGCTGGCACCAATACTGGGTCTTGCCCCTTATATTGTTGATCTTGTGGAAACAGGGACAACATTAAAAGCACACAACCTGAAAGTACAGGAAAAGATTGCAAGGACAAAAGTGCACTTGATTGCAAACCCGGGATATTATAAACTTCATTATAAGAGGATTAACTCTCTTATTGATATTTTAAAAGGAAGGCCAAATGAATAGCAGAAAAATTCTTCTACAAAGAACAACCAAGGAAACTGATATCACAGTTGAGCTGGATCTTTCAGGAGAAGGGGGGATTGAAATCAAAACCCAGCTTCCGTTTTTTAATCATATTCTGACATCTATGGCATTCCACGGGAACTTTGCCCTGAAAATAAGCGGGGTCGGTGATATTGATGTTGATCCTCATCATCTTGTAGAGGATATAGGACTGGTACTTGGAGAAGCCCTCAATAAGACTATTGAAGAATTCGGCCCTGTAATGAGATTTGCAAACTCAGTAATACCTATGGATGACGCGGTTTCAGAGATCACAATTGATGCCGGCGGAAGAGCATACTGTGTTTTCAAGGCAGATTTTCCCCAGCCCTATTCCGGAAATTTTGATATGTCCCTGCTTAAAGAGTTTTTTACAGCTCTTGTAAACAAATCCCAGATGACTCTGCATGCTGAATGCAGATACGGAGAAAACAGCCACCACATGGCAGAATCGCTTTTCAAAGCCCTTGGAAGAGCTATTCAGAAAGCATACCAGCCTCTGGAAAAAGGTAAGGATGTCCTTTCCACAAAAGGAATGGTTTAAAAAGTTGCTTATAATATTGACTTTTTTTCAAAATTATTGGATTTTGTTAGATAGTTTTTATTCCAAGGTTGATAATTCCATTCACCTGCAATAAGATGGAGCTATATTTGGAAGATAAAAATGATATTTTAAAAAAAATACCGCAATCAGGCTTTGTAAAATTAACTGAGTCTAGAAATAACAGTTTAAAAAGTTCAGATCGTGCTGCCCTGAACAGGAAAGGCAATCAATTTTATAATGACGGAAAAATCGATATTGCTAGGAGAATTTTTCTGACAACCGGATACACTGATGGTATCATTCGGATAGGGGATTATTATTTTGATAATAAGGATTACCTGGAGGCATTGAAGATGTATGAAATTGCCCCCTCCCCTGAAAAAAAGGATTTTTTAATAGAAAAGCTTTCTGAAATTATTAAAGTCTGGTTGAAAAATTAATCGATTTAAAAAGAACAATCGAGGTGGTCAATATGATGGATAAAACTGAATTTGATTTTTTAGATGATACAAGATTCAGTCCAAATCTAGACGATAGTCTGAAAAGGGAAATATCTGAACTTTCCAAATCAGGATATCAGCTTTTAAAGGAAAATAATGTCGCTGATGCAGAAATAACTTTCAGGAAAATTCTTGAAAAGGATCCTGAAAACAACTATGCATTTGTTGGACTTGGCGATGCTGCAAGAAAAAAGAGGGATTATAAAACTGCTATTGACTATTATCAGAAATGTCTTGAAAAATATCCGGATAATAACTATGCACTTTTCGGACTTGCAGACTGCTACAAATCAATGAACCAGTATAAACTTGCAATAGCTATCTGGGAACAGTATCTGAAGCATGATGATAAAAATATTACAGTCCTTACAAGGATAGCAGATGCATACAGAAAGGTGAGAAACTTCAGTAAATCTAAGGAAATATACCTGAAGGTCCTTGAAATGGAGAATGACAATGCCTATGCACTTATAGGCCTCGGACATCTGCATTTTGATTTCAAGTTTTATACTGAAACGCAGTATTATCTAAAAAAAATGCTGGAAATTAATGATAATGTCGACATCAGGGTTTTAACAACTCTTGGCAACTGCCACAGGAAGCTGAAAACATTCGAACAGGGGATCCCCTATTTCAAAAGGGCCCTTGAGATTGAACCTAATAATTTTTATGCACTTTTCGGTATTGCAAACTGCTACAGGGGTCTCAACATGCATACAGAGGCACTTGAAAACTGGATTACAATACTGAAGTTCGACCCAAATAATAAAGTTATTCTCACAAGGGCGGGAGATTCATACAGAAATCTCGGAGAACTTGACAGAGCTGAAGAATACTACAAAAAAGCGCTTAATATTGAATTTGATGTTTACGCTATTCTCGGACTTTCCCTGATTAACAAATCAAAAGGCAAATATGAAGAAGCTGTGGAATCTCTCGAAGCTCTTCTTAAACATGATCCGAAGAATTACAGATTGTATGTTGAACTTCTGGACTGTTATTCCCAGCTGAAAAACAAAAAGAAGATTACTGAACTTCTTGCAGAATATCAGAGAAACGGTCTTAAAACCAATTATATTTCACAGTATCTTGATAATCTGAATTCAGGGTCCTTTTACTGAAAACTGCATTGAGATGAAAAAAATATCACTGGCAGGATTTGAAGAGGAAGAACTTAAAACAAGCCTGTCGCTTGATAAAAACTACAGAGCAAAACAGATATTCAGTTCTGTTCATTCTTCAGGTATTACAGAAATTAATGCAATAACTTCCCTCCCCCTTTCCGAAAGGGAAAGGCTGGGAAATACCTTCACTGTTTTCTCCTCAACAATTGATAAAATTCTCAAGGATCCTGACGGAAGCTCAAAAATCAGGCTGATCCTGTCTGATTATGCAGTTATTGAATGTGTTCTTCTTAATGACAGTAAAAACAGGAAAACAGCCTGCATATCAACCCAGGCAGGATGCAGGATGGGATGCAGTTTCTGCAAAACCGGAAGCATGGGCTATAAAAGAAACCTTCATCCTTCAGAAATTGTAGAGCAGTTTCTTCATCTGAGAAATAATTTCGGAAACATTTCCAATATTGTTTTCATGGGGATGGGTGAACCACTCGACAACTATGATAACCTTCTCAAAGCAGTCAGGATACTTCACAGCAGAAACGGATCTGATATTGGATTCAGAAAAATGACGGTTTCAACCTGCGGTCTTTCAGACAGGATAACTTCTCTTGCCGACTCCTCCGCAGATGTCAGACTGGCTGTTTCATTAAATTCGGCAGACCCTGACAGAAGAAAGAGTATCATGCCTGTAACAGCAAAACACAGCCTGGATTCCCTTAAAAAGTCACTTCTCTACTTTCAGTCTGTCAGAAAGAAAAGAATAACAATTGAATACGTTATGATTGATGATTTTAATATTTCACAGAAAGATGCCGCACAGCTGAAAAACTTCTGTTCCGGCCTTTCTGTTATGATAAACCTTATCCCGTGGAACCCTGCAGACAATCTTCCATATAAAACACCTTCATGGAATAAAGTGGAGACATTCTGCACTCTTCTTGACTCATATTCACTGCCTTACTCGGTAAGGCGTAAAAAGGGCCGCAGGATAAACGGTGCCTGCGGCCAGCTGGCTTCTGAATAGTATATAGTCACCTCTGAAAACCAAATATTTTTCCGATTCAGAAAAGATATTTCCTTACGCCACATAGGAACCAGCATAGGTTCCCCGGATGCTTATTCCAGTACTGCTTTAATCCTTCTGACACCTGAAGATGATGACTGCTCCTTCTTTATTTTAAACCTTCCCATCTCAGATGTATTTTCAACATGGGGACCTCCGCATACCTCTTTTGAAAAATCCCCTATACTGTATACTTTCACCTTTTCCTCGTATTTATTTTCAAAAAAGGCTATGGCCCCCCTCTCCCTCGCTTCATCCAGAGTCATTATCTCCATTTTTACAGGAAGCTTTCTTTCAATCTGTGTATTTACAATATTCTCAACTTCCGTGATCTGAGCATCTGTCATTTTATCCGGATGGGAAAAATCAAACCGCAGTCTTTCTGCTGTAATATTTGAACCTTTCTGCTGGACATGTTCGCCCAGAACAGTCCTCAGTGCTTTATGAAGAAGATGTGTTGCAGTATGATACTGCCTGGTCTTTTCAGAATGATCAGCAAGTCCCCCCTTGAAAACCTTGTCAGCTCCCATTTTTGAAAGCTCCTGGTGTTTTTTGAAGGCTGTCTCGAATCCCTCTCTGTCGACCTTCAGTCCGTGCTCAGCTGCAAGTTCTTCTGTTATTTCAACCGGGAACCCGTATGTATCATACAGCTTGAAAGCCAGTCTTCCCGGAATTATTTTTGCAGAACCTTTAAGAAGGTTGGGAAGCATCTTTGAAAACTCATTCTCCCCTTTCTCAAGTGTTGTCAGAAATCTTTCTTCCTCATACTCAAGTTCCCTGATTATAAAATCCCTGTTCGCCTTAAGTTCAGGGTATACATCTTCATACATGTCAAGGACAACTCCAGCCGGTTTAGCCAGAAATTTTGCTGTAACTCCCAGCTTTCTGCCGTGCCTGATTGCCCTTCTTATTATCCTTCTGAGAATATAACCCTGGCCGAGATTTGAAGGTTTAACCCCCCTCTCATCCCCCAGTATAAAGGCAGCAGTCCTTATGTGATCGGAAATAATTCTTACCGATATATCATCGGTGCTGTTTTCACCGTATTTTTTGCCGGTAAGAATTTCGATCTCACGGATAACCGGTATAAAAAATTCAGTATCATAAACAGATTTTTTTCCGAGAAGCATTGCTATTGTTCTTTCTATACCCATTCCGGTATCAACGCATTTTCTTGAAAGTTTCTGATAGGAACCGTCCGGCTGTTTATTATACTGCATAAACACGTCATTCCAGATTTCAAAGTACTTACCGCAGGAACACCCCGGTCTGCAGTCTTTCCCGCATGCTTCCTTTCCGGTATCCATAAACATCTCTGAATCCGGTCCGCACGGGCCTGTTTCTCCTGCAGGTCCCCACCAGTTGTCCTCTTTAGGAAGAAGATAGATCCGTTCTTCAGGTATCCCGAGCCTTTTCCAGATACCGGCTGCTTCATTATCTGCAGGTACATCGTTTTCGCTGTCCCCTTCAAATGCAGTTACAGACAGCCTGTCTTTGTCAAGCCCGAGCCACTCCGGAGAAGTCAGAAACTCGTAGCTCCATGATAAAGCCTCTTCCTTGAAATAATCACCTAAAGACCAGTTCCCGAGCATCTCAAAGAAGGTCAGGTGCGATGCGTCCCCCACAGAGTCAATATCTCCGGTTCTTATACACTTCTGGAAGTTTACAAGTCTGTTGCCGGCCGGATGCTCTTCGCCCAGCAGATAGGGAACAAGGGGATGCATACCGGCAGTTGTGAAAAGGACAGTCGGATCGTTTTCAGGAATCAGCGACTTCCCTGATATCCGGGAGTGTCCTTTTGAAATAAAAAAATTGATATATTTTTCACGTAATTCTTTAGCAGTCATAAAAATGATACTATTGTCTGTCGTTACAGTTTGTCAAGTATGCAGATCTGAAAGTTATCGCAGGCCGGATAAAATAACATCTCCGACAGACCAGCTCCGGTATAAAAAAACCCCGGCCGGAACCGGGGTATAACACATAAGGGAGGTATTACCTCTTGCTGATTACAAAATGCCAACACATCACTTCATAATCAACTTATTATATAAGTTAATACCTATATATTCATTTGTCAATTTTTCATAAGAAATAAATCTCAGACATAAAGGGTTCCACCGCGGTTTATAATTATTCCCCCGTCTTTTTCCATCTGTCTGATATAATCTATAAACTCAGTAGTTGCCCTGTTTACCTCTGATTTTCTGATTATCCCTATAAAATCAGACTCTCTCATTACAAGTTCTTTACGCTGCTGGGAAATATTCTTCAGAAACTTCTTTTTTATTCTGCTGTCACGCCCCTTTAAAAGCACTGCAATCTCAGTTTCTGAAAAATTATTAAGCAGTTTCTGAAAATCGATATCCGGAATATCATTGACAATATCTATGCTGAAAATCCTGCTGTCTATTTCCTTTGAAAGATCGGGACTTAATTCAGATATCTCATTAAGAATTTCCTCCTCTTTTTCCGGGTCCATAAATTTCAGTATTCCTGCAAGCCTGCTTTTACCGTCAATTTCCTGTGTTACAATATTCCCCTGTTCCCTGATCCGTTTTTTAAGCCCCTCTTCTATCTTTTCTATGACATCACGGCTGATTCTTCCCCCTTTCCCCATCTTCATTATAAGGTCTTTCTGCTCCTCGGGGGAATATTCTTTTAAAAGGAGTGCGCTTTTATCAGGATTAAGATAATTCAGTATTATAGCAGCAACAGTCGGAGATTCCTTTTTTATTGCAAGCTTTACCTGAAGAGGTTCAAGATCGTTAAGAAAATCAAAAGGGGTTTCCCTTTTTTCAGGTAGTGATTTTTTTAAAATCAGATCCCCTTTCTCTTTTCCGAAGGCCTGAACAAGTATATCCCTTGCTGTTTCAACACCGCCTGAAAATATTTCAGCTTTTGTATTTTTCCTGTGAATTATTTTAAGAAGTTCTGCAGCTTCCCCTTTATCTATTTTTTTAATCTTAAGGACTTCAGAGGCAATTCTTTCAATCTCTTCGCCCGAAAAGCTTTTAAGAACAGAGGCTGCCTCATCCTTTCCGAGAAGAACAAGCAGCTTTGCAACCCGTTCCATCCCTTCTTTGGAGTATTTTTTCGGTTTTTCCCTGTTTTCAGTTTCCCTGATAAAATACTCGCTGTTTAAAGGAGGTTTATTTTCAAACTGGCGGAAAACATATCTTTCTGTTTCCGGTTTCAGGGATTTCTTTTCCTCAGGTTTAACAGAACCCTTTTTATACGCGTTTATGGCATTTTTAAAATCAGACATATCATATCCATAGTATATTCATGACTCATTGAAGTCAATGAAAACTACTCATAGGTCAGAACTGTAATTTTCTGCCCATGTGAATCATCCCTGTATGCAAGATATACCTTGTCAGACTGATCAATTGCAATATTCCCGAAAGCTACAGTATCATTATTAACAAGATCACCTGACAAAACACCTTCAGCAGTTACAGCCGTTCCTGCTGAATTAATCTTAACCAGATTCGGGTTATATGAAGTATCTCTATAGAAAAGATAAACATCATCAGCTCCATTGACTGCAAGCTTAATAAAATTACCATATGAAGTTGAAATATCTGCATCAGTTACAGGATCTCCTATCTGGTTCCAGGTTGACCCGTTGTATCGTCTGACAATAAGATTGCCTGACGCTACTGTTACACAATAAAGATCACCATTCATATCAATAAGATCAAACAGCACATTATTGTCTGTACCTGCAAATGAGGAGCTCATTAAATCTATCCATGAAGAACCGGTAAATTCAACAACAGTAAATGCACTGGAATTATTATAATAAGCAGCATACAGTGTACTTCCGACTGAAGTAATTTTATAGCTTGGAGAATTGGCTCCTGTGCTTGTTGTAAGACCTGCTGTAGCGATCGGATTCAGTGTTCCGCCGGTATATTCAGAAACTGTTACCTGATTACCATTCATAACATCCCGGTAGATAATATATTTCCCTGCCGTTGAGGAAGTCATATCTGTCATTGAAGCATTAACATCTGCTGATATTGTCCCTATTGAGGGCCATGCCGGATCACTGATATATTCTGAAACCCGTATATCACCTGCAGTTGAAAGCTGATTTGCAATATATACATTATTTGCAGAATCTATTGTCATTGCAAACTCTGTGGCAAGTCCCCCTGTAAAACCCCTGTTCCCGAGATCACTCCACGATACCCCGTCATAGATCAGGGCAGAAACACTGTTTGAATATAAAGAATCCTGATATGCACAGACAACCCTGTCATCATCAGGTCTCACATCCATTACAAGATAATCTGCCGTGCTGTCTGAAAATCCGTATCCGCCCAGGGGGACCCATCCGGCAGCAGCTCCTGTCAGTACAACATAAACATTGTAATTCTTAGCAGTTCCGTCCTCTGCTGTTACAGTATATACGACGGGAACTGAATCGCTTCCGGTAAAATCCATCGCAGAAACCGGCGATACCGAAGCTTCCGGGCTGACAGAGACTGTTGGAATGAGCGAAGTTATATCCTCGCCTGAAGGAACTGAAACAACAACATCAGTTCCGTATATTACACCGGTATAGCTGGCACCCAATACCGGGTTTACTGTTTTACTGAAAGAAAATGAAGTCATATTATTTAGTGTATTCTGAAGCACTGTAACTGTGACTGTATAGTCCTTTGAAGGACCTGTTCCCTGATAAACTGTAAAAGGCCCCGGGAGGGGGAAAGTCAGGAGATCATAGCCGCTTACGACAGATGGTCCAGCAGCCTGTGCATATGAACCTGTAATCTCAAATGAAGGAACAAAACTGGTTATGGTTGTATTCGGGGGAACTGCATCATTGGGAACAGTAATATCCACTGTTCCAGTTGCAGGAACTGAATTGACTGAAGCATAAACATCATAATAGAGACTGCCGCTGTTGGCGGATTTTTTCAGCATGAAACCTGTAATCTCAGTACCATATGGCTCTTCTACATTTAACTCCACATTATAAACACGTTCTGAATTGTCCTCGGCAGTGACATTGAACATATGACTGTAATTAAAATCAAGAGCCCCGGCCGGAGTATATTTCCCGTTTTTGCCTGTAACAATATACGGAATTATACTGTCAATATAACTCCCGGGGGGAACAGCAACAGAAATTAACCCGCCGTCAGGCTCATTACTGCTGTTTTCCCCGTCATTATCATAATTTTCAATGGATGCTGTATGGGTATAAACAAACTGCCTGTTTTCATCACCCCTGATTTTAAAATCAAGTATCCTGCTGTCTCCGGAAAGAGACATAAGTGTTGAGGCGAATTCAGAATCAAGTTTGTCAGGATCAACAACCGCCGGACACCCGGAAAAAAGGACTGATAAAACAAAGAGAACAACTGTAACTGTATATTTTTTGAAAGTCGCCAAATTCAAACCTCTATATTATAGTATATCCAATATCATCCCTGCCGGCCAGATTTTTCAGATTATTTATTCTGTAACTCCTATTTCCTCTGCAGAATAGGGAAAAAGAAAAAGGGCCTCCCCTCTTTCAAATCGGTCTATCCTCTTATAAAAATCAATAATTTTTTCAATATCCCCTGAAAGGAGTTCAGTTCTGTTTATATCATCAGCTTCAGCTTTATTCAGGAAAAAAGGGATGGAAAAGGGTTCTTTTCCCGTGACAATTTCGATTATCCGGTAATCTGAGTCTCCTGCGTATTTTTCAGCAGCATATCCGATTGCATCATCAAGCCCTCCTATTCTGTCAGCAAGCCCCAGTTCAACAGCATCCCGTCCCGACCAGACCCTTCCCCTGGCTGCCTTGTCAGCTTCTTCCTCAGGAATGTCCCTGTATCTGCTTACTATTCCGAGAAATCTGTCATAATTATCAGAGATATATTCCCTTATTTTTGCGGTCTCCTCTTCAGTCATAGGCCTTAAAGGATTTCCGAAATCACTGTTCTCTGAAAGGCTGAATCCGTCATATTTCAGTCCCAGCTTTGCAAGAAGACCTGAGATATCGGGAAACAGTGCTATCACCCCTATTGAACCGGTAACAGTAACCTCATCAGCAAATATTATCTCGGCTGGAGCTGCCATATAATATCCGCCTGATGCTGCCATACCCCCCATTGAAACAATTACAGGGGTGGGATTATCCCCTTCCCGGCATCTGGCTATTTCCCTTGCAATTATATCTGACGAGAAGGCGGAACCCCCTCCTGAATCTATTCTGACAACCACAGCCCTGACAGAAGGATTACTGCATGCCTGTCTAAGGTCACTGATAAATGAGTCAGACCCTATCATTGAACCTTTCAATCCCTGTCCCGGGACAATATCACCAGAGGCATATATGACAGCAATAGTATTTTCCGCCATGCTCTCCCATCTGTAGCGGTATTTTTCAGGAATCAGCGAATAATTCACATGCATCAGGTTTTTGGATCTGTAAATACCATCCAGTTCATCCTCATATATTATCCTGTCAACAAGACCTGCTTCTTCAGCCTGTGAAGAGGAAAAATAGGGGCCATCTCCAACTGTCTCTTCCGCACTTCTTTTAAGCTTTCCCCCTCTCCCTTTCTCAAGAAATTCTATCTGTTTATCCTGAAAAACTCTGTAGAGCTTTTCAAGGGCTTCCTTTTCCTCTTCTGTCATTCCTGATTCTGTAAATCTGTTGTATGCTGTTTTATAATCATGACTGCGGAAATTATAGAATTCCACCCCGAATTTTTCAAAAAAATCTTTCATATATACCGAATGTTTACCGAATCCCCTGAGATTAATACTTCCCATAGGGTTAAGATATATTTCATCTGCTGCAGATGCAGCAAGGGTATAAGAGGAATTCCCTGCATTATCAAAATAAAAATATATTTTTTTACCTGCTTTTTTAAGTCTGTAAAGTGATTCAGATATTTCGGATATATTGGCATATGAAGTAAGAAACATCTGATTTTTAAAAATAACAGCCTTGATCTCAGGTGTATTAGCAATATTTTCCATATCACGTAAAAAATTATAGATTGAGTTCGTACCCCCTTTACCCCCTGCAATCAGGCTGCTGATAATATTATTCCCTCCGGGATAGTCTCTTATTATGTTTCCCATATCATATTCCACAATAATGGAGGGGGATGTCGCTATAACAGACCTCTGTCTTCTGACAGGAATTGATGCAAACATCTTACCTGTTTCAGGATAGTAATCAGTATCTGTCTCACCCTTTAATCCTGCCGTAAAATGGTTAAGAGACAGTGATAAGCCGCTTTCCAGAATGCTTTTTTCAAAATAATAATCAGTGTAGATACTGAATCCGTCCAGAGGTTCAAGCCGTATCCCCCACGATGCAGCCTCATGTTCATCTTCGTATTTAAAATCACTGAAAAGGGTAAACCTTGATATCCAGTTTCTGCTGAAGAAAAAGGGCCTCACCCCTGCACCGTAGATAAGGTACGGTTTTTCAGCAGTTACATCCATTGTCCTGAGAGCCAGAGATATGAAGTTAAGGGGGCGGGCGAGCAACGACAGGTTCCACTCAATACTGCGGCTTTTCTCTTCAGGAAACACTAGGGATGTACCCATAAAAAGACCTGTTGAAACAGGAAAACCGAGAGCCAGGTTATGGGAAGCCTCCCCTTCTCTGTTATCATAAAAATATGCGAGTCTTCTGCCTGAAAGATATAAAGAATAATTATCGCCTAATTCTCCGTTTTCTATATTGTTAAGCCATCCGATTCCGCCTGAATTGCCTGTACCTATAAGGGCTGGATTTACCCCGGCAGAGAAAGGACTTTCCTCTACTGCAACACCGTTATCCTGTGCAAAAACAATCAAAGAAATAAAACAGAAAATCAGAATAAAAAATATTTTTTTCATAAATACTCCACCAGACAGATTATAGTTTAATTCGGGCTGAAATCAAAACCGCAGGCTGGATTTCCATCATAAGATGTAATAAATCCAAATGGGAACTTCTTCTCCTCACTCTTATCATGGAGATAAGGGATAAAAAGACCTGTAAAAGTACCGAATAAAGCTCCTGTTACAACATCTGAAAAGAAATGGTTTCCTGAATAAACCCTCATTGCCCCTGACAAAGCTGCGGCTGTATATGCTGAAGCTGCAACAGAAAGAGAAAAACCGCTGTAGCGTGAATAGACATATGTAAAAAATGATGCTGATGCAAAAGACCTTGCAGTATGTCCTGAGAAAAAAGAACCGGCCGAATCAGGATCATCCAGCATATCCGTGTCTGTATCATGATAATATGAATACGGCCTGTATCTTGCAACAGTACTTTTTGTCAGATTCTTAACCCCTTCTGTAAACAGAATCGTTTCACAGTACATAACAGAAATAACAGCTATATCACTGAATTCCTTACCCGGAAAAAGAAGCAGAGGAGATGCAAGAAGGGAATAATGAAATATTTCACCTGTAATCTCTGCCCCCTCTGAATAAGAATGCAAAGCCCACCTGTCAAAAAACGGGATATCATTCTTATCAAGCTTTTCTGTACCGTAATCATAAGCTGATTCATGATTTGAAAACTCCCCTGCAATATACGAAGCTGCATTTGCAAGACCGGCGGCAGAGAGAATCATGATTTCCTCTCCGGTTTCCAGAGAAAAGGGGGAAGAGGGGTTTCCGTATGAAAAAGCGGCAGGAATTATGAGTGACGATAAAAATATAACCACAGGTATTCTGTTCATTATTGACTTTCCTTAATTATTTTTATTGATAAAATTAACATATAATTACAGGTTTGATTATAGAAATATTTTATTTTTTCATGTATAAAGGTTAAAAATAAATTTCAGGGGTTGATATTTATATGGTTAAAATGAATGAAAATTACAAAAAACTTCAGGCTTCCTATCTTTTTGTGGACATAGCACGTAAAGTAGCAGATTTTCAGAAAGGTAATCCGGATAAAGAGGTGATAAAAATGGGAATCGGCGATGTCACCCGTCCTCTTCCTGCGGTCTGCATTGAAGCCATGCACAAAGCTGTTGATGATCTGGGGAATATCGACTCTTTTCATGGTTACGGACCTGAACAGGGATACCCGTTTTTACGTGAAGCTATAGCTGAAAATGACTTTCAGAGCAGGGGTGCTGATATCTCATCTGATGAGATTTTTGTCAGTGACGGCGCAAAGTGCGACACCGGGAATATTCAGGAAATATTTTCAAATGACTGTATTATAGCTCTTCCCGATCCTGTATATCCAGTCTATTCAGATACAAACGTTATGGCGGGAAGAAGCGGTGATTTTACAAACGGCAAATACTCCAATTTTGTTTACCTTGATTCAACTGATAAAAACAACTATGTTCCGGAGCTTCCTGCTAAAAGGGTTGATCTTATTTATCTATGCTTCCCGAACAATCCTACCGGAGCTACCGCGACAAAAGAGGATCTGAAAAAATGGGTGGATTATGCAAAGGAAAACAAGGCGCTTATTCTCTTTGATGCTGCCTATGAATCATTTATAAGGGATGAAAATCTGCCGAAAAGCATCTTCGAGATTGAGGGGGCAAAAGAGGTTGCAATCGAGTTCAGAAGTTTTTCAAAGACTGCAGGTTTTACAGGGGCAAGATGCGCATATATAGCAATACCTAAAGAATGCAGAATGTGGGACAATGACGGGAACATACAGTCGGTACATACCCTGTGGAACCGGAGACATAACACGAAATTCAACGGGGCTTCATACCCTGTACAGAAAGCTGCCGCTGCAGTCTATACTCCGGAAGGTCAGAAGGAAACAAGGGAAATAAATGATTATTATCTCGGCAATGCAAAGATTATAAGGGAGAAAATGATATCACTCGGGTACCAGTGTACCGGAGGAGTCAATTCCCCCTATGTATGGGTTAAAACAGGTACATCCTCATGGGAATTCTTCGATATGCTTCTCGGCAGGGCCGGGGTTGTCTGTACACCCGGATCCGGCTTCGGAACATGCGGTGAAGGATATATAAGATTCAGCGCTTTCAACACAAGGGAAAAGACTGAACTTGCCATGGAAAGGATTGAAAAGGCACTGAAATAATTTTTTTCAGATGTATTTTCTTAAAAGGGGGCTGTAAAATTACAGTCCCTTTTTTTATTTTCTTTTATATTTACCCATAATCTGGTCTTCAGCAAGTATATGGGATTTCATGGCCTTATGAAGATCATCAATAGACGGGGACTGCGGCAGATGGATCTCCGTATCAAGGGCAAAGACAGTAAAAAAATATCTGTGGGTACCTGAAGGGGGAAACGGTCCACCGTATTCAACCTTTCCCCAGCTGTTTCTGCCGTGTATGGCTCCTGCCGGGTGATCAGGATAATTCCCCGCTCTTTCCTCTACACCGCTCAGGTCCGGCGGTATATTATAAAGTATCCAGTGTATCCAGGTCCCTCCCGGGGCATCCGGATCCTCGCAGGTTATAACATATGATTTTGTACCGTCAGGTCCCCCTTTCCATTTAAGGGGCGGTGAAATATTTTTCCCGTCCCCTGTATATCTGGAAGGGATCATTTCGCCGTTTTTGAATGCACTGCTCACTACAGAGAAAGGCATGGGAACCTCCTTGATTTATTTACTTAACATTAATTTTATTGTAATATCCGTATACGGTCAAATATTCTTTACTGTCAACGTACAATAATAGGAGTTTCTGGTTTGTCACTTAAAAAGAAGACAATTATTATTTTTGCATCTGTATTCTCTCTTCTGCTTTTATCCCAGATAATTGTAAGAATATACCTGGAAATTCCGGAATATGAAAAACTTGAGCAGATTAACGACAGAAAAGATATAATAGCTCTTAAACAGACAATACTCTCAATAATCAATGAAACCAGGTCATTTAACATTGACTACGCACTCTGGGATGATACAAGAGATTATACCATCCAGAAAAACATAAACTATATAGAAAACAACTATATCCCGGAAGTCTATAAAAACACCGGAAACAACGGAGTAGTCATATTCAGCAATGAACAGGAAGTGCTCTTTACGCGTGCATACAACCGGAACACCTGGAAACAGATTACAGACCCCTTTCTGTCAGGCAAAAACTGGAATATCCTTAACACAGTCTTTATCCCGGCAGAGGATGTTGAAAAAAACGGAGAAGCTGTAACAAAAGCGGGTATTCTGTTAATTAACAACCAGCCTCTTATTTTTTCCAATACAACTATAACTGATTCGACTGGAAAATCTTCTTCATACGGGAACCTGCTTTTCTGGAGATATCTGGATAATGAAATATTATCCAGGATCCTGAACCAGTCGCAGCTGGATATCAGTTTCAACTGGAGCGAGAATCCACAGGTTCTTGAAAAAAGATTTCTGGACAATAATAGAAATATAAGCAGACAGGAAGAAGATATTTCAAGGGACAGTGAAAACAAAATAAAAGCCTATATGAATGACTTTCTGGGTATGCCGGTTCTGGAAATGGTTATTGACAAGCATGAACACCTTTATGACAATTCATTATTCAGCAAAAACCTTATAGCAGGAATTATATTTGCCCTGATATCACTGATTTTTCTCTATTATTTTATAAACAACAACTTTCTTCTCCCTGTTATCCGAATCTACAGGCATTTCAAAACCATATCCGATACAGGCGATTATTCAAAAAGGCTGAACAGCATAAGGAACGATGAGTCCAGGGTTGTGGCTGACGAAGTTGACCGTCTTTTTGAAAAGATTGAGCTGCAGAACAGGCTTCTCAATGAAACAAACAGGGAACTTGAACTTCTGAGCAATACAGACGGTCTGACACAGATATCAAACAGAAGATACCTTGATGTCTGTCTTAAAAAAGCCTGGGAAAAGGCTGCTTCTTCAAATATCCCTTTAAGCTTCTGCATCTGCGATGTTGATTATTTCAAACTGTATAATGACAACTACGGACACCTGAATGGCGACAATGTTCTCAGACAGGTTGCCTTAATCCTTAAAAACAACCTTCACCCTGCAACCGACCTTGTTGCAAGGTTCGGAGGTGAGGAATTTGCAATAATTATGGAAGAAACAGACAGTACAAGTGCAAAAAAGGTTTCAGAGAATCTCAGGGCAGCAGTAGATAAAATATCCATAGTACACAGCCATTCACTGTGCAGCAAAAACCTTACAATCAGTCTGGGGACGGTCACATTTCTATCCTGCTCCTCAGCAGATCCCGAAATGATCAAGGAAGCAGCAGACAGGGAGCTTTATAAAGCCAAAAACAGCGGCCGTAATCAATGGAGTCATTCGGAAATCTGATATTTACCTTTTACTCTCCAAAAGGATTTGAGGAAAAGGCATCTTCCAGAGCAGTATTTCCGCCCGGCAGAGGGGTTCCCATCGCTGAAAAACTCTTTAAAGCATATCTTGCGAAAACAATCATCTTTTTGGTATCTTTACTGTCTTTTTCATAGTCCTTCATAAAATCAGAAATACTGTACCCTTTTCTTATTTTTCCCTTCACAGGTGCCTGGCTGTTGTAACGGTCAAGCTCTTCAACACGGTAAAAATATTCCTCAAAAATATAAAAAACGCCTCTCATCTTAATAACAGCAGGGCTTACAATTATTTTATCCTTCATAATCTCTGAAGAAGGGATTTTTGTCTTTCCATCTGCATATTTTTTAAATATCTTTCCGTTCTTTTTGAGGTCATTATAGGCCTCATCAAATCTCTTATAAAGCTCTTCATACTGTATAGCAACAGGTTTTATAATGGAAAAAGACATTGATCTGAAAACCCTTTCCCTTTCAACCATCCATTCAAATCTGAAATCATTCAGCAGCTCATCTGAGACAGGTCTTGATTTCAGCTGCTGGCCGTGAAGAAATTCAACTATCTTGCCATCACCGGCAATAAGCTCCTCCCCCAGAGTTGATCTGCATGAAACACTTCCCTCAGGACATGTAACAAGAAGAGAACCCTCAGGAGAAGTTGTCACAAAAAACTCAGTACCCCGTACACCAAGTGTCGCGCTTCTCGATAGAACATTCATACTGCTGTTGCTGAACATCTTATTTACTTTAATAAATATATTACCTGACAAAAGCCTCATTATAAAGTTTGTCTTTTCGTCCTGCTTTTTAATCTGAAAGTAAAAAGATGAATTATTCTCGATTTTAATCAGAACCCTGTCGGAAACAGAAGAATCAACCTGTATTTCAGCATAACCGTCAGCGCCGGTTGCTATCAGGTCATATTCTTCAATCTCAAAACCAATTCCGATATCATCAGTTTCCAGTATTTTGTTATTTCTCTGTATCTCAATTTCCCCGTCGTAATAAATTATTTTTCCTTTAGTAAATTCTGATGAGAAGAGGAAAGAAGATGTAAAAAGTAAAAAAAGAAAAATTATTTTTCTATTCATATAAAATACCTTTCTTTTTATAAATCATGATAAAAGATTGATCCTGATAAAAATATTTTTAAGAGAATCAGATTTAAGTACTATTCTATAATAACTGCTCATATCCAACCGCTCAATACTTTCTTTACGATAATTGTAATTTTTGATATTTTTTCCCTTATCAAACCAGTGTATAAGTGAAATATTCCCTTCAGTAAGTTCAATCGCTGTCATTCCCCTCTTTCCGATAACACATCCGGAATTAAATATGGAGGGTATTACCACTTCCTGGTTGTAAAGGGAACTTCTGAATCCGTATTCATGGTTTTCACTGAAAATAGTCTCCAGGTCCTGTTTATATTTATTGATTTCATCAACAATCTGTTTTTTTCTCCATCTCGACGAATCTGCATACAGCTTAAGAAGCTGTTCAATCTTGAATCTCAGTATATCAACTTCAGAGAGGGATTCAAAAAGAGGACGGTGTGTATGTCCGATAATTGATACTATTTTCCTTTTTTTGGAATATTCATATACAATTTTTTCAGTATTATGGATCTTTATATTGTCATGAGACCTTGTAAAATTTTTGATACCGAGTGGATGGGCCACATATTTCAGCAGCAGTTTGGATATTCTGGCTGCAAACATGTAAACAAGTGATGCCTGATGGCCGTGAAACACAAAAATACGGTTTCCCTTGTAGTTAAGCTTTAAAGCATCAAGCAGGTTCCTGTTTATATCCACATGTTCATGCAGATAAAGTTCAGCATCGTGGTTTCCTGCTATTTTATATAAATCCCCTTTTCTGTCAAATTCTCCGAAAAGCCTGAACAGGTCAGGCCAGCTTTTTTTAATTTTACCCAGGGAAAGCCTCTGGAGCTCTTCAACATCTCCATTCAGTATAAGTTTGAAATTATTCTTTAAATAATAGTTTTCCAGCAGATACATAAACATTTTTGAGTTACCAAGAAAGTCATCCCTTCTCCTCCTGCTGCCGACATGAAGATCGCTTATAATTACATACCTACTCCGGTCATTGAGACTGATCTCAGGAGCTCTGTCAAAAAGTTCATCAAGATAGCTGTTCTGAAAAGTATTCTCCATATTAATAAAATATAAATCATTTAACAGTTTCCGGTAATAGGTATTTTATCCTTTTATAACAGCAAGAGGCTTGAGATTAACAGGTATTTTTACAAGATCTTTCCTGATTCTTCATAACAGTTTCAATATCCCTGTATGCCCCTTCAGCTTCATCAAGGTCCCCCTTACCCCTTATAGAATGTATTATTCCTTTTTTTCAGGCTTATTCCCGAAGTAAAATAAAAAAGTTTAAATTTTTTTTAATTATGGATAATTGGGTTATATTATTATAGAATATAGAAAATTGTTAATACATAATTGGAGGTCAGCATGAAAATCTGGGAAACTGTAGATGATATTCTTGATTTCGCTATAGAAAGGGAAATTGAATCCTATAATTTTTATACATCACTTTCTGAAAAAAGTGAAATAGGAGCTATAAAAAAACTATTTGCCTCTTTTGCAAAAGAGGAGGAAGGGCACAGAATTAAGCTTGAGGCTGCAAAATCCGGAAAAATGCTCAATCTGGCAGCAAAAGAGATAATGAACCTTAAAGTTACAGATTATCTTGTTGATATTAAACCTTCTGAAGATATGAGCTATCAGGATGTCCTTATCCTTGCGGCTAAGAAGGAAAAGTCGGCATTTCTCCTTTACACAACTCTCTCTGAGGCAGTTTCAGACGGGGAGATGAAAACCTTTTTTGAGATACTTGCCCAGGAAGAGGCAAAACACAAACTAAGATTTGAAATCGAGTATGACAATACCCTGACAGATAATTAGAAAAAGAGGTCATTTTTTCTTCTGCCCCTTTTTTATTTGACATTACATATCATATAAGATATATTTTATCCATGGCGTATTCAATAATACTCTATGAAAAAAAAGACAGAAGTTGCCCTGTTTTAGATTTTATTTTATCGTTGGATCCCAAACAACAGGCAAAAATTTACAGGGAAATTGACCTTCTTGAAGAATTTGGAAATAAACTCATATTTCCTCATATTCGTAAAATAGAAGGGGATCCCTATAAAAACCTCTGGGAAATAAGAATTAAACTTGCATCAAATAGTTTCAGAATTCTGTATTTTGTAATTCAAAATAATAAATGTGTTTTATTACACGGTTTTAAGAAAAAGACAAATAAAACCCCAAAAAAGGAACTGGAAACAGCTCTTAAGTATATGGAAGAGGTGATCAGGAGGGAAAGTATATGAAATGGAAAGAAGCTAAAGAAATTATAAGAAAAAATCCTGAAGTCAGCAAAGAACTGATAAAAAATGAATCTGAATATAAAATTATAAAGGAAATAATTCAGGTTAGAAAAGAAAAAAACATGACTCAAAAAGAACTGGCAGAACTTGTGGGAACCAGGCAATCTAATATATCGCGCCTTGAAAGCGGCAACTATAATCCATCCATAGATTTTATTAATAAAATTGCCAGGGCAATGGGGAAGGAACTTGAAATTAAAATTGTATGATTTTATATTTCCAGGCAGCTGATTTAACGCTGCCTTTTTTATAACTACAGATCAGACACCTGATATAAAGGGGATGCATGTGTAAGGTTTAAATCGGCGTCAAATCCGAGAACAACAAACCAGTCATCTGCCTGAAGTGGCGTAATTGTAGTTAATGTATCAAATTCTCCTGATACATAATCGTAGAATGATTCAACATATGACCTGGAAATACCGCTTAATCCTGTAATATTCCCACCGTCAAGATCACTGATATTTGTTATGATCTTATCATTATCATTTACAACAGGTTGATCAAGATTGTCAAAAATCAGCACCTGGATATATTTTACATAATCAGGCAATTCGGAAAATGCGTATTTTGTTCCGCTGACATATGTAACTTCCATTTTCTGCACATCACTGAATATTGGATTTTCAGGTTTTGGTGCTTCTGTTTCGCATGATATTGAAAGTGATATAAAGGTAACCGTGGTTATCAGGATAAATATTTTTTTCATACTTTTCACCTCTGTCTGTACGAATATTTAAGGCCGCCTCCGATCGAAAAGCCGTAGAATTTAAAGCTGTCCTCAGACTCCTGAAGGCCTCCACCCAGAGGGGGGATTGTATAGGATTTTCTGATAACATCCTCAGGATAAAAGTAAAAAAGCATCTCGATATACGGTTTCAGCTTATAGTCGGGAAAAAAGACAATTCCTCCCTTCGGCCCAATTACAAAGCGGCCGAACCTGTCAAGGTTTTCCTTATCGTTATCATAGGAGGAATTTTCCCTGTTGTCTGAAATCATGCTGCCCCCGAGAAAGAGTCCTCCGTAGGGTCTCATATATTCAAGTTCCTCAAAAAAGCTCATGAGAAGGCTTATTGAAAATGTGTGTATGTTATACCATCTTGTCTGCTCGATATCACCGAATACAGAATCAATTGTTTCGCTGTGGTCCATTTTTGTAAAGCTGTATCCCCCCTCAACAGTAAGCCGGTCAAAGGTATATGATACTGATACCGGAATTTCAAGAGAAGACCTGAATAAATCAGAATCTGACGGGGAATTAAGCGGTTTTCTAAGCATTGCACCGAGGGAGAAATTCCATGGATAGGTTTCTATTGTCTCTATCAGAGAAATACCAATATTCCTGATCTTTTCAGCCTCTATAATGAAATCCCGCTCCTCTTCCTTATAGCCTTTAAGCACAACCTTAAGCCTGTGGCTCCCTGCCGGAAGCAGGTATTCAACAAGGGGAGATTTTCCTGTATTTGTTCCGTCAATATAGATCTCGGCCCCAGAAGGTACAGTCGAAACGGAAACCCGGCCTGTATCCTCCCCTGTAATGACAGATGCAAAGACATAAGCCTCTCTTGACGCAACATCAAAAAGCTCGCCAAGCCCGGCGCTTATTACCCTCGCATAAATAACCTCTGCTGTTTCTACATTTATAGCCTTCATAGTGAGGGTTATCTTTTCAGGATTTCCTGTATATGACCCTATTATTATGACATCAGCGCTTGTAATCTCCCCCGCCCTTGAAATGCTTTCATCCGATACCATCCCTGAAAGATCAAGCTTGATCTCGTCAATAACAGCTGATATCTGTCTCCTTTCAACTGTCAGGATTCTGTCATTTGCGGCAAGTGATGCTGTCACGGAATCGGAAAGGGAAGTTGAAAGATATGAAAGCCCCTCCCCCCCTGTCTCATTGCTGAAATTGATAACCGCGACTGTTTTTTTCTGCTGGGCAGATAGTGTCATACCGGGAAGCAAAAGAAATAAAGATAAAAGAAGAACTGTTTTTTTCATTACATATTTTCCTTTTCTTTTCTCTATTTATTATTATAAGCAATAAAAGTTAATTTATATATGTTTTTTTGATAATCTTTCTGATTCGGGATCTTCAATATATGGATTTTCTAATTTATATTAAATTAATAAAGGGGAAATATTATGTTCTATGATTATTTTAACGTATCAGATCTTGATATTCTTATAGCCTGGGACGAATCCGGGCTGAAACAGCTCAGGTTTATTAAAGACAGGGGGACAGAAAACCTGCCGGCAAAAGGGTGGATAAGAAGAAGTTCTGGAACTGGAAGCAGCACTGTTTCTCCTGAGAATGTAAAAAAGCAGCTTGATGAGTATTTTGAGGGGAAACGGAGGATATTTGATATAAAGGTTTCTCCTGACGGTACAAAATTCCAGAAAAGTGTCTGGAATGCCCTTCGTGAAATACCCTACGGGGAAACAGCCACATACAAGGAAATTTCTGAAAAGGTCGGATGCCTTAAGGGATACCGGGCAGTGGGCCTTGCCAACAACAGGAACCCGATACCAATAATAATTCCTTGCCACAGGGTCATCGGATCTGACGGCAGCCTGACAGGATATGCCGGAGGACTTGATATCAAGAAAAAGCTTCTGATACTTGAAAAAATGAACTTTAACTGATTATTCCTTTTTATCCCCCGGTTCATTTTCGCCGCTGCACTCTCTGCACAGATTGCTGTCCAGACAGAACAGCTCAGCAGCAGAAAGATTTTTACCGCACCTGGTGCAGCTCTTCCTGAAAACAAGTATCCTCTTTTTTAAGGCATAAAAAAGGGAGATATCGACTGCCAGCGGAAGCAGTATCCATATTTCAGGAAGGTTTTTGGCCCTTATAGTAATTGCCCCGAAATAGACAATAAAAACCATGATACTGATAAAAAGGGATGCTATTCTTTTATCCTGCCCCCTTTCCCGGTACTTCCTCTGAAAAAGATTAAGCACTATCACTGCTATAAAAAGATAGTAAAAGTTGTCTGCTATAAGATTAATCATTTTTTCCTTCCTTGAATATTAAAGAAACAGTAATGCGGCAGGGACAATAAAGGCTGTAAAAATACCTGCAATTCCTATGGACAGGCTGCTGATACTCCCCTCCTTTTCTCCCATCTCGAATGCTTTAACCGTCCCGATGATATGAGCTGATGTGCCTATTGCTGTCCCTTTCGAAAGGGGTGCTTTCACCCGTGTTAATTTTATTATAAACGGAGCCAGAAAAGATCCTGTTATCCCTGTTACCAGTACTGCCGCAACAGTCACTGAGACAAGACCCCCTGCATTCCCTGTTATCCCGACAGCAATCGGCACAGTAACAGATTTACTCAATATTGATCTTGTGAGGACCCCGGAAAGCCCTGTTATTTTTGAAAGAACAAGAACAGACACCACAGCGGTAACAGAACCTGCGAAGATCCCGCACAGCAGAATAATTACCCTTTTCCTGTTCAGAATCCTTATGTTTCGGTAAAGAGGCAGGGCAAGTGCCGCAGTTGCCGGGCCGATGAACAGAGAGATGACAGAGCCCCCTTTCATGTAATCTGAATAATCAAGCCCTGTGAGGTATAGAATCAGTATCAGAAGCAGAGGGGACAGAAGGATCGGATTGAAAAAAGGGTTCTTTTTTCTGCTGTAAAAATGCATTGAAATTATATAAAGAAGCATTGTAACTGAAATTGAAAACAGGGGAGATCTAATTATATTATTCATCACGGTTTTCCCCCGCCAGATTAATAAGAAGCTCTGTTACATAAGCTGTTACAGCCATTGTAAGGATTGTTGTAAAAACCACTATCAGAATTATTGTTACTATCTCCCTGATATCAAGAGAGGTGCATTCCATAATTCCCACAGCAGAGGGGATCAGGAAAAGAGGGAGAGATGAAACAAGAAAATAAGCTGTTGTTTCGATTTTTTCCGGTTTGATTATTCTGAATGAAAGCAGCAGAAAAAGCAGGAGTATGGCAATCACACTTCCCGGCAGGACCCTGCCTGTAAAGAGAGATATAACATTTCCTGCAATATTTATAAAAAACAGAATAAAAAGCGATTTTATCATTTTCACTGGACATCTTCCTCAGAACACCTGCAGCTCCTGTTACGCCCTGAATTCTTGGCGCGGTACAAGGCATTGTCAGCATATTTTACAAGTCCGTTAACATCAGCAAACTCACCGTTTTCAAGCGACACCACTCCGGAACTTGCACTTATACTGACCATTTTTCCTTTCACATTAAAATCCTTTGCGCAGATACTTTTCCTTATCCTTTCAGCAAGCTTGAAAGCGCCGTCTCCTGAAGTTTCAGGAAGGATTATTGCAAACTCCTCCCCTCCAATCCTGGCAAGCATGTCCGACTGCCTTAGTTTTTTCAGGCACCTTTCTGTAAATTCAACTATTACCAAATCACCGGCATCATGGCCGTAGGTATCATTCACATTTTTAAAATGATCAATATCCATCATCATAAGTGATAAAGGCCTTTTATATCTTTTCGCCTTTGAAAACTCCTTTTCAATCCTGCTGAAGAATTTTCTTCTGTTTGCAATACCTGTAAGCTCATCCGTATCGGCAAGTACTGCAAGCTGTCTGTTTGCTTTTTCCTTTTTTCTGATTTCATCGTCAAGCATTGCATAAAGCTTTTTTATTTCATTATATGAGAGATAGCGGTATCTTCTGTTTCTGGAAAGAAGGATAAAAATATATATACCTATAATATTTGAAAAAAGGAAAAAAACTGAAAGCTGAATCATGTCTGCCCAGGTAGCTGTTGATACTATGCCGAGGGAAACAAGGTATACTGATGATGCGAGAAGCGATGCAGGGGCTACAGCTTTTATTGCAAGGGGAAAAAGAAGATAGGTCAGAAGTATTATAAGGAGAGTAAAAGGTATACTGTACTCAACCCCTGGACGGTATGTCAGGACAGCCTCATAGGATTCATAAAAACCTATAAAAAGAATATAAACAGCAATAAACATGATAAGGTATTTTTCAAGCTTCTCCCTCAATGTACTCAGGTAAATTATTATCCCGCATAAAGAAACTATACCTCTTAAAAATACCAGGTGAATTGCAGTACTTTTCGCCTCTATAAGAAAAAACGGGGATATACCTGCCATAAGAAAGAACACTGCCGACAACAGGGCTATTTTCCCGATCCTGTCTGTAAGTCCGGGCCAGGTTTCCTTCCTGAACTGTAATTCTTCGGATCTGACACGGAATTCTCCGCACCAGTTCAGCTGTTTTTCAGGTTTAACTTTCTGCATCTGTTTTTTACTACCGTCATTTTAAAATATGTTTGATTCTTTCAGATATTTCTGAAAAAGAAAAGTGTTTTAGAGAGTTCATACAAAATTTGATATAATTCCTCTCGGTGATATCTCAAGAGATTCCTTATAAAGATGGGAGGTATCCCCTATGCTCAGAGCCCTCGGGACCGCATTGCGGCTGCTTCTTTTATCCATAAGCACTGTGGAAACTGATGAAGGGGGAAGCCAGAAGGATGAGTACATTATATGTAACGGCACAGACAGCAGACAGGAAAGCCATGTCAGACCGAAACCTCCATGACAGAATACTGCGACCTTATCACTGTTCTCTTCAAGAACCCTGTAAAAATGCCCTTCCTTTCTGTAGCCCAGCGATTCTATAAATTCATCTGATTTCTTTTCAATAAGTGAAATCCGCTCTTCTATTTTACTTCTGATACCGGCAAGAATTTCTGTATTCCTGAAATCCATCTTACCGTCAGTATAGGAGGTACGGTCCAGAAGTATCTCTGCGGGAACATCCCATGCAGCATCCATCTTATTAGCATCTGTATAGGGAAGATTAATCTTCCAGTCGGGGATTTCCTCTGCCCAGTCAAGAATTTCAAAACCGAGTCCAAGACGATCTGCAGTATATTCCATTGTATGAACAGCCCTGTTTACGGGGGATGTATAAATGCTGTTTATCCCCTCCTTTTCAAGGCGGCGTGAAAGAGCTTCCGCTTCTCTGTGTCCCCTTTCAGTAATTGTACCATTTTCATAATCCGGATCTGCATGGCGTATAATATAAAGCCTCATTTCCCACCCCTTTCCCAGTTTTCAGAATAATATCATATTTTTAACAAATAAATCCATATTTAATCACATGGTTCTGTTTATGAGGCTCTTACTTCAGAGAGGCTTTGTGAGAAAGCTTTTACCCATGAAAAGGCACTTGAAATAATCAGTAAAAACAGAGGGACCCATTTTGATCCGGACATTGCTGATGCATTTTTTCACGGCCGGATAAAATCAACAATATCAGAATCAGCTGTCAGAGCGTATGGAAATATACCTTCATTTTTAAAAACTCATCACTGCGTAATATATATACACTGACAAATATTATGTGTAATATACAAAGAAAGCACTAAAAGGAGCCGGTAATGGGTTTTGAACATCTTCTTGCAGACAGAACACGGATAATGGGGGCAAATGCAATCAGGGAAATTCTTAAGGTTGTTTCACAGCCGGGTATGGTCTCACTTGCCGGAGGTATCCCCTCTCCTGACAGTTTTCCGATGACAATCATCGGTGAGCTGACTGAAAAGGTTCTTGGCAAATACAGCTCAGGGGCTCTCCAGTATGACCTTACTGAAGGATTTTTCCCTTTGAGGGAATCCCTTGTCCCGCTCCTTGAAAAGAGGGGAATAAAATCTTCAGCAGAATATATAAATATAACAAGCGGATCCCAGGGGGTACTTGATTCGATAGCAAAAATACTTATCTCTAAAGGGGACAAAATTGCAGTTGAAGCACCTACCTATCTCGGGGCAATATCAGCATTCAACCCTTATGAACCTGAATATGTCAGGATGGAGATGGATGATGACGGGGTTATACCGGAATCACTCGAAGAGGTACTTAAAAATAACTCAATAAAATTCATATACCTGGTTCCTACATTCCAGAACCCGACAGGAAGATCAATAACCCTTGAAAGAAGAAAAAGCATTGCTGAAATAATAATAAAATACAATGCGCTTCTTGTTGAAGATGACCCGTACAGCGCCCTGAGATACAGGGGGGAATCCCTTCCGCCGATCGCATCCTTTGCCCCTGACAATGTACTTTATTCAAGCACACTTTCAAAAGTTTTTGCACCCGGCCTGAGGATCGGTTTTTTTGTCGCTCCTGAAATAATAAGAAAATGGCTTGTTCTTGTTAAACAGGGTGTTGACCTTCACACCAGCACATTCAATCAGGCACTTGCAGCCGAGTACCTCGCCGGGGGATATCTTGAATCACACCTTCCCGAGATTATAAAACTCTATAAACCAAGACAGGATGCAATGATAGATGCGATTGACCGCTTCTTCCCGGAGGAATTCATGACAGCAAGATCAGACGGCGGCATGTTTTTATGGGTAAGAGGGCCGGAAGGATTTGATATGCTTGAGCTTTACCACAAGGCAATAGAAAACAAGGTTGCCTATGTTCCGGGTAAATTCTTTTATACAGATCCGGATGAGGGGATAGAGACAATGAGGCTTAACTATACAATGGCAACTACCGAAACAATATATCTTGCAGTAGAGAAACTTGCTTCTGTTATTAAGGACAATATGTAGAGATTATTCAGGCTTTCAGGATTGCATCATGAATACAGTGAGTATAGAATTATAGATATACAGTTGATTACGGAGGTCAATACAGATGATACGAAATCTTATAGAAAAAAACCGCACCTACAGAAGGTTCTATCAGGAATCAGAAATAAGCCGCAATATTCTAGAGGAACTTATAGACCTTGCCCGCCTTTCATCATCAGGAGGGAACCTGCAGTCGCTCAAATATATTATTTCCAATACAAAAGAAAAAAATGACAGGATCTTCCCTTATTTAAGGTGGGCCGGGTACCTTAAGGACTGGAACGGGCCGGCAGAAGGGGAAAAACCGTCAGCATATATTGTCATGTTAGGTGACAGAGATATCAGCACCAATTATTTCTGGGACCACGGGATAGCATGCCAGAGCATACTGCTTGGCGCATCTGAAAAAGGGCTGGGCGGGTGCATGTTCGGTTCCATAGACAGGGATGGGCTTAAAAAGTCACTTGATATTTCTGAAAGATTTGATCTTCTTCTTGTAATCGCCCTGGGGAAGCCCAAAGAGGAAATCGTTATTGAAGAGGTAAAAGATCCTTCAGATATCAGATACTGGAGAGATGACAGAGAAGTGCATCATGTACCCAAGAGAAAACTGAAGGATATTATCCTGAATTAAAATAAAAAAGATCCTGATAATGCTGACAGTATGAGCATATTATAGAAGGACTTTGACCCTGTCGTATATTTTCAGGTGTATTTTTGTAAAACATTTGACAACATCAGGGTCAAACTGGGAAGCAGAACTGTTTTTTATTATCCGGTATGCATCGTCATGTGAAAATGCTTTTTTATAGGGTCTTGGAGATATCAGGGCATCATAAACATCGGCAACTGCCATTATCCTTGCGGAAAGGGGGATATCTCTTCCTTTGAGATGATCGGGATATCCCGCCCCGTCCCATCTTTCATGATGGTGCCTGGCAATCTCCACAGCCATATTGAATATTTCCTTGTTTGACACCTTTTTCTGGACTTCAAGAAGTAGGTCCGCCCCGATATTGGCATGCGCCTTCATTTCATCGTATTCGCTGTTATTAAGTTTTCCTGGTTTGAGAAGAATAGTGTCCTTTATACCTATTTTGCCGATATCGTGAAGAGTCGCGGCAGCTTTAAGATCCTCTTTATAGAAATCTGTTATATAGCCTGAATACCTTGAATATTTTTTCAGTTTCATAGTGATTGCATCAACTATTATCGCTACCCTTTCCAGGTGGTTATGCGTATCCTCATCCTTGAGCTCTGCAACCCTTCCGAGGATTTTCATAGTTGATGAGTGAAGCTCTGTAAGTGTATCTATTCTTGATTTATGGATACTCCGTATCCAGGAGTCATAGATCAGTATTATTGTAACTGCGAGGGAGATTGTAACAAGCACTATAAAAAAATCAAGACGGCTGTAGTTTTTCAGCAATATCTGGGAGAGGGTTATTATGAGAATAAAAATAAGACTGTAAAGAAATGTGAATAATCTGTCGGAATTAACCATTGTAAGCATAATGGGAATAATATAAATAATGCTGTTATTAAACATCAGGTCTTTCTGAAAAATATTTACGGCCAGGATGGTCAAGGCCATCAGTGTATAGAATAAATGGTTTCCCACCTTTACATTTACCTTTTTCAGTATATAAAAAGCAGTGAAATACAGCAGGTTAAGGATTGCAAAAAAAATTATCGAGCATGTAAAGTTCTTAAGAATAAATATTTTTATAAAAAAATTAACGATATTTGCAATTGTAAATGCTGTTATGAGGGCGAGCTGCATATATATGTATGTTTTGTACTGATTTTCATCAATCTTTTCCATAAAAATATTACCTGTTTAAATTACTTCTGTACAATTTTTAGTGATTTTTCTCTGCTGTTTCAGAAAAGATCCATTCAAATATATCATGAATTATAAAAAAATCATAATATTTGATGCTGTTTTTGAAGATTTTTTATTTTTTAAGTTTCTGTTGACAGATACACATGTCCACTTGTATACTAACTGTGAAACTCACTTTGCTCCTTTTAGGGATTCAGCAGTCATTTTTTCTATCGAAGCTATCAATAAAT
The DNA here is from genome assembly GCA_963668405.2 of Spirochaetia bacterium. Classification (GTDB taxonomy): domain Bacteria; phylum Spirochaetota; class Spirochaetia; order CADAEX01; family CADAEX01. Next base: position 612,063 of record OY764342.2, on the reverse strand, counting down.
ACTCCAGAAAATCAGATAGCTTCGATTCTTTTTTTACTGTTCAAAACAGGGTCTAATCTTTATCATTACTCTCCCCTCCCCTTATCACTTTCCAGTCATTTCAATGGGTATATAAATAGCCTTGCAGCCGGAGATTTTCAGGTGTAAGATAATTAATCAGCAAAAGTTATGCACCAATCGGGGATATTTTGGCGGCAGAGACAGGCAGGAAGGGATTATACGTAGCGATACGTTAAATAACAAGTTATGTTCAATGCCCGGCTTAAGAGCATTAGAGTTCTTGGCCATCCATAGCTACTGTTTTTTATTTAAAACAAATTAAGCTCAGGAATATTAATAATATACAAAGGGAATCTATATAAGTTTATTATGAATAATTTAAATAAAAATGGGAAAATTAACGATCGTATTTCTTCTCCTTATATTTGGTTAAAAAAAATGCTCGGCAAAAGAGATCTTGTAAGACCAGATAAAAGGAATTTGTATAAATATCAGATTAATAAGAATGAATTTGTTCAATTAAAAGAAGTCCTACTTTGTAATAAAAATAATTTATATAGTAGTTTAGACTACAAGTATTGGGCTGCTTGTTTTTGCCTTTTTGTATCCGAGTGGTATAGGAGAGAGTATGATAAAAAGTGGTCTTGGGACTCAGTGGAAGCTTTGTTGGATGTTTGTTTCACTCCACAAGAGCGCACTCATCTTGTCGAAGAAGGTCTTGAGAAGTATTTGGGAAGGTCTATCCTAAAAACAAGTTCTGGTAGGCGAGAGTTGATAGGTTCTCTTTTTTTAGAAGGCGGATTACCTTGGCCATTAATTCATTCAGGACATAATTTTGGAAATCTCGTAAGAAAAGGGTTGAAAGAATATTATCGAGTTGAAAAAGGAGGTGTTTCCTTATTTTCAATTATTGAAGAATCAAAAGAATATTTACCTAATGCGTTTCAAAACAATGAGTCACTTTATTTAATTGTAGGAATTGTTGATCATTTAATGGAAGTTGGACAACAGTATGATTTTAAAAATATTGAGAATCCATATTTATTCCTTGAACAAAATGATCCAAACTGGAAGAAAGATTTTCCTATCCCTCTCGATGATAGTAGTGCACAGAATCTGGTAAATGATTGGCTTATTGATGCAGGTAATCGTCGACGTCAAATGAAAGAACTACAAGACCAAGAAATTCCGTTTAAATTAACCCAATTGCAAATGGAAGATTGTTCTATTACTAAATTGAAAGTAAAAATAAACTATCCTGCTTATTATGAAATGAAAAATCAAATAGGAGAGAATCTTTCATCTACAAGATTTGAAATTATATTGTATGAAGGAAATATTCCAATACAACATGAGGGTGTTGTATATGCTTCTATTAATGATAATAAAGTAACTGTTCGATTTCAAAAATCAACTTCTTTTGCACTTCGTAAAGACATAGAAGCTGCTCTTAATATCAGATTCATGGTAGGTGGGGAAATTATTGAGAAAATATCATTTGAGAATTCATGCATTAACCTTAAAACACCTACAATTTTTTGTAAAAGAGAAGATGGATATGAAATTGTGTCTGACTCGAGTTGCTATTTAAAGGAAGCCGAGGCAAGAGTCAGAATACCAATAGGTATGACAATTGAATCCGAAAATATGGTTTACCTTGGTTTAAATCATAAGTCAAAATGGTATAAGATTTCAAATACAACTTCAATATTTAATAAACTAAACAAATATATAATATATTTAAAAGCTGAAAGAAATAGCAGAGAGTTACAATTATCCGGAAGAGAATGTTTATTTGAAACAACTCCTAACACAACTTTCAGAGGGATTCCTGGTTATGTTGATACTATGGGCAATGATGTATCATCACAGGATAACCAGGTACTTATTGATAATGAATACTTGGATTATTACAAATCAAATATAGCTGGAAAAGTTGTTTATAAGATTATAAATCAAGATGGACACATTCTCCTAAAAAGAACTATTGGTATCCTGCCATCAAGATTCAATTTATCAGTTCAACCCAAAGATCGAGAACATCCTGCACAAGTCCTATTTGAAGGTGTTGAAGATTGTGAAGTTTCTCTTTTATCCGATTTGCTTTTTGGAAGATTGAGTACTATTTCAGAAAAAACTATTATTCGGTTGATACCGAAAGATAATCCACCACAATTTTTTGAGGTATTAATAAATAGTAGGAATGGATTGAAACCTATTAGAATTAAAATTCCATACCCTTCTTGTAGTGTTACAGTTCTTGATGAAAATGAGAATGCAATAAATAGTTCAGTACTAATATTAAATAAGTTAGTTGGGTATAGGTTGATCTTATCCTCTGGACTTTTAGGACGACATAAATTCACAGTTTCCTTAGAGCTTAATTCTCGTAAAATGAAATATAATCAAAGTATTCACTACCAGTACCAAGTAGAGGATAATCCAGTCATTGTAAACCTATATAGTTTACGTGATGACATGATTCAACTTCTATCTTCAGTGCAAGATCAAGATGCGATAATCAGAATTACAGTTATGCTGGATAATAGTGTAAAGCCCGTAGCTAGTTTTAATGTTCACCAATATGAAGGTTTCATTGATTTTCACCCGGATGAGTTTTCAATTAAGGATCATACTGGAATAATTGTCACTGGTGCTGAACCTGTTGCTTTTGATGTTTCTAATCCAGATAAAAAAACCATTGCCTTAAATGAACGTTTCACACAAGATGTTGGCACAGGTTTTTATACAATTGATTATTCATTATTAAATGACGGACCTTGGCTGATTATCCCACGACCTGAATCTAATATCCAATTTAGACCACGCATATTTTGCAAGAAGGATAATCTTCATATTCCTAATGAAATAAAATCCTTACATGCTGCTTCAAAACATTTTGCTATAAATTATGATAAATCAATATTCGACACTGTTATTATTCAAATGATTAATAATTTAAACCACAGTGGTTGGGCATTTATTGAAGAAACCTATGCTAACTTTAATCATTTGCCTTTTTCAACTTTTGAAGTTTGGATGGCTGTAGCACGTAACAATGAAGCATTAGCTATTTTAATGTTTTTATGTAATTTTGATGTTTCAGTTTGCTATAGAATAAGAAATGAGCTATCAATTCTCTGGGAGTCTATTCCCATTATTTGTTGGTGTAAAGCCTATAAAAAATGTGAAAAATATTTTTTAAAAAAAGGATTACCCGAAAAAACAGTTGTTTCTCTCTTAGATACTAAAGTTCAGATTCTTGGAGAATGTATTTCAATATTAAGAGATCTTTCAGGTTATGTTAAAGGTGAAAAACTTAAACCATATCCAGTTGACCAATTGTTGAAAGCGTGGAATCAAGCAACAATGAATAAACATGTGGATGTTATTTGGCCAACGAGTTTAGGTAAAGAGTTAGGAGAGTGGATTGAAAATGGTTATTTAAATGGAACTGTATATGTGACAGAAAAAAATTTGCCACTTACCCATTATACAAAAACTGTTATTTATCTTCCCTTCTTCATGGCCAGAATTACTTTAGGATTAGCTTCACTAAATGAGCTTGGTCATGATATAGATAATATAAAGTTTCAAATTAAAAAGATAATTGATTTTGACCAGGACTGGTTTTTCCCTGTTCACTCATTAATGACCAATTTTCTTATACAAAAACAAAATCAGGAAGGCCAATTATGTCATATTTCAGAAATCTGATCAAAGATTCTATCTCAAGAAGTAAAGAAGCAACCTTGAGTATTCTAGGTATTTCTGAACCTGGATTGCGAAACCATTTAAATAATCAAATGACTACCATCTTAGGTGAAGAAGGATGTTTTCTCTCCCAACCTGTATTTGAACACACTTTTGGTTGGGAAACTTCAAATTATACCCTTGAATCTTTGGAAAACACGATTCTTTCAAAAGATATGATTAATGTTCTAAATAATGCAGAAAAATATAATTTCGACAGAACATTGAAGCCATATAAACACCAGTTAAAAGCTTGGCAAACACTTTCAGAAGAACCACCTAAATCAATTGTTGTAACAACAGGAACCGGTTCCGGTAAAACTGAATGTTTTATGGTACCTATAATTAATGATTTGATAAAGGAGTATCAAACTAAGCAAAAACCTCTCGTAGGAGTTCGAGCTCTCTTCCTTTATCCTTTAAATGCACTTATAAACTCTCAGCAGGAAAGATTAGATGCATGGACTCAGGAGTATGAAAATAATATCCGTTTTTGTCTTTACAATGGTAAAACAAAAGAGACTGAACACAGTGTTCGTAATGATCCAAAAAATGGAAGAAATCAGATTCTTTCTAGAGAATTATTAAGGAAGGAACCAACTCCTATTTTAATGACTAATGCTACTATGCTTGAATATATGCTGGTTCGTCATATTGATAATCCAATTATTAAAATATCAAAAGAGATAGGTTCATTGCGATGGATTGTATTGGATGAAGCCCATACATATATTGGCTCACAAGCTGCAGAAATATCTCTTCTTCTTAAAAGGGTTGTACAGGCTTTTGGAAAAAATACAGAAGATATTCGTTTTATTGCTACTTCGGCAACAATTGCGGGGAAAAAAGCAGAAAATCAACTCAGAACATATTTGGCTGATCTAGCAGGAATCCCTAAAGATCAAGTTGAAGTAATTAGTGGTAGTAGGAAATGGCCTATTCTCTCATCAGGTGCTCAACTTAATCAAACACTTGAAGAGGTTCAAGCAATAGATAAAGGGCAGGATGTTTCTTACAAGCGATTTCAGGCTCTGAGTAAGAATCACTTGGCAACAAGAATAAGAAAATATATTCTCGAAAGAGAGCAACCTCCAAAACTGGATCAAATTATAAACTCATCAAAGGATCTTTTGCTTTCCACAAATAAAGAAGCACAACAGGATGAGGTTTTAGATTGGCTTGATCTAATGACTGGGACTCGCCCTGACTCTTCATCCGATCCATTTTTAAAACTAAGAATCCATTTGTTTCAAAGAGTACTTCATGGTTTGTGGAGTTGCTCAGATTCCAATTGTTTCTGTAAAACTCCTTATCTTGAGAAATGGCCCTTTGGCAATGTTTATGTTACACAGAGGCAACGTTGTAAATGTGGTTCTTTGGTTTTCGAGGTCGGATTTTGCCGGGATTGTAAGACGCCCTATCTTATTGCTGAAGATCGGAATGCTGTGTTATCTCAACCCAGTCCCTATCTTGAAGATGAGTTTTCTGTATTGAAAGAAGACGATGAATCAGAGAATGATACAGAGATTGTGAATGATATTTCATCCACAAGGATTTTGATAGCATCTTCCACAGTCAAAGATGAGCCTTTTGTCAAAATAAGTTTTAATATAGAAACTGGTGCTATCGGTGGAATAACCGCAGATTCATCTGAGTTGACTATAGCTTATGAAGAAGATGCTGAATGTCATTGCTGTGGAGCATCCAGTCATGACAGCTATGACTTTATCAGAAAGTCATATTTAGGTACCCCTTTTTACATTTCAAATGCTGTTCCTACAATTCTAGAATACTGCCCTATCCCGAGCAAGAAGGATTGTGATGGGAAAATTCCTAATGAATTGCCTGGTAAAGGGAAGAAGTTAATCACCTTTTCCGATAGCAGACAAGGAACAGCCCGGATATCAGTAAAAATGCAGCAAGATGCTGAGCGATCCCGGTTACGAGGGCTTGTCTATGATATTGTTCAGAATGGACAAACAGATAAGAAGAGTAGAGTTAGCCCAAGTGGGATGTCCTTAGAAGAGTTATTAGAACAAGCTAAAATTTTGTCTTCAATTGGGCAAGAAATTGCGTCAAAAGAATTGATTAAACAAGCAGAACTTTTAAAGTCTCAAGTTTCAATCCCATGGTCGGATATGATAAATCACTTATCTTGCTCCGGAGATATTTCCAATTCCATTCTGAAATACAATAAGTATGCAAATCCTCTGTTGTTTGATGATAGCCATGATTCAAAAACAATGGCCAAAGTATTACTGACAAGAGAGTTCGCCAGACGCCCTAAAAAAGAAAATAGTCTTGAAACCCTTGGATTGATTGCAGTTCAATACGAAGGTCTCGATAAAATAACATCTTGCCCGGAATTTTGGGAACAGACAACAATGAAATCAAAGTATCAGGGAAAAGAGAGTAAGACTCTGTCTCTTCAAAACTGGAAAGACTACTTAAAAGTATTACTGGATTTCTATGTACGAGAAAATAGCTTTGTTAAGATGGATAGAAATGTAAACAAATGGATGGGTGCTCGATTTTTCTGTAAGTCTTTATTACCACCCGTGGAGAATGCAGAAAATGGATCATTCATTAAGCATTGGCCTCTCTATCAAAAAGGATCAAAACCCAGAAGTGTGAAACTATTATTAGAAGTAACAACATTAGATCCTGAAAATAATGAGGATCGGGATAAAATTAATACCTTTCTAAAAATTGCCTGGAAAACCCTAACAGAATTGAATATCATACAGAGATCAGAAGGCAAGTATGCCTTAGCTTTTGAGAAAATAACTTTTGAATTCCCTCAGTCTGGTTGGGTATGCCCTATCACCAACAAAATTATGGATACTTCTTTTTGCGGTGTTACTCCCTACCTACCTAATAAAACAGATGGGAAGGAGTATAAGTGTGAGAAAATCCAACTTCCTGATTTCCAGCAATTGAAACCTCGAAGTGCTTCAGGGAATGAGGTTCAACAGATAAGGACACTCGTTGCATGTAATAATGAGGTCCTAACCCTTCGATCAAAGAACCTTTGGACTGATATCAGTGATAGAACGATAGAAGGTGGATTTTATTTTAGATCTGCCGAGCATTCGGCGCAACAGTCTTCAGATCGTTTGGATCGTTACGAAGATTTATTTAAAAAAGGAGCGGTTAATGTCCTTAACTGTTCAACGACTATGGAAATGGGCGTTGATATCGGAGGTGTTTCAGCAGTTGTTATGAATAATGTTCCACCCCATCCCGCAAATTACTTACAGAGAGCAGGGCGTGCTGGACGAAGAAACGAGGCAAGAGCTATAGCTTATACCCTATGTAAGTCAGATCCTCATAATCAGCGAGTTTTTACTAATCCGTCATGGCCGTTTGAAACAGTTATTTCAGCACCTAGTATTACGTTAAGTTCAGAGAAAATCATTCAACGACATATAAATGCTTATTTATTATCATTATTTCTTTTGGAGTCTACAACAGATGATAAGCAGGCTACATCTCTTAATGTTAAATGGTTTTTTGGTGGTGAAGAATCATTTTGTAACAGATTCATATATTGGTTGGAAACCGATGCGATGGCTTATGAAACAGGAGTTCAAGTATTGCTTACCAATTCTGTTTCTGCGTTAAACAGCGTACGTCTTTTAATAAAAGAGGCGACAAGCAAGATTGAAGAAATACGAGACCGTTGGGTAAAAGAGTATGACTCAATAAACCTGAGGCTTAGAAGTGTGCAGGATAAGCCGTACAAAAGAGCTTTGGAGTTAGAATTATCTCGACATGAGGGTGAATACTTGCTCCGTTGTCTTGTAGAAAGAGCGTTTCTTCCAGGATATGGATTCCCGACAGATGTTGTGAATCTTAACACCTATAATGTTGCTGAGTTTATGTTCAATAAGAAGGCTCATGATAAAGTTCGGGAAGATAGTTATTTTAATTTTCGAGAGCAACCTTCAAGAAGTCTGGAGATTGCAATTCGAGAATATGCTCCAGGTTCTCAGTTGGTCATAGATGGAAGGGTATATCAATCAGCAGGGATTGGATTGAACTGGGCTGCAAAAAACAAATCATACGATTTTAAAATAGCATGGCAATGTGATAAATGCGGAATACCTGGAGTTGTAGATCATGCTTATAGTCAAGTAGTAATAAAATGCCCTAATTGTCAGCATTATATCTCATCAAATAATCAAAAAATGCTTCTCAGACCAGAAGGCTTCGTTTGTGATTTTTATACAGAGCCTAGTAACGATGTAAGTTCTCAGCGATTTATCAAAGTAAAAAAACCTCGTGTTCAATTACATGGAGTGGAACAGGCTCTTCCTGATGAACGGATCGGTTATTTTCGTCATGGAAATGAGGGTGGGGTGTTTTATCACTCTTCGGGGGAGCATGATAAGGGTTTTGCCGTTTGTTTAAAGTGTGGGCGTTCTGAATCAATGACCGAAACGGATGAACTCCCTAAAATCTTCCAAGAAAAATACCATGTAGCTTTGGGAGGACCGGATAAACAGGGGAATAAAAAAACCTGCTCTGTGGAAGGTGTCAAAAAAAATGTATATCTGGGTTATGATATTCAAACTGATGTGATTGAGTTCGTATTCCGAAACCCATTGACTCATATTTGGTTGGGAGAAGAAAAAGATGACAATGTCATCGCGATGACAATAGCCATAGCCATTAGAAATGCTATAGCTCAGGAACTGGGGATCTCTACTTCAGAAATGGGATATAGTTGTAGAATCGGAAAAGATCTTGATACAGGGGTTAAGAAAGCTGTTGTTCAGATCTATGATCAGGTAAGTGGAGGTGCCGGATTTGTTTTAGCTGGGATAAAGGATCTTTCAAACCTTCTTTTTAAAGCTGTAGAACAACTTCATTGCCATGCTGATTGTGAGAATGTTTGTTCTCACTGTCTGGCAGGAGACGATAGCCGTATCGAAAGGGATGAATTGGATAGACGAGCTGCATTAGAATGGTTACAAAAGTCTGATTTTATATCTTATATTCAGTTTCCTGATGAATTGTATGATATCCCAAGGGCACGATTTTGTACTTACGGCCCTCTTCAGTACATTAATACAGCCATTAAGGATTTATCCTCAAACCAAGAAACACCGGTTATCAGTATTAATATTCATAACAATGCCCATCTTTGGGATCTGGTTAACACTCAATTTTTTAATGTTATTATGTCCTGGCTCTTCGTGAATAGAACTAAAATTGAGATTAACACCCCGGAGGATACAGTTATCCCTAAAGAGTTTTATCCAATATTATTGCGTCTAATAGATGTTGGGATTCAGCTAAATTATGTCTCCCATCTGAAGGAATCTTCCTCCTATCTTTTTTGTCAAATTTATAACCAAGTTGAAATAAGAAGTCTTCTTGTTAACAATATTGAGGCGTTGATACCGGATGAGAACTGGCTGGCTCCCAAGAAGCCTACATCTTGGATAGTGACCAAAGATTTGGAAATCGATCCAAAGTTGACAGTAATTGATAAAACCCAGTGGGTGAATAATGTCCCCCAGTTGAATGTCATGCATATCGTTCACGAACTGGATGGCCCCTTGCATTCATTGACCTCTCGCTTGGAAGAATATTTTAAGGGAAATGCTGATGCTCTATGGCATCAGTTAAGCACAAAAACGATAAGCAGAATTGAGTATTCTGATCGATATATGAAAACTCCATGGAATGTTATGGTCCTTGCTGAAATAATTCATTGTTTAGGATATGGAAAATCTGTTCCAACTAGTATTATGACAATTAAGCCGAAGTCTTCATATCGCTCTCCAAACATGTTATTTCATGATTGGGATAATTACAGTACTATGAAAGCTGTTTCGGAACAATGGCTACATCATAGAACCGGAGCTCTATCAAATATGAGTTTTGTTGAAAACCTACATGATCTTCCACATGGAAGAATATTGAAAATATATTGGGAAGATGGCGCGATTTCTCAACTATTATTTGATCAAGGTGTAGGGGCATGGGAGACCTATTTCCAGAGAGGATATATGCGTTACTTTGACTTTTCTTTACCTGTTGATAAGCAAGTAAAACAGTTGGAAGAGAAATTCGTAGAAGCCGAAGTCATTCGTAAAGCGAACTGGTCCACTCATATTACATTTGAAGAGAATGCAGGCTTGGGTTAGTTTTTTGTATCTTCATTCAATGTTTCCAAAGCTAGCCGGACACTAAACATAACGAGGCTGTCGCAAAATCTGAATTTTTATTTGTGCATATTTCCCTTGGAAAGAAAATATAGATATTTAGTGTAGTTATTCTCCAATCACTATTAATTTAGAGATGGTGCCGGCTATTCCCCCTTATACCTTATTCCTTTTCGCCGTATCGGTGAATTTTCTCGATATTATGCACCATGCAGTATAAAGCCCAAACGGTATTAACCTTTCTTTTTCCGCGATAATTAAATCGGTTAAGTTTTTTATTGTATGTGATATTTCCGAAAACTGGTTCAACTATTCCCATCCTTTTGGCATATTCTTCCCGGCCTTCAGGCGTATCAATTATTGCCATCATCTTTTTCGAATACGTCATTTCTTTCGGTTTATCGACAATGAAAATAGCTCTCCTTTTTGAATTACGTTGAAGACATTCGGATCTCAAATGACAGACTGCACAGTCATCGTCTTTATTTTTATAAGTTCTTCCAATATAGCCATGCATGTTTTTTTTCCCTTCAGGTTTTAAATACTTTCCAGCAGGACAAGAATAATAATTCTTTTCTGGAATATATATAAACATATCGTGTCCATATAACCGTCTAGCTTTCTTGTTTCGAGGATTCATATTTTTAGAATATAGATCTCTATGAAATCTTGGATCCCGCTGCCTGAAATGATTATCCGGAATTACAGCTTTTTGTTTAGATTCAAAAAGGCATTTACAGTTTTCTTCACTAAAATATCCGGTATCTGCCAGTATGGTTGTCTCTTTAGTAATGCGATTAGGAAGTATTTCCTTTGATTTCTCAATAAGGTTTGTAAGGTATTTTCCTTCTCCTTGTGACCCAACAGCCAATGTCGACATGACAATTTGATGTTTACTGTCGACGGCAGCCATGGCATTATACCCTTGAAGGACGCCGTGCCCGGAAGTTAGTTTTGCGCTTTCATTGTCGGTAATATTACTTTTTACCTCACGATTCCTTGAACCTATTCTTTTTTCATGTGAATTTATAAAATCATCTATTCTGCTGATTCGTTTCTTGTGTTTTTTTATCCGTTTCTCTAAATCATTTAATTTCGAGTTTTTAGTTGTTTCCATCATTGAGAATAATACGTTTTGGTATTTATCTCTTTTTTCTGATAGCTCACTTATTGTTCCGCTTGACTCTTTCGCTGCATTCGATGAAATTTTACAACCGTCTATTGCAAGTTCTGTACCGGATAGCAAATCGAGTTCTTCACAATAAAGTAGCAGCTGATTAAATAATGGTTGAATGTATTTTTCGAGTTTTAGAACAAATCTGGCAATTGTTGAATGATCAGGATGGAGGTCTCCAGATAGTGCAATAAAGATAATATTCTCCTTGCATAATTGTTCAATATCACGCGAAGAACAGACCCCTCTAAAATATGCAAGAAACAATACTTTCAGCAAGTCTTTTGGATTATAAGCTGATGCCCCCGCATAATCATTCTGAAATTGCTGAGTTAGCTCTTTGATATCAAGTTTTTCTTCAACTATTTCGTCAATGGTGTATTCAAGAGTTCCAGGTATTAACTGCTTGTTAAGATCAACAGTGAGAAACAGTCCTTGCTTTCTACTATTCTGAATAAATCTGGCCATAGTAGAACCCTCCCATGAACAAATTTTATCATGATCTTGTGTAAAATGAAATTCGGATTTACCATAATAATGCGACAGCCTCAACAACGAATATGCGGTTCAGCCTTCGGCTGCACCCAAATTGGCTTCGCCAACTTCGGCTATGCGCGGAACGTTATATACATATTGAAAATTGTTCAGAGGAAAAGATGAGGCCAATGAATTCTGAAAATGAAAAATATATTGTAAACCTTGAATCAAGTAGATTGTTATTAAGAAATATCTTACCAGTAGATAAGAATTTTATAATTGATCTGTGGACAAATCCAGATGTAACCAAATACATGGGTGGGCCTAGAAACATAAACAACCTGAAACTAAGTATAGAGGATAATATTAATAATCCCTTTCAAAATGAATATGATCTTTGGATAGTTATAGATAAATCGACTCAAAATCCTGTTGGGCATTGTGGATTACTGAATAAAAAAGTAGAAGAAGTTGAAGAAATAGAAGTAGTTTACGTTATTAATAAAGAGTTTTGGGGTAAAGGTTATGCAACAGAAATTGCCAACGTTCTTATTAAATATGCTTTCGAGGAGAAAAAGATTGATAGTGTTATTGCTTTAATAAAATCTCAAAATGAAGCATCTGTAAAAGTAGTCCTCAAGGCAGGCATAAAATTAGAAAAAGAAGTAGTCAGACAGGAAAATACAAAAATGTTACTATTTAGAAAGATAAATAATATAATATAAACTTCAATCTGCGTCTAACAGCCAGTACCCGGCTGCGGCGCAAAGCGCCTTCGCCCAAAGTGCTCCCTGCGGCCACAACTTCGGGTACTCGCAAAACGTTATGTTTAATATCCATTGGTCAAATCAGCAAAACTACATATTTTCTTGCAGCTTAATTAAATCAGCTTTAATATTATGACAACAGGATACCCCGATAACTTCGGACATCCTCAGGATGTTATATGTAAAATCCGACTAAGACATGAGTATACCTCGCCATCCGTGGCTCGGGATTGAATATAACAGATTTCATAGTTGAATAATTCGAAGAGGTGAATAATGGCAAGTCCTTTAGTATCATACTGTGGTTTGTATTGTGGTGCATGTAGTTTCAAAACTGCATATGAAACGCAAGATCAAAAACATATCAGAAATATGCCTTCTTACTATGATCATCTTAAAGATAATGAATTGGAAGATTGTCCTGGATGTAGATTAGAAAACAAATGTGGAGAATGCCAAATACGCGATTGTGCAGTAGATAAAAATATCGATTATTGTTCACAATGCACAGATTATCCATGTCAGCTCATTAATAATTTTGTCAATGATGGAAAACCACATCATGAAGAGATCATTGATAATTTTAAGTTGCTTAGTAATATTGGAGAAGATCGATGGCTGAAAGTTATGAAAAATAGATGGTCATGTAAGAAATGCGGTAATAAAAAAAGTTGGTATTATGAAAATTGCGAATGCTGATTTAGTATTGGGGAATAAATATGATTGATGGGCTTTTCACAGCAAAATATAAGAATCTTATTCATTTGAGAGTCAGTAATATAATCTATTGTTTTATTAGTCTTTATAAGGTATAATTAAAGAACTGGAGGAGATATGTCAGTTAATTACAAAGATGATGTTAAGCCAATTTCCTATATAAAAACAAACGCCGCGGATATGATGAAATATATAAATGATAATAAAAATGCAATTATAATAACACAGCATGGTGAGGCAAAAGCCGCTTTGATTGATATAGAATCATATCAAACAATGCAAGATGCATTCAATCTTTTGAAAATGATACAACTTTCTGAAAAAGATATTAGAAATGGAAATTATAAAGAATCTGATCAGGTTTTTGATGAAATAAAACAAAAATATAATTTTTAATTGATGACGATATGAATAAAAAATACAGAGTAATTTTTTCTAATTTTGCAGAAGATGATTTAAAAGAAATAATAGAATACTATAAAGAAATAAATATAGAATTCTCAAAAAGCATATTCTTCTCTATTGAGGGAAAGGTAAAGAATTTAAAAGATTTTCCGGAATCCGGAAGAATTGTACCGGAATTGGAAAAGCAAAATATATTGGAATATAGAGAATTAATAGAAGGTAATTATAGAATAATTTATTCTATTCAAGACGAATATGTTACAATACATACCATATTAGATTCGAGAAGAAATTTAGAAGAATTAATAATTAAAAAGCTGATGCGATTTTATTAAAATGAAATGTTTAACTATTATTTGGAGCAAACTATATTAAAGTAAGAAACCAGACCCTGGCTCCGCCATGCGGTCTGATTGAAAAGACAAAACTCTTCATATAACAAGGCATATGAGGGAAGGGCTAATCGCCCTTCACCCAAATTGCACTTTGTCACAGCTTTTGCTTAATGGTAGAATAGATATAGTGTAAGAACATTGGGGTCTTAAAAAAATAAGAGAGATTTACAGACAAAAACATCCGGAAGAAAAAATACCATCTCTTACCAGTGTCGAAAGAATATTGAGAAAAGCAGGTCTTGTTAAAAAAAGAGGATATATCAGCATAAAAGAAGAATGTTCTTTATCGGTAATCCTTTCATGGGGTATTATGTAGGTATAAGACCGCAAAAAGACGGGCAGCAGAATGTCTGGTTGGGGATTATTTTTCTGGATCTTTGGATTTGGATGCAGGATTATTACAACCTGAGTCTATTATGGAATTCAGAAAAGGAAATTTCAGGAAACCGTTACCCATGTCTTGAAGGGGGACTGTTACCTGTGTCCTGAAGCTGGACCCTGAATAGATATAACCAGAAATGCATAAAATTTAGTAGAATGGAGACTATATGAATGAAATGATTATTAGTGAACTTAAAAAATCACTTAAAAGAAATCGAATCGAATCTGAATATTTTTCTTCAAGAGATGAATTATTGAAATCGTTTAATGATATTTTAAACTCTAAGTCTATAGTTGGTGTGGGAGATTCCAAGACGCTTGAACAATTAGGACTTTATGCACTTTTAAGAAAGAGTAACTGTACTTTTTTAGATAAATACAACTCTAATTTGAGCACAGAAGAAAAAAGTATACTATATAGAAAGAATTTTTCATCCGATTTCTTTTTCAGTGGTATTAATGCAATTACTATTGAGGGTAAGATTTTCAATTTAGATGGAAATGGCAGTAGAGTCGCTCCAATTATATTTGGTCCTAAGAAAGTATTTCTTATATGTGGAACAAATAAAATCGTGAAAAATGATGAAGAGGCTATTTATCGTATTAGAAATATCGCAGCACCTATCGATGCAAAGCGTTTAAATAAAAAAACACCATGTGTAAAAACTGGTACGTGTATGGATTGTAAATCTGCAGATAAAATCTGTAACTATTATACAATAATACAAGGACAGTTTAATAAAGAAAGAATAAAAGTTTTATTTATCGAAGGGGAATACGGGTTTTAAAATATGATGGTTGTCACGTTTTCAGAAAAACAGGTAATCAAACAAAATAATACTGAACAAATCAGATATTCCTGCAAAGATAAGTACTATGATGAAAATGTATATTTATTTTTCATGGATAAAATATCGTTCTTCAGGAATGAACTATCTAAAATGTTATATTAAATTTCAACTTTATATTTTAACAGTATTCAGTCATCTGTGGCCTTATTTTTCAGGAGGATAAATTTTAATGGAATTTACAATCAATGAAAATCCGGACGAATCAGATATTAATAATGTCCGTCATCGTTTACAGGAATACAATAAACCATTTTGGGAAGCAGATGACAGGCATAAATTTGTCATAACACTGAACAACGAAAATACAATGACTGGTGGAATAGTTTTTACTGTTTTCGGAGAATGGCTGGAAATTGATTTTTTCTGGGTGGATATGGAAAAACGGGGCAAAGGATACGGAAAACAAATATTGGAAAAAGCAGAAATTTTTGCAAAATCAAAAGGATGCAAAATGTCTTTTCTCCATACATTTAGTTTTCAGGCAAAACCTTTCTATGAGAAAAATGGATACAGGGTAGTTTATACTCAAAATAATTATCCGGTAACAAACTGCAGGTACTTCATGGAGAAAGAGTTATAGGATTGTTTAATTTTCTTTAAACGAGACAGTGCCAGGAAAACCTCATCAAAATGGAAATCATTATGAAATGAGAAAGAAGATGGGAAATATCTTCACAGTTTTTTAAAGCTTAAGCAATTACCAATATTTAAACAAAAACTATAAATATTATTATTGTATTTTTTAAAGCTATTCCCATATGAGTTAAGGAAACGAAAATCCAGAAAGAAATATCCTTTATCTGTAGGTGCTTCTGCCCCTATTCCAATTGTTGAACCAAGAATACTATTATCTGAAGGTTCATATGTATATTTATTCTGATTATCTTCTATATCAAGTTTATATTTTATTTTTCCCTTTACATTGTCTAATATAAGTATATAGGCTGGACCTCCGAAAATAGTGAATTTAATACTATCTTCTTCCCCAAATTTAAACTTCAGAAGCAATGGGATAAATAAAGCATTTACTTTTTCCTTGTATTCGATCAGAGTTGTTTCTGAATCAGAACCAATCATCGAAGTGTGTAAATATTGGAATTCTGGTTGTAATGATAATAGTGATGAAAAAGAGAAATCCAGAAAAAATGAAAAAGTAGCACCTATATTAAAACGATTTAATGATTCAATAGGAATATCATCTAATTCATCTTTATAATCATAATCATGACTTTGGAATATACCTCTATTGATGCCAAAGTAGTAACCAGTTGATAAATCCAGAGAGAAAACTGAGGTGGTTAATAAAAGTAGAGAAAGTATGAATAGGCATTTTTTTTTCATGCTGCTAAATATTATTATAATAAAAATTGTAATTGTCAATGTTTTCTAAAAATACAAGAATGATGATAAAAGATTACCCCTGATATTCTAAGAAATATCAGATTGATAATTAAAATAATGAATAAGATAAAAAATGAAGTTATGAATGTTCGGGTTTTACTATTGGTCTTGTTAAAAAACACATGTACATCTATGGGTCTTATTCGTTTTCAGAAAGTGATAAACTTTTAAATAAACCGTCTTCTGACGTCCTGTGCTCCTGCAGTTGGGTGCGAAGATTTCAAGAAACTTATTACAAAAAAGTCGCAGTACTGCTTATAACAAGGTTTATGTGCTGTCTCTTTAGGGCTTAAACCTTGCCACATTTTTGCTGAAACGTTATAATAAATATAAACTTTTAACCGTATTCAGCCATCTGTGGCCTTATTTTTCAGGAGGATAAATTTTAATGGAATTTACAATCAATGAAAATCCGGACGAATCAGATATTAATAAAGTCCTTCATCGTTTACAGGAATACAATAAACCATTTTGGGAAGCAGATGACAGGCATAAATTTGTCATAACACTGAACAATGAAAATACAATGACTGGTGGAATAGTTTTTACTGTTTTCGGAGAATGGCTGGAGATTGATTTTTTCTGGGTGGATATGGAAAAACGGGGCAAAGGATACGGAAAACAAATATTGGAAAAAGCAGAAATTTTTGCAAAATCAAAAGGATGCAAAAGGTCTTTTCTCAATACATTTAGTTTCCAGGCAAAACCATTTTATGAGAAAAACGGATACAGGGTAGTTTATACTCAAAATAATTATCCGGTAACAAACTGCAGGTACTTCATGGAGAAAGAGTTATAAATTTTATTTAGATGAGAAAGTACCTTGGAAATCTCAGCAAAATGGAAGTCATGAACAAGTACACCTTGATATGAAAAATGAACTTCCAGGACTTCCGCATGATGTTTATCTGGTTGAACTTGATCCGGCAAAAGTACATGAAATACAAAAAACCAGACCCTGATTAATTATTTCCCGGATGAAATGAATCATAATATGAGTACAGTTATTATTACCCCAATGACAACAAAGACAGATAATTATTCTACCGTATATAATTAAAGTTCCTTGGAAAAAAGGGATGGATAGTTTTAGATCAGATAAGAATGAGAGAGAAACAAAGATTGATTTAAAAAATCGGAAAAACTGAAAACAGGGAAATTAGAAAAGTAAAAGAAATCATTCAAGGTTTTAATAACAGGATATCTCTTTCTTCAGGAAATAGAATATTTTTATTAACCCCTAATGAATATGGACATTAATATTTTTGTGTTATAGGAAGGTATCAGGGGGAAATAAAATGTATCATCCACGATTGAAAGGGAGTCATTATGAAATGGGAAAGAAGATGGGAAATATCTTTAAAGCCGGAAATGTTCAATTTCCGATCAAGCTTGATTCATTTCAAAGGAAGCACGGCAGAGAAAGCGGTCTGCTGTTAAAAAAGCACTTCCCGGAAGCAGCGGAAGAGATTAAAGGCATTACTGATGCAACAGGATATAATAATGAAATATTTACATCCTGGATGATGTGTATGGGCTGCTGCCTGTATAACCTGGAAGAGCTGAACAGTGTTGAAGTAAGAGGCTGCACAGCATTCAGTTTTACACACAACGGTGGAGTTTATTACGGAAGGGACAATGATCTGCCTCTGTTTTTAAAGAAACCCAGTAAAAGCATATATTATAAACCGGAAGGGAGGAACAGCTTTATTCTGAATACCTCTTCATTTGTAAACGGAGAGGAAGGGGTAAATGAATACGGGCTGATCGCTGCAATGACGTTTGTATTGCCCAAGCTGGATGAAATAAAGCCGGGTTTCAACTCCGTATTTTTGGTCCGCTATATTCTGGAAAACTGCAGGACTGCTGATGAAGGGGCTGAAGCTTTAAAAAAGCTGCCTGCAGCATCATGCTGCAACATTCTGCTTGCTGATAAAAGCGGGAAAATGATGACAGCGGAATGCAGTCCGGTTGAAAACAACATAAGAAACCCTGAAACAAAAGAAAATGGTGAAAGTTTTACAATTACGGTAAATCATTTTACTTCGGAAAAAATGCAGAAATATGAAGCAGGCGGACACAATAATTATTACTCTGAAACAAGATATCAGACAGCATATAAAGCACTGAAAAGTATTGATTTTCAGGATGCTGTAAAGCATGCAGGGAAAATACTGAAAGGTGATTACGGTTTTATGTGCCAGTATGAGAAAAAATTGGATTTTGACACAATCTGGTCATCAGTATTTGACCTGAAAAATAAGACTATATTCAGGGCTGAAGGAAATCCGGAAAAAACAAAATATATAGAGGATAAAAGGCTGAAATTTATCTGACAGAGGAATTCAGAATCTGCTATCTGAATACCCCGTTCATTCATCCCTGACTCCTGTTATGCATAACCCAAAAAACTCCTCCGACACAGAAGCATTTTTCAGTAACGAGCTGTCCAGAATATCTTTTATTTCATCAGCAGTGTATGAGGCGTTCATGGAAGTCAGGAACCCCGGGCGAATTTCAACCGGTTTTGTCAGAAAATAAATAAGCCATTTTATAAAAGGATTGACATCCCGTCTCATGTCAGTAATGCAGTATAATCCCCCTGGCTTCAGCACCCTGTAGATCTCATTAAAAACCCTGACAGGATCTTCCCACTCATGAAGTGAACCGTTTGAAAAAGCAGCATCAAACTCCCCGTTATCAAAAGGCATCTGCATGGCGTTTCCCTCCACATAATTTACTTTCTCCTTAAATCCGTACTCTTCTGCATTTTTTTCTGCCGTTTTTATCATATCAACGCTTATTTCACAGCCTGTAAGGGTTGAACCTGGGGCCTTCTTCAGCCACTCAAGACCGATATACCCGGGACCAGGACCTATCTCAAGTACATTTCCCTCTGTAATACCTGATTTTAAAATGGCGTCGACATTATCCCAGCCCTTATCCCGCATTACCCTTGCAAAACGGTCAAAAATTTCAGTGGTTACCTCCCCCTTTATACCTTCATTTGTTTCGACTACTCTTGGTTTCAACATTGTCTACCCCTTTTATAAACCTGATTTTTTCAATGCTTCGGATGCCCATTTAAGCTCCGCCTGATAGTGAAGTTCATGATGGCTGAAAATTATATCCGCCATGGTTTTCATTTCTTCCGGTATTATCAGCATGGTTTCTTTTTTATGGATTTTTAACGAAGCTATAATTTTCCTGAGCTTCTGAATGTAGGATTCCAGATGATCATTTATATCTGATATTTCAAGGTGATCTGCAAAATAGAATACTCCGTCAGTGGGAAATGAAGGGCTGTAATCAAATACAAGCAGATCCTTAAGCATATTCTGAAAAGCGTCCACTCCCCTTTCTGTAATGGAATAAATGGTTTTCTCAGGTCTGCTCCCTTCCCTGTCCCTTGAAACAGACAGCATTTCATCAGAAGCCATCTTCTCCAGATGATAATAAATAGCAGAAAGTTTGATTTGTGTAAAATCAGAAAGCTGCTCACTTATTATTTTTTTTATCTGATATCCGTGCTGAGGACCGTATCTCTGCAGCAGACCCAGTATATAAACAGGTATCATATCCCGGACTCTCCTTTATTTACTCAGTACTGACTATAATAATACTCAGTACTGAGTATTTGTCAATAGCAGATTTTTTAAAAAACAAAATAAATCCACGCTGAACAGATGATGTTTTTATTTCAGAAAACAGTTGCCACGGATACTGTTTAAATGCTATTATAGTTTCCATGGATACTTTATACAGAAAATCAGAAAAGGAATTCCATTCGGTAATCATCGGAAAACTGATGAGTATCAGCGGTATTCTTCAGAAAGAAAGCAACAGGCTGCTCCTCCCCTATCAGCTCAACCAGCAGCAGTTTTCAGTTTTATTTGAAATAGCCAGAGCAGGAGAAGTCCGGCAGAAAAATATGGTGAACCGTCTGCTTCTTGAAAAGGCCCATGTTTCAAAAATAGTAAGGAAACTGCAATCCATGGGATTAATTAAGATTACCCCTTTGGAGGGGGACAAACGCTCCGCAATACTGTCGCCGACGGAAAAGGGGTTTGATATTATCAGAAGGTGCCGGACAGTCTTTGATGAATGGAAAAAGGAGAAGCTTTCGCAGTTCAGTTCTGAAGAGCTTTTTCAGATTCTTGAAAGCGTTGACCGGCTGCAGAAAGCATTCATAAATAATTATTCAAAAGACCGTTAAGGGTTATAAATCTCTCATAAATTTAAATCATCACAGGAGGAACTAAGATGAAAATAGAATCACTGAAACTGGCCTTCTTTTCACCTACAGGAACAACAAAAGCAGTTATAAAAGGAATTGCAAAGGGAATTAATCACATCTCTCAGGAGCTGGTAGATATTACAGCACCGGGTGAGAGAAAAAGGGTACTTGAAACAAAGGAAAATGAATTACTTATAGTTGGAGTTCCTGTTTATATGGGAAGAGTCCCTGCCCTTTTAACCGGATGGCTGGAGGGAATAAAAGCCTGCAGGACCCCTGCAGTATGTGTTGTTGTTTACGGCAACCGTGAATATGACAATGCCCTTCTTGAGCTTAAAAATATTCTGGAAAAACAGGGATGCAGAGCTTTGGCAGGTGCTGCATATATAGGGGAACACTCCTTTTCAGGTTCAGAACTGCCGACAGCAGAAAACCGCCCTGATGAAAAGGACATGAAACACGCAGAGCTGTTCGGGCAGAAAATTAATGAAAAACTGTTTTCAATTCCTTCAGCAGAGCTTATTCCGGATATTAATATTCCTGGAAACTTTCCCTATGGAGGTATTACAGAACTGTGGGATGTGGATTTTATAGAAATCAGCAATGAGTGCAGGAAATGCGGGATTTGCGCAGAAGTATGCCCGGTTGGGGCAGTGGATCCTGAAAATTTTGATCTGGTTGACACGTGGAAATGTATCACATGCTGCGCCTGCATAAAGAAATGCCCTTATAACGCCAGAACTATCAAAGAAGGCCCGGTAAAAGACGCTTCAATAAGGCTTAATAAACTTTATAATAAAAGAAAGGATCCTGAGTTCTTCCTGTGATAAAGCAAAAATCACGGGGGCCTCTGACAACCTCACCGCCCCTGCCGCCGGTGACATGAAGTACAGAGTTTTATCTCAGATGATGTTGATATTTCTGAACAATCTGATAAAGTAAACAGAATTATCAGATCTGTAAAAAGAGATGAAAGGTATGGGATATATTTCTGAAATGCCATTATTATCCCCCATGCTGTGGAGTAGTATGAAAAAGAATAATTTTCTGTTGAGGGTCCTGATATTTGCTTCAGGACTTTTTATAATGTCAGTCGGAGTGGCCCTGTCAGTGAGGGCTGATCTGGGAGTATCACCTATATCCTGTATTCCCTATATATACAGTCTTAAACTGGAATTCACACTAGGCGAACTGACAGTATTATTCAATATTCTTCTGATTATTCTGCAGATACTGCTTTTACGGAAAAATTACCGACTGATCCAGCTGGTGCAGCTTCCTGTGGTATTTGTTTTCGGCCTGTTTATCGATTCATCGCTTTATATTGTTTCGGATCTCTATGTCCCGGGTTATGCGTGGCAGACATTCTGGTGTCTTTCCGGCTGTCTCCTGATGGGTGTCGGGGTTTTTCTTGAGGTAATTGCAGAAATAACCTACCTTCCCGGAGAAGGACTTGCTATGGCAGTTGCTGATACGTTCAAAAAAGAGTTCGGTAAAGTAAAAACAGGGATAGACTGCTCGATGGTAGTTGCAGGTTTAATAAGTTCATATATTTTTTTAAATCAGATTAAGGGTATCCGTGAAGGGACTATTGTATCTGCTATCCTGGTTGGTCTCACTGCAAGATTCCTGATCAAAAACCTTAAAAAAACACAATACAGTAATCAGAAGTAAAAAGGGAAAGAATTAATGTGTAAAAAACAATTTACTATAATGAACAGGAGCATAAAAATTCCTGCGGTTTTATGGGGGGAAAAGAGGGGGAAACTCCTTATTGAAGTCCACGGTAACCTCTCAGACAAGGAAGATACAGTAATATCCATTGCAGCAGAAAAAGCTTTGGGAAAAGGTTATCAGGTGCTGAGTTTCGATCTTCCGCAGCACGGAGAACGCGTTTCTGAGAATTACAGTTTTACTCCATGGAACTGCATCAGCGATCTTTCGGCAGTATATGAATATGCCGTCTCACTGGCGGATGACATCAGCCTTTTTGCATGCAGTATCGGGGCTTATTTCAGCCTGCTTGCATATCATGAAAAGCCTCTCAGAAAGTCACTGTTCCTGTCCCCTGTTGTAAATATGGAGCGCCTGATTCAGAATATGATGAAATCCTTCAATGTAACAGAAGAGAGGCTTTATCAGGAAAAACAGATCCATCTGCCCATAGGCCAGACCCTGGACTGGGATTATTACAGCTATGTTAAAAAATATCCTGTCAGCTTCCCATGGGAAATACCGACTGCAATTCTATACGGTTCTGATGACAATATTTCGGAATGGGAAGAGATTTCCGGATTTACCGCTAAATACAGTTCAGAGGTCAGAGTTTTTGACAGGGGAGAACATTTCTTTCACACAGATGAGCAGCTTGATTTTTTCAAAACATGGCTTGATGATATTCTTATATAAAATTCAGGAGCAGTTGGTAACCTGATGGAATACTATCTTCCACTGGTTATCAGCCCTTTTCCATATCGAACTGTTGCTTGATTTCATTCTGGCGTTTTTGTTTACTTTTACTGAAATATATAATAAAAGTTTACAATCATCTGAAATATCAATCAGCTTTACTGTATTGCTGTCAATATATGATTGCCCGTCTACATTCCCGAAAAGCTCACCGCGCCTGTAATTATGCAGTTTACCTGATTCATTTATCTCAATACTGCTGTCATCTATTATTTCGGCTATCTTTCCCGCATCATTACGGATATTATTATCAAGGAGCTGCTCCTCTTTAGATATTAACTCTTTTATTATTCTCTCTTTTTCATTATCCATATCATCCCCTCTTTTGCGGTAAAATGCAGTTTATATATGGATCCTGATGCTGTATGTAATACCCTAAAAAAGAAAAATACATTATACGCAATACGGGATACTGATATATAAATTAATTTGCTGCTCATTATGACAGAAATCCGGATTTATTTCTAATGCATTGAAGTATTTTTTTAATTTTAATTTCTGTTTTAAAAAAGAGAAAAGCAGTCTTCAGTAGATTATCTATCCCTCCAGAAGATCTGCCGCATTTTTCAGTTCCTCAACAATGTTTATGTGCTGTGGACAGGATGATTCACACTGCCCGCATTCGATACATCCGGAAGCTGCCCCTCCATTCCGGGTATCCCATTTATACCTTCTCCTTGCCTCAGACAGATTACTGTATGAAAGATAAAGGTTGATCGTACTGAATATTTTCGGAATAAGAATATTCCGGGGGCACCCTTTAATGCAGTACTGACAGTCAGTACAGGGAATATTCGGAATAAGCTTAAGTTCCTCCTGTACATGCCTGATTACACTCATCTCGTCAGAACTGAGCGGTATAAAATTTTTCATGAACGATATATTGTCTTTCATCTGTTCAAGAGTCGACATCCCGCTGAGAACTGTCAAAATACCGTCAAGTGAAGCTGCATAGCGGAGGGCCCAGGAGGAGAGAGAAGCTTCTGCATTATAATTTTTAAATATTCCGGCAAGTTTATCAGGAAGAACAGATAAGGAACCCCCTTTAAGCGGCTCCATAATTATAACAGGCTTATTGTGTTTTCCTGCAACTTCATGGCATCTGCGTGATTCAACACTAAAACTTTCCCAGTCTGCATAATTAATCTGGAGCTGTACAAACTCCATTTCGGGATGTAAAGTCAAAACCTCATCCAGAGCATCGGCTTTATCATGAAACGAAAAGCCGATGTGTTTTATTAATCCCTCATCCTTCTGCTCCTGCAGAAATTCCCATATTCTGAAATCATCAAAAATTTTTGTCCTTTCATTGCCTACATTATGCAGCAGATAGAAGTCAAAATAACCTGCTCCCGTTCTTTTTAAGGAAGTCCAGAACATCTGGCGGGCTTCTGCGGCAGTTTTAGCCCCCGACCAGGCAGGAAGCTTGGATGCAAGGAGAAAACTGTTTCTCGGATAACGGTCTGTCAATACTGTTTTTACAGCCTCTTCCGACTTGCCGTTAATATATCTGTAAGCTGTATCAAAATAGCTGAATCCGTTCTCCATGAACAGATCTACCATCTGTTTTGTCTGTTCTATATCCACTTCGCTTCCTTTCATCGGAAGCCTCATCAGTCCGAATCCGAGTTTTCTGATATTCGCTTCTGGAGATGTCAATCCTGTTTCCTCCGGAAAATCAATATATAATTTGATTGTTTTAATAATCTTTACAGATTGATTTCTGCTATTAACAATATCACATTGGGTTTACACAGGGTCAAGAAAATTCCGGTACTTTTTTAAGTATTCCTGTTTTTTTCGGGGTTTTTAATATTATTTATGTAACATAATATTGACATATTTTTTATATATGCTACACTTGTAGCATGTTGGGTATTTCCAGCACAAGCTCTGGGAAAAATGACAAACGTTATAACTGTAATTCTGTATTTAAAAAAATACAGGTTAACTTTTTTGAAAGGAGAATTATTCAGCACCATGAAAAACAGGATATTACTGCTCTTTTTTATTATCTTATCTGTTCAGCAGGGGCATGCAAAATCAAATATGGAATTTTCAGAAATAAGGCATCCCTACAATTCATTAAGTCCGGAAATGTCAAGGCTTGAAACACTGGATGAAAATAAACTGAAAAAGGAAATTAATAATTTCTATGATAAAATATTAATGAACGGAACTCCATTTATTGAAAAGGACCCTCTATATGATGACTATGTCTATATGACAATGATTTATAAAGCCGAAAGCAAAGATCTTGAAGTTGCTTTTGAAGTTTTCGGAGTTGACAGCGAATACAGTTTCGGAAATAAAAAACTGAACAGGCTGAGAGATACCGATTTATTCTACCGATGCTATCTTGTTCCTGACGATCTGTGTTTTTCATACAGATTCAATATTACAGACATTGCGACAGGGAAGAGACGGGAAGAAACAGATAAATATAATCCTGAAAGGATTCCTAAAGGGAATACAAAGAATTACAGTTATTCGGTTCTTGATCTTGATAACAACAGTCCTGACTGGAACAGCAGGAAATACGGAGATACCGGCAGCAGTCTTGATACCCTTGCTTTTGACAGCACAATCATGTTTAACTCCAGAAACATTTACCTCTACCTTCCCCCCGGGTATGACAGTGATAAAAAAAACGGATACCCGGTAATTTATCTTTTCGACTCCTTCATCTATCTGAACAGGGTGGAAGTTCCCAATGTACTTGATAACCTTATAAAGGAAAACAGGATTGAACCAATGATAGCTGTAATGATTGATAATCCTGACAAGACATCAAGAAAGACTGAACTTCCGTATAATTATAACTTCATGGAATTCATCACCACGGAACTGGTCCCCTTCATCAGGTATGCATATAACACATCTAATGATCCTGATAAAAACATTATCGGCGGAATGAGTTATGGGGGAATAGCAGCAGCGTTCATAGCATATTATCATCCTGAAATGTTCGGGAAAGTGCTTGCACAGTCAGGTTCCTTCTGGCGTGATCCTGAAATTAACGACCCTCATGGCAACCAGATAAGAACTGACTGGCTGATTAATAATATTATTACTGATGAACCCAAAAAATTAATTTTTTATCTGGACTGGGGATTACAGGAAAATTTATGTCTGAGCTCAGGAAGAAAAATGGCCAGGATACTGGATAGAAAGGGTTATAAATATAAGTATACAGAGTTTAACGGGTGGCATGACTGGTCGAATTCACGCAAGACATTCCCTGACGGCCTTATGTATCTACTTGAAGAATGAATATAATGTTATCAAAAAAAATAATATATAAATACCAGGGAGGTAGCAATGCTTTATGATTTAGCTCCAATCGAGTTTGATATTATTAAACTTCTATGGGAATTCAGGGAACTATCAAGCAGGGAGATCCATGAAAAAACAGAAAAACAGACAGGATGGAAATATTCCACAACCAGAACTGTTATAACCAGGATGGAAAAAAAGGGATATATTACCAGAGAGAATTTTCACGGAATTAATGTGTATTCAGCCGGATTATCCAAGGTTAAGGTCATGGCCCAGCACATGACCAGGTTTGCTGAAAAAATACTGGAATCTGATGCCATAGTTCTTTTGCCCTTATTTGCAAAAAGTGAAGTACTTTCTCCTGAAGAACTGGAAAATCTTAAAGCACTGCTTAAATCCAAAGGTGGGAAAAAATGATCACATATCTCCTTCTGCATTTTCAGTTATCATTAATCTTTTTGGCTGTCCTGTTTGTCTGCTCTTTTTTAAAGTCCTCTTTAAATAAAACGCATTTGATAATTCTTTATACTCTTGTAATGAAATCAGTCTTCCCGTGGGGATTATTAAGTATACCACCGGGATTCTTACTGAGAAAAAAAATACCAGGCGGCTTTTCAATTGATGCATCATATATCAGAACTTCTCAGTCAGCACACTTCATGTCAGGATATTCAGGAACTGATAAACTGATATTGTCATTTTGGGCAGCTATTGCATTAATATTCCTTTTTATAATGATCAGAGGACTTATAAAAGTTGACTTGATTACACGTAAAGCAGTTTCAGCAGAGGGTACTTCAATAAATTTAATCCATAAGGAATTAATCAGCAGTAACTGTATTAATAATGTACAGCTTAAAATAACAGAAAAAACAGAATCAGCATTTATCTGGTGGAACGGCAGCTGGTCTGTTATCATACCAAAACGGGTCCTTACGATGGAATATAATGTGCAGAAAACAATTATAGCTCATGAACTTGCACATATAATGCGCAATGACCTTGTAAAACATATCATTCTTGGAATCCTGAAATCATTATTCTTCTTCTCCCCCTTTATCCGGTTTGCTGTCAGTGAAATAATCGCAAGGGAAGAAATTGAAACAGACCATCTTGCCATGAAAACATACGGTCTGACACCGCTCTGTTTCGGAGAAAGTATTCTGAAGTTTATTTCAGTAATCAGTTCATTCAGATACGCAGCCCCTTCACTTACAGGTTCATCAAAACGAAGATTGAAGATGAGACTTGAATATCTATTTCAGTACAGGAAACCAGGTTTAAAAAAACTTTCCGGCATAATACTTATTTCAACAGTTATTATGGTTCTGATAACTAACTGCGCATCAGAAAATGAAGGTAAAAAAATAAAAAACGGTTTCTGCAGACCTGTCAGCGGCGGAACTGTTACAATGGACTACGGGAAAAGAATCCATCCGATTAAAAAAGAGGAGTTTTTCCACAAAGGCGTTGATATTGCTGAGGTATTAAACTCTCCTGTTTATTCGGCGGCTGACGGAAAAATATCAGCAACCGGGTTTGACAATATGCTTGGCAATTACATTTTAATAAGCCATAAGAATAATCTTGAGAGCTTTTACACCCACCTTGGAGATATAACTGTAGAAAAAGATAAAACTGTAAAAATGGGGGAAAAGATAGCTTCAGTCGGAAACACAGGCCTCTCTACAGGTCCCCATCTGCATTTTGAAATTCATAAAAACGGCAATGTAATAAATCCACATACAATTATGGATATTGATTAGGGTTTCCTTGTCCTGTCTATAACAGGAACTTAACATAAAAATTATACTTTTCACAGGGAGCTTATAATGGACTTTATATATACCTTATACATCAGGAAACCTGATTTCAAAAAACTACCGGGGTTGATAATTATTCTGGCAATCATGCCGGTATTATTTTTCAGCTGCAATTCCGGCATCAATAAAATTTCTGAAAAAAAAGACAAAACAACTGTTTCTGACAATAAAATCAATATGCTTTATGATTTAATTATAAACGGGACTGATCAGATGGTTTTAATTGAATCCAACGATATTGAAAATAATCCTGTCCTGCTTTATCTGCATGGAGGTCCCGGTTCATCGGTAATGATGTATTCCCATTTATACCCTGAACAGCTTAAGGATAACTTTATTTTCGTCAACTGGGACATGAGGGGGGCAGCCCTATCCTTTCATGAAGGACTGGATCCGGACACAGTTTCAGAGGGGCAGATAGCAGAAGACGCATTTTATCTTATACATTATCTTATGGATAAATTTAATAAGGAAAAGATATATATTCTGGGGCACTCATTCGGGAGCGTTCTTGGAATGCATCTGATAGATAATTATCCTGAACTTTTTTACGCTTATATAGGGGTAGGACAGGTGATAAATTACAAAGAATCTGTTCCTGTTACCTATAAATGGCTGCATGATACATTGATCAGAGCTGGTGATAACGAGGCGCTTGAAAGAATTGAGAGGGACCGCTTCCCCTATATTGATCTTGTTGTTAAATACGGAGGACATCACCGCTTGTCTCTGGACCTGAACTCTATTATTCAAAAATCTCCGTATTATTTTGAGGGATATCCTGATTTACTTTCTAAAGGAAAAAAGTTTTCAGCAGCTAATGTCAGTAGAAATCCCAAAACTTTCAAGGCGCCTTCTGAAATCAGAAAAACAACCGTACCACTTTATTTTTTTGAGGGAAGAAATGATCATGTAACAGCATGTGCTCCTGAATTGGTCACGGATTACTGCAAGACGGTAGAAGCTCCCGTAAAAAAAATAATATGGTTTGAAAATTCTGCACATTACATAAATGTCGAGGAACCTGATAAGTTCTCAGAAGAACTGATAAAAATTAAAAATCTTCACACAATCTTTATGAAAACATCACAGGAATTAAAATAATCAGCAGTCCTCCGTATATTTATAAATTGTCAGAAACTACGGAGGGTTTTTATTAACAAATCCTTTTAATACAATATTCAAGGAGTTAGAAGCAGAATGTAAGTTAGTGCAGTTCAAGCAGTAATCAGTATTTACTATAGGCACAGCAATTATAGCTTTGGCGCCGGTCATTTGAGGTTATCCTCGATAAGAATTCACAAAACATTTACAACAAGGGTGACATTATATTCAGGAATTGCAGGTCATATAATTAAGTAGTATTTTCCACAACCATTGCAGATCCAGATACAAATAAAAAAAATAAATATCGCTCCAATTTTTTCCCAATTGATTTTTTGAAGTATAATATATCTATATAGAAATATTCTTAATGGAAAAACCAGTGGTAAAAGGATGTTCTTTTTATGGTGGTATGATTAAAACCATCTGAATAATATTTCACCAGTAGAATATGTACAGAAACTTACGGCAGTATCGAATTATCTAAAAATCAGGGGGAATTCTATGTTCGTAAAATTAATGACACTGCTCGTACTGATCAGTCTGGCTGTCAGCTGTGACAGGAATCCGGCCAACCAGACTGATTCTGCTAAACCACCCACTGCTGATCAATCAAAAGAACAGGAACAATGGCTGAAAAGCAACCAAATCGGCAAATATGATATTGGGACACAGGACTGGATCGCAATCGAAGCAGCTGCAATCACGGAAGGCTCATTAATCGTATATACGAATTCTTCCAGGATCGCCCTGGCAGCTGATTCCTGGGCAGAGCTGTATCCTGATATCGCCCTTATTGTTAACGATAGTGAAGATATCTCTGTTATGATGGTGGCCGAACAGGAAGCTGGAAACGTCTTCGGGGATGTCTGGTTCGGCAGCGGTGACGCAAATATCGTTAAAAATATGCTCCCGCATCAATATATCTGGCGATTCGTTCCCGACACTCTTATTGGAAAAATTTCATCAGAATATACAGAGCCTCTGCTGCTCTTCCATTCCGCCCCTACAGTTCTGGCTTATAACACGGAATTGAACAAAAAATGCCCTGTAACAAATATTTGGGAGCTGACCCGGCCCGAGTGGAAAGGTAAAATATTCATCAAAGACCCTCTGACTGATACCTCCACCATGAATAAGCTGCTCACCTATGTCTACCATTCGGACGAATTGAGGGCTTCTTATGTGGATCTATACAAGGTAGAGCCTGTCCTGGATGCGGATACCCCGAATGCCGGATGGCTGTGGCTTAAGCGCTTTGCCCAGAATGCTCCCATCCCTCTTACAAGCAACAGGGAAATCGAGTCCGCTTTTGCATCTCCGGGAATGAAAGACAGCTATTTGGCTTTCACCTCCTATTCAGGTTATGCAGATGTATTGGAAGGTAATCTGGCCTTCGAACCATGCTGGGGTCTCCAGCCCGTACTTGGGACACAGAGCCGGAGCTGCCTTGCCATAATTAACATGGCCCCGCACCCCAATGCTGCAAAGTTATTTTTCCGCTTTATCACAAGCGGGGAGGGAAGAAAACCCTGGGCAAAGTATGGCAATTATTTCACAGATTCCACTTACCAGGTTCCTGCCGGTCAGATGCTTTTTGATGAGATCCTCAAGGTCACCTGGTTCACAGAAGATCAGTTTGCATATGAAAATATAATTCAGGCCCTTGATCTCTATCTGCTTAACTTTCGTACCCATTAATTAATCAGTCTATTATAGCGAATAATTGGCTTCCAGCATCCCCGTTTTTATGCTCTTTTTAAATACTGCCGGATACAATAATGAAAATATTCACCAGCTATAAAAGGTGTTTAATCTGCTCATAAATCTTCTTATGAATCTTTGTAAAACAGCTGACTATATCCGGATCGAATTGATATCCAGCCTCAGAAACTATAATTATATATGCTTCTTTATCTGAATATGCTCTTTTATAAGACCTTTTTGATACTAATGCGTCATATACATCTGCTATAGCCATAATTCTTGCTGAAAGCGGAATGTTCTTTCCTTTTAATTTATCAGGATATCCAGTTCCATCCCATTTTTCATGATGATGTTTTGCAAGATCAATGGCTAAAGAATAGAGATTATTACCCGTTTTAAATTTTGCTTCATCAAGGAAATTTGCGCCATATGTTGTATGATTTTTTATCATTTCATACTCCTCAGGAGTAAGCTTTCCATTTTTCTGAAGGATTCTATCATCAATACCTATTTTTCCTATATCATGAAGAGCTGAAGCAGCCTTAAGATCCTCAATATAGAAATCTGATAAATAATGTGAATAATGGGGGTTTTTCTTTAATTTTTTTGCAATCATTTCGACAATTATACTGACTCTTTTCAGATGTTCATGAGTCTCATCATCTTTGAGTTCAGTAACTCTATACAGCAGCCTTAGAGTTGATGTATAATTTTCAGTTATTGAATCAAGTCTCAGGCTGTTTATTTCTTTTATCCATTTGTCATAGATTAAGATTATTATAATATTGAGAATAACAGTAATAAAAATAGTAATCGAATTTATTGAATATAGCTGATTATTTACTATCTGGTCAGTAATAAAGATTATAACAATTATCAGAGAATAAAAAATTGTAAATTTCCTATCATAAAGAATAAGTGTCAGAAAAATCGGTATTATATAAATTGTCTGAATATTGATATATTGATACTTATTCAAAAAAATATTTGCGAGCAATACTAAAGCCAGGACAGTAAAAAAAAGATGGCTCCCTGCTATTTTATGTGATTTGATCAAAATATAGAAACTTAGAAATAAGAGAACATTAAAAAATAGGAAAATCAGGGCTGTAGAATCCACTTCTTTTACAAAAAATATTTTGTTAAAAAGATGAAAAATATTTAAACAGGAATAAGTAATTGTAACAGCAAACTGTATGTAAACTGATATCTTAAACTGCAATCGCTCAGCATGATCCATTCGAAACGCCTCTTCATAAGGAATACATTGTGATCCAGATATCTTTTTTTTAATTATTAAAGAAACAGTTTTTTATATTGAGCGATATTTACTTAAAACACAGTATACGACATCTGTATATCTGTTACAACAAACGTTTCATAGATCATGGATAATTGTCAGGAAATATGTTTTTATATTTTTCCGGATTTTTAAAATTTTATTATAATACAATTCGTTTGGTCTGTTGTGAGATTAGGTTTAAAATTATATTTTAAAATGTTTCAAGCGAGTTGTATTTTTATTTTTTGCTTAAGCGAGCGAAGGGAATCGAACCCTCGGCACAAGCTTGGGAAGCTTGGGTATTACCATTATACGACGCTCGCAGTTATCAGGATTATACAGTATTT
The DNA here is from genome assembly GCA_963668405.2 of Spirochaetia bacterium. GTDB lineage: Bacteria > Spirochaetota > Spirochaetia > CADAEX01 > CADAEX01. Next base: position 579,318 of record OY764342.2, on the reverse strand, counting down.
TTAATTTACTGTAAATCGGTTTATCTCTTCATCTATGGCGGAAAGTATAAGAATATTTCCTTCCTCTTCAAAATACGGTATTGCAATTACACCGCCTTTATGCCTCATTCTGAAAATCTCCTCTCTGCTTCCGTCAACTGTAATTCTTTCCAGTTTAAGCTCTACAGAAACGGGATAATCCGGCAGAGTTTTTTCTATCAGCCCGAAGACTTTACCTTTAACCAGCTCAGGCTGGGTTATCTGAAGCTGCACAATAGTGCCGTGGGGAACATGTTCCTCTTTACCCGGATTCTGTGATATTACAACACCCTTCTTTTCATTCTTTTTAGCTTCCCTGTATGTAAACAGGAAGGGAAGATTAAATCCTGCAAGTTTTTTTAAAGCAGACTGAAAGTCATAACCCTCAAATTCAGGTACAACATATGACTGCCCCTCCGGTCCACGGCTGACTACAAGTTCGAGCTCTGTGAATCCTGCAAGCTCCGTGCCCGGCTCCGGTTTCTGCTCAAGAATAATCCCCTCTTCCGCTTTATCATAAACCCTCATTACAGGATCCTTGATTTTAAGAAGCGGACCGTATGTTGTAAAAAGAGATTTGAGATGTGTTTCAAGATCTGCAAGCTTCCATCCTTTGTAGTCTTCGATCTTGTCAATAACGGCCCCTTTACTGACCTTCAGAACAACCTGGCTTCCTGCCTTTTTTATGGTACCTGGACGGGGTGACTGGTCAATAACAGAACCCTTATCTGACGGATGGGCAGAATATTTCATCTGTATTCTGGTATTGATCCCCCTGTCCTGGAGCTCAATTATTGCCTCTTCAAGCCTGACCCCGACTACATCGGGAATCATTACCTCTTCCGCCCCTCTCAATACAATAAGAAAAGTTACAGTACTTGAAATTACCGTAAAAAGAAGAACTCCCAATGTGACATATATAATTATTTTAAAAAACCTGGTATTCTGATCATCATTTCTGTTCGGGAAAATTTTCCTGATCCTGTCTGTTAAAAACCCCATCTTTCATTCTCCAAGTATGGATCCTTCAAAATCCCTGACACCGTTAATAAAGGATTTATAATCCATCTCTTTTTTTGACTGCAGCTTGAGCCTTTTAAGCGCAAGAAAACTGTCTCCTGTCCTTACGACAATTCCCACTTTCTTATCGGTAAAAGCAACTTCACCGATTCTGAATGGACCTCTGTCTTCCGGTATATTTTCTTTATATATCATAGATTCAGTTATAACAAGTAATTTATCATTATAATATGTGTATGCCCCGGGCCATGGATAATATCCTCTCACCTTTCTTTCTATAACTTCAGTCGGTTCAGACCAGTCAATAAGGCCGTCTTTCTTGTCTATTATACTGCAGTATGTCGCTTCAGTATCATTCTGAGGCAATACTTCATAGCTGCCTGTTTCAACAGATCTCAATACCTCTTCTATCAGGACAGAACTTTTATCCGCGACAAAACGGCCCAGACTTTCTGTTGTCTCACTCCCGTCAAGCGGTATCCTTATCTGACTGATAATATCCCCGCTGTCCATTTTAAGGGCCATTCTCTGAACTGTTATCCCTGTTACAGCCCTTCCTGAAAGAATTGCTGCAGGAATGGGAGAAGCCCCCCTGAACTCGGGCAGCAGAGAAGGATGGATGTTTAGTGCTTCTTTTCTGAAGATAGAAAGAAAATCCTTTCTGAATATTTTGCCGTAGGCAAACGTTACAAGAACATCAGGTGAAAGTTCCTCCACTGTACGGCAGAAGTCATTGTCAATTTTTTCAGGCTGGAATACCTTCAGTCCGAGTTCGGCAGCTTTGGCCTTCACAGGTGTCGGCTCCACCCCGCCACTACGCCCCTTTGGACGGTCCGGGTTTGTAAGAACGCCGCATATCTCAAATGACAAAGCAAGCCTTTCAAGTGAAGGGACAGCTATTTCAGGTGTCCCGGCAAAGAATATTCTCATCAGCCCCTGCTTTTTTTCTCATATATAGTAAGGACCCTTTCCCTCTGTTTTTCCTTGAGCCTGTCAGGGAAAAGTATCCCGTTCAGATGGTCATACTCATGCTGTATTATCCTTGCAAGATAATCATCAGCATCAAGTCTGAAGTGTTTTCCGGTGAGATTCCATGCCTGGATTGTTATTCCGGAAGGCCTGATAACATCTGCATATACACCCGGTATGCTCAGGCACCCCTCTTCAAATTTAACCTGTTCCTGTGAAGTAAATATTATCTCGGGATTTATAAACACCCTTGGAATATCGCCGGGTGCTTTTGTTACAAAAAGTCTTTTACCTTCCCCTACCTGGGGTGCAGCAAGACCCACCCCGGCACCTGTCTCCAGTATTTCTATCATCCGTTCAGCGAGCCAGGATGTTTCCTCATTTATATCGCTTATTAAAGAAGCTTTTTCCCTTAATATTTCTTCTCCAAGTGTTACTATCTTTAACAATAATCCGACCTCTTTCTGCTTAAACAGCATAAATTATCTTTATACCTATACATTAATAAATCAGGGGAACAAAGTCAATCAAGAGATCACATCAGTGCTGAAGGATCAATATCTATCTCCATATAGACCTTATTCGGCACCCTGAAATCAGAGATGGCAGTAAACAGTATGTTATGGGCCTTTATGAACTCAACAGCAGTCATTATCACATGAAACCTGTAATTCCCTGAAACAACTGAGACAGGGCATTCAGCAGGCCCCAGGATCCGTATACCGTTTATTCCGCTGGAGAGTGATGAAAGGATATCAGTGAGTGTTTTAAGACTTTTTTCACACAGATCCCTCTCTTTTGACCTGAAAACAACCCTTATAACCCTTGTAAAAGGGGGAAAGCCCATTGCTTTTCTGTTTTCGATCTCTCTTTCATAGAATTCCTCAGTTTTTCTCAGGGCTGCTGCTTTAATTGCGAAATTTGAGGGTCTGAACGTCTGGATAAGCACCTTTCCGTCAGGAGAAAACCTTCCTGCCCTCCCTGAAACCTGTGTAATAAGGGCAAATGTCCTTTCCGCTGACCTGAAATCCGGAAGCTGCAGGGTAGTATCAGCAAGAATTATCCCAATAAGCTTGACCTTTGGAAAATTCAGTCCTTTTGCAACTATCTGCGTCCCCAGAAGTATGTCTGTTTCTCCTGATCTGAAACTGTCGAGGACCTTCTTAAGATAATCCTTTTTCTGAACGCTGTCCCTGTCAAGCCTTGCAATCTTAAGATAAGGAAATAGTCTTTTAACATCATTTTCTATTTTTTCAGTACCGAACCCGGAATATCCGATATCAAGGGAAGAGCATTCAGGGCATACGGTTACAGGGGGCCTTGAATATCCGCAGTAGTGGCATATCATCCTGTTTCTGTCTTTATGGTATGTCAGAGGGACTGAACACTGCCTGCATGTCATCTCATATCCGCACTGATGACAGTTAAAATAATAGAAAAAGCCTCTCCTGTTCAGAAAAAGTATTACCTGTCTTCCTTCAGCACAGGTATCCCTTATTGCCAGTGCAAGTTCTTCCGATATGGCGGAATCTGATCCTGTTACATCAATAATATCAACTTCCGGAAAAGCTCCCCCTGCAGCAACCTTCTCAAGGACCACCTTTTCTATTACCCCTGTCTTCATGAGGTGATATGCTTCTACAGAAGGGGTTGCACTTCCCATTATCAGCTTGCCGCCCCCTTTGTTTATCCTGTGCATGGCTATCTGTCTTGCATGATACCTGGGGGTCTGCCCTGCCTTGTAGGAGCTTTCGTGCTCCTCGTCAAGGATAATAAGTCCCGGATCCTTTACAGGGGCAAAAACCGCGCTTCTGGCGCCGACAACTATATCAGCCTCCCCCTTCTGAATCCTCCTCCAGTGATACAGCTTCTGTGACGGTGTAATACCTGAATGGAGAACAGCGACCCTGTCGCCGAACCTTCTGCATACATAATCTATCATCTGGTGGGTAAGCGATATCTCGGGGACAAGATATATAACCCCCCTCCCCTTTGAAAGTGTTTTTTCCGCAAGACTCAGATAAACCTCTGTTTTTCCTGAGCCGGTTACACCGAAAAGATAAAAAAGATTTCTAACGCTTGAATCAATCTTTTCTATTGCTGCTTTCTGATCAGAGTTTATAATAACCTCGGTAAAATCATTATCTATCTCCGTAAAAAGATCTGAACTTCTCTCCTGCCTGCCGACAGGGACCATTTTAAAAAGCGCCTCCCCGACAGAACACATATACATTCCGGCTATCCATTTTGCTGTTTCAAGATACCCGCTGTCAAAGAGTGGCTCAGAATCAATGATCTTTTCAATCCGCTTTATTTCATAGTCTCCGGAGGGTTTTTCAAAGGTTTTCCCTACAACAAATCCTGTCATTTTTCTACGGCCCAGAGTTGCAGCTACCCTCACACCGCAGTCAGGTATTTCCCCTTTTTCGTCAGAAAGATTTTCAGGGAGAAGATATGTAAATGTATTTTTAAGAGGAGTATTGAATGCAACTTCAAGATAAAGTTTATTTTCTTCCATTATCAAGTTCATTTTTCAGCAGCTGAAGATCTTCCCAGACAGGTTTTCTATAGCTTTTATCCCTCAGCACAGCACTCGGATGATATGTTGGGACAACTGGTATTCCATTATATGAATAAATTCTCCCCCTCATCCTTCCGATCCCTGTTTCCTCTCCTGTAATAATTCGCCCAGCAATTCTTCCGAGGGTAAGGATAATCTTAGGTCTCAGTATTTCAATCTGTCTTTCAAGATACGGAAGACATGCGCTTATTTCATCAGCCTCAGGATCCCTGTTTCCAGGAGGACGGCATTTCACAATGTTTCCTATAAAACAGTTTCTGTCCCTGAAAATTCCGATAGCAGAAAGCCACTTGTCAAGGTACTGGCCGGCAGCTCCAACAAACGGTGAGCCGCTCCTGTCCTCATCCGCTCCCGGCCCCTCGCCGATAATAAGGACAGCAGGGTCTGAAACCCCCTCACCCGGAACAGGTGTAATTCTCTTTTCACAGAGCACGCATTTTCTGCAGCCCCTTACCTCCTGAGACACTTTTTCAAGTGAATCATTAAGAACCTTAAAATCACCGCAGGAAGATTTTTTCCTGTTTTCATACCTTTCTCTCAGGTCTATCCTGCATCCGTATTTCACAAGGTCCTCAAGATCATTAAGGACATCCCATAAATTCTCAACCTTTTTTCTCACACTGAAACTCCATAACATACCTTGTGAAGGAAAAGCCCTCTCCCCGGAGCGGTAGGCCCCGCCGTCTTTCTGTCGCACGAATCAAGGATCTTTTTCATTTCATCCGCCCCCTTCCCGTTTGAATAAAGATCAAGAACTGTGCCGGTTATAGATCTGACCATTTTACGGAGAAAAGCATTTCCTGATATCCTGAAGACAATATAGGGATATTCCTCATAGAATGAAGCGGAATATATCTCCCTGATCATTGAAACCCCCTCCTCCATCGGAGCGGAAAATGAGGAGAAATCATGAATACCGGTAATGGGGGACACAATCTCATTAAGACGCAATGTATCAAGTTTATCCCTGACATAATGACAGTAGCTGTTCTGCCAGGGCATCGGCATATTTTGGCAGCATATATAATAACGGTATATCCTTTCAACTGCATCGTATCTTGAATGAAACTTTTCATCGACCTCTTCACTTTTGAGTATCCTTATATCCCTGGGGATAAGAGAATTGATGGCATGGGCAAAATTTGCCGCAGGTATTGATGCAAGGCCGGAATAAAAATTGGCAACCTGCCCCATTGCATGCACCCCAGAATCTGTTCTGCCCGAACCTGTCAGCCTTATACTGCTCCTGTGTATCTTGAAAAGGGCTTTTTCGATTGTACCCTGAACAGTCATGTCATTGTTCTGGATCTGCCAGCCGCAGTAGGCAGTACCGTCATATGCAATAGTGAGTTTTATATTTCTGAGAATATCAGCCATCAATTTCCTTTAATTCATTCTTGATCTTGTCAAACAGGATTTTTGCGTTGTCAAGTATTGCTGCAGGCTTGTTTTTTGAAGCCTTTCCCATACCGAATATCCTTGCAATTGTTTTCTTGGCATTCTCAAGAGACTCTTTCTTTTTAAGAGGATCATCATCCGGGCAGAATTTATATTCCAGGTATGCGGCAATATAAAGCGAACCGTCATAACCGTAGTTCTTGTCAAGATCGGGTCCGAGGTTTTTGAATCCGCTCATTGTTTCGCTCCCGTCCTGCTCCCCTTCTATTGCCCTCATATAATAAAACCTTGCTTTCCTGTAGAATACTGATGCAAGATAATCATAGTTTTCTGAAGGATTTTTTGCATGAAGATCATTGCAGAGCCATGCCGCCCTGAGGGAATATACCCCTCCCTTTATTGCAGGGCTCATTATGTGGGGGAAACTGTCAAGGCACCTGATCGCGTAATAGTATGAAGCCACCCCCTCAAGCAGCGTTCTTGAAGCTGTAAAATCAAGCCCCGGAAGAAGCTTCAGCAGTGAAGTCTCCCTCTCCTCTGTTTCCCCTTTCAGGGCTTTTTTCACAGTATCGCTGATTTCATTAAAATCCAGGCTGTTGGCAGCATAAAAGCATGACGGGCAAACAGTAATATAGTAGATAAGGGGGTTTACCTCTCCGTATTTTTTAGACGGAATATAAAGTCTTCTAAGCTCGTCAGTCAGTTCTCCTGCATTCAGCCGTCCGCTTCCTGTCATCATCTCTTCTTTTCTGAATTTCGTCCCGCATACAGGACATTCAGTATCTGATTTTGAGACAAAAGTGCTTGGTAATAAATTCTCTTCCATAACCGTATTCTAATTCTCTATTATAACTACTGCAACAGCATTATCCCTTTCATGGGTAAGTGAAAGATGAAGCTGCTTCCCCCCCATCCTTTCATATGCTGCTTTTGCCTTTCCGTAAAGAAGAATACAGGGTTTTCCGTTGTGATTATTCTCCACCTGTATCTCTTTCAGGGAAATCCCCATCAGCCCTGTACCCAGAGCTTTTCCGAATGCTTCTTTTGCAGCAAATCTTGCTGCCAGGGACAGATGCATTGACGCACCACGTTCCTCGGATGCAATAATCTCGTCAGGATGGAAATAACGCTGTACAAGAAGAGGTCTTACCATCCATTTTTTCATTCTGTCAATGTGCACTATATCAATTCCAAGTCCGATTATCATCTTATCTCCTCTTTCTGCTCAGATAAACCCTGACTGTTTCTGGAACAAAGCTGATTATTTTCAGTTTGCTGTCCCCTTTAGGGACAACTGCTATTGTATAGATCCCTGTATCCTTTATCCCGGAAAGATCAACACCGAGAGTAAAACTATCTTTAGTATACTCTTCAAGAAGCGATCTCTCCGCCTCAACCTTTATACTGCCGTTCAGAACATTGATTGAAGCTTCATATCCGTCAGGTATATTTTCAGCGGTAACAGTAACAGGGGCAAAAGTTTTCATAATAAGACTTTTAACAATCTGGCCCTTGAACTGGACCTCTTTGCCCCCGACAAAATCCACCATATTTCCCTTATAATCTATAACAACAGGAAGGATGAAATTTTCACTCCTCCCTGAAAGATTTATCTCTTCTGTTTTGAAAACAGAAATCTTTTTGATAACGCTGGCAGGACCCTCAACAGTTACATTGGCCGGATTAAGGGAAAAACCGGCAAGTTCGAAGTTTTCTGCCGGATATCCGGTCACTGTTGGAAGTATTTCAACGTTTTTGACCAGCTTGTCCTCCAGGGAAAGGATAATCTCCATCGGCTCAACCTTTATTTCAAGGGGATCGGCATAAAGAGCATTGCCTGATCTCTCAACAACGACAGGCTCCCTGTATGTTCCTCCGGTTTTATATGATGTAAAATCCACAAAAGCCTTCAGATCATTGTCTTCTATCATATAAATATTTTCTTCACTGCCCCTGAGAGTTATTCTGACATGGGTCGGATACCTCTGGGAAGCGGCAAGACTGCTTCCGATTGAAACTTCAAGGGGGATACTTATAAATCTCTCTTCTGTTGTATTTATCTTGTAAAAATAAAAAAGAAGTACAGCCAGTGCAACAGAAAGAACTTTTGCCGGCCAGTTGTTCAGCATCCTGTCTATTCTTTTTCTAATCTTCAAGTGCAACCTCTCCAGTTCTCTCCTCTGAGACTTCCTTGTCTGTAAGCAGGAGTTTAAGTGTCCTGTCTATATCATCATTTTCAAGATCATACAGGAGGTTCCCGTCAAAAGCCAGTGATATAGCCCCTGTTTCTTCAGATACAATCAGAATAACAGCATCTGTAGTCTCGGCAAGTCCCAGTGCTGCCCTGTGCCTTGTTCCGAAACTTCGTTTTATATCGAGCTGCTCTGACAGAGGAAGAAAACATCCGGCTGCAATAATATTGCTCCCCTGAATAACTATGGCGCCGTCGTGAAGAGGGGTATCTTTTCCGAAAATAGTCAGGATAAGACTTGAAGAAAGATCTGCATTCAGCTTTGTTCCGGAATCAATAATATTTTTTATCCCGATCTGTCTGACAAATACAATCAGACAGCCCCTTCTCATTGAAGAAAGAATTTCCGCAGCATTTAAAACTGATTCTATTTCAAGGGATGTTGAAACTGAAGAAAACTGAAAAAGCTTTCCCTGCCCGAACCTTGTAAAAAGATTTCGTATCTCAGGCTGAAAAACAATTGTTATGATAATAATAAGTACAGTTCCCAGTTTGTTCATTATCCAGAGAAGCGCTTCAAGCTTTAGAAAAAATGCAACAGCATATATCATTGCTATCAGAACGCTGCCCTTGATAAGCTGGACTGCCCTTGTGTGTATAAGGATCTTGTAAACCTGATAAATAAGAAACGCAATTACAAAAACATCTATCAGAGGCCTTATAACACCTGCTATTAAACCCAGACCCTTTAATATACCCAAAACAACCTCAGACAACTGCTGTATTGTTTACAGCTTTTAGAATTTTAAGGGTATCAACTGTTTCCCTTACATCATGTACCCTGAGAATATCAGCTCCATTGATTGCGGATATTATGCCAGCGGCAAGTGAACCTGCCAGCCTGTCATCAGTTTCCCTTCCGGTTACAATACCGATAAACGACTTTCGTGAATGCCCCATAAGTACAGGATATCCTGAATCCCTGAAAGTTTCTATATTTTTTATTATTGACAGATTATCTTCAAGCCTTTTTCCGAATCCTATTCCAGGATCAATAATGATATTCTCTCTGTTTATCCCTGATTCAATTGCAAAGAGAGCCCTCTCAATTAGAAAATCCTTAATCTCGGCTGCAGCATCTCTGTACGAAGGATTTTTCTGCATATCTACAGGGATCCCTTTTTTATGCATCAGAATAATTCCGCAATTATATCTTCGTATAATTTCAGCCAGCAGAGGATCATCCTGAAGGGCTGAAATATCATTGATAATATCAGCTCCGCAGGCAAGTGCAGCTTCTGCAACTGAGGATTTTCTGGTATCAACAGAGACAGGTATATCTGATTTTTTTCTCAATTCGGTAAGAAAAGGGATAATCCTCGCAAGTTCATCCTCAGGACTGACATATAAAGAACCCGGACGGGTTGATTCGCCGCCGACATCAATAATATCCGCCCCGTCACTTACCATTTTAAGGGCAGTTTCAACAGCTTCTCCTGAATCCCCCTTTCTGCTTCTGCTGTAGAAAGAATCCGGTGTACAGTTTATTATGCCCATTACAAGGGGAGTTTCAGTTTTAAAAAGGAGCTTTTTCACACTTTTCATCCCTAAAATTATAAATATAAACCAATCATATCACAATACCGGTTTTAAAGTTTAATTTTATATATTATTATGGATTAATAAATCTTCTTTATGCTATAAAAGCAGAAAGAAATAAATTGGAATAATCCCGGGAGATTGGAAATGTCGCTCACAAATATGCGGAATATAGGAATAATGGCTCACATTGATGCCGGCAAAACTACTACTACAGAAAGAATTCTATATTATACAGGTAAAAGCCACAGGATCGGAGAAGTTGATAACGGAAATGCAACAATGGACTGGATGGAACAGGAACAGGACAGAGGGATAACAATAACTTCAGCCGCAACCACCTGTTTCTGGAAAGATTATAAAATAAATATAATAGATACGCCCGGGCATGTTGATTTCACTGCAGAGGTTGAAAGATCTCTCCGTGTTCTTGACGGGGGCGTTGCAATTTTCTGCGCAGTAGGGGGTGTTGAACCCCAGTCAGAAACAGTCTGGCACCAGGCTGATAAGTATCATGTACCGCGGATTGCATTTATAAACAAGATGGACAGAATCGGTGCAGACTTTTTTTCTGTTGTTGATGAAATAAAAGACAAACTCGGAGCTAACCCTCTCCCTCTCAATATACCTATAGGCAGTGAAAGTAATTTCGAAGGAATTATTGATATCATCAGGATGAAGGAAATAAGGTGGGACCAGGAGACAAACGGATCCGCTTTCAGCGAAACAGAAGTGCATGAGGAAAGGATCGGGACAGCGGAATACTGGAGAGAAAACCTTCTTGACCTTGTATCCTCATTCTCGGACGAAATTACAGAGCTTTACCTGAGCGGAGAAGAGGTTCCCGAAGAACTTATAAAATCAACAATAAGGAACGCTACTATCAATAATCAGCTTCTCCCTGTCTTTACAGGGGCCTCTCTCAGAAATATCGGGATACAGCCGGTACTTGATGCGGTAATCGATTTTCTCCCCTCTCCCGATGAACTTCCCCCTGCCGTCGGCCACCATATCAAAAAAGAGGATGAGATAAAGGTCCCGTGTAAAACAGACGGCCCGGCACTTGCCTTTGTTTTTAAGATACAGAACGACAAGGATGCAGGCACATACAGCTTTATCAGGGTATATTCCGGCACAATAAAAAACGGTGTTGCAATACAGAACCTCAACAAGGGAAAAAAAGAAAGGATAAACCGGCTTCTCCGGATGCACTCAAACCGGTCGGAAAGTGTGGATTCCCTGAGCGCAGGAGATATCGGGGTTATAATCGGACTGAAATTCTCACAGACAGGGGATACCCTGGGAACTGACAGTTTTCCGGTAATACTTGAAAAGATGGATTTTCCTGAACCTGTAATTTCCATTGCTATTGAACCTAAAACAATATCTGACCGGGACAAACTGAGGGATGTACTTGAAATACTTTCAAAGGAAGACCCAACATTCAGAATAACTGAGAATGAAGAAACAGGACAGCTTGTAATATCAGGAATGGGAGAACTGCACCTTGATGTTCTTGTTACAAGGATGATGAAGGAATTTAATGTAGAAGCCAATGTGGGGAATCCTCAGGTATCATACAGGGAATCAGTTACATCCGAATACACCCATGTAGAAAAATTCCACAAGATTATTGCCGGCAATGAAAATAATGCTTCAGTTACAATAAAAGTGAGACCTGCCTCAAGAGGAGAAGGTAATTCACTCAATATGGAAAAGGTTATAAAAAAGCTTCCGAAAGAAATCAATGCTGCCATAGAAAGGGGTATTACTGGGGGATTTTCTGCAGGTATTCAGTTCGGATACCCTGTAGTAGATACTGAAGTGATTATTGAAAGCGCTGAATACAGTGAAATTACATCATCCGAGTTTGCATTTGAAGCTGCCGCTTCCATGGGGTTTGACAATGCATGCAGAAAAGCATCACCTGTCCTTCTTGAACCGGTAATGACAGTGGATATCATGTGTCCCAAAGAGCATGTGGGCGAGGTTATAAGTCAGCTGACTGTACGTGGCGGGATAGTTGAAAGTCTTGAAAGCAGACCTGGTTCCGAGCATGTAAGGTCCCATGCACCGCTTTCAAAAATGTTCGGATACTCTACAGCACTGAGAAGCGCAACACAGGGAAGGGGGACATTTTCAATGGAATTCTCCCATTTCTCAAAAAAGGAAGATCGGTAATTCAATTTATTATAAAACTTTTACACAGTCCATTATGGCGGATTGCTGTAAAAAGTTTTTTATTTTTTACACCGAAACCGGTTGTCACAACTCTATAAAATACTGTATGTTTAATATTTTTTGTTGACAACTGGATGACTCAAAGCTATCATTGTCAGACAAGTTAATGATAACAGGAGTCTTGTATGAGTTTCACAACAGATGCTATTAAAAACACAGCCATCGCAGGGCATGTAGGAACAGGCAAAACCTCCCTTATTGAAAACATACTTCTTGCAGGCGGAAAAATTTCAAAAGCTGAACCGGTTGAAAACGGAAAAACTGTCAGCGATTTTACAGAAGAGGAAATTGAACGGAAAATTTCCATCCATTCTTCATTATCCTTTATAGAGTGGAATAATAAAAAACTGAATTTTATTGATACTCCAGGTTCATCTGACTTTATTGGTGAAGTAGTAGCAGGTTTCAGATCCTGTGAAAATGCACTTCTAACAGTTAGTTCCGACACAGGGGTTCAGATTGAAACAATAAAAATCTGGAGAAGACTTGACAGCAGAAATATGCCCAGAATGGTTTTTTTGACAAAAGCTGACAAGGACCGGGCTAATTTTGAAAATGCTTTCAATGATATAAAGGAAAAATTCCAGAAAACATTTGTTCCGGTAACAATTCCGATTGGTGAAGGAGCTTCTTTCAGGGGAATTATAAACCTTATTGAAAACAAGGCATATATGATACCGGAATCCGGCAAAGAAACAGCAGTGGATATACCGGCAGATATGACTTCTTTTGCTGAAGAATACAGAACAATGATGATTGAAGCTGCTGCTGAAGGTGATGATGAAATTCTTGAGAAATACTTCGAAGAGGGAACACTTACAGCTGATGAAATCAGAAAAGGGCTTACAGAAGGTCTCAAGGACAATAAAATTGTCCCTGTATTCTGCGGATCCGCTTCACTATCATCCGGCATCTCAAGCCTCTTAAACTTTATTTCAAATGTAGCTCCGGCCCCCTCATCAGTGAAAAAGGAAATTGCAATAACACCTGAAGGGGAAAAAGATATAATGATTACCTCTGAAAAGGGAGTCGCTGCAATTGTCTTTAAAACAAGTATTGACCAGTTTTCAGGAAAACTCTCATTTGTAAAAGTTATCAACGGTATACTGAAACCCGATTCTGAACTCATAAATATGAGAGAAGGAAAAAAGGAAAAGGTTTCAAAACTGTATTCAGCAATGGGCAAGAAGCTTGAAGAGATTAAAGAGCTTTGTGCCGGTGATATCGGTATTATAACAAAACTTCCTGTCGCTGAGACAAACGACTCTTTATGTTCAGCTGATAACCAGCTGACCTTTTTAAAACTGAAGCTTCCCCACCCTGTTTATTCCCTTACAGTTTCTGCTTCCAGTAAAAAGGAGGAGGACAAACTTAACCAGTTTCTCCACAAAGCAGCTGAAGAAGACCTTACATTCCAGCTCAACTACAATACTGAAACTAAAGAAACAATAATATCAGGTATGGGAGAACTCCATATAAACATGATTCTTGACAAGATCAAGGATAAACAGAAAATATCAATTGAAACCAAAACTCCTCAGGTTGCTTACAGGGAAACAATTACCAAAAAAGCATCAGGCAGCTACAGACATAAAAAGCAGTCAGGTGGGCACGGCCAGTTTGGTGAAGTACACTTTGAAGTACAGCCGATTGCAAGGGGAGAATATCTCAAATTTATCAATACCATAAAGGGAGGGTCTGTATCAAAGGGATATATACCTGGAATTGAAAAAGGTATTGCAGAAGGGATGCAGGAAGGGGTTCTTGCAGGATATCCGGTTGTTGATATAGAAGTAAACCTTTTCGACGGAAAGGAACACCCAGTCGATTCATCGGAAATGTCTTTCAAGCTTGCAGCCAAGGGGTGTCTCAAAGCTGTAATAGAAAAAGCAACACCGGCACTTCTTGAACCTGTAATGAAGCTTACTGTATTTGTTGAGGATCAGTATCTCGGTGATGTTCTCTCAGACCTCAGTTCAAGAAGAGGTAAAGTACTCGGACAGGACGCAGTAGGGGGCGGAATACAGCAGGTTTATGCTGAAGTTCCCCAGGCTGAGCTTCTCAAGTATGCAATTGACCTGAGATCAATTACATCTGGAACAGCTTCATTTGAGATCGAGTTTGATCACTACAGCCCTATTTCAGGAAAGATTGCTGAAGCTGTAATAGCAGAGGCAGCAGCCAGAAAGGAAGAAGCGGAATAGGTTCCCGTTTTTAATTATTGTTTTAAGATCATACCCCGGTATAAGTATTACCGGGGTTTTTTTATAAAATACGATTCATAGATACTGTGGTTCTTTTCAAGACCCTTTTCCTCAAACCTTGTTTCAGGCCTCCATGGAACTTCATTATTCCCGTAATCTGCAAACTTTTCAAATGGTGAATAAAGACTGCTTACAGACCGCATCACATCCTGCATCTGCAGGCCGTACTCCCTCCAGTCTGTAACTGCATAGATATACCCGCCATCAATAAGCTTTCCTGATATTTTTTCTGTAAAACTTCTGTTTACAAGCCTCCGCTTATTGTGCTTTTTTTTATGCCATGGATCAGGGAAAAATATATGGAAACCGGAAACTGTTTCATCCTCAATCATATTTTCAATCACATCCACCGCATCATGGTTGAATATTCTTATATTTGTAAGCCCTTTATCCCCTATATACTTAAGGAGGTTCCCCACTCCCGGCCTGTAAACTTCAATCCCGATATAATTAACATCTTTGTTTCCGGCTGCTATTTCGGCAGTTGCATACCCTGTTCCGAATCCGATCTCTATAACAGTAGTATTTCTGTTTTTGAAAAGGGTTTCAAAGTCAAGTTTTTCTCCGTCATACGGAACTATAAACTCAGGTCCCAGCCGTTCAAATGCCTCTTTCTGTCCTCTGGTAAAACGTCCCTGTCTCAGGACAAAACTCCTGATAGTTCTCATAGGTTTCTCTGTCATGAAATGAATAATAAATAATATAACAATCATTTTCAACAAATACAGACCTGACTATTGAAAATGATTGTTATTTTATAAATACTTGTGGCTGTGAAAAGTGAAAATGATGTTGAAATAGAATCCCTTTGTTTCAGCTATAACAGAAAACAGATATTCAGCAGCAGTACATTATACCTCCCTAAAGGGGAAAAGGTGCTGATTTCAGGAAGCAACGGCTGCGGTAAAACAACCTTTCTGAAAATTATACTCGGGATACTCCGTCCTGACAGTGGAAACGTTATTGTACTGGGAAAGGAAACAGGTTCCACTTTATGGAGGAATAACAGAAGAGATACAGCGTTTCTGAACCAGGAAAGTATAACAGACAGTTTTCCCCTTTCTTCAGAAGAGGTTGTCAGAATCGGCCTCGTCTCTGAAAGAAAAAAGAGATTGCCGGGATGGCGGAATAAGGAAAAGGGAGCTGTTTCTGAAAGCATGGAAAGGACAGGATCTTTGCATCTGGCAGGAAGAGAGTTCAACACCCTTTCAGGGGGTGAAAAGCAGAAAGTTTCACTCGCAAGATGCCTGGCCCAGAAACCCCGTCTTCTGGTACTGGATGAGCCAACAACCGGACTTGATTCTGAATCACGGGAAAACCTCATAAAGGTAATAATGTCGCTCGATCTTTCTGTTATAGCAGTCTCCCACGATTATGAACTTGCAAATTCCCCAGGCTTTAAAAAATACAGAATTGAGGATATGAAAATTGTTTCAGATGATAAAACCAGACAGTATTCAGGTAACAAACAATGACAGACCTGATTGAATACCTTTCATATCCACCGATTATCAGGGCGTTTGCAGCGCTTCTTTTGATATCAGCAGCCTATCCCCTTGTAGGTGTGATAATTGTAAGGAAAAACCTCGTACCCTTAAGATTCACCCTGATGCACGGAGCAATGCTGGGATCTTCTCTATCGCTTGCTTTTTCCTCAAACCAGATAGCTACAGTAGCTGTAATAAATTTCATTCTGATTCTTTTAATCCCTTTTCTTTCTGAAAAGAGCCGCCTTAAGCAGTCCTATATAACAAACCTTCTCATGGTATTTACAATCGGGCTTACTTCAGCAGTTATATATAAATCAGGTATACCTGCTAAAGAAACATCTGCAATCTTCTGGGGAAATATATATGCATTGGGAACAGCCGATCTTGTGATTATAGGGTTATCTTCAGCTATCATAATAATTTTTTTTACAGCTTCTTTCATGAAAATAACAGCTCTGCTTTTCAGCAGGGAAATAGCCTGTACTTCAGGAATAAATGTAAAGCTTTTTGATTCACTGCTGCTTCTTCTTACAGGACTTGCTGTTACTGTATCAATAAAGATTACAGGCGCTCTCCTCCTTGATTCAATACTCATACTTCCTGCTGTTATTGCAGTAACAACTGCAAAAAGCTCCAAAGATATGTTTATACATGCCTCATTTTACGGTTTTACAGCTGCTTTTACCGGTTTTATCCTCTCTCTTGTTATTGATATTCCGGCAAGCGGATCAGTAACACTTACATCATCAATAATTTTCATCATAATAATTTTTTTCAGAAGGAGATAAAATGATAAACAGATTAAAAATAACAGCACTGGCTGTCATTTTTGCATTTTCACTCTCCGCTTTCCCGTCTGCGGCACAGGAGAGCGGAAAAGAGGATATTATTGCCTCAACCTCATGGGTAAAAGCCTTTCTTCTGACAGCAGGGGTCGAAGGGGAAAGAATAAAGGTACTTGCCCCCTCTGACATACTTCATCCGCCTGAGTATGAGCTAAAACCCTCTGATATAAAATCACTCAGAGAAGCTGATTATATTGTATATGCAGGATATGAAAAAATGGCAGACAAACTCATGGAAACAGCAGACAACAGCGCCCTCAAGGGGATAAAAATAATGACTGTCAACAATATTCCGACCATTGAAAAATCAGTATCCATACTCGCCGGTATTTTCAGGACAGAGGATAAAGCTCAAAAAAACATCAATGAGATAAAATATTTCTACAGCAGCTGGAAAAATGAAATTGAATCAGCCGGCCTTTATTCTGGTAAAACAGCAGTCAATCAGTTTTTAATTCCATATGCAAAAGAACTGGGGTTCAATCCGGATATGGTCCTTCCCCCCGGGAGGCTTGAAGCAAAACAGATTATTGAAATAAGAAACCTCAAACCCTTAATTGTATTTGACAACTACCATAACAGCAACAGAGAGATGTTTGAAAAGATTGATGAAATAAAACATATTACTACATGGATAAATTTCCCCGAAGTAATCAGCGGAGATGAGGATATTCTTTATATACTCAAAAAAAACAGGGATATGTTCTTTTCGTCCCTGAATCAATAAATCACTTTGTATCCCACGGCCACCTTATGCATCTGTCATGGGGGCCGAAAAGGGATATATCACCTTTACCTGAAATCACAAGAGTTGTAATTATCCCCCCGTTAAGATATTTTTCCGCCGCTTCAAGGGTCTTTCCAGAGTTGGAAACATCATCGGTGAGAAGGATTTTTTTACCTTCAGCATTGAAATTAAACACTTTTGTAAGGAGAGGTTCGATTCTTATCTCCCGGTGGTTTTCATCTCTCAGATTCAGATAGATTATCTCAAGCGGAATATCAAGAAAACGGGCTGCAAGATAGCCCGGCAGTATCCCTCCCCTTCCGATTGCAACAACTGCATCATATCCGTCTGAAACTTTTTCCCTGATCTTTTCCATCATATCATCAAGATTTATATCCATTTTATCTTCCATATATTCCCCTTTTCAGATAAGTCTGGTAAGCCTTTCCCGTATAAATACAGACTTTTCCTTAAGTCCTATAACGCCGGTTTCCATTTTAAGTATATTCGGCCGGGACGAGTCAAGCTGAACCTTCCCCTCCTGCATCAGTCTTATAATCCTGTCAGCAGATATAATTGAGACCTTAGCAAACTCTATCTCAATAATCCCTTTTCTCTCTTTAAGTGATGATATGAAAAGTTTTCTGCATATAATTCTTATTTCAGCAAGTGAAAGAAGGCTTTCAACCTCATCAGGGAGAGGACCGAACCTGTCCTCAAGGACAGCTGTAAGGCGGTCAAGCTCCTCATCAGATGATATTGCTGCTATTCCCTTGTATATCTCCATCTTCTCAAGCTGATCCGATATATAGCTGTCAGGAATATATCCCGAA
Source organism: Spirochaetia bacterium (assembly GCA_963668405.2). GTDB lineage: Bacteria > Spirochaetota > Spirochaetia > CADAEX01 > CADAEX01. Next base: position 561,142 of record OY764342.2, on the reverse strand, counting down.
TACTCAAGTTCAAGATAAACCTCAGGAGCTTCTTCCTCTCTCCCATCTCTGTCAAGCTCCCTTATAGCTTCATCAAGAAGCCTCAGATACATATCAAAACCGACGGAAGCTATTTCTCCGCTCTGCTGCTTGCCCAGAAGGTTCCCAGCTCCCCTTACTTCAAGGTCCTTCATTGCTATCTTGAAGCCTGAACCCAGCTCAGTGTTGTCAGATATAATCTGGAGCCTTTTAAGTGCAAGTTCAGATAATGCCCTGTTTTCCGGGTACAGGAGGTATGCAAAAGCGACCCTGTCGGATCTTCCCACCCTCCCCCTGAGCTGGTAAAGCTGTGAAATTCCGTACATATCAGCCCTGTCTATGATAATCGTATTTACATTCGGTATATCAATCCCGTTTTCAATTATTGTCGTTGAAACAAGGACATGAGCCCCGTGATGGATAAACCTTTTCATTGTCTCCTCTATTTCCGAGGAACTCATCCTGCCGTGGGCTGTTTCAATCATAAGCTCAGGCATAAGCTTCTGGAGAAAAAGCTTTATATTGTCAAGACTCTCAATCCTGTTGTGAAGATAGAAGACCTGCCCCCCCCTTTCCACCTCGCGCCTGATCGCCTTTACTACAATTTCCTCGTTATATTCCCGGACAAAGGTCTCAATCGGCCTTCTGTTGTACGGGGGCGTTTTAAGTATTGACATATCCCTGATCTTAAGGAGCGACATGTGAAGGGTCCTTGGTATAGGGGTGGCTGAAAGGGCAAGACTGTCGATAGAGTTTTTCAGTTCTTTCATCCTCTCCTTGTCCTTGACTCCGAACCGCTGCTCTTCATCAATTATCATGAGACCAGGGTTTTTAAGTATAACATCCTTCTGTATAAGCCGGTGAGTCCCTATAACAATATCAACAGATCCATCCTCAAGTCCTTTCAATACCTCAGCCTGCTCTTTTCTGGAGACAAAACGGGACATCATCCTGATATTTATTGGAAAGTTTGAAAACCTCTCCCTGAAATTATCATAGTGCTGTTCGGCAAGGATTGTTGTGGGTGCAAGAAAAATCACCTGTCTGCCGGATGATGATGCCTTGAATGCTGCCCTCATTGCAATCTCTGTTTTTCCGTAGCCGACATCCCCGCATATAAGCCGGTCCATCGGACGGGTACTTTCCATATCGTTTTTAACATCTTCAATGCATTTCAGCTGGTCCTCTGTTTCCTCATAAGGGAAGGTTGCCTCAAACTCCATCTGCCAGTCCGTATCAGCCGGAAATGAAAAACCCTGCGCCTTCTTCCTCTTTGAATACAGTTTTAACAGCTTTCCGGCAATATCCTCAGCCGCCTTTTTTACCTTGTTTTTTCTTGTCTCCCAGGACTTACCCCCAAGCCTGTCAAGCCTTGGGCTTGATCCTTCACTCCCGATATACCTCTGGACAAGATTCACCTGTTCAATAGGGATGAATATCGCCTCTTCATCAGCATATTCGAGCTGTATATAATCCCTCTCTGTATTGGCAGCCTTTATCCTGTCTATTCCCAGAAATTTTCCTATTCCGTAATTGATATGCACGACAAAATCACCTGGATTCAGATCCACGAATGAATCAATAACCTGGCTTGTTGTCTTTTTAACAGATGAGGGGATCCTTTTTTTCCTTCCGAATATCTCGTTTTCATGTATAGCCATGATTTTAAGGTCAGGAAGAACAAAACCTGATGATATTGAACCGGATATGACTGTAATATCAAAATCCCTGAGTATGTTTTCGATCCTGACCCGCTGAGAGTCTGAGGATGAGAACAGGTATATTTTATAACCGGAATCAATCAGCCTTGAAAACTCATCCTTCAGATACTGGAAATTCCCGAAAAATGATCTGCCGGCCTCATAATTATACCTTATCAGCTCCCTGTTATCTGTATTTCCCAGAACAGGCAGGAAAATCTGTCTCGGTTTATTCATGACAGCAGCATCAAAATCAGGGATAAGAACCTCAGGAGGAAGAGGATTTTTCCTTACTCCACCCGCTCTCCTGTATAGCTCGGTATATTCTTTTTCAATTGATTTACAGCTGTTTTCAAGTATTTCCCTGTCAACAAAGACAACTGTACAGTTTTCACCTGCGTAATCCGTTATCATCTGTCTGTCGCTAAACGCAAAGGGGAAAAGATATTCCTCCCCTTTTACAGTTCGGAATTCTTTAAGGCTTTCCAGTTTTTCTTCTGTAAGAATAGAGAGTAAAGCTGTTTTTTCAATAACAGAATCACTCCATATTATCTCCCGGCACGGAAAAATATCTATTTCATCAACCTTTCCGGTTGAGCTCTGGGTTATCGGGTCAAAAAACTTAATCTCTTCAACCTCGTCAAAACTGAAGACTACCCTCAGAGCTTCATCCATACCATGCATGAAAATATCAAGTACCTCTCCCCTTAAAGCAAACTCTCCGTGTACACTGACCCTCGGGACCCGCAGATATCCCCCTTCCTGCAGCTTCTTCTCAAGCGACTCAACATCAATCTCCCTGTTTTTTGTTATCCTGATAATGTAATTCTGCAGAAAATCTCTGGGAGGCAGATATGAAAGAAATCCTTTCAGGGATGTTACAATAATCTTTTTTCCCTGTTTTCCTTTTGCAAGAAGTTTCCCTAAAGCAGAAATTCGCCTGCCGTATACAGATGATGAAGGGGAATCCCCGCTGTATGGAAGAGTTTCCCAGGATGTGAATTTAAGAACATCACTGTCAAGAAAGCTTAGGTCCTGGAAAAAAATTGAAGCCTCCCTCTCTGTGGGAAGGACTACAACAATATTGCCTTTAGTATAGTTTTTAAGATCGCAAACCACTGTGGAAAGGACAGTTCCCCTTATATTGCCTATATTTATCGGGAATTTCCCTGCTACAAACTGTTTTATAAGCTCTTTATGAGGATGCGTTACTTTGAGTCGCTTGATTAATTCATTTAAAAATAATGTTATCATTTTTTTTTCCGAAAATTATAATAATATCAGGAGAATAAAATTGAAAAAAATATCAATATTCACAATTTTAATATTTATAACTGCAGCATCACTTTTCTCATATACAGGTGATGTAACCTGTAAAATAAGGTATTTTAACCAGAAAATATACTATACAGGGGATGATGTCACCCTGCGGGTTGAGCTTTTCAACAACAGCCCTGATAATTTTACATTCCAGATAGCTGAACCAAGATACTACAATATGAAAATAACTGTAAAAGATCTCTCCGGGAGGGAACTTAAGGATCTTTACAAATTTAGCAGAGAGATCAATTCTGTTCAACATGTTTATTACAGAAACATGACTATTCAGAGCGGGGAAATATTCGCCTTCAATGTTTTTCTCGGTGATATGGTGGAAATAACAGAGCCTGGTTTATATTTCATTCAGGCAGAATTTTTTCCCGGGATGGGATTGTCTTCATCTCCTATAGTTTCAAATATATTAGATTTTTCACTCAGACCAGATGTTGGAATTCCTGAATATCAGAGAGTAATTGATGAGTCAACCGGGGAGATCCTCAGAAAAGAGGCAAAAGCACCTGACCAGGTTGTGGAATATACTCTCAAAGCTCTGCAGAAATCGGAATTCGATAAGTATTTTCTTTACCTCAATCTTGAAAACCTTATGCTTAAATCGGAAAGCAGAAGGGAAAGATATATAAGACTTTCCGACTCTGAAAGACATATAATGCTTGAAGAATATAAAAATGAACTTCTTAAACTGTTGAATACAGACTACAGATCAGCAGGTGCTGAAGATATAATTTATGTCCCGGTAAGTTACACAATCAACAAAACGTGGTATACTCAGAAAAATGCTGAAGTACTTGTAACCGAGAAGTTCCGTTATGAGGACCTTGTCGAGATAAAGAATTATACCTATAAACTTGAAAAAACAGACAGCATCTGGATGATTACAGATTATATTGTCATCAACAAAGGGACAGAATGAAGATTTTAGTTGTAGCTGAAAAAGAACATATTGTTGAATCAATAAAAAAACATCTACCCCCGCTCGGATTTGATTTTATTTTTTATACCAACCCTGTCAAGGCAATGGATAATATTCTGGAAATATCACCGGAACTTGTTATTTTCAGTGCTGAAGACTATCCCAGACACTGGAAGCCCTTTCTTCAGGTGCTGAGGGGATATTTTCCTCATGAAAAATGTATTTTCATTATTCTTAAAACCTCCTATTTTTCACTTGAAGATGCGGAAAAATCTATTTTTCTCGGGGCAAACGGCCTTGTAGATGAAGAACTGGAGGAATATGCCCTGATAGACAGATTCAAGGCAATATTTTCAAGATATCTTCTCCCGAGAGAAACAAGACGGCACAGAAGATATTTTGTAACAGAAATCGACAATGTCGGTTTTGTTTTCAACCATCCTGAAACCCTTGAGCTTATTTCGGGTAAAGTAATAGAAATTTCTCCTAAAGGTTCGACAATTCTGATACCTGAACAGTATACTTCAACTATATACCCGGGTAAAAAAATAAAACTATGCTCCCTTAAAATTGACAAATCAATTATCACAGTTGACTGTACAGTCCTTAGAAGTGAGCTTTACACAACAATTATTTTCAACACAATTACAGACAAGGAAATGGAACTTATTAAATCATACTTTGAAAACAGGGTTTTCAGAGAAATGAAAAAGAATGCATGAGAATGAATTATATATAAAACCTCATCCCCGTTATTTCACAGCAGATTTATCTTCAGAGAATGACAGTATTCAGTGTACATTGTGTCCCCACAGATGCATAATTAAAAACAACAGTACCGGAATATGCCTTGTAAGGACAAACAGGAACGGAACTCCTGAAATTCCCTACTACGGCAGACTGTCAGCTCTTGCGGTCGATCCTGTTGAGAAAAAGCCGCTCTACCATTTTTTCCCGGGAAGCAAAATCCTTTCTGCAGGTTTTTTCGGCTGCAACCTTAAATGTCCGTTCTGCCAGAACTATTCTATTTCAACACATGCTGATTTAAGCTATGAAATTTACCCCCCTTCGGCTGTTCCGGCAATTCTTTTAAAACCGGCGGCATAGGACTTGCCTATACCTATTCTGAACCTCTTATTCATATAGAATGGATAACAGAAACCTCCAGGATCCTGAGGGAAAAGGGATATAAAAACGTTCTGGTAACAAACGGTTTCATAAATGAAGGACCGGCTGATGATATTCTTGAATATACTGATGCGGCAAATATTGATCTTAAATCCTTTAATCCTGACTTTTACAGGAAAGAACTTAAAGGGGGGCTTGATGAGGTTAAGTTGTTTATAAAAAAAGCTTCCTCCTCCATACATGTAGAAATAACCACCCTGGTCATTCCCGGTAAAAATGATTCAGCAGAAGAAATATCTGAGATGGCATCATTTATATCCTCCCTTGACAGAAACATCCCATACCATCTTTCCTGCTACTATCCCTCATATAAATACTCAACTCCCCCTACCCCTGCGCCTACTGTTCTGGAGCTTGTTGAAACTGCTAAAAAATACCTTAACTATGTTTATCCCGGCAATGTAGGCTACAAAAATTCAGATACCATGTGCCCTTCATGCGGTGAACTTCTTGTAAAAAGGAGCGGATACAGGGTCTCTATAGAAAATATTGATAATAAAAAATGTATAAAATGCGGTTTTAAGATAAATATTCGCCTGTAATTTCATTAAAATATTTTAATCCAAACCTGTTGACAATTTTTTTTAATTTGGGTATTGTAACTCAACTTTGAATGATCCCCTGTAGCTCAGTTGGTAGAGCGGGTGACTGTTAATCACTAGGTCGGCAGTTCAAGTCTGTCCGGGGGAGCTATTTCAGGCATCATAGTTTTACATAAAAGATTCTGTTAATTCAGGCACCAGAGTTTTTACTTGAAGTGGAGATCTGTTGATTCAGGCACCACAGTTTTACTTGATTAGGCTTCTGTATTTATACAGAAGCTTTTTTTATACCTGCACTTCCTGCTTCAAATCCCCAAATAATCCTGATATAAATATTCTTTTTTATCAATTCTTTTGTAACTTTTCTTTCAAAAAGATGTTGTATTAATTGTAAAGGGCAATGTGGTGCAGCCGTTTTAATCTTTCTTTCCAGATTCTGATTGAAGACATAAAACCTCCTTTTGCGGCCGGGTAGTTTATCCGGCCGCTTTTTTTGTCCCGGCTTTCTGAAAATTAACAAAACAACAGAACCTGTTAATATAACTTCTGAGTAGAAAACAAAGTTTTATTTTTCATGATTGTTCTTTTCGCTGAAAGCAATAGCGAAGCGAACGTGCGGTAAAGTGATCGGGAGCAGCCTGATATTGACTGAAGTCCATCTAATTAAAACTGCCCTGCTCAGGTTATTAAACCGGATCAAGGCAGTCTTTTTGTGCAACTTATTATTACTCAAAGCTGTCCTGTTTACAAACCCGCAGTTCAAGGTATTTGCTTTTTCTAATGTCTAAAATCTTCGGGCTGCCCGGACAGATCTGTATTGTGGAACAGTTCCAGTCCCATCTCCATTCTCTTTGGCATCTCCAGTGTTTGTAACCTGATCCCCGTTATATCTCTTAACCATAAACACATAATACGGCGAAGCACCTTCTTTTTCAGAAGAACTCCAGTACCATTTAAGTTCTACAAATTCAGTCATGAATCTCTGATACATCAGCAGAAGCTCATCCCTTGACGGAAGAAACCAGTCGGAAAACCCGCCCGCTGTGTATCCGTATCTGCATAAATATGCCGCAGTATTATGATCAGCACCGTACTGATTAATTATATTTGTTGTATTTGTATCCCCGGTCCCTACCGCTGTTGAAGTGCCGCCCGGAACCCATTCATAAATAGTTCCCCATATTTGCGCTTCACTCAGATGTGTAGTGGAAGCTGCCATACCATGGCCTGTACCATCGTTGTAGAAGACATATCCTCCGAATTTCTCTGTTTTGTCAAATACCCACCCTGAATTAAATGCCACCTCGTTTCCGTACGCTGTTCCATAACTGTTGCTTGCATAAGCACGTACATAATACGTTGTATTTTCAGTAAGACCGGTAATCATGGCAGAGGTAAATACCCCGCTGCCTGCCCCGTCTGAAACATGTGAATCAGTTATCAGGGGGGTTCCAGCCGTGTTCCAGCAGAGTCCCCGTTCTGTTACTGATGATTGTCCTTCATCTGTCACATCTCCCCCCCCTGTGGCAGAGGTTCCTGCAATATCCACGGTAAAGGTCAGATTTCCTGCAATAGCAGTTGTTGTCACAGAAGGTAGCGGACTCGGGATGACTGTGAGGTTAAACACTTTGGTATCTGATGCGCTTCCTTTGGTTATAACTGCAATCAGTATTACAGATGTATTAACTGAACCGTAGGGAGGTCTGTTTACCAGTCCCTCTCCTGAAACAACCTCTTCATTATCCGAACTCCAGAAAACCGATGTTCCGCTTGCTCCTGCTGTCGGAAGAATAATATTCTGAGTCAGGCTTCCGGCACTGTCACCTCCTGAATAGCCTATTACCAGGGCAGCTTTATCTGATTGAACAGCCTGTGAATCATTTTGTGCAAGATATATAGTGTCAGAGTACACGGATGAGATATTCCCAGCCGTATCATTAAGCCTTACCGATACGGCTCTGCTTCCGATTGCGGCACCCATGGTCCAGTTTTTTGTAACCGGTATATCAGTCCCTGCAGATAGTTCCTCCGGAGCGCTCCATGAACCTCCGTCATTTCTGTACTGTACCCATAATATGTCGGCGGTTTCGGTATATGCATAATCAAGCACTGCACTGATATCGGTTGCTTCTGCATCACCATTGTTTATCCTGAACCCTGTTACTTCGGGAGGTGCAGTATCAAGGGTAATCCCTCTGTTTGATGATGTTATTGTCCCGGCGTTTGTCTGAAACTCAGCATAAACAGTCCTGAATCCGTCGCCGCCTGTTATTATCCAGCCATAAGTACCTGAATACGGCACCCAGGAACTCCATGGGCCAGAACTGCCTGTGTTTGAAAACCGCATGCTTGAAACATTAGATATAGTCATGCACAGAATAACTGATGATGAGTTTACTGAGAGATGCTGGTTTCCTGAAACAGCAGAACCCCAGATATAAAAATCCCCTGCCGGGGCGCCTGTATTTAATACAATATTGTTTTTCATAGAGACAACGTGATGTCCTTCATCTCTGTACTCGGCATAAACAGTCTTTGTTCCGTCCCCGACCTGTAGATCCCACTTCACAGAAGATGAGTATGGCATCCAGTCTGACCACGACCCTGATTCATTTCTGAACCTCATCTCAAGCCTGTCCTCCTCTTTTGAAACATTCGAATAGAGGTTTACAGAGAGGGATGCTGTTGGCGCCCCTGAGTTAATAATGAATGAATCGGCAACCGGGGCAGAGACCTTTACTTCAACAAGATCTCTCATTACATCATTCGGACAGGATATAAACAGAACCTGCAAAATTAATAAAAATACAGTTTTTGTTATGTTCTTATTATAATAATACTTCACTATGCTGATCATATATTCTCCACTATGATTTAATCAGCAGAAAAGTAACAGGTCAAGTAGCATTAAAAAAATAAAGGTCTTACAATATATTACAAGTGCGGATCCAACTATAAAAGGGCCTGAGGTATTCTTTTCCGATTCAATACTTGATTCATTAACTCTGTTTACCAGAAAAATTCTGGTTCTCAAATTTAAAATTAAAAATCCGGCTATTATGGAAATAACAGATAACATCATTAAAAGTCTGTATATGCCCGTTATAAACGGGAGACTGAACATATAGAATGAAACATCAAGTCCAAACACAGGATCAGCTGTTCCTGCAGGTACTCTGTTAAAGAACTGAAGGGCCTCCTCCCATAAAACTACACCAAACATTGCTGTTATCATCGCTGTAATGACTGAAAAAATGACCTTTATCCATATTTTGAGCTTGTTTACACGGAACAGTAATAAAAACATGTATATTCCGCCGATGAGAAACGAAAGAACTCCGCAGAGAAGTTTTACTGTAAATTCTATCCAGAACCTGTCAATAAATCCCAGAGATTCAAACCATAGTTTATCCGTCCAGAATCCCATGAACCAGATGAACAGAACCGTGGCAGCATAAAGTCCACCGCCCAATATAGTATAGAGCCTTTTTTTCTTCTTCACGCCGCCGGCTATCAGCAAGCTTGGCCTTGCCCTGCTCAACCTTGCCTTCCAACTCTTTGATCTGCTTGTTCAACTTCAATTGTACATCCGCACTGACTCCAGACGCCTTGGCTTTGAGCTTGTCGACCTCTGCTTCCCATTCATCCAACTTGGCCTGCTTCTTCTGCTTATACAGTTCTTTCTCGTTCATTGCTTTCTCCTTTCATTATTTTATTTGTTGGCACCAGCTTTATCATGCGCGTCCTTGTTCATTAACTTTTTCTGAAATTATGATAAACCCTCTCCGCAGTTCCTGTCTGTTAGATAGCGCACAGACAGGTGAGTTCGATTTAGATATATTTTTAAGATGTACTGACTGGGAAAATAAAGGGTTTATCCCTTGTTATGTTTTAATTAAAATCAAGGAGATAATATAATGACAGTTAATCCGTTAAAGAAACTGGAAACACTCGGTCAGTCCATCTGGCTCGATTATATCCGAATTGATCTGATCGCAAACGGTGAGCTTAAACGCTTGCTCGATGAGGATGGACTGCGGGGGATGACTTCGAACCCGGCTATCTTTGAGAAAGCTATTGCAGAAAGCAATCTTTACGATCAGGATATCTTTGAGCAGGCGTCTAAGAAGAAAGATGTTAAATCAATCTATGAAGCTCTCAGTCAACGTGATGTACAGAATGCCGCTGATGAGTTCAGACCTGTGTATGAAAAAACTGCTGGTAAAGATGGATACGTAAGCCTTGAGGTTAATCCTCATCTGGCGCATGACACGAAAGGAACAATTGAGGAAGCCCGGCGATTGTGGGTGGTATTGACCCGGCCCAACGTTTTTATTAAAGTTCCGGCGACGTCCGATGGCTTACCGGCTATCGAGCAGCTTATCAGCGAAGGAATAAATGTCAACGTGACGCTGCTTTTTGACTTACCTCGTTACAGGCAAGTTATAGAAGCTTACATTGCGGGTCTGGAAACGCGAGTTGCCGGGGGCCATTCGGTGAAACATATAGCCTCGATGTCCAGCTTTTTTTTAAGCCGTATTGACACCATGGTAGATCCGCTGGTGAAAATATTTTTCAAGCTGAAAAGCAAAACTTCAGAAATTGCGAAGAAGGTTCATGGATAAGTGGCAATTTCAAGTGCCAAAGCTGCTTATCAAATCTATGATGAAGGCGTCAATAAATTCAATAAGCCATTTGACCACCTGATGGAAAGCTTAACAAAAAAGTCTGCCACGGCGGCCAAATGAAAAAGAACGATTTATTTAAAACCTTATTTGTAGATATCGGTGGTGTTATGCTTACCAATGGTTGGGGTCACCTATCCAGAAAATTAGCAGCACAGGCGTTCGGCTTGAATTTGGAAGAGCTAAACAAACGACATAAAGTTACCGTAGGCATATACGAGTCAGGAAAGCTCACCATGGAGGAATATTTAAAACTTGTGGTATTTCATGAGCAGAGACAGTTTTCTCTGGCTCAGTTTCAGGAATTCATGTTTGCCCAGTCAAAACCATATCCTGAAATGATTGAATTAGTTCATCGGCTTAAGGCGCAATATGGATTGAAAATCGTCGTAGTCAGCAACGAAGGTCATGGATTAAATGAATATCGAATTCGCAAATTTAAACTGGATGAGATTGCAGATTCTTTTATTTCTTCCTGTTTTATGCATTTACGAAATCCCGATGCAAATATTTTTCGTGCCGCCCTTGAGACGACCCAGGTTCCGGCCAACCAGGTGATCTATATTGAAGATACGCCGATGTTCGTCGAAATCGCAGAGGGTTTGGGAATTAAAAGCATTCTTCACAAAGACTACAAGTCTACGCACGCGAAATTGGCTTCCTTTGGATTGGATGTTGCGCAATGATAAGTGTGTTGACGATTAATGGCGGTTCATCGAGTATCAAGTTCGCGTTGTTCGAGGTCGGTGTCAAGCTTCGACGTTTGCTTGAGGGCAGTATTGATCGGATCGGGCTAGCGGAGACTGTCTTTCGGGTGAAAGGTCTGAACAAGGAAGATACTTTTTCACGCTCACTGACGGCTCAGGATTATACTGCAGCAGTGGACGTTTTAATGGACTGGATTGAGAAGCGCAGCGAGCATGAGGCTTTGGCTGCAGTTGGTCATCGCATAGTTCATGGCGGACAGAAGTATAGCGAGGCGCAGCGAATCACAGACGAAATGATTAAGGAACTTAAATCTCTTATTCCATTTGATCCCGAACATCTGCCTGAGGAAATTATTTTAATCGAGTCGTTTAATCGTCGGTTTTCCGATTTGCCCCAGGTAGCATGTTTTGATACAGCCTTTCATCATGACCTGCCGACAGTGGCGCGCTTGTTACCGATCCCTCGACGCTATCAGGCGCAAGGGCTGCGGCGAAATGGTTTTCACGGATTGTCATATACATTTCTGATGGAAGAATTGGCTCGTGTAGCCGGAATGGAAACTGCAAATGGCCGGGTCATACTTGCTCACCTTGGCAATGGCGCAAGCCTTACAGCAGTGTATGACGGAAAATCCATAGACACCAGCATGAGTTTTACTCCGGCAGCCGGAGTTATGATGAGCACTCGCTCTGGCGACCTCGACCCCGGATTGATTTATTATCTGGCCAGCACCGAAAAGATGAGTGCGGAGCAATTCAATAATATGGTTAATTTCCAGTCCGGATTACTTGGAGTGTCGGAGATCAGTTCCGACATGCAGGATTTACTAAAGTTTGAAACGCAGGATGTCCGGGCAGCAGAAGCGGTTGCGATGTTTTGTTATCAGGTCAGGAAGTGGATAGGTTCTTTTGCCGCAGCACTCGGTGGATTGGACACTCTGGTTTTTGCAGGAGGCATCTGTGAAGGGTTGAGTTTTATCGGTATTGAATTAAATGAGCCGCGTAATATTCAGACGGCGGGCGTGATTTCCACGGACACCAGTCGGGTGCTGGTTCGCGTGATTCACACGGACGAAGAATACATGATAGCCAGGACATCTTTTCGCGTCCTGAGTCATGAAAAAGAAAAGGAGAATCGAACATGAAGACAAATACACTTTCCCCGGAGTTACTCAGGAAGATAAATGCCTACTGGCGTGCTGCCAATTATCTGTCGGTGGGACAGCTCTATCTCTGTAACAATCCGTTACTTCGCAAGCCGTTTAAAATGGAGCACGTCAAAACGCTGCTGCTTGGACATTGGGGAACTACACCGGGTCAGAATTTTATTTATGTACATTTGAACCGGATTATTAAAACCTACGATCTCAATATGTTGTATATCTCAGGCCCCGGTCACGGAGGGCCTGCTATTGTGGGGAATGTGTATCTTGAAGGGACATGGAGCGAAGTGTATCCGGACGTTACTCAGAACGTAGCGGGGTTAAAAAAGTTGTTTAAGCAATTTTCGTTTCCCGGGGGCATTTCAAGCCATGTTGCGCCGACAACTCCGGGGTCAATCCATGAGGGCGGAGAATTGGGCTATTCCCTGAGTCATGCCTTTGGTGCCGCGTTTGACAATCCAGATCTGATCGTTGCCTGCGTTATAGGTGACGGAGAAGCGGAAACTGGTCCTCTGGCAACGGCATGGCATTCCAATAAATTCCTGAATCCGATAACCGATGGAGTTGTGCTGCCGATTTTGCATCTTAACGGCTATAAGATAGCCAACCCTGCCGTTTTAGCACGTATTGAACATGAGGAGTTGGAGCAATTCTTAAAGGGATGCGGCTGGTCACCTTATTTTGTAGAAGGGGATGATCCGGAAAAAATGCATCAGCTTATGGCTGCTGCTCTGGATGAAGTAGTTGAGGAAATCCTGAGAATACAAAGCAATGCGCGAAGTAAAAAGGATAACACCCGTCCACGATGGCCTATGATTGTTCTGAATTCACCTAAAGGATGGACCGGGCCGAAAGTCGTTGATGGTCTGCAGATAGAGGGCACTTTTCGGGCCCACCAGATTCCATTACTGGTTGATTCAGAACACCCTGATCATTTAAAGCTCCTTGAAAAGTGGATGAAAAGCTATAAACCGGAAGAACTCTTTGATGAAAATGGGCGTCTTATGCCGGAATTGGCAGAGCTGACACCTGAGGGGATGCGACGAATGGGCGCAAACCCTCATACTAATGGCGGGCTGGTTCTGAAAGACCTTATTATGCCGGACTTTAGGAAATACGCGGTGGAGGTAGCATCACCGGGATCGATTGAGGCTTCAGATGCGCATATGCTTGGAGAGTTCCTGCGCGAAGTGATTAAACTCAATAATGATGGGCGGAACTTCCGGATCTTTGGTCCTGATGAAACTCTTTCCAACCGTTTGAATAGCGTTTTTGAGGTCACAAACCGGCAGTGGGAAGCCCTCACTGTAGAGAGTGATGAATTTCTCAGCCCCGACGGCCGGATTATGGAAATGCTCAGCGAGCATCAATGTGAGGGCTGGCTGGAAGGTTATCTGCTCACGGGCCGGCACGGACTGTTTAATTGCTACGAGGCGTTTATTCACATTATTGATTCGATGTTTAATCAGCACGCCAAGTGGCTGAAGGTCACAGCCGAATTACCGTGGCGAAGAAAAATAGCCTCGCTTAATTATCTACTGGCTTCACACGTATGGCAGCAGGCACACAACGGTTTTACTCACCAGGACCCCGGTTTTATCGATCACGTGGTAAACAAGAAGGCCTCTATAGTGCGTGTATACCTTCCGCCGGATGCCAACTGCCTGCTGTCGGTGGGGGATCATTGTTTGAGGAGCCGTCATTATGTAAACGTTGTAATCGCTGGCAAATACCTTGCACCGCAATGGCTGACCATGGATGAGGCGATCGAGCATTGCAGCAAAGGAATCGGGATTTGGCAATGGGCTGGCAGCGATCAGGGCAAAGAGCCGGAGGTTGTGATGGCCTGCTGCGGCGACGTGCCGACCCTTGAGTGTATGGCAGCTGTTTCTATTTTACGTAAGTCTTTGCCGGATCTGAAAATTCGGGTCGTAAATGTTGTCGATTTAATGAAGCTGGAATCTAATACAAAACATCCCCATGGGTTGAGTGAAGAGGAATTTGATGCATTGTTCACTGTAGACAAGCCGGTCATTTTTGCGTTCCATGGATATCCTTCACTGATTCATCAGCTGACATACCGACGTAACAATCATAAAAACATGCATGTTCACGGTTATAAGGAAGAGGGAACTATCACAACCTACTTTGATATGACAGTTTTGAACGGCCTGGACCGGTTTCACCTGGTTCTGGATGCGATAAAACGCCTGCCGCCTACGAAGGAGGGGGCAGCGCTGGACCGGCTTCTTCAGGATAAACTCGTCGAACATAAGCGATATATCGATAAATACGGTATAGATATGCCCGAGGTTCTGGATTGGAAGTGGAAAAGCTGACTTTATGTGCAGCCGTACAGTCTTCCTGGTTAGTTGGCACTACTATTAATAAAGAGGAAAACAGATGAAAAAGAAAATGACGAGTATTCTTGATCAACACATAGGCAAGGCCGAGGATGCAAAGAACATGCGCGGATATCGCTCACGTAATCAGGACGGAAAGCTCCGAGGTACGAGAAACGATAAGCGTGTCGATACGATCGAAAAGCAATATGGACGCAACTTCGGCGTGCGCGGAGATATGCATCTGGGTACGCTCCTGCAAAAACTCGGTTTCGAATCGGTCCATGCGCTGATTGAAAGCGACGTGGGAAAGTGACCAACCTTATTGTCCACCTGATTGGGATCGAATGATGGTTTTTGATAGCAGTGTGTGGTACCGAACAGACATCAGCCTGTGAAGATCGTATTATTAAATTACAGAGTCGAAGTCGACGACCATGAGGCGATTCCGCGTAAATGCGTTGTTTGTTTGATAAGACCTGAGCCATAAAATATCATGCTGTGATGCAGGTGGGTTTTCGACACAACGATGAAGAAAAAGGAGATAAATATGCCGAATAAGAATGGAACAGGACCAAAAGGTCAGGGACCGAAAGACGGTAATGGTGAAGGTAAAGGAAAAGGACAGGGCACTGGTCAGGGTTCGATGACTGGAGGAAAGAAGGGGATTAAGGAAAAACCCCAGAAATAAGTCTGATTTTTAAAAAGAGATTTTAAGAGTTCTTACCGAGGTTTCCGTACCGCAGATACCAGCGAATGTGAAACCTTGGTGAGCTCGAAAGGTATCGCCATGAATGCGGCAGAATAATCCCGTATTTAATTCAAAGAGGGGAGGATTACATGCTCAGCTTCTTTAATGATAGTGGTGTAATCCATCCAGGATTCCTTCCTTTTTGATATTTTTGAGGTAATTCTTTGCACTTTGATTTTTGTGCTTAACAATAAAGTTAAACTTGCTTATATTGTCGGATTGTGGAAAAAATTCGTACTTGCAAGAGCACGATGGAATAAAAAGCTGCGCAAAGGGAGACAATAACTCCAGATGAGATATGTGATATGAAGAAGATAATACGAGAACTAAGCTACAAAGATATACCGATAGCCAATAAATACCCGGTAGTTCCTCCTGATATGAATTATGTTTATTTTGAAAATGGAGAAAAATTCCCCATCCAGATTAAGGATATTAACTATTCACCTGTGAATGCATGGTGGTTTTCTGAATGTTCATTCTTGTCTTATGCTCATCCGGGTTTTGCCAGAATGGTTTATATGCTTGCCGGCTTTGGAAATTTTAAATACTTTTATAATGATTCCATAAATTGCATGATTGTCTGGAATGAAAAGTGTATTATCGTTACTTTCCGCGGTAGTGAACTAAACAACATTTCTGCATTTCATAATTTTAGGAGCAATTTGGATGCAAAATCTGTTTCTTTTGATCAAGGAGGTAAAGTACATCAGGGATTTTTCAAGGCCTTAAATAAAGTATGGGAAAAACCAATCGGAGTTAAAATATTTTTAGACCATTTGTTAGAAGAAAATTCGAAGAGAAATCTATGGTTTACAGGACATAGTCTTGGTGGTGCTCTAGCAGGCTTAGCATTTTCTATGCATTCCTTAAGTTTTGGTTTATATACATTTGGTTCCCCCCGCTTTGGTAACGAAGAATTTATAAAACTCTCAGCTAACAAACCAGTCTGGAGAATTGTAAATTATGATGATCCAATTCCTCTTTTACCACCTGATTTGCCTAAACTTAATTTTAATTTCAAACATTCCGGAAAGCTGATATATCTGACAGATAATGGTCAGGTCATAATAAATAAAGAAGAATTCGATTTAGCAAATCAAACTAAAATTGCAAAAAAAACAATATTAAGTCAATTTAAAAGAATGGGTAATATTTCAAAAAAGTTCAAAAAACCAGGACAACATTCCAATATATTTTCAAAAATCAATATTTTCAAAAAAAATACACAGATCACATATTCTCATATTTCTGAAAATGTAAGTCTATCTTTTTCAGAGTGGAAGAATTACTTAAATAATATTAATAATCTTACAAGTATAAAAGTTGAAAATCATATGCCAATTTACTATTGCTGTAAATTATGGAATACATTGATTAAATCTGAGGATGAGGATAAATAACAACTGTATGAAGCCGGATAAATAAGAGACTTGTTCAGAAATATGGGTATTTATTGAACAATATTTTAGGGAGTATGGGTTTTTCGCTTTTGCTATTCAGTATGTGGAAAAATATTAAAGGTAATGACTGATAAACTCAATCTCCTTCTTTATTAAGAGCATAGTTAATATAAGCCTGTAGAAGAGCACGCCTTTGCGATGGTCTCGATTTTCAGGAATCAGCTCTTTACATCTGTAAAATTTGTGATTTCCTGTCTGACCTGTGGAATAAGATTCGGTAATACACTAAATTTTGTAAGACCAATTTTCAGCATAGAATGAATATATTCGCTGTCACCGGCTATCTCTCCGCAAACAGTACAGTCTTTTGATGCTTCTCCCGATTTCTTAAATATTTCCTCAAGTGTTTTATGGAGAACCTTGAAGCCTTTATCAAAATATTTTGCTACATCTTTGTTTTCCCTGTCTGCTGTCATCGTATACTGGAACAAATCATTGCTTCCTATACTGATGAAATCTGATACTTTTAAAATCTCATCTATATGAAACACTGCAGCAGGAGTTTCTATCATAGCTCCGATATGAATCTCCTGTCCTCCATCCATTTTCTTTATCAAATTTCGAACTGTCAGAATTTCCGATGGAAGAGAGACCATTGGAAGTAAAATCTTAACAGGGATCTCTCTGTTCAGTCTGATACAGGCGGAAAGTTGTGTCTTAAGCAGCTTTCTGTGTTTTAAGAGAAGTCGAATCCCCCGGAGTCCAAGTGCTGGATTAATTTCATTTCCCAGATCGAGATAAGAAGGAACTTTATCCGATCCAATATCGAGCAGTCTGATTGTTATCTCTTTTCCTTTCAAGGGCTTTAGAATGTCCATGAAACGGGACAGAAGCATCTCTTCATCAGGCATAATATGGCTGGACATATAGATTGTTTCTACACGAAATAAGCCGACTCCCTCCGCGCCTGACTCCTGAGCTTTAATTGCTTCCTCTTCGGTTGAAACATTTGCTAAAATTGATATTTTTCTTCCCTGAATTTCAATCGGTTCGGAAGAAACGATCAGTGCATGATTTTCCTTATCCTTTTCTTTTATCAGTTTATTGTACTTTTCTGTCATTGTCTCATCGGGATTAATAAAAATGGTATTGCTGTCACTGTCAACTATGGCTTGTGAATGATTGGGCAGTTTTCCAATTTTTGTACTGATTGTTACATAAGGAATATCCAGAGTACGGGCCAGTATCGCTGAATGGGAACCCCGGCTGCCCTCAACAGTTATGATGGCCTTTACATGTTTTTTGTCTATAAAAACTGTATCAGACGGAAGAAGCCTTTGAGAAACCAGAATAGTGTTTTCCGGCAGTGATGAAAGTAGATTATTATCTTTGCCTTGAAGCTTTCTGATAACTCTGCCGCCAATATCCCTGATATCCTGCGCTTTTTCCCGCAGTTGTTCGTCTTCAAAAAGAAGAAATCTTTTTTCAAGTTTTCGGAATATGTCTCTGACTATAATCTCACCGTTCAGTAATCTATCACTTAACTCATTTTCTATATCATTTAAAATAGAAATATCTTGTAGAATCATTTTGTGAGCGAGAAAAATGGCTCCATGCTCAGCGTTTATTTCCTCTTCGATATTACTCTGCATTTTTGACAGATCTTCTGCAACATTGTTTATAGCTCTTTTTATCCGTTCAAATTCCTCTTTTTCTTCTTCTTCTTTTATATCATATTGCAGGACACGGCTGGAGAAAATATCTTTATAAACATAAATATTGCCTATAGCACATCCGGGTATAATTTTATGACATGAAATTTCTATATTTTGTTTTGAGGCGCTTTTTGGAATTAGAACACTATCCTGATCCAGAATTTCACATTTTCCTTTTCTCCATAAAGCAATCTGGTTTTTACCTTCTTTTTTTGCCTTGTAAAGAGCCTTGTCCGCACTTTTTATCAATCTTTTGTATGTATTACTACGGGAGCTTTCAAAAGAAGATATCCCCATACTGACAGATATGGTCTTATCAATTTCTTCGCATGGGGTAGTATTTAATAGCTCAATCAATTTACCAGCAATTTTACCTGCCCCCTTATTGTTAGTCTGTGGAAGAAGTATGAGGAATTCATCTCCGCCGAAACGATAGAGACTGTCCGGTTTTCGAAGGTTTTCCTCTAAAAGTAAGGCAAAAAATTGTAATACCTGATCTCCCTTCTGGTGCCCATATGTATCATTTATTGTTTTGAAATTATCCAGGTCTATCATAATTAAAGAAAATGTCAATCCATATCTATATGACCGGTCAATTTCCTTCTGTACATCTATTTGGAGCTGTTCAACTGTATAGGTGTCTGTTTTGCTGTCAGTAATTGCCTGTCTTGCAATTCGGCTTAATACTATTTCCTGATTTACTAAAGCAGGAGAGTCGTTTTTGCTTCTGAAATGAATATAGTCACTGGCGGCAAGTTCGAGGACAATTGGTCTTCCGATTTTTTTTTCAAGACTCTTTTTATGCTCTGAAATTTCCCGGCAGATTTTTTCAGCCATTTGTGGGTTGTCAATTTCATTGAATGTTAATAAAAAAAGAATTTCCGGATAAAATCTTTTACCTAAATCTTTGGATATTGCCTTAATTTCTTTTTTCTGATCAGCACTTGCTTCTTTCTCTGTACATATAATATCCAGCAGTTCATGAGAAATTATGGGGTAGGCTATTTTACTGGCGCCTTCAAAGTAGTGTTTAGCATCCACAAATCAATCCTTTACAACCTGGAATACTTCCAGTTTCAAACGTTTTAGAATCTCTGTAATTCTATCATAAACATTCTTTATGTTTATAGGCCTTAGGCTGCTTTGTACTGCTCCTTGCTACAAGGATAGATATTCAAAATAGGAGCATTAATATTTTTCCCTGCCCCGAAATGGGTCACCAGCGTCAGCTGGGAAGAATTTAAGATTTATTTCAATCGTTTTACCCGGTGGAACATCTGCTCTCCCGGGATTTAGAGATCAGACTATATGGATACTATGGGATATTAGATCGGAAAATCCGCATCTGCGGAATCTGTCATCAAGTAAAATGAATTATTTTGATTCCTTCCTCGAAAGGAAGGAATACTGTTAAACTTGTTCATCTGCAAGCTTTTTTTCATTCAGCTGCTTCTTAAATACGAATGTTCCCCAAATCATTCCGACTGGAATTATTACGGCAATTGGTAGCCACCAAGGGTGTATCATGGGCAAGGTATAAAATATACCGTACAGAACTCCGCAAATAACTGTATAAGCAATCCAGAATCCCCACATTGGCTTGTCGGATAAAAAAGACGTGAAATACTTCTGCGGCATTTTACCTGCTTCGTTAACTTTCATATATAACTCCTTTTATTTTTGTATATATAAAAGTTATTCAATTTTCTGACTTATGTCTGTTCGATAGCGTACAGACCTAAAATCTTTATTTAGCCATATTCCCAGAATGTACCATCCCTTATGATTATTCCCGATTGTTTTGATTGATTGCGTTAAAGCACATCGTCACCATCCATGCATACTTCTGTGCCGGAATGACCTGCGAGCATTTCTTAGATCTTGTACAGGGAACCAATGTAAGCCTTCTTCCCGGTGGCCAGCACAAATTCGCAGGCAGCTTCGACCTTAGGCGCCATTGACCCCGGTGGAAATTCTACTTTACTGTATCATGAGACCAGAATTTATGGATACTAAAACTGAGAGGGATATTAGATGGGGGAATCTATCTCTGCTGTGTCTGTTGTCAAGTAAAAATGAAAAATGTCGATTCGTGCATCGAATAGCAGAAATTCTGTTAAGCTTTTTCATATGCAAGCTATTTTTCTTTCAGCTGCTGCTTCTTATATATGGATATTCCCCAAATCATTCCGACGGGAATGATCATTAAGATCGGTACCCACCAGGGTTGTACCATGGGCACGGCATAAGATATCCCGAAAAGAATCCCGCACAGTAAAATATAAGCGATCCAGAACGTCCACATCGGTTTTTTCGATAAAAATGACCTGAAACCATTCTGTGAAATTTCACCTTCTTCGTTGATTTCCATATAAAACTCCTCCAATTTCTTATACAAAAAATAATTATTTTTCCGGCTGCTGTCTGTTCGATAGCGCACAGACTAAAGAACTTGATATAGATATATTTTAATTATGTTCAGTTTCCAGGGGAGAAGAAATGGTCAAAGATGTAAGAATATCTGGAAATCGTCAAATTTTCGAAATAGGTGTTCAGGATAATGAGTAGTAAAACCGCACCTCTCAACCTGTGTAAAGTCGTCTCGGTTCGCGGCAGCGTCGTTGATATACAATTTGCCACCCGTTTGCCTGCCATCTATTCTTTGTTGCATGCGGATAGGGGGAAGATCGCAATAGAGGTGCTCAAACAGCTCGATGAACACCTGGTTCGGAATATTGCCCTGACTCCCACGCAAGGGCTTGCCCGCGGTACTTCTGTGGAAGATTCTGAAAAACTCAATACATTTACTTATAATAAATGATAATCATTTTCCAGGTACCTGTCTGTTCGCTAGCATACAGACGAAAAAAGTTTTCGAAGTTATCTCCGCCTTCGATCTTCTGCAGGGAGATTCTAAATAACTATCAGATATTAAAACAGTCTATTTTGCAATAATGTCGGGAAGCAGGCGGGCAAACTCATCCCTGACTGCTGCGTAGCATTCGCAAACCCGGGCCTCCAGACCCGGCCGGTCCAGTACGGTGATGCGTCCCCGGCTGTAGTCTATCAAACCGGCTTTCTGTAATTTTCCCGCAGCCTCTGTGACACCTTCGCGGCGTACGCCCAGCATGTTTGCTATGAGTTCCTGGGTCATGCTAAGCTCGTTCGAAGGCAGACGGTCAAGGCTTAAGAGCAGCCATCGACAGAGTTGCTGGTCTATTGTGTGATGGCGATTGCAAACAGCGGTCTGCGCCATTTGAGCAATGAAAGCCATGGTATATCTGAGAAGTAGATGCTGAAAGGGGCCTGCTCGGTTGAATTCCGACTTCAGGATATTTCCTTTCAGGCGGAACACAGTTCCGGCGCTCTGCACGACAGCTCTACTCGCCATTGTTTCTCCCCCCATGAAAAGGGCGATACCGACAATTCCCTCGAAACCGACTATTGCGATTTCGGCAGAAGAGCCGTTTTCCATCAACGAGAGCAGTGAAACTATGGCTGTAGCAGGGAAATACACATAATTTAATTCTCCTCCGGACTCGTAGAGTACTTTGCCGAGCTCCAGAGAGACCAGTTCCAAATGAGGAAAAATACGGTCCCTTTCTTCTTCCGGCAACACAGCGAGCAAATGATTCTGCCGCGGATCTTTTGATTTTAACGGTATATGTATGTTGTCCGTGACCAAACTCCTGGATTTATTCTTAGTTTAATAACATTAATTATATTATCTCATCGTGACGAAGTCGAGAAAAAAATGTCAATCCTTTGTGCCCTATCGAACAGACAGCAGCGTAATAGAGGGGTATCATGGTAGCAGGAACAGCCAAGGAAGGAGATGTCTTATATGCATATTAAAGACCAATTAATGCTTAGCGATAAGCTATCGGAGGCGGGGTGGAATGCCGTGATGGACGCACTTGAGAAGAATTGGCTATCAAAGATTTCAGACACCCGGGTCGAATACCAGGAACTGCGCAAACGAATGAATGGGAAGATCCTGGACCCGGGATCAGAGGAATCTTAGTATGTCAATGAACCTGTTATCTCATCTTTCTTGAAAATGGAAAACTGCCGGTGGAAAAAAATTGAAACCAGGTACCTTTATAAATTAATGAAAATCATCACTCTGAATCAGCCTCTCGGGATTAATAAAGATGGAATAAATACAATTTTAAGCCTAGGAGAACGGATTTTCGATCTATAAAAGGAAGTCGGAATTCTTAAAAGCGGCTTGATAAAAATTAAAACTGCAAGAGGGCATATAAATAGCTGATACTCTGAAAATAAGCGTCCTTTTAATAGAAATTAATAGTCCTTTACCACGCCGGAAGATTAGCCATGATAACATACAGTTCCCGAAATTCCGATAAACGATTGAAAAAGTCCTTTTGTGATAGAACGTCCTCCCTTTGTTCGATAGCGTACAGACAGCTTTTGTGGTTTATAAGTAAAATATAACTAAGTAAATAAAAAAAAAGAGAAGGAGACATAGATGTTAAATTTAACAAAACAAATACTCATGGCTGCAGGAATGGTTCTTTTATTATTTTCCTGCAAATCTTTTCAGGGGAATATACCAATTGATACTGAAAATACCGATTCAATTTATATTTCCCCCAAAAATCAGGATGGGAAAAAAGATTATATAATCATTCCTGTCGAAATCCCTGAACTGGAAGGGCTTAAACTATCAGGCTATTCAATTCAGATAATAACCGATATTGATAAAGTTGTTTATACTGAAGATGCAGAGATTATACCGCAAAAAGGGATATTAAGTTTTTTCAAAAAGAAAAAAACAGTTAAAGTGCCAAAGCTTTTTGTTTGGGAAGGAACAAATAGTACCGGGGAATGGGTATCTGACGGTATCTACTTTATCAAAGTTGAAGCCTGGGATTATCAAAACAACAGGGGAACAAGTGATCCGGTTAAAGTCATAGTTGACAATACCCCGCCGTCGGCAGAGCTTTCTCTTCCCTATCTGTATTTTTCACCTAACAACGACAACAATCAGGATATTCTTTACATAAATCAGACGGAAGTTTCACCTGAAAAGGAATGGGAAGGCCGTTTTATCGATTCAGCTGGAAAAGCAGTAAAAACCTACAAATGGACAGGAATGGCGCATAATCTTGAGTGGGCCGGAAAAGATGAAACAGGCAATATACTTCCTGACGGAGATTATATCTATCAGTTATCATCAACCGACCTTGCTGAAAACAGCAGTTTTTTTGAAATTACCGGGATTAAAATAGACAACAGGGAATTCCCGATCTCTGCTGTACCACAAGAAAAATACTTTTCACCTAATGGAGACGGGATAAAAGATAAACTTATTATAAACATTACTGCTGAGTCAAAATCAAACATTACAGAATCTTCAGCTGATATTACTGACGGCAGAGGTGATGTTGTACGAAGATATACATTTGCCGGGAATCTGCCTGATAGTTTTGAGTTTGACGGCAAAAGTGCAGCAGGGGAGATTCTGCCGGAGGGTTCGTATCACTGTAAACTAAGTGTATCCTATAATAATGGTGATAAACCTTTAGTCATATCATCTCCATTTATTCTTGATGTTACAAAACCTTATGCAGTTCTTAGTAAAAGCTATGGTGTATTCTCTCCCGATGGAGACGGCAACAGGGATGTGATGGAAGTTTTCCAGTTCACCAGTGATGAAGAAAAATGGAGAGGCATAATAAGCAATTCATCGGGGAATCAGATTAAAAAATATGAATGGGGAAAAAGCGCGGTTACAGGATCATGGGACGGCAGGGATGAAAAAGGAAGTATTGTGCAGGACGGAGTTTACAGTTATTCGCTTTCTTCAACAGACATGGCGGGAAACAGCGCCTCTTATACAATTACCGGTATCAGACTCGATGCAAGACCGACTCCTGTCAGAATTACATCAAGTATAAATGCTTTTAGTCCCAATAATGACGGAATAGTTGATCTTGTTGATTTTTTCCTTAAACCTGAAATTGAGGAGGGCATTAGCGGATGGGAATTTACAGTCCTTAATGAATCAGGAGATCTTGTTTATGATATTCCTGCCAAAGAAATGACTACTGTCCCTCAGACTATCCCCTGGGATGGCCGTGATATGACTGGTTTGATAAATGAAGGCAAATACAAAGGGAAACTAACTGTAAAATATGAGAAAGGAAATATTGCATCGTCACTGACGGAAAATATAATTGAAATTGATCTTAGTCCTCCTCTTGTCACAGTGGATATCTCCCCCCTCCCGTTTTCCCCTGATGATGACGGAGAAAATGATATTCTTGATATAAAAGTGGGATTTGATGATCGCAGTGGACTTAAAGAATGGTCATCAAAGGTTTTTGACCCCGCAGGTTCAACTTTCAAGAACATCCCCTCATCATTATACAATAACGGCACATTCAACTGGAACGGAAGGTCAGATACAGCAGAACTTGTTCAGTCAGCATCTGATTATAAACTGATTGTATACTCGGAAGACAGTCTCGGAAACAAAGGAAAGTCCGAATTTATAATTCCAATAGACATACTGGTGGTAAAAAATGGCGACAAACTTAAAATAAGTATATCAAGTATTTATTTTAAACCTTTTACAGCAGATTATATCTCGGTCGACCCTGCAATGGCAGCAAAAAATATCGCGACACTCGACAGGCTCTCTGTGATCTTAAAGAAGTTTGACAACTACGATATTATGCTTGAAGGCCATGCAGTAAGGGTTTTCTGGGACAAGGCAGATAAATGGCTGACAGAAGAAAATGAAGTCCTTATGCCTCTTTCGAAGCAGAGGTCTGATGCGATAAAACAGGCTCTATCTGACAGAGGAATAAACCGGAACAGGATGAAGACATCAGGATTCGGAGGCTACAAGCCAGTAGTCCCGCACAGCGATCTTCAGAACCGCTGGAAAAACAGAAGGGTAGAGTTTATTCTTGTAAAATAACAGCTTACGCCGAAGCATAACGATGGCTGCCTGGTCATATGACCAGGCAGCCATTTTTTTAAATATTCCAGCAGTGCTGATAAGAATATCAACGAACTGCTGAAGGGGCTTAACGGTAGCTTTCACCAATTGCGTAAGGACAGCATCGACGAAGAACTTTTCGACGTTATCGTTGCCTTCGATCTGCTGTAGGGAGATACTAAATAACTATCTGATATTAAAACGATCTATTTCGCAATAATGTCGGGAAGCAGGCGGGCAAACTCATCCCTTACTGCTGCGTAGCATTCGCAAACCCGAGCCTCGAGACCCGGCCAATTCAGCACGGTGATGCGTCCCCGGCTATAGTCTATTAAACCGGCTTTCTGTAATTTTCCCTCAGCCTCGGTAATACCTTAGCGGCGTACGCCCCCCAGCATGTTTGCTATGAGTTCCTGGACATGCTAAGCTCGTTCGAAGGCAGACGGTCAAGGCTGAGCAGCCAGCGGCAGAGTTGCTGGTCGATTGCAAACAGCGGTCTGCGCCATCGTAACCGACAATTGCGATTTCGGCGGAAGAGCTGTTTTCCATCAACGAGAGAAGCGAGACAATGGCTGTGGCCGGGAAATAGACGTAACCAAGATGGCAGCCGGACTCGTAAAGTACTTCTCCAAGCTCCAGGGAGACCAGCTCCAAATGAGGAAAAATACGGGCTCTTTCCACTTCCGGTAATACAGAAAGCAAATGATTCTGCCGCGGATCTTTCGATTTTAACGGTATATGTATGTTGTCTATAACCATACTCCTGGATCATTTCTCAGTTTAATTACAGGGCACATCTTAAAACTCTATTTTTTCCGGTTCAGATATCCTGTATGGGGACCAATCCGAACACGAAGTGGATAGGGATCCCATACAATTATTATATAATGTCGGCGGAACGAAGTCGAGTAAAAAAATCACCGAATAGTCATAGAAGGAGGTGTCTCGTATGGTTGTTAAAGACCAATTTCCGTTTACTGATAAGCTGTCGGAGGAGAGGTGGAATGCTGTGATGGACGCACTTGAGAAGAATTGGCTATCAAGGATTGCCGCCACCAAGGCTGAATACCAGGAAGAGCGCATAAGACTGATTGGGAAAAGTCAGAACTCGTAATCGGAGAGATTTTCGCATGTTAAGAACTTTATTATCCGCAGAATTTATTCATAGTGTGTCCACATTCTAATTACTTTAACTACTTTTTCTTCTTCGTATACCTGATATACAATTCGGTGCTGTATGTTTATTCTTCTTGAAAATGCACCTGTTAAATCTCCGATTAATTTTTCATAGGGAGGATAATCCTGAAAGGGATTTTCTTCAATTATTTTTAATATTTCCTGGGCTTTTTCTTTTAAATTAGTTTCAGATAATTTTTTTGCATCTTTTTTGGCTTGTTTTGTATATAATAATTTGTACATACCTACCAATCCGGATCTGATTCTAATCCATCTATTGGTGTTTTCATTCCTTCAATAATTGAATCCCGCATTCCCTGTATTGATAATAAATAAAGCGTTTCTTCTATGCTTTTCCAGTCATCTTCACCAATAAGTACAGCTGAACTATGTTTACCGGTAATATGTATTGGTTCATGTGATTGATTTACTGATTCAACTATCCTGTATAACTCTTTTCTGGCATTTGTAACATTAATTGAACTCATTCAATCCTCCGTACGTTTATACGTACTTTAAATATAATGTATTTTCATATTTTTGTCTATTCTGATAATTTTTCCACTGTAAACTTATTACATTATTTGATTATTTCCATTATATCATAGAAGTATTTTGATTCTTTGGTTTTATATAATTTATACCAGGCTTCCAGTGTATTTTCTTTCATTCCTTGTATGCTTTCTATTATTTAATAAACCAATATTAGCCAATGCCACTGTTGCTCCGCAAATTGCTGCAACTATTACATTTTTATCGAGTATATCTGATGCTATTTTTAAAATATTTTGATTTTTCTCTTCCATCCATGTATCTGCACCAGGTGAGACAAGCAAATCTCTGTTATATTTTAATATTCATTCTTGTTTCATAAAACTGACGGCGGGAGTATTTCATATTTTACATAATTCTTGAATTACTTAAGGGCACTTCTAAAAACCCCATAAAATATTCCAATTTTCTCAAATAAAGAATAAATCTATAAAGATCATTTTCCTTATTTCAGGAAGTTCTCTATTCCATTTATTATGCTTTGCATAATTGAATATATCTTAGCATATTATAAACCAGATTCGTTAATCCAATCTTTATTTCAGCTCGTATTATCCCGATTGTTCTTATCATGTTCCCTTTCATTGAATTCTTTATGCAGCCAAAAACATGTTCGACCCGGCAACGAGTCTTTGATTTTTTCCTGTTCCGTTCTTGTTGTTCTTTTGTCAAAGGATAGTTCCTGTATCCTTTTTCATGAATACGGTTTCTTTATATTTTTTTCTTTTAATATATCCTTAATTGGTTGTCCTGAATAAGCACTATCAGCATACATTTCATGATTGAAATCTTTTTCTGTTATCAGAGATTCAAGGGCCTGCGAGTCGTGAACAGCGGCTGATGTCACAGTATACTTTTCTATGATCTTTGATTTCCTATCTATCTTTATATGATTCTTATACCCGTAATGTCGTTGGCCTCCCTTAGTAACCCAGCGGGCATCGACATCCTTCTGCCGTTTTTGTTTTCAGCCCATGATTCTGGCGTTTCTCCATTTTTTATCTGCTCGTTCTCTTCTTTTTTGTTTCTCTGTTTCGACGCTTCTACAAAGCTGGCATCAACAATAGTTCCCGAATGAGCAATTATTCCTTTTGTAAGAAGATATGAGCGAAATCTTTCAAAGAGGACTTCCATCTTTCCCGACTTCGTAAGAGTTTCTCGAAAAAGCCATATTGTTTTTTCATCCGGGACCTTATCATACAACTGTAATCCCAGAAATCTCATAAAGGAAAGCCTGTCCATTATCTGAAACTGTGTTTGTGCATCAGATAAATTATAGAGCTGTTGCAAGACCAATATCTTGAACATCATTACATAATCATATGCAGGACGTCCTCCTGGACCTTTAGCTTCTTTCTTAAATATCCGGTTCAATGTATGACGGAATTCCTCCCATGGAATCATATTCTTTAAGGAAATAAGCGGATCGCCTTGTTTTTCCAATTCCTTCAGTCTTACTTCATCATCAAAAAAGCCGCGCTGATTTTTCATCTCTATCTCCTTCTTTAGAGATTATCAGAAATTAATTATTTTGAAAATTCCTTTGAGTTTTTAGAGATGCCCACAATTCAACAATATTTATCAAACTGAAATTATCCGGTTTTCCATAGAAGAAAAGAAAATAATCAAGCTCCCGGTACCAGTGATTTGTATATATATTCCCTGTATTTGTTTATTTCCGCCATATCTTCTTCAGAGTAAAATAATTCAGATAAGGAGGATTAATGAAAACAGTATTAATAACAGGATGTTCTACCGGCATAGGCAGAGCTACTGCAAAGTATTTTCAGGAAAAAGGATGGAATGTCTCAGCGACAATGCGATCACCGGGAAAAGAAATAGAGCTTATAAAGCTGGAAAATGTTGAATGTTTCCAGCTGGATGTTACCAGACCGGAGAGCATTTCTATCGCCGTAAAAAAAACAATTGCTGTCTTTGGAGGTCTTGATCTTGTTATAAATAATGCCGGATATGGAACAAAAGGTCTTTTCGAGGCTGTATCGCCTGAAGATGCCAGAAAACAGTTTGATATAAACGTTTTTGGAATTATGAACGTCATATGGGCTGCCCTGCCCTGTTTCAGAGAACAGATGCGGGGGATTATTATTAATATCAGCTCCCAGTCAGGTTATCTTGGAACACCCCTGAACAGTATATACTGCGCTTCCAAATTTGCAGTTGAAGGATTATCTGAATCTTTAATGTATGAACTCGCGAGTATTAATATCAGGGTAAAACTAATAGAGATGGGATCCATCAGCACAAATTTTGCATCTTCGAGTGATTTCTTTGTAAACCCATCTCTGGATCAGTATAAAACAGTCAATGACAAAGTCATTCCGGTCATGAAAAAGTATCTTAATAATGGCGATGATCCTCTGATTGTTGCCCGTGAAATATACAAGGCAGCAACAGATGGCAAAAATCAATTTCGCTATCAGGCCGGTAAATCAGGCAGGCAGTCTTATTTTTTAAAAAAACTGCTGCCCTTTTCCTGTATCAGCAAAATACTTAAAAAACGCTTTGGGTTGTAGAGGAAGGGCTCTCATAAGTATATTAATTTTAATCTTTTTCACCTTTCCCTTGCATATGTGTATTGCTAACAAACATTATCATCATTTAAAATATTTTGAAAGTTTATACGAGGTGTCAATATGATCAGGGAAGCATTGATAACAGATACAAATCAGATTGCAGATATTATTGTCAAGGCGTGGCAGAATGCATATGAGGGAATTATTGATCCTGAATATCCAAAATCAATGAGTGTAAATAAATTTATTGATATTTTCAGTAATAATATCACGTTAAAAACAGAAACAGTATTTGTTTATGAAAAGGATAAGAAAGTTATTGGATTCATATCCGGTATAATTGTCAAGAAAGAATATGATTCAGAAGTAATAGGTTTGTATATAGATCCTGAATTTCAGGGGAAAGGGATAGGGAGTAAATTACTTAAAAAAATTAAAAAGTATTTTTCAAGTAACAATTGCAGTTCAATGATTATATGGACGCTTGAAGGAGCAAAAAACAACAGCTTCTATGAAAAACATGGCGGCAGGAAAACAGAAAAAAAAGAAATTAAAATAGGAACAGAGTTCTACCCTGCTTCAGGATTTACTTTTATGCTGGATGTAAAGTAAAACATAGTTCATGCAGGAGAGTTCCACATGATTTTTTGCAGCTCTGATTTGACCAGGCTGGATAATTGTTTAAAATTAGAGTCAAGGTAATTTTTAAAAAATATATGGAGAAAATCATGAAAGCTATAGTATATACAGAATACGGACCACCGGATGTTCTTTTACTCAAAGATCTTGAAAAACCTGTACCACTGGAGAATGAAGTACTGATCAAGGTACATGCAGCAACAGTAAACAGAACAGACTGTGCAATGCTCAGGGCAAAGCCCTTTATCATGAGATTTTTTACAGGACTTTTTAAACCGAAGAGACCGGTATTGGGAACTGAATTTGCCGGAGAAATTGAAGCTGTGGGGAAGGATGTTTCCTTATTCAAAGCCGGAGACAGGGTTTTCGGATTTGATGACAATGGACTTTCTTCTTATGCCCAGTACATGACAATGAAAGAAGACATGGCTTTTACAAAAATGCCGGAAAATATAGGATATGATCAGGCTGCCGCTAGCTGTGAAGGGGCACATTATGCTTATAACTTTATTAAAAAGGTGGTAATAAAAAAAGGTGATAAAGTCCTTGTCAACGGTGCATCAGGCGGAATAGGTTCAGCAGCCCTTCAGTTTTTGAAGTATTACGGAGCAGATGTTACAGCAGTATGCAGCAGCAAAAATACAGAACTGATGGAATCACTGGGAGCAGACAGGGTAATTGATTATTTAAAGACCGACTTTACCAAGGATGCACAGAAATACAGCTTTATCTTTGACACGGCAGGTAAAAGTTCGTTTTCAAAA
The DNA here is from genome assembly GCA_963668405.2 of Spirochaetia bacterium. GTDB lineage: Bacteria > Spirochaetota > Spirochaetia > CADAEX01 > CADAEX01. The sequence continues at coordinate 530,039 of OY764342.2, read as the reverse complement.
TGCAGACCTCTCCTGAAAGAAGGCGGTGTTTATATTTCATCAGAATTAGGCCCCATGGCCCAGAATATTTTTCTCCCCCTCCTGACAGCAGTAACAGGAAAAAAGAAAGTTATATTCCCGTTTCCAACAGACTGCATGAGAAGCATACTGTTTATCAAAACACTTATCGAAAAAGGATATTTTAAAACTGTAATAGACAGAAAATATCCTTTGGAAAATATTTCTGAAGCATTCAGATATGTTGAAACCGGTGAGAAAACTGGGAATGTAGTGATTACAGTAAATCATGATAATATATAATTTATCCGCAGGAAAAGGAGAAGGAAGATGGATAAAATACTTGAGAATATACGGACAGAATTGAAAGAAAACAGCGAAGAAGCGGTTAGAGAAAGCGGAAAAAGGTTTTTCAGGGAAGAAATCAGAACATATGGTGTAAAAACAGCTGTTGTCACTAAAACAGCAAAAAAATATTTTAAAGAAATTGAAAATAATAATAAGGATGAAATATTCAGCTTATGTGAAGAACTCTGGAAATCCGGTTATATGGAAGAATCCTTTATCGCATGCAGCTTTGCGTATTTTATCAAAAAAGACTTTTCACCTGGGGATCTGAAGATTTTTGAAAGATGGATAAACCTTTATGTAAGTAACTGGGCATCCTGCGATACACTCTGTAATCATACAGTCGCGTCTTTAATCGAAATGTATCCGGATAAAATAAACGAGCTGAAAAAATGGGCAGCATCTGAAAACCGATGGATGAAAAGAGCTTCTGCTGTAACACTGATTATCCCGGCAAGGCATGGTAATTTTTTGGAAGATATTTTTGATATAGCAGATATTCTCCTTCAGGATGCTGATGATCTTGTACAAAAAGGATACGGCTGGATGCTGAAGGCGGCAAGTGAAGCCAGCCTTAATGAGGTTTTTGAATATGTGATGTCAAAAAAGAGTATTATGCCGAGGACTTCACTTCGATACGCAATAGAGAAAATGCCGAAGGAACTGAAAAAAAAGGCTATGGAAAAGTGAATCTGAAAAATAAGGCATAATGAAAATAACTCCTGATAGCTTTTTCAAGGATACTTTCCCGTTTTTGACGTAAGGAATTACCATTCCTCTGTTTGATTCAAAAATCCGTTCAGGTCATTGAATTGAATTATTGACAATAAATGTGTTTTACACCAGAATGATTTTACTATTTTAGTTATTTACTAATTAAGTAAAGGAGTTATTATGAAAATACCGGCAACACTTAAACATAAACCTGTAATTATATCAGAGGATTACGACCTTATAGATGGAAGATTTTCGGAAAATACCGATGCAAAAGGATTATCACTTGGACTGGCACAATGGAATGAAAGGGGAAACGTTGATATATCGGCAAAAATATGGAGACATACCGGAGAAAAATGGTCCCGCCAATCCGAAGAACTCCCTTTCCACAGAGTACTTGATCTTGCAATACTTATATGCAAATCAAAACTTTTTTTTCAGGAACGCTACCGCATGAATGAGAAGAACTATCCCAAATACCCATTAATTGACAGAGTCGGGCTGCAGGGAGGTGCAATGAATGTTTCTGTCTGCACTGATAATGAACATATCAATGATGACATCATACTTTTTGATAATTGCCTCCATAAAGACGATGAAATTTTAAGCGAGCGGCTTAATGTCTTATCTGCTCTTTTAAAAGATCTTGGCATCAGATAAAGCAGTTTAAACTTTCCGGAACAAAGGGCACATAATTCACTGATTGTTCATATCTTTTGAAGAAATCCGGATCAAAATCTGTTGCAGAAGCAATTCTTTTTCTTTTTAGTTCAAATAATTTGACATTTATATCATACTTCGTCTATATTATTATTGTAATATAATTAGGGAGGATAAATCATGAAGAAATTTCTTTTATTTCTTATAGCAATTTTTCTGCTTTCAGGAAGTATTGCTTTTGCACAGGACCTTAAAATAGATTATCAGGTTAATGCTTCAAAACCGGATAAAGCCAACTATTTTTCTTTTTCAGGACCTATCAGATACATGGCAGCAGAAAAAGATACTGTTGATGCAAGATCAGGTGCTTCTGTAAAAAAATCAACGGAATTTTTCCAGCCTTATCGTGTTGATGTTAAAGGGAAAAATGTAATACCAGATGGTCTCAGAGGGCTTTTTCTTTTTGCTGTTAACCCGAAAACCCAGATCGATACAGACAATCTTAATGTCACAAAAGATTCATCAGGTGTAATCACAATTCAGTATTCCCACAGAGGAACAGCATATGAACTTAAAACAGACAGAAACGGCGTTATGAGTTTTCCTGACGGCGAATTCAGAAAAAGAGCAATAGGTTATATACAGGGGGAAGGACCACAGGTAATCAGCTCAGATTTTTCAGCCAATGGAACAGCATCGAAAATTGACTGGAAAAAGGTATGGAACCCGTCAGTTCAGGGGGGAAAAACTGTTAAAGAAGGGGTTAACAAGAAAACAGGCAATATAACTCCTGATAAAGCAGCAGATGATTCCATGTTTTACTGGAAAGGAAATCTTAAAGTTACTTTTGACAAAAACATACTTAAAATCTTCGGCGGTCTTGACGCTGTTGCAAGATAAAATTATTTTCAATCAATATGTAACTTTATACAGGCTGGAGTGTTTTTTATTATAATAGCTCCGGGATGGAGTAAAGACTTTTTTTACTTAAACTCTCCTAGATGAATTTTTAATTTTGCGGCCGTTTTACACGGCCGCAATTTTTTTATCCGGTCTATTTTTTTCTTTCCGAACCGACAAAAGAATGGGTAAGTCTGTCAATAATGATCGCAAGAAAAACTATACTTAATCCTGCTTCAAATCCTCTTCCGACCTCGATTCTTGTAATTGAAAGAAGAACCTCCATTCCAAGCCCCTTTGCCCCGATCATTGAACCGATAACAACCATTGCAAGTGCCATCATTGTTGTCTGATTTATGCCGACAAGTATTGATGGCTTTGCCAGGGGCAGCTGCACATCAAAAAGTACGCTTCTTGGTTTAGCACCGAAAGCGATCGCAGCCTCGACAGCTTCCTTGTCAACATTCCTTATACCCACATTTGTCAGCCTTATAACCGGAGGGACTGCATATATTATTGTTGCAATAATAGCCGGTACTTTTCCCATTCCGAAAAACATAAGTGCCGGAATAAGATATACAAAAGACGGCATTGTCTGCATACCGTCAAGAACCGGTTTCAGAATCAACTCCAGCCTGTCACTTCTGGCCATAAGAACACCGGTTGGTATACCAATAAGAAGTGAAAAGATGACTGAAGCGCATACAAGACTCAGGCTCATCATTGCAAGATCCCAGTAACCGAAAGTTCCGATTATGAAAAGCATTATTACAAGACCAAACCCCTTGTACCAGCTTCCCAGCATCTTCCATCCTGTAAAAAAAATCAGGGCAAGAAAAAGATACCATGGAAGCATCATGAAAAGATTCTCGGACAAAATCATTACCTTGAGTATTACAAAGCCTATTGAATCAAAAACTGCTTCGAAGTTGTTTAACAGCCAACTCATTACTGTATCAACCCAGTCAGCAAGCGGGATTCTTAATGTTTCAGGAAAATCAATCATTACTTCCCCCCTCATCCGGGCTTATTGATTCAAATATTGTATCTGTTTTTACAACCCCCAGGAATTTACCTTGTTCATCTACTACCGGAACTGGATACTTGTTTTCTGCAACAATACTGAAAAGATCCTCAAGTATTGTATCAGGAGTTACTGTTGTAACCTGGGTCAGAAGACTTTCGGATATTTTTGTTTTTACAGAACCGGAATCTCTGTTTTCTCCCAGAAATGCGGCAAGTTTTTCCTGTGTAGCAAGACCCAGCAGTTTTCTTCCCTTATCAATTACAAAGGCGCCCTTTCTTTTATTGGATTTAAGAAGATGAAGAGCAGTATTGGGCCCTTCCCAGGCATAAAGGAGTACATGCGGATCCTCCATAATACTCCCGGCAGTAAGTACCTTTGCAGGAGAAGCATCCCGTACAAACTCGTGAACATAATCATCAGCTGGTTTAGTTATTATATCCTCAGGAGTTCCTGTCTGAACAATTTCACCGTTTCTCATAATTGAGATCCTGTCTCCCAGCTTTAGTGCTTCATGCAGATCATGTGTAACAAAAACTATGGTCTTCTGCAGCTTATCCTGAAGTTCAACAAGTTCATCCTGCATCTGTCTTCTTATAAGAGGGTCAAGCCCGCTGAAAGGCTCATCCATAAGCAGTATTTTTGGTTCATTGGCAAGCGCCCTCGCAAGACCTACCCTCTGCTGCATTCCACCGCTCAGCTCCCCGGGGTAACTGTCCTCCCATTCCTTAAGTCCGACTACTTCGAGAGTTTTCATGGCTTTTGCATACCGCTCGCCCCTGGGGAGCCCTTTTATCTTAAGTCCATAGGCAGCATTGTCAAGAACAGTCATATGAGGAAAAAGTCCGTAATGCTGGAATACCATCCCATATGTATTTTTCCTGAAAGTCAGAAGATCCTCTTTGGACATTTTGGTTATGTCCCTGCCGTTAACAATAATCTTGCCGGATGTCGGATTTACAAGCCTGATCAGGTTTCTCACAAGGGTGGATTTTCCGCTCCCCGACAGACCCATCAGAATATAAAACTCACCCTCTTTTATTTCCAGAGACACATCTTTAACACCGACAACAGCGCCTGTCTTTTTATGAATTTCCTCCTTGGTCATTTTACTGTATTTCTGACCAAGAACTTTTTTGGGATCATTACCGAATACTTTCCATAGATTCCTTACTTCAATAATATTTTCAGGATTATCTGTTTTTACAATCATATCTGTCTGTTATTTCCCCTCAAGAGCTTTTTTCACTTTGTCGGCAATATCTTTTGAAACCCATTTTGTCCAGACATCTTCCTTGTTTTTAAGGAACCAAATTGCAGCTTTTTCTGAATCAATCTTTTTTTCTTCCATGACAGCGAGAAACTCATTATTATCTGCAACAGAAGTAGAATATTTCCTGAGAAATTCCACTACTTCCGGCGCTTTTTCAGGCAGGGATTTATTTACTATAATATTTACATCGGCAGGATCAAATTCACTTCCCTTCAGGCGGACCATATCAAGTCTTCCAAGCACTGCTGTAGGTGCCCAGTAATAACCTACCCATGGTTTTCTCTTTTCATATGCACCTACCATAGTTGCTGCAAGTGCTGCTCCTGAACCCGGAATTCCTTTGTTATATGTTTCACCCAGCCCGTATTTATCAAAAAAACCTTCAGATATCTTTGTAGCAGCCCATCCGGCAGTACCAAGATATACAAGACCTTTTGACGGGTCTTCCTTATCCTTGAAAAGCTGCCAGTATTTAGGAAGGTCTTTTACATGTTTAAGATCCGGAGCAAGAGCATCTTTTCCTTCAACAAGGTACCTTGGGACCCACCATCCCTGAGGAGCATCCGGCATGTTCTTACCGAGATCTATCATATCACCGCTTTTAATCCCTTTATCATAGACTTCCCTGAAGTTTGAATGCCAGGATTCCATATCAATATCAATATCGCCCTGTATAACCCCGTTTATTGAAGGCAGGGTATCGCCAGGAATGTATTCCACAGTATAATTGCCTATTCCGTTCTGAATGATAAATGCAGCTATCCTGTTGTGCACCTGAATACTGTCCCAGTTGATATCTGCAAAAACAAGATTAACCGGTTTATTTTCCTGTTCCCCCCCCGCAAAAACTGCAGATGTAGAAAAGATAAGAATAAATGTCATTAATAATAAAATAATTTTTTTCATATAAACTCCTATTAATTATAATTTCTCATTATTACTTAGTACTCTATATTATTCAGTTACATATGTCAAGCTTTATGCTTAGTACCGTTATCTATCCAACTTCCTTTAAATGCTTTATATATATCGTTTTATATTTATTTTATGTTGTTTTATACCTTTTTTTACATAGTAGTCTTGTCTTTATTTATATATCCTGCCGATTATTTTTATCAATTAACAGAGTTATTCAGGATATAAAAAATATTTTGTTTTTATAATTGTTTAAATACTGAAATAGTTATATTTTGTCTTAATAATTATTTAGAAACGGATTATTCAGGATTTATGAAAAAATATGCTTTCCGCTTATTCACATTTGCCGCATATCTGACATCTTTATTAGCAGGATTTAAAGCATTCAGATTTGTTAACAGCTATATAAAACAAGTATATGTTGAATTCTGGAAACCATATCTGAATTCTGATAATTTCAGTATTATAATTATATTATGGCAGACATTAAATGCCCTGATTTTTGTTACAACAATATCACTTTTCTGGATAATAGCTGCACTGCTGGTAAGATATATTTATAATACAATATATGAAACTTAATAATTTCAGGATATCCTCTGTAAAAACAGCAAACTATCAGCATAATTGGGAAAAAAGGTTTTGGCTGCTGATTATTATCCGAATTAATCATAAATACTTATGCGGTAATAAAAAAGTTGTTGAAATACCGTATTAATACCTGTTATCATTAATTTTATAATTTAGGAGGAAATAATGTTAAATTTTACAAAACTGAATAATGCACTTACCGGTATTATTGCTCAATCTGAATCAGCTACAACAGAAGATGTTAAAAAACTAAAAGACATTCAGCTTGCACAGTTATTTATATCAACAGAAAATATTATAAATGCTCTGGAAGATCTGACCGCAAAAATAGATTCTGAAATAGCAACAAGAGGGGAAATTCTGATTCCTGAAACCTCTCAGATGATTACCATTGAAACTGAAAGTGTTATAAAACTTAAAAAGATGACTAAAAAAGAGCTTAAGGCACTTGAAAAAAAGAATGAAGAAAAGGCTGCAGCACCTAAAAAGGATATTAAGACAGCTGAAAAAAAGAATGAAGCAAAGGCTGAAACACCTAAAAAAGCCCCTGCAAAGAAAAAAGCTGCTCCAAAAAAGGCAAAAACAGAAAAATAATTATTTTTATCCGTTTTATAACTATTTCTAATTTTATTTTTTTCTCATTATGTGTTATTATTAATTGTATCCTAATGAAGTCTGAATGGCACACCACATTGAAAATCTGTCAGATCCCTTGAGGTTATATATAAAATATAACCTCATTTTTTTGCGTTTATCACAAATGTGATGCAAAATAGATGATTTAAAGAATAATAAATAGACTCTAAAGATTACAACAGTTGTTTATATGCTTGACACTATCATCTTTTTAAGGCTTTTATTCAAAGACCGGGAGAAACTAATTTTGACAGAGAAAAGACTTGATACAATAGAAACCAAAATAGCATATCAGGAACAGACAATTTCCGAGCTCAACAGTGTTATAATAGAACAGCAGAAAACCATTGACCGGCTTGAAAAGACACTTAAGACTGTTACTGATAAAATCAGAGAAATAGCCGATTCAGCAGGATCTGATAAAGGGACAAACAGCAAACCGCCCCACTATTAAAACCCGGTCATTACCTTTCTTTATCTGCTAAACATCCTGTATCTGAGAAAGAGCTGTATATTATCAGCAATTATTCCGGCCCGGCTTCCCCTTTCGATAAACCTGTCAGTCACTACCGGAAAAGATCCGACTTCACCCCTTTTACTGCTGATTTTCAGAGATCCGGCAAGGCTCCCCTTTTCAAGCGGGGCTTTGAGAGGTGTAATAAATTCATATACATAAACAAGGCTGTCAAGATCTGCATATGGAACAGTTATTCTGATATTTTCCGGCAATCTGACAGGTACATATTTTTCCCTCCCCATCCATATCCTTATCTCTTCCGGCTTTATTTCCGGTTTAATTTCAAGGGTTTTAAAGCTGTTAAAACCGTAGGACAGTAAAGATACAGCGTCAAAGCCCCCCTTAATCCTTGCCTCTTTCGGAGTATCTGCCCTTGTCCCCATAATAACACCTGCCAGTCTCATACCGTTTCTTTCCGCTGCAAGTGCCACATTAAACCCGGATTCATCTATATAACCTGTTTTAAGGCCGTCTACCCCGTCTACCCTGCCTATAAGGGAATTATGATTAAACTGTACAATTCTGCCGCGGGCAGAAACTGTTCCGGGAAGAATATTCCGGTCTTTGGGATATGTGAAACTTTCAAGTGAATGGAAATCGGCAGCTGCTCCGGGATAAAGTTCAATATATTTTATACAGAATTTCAGAAATTCAGATGCAGTTGTCATGTTTTTTTCACTGTATCCTGAAGTATCTACAAACCTCGTATTTTCAAGTCCCAGCTCTGCCATCTCCATATTCATTCTGCCAACAAAACTCTCAACATCGCCTGAAATATATTTTGCAACAGCAACTGCTGCATCATTTCCTGACGGTACAGCAAGCCCTGCAAGACATTCTCTGAGAGTAACCATCTGCCCCTCCTCCAGAAACATCAGAGAAGATCTGGGCGGCTGGTTTCTGAAATCGGATTCCCTGTCAACAGGTACAGCATCATCAAGAGAAATTACCCCTTTTTCAAGTTCTTTGAAAACAACATAGTTTACAACAAGCTTTGTCATTGAAGCCGGAGGGATTACTATATCAGAATCTTTTTCAAAGAGTATTTTCCCTGTATCAATGTCAGCGAGTATAGCTGAATCACAGTTCAGATTAGGCAATTCCGGAATAAAAGCCCCGGGGGCAGCAATCCCCCCCCCGGGGGTATCAGCTTTTGTACAGGATAAAATTATTATAAAAACAGCTGCAGTGATCAGTAAATATTTTTTCTTCAATTCTCAGGTCCATAATAAGATTATATGTAATATATTTCACATACTTCTATAATATATATTATCCTCTCTGATCAGTAAATAATTCTACCTGAGATATTTCAGAGCTTCATCATAATCCGGCTCCTGAGTAATTTCAGGAACAAGCTGTGTATATACTACGGTTCCATCTTCATCTATTATAACTACAGCTCTTGCAAGAAGTCCTTTCAGCGGTCCGTCTGCAATCCTCACCCCATAATCATCACCGAAACTGAAATCCTTCATTTCACTCAATGTTACAACATTTGTAATCCCTTCAGCACTGCAGAACCTTTCGTGTGCAAAGGGAAGATCTCTTGATATTCCGAGTACTATTGTATTTGGAAATGATGCAGCTTCGACATTAAAACGCCTTACAGAAGATGCGCATACTGAAGTATCAATGCTCGGAAAAATATTCAGAACAATCTTTTTCCCGGAAATACTTTTTAATTCCAGATCAGAGAGGTCTTTTCCGGTAAGAATAAATCCCGGAGCTTTGCTTCCGACAGCCGGAAGATTCCCTTTTGTATTTATCAGATTCCCTTTTAAAGTTATTTTAGCCATTTTTTTCTCCGTTTTTATTAAATATTATAAATCCCGGTCATAATAATTATCAGCCGGTATTCAGTCCCTATATAAAGATAATTATAATTTCTGAAAAATCAAATTATATAGATTATTATATATTCAGAGACTGATCAGTGTATTTTTCAGCAGTAAAACAAAGATAAGAGAGATAAAAATGAAGATTTCTCCTGAAAAGCCGAAAATAATCATAGGAAATATATTCCCCGGGGTACATAAATGGATAAATTATTCAGAAATGAAATTTCAGAATACAAAACTGAAACAAAAAATATTATAAAAGAAATACTGTCAATTATAAATGATAACAGAGAGTATAAGCTTCGAGAACTTGACAGGATTGAACACCTCATTGAAAAAACAGCCTACCGCTCATCTTTCCTTTCTCTCACCTGTGTTTCAGAGTTTCTTCTTCCTGCTGCAGAATATATCAGGCAGCTTAAACTGGAACATGGTGTTACAGCAAAATCTTTTGATTTTATTCTTAAAATTCTGAAAAAACTGTCAGAGTACCTGAAAGAGATTGATATACCGGAGGAGAATGGTCTTTATATAGATTCTTCCGAGGTAATTCTCTCATCATACCTGAAAAAGGACCCTGGTCATGATGATATAATGCAGGCCTATGAAAAGAGACAGATTAAATACAGAAAAATAAACCGTTTTAAAAAGCTCTCTTTCAGAAGAGACAGTGATTTTGAATACTCCATAAATCTTCCCGGAAACTATATTTCTGAAAACAAAGGAAAATTCTATTTATCACTTGTTTATCTTGATATCGCCCGTCAGAAAAGCATGGATGATTTTATTGATACATTAAAGAATCTTGACAGCAGAAACTATACAATTATCCACGGCCCTCTTCAGGTCCCCCTGAAATCTGCAATGGAAAATGACACTTCTTTTCCTTACTACATGCTTATAAAGACAATAAAAAAGGCTGATAAATTTCTTAAGGAAAAAAATATTGAAGGAAAAGTTATTCGGGTACTTCATAAACCTGAAGATTACATTGAGCCTGACCGGCTGATAATGCAGAAAATAGCTGCACCTGAAACAGTTGAAAAAAAGATTGCGGATAAATCAGAGGAAATTACAAAGAAAGAATCTTTTAAACCTGGAGATTATAAAGGTGCAATCAGAAAAGGGGAAATAAGGTTTTCAATAGGTTTTAAAATGATTTCAATAATCTCCCTCATTATTGTTATGGCATTGAGCGGAATGATTTTTCTGGCAACATACTTTTTTCTTCAGGACAGCCGTATCAGAGTAGAAGAGAACAACCTGAAAGTTTCCGAAGTTGTTGCAATGAAAATAGAGGAGGACCTTCTCTCTTTCGGAAATGCAGCATCTCTTCTTATGCTCGGAGCAAACCAGGTCGGGGAAGAGCGTGAAAATTTTATCAGGTATTTTTTCAGAAACCAGAGCAATGTTTTTTTTGTCGGTATCCCGGAAATCGAGGTAAATTTTTACAATAAAGATATAATGCTTGAATATAATATCGATGAAAATTTCATAAATAACATAATATCTGAAAACACAGATGATATTGACCAGGCTAAACAGGGTCTGACAGCTGTTTTAAATGTATCTCCCTACTTCGGCGTTCCTGTCATGTGCCTTTCCATCCCCTACAGGCAGGGACGGGAGGTCCTTCCGATGGTAATGCTGATAGACCTCAGGAGCAGTTTTATGAACCTGATAGATACCAGGGGTATTACACTGACCTATATTGTAAATGAGAAGGGGGATGTTATAGCCCACCCGGAGGAAGAATTCATAATTGATGCAATTAATTTCGGAGAAATTAAGGTTGTAAAAGACATGTTTTCACAGCCTGTCAATTCCGGGCAGATAAGATACTCAACAGATACAGGCAGCAGCTTCCTCGGTTCATATAAAAAAATACAGACAGGAAGACTCGGAATAATAACAGAAGTAGATGAAAAACTTGCTTTTGAAGCTGTTTATATAATTCAGAGAAGAAATATCTACCTTATGATTATGGTACTCTCTTTTGCTGTTCTAGTTGTTTATTTCTTTTCAAAATCCCTTACATATCCAGTTAAAAACCTGGTGGTCGCTACCAAGATGATTGAAAACGGAAAATTCGATATAGGGCTGAAATCAAAAACAAGGGATGAAATCGGAGTCCTTACAAATGCATTTGTTGAAATGGGGCTGGGACTTGAAGAAAAGGAAAGGATGAAAGATGCTTTCGGACGGTTTGTAAACCAGGAAATAGCAGAAATGGCCATGAAAAATGAAATACAGCTCGGCGGTGAGATTAAACCGGCAACTATTTTCTTTTCAGATATAAGATCATTTACAGCAATTTCAGAAAAACTTTCACCGTCGGAAGTTGTTGAATTTCTTAATGAATATATGACTCTTATGGTACAGTGTGTTAATGATAATCACGGATTTGTTGATAAATATATAGGCGATGCAATAATGGCAGTCTGGGGCACCCCGATTTCCCATGGTAATGATGCTGAAAATGCAATAAACGGTGCTATAAAAATGAGAAGCGCACTAATGAAATTCAACCTTGACAGGGGAAGCGATAAAAAGCCTATCATAAAAATTGGCTGTGGAATCAATACCGGGGACGTACTTGCTGGTCAGATAGGCTCAAACGAAAGGATGGAATATACGGTAATCGGGGATGCTGTTAATCTTGCATCCAGGATCGAAGCGCTTAACAAGCCTATGGGAACAGATATTCTAATTTCCAACAATACAGCAGTTGTAGTAGATGGAATATTTGATCTTGTCCCCATGAATAAGATAAAGGTAAAGGGGAAAAGTGAACCACAGCAGATTTACGCAGTACTTGGAAGACTTGATGATGATTCAAGACCTAAATCACTCAGGGAACTCAGATTAAAAGTCGGAATTACAGGAGATTTCGACAATATTTCTGACGTGGAAGAAAAAGAAGTAAAATATGAGATCATTGATTAAAGATATAATTGCAGTTTTAACAGCAGGAACAATTTTTGCAGCTGCCGGCTGGCTGTTTTATACAGATATAAACTCTACTCTCAAAAACACAGGGGGGGAAGAGATCGGGCTTGTAATGTTTAAAAAGAATACCGCCCAGAGAAAATATTCAGGAAGAGCAGTATGGGAGAATATTGACACAGCAGCACCTGTTTACAGCAATGACACGCTCAGAACCAGTTCAGATTCTGAAGCTGTACTTCTCATGAATGACGGAACTGAAATAACCCTGCAGGACAACTCCCTCATAGTTCTTGAATGGAATATGGAAAATAAGAATATCGAGTTTCTTGGGGGAAATATATCGGCAAAAAACAAGGTTTCTGAAGATGCAGGAGCAGTAAAAATAAAATCTGCAGATACTGTTATCTCACTGAATGATGCAAGTATAAATCTTCAGGGAGATGAAGGGAATCTTGACCTTTCTGTTGTTGAAGGAAATATAGGCCTTACAAAAGGGGACAGAATACAGGAGATAAAAGCCAATCAGCAGGCAGTTATCGGAAAAAACTTTGATGACTTTATTATAAATGAAATTCTGATAAGACCGGACACCCCTGAAGATAATATGTATTTTCTGACATTCACCAACAGAAAAGCTGTTGATTTCAGGTGGGATTTTTTCAGACCGGTAAAGAACCCTATAATACAGATTGCAAAAGATATGGATTTTATTTCAATCATAGATGAAAGTGATATAACTGATCTTTCCTCATACAAAAAAGAGTTTTCAGAAGGGACATACTACTGGCGGATCAGGTCAAAAACAGAATCAGGAATTATCGGCCCTGTCAGACGGTTTGTTATTATAAATGACAGGTTTCCGGCAATGCTTACCCCTGCAAAGGATATTGAAATAAAATACAGGAGCAGTCTTCCCAAACTAAGATTTCTATGGGAACAAAGCCTTTTCCCCGAACACTATCTCCTTGAAATTTCGTTAAACGAAAATTTCACCGACAAGGTTGTTTCTGAAAAGGTCAAGGGAAACTTCCACTTTCTTAGCACACTTTCAGAAGGAAAGTATTTCTGGAGGATTACACCATATTATTCACTCGGCAACATCGGCTACATTAAAAATGATAATCATCAGTCTTTTAATATTATTCAGACAACTGCCCTTGAGCCTGTACAGCCTGTTTTCCCCCCCAACAATACAGTAATGAGTACTATTGAAAGCAGCAAAGGGATAAAATTCAAATGGAAAGCTGAAGCTGAAATTTCATCCTATCAGTTTTATCTTTCAGAGAATCAGGATTTTTCCAGCACTATTTACAACGAACCACTGCCAGGGACGATTTTCACCTCAGAAGGAGACCTGAAACCGGGAACATACTACTGGAAAGTTGGGGGAGTCACGGTTGACAATGAAATCCTCCCCCAGTCTCCCGCCAGAACTCTTACCATTACAAAATCCACAGGTGAAATAGCACTTTTGAATCCTCCAGACAGGGAGCATTTTGAAATAGAAATGTTCGGAAGCAGAACTTTTACATGGGAAAGCTCTGTAGGTGAAAAATTCCGTTTCACCCTTTATAAGGATGCTCCTGATACACCTCCAATAATTGAGGATGTTACCTCAGAAAAATCAAGAAAAACAATGATACCAGCCTCAGGTGAGTATTTCTGGCAGGTTTCAGTTATTGACGATAATAATAACAGCGTTATAGACAGTAAAATACATTCATTCAATACGAGAAGTCCTCTGGCAAATCCGGTATGGAAAGAACCTGGGCTGGGAAGCAGTATACGTCTTATCGGAGATGATATGCTCAATTTCAGATGGGAAAAGGTTTATGATGCAGATTACTACTCAGTTGAGCTAATAAGGGAAAGCGATAGAAAAAGTATGTTCTCTTCCGGCAATATATCAGAAACTGAAATATCCTTTACAAATACCCGTATTCTTACAGAGGGAAAATACTCGGCAGAATTGAAAGCATATAAAAATGCCGACGGGGGCTGGAGCAAATCAGAAAGCCAGCCGGTTATTACTGAATTTTCCATAGGAGAAATAGTTATATATGATCCGCCGGTACTTTTATCTCCAGGAAACAATACAGTAGCAGGGATGGAAGATGTACTGAACGGTAATTTTATATTTGAATGGACCCAGTCGCCTGTTCTGAAAAATTACACGATTACAATTTCAGAGTCCTTTGATTTTGACAGAAACCTTTCAAGTTTTTCATCTGAAGGTCTGAGATACAGACCCCAGAATATCAGACCTGGTAAATATTTCTGGAAAGTCAGGGGAATAGACAGTAAAAAATATGAATCACCTGAATCCGGTATTTACAGCTTTACAATTGAAAATATTAAACCGCTGTTGGATCCTGTTATAACCAGTCCCTTCAGGAATGAAATTATAAATATGGATGATCGTGACAATATTAAATTCGAATGGAAAAAATCACCTGAAGCTGATTATTACACAGTTAAACTTTTTCCTGCCGGCTCTTCAACCCCGGTATTTGCTGATGAGAAATTTAAAGGAAATACACTTGAATTCAAAGAGCTTGACAAACTTGATACCGGCTCCTTTTCCATTTCAGTACAGGCTTTCAAAGATCTTCCTGACAGCATAAAGAGAAAAAGTTCTGAAATCAGGAATAATTTTTCAATCACCCTTACAGAGCCGTCAGAAAATATAGAAATAATTACAGTGGACGAGCAGTTTATATTTTAAAATATTTCCCGCTGTATTAAAGTCACAGATCAACCTGTCCTGAATAGGTTTTCCTTTTTTATGGAGACCTTATTCAGGCAGGTTGACTTAGTCAGAGAAATACTGTTAATTGAAATTCCCAAATATAATTCAGGAGAAAAATATCTTTGAAAATTCTGTTTATTGCAGTACATCTCAGAGAAACCCCCTTTGCATTTCCCCTTTCTTCAGCACTTCTTTCCGGCTGTATACAAGAGGACAGCACTTTAAAAGGTTTATATGAAACAGAAATTCAGGAATTTTATCTGGATGATGAAATAAATATTTCAGCAGAAAAAATCATCGGGGAAAAACCTGATATAGCAGCTTTTTCAATATATATCTGGAGCAGGGAATATATACTGGATCTGATACATGAGATAAAAAAAATAAATCCCGGTATTTACATTATTGCAGGAGGGGCTGAAGTAACGGCAGATCCTTTATTTTTCAGTAACAATAAGGAAATCAGCTGGACAGCATCAGGAGAAGGTGAAGAAGTTTTACTGGAATTCCTGAAAACATTCAGTAACGGGGAAAAAACAGAAAACAGCCATTCCAGCCGTAAGGCGGTAAAAAACATTGACTCAATCCCCTCCCCTATAGCAGGGAAGATACTGGATCTATCTGGTTATGAGGGGATACTCTGGGAACTGTCCCGCGGGTGCCCATTCAGCTGTGATTTCTGCTTTGAATCAAAAGGGGAAAACAGAGTAAGAAAGTTTTCACTTGACAGGATTGAAAAGGAACTTGAGATAATAAAGGATTCAGGCATTAAACAGGTCTTTGTTCTCGATCCTACTTTCAACATAGACAGAAAACGGGCATTGGCAGTTCTTGCCCTTATTAAAAAGAAAGCCCCGGATATCCATTTTATATTTGAAGCACGAAGCGAATACCTCGATGAAAAACTTGCCCTGCTTTTTTCTGAAATAACATGTTCCGTACAGATAGGACTTCAAAGCGGAAATCCGCAAGTACTCCGTAATATCAACAGGACATTTAATAAAGAGGATTTTTTTGATAAAATTCTTTTTCTCCATGAAGCCGGAGCAGTATATGGTTTTGACCTGATATACGGTCTTCCGGGAGACAGTCTTGAAAGCTTCCTTGAGAGCATTGATTTTTCACTTAGTATGGTACCCAACCATATTGATATATTTCCCCTTGCAGTTCTCAAAGGTACAGCCCTTTATGAAAGGGCTGATTCCTTCGGTATACAATATCGTGATGAAAATCCCTATACTGTTATTTCCACCCCTGATTTTTCTGCTGAAGATATCAAAACTGCTTCTGAAATAGCCGGCAGTTTTGATCTTTTCTACAACAGGGGAAAGGCTGTTTCATTTTTCAGTATACTGACGGAAAATCTGAATATAAAGCCATCGGATTTTTTTATGGAATTTTCATCATGGGGATCAGAACAGTACCATGGAAATTTAGATATCATTAAGGATGAAAATAAAATACTGGATATACAGAAATCATTTATCACATATATGTTTGAAAAAGATAAAAGGGATGAGGAAGCTCTTCTGTTCTGCGATATTATAACTCACCTGAATTCAGATACTTTCAGTTCAGACAGATTTGATATGGAAAAGATTATTTATTATCTTGAATCAGGAATAACAGATCTTTCAGAAATACTTTTTTTCTGCAGAAATCAAGTTAAATGAATCATATCATTTCCCATTCTGATACAGCATAACTGAAGATAAGATAGTGATTTTTAAAAAACGTTATGATATAATTTTTTGATTTTAATATTTATCAAGGAGTTTACAATGAACAGAAAACTTACCGCTGCTGTTTTAATCTTTTTAATAACAGTTTCCGTTATATCTGCACAGTCGGCAAAGGGAATGACTTTAAACGGATCAACTGGTCTTATTACACTTCCCTCTGCAAGAATAGGATGGGAAAAAACAACAGATATCGGCGTTGATATCGGCTACCATGCAATTATGGACGATCCTGATACCTCTTCAATAACAAAGGCTTCTGTAAGTCTTTTCAAATTTTCTGAAATTGCTTTCGCATATGACAGCCAGTATGATTCAGATAATTCCGATACACTAATTAATGGTAAAATCCAGCTTCCTGTTAAAAGTTCGACTGCTGTTGCTGTAGGAATGAACTATCAGGCCCTTAAAAGGTATGATACTGATGAAACTGCAACACAGATATATCTGGCAACAACTTACCCCGGAAACTTTTTCAAGATGCCGGCTGAAACTACTGTAACAGTAGGTAAAACACTTGGGGATATTGCCCCTGATGAAAATATTGATTTCGGTATGGGATTTGATCTTCTTCTTTTCCCGGATGTATTTAAAAACTACATCCACTGGATAAATGATTTTTCAAACTTTTCATACAGCCTTGACGCTCTTGGTGCAAATGCGGGATACAGAGGAAGCTTCAACACTGGAATCAGAATTGATATGGCAAGCATCCCGTCTCTATCCAAGTTTAAATTTGTTATTGATGCCATAATTACAGACGCTCTTGACGAAAACAGGGCTTTTGCAATCGGCGGAACATTCGGAATGCCTGTAAAATAGGATTGTTCAGTTAAATAAAAAGCCGGATCTGAAACGATCCGGCTTTTTTTATCAATGGGTCGGCCCTATCATTTTTTCAGGCAGCCATGTAATAATCTCGGGAAAGAACATACAGAGGACAAGGGTAAACATTATAATTGCTATAAAAGGGATTACCCCTTTAATTATATCCCCCATTGTAATACCCAGCGCAGGATCAGCAGTTCCCTTAAGAACGAAAATAGACATAGCCATTGGCGGAGTCTGAAAAGCCATCTGAAGGTTTATGCAGATCATCATTCCGGCCCATAACGGATTAAAACCAAGCTCAATAAATATCGGTGAAAAAATAGGAACAATAATAAACACAATTCCTATCCATTCTATAAACATACCAAGAAGGAACACTATTAGCATAATAACTGTAAAGGATGCCCATCGTCCACCTGGAACAGATAATATCAGTTTGGTAACAATATCCCCGCAACCTGCACTCATGAAAACACCTACAAAAGCATAGCAGAGAGCTGCAATAATTACTACAAAAGAACTCACCTTAAGTGTTTCAATAGATGCATGTTTAACAAGCTTCCAGCTGAATTTCCTGTAAGCTGCAGCCAGTATAATCGCTGCAAGACTTCCAACAGCAGCAGCTTCTGTCGGAGGGGCAATACCTGAAAAAATTGTTCCCAGTACTGCAATGATAAGAAAAACAGGCGGGACCATAGACTTAAGCAGTCTCACAGCTTTCTTTACTGAAAAAGGGGTAATCTGGTCTCCCGACATTGCAGGTCCGAGTTCAGGATTTATCTGACATCTTATAACAATATAAATAATATAAAAAAATGAAAGCAAAAGCCCCGGGAAAACAGCACCCATAAACATCTGACCGATTGAAAGCCCTGCCTGGGGAGCATACACAACCAGCATGATACTCGGCGGGATAAGTATACCAAGGGTTCCAGCCGCAACAATTGATCCTGATGCAAGGGGTTTGTTATACCCCCTCTTGATCATCGGCTCGAGAGCTATCAGTGTCAGAATTGTAACAGATGCGGCAATAACACCAAGACAAGCGGCAAGAATTGTACCGAAAACAACAGTAACAACTGCAAGCCCCCCTTTCAGTCGTCCGAGGGATTCATACAAACTGTCATAAAGATCTTTGGTAATACCAGAATGCTGAAGAATAACACCCATAAATGTAAAAAGAGGAACAGCAAGATACGGATAATTCAGTGAAAGACCGTAGAACCGGCTGTACATTATGTGATAGGCAACATCAGGGCCGAACACGATAATCCCAACAATAAATGCCACACTTCCGATAACAAAAGCAATTGGAAACCCTGTAAGGACAAGTCCGAACACACCTCCAAGCATAAGAAAAGTTATTAACTCAGCGCTCATTTCAATCAATTTCTTCACCTCTCAATACAAAATAAAAATCCCTGATAAATCTTGCAGTACCCTGGAGTATAAGAAGAAAAAGGCCAAGTGCAAAAATCGTCCGGTAAGGGGCAGCTGGTGGATACCAGAAACTGGTAAACATGACTTCGTGTATCTTCCATGCCTTAACCGCCCACCTGACAGACAGATTAAGCATAACCAGCATAAGGGGAAAAAACAGAAATAAGGAACATATAATATCAATAACTGCCTGTTTTTTTCTTGAAAGTGAACCGTAAATCAAATCAACCCTGGTATGTGAATCCTTCAGGTAA
Organism: Spirochaetia bacterium; assembly: GCA_963668405.2. GTDB lineage: Bacteria > Spirochaetota > Spirochaetia > CADAEX01 > CADAEX01. The sequence goes on along the minus strand of OY764342.2, from coordinate 510,655 downwards.
ACATATGATGCGCCGAGCATATAGGTTATTCCTCCTGACATGCAAAGTACATCGTAGGCCCATATTGTAGGTGCATTAAAAAAATGTCTTGAAATAGCATCATATGAGCCTACCAGAACAAGGAGAAAAGCAAACCACTTCCCCACAGATCCAGCTTTTACACTCAATGAATCTATTATTTTAAGTATCCGTTTTAATATGATCATACTTCAACTCCCTGTTTATTTCTGTTTAATTGGAAATAGCGTAGGCTTCGCCGTATTTTTTCATTGAGCTATAAATTTCACCGAAAATAGGATCTTCTGATGCAGCCTTTTCCTTATAGAATGCAGCAGCTTCTGCTGTAAGAGCATCTTCAATATCCTTTGGCACCTTATAGACCTCTACACCGGCTTTTTTAAACTCATCTATTGCTTTAACTGATTCGAAAACAAGATATTCATGCTGCGCCTGGCTCCATCTGTCAATTTCAGCCTTAACAATTTCCTGAAGATCGGCTGGAAGCGCATTAAAAGCACTTTTGTTCACAAAGAAAACCTGAGGATCACTTGGTGCTCTTGCAGGAGAAAGATACATATATGGTGCTACTTCATTAAAATGCATTTTCCAGTTTGTTGCTATTGTAGAATATTCAAATGCATCGATAGTTCCTCTCTGCATTGCTTCATAGCATTCTCCCCCTGGAATTATTACAGTTGCGGCTCCCATTCTTTTAAGAATTTCCCCGCCGTCTCCCATACATCTTGCTTTCAGCCCTTTAAGATCTTTGAGACTTTCAAGTTTTACTTTTGAATGAAAAAATACTTCAGCAGGAAGAGGGGAAAGTGCACCTGGAAATGTCATTACGTTGTAATCCCCCATCATCTTGTTCATCAGATCAGCACCGCCTCCGTAGTTAAACCACGTCCTGAGTGCTTCGCCCGGCAGCCCGCCCGGCCTTGAACTGATTAATCCTGCTGCAGGCCATTTGTCAAGGTTATACATAGGACATGTATAACACATCTGAAGAACACCCTCATTTACTGCATCAAGTTCCTTGTATGCCGGGACAACAGATCCTCCGACAAAAGGTTTTACCTCAAGCCTTCCGCCGCTTGCCTCTGTAATTGCGTTACAGAGTTTATCATGATAAATCTGTGACGGATCAGTTGCAGGACCATGTCCTGATGATTTCCAGACAATCTTTTCAATCTTTGCAGCTCCGGCTTCCTGACCGCCGGCACCTTCACTCTTCTGGCATGAAATGAATGCTGTAAGGGTAATAACAAGCAGCATCACCATAAACATTTTCTTCTGAGTAAACATTTTTCAAACCTCCTTGATTTTCAATGCTTCTCTAAAACCGTGCATTATTTTAATTTGCCCTGGTTTCATATCAAAAAGCTACTTAATAAAAAGTGAGCTTCCTGTTCTGTTATGAAAGTATCTTTTCCCGGCCGCACTTAAACCTGACTTTGCTTTTTCTCCGGTACAGTGAGATACTCCGATAATAGCGATATCCCCTTTAAGAAAATAATTTATTGATTTCTCCAGACTATCAGAACCTGCCTCAACCAGATGTGTCCCACCGATTACTGCATAAACAGGTTTTTTCAGAAGTTCTCTTGCAGTATCTATCATGTTCTTAACTCCGGGATGAGAACAGCCAAGGATGAGAACAAGTCCCTCTGGAGTATCAACAGCGATCATAACCTCATCTTCAAATCTGTCCGGGATAAATTCATCCCCTCTTTTCAGTCTGAATCTGCTGTTTACAACCTCATCACTGTGGGTCCGGTTAAAAGATGTAATCAGAAAAATACCGCTGGATATTTCAGTAATCTGTTTATCAAGAACAGCATGTGAAATATTGTTTTCAACAATAAACCTTTCATCAAAATTATTGCCAAGATACTCATATGAATTGTTTCTGAAAGCATATTTTTCATCAAAGAAACCTTTACCTGTAAACAAACTGAAATCAGTAGTTTTTTCTACCAGGTATCTTAATCCCCCGGAATGGTCATAATGCCCATGACTCAGCACAACGTAATCTGTTTTCATAAGATCAATATTCAGCCAGGATGAATTGTATAAAAAAGCATCTGACTTTCCGGTATCAAAAAGACATTTGATGTTGTCCTTTTCAATAAAAAAAGATATCCCGTGTTCATTTCTCAGAGCAAGGTTCTCCCCTATCGTGTTTTCTACAAGAGTTGTTATTTTAAGAGACATGTTTCCTCCGTTTTACTGCTTTATTGATCCAAGAATATCCTCAAGCGCCCTTTCAAGATGGTTTTTCATCTCTTTTTCAGCCCTTTCAGTATCTTTGTTTTTTATGGCATCGAGTATCATTTTATGTTCAGATATTGTTTTATCTATTCTCCCTGGTATATTCAGGCTGGAAATCCACCCTTCAGGAAGCGATTTTGTCATTGTTTTCATTAAAAAATAGAGGGACTTGTTCTTAGTTGATTTGGCAAGTAAAAGATGGAATTCCTCGTCGCATTTAATAAGTCCAGCTTTATTTTTCAAACTGGAGTTTAAATCAAAATCAGCGCAGAGCTCTTCCATTTTTTTTATATCATCCGTATCAGCCTTTTCTGCAGCATATGCTGCAGCCTTTGGATCAAGGATCATTCTTACTTCAAAATGATCATGTATTGATGTCTCATTGTTTTTAAGCCATTCTGTAAATCCCTCAAATTCCTTTTCCAGAGAATCTGCTATATAGATTCCCTTACCATGGCGGACAATTACCTGCCCTGTAACTTCAAGCATTCTGACCGCTTCCCTGACAGAAGAACGCGAAACCATAAGCTTCTCTGTCAGCATCTTTTCGGAATAGAATTTATCACCGGGTAAAAATCCGTCATTAACTATCATTTTTTTTATTGCTTCAATAACACTTTCAAACAGTCTCAGTCTTTTAACAGTTTCCATAGATATCAAAAATCTCCACTTATCAACTCATATGATGTCTACTCATCAGACAAGTTAAATTATAAACCCTTCTTTTTTCATAAGTCAAGATTTTATTTATCTGATTATCATAACAGTTATTTCGAAAAAAAGCCGTGCTGTTAATATACAACACGGCTGTCATAAGATATTTTCACATTTTTATCAGTCGTACTGACGGGTCACTCCCCAGAGACCTGAAAGAATTATCATCTGGACTGATAAATCCCTGAGCCATACCATTAAAGACGGTTTCAGGAAAGAATCTGTAAAATAAAGCAGTATAATATTTGCAATCCACAGTATCGTGATAGTCAGGGAAGCGAGGAACAGGCTTCTCTGATTAGTCCTTATAAATATTCCGACAAGAAGCACAAGGCCTGCAAAAAGCTGAACAAGTGCAATAACCAGTGTCCATATCTCATTTTTCCCGAACAGCTTGCCGACTCCTCTCATAAACTGGCTGCCTGCAGTATTGTATCCTGTCAGGTATATAAGCCCTGAGAGTGCAAAAAACAATCCGATAAATATTTGAAGCAGAAAAACTGAAGATATGCTACTTTTACCTTTCATATAAACTCCTTATTCTGATTATATATAGAGAAATCTTTTAAAGCAATTTTTTTAACTGTTTTTTAATTATTTTCTAAGACAATAATAATTATACCGCTGTATTAAAAATGTATGAAAAAAATAATTCAGATATCTGACCTTCACTGCGGATCAGGATATTTCGATCCTGTACTTATGGAAAAAACTATTGAATATATCAACAATTCAGATGCAGATGCTCTTCTCATAACAGGAGACCTTACAACAGAGGGGTTTTATGAAGAGTTTCAAACCGCCCTGTCATTTATAAAAAGAATTAAAATTGAAAAAAAACTGATCATACCTGGCAATCATGATGCCAGAAATGTAGGATACAGAAGTTTTGAAAAACTGATCGGCCCTCCTTTCAACACCATCAGACTTGATAATATTATAATCTGCGGAGCTGATTCCACAGAACCCGACCTTGATGACGGGCAGATCGGGAGATATCACACCGGGGTATTAAAAAAACAGTTTTCAGAATTCAGCGGAGTAAAAATTCTTGCGCTTCACCATCATGTAATATCTGTTCCCAACAGTGGGAGGGAGATGAATATTTTACGGGATGCAGGGGATGTTCTTAAAATGGCTGTTAAGTCCGGAGTTAACATTATTCTTTCAGGACACAAACATATTCCTCACATCTGGAATTTTGAGGGAATCAAGGTTGTCACCTGTTCAACCACCACATCCAGAAGAATACGGGGTATTTATAAACCTTCATTCAATATAATCGAAATCAGCGAAAAACTCAGGATAATAAAAAAAGAGGTTGAGGGAGGAGCTACAGTTGTTTATGACGGGGAGCTGTAAACAGCTGTTTTATTTCTCTTTCTTGCTGACGTGATCATCTCTAAAAGATGACTGAAGGGAACAGCCAATTTTGAAAAATCTATTTTAACAGTCATGACTGAAACTTCAACCTTATTTAAGCTGTTATTTTCTGTATCAAGGGAAAGGGCATTAAAACTTTCGGAGAATTCCCTTCTGACTGCATCAATCAGTTTCTTCCTGGTTATTCCGGGAATCTCCGTTCCCGGAATAACAAAAAAATTATCTCCTCCGTAATGACCTATAAAATTACCGGCAGGATTGATATTCTTTTTGATAATCTCGGAAAGAAGAACAATGAGTCTGTCTCCAAGCCTGAAACCGTGTGTTCTGTTGAAATCCGTGAAATTTTCAAGCTCCAGAATAATCATCTGCTTTTTTTCTTTTCCGCCCCTGTATAAATCCTCAAGATGCCTGTTCACTTCAAAGATACCTGGAAGTCTTGTCAATGGATTCTGGTCTTTTTCATGAATAATTTTCCTTTCATTTATTATCTTCAGAAGATTGAACGGATCAATTATTCCGATATATTTTCCGTTGCCAGTTATTATAACCCCTTCGACTCTGTTTTTTGTAACTGCGATACCGAGCATTTTTTCTATGGATGTACTCATTTCAATAACCGGGACCCTGCTTAAAAAAAGATCTATTCCGTCAGATCTGAATTTATTCAGGAAAAGATAATATCCGTTCCCTGTATAAAGATATTCCTTTATATTGTTTTCAAGAATAACACCGACAGGCTGGTCCATAAAGTTTACAATAGGAAGAATTGATATTTCCCTGTTTTTATTAAAAAAGCTGATAACATCTTCAGCACTGCAGTCATATCTTAGATACTCTCTTGTTTTAAGCCTTTTTTCTACAAACTCGGATACACTATCGGAATCCCTTTTTTTCAGCATCCCTTCATGGTAAATATTATGATAGTAATTTTCCTTCAAAACTTTCAAATCCACCTGAGGCTTTTCAACCTTGTATCCCTGAAGGAGATCACATCCTATATCACGGCAGACATTAATCTCTCCAATGGTTTCTACCCCTTCAGCAACAACTCTGGTTCCCATAATATGGGCCATGTTTACAATCTGTTCTGTAAAAAACTTTTTCTGAATATCTTTATCTATTGATTCGATAAAAAACCGGTCAATTTTTATTACATCAGGCTCTGAAAGATAGAGCATCTGAAACCCTGAATATCCTGAACCGTAATCATCAAGCACAATTTTATAATGCTGCTTTTTATACTGCTCAAGCATAGCTTTAGTCCTGGTATACATGAGATTGATTTCATACCTTTCAGATAATTCAAAATAAAAGTTTGACTTTCTGAGTCCGTATCTGTTTAGAATATTTGATGTATTGCCGGGTGAATAATCAGACATTTCAAGGACTCTGTTGTCAATATTATAAAAAAGAGCTTTTTCATTATAATCAGGAATCCCTGTAAATTTTTCGACAGCTTTCTCTCTAAGCCCTAGTTCCAGATGATAGAGAACTTTTGAGCTGTATGCGTCGTCAAAGATATCAAAAATCGCATCATATCCGCATTCCCTGTAATTTCTCAGAAGCGCCTCATATGCTGTAACATCACCGTTAAGGCAGTTTACAATAGGCTGGAAAGCAAAATCGACAGTATCTATAATCTTTTCAAGCTTTAGTTTATTCATATATTATTAATATTTCCGATTCATTCAAATTGGATTAATTTAATATTAATTTTGAATGAAAAAACTTAATACAGGATTATAAAGTATTGAGTTTTATTCTTAATATTTTGTATTTTAGATACAGGATCAATATGATCTGTTATTACTGAATTCAAAAGTTAAAAGAGATAAATTATTGAGAAAAACAAGAATACTTTTTTTATGTACAGGCAACTCCTGCAGAAGTCAGATGGCAGAAGGATGGACACGGCATCTCAAAGGGGATCTTTTCGAGGTATACTCTGCAGGAATAGAAACACACGGACTTAATCCTGATGCTGTCAGGGTGATGATGGAAGCCGGGGTAGATATATCAAATCATAAATCACAGAATATCAGGGAATTCCTGAATAAGGATATTGATTATGTTATTACAGTCTGCTCTCATGCACATGAAACCTGCCCTGTTTTTCCTGGAAAAGCAATAGTCTTTCACAGGGGATTTGAAGATCCTCCGGCACTGGCTGTAAATGCAGAAAGCGAAGAGGAAAAGCTTGACTGTTACCGGAAGGTACGTGATGAAATAAGATTATTTGTGAAATCACTCCCCGGATCTCTGAAGAAATAACTGACAGGAGACAGGAATAAATCCTGTCTCCTGTTTTTCCCTAAAAACTTTCTCTTGCCTGTTTCACCGCTTCTGTCATGTTCTGAAGAGAGGGGATAACTTCCTCCCATTTTCTTGTTTTAAGTCCGCAGTCAGGATTTATCCAGAGCTGCTCCTTGGGAATTACTTCAAGAATTGACTTAATCTGTTCTGCAATTTCAGAAACTGACGGCACTCTCGGAGAATGAATATCATATACACCAGGACCGATTTCCTGTTGGTACCCTGTATCCCTGAAAACTTTCAGCAGTTTGTTCCCGCTTCTTGCTGTTTCTATTGTTATTACATCAGCATCCATTCTTTCAATTGTTTTAATAATATCATTAAACTGGCTGTAGCACATATGAGTATGGATCTGGGTTTCTTTTTCAGCAGTACTTACCGCAAGTTTGAAATTATCAACAGCCCACTTTTCATATAATGCATGATTTTCCTTCCTCAAAGGATATCCCTCCTTGAAAGCTGCCTCATCAACCTGGATAATTTTTATTCCCGCATTCTGAAGATCTCTGATCTCATCAGAAAGTGCCAGTGCTATCTGCCTGGAAACCTCACTCCCTGGGATATCATCCCTGACAAATGACCAGTGAAGGATTGTTACCGGTCCGGTAAGCATTCCTTTGACTGTTTTTTCTGTTCTGCTCTGGGCATAGGTTATCCATTTCACAGTCATTGGAAAAGGTCTTTGTATATCGCCGAAAATTACAGGCGGTTTAACACATCTGCTTCCGTAACTCTGCACCCATCCGTTTTGGGTAAAGAGAAACCCTTCAAGCATTTCACCGAAATATTCAACCATATCATTCCGTTCCGGCTCTCCGTGAACCAGTATATCAAGTCCGATTTTTTCCTGAACTTCTATGCAGTTGTTAATATAATCCTTAATCCCCTTTTCATATTCCTCAGTACTTATATGCTTATTTTTAAAGTCACTCCTGAGTTTCCTCAGTTCCTTCGTCTGTGGATAGCTTCCGATCGTAGTTGTCGCAAGGAGAGGATATAAAAGTTTTTTTCTCTGCAACGGATTTCTTTCCCTGAAACTCCCCTCTCTTTCCAGCTTTTTTAATGATGATATTCTGTTTTTTACATCTTCTGAATGTACCTTATCAGACTCCTTTCTTTCAGCAACATACCTTCTGTTTGCCCTGATAAATAAATCCTCTTTATCAGTGAGTTTCTCCTTTGAAAATATTCTGGATATTATTCTGACCTCATCCAGTTTTTCAATTGCAAAAGAAAGCCATGAAGTATAATTTTCAAGACCTGTTTCAAGAGAAACCGAATAAGGAACATGCAGAAGCGAACAGCCGGTAGTAACAACTATATCTTCTTCAGGTACCTTTTCTGTTATTTTTTCAAGCAAACGGGAAGTTTCTTCAAAATCATTTCTCCAGATATTTCGCCCGTCGACAACACCTGCAAAAAGTTTTTTACCGTTGAGAGATTTAATATTTTCAAGGTTTTTAATACCTGCGGTAAAGTCCAGTCCGATCCCCCAGACAGGAGAATCGCAGAGCACTTCGGTTGCTTCATTGGAATGCTCAAAATATGTTGCTGCAATAATTCTGATTTTCCCTGAAACAGAGGCAAGTTCCTCACACTCTTTTCTGAGCATTGAAAGCTCTTTTTCGCCTCCCCCCCTGACAAATATTGGCTCTTCAAGCTGGACAATAACCTCATCATCAAGTTCCGCAAGTTTTGTAAAAAGCTCTTTATAAACCGGCATGATTTTTTCAAAATAAAAAAGAATATCTTTGTCAGAATTGTACGTCGACAGTCCTAAAAATGTTACAGGTCCGATTATATTAATCTTCGGTTTGATCCCAAGCGAAAGAGCTTCATTGTATTCGGAAGTTATTTTCTGACAGTCAAGAGAATAGGTATCATCAGGAGACAGCTCAGGTACAATATAATGATAGTTGGTATTAAACCACTTGGTCATCTCCATCGCTGAGCAACTGCTGTTACCTCTGGCCATGGCAAAATATCTCTCTGTTGGATCTGCGATATTCTTAAACCTTGCAGGTACAGCCGCAAGCATTACTGCAGTATCAAGCATGTTGTCATACAGGCTGAAATCATTGCAGCTTATAAGGTCTATTCCCTTATCTTTCTGAACAGACCAGTGTTTTCGTCTGAGATCTGAAGCCACTTTCAACAGTTCTTTCTTATCTGTCTTTCCGGCCCAGTAGTTTTCCAAAGCTTTTTTAAGCTCTCTTTTCTCCCCGATTCTAGGGAATCCTGTAATGGATGTTCTGATTTTCATTTTTACCCCTTTTTGTTTACGCGACAAAAAATGATACCGGCTGCAATGGTAATCGGACTCAGAGTCTTTCGAACAGAAAACCTCAATACCGTAGCGCGACTGTGTCCGGTTCTCACGGATCTTCCCCATCTTAATGCAGCCAGATAATTTATGTTGTATTCCAAGTATCCGGAATTAAACAATTGATGTCAATCAGTTCAGCTGTTGTTTGATAAACCATCATTGATATTTCAGGTTGAACCTTTAGCTGTATACTTGTCTTATCATTCATTATAAAGAATAATATATTATAAAAATAAAGGAAGTATTAATTGAATGTTCTTAGATATTTAAACATAAACAGACTCAAACCATTACTTGATTTTATTTCCTTTTCCCTTGATTGTGGAGTCAGTTTTGTAACAGAAGATAACAGGGAAATTATATATGAAACCGGAAACGGCACTTGCTGGTCATATCTTGAATGTGAAAAGGTATTGGAAAAATCATGCTTCAATAAGGTAGTATCAGATGCTGCAGAAAACGGAATAACAATGTATGTCTGTGAAAAAAACATGCATGTAATACCTTTTCCGATTAAAACACAGGAAAAAACAGCAGGATGGATAATACTGGGGCCGCTTCTTCTGTCAGATGAAAATGACAATCCAACAGACCGTGAATCCAAGATTCCTGTTATCTCCCGGGAAAAAGTTGATAAAGCTGTTAAGATGATAAGTCCTGTCATAGATGTCATTACTGAACTTATTAATGATAAAATAGCTTTACAGAAGAAGAATTCAGACATTGAAAAATCGCTTGAAAAACAGAAGATTACAGAACAGGAACTGGAAAAAGCGCTTGAAGAACTTGAAACAATTTTTGACAACAGTCAGGTAGGAATAATGCTTCTTCACGGGGGAAGATATCTGGCCAAGGGGAATCAGAGACTTGCTGAAATCCTGGGCTGGAAAAACCCGGAAGAGATGACAGGGATAAGCATGAGGGAACTTCATACCTCAGATGAAACGTTCAGGGAATACGGCGAAAAATACTTCAACCCGTTAGCCCACGGGGAAAGAATACATGTAGAGTATCAGCTTGCCAGGAAAAGCGGGGAACCTGTCTGGTGTATCCTGTCAGGGAAGGCACTTGACAAAAATGATCCTGCAGATCTTTCAAAAGGGGTCATCTGGATAATAGATGAGATTTCAAAAAGGAAAAAACTGGAGGAGGAGCTGAGAAAGCTTGCATCTACAGATTTTCTCACATCACTTACAAACAGGGCAGGTTTTGAAAAGTCTTTCAATAACGAACTTCTGAGAGCAGAAAGATATGATTCCTTTTTTACACTTCTTCTTATCGACCTTGATAATTTTAAGGATGTAAATGATACATACGGACATGATGCAGGCGATGCTGTTCTTAAACATTTCAGCAGTATCCTAAAAAAAGTATTAAGGGAAATCGATATAATATCCAGGGTCGGGGGGGAAGAATTTGCTGTTATACTTCCGGATACCCTGGCAGGATCAGGTAAAAAGGCATCAGGAAGAATACTGTCTGAACTCAGGAAGGAAACTCTGGTATACAACGGCCAGAAAATTGTTTATCTGCAAGTATCGGGGTTTCCGGCTTTGAAAAAGGGAGCACCCTCAGAGAAATCTACAGCAGGGCAGATAAAGCACTTTACAGGGCCAAAGCAGCCGGCAAAGACAGGGTCTGCAGCTGAGTCACCTCTCTTTCAGGCTGCAGATCCGGCATGCTGCAACTGCAGCTCCATATCCGTTATCAATATTTACGACAGTAATCCCCGAAGAACAGCTGTTAAGCATTCCAAGAAGGGCTGAAAGACCGTTAAAACCTGATCCGTAGCATACACTGACAGGAACTGCTATCAGTGGGGCTTTTACAAGTCCTCCCAGTACACTTGCGAGGGCACCCTCCATTCCGGCGAGTGCAATAACAACATCTGCCCTCCTGATCTTTTCCAGCCTGGAAAACAGCCTGTGGATCCCTGCAACTCCTGCATCATAAACCCGATCAACCTTAAAACCTGCAAATTCTGCAGTCAGGACAGCCTCTTCGGCAACAGGAATATCGGACGTCCCTGCACATACCACACTTATCAGTCCGTCTCTTTCAGGAATTCTGTTATGCTCAATGGTTAAAATCCCGGACTCAGCAGTATAATTCCCTTCAGGATGTTCCCATGGTATACTGTTGTATTTTTCTGCATCAAGCCTGGTAGCTATTACATTAATTCCCTTCCCTTTCATTGCAGAAATAATATCATAAATCTGCCCTGGAGTTTTATTCTGACAGAAGACTGCTTCGGGAAATCCTGTCCTCCTTTCCCTGTCTGTATCAATCAGGCTGTGCCCTATATCCTGATACAATGACCCTTTAATCAATTTGCAGGCATCGCTGCTGTTTATTTCACCTCTCTCAAACCTTCCGAGAATGTTTTCAATCACATTAAGCTCCTTCATCAGTTTCTGCAGTATTTATGCCTGTATCCATCTTGCCGGCGCTGTACCCTTCAAGGTCAAGGTTTACTGAATCAAATCCTGCTTTTCTTAACTCCCGGCAAATGCCGGATGAGATTTTATCATCAGCAATCATACCGTGCTGTGAAACAGGTATTTCAATGACAGCTGTCTTTCCCAGGCTCCTTACCCTGACTGTTTCAAAGCCGAGATTCATAATATACTCCTCAGCTTTTTCTATCCTGAAAAGTTTTTCACTGCTGACCTCATCCCCATATGGGAGCCTGGTAAGAAGACATGTATAAGACGGTCTGTTCCATGCAGGGACCTTCCAGGACCTTGAAATCTCTCTTATCTCCTCTTTAGTGAACTGACAATCACATAAAGGACTTTGTATCCCGTTTTCCTCAACCGCCCTGAATCCAGGCCTGTATTCATTTAGATCATCCCGGTTGGAACCTTCAAAAACTGTTTTCACCCCCGCAGCTTCAGCGCTTCTTTTTACTGCCCCCAGCATCTCTTTTTTGCAGATATAACACCTGTCCTTTGGATTAAAACAAATCTCATCTGATGAAGGGATACTGATTATATGATGATCAATACCATAGTCTTTGCAGAAAAGTGAACATTCATCAATAATCCTGTCCGGTATGTAAGGGGCCTTTACAGTAACAGCCAGTACCTTCCCGGCAGAAAATCTCAGACAGGCAACAAGGAGGAAAGAGCTGTCAGTACCCCCTGAAAAAGCCACTGCTGTATCTCCGGCCCTGGAGATACAGCAGTCAAGATTTTTTAATTTTTCAGTCAGTTTCATGGTTAAAACTATTATAAAGAGATCTCAGAGAAACCCTGTTTTTCTCAGAAATGGAAACCATATCATCATATTCAGGTTTACTTGAAATGCATCTGCCCCGGTAATAAAGCTCCTTGGTTCTTACCTTTCCATATTTTGTGCTGCTGATGACCTCTTTTCTTTTCAGCATTGTCTGTTTTACCCTGTAGCTTCTGACCCCTGCAGTTGTTGTCTCAAGAAACAATATTTCATTTATCTTCTCTTCATCTTCAGGATCTGCCATTACAGTAAGAAGTGTGCCTGGCCTGTTTTTTTTCATAAATACAGATGTCTGAAAAACATCTTTTGCCCCCCCGTCAAACAGCATTTTCATGACATTACTGTAGAGTTCAGGATTCATGTCATCAATATTACATGTAATAATTACTGCTTCATCAGAATCCGTCTCCCCACTTTTTTGATCTGATTCAATGATCAGCACTCTGAGGAGATTGGGTATCTCAGGATCTCTTTTCCCGACACCATATCCCGATGCTTTTACAGTGCCGCTGTAAGTTCTTTGAAAGCAGTCAGCAAGTGTTTTGAGGATTGCAGCCCCTGTCGGGGTTGTTGCTTCATGAACAACATTTCCTATTGAGACAGGGACATCCTTGAGTATCTCAGAAACTGCCGGGGGGGGGACAGGGAATATACCATGCTGACATTCAACAAAACCGCTTCCCAGTTCAGGCGGTCTCGAGATAATCATATCCGGTTTGATATATTCAACTGCAGCAGCAGCACAGACAATATCTACAATAGAATCAACAGCTCCTGTTTCATGAAAATGAATGTTTCCGATATCAGTCCCGTGCACCTTCGCTTCCGCTTCCGCAATTGTTGTAAATATATCAAGACTCTTCTTTTTGATATTTTCAGACAGTCTGCTTTTATTAATTATTTCACTGATATCTCCGAGGTTCCTGTGTCCATGATCATGGCAGCCCTCCTTTACCAGTGCCCTTACCCCCTCTATTCCCCATCTCTTTTCACAGACAAACTCAATACCAGCCCCTGAGATACCAAGTGATTCTACTGTGTCTTTAAAATAGGTTTCAGGGATACCCAGAGAGACCATAGCACCTATATTCATATCACCGCTGATCCCTGCAAAGGGATCATACACAAGTACTTTCAAAATATTTCTCCATTTTTGTATTGTTTATGCGGAAAATTATAAAAGCCTATGCCTCAGCTTTTGTTTTCAGAGCAATTCCGATTAAAAAGGTTAATAAAAAAGTCAACAGTGTCCCGGTTATACCGGCAAATGATGTAGAGAGTATCTCACTGCTGAAAAAAGAGATTGAATAATCCGGCATCGGCGACACAAAGGGGGGCATTGATTCATGAAAAAAACTGTATTTTTCAGCAACCCATTCAAGTCCGTCAGGATAGCTGCTTGCAAAAGGGCTTAAAAAGAGGGCAATAACTGCAGATGCTGATAATATGGCCAGATAATCTTTTTTAATCCTCTTTTCAGCCTCTACAGGTTTCAGAAGCAGTACAACTGCAAGAACTGTTATTAAAGCCTCACCAACACCTATTACAGCATGAACAGATGTCATTGCAGGAAAAACTGATGAAAAAGGGATTGTTCCTGATAATGAAAGTTCAATTGAGCAGGCTGTGGAGGCAAAAAGGACAGACAGCCATGCTGAAAAAGCTGTAAAAATATTTTTTACCATTCCTGAAACTCTGCTTTTGTCCAGAATAAAATGTTTAACCAATGCTCCCGGAATAACTGCAAGAACTGCCATATTCAGAATGTTTGCGCCGAGAGCGGAAAGTGCTCCATCGGCAAAAATAAGGCACTGTATTGTGAGTACAATACTCATTGAAAGTACTGAAAAGGGGATCCCCAGAAACATAACAGCAAGTGTTGCTCCTATAAGATGACCGGAAGTTCCGCTTTGTACCGGGAAATTCATCATCTGGGCTGCAAAAATAAGGGCTGTTACCGCGGCAAATCTTCCTGCAGAAGGTTTTTCTGCTGTTTTAATTGATAATCTGGCAGATGCGACAAGGGCAGCACTGCTCAATACTGCGCTCACAGCCGGAACTGAACCATTAATCATGTGACCTGGAATATGCATTTTTTTCTCCTGTTTATTTCAAGGAGTTCGTTCCTGATATTACGGCAGCCGCTGCCGCTGTTACTCTGACTGGTATTGTTTTTTTAAAAAAGCAGATTCGTTCTGCCTTAAACAGCTTCATGCTGTTGATTTTTTATACACCTAAAGATTAATCCCTGTCAATCTCTTTTTTTATGACACCTGCCGCTATATCTATAAACTCATTCAGGGAGTAATTACCAACCCCGATAATATCGTAGTGGGGCTGAAGAACAGGTATCAGAATCTTTTTGCCGGGGGCAAGCGATACAGCCTCAGCAATCCTGGGGGTAATTTCCCCCATAATGGAATTGGGAAATGCAATACCGATAGGCCCTATTATAAAATCCGCATCTCTTATAGAAATTACGATGGCATTCTCCCCTGTTGCCCCTTTGGATGCTTTTGCCTGCATCATCCTTTCTGTTGCAGAAGCATTGGTTCCAAGGGCAATTACAGACACATTCCCGTCAAGCTTTTTTCTTAACTGGCCTACTATTTCAGCTCCGATCCCTCCGCCCATTCCGTCAATAACAGCTATCTTCATGGTTTATCCTCATTGTTCAACCTAAAAAATCAATTATCAATTCTTTCAGAGAAGATCATGACATGTCAATAATCATTAAAATAAATACGCTATGATTATTTTCCCCCATGATCTTTTTCATATCTCATAATAAAGGCCTGATATGCAAGTATTGTCCCTGATATTTCAGATGATTTCAGCATACCCCTTCCTGTCCAGTCCAGATCTTCATATGTTATAAGAGTTTTCAATTCTCCCTTCACCTGTTCAATATCAAATAAAGGGTTTTGGGAAAGAATCTCAAGAGACTCCATAGTAGTTTCATATTGTCTGTCAAAAACATCATCACCAAGCATAGTTCATATCTAAAAATATACATCTTCGGAAAAAACGTCTATATGAAATGGTATATATTCAGCCCTGAATCTGAATAAATTTTCAAACCCTATTGGAGTAAATAAGCAGATTTACTGACAAATATATAAAATCAAACAGCACCCATCAGACTAAATCGTTGAGAAGTATTTATTTAACAGAACCGGAGACATATCATACCCTGAGCAGAGTGACCTATCTGCTTAGCGCAATTTTCTCCTCAGGATAATCACAGTACCTAAGAGCAGTTTCCCTGAAATCTTCCCTCAGTTCAATGAAGCTTTCAACAATACAGGGATCAAAGGAATTACCGCTTTCACTTTCAATAATCTCAACCGCTTTTGAATGGGTAAAAGGTTCCTTGTAAACCCTTTTACTTATCAGGGCATCATACACATCAGCAACTGCCATAACCCTTCCGGGAAGAGGAATATTATCCTCTTTAAGACCATTGGGATATCCTGCGCCGTTCCATTTTTCGTGATGAGTATATGCTATTTCCGATGCAAACCTCAGAAAACCGTTTGTACCAAGCGTTTCCATTGACTTCAATATAGCATTTCGTCCGATAACGGTATGTTTTTTCATACTTTCAAATTCTTCTGTTTCCAGTTTCCCAGGCTTCAGAAGAATGGAATCAGGTATTCCAACCTTGCCTATATCATGAAGAGGAGCGGACTGGTAAATCAACCTGAGAGCATTGAAATCAAGCTCATTACAGTGTTTAGTATCTTCTGAGATCTTTTCAGCAAGAAGTTTCACATAATACTTGGTCCTCTGTATATGGCCGCCTGTTTCATTGTCCCTGGTTTCAGCCAGAGCAGCAAGACTCTGCATTGTTACATTCTGGGTTGTTATAAGTTCACGGGTTCTCTCTTCAATCATTGTTTCCAGAAATTTATTTTCATTATAAAGCAGTTCTTTTGAATGCTTCAGCATTAAATGAGTTTTAACCCTGGCATTTACTTCAAGAATATTAAAAGGCTTGGTAATATAATCAACAGCCCCTGATTCAAAAGCTTTCTGCTTTTTTTCTATATCATTTGCAGCAGTTAAAAATATTATGGGGATATCTTTGGTTTTATCCTTTTTTTTCAGGATACTGCATACTTCAAATCCGTCCATCTCCGGCATCATTATATCAAGAAGTATTAAATCTGGTGGTTGTGTCTGGACATTATATAAAGCCCCTTTCCCGTTTAAAGCAATCCTTACATCATAGCTGTTCCCGAGAAACTTCAGCAGAATATCTATATAGGATTTATCATCATCAACAATAAGGATTTTGGAATTACTTAGATCAATCATTACACACCTCTCCCTCTTTTAATTATTTCAATCAATGACAATACTTTTTCATGACTTTTATCAAAATCATAATTATCTATATCAGCATGAATATCATTAAGATATGCAGTAATGTTTTCAGGAAGACTGGAGGAGGATGCAAGTTTTATTATAATCTCAGCAGACTGGAGCGGTTTGTTTAATTCAAGATTATTTTTAAGTTCAATGATATAACTCAGAATTTCAGAGTTGGAGTATTTTATTCCGGAATCAACTCTTTCCTCCTCTTCTTTTCCTTTTACAGCTTTTTTGATTTCTTTAAGCACTTTCCTGAACTCATCCACATAATCCGAAACAGTCTTTTCATCCAGTGCATTCATATTGTTTTTAACCCTTTCTTCAATTGAAGCTGTTAAAACACTGAGACTATCAGCACCTATTGTCCCTGACAGGCCTTTTACTGTATGAAGAAAACGGATCAATTCTTCACGCTTTGCAGGCTCTGTCAATTCCTTCAGCATTATTTCAATATCAGTATAGTTTCTGGTAAAATTATTAATAATATCTGTGAAAAGCTTACCGTCTCCATTAAGGCGCTTAACTGCTTTTTTAACATCAACTATTTCCGGATCTGCAGTTTCAGAATATATTTCAGATTTATTTTCCTTTTTATCAGTCTCCTTCCCCTCAGCATTCATCCTGTCAATGTGCATTGACAGCACCGAATAAAGCTTTTCAGGATAAACAGGTTTGGTTACATAATCTACCATACCGGCTGCTTTAATTCTTTCACTTAATTTATCTGATATATCTGCCGTCATCGCTATTACCGGGAGATCAATGTTTTCAGGATTTTTTTTGATTATTTCTGTCGCTGTAAAACCGTCCATAACAGGCATATGAATATCCATTAATACAGCATCAAATTTATTTTTTTCCATATTTATAATATCAACCGCCTCTTTTCCGTTATTAGCAATAAAAACATCAACTCCACTCAGTTCAAGCAGTTTTTTTGCAATTTCCTGATTTATTTCATTATCCTCCACCACAAGAACAGAACATTTCTCTATATTATTATCACTGCTCATTCTGATTATATTTTTTTCTTCGTACTCTTCGCTTTCTCCCCTGGAAAACACTGAAACAAGTGTATCAAAAAGGACAGACGGATTTAAAGGTTTCAAAATCACCCGTTTATGCCGTACCTCAAGTCTTTCATTGGATTCTTCATCTGTCAGTTTATTTGATAGAACAACTATTTCAGGTTTTATTTTTATTTCATTGTCATCATCTATATATTTAATTACTTCAGAACACGAAAGTCCTCCAAGTGCTGAATCAATGAAGATAATATCAAAGGATGGCAGCTTTTTTCTCATTCTTAGTTTAAATTTGCTTATTGCAGTATAACCATTGTCAGTAATCTCAATACTTTTAAAACCGAAATTATTTAGATAACGCTTGAGAATTTCAGATTCAGAAATGCCGGGATCAACAATCAGGACATTATATTCATGAAAACTTGCACTTTTCTTTATTATTTTATTATCATTTTCAGATCCTGTCCGAAATACAGCTGAAAAACAGAATTTGCTCCCGTTTAAATATTTTTCATCAATCCAGATATCACCGCCCATAAGTGATGTCAGTTTTTTACATATTGTCAGCCCCAGTCCTGATCCTCCGTATTTTCTGGTAACAGATGAATCTGCCTGAGTGAATGACTGAAAGAGTTTTTTTCTGTTATCCTCAGATATACCTATCCCTGTATCCCGCACACTGAACTCAAGCAAAATTCTATTATCATCCATGAATACCGGATTAAGTATATCTATTACAATTTCCCCTTCATCTGTAAACTTTACAGCGTTATTTACTAGATTCAACAGGATCTGCTTAAGCCTCAAAGGATCTCCAACAAGCTTTTCAGGGACCTCGTCATTAATTGAAATAACAAAATTTATCTTTTTTTCACTTACCTTTATATTTATAATATTAGTAAGACTGTCTATTATACTGCTGAGGCTGAACTCAATTTCCTCCAGTTCTATTTTTCCTGCTTCAATCTTTGAGAAATCAAGAATATCATTTATTATCTCAAGAAGGGTATTGGCTGAGTTCAGAATTTTACTGATATAATCCTGCTGTGTCTTATTTAAAACAGTATTTTTCATCAGGCAGCTGAATCCTATAACAGCATTCATCGGAGTCCTTATCTCATGGCTCATATTTGCAAGAAAATCGCTTTTGGCACTGTTTGCCCTGTCTGCTTCAATTCTTGCTTCCTTTAATAGTGACATTATCCGGTTTTTATTTATAAAGAGGTATAGCAGCGCGAGCTGTGAGATAATAATCAGAATTAAGAAAAGTGTTGCAGTATTCTTAAACAACCGTATGGTTTTGATATTTTTATCAAGTGAAATTATGGATTTGTTGTTTACCCTGATAATATAATTTTTAAACTCATTTTCGATATAGTCCATATTATTATTAAGAAGAACAGGCTCAAAATCGTTTTTTTTATCAGATTCAATAAACATTTCAACATCGTCAATGAGATTTATTAGTTCAGCAATAATTGGAGACAACTCATCCGGCAGGATGTTGTTATAGGTTTTATTTATTTCGGTAATAATTGTCTTTGATTTATTCATGGTAAGAGCAAGTTTTTCAAGATTGTCCGATGAAACTGAGTTTTCAATTTTATTCAGGTCATCCGCAAACTCTGTTATTAATGTGTCTGCAAGTGAAAGCTTCTGATATTCACTAACTGTTGCGACAGGAAGGGAAACCTCTATCTGAGAAAGATAGGAATAGATCATTAAGACTGCAGAAACCGAAAGAAATATAATAACTGCAAATAATGTAATATTTTTTTTACTCATTCGAGAATTTTTCCATCTTGCATTTCAAGCCTGTTGTCAGGCGGCCAGTAATTCAATTCTATGCTGCTGAATATTGCCTCGATTTTTTCGGCCTGCTTCTCAAGGACAGTTTTTTCATTTTTCCCGGCAATTACAATTTCCGAAAAAGCGACAAGATAGGCTGAATTGAATTCCTCATTTTTTTCTCCCAGTCCAACAGGAAGAACCGTTGTTATTGAATTGGATCCATTGGACTGCAGTTTTAAAGCTTTATAGAAATCAAAAAGATATTCAGGAATTTCATATCCTGAATCCATATCGACAACCGGGAAAAAACCTGTATATTCCATCAGACTTGATTGTATTTTCCTGCTGCAAAGATATTTTATCAGATTTTTCACATCTGTATCTATTTCACCAGTATCTTTCTTTTCAGGGACTGCCAGTCCGCTTAACACAGACATATACCCTCTCCCGGCGGGACCTGAAGGGGAAGGAAATACTATAAAATCATTATTACCTGTCTTAAACAGATTTATCAGCCGGGCAGTGTGGTCCCATGCTATCCAGACATCATCAGTCAGCAGAGGATCAGACATGGAGGAATAAGCAAGTGATGATTTATTGACATATTTCCAGAGTAATTTGATTTTCTTCCACATTTCCAGTGCATCATCAGATTTAAACCTGTATAATGTACTTCCAGTATAGGACGGATAAAGATATCCCTGAAGAAATCTGTGCATCAAACCCTTCTGGCCAAGGGGAAAGCCTATTTTTTCACTCTTTGTCTCATCATAAATATTTTCACCCCACAGTATTAATTCATCATAAGTGAGATTATTAAGATCAGCATTTTCAGGAAGATACTTAATTGCTTTTCTGTTTGCAACCATAAGATAACCAGCCTGCAGAAAAGGAATATAATACTGATACTCTGTAGCGAATTTACCGGTTGATAGAATATCTCCGGTAAATCTGATGTCAGATTCTGTCACAAAACTATCAAGCTTAGCTATTTTTTTGTTTTTATAGAGATCATATAAATCCCCGTGAAGACAGCAGAGAAGAATCTTTTTTTCAGGGCTGTTTTCTATAGTAAAATCCATTTTTTTTAAAATATATGAATTGTCATTTGGCTGGAAATCAACAGGTGATTCAAATCCGGGCAAGATATAATTGCGCATAATATTCGCCTCTTCAACCGGATTCAGCTGGGTAGAAAGAAACAATATTTCACTGTTTCCGTTATCTGCTTTTTTATCTGCTGCTTCTGAATGCTTTCCTGCATCCTTATCTGTTTTGCCGCTGCATGAAATAAAACAAAGCACGAGAAGAATCAGAATATTTTTATACATTTTTTCCCGCATTTTTTTACCTTTTAACTTGATATAACTGGATAATTTCGCTGACAGATGCAATTTTTTAGTAATAAGTTATAAATATTATAATCAGTAAATATACATTTTAAAATATATTTCTTTTCATTAATATATATTTTTAATAACATATTTTATCTGCTGAATCCAGGAAAATATATTTTACAGGCTGTTTTTTGCTCCCTCTTATAGCTGCTGGTAATTATTATTTCATTTTGAGAATAGTACAGCCATGGATAATCAATGATTACTTAACCTCATTATATCTCTGAAAATTAATCATGATAATTTGCCATCATATTTCATACAGCTACTTGTCCTTCTAAATCTGGAGAGTATAATAATACTGCAAGGTGCAATTGCGTTTTATTTTTTAAACGCTTGGATATATCTCAGGGAGACCTTTTGCTTCTATACCTGTTTAACCTCCTAAGAAGTCTCCCTGACTTTTTTACCTGTTTATAAAAATATCTGAATAATTCGCAGTAATAAAAAGGTATAATATAAAATTGATACTATCCTGGAGAAATTTCACACCAACGCTAAATTAACTTATAAAAAGCAACAAACAAAATATCATGGTCATTCAGTCATACGCTAAAAAAGTTGAATCCTTTATAAATCAGATGTATCATTTAATAAGTTTCTTTTTATTAAAAATATTTAAATTATTCTTAATCAGGGGGTGCATTGATGAAAAATTCATTTCCGGAGGCTCTGCAAAATCTTATAGACGCTTTTAATGATATAGAAGAAATATTTGAAGTTTCACTTGAGGATAATGACTATGTTATCGGAAAACAGCAGCTCCTTAATATTTTCAATCATGAAACTCTTCACGCTGTCATAACAAAACGGGTCCCCTGGATACATAAACTACAGGAAACAGAAGAAACCCTTGTAGATGAAATCCTTGCCCGTATTCTAAACCATTACCTGGTAGAGAAAGCAAATCTCCAGGATAAACTTAAACCATGGTATATTCCTGATACAAAGAAGGATGTTTTAGACCTTGAAAAAGGATATGGGATTCACCTGACAGAAGATCAATATAAAGGAATCCTGAAAATATGGGGAAAACGATTCAACTCAGCGGAAAACATAGAACCGATGGCAGAATGGCTGCTTAATGAACATAGAAACAACAGGATCCTTATTGATTTAAAAAATTCCTGATTCTTTTGCATTTTTAAAAAACTTCCAATAGTTACGTCCAAAACCCTATCTGAATAATTTTAAATATTCCTCAAAAATGAATAGTCTGTTCCGTTGATTCCCTGTAGTCTCTTTCAATATATTCTTTTCTACAAAAATTTGTACTAATTCATTTGAGGCTTTGGGAGAAAGGCCTGTGATTCTTTGTACGTCTTTAATGTTAAGAATGGGCTTTGAAAATAAACCATGAAACAGTTTTGAAGCATTTCGGGTTCGTTTTCCCATTGAAAGTATTTTTTCTCTGATAATTTCATCTTTTAGCTTCATTATTTTTTGCAATGTTTCAACAGCTTTCTTTGATGTCTCGATAATTCCAATAAGAAAAAATTTTATCCATTGCGCTATATTATTTTTTTCTCTAACAAGTGTTAAATTTTCATAATATACTGCTTTGTTTTTTTCGAAAAATTCAGATAGATATAATAACGGTTCACCTAAGATTTTATTGCTCACAAAATATAAAGTTATTAACAACCTACCTACCCGACCATTTCCATCAAGAAATGGGTGAATAGTCTCAAATTGGTAATGTGCAATTCCTATTCTAATCAGGTGTGGTATTTTGATCTCCTTATTATTTAGAAATTTTTCAAAATCTGAAAGCAAGTCAGGTAATTCTGTGTGTATTGGAGGAATAAAAATTGCATCCTTTAATGACGCTCCCCCAATCCAATTTTGTGTATTTCGGAATTCCCCCGGAGATTTATCCTCTCCCCTGACACTTGATAAGAGTATTTTATGTGCCTGCTTTATTAATCGATTTGAGAGAGGAAGATATTCCAGCTCTTCAATAGCATTATTCATTGATAAGACATAATTATTTACTTCTTTCCAATCATCTCTTTTTTCCGGATCAATATCTCCATCTTCTATTAAAGCTTCATCAATATTAGTTTTTGTCCCTTCAATTCGACTTGAAATAACAGCCTCTTTCAAGACATGCATTTTTATGAAGACGTCCCGATTTGGTATAAAACGCGAAAAAGAATTAAGTTCTCCTAAATTAAAAGAAGCTTCTTCAAGTAATTCATTTATAGATTCATCATTCCAGGAAAAAGAATGATTAATTTTTTCTGGAAGAAAGTATTCATACTGATATCCCTTTTTCCAATTACCTGCAACAAAATCACTTATATTCATAAAAGCCCTCAAACTAAAATAAAAATATATTTATTTTAGTTTAGCACGTTAAAGTAAAATAATAAATCCCTTAATTTACCTTGACTGATTTTTCATGATACTGCTTTAATAAAGTTGGGAACCTTTGTGAGGCATTAATGATACAGTAAAGTTTTATAACTCTTTTCTATAATAAGTATTTATTAATTTTCAAATACAGGGATCTCTATTCACTTTGTATTCGGTTGATCCCCATACAAACACCTAATCGCCAATAGCGTAAGGTAATGTTTATAGAGGTGCCTATATAAATGTAAAGCCGCTGACGGGAATCGAACCCATGGCCTGATCATTACGAGTGATCCGCTCTGCCAACTGAGCTACAGCGGCGGTATTTACATTTGAAACCCATTGTATTGCTTTTCATCTTTACTATCAAGACAATCAGTAAATCATTTTTATTAAAGAAATCAGAAATAAGTCTTTAATAAAGTAATTTTCAGCCTATCCGATAATCAAAATAAGAGATAACTCTCAGGGGGGTTTTATGATAAGAGGATTATATACAGGAGCAGCCGGAATGGTTGCACAGATGCACAGAATGGATGCACTTTCCAATAACCTGGCAAATGTAGACCTCAACGGATATAAAAAAGACACATCTGTCCACAAAGCATTCCCTGAAATGCTTATAAGAAGGATGAATGATGACGGTTTATATAAATTCCCCATGGGATCAGCTGAAATTGCCCCGATAGTCGGAAAACTCGGAACCGGTGTTGAGCAGAACGAGGTATTCACATCATTTACCCAGGGAGCGCTCAAGGAAACTGAAAATCCCTTTGATCTCGCCCTTGAAGGAAAAGGATTTATTGCAATAGAAACCCCTGTCGGGGAAAGATATACAAGAAACGGATCCTTTACACTCGGAAAAGAGGGGATGCTTTTAACAAAAGAGGGATATCCTGTTCTTGGAGAAAAAGGACCGATTTTTGTTAAGGAAAATAATTTCATCATTGATCAGAAAGGCCGTGTTTTCAAAAACGCAGCCCTCCCTGATGATCCGAACCGTCTGATCTCAATGATTGAAAACGAGTGGGAAGAAACAGAGCTTATTGACACAATAAAGCTGGTTGATTTCAAAAGGGACAGATACCTTCAGAAACAGGGGAACTCACTCTGGAAAGATACAGAAGAATCAGGACCTGCTCTTGTTCTTGACAGCACAGAAAGTCCCAGGGTAAGACAGGGTTTTATTGAAGGCTCAAATGTTAACCCGGTAAAGGAAATGGTAAACATGATAGAGGTTAACAGGGCATATGAGGCAAATCAGAAAGTTATATATAATCAGGATTCCCTTACAGGAAAACTAATTAACGAAGCGGTAAGAATATAGGGAATTTAAGGAGATAATATCATGATGAGATCATTATGGACTGCAGCATCGGGAATGATCGGCCAGCAGTTTAACATAGATACAATTTCAAACAACCTTTCCAATGTTAATACAACTGGTTTCAAGAAAAACAGGGCGGAGTTTGAAGACCTGCTGTACCAGACAACAAGGATTGCCGGAACACCAGCAACAGAAGTTACTGTAGTTCCCACCCCTACACAGGTCGGGCACGGAGTAAAGGCATCTTCAACCCAGAAAATATTTACTCAGGGATCTCTTCAGGCTACAGGGAATGTTTCCGACATGGCTATCCAGGGAGAAGGATTTTTCAGAACCCTTCTCATAGACGGTACCTACGGCTATACCAGAGACGGGTCATTCAAGATTGATTCCAGCGGACAGATTGTAAACTCCAACGGCTACAAACTCATGCCTGAGGTTATCCTCCCGGAGAACTTTGTAAGGGAATCACTTACAATATCCCAGGACGGCAGGGTAACAGTGAAGGTTGCAGGAAGCAATGACCCGGTTGATGTAGGGCAGCTTGAACTTTACAGGTTCGTTAATCCCGCCGGTATGAATGCAATTGGTGAAAACCTCTATAAAGTTACAAATGCATCTGGCGATCCTATCGGAGGAAGACCCGGATATGACGGTATGGGAACAATTGTCCATAAATTCCTTGAAATGTCAAATGTATCAGTAGTAAAGGAAATGGTTAACATGATTGTTGCCCAGAGAGCATATGAATTGAATTCAAAAGCAATACAGACAAGCGACAACATGCTTGGTATAGCAAACAATCTTAAGAGATAAAGGGATAACAGGGTTTAAATATGAATATAACAGATAAAACAATGATGCTTTACAGTAATTCAAACCTTGACAAATTTAAAATATCCTCGGAGAAAGCTGCAGGTTCACTGAAGGAAAACAAGGAACTGAAAGAGGCATGCAGGGATTTTGAAACCCTTTTTGTAAAACAGATGCTTGATTCAATGAGGAAAACTGTACAGAAAGCGGAACCTGAAGGAAACAACGCAGGACGGGACTATTTCGAAGATATGCTTTATGACAATTATGCAAAATCAATATCTGAAACAGCAAATCTAGGTATTGCAAAAATGATGTATCAGCAGCTTTACAAATCTGTGTAAAGCTGTTTTTATTATTCTGTTTTGAAAAATAATGACAAAAATTTAAAAATTCTTCTTGCATTTCTTCTGGCAACAGCTGCAGTTCTGACTGCAGTTTTAATAATTATTTTTCCGGAAAATATAGCAATTGAACCATCCCCGCCTGTATATGAAGAAGAAATACCTGAAACTCTTCCGGATAAAACCATTCCCTCTACCGGATCTGACACTCTTGCTGTTAAAAAAAAAGGGGGAAAACTTTATTTTATTATTGATGATGCAGGATACAGTATTGATAATTTAAAGCCTTTCCTTGATTTTCCAGGAAAACTTACTGTAGCAGTTCTGCCAGGGCTCCCTGAATCCTATGAATCAGCTGTACTTATAAACACAAGCGGTAAACAGGTCTTTCTTCACCAGCCGATGGAAGCAGTAGGTAAAAATAATCCAGGACCTGATGCAATATATATGGGTATGGATGAACAGGAAATTAAATCAATTCTCAATAAAAATATCGAATCTCTCCCGTTTGTCCGGGGTATGAATAATCATATGGGATCTGCAGTAACAGCTGACCGGGATATGATGAAAACCATCCTTGAAACTGTGAAGACCCGAGGAATGATATTTACAGACAGTCTTACAACAGGAGAATCCAAATGCAAAGAAGTTGCTCAAAACCTCGGTATCACTATTGCACAAAGAGATATATTTCTGGATAATGTCGACAACAGGGAAGCAATAATGGAATCAATATCAGCAGGACAAAAATCAGCAGAAAACAAGGGATACGCAGTCATGATAGGACATGTATGGTCATCAGAACTTGCAGACACCATGATGGAAATTTATCCCAATCTGATAGAAGAGGGATTCACCCTTGAGGAGATGTCTGATCTGATAATGGGGGACATGTAGAAGTGCTTGTCCTTGGAATAGAAAGCTCATGCGATGAATGTTCAGCAGCAGTTGTTGAGAACGGTGAAAAAGTTTTATCCAATCTTGTCGCTACACAGATCGAAATACATAAACCGTACATGGGGGTGGTTCCTGAAATAGCATCAAGGACCCATGTGGAATGGATAACAGGAGTAGTAACTGAATCCCTGAAACAGGCGGGGGTAAAACTTGATAAGATTGATGGTATTGCAGTAACAAACCGCCCAGGCCTTTCAGGCTCCCTTCTTGTAGGACTTTCATTTGCAAAGGGACTTTCATTTTCAACTGGGAAACCATTTACCGGAGTTGATCATATTTTTGCCCATATCTATGCGGCCCATCTCGAAAATACAATTACCTATCCGTACCTCGGACTTTTAGTATCAGGTGGTCATACTATAATTGCCATAGTCAGGGAATATGACGATATGCAGGTCCTCGGAACAACAATTGATGATGCGTGCGGAGAGGCATTTGACAAGGTTGCAAAGTTCTATAACTTCGGATACCCCGGCGGTGTTATAATTGACAGAATGTCCAGGGAAGGTGATTCTTCAGCATTTAATTTCCCTGACCCATCCCTTCATAAGGGAAACCATCGATATGACGTATCCTACTCAGGACTTAAAACAGCAGTAATTAACCAGTTAAAACAGTTTCATAATACAGGACATGAAATAACTGATCAGAATATTGCAGCATCATTTCAGAAAGCAGCAATCGATATGCTGTTGAAAAGGCTTTATAAAGCATCAGATGATACAGGTATTAAAACTGTTGTTACAGGAGGGGGGGTAGCTGCGAACTCATACCTAAGGCGTTCCCTTGAAAACAACAAAGAACTTACAGTATTCTCGCCCTCACTTAAACTCTGCGGAGACAACGGGGCAATGATCGCAGGTCTCGGTTACCATTATCTTAAAAATAAAATACATTCAGACTATTCACTTAATGTAACCTCACGTGTTTCAGCCTTCAGGAAGAGCTATCCGTAAAAATTATTATACAGGAACAGCTTTTTTTACTATATTATTATAAAAACAGTATATAAACAGAGGTATAATTTATGGAAAACAAAGAAAAACTTCTCAAAGCAATGAAAGATTCAGGAAAAGCTCTCAAGGCAGGTGAAGCCGGAGAACTGGCAGGTTTAAGCAAAACAGACACAGACAAGGCGATAAAAGAGCTTAAAAAAGAAGAGCTCATTGTCTCTCCAAAAAGATGTTACTGGGAGCCTAAATAAAAAAACATTACTCTTTTAATAAACGTTTTTCATTCTGCCGGATATCATGCTAAATCACTGTGACAGCTGAAACTACTGATTTTTCAGCTATTTTAATTCCCTCAGAATCCCTTCAGCTGCCCTGATACCGCTTGCCCAGGCCCCGGTTATACCCCTGCTTGTCCCTGCACCGTCTCCGATCAGATAAAGGTTTTCCTTTGCCTGAAAATATTCATCCCTGAAATCAGGTTTGTTGGCATACATCTTTATTTCGGGATAATACATTATAGTGCTGGGATGGAGAATACCTGGAGTTATAGTATCAAGAATTTTCATCGACCGCCAGATTGAATTAAGAATCTTATAAGGCATGATCAGTGAAACATCCCCAGGAGTAGAACCGCTCAATGTTGGTTCAAAATCATATAGATCACTGTTGAAAGTATCTCTTACAGACCTTTTTCCGAGACGGAAATCCCCTACCCTCTGCATTATAGGCCTTCCTCCGCCACACAGCCTTGCCTGCAGCCCCAGAATTTCCGCAAACTTCTGGCCGCTTGCAATAGGTTTAGTCAGCTTAATTGTTTTAAGAAGTGCAAAATTCACAAGATCATTGGCTTTGGAAGGGTCTGACCATGCATGTCCGTTAACTGAATAGTATTCATCGCCCCCGGTGGAAATATATTTTTCCTGAACAACATACGCAGCTTTACTGTTTGTACAGAAAGTCCGTACCTTTTCAGGAAATATGAATTTGGGATCATAATAGTCTTTTACAATAGGATATAAAGCAAGCTGGGTTTCAACCCTGATGCCTATATCAACAATATTATCTACATAAGGTATATCAAGAGAGTTCATTACATCCTGAAGGAACTTAAATCCCTTCCTGCCGGGAGAAATAATCAGTTTTCGGTATTCCCTCTCCCCTTTGTCTGTTTTCAGTAACCGGTTTTCCTCATCGATGGAAATTGCAGTTTCACCCAGAGAAAACTCTACACCCCTCTCTTCAAGCCGTGCAACAAGTTCTTTTATCAGCTTTAAACCACCGTCTGTACCGAGGTGAGACTGGGTCACTGTTAGAAGTTTCGTTCCTATTTTCTCTGCTCTTTTCTGGTATATATCCAGATGAAACTTGTCCATAAATGGAGGATTCAGGACCTGTGTTACTTTATTCAGATAGTAAGCAGCAATATCCTTTGTCCAGTATTCAAGAGGGAATCCGATTGGAAATGTAAAATTCATTTTACAGTCATTTCGAAGACCCCCGGTTGAGTATTTTTCCTTATCTATTATAAGTACTTTGATATCCGGATTTATATCAGTCAGATAAAAAGCAGCTCCCAGACCAGCCGGTCCGCTGCCGACTATTACACAATCCCAAGCCCCCATGATTCACTCCTGAGTTAAAAATACAAACAAAGGATTTTATAATTATTTTTGAAGAGAGTAAAGAAGTTTTATTTCATCTTTCCATAATGCTGGATCAGGTGTTTCAAGTATCAGGGGAATATTGTCAAAGCGCTGGTCATTCATAATAAACCTGAACGGATCAATACCCAGAGTCCCGTTTCCGAGCGATTCATGCCTGTCAACCCTGGAGCTGAAATCCTTTTTTGAATCATTTAGATGCATCCCTTTCAGATATTTGAAACCTACAACCCTTTCAAACTCATCCATTACTTTTTTAAACCCTGATTCACTCTTAATGTCATAACCTGAAGAATAGGTATGACATGTATCAAGACATACCCCAACCCTTTTTTTGTCATCAATCAGATCAATTATTTTTTTAAGATGCTCGAATCTGTATCCTATATTTGTTCCCTGCCCGGCAGTATTTTCAATTACAGCGGAAACAGTACTCCCTTCAGTATCACGGAAAACCGAATTAATGGAAGATGCAATTATTCCGATACATTCATCCTCTGAAACCGCATTCAGATGGCTGCCGGGATGAAAATTCAGGTATAAAAGCCCCAGCTGGTCAACACGAACCAATTCATCCCTGAAAGCTTCGCAGGACCTGTTTCTTACTTCCGGGTCAGAATTCCCGAGATTAATAAGATAACTGTCATGGGGTAGAACATATTCAGGTAATATACCTGATTTTTGAAGGTTTTCCTTAAAACCGGCAATTTCTTCTTCAGTATAGGGAGGTGATACCCATCTTTTCTGGTTTCTTGTAAAAAGGGCAAAAGCCCTGCCCTCTATTTCAGATGCATTAAGGGGAGCATTGGCTACTCCCCCTGCAGCACTTACGTGTGCTCCTATAAATTTCATATAATATTACTCCAGAGCCATCTGATATTTTGTAACATTCATAGTAGGCAGCGGGATAAATCCCCCTGCTGTACTTACATGTGCTCCTATAAATTTCATATAATATTACTCCAGAGCCATCTGATATTTTGTAACATTCATAGTAGGCAGCGGGATAAATCCCCCTGCTGTACTTACATGTGCTCCTATAAATTTCATCAAAACCCTTATTCTACTTTTAATACATCTTTAATTATGTTTTTAAACTGCTCCTTTGGAAGAGCCCCTGCAGCCATCTGCGGTTTTTCGTCAAGAGGAATAAAAAGTATTGACGGAATACTTGAAATACCGAAAGCAGCAGAAAGTTCCTGTTCAGTTTCAGTATTAACCTTGTATATATTCAACTTTCCTTCATATTCTTTTGAAAGCTGTTCAAGCACTGGAGCTACCATTTTACAGGGACCGCACCAGTCTGCATAAAAATCAATAATTACAGGTTTATCACCCTTGAATTTCCAATCCCCTTCATTCTCAAAGTCAAAAACTTTTTCAATAAAATCCTGTTTAGTAATATTTAAAGCCATTTAAAGCCCTCCTTGTTTTTTCTGACACACTCAATATATATATTTTTACATATATAGTAAAGTTATTTCAGTTTTCCCCTGAGATTTTCAATTTCCCCTTCCAGCTTTTTGGCGTTTTTATTAAATTTATCTATCTCTTTTTTCAGGTCCTTAAGTCTTTCCTGCCGGTTTTTAACTATCTCCCGAACTTTTTCAATTTCCTTTTCCTTCTTTTCAATATCCAGTTCGGTCTGGAGCCTGTCAGTTTCAATCGTCAGCAATAATCTTTCGTTATCCTTTGCCGCAGCATCCTGAAGGATTTTTTTCAGATCCTCCTCTCCGTCAGATATAATTGAGATATCTTTACTGTAATTTTCAAAAAAAATCTTTCCGGCCGTGAGCAGTATATTATCCTTTTCCCCGGTTTTTTTCGTTATAACATCTTCAGGCTTGATGTTTCTTCCGAATCTCAGGCTTTTTTCCTTTTCCTCTATTTCAACCTTGTAGTTACTTCTTTCCGCATCAAGTGAATCAAGTTTTGTCCTGAAATCCTCAATAATCCGGTTATTGCTTTCAAAAGCGCTGAAAACTCCTTTGATTTCATCATCAACAGTATTTTCATAAAAAAGATCATTGCACAGCTTTTTTCCTAGATTTTTATAAAGAGTAATAAATTTAGCAGTCAGAAGTTTTTTTCTGGATTCAAGTATGGTTTCAGATCCGGTGGAAAATATCTTTTTTATAGGTGAACCTGAATTTTTATTTATTTTGCCGTTATCTATCTTTTCTTCTATTTCTTCTATTTTTTTTACAAGGTCATTCAGATCAACAAAATATGGTTCCATTTCAGAAAGTTCATCAGCCCTTTCAAGATAAATAGTAAATACAGTCTCCCCTATTCCTATGTAATGTTTTTCATTTTCACTTTCAATCTTCTTAATTTTCTGGCTGATGCTTTTCTCTTCGCTATCAATATCATCAACCCTTTTCCTGTACTGAATCAGCTTGTTTCTTTCAGATTCGATTTTTTTTATTTCGTCAGTCAGGCTGTTGAGTTTCAGAAGTTCTTCGTCACTCAAACCGGATTTGCCGTTTTTAATCAGCAGATTACCGGTTTCTATAAGGAGTGAATCAATTTCAGCTGACATTTCTTTTAATCTTGTTTCATTCTGTTTTATTTTTTTTAATTTATTTTCCATAACATCTATAATTTTGACACAAACTGGATAAAGATTCAATTTTTTTATATTATATATATTGAAATTTATTAATATTTTATGGATAATATTTATATCCTACTATTCACGGAGGAATAATGGTATTTGCTGAAAAAATTACAGATCTTATAGGAAACACTCCCCTAATAAAACTGAACAGGATTTCAGAAGAAACAGGCAACCTTGTCCTTGGGAAAGCAGAGTTCATGAATCCGGCTTCAAGTATAAAAGACAGAGCTGCTCTTTATATGATTGAAAGCGGCGAAAAAGATGGATTAATTAATAAAGACACAATAATTGTAGAACCTACAAGCGGCAATACAGGTATCGGTCTTGCGCTTGTCTGCAGTGTCAGAAAATACAGACTGATACTGACCATGCCCGAAACAATGAGTGAAGAGAGAAGAAATCTCCTTAAAGCAATGGGAGCTGAAGTAATTCTGACTAAAGGGGATCAGGGTATGGCTGGTGCTGTCCGGAAAGCAGAAGAAATTATTTCTGAAAATCCGGGGAGTTTCATGCCGATGCAGTTTTCAAACAAAGCCAATCCTCTGGCGCATTTTAAAACTACTGCCCGTGAAATATGGAAAAACACAGATGGTGAAATTGACTGGTTTGTTGCCGGAGCAGGAACAGGCGGCACAGTTTCAGGCTGTTCCGAGTACCTTAAATCCAAAAAACCTGACATCAGGGTTGCCGTTGTTGAACCCTGGGAATCATCAGTTATATCAGGAGAAACAGCAGCTCCCCACAGGATTCAGGGAATAGGGGCTGGATTTATTCCTGAAAATCTCAATATAGAACTTGTGGACAAAATAATAAGAATAAGAAGTGATGATGCTGTAAAGATGGCAAAACAGCTGCTTCAGGATGAAGGTATTTTTACAGGAATTTCATCAGCAGCTAATGTTCTTGCCGCAAGGATGATATCAGAGCATGAAAAAAACAGCGGTAAAATCATCGTTACAATACTTTGCGACAGCGGTGAAAGATATATTTCGACAGGAATATATAATTAAACGATCAGGATATTTCAAGTGGGGGTAATAAATGAATTTTGAGACAATAGCTCTTCATTACGGATACGAAGCTGGAAAGAACTCATCACATGCGGTTCCTGTTCACAGAACATCTGCATATCTTTTCAGAGACGCAAAACATGCAAAAGATCTTTTTGATCTCAGGGAATCAGGGAATATCTATACCAGGCTCCAGAATCCTACCCAGACAGTTCTTGAAAAAAGAATTGCCGCACTTGAAAACGGCAAAGGGGCACTTGCTCTTTCATCCGGAACTTCAGCAATATTTTATACAGTTATAAATATATGCTCCAGCGGAGATGAGGTTGTAGCATCCAACAAACTCTACGGCGGAACACATACCATGCTCTCTTCAATTCTTCCCCGGTTCGGAATAAATACAGTCTTCGTGGATCCTCAGGATCCGGAAAACTTCAGAAGGGCAACATCTGATAAAACAAAACTTTATTATACAGAAACCATTGGCAATCCTGTCCTCGATGTGGCGGATATCGAAGCAATTTCTAAAATTGCCGCCCTTAACCGGATACCTTTAGCAGTAGATTCAACATTTACAACACCGTATCTTTTTAAACCTCTTGATTCAGGGGCTGATATTGTTATCCATTCCCTTACAAAATGGATCGGCGGCCACGGGACAGGATTAGGCGGTATTGTTGTAGACGGAGGCAGGTTCAACTGGAAAGACGACAGGTTTCCCCTGTACAGCAGACCGGAAAGTTCATATCATGATATTGTTTTCAGCGATCTTCCTGAGGAGCTGCCCCCGTTTATAACACGTATGAGACTTATACCGCTGAGAAATCTTGGAGCATGCATTAGCCCCGACAACTCATGGATTTTTCTTCAGGGACTGGAGACTCTATCTCTCAGAATGGAAAGGCATTCACAGAATGCTCTTCAGGTTGCAGACTTTCTGGCAAAACATCCACTGGTTGAATGGGTCCGTTATCCCGGGCTTATTGATGACAAGTCTCACAAAACTGCAGTCAGGCAGTTTAGTAAAGGTTTCGGCGGAATGGTGGTTTTCGGGATAAAGTCGGGAAGAACAGGGGGTGAAAAGTTTATAGATAATCTTAAGCTTTTCTCACACGTCGCCAATGTCGGAGATGTTAAAAGCCTTGCAATACACCCAGCAAGTACTACCCATTCACAGCTCTCAAATGAAGAGCAGAGTACCGGGGGTATTACACCTGACCTTGTCCGGCTTTCAGTAGGAATTGAAGATATCTATGACATTCTTGAAGATATTGATCAGGCACTTAAAAAAGGGGGAATTTAATGACAGTAGTTCTTCCTAAAAACTACACGACAAAATCACAGCTTGAAGAAAAGAGGATACAGTGCAAAAACTATCAGGAAGCTCTTGAAGAGGATATCAGGGCGCTCAGGATAGGTATACTGAATATTATGCCGCGGGCTGAAACATATGAGTTCAGGCTGCTTTATCCCCTGGGAAGATCAATCCTTCAGATAGAGCCGGTGTGGATAAGGCTTAAAACACATAATTACAAAAGCAGCGAAAAAAAACATCTTGAGGATTTTTATATTTCTTTTGAGCAGTCAATAGAAAACACAAAACTGGATGGCCTGATAATTACCGGGGCCCCTGTGGAGGAGATACCATTCGAGGATGTAGTTTACTGGGATGAAATAACCGGAATACTCGACTATGCAAAAAACAACATCCCGTCAACACTCGGTATATGCTGGGGAGGGCTGGCCCTTGCAAAATATATCGGGATTGAAAAGGAAATGTTTGATAAAAAGCTTTTCGGGGTATTCGAAACAAGGACACTTCACAGGGATCATCATATAACATCCGAAATGGATGATATTTTCTGGTGTCCCCAGAGCAGACACAGCGGAATTTCAGACAGGCTTCTGGAAGATGCTGAAAATGAGGGCAGAGTAAACCTTCTGGCTCATTCAGAAAGAGGCGGTTATGTTATATTTGAGACACCTGATACAAAGTTTCTTATGCACCTGGGCCATCCTGAATATCACTCAAGAAGACTTATTGAGGAATATGAGAGAGACCTGAAAGAAGGAAGATCAGACGTATTGCCGCCTGAAAATATTGATACAGTCAGACCTGTAAACAGATGGAGGGCCCACCGGTTTGAGTTTTTCTCCCAATGGATAAAATTTATCCACGAGAGAAAAACCTGGTAAATTGGGAGCCATACCCGGCTTATTACTTTATAATCCCTTTTCTGTGCCAGTACTCAGCAATATAGACACACGGTGTATCGCAGGCCGCAACTATCCATTTCATAAAACATGTTGTTGCAAGGATCTGAAAAAATATCTCTTTCGGGAAAACCCCTGCAAAAGCTATTACTGTAAAAACAGAACTGTCTATAAGCTGGCTCACAATTGTACTTGCATTGTTCCTGATCCAGATAAACTTTCGGTCTGAAAACTTTTTCTTCCAGAAATTGTAAGCCCAGATATCATGGAATTCAGACAGGAGAAATGCAGTCAGACTTGCAAATGCAATCCTTGGCATAAGGCTGAATATTGTTATAAGACTCCCCTGTGCAAAATCATCAGAAGACGGTTTAAACATAATTGCAATGTTCATTATCAGTGTCATAAATATCAATGACATAAAACCTATAATAACAGCTTTAAATGCATCCTTTTTTGAGTAATTCTCAGAAAGGATATCTGTTACAAGAAAAGAGGTTGCATAAACAATATTACCGAGTGTATTTGTAATACCGAAAAGTTCAACTGTTTTCAGGACCTGAATATTCGCTATAATCACTGATATCGGGACCCATACAAAAAGACCTGTTTTCCCCATTGTCCTGTAAAAAATCATAATTGACACAAAATTGATGACAAGCATCAGCACCCAGAGAAACTCGTTTGACATATAAACTCCTTTGTTTTTTTACGGCGGGTATCAGGAAAACGACCGCCATTATTTCCTTCTATAATTATCCGGCAGGGGAAATTCATCAGGGAAGACAGGCAAAGTCTTCTCTGATAAATCCTTCCCGGCTGACGGTTTTATGAAAACAGGGCTGCAACTCTTTCAAGTTCTTTCGCAGCTGTTTCCTCAAGCTCAAGTATAATATTCCTTACAGACTTGATATCTGTCACAAAATCAACACTCTGGCCTGCCATCATTGAGCCCCTGTCAATATCACCATCTATTACAGCTTTTCTTAAAGCCCCCAGCCAGAATTTCTCAAGTTCTTCCCCTGCTTCCCTGGAGTTCATTTCATTATTATCAATCTTTTTAATAAGTGAAAGCTGAAGAGCTGTAAACTCCTTGACCCCTTCGTTTATTATTGACCTTACAGGGATAACCGGGACTCTGGGATCAAATTTTGCACAGGGCTGGACATCCTTTGCAGTTGCCTTTACAAAAGCCTGCTTGAAATCATCATGGGCCGGAGATTCCTCTGAAACAGCAAATCTTGTCCCGAGCTGTACACCTGATGCTCCCATAAGATGATAATGGGCCATCAGAAAACCGCTGCCTATACCTCCGGCAACAAAAACAGGGACCTCTTTAACAGCCGGCAGGATCTGTTCAGCCAGAACACTTGTGGATACCGGACCGATATGTCCCCCTGCCTCATGTCCTTCAATAATTAAAGCATCTGCTCCGAGCTTTATATTCATCTCAGCAGCTTTGAGTGACGGTGCAAAACATATAAGCTTACACCCTGCATCCTTCACCTTTTTATATGCACCCCTTGGGGGCAGTCCCCCGGCAAAAACAACAAAAGGGGCTTTTATACTGCACGCATAATCAACCTGATCGTTAAAAGTCGGCGCAATTGTAATCATATTAAGACCGAATGGTTTGTCTGTCATTTTCCTGGTTTTTTGAACTTCTTCAACAAAAAGCTCAATAGGCATGTTGCCCCCTGCAAGAACACCAAAACCGCCTGCATTTGAAATCGCGGCAACAAGGGTTGAGTTTGAAATCCAGGACATCGCCCCCCCGAGAATCGGGTATTCAACCCCGAGGAAATCCTTCCCCCTGGCAGCAAGCTTTTCATAAATCAGTTTACCTTTTTCCATAATAATCACCTCATAATTATGTAATTTACAATATATCAGTATTAATAAATATATTCCATAAAAATTAACCGAGAATAATATTGCAAGAACCTGTATAGGTCAATACAATACTCTTCATATTAAGATAAAATATTTTCAAGGAGCTTAATTTGACGAATATAAACTACTGGATATGGAGTGATCTGAATGCAGCGGAAAAGGAAAAAATACTCTCCCGTTCGGAAACCGATATTTCAGCTGTAAAAACTTCTGTCAGCGCTATTATAAACAGGGTAAAAATGGATAAAGACAAAGCTCTGATAGAACTGACACGGGAGTTTGACAAGGTTAATCTTACAAATATCCCCCTTAAAGTTACAGAAAGTGAGTTTAAAAAGGCTGAAGAGCTTATTTCTGATAAAGTAAAAAAAGCAATTGAATATTCAATTGAAAATGTAAAAAAATACCACAGAAACCAGCTTCCTGATGATTCAGGTATGCTCGAGATAGCACCGGGAATAAAAGCAGGGGAAAGGAGCAGCGCTATTGAGTCGGCAGGACTTTATGTTCCCCGCGGCAGGGGAAGTTTTCCTTCCATGCTTTATATGCTGGCTGTACCTGCTGTTATAGCCGGAGTAAAAAGAATCTGCATAGTAACTCCTCCTAATAACGACGGTTCTGTTGATCCGGCCTGTCTTTATGCTGCCAAACTCTGCGGAATAAGTGAAATATACCGTATAGGGGGAGCACAGGCCATAGCAGCCCTTACCTATGGAACTGAGTCTGTTGCTCCTGTTGTAAAAATTGTCGGCCCGGGGAGTATGTATGTGACAGCGGCTAAAAGACTTCTCTACGGGACTGTAGATGTCGGACTTCCGGCCGGACCCTCAGAATCAGTGATACTTGCAGATAAAAGCGCTGATCCATATAAAACAGCACTTGATCTTATGATAGAAGCCGAACACGGATCAGATTCATCCGCAATTCTGGTTACAGATTCAAAAGAACTTGCAGAAAGCACAAAAGAGCAAATTGAAGCGCTCCTGGAAAATATAACAGAACCGCGGAAAACATTTCTTAAAGATGTTTTTACAGGTTACGGGGGGATCATTCTCACCGTATCAATTGAAGCTGCTGCAGATATTGTCAACCAGTATGCACCGGAGCATCTCCAGATTGCAACTGAAAATCCTGGAAGAGACTGCGAAAAGATAATAAACGCCGGGGAAATCCTTCTGGGACAGAACACACCGTTTTCCATAGCAAACTATTCAACTGGGGCAAATGCAGTACTTCCGACCGGCGGCATGGCAAAAACCTTTTCTCCTGTATCAGTCAGGGATTTCATGAAATTTTCTTCTATTGTGTCGGTAGATGAGAATGGACTTAAAGATATTGCTCCTCATGTTACTGAACTTGCTGATTATGAGGGATTTGTAACTCATGCGAATGCTCTCAAGCTGAGAAAATAGATGATGAACAGTTCTGACAATGTATTCTCTTTCTTTGAATCGTTTACAAACCTTGAAAGGAAGATGAGCTTCTCTGAAAGGGAATACAGGCTTGACAGGATGAAATACCTTCTTGAGCTGTTTAAAAATCCCCATAACAGTTTCAAAGTTATTCATGTAGCTGGTTCAAAAGGAAAAGGTTCAACAGCAGCTATAACTGCTTCAATCCTCAAATCACTCGGTTATAAAACAGGCCTCTATACCTCCCCTCATCTTATGACCTACAAAGAAAGGATAACAATCGCAGGAGAATTTATAGATGAAAAAGTACTGACAGAAACAGGGAACAATCTCAGACAGAAGCTTGAAAATACTGAACTCCCATTCCCCGACCCTCCAACAACATTTGAACTTCTCACCCTTTTTGCATTCATTTTGTTCAGGGAAACAGATTGCCAGTGGGCTGTAATTGAAACAGGAATAGGGGGAAGGCTTGATGCCACAAATCTTGTTTCTCCTGCCGCATCTGTAATAACTCCCATTGAGATAGAGCATTCTGATATTCTAGGAGATACCATTGAAAAAATTGCCCGAGAAAAGGGAGGTATAATTAAAAAAGGAATACCTGTTTTTACAGCAGTACAGAACAAAGAGGTCTTATCCGTTCTGAAAAGTATTGCTTCTGAAAACTCATCCCCCTTTTTCAAGGAAGGGGAAATGATAAGGCTTGAAAATATAAAAATAAAAGCTGACGGGACAGATTTTGATCTTGTTCAGGGAACTGAAAGGATCAGAAAAACCATTAATCTGATTGGAGAATTTCAGGCAAAAAACTATGCACTTTCTGTTCTTGTTCTGAGTACATTGCTGAAGATGAACTTTTCTGAAATTGCTGTTTCCGCTGACTATATCCCCCTGAAAGGGAGGATTGAGATCGTGAGAAAAGCTGATTTTCCTGATATTATTATAGACAGTTCTCATACCCCTGTTTCAGCCCTGATGCTCTCCATCAGCCTGAAAGAAATATACAAAGGGAAAGGGATACTTATTTTTGGGTCGGTAGAAGGAAAGGATTACTGCGGAATGATGAAAAACCTCTCTGATTGTTTTGACCATATTGTTATATCAAAACCTGGTCTTTTTAAAAGAAGCAGTCCTGATGATATTTTCTCTGACCTGAAAAAGATATACCCGGAAAAACATATTATACTTGAAAAAGAAGCTGAAAAAGCTTTTAATAAAGCTCTTGTTTTTTCTGAAGGGGAAAAACACATAGTTGTTACCGGATCTTTTTATATGGCATCAGAGATTATAAAACTATTTTAACAGGGGGTAATAATAGTTTTGGAATACCTTTTTAATAACCGTATTGCTGTTATATGCGGAGATATTACAAAGCTTGAAGTTGATGCAATTGTAAATGCGGCCAATTCATCCCTGCTTGGGGGAGGAGGGGTCGATGGAGCTGTTCACAAGGAAGGTGGGCCTGATATTCTCAAGGAATGCAGGGATATAAGAAAAACAACCTACCCTTCAGGAATGCCGGCAGGAAACGCTGTTGTAACAACAGGGGGATATCTTCCGGCCGGTAAGGTCATACACACAGTCGGACCTGTCTGGCACGGTGGAGAAAGAGGAGAACGGGTTGTACTTGAAATGGCATATACAAACTGTCTGAAACTTGCAGGTTCCTTAAATCTCGACACAATAGCTTTTCCTGCCATATCTACAGGCATATACAAATATCCCAGAGAAGAGGCTGCATCAGTCGCATACAGGGCTGTTGTCAGCTATCTGGAACAGAATAAAAAGCCTGAAGTGGTTTATTTTGTTTTTTTCAGCAAAAAAGATTACAGCATTTTTCTTGATACTGTTAAAAATCTTGAGGATAAATAAACATGTCATTGAATTCCAGCGAAATTGATCTCATACTTTCAGAGCTTAACCTTGAAGGATACTATATACAAAAGATTTTACAGTCCGATTTCCAGTCGCTCCTGTTGACCCTGTACAGACAGGGAGAAAAAACAGATTTAAATATTTCCCTGTCGCCGGGCAAGACAAGAATCAACAGAACAGGCAGAGGAGGGAAAAAACCGGAAAAACTTCAGCGTTTTTCCCAGTTTCTCCGTTCCAGAATACTTAATGCAAGGATAACAGAAGCAACCCAGCCGGGAAATGACAGAATAATAAAGATTATCCTGACAAAGGGAGGAGAAGAGACAAAACTTTTTATAAGGCTTTGGGGAGGCAATTCCAATATAATCGCTGCAGATTCAGAAAACAGAATACTTGATGCCTACTACAGAAGACCTGGCAAGAATGAACAGAGCGGAATGTATTTTACCCTGCCGGAAAAAAAAGAAAGCAGTTCACGCAGTTTTACAGTAAGGGAGTTTCCATCTGGCACTGATTTCAATACTTATATCGATAACTTCTACTTTGAAGAAGAAAGAGCAGAAACGATTGCAAGACTGAAAAACAGCCTGAATGCTTTTCTTACAAAAAAACTGATATATCTTGAAACTAAACTTGAAAACTTCTGCCGGGAAAGTGATAAATACACCCTTACGGAAAATCTGAAACAGTACGGGGACCTTCTTTTAAGTTACTCTTCTATGTATATCAAAGGGAAGAGATGGCTGGAAGTTGAAAACTACTATAATGATAATATTTTGACCAGAATTGAGGTCAATCCTGATATTTCCATAGAAAAAAATGCGGAAAAATACTATGAAAAATACAAAAAACTTAAAAAATCAGAGGAAAACTTTACTGAAGAAAAAATCAATACAGAAAAACGGCTTAAACAGATTCAAATCAGGTTAAAAGAAGTTGAAAATACTGAGAGCATAAGAATACTCAGGGATTGGATAAGCGAAACTGAGAATGAGAAAAAAGGGGACAAAAAAGGTCCCATACCGGGACTTCAGTTTTTTTCAGAAGGATATACAATACTTGCAGGGAGGGGAGCAAAAGAAAATGACGAACTTCTGAGACATCATGTAAGGGGAAATGATTACTGGCTGCACGCTAGAGATTATCCCGGAGGCTATATATTTATTAAAACAAAAAATGGTAAATCCCTCCCCCTTGAAGTCCTGCTGAATGCTGGGAACCTTGCAGTTTTTTACAGTAAAGGTAAAAATTCGGGAAAAGGAGAGGTTTATTATACACAGGTCAAGTATCTGAGAAGAACAAAAACAGGTAAAACCGGACTTGTTATACCCACCCAGGAAAAAAACCTTTCCATCACCATTGATGAGAAAAGACTTAAAAAATTATTTGATGCTGACAGAATTTGAATTAAATATTTTTGTTTATGATTTTGTTTTTAAATAAATTCAATATTTCAACAAAAATATTGATAAAAAATGGTTAATAAAGAATAATAAATATTATGAACATTGATTTTTCAAAGATTTTTTACGGTAACCATAAAATCAGGGGCCCTATTGTTGACGGGATATTTTATCCTGATGATGATCTTCTTCTTCAGAACAGGATAAAGGAACTGCTGGACAAATCCGATATCAAACCCGGGAATTCATTTGGAATCATAACTCCCCATGCTGCCCTTCCCTTCTCTGGGCTGCTTGCAGCATCATCATTTCAGAGCGCCGCTGCAAGGGATGTGGATAAAGTCGTGATTATTGCACCTGTACACAGAGACAGTGCAGACTATCTGTTCCTGACCGAATCAGCCTACTTCAGCATCCCGACCGGCAATGTAAAGGTTGACCTTGAAACAGTTGATAAACTGCTTGCTTTTGATCCTCTTTTCAAAAAAAATGACATGCCCCACCTTGAAGAACACTGCATTGAAATACAGCTCCCCTTTATTGAATACCTCTTCCCTGAAGCATCAATAATCCCGGTACTGGTCGGCAACAGCACTGTTAAACTGACAAATACTCTGGTAAATAGCATAAAAACTGTCTTTGCAGAAGATTACAGTAAAACACTATTTGTGGTCTCAGCAAATATAACAAATTACATCCCTAAGGATGAAGCAAGGGAATATACCGAATTTATTCTCAAACTGATTGAATCAGGAAACATTGAAAACCTTTTTTCTGAAATTGAGAAAAACAAAATCAAATCACGGGGATTAGGCTGTATTGCAGCACTCCTCTCCCTTGCAGGAAACAATTCTGAAATAGATATCCTGGGAAGAAAGGATTCATCAAAATCCCAGAAAAAGAACGAAAAAGTTGTATGCTATGCTTCAATATCGGTCAACATAAAAACCTGAGGAATATTCATGGAATTCAGCCTTACTGATGATGAAAAAAAACTTCTTCTTTCAACAGCAAGGGAAACAATTAAAGCTGCACTTGATAAAAGAATACCGGTTTACGGCAATCCGACGGAAAACCTCGAACAGAACTGCGGTGCTTTTGTAACACTTCACGAAGGAGATAAATTAAGAGGCTGTATAGGATATCTGACAGGGATAAAACCTCTTTTTGAGACAATAAAGGATACAGCCTTATCAAGCGCGTTCAATGATCCCAGATTTCTCCCTGTAACAGGAAAGGAAATTGATAAAATAAGAATTGAAATATCAGTCCTTTCCCCAATGAAAAAAATATCATCCATTGAAGAGCTTGAACCCGGGAAACACGGTCTTTATCTCAAAAAGGGATTTGCATCAGGTACTCTGCTCCCGCAGGTT
Source organism: Spirochaetia bacterium (assembly GCA_963668405.2). Taxonomy (GTDB): domain Bacteria; phylum Spirochaetota; class Spirochaetia; order CADAEX01; family CADAEX01. The sequence continues at coordinate 467,599 of OY764342.2, read as the reverse complement.
GCAGTTGAACAGAACTGGGACAGGGAAACCTTTGTCAGATATACCTGTACAAAGGCAGGCCTGCCGCCTGATGCATACATGGATAAAAAAACAGAACTGTTTATTTACAGCGCAGAGGTTTTCGGAGAAAACTGATTTACAGGCACCTCTAAAAACTAAATATTTTTTCAGTTCAGAAAAAATATTTCCTTACGCCACTGGCGTTTAGGTGTTTTGTATAGTGACCAACCGAAGGTTAAAAGAGGTCTCCTTATAAAAGCCGTATTTTTCTTACAAAATTATCATAAAAATAGACCGAAACAACAGCTCCTGCAAGGTCTGCTGCAATATCATAAATATCAAACTTTCTTTCAGTAAGTATCTGAAGCAACTCAATGTTCAATCCGTAAAGTAATGCAATAACTACAGATATTATATAAACTGTTCTTATTTTTTTACAAATATTATTGAAAGATAGCAGGAAAAGGATATTAAAAACTGCAAATGCAAGCAGATGCTCTATCTTATCAAGATAATTAAATCCTCCTGCAAAAATATAAGGGGAAGGTACTACTGCAAAAAAGAGCAGCACCACCGAATAAATACTGAACTGGTACTGAAATAATCTTCTGTTGTGTGCCACAATATTCCGCCATTAATTTAAGAAAATTTTCAAAGACATGCCTGTCCGGATGAATAACTTTTTTAATACGCCGCATATGCGCCCAGACCTGCAGCGCCGGCTCCGATAAGAATACCGCCTGTTACCCTGAATGAAAACCTTAAATCCTCATATCCTGATCCGGCATATATACCAAGAAAAAAGGAAGCAAGCTCAAGCGCAGTTCCTCCCATCACAAGACCCATCCCCCCCCAGAAAAGGGATTTTCTTGTCCCGAACCTCCTGTCCTGATATGCTTCCTGAAGATCATTCATTGTAATTATTGTAAGAGGATCTGTTTTAAACTCATGCAGGTCCCAGTAAGCTGTGATCTCTTCAGAAACCGCCTCTTTGACAAGCTCCTTCTCAGGTTCCCTTGTGGAAAGTGAAACCATCTCATCAGCAGTTATAAGGATTTTTTTGACCATCCCCGGTTCTTCAGGGAGTATTTCCGTTACTACCGCCTGTGCATCACCCTCAGCCTCAACAAGAACCTCAGCCTTCTTCTCAACTTCAACGGAGCCTTCAAAACAGTATATTTTAGTTACAAGATCATCTTCAACACCAAGCGGGTCTGCTACAACATCATAACCGAAATCTGTTCCCCTTACTCCGCATACAGCGCTTTTTCCGTCAATAGTGAATTTTTGAGTATTTGTGAGTTTCTGGACCTTTGCCCGTATCTTCCCATAGGTCAGGGCAAAAGAACCGCCTCCTTTTTCTTCAAAATCCTCTATTTTGAAACTTGAATTTTCAGATATCTTAATAATATTGTTTGAACTTGCAACCTGAACCTCAAGAAGAGTATCTGATTCTGTAAAAATCATATCATTCTTCTTGAATTCAAGACCGATAACATCCTCTTCAAAAAGATCATAAAAATGTTCATCACTGCCGCTGACAACTGTAAACCCGTCTCCTTCAGCATAGATAACAACACAGGCCGGCTGTGTCTGGGAGAATATAATAAAAGGAACTGTCATAAACAATATCAGAACTAATATAATTATCTTTTTCATAATACAAATGTTAGATTATTTTTAAAATTATTTCAAAGGATTTTTCCCGTATCGCCCTATAAAAGTATTTACAGCATCAAAAATTGCTTCACCGTTTTCAGGGTTTTCCCACAGAATATTATCGATTTTTCTGAAGAAGGTAATCTGCCGCTTGGCATATTTTCTTGAATCCTGCTTAATCATATCCCTGACATCGGAAACAGTAAAACAGCCGCTTCTTTCCATAAGAAAAAATTCACTGTACCCTATTCCCTGCATACCCGGATCATTCTCGCCGAACCCCATCTTTTTAAGCTTTTTATACTCTTCCAGAAGCCCTTTTTCAAACATCAGATCAACCCGACGGTTTATCCTGTCATAGAGCGCTTCACGGTTTCTGTTAAGGCCTATCAGAAGAAAATCATATTCCTCCCTTCTCTCTTCAGAAATACCGAAGGAGGAAAGAGGTTTTCCTGAGGCATAGTATACCTCCAGTGCCCTTGTAAGCCGGTAATGATCATTTTGAGCAATTCTCATAAATGATACAGGATCTTTCCTTTCAAGTTCAGAGCGTAAAACAGAAACCCCTTCCGTCTCAAGCCGCTTCTGTATGAATTCCCTTATTTCAGGAGTACTCTCAGGAGAAGACGGGAGACCGTAAACAAAATTTTTCAGAAAAAAGGCATTACCCCCGGATACAACAGGTATTTTTCCCTTTCCGTAGATTTCTCTGCAGATCCTGTCCCCTTCCCTCACAAAATCCCCTGCACCGAATTCCATATCCGGTTCAAGGAAATCCACAAGATGGTGGGGTATTCTGTCAGTTATCTCTTTTCCGGGAAGTGCTGTACCGACAGCCATATATTTATAGACCTGCAGAGAATCAAGATTGACTATCTCCGATATTCCGCTGAAATTCAGCAGAAAATCGGTTTTACCTACAGCAGTGGGGCCGAATATTACTATTACCGGAATTTTATTCAAAAACACCTGACCGTTTAATACAGGACTTGATATGACAGAAGGAGAATGCTAGTCCTCTCTTCTGTATTCGATTTTTTCTGTCAGAATCTGCTTCAGTGCAGCTGAAACCACTTTTTCCTTTCCATCTTCAAGATCTTCATCACCAGTTACAGTTATCTGGGAAGCCCTTTTAATGGATGCACAGGTAAGTTCATATATATTACATTCACTGTCAAGCATTTTATCGAGAGGTATCATCCGTTATTTCTCCTATTTTATAATGAATATATAATTTATTTCAAATAAAGTAAAGAGAACTCTATATCAGGTTCCGTCTTCTGATAGCAGCGGCAGAGAGAATTATTTCAGCCACAGCATCAGGGCGGAAATGTTCAGTATTAATCAGCAGATCTACATGACGGTAATTATTGTTGTCAATATTATACAGGTTTTTATATCTTGCAGTATCCCTGATATCCCTGGCAACAGTCTTGTCAAGGATCTCCTGATAACTGCCCCCCTCCCTTTTATGTATCCGGGAAGCTCTGATCTCCTCGCCGGCATCAAGAAAAACCTTAAGATCAGCATCTTCAATCAGCCACACAGCAAGTCGTGAACCCAGAACACACTCCCCTTCAGAAGCAAGTTCTTTCTGTCTGTTGTCAAGATATATATCATATTTGCTGTCCTTTTCCGCCATTCTGCAGAACTCGTCAAAATCAATCCCCTTTTCCTCAGCCATTGTATGAAAAGTATAATTGATCAGCCTGAACCCAAGTTTTTCAGCTACAATTCTGCTAACAGTTGTGTTTCCGCATCCGCTTTTACCTGAAATTGCAATCTTCATTTACGCTATATTCCTCACCTGTTCCCTTATTTTTTCAAGAGCATCCCTGGCATTTACTACAGCCTGGTTTATCTCTATCTTAACACTCTTTGATCCGATTGTGTTTATTTCCCTGTTAATCTCCTGGCAGATAAAGTCAAGTTTTCTTCCTATGAGACCCTCACCGGATTCCAGTGTCTTCCTGAAGCCCTCAAGATGGGTTTTCAGCCTTACGATTTCTTCATTTATGCTGAATCTTACAAGCATTACCGCTGTTTCAGTATACACCCTGTTCTCATCAATATCACTTCCAAGAAGATCTTCAAATCTATCCCTGAGATTCTTTTTTATCTCATCTTCAAGTGTCTCTGCTTTTTCCTCGATAGCAGCAACAGTGCTTTTTATTACCTCAATATTAAGATTAAGATCATCAAGTGTTTTAAGAGCTTCCCGTTCCCTGTTTTCATCATACTGGAGGTAGGTTTTTTCGAGCATTGAAAAAATAATATCCCGGAAATATTCAGTATCCCTGTTTTTTATCTTTTTAAAAACCCCTTCCATTTTCAGGACATTTGAAAGAGAAACATTTCTCCCGAGACCTGCAAGTTCCGAGAGCTCCATGAGGGCTTTGATACTTGCAGAGGCTACAGACCTGTCAATCAGTATCTCAATATCCTCTTCTATCTCCCTCACCCTGAGACTGAACTCAACCTTTCCCCTTTCAATACGCTCAGCAAGATAGTTTCTCAGATCAGGTTCAAGGGGAGAGAGAAAAGATGGAATATTAATATTCATATCAAGATATTTATTATTATATGATTTCAGTTCTACGGAAAGGCCTATCTTTTCATTCTGGAATTCGTTGTAGCCGTACCCTGTCATACTTTTCATTCATACTTCTCCATTTAAAAAGTAGTTGTATAATTTTCTGCCAAGCACCCAGTTGTCCCCGGCGCCCATTGTTATAAATATATCATCTTTTTCAAGTTCGGAAGCTAAAAAATCAAAAGAAGCGAGAGGTTCTTCAAAATAATAGGCTTTTTTATGAAAATCGCAGATTCTTCTGAAAAACTTACCGTTAAGACCTCCGTCCCCCCCCCTTTCTCTTGCAGAGGCATAAATCCTGTTTATTACAAGAAGGTCCGCATCACCGAAGGAGGATGCAAAATCATCAAACAAGGCCTCAGTTCTGGAATATGTATGCGACATGAAATCAACAACTATCCTTCTTCCGGGATAGTAATTCCTGATACCGGAAAGCGTTGTTTTCAAAGCTGTAGGATGATGAGCATAATCATCCATAAACAGGATCCCTGCCGCCTCTCCAAGTATTTCGCTTCTCCGTTTACTCCCTCTGAATGATGCAAGTCCAGCAGCAATCCTGTCAGTCAGGTCCGACAGGGGGAGAGAACCTGTACGGCCACTGATATCACTTTCAATAAGCAGAGCTGCTGCAACTGATGCTGCCGAGTTCAGTACTGTATGGACTCCAGGTATTCTTACCTCAAAAATATTTTTAAATCCCGCCAGCTTAAAATGGGTACTCCCCCCTTTTCCTTCTATTTTTTCAACACGGAACTTCCCTTCAGCTGTCAGTCCGTATGGTATTAAGTTAATATCCTTTCCGGATTCAGCTGCTTTCGCAGCAAGCTCCGAAGCCCCTCTGTCATCAGCGCAGTAAACAAGAGTGCCCCCTTCGGGGAGCAACATCACATATTCATAAAAGGCAGAAAATATATCATCGTAATCCCTGAAATAATCAAGATGATCCGGCTCTATACTTGTCACAATAAGTATATCTGGATGAAATGAGAGAAAGTGCCTTTTATATTCACATGTCTCTGCAATAAAATAACTGTTTCCGTTGACATATGTGGATTTGCCGTCAAAGTTTGAAACTGCCGATCCTGCAAGGACAGAGACAGGAAGCCCCATTTCCTTTAAAACTGTACCGAGAAGACCTGTCGTTGTTGTTTTTCCATGAACTCCTGCTACCCCGCATGATTTAATATTGCCGGAAAACAGTCCCAGGGCTTCAGAATATTCCTTTACTTCAAGACCCCTTCCATATGCCTCTGCAAGCTCTGGATTTTTCTCCCTTGAATAGGCAGATGAATGGATGACCAGATCAGTATTATCCTCAATGTTGCTTCTGCTGAAACCTTCATGAAACGGTATTGAAAGAGATTTAAGCACCTCATCTGTATAGAATTTTTCTTCAGTATCAGAGCCGGAAACATCTGCCCCTAGCTTTTTAAACATTTCAGCAAGGGCGGCCATCCCGGTCCCTTTTATTCCGATAAAATATATCTTTTTCCCTTCCGGTGAAAACATCTGAAAGTTTTTAGTCATGCTTCAATAATAGTAATTCGGATCTGTTTGTGCAATAGAAAACAAAAACCAACCTGCTTCTTTAGCCGTGACAAAAAATAAAAATCACACTATTATTTCAGACATGTTTAAATTTTTTATTCTGCTATATTCACTCCTGCTGGCTGTTTCTATATCCTGCTCTTCTGCCGAATATGCCGAAATTACACTTTCACCAGGTCTTGAAAATAAATGGGAAATAATCTCAGAAGGGAACCTGTTCTATAAAGTTATTGAAGAAAATCTGAAAACAATAGACAACAGCTCAAAAAAATACAGAATTCTTTCGGAAAACAACGGGATTATAAAAATAAGTCTTTCAAAGCATTTCAGTTTTGAGACTGACGCAGGAAGGGAAGCAAGCCTGGAAAAGGTTATAGAGGAAGAGATCCGTATACCTGTAACCCTGTTCAGCGATACAGAAAAAGATGCTGACAGGAATGATATAATCAACAAAAGATACAGGACAGACATCCCTCAGAATATAAGCCTGCCTGATAAGGGTCTCTCCTTCGAAGGCAGATATCCCGGCGAAAAAGAATATGGACTTATCATGAATACAGTACTGACAGTATATCTTCCTGATAATATAAAACCGGAATTTGCAGATCTGTTTAAAGACTGGTTTTCTTCAATAGAATCAGAACAGATATCATTTAAAGACCTGACATGGGTATCAGCAGTCGGAGATATTATGCCTGGGAGAGGCGTATCTTCAGTTATTCTGAACAGCAGCGACGGGCTTGAAAAAATATTTTCAGATACACTCAATATACTGCAGAGCTCTGATATTCTTATCGGGAACCTTGAAGGGGCTGTAACAGCAAAAACCGGTCTGATCGAAAAGGCATATAATTTTAAATTCACACACAGAATTCTTGCTGAACTGAAAAAAGGTGGTTTTGAGTATTTATCTGTAACAAACAACCACTGTTTTGACTACGGCCAGGAAGGGTTTGAAGACACCCTCAGTAATCTTGAAAAATACGGAATAAAAACATCTGGAGCCGGCAGAAACATCCAGGAAGCCCTTGTTCCTTCTGTTTTTGAGGCTGGGGGACAGACCTTCAGAATACTCTCCATGGCTGATTATCCGCCGGAAAAGGGAAAGTTTGACGGAAGAAAAGAGACAGAAGCAAATGCCGGCAGGGCTGGTATACTCTGGCCGGGTGAAGCTGTTTTAAAAGCGGTAAGACAGTTTTCAGATGAGGCTGGGGTTGATATAGTATCAGTTCACGGGGGATATGAGTGGGCAAATCTGCCAGCGGAGAAACAGATAAAGCTTTACAGGAAGCTGGCGGAAAGCGGAGCTGATATTATCATAGGAAGTCATCCCCATGTTCTCCAACCTGTTGAATCCTATAACGGATCATTTATCGCATATTCGCTCGGGAACTTTGTTTTTCCCGGAATGGATGAAACAGAATACGGAGAGGAATCAATGATACTCTCACTGGGGTTTTCAGAAGGCAAACTGATTTACATAAACTACATCCCTGTTAATATTGACGGAAAATACCTTTCTGTCGACAAGTCAGGCAAAATTCTCATGCGTTTTAAAGAGCTTAACAGAAAATTCAACTGAACATTATATCCTGTCGATAGCCTCTAACCTTTCCAGAAGGGCCGGGTGGGAATAATGGTAAAAACTGTAGAGCGGATGGGGGGTAAGGTTTGAAAGATTCCCCCTTCCAAGCTTTAAAAGAGCGCTTTTCATGTTTTCCCTGCTGTCGGTCGCGTTTACCGCAAATCTGTCAGCCTCATATTCATGTTTTCTGGACCAGGATGTTAACAGAGGATTCAGGAAAAAGGTAAAAGGTTCCGAGCAGAGGCTTAAAAGTACAAGAATACCATAGTAACTGCTTCCGCTGAATCCGAAAGCAAGGAAAAGCGGGGTATAATTAATAAGCCTGTCAATTATAAAAAGTGTAAGAAACATCATAAGAAGAGAAACTGCTATCCTCTTGACAATATGATTGAGCTTCTCATGCCCTATTTCATGGGCAAGAACAGCCTCTATTTCATCAGGAGTAAGTTCATCAAGAAGTGTATCATAAAGAACAATCCTCTTAAGCTTTCCGAAACCGGTAAAATAGGCGTTTGAATGGCTGGAGCGTTTACTTCCGTCAATGCGGAATATCCCCTTTACTTTAAATGAAAGCTTTTCTGCAAGATTACTCAGCCTTTCCTTTAATTCCCCCTCCTCAAGAGGTTCAAACCTGTTGAATAAAGGTGCTATTAACACAGGATAAAGCAAGGTCAGTAAAATCTGGACAAATGATATAAATAAAAATGCATAAATCCACCATAAATCCCCTGTCTTTTCCATGAACCAGAACAGGATAAAAAGTACAGGAAAAGCAATAACAACTGAAATAACCGTCCCTTTCAGAAGGTCCGAGAGGAAAAGGGGGAAAGTCATTTTGTTGAACCCGTATTTATGCTCTATCACAAAGCTTGAATATACTGAGAAAGGGAGATGAACAATCCTGAAAACAGCGGATACTGCAAATATATATAATATTGATAGAATATATTTATTCAGGGACAATGAAAGGATGATTTCTTCAATATGCCCGAACATTCCTGTAAGAATAAAGGCTGACAGGAAAAGGGCTGAAACTATTGAAGAAAAAATCGCAAATTTCGCCTTTTCAAGGGTATAGTCAGCAGATTTTTTAAAAACCTCTTCAGTTACACTGCTTTTAAAATATTCAGGAACAGAAGAATGTTTTTTTATATTTTTCATATTGAGCATTTCGAGAAAATTCTCAAAAAGAAACTCAGCTATAAAAAATACAAAATATATTCCCAGTATTTTCATTTTTTAAACTGCAATAATCATTCCCCTCAAAACTATTGAGGGGATAATTTACTGATTACAGAGCTGCAACCTCTTTCTGTTTTTTACCGTGTGCCACTGCTGATTTGCAGGTTTTGCAGATCTTTAATTTTTTATTTTCCGCTTCAAAATCATGAACAACTTTAATACCTGATCTTTTGCAGATAGGGCATTCCCCTCTTCCGCTTCTGACAAGTTCTCTTACACCGCTGCCTCTGTGTGCTTTAGACATAAAAACTCCTTTCGTATTATGGGTAACAATATATATTTCAGACTGTAAAAAGTCAATTGTCCAGTTTTTCAAGTATATGCTTTACTATCCCTGAAATCTTTTCAGATGAACTATGGAGGAATGAATTAAAATTGGATGGAGCGTTACCATCCGCTTTATCTGATATAATCCTGACAAGAATAAACGGGATATTATTCATTTTTGCAACAAAACCGACAGCAGCTCCTTCCATTTCAACAGCATCTCCCCCGAGCTCTTCTGTGAAAAACCGCCTCTTTTCTTCAGACTTTTCCATGATAAACTGGTCTCCGGTAAGAATCCGGCCCTGTATGACCCTTGTTCCGGAGCTGACAAATGATTCTGCAGCTTTAAGTAAAACAGGATCACTTTCGATAATTCTTATACCGGTAAAAGGAATTTCCCCAATCTTTAAGCCTATAGAACTCGCATCAAAATCATGCTGGAGACAGTCGCGTGAGATCACAATATCACCAACCTCAAGATCAGGATTTACAGCTCCAGCTATTCCGGAAAAAATAACAGCATCAGGTTTATAAAGATCAATCAGTTTCTGGGTGACCATGGCAGACATAACCTTCCCTACACCGGTCCTTCCAACTACTATTTTTTTCCCGCTGAGTGTTCCTTCGTAAAAATCAAGCCTGAAAAGGGTTATCTTCCTGCTGCCTTTGATATTTAAAGCTATTTCCGAGACCTCTTCCTTCATTGCACATAATACAAGAATCATACTTTACCTTCATTATAGTGATTAAATCATGATATAATGATTAAGTTTTATTTTCCAGTTTCAGGAGGATTTAATTGAAAGGTTTTATAAAACTTTATTTCATACAGATTATAACTTTTTTAATCCTGGTTTCATGTGCAAGCCAGAAACCATCTCTGGATTTTAAGAAACCGGAAGCTGAAATTAAAGAAATTGATATTGATTTTGATGAAAGTAAAAGTGAAGTTCTTTATTTTTCAGATATCATCAGCAGTAAAGAGAGTTTTAATTATATTACAGGCTCCGGAACAAGCATTATTGACAGCAGTATAACCGGGGAAAAGGATATAATCGGAATAAAAACAACTGATAACAGCACCATGCTTGCATCTGACAGAAAAGGAAATATCAGTTTATATCAAAAAATCGGAGATAACTGGGAATTAACAGAGAAGATAGGACTTTCAGCAGATGGGACTTCCTATTTTAATGCTTTTACAGCTGATAAAAAAAATATAGCCCTCTTTTCAGGGTCATCAGATTCAATCTATTTATTCCCGTACAGTAAATACCCTAAATTAATATTAAAGCTTTATTCCGGTGAAAAAAGCTTTACCCATGAAATTACTGATATGGATATCAACTCAGGATATATCTACATGCTGGATACTGAAAACAGGGTCTTTGTAATTGATACCATTGAAAAAAGATTTGAAGCACAGATGTATCTGAAATCCATCCCCGGCTTAAAATCACTTGCAGTTTCTGATAACGGGGACACAATCTCGATTGCAGCGACCTCTCCCGGATCAGAACATTTATACATTTTCCCCCTTTCTGAGCAGTATCTTATGAAAGAAAAAAAGGGATTTATAAAAAAAGCTGGAATTACATCGTTTAATTACGGAACACATGTTCTTGTATCAGCAAACGGAAAGATCATCTATGCCCTTGAAAGCAGCCTGGTAAATCTGTCGGATTTCACAAAGGGGGAGGTTACAGTTACAGGGAGGCTGAACCCGGATTATCCTGTTGACGGAGGACCTGAACTGCTGACAGTATCATCGGTCAGTAAATAGAGGCGGACCTGCGTGTCCGCCGCAACAGCAGCAGGATCTGATACAACAGCAGCAGGATCTGATACAACAGCAGCAGGATCTGATACAACGACAACAGGATCTGATACAACGACAGCAGCAATAGGGGCTGACACTCAGGTCAGCCCCTATTGCCGCATTAATGTTTCATATTGATATAATTCTGGGGATTGTTATTTATATATTCAGATATCCTGGTATATGATTTTCTGCTATGGATAATAACAACATAATATTTTCGCTGCCATAATTTTCTATCAAACGGCTGCCAGTTATTGTTTCTTACCCCTCGGATATATTCATTAGTCGTCATTGTTTTAAACCATTGAATTATTTCCCACAGGGGCGGACCTGCGTGTCCGCCCCTGTGGGACGGCATATGAAAAACATGCCTGATACAGCAGGATCTGCTTCGATAAATACCGGAAGTAGAATTATTTTCCATTATCCTTATTATTCCGTGCATATGATCCGGCATGATTATATAATTATGTAATTCAATATTATTGTATTTGTTTTCCAACTCCTTCCACCATTTATCAATTGTTTTCCCTGCATCATTTAAAACCATCACACCATTTACAACATCCCCGGACAGATTAAAACGATGTTGAGTACAGATAGTTATAAAATAATATCCGGGACGTGAATAATCATGACCTTTTAACAGCAAATTTTTACGGCGATGAATCTTGTTGGCAGTATATTTCATAGTATTTCAGAATATATAAACCGGCTGCTTATTATTGCTGATTCAGATATTTTAAATAGCAGCGGACCTGTATGTCCGCTGCTATTTAAACAAGGCAAGTGCAGGGGCGGACATCAACGGCGGACCTGCGTGTCCGCCGCAACAATAATTCTATTAGTTGACAGCTGAATAACTGCCGGCCCCTGTAAGAAAATTAACAACCGACTCTGCGCATTTCTTCTGAAGCTCCGCCTGTGATTCAACTGAATACCATGCTGAGTGATCTGTAAGCACAATATTATCATAGCCGAAAACAGGACTGTCTGGGGGTAGTGGTTCCTTTTCATATACATCAAGGGCAGCACCTGCCAGATTGCCTCTGTCTATAGCGTTAAGAAGTGCTTCTGTGTCAACAATACCGCCCCTGGATGCATTTATCAGGATTGATCCCTTCTTCATCGCTGCAAACTCATCATTGCCGATCATATGCCTGGTTTTGTCATTGAGCGGAATATTCAGGCTGATAAAATCAGATTCCCTGAGAACTGTTTCAAATCCTGTAAACTCGGATTCTGTTTCCTCTGTAGAATGCCTGACAAGAAGCTCCCTCTTTTTTTCATGGTTATGATCAGATATATAGATCTTTGAAAAACCGAAGCCTGCAATCTTTCTGTGAAGGGCCTGCCCTGTTTTGCCGTAACCTATAATCCCGAAAACCTTTCCTGAAATCCTTCCTACAGGCATCCCCTTTTTTATATTCCAGTTCCCCTGCCTGATAAATCTGTCCTTTACAGAGACATTCCTGATACAGCTGAAAAACAGGGCCAGGATATGTTCTGTAACCTCTTCCGTACAGTATTCCGGTACATTAAGGACTTTTATCCCCTTTTCTGAGGCGGCCTCAACATCAACATTATCATATCCTATTCCGTATCTGCTTATTACCCTGCATTTTGTCAGTTTTTCTATAAAATCACTGTCCATCCGGTAAAGATTTACAAGAATTGCATCAGCATCCCTGCATTCCTTTTCAATAAGATATTTATCGCTGTAGCTGGATATTTCCACTATTTCACATTCAATACTGTTAAGTATTTTTCTTTCAATCAAATGGTTTTCATAGCGGTCTTCAAGTATAACTGTTTTATATCTCATAGTGGAAAAGATTAAAACAATATAAGCTGATTATCAAGAGAAAATTAGAAAAGCTCTTCAAATACATAAAGGCAGTTGCTGTCTGTTCCGAATATCAGCCACCTGCCTGAAATTACAGGTGAACCCAGTATTTCTCCGTCAACTTCTGTATCCCATATTATCTTTCCGTCTGATGCATTCAGACAGACCAGGGAGGGATTTCTCCCGGTGATACTGCTTCCCCTGAGCCCCGCATATAACCTGTTTTTTCCGATACTGGGCGCTGATGATACCGGAGTATCAAAAAATGTCTCCCATTTTTTTACCCCGTCCCTGATTCTGAATGATTTCATTGATCTGTCGCCCGGGGCATATATTACAGTCCCCTTCCAGACTGCCGGAGCCATATAATCAAGGAGATTTATGTTTTCCCAGAAAACATCCTCAGGATCCAGACCCGAAAACATATCAATATCGGAAATCTCATTTTCAGCCCATAAAATTTCACCTGTTTCAGCATCGAGGGAAAAATACTCATATCCTGTAAATTCACCGTAGAAACCGCAGGCGGAAAAAAGGACACTCCTGCCCGAGACAGCAGGAAAGGAATACCATGAAAGACTGTCCTCATCAGTTCTGAAAAGCCATTTAAAACTTCTGTCAGGAATACTGTAGGCACCCAGGCTGTACGGTTCCTCTACAGGTCCGGGCATGAAATAAACCACACCATCATATACCTGAAAACTGTTATACTGCCAGAGGTAGTTGGGAACCGAATCAAGCTCCAGACCGTCTTCCGAAAGAAAATGGGTAGCCCCTGTATCTGTAGTTAGAATAATATAACCGTTATAGCCGGTTACAGTTGAATTAACAGGGTACCCGGTATCAAAATCCCATACCTTTTCCCCTGTTCTGATATCTGCTGCATAAACAAAACCGTCGGAAGAGCCGAAATATACCTTTTTCCCGTCAACAAAGGGAACTGAATTAACAGGGGCTGAAGTTTTATATACCCACTTCATAAAACCTGATTTTATGTCAAGAGCATAAAAGTTGCTGTCTGAAGAGCCGAAAAACAGGGTATTTTCATATACAACCGGGGGATTAAAATGCCTTTCACGTGCATTACCCTCCTGATATTTGAGTTTCCACTTTATCCCTATGGGGGGAGTCAGGTTCTCGCGATAGTAGCCCCTTCCCCCGTCGCCCCTGTAAAGTATCCTGTCGCTGCTTTCATTACAGGAAAAAAGCAGGGCTGAGAATAAAAATAATAAATACTTCCTGTATGATTTCATCAGTAGAATATTCCCCTCAGACTTAACAGATACAGGAGCTGTTTTTTTATCCCTTCAGGCCTGACATTCTGTTCGACAAGATTTTCTTTTCTGATAAACTCATTGACAAGAATTTCCATTTCCCCTTCACTGTAGTTTTCCCTGTAGATTATCTCGGTGTAAAGATGCGACAGCTCCTCAAACTCAGGGATTTCTGTTATTTCACCGTATTCCTGCGGAGTCAGGTCCTTTCTTTTAAAAGGCATACCGAGCAGATAAAACCGCAGAAGTAAATAACGGTAAATCTTTTTTACCGATTTAATATCACTTTTATTTTTCCCAGAGTAAAGAGAGAAAAGCTTCAGAATTTTATAGATATAAAGAGATACTGCAAAACAAAGTGCTGTGAAAAACAGAAGCCTTATTATCATCAGCCACAGCATAAAATAATCAGTATCCTCCCCCTTTTCCTGCTGATTAATTATAGGGACAACAACCTGTGCGCTGTTAGGATCCATTCCGGCCGGTGGTATTGCATATTCTGTAGCCTCAAAATCGATCCATCCGTATCCTGAAAGGTAAAACTGAACCCATGAATGCTTATGGGCGGTTGTAACCAGAAGAAGATCCTCTTCCGGGAAACTCTTCAGTATTTCAATACTTTTTCTGAGTTCCCTGATCCCCTGCCGGTGGGAAAGGGTCTGAAGCCTTTCTGATGCAAGGTATCCCCTTACAACCCTTGAGGGTATCCCGGCAAGTCTTCCGAGAAGCGCGGCTGTATTGGAAAACTCTGTACAGTCGCCAGTCAGATTACCTGAAAGGAAATTATAGAGTTTTTCTGTTTTTGTATCCTCATCATAACCGATCTCATACTGATATCTCCCGAAACTTTTCAGTATTTTATAAATCTGTTCGCCGGGAGAAAGATCCTCAAGATCAAGAGAATCCATATATTCATCAAAAAAGTCCTTATATTCAGGATCAATATCAGATTCAAGATATTCCGAGAGGAATTCTTTTTCCTCTTCATTCATCCTTTCCGAAGAAATAATATTATGAGCATCAAGAGAAGAGATGAAAGAAACAGCGCTGTAGGAATAGCTGAAAGGACTTACTGAAGTGTCATATATTGTAGGCTCTATAACATATGGAGCAAACGGAACAGATCTTTCAGGAAGTGCTGAAAGATAAAAAGTATTTACAATATCTCTGCCCCTGCCATAAGGAATTACCGGGTTTATCCAGTTTTCTATAAACCGTTCATTTTTAAGGCTGTTAAGATTATTATCTCCCGAAAGCAGAAACCCGTTATACGGATCAAACCGGCTGAGATAATCCATGGCGGAATAAATCTCACCCCTTCCGGAAGCCACTATCATAACAGCATACTGCTTGTTCCCGCTTCCCCCCCTTCGGCTTCTGCTTCCCCACCTGTCAGACGGTATTCCTTTCAGATTACCTTTCATGTCAGATTCATCATTCCCTGTTCCTACCCCACCGGTAAGGGCTTTTTCATTGCTGAAATTGAGTATGAAATCAAGATGCTTTGAGCCTTCAGGAAGGAAAACAAATACAGCAAAAGCAAAAAGAGAGAAAAACAGCAGCATGAAAAGGTATTCCCTGCTGAAATCAGATGATGACTCAGGAGAGGCTCCCCTGTAATAAAAAAAGGAGGATAACAGATATGATAAAATCATGATTATAAAAAAAACTGATAAAATATAGCGGTATGAAGGATTTTCCGCGATAAATGATGTTGTAAATCCGATAAGCCTGAAAAATATAATAAAATAAAATGAAGCCTCAATAAATGAAAGATAAACTGTGTTAAACCTGAAAAGGAGATAGGTCAAAAACAATGCTGAAACCGATAAAACATAGGAAAAAAGGATATATTCACCGTAAGACGGAATTATAAAAAACAGAAGAGGCAGGAGAAGAGGGAAAATGAGTTTTATGATATTCCCGCCGTTAAAAAGTCCCCTGCTGCTGAAATCAAGACCAAACAGTGATAATCTGTACCCTGAGACCGCCTGAAACGGCACAATAAAAAAAAGGATAATAAAGACAGGAAGATCATACGGAACAGCTATTGAAGGAGTTACAAACGGGGAAATTATAACTATGAAGTAGATAACAAGCCTCAGTAGAAAAAAACTTATCCTTCTCATGCTTTCCAGCCTCTTCCATTGCCGGTTCCTGATACCGGAGAAATTATTCTGATTTTTCTAAAGTTGCTGTCAGAAGAAACAGGATCATGAGAATATTTTTCACAGTATTTCCCACGGGTAAAACGAAACATATCGAAAATATAACCTGCCCCTGTAATAATTCCCTGTCCAGGATAATAAAAATTCCTGCTTTGGATATAATATCCCTGGTTATCCCCCTCTGACACCCTTTTTTCACAGTCAATAACTGCAGTTTCCGGATAAAAAAATCTTACAGAATCATCTTTTTTAAAAAGATGTCTGATTTCTGAAAGTTTGTCCGCACTCTCTGTAAAAACAATAAAAGACCCGGTTTCATCATAAATATCCGCATCAGGACTGCCTTTTATATATGGTTTTGAAAGATTCTGCACAGCAAGATCAATCCCTTTACGGTCATGGACTTCTGTCCGTTCCCCGTTTATAAATATATTAAAAAGACAGCCCTCTTTTCTGAAAAGTTCATAAAGATAAAACCTGAAATATTCTCTCATATACCGGTAAACCAGAAATCCCCTGTACAGGTTATCGCTGAAAAGAAGCGGATCAGGAAAATAAATTACATTTATCTTCTTAACCTCTGTATCGTTCCCCTGGGATATTTTTGTAAACATGGTATTTGATTTGCTGCTTGCCTTCCAGTTGATATCCCTGGATCTGTCACCCCTCATATATTCTCTCATAAGGATTTTTTCATAATCGTTGTCATCAGGTTTCTTGTTCTTTTCAAAACTTACAGGGACATCATTGCTGTCTGCATATGCTTCATCAGGATTTCCTGCTGCTATATTAAAACTTTTTCTTCCCCCGGAGGAGCATTTTATCCTTACAAAACCGAAAATGTCCTCAAGATAGTATTCAGTTCCTACTTCAAGACTTCCAGGGGATTTTATCCTTAAACTGAAAACAATCTTCCCGTCCCTGTCTGAGCTGTATCTTCTGAAGTAAGGAAAACTTTTCCCCGCTGCATGGAACCTGCCCCTCATTATCATGCTGTATCTGTAAAAAACAGGGGGCTTTTCTTCAAACAAAACCATCTGGCTGTTTTTATCGTGCTCCGAGGTGGATATAACACCGTTTGATCTGAAATCAATTTCATTAAGAAAATATTTTCCTGAAAAATAAAAGCACCCTGAAAACAAAACCATGACTATAAAAAAGAAAGAAAGCGCAATAAAAACACTCTGATAATCAGACCTGATATAGCCTGTTCCGAAAAGATAAAGAACCAGAAGCGTTATTACAGTTCCGGGGATAGTAAATGGATAAGACTTTATTCCGAATCTCATATATCGATCTTGACAGATTCCAGTATCCCTGTAAGTACCTCTTCAGCTGATGATGCGTTCTCGTTTATGACAATTCTGTGACTTATCGAAGGGATAAAAAGCTCTTTTACAGTATCAGGGCTGACATAATTTTCCCCCCTTACAAGGGAAAGCGATCTTGCAAGCCTTGAAAGCTTGACCCCTGCCCTGGGACTTGCCCCCTGCCTGATATAGGGATTTTCCCTGGTCAATCTTACACACCTGACTATATAGGCAATAAGGTCCTCATGAATTGTAACGCTGTCAACCTTTTCCTGCCATGAGATCAGTTCTTCTGCTGTGACAACCGGTTTCATGTCTGCCCAGCCGTCGCTTCTTCCATGCTGTCTCACAATCCCGCATTCATCCTCATGTCCTGGAATACCCATGGAGAGTTTTATCATGAACCTGTCAAGCTGAGGAGCCGGAAGGGGAAACAGATGCGCCCCTTCAAGATTCATTGTAGCAATAATAAAAAACGGGGACGGCAGATCAAAGGTCTTTCCCTCAATTGTTACCTTCTGTTCCTCCATCGCCTGAAAAAATGAGCCCTGAGTTTTCGGGGTAAGAAGGTTTATCTCATCGCATAAAACAAAATTTGCAAATATAGGCCCCTTGTTAAAGATAAAATCATCCTCTCCTATACTTTCCTTTGTCAGGTCAAGGCGGCTGAATCCGATTATATCCTGGGGAAGAAGATCGACAGTACACTGGATTCTGCTGAAAGGTTCTATTTCAATACTTCCTTCCCTCTTTTTTTTCTTTTTGTTTTCTATTGAGCCTGCAAGCGCCCTTGCAAGGGATGTTTTGCCGACACCGTGGGTATCAGCCAGGATTACGTGCCCCCCTGCAATCTTTGCAGCAAGAATATATTCAAGCTTTGAGCTTTCTACAAAAATTACCTTTTTAATATTATCAATCAGTGAACTGACTTTCCCGCTCACTGCTGCAGCATCTTTTTTTGTCAGTACTTCATTTTTATCATCCATAAATAACAGATTAAACAAAATCCTGAAACAAATCAATCTTGATTTTCCATGACAGATACACTGAAACTGTTGTATAATTCCATGGGCATCAGAAATATGGAAAAAATAACACCGAATCCACCAAGTGATATTAAAACAAAAATTACCCTTCTTGCAACAAGCGTGGTTTTTGTATCACTTCTCCTTGTAGCACTTCTTCTCGGACAGTTTTCTTTTGTCAAGGTAGAATCTTTTCTTGACAAACACATTATGGACATAGCGCGTACTGTCGCACAGATACCCGAGGTTAAACAGAGTGTAGGGACAAGAGACGGATACAGATTTATCCAGCCCATTACTGAAAACATCAGAAAGGAAACTGATGCTGAATATATTATTGTCTTTGATCTTAACGGGATTAGATATACCCACCCGGATATCAATGAAATCGGGGGAAAACTGAAAGGATGGGACTGGGAAGAGGCCCTGAAGGGGAAAAAATACATTGTAAAAACATCAAGCAGTTCAGGACCGATATTACGGGCTTTTATACCTGTATACAATGAAAAAAAGCAGGTTGGAGCCGTACTGGTCGGAATGCTGCTCAAAAATGTCAATGATCTTTCAGTTGAAATAAGATTCAGTATAATTGCGGTAACAATTGTAGGTCTTCTTATCGGCATGATCGGGTCATCTATCCTGGCGGATAACATAAAAAATACAATGCTGAACCTTGAACCGTATGAGATAGCAACCTTTTTTCAGGAATTTGAAGCAGTTCTTGAATCAGTAAGAGAGGCAATAATTGCGGTAGACAGCGAATGCAAGATTACAATAGTAAACAGCGAAGCAAGAAGAATGCTGCGTATAGATAAAACTGTCAGAGGAATGAATATACAGGAATTAATACCTGATTCACGTCTTCCCGAGGTTATAGAATCAGGGGAACCCCAGTTTGATCATGAACAGAACATAGGTGAAACACGGGTACTGGGAAATAAACTCCCCATAAATTTCGAAGGAAAGGTAATAGGCGCTATTGCGAGCTACAGGGATATTACTGAAATACTTACAATGGCTGAAGAATTCACAGGAGTCAAGGAGTATGTTGAAGCCCTGAGAGTACAGAACCATGAGTTTTCAAACAAGATGCATACACTTTCGGGATTAATTCAGCTGGGAGACTATCACAAGGCACTTGAATACATATCAACCCAGACAGATATCCATAAAAACATTCTTTCCTTTATTTCAAAAAGGATTCAGTCTTCAGCAGTTGCAGGTCTTCTGATCGGAAAAAGGGGTAAATCCCTTGAGATGGGAATAGATTTTACAATTGACAATGACAGCAATCTGGGAGAAGTCAAATCTTCCGATGCCACATCACTTGTTGTGGTTATAGGCAATCTTCTTGACAATGCCATGACAGCAGTCAATAATAATGAAAAGCATAATAAAAAAATCTTTTTTTCCATTTTTCACGAGTTTGACAAGATTTATATAAGTGTAATTGACAACGGTCACGGTATAACAGGAGAAGTGGCTGAAAAAATTTATGACAAGGGTTTTACAACCAAAAAGAATTACAACAGCGGTTACGGTCTTTATCTGATCAAATCTATTGTAGATTCCTATAATGGGGAAATTAATTTTGAGACAAACAGTGAAGGATTGACTGAATTCATAATAATACTTCCGATCAAGGAGGAATAGGGTTTGGATATAAAAGTTCTGGTAGTTGAAGATGATCCGATGGTCTCTGACATTCATAAAAAGTTTATTAATTCCATTGAAGGTTTTAGGGTATTTGATATTGCCACCAACGGACAAGAAGCAATAGATATAATAGAAAAAGAAAAAACAGATCTTGTTATTCTTGATATCTTTATGCCTCTCATGGATGGAATAGAAACAATGAAGCAGATAAGATCAAAAGGAAAGGATATTGATATAATTCTTATAACTGCTGCTGTTGAGGGTGAGATTGTAAAGCAGTGTATGAGATTCGGAGCAATTGACTATATCCTCAAACCGTTTAAATTTGAAAGGTTAAGCTCTTCACTGGAAAATTATAAAAAACTCTTTCACACAAGGGTTGAGTTTTCTGAGAAATATGAACAAAGCGACATAGACACACTGTTTATTACCAAAAGGGAAATAAACTCATCCTCCGACCTCCCAAAAGGGCTTCAGCACTCCACACTGGAAAAAATAATTGAAACGATGAACGATATTGACCGGCTTCTTTCTGCAGATGAAGTTGCAGCTATCTGCGGAATATCAAGGGTAACGGCAAGAAGGTATCTAGAATATCTTGTATACTACGGTCAGGCTGTAATTGAACCCCAGTACCTGAAAATCGGAAGACCTGTCAACAAATACAGATATCTTAAATGAATCATTCTTAAGGGGACTTTTAATAACCTTAGGCACTTAATAAAAAAAACCTCCGGCAGAGTCTGTAAAACAAGTCCTGCGCAGAGGCCACCCCAAATGAATAAAATGATAAAGAATATGATGAGTATTCTTCACCTGATCGCATATTTAATATAATAATTTTTTTAAGTATGATCAACTGAAGGCAGATAGTTTTGTTAGATTTATGTTAAATTTTCGTAAGGATATTATTAGGCAGGAGCTGGTAAAATGATTTATTCAGATATAAAAAGCGGTTTTATTATAGGGGATTCAAGTGATACAAACCTGACAGGACCGGAGGTATCTGTTCCGGAACCAGAAAGAGTCATGGAAAACCTCAAGGAAATGATACTCTCAGCTTCAGGCTGGAGAAAAATATTTTCGTTTGAAAACGGAAGCAGCAGTAATCCTCAGAGTATGTCGGAAATGATATCCCCGGCTGACAGTTATATAATAGCAGGAGCTTCGTATATATTCGGGAAATACATCATACAGAAATCAGGAAAAATATCTCCATCAATATCTGTAGGACTTGATTCAAGACCTACCGGACCGTCTATCGGATCTGCAGCAGTAAAGATACTTCTTTCAATGGGGATAAAGGTAAGGTATCATTTTATTGTTTCTGCTCCGGAGATCATGGCTTATGTAAAAAATGAAAAGGATATTGACGGATTTATCTATTTTTCAGCAAGCCACAACCCGGCAGGTTATAACGGTATAAAATTCGGTCCGGGAACAGGAGCAGTTCTGGGAGGAGAGGAATCATCGTTAATTATAAAGAATTACCTTGATTTTATGAAAAAAGAAGATACTATCCCTTTCCTTTCATCATTGACTGAACAGCTTGATGAAGAAATACTTAATAAAACCTATTATGATATTAAAAAATGGAAATCGTTTTCATATAAAGCCTATCTTGATTTCAACAAATCCATATTTACCCATGAAGGGAGATTCTCTCCAGGAGCTGAAAAAATCAATATTGGGATTGTTGCTGATCTAAACGGCAGTGCAAGGGCAGTCTCCATAGACTATGATTTTTTCACTGGCATCGGGATCAAATCACTCTTTTTCAATGATATACCGGGGAAGATAGTTCATGAAATACTCCCGGAAGGGAAAAACCTTGATTTCTGCCGGAGGAAGCTAGAAGAGCAGTATAAAAAGGACAGCACTTTTCTGCTCGGATATATGCCGGATAATGACGGAGACAGAGGTAATCTTGTATATATTGACACTGAAACAGCCAGAGCAGAAGTTCTTAATGCTCAGGAGGTTTTCGCACTTGCATGCGTATCAGAACTCAGTTTTATGGTATATACAGGGGTACTGAATTATGACAGCAGCGGAAATCTTAAAGAAAAATGGGCAGTGGTTGTAAACGGCCCAACCTCAACAAGAATAGAAAGAATTTGCCGGCCTTTCGGTGTTTCAGTTTTCAGGTCGGAAGTGGGTGAGGCAAATGTTGTAAACCTCTCAAAAAGGCTGATGGATGAAGGATGGATTGTAAGGATAATTGGGGAAGGATCCAATGGAGGCAATATTACTTACCCTGCGACAGTGAGGGATCCTATGAACACTGTGGGCAGCATAATTAAGCTCCTTACAGTAAAAACAGAAACCATAAAAGGGGAAATAATACCCGGCCTTCTGGATATCTGGCTTGAAAAAATATACAGACACAATTTCATCGCGTCTGACAATCCCTCCGATTCTGACTATTCTGATAAAGAGCGACACAATTTCATCGCGTCTGACAATCCCTCCGATTCTGACTATTCTGATAAAGAGCGACGCGATGAAACCTCATCGATTGGATATATAATAAAAACCCTCCCCCGATTCACGACAACTGCGACAGATGATTCAGATGCAAAAATGGAAATACAGACTGATGATCACGGAGTACTGAAAAACAATTATGAAAAGATTTTCTCTGCCGACTGGGAAATAAAAAAACAATACCTTCTGGAGAATTACGGCATTGCCGGCTGGAAAGAGGTTAACTACATGAGAACAGAAGCAGCTGAAGGGACCGGAAGTGAAATACGGGGCAGTTATACAAATGGAGGTCTCAAAATAATCTTTATCAGGTCAGACGGAGAAGATGCCGGATTTATCTGGATGAGAGGATCAGGGACTGAACCTGTATTCAGAGTCATGGCTGATATTGAGGGGGGAGAAACTGAAAAAGAAAAATACCTTCTCAACTGGCACCGGGATATGATCAGAAGAGCGGATAATCTGCAGGGGTAAAACCCCTGCGGCAGATTATTTTGATGTCAGATTAAAAACACCGTCCCATGTCTTAGGCGGCGGATTTTTTCTGAAATCAGAACATCTTCTGAGATATGTCTGTGCAGGACCGTCGTCAGAAGCAGAGCTCAGAACCTTTGAAAAAATCTCCTCCGCCCCTTTCCAGTCCTGAATCTGGAACCTTTCAAGCCCCTTGTGAAAAAGATCAACCATCTCCTGTATCCTGTCAGACACCTCTTTTTTCTCATCGACAAGTTCATACAGCTGAACAGGTTCCTTTATACCTACAACCCTGACCGGGTCAAGTTTCCTGACAAAGATACCTGAACCGGCCGCCTCATAGGTATAACTGCTTATCAGCTTCCAGGTCCCGTACTGCTTGTTTACCCCTTCAAGACGGGCTGCAAGGTTAACAGCATTGCCCATCATGGTATAATCCATTTTTCTGGCGGTTCCCATGTTTCCAACAACCATTTCCCCGGTATTTATCCCTATCCTTGTCAGAAGAGGAGACGGGGCCTGCCTTTTTTCTATAAAGCTTTTATTTATTTCTTCTTCAACCTTCTTCATTCTTACGGCAGCAAGGCAGGCTTTTTCCGCATGATCTGAAAATTCTATAGGGGCTCCGAAAAAAGAAATAATTGCATCCCCTTCATACTTGTCAATTGTCCCCTGAAGATCGAGGATAATATCGCTCATTGCTGTCAGATAATCATTCAGAAGCCTTACAAGATCTGCAGGATCAAGCTGCTCTGATATTGTTGAAAATCCCTTCACATCTGTGAACATTGCAGTAAGATTCTTTTTATCCCCCCCGAGCTTAAGATAATCAGGATTGTCTATAAGCTGGCTTATTACATCTTCAGACAGATAATGACCGAATGCAGTCTTTATAAACGCCTTTTCCTTTGAGGTCTTTATAAAAGTCATCATTGTAAGTGAGACAAAGGTAAAAAGCACTGACATTGAAGAGGAAGTCATGGGAACATAAATGCCTGTAAATATGAAAAAGAGAGAATAAGATAAAATTATAAGAAGGACTATTATTACCCCTATTATTATTGAACTCCTTGCGCTTCTTCTTTCTATAATAAAAAAAGCTATAAATGAAAAAAGGACCGTAAGAAGAGGGGAAACCCAGAGGGGAGTTGTTGTCAGGAATTTCCTGCTCAGAATTGTATTTGCAACAGAAGCATGCGTCCCCACATTCATATATTCCTTTTCGAACGGGTTAACTCCGATATCTGTTGTTGATGTACCGGTATGACCGAGAATACAGAAAGCCCCCTCAAGATTTTTTCTTAATATCTCCCTTGTTTTTAAAAGATCCTGTGCAATTTCGGAAGTTTTTGCAAATACACCGGGGATCTCCTCTTTAAGCAGGGTATACTCACCCTTTATATCATCAGAAACATCTTCCGATGCCAGTACTGATTCGATATCCTTCAAAATAATATCAACTGTATCGCTCTTAAGATATGAAGCTGCTTCAGTAAAAAACAGGTTTCTTAGATCAGTATATTCCTGGATATTTTCCGTGTCGCCTGTTTCAAAACTCTCGTTGAAAAGTGTTTCCGCATAGTTGTAAATATCAAGGAGGGGACTTTCGCCGTTATAATAATCAAGATATCCTGTATCTTTCATCAGTCTGAGATTATCCAGAAGAGAGTTCTCCTGTTCCCTGTGAAGTACCAGATACCAGTAGGTCATATGTCTGAAACTGTCTGTAAATGTTTTGTACGGCCAGTTTATGAGGAGCTGCCCGTCAACAAGTTTGATACTGATATCCTCGACACTGCCGTCAGGAAGTTTTGCCCCTTCAAGAGTTATCCTGTTTTTCTCTATCTTTAAAGGGGGATTTCCAAGCCAGTCAAGAAGGGGTCTGAATGCAAGCTGTGCGAAATAGCGGCCGTCATACTCCCTCAGAAGATCTATTCTTCTCCTGACGCCATCCTCATCAATAACAACATTTGGGAACCCTGCCCCTTTTGCATTTTTAACCACATCAAGAATTGCAGGTCTTATATCATCAGCTTCCCATACACCGGATGTATCACCGTCAATACTGGTTAAAGCAAGATTTTCCTTTGCATACTGCTTCAGTACAGCAGGGACTGAATCATCCTCCCCTTTAAACATGTTGACAGTAAGAAAAGCACTGCCGAAATATCTTGCTGCTTTTCCAAGGTATTCATCATTGTTCCTTGAAACACTTTTTACAGCACTTATCAGGTCCTCCCTGATAGAGTTGTTTATCTCCTCCAGCTGAGCAATATAATCAACTGCATCCTTTAAAGGAATACTCCCTTCATCAATTGCGGCAAAAAGATCCTTTATATTCTGGTTTATAACTGTAAAGTTGTCATTAAACTTTTCAGGAAGTTTTCTTTCAAGAAATCCCGAATCAATGCCTCTTGGACTTTGTTCAGTATACTCAATATCAAAAACACAGTATGATGCACCCATTTCCTTCATCAGTATCAAACCATCCGCCATTCTGCTTCTGCTCCACGGCCAGACCCCTACCTTTGATATTGCCAGGTCATCAACATCAAGAAGAAGAATATCGCTGTTCTCCTTTATTTCAGGTTTAAACCTTAAAAGAAGATCATAAAACCTGTTTTCGTTATTTTTCTGATACTGTGTAAATCCTATCAGGATAAAAAAGACTGCAATAACTGAAGGAAGAAGGTATGCCCTGCTTTTTTTCATAAAACCACTCCGAACTGATATATATTTTTTTGTTATACCACTTAACAATTTATTATAAAACATATTATAATTATCTGTATATTATTTTAAAGATTATTATTATCAAGTATTGGAGTTAAAAATGAAAAAGATAATCTACCTTATCATTTTTCTATCCTCTTCTTCACTTTTTGCACAGTCAAACGATCAGATTGACCGGCTTCTAGGTGAAGAAAAGACAACAGTCAGTACAGCATCTCTTTTAATTCTTGTTTCAGCAGCCCTGATTGATGAAAATTCAGACAGCCAGGCGGCAGTAAACTATATCAATGAAAAAAAATGGTATAAAACAGAAATAAAAGGGGATAAGGTGCTTACTGCTGGTGATGCTTCATATCTATTCATGAAAGCATTCAGTATAAAAGGGGGACTTATGTATAAGATGGTGCCGGGACCCCGCTATGCTGTCAGAGAGATGAAATACCTGGATATTCTAGATAAAAGAACAGAAACAGGTATGGTAATGTCAGGAGAGGATTTCCTTGTATTCCTTTCTGAAGCCTTAAGCTGGAAGGAGGAAAACCTGTGAAAAAGTATATTTTAGTATTTGTTTTATTGCCGGCACTCACATCCCTTGTTTTTTCCTTTGATTTCGGGGGAAATCTGGATAACTATTCCTTTATTACAAACGAGGATGATTCACAGGATCAGATTAACAAAATGTCGCTCTGGGGAGCACACAGTATTAACGACAATACTTTTGTTACAGCCCAGGGAAGCATAGCCTATTCAAAAGATGATTATGACATTCTTGTCGATCTTGATTATCTTTATTTCGACCAGAGCATACCTGAAATAACAGGAGCTGAATCAGCCCTTTCGTACAGGGTCGGAAGGTTTTACCAGTCTGATTTCACAGGAAAGGTATTTGCACACAGGGCAGACGGTTTCAGGGCAAACCTTGCCATCCCCATGGGTAATCTTTACCTGAGCAGCGGATATACAGGGCTACTCCTCAAACCTGTATCAGACCTCAACACAACAGCTGCTGACAATGCTGATGACAGCGATGATGATATTAAGCTTGCACCGAAAAAGCTTGTTTCTGTTCTGGGATTTGATTTTATCGATATCCTTCCTGGACAGCAGCTCAGTCTTTCAGCTGTAAATGTTTTTGATCTCAGATCAGAAGATCTTATTGAAGACGGTGATACTGCGGCAGAGGCATCCGCCGACGGGAACACCGGTGGAAAACTCAACACAACCTATATAGGTGCTGGTATGTCAGGGTCACTGATCGACGGTTTTTTCTACAGCAGCTACTTCTTTATGCAGCTTGGAAAAACCCTTACAAATGACGGGACTGAATATAAGGATGAGTCAATATCAGCGTTCCTCCTCGGTGGAAGCCTGAGTTATTTCAACAGGGACCTCCTTTATTCAAAAGCAACAGCCTCCATAGTATACGCAACAGGAGATGATGATGCTGCATCAGTATATGAAGGGAACACAGACGGCAGCAGCACAACATTCATTCCTGTATCAGGTTCCAATACCGGCTTTATATTCGCCCCCTCTCTCTCAAACATCATGATTGCAGGGCTCGGATATTCCATCAAGCCTTTCGGAAATGAAAAAAGTGCTTTAAAAAACTTTCAGACAGCGCTGAGTTCAAACTTCTATTTCAGGGCAACAGAAGGGGCCATATCGGAACAGGGAATAATCAATACCGATTCAGATAAAAAATACCTGGGAACAGAGATTGATCTCGGTCTTAATTTCAGACCCTTTTCAGATTTCGGAATAGGGATAAAGGGGGGAGTTTTCATACCTCCTACAGCATCTGACAGTGCTGTGAATGAAGATTCCAATGATCCTGAATACGGCGGATCAGTTAACGCATCTTTCAGTTTTTAAAGAGGATTATTTATGAGATTTAGCACTATTATTGCAGCACTGCTGCTTTTGTCTGTTTTTTCCGCTTTTTCAGCAGAAAAAGCAGTTATCAAATCGTTTGACGGCAGGGTCGAGATCAGGGAAAATGCAGGATGGACAGCTGTCAATAACGGGATGGAAATCAAACCGGGAACAGTAATATCAACAGGGTTCAACTCCACTGCGGTAATTGACCTCGGCAGTTCGGAAATATTTGTAAAGCAGCTTACCAGAATGAGCCTTGATGAGCTTTCAAAATCAGGCAATACAGTAAAAACAGACCTCAACCTGAGGCTTGGAAGGATAAAGGCAGACGTGAAGACTTCAGAAGGTCTCAAGCATAACTTTACTCTGAAAACGCCGGTATCAACAGCTGCTGTCAGGGGAACTGTATTTACAGCAGGAATGAGAAGCCTTGATGTGGAAAAAGGGAAGATAAGCTATTCCAATAAAATAGGTCAGAGGGTAACAGTAACAGGGGGGAACTCCTCAAATGTAGGTCTTACAGGCTACAGCGCGCCGGCAGAAATGGAGGAAGCACTTGAAGCTGCCTTTGCAGTTGCAACAACAACCCAGGCCGGAGAAGTTGAGAATATAATAACTACCATTGTTGAAGATTATCTGGCAGACCAGACAACCCTGACAATAGTTGCAACTTATCCTCCTCAGCCATAAAAATAAGGAGTTAATTATGAAATACATCAAGCAAATATTATTTATGTGGATCATTCCTCTTCTGTTTATTTCCTGCTATATACAAAATGAAGAAGACACTGAAGCTACCAATCTTTCTTTTAATATGCAGATATCCGATAGTGTTTTATCAAAAGCATCTGCTTCTGTTTATTATTTTGTCGTGAAGATGTATCAAGATGATGGTAAGGGTGAATATATCCTCACATTTACTCAGGAAATAGTTGTAGGTTCAAGTGATGTAATGAATTTAGGAGGTGGAGGAGTGATCTTTCCAGTAATTGTAACAGATGTTCCTCCCGGCGATTATGAAGAGCTCCAAATACAATATTATGAACCTGGAAATTATCCTAATATAATGGGGTATTCAGATGGTCCTTTTACGATAAATAAGGGTATCAATAATACAATAAATATAACAATGGGTAATTACTGATATTTTTTGATTTTGAAAATATTCTTGCAGCGGTGATTTTTCATTGCTGCTTTTTTTATTTTGTATCCCGGCTTATTTTTACTACTGCAGATACTAAGGTCCCTTGTCCTGCCTGTTGTTTTTTATCATTTTAATTAATAATGTATACATTATTTTTTATTTTATCTTTATATAATTTGGTGATATAATTTCTATAGTATATTTCAATTAAAAATGAGATAGTTATGAACAATAGTTTATATGTCAAATACGGAAGCGAAGGCTTTAAAATGGCTGTTTCTGTAATGAAAAAAATGGATATAGCTTCTGAAATACCTGAAGGGGCGGTTATCGGAATCAAACCCAACCTTGTAGTTGCAAAACCCTCAGCAAGCGGTGCAACTACTGACCCTGAAATTATTGAGGGAATAATTCATTATCTTAAGGAAAACAACCACAATAACATAATAATACTCGAAGGTTCATGGGTGGGAGATAAAACTGACAGGGCCTTTAGGATCTGCGGTTATGATAAAATAGCAGAAAAATACGGTATTGAACTTATCGATCTCCAGAAGGATAAATCAACCTCTGTAAAAGTCAAAGACCTCACCCTTTTTGTATGCCAGAAGGCACTTTCAGTCAATTACATGATAAATGTACCGGTACTGAAAGGGCACTGCCAGACACGTATGACTGTATCACTTAAAAACATGAAAGGCTGCATACCAAATTCCGAGAAACGGAGATATCACACACTTGGAATACACAAACCTGTTGCATACCTTAATAAAGTTATGAAATCAGATCTCATAATAGTTGACGGGATAATAGGTGATCTTGATTATGAGGAAGGGGGTACCCCTGTAAACATGAACAGGATTATTGCAGGAAAAGATCCTGTTCTTATTGATTCATACTGTGCAGCCCTTATGGGTATACCTGTTGAGGAAATAGAATATATATCAATAGCTGAAAAACTGGGAATAGGAAATTTATATAAAGAAAATACAGAGATAATTGAAATCAACAAAAGCAGGGAAGTTTCTTTTGAACACAAACATCTGACAAGTGTTAATTTTTCAAAATATGTAACTGAAAAAAGCGCATGCTCCGCCTGTTTCGCAGGACTTGTCCATGCCCTGTCACGTATAAGGGAAAAAGATGAACTTGATAAACTCAGTAAAAAGATCTACATAGGACAGTATTTCAAGCATAAAAAAGCGGGAAACGGAAGCATCGGGATAGGAGACTGCTGCAGGCATTTTGACATACATGTACCCGGATGCCCCCCTAAAGCTATTGATATAATAAAGGAAATAAAAAAACACCCTTAGAGACACAAAAACATTGTATATCTATGGGTATGCGAACAGTTAAAATTTGATATTTCACCCTGACAATGCTATAATTTATATATTAATTGAAAACTGGAGATAAATATGAAAAAATATTTACTATTTTTTCTGATATTCCTTTTTTCAGCCCCATACATCTTTTCAGCAGAAAGCGGCACAATAAAATCACTACATGGAAAAGTTGAAATAAAAAGCGGATCAGGAGCATGGGAAAAAGCTGAAAACGGGATGGAAGTCAAACCGGGAACACTTATATCAACCGGATTCAGATCCGAGGCAGTCCTTGACCTGGGCAGTTCAGAAATACAGGTAAAACAGCTTACAAGGATGAGCCTTGATGAACTTTCAGTGAAGGAAAACACAGTAAAAACCAACCTGAACCTCCGCCTCGGAAGAATAAAGGCAGATGTAAAAACATCAGCCGGACTGAAACATGATTTTACCCTGAGAACACCTGTTTCAACTGCTGCTGTAAAAGGGACAGTCTTCACTGCAGGTATCAGAAACCTTGCAGTTGAAAACGGGAGAATAAGCTTTACCAACAGGATCGGGCAGGTAGTCACGGTAAGCGGAGGGAGTTCTTCTGTTGTCACAGGTACCGGTTACAGTGCACCTGAAAATGCTGCTGACATGATTAATTCTGTTTTTGATGTCGAAACATCCACCCAGACTGAAACAGGTGCAGGCATCACTACAACGGCAGATGAAAGTACTGTTAAATACGGTTCCGTAAAAATGGTATTTAACTGGATAAGGGAGTGACAGGAGGGTTAATATGAAAAAATTATCTGTTTCAGTAATTATAATAGCTTTGTCAATTATTATTAATTCATGTTACATAGCAGGGGAAAATACGGATATATCTGATCCGGCAATTGTTTCACTTAATCTTCCTGGAAACCAGACTTTTGCCGATAAAGCTTCTGCTTCAGGGACCTATATGCTGGAAGTTTTTTTCTTCAACTACGATTACATTATGGAAAATCAGGAAAATATTGAAGAACTTATTACAAACGAAGACGAATGGTTTTACTATAAGGAATTCAACCTGGGCGATGATGTTTATCCGGGTGATTTAGTGGAAATTACTATTGACAATATCAGGACATCTGAAAATTACTTTGCCATGGCATATTACTATTTTATTGATATCACCGGAGAATATATCAGTGATGATACCTTTTTCATCAGTACGGAACCATTCTCTGTAGAAGATGGAAAAACAACTGTTGTAAATATGATGAGCTATTCTGTAATTGAAGAGCCTGTTCTGCAATGATTGTATTTTAATTTAATATTCTGGAAATAAATGGTGCACGCTGTTATTAGCCGATATTATTAACAATGCTTAATAAAACTTCAGGAATTCTCTTTTTACAATGTTTACTTGTTTATCAGATAAAAAATTCCTCTTTACCCCCTTTTCTTCTTATCCAGTTGAGGGCTGAGGATATTTTCCTGTTTCCTGCCGCCCTCTTCTGAAGTTTCCATCTGCCTGGGAAATCAATAAACAGAAGTGAAATAAAGATTGTCAGAAGCCCCTGTCCGGGAATAAACAGCATTATAAACCCGGACAGGAAAAGAATTAAGCCGACAGTATTTTTAATAATCAGAACTATTATAAACAGGAATACCTGAAGCGGTGTTTTAATACTGCTTCTTCTTTTTTCTTTCAGAAAATAATCTGCCGGGAGACTATTGATAATAAAAGGAACTGAAACAGCTGTAAAGATTATCAGCGCAAAGGAAAAAACACCTGCATACATAATCAAATACATGTGGTTTTCAATCCATGTTATCAGCATTAATACAGAATCTCCCGCTAAATATTATGAATTATTTTTTTCCCTTTTTTTCCTTGATTCTTCAGCCTTTCTGCTTATTTTATTCCAGACACCGGCAAGACCCATTGCCTTTTTCATCATTTTCAATGTTATTGCAGCCTCTTCCCTCATTTTCATTGTCCCGTCATAGAGGATTTCATCAACCAGCCCCTTCTTTTCCTCATACATCTGTCGTCTGTCCCGGATCGGATCAAGAAAATCATTCAGAGCTGATGAAAGTTTCTGCTTGACCTCAACATCACCAACTTTACCTGTTCTGTATCTTTCCTTAAGATCTTCAACCTCCGCTTTATCCGGGTTGAAAATATCATGATACATAAAGACAGGATTCCCCTCAACAGTACCGGGAATATCAGCCCTCACCCTGTTGGGATCAGTATACATGCCATTGACTTTTTTAATTACAGATTTTCTGTCATCAGAAAGCATTATGGAATTATTAAGCGATTTTGACATCTTTGCATTTCCGTCAGTTCCGACAAGAGTGGGTACATCGCCGATCATTGCATCAGGTATGGGAAATACTTCTTCATACAGTGAGTTGAACTTTCTTGCAATTTCCCGGGTAAGCTCAACATGTGATTCATTATCCTTTCCGACCGGGACAAGATGGGCCCTCGGCATAAGAATATCAGCAGCCTGAAGAACAGGATAACCGAGAAGTCCGAAAGGTATTTCAGTTAGATTTGCAGACCTTGCCATGTCCTTTATACTTGGGACCCTGTTAAGTCTCGGAACAGTCACAAGCATTTCAAAAATAAGATCCATTTCATAAACCTCGTGTACTGCCGACTGCAGGTAAATAACTGATTTGGCAGGGTCTATTCCGCATGCAAGATAATCAAGAACAAGTTCCCTTGCATTTTCTGCTATATTATAAATATCCTCTTTGGATGGTTTTGTTGTCAGCATATGAAGATCTGCTATAATAAAAAAGCATTCATATTTGTCCTGTAGTGCTACCCTGTTTTTAAGCGATCCTACATAATGACCTAAATGCAGTTTCCCGGTGGGCCTGTCACCGGTGAGAATTCTTTTTCTGTCCATAAAATTATTCCTTGTTGATTTTTTTTCTTCTGTGACCTGTCCCCATCATTATACTGACAGGTTTCAGGAATGATATATTTTCACAGGCAATTTTTATAGTTACAGTTATCGGTACAGATAACAGCGCCCCTACAATCCCCCATAACCAGCCCCAGAAAACGAGGCAGAAAAGTATGATTACAGGACTCAGGTTCAGTTTGCTTCCCTGTACGTTCGGCTCCAGAATATTGCCGAAGACAATCTGAATACCTACCATTGTGATACAGACTGCTACGAAAGTACTTAAATCAGGATAAAACTGGACCAGTGCCTGAATACTTGCAAATACGACAACCACGGTTGATCCGATATTCGGTATAAAGTTAAGAAAAAAAGCAAGGACACCCCATACAAGGGGAAAATCAATCCCTATAATAAGAAGAAGCAGCCATACACAGAAACCAGTCGCAAAACTTATTGCAAGCTTGATGGCAAGGTATCTTCCTATCTGCCTGGTTATATGCTCAACTACAATAATTATCCTCTTCCCTGTATGTGCCGGATAAGCCGCTTTAAGTTTCAGTTTGAATACTGGAAATTCCAGGAAAAGGAATATCATGATAAGTGAAACAAGAAAAACATATCCGATTATTCTGGTAAGAGAATCAGAAAACGAAAGAAGAAAATTACGGGCTATCTTGCCCCATTCATAGTCAAGGAGAAAATCGGTAGTTGATATATTAAATCTCTGCATTATCTGATATGAAAAATCGCTGTATATACCTTTAAACTGCTCCAGGTACCATGGATACTGATTTATAAAAGCATTTATACTGCTGTAAAGAATAAGGGCAACAAGATAAAAAAACCCGAACATTGCAATAAGCACAATTGTAATGGAAAGTATTCTGGGGATTCCCATCTTTGAAAAAAAGCGTATTAATGGATAAAGCATAAAAGAAAAAAGCAGAGCAATTACAATAGGAACAAATACGACCCTGGCAATACTCAGTACAAGACCAACAGCAAGAACGACAAGAGTACCAAGTGAAACTGCAATAATTTTATCTGTCTGCATACTCTAAATATTAGCACAACAGATGTTTTTATTTAATAGCTTAAATATTTATTTTTTTTATTTTGTCTGATATTATTTACAGGAACGGGCAGTTTTGTCGAAAATATATCCTGCTGATATTTTTTACAGAACCAACAGACGGAGGAAAAATGATTTATAAATATAAAGAGAAAAATCCGGATACGGATAAAGCTGTTTTTATTGCAGAAAGCGCTGATATTATCGGAGACGTAACACTGGGGAAGAATTCGAATATATGGTTTAATTCAACTCTGAGGGGCGATATTGCACCTGTAATTGTAGGAGAAAACAGCAACATTCAGGACAACTCAATACTTCATGTAAACCATGAAACACCCTGTATTGTCGGAGATAATGTAACAGTCGGGCACGGAGTAATCCTCCACGGAACCAGAATCGGGAACGGATGTCTGATTGGCATGGGTGCCATACTTCTGAATGATTCAGAAATCGGAGAGGAATCTGTTGTAGGTGCAGGCGCACTTGTCACGGAAGGGAAAAAGTTCCCCCCCAGATCCCTTATAATAGGAAGCCCTGCCAGAAGAGTCAGGGAAATTACTGATGAAGAAATCACAAAAATGAAAGAGAATATTATTGAATATATAAACCTCGGGAAGGAAACCTTATCTTCAAATATATAAAAAGATTAAACTGAAATTATCAGCATCTCATTATATCAACTTTGACCCCATATAGCATCCATAATATGATTTAATGATGTCCTCACAGTTCCGAAGGAATAGTACTTGAGTCCAAGCTCATAGTTTTTCTCTGCCATGAATTTTTTAAGTTTTTCATCTCCCAGGACCTTTTCAACCTTGAATACTGTTTCGTGGGAAACAAAGTCGTCCATCTCTATGGCACGGAAACCTTTCGGCTTGATATCAAAATGATAAATCGAATAATTATTTACAAATACCGGTTTTTTATAATAAAGCGATTCCAGAAAAGCATTGCCGAATCCTTCGAAAACTGAAGGATAGGTTATAAGGTCGGCGTATTGATATACATCCTCCAGTTTATATACTTTTCTACCATCCTCTTTAATAGACCTTCTTTTGTCGCTGATAATATCATCAACAAATATTGCGTTTACTTTTAAAAGTTCTACATAATCCTTTACACGGTTCTGATACTCATACCCCTCGTCACCAGAGGCATGTGAGATAACAAGTGTTGTTTTCTTTTTCATTCTTGCTGTAAGCTCTATTGCATGTTCAATCCCTTTACGCTGTACTACCCGTGTCGGCTGGAGGAAAAGGAGCTCATCATCCCCTACACCGAGAGTTTTCCTGATATCATATGTATATTCATCAGGAGCAGGGGGGGGGTTTTCAAAATCCATAACATTCGGTATCAGAACAGAAGAAATACCTGTTCTCAGAGCAAGCTGGTTCTGAGCAGATGAGTTTATAACCACATGATGTACAGATGAAAGATGGGGAGGATAGGAAGCATTCAGATACTCCCATACGCAGTTTCTCAGGAATCTTTTTCTTTCCCAGAAAAAATCATGATGATGACCTATCACAGGAATACCTGTTTCAGAGATAAAATCTGTCACTGCCAGTGCAAGTGGAATATTCAGGGGAATTGCAAGTATGTTTTCAGGAATAAGCAGATCAAGCTTAAAAGTAGAAGCGAAATCATAAATTTTATCTTTTATCATTTTTCTGATTTCATGTATCTGTTCTGTTATTTCTTTTTTTCTTATACTGTGCTCAAATATCCGGCTGTTCATTTCTCTTATCACAGGATGCTGGAAATGGGTAATCTCAACAAGCATTGATTTTTCTTCAGGGGTCTCAAGCTCACCGCCCAGATAAAAACATTCATGCCCTTCCTTTTCCAGGATACTGGCCCATTTTTCAGTTTCAAGTGAAACTCCGTCTGTTCCAGCAAACCTGAAAGAAATAAAACCTATCCTTTTACCCATAAATCAACTCCATAAAAATAAATCTATATAATATCAAGATAAAATGAAATCATCTTTAAATCAAATATTTTTTCATATCTGAAAAAATAAATACCCCCTGCATTAACAGATACAGGGGGCTCATTTTACACGACACTTTCAGTCCGGCATATTTATCAGTTTATTTTTATCTTTCTGGGAAGTTCCTCTTCCTTTTTATTAATTTCCAGACTCAAAATACCGTTTTCATATTTAGCTTCAACTTTTTCAATATCGGTATTTTCAGGAAGTATAAACTTTCTTGAAAATCTGCTGTATCTCTCCCATATAAGTTTTTTCACAACTGGATTCTCTTTTTCTTCAGTTTTTTCCTGATCCTTTTTTTCAGCTTTTATTTCAAGAATATTCTTTTCAACATTTACATCAATTTCATCTTCCGCAAAACCGGGTAGTTCAACCTCAAATCTATACTTAAGATCTGTCTCCAAAACATTAACTGCCGGTCTTTTAAAATCATCTCTCAATTCATAATCAAAAAAATCATTAAAAAAATTATCCCATACAGGTTTCAATCCTGTTCCTGCCTGTCTGTATGCTACCAAATTATTCATATCAAAATCCTCCTGTTTATATTTATTATTCATCTATATATATGCAAAAACTGTGCCAATTTATATAAATTATATATTTCCATACTATATATAGAGTTATTAATTTTTAAAAATTACTTTAATGTACATAAAAACTTTTTTGTGTATAGAATTGACTCACTGTGTCAATTATTTATTTATATGTTTCATATTGATACATTAATTTGCATTTTTTTATTACCCTTGTTCTATTGTACCTGCTTAATATTTGGGATAATAATTATACATCAGTATGAATAACGATCTGACATATACAAAAATAATAAAATTCTGGTTTCCCCTGGCACTGATGTGGATTGTCATGGCTCTTGAAATGCCGATAATCAATTCTATTGTTGCCAGAATGGATAATCCCAAGGAAAATCTGGCTGTTTTCGGTGTAATATTTTCACTTGCACTGATAATTGAAGGGCCGATAATTCAAATGCTCTCTGCTTCCACAGCTATAGCCACATACTATAATAATTACAGAAGACTTCTTTCATTTATGCATACCGCAGCTCTGTCGCTTACCATGATCCATTTTATATGCGCTATTCCTTTCTTTTTTGACAGAATAGCACTCAATATTCTTGGAATCAGCCCGGAACTTGTCCCGCAGGCCAGAAGGGCATTCTGGCTGATGCTGCCATGGACAGCTTCCATAGGATACAGAAGGATGTGGCAGGGGGTCCTGATACAGCACGGACGGACAGTTTCAGTAACAATATCCATGATCCTGAGAATAGCTGTTACATGCAGTGTTTTATTTGGGGGCTTTTATCTTGATATACTCTCCGGGGCAGAACTTGCTGCAGTTTCCCTTACTACAGGGGTAATCGGGGGAGCTTTATTTGCAGGGATATTTGCTTCAGTAACAATAAAAAAGATGAAAGAAAAAGAGACTGAAAGGGAAGCCGTATCGTGGAAAAAACTTATTGTTTTTTATATCCCGCTTGCTCTGACCTCTTTTATTACAATGGCAAACAGACCGGTACTGACAGGGGGAATTACACGGGCCATGGATCCTCTTGAATCACTTGCTGTATGGCCGGTAGTTATTTCTTTCATGTTTCTATTTCAGGGATTTCCCCTTTCTTTTCAGGAAGCTGCGATCAGCCTGCTGGGTAAAAAAGAAAATACTGCCAGACTGAAAAAGTTTATTATATTTCTCTCTTTATTTACATTTATGTTTTACATGCTTATTGTACTTTCACCGCTTAAAAATTTTCTATTAAAGACTATCACAGGGCTGACAGATGAACTGATTCAATTATCTGTAATTCCCTTTCTGATACTTTCAATTCTCCCGCTGGTAACTTCTTCGATAGCCTGGATGCGGGCAGTCAATATTAAAAACGGAACTACAATTAATCTTGCGGTTGCAGTATTTGTAAATTTTTCTACACTCTTCACTTTTGTTATAATTCTTAACAGTTTTTTTGATTTAAACGGGGCTGTACTTGCTGCCATTTCCTATGCCCTTTCAATAGTTGCTGAAGCCCTTTACCTGCACTACAGGAGCCGCAGAATTCAAATAAACTAAAGGGACCCGAGACTGAGATCACCGTATATCTTTATTCCGCTTTTATCCCGTGTAACCTCAAGTTCCCTTTCAGGGAACTTCTCATCAAGTTTACGGTTTATCAATTCAATTACTTCATTTTCAATCTGCCTCTGAAGTTCCCTGTCTACCTTCTGCAGGGTAACAAATCTTATGCTGACGCTGTATCCTTTTCCCTTTTCAGACCCAATCCCCGCAGTAAAACTTGAACTTACTGTAAAAAGTCCGTCATGTGATTTGCTAGATGTTTTTCCCCGTTCTGCCCGTGCAGGATGAAGAGGATAAAGGGATCCGTATCTGTCTTCAAGATAATCATCAACCTCATTGAAAATCTCTTTAAGCCTGTTTTCAAAATCCGCCATTTTCGGATGTTTAATCACAACAAAACCCCTATTTCTTTTTAAGAAGATTTAGTAAATCCCCATAAGAAAAATGCTGCCTGAAAAAACCGGGCAGCATCTTATTTATTATATCAGACAAACTTCTGTCTTATTTCCGAACTGACATAATCCAGAATTGCAACTGTAACAGCAATAAACCATACTGCGATCCCTGCCGCTTTATAGTCCAGAAGTCTTATATACTGGACAAGGAGAAATCCTATACCTCCCCCCCCCACAAGACCGATAACTGTTGACATCCTAACATTAATATCCCATCTGTATATTGAAAAAGATACAAAAGGGGGAATCATCTGTGGAACAATTGCAAACATTATTGTCTGGATCCTGTTGGCCCCGGTTGCCTGGATAGCTTCAATCGGTCCCGGATCAATACTTTCGATTGCCTCTGAATAGAGCTTTCCCAGAGCGGCAATTGAGTGTACAGTAAGAGCCACTATGCCTGCAAAAGGGCCTAGTCCCACCCATACAACAGCTATCAGAGCCCATATAAGCGGTTCAATAGACCTTATTATATTTAAAACTGTTCTTGTTAAATAATATACAGTGAGGGTTATCCACGAACCTGACATAAGATTTCTTGCAGCCAGAAAGCTCACGGGAATTGAAAGGACTATCCCGAAAAGTGTTGCCATCATCCCCATGAAAATAGTCTCTATCATCCTGGCAATAGTAAGTTTAAGCGGATCAGAAGGGATGGCCCCCCCTATTCTGCTCACCTGCCTGACCTCCACCCTGTGCATCTGAGTACCTGCCGCGCTTGGGGGAACAAGCCTGTACGGCAGAGTCATTTTCATCTGGAAATTGCCGCTGCTGTCAGGAATTACTGAAAGATATTTTCCGTCCCACCTCGGTCTGAACTCATTTCCGATAGCATCAAGCCACCAGACCTGGGCCTCTGTATCGGGACGAAAGCCTTTACCGATAACTGTTATATCAGTACCTTTAACCAGTTCATTATTCTGATCAAGTATCGAAAGCTTTCCCCACCTTGGGATGGTTTTAATGTAAGGCCTCCCTTCAACCTCTTCAGGAACAGGGGGAAGGTTATTCATGTCGTCAATTACAACATCAGCGCCTGCTCCGAATTCCTCTGTTTTATATGTTATGGCAGCTTCCCACGGCCAAAGAACCCTTGAAAGCGGCTTCCAGGCATCAGGGAACTCTGTAACTGCCTTTACAACATCAATTTCACTTATCTGCCAACCTAGCGCAAAAAAAATAACAAGTACAAGGAAAAATATTCCCGGTCTTTTTTTCTTCGTCTCCTTCCTTGCAGCATCATATACAATCCAGATCCAGAGAGCTGCTACAGTAATAATCAGGAAAAGGATGAAAAATGGTTCCCTTGAAAAAGCCTTTTTAAAAATCGGCAGAAATCCGTTATAGCGGTGCGCCATAAGGGTAACCCGCCATATAAAAAGCCCTGTTATGCTTGTAAATGACAGGATAATAAGAATACCTCTCTGGAACTGTTTCCTTGCTATCTGGCCAAGCCCCGGTATTATGAGGGAAAGTAAGCCGCCCAGTGTTCTATTTGTCATTATCCCCTCCTTTGATACTTCCGGCATTGACCCTTACGGCTTCCTCCCCGTATATCTCTTTAAACTCCCCGTCAGTCATTTTTCTGATATCTTCACCTGTTCCTCTGTAAACAATCTCACCTGCCCTCAGACCGATAACCCGTGTTGCATATCGCTGGACAAGATCAAGATAGTGGAGACTGCAGAGAACAGTTATATTATCCTCCTGATTCATTTTTTCAAGATACCCCAGGATAGTATGGGCAAGTACAGGATCAAGACTTGCAACAGGTTCATCCGCAAGAACAATTTCAGGGTTCTGCATCAGCGCCCTTGCAATACCTACACGCTGCTGCTGCCCTCCGGAAAGTTCATCAGCCCTTTTGTATGCCTGCTCGGTTATACCGACCCTTTTAAGAGCGGCAAAGGCTTCTTCCCGTTCTTTTTTACTGAACCGGTAGAAAAGACTTTTCCATGTACTAACATAGCCAAGCCGGCCGGAAAGAACATTGTTAAGAACACTCAGCCTTTTTACAAGATTGAAATGCTGAAAAATCATCCCGATTTTGGATCTGATTGATCTGAGTTCCGTACTGTTTGCTTCAACAATATTCTTTCCGTTCCAGTTGATCTCACCGGATGTAGGTTCAATAAGTCTGTTGATACACCTCAGGAGTGTAGACTTTCCCGAACCGCTCAGCCCGATTATCACCAGGAATTCCCCGTCCTCAACAGTAAAACTTACATTTTTAAGGGCTTCTGTTCCATCATCATATGTCTTTGAAAGGTTTTTTATCTCTATCATTTATTCATCCTGGAGGAAAATCAAACAGAAAAGGGGCCTCTTTCAAGCGCCCCCTTCCTGAAAAATATTATTTATTTGTTCAGTTCTTCGATACTGAGACCGGCAGCCTGCAGCACCTGCCTGAAAGGATCGTAGAATGTATCATCATGTTCTTCAAGAGCATTCCACTGGTAAGCTGTTTTAAGGGCTTCTTTACCTTCATCAGTAGCAGCCACTTCCAGAAGAGCTTTGGTAATTTTATTTTTCATCTCTTCAGACATTGAAGGAACAAACTGTACTCCGTCGTTCGGAATATCTGTTGTAACACCCAGAACAACAATTTTTTCCATTACATCTGGAAAATTCTTTTCAACTCTTGTCCTTGCATCAACATATGTCGCACCTGCATCTACATCACCGTTATAAACAGCTGCAACAACCGCATCATGACTGCCTGCATCGATAATCTCTTTGAGGTCAGTATCAGGATTTACCCCTGCTGCCCTGATTGAAAGCATTGGAATTATCCAGCCGCTTGTTGAGAGGGGATCAGGTCTTCCGAAGGATTTTCCCTTGAGATCAGATAATTTGTTTATTCCGCTGTCCTTTCTTACGATGAACTGTCCGTTATATGTGGGAGTTCCGTACCTGACAGAAACCAGTCTTGCCTCAGCCACTCCTCTTTCAGCAGCAAGAACATAGGCAAAAGTCGCAAGAGAAGCCATATGAGCAGCCGGCGGATCTGCGGAAAGAGCTTCAATTACCCCTGCATATTCAGTTGCCACATTTGTCTTGAAAAAGTATCCGGTTTTATCATGAAGAAGATCAGCTACAGCCTGTGCGCCTGAAGCAACCCTTTCCATCTCACCTGAAGGAACAAAAGACCATATGACCGGATTTTCCTCTGAGCCGAGTTCTGCTTCCTTTTTACATCCGACCAGAAGTAATGCCGGCAATAAAAGTGAAAGCAGCAACAGCAATGCAATTTTTTTCATTTTATACCCCTTTTTTTATATAAGAAAACTTCTAAAATTATATATTGAACCAACTTTATTAACAACTATTAGTTTTTGTTTCCGTGCAAGACATCCGAAAGATAAGCCCTGTAAAGGGGTTCATAGAAAACACTCCCCCTGCTCATCCTGCTTTCAAAAAGGGTAACAGAGCGGACTTCTGTACGGAAATCTGAGATCCTGATGTTTTCAGTAAATGAGTCAAAGCTTTTTCTTAGTTTCACCTTTCGGGCCAGTGTAATATGGGGGGTAAAAAGAGATGTGTCTTTCCTGAATCCTGCTTTAACAAGTTCATCCTCAAGATTTGAATATATAGTCCATATATATTCCGAACCTTCTGTTATGCCGGCCCAGACAATCAGACCGTCTTGTTTCCTGAAATACCCGGGTAAACCGCCTTTAAGAATAAAACTGTTTACACCTGCAACAGAACTATCCATAGACCTGCAGATCCTTTCAATATGATTGACATCTGTATCACCAAGAAACTTCAGGGTAACATGAAAATTTTCCTTTTTTACAAATGTACCTTTTATGGAA
This sequence comes from Spirochaetia bacterium, assembly GCA_963668405.2. Classification (GTDB taxonomy): domain Bacteria; phylum Spirochaetota; class Spirochaetia; order CADAEX01; family CADAEX01. The sequence goes on along the minus strand of OY764342.2, from coordinate 425,213 downwards.
GAGCCTTTCAGGTGTTCCTGAATTCTGAAAATTGTGGTTCTGGATTTTTCGTCTATTTCAACAGCAGTAAACAGTCTCATACAAATAAAACCTGTTTTTCTAAAAATGAAAACTCACATCAAATGAAAGTACCATAGCTTTTTTATCCAGCCTTTCCCCTTCCATGGGAAAACTCAGATACGACATACCTTTTAAAAAGCCTGAAAAATCTCCGTAAACCCCCATACCGCAGGAAAGAAGGGCCCCCGGATCTGATCCCTTCAGAAGATCATAATACCCGGCATCAAAAAAAAGGAGTGCTCCCGGTCTCAGAAAAAAATCATTCGGGAAAAAAGATGATTTTATTGCCGGCAGGGGAAGTCTAAGTTCCGTATTATTTGCAACCTTGAGTTCACCGTCGAACCGTCTTGTTTCAAATCCCCTTATCCTCCCCCCAAGGCCGTTGGAAGGATCAACAGAACCCATTTTCTGTCTGGCAATCATCGGAATATTTTCCCCGTAGACAATATCAAAGGCTGAATAATTAGCAAGATATAATCCTGATCTCTTTTCCCCCTCCCGGTTCCTGAATTCCTTCAGAGGAATGAAAAATGTAAATCCCGCATAATATTTTGTAAAATCAGAAACTCCTTCGAGACTGTTGAAAAACCATTCAGGTCCTTCTTCAATTGATAATTCGCTATAGATCCCGCTCCTGACCGCACTTCCAGGATCAGTTTCCACAGTATCAAAAACAAGGGCGGCAATTAATGAATTAACCAGAACTCCGTCTCTGTCATTTCTGACAGAATTAAAAAGGATCTGGTCCCTTTCTTCATCCTTAAAGTTCCATTCCCTTACACCTCTATACTTAAAAAGTAGAGATACAAGATCACGGCTTTCCCCGTCAACTCTGAATATACCCTGTGTTATTCCGCCCCCCCAGTTTGTATGGACCCTGAAATATTTGAAATCCTCATATATTTCATACCTGTCGTCATCTGCTTCATAGTAGTTATCATCTTCATCCCGGTAATAACCGAGACTCCTTACCCCCGCCCCTCCGGAAAGCCAGAAAACTGTATCGAGATTATCCTTAAAAGCAAAATTACCGAACCCGAGATCTGTATCTACTCCCCAGTAGTTCAAATGCTGTCTGATAATAATTTCCTGGTTCAGATTATTTGATGAAGTTGTTTCACCAGAAAAAAGGGAGAACACTGAGACTGAAAAGAAAACCAGAAGAAGAATCTTTTTTTTAACCATCTTTCCCCCTGATAACTGTACCGCTTACCGGTTAAGGATCCGGAAGTCACCATAGATATTTTAACAGTTTCACCCTGATCAGGAAAATACTTTTAAAGCTCACCCAGGACTTTTTTAAAATAATCAAAAAAGAGGCTGTTCTCTTTTCGTTCCCCTATTGTGACCCTGATACATGTAGGGAAGTTGTAGCTTTTTGCAGGTCTCACAATTATACCCTTCCTCATCAGCATCTCTGCGACTAAAAGAGAATCCTTTTTTGTATCAATAAGGATGTAATTAGTCTGGCTTCTGTAATAAAAAAGGCCCATTTTATCGAGCTCTCCGTAATAGTACTGCTTTTCCATGGAGGTATCTGCAACTGTCCTGGTATAGAACTCTTCATCGTCAAGTGCGGCAAGAGCAGCATTTTCTGCAATTACTGATACATCAAAGGGGGGCTTAACCCTGTTTACAAGAGAAATCAGCTCCGGAGAACTGATACCGTAGCCTATTCTGAGCCCTGCCAGACCATATACTTTTGAAAAGGTCCTCAGGACAAAAAGGTTACTTCTGCCGTTTTTTATCATACTGACAGAATCAATATTATACTCTTCCTCTGTAAATTCTATATAAGCTTCATCAAGGAATATTATTATGTTTTCAGGGACCTTTTCTAGAAAAGCTTTCAGTTTATCAGGGGCAAGAGCTTCACCGGTCGGATTGTTTGGATTGCAGATATATATAATTTTAGTCCTGTCTGTTATTCTGCTGAACATATCATCAAGATCTATGCTGTGTCCTTTCATTGGAGAAAAAACAGGTTTTCCTCTCATTATTCTCACTATTGTTTCATATACTGAAAATGTTATTTCAGGAATTATGGCTTCATCTCCCTGTTCAATAAAAGCCATACCTGAATTATAGATTACCCCGTCACCGCCGTTCCCGGTAGTTATATTCTCAGGAGAACAGTAAAGCCTCTGTGCAAACTTTGCCATGAGATCAGGATTATATATTTCAGGATAGATATGAAGAGATTTTTCAAGATCCCTGTATACCTTTCTGGCCTTTGTTGATCCCCCTCTGGGGTTTTCATTGGAAGCCATTTTATATATTTCAGGAAGATTTATTTCCCTTTCCACCTGTTTTCTGGATTTTCCCGGTACATACGGTTTAATTCCGAGTATACCGCTGTTTGCAATCTTTTCTATATCCACAACCTGCTCCATCAAAGCTCTTTATTTTTTAAACTTTATGACAGTTTTTAATTAACTTTCAATAGGGTTGAACAAATTACCCCGTTTTTTTTGGGATTTTTGCTTTATTTTTATCCTTATTCAAATATAATGTTTATAATTTATTTTATTCAGTAATCCGGAGTGCAGTCCAATGAGAAAAATATTGCCGTTAATTTTTATTTTATTATCATCTTATATTTTGATATCCTGTTCAGATCCAGAAGGGGCTGAAATAAAAGGGGACAAAGGGGTCAAAGCCATTCCGGGAACCCTGGCAGCAGACCTTCCGCTGAAATGGGAAACCGGTAAATACGGGGGAACATGGAGAGATACCTATACCGAAGATCCGAAAAGCTATAACCCGTTTTCCAACCTTGACGGATCATATCTCACTGTCACAAGCCTTATTCTTGATTACCTTTTCGACTATGACCCTTATGACAAAGAATGGAAAGGAAATATTGTAGAAAAATTCACAGTTGCAGCAGATGAGGAAAAGGACAGCATGGAACTTATCTGCACACTCAGAAACAATATCTTCTGGAGTGACGGAGTGCAGATGACAAGCGATGATGTTGTCTGGTGGTTTAATTATATAGAATCAGATCCTGAAATTGATCCTGTTGGTTCCCAGGGAAGAAGTATCAGAATGAAAGACGGGTCAATGAAGGAATACAGGATAGAGAAAATAGATAAACTCAGTTTCAAATATATCTTCCCGAGAATAGTGGGCAACCCTCTTCTGGTTGTCAATACAGGATCAATCGTACCAAAACACATTTGGGAGCCTGTTTATAAAAAGGGGAAGGACAGTATAAGAGAATTCTGGGGCATTGATACCCCCCCGGAAGAGCTTGTGGGAAACGGCCCTTTCCTTCTTGAAAAGAATATTCCAGGCGAAAGACTTATATTCAAAAGAAACCCAAACTACTGGATGAAAGACGAAAGGGGCAACAGTCTCCCCTATATAGACAGAATTGTACTTACACAGATCCCTGACAGCAATGCGGAAATTCTAAAATTCCAGAAAGGTGAAATTGAGGCATATCAGCTTAGAGGGCAGGACCTTGCAACACTTCTTCCTGACTCAGGAAAAGGTAATTACTCTGTCTGGAACGGGGGACTGGCAACAGGATACCCCGCAATAATCTTCAATCACAATCCCGACACCCTTCCAGGTTACAAATACAGGATGTTTACAGATAAAAACTTTAAAAAGGGGATAAGCTGTCTTATCGACAGGGAAACAATTATAAACCAGGTTATAAACGGACTTGCAGAACCTCTTTTTCACATTATCTCAGAATCAAACAGATACTACAACAGCTCACTTGCATCGGACTGTTCGTATAATCCTGAAAGGGCAGCGGAGTTTTTCAGAAAGGCAGGACTTGAGGACAGGAACAATGACGGAATGCTTGAAGACAGTAACGGGAATAATATAAAATTCGATATAATAACAAGCAGCAGCGATCCGATACTCCATGACTATATAAATATAATGATTACAGATTTCAAAAAAAGCGGACTTGATGCGAATCTTGTGGTTGTGGACAGGAATCTTATTGTTCAGAAACTGCTTAACACCGGTGACTGGGAATGCTACCTTGCAGGATTCAGTTTTCCAAGATTCCCTGAACAGTGGTATAATATCTGGAAAAGCAGCGGCAACCTTCATTACTGGAACCCCGGACAGGAAAAACCCAACCTTGAATGGGAAAAAATAATTGATGAAAATTATGAGGAACTGATTTATACTTTCAATGAAGAAAAAATTAAGAAATATTATGATGAGTTCCAGAGAATCCTTATTGATGAGATGATTATTACCCCCATATTCAGGAAGTATACATTTATGGCAGTAAGAAATGACTGGGGCAATATAAACTGGGGATACGGATATTCCATCGGAGACAGCTACAGAAGGATTTATCTTAAAGAACAGTGATTAAGGATTAAAAAGTGAAACTGATAAAAGAATACCTGCATAAACATCCTTTGACAGCATTTATTCTGCGACGTGTAATCTCAATGATTCCGGTATTATTTATAACAATTTTCTTTTTCTTCTTCTTCATGAGCCTTGCCCCGGGTGATTTTTTTACAGCCTACTATCAGAACCCTGAACTCAATCCTGAAGTCATAAACTACTACAGGGATGAGTTCGGTCTTGATAAGCCGTTTTACATACAGTTCTTCATGTGGCTTAAAAAAGTGCTTATCGACCATGACCTGGGGATGTCGTTCTCATACCGGCAGCCGATCCTGGAACTTATAAATACAAGGATATGGAATACAGTTTTTCTGAACTTTTTTTCCCTTTTGTTTTCAATTATCTTTTCATACCCGATTGCATTTTATTTTTCATATAAACCGAATATCAGGCTTGAAAAAGGGGTTAACTTTATAACCCTTATACTGTATTCAATCCCCTCCTTCTTTCTTGCCCTTCTCGGTCTTATTGCAGCTGCAAAAACAGGCCTTTTCCCGATCGGGGGGGCAACAAGCGAGGGATATGAAGCACTTTCAGCTATGGGTAAATTCTATGACAGGTTCCACCACATACTCCTGCCGATCATTGTAGGTTTTATCGGAAGCCTTGCAGGATCCATAAGAAGTATGAAAGTACTTCTCAGTGAAGAATTCAATAAACCCTATATTACAGCAGTAAAAGCCAAGGGGGGAGGCAAAAAAGAGATTATAATGCATGCCTTCAGAAATGCCCTTATCCCGTATATTACCGGCATATCAGGACTTCTTGCAGGACTTCTGGGAGGATCCCTTTTTGTCGAAATTATCTTCGCCTATCCGGGGATAGGAAGACTGATGTATGAAGCAACCCTGAGGCAGGATTACTATCTTGTCCTTACAAACATGATTATAAGCGACCTCCTTGTTCTGGCCGGAATAATGATTTCAGACATACTGCTTGCTGTTGCAGATCCGAGGGTTAGGATAAAATGAAAGGCAGAATAGGTAAAATAACAGGAAGCACCCCTTTCCTCAAATTCAAAAAACAGAAAATCGGTGTGATAAGCCTTGTTTTTCTTTCAGTAATGTATATATCCATACTTTTTGAAGGATTCCTTGCACCCTATAATGCAAATACAAAATTCAAGACAAAATCTTATCATCCTCCCCACAGGATTCATCTTATCCATGAAGGAAAACTCATCGGCCCTTTTATTTACGAATATGAAATGGTAAATCCCTATTTCAAGACATATAAAGTTAACAGGGAGAATATTCACAGGATAAAACTTTTTGTAAAAGGGGACCCTCATAAAATATTCTTTCTGTTCCCGTCTGACAGGCATCTTTTCGGAACAGCTGACAATGCCCCCTACTTTCCCCTCGGAACAGACAGGCTGGGAAGGGATATTCTTTCAAGGATAATTTTCGGAGGCAAAATATCACTTACAATAGGATTTGTAAGTATTTTCATGGCTCTTTTCGGAGGAATAGTAATAGGAGGCCTCTCAGGTTATTTAGGGGGGTTAACAGACTGGTTTATAATGAGATGCTGCGAAGTAATCATACTTCTCCCGACATTTTATTTTTTTCTTTTTCTGAGATCTATCCTCCCTTCAGATATTTCCCCGGGTGAAAAATTCTTTTATATTACCCTTATACTTGCTATTCCCGGATGGGCAGGAAGTGCAAGGGGGATAAGAAACTGGGTACTTTCCCTGAAACATGCCGATTATGTAACATCTGCAAGAATTTCCGGGGTGAATCCTTTCAGGATAATTATCCGTCATATAATTCCCCAGATAAGAAATATACTTATTTTAAGCATAACACTCAGTATTCCAGGTGTTATTCTCGGAGAGGCGGGTCTGAGCTTTCTTAACCTTGGAATAACAGAACCATCCGTCAGCTGGGGGATGCTGATGAGCTCTGCAATGGATATAAATATCCTTCTGCAGTATCCATGGATAATATATCCTGCTTTTATTATTATCATGACAGTTTTCTTCTTTTTTTCTCTGGGATACAGCCTCAAAGATGCATTTGATCCCAGGTCAAAGGTATGAGACATGGAGAATGAATTGAGAGAAAAAATCCTTGAGGTAAAAAACCTTACAACATCCTTTCACCTGATCAAAAGCAGTATTACAGCTGTTGAAAATCTCTCATTTTCACTTTACAGGAATGAAATACTGGCAGTTGTAGGGGAGTCGGGAAGCGGGAAAAGCGTAACCAATTATTCAATAATGAACCTTATTGAACCGCCGGGCAGAATCAGTGATGAATCAGAAATTATATTTGAAGATAAAAATATCCTTAAACTGAATGAAAAAGAGATGTCATGGATAAGGGGAAACAGGATTTCAATGATATTTCAGGAACCATCATCCTCATTCAATCAGCTTTTCAGGATAGGGTCCCAGATCGGGGAAAACCTGAGAATTCATAATAAAACAGATAAAAAGAATGCTTTGAAAAAAGCTGAAATACTTCTTGAAAAGGTACATATACCCAATCCGTCGAACAGGGTCCTGGACTATCCCTTCCAGATGTCAGGCGGTATGCTTCAGAGGGCAATGATAGCACAGGCACTTGCATGCTCACCGGATATCCTCCTTGCAGATGAACCTACAACAGCGCTTGATGTTACAACGCAGGCACAGATACTCGGGCTTATATATGAAAAAACAAAAGAAACCGGTATGTCAGTAATATTTGTAACCCATGATCTGGCGCTGATTGAAAACTTTGCAGACAGAATTATTATCCTCTATAACGGAAGGATTATGGAAAGCGGCAGAACAGAGGAGATATTTTCAAATCCCTCCCACCCTTATACAGGTGACCTTCTGAAAGCAGTACCAGTACCCGGTGTATTCAAAGACACAGACAGGCTTTTCACCATAAGAGGAAAAGTCCCTTCCCCTGAAGATAAAATCAGCGGGTGCCGGTATTCCCCCAGATGTGACAGATGTTTTGAAAGATGCCTTAAAGAGGAACCGGAACTTTTAACACAGGGAAACAAACAGGTGAGGTGCCATCTTGCAGAAAAATGATAAAATCCTGATAGTTAAAGACCTGGTAAAGAGTTTCCCCCTTAAAGCGGGAGGATTTTCCGAGTCGTCCGATAAAATACATGCATTGAACTCTGTATCATTCAGCCTTGATAGAAATACAACACTCGGGGTGGTAGGAGAATCCGGATGCGGCAAGACAACACTTGCAAAAACAATACTGAGGATCCATGAACCTGACAACGGAACCCTTTTCTTTGATATACAGGATAAACAGATTGAAATGCTGAATTATCTTGAATCTGAAAAAGAAGCAGGCGCACAGGCTGAAGGGAAACGGCTCAGGAAAAGTATTGATTTTTTTTCATATCCCCGGAAACAGCTTAAAAAAGAACGGATAAAAATGCAGTACATCTTTCAGGATCCCTATATGTCACTGAATCCCAAGATGGAAATCAAGGATATAATAACAGAACCTCTTGTTCAGAACAGGATTATTAAAAAAAGCGAAATCGAGAAAAAGGCTGCTGAGCTTCTTGATATTGTAGGAATCCCTTCCGGTATTAACGGTGTTTCATCCTCCCTTTCAAAATATCCTCATGAGTTTTCAGGGGGTCAGAGACAGAGGATTTCAATTGCAAGATCAATCTCAACTAATCCTAAGCTTGTTATATGCGACGAACCTGTATCATCTCTTGACGTATCAATCCAGTCGCAGATACTGAATCTTCTTATCGATATACAGCGGGAATTCAATATTACCTATCTTTTCATTGCCCATAATCTTTCAGTAGTATTCTATATGAGTGATTCTGTAGCTGTCATGTATACCGGAAGGATTGTTGAATACGGTAAATCAAGGGAAATCTACAAAAACCCACGGCATCCATATACACAGCTTTTGATGAGTGTTGTCCCTGAGATAGGAAAAGGAAAAATGGTTTTTAAACAGTCCATTGACGGAGAGGTCCCTGGCCTTATACATATGCCGTCAGGATGCTCATTTTATCCCAGATGCCGCTTCAGAATGGATATCTGCAGATATGAAAATCCGCCACTTGAAATATCCGGAAATGATAATCACACCTGTGCATGCCACTATGTTAAAAAGGTGCAGTCCCCTTCCAGTTCATAGCAGCGCGGCATACAGTTTCTCCGGAACTCATGTTTACCAGTTCATGATAGAAGCAGCCGTCCTGAAAAGCTGTTTTTACAGAAACAGTATCATCAGCATAGGTCTCCTGCATAAACTCTATTGAAAGGTTTTCAACAATATTGCTTTTCTGAAATTCAGCCGGGACAGAATCAAGACACCATTCAATGTATTTTATATTGTTTACATGCCCGTTAAGGTCCAGATCGCTGTATCTGACATTAAAATCCTTGCCGCTGAAAGGGATATCAGGAAAATCAATCTTCACGCTTTTTTCAGTTTCAAAAGCCTTTTCATCTTCCAGAGCTTCGATATGATCTACTGTTTCATTTATCCTGACAGGTCTTTTTGTCACTGTGTCAATAAGTATCCACGTTGTTGTGGATTTTGCAAGTATGCCTCCATCAGCATCTGTAACAATATAATCACGCAAGGCACGGAGTCCCTTTTTGTTTCTTGGCCATGTGGAGACGTTTATTTTATCCATCCATCCGGGATAGCCTGAGAATTCCACATACTGTCTGACTATCATCCATGTAAGGTTTTTGCTGTTAAGATGTGAAAGACTAATACTGTTTTCATAGCAGTAACGTGAAGCTGTCTCCTGCATCATACCGCAAAGCACAGGGACTGTGACTTTTCCGTACATATCCATCTGAAATGAGGTTACTGTAAAGCTGTCTTTATAAATCATGGGAGAATGCTAATACTATCTGTTTAACATGTCAACAAAATGGCTTCTGAATTTTTCAGTCACAGGATCATCTTCCAGTTTTCCCAATACCTTCTCCATTTCCTCTACATTTCTGAATATTTTATTTCTGAAGTTATCGCTGTAGTCTTTCTTTCTTGTTTTATGTATCTGAAAATCAATGCTTTCAAGGATTTCCCTGTATTCATTTTCAAGCCTTTTCATAACCCTTTCCGAAAGAACATTTTCGTCATAAAGATAAAAAAGTACTGAAACCGCATGGGACAGTTTACGTGACGGATAAAGAATAGCCTCTTTTTCGAAAAAGTTGTGAATATCATCCCATGATACAATTTCCCCGGATTCTATCCTGCCTATCAGAACCTCAATTTCTTTATCAGGAATAATCTGACCGCCGAAGTTTTCCCACTTCCTGATCCTTTCAGACGGAAAATCACCTTCCATCAGAGATTCAAGTGAACCTGATTCTGAGTAGATGTAGGAAAAAAGAGTATATCCGCAGTAAAAAAGAAGCATTTCCCTGTATCCCCTGACAGCCTTGTTTATCTTGAGAAGCCTGACATCCCTTCCTGACCCTTCAACACCTTCGGAAGAAATCTCAAGATTTATGGATTTTGATTCAGTCTCTATATCTATAGCTTCAAACCTTTTCTTTTCAATAAGATCAAGGGCAGAAATTATTTCCTCTGCTGTGTCAGGGGCCATAAAATCAAATTCCGGCCTGATGGCCCCCGCTCCCCGATCGCCCCTTTCTTTGAATTTAAAAAAATTCCTTATCAGAGCGTACATGTTATAAAGCCACCAGTATGCAGGAATAATTTCAAGACAGTTATTATATTCATCGTTGTTTACAAGCGAAAAAGGGAATCTGATATCAAGTTCATATGGAAAATCAGACTTTGCAAGCAGACAGAATGATGCAAAACGGGAATTGTGCTTAAATGAAGAACAAAGTCCAGGCCAGAAGCCCCTTTTTGCCCATAGTTCACAGTCATTCATCCTGCTGTTGTGATTTGATCCTATTGTTGCACCTGAAGCAATATTACTCTGTCCCATAACAGCTGATGCGATAAGAAAAGAGCTGTTATGGTGCTGTTCATGGCAGGGATAGATAAGGCTGTTCAGCACTTCACAGCATCCTACAGTTGAATAATCGCCAAGATATGAATGGATAAATCTTGCCCCGAGCTTAAGGGTGCAGAAATCGCCCAGCACAAAATTTTCAGCAGTTGATGATGATTCAATACAGCTCCCTTCCCCTATTATACCGTTTACAGCAATACAGTTATCAAGAACAGAGGATGGATTTTCAGACCGGGAGTTTATTGTAATATTGCAGACCCTTGAAGCTCCTTTGATCATGGTACTTCTTCCTGCCATTAAATCGCTTACAGAAGCGGTGTTTTTTACAACAGAGTGATCATCTATAAAACTGTAATATCCCCCTGCTGGATCAAACTTTTCATTGGTAAAATCTTCAAGCCTCTCCATAAGGACTGTCCGGTCTCTGTATCTGGCCCACAGCATCATATCAGCAGCAAGTATACCGCTGAAACAGCATACCCCTCTGCTTCCCCTCTCATTGATAACCTCGACTCGTGGAATGACCCCTTCAGGATCCCCTTCTTTTCTTATGCAGTTGCCGAATTTTGCATTTTCCGTAGTATATATCTCATTATTATTGCTCAGCACAACATAATTGCCTGTTATTATATGCGATATATGACTGTTGTTTTCAACACAGCAGTAATCCCCTATATCAGAAGAAATAATTACACTGTTTTCAAGGCCGCAGTAATAAATCCTGTCTTCATCCCTGAGTACAGCCCTTTCCAACCTCCCGATCCTGATAAAACCGTGAAAACAGCAGTTTCTTACAAGATCAGGGTCAAAAGGTTCCTTGACATGTATCTGCGACCAGTCATCTGAAATATTATTGTGATTTTTCAGTATTGATATTTCAACATTGGTAAGGGTTCTGGTCTTTAAAAAGGAAACTCCGCCCTGCTTCCTTCTTGTTTCTGTCATTCCTGAATGTTTCAGCCTGTCAAAATCGCTGATTCCTGAAGATAAAAATTTATTCTTCATAGGGGTACCTTTATTTCTGCCTTTTAAATATTTATACTATAAATAATAGCATAACTGTCTGCTGCTTGAAATATTAAATTGACAAAAAAAATCTGTTAAAATAGAATACTGGTTATTATGCTGATAGTTATTGTTGGTGCCGACAGAGTCGGTACCCAGCTTGCAAAAAAGCTGATAGAGCAGAACCAGAACGTTATTCTGATAGAGAAAAACGGTGAAAAAGCCGGAGCTGCAGCAAATTCACTTGACTGTCTGGTAGTTAACGGGGACGGGACAAACCTCAACGACCTTAAAAAAGCTGGAATAAGCAAGGCTGACTATTTTATAAGTGTTACAGGCTCTGATGAAAGAAACATGATCGCCTGCGGGCTTGTGAACAGGGAATTCAATATTCCCAACAAGATAGCACGGGTACAGAACATCAACTTTTCAAACACAAACCTTCTTGAAAAGTCATTTCTCGGAATTGATTATATTGTCAATCCGTCAATGGAAGCGGCAAAAAATATAATTTCAAGCATACAGCATGGAGCAATAAGCGATATAATGCTGTTTGAAAATACAGGTCTGCAGATGAGAAACTTTTCTGTTACCTCCGGGTCTCTTTTCGAAAACAAAAAACTTCATGAAATACCAGCCTTATTCGAAGATAAGTTTCTGATAGCAGTTATACTCAGAAATAATCAGTACATCATCCCTGCAGGCGATACAGCAATACGGGAAATGGACAATCTTTATATAGTCGGGACGGAAAACGCCCTTGATAATATTTTTTCAAAAATCGGAAAAATCAGGATTGATTTCAACAAGATAGTAATAGTCGGCGGAAGCGATATCGGTCAGTTTGTAATAGAGCATTTTCTTTCTTCAAATTCTGATGATATAAATATTTTCAACAAATTCGTCGGTATCTTTTCCAGAATCCTCAGTAGGAAAAACAACCTTACAATTATTGACAGGAATTATGAGGTATGCAAAGCATTATCATCAAAATACAATGATCTAAATGTTATAAATGCTGATGTTTCTGATGAGGGAATACTTGAGGAAGAGGGGCTGATTGACAGCGATCTGATAATTGCATCAACATACAACCAGGAACTGAATATTGTAACATCGGTCTATGCCAAGTCCCTGGGAGTCAAAAGATCTATTTCGCTGGTGAACAAAACCAACTACCTGAACGTTGCTTCAAACCTTGGAATAGATGTCCCGATAAGCCTGAATAACAGTATGATCCTCGGTATACTCAGGTTTATAAAAAGGGACAAGATACAGTCATTTCACAGTATTTCAAGCAGCAATATTGAGGTAATACAGCTGAAAGTTTCCCCTTCCAGCAGGGTTTCAGGTAAAAAAATAAAGGAAATAAAGTTTCCGCACCACTCTCTGATACTTTCAGTTAAAAACAACGACAGGGATATTCTTCCGGACGGGGAACAGATTATTCAGGGGAACGATAATATTATCATGATTGCAAGAAAAGAATCGATTGAAAAAATCGAAAATATGTTTACAAGCTGAATTACATGAATTACAGATTACTGATCAAGGTTATTTCAATACTTCTCCTGATTATTGCCGGATTCATGATATTTCCGATTATCTGCGCCCTTTATTACGGGGAAAATTTTCTTCTTGAATCTTTTCTCATCCCCATGGCAGCTGTAATTATATTTTTCACAGCAATACACTTTCTTACAGGAAAACTTAAAAACAAAACCCTTTCGACAAAGGACGGATTTCTTCTGGTAACTTTCAGCTGGATTTCAGCCTCACTGGTAGGAGCCCTGCCCTTCTATCTGTCGGGATATATTCCCTCTATTGCTGATGCCTATTTTGAGACAATGTCAGGTTTTACAACTACCGGGGCCTCAATACTGACAGAGATAGAATCTCTTCCCAAAGGGATCCTTTTCTGGAGGTCCCTTACCCACTGGCTGGGAGGGATGGGAATTGTTGTCCTTACCGTTGCGGTATTCCCTCTTTTAGGAATCGGAGGACTTCAGCTGATAAAAGCGGAAGCCCCGGGCCCGACTGTAGATAAGCTCACCCCTAAAATAGCAGGTACTGCAAAAATACTCTGGCTCATATATATTTCTCTTACAGTAATAGAAACACTTCTTCTTATGGCAGGGGGAATGGATCTTTTTGATTCTCTTACCCATACGTTCGGGACACTTGCGACAGGGGGATTCTCACCCAAAAACAGTTCTGTAGGATTTTACAACTCACCCTTTATCGACTGGGTCATAACTGTTTTCATGGTACTGGCCGGTATAAACTTTGTCCTTTACTTCAAACTGATTACAGGTCAGCTTAAAAGTATTATCAGGAATACCGAGTTTAAAACATATCTCTCTATCTTTGCTGTCGCCACCTTTATTGTAGCTTTCAACCTTTACGGCAGCCGTTTTGATACTGTTTCAGACAGTTTCAGGTACGCAGCCTTTCAGGTTGCTTCAATACTTACAACAACAGGATTTGCCACAGACAACTTTGAAACATGGCCCATGCTGTCCCAGACAATCCTGTTTATAACAATGTTTATCGGAGGATGTTCCGGCTCAACCGGAGGGGGAATAAAAGTAATCAGAATAGCGACCCTTTTCAAGCAGGGTATAAATGAAATGAAACTTCTGATGAGACCCAGATGGATCTTCAGTATCAGGATAGACGGAAAAGTTGTAAGAAAAAAACTGGTTTATGCTGTATCAGGATTTGTTCTTCTATATTTTTTCATCCTTCTTTTTACAACATTTGTTGTAGCTTCAGGGGGGTATGACATACTCACCTCCCTTGCAACAGCACTGGTTACAGTCGGAAATATCGGTCCGGGATTCGGGATGGTCGGCCCTTCAGAGAACTACAGTTTTTTTCAGGACTATATCAAATGGTACCTGAGCTTTGCCATGATGGCAGGAAGACTTGAAATATATACTGTTCTTGTAATATTTCTTCCCGCTTTCTGGAAAAAATAAACTGAAGCCGGTTTTTTACCGATAAGATAAAAGGGATTACAGATATGCTTCCGGTTATTATTTTTTATCTTTTCTGATTTTAAAACCGGTATTTTTCTCTCATATGGGAATATTTTTTAATGTAATTCCGGAAAACAAACATACAAACAGCAGGTTATAATATGGCAGAAAAGGGATATTCAGTAAAAAAGTGTTTCGCAATCGGATCTGGCAAGGGGGGGGTCGGGAAAAGCACAACCTCGGTAAACCTTGCAATATACTTCGCAAGGAACGGCAATAAAACCCTGCTGATTGACCTTGATCCGCTGTCAGATATTAAAACAATTCTTGATGTTGATAATTCACCTAAGGACCGGATTGAAACAGTTTTCAGCAATTTTCACATATTCACCCCTTTTGCAAATGCAGGGGAAAAAAAATCAGGCGAAATTTATAATGAACTTAAAACGACTCAGTTCTCTGATATGAAAAATGAGTTTGATCTCATTATTCTTGATCTTCCGGCAGGATCAGATACAGATGAAAATATCGCATTCCTCGATTTTGCAGACTTTCTTCTGGTTGTGACAAACCCTGAACCGGCTGCCCATGTCGCTGCCGGCGGATACATAAACAGGGTCCTGAAAAGCGGCAGAAATATTCCGGTTTATCTCTGGCACAACAGATATGAAAGAAATATATCTCCGGATTTCAATCCTGATGATGTTTTCGGCAACTATAATAGAAATGTAGCAGAAAAACAAAGGATTTCTCCGGAGGATACAAGAAATATTTTAAGTATAGCAAAGATTCCCAGGGACAGCTCTCTTGATCTTCTCAATGCAAATGCATCCATAAATGCGGGTCTTTTAAGAAACATAAGTATAATTCTGGATCTTATATATTCGGAAATAAGCCTTTCCCACCTTGAAACCCTGAAAATGGGGAAAAAACTAACCGACCTTATAAATAACTATATCACCTCAAATAAGGAAATTACAAACAGGTCACTGTATCTTAACGACCTTTTTATCTATCTGGGGATCTTTATAAACCGGCAGGGAGTTTCAAAAACCCTTAATATTAATCTGTCGGACCTTCTTGGTGACGATGAGAAAAACACGCTTGAAAACTGCCTTGAAAAAATCAAAAATGACAGGATTCTTTCAATAATCAGAAAACTTATAATATTCATAGAAAATACTACACAAAACCTTGAAAACTCGGGCCGCCTTTTCTATTCAGATCTCCCGGGTGACAACAACCAGAACATCAACAGGGAAATAGCAAAACTTCTTTCTGAAATTGACAGTACAATGGAGAGGGATGAAGCAGGAAGGCTTGCCGGAATTCTGATTTTCTATCTGGCTGTCTTCAAGATAATCAAACAGAAAAAATACCTATCTGCCCTGATGGATTTTATTCCACATAAAACAAACAGCAGGAATGAGAAAGTAAGGGACAGGAACAGGCAGATACACCTTCTGGTAGAAAAGAATGATGATTATCAGAAAAAATTCCTGAGTCTCCTGAAAATGTTCAACACACCTGTAATGAATTCCATTGAAGAAATTGCAGTTACTTTTAACCTTAAAAAAACCTGCCTCATTAATCCGGACAATTCAATAAATAAAAAGGCATATATAAAACTTTTAAGTAATTTCATTCACGATGCTGTCAACAGCGGCCTCAGTATTATTATCGGTTTCCCCTACAGGACAACTTCCATCAATTTCCAGAAAGGGGGCGATAATATTCTAAGGATTATGCATGATTAACTCCCTTTTTCTTAAAGGGGGGCTTCTCATGTACCCTCTCGTCCTGTTTTCAGTTATATCACTTGCCGTAATAATGGAAAAATCGATCCTTATCCTTAAACTTAGAATAAAAAACTCTCTTTTCAGAACTATTATCAATCTTTCTGAAAAAAAAGATTTCCAGTCTGTAAGGGAAATCATAGCCGGGGAAACAGATAACAGCAAATCCCATTCATTGTCACTTGTATTACTGATCCTGGAAGGGGAAATTAACAGTGAAGAAGAATACAGCCTTAAAATAAAAACCCTTCTGCTCAAGTATTCTGAAAGAATACACTATCTTGATCTTGTATCCAGGATTTCCCCTATGACAGGGCTGACAGGGACTGTCATAGGCCTTGCAAAAACTTTTCAGGCAGTCTCCTCTTCCGGCATCTCGGCTGATCCCTTAATCCTTGCAGGGGGGATATGGGAAGCTATGATAACTACTATAACAGGGTTACTGATAGCAATACCGGCCCTTGCAGCAAGCCATATACTGAAAAACCTTATAAACAATTATATTTCCAAAACAAAGAATCTCTGTGACACTGTTTTCCACTTTAAAAACAACAAGGGTAAATGATTCGTGGAAAATCATTTCAGAATCAACACAGATTATGATCCTCCTGACCTCACCCCCCTTATTGATGTTATTTTTATTCTTCTGGTTTTTTTTCTGCTGACATCAACCATGCAGGAAAAAATCATGGAAATTGATCTGCCTTCATCTGAAACCGCAAATACCAACACAGCTGACAATATTTTTATTATTGAAATTGACAGTAATAATAATTTTTATTATGAGAGAAACAAGATCGACAGCAATGATATACAGAGAATTATTGATAAAAGGGTTTCAGCAGACAGCACAGTATCCCTTACAATAAGAAGCGACAGGGAAACAGATTTTGATTCGATAATCAGGATCCTTGAGGCTGCAGAAAAAGGGGGTATCAGGGGGGTTAACTTTACAGTTACTCCTGAGTGAGGGAGAAATCTATATCAATTACAAGGGGGATACTGCCCTTTTCAAAAATATCCCTGCTTTTTTCATCCTTCAGGATAAAACTTGCTTTCCTGATAGCCTTGACAGCAGCTTTGTCAAGGATAGTAAATCCGCTTGATTTTATTATTCTTATGTTCTCCCCCTTCCCCAGGCTGTTTATGATAAGAGAGGCCCTTACAACCCCCTGATAACTGTTTCTTCTGGCAAAAGCAGGATAAACAGGGGAAAGGTCTGTGGAAAACTGATCAATGGAAAGTTCTTTACGTTCCGCAGAACTGTCAGATAAAATGTGATTTACAGGACTTTCATCTGAAACAGATAATTCTGCTGTTTCATTTTCACCGGCAACTTTTTCTAAAACCGGTTCTGCTATCTTTTCATTGATTACAGGTTCAGGATTATCAGCTTCCCTGAACATGGTTGATACTGAAATTATCCTGTTTACAGCAGATTTTTCCCCATCAAGCCTGATTTCTGACATGCTGTTTTCTGTTGAATAAACTGCAAAAGCCCCGTAAAGGGCTATATGCAGTAAAACTGACAGAGTAATAAAGAGATACGGTTTATCAGAAAGAAATGGAACTTCCAACTGTTATCTCCCTGCCTGAACCGGGATAGTAACCTGAATAATGTACCAACGGCACATAATCTACATCAAAAAGGTTATCTACATCCATATATACTTTAATGTCTGCTTTATCATAGTTTAAAGAAACCGACAATCCGGTATTTGTGAGAAAGTAGCTGTCCATCTTATCACTGTCGTTAGCCTTATCCCCTCCTCCATACATTTCTCCGGTATATGCAAACTCAGTATATACTTTAATAATATCAAAAGCTCTAATTTCAGGGATTATTGTAAATGAATGAGCTGGCGTTAAAGGAAGACTATTATCATCATTATCACCTTCGGTAAATTTCGCAACTGTATAATTATAGTTGAATCGTGTCGAAAATATATCGACAGGGGTTACAATAAGATAGGTTTCAGCTCCATAGTGGATAGTTTTATCAAGGTTTTCATTTTCCCATAAAGCATTTGAAGCTATTTCATCATCCATCAAGAGGCAGAAAAAATTAATTCCCCCTCTTGCATATTTAAAATTATTATATTCGACTCCGGCCTCAAAGCTGTCACCTTTTTCAGGGTCCAGGTCTTTAGTAAATCCTGGCGTCGATCCTGAATAAGATACCTGTTCATCAAAAAATGGATATCTGAAAAGTTTATTATAGCTTAAATATATTTTGGAGTTTTCAGCAAAAATATAGCTTAGTCCGGCACCGTATACAAAAGGTGAATATGTTTTATCATTATCAAGGTCTGAATCTTCAAATTCCGCTTCAAGTTTCCCTGTTTCAAACCTGGCCGAGACAGATAAAGCAAGTTTTTCAAGAAGATAACTCTCTGCCCGTGTATAAAAACCGAATGTATTTCTTGTCAGATCAGTGTCATCTGTTTTAGCTGTTCTGAGGAAATCTGAATATATTTTCTTATTCAGTTTGTCAAAATTATAGTCAATACCGGTATTGAATGAACTCCCCCATAACAGTCCGGGAATCGTAAAAATGACCGAAGGACTCACTGAAAAGGTATCAATCTCTGTGTCGGTATATTTTGCACTGTAATATGATTCAAAATTAGCAATGGTGTTCTTTTTGGAACAGGAAGCTGTAAGATTGATATCAGTAAGATTGTTTAATTCATAAGAATTGTTACAGCTAACCTGTGTCATGGTATTTTCAGCAAAATCCTCTTTATTCACAGCCTGCTCAGGATCATCTTCATACTTATCTTCAGTAAGAGAGCCGGGCATTTCATACTCTGAATCGCTGTAAATAAGTGAAACTGACATATTGTATTTTTCAAAAGGCTTGTAACCTATTTTTCCTGAAAAATCTGTACTTTCATATCCTGTTCTTTCTCTCCACCCGTCGGTTTTTTTATCCTCTGCTGAAACTGTAAGTGACAGCTTTTCCCCACCTGCTGATGCTGAAATACTCTTTGAATAAGAATCATTGCTTCCGCCGCTTATATCTGCTTTTACACAGGTTTTTCCGTCGGGAGTTGAAGTAATAATGTTTATTACTGCAGCAACAGCATTGTCACCGTAAAGAGAGCTGTTCCCCCCTTTAATAACCTCTATTCTTTCAATCCTGTCCTCAGGTATAGAAAGCCAGTTAATAGCAGACATATCCGGATTATTAAGCTTAACTCCGTCAATCATAACAAGTACACGGCCGTGACTGTTCTCTGAAAATCCTCTCAGCAGGGGCGAGGCAGTTGTATCTGAATTAGCGGTTGATGAAAATCCGATACCGGAATAGATAGTTAGTGCTTCTGATACAGAATGACCTTTCATATCCTCTTTTGTAATAACTGTAACAAAAGCAGGAACAGCTTCTGTCTCCTTAAGCTCTCTCGCAGCAGTAACATTTACATAGAGATCTGCCGTATCCTGTTTTGTGGTTTTATTTTCCTCTGCGAAGAGGGTAAAGGCTGTTGCTGTCAATAAAAATATCAACAGTTTTTTCATAGATAAACTCCTTTTTCCTTCCGGGAAAAGAAGTCAAAAATAAGATATACCCTGCATTTAATATCAGGCTGGATGATCCTATTCCGACTCAAGTCCGCGAAGTCTGAAATAATTATTTACAAACAGCTTTCAAGTATTCTGGCTTATGGATATGGTATAAGGTAACCTCTGTTAACCTTCAGATGGGTCCCATACAGGGCTCCCAACCACCGGGGGTGTAAAGAAATATTTTTCAGAGGTACCCATAACCGTATTTACCTGCCCTTCCCGGAAAATCTTATAACTCCAGTGGCTGCCGAATTAACGGCTGCAGGGTATGTATCCAAATACAGCAGCGGGACTGCGGAGGATTCCAACCTCACTTCCATGAAACCTGTCCAATATGATTATATATCAATTTCACCGGATATAATCAATGATATAATCTTTTTCTGTTCTGATAATTCTATTGCCAGGATTATACCTGATAACGGGTTGACCATGTGCATTATAATGATCATTAATATTTATAATGAATAAACATGGATTAAAACTTTTTATCCTTTTACTGATAACAGCACTCCTTTTTCTGACAGATATTTTTACAGGATCAGTAAGTATACCTTTCACAGAAATTATGAAAATACTTTTCACAGGTAAAAGCAGCATTGAAACATGGAGAGATATTATTTTAATACTGCGTCTTCCATCAGCAATCACAGCTCTGACTGCGGGGGCAGCCCTTTCCCTGGCAGGTCTCGACCTCCAGACCTTTTTTAAAAATCCTCTTGCAGGGCCTTATGTACTCGGGATAGGGTCAGGGGCCAGTCTGGGTGCTGCAGTTATTATAATGGCAGGTCTTTCCGGTTTTGCAGGAAAAAGCGCATCTTTTATAGCATCAACAGCCGGCGCATTGGCAGTCACACTACTGCTTTTGGGTGTGCTCAGGAAATACAGAAATATCACAGTACTCCTTGTTACAGGACTTCTTGCCGGCTACTTTATAAACTCAATAGTAACTATCCTTATAAAATTCTCAGACAACAATTCTGTCAGGTCCTATCTCAACTGGACAATGGGAAGCTTCAATAATACCGGCTGGGACAGCCTTATTCTTTTCATACCGGCGATTTTTACTGTATTTATTATTCATCTCTTTCTGATCAAGCATCTTGATCTCTACCTTCTTGGAGAACACTATGCTTCAAGTATGGGGATAAACAGGGATTTTTTCAGATATACTGTTCTCATTACAACTTCAGTACTGACAGGGGCAGTAACATCAGTCTGCGGGCCTGTATCATTTATCGGGATTGCGGCACCCCATTTCTGCAGGGATTTTTTCAAAACCTCAAAACATTCTGTAATTATTCCGGCTGCACTTCTGTCAGGAAGCATTGCAGCCCTTGCAGCTGACATCATATCATCCCTCCCCGGAAGCGGGAAAGTTCTTCCGCTGAATGCTGTAACCGCCCTCATCGGGGTGCCTGTAGTGCTGAAAGTTATTTTCAGGGAGAATTTTCACCATGAATGATATTATTCAGCTTGAAAACCTCTCAACAGGCTATAAAACCAGGGATGGGGATAAGACTGTTTCAGGAGGGATTAATATATCAGCAGAAAAGGGGAAACTTATATTTCTTACTGGGCCTAACGGGTCCGGTAAAACAACCCTTATGAAAACCATCACAGGGCACCTCAAACCTGTCTCAGGAAGAATAATTATTGCAGGAACAGAAACAACTGCACTGAAAAGGGGAGATCTTTCAAAAAAAATATCCGTAGTTCTTACGGAAATACCGGATCCCGGATTTCTTACTGTTTATGAAGTCACAGCACTGGGAAGAGCCACCCATACAGGAATAAGGAACAGGCTTCTTGAACAGGACCGGATTAAAATTTCAGAATCAATAAGCCTGATGGGATTATCAGGTATAAAGAACCGTCTTTTTAACAGGATCAGCGACGGAGAGAAACAGAAAACAATGATTGCAAGGGCACTGTCGCAGGACACTGAAATTATCTGCCTTGACGAACCATCATCACACCTTGACTTTCCTTCAAAAATTGAACTTGTATCCTATCTCAAAATGATTACAGAAGAGGGGGGGAAAACAGTCATAGTTTCATCCCACGACCTTGATATAGCAATCAACTCGGGTGATATCATGTGGCTTCTTGATAAAAACGGTGATATAACATCCGGGACTCCTGAAGACCTGGCACTGTCCGGCATCATAGGAAGGGTTTTCAATAGAAATAATTTCCGTTTTTCAGAAGAAAATGGGGAGTTTATAATTGAAAATGATTCCGGCAGAAAAATAACTTTTGAAGGAGAACCTGTTCCGCTCTACTGGACTGAAAAGGGTTTCAGAAAAGTAGGGGGTGGAGATGAAACAGATAATTCCGTTAAAAAGGTCACAATAAAAATTAAGAACGGTAAATATGTGTGGGTAATGAACGGAAAAGAATTTGATACGATTGAAAAAGCAGTTTCATTCTACAGGGAAAGCTTTTTATAGAAAAAAAAGGGATTGCTGTTTTCAGTTTCGGGATGGGCAATTTTTATAAGATCTGACAGTATCCTGTCAGGATAAAGGATCCCCTCTTCCCAGTATGGGTTCCCGTATTCTGAAACATTTTTATTGTTATTATAAACCGAGCCGTTTTCAACAGCACTGAAAAAGGAATACCTGCGGTCCGACTTTAAAAGTTCACTTATTGTATTTATACCGCTGCTGTTTATAAGCCATATATCTGCATCCCTCCCCTTCTCCAAAACTGTCTCAAAATCAAGAAAAATACTCCCGGAAGAATTATCATCAGTCCATGGATATGATAATCCTGCATCTGAAAAAAGGGCAGCAGCATAGCTTTTACCACCCGGAACACCCCAGCTCCCCCCGTATACAGTATTTACAATTACCGAAACACGGCTTTCCGTTTTACAGGCAGCCTTTTTAAGATTCAGATAGTTTGCCTCAATATCACTGAAAACAGCAGAAGCTTTTTCTTCGCAGTCAAAAAACAGAGCTGTGCACTTTATCCATTCAGCTCTTGCAAGAGGTGTTTTTTCAAGCCATTCAGAGGTAATAACAATGTTTTTCAGCTGTCCGAAATTTTCCCCTGTTCCTGAAGAAAGAATAAGGTCAGGTGAAATCTGAAAAAGTTTTTCAGTATCAATATCTCTCCCCTCCCCCGCTTCAGCTGTCTCTCCGTTATCAATCCTGCCAAGCACTGTTTTATTTGAGATATTCCTTCTGCTGTCTACTGCCTTTATCCTTTCAATCAACCCTAAAGCATTAAAAAATGCTATATTCTGGGAAGAGAACGAAGCAACCTTAACTGCAGGTGTTTTAATAAAAACAGCATCTTCCCCTTTATACCTTTTTTCGAGTATTCCGAGAATCTCTGAACTGTTACTCAGAACACAGTACTCCTCTGTATTATTCTGCATCCTTATTTTAAGCACATTGAAACTGTCAAAATAGATACAGCTGAAATTTTCAGAATACTTTAATTTCATTTCGCCAAGTTGTTTATATTCACTGAGAAGAAGGGAGATATTATCAGTTTCCCCTCCTCCGCAGGAGGATATTAAGACGATAAGAATCAGTAAAATAAATATTCTGTAATAAGCTTTCATGTATTCATCCGTATAATGTATTATTACAACAATCCGTTGTTATTATAAGTTGCTATTTTTAATTTACATTTGCTGTTGATATATTCATTCTGTTTCCTATATTATATATGTGGAGTTTAATATCAGGAATATGTCTTTTACAAAAAATCCCGTTTTCCAATACACTGTTCTGTCGTTTCTTGTTGTTTTATTAACAAGTTTTTTTCTGATATTAAGCCTGACCGGTATATCTGATAAATATGTTTTAGATTCACAAGCACAGGTATATTTTTCAAGAATGATATTTTTTAACATACTGGCAGGGGGAATAATTTTTTATGTTTCCCTTTTTCTTGTCTTTTACAACTCCTACCGCAAACAGAAAAAAATTAATACACAGTTATCATTAACTGAGAACAGGATTATACAGCTTTTATCCAGGCTTGCAGAACTCAGAGACAATGAAACAGGTAATCATATTAAAAGAACATCAGAATATGTAATGATTGTTACTGAAAATCTGAGAAAGTACCCTGTCTATAAAAAATACATAACACAGTCATATATAAATGATATAGTCCGTTCAGCCCCGCTTCACGACATAGGAAAGGTGGGAATACCTGACAATATCCTTTTAAAACCGGGAAAACTTACAGATGATGAGTATGAGATTATGAAACAGCATACTCTCCTGGGTGCCAGAGTCCTGATTGAAGAGGAAAAAGAACTTGAATTCAATTCCTTTCTTAAGATAGGAATACAAATTGCCAGGTATCACCATGAAAACTGGGACGGCACAGGTTATCCTGATAAGCTTAAAGGGGATGAGATACCGCTGTCTGCAAGAATAATGGCTCTTGTCGATGTATATGATGCACTGAGATCAAAAAGACCCTACAAAGAGCCTTTTTCTCATGAGAAGGCAGTTGAAATTATAAAAGAGGATTCAGGCAGAAAATTTGACCCGAATATAGTTGATGTTTTTCTTGAACTGGAAAAAGAATTCAGACTGATATCCGGTAAATTCTGATAATCATTTAAACTGCTTTATCTTCTCACTTCATTTATTCTGAAGACAATAATACATGAAGCAATACCGAACAGGGTCAGAAGAATATAAAGACCGTTATAACTCAAAGCACCTGTTTCCATTAATTTCCCAAGCATCATGGCAAAAACAGCCATGGGAGCCGTGAATGTATTCAGAAAAGAAAGAGAACTTGATATTCTTTCAGGCGGAGAACTTTCAATCACAAATGCCTTGTATCCGATAGCCATCCCCTGCTGTGCAATCCCGGTAAAAAAAAGGGAGAAAAAAATCAGGAACGGCAGAAAAGAGGAAAAAATAACAGAAACAGAAGAAGCTGCAAAAAATATATTTGAAAGCACAAGGACAAAACGGTTCCCGAATTTTGTGCTTATCCTGCCCCAGAAGATACTGCTTACAAACTTTGAAGCCTGTACAGAACCAAGGAAAATACCGCTCATTCCGGCAAATCCCAGAACTGTAACTGAAAAAGGTATGATAAAAGACAGTGCAATCATATTGATACGGTGCAGCAGCCGCAGATAAAAAAGATTTCTGTAATTGGAATTTGTTTTAAGATATTCAAATCCGTCAGAGACTATCTGCCGGAAGCCTCTTTTTTCCTTTTTTAATTCAGGCTTTATCTCATTGATAAACTTCATCTGGGTTATATCTATCAGAACAAGAGGTATCCCAAACACGGCAAGAAGAGTATAGCTTAAAGGCGAATTAAATCCTGTTATAACCGGCTGGACTATAAGGAATCCTGTAAAAACCGACATAATGCTGCTTAGAAACGATCTGTAGCTTATAAAGCTTCCTATATTTTCAGATTTTACAGATGTTCCGAAAATATCCCAGAAAACAATAAATTCCGCCCCACGGAAAAGACGGATGACGAAAAATACTCCGATAAGAATAAGGGGATATACTTTCCCTTTCCCTTCGGAAGAATAGATCATAAGTGCCAGTATTATTGTTGCAGCCAGTCTGAAAGCTGCCATTTTGATATAAACATATCTTTTCACATCAAGATGTTCACTGAGACTGCTGACATAAAGCTGGGGTATAAATGCACCCAAAAAATTAAGAGAGGCAACTATACTAACAAGAAAGGGGGAAGATGTCATTTCAAAAATTAGAGCTGTCATGACAAGATTGGGGTTAATCAGATCTTTGGTCATTTCAGTCAGAATACCGTTATTGATACCTATTATATAGTTTTTATTCAGCTCCATCTTAATATTATATAGTAAATAACTGACTGAGGGTACATAATTAATATAAGAAGCTTAAAGCGGTTGAAGGAGTACTCTGAAGTTTTATATTTATATATCCCTTTAAAAAGTATTCAACAAAAAAGACACAGAAAAGAGTCAATAAAAAAAGAATCATCAAAAAAACAAGAATAAGTCTGTTACTTTTTTTCAAACCGTCCCCCTGTTCTGCTCTTAAAAAGCATCTTCTACTTCTGCTTCTCCAAGTTTTACCAGAGCAGTTATCCAGCAAAACGGCGGAAGTAAATAAAGATAACCAAAACGGATAATATTATAAAAAACTGTTGCTGTATCTCCGATCTTTCTGCCGAAAAGTCTTGCCCTGAATGAATTGCTGTCCCATATAAAATTATCTGCAAAAAAAACTTTCACCTCATCCTGCCACAGATAGTGGGCTGCAGCAGCAAATACAATGAATAAAAAAATAAAAACAGAAAAAAGTGCCAGAATTGTCTTTATAAAATTCATTTTTTTAAAATAAACCGCACCGAGAAGAAATACAGACGAATTAACTAAATAGTATGGGATTGTTTTTAATAATTGAACATCCATCGGATTAAAAGGATTGAAACCGGACCCCTTTTCAAGAAATATCTTTATAAGCTCAATAATAAAAGATGACGCAGAAAAAAGGACGAGGGAGTAAAGAGTCCAGCCTGCCGTCGCGATAAAAAGTCTTTCTGCAAATTTCTCCAGAGATGATGCAGGAAGCATCAGGTAATCAGTAACGGTCTCCCTGGCATGAAGTTCTCTGAAAATTCCTGATGTAAAAATAAAACCGCCTGTAAAATAAAAAAAACCAAATAATGAATCCATGACTTCTGAAACAATATTAAGTGATATAAATACACCTGCCATGGCCCCAGACAGAATTAATATACTTTTGCGCATATAAGTCAAATCCCTGACTATAAGAAGTATAAACCGTTCCAGGCTGAATTTTAACAACTTGTTTTTCATATTGCTTTTTCTCCTCCCATTATTCTGTTTATAAGAACCGGATTTGAAATAACAGCATTAAAAAGTATTTCAAAATCAATAGTATCGCCTGAATCACCATTTGATTCAAAAACATTTACCCAGCCGCCTGGAACCTTTTCAGAGTATATCTCTCTTCCGCTGCTTTCTTTTTCGGGTGAAAAGCTAATAACAAGCCTTTCCAGTATCTCGTCCATGGTGTAATTGAAGATAATTTCCCCATTATCGATAATTATTACAGGATCAATAAGATCGGAGAGATCCCTTACCTGATGTGTTGAAATTATTATTACTTTTTTTTCATCTGCGCAGGATTCTATAATTTTTCTGAAGCTGGTTTTTGACGGGATATCAAGTCCGTTGGTTGGTTCATCAAGAAGAATAATATCAGCTCCGGTAGCAAGCCCGAAAGCAATAATGAATTTTTTTCTCTGCCCGTATGAAAGAGAGGAGATCTTCTGATTTTTCTTAATATCAAACTCTTCCATATATCGGTAAAGGGACTCAGTGCTGAAATCCGGATAAAAAGGTGAGGATGTTTTTACATAAGCCGGAATACTGACTGACGGAAGATAGATCTCTTCAGAAAGAAAAAATGTTCTGGCAAGAGTATCAGAATCTCTAGCTGCCGAATCAATTCCGGAAATGAGGCATTTCCCCGTTTCAGGAAAAAGCAGACCTGAAATTATTTTAAGAAGTGTACTTTTCCCGGCCCCGTTTTTTCCGAGGAGACCGTATACACCTGGTTTAAAAGACAGATTCAGCTGATTAAAAAGGGGGATTTTATTATATCTGAATGAAAGAGAAGAAATATCAATCATAATCAGTCCTTAATCGGGGAAGGGTTGAACTACGTTACAAAAATATATAAATACTGTCAACAATGCTGAATCCTCAGAAACTGGAAGTGAGGTTCCTGAAATTATCCATTGTTCTCTCAGACATATCAGCCATTCTTCGGACAGCTGTTTCAATATTCCCGATATCTCCTGAAATTACTGATGAAGAATCCTTTACTGTTTTTGAAATACTGTTCAGTTCGGATAGAGAGGACATAACCTGATTTGTGCCTGCTGACATTTCGTCCATCTGGACTATCACTTCAGAAAGGCTTTCCGCAATACTTCTGACTGTATCTATAATCTGCTGAAGATTTTCACCGGAATCTACAGTTATATCTCTGGTATCTTTTATCCTTTTTTCAACCTGCTTGAGTGTTTCAGATATTTTTATGGAATTCTCCCCTGTCACTTCTGAAAGTCTGCCTATTTCATCTGCTACAACAGCAAAGCCCTTTCCGGCCGTCCCTGCATGGGCTGCTTCAATTGCTGCATTCAGTGAAAGAAGATTGGTATTTGATGTGATGGAATTAATAATCTCAACCATCTCATTAATTCCTCCGACAGATCTCATCATATCTTCCATTGACTCAAGTGTACTCTGAATATCATTTTCTCCGTTAACGGCTTTTACAGTAAGAGAGCTTATTGTTTCTTTCCTGCTTCCTGTTATCTTGGCAACATTTTTTATTGAACCTATCATCTGCCTCACTGCTGCGGATGATTCTTCAAGATGCCCTGCCTGCAGCGTTATATCTGAAGCAAGTGAGGAAAGACCGGCTGTAGCTTTTCCTATTAATTCGGTAGACTTTGATATTTCTTCATGGAGGGAAATATAAAGTTTTTCAAGGACCTCTGTTTCGCTGTATATTACTGATGCTTTATAATAATGGCAGTTTTCAGGTTTATTCAGTTTGTTGAAAACTGCTACTGCCATATTTTCACAGCTGCCGTATCCGCAGGAGGAACAGTTAATCAGGTCATCATCGCTGAATTTCATCATGCTTTTATAAATATCCTGTTTTTCCTTTTCAGAAGGAAATTTCAAGTCAAAATTTCCGCTGAGATCCAGATAGCTTCTTCTGTAAAGATTATCCGAATAATATCCGGACAAGACCCTGTCAACATTTCTGCTGGATGATTTGTCACTCCCGGTAAATCCGCGGTATCTCTCCTTAAGCACCATGCTTCTTTTTTCAATATGATATTCAATTTCATCAGGAGATTTATCAGCATTACCAGTTCCGGGGCCTCCGTTGCATCCAAGTTCACAATTCAGGCAGTCTATCAGCTGGGGATTCATCTTCTTTTCTATGATTCCGCCAAGTTCCTCAAAGTATTTATAAACAATATCTGTTCCCTCTATTTTTCGTGACCGTTTGAGCAGTTCAGGATTATCTCTCTCTACAGTCCGGAGAAGTCCTCCCGGCGAGGAAAAAAGTACAGCACGCTCGGCAGAAGGATTATCATAATCAGAAATACTGAATGAATTGAGATTTACCTCTTTTTCCCCAAGATATTTTTTAAGTGATCCAAAAGTAACATTGAAGTCTACAGAGCCTGTTTCATCAAACTCCCTCCTTTTGGCAGGACATGGAGAAATAGCGGCAATTTTATGTTTCTTATATCTGCCGTAGAAATTTTTAATC
The DNA here is from genome assembly GCA_963668405.2 of Spirochaetia bacterium. GTDB lineage: Bacteria > Spirochaetota > Spirochaetia > CADAEX01 > CADAEX01. The sequence goes on along the minus strand of OY764342.2, from coordinate 396,140 downwards.
ATCTTGACTGTATGAAGCATCGGACTATCTAAAGGAGCAAGGTGTTTCAAAAGTTCTTTATGATATATCTGAAGATATGTAACAATGGCCGGACAAGGCTGGGATATAACAAGATCAGGATTGTTCTTTTTGATAAACTCACTGTAGGACTTGACAGTCAGTTCCGCCCCGAAACTTACATCAAAAACTGCTTTAACTCCGATTGATTTCAGAAAAGTGTTGAACTTTAAATATGATTCCGGGAATACTGCTGCCACTGCAGGGGCTACAATGGCAATAATGCTTTCCCCTGCCGAAAGTCTTGCAAAAAATTCTTCCGCATCATCATAAACCGACCTTGCGTTATGAGAGCAGGCTGTAATACACCTTCCGCATCCTATGCACATATCGTGGTTTATAGCGACATACTCTCCGCTGCCGTCAATACAGTATTTAACAGGGCAAACTGTAATACATGCATGACAGTTTTTGCATTTATCCTTATCCACATTTATAACCGGTGACAACTTCTGCTGCATAATAAAACCTGCCTTATTTAAATCTGAACCAGTATCTCAGATCTCAGTATTATTTTCAACAACATATAAATGCTTTCAAGCTTCAAACTTCTTCATACGAAAAACAAACAAACCGTTTTACAAATTTATTTTAAACATTAGTTCATAATAAATCTTTACACTTCGGGCAGCATATATTAAAGTTAATATAAACTTTATTTAATATAACTTAATCCAAAGGAGAAAATATGCCTAAAACTTATGTCATTATCGGTGGATCTGCGGCAGGTCCAAAAGCAGCTTCAAAAATAAGAAGAATGGACCAGGAATCTGAAATTATTATGATCCAGAAAGGAAAATATCTGTCAATGGCATCATGCGGATACCCCTATTTTGTAGGAGGTGTTTTTGATGATCCCAACCAGCTTATTTCAACCCCTTCCGGGGCACAAAGAGATCCGGGATATTTTTCAAATGTTAAGAATATTAAAGCCCTGACATCTACAGAAGTAACAGAAATCGATAAAAAAAATAAACTGGTAACCATGAAAAATCTCGAATCAGGAGAAGTTTCACGGCAGAATTATGACAGGCTTTTTATAGCAACAGGAGCCACCCCGATTGTTCCGAACCTTCCAGGAAGAGATTTAAAAGGAGTCACAACTCTCCAGAGCATGGAAGATGCCATGTATCTGAAAAACAGACTTGCAGCAGGAGATCTTAAAAAAGCTGTCATAGTCGGGGGAGGTCTGATCGGAATTGAAACAGCTGAAGCACTTCAGCTTGGTGGAGTTGATATTACTATTGTTGAAATGATGGACCAGGTTCTGGCTTTTCTGGACTGGGAAATGGCTATGCATGTTGAAAATCATATAAAATCAAAAGGCAGTGAAGTTATTACAAACTGTGGTGTAACAGAATTTATCGGGGATAATGAAAAAAAGATTACCGGTGTAAAGCTCTCAGACGGAAGAACTATAGAATGTGATCTTGCTGTTGTTTCAATCGGCGTCAGACCAAATACTGCTATTGCTGAAAAAGCAGGAATTGATATCGGCCAGCGGGGAGGGATTTCTGTTAACACATTCATGCAGACATCTGATCCTTTTATTTTCGCAGGGGGTGACTGTGTTGAAGTTACAAATCTGGTGACCCATAACAAATCATTATGGCCGATGGGAGATGCTGCAAATCTTCAGGCAAGGGTAGCTGCCCAGAATATGGTACTTGGAAACAATGTTGAATATGAAGGAATGATTGGAACAGGTATTTGCAAGGTATTTGATTTCGGTGCAGGCAGCACAGGACTGTCAGAAAAACAGGCGAAAAAACTCGGCTACAGTAATATTATGACAGCTATACAGGCTGCTCCTGATAAACCCGGTTTTATGGGGGCAAAACCTGTTATTATCAAACTGGTTGCTGATAAAACATCATGCAGACTTCTCGGAATGCAGGCAGTCGGAACAGGGGATGTCTCAAAAAGAATAGCAATAGGGGCAATGGCAATTCATGGTAAAATGCATGTTTATGATTTAGTAAATCTTGATCTCCCCTATGCACCTCCCTTTTCTCCTGCAATAGACAACTTTATAACAGCCGGGCATGTCCTTCAGAACAAGTGCCTGGGAAGAATGGAGGGGATTTCAGCTATAGAGACAAAAAATAAAATTGACAACGGTGAATCTCTTTTCATCATTGATGTCAGGAATCCTGAGGAATATGAAGAAACAAGACTTGGTATCGGTGAAATTCTGATACCGCTTGGAAAACTTAGATGCAGTCTTGAAAAGCTCCCTGAAGATAAAAACAGTCTGATTATTGTTTACTGTAAAATATCACTCAGAGGATATGAAGCAGCATGTTTTATAAAATCAAAAGGCTACACAAATGTAAAAGTTCTTGAGGGAGGGGTAATTGCCTGGCCCTACAAAAAAGCAAAATAACAGAACATCTGCCAGCCGGGTAGCCTGCTCCCCGGCTGGTATTTCAATACCTAAAATCCAATTTACGGCAATTAAAATCTTACTGGTAAATATATCGATATTTCAATCAATTATGAAACCAAACGGACAGGAGCTTTTACACAATCCGCATTCCATACATATATCCTTATTTATTACCGCAATCCCGGTTTCGATTCTAATTGCATCACTGGGACATGAAGTAATACATATCCCGCATCCCCGGCATTTATCAGATATTTTCATAATTTTTCCTCTCCTTTCAGCAGTTTCAGGTTATAAATTAACTATATATTTTTAAGTATTTCTTCAGCAGCCATAACAACCCCGTTTGCAGCCGGGAAATATGACTGATACGGCTGAGATGAATAGCTTAAACCTGCCAGCTCATCAATCCCGGAATTTTTCTGAATGGCAAATGTAAGGAGATCAATCCTGCCGGTAACAGGTTCTCCGCTTACAATCTGAGCTCCGATTATCCTTTTTGTTTTTCTGTCAGCAATAATTTTGAACTTCATTTTTTTTGCATCTGGCATAATCGGGAACTGTGTGGTTACTTCACTGTATCCGGTCACAACATCAAAACCTGCTTTTAAGGCAGCACTCTCTGAAAGACCTGTTCCTCCGACAAAATATTTTCCAACCTTTGTGGCTGCTCCGTTATAGAATCCGGAATATTCCCTCTTCTGCCCCAGAATATTAAACCCGAGCACTTTTGCCATTGGTACAGCATTTGTTGCAAGTTTACCGGCAGTGACCCCGCAGGTTATTCCGCTTATAAACTGCGTGCAGTCACCTGCAGCAAAAACATCTTTAATACTTGTTTCCATTCTGCTGTTGACAACAATACCGTCTTTTCCGACTTCCATATCACTGTTTCTGACCAGATCAATAACCGGCTTCATACCTGCTGCAAATATGACTATACCGTCATGGGTTGCACTGCCTGCTTCAGAACACTCATCTCGGGCATCAAAATGGATTCTGTTTCCATTATCCAGGATAACATGTTCGACCCATTCCTTTCCCTCAAGTTCTGTAACCCTTGTTTCCAGATGTATGTTTATTCCCTTTCTGATGATTTCATTCTTAAGATCATCAGTCATTTCAGTGTCAACCAGATTCGGAAGAATTGAAGAACCCATATCCACAAGATCAACTGCAAGTCCTGCTTCCTTCAGCGCCTGGGCAAGTTCTATACCGATAGCGCCGGCTCCGACTACAACAGCTTTCTTTAATCCGGAAGCAATCGTACTTTGAATAACAGTCAGATCTTTCTCTGTTTTAAAACCTGTGACACCTTTTAGACTTACACCCGGAACAGGGGGAATAATCGGTTCAGCTCCGGTAGCAATTACCAGCTTTTCATAGATTATTTCTGAAGAATCTGAAAGTATCAGCTTCTTCTCCCTGAAATCAATTTTATCAACTCTATCTCTGATCAGAACTGCACCGGAATCAGTAACAATTTCATCTTTTTTAAGTGTTTTCCCGATATCAATCAGTCCTTCAATCGCATACGGCATTGCACAGTAGATCATGGAATGATCCTCAGGTCTTATTATTGCTATCTTCTTTTTTCTTCCAACCATTTTTGCAAGAGTAACAGCTGCCGGACCTCCACCGATTACTGCAATTTCATATTTATTCATTCATCCTCTCCATGTTTAAAATTTATATACCCACGGGTCTCTCCCTTAAGCAATTCAACCAGGATTCTTTCATAATTTTCCTGGATCCGTTCAATCGAATCCTTAATCAGAATATCATCAAACAGTACACAGACTTATATCATTACCATTCATTACAATCCCCTATAACAAACCGATTTATTTACAGCAGAAATATAATGAACTTATGTTCATTTGTCAATATATACTTTTATCTATCTATGGTTTTTTATATATATTTATTGTTGTTATCGAAATCTCTAAATACGCAGGATGACTGATGAAAAAAAACTGCCCGGAAGAAATCTTCCGGGCAGTTTTTTACAGCAAATTAATTTAATATTTTATATCTCAAAGTAGGTGTATCCCCTCATCCCCTCTTCAAAAGCGGCCATTATAGCTTTCCTCTGATTCGGGAGGTATCTCTTGTCTGTTACCCCTTTTTCCGCAAGCTTTCTTATCTGTTCAAGGAGAAAAGAAGGATTATACTCTACATAACTGAGTACATCAGCGACAGAATCACCGGCGATCTCTCTGCTCAGCTTCATCTCCCCTTCATCATCGATTGCAATACTCACCACATGGGTGTCTCCGAAAAGATTATGAAGATCTCCCAGAGTTTCCTGGTATGCCCCTACAAGAAAAACACCCAGAATATATTCCTCTCCCGGTCTGATGTCATGCAGCATAAGGTTTCTCTTTATTTCATAAAGCCCGATAAACTTGTCTATTTTACCGTCACAGTCACAGGTTGTATCTGCAATTATTGCAGGATTCTCAGGCCTCTCGTTCAGCCTGTGAAGCGGAAGAATGGGGAAAAGCTGATCAATTGCCCAGCAGTCAGGGAGGGACTGAAAAAGAGAAAAGTTTCCGTAATAAATATCAGCAAGGAGAGATTCAAGCTTTTTCATCTCATCAGGGATATATTTAAGCTCCCCGGCAAGCCCCTTTATCTTTTTTATTACTTTCCAGAAAAGCTCTTCAGCATATGCCCTCTCTCTTAAGGTAACCTTTCCCAGCTGAAAAAGTGATCTTACTTCATCCCTGTAGAAAATGGCATCATGATACTGTTCCTGAAGATTCTTAACATTCATTATAGAAAGTATTTCATTGAGGTTTTTCAGATTATCGTTGGACGTTTCAGGGATTTCTATCTTTCCGATATCTGCGACAAGACTGTTTACATCCAGGATATTGAAAATAAGAATTGATGAATATGCGGAAACCGCCCTTCCTGATTCTGTAATTATATCAGGATGTGCAATTCCGTCCTGATCAAAACTCTGCATCAGAGCATCTATAACGCTGCCGCAGTATTCTTCCAGAGTATAGTTTTTACTGCTTTCAAAAATTGTTTTTGAGCCGTCATAATCCACGGCAAGTCCGCCCCCGATATCAAGGAAACCCATAGCAGCCCCTTCCCTGACAAGGTTTATATAAAACTTGGCAGCCTCTCCTGCAGCATCCCTGATACTCCTGATATCCGGTATCTGTGATCCCATATGATAATGCATGAGTTTAAGCGAGCTCAGCATATCCTCTTTTTTCAGAATATCAACAACCTCAATAATCTGAGATGCTGTAAGGCCGAAAACAGAATGATCGCCTGCAGATTCAGCCCATTTTCCCCCTACTGTTGAAGCAAGTTTGACTCTGATCCCTATATTTGGCTCAACCCCTATTTCTCTGGCGGATTTAAGTATCTGAGATACTTCATTAGGCCGTTCCACAACAAGAAAAATATTAAGACCGAGAAGAATCCCATAAAGGGCAAGCTCTATAAATTCCTTGTCCTTGTAACCGTTGCATATTATTGGAGATTTTTTTGAGTTTACAGAAGAGATCGCGATCATTAGTTCAGCCTTGCTTCCTGCCTCAAGTCCGTAATTATATTCGCTTCCGGATCTTATTATCTCTTCTACAACATGCTGCTGCTGATTTACCTTTATCGGATAAACACCATTGTATTTACCCTTATAGTCATACTGCTTTATTATTGAGTTGAATCCGTTATTAAGTTTTGCAATCCTGCTGTAAACAAGGTCAGGGAAATGGAGAAGCACCGGCATAGTAATCCCCCTCTCTGTCAGCCCTTTTGTAATTTCATACAGGCTGTAGTCTTCATATTCATCCTTGTTTCTGAGTTTTACGGTTACTTCCCCGTTTTTATTTATCTTGAAATAATCTGATCCCCAGTTTTCTATTCCATAGAGTTCTGCAGCATCTTTGATACCCCAGCAATTCAGACCTGAACTTCTTTTCATTTTTATTTCCCAATACTCCCATGTTTAAAAATAACTATTTATTTTATTATTATTTTACAAAAAATCAATCATCCAATTATTGAATTCTGAACCATCTCTTTGATATAGTTAATCTTTAATATTATTCTTATGACAGAGGAGGTCATGGAATGGGAAAAGTCCTGATTATCGGAGCAGGAGGGGTAGGACAGGTTGTAACACACAAATGTGCACAGGTCCCCGAAGTATTTTCAGAAATCGTTCTTGCCAGTCGAACTGAAGAAAAATGCAGAAAAATTGCATCACAGATAGATAGAAAAATTGAAACAGCACAGGTAGATGCTGACAATGTAGCTGAACTTGTATCACTGATAAAAAGAATAAAGCCTGAGATGGTTATGAATATAGCTCTCCCTTATCAGGACCTCACAATAATGGATGCATGTCTTGAAACAGGGGTAAACTACCTTGATACTGCAAACTACGAACCGAGGGATGAAGCCAAATTCTGCTACAAATGGCAGTGGGATTACCAGAAGCGGTTTAAGGATAAAAACATAATGGCCCTTCTGGGAAGCGGGTTTGACCCAGGGGTAACAAATGTATTTACAGCATATGCACTAAAACATCATTTTGACGAGATACATGAGCTCGATATAATTGACTGCAATGCAGGAGACCACGGGAAGCCGTTTGCAACAAACTTCAACCCTGAAATAAACATAAGAGAGGTTACAGCAAAAGGGCGGTACTGGGAAAACGGAGACTGGCTGGAAACAGATCCGCTCTCTGTCAATAAGGATTTTGATTTCCCGGAAGGGATAGGGATTAAAAAGATTTATCTCATGTATCATGAGGAACTTGAATCACTGACCAAACATATTCCGACAATCAAAAAAGCACGGTTCTGGATGACTTTTTCACAGAACTACCTTAACCATCTGCAGGTTCTTGAAGATGTCGGAATGACCAGGATTGATCCTGTTATCTATAACGGACAGGAGATTATCCCGCTTCAGTTTCTGAAAGCCCTTCTTCCGGACCCTGCATCTCTCGGCCCCCTTACAAAAGGAAAAACATGCATAGGATGCCTTATAAAGGGGATCAAAGACGGGAAAGAAAGAAAATACTATATTTACAACATATGCGACCATGAAGAGGCCTACAAAGAGGTTAAATCACAGGCAATATCATATACTACAGGTGTTCCTGCAATGATTGGTGCAAAAATGATGATGACAGGTAAATGGTCGGCTGCCGGTATCTATAATATGGAACAATGGGACCCGGATCCTTTTATGGATGATTTAAATAAATACGGACTACCATGGAAAGAGACTTTTTTATAGATTTTGATTCCTCAATATTTCCGTCTCCGTCATTTGTGGTTGACACTGACGCACTGAAATCAAATCTTGATATTCTCGACAGTGTAAGGAAAAAAACCGGGAGCAAAATCCTTCTTGCCCAGAAGGGTTTTGCAATGTTTTCTCTTTACCCTTTTATAAGGGAATATCTTGACGGGGTCTGTGCAAGCGGTCTTAATGAAGCAAGGCTCGGATATGAGGAATTCGCTCTGGAGGTCCATACATATTCACCAGCCTTCATTGAAAATGATTTTGACAGCATTCTGGAATTTTCCGATCATATTGTTTTCAATTCATTTTCCCAGCTGGAAAAATACAGGGAAAAGACTCTTTTCGCTGGAAAAACAATAGGGTTAAGGATAAACCCAGAGCATAGAGAAACTGAAGTAGAAATCTATGATCCCTGCCGGACAGGTTCAAGACTTGGGGTGACTGTTGAAAACTTTAAGAAAGACAATCTTGAAGGGGTAACAGGACTACACTTCCACACCCTCTGCGAAAAAAATTCTGATTCGCTTGAAAGGACACTCCGTGCTGCTGAAAAAAGGTTCGGAGAGTATTTTAAAAAAATGAAATGGGTTAATTTCGGGGGGGGACATCATATTACAAGAAAGGATTATGACCTTGAACTTCTTGTTTCCTTAATTAACCGGTTTAAAGATAAATACGGAGTTGATGTTTACCTTGAGCCCGGCGAGGCAGTAGCGCTTAATACAGGTGTCCTTGTTGCAACTGTACTTGATATTGTTGAAAACTGCGGAAAAGCTGCAATTCTTGATACTTCTGCAGCTACCCATATGCCGGATGTTCTTGAAATGCCTTACAGACCTTATATTACCGGTTCCGCTGAAAAAGGGGTTAAACAGTTCAGTTATACCCTTGGAGGGGTTTCATGTCTGGCAGGTGATATAATCGGCGAATACTCTTTTGACAGCCCCTTAAGACCTGGGGACAGGCTTGTATTCACCGATATGGCACATTACTCGATGGTAAAGACAACAACATTCAACGGGGTAAACCTCCCTTCCATTGTCAAATACTCATCATCAGAGAAAAACTTTACTGTTGTAAAGGAATTCGGATATAGTGATTTTAAAGGAAGACTGTCATAATCCATGAATAAAAAACAATCAATGTTTCTTGAAACTGAGTATCCGGTTCAGGATAAAGAAAAGGCCCTTTTTCATATAATCCCGGCACCCCTTGAAAGTTCTGTCTCCTACGGAGGGGGAACATCAAACGGCCCTGACGCAATTATTGCTGCATCAAACCATCTTGAAATATGGGACGGCTGCTCTGTACCCGGAGATAAAGGGATATATACCCACCGAAAAATAGAATCCGAAGGGGATACTGAAAAATTCCTCTCTGACCTCAGCGACAAAATATCATATGTCATGAAAAGGGGAAAAATCCCTGTAGTCCTCGGCGGAGAACATACTGTATCAGTAGCTGCATGGAGAGCTTTTAAAAAGAGCGGAAGAAATATCGGAATTATCCAGTTTGACGCACACGGAGATCTCAGAGATATTTATGAGAATAACCCCATGAGTCATGCATGCGTGATGAAAAAGGCGCATGATCTTGGTTTCAGAATATTTCAGGTCGGATGCAGGAGCCTTTCAGAAGAAGATGTGAAGCTGCGAAATGAAAGCGACAGGATCAGCTTTATTGATGCAAGGGAAGCAGTTGAAAATAATATAAAAGAGATAATACTGCCAGAAGATTTTCCTGAAGAGGTTTTTATCACTTTTGATGTTGACGGACTTGATCCTTCTGTAATTTCCGCAACCGGTACCCCTGAACCCGGGGGACTTTCATGGTATCAGGTATTGTCAATGATAGAGTCTGTATCTGATCAGAGAAGAATTATCGGATTTGATGTAGTTGAGCTGGCCCCTGTAAATATCTCTTTAACTGACGGGGAATTCAAATCAGGGAGTCATCCATCCGATTTTGCAGCTGCCCGGCTTGTCTATAATATCATGGGAATAATTGACAGAAAGAAAGATTAAAGTCATACCCTCCCCGTCATAATGATTACCTGCTCTGCCAAAAGGATTTATTACCTGTCAAGAAGATCTCTGACAGTCTTTAAAAGCTTGTTTTTACTTACCGGTTTTATCATCAGCTTATCAATCAGATCGGATGAAAAGTCCTCAAAATTGACTTTTGAGCTGTAGCCGGTCGCAAGAATAAAGGGGACCTTCTTAATCTCCCTCATCCTGTAGGCAAGAGACAGACCTGAGAGTTCCGGCATTGTCTGGTCGGTAATTACAAGATCTATTTCATCAGACTTTTGGGTATAAGTCTTTAATGCAGAAAAACTGTCTGACTCGCTTATAACAAAGTATCCTGCTGATGAAAGATGCCTTGAAATAATCTCAACAACAGCTTTTTCATCATCAATAACCATAATTGTTTCACTGCCGCCTCTGGCAGGCACTGCAGCCTCAGATTTTGCCGTTCCTTCATAATCATCTGCAGGGAAATAAATATGGAATATCACCCCTTCACCGGGCCTGTTGTCTACAGATATAAATCCATCGTTCTCTTCCACAATCCCGTGAACAACAGCAAGCCCCATCCCTGAACCTTTTCCAATTCCCTTTGTAGTAAAATATGGATCAAAAATTTTATCCCTGATATTTTCATCAATCCCGGGTCCTGTATCTCCGACAGACAGTCGTACATAGTCGGTACCATCCAATTCCATGTTCTCAATGGAAATAGTTATAGTCCCCCCCTTTTCCTCCATTGCATGTGAAGCATTGGTACAGAGATTAAGAAGGATCTGATAGATCTGGGTGGAATTAGCGCATATTTTTTTAATTCCTTCCCCTTTTTGCTCTGTAATTCTGATGGATTTTGGTATTGCAGCTCTCAGAAAATTACCTGAATCTTCAAGTATTTCAGGAAGATACACAGATTCCTTATTTAAATCACTTTTACGGCTGAACAGCAGAATCTGTTTAACTATATCCCGGGCCCTCAATCCCGCCTTCAGTATTTCATCAACCTCATATCTACCCGGTTTTTTTTCGCCGATTTCAAGCTGGGCTATCTCTGCATATCCGATTATAGCAGCAAGTACATTATTAAAATCATGAGCGATACCGCCTGCCAGTGTCCCGACAGCCTCTAGTTTACCTGCCTGTCTTATATTTTCCTCTATCATCTTTTTTTCAGTTATATCAATCCAGATACTCTGAATAAGATCTCTGTCATTGACGTGGATGATCTTGGAGTTGATTAAAAGGTTTTTTACTGCACCAGTCTTTGTCAGAACAATTGCCTCGTAACGGTCAAAACCTCTTTTTTTTATCCGCTCAACATGTCTGACTATTTCATTTCCTGTTTCAAATCTGAAAATATCCTCAAGCTTCAGACAGGCAAACTCCTTATCGCTGTATAAAAGGTTTTCATATGCCTTTTTATTGTACTTTATAATATCAAGGGTTTCAGCATTTATCAGAACTATAGCATCCGTTGATTCAGAAAAAAGTATTCTGTACAGTTCCTGGCTTTCCTTAAGCTCCATGTCCGCCCTGATATGTTCGCTGATCTCTTTCTTGAGTTCTGCGGTCCTTTTTCTGACTGTACTTTTAAGACTCCATGTCCATAAAACAGAACCAGTAAGAAGCAGAAAAAGAGCTGATGTAAAAATGTAGATATATTTCAGGAATCTTTTTATAAAAAAAACATCAGGCTCAAGAATACTGAACCATTTATCATATATCTCAGAATAAACCCCTGTCTGCTGTATTATTGATAGTCCTTCATTAAGTATTCCAACGAGCCTGGGATTATCTTTTGGAACAGCCATACAGTATTTATAGGATACAAGATTATCTCCGCTGGTCAGATTCTTCAGCCCCAGCTCCTTTATCCAGTAAAGACCTGTTATTCTTGAGCACAGTACAAAATCATGCCTGCCGGAAGCAAGCATCCTCAGTGCACCAGCAGGTGAATCGGCGAGTATCAGGTAGTCTGTAAGATTATTTTCAACTGCATATTCATGCATAATGTCCCCTCTCTGGACAATAATCTCCTTATTCTTGAGACTTTCAGGGCCTTTATATGCGGGCGAGTTGTCCCGACTGAAGACAGCCTGGTACATAACGATATGAGGCGAAGTGAAATCATATTTTTTCGCCCTTTCTTCCGAGTAATACATCCCCTGAAGCATGTCGACTTCACCGCTTTCAAAAGCTTCCCTGATGTCCGACCATTTATCCAGCCTTATTTCAATATTAAGACCCATTGTTTTTGCGATAGCCCTTACAATGTCAACATTAAATCCCTTCGGAATATAACCCTTATTAATATACTCAAAGGGGGGATAATCACTGTCACCACCAATAACAACGGGATTTGAAGGATAATACTGCTGTGAAGATATATTCTGTATAAACAGTAAAAGAAATGCTGAGGATAATATAATCAGAAACCAGCTGTACGGCTTACGGAACTTAAAATATTCCATAAATATAATATTAGCATAAAACTTGAGGAAATCACAAAACAATGTTAGGATTCGCAGAATAAAGGGGTTTTCCAGATGAAAAAAGAATATACAGATGAATTACTGCTTGATTTCGGGGATACAGGAAATAAACTTGTCCCTGTTGTGACGCAGGATATAAAGACCAGAGAAGTTCTGATCCTTGCATTTGCCAACCGCGAGGCTTTTGAAGAAACAAGAAAAAGCGGATATGCGACATACTGGAGCAGAAGCAGGAACGAACTCTGGAAAAAAGGGCTCACCTCAGGGGATATGCTGGCAGTAAAGGAGATAAGAATAAACTGCGAACAGAACTCCCTTATATATATGGTTGAACCGGAAGGAAAGGGGGCCTGTCATGCAAAAAAAGAGGACGGCTCCCCATACAGATCATGTTATTACAGAAGAATAGAAAAAGACAATAAACTTGCAATAATTGAGGACTGAAAATGGAAAATGAAAAACTTGTAATAGGGATGCCTGCGGGATCTCTTGCCAATCCGAAAAGAGGTGGTAACCTGATTAGTTTTCTTGAGCACTCCGGCTTTACAGCAAACGGATACGAAAACGGCGGACCTACCTCTTTTTCAACAGTCAACTTTCTTTTCGGATGGGACGGAAGGCCGCAGGAATTCGGAACTCAGATAGCACTGAGTGAACTTGATATTGCAATTTCAGGCGATGACTGGATTGAGGAAAGAAGGCTTGAACTTGAAATAGAATACGGAAAACCGATTGAACTTGAAAAAGTTCTTTCCCTCAAAAGAGGATTCGTAAGACTTGTTGGTATTGTATGCGGAACAGCAGAAGAAAATTCTACTGAGGATTTTCTCAGGGCCCTTTTGAAAGAAAAAAGGCTTATAACTGTAGTTTCAGAGCTTCCCTATATGGCGCTCGACTGGATCCGGAAAAAGCTTGTAAATATCGGGGAGGATAAGCTTGCCTCAAACTGGTCAGTCCAGAAATACAAAACACCCCCTAAAATCGAATCAGGTATTCTTATTTATGAGACATGGGGGAAGACCGAAGCAAAAATTATGAACAAAGCTGCAGATATAGGACTTGAAATAACACAGTCAGGCAGTGCACTGAAGAATTACGGATTAAAGATTATAGACGAACACCTGAAATCTGAAACCGGAATCTGGATAAATCCTGAAATTAAGAAAAACAGGGTTAAAAATGAGCTTCTTGAAATGTTTCTGATTAATCTGTACGGAACTATAAATGCTGAAAACAAGGTCCTTATGCTTTTCAATGTTCCGCTTGATAAAAAAGATGATATTGAAAAATACCTGTCAGACAACAATCTTTTTGCAGATGAACCCACTATTATACCGGGATCCAGATATTCACAGTACAGCATCCAGATTGAAATAGACAGGGAGGATATTCCCCTTTCCAAAGTCCGTTATGAACTTATTAAACACGGAGCAAAAAGCATCGACACACTTCCGCTCCTTTCATCAATACCTGATCTTTCAGTGATCCGCTGAAATACAAAACCCCGCCGGAAGCGGGGTTTTTATTATAGAGATCAACTTAACACGAAGTGGATAGTAATCCCACATATAGCGATGCCAGTAATCAGCACCTGGCTACATTTTTTCTATCTCAACCTGCCCGAGAAGAGCGCTGTAATCATCAATACTGCAGATATCATTTCCTTTTTTCATTGATGTCGCACATGATGCGGCTATCCCCGTTTTCAGCATTTCAGGAAGTCCTTTTTTAGCTAATATTGAGTTGCATATTGCTCCTATCATGGAATCACCTGCCCCGACTGTACTCATAATTTCAATATCAGGGGCTTTTGCACTGTAGGTTTCCGTTCCGTCTGATATAACAGCCCCTCTGGAACCCATTGATATACAGACAATCCGGATTCCCATTTCTGTAAAATATCTGCACATCTCAGCTGCTTCATGAAAGTTGGTCACAATCTTTCCGAATGATTTTTCCAGTTCATACAGGTTCGGTTTTATAAAATAGGGGATACTTTCAAGACCTTTTGTAAGAAGTGTTCCCTCAGCATCAAGTACAGTTTTGAGTCCGGCAATCTTTGCCTCTGAAATAAGGTCCTTGTAAACTGTATCAGGTATTCCGGGCTGAACACTTCCGCTGAAGACAATCATATCTCCGACTTTCAGATAGCTTTTTACAAGTGAAAAGAGGGTTTCAAGCTGCCCCTCATCAACCGGCTTACCCTTGTCGTTTATCTCCGTAATGATTGATGTTTCCCTGTCAAATATTTTAAGGTTAACCCTCAGTTCTCCGGGAATCTCCACAAATTCATTGGCAACACCGTTTGTAAGAAAATATTTTTCAGTCAGCATTCTGCTGTGTTTAAAACTGAAGCCCAGACAGAAAGAGTCACCTCCGAGTCGTTTGTTTGTTATGGCTACATGATATCCCTTGCCAGCCAGATTTTTTATACTTTCAGAGATCCTGTTCATTTCTCCGTATCTGAACCTTTCAAGTTCGATCGACTGGTCGATCGAAGGATTCAAAGTTACAGTTAATAATAATTTATCTTTTTTCATGGCAACTCCGTCCTATACATTATATTCCTGAATACTTTTTTTAAAAATATTTTTTTTGAAAACTGACAAAAAGCACTGTTTTTGTTTTATTTATTGAACTTTTATTCACTATATTGTATATTGCTCTCTGTCAGGAGCAGGAAGAAATCAAAATGAAAAGAAATGAGATAATATTAAAAAAAAATATAAAACTCATAAGTATCTATATTTTCAACAGTAATTCCGCTATCTGTGCTATAAACAATATCTATTCCAACATTCATAAATTCGGTATAAAGACAGAACTAGTCAAAATTACTTCAATATCTTTTTCAATTGCGGTGGATAAAGAGCAGGATCTTTCCTCTTTTCTTAAAACATTGTCAGGGTTTTCCGAAGTCAGGATAAGGGAGAATCTTGCAGTTATTCATATAAAAGAAAATAATTCAGCCCCGGATTTCCTGTCTGATATTTTCACTTCCCTGAATGAAGAGGAACTCAGGATGGTGCATTACAGGTTTGACAGTAAAACAGTCACCCTTATTGCTGATGAGGAAAAACTTGATAATATCTGCATCAAGATATGGGGGGAAAAGGCAGAGACCCTGTTATAAAACCCCGGCCTCTTCCCCTGCTTTCCTGAACATATCTGAAAGCCTGTCAATATCATCATAAGTGTGACTGCATGATATCTGCACCCTGATTCGGGCCTTCCCCTTCGGTACAACCGGGTATGAGAAGGGTATGACATAGATACCGTTTCCGTAAAGATTTTCAGCAATTCTTACAGCAGCATACTCATCATAAAGCATTACAGGTATTATTGCTGTTTTCCCTTCAGGAACATCAAACCCCATCCCCCTGATCTTCTCCCTTGCATAACCGGATTTCTTCAGAAGTTCGGATGAAAATTCAGGTCCCCTGTTTTTAAGCAGTGAAACTGCTTTTATGGATGCAGCTGCAATAACAGGCGACAGGGTATTAGAAAAAAGATACGGACGTGATTTCTGCCTGAGCATCTCCACTATCTCTTTTCTTGCACATATGCATCCGCCTGAAGCACCTCCCAGTGCTTTTCCGAAGGTTGTTGTCAATATATCTATCTTCCCCGAAACTCCGCAGTATTCAGCAGAACCCCTCCCGGTAGCACCGATATATCCGGTTGCATGTGAATCATCAACCATTACAAGTGCATTGTATTTTTCAGCAAGATCACATATCTCCCTGAGGGGGGCAATATCCCCGTCCATGGAAAATACACCATCCGTACATATTATCCTGAATCTTGAATCCTGAGACTCTATTAGAGCTTTTTCAAGATCATCCATATCAAGATGACGGTATCTTATCCTTCCGGCCTTGCACAATCTGATTCCGTCAATAATTGAAGCATGATTAAGTTCATCAGAAATAATTACATCATTCTCATCAAAAAGCGGCTCAAATACCCCGCCGTTAGCATCAAAGCAGGCTGCGAACAGTATAGCATCCTCGCTGTCTGTAAAATCCGCTATTTCTTTTTCAAGTTTTTTGTGTACAGACTGCGTTCCGCATATAAACCTGACAGAGGAAAGACCGAATCCCCATCTCTCAAGAGCAGCAGATGCCTCTTTTTTTATTTCATCATTATCAGCAAATCCCAGATAGTTATTTGAACAGAAATTAAGGACCTTTTTCCCGTCCTCAGTTTCGATCAGCCTCCCCTGAGCTGTTGTAAGCACCCTTTCATTCTTGTAGAGCTTCATTTCCTTTATTTCTTTGATTTTTCCGCCAAGATATTCTCTGAAATCCGTGTACATAATAACCCTCCTATTCCCTGTCAATCTTTTTTGTTAGAACTGAAAGCATATCAGATGTCATTGATCCGAGATCATAATCTGGCTTCCATCCCCATTCAACCCGTGCTGCATAGTCCTCAAGGCTGTTAGGCCATGAGTTTGCAAGGGCCTGTCTTACAGGATCAATATCATAATCAATTTCAAATTCAGGTATATACTTTCTTATATAGGCCGCCTGCTCCTCAGGGCAGAAACTCATTGCTGTTATATTAAACGCATTTCTGTGCCTCAATTTATCAGGATTAGCTTCCATAATCTCAACAGCTGCCTTAAGTGCATCAGGCATATATATCATGTCAAGGTTTGTATCACCCCTCAGAAAACAGGTATATCTCCTTTTCCTTACAGCCTCATAATAGATATGGACAGCATAGTCGGTTGTCCCCCCCCCCGGGAGGAGTTACATTTGATATAATACCAGGGAACCTTACCCCCCTCGTATCAACCCCGTATTTATGATAATAGTAATCACATAAAAGCTCACCTGTAACCTTGGTTACACCGTATATTGATGTCGGGCGCTGTATTGTGTCCTGGGGAGTATAATCCTTCGGAGAGCCAGGTCCGAATGCCCCTATGGAACTTGGTGTAAAAACAGAGCATTCCTCAGCCCTCGCAATTTCAAGAATTGTCAGCAGAGTATTTACATTTATGTCCCAGGCAAGCTGAGGATTCTTCTCGGCAGTAGCAGACAGAAGAGCTGCAAGGTGATAAATTCTTTTAATTTTATGCTTTTTTATTATCTGGTGGATTGCTTCTCCGTCCCTGCAGTCTACCTTGTAAAAAGGTCCTGCTTCTATTACATCCATGTTCACATCATCTCTTACATCAGTAACAACCACTTCATCATTTTTATAGATTGACCGCAGTTTTACTGCGAGCTCCGACCCGATCTGTCCAAGTGCACCAGTAAGAAGGATTTTCATTTTCCCCTCCGAATATTAACTTGATAAACAGTATTTAATACATTATAATGAATAAATGTTTGATATACTGCTTTATATTCAGTATAATTAACTTTAATTCATTATGTCAAACATTTTTATCCAAAATTTCTTCATAAATAAGAGGATCCGGAATATATGACAGAAAAAAAGCTTCTACCTATTGGCAATACAATCCAGGAGATACGAAAGGAAAAAAGACTTACCCTCGGTGTTCTGGCTGAAAAAAGCGGTGTATCCAAGGCTATGCTCTCGCAGATAGAATCAGACAAGGTTAATCCGACTATTGCAACTGTCTGGAAAATTGCAACCGGACTGGGCGTTGATATCAATGATCTGACAAGGGTAATCTCTGTTACTAAAAGGAATTTCACCCTTACCAAAAAGGATGAAATAAGTATTCTTGACTGCGACGAGGAGGGGGTGCATATAAAAACACTTACCCCGATAGATATGGTTGATGATCTTGAGATGTATCTTATTTCTTTCAAAAAAGGAAGCAGACTTGAATCGGAACCACACTTCCCGGGAACTGAGGAGTTTCTGACGCTCCTTGAGGGGGAAATAACTGTTACAGCAGGGGAAAACGTTACAATAATGCATAAGGATGATTTTCTTTCATACCACAGCGATATTGAGCACTGTATTGAAAACACAGGGGAAAAGGATGCTTTAGTCCATATGGTAGTTCGCTATAAAAAGAAAATGATAAAACATTAACTTGATATACTGCCTTGATATTTTTGGAACATTTGTTTTTGCAGTCACAGGGGCAATTAAAGCAGTAAAATGCCAACTTGATGTTTTTGGTGTTGTTATTCTTTCTATTGCGACAGGTATAGGAGGAGGGATAATCCGGGACCTTCTTACAGGAGCAGCGCCGCCGGAAGCTCTTAAACACGAGGAGTATCTGCTTATATGTATTGCAGCAGCACTTCCTGTCTTTTTTCTGTCAAAAAACATTTCAGAAAAATGGAATATTATCCTGTTTTTGGATGCAGTGGGACTTGGTATTTTTACTGTTATCGGAGCGGCAAAAGGACTTGGTGCAGGACTTGGAATTATCGGGATACTGATCACAGGTACAATGACAGCAACAGGGGGGGGTGTTGTAAGGGACCTTCTTGCAAACGAAATCCCCACTATCCTTAAAAAGGATTTTTATGCAACTGCTACTATTATTGGTGGAATTGTCTTTATAATTCTCAACAAACTGGGTATGGATACCACCTTTATATTTCTTATAACTTTCATCACGACAACAGGGACAAGGCTCTTTGCCATTAAGCTTAATATAAAACTGCCGTCTGCCAAACCACTTAGATCTTCCCGGAACTGATTTCCAAAAAAATATTAAATGTGCTTTTTAAAAATATTATTAATAATCATTACCTGAATTTTTATGATATAAAATAAAAAAGCAGGGGTTTATAAAACTCCTGCTTTTTTAATTCTTATTACTACGGAATTACTGATATTACTCCCATTTTAGAACAGGGGTCTTGGCTGCAAGAACAGAATCAACCCTCTTCACCGGTGTATTTTGGGGTGCTTTCAGAAGAAGATCAGGATTTTCAAATGCCTCTTTTTTTATTCTGATCATTACTTCAGCAAACTTTTCAAGTGTCTCCTTTGATTCAGTTTCAGTAGGTTCAATCATTATACTGTGGGGAATGATCAGGGGAAAAAACACTGTAGGTGCATGATAACCGTAATCAAGTATCCTTTTTGATATATGGTCAGTTGTAATCCCTTCCGGAAAACCCTTATCGTTAAGGACAAACTCGTGCATACAGCTTCTGTCAATAGGAAGGTTATACTCCCCTTTAAGAAGCTCCTTCAGATAATTGGCATTAAGAACTGCAGTCTCTGAAACATCTTTAAGCCCTTCAGCCCCGAGGGTGTTTATATAGATAAACGCCCTGACAAGGATAAGAAAATTTCCGTAAAAACTGTGGATCCTCCCGATTGAATCAGGCCTGTCGTAATCAAGGAAATATTTATCACCCTCTTTATTGACTGAAGGAACCGGGAGGTATTTTTCGAGCTTTTCAACTACTGTTACAGGTCCTGCCCCAGGCCCTCCCCCTCCATGGGGAGTCGAAAAAGTTTTATGAACATTTATATGCATTATATCAAACCCCATATCTGCAAACCTCGCCTTGCCGAGGGTTGCATTGAGGTTGGCCCCGTCTCCATAAAAGAGAGAGCCGTTTTTATGGAGCATATCTGCTATCTTTTTAAGGTTCCTGTCAAAAAGCCCTGTGGTCCCCGGGCTCGTCAGCATCATGCCGGCGACATTTTCATCTATTATGCTTTCCAGGAGTTCAATATCAACATCCCCTTCTGGTGTTGATTTTGCCTCTTTAATTTTAAATCCGCACATTGCGACCGATGCCGGATTTGTTCCGTGGGCCGAATCAGGAATAATTATCGTGTCCCGTTTATCCCCTGTATCCTCAAAATACTTCTTGATAACCATAACACCGGTCAGCTCCCCATGAGATCCTGCAGCAGGGGCAAGAGTTACCCCCTTCATTCCGGATATTTTTCTCAGGTAATCCGACAGTTCATACAGGAGCCTCAGAGACCCCTGACTCAGATTATCACCGGAGAGAGGGTGCAGATTAAGAAATTCACCGCTTTTTGCAAACTTTTCATTGACCTTGGGATTATATTTCATTGTACAGCTTCCAAGAGGATACATATTGTCATCAACACCGAAGTTCATCTTTGAAAGCTTTATATAGTGCCTTACAATCTCAGACTCCCCTACATCCGGCATATCAAGATCATCCCTGATATATTTTTCATCAAGACCGGAATTATAGCCTTCCCATGAGGGGACCTGATACCTGTTTTTTCCTGTTTTATGTTTCCTGAAAATTATTTCCATTTCAAGCCCCCTTAAAGCTTTTCTATAAACGCATCAATCATTTTCCTGCTGTTTGTTTCAGTTGCGCAGAAAAGATAACAGCCATTTAATTCAGGGTAATACTGTTCAATACTGATCCCTGGAGAAATACAGTTTAAACTGCATTTCTCCTCAAATCCATGAGGATCTTTCTGCCTGAGGAGAAACTCATTAAAAAAGGGTTTGTCAGAAACTTCTGTAAAACCTTTCTTCAGAAGCTTTTCTTTAAGATAAGATGCTGCCTTGTGATTGTACGTACCGAGTTCTTTGAGATGCGGCCCCATAAGACTTATATATATGGATGCCCTCAGGGCAAGAAGCCCCTCATTAGAGCATATATTGGATGTTGCTTTTTCCCTTCTTATATGCTGCTCCCTTGCCTGAAGGGTCAGGGCAAGTGCCTCACTGCCGTCTGCATCAAGGGTTTTTCCAGCAAGCCTCCCCGGGATTTTTCTTGTAAATGACTCTTTTGCAGAAATAAAACCCAAGAGAGGGCCTCCGAAAGCGGGATAATTTCCAAGACTCTGGGCTTCTCCGCAGACAATATCAGCACCGAGGGACCCCGGAGAATTGAGCAGACCAAGGCTCATGGCCTCAGTTACAACAGATATAAGAAACCCCTTTTTACCTTCAAGAAGCGACCTGACCCTTGGAATATCCTCAATTGTTCCGAAAAAATTCGGACTCTGAATTACAACAGCAGTTGTCTCATCATCAATAAGCTTTTCAAGTCTGCTGTAATCTGTTTCAAAATCATTTATATCAGCTTCTGCAATCTCAATACCTGAAGCCCAGCAGTAAGTTTCAAGGACAGATCTGTAGAGCGGGTTTACAGAACGGCTCACAATAACCCTGTTTTTCCTGTTTGTTCTTACCGACATCATGACAGCCTCTGCAAGAGAAGTTGCCCCGTCATACATGCTTGCATTGGTTACATCAAGCCCTGTAAGTCTGCACATGAAAGTCTGAAATTCAAAAATTGCAGTCAGAGTTCCCTGGCTCACTTCAGGCTGGTAGGGGGTATAGGCGGTATAAAACTCAGATCTTGATGAAATTTCATCGACAAGGGCCGGGATATAATGGTTATATATCCCCCCTCCCATAAAAACAGACCTGCAGCTGTTCTCCTTTTCAATTTCCCCCATAAGCTCAGATATTTCCATCTCTGATTTTGGGGAGGGGAGCCCCTCTATAACGACATTCAGGATATCAGAGGGGATATCGGAAAACAGATCATCAATATGCCCGGCGCCTGTTTTTTTAAGCATTTCCGTCCTGTCAGAATCTGTTAACAGTGTATACGACATTTTTCTCTCCTTAACTGATCAGTTTTTCATAATCATCAGAATTAAGAAGCGATTCAGATTCACCAGGATCAGTAAGTCTGATTTTAATAAACCAGCCCTCCCCGTAGGGATCTGAATTCAGCGTTTCAGGGGTATCCTCAATAAGGGTGTTCAGCTCAAGGACTTCTCCTGAAACAGGGGAATACACATCAGATGCTGCTTTTGATGATTCGACAACTGCAATAACATCACCTTTTTTGATTTCCTCACCCTTAAGATCATCAGTAAACTCAACAAAGACAATATCACCGAGGCTGTTCTGTGCAAAATCTGAAATCCCGCAGAAAGCTGTATCTCCATCTATTTTTAACCATTCATGCTTTTCAGTATATTTTAAACCTGCTTCAATCTTCTTTCCTTTTTCATTTCCCATAACATTCTCCTTTATTATTTATATTTTCCTATCCGTTAAAACTGTAAAAAGGGCGTCTGGTTATTTCAGCTTCAACCTTTTTATTCCGGATTAATATTTCAACCTTATCACCGGTTTTCACCTTTCCGGTGTCAATCATTGCAAACGCAATTCCCATCCCGAGAAGAGGCGAATAGCCGCCGCTTGTAAGATACCCTATTTTTTCATCCTTCAGAAAAACCTCATAACCTTCCCTCGGTATCCCCCTGCCTGTCATTACAACGCAGCTGATCCTTCTGCTGGGGCCGTTTGCCCTGACCTTTCTGACAGCATCACATCCTATAAAACTGTCATCGGAACTTACAAGCCATGAAAGACCAGCTTCAACCGGATTAATTTCTTCAGTGAGTTCATGTCCGTAAAGCGAATAACTTGCTTCAAGTCTGAGGGAATCACGTGAAGCAAGCCCGCATGGAAGTATATTTTCCCCTTTCCCTTTTTCAAGAAGCTCGTTCCAGATCAAAGAGGCAAGCGCAGTGTCAAGATATATCTCATATCCTGCTTCCCCTGTATATCCGGTATTTGAAACCATAACCCTGCTACCCCTGTAGTCTGTATAATCAAAATAAAACCTTTTTAAAGACCCTGTAAAATCCTTTCCGAAAATTCTGCTGATTATCTTTTCCGAATCAGGGCCCTGAATATCGATCTTGGCGGTTTTGTCGGTAAGGTCCTCAACAGTAACATCCCCTGAAATATGTTTCCTGAACCATTCAAGGTCTTTATCCTTTGTCCCGGCGTTTACAACAATAAAATATTCATTTTCAGAAATCATAAAAATAAAGATATCATCTATTATTCCACCGTCTTCGCGGCATAGACACGAGTACATCCCTTTGTTTTTTTCAAGTTTGGACATTGAGGTCGGGACCATATATGAAAGATATTTCCTGCTGTCCTTTCCCTTTACCCTGAACTCTCCCATGTGCGATACATCAAAAATCCCTGCATGTGTTCTCACAGCGTTATGCTCCTCAATGGCTGACTGATACTGTACCGGCATGTCATAGCCCCCGAATTCAACTATCCTCCCCCCAAGCTTTAAATGCTCCTCATAAAGCGGCGTTTTCTTTCCCATAGACTGAAACTCCTTTATTCATCTTCCCGAAACAGCTGAACATGTAAATCGTATAAGTATATATTTATCTCTAAACATCACAAAGTCAATATTTATCTGATTTTTTTATCAATTAATCAATATTTTTTTGTTTATTTTATCATTTCTTGCAAAATAAAGTTAATTGTGATAAAACTATATATATAAGATCAGATAAAGATGATAACCATGAAATTACACAGAGGGAAAACTATGGCTATAAAGCTTGACGAGGTAAACAAAAAGATAATAGCACACCTCAGACAGGGAAGAAAATCGTTTAAGGAAATTGCGAATGATCTTTCCATTGCAGAAAATACAGTCAAATCAAGAATCAGGAAGCTGGAAGAGGCAGGTATTATTGATATTACCACAGTACTTAATCCGGAAGCGCTTGACGGGCATCAGATTGTAATGATAGGTCTTCAGGTAACAGATCTGAATTATATAAAAACAGGTGAAAGAATCAGCAAGCTTAAACGGGTTATAAACGTCAACGTTGTTACAGGAAGATACGACTTTATAATTACAGTCCATCTTGATACCGATTTTGACCTTCTAAAATTTCTTAGTCAGGAACTTGCCAAAGTAAAGGGGATTACTGTTTCAGAAACTTTTGTTGTATATAAATCATTCAACCTTAAAATACCGTATCTTCTGGAAGATGAACTAAAAAGTGGCAGAACCTGAAGTATTAATTTCAACTGTATTTAATCCGTGGTTCAACCTTGCAACAGAAGACTGGATTTTCAGGGATATGGATCCAGACCGCCAGATACTTTTTATCTGGAGAAACAGCCCCACTGTTGTAATCGGAAAAAACCAGAACCCATGGAAAGAATGCAATCTTGGGAAAATGGAAAAAGACAGGGTTCATCTTGCCAGAAGACAGAGCGGAGGCGGCGCTGTATTTCATGACATGGGAAATACAAACTTCACTTTTCTCTCAGGGATTGACAGCTATTCTGTTGAAAAAAATTTCAGAATTATAACAGATTCACTCCTGCCCTTCGGGATAAGGGGGGAGGTTTCAGGAAGAAACGATATTACGGTGTCAGACAAAAAAGTATCAGGCAGCGCATTTAAATTAACATCAGACAGAGCTTTCCATCACGGAACCCTCCTTTTCAGCTCAGATTTGAAAAGGCTGTCAGACTATCTTAATCCTTCAAAACTGAAGCTGCAGGCCAAGGGGATCTCATCTGTTAAATCCAGGGTTGCAAACCTGTCAGATTTTTCAGGAAATATTAATCATGAAAGTTTTTCAGAAGTTTTAATATCTGTATTTTTTGAAAATTACGGTGAAGGAAAGATAACTGAACTTGATTTTGACAGCATAAAGGATATTAAGCATCTTAAAAAATATTATAATCAGCTGAAAAGCAGGGAATGGCTTTTCGGGAAAACACCGGATTTCTCAGTATCATTTGAAACAAGGTTTGACTGGGGAGGAATAGAAATTGAAATCAAAACAGAAAAAAACAGGATATCATCCCTGAAGGTTTACAGTGATGCCATGCCTGTTGATCTTCCTGATATAATTGAAGAAGCATTGAACGGTTCTGACTTCAGTAAAGAAAAAATAAAATCAAGACTCGAAACAGCTGCCGCTAAAAACCTTTTTTTTAAAAATGAAATAAAAGAAACAGGGGACTGGCTGATAAAACAGTTTTAGCGTATTTTTATCCCTCACCCCCCCAGTATATTAAACGCTGTCAACTGTTCTCTGCCGGCGGAGATATTTTCAGAACTGAGCAGGCATAATCCTCTGAAACTTTGGTCATCTGCTCAACAAGATCCGCAGAACTTGTCCATGTCCTGGGTCCCAGCACCCTCCCCCGTCTGTCAATCCTGTATATTGTCAGCTCGGCATCACCTGTCCCGGCAGTATAATTATTCACATAGTAATATTTCCACTCTTCCTGCCCTGTAGAGCTGTTATAAACCTTTTCCCTGTACCATTCGCCTGTTTCCAAAATCATCTCCTGCCGTTTTATATATTTTCGATTATTCTGTTTATGTCCTGTTTTATATCTGAAATCTTTTTTATAACTGCTTCCTTTGCTTTATCAAGAGCTGCTCCCGGATTTTCCCTGCATGAGATATAGAACTTGATCTTAGGTTCTGTCCCGGAGGGTCTTACAGTTACAATACTTCCCTCTTCAAGTGTAAACTGAAGCACATTTGAAGACGGCAGCGTAAGTCCTTCGATTACAACCCCTTTAAGATAGTCCCTGACAGACGCTGTTTTCAGCCCTCCGAGCTTTACAGGAGTTTTAGTTCTGAGGGAATCCATAAGTGCCCCCATTACCTTAAGCCCCTTCTCCCCTTTAAAGGTCTTTGAAACAAGATCTTCCCTGAAATATCCGTATTTTTCATATATTGAATCAAGATATTCAATTACACTCATCCCGTTTGATAAATTATAAAGAGCCATCTCTGCAGTAAGAGCTGCAGCAGAAACTGCATCCTTGTCACGTACCCTGTCTGTGACAAGAAATCCGTAGCTTTCCTCTCCTCCGAATAAATAGGTCTCTCCTGTTTTCTCAAAATCCGCAATAAGCTTTGCAATCCATTTAAAACCGGTAAGAACATCATAAACCTTAACCCCGAAACTTTCACCGATTAGCCTCTGGAGTTCAGTAGTAACAATTGTCTTGATAATTGCCCCTTTTTCAACAGCACCCTTCATATCCATTGAAGAAAGAATATAATAGGAAAGCATGGAACCCAGCTGGTTCCCGTTGATAAGAACATATTCACCCCTGTCAGGGACTGCTATTCCTATCCTGTCCGAATCAGGGTCTGTTCCCATTACAAGATCAGCTTTTTCCTTTTTCCCGAGCTCAAGCGCCATTTTCATTGCAGAAGCCTCTTCCGGATTTGGATATTCAACAGTCGGGAAATTCCCGTCAGGCTCTGCCTGCTCAGGAACTGTTATTACATTTATTCCTGCATTTGAAAGAGCAGTTTCAACAGGGATCCTTCCTGCACCGTGAAGAGGGGTATATACTATCTTAAGATCCTTTCCCTTTTCCCTGATCAGATCTTTTCTGATAAAACAGCTTTCAACCATCTCCATATAGGGTTTATCAACCCTGCTGTCTATATATTCAAGAATACCCCTCTTAAGGGCTTCTTTTTCATCCATCATCCTGATATCAGAACCTGCTTTTTTCACCTCTTCTATTATGAGTCTGTCATGCGGCTCCACAATCTGTGCCCCGTCCGACCAGGAAACTTTATATCCGTTGTATTCAGCAGGATTATGGCTGGCGGTAAGTACTATCCCTGCCGTACACCCGAGATGCCTTACTGCAAAAGAAAGTTCAGGGGTAGGTCTCAGCGAGGTGAAAAGATAAACCTTGATATTATTTGCACAGAGAACAAGGGCTGCTTCTTTTGCAAAAATGTCTGAATATCTCCTTGAATCATAAGCTATTGCAACAGAACCGCTTCCGCTCTTTACCGCCCTGTTAATATAGTTTGCAAGCCCCTGGGTTGTTTTTTGTATAATATAAGGATTGATTCTGTTGTAACCGCCTCCGATGATACCTCTTATACCACCGGTGCCGAAATCAAGCTGTTTGTAAAAACGGTCGTTAAGTTCATCAAAATTTTCTTTTTTAAGAAGTCCGGAGATCTCGTCACTGAAAACTCTGTTTTTTTCAAGACCTATATATTCATCTGCCAATCTGATCAAATCGTTTTTTTCCATAACATCACCCCTTAACTGTATTATATAATAACTTTTTTGTTTTTGATTAAAAAAACCTTAAAAGCTCTTCAGGTTTCTCTATAAAGTTTTCAGCTCCGGCACTCTCAAGCTCTTCCCTGCTTCTGAACCCCCATAATACACTTACAGTAAACATTCCTGCGTTTACAGCTGTTTTATGATCCACATCCGAATCACCGACATAAAGGACCCTGTCTCTGCTGACCCCAAGCTCCTCTGCGACAAGAAACGCCCCGTCGGGGTTGGGTTTTTTAGGAATATTTTCAAAAGCTCCCCTGACAGCAGAAAAATATCTTCCTTTAAAAATTATATCTGCAATTTTTGCTGTGACAGGATGTGCTTTATTTGAGAATACACCCATTTTTACTGAACGTTTTGCCAGCTGCTCCAGAAGGTCCTCTACTCCGGGATAAAAATCTGTTTTAATAACAGGGTTTTCAGCATAATCGGCTATAAGCTCTTCTGTATATTTTTTAACAATCCTCTCATCCCCCTTCAGGTCTGAAGGCAGAGCCTTAAATACAGCATCCTGAAGCCCCCAGCCGACTATGGAAGCAATCCTGTCCATATCAACTTCAGGGCACCCGTGATTTCTCATTACTCTGTTCAGATAGTATCCAATATCATACTGGGTATCAATTAATGTTCCGTCAAGATCAAAGATTACCGCATCAAATTTCATAGCTTTAAGATATCCCTTTATTTTTAATTTATCTGTCTGAAATTCATATTTTCCAGACAGTGACAATATTATATAATATATACATATATTTCTACCAGCTATATAAACAGGATGTCATTCCATTGAAGAAAAGAAAAAAAACCAGCGGAACTGAAAATTTTGAAAACTACTACAGGGAACTGATCGGCCCGATATGGGATGAGCTGAAAGCAGGTTTCGGAGAAGAGACACTCTACCATACAATAGAATCCGGCCTTTTAAAGCCCTACTATATGGATACTGCTTCAGTTTACCCTGTTAAAGCCCTGAAAATAAAACCGGGGTCTCTTGTGCTTGACATGTGCGCGGCACCGGGAGGCAAAACACTTCTTGCAGCACTTGATAACGGACCGGAAGGAAAACTGACCGCAAATGACAGATCCCCTGACAGGAGAGGGCGCCTTAAAAAGGTTATTGAAGAGCACCTTCCTGAAGAATTAAGAAAAACTGTATCAATTACCGGATATGATGCATCAAAATGGGGATTATATGAAAAGAACATTTACGACAGAATTCTTCTTGATGCCCCGTGCTCATCAGAGCGGCATGTTTACAACTCCCCTCCCCATCTTGAAAAATGGAGCATTTCAAGGACCAAACGGCTTTCAGAGAGACAGTTCGCAATGCTTGCTGCTGCCCTTGAGGCGGTAAAACCCGGGGGAAGAATTGTATATTCAACATGTTCTGTCTCTGATCTTGAAAATGACAGAATAATTGAAAAACTCTTCAAAAAGAGAAACGGGATTTTTAAAATCATACAAGATGAAGATCAGGGGGAAGCTGAACCAACTGAATTCGGATACAGAATATGGCCGAATAAAAAACCGTTTGCAGGACCTATTTTCTACACTATAATTAGTAAAACAGATGAAGGAGCCTTTCATGAAAAAAGCTAAACCGTTTTTTGCTGTTATCCTGCTCTTTATTTTTGCCTCCCCTTTTTTCATCTTTTCCCAGGAGAACACTTCCAAACCGAGGATTGCCGTAAAAAAGCTTACCCTCAGCGATAAGGAAAACATCCAGCTTGAGGTAATTTCAGACAGAGTAACAGACAGCACAAAACTCCTGATAAAATTCATGAAAGAATATGATCTGGTTGATGAGGATATCTCATCCCTTCCTGAGAATACAGCATCAATGACTGATTACTGTAATAACAACAACGTGGACAATATTGTCTTCGGAAAGACCTTCATGGCTGAAGATAACAGCTTCATTATTGAAATGTCTGTATTCAGCAGGGAAAAGGGGCAGACAGCACTTACCAGAATAGGAAAGGCTGAAACCGCACTTGATATATTTGAAGCTGCCGACAGTCTTACAGCTTCTATTATTGAGGAATTCAGCGGTGTACATATCGCATTCGGAAAGATACACCTGATGAAAACCGGTGTTGAGGGGAGCTATATTCCGTATGTTGACGGAGAACCTTTTGCTGAAAACTCATCAACAATTGAAAACCTCCTGATCGGGAAGAGAACTGTGGAGATAAGACAGCAGAGGATGACAGGAGAGGCTCTTATTAAGAGAAGTGATGTGGTTGTAGAGGAAAACAGCACATCAGAAATCACCTTCGAAATACCGCATCTTCTCCCTGAGGAAGCTGAAGTTATATCTGATTATGATAAAATCATTGAAAAGAACTATGACAGGATAAGGCAGAAGGACAAGGTTGCAAGGGCTTTCAACGAACTTGACTCACTCCTCTCAGACACCCCATATAACACATCCCTCTCACAGCTCAGGGAGGAGTACAGGATAAAAAGATCTGAATGGGAATTACAGCTGAGTGAAATCGGGAAACGGGAAAAGAGAGAGTTTATTGTAGGTGCTTCTTTAGGGGTAAATCTCGGAATGATATCCAAAAATAATAATGGAGATTCATCAGAAAATGCTGACCCTATTGATGAAAATGAGTGGAACAAAACAAATGAGCTTTCTCCTGTAGCAGGGATAAATATCCAGTACCAGATTTACAACAGCCTTTATCTGCAGACTGAAATGAACTACAAAGAGATCTATTTTTCTAATATAGACAACTATGATAATTATGTAAAAATGATTGAAATCCCTGTCCTTATAAAGCTTACAAAACAATTAGGTATCCACAGGTTCAGTATGTATATGGGGCCTGCATATTATTCCATTCATGATCAGGGAGGCATCTTTAACTATGATTATGATACAGGATCATTTAATCATGTTGAGATAAACAAAGAAGGGATGGAAATGATTGCCGGAGTTGAATATGCTCTTAAAAAGGGAAGACACCTCCTTTCTGCAGGACTCCGCCTTACTACAATGGATTTAGCTGATTATTCCTATACTGACCCGGGCAACGGGGATACTTATGATTCTTCACTTTCCGGCAGTACAGCAGAAATCATATTGGGATATGGATATAACCTTGGGGGAAGCGGCCGGATTGAAACTGAGGAAAACAGAAACAAATGGATGTTTCCGGCAAGCGCTGGATTTATGTTTCAGATGGGGGAATCTGAAAACAATACCGATTTTGTTGTTTTCGGCGGTGCTCTGAAAAGAATTAATGAAAATTATTATGCAGGATTAAAGCTCTTCGCATTCCAGGAGGGAGCTGCTCCTCTTATATCAATTGCATATTCAAAGAATCCTGATAAAAGGATAGATAATTATTCATTAATTGTAGTCCCCATGATGGGGGAAGTGATTTATGCAGTTGAGTACAGTATTGGAATAAAAAGAATCAGTTTCGGTCTGTTTTCAGGAGGTCCAATTCGTGCAGGAAGCGGATTAAGTGACGCAGCAGTCGGATTTTCACTGGGATACTTTTATTAGGAGTTTTAATTCTGAAGATTAATAAAGGTACACTCAGGTGATTCAGCTGTCAGGGATCACAGCAGGTTACTTTTTTTAAAAATAGTTTTAATATGCACTGATATGAAAACCAATATTGTCTCGATAATTAAATGCTCAACCTATAAGCCGGATGCAATTCAGAGCGCTATTGAAAAAGTTTTTGAATATTCAGGCGGCTTTGACGTAAAAGGCAAAACCATTCTTGTAAAACCCAACATACTGTCAGGAGCGGCGGTTGAAAAAGCTGTATGCACACACCCTGAATTCGTGCGGCAGACAGTTCTTTTTCTTATCAGAAAAGGGGCAAAAAAAATCATTGCAGGGGATTCGCCCGGTTTTCAGTCAACAGATTATGCTGGTAAAAAATCCGGTATAAAGGAAGCGGCTATATCTGCAGGGGCCGAATGGAGAGATTTTTCATCATTCACCTCTGTTGAAAATCCTGAAGGCAGACTTGTAAGACGTTTTCAGATAGCAGATGTTATAAATGAAGCGGATGCTGTTGTATCGCTGCCCAAAATGAAAACACATCAGCTTCTTTATTTTACCGGGGGGATGAAGAATCTTTTCGGACTTGTTCCCGGGCTTTTAAAATCGCAGTTTCATCTTAGATTCCCGGATAAAAATAACTTCGCGACAATGATTTCAGACCTCAACCTTGCTGTTAAACCTGTTTTTACCCTTATGGATGGAATTATTTCAATGGAAGGGCCGGGGCCGGGGAACGGAACGCCGAGAGAAACAGGTCTTGTAATCGGATCCGGCAATATTCTTGCCCTCGATACTGCTGTATCAAGAATTATGGGCTATACCGCTGAAGAAATGCCGTTGATTCATGCAGCCCTTGAAACAGGATACTGGCTGAAAAGGGGAGATAATTATAAGGTAAACGGGGATTTCGAAAGTGAACCGATTATTGAGGATTACAGGAGAATTAAAACCACCGGTGATATTTCCATGTTCAGGGATAAAATGCCTTCTGCTATCTTCACCTTTTTAAAAGAGCTTTCTGTAAAAAAACCTGTCTTTATACACAGCAAATGTATAAGATGCGGTGACTGTATTAAAATCTGTCCTGCTGAGGCCCTTCATTTCAGTAGAAGTGAAAATAAAAAAGTTGAAATAAACTATAAAAAATGTATAAGATGCTATTGCTGTCATGAGGTATGTCCTGCTGATGCGATTTCAATAAAACGGAAGATATTCTGATACAGGAGTTTAAATATTTTGGATCAACATGTACTTGTGGTTTCCGCACTTCTTTCACTGCTGCCTATTTCAGAACTCAGGGGGGCTATTCCCTATGCAGTGGCAAACAGCATCCCTCCCCTTTTTGCATATTTTTACTGTGTTGCCTTTAATTCACTGGTAGGCCCTTTTTTTTATATATTTGTCTCAACTGTCCACAGATTTATGATCAGATTCAGCTGGTACAGCAGAATCTTCAACAGGTTTATTGAAAAAGCGAGAATGAAAATAAGTGACAAGGTTGACAGATACGGTTATTTGGGGATAATGCTTTTTGTGGCAATACCCCTCCCTGTTACTGGTGCTTATACAGGGACAATGGGGGCCTGGGTCCTTGGAATGAAAAAAAGAAAGACAATCCCTGCCGTAATTGCAGGCGTTGCCATCGCAGGACTTATTATCAGTGCTATAACATATTTCGGGATAGAAACATTTTCATTTCTTACCAAAAAGGTGAATCTTTAATACTAATGTTTGACATAGAAAAATTACAATCGCAGCTTAATAAAAAGCAGTTTGAAACTGTGACAAGGATAGATGGACCGCTCCTTATAATAGCGGGAGCAGGATCAGGGAAAACACGGACAATAACCTACCGGATGGCTTATATGCTGGACCAGGGGATTCCCCAGGCCTCCATACTGGCCCTGACCTTTACCAACAAAGCTGCAAGGGAAATGCAGGCACGGGCAAAAAAGATCACAGAAAGGAAGCTTTCTAACCTTACAGTTTCCACGTTCCATGCTTTTGGAGTAAAAATACTAAGAGAATCAATAGAAAAACTCGGATACAAATCAAACTTCAGCATATATGACCAGGTAGACAAGATATCACTTATAAAAGAAACAGCACGGGAATTAAAAATAGATCCCAATACCCTGGACCTTTATAATATTTCAAATATTTTTTCTGCAATTAAAACAGGAAGAACAACATGGAATAATATCAACGACCAGTTTGAACCGCTTTATGAAGAGTACCTTATCCACCTGAAACTCTATAATGCTGTCGACTTTGACGATCTTATTTCACTTCCCATAATGATAATGGAAAACTACCCTGAAGTGCTGAGTAAATACAGGGAAAGATATAAATACATCATGGTGGATGAGTTTCAGGACACTTCAAAAATTCAGTACAAACTTATGAAACTTCTGGCAGAGGAATCCAAAAACATATGTGTTGTGGGTGATGATGATCAGTCAATATACTCATGGAGAGGGGCTGACTACAGTAATATCCTTCAATTTGAGAAAGATTTCCCGGATGTGAGAGAGATAAAGCTTGAGCAGAATTACCGCTCTACCGGCAATATTCTGGAAGCAGCCAATACCCTTATAGCCAACAACAAAAACAGGAAAGAAAAGGCGCTCTGGACAGGGACAAAAAAGGGAACACCGATTGAAATATTCTATCCGGACAACGAGGCAAAAGAGAGTGACTTTATATCAGAAATGATTAACTTTCTGAAGAAAAAAGAGGAACTGAACTATCATGACTTCGGCATCCTTGTAAGGACAAACAACCTTACGACCTCTATAGAGGAAGCCCTTCTCGCTTCTGCCATTCCCTATAAGGTATCCGGTGGTACAAGTTTCTTTCAGAGGAAAGAGGTCAAGGATATAATTGCCTATCTCAAGGTAATGGCAAATCCTGATGATGATGTAAATCTGTTGAGAATTATAAACACCCCGAGAAGGGGAATCGGGAAAAAAACACTTGAGCAGATCCACCACGTCTCCAGAGGTAAAAAGTGTTCTTTTTTTTCCGCATTATCAGCACTTTCAGCTGCCCATGACAGTCCTTTAAGCGACAGAATGAAAGGGGTATTGCTTGATTTTGTAAACCTTATAAACTTTTTCCGATCAAGGCTTTTATCTGGGAAAAAAATGGCAAAAACACTTGCTGAATTTGTTGACAACATTGACTACTGGGGAAGCCTGGTGAATGAATATCAGAAAAACGAGAAGGTTGCAAAATGGAAATTCAAGAATATACAGATATTTATCGACCTTTTTGAAAGATGGGAAACAGATCCTGACAACCTGGACCCATCCCTCTACACATACCTCAACCGGATTACCCTTATAACCAGAGATGATATTGATGATAATGAAGAGGGAAAGGTAAGCCTTATGACAATCCACGCAGCAAAGGGGCTTGAATTCAAGGTTGTTTTTCTTGCCGGAGTGGAGGATTCAATTATACCCCATGCAAGATCAATTGAAGAGGATGAGGGCAATATTGAAGAGGAGAGAAGGCTTTTTTATGTTGCAATTACACGGGCAATGCAGAAACTGTATATTACAGCATGCAGACAGAGAAGACATATGAGAGATATAATAGAATCATCACCCTCAAGATTCCTTCAGGAGCTGCCTCAGGGACTGCTGCAGGACTACAAGCAGGATAAAGTCCCGGACCGGGAAAGAGCAAAAAAAATGTTTGAAAGCATGAATGCCATGCTAAAAAAATAATTCGGATTCCATTTTCTTTAATTAAAGAATAAACCGTAATATAATAGTTTAAATGAACCTTTCAGGATTGCAGATCAATATAAGACAGAACCTCATAATAACAACATCCCTGATTTTAGTAGTCCTGTTTATTACTACTTTTAATTTTCTCCTTACGCCGGCGGAATCAGCAATAAAACTTGAAACAGGCTGGAAGCTTGAATACGGCTCAAAAGTAAAAGATATCAACTTACTTCCGTATTATACAGCAGGAGACAAGGATAGTGATTTTTCAACAGGTCTTTATATATTCACATCAAATTTCATACTTGAAGAACCTGTAAACTCTCCCGTAATCTTCCTTCCATACATAGCCGGCAATGGAATTCAGGTTTTTGTTGATGATATATTCATAGGTCAGAGAGGAGACCTCAAAAAAGGCAACGCATCAATCTGGAATATGGCCCATGATTTCACATTTCCCGGCAACCTTGATAAGGGAATGCATACAGTATCAATCAGAATTTATGCACTTTATGAAGCAGGAATTCTGACAATCCCGTTTATTGAAAATATTGAAGACTCCTTTGTCAGAAAACACTTTTTATATTTCTACAGCCAATATATTATTGAGATTATATCAGGAATACTTCTTATACTGAGCCTCATCTTTTTAACCATTGCTTTCAAAGTCAGGGAAAACTTCCATGTTAAAATATATATTGGGATAGTACTGATTTCAATATTTGTCTTTCTCCTGGATTTTTCCTATATTGATATTCTTTTAATCGATTATCTTCTCTTTAAAAAAATAACAGCTTCAGGAATTAACCTGGCCATTATATTCATGATTCTACTGATAAACAGACTTTTAGGCCTTAAAAACAACAGGATTGATATACTGATCGTAGTATTCAACTCACTTGCGACGTTAATCAGCCTGATTTACCCTGACAATATGGTTGAACTCAGGGGAATATACAGAATAACTGATTCTGCAATGATACCTGTCTTTATATATATTGCAGTCAAGGCAATCCGCATAAAAAAGAAAACAAATCAGACAATACTCATCCTTACCGGAATATCAATTGTTTTTTTAATATCATCATATGATATTCTTCAGCTTTTTCTTCTGACCGGAACAGTATTTTATACACATATTGGAATAGCTTTTTTTTCTGTATTTATTTCAGCCACAGCTGTCACTGATATCATTGAAATCCATACTGCTGTTGTTCTCGAAAAAAACAAATCTGAAGAATACTACAAGGAATCCCTGACAGACACACTTACCGGAGTTTATAACAGAAGGATGCTGTCTGTACTTGAAGAAACTGTAACAAACGACTATTCCCTGATAATTGTAGATCTGGATAAATTCAAGCTTATAAACGATACATACGGCCATTCTGCAGGTGACATGGTCCTGATAAAGACAGTTGAAATCCTGACCGGGGCAATAAGAGATACCGACTACATCTTAAGATACGGCGGAGACGAATTTCTTCTTATCCTTCCAGGATGCGGGAGTGTGACTGGTGAAGAACTTGAAAAACGGCTTATAGACAGGAGTACAGACAGTTTTATTCTTTATGAAAAAAATAAAATCAGTTTCAGTTATTCTTCAGGCCTTTATACAGCAGCTGACGGGGAAAAGCTTGAAAAAGCAATAAAGAAAGCTGATTCAGCACTGTATTATTCAAAAAAGGGGAAATGATTTATTCAGGCTGTGTAATTTTTTCAAGATAAGTTAAATACGAGAGCGCTTCCTCCCTTGTTTTACCGCACATTTCCTCAGACGGTTTAAGCCCTGAACAGACAGCAGGTCTTCCGCTTTCTCCGAAAATAGCGCATCTGTAATTACCGGTAAGATGTATACAGGCAATACCTGCAGGTTTTCCGTTTTCCATTCCTGGGATTTTTGATGATATTGATATAGCTATACAGCATGCCCCGCAGCCGTCCCTGCAGTCCATTATTTCACCTCCAGAAAAAGGTATACATTAATTAAGCTGTTTTATTATATTTTTTTCAAAAAAAATAGTATATTAATAATACAGATTGACTACTTTGAGCTGAAATTATATTACAAAAGAATCAAAAAGAAAAGGATAACTATCCAGAATAGATGAATACATTAATTGTTATTGAAAATCCTTCAAAATGGGATCTGAATATTGAAGGTGCTGAGATTGTAAAAGCTGAAACATATCTCACCGATCCCTCTTTCCTGGGACGGAAAAAAATAAAGGTTCTGAACCTTTGTAAATCATACAGCTACCAGTCAATAGGATATTATGTCTCTCTTGTGGCTGCCGCACGAGGTCACTATCCGATCCCTTCAGTCAAGGCAACCCTTGACTTCAAATACAACATGATTTTAAAAAAGGTTTCAGGCGAGATTGATCAGCAGATCCAGCAGAGCCTAAAAAGAATCATTGGCAATGATTTCGAACTGAGTATTTATTTCGGCAAAAATATTGCAAACTGTCATAACAAGCTTTCTAAAATGCTTTTCAACCTCTTCCCCCTTCCCCTTTTTAAGGCAGTTTTCCAAAAAGAGGGGGGAAAATGGCATCTTCAGAATATCAAGCTGATATCTTTAAAAGAAGTTCCTGAGAACCACAACCATTTTCTTAAACAGATGATTCAGGAATATGTCGGAAAAAGGAGAAAAGTGAAATCAGACAGCAGGGAACTATACAGATACGAACTTGCTATTCTGAGCTCTCCTGATGAAAAAACCCCCCCGTCAAACAGCAAGGCTATACAGAATTTTATAAAGTCGTCAGAAAAAAGCGGAATGAGCTGCCAGATAATAACTTCCAATGATTATGCAGAAATAGAAAAGTTTGACTGCCTTTTCATAAGGGATACTACAGCTGTAAACCATTACACATACAGATTTTCACGGAGGGCCGAGAAATCAGGACTTGTTGTTATTGACGATCCTGTTTCAATCCTCAGATGCACCAACAAAATTTATCTCAAGGAACTCCTTGAAAAAAACAAAATACCGGCCCCGAAATCAATAATTATATCCCCCCAGAACAGCGATGAGATTCAGAAAGCAATAGGATTTCCGTGTGTTATAAAAATTCCGGACAGTTCATTCTCTCTGGGTGTCTTTAAATATGATTCAAGAGAGGAGTTTGAACTGGAGAAAAACTCTCTTTTCAAAAAATCATCTCTGCTGCTGGTACAGGAGTTTACCCCGACAGAATATGACTGGAGGGTCGGGATACTTAATAACCAGCCTATATATGTGTGCCGCTATTTTATGGCGGAAAAGCACTGGCAGATTTATAACCACAAAGAGTCTGATGAAGGACTTGCCTTCGGCATACCTATTGAAGAAACACCTAAAATAATTATCCGGACAGCATTGGAGGCCACAAAACACATCGGAGACGGTCTTTACGGTGTCGATATTAAATTCTTCAATAAAAAAGCACATGTTATCGAAGTCAATGATAATCCGACAATCGAGACCAATATAGAAGATGAAGTTGAAGGGACCCTCCTATACGATACAATAATCAAGGATTTCATCAGGAGACTTGACACAATACATGGCAAATAATAATTATGAATATCCCTTTTCCCTATTTACAGGAAGGGGAATAGAACTCGAATACATGATAGTCGATAAAGACACTCTCAATATCCTCCCTATTGCGGATAAACTGCTGTATAAAGTTTCCGGAAGCTATGAAAACACCTATTATCCTGACGGGAAAAACGGAAACACTGCGTGGTCCAATGAACTTACAGCCCATGTTATTGAATTTAAAACAAATAATCCTTCAATGCTGCTTGCAGAGGGGGAAAAAGCACTCTCACTTCAGGTAAAAAGGGCAAACACAATCCTTGAAGATTTTAATGCAATGCTCATGCCGACCTCCATGCACCCGTGGATGGACCCGGCTAAAGAGACAGTTCTCTGGCCACATGGTGATAAAATTATATATAATACATTCGACAGGATCTTTTCCTGCAAGGGACATGGATGGTCAAATCTGCAGAGTATGCACATCAACCTACCGTTCAGAAATGATGAAGAATTTTTCAGTCTTCATGCAGCTATCAGACTGATCCTCCCCTTAATACCTGCGTTGACAGCAAGTTCCCCATTCATGGAAAATAACGTGACAGGACTTCTTGACAGCAGGCTTGATGCATATAAAAAAAACTGTCAGAAAATACCTTCGATAACAGGAAACGTTATACCGGAAGCTGTTTCAGGGCGAGATGATTATGAAAAAAATATCCTTGAAAAGATATATAAAGATATTGCCCCTTTTGATCCGGATAATATACTTCAGGATGAATGGCTTAATGCAAGGGGCTGTATAGCAAGGTTTGACAGAGGCACAATAGAAATAAGGATAATAGATATCCAGGAAACCCCGTCGGCTGATTTCGGTATTGCCAGGTTTATCATTGATACACTTAAGCTGCTGACAGAAGAGATACTTTCAACTTCTGAGAAACAGAACAGTATTGATACCGGTTATCTTGCAGAAATATTTAATACAGTAATCAGAACAGGTATGTATACAACAGTAACAGGGAGTGAATATCTGAGCCTTTTCGGAATAAAAAATACTGCAGCCATGAGCGTCTGGGGAATATGGATGCATATAGCAAAAAAGATAAGAGATCATGCCGGGATGAAAAATGTAACAGCTGAAACTATTCTTAAATCAGGATCACTGGCAGAAAGAATACTTGAATCTGCAAAAACGGAACCTGTTGAAGATATCTACATGGAACTGGCAAACTGCCTAAAAAACAACAGGATGTTCAGAATAAATTAGCCTGCTGTGCAAAAACAGATATTCATAACGAAAACAATAATATTTTTAATTAACAAATTATCAGAGGATCTATAGACGAAGATCAAGTTTAATGATAATATATATTACTTATTGTTTACTAATGGTGTTTACAGGTTCTTTTTAATTCAATTTTTTCTGCTTTTATCCGGCTTTTTTTAACTAATCCACAGCAAAAATTATTGTATTTTGAGTATCAGATTTGATTTGTATATCTGTATATTTTATTAAACAATACAGGTGTTTATCGGTGATAAACAAAAAAATTTTTCAGTTTTTTTACTGATTTCCAAGGAAGAATTTTATGTCTAAAAAGATCTATGTTGGTAACATGAATTATTCAACAACCGAAGAAGAACTCGAAGGGCTGTTTGCACAGTATGGTACTGTTCTCAGCGTTAAGATTGTTACCGATCGATTTACAAACCAGCCTAAAGGGTTTGGTTTTGTTGAAATGGAAGAAGATGATGCTGCAGTAGCTGCTATATCTGCTATAAATGATGCTGAATTAAAAGGGCGAAATCTTAGAGTAAATGAAGCTCATGATAAAGATAAAAGACCGCCAAGAAGAAATAATTACAACAACAACTTCTAATCAGAAAGGACCGGTTCTTCCGGTCCTTTTTTTAACCCCTTCAGCTTATCCTGTATTAAGAAGACAGATCCCGGATACAAATTACTTAATATTAAATTTGTAAAAGCCCTCTTTTTTAACTAAAATTTGTTAAACAGGATTTTGTAATCCTGATTAATCTTTCGGGAGGGTAGAATATGAATGAAACCTATTTTGCAAATCTTGAGAACCTTGAAAAAAAATACCTTGGCAAAATCAGAAAAAACATCAACAAGAGTGAAAATAAAAAGGATCTTGAAAAAATCTTTTCCTTTACAGTTTCGGATTTTCTTAATCATGTGCTTGATGAGGAGATAAAAATCTCGGAAACTGATATTTCATTCTCACCGGTGCAGAAGAACAGATATATCTTCAGTCCCAGACTTCTGGAATCTGAATATTTTATACAGAAATGGAATAACTCAAACCTGCCGGGGTTTATAAATAAAGTAGCTGATACAACATACCACAGGTATCTTCATCTGAATAAACATATTGAAAAAACAGAAAAGAAGATCAGACAAAGCGACAGCCGGAATATTAAGGCATTCTGATTTACTAAATTGATACCTGCCGGAATAATAATATTTTTAGGAGGAATAAAATGGCAGTAAAAAAACTCATGACTTATCTGAATCAGAACCATATCTGGTATCAGGTAATAAAACATCCTCAGGCATATACAGCCAGACAGACAGCTTCCCTTGCCCATGTCAGAAGTAAGGAAATGGCAAAAAGTGTAGTAATGAAACTTGACGGGGATCCTGTTCTTGTTGTACTGCCGGCCCATTACAAGGTTGATTTCAGAAGAATAAAACAGATTACAGGGGCCAAGGATGTTGAACTTGCCAGAGAAGAGGAGATGGAGGATTTTTTTCCTGACTGCAATACAGGGGCAATGCCTCCATTCGGTAATCTGTACCATATGAATGTTTATGCTGATAAAGACCTTACAGAGGATGATGACATTGCATTCAATGCCGGTTCACATCGGGAACTTTTAAAAATGCATTTCAGGGATTACACCAGACTGGTTCATCCGAAGATTTATGATATCCACAGACATTCAAGGGTCTTTATCTGAACTTGATCTTCTGTTCAGTAA
Organism: Spirochaetia bacterium; assembly: GCA_963668405.2. Lineage (GTDB taxonomy): Bacteria > Spirochaetota > Spirochaetia > CADAEX01 > CADAEX01. The sequence goes on along the minus strand of OY764342.2, from coordinate 355,265 downwards.
GAGGCAATAACCAAAATTCATACCAGCACAGGGCGGTATAATGCTTATCTGTTCTCCAGTTTGACTGAATAAACATTCTACTATATAATGAAAATAAGTAAATTAAGTTATGATTTTGGTTATTGGAGAAATTCTTTTTGACATCTTCCCTGGATACAAACGGATAGGGGGAGCTCCCTTTAATTTTGCATATCATCTAAAGAAGCTGGGTTTGCCTGTAAGATTCGTATCCGGTATTTCAAATGATACGGAAGGCAAAGAAATTCTCGAGTTTCTGGATAAAAATAATTTCAATACAGATGATATTCAGATAGACCCGATTCATGAAACCGGAAAAGTTAATATCAGGATTAATACTGACGGTTCCCATGTTTTTGACATAGCCCGAAATACTGCTTTTGATAATATTGAGATAAACAGCAATCTGATTGATTTAATCAGAACTGAGCCGGCAATGATTTATTACGGGACATTGATACAAAGGACTGCAAACGGGGCTTTTCTTATTGACAAAATCACAAAAAAGACCGGTCGCTGTTCAGTTCTCTTCTGTGATATAAATTTAAGGAGAGACTGTTACACCAGGAAATCCCTGGAGTCTTCCCTGGTGGCAGCTGATATTTTAAAACTCAATATTGAAGAACTTAATGAAATAGCAGCCCTTCTCTACAACTTCAGTAATGAAATAATCAAACCTGAATTTCTGCTTGAACAATATGGGATTAAAGCAATTCTCCTGACTTCAGGAGAACAGGGAAGCAGGTGGATTTCAACAGAAAAACAGATATTCAGGGAGATAGAGAAAAACAAATCCTTTACTGATTCTGTAGGTGCGGGTGATGCATTTGCCGCAGTATCGGCAGCCGGTTATTTAAAAAAACTTCCGCCCGAAAAGATCCTGTCATTAAGCAGTGAGTTTGCCTCATACATATGTACAATAAAAGGGGCCCTGCCTGAAACAGATGATATTTATAAAAAGCTTATAAAAAAATTGGAGAGTTAAATATGCAGAAAAATGGATTATATATCCAGATGTTCAGTATTCACGGCCTCATACGCTCAGAATCGCTTGAACTTGGGTCTGATGCAGACACAGGCGGACAGATAAAATATGTTCTGGAATTATGCGATACCCTGTCAAAAGATAAAAACGTCAGACAGGTAGATCTTTTCACCCGCCTGATATCAGATAAAAAAGTATCTGAAGATTACAGCAATCCTGTTGAAACAGTAAATGATAAATTCCGTATCGTTAGAATCCAATGCGGGGGGAAAAAGTATCTGAGAAAAGAACTCCTCTGGCCATACCTTGATGAATTCGTAGATAAAACAATCAAACTGATAAAGAGAGGGAATAATATTCCTGATATAGTCCATGGCCACTACCCTGACGGCGGATATATAGCAAAAGAGCTTTCCAGATTTTTTGATATTCCCTTTATATTCACCGGTCATTCACTTGGAAGAATCAAAAAAAACAAACTGATGAATGACGGGATGGGTGAATCAGAAATACAGAAGCAATATAAAATAGAAAACAGGATCCAGACTGAAGAAAGCATTCTTGAAAATGCAGATCTGATAATAACAAGTACTAATCAGGAGATTAAGAAACAGTACGGGATTTACAGAAACGGCAATATTCCCAGATACAAGGTAATTCCCCCCGGGATAGGTCTTGATAAATTTTTCCCTTATTATGAAAACAGAGTAACTGAATCTGAATTCCGGGAGGAATTAAAATTCGCAAAATCCTCAATACTGAGGGAGCTGGATCATTTCTTTCAGTTCCCGGAAAAGCCAATTATTCTGGCTCTCTGCCGTCCGGATAAAAGAAAAAATATTGAAGGGCTAATAAAAGCCTATGGTGAAGACCTGGACCTGCAGGCAATTGCCAATCTTGCTGTATTCGCCGGGATACGAAAGGATATTGCACAGAAAGAGGATAATGAACGTGAAGTTCTTACCCAGATGCTGCTGCTGATGGATAAATATAATTTATACGGAAAGATGGCAATACCTAAAAAACATGATTTTGAGTACGAGGTTCCGGAACTTTACAGGATAGCAGCTGAAAAATCCGGTGTTTTTGTAAACCCGGCGATGACAGAACCCTTCGGAATAACACTTCTTGAAGCATCTGCGACTGGTCTTCCGATAGTGGCCACCAATGACGGAGGACCTAACGATATTATTAAAAACTGCAGAAGCGGGATATTAATCGATCCTTCAGATACAAAATCCATATCTGATGCTGTAAAAAAAATCATTGTACATGAAGATCTCTGGAATCAGTATTCAAAAAACGGGATTATAAATACAAGAGCGTATTATTCCTGGACAGCCCATGCCGGTATATACCTTAATGAGATAAAGAAACTTTACAGCCAGGAGAAAAAACCGGAAACTGCAGTATCAAAAAATAAAATAGGAAAAAGACTTGCAATGCTTGAACATCTCCTTATATCAGATATAGATAACACCCTTATCGGGGGAGAAAACACAAGTCTTTCCAGGTTGATGAAATTAATTCAGGACAATATTAATTTCAGCGGTTTCGGAGTCGCTACCGGCAGAAGTATCTCCTCAACCAGAAAAATTATAGATGAATTCGGAATAATACCCCCTGATATTATAATTTCCTCGGTAGGAACTGAGATCTATTATGGCAAAAACAACCATTATGACAGGGGATGGGAAGCTTACATTTTAAAGGACTGGAAAAAAGACCATATTATCGAATTATTGAAATCTTTTGATTTCCTCGATATGCAGGATAATGAATCACAGACATCATTAAAAATAAGCTACAACATGAAGCCGGTCAAAGACAATCTGGCTAAAATTCACAATCTGCTGTCAAAAAACAGGATCCGGTATAATCTGGTTTATTCACACGAAAAATATCTTGATATACTCCCCTACCGGGCATCAAAAGGAAAAGCTATCAAATATTTAAGCTATAAGTGGGAAATACCTTTGCAGAACTTTATTGTATGCGGTGATTCAGGAAATGATGAGGGGATGCTTAAAACAGGAGCTTCAGGAATTGTTGTCGGAAACTACAGCAGGGAACTTGAAAGGCTTAAATCTTCAAAAAAGGTATATTTTGCTGAAAGCTTTTATTCCGCCGGGATAATTGAAGGACTCAGTCATTTTAATTTTTACACTGATTTCAACAAAGGTAAATAAAATGGAAATACAGAACAAAGTACAGATCATCACTTATCCCGACAGTCTGGGGGGAAATCTGCCTGAACTTCATTATGTGCTGCGACGGTTTTTTAAAAATGCAATTGGAGGGGTACATATACTCCCCTTCTATCCTTCTTCATCAGACAGAGGATTCGCTCCCCTGACATATGATGAGGTAGATCCTGCTTTCGGCACATGGGTTGATGTAGAGAAAATAGGCAAGGATTTTGATTTAGTTATAGATTTCATGATAAACCATATATCAAGACAATCTGTCTTCTTTCAGGATTATATTGAAAAAGGGGATGAAAGCGAGTATGCAGATATGTTTTTCAGCTTCAAAAAACTGAAACCTGACGGGTGGATATCTGATGAGGATCTTGCGAAAGTATACACAAGAAAACCAAGACCCCCGTATTTTGTCCTTGAAAGACCAAACGGAGCCCTTGAAAAAATATGGTGCACATTTGACTATGAACAGATTGACCTGGATTACGGATCTGCAAAAACAAGAGAGGTTATGAGAAAATTCCTTATAAGACTTGCAAGAAACCGGCCTAAAATGATCCGCCTTGATGCTGTTGGTTATACCACACTTAAACTTGGTACAAACTGCTTTTTTGTGGAACCTGATATCTGGGAAATTATGGAATGGCTTAAGGATTATGTAACAGCCTTTGATACTGATATTATCCCGGAAGTACACGAACACTACAGTTATCAGTTAAAACTTGCAGAAAAAAACTACTGGTCATATGATTTTGCCCTTCCCATGCTGGTACTTCATGCATTGTATAATCACACAAATAAAAATATATCGAACTGGCTCAGAATCTGTCCGAAAAAGCAGATAACAACCCTGGATACTCACGACGGAATTGGTGTTGTGGATGTTATTGACCTGCTCAGTGAAGCAGAAATAAAGGAGACTCTTGATAAATTATATCATGAAGGATCAAATACAAAAAAAATCTATTCGGGACCGGAATATCAGAACCTGGATATATATCAGGTCAACTGTACATACTATTCTGCGCTTGCCTGCAATGATGATGCCTATATAACAGCGAGGACAATACAGTTTTTCACTCCAGGAATCCCTCAGGTATATTATGTTGGGCTTCTGGCAGGTCAGAACGATATAGAGCTTGTAGAAAAAACACAGCAGGGAAGAGATATAAACAGACATAATTATACACTTGATGAAATACGGTCTGAAATTAATAAACCTGTTGTAAAAAGACTTCTGAAGCTGATGGAATTCAGGAGCTCTTATCCTGCTTTTAACGGCAGATTCAGTTTACTTGAATCTGAAGATAACCTTCTTATTATTGACTGGGAACATGAAAGACACAAGGCAACTGCTTATATTGATCTAAAAGATTATAAAAGCAGAATTATTTACAGACATCCGGATAATTTTGAAAATACAGTATTTGAGGTTTAATTTTTTCTTTACACTGGCTGTTTAGCATTTATAATTAATTCATGAAAAGAACAAGACAGCTGAAATGCCAGAGGCAGATAATTGGATAAACTTAAATTCGAGTTTCTTGCAGAAATATACAAACCGTTTAACATCCTCTGTCAGAAACTCTTAGCGCCCCATGCTGTTCAAATGAAGGAAAAAGAACTGCTGACTGATGCATGCATCCTGGCCTCTTCCATAAGCAGTTTCTGCAGCAGGGACCTTTATTATAACAAAAAAAAATACTTCGGTAAAAAAAGATACAGAAATACTGTACATGAGGAATCCTTTGATAATTTTCTTATATATGAGATTGCCAGAAGAAAAAAACAGTATATTTCAGCTGCCGGCAGGGGCTGTGACAGGCTTTTCATGACAACAGCCTATATAATAAACAATACTGGATCAGCTTCATTTTACCGGAATATAATCAGAATCAGGAAGGGAGCTGAGATATATGATTTTACCGAAGTTGCCGCAAAAGCAATATTATACTGGATAAATAAAAACAGTTACGGATTCACTATTAAAAATGATTCGTCTATTCAGACCTCCGAACGGGTTTTCAGTGAATACCCCGTTCTTTATTACACTACTTCCCTGCCCCTTGAACTTGATTTCAGCCTTATAGAATCCTATATAAAAACAGAGGATAACCGATATAAAAGAATTGATTCACCTGAAATTAAAATGTTTCTGAAAAAAGAACCTTCCCCTTAAAAACATCTCTTATTCTCTTTTTTCAGACAATTTTTACCGCATTTATAACATATTTCATTTTTAAGATAACCGCCTGTAAAATATTCAGTAAAATTATCAAGTGTGGTACTGGCAATATTTTTCAGAGCCTCCACGGTAAGAAAGGCCTGATGAGAAGTAATCAATACATTTGGAAATGTTATAAGTCTCGCAAGTATATCATCTTTTATCATCTCAGATGAAAGGTCCTCAAAAAAATATTCACTCTCCTCTTCATATACATCAAGGCCGGCCGATCCGATCTTTCCTGTTTTAAGTCCGTTAATCAAAGCTTCTGTATTAATCAGCTTCCCCCGGCTTGTATTGATTATCATCACCCCGTCCTTCATCATCCCTATGCTTTCTTTGTTGATCATATATTCTGTTTCCCTGACCAACGGACTGTGCAGAGATATTATATCAGATTTTTTAAAAAGTATTTCCATGCTGACATATTCAATTCCTGCACTCACAGCATACCCCTTATCCGGAAAAGGATCATATGCAATCACATTCATTCCGAAACCCTTCAATATTGAGATAAGACACTGACCTATTTTTCCTGTACCGATTATACCTGCAGTTTTGCCATACATATCAAATCCGACAAAAGCTTTTATGGAGAAATTGCCGTCCCTTATTCTGTTATAAGCTTTATGTATCTTCCTGTTGAGCGACATAATAAGTGCAACAGCATGTTCCGCAACAGCATAAGGAGAGTATGCCGGGACCCTTAATACATGGATCCTGCCGTATGCTGACTTAAAATCCACATTATTATAGCCGGCACATCTGAGGGCAACAACCTCAATACCGTTTTCATGCAGGCTGTTTATAACCACTTTGTCAAGTGAATCATTTACAAACGCGCAGACACCGTCAAATCCTTTTGCAAGTCCCGCAGTATCAGGACCCAGATGCGGTTCGAAATATTTTATCCTGAAATTATAATTTTTATTTATTTCATCAAAATAATCCCTGTCGTACTGTTTTGTGTCAAAAAATGCTATTTTTTTATCCATACACAGAAAATAACAACAGATTTTTCGTTAATCAAATAATAAATTACTGTATAATAGGATATGGAAATAAGACAGGAACAGGATAAAGACTTCAGGGAAATGGTTGTTTATAACATAGGAATACAGCCGTATCAGAAAGCCCTTGCATTTCAGAAGTTTCTCCACTGTAAAAGGGTCAATAATCTTATACCTGATACTGTAATTCTTCTTGAGCACACCCCTGTTATAACAGCAGGGCGGAGAACAAATCCTGATCATATTCTTTTCAGCAGAGAGGAGCTTGCTACTGAAGGAATTGATTATTTTGAAACAGACCGCGGAGGAGAGGCTACCTACCATGCACCTGGACAGCTGGTGGCATATTTCATTTATTCTGTTACCGGAAGCAGGAGGCTCCTTCTTGACCTGATTGATAATATTGAAAAGAGTTTTATTGACCTCCTGGATAAGGATTTTCAGATAAAAGCCTGCCAGATAAAAAAACACAGAGGTATTTGGGCAGGGGACTCAAAAATTGCAGCTTTAGGACTTGCTGTTCACAGCGGCGTAACCATGCACGGTATAGCCTTTAATGTAAACACAGATCTTTCAGGTTTCGGCAGAATAATCCCGTGCGGAATCACAGACAGCAGTGTTACATCTTTAAGCAGATTAACAGGGAAACTGGAAGATATGAATAAAATCAGAGAACTTGCAGCGCTCCGGATATCGGAAAGGTTCAGGACTGTATTAAGCAAAATAATAACAGCAGATCCTGATACAATAATGGGACTGCATTAGTTATCTTTTCACTCTCCAATAAAATAAGGAAAAAAAACTTGGATAAAGAAGAAAAAATAAAAAAACCTGAATGGCTTAAAATCAAAATTACAGACAGCAGGGAAAGACTTTCTGTCGAAAACATTCTTGACAGACGTAAACTTGTAACTGTATGCAGAGAAGCAGGATGCCCGAATCTTATGGAATGTTTTTCAAAAAAAACAGCAACATTCATGATTCTGGGGAGTATCTGCACCAGAAACTGCAGGTTCTGCAAGGTCGAAAGCGGAGTTCCCGGAGCTCCTTCCCCGGATGAACCCGGCAACGTAGCAGAAGCAGTGAAGGAGTTGTCGCTGAAACATGTTGTAATTACCTCAGTGACAAGAGATGATCTTTCTGACGGAGGAGCATCCCATTTTGCCGATACTGTCAAAGAGATCAGAAAAACCTCCCCGGGTGTTACAATTGAACTCCTCATTCCGGATATGAAAGGTGACACAGCTTCTCTTGAAAAAATCATTAATTCAAAACCTGAAATAATCAATCATAACCTTGAAACAGTGAGAAGGCTTTATCCTGATGTAAGACCTCAGGCAGATTATCAACAGTCCCTTGACCTCCTAAGAATAGTAAAGAAATATGACAAAAGGATCTATACAAAGTCAGGTATTATGGCGGGACTCGGAGAACACAAAGAAGAACTTGAAGAACTTTTTCTGGAACTCAGGGAGGCTGACTGCGATTTTCTGACAATTGGACAGTATCTTCCACCGACTCCACAGCACTTACCTGTCTCAAGGTTTTTACGACCGGAAGAGTTCGAAGAATTAAAGGGTAAAGCTTTGTCAGCAGGATTTGTCAATGCAGCTTCCGCCCCTTTTGTAAGAAGCTCATACATGGCAAGGGAGATGCTGAATGGCAGAAATTGAGAAAAATCAATAAGAAGAAGAACTGTATTATTTATCCACATCAAAAACATTTCTGAAATGGAATCCGTATATGGAATACAGGATCGCCAGAGGGAGAAGCCGTGGTCTTTTTATTACTGACCACAAAAAAAGTTTCCAGAAATGTAATCTGTTACTGTCCTTTATTCCAAGCACCCATAAAGTTTTAAAAAAAGCGCCAAGATAACCGCTGTGAAAACGTATTACTGCATTTTTTAAAAATGATGTTTTGAGACGAATCGGTTTATATTCCTTCAGAAAATCAATTACCCGCTCATAATAGGGTTTTGCAGAATAAATTTCACTGATTATTTTATGGTATCCGTTTATCAGTTTTTTGTATCCCATTTTAGGAATAAAGTTAATTGAATAATCCGCATTATCTCCTTTAAAATCATTCAGAATTCTTTTATCCTTTAAAAGCCTCATATAAAGGCTGCTTCCCCTTGGAGCATTAAGAAGACCAACCATTGCACAAATAATTCCGCTTTTCTTAATAAAATCAATCTGGTCACTGAAGATTCCACTGCCGTCATTATCAAATCCCACTATAAATCCTGCAGTCACCTTTATTCCGGAATTCTGTATTTTTTTAACGGAATCAATCAGATCTCTGTTTCTGTTCTGATATTTACTGCATTCAGCAAGGCTTTTTTCATTAGGCGTCTCAATGCCTATAAAAACTGAATTAAAACCTGCCTCTGCCATAAGCTCAAGAAGACTATCATCATCAGCAATATTTATTGAAGCCTGGGTGTTAAAGAAAAAAGGATATTTATGGATTTTCATCCAGCTGATTACAGCCGGCAGTATTTCTTTTTTAAGATTTGATCTGTTTCCTATAAAATTATCATCTGCAAAAAATATATCACCTCTCCACCCCAGATGATACAAACACTCAAGTTCATCAATAACCTGATCACTGTTCTTTGTCCTGAATTTATGGCCGAAAAGTGCTGTTATTTCGCAGAATTCACAATTAAAGGGGCAGCCTCTTGAATACTGAAGACTCATGGAGACATATTTATCCAGGTTAATCAGTCCCCATGCAGGAACCGGGGTTTTTCCCAGATCAGCAAATTCATCCGAAGAGTAGACATGCCTGGGAGTCCCTTTTTTTAAATCCTCTAAAAATACAGGAAGTGTTATCTCAGCTTCATTAAGTATCAGATAGTCTATCATATCGAACTCTTCAGCCTCTGTTGTAAAAAGCGGGCCACCGGCTGCAATCCGGATATTATTGTCTTTGCATAAAGCAATTATACCTTCCACAGATTTTCTCTGTATTACCATTGCACTTATAAAGACAAGATCCGCTTCTGCAATATCATTTATTCTAAACTCTCCGGTATTCATATCAATAACCTTTACTTCCCAGCTTTCCGGAAGCATTGCAGCTATTGTCAACAGCCCAAGAGGGGGATGCGTGGCTTTTTTGGAAACAAATTTCAGGGCATACTTCATACTCCAGAAAGTATCAGTATGCTCAGGGTAAATAAGAGTAACTTTCATATTATCCTCCTGAATCAATATTTCAGGCGGCCTGGTTTTAATATAAATACAATTGTTACAAACAATAAGGCAAAGAAAAGAAAACTGCTGAAATACTTTTTTCAATAATAAATTTTATTTGTTTGTACTTCTGCTTTCAAGGGGGGAATGTAAAAGAATTGTAACATCTGATTTATTTTTAAAAATCGCAACTCTTCCATTATTTTGGCAAATGCTTCATTATATCGGTATAGGAGATACACATTGGATAATTATTCATCAGAACTTGAACTCCGGATTGACTGGAGCGAAATAGACCCGTTCGGACATGTCAACAATATTGCAATAATAAAATATGTACAGGCGGCAAGGGTAAAATACATGGATGAATCAGGCATTCTCAAGTCATATAAAAATATTGAAAAAGGTCCTATCCTTGCATCAATCAATCTGCAGTTTAAAAAACAGCTCTTTTTCCCCGGGGCAGTAAAAATATTTTCAAAGGTCACGGAAATTAAAAATACCAGCTTTATTATCCGCCATCAAATCTATGATGAAAACAATGAACTTGCCGCTGAAGCTGAAGATGTAATAGTATATTTTGATTTTATAAGAAACACAAAACTTCCTCTTACCGATCAGATCAGAAAACAAATCGCATCAATGGAGACAGTACTATGAACTACCCTGAGGCAACAGTAGGTGCTGTAATCTTTAATCCTGAGAACAGAGTTCTTCTGTGTAAATCCAGAAAATGGAACAGCAAATACGTTATACCCGGAGGACATATTGAGTCAGGAGAAAAGATTGAAGATGCACTGAAAAGAGAGGTCTATGAGGAAACCGGGCTTGATATATATGATCTAAAACTGATCAGTTTAAAGGAAAGTATTTTCAGCGATACATTTGAAAGCAGAAAGCACTTCATTTTCATTGATTTCACATGCAGAACAGATTCATCAGAAGTTACCCTGAACAATGAAGCTGAAGAATATATATGGGTAAAACCTGAAGAAACCGGAAATTATGATCTTGGAGGTTTTCTCAGGGAACTTTTCAGTGAAATGAACAACAAAAATGCATCAAAAAACAAAACAGAAATATTTTACAACTATTGATATTTTCAATATACCGTGATAATCACAATGAAGCTATAGACTTGCTTAAGAGATTTTTATACCCTATCATTTAAGTATATAAAAAAAACGTTGAGGATATGATGGGATTAAACCGTATAAAAAAAGTTGTTCTGGAGATTACAGTAATTTCACTTATACTGATATGGGGTATGGGACTTGCTATAATCAAGCTTGAGTATAATTACCTGATAATTACAGAAAAAGAAAAACTTGAGCGCTTTGTCCAGACAGAAGCAGTCAAAATAGGCAAGCAGCTTGATATTATCCATTTCTTTCTCAGAGAACTTGCCCAGATGATAGAACTGAGCAATTATGACAGCCTGAAGGACGATAAACAGATAGAAGCCTTTATAGCATCATTTGTAAACCAGTCAGACGGTAATTTCGAAATAAAAGTGGCATATGAAAACGGAGCTCTTTCATTGTTTTATTCCCAGCCGGACGAACTGCTCGCCAATATTAGCGACAGGGATTATTTTAAGGCGCAGAATGATCCGGAAACAAGAGGATTTTATATTGGGAAACCGGTCATAAACAGAATCTCCGGAAGCTGGGTTTTACCGTTTTCATTTCCATTGAAAAAAAACAGCAATGGAATGTTTCTAATATCTGCGACTGTAAAATATAATGCATTTGAGCAACTTCATTTGCCGGTTACAGCTGGGAAAAATATTAAAATTACAAATATAAGAGATGACGGAACAGTCCTCTTCAGGTTTCCTACTGAATATGAACTTCTGGGGACATCAGTCCCTGATGATATTTTCAAGTTAATCAGTTCAGATGGTTCCGGAAGTATAATATTAAAAAAGAATTATATTATACGGAATAAACACCTTTTTATGCATGAATCTGTACCGGATTATCCGGTTAAAGTTGTGATAGACCTTGATTATTCTGTTATGAAATCAAAATGGCTTTTCAGAAGCATAATCAGGATAGCTATTCACCTTATCAGCACTGCAATTATAATATTTCTTATCATGAAATTCTGGAATATATTGAATGAACTTAAAACAACACAGGATCAGCTCGAAAAATCTGCAAGATATGACTGCCTTACAGCTCTTTCCAACAGAAGTTATTTTTACGAGAGATTTAAGGAGGAGCTGGACAGGTCTTTGAGATATAAAACTGCATTGCTCCTTGTATCAATCGATCTGGACCATTTTAAAAAAATAAATGATACATACGGCCATCCGGAAGGAGATGCAGTTCTTGCAAAATTCGGGGAAATACTGAAAAGCTGCATCAGAACAACAGATTTTACCGGACGGGTCGGAGGTGAAGAATTTGCAGTAATCCTCCCTGAAACAGACATAAAGGCAGGGCTTATCATTGCAGAGAGGATAAGGATTTCCATTCATTCAATAACGCTTAAAGAAGGCCATGTAACAGCAAGCATGGGAATATCCCAACTCAAGGATAATGATACAATTGACTCATTATTCTTAAGAACTGACAAAGCTCTTTACAAGGCCAAAAACAGCGGCAGAGACTGTATAATTGTTGAATAGTTTATAGTTCGATTACCAAAAATCTAAAAACGTTTTTTGTCTATTTATATGATTTAAAGATGAAATATGATTAAATTATTTATACCGTTCACTATATTAAAAAATCGTTGCAAAACTTAATATGTGGGTATAACATATAATCAAATATTTAAAATTGTCTTCTCCTTAAAAAGTCTCAAGTATATATGATATTTTAAAAAATCAGTTTTTCTTTTATTTAAAAATAATTTTTAATCTCAGGATCAATCCGGATCTGTATCCGGAATTAAGGGATCAGCCTTATGTTAATCACAGGTAATACACTATGCATATTGCATGCGACATAACACTGTCTGAAGACTCATCCTATATTATCATGAAGCATAGTGGTATCATTAACAGAAATATAGGAATCACATATAATATTGAAGCTCATAAGCTCGGGAAAAGACATGGAATAAACAAGTATCTTGTTGACCTCACCGAGGCAAAAAACAATGATACTTTTATTGATAAATACTACTTTGCATATAATGATATGAACAAGAGCCCGGAAATTGATTCAAAGGCAATTGTATCTCTGCTGGTTGCGCCTGATGATCATTCTCACGATTTTATTGAAAAAATAGTTAAAAAAATCTTTGTTTATGTGAAGATTTTCAGCTGTAGAAAAAACGCTGTAGAATATCTTTACTCAGTAAAAGCCTGCCCTGATCTCCACCATTATACAAAAACCATAAAGGATCTGCCGCATCTAGTTTCAGGAGAATCTTTCAGGATCGGTAAAAAAAATTACGAATTTCAGTGCGATCTCTGCGGAGGAATTAATTTCAGATATAATAATAAAAATCAGGGTTCCTCCATCCAATGCTTAAAATGCGGCAACAGCTACCCGGAAAAAGTTTTTTCGGATTTCAACCGAGAAAAACAGCCTGATCTGTCAGACAGCAGTCATAAACAGTCGAATATAGATCTGCCACATTACTTCAATGTTAATGAAATGAAATATTATATATCATGATTACTGTCTAAAGTTATCCGTTACTTTTTGAAATATTATTATTGAAAAATACCTCAAATATTATATAGTAAGAAATAAGCTTAAGTTATTAATTAATAGCTATTAATAACCATTACTCATTTTTATTAATTTTATTATTTTGATTGTTTTAATTTATATATAAACAAAGGTTATATAATGATATCCATAATAACACTGTCTTACTTGAATTTTTTATCCAATTTTTCTTTATTCCTTCTTTTTTTATTCTTTTCCGTAAAAAGTAATGATTTAATCAGGAACCACTGGCCGCATTTTTTACTTTCACTTATATTCATTTTTCTGTCAGTTGATATTCAATTTAACTGCTTATTGTTCATTTTATTTCCTGTTGCTGTTCTGTTTCTCAGAATTAAAGCTTTCAACTCCGTAATAATGAAAAAAGAATCTGGTTCATATATCTATTACACTTTTTTATTATTCAGCATATTATCTTTATATCTATTCAGGAACAAATCTCCTGCTGTTATAGAATATTTTTCTATTGTTATATTAGCCCTTTCACTGCTGACAGCAGGTATTATCTTTATAAGTGCAGGAGAAAAAACAAGGTTCCTTAACCTGTCAGGTATAATTTATTTAATTGAATTTGTCATTGCAATACATTATCCCGCAAAAGAATACTTTAAAGTTTCGACAGAGTTATTACTGATAATTTCAGCGTCCTTTGATTTTTTGCACTTTATAATTCTTATTTTCAATATACTTATTACAGGTAAAAAAAAGTTTTTCCCTGTAAACAATAATTTTCTGAATGTTTTTCAGGATGCAGTATTTATAATTGATCAAGGCATTATTATTAACTGCAATAAAGCTGCAGAAAAACTTTTCGGATATAAATCAGAAAATATTGCAGGAATGAGTATCCTTGATTTAAGCGCTGAAATTCAACCTAACGGAAACACCTCGTTATCAGAACTTGATATTTTAAATAATAAGATATTGTACGGAGAAGAATTCTTTACCGAATGGCTTTACAGAAGATCGGACAATACAGAATTTACTGCTGAAGTTTATCTTAATAAGTATCCGGGCTTTAAAACAACAACTATAATAAACACTGTAAAAGACATTACAAGAATCAGAAAAATAGAAAATATAGCTAAAATTGCTTCAGCAACTTATGACAATTCTTTTGAAGGAACATTTGTAGTTAATCCAGCAGGGATATTTCAATTTATAAACAGGCGATTTGAGGAAATGACTGGATACAAAGCTGAGGAATTAATAGGCAGAAATGAAATAGACTTCAGGACAAATATCCAGAACAAGGAATTCTATAGTAAATTTAAAAATGATCTTTTAAAAAAGGGCAAATGGTCGGGAAACATGTGGAACAAAAAAAAGGACGGGACCCTTTTTATTTCAAGCCTGAATATTACAACTTTATACAACACAAACGGAGAACCGGATAAAATTATCGGAACAATTATTGATGTTACTGAAAACCTCAGAAATAAACGTCAGCTGGATTATTTTTTAAATTATGACAAATTAACAGGATTAATCAGCAAAGAGGTTTTTGTGGACAATCTTTCAAAGAATTATCTGCAGTTAAACTGTGAAATTACACTCTTTATTATAGATATCAACAATTTCAAATATATTAATGATACATATGGCTATACAAAAGGGGATACATTATTAGCTGAGTATTCATTCAGATTAAAAAGCATAATTGAAGACAGTAAAACATTATGCCGCTATTCAGCGGATGAATTTATTCTTTATTTCCGGGATTGTGGCAAAGAAAAAACATCTTTGATTATTGAAAATATTTTTAATTCAATAAGGACTCCTTTTATAATCAACGAAGAAGAAGTCTATATAACAGTTTCAATCGGTATAGCTTTTTCAAATCATATTCTTAATAACTCCACTGATCTATTGAAAAAAGCCAACATAGCCCTGCATGACGCAAAGAAAAAGGGGAAAAATAATTTCTCCTTCTATAAAAACGAAATGAAAAAAAACACATATAACCGGCTGAAACTGGAAAATGATTTGAGATCAGCGATAAATAATAATTTTATTACAGCTTTTTTCCAGGCAAAAATAGATACCAAAACCGATAAAATCGTAGGAATGGAAACACTTGCACGGTGGATTGGTGCAAAAAACGATATTATATCTCCGGATAAATTTATCACATTGGCAGAAAGCACAGATTTAATATATCCAATGACTGAAAAAATACTTTCACAGGCAATAAACTGGACTTCAAAATGGAATTTCAGTAATATGAGTAATCTAAGAGTTGCGGTAAATCTTTCAGCCAAGCACTTTCAGAATTACAACCTTATTGAAGTAATAGAAAATATTCTTATTGATGCCCCCATAAATGCTGAAAATCTGGAATTTGAAATTACAGAAAGCGCCTTTTTAAATAATTCCGAACTGGTTTTCTACATATTCAAATCACTGAAATCCATGGGAATACACATCTCCCTGGATGATTTCGGTACAGGTTATTCTTCTCTGTCGTATCTAAAAAAAATACCCCTTGACAGCCTCAAGATAGATAAAAGCTTTATAGATGATATTGAAAGCAATGAGCAGTCACGGAAATTATTAAAATCCATAATCACAATAGCAAAAGATTTAAATCTCAGCACTGTTGCAGAGGGTGTGGAAAATATCGCACAAAAAGAAATTCTCAAAGATCTTGAGTGCGATATGCTTCAGGGATATCTCTTTTGCAAACCATTACCCCCTGAAGATTTCTCAATTCTTCTTAAATCAAATACGTTCTCTGAAAATAAAGTATTTTAAGCGGTTCTCTATCTACTATAGTGTCAGGTTGATCCCCATACCTGACACCTTTCCACAGGCACACTTCTCGACCGCCGATACCGTATGAAATTATTTTTTTAATAACCAAATAAAAATATTTTTTAAAAGTGGCATTAATTCATTAAAACAAAAACAGTATATAACGTATTTTTAACCATTTTAACTTATGTTTAGCTGTTCAAAAGATTGTTTTTGAATAATAAAAGTTATAGTATATTATAACTTTTATTATTCCCGGTAAAATTAACTGCAAGGCGATGAAAACAAGTTTTTATAAAGTAATTTACAAAAATATTTTAAACTCTATTATTATGAGTATTATAATATATTCCGGTATTATTATATTTTTTTTTATCGTTGTTTATTTTTTCATAATAAGTAAATATGAAAAGATTATTTTACATGACAGCAGCTGTAAAATTTCATATATAACAGAACATCAGGCAGCTGTAATTGATATGGAACTTTCCGAAATATCAAATATGTCAAAACTTTTGCAGAATCACTATCAGTTTTTATTTCAAAACTCAGGGTTATTTAAATCACAAAATAAACAGATACCAATCAGTTTTTCCATGGCGTCTAATGGTGTTTTTTATAAAAACGAAAAGACTGGCAGTGGTGTATATTTCTCATCTGATACAGTTATCAATGATCATAATATTTCAAGAGCAACACTGACAGAACTATTCGATAATGATTTTATTAATATAATTAATGAAAACAGACTGATAGCAAGAGCATACTTCAATTCCTGGGACAATATCTGCAGGATATATCCTGACCTGCCCGGCAGATATAATTCTTTCGGACCGATTTTTCATTCCGCTGGTTACTCTTTCTATTATGCAGCCGACAGTTTATATAACCCTGATAGAGTTCCAGTCTGGAATTCAGTATATACTGATCCGGCCGGCAGCGGTAAAATCATTTCCTGTCTTGTACCTGTTTATAATAACGATTTTCTTGAAGGAGTCCTAGGATTTGACATAAATATCAGAATACTTGCTGATGAGGTACTTGAAAACAAGACTGAGAGTAACATCTACAGTACAATGATAATAGACCAGTATGGAACTGTAATTGCCATGGATAATAATATTGCAGGCTGTCTGACTCAGAATACCGATGATCAGGATAGTGAAGCTGTTGATATTTTTATAACCAGTAATGACTTCTTCCAGGCTTATCTGCCTGTCTTTCTGAATAATAAAGAAACCTATGATATCACTCTTTTCGGAAAATCATTTATTGTTAAAACAAAAACTATTACTGAAAATAACTGGAAGGTTGTAACATTTATAGATAAAGAAGAATTACTGTCTGATATAATTCAGTCAAAACATTATATTTTAATTCTTTTAATTATTCTGAGCTTTTCCATTTTAATAATAAATATACCTTTAATTCTTTTGTTAAACAAAAATATCAGAACAATATCAGAAAATATATCATCTCCTATTTACTTTCTGTCATCTGCAATTAATAGCGGGTTAAACAGTTTTGATATATCAAAATATGAATCAAATATTCTTGAAATTGACGATCTGATTCTTAAAGTATCAAACATGATTCAGGATTTTAAATCAAACAATGACAGATTAATACAAACTGAATTAATGAAAATTAAAAAGGAAAAAGAAGCAGAAGCTTTTAAAAAAATGTCAATCACAGATACACTGACAAAACTTTATAACAGGTTATATATTGATAATGAGCTTGAAAACAAATACCGACTTTTCAAAAGATACAAAAACATCTTTTCAATAATAATCCTTGATATTGATGACTTTAAACTTATCAATGATAAATACGGTCATCTTGTTGGAGACAAGGTTTTAATCCAGATATCCGGTCTCTTAAAAAATAATTCCAGAGCTACAGACTGTATTGGAAGATGGGGAGGAGAAGAGTTTATAATTATTACGCCTGACTCAGCAAAAAAAACTTTTGATTTTACTGAGAAATTAAGAATGAAACTGGAATCAGTAATAATCGATTCCGGCATAATATGTACTGCAAGCTTTGGAATAGCTCAAATAACAGATTTTGACACTGTGGAAACATTATTAAACAGGGCAGATACTGCATTATACAGCGCAAAAAGGACAGGAAAAAACAAATGCGTAATGGATCCTGTATCATATGTTCCTGAAAATCTGCTGTGAAACTCTGATTTTTCTAATTATAAAATTGTAACTGCTGAAACAGTTACATCATCCCTATAATTTCCACCAGGATGAAACTTTTCAAATCTGCTAAATATACTTTCTGCCATTTTTTTAGAAGCAGCAAGTACATTCAATTCAGAGATGATAATTTCTTCTTCCAGAATACGTTTTTCACTGTACAGTTCAACAAGTCCGTCCGTAAATAAAATCAGCCGGTCTCCTGACTTTACTCTTATTTCTTTTTCACTATAGCTTACATTACACTGAAATCCCATTGCCGGACCTTCAACATTAAATATTCTTGAGCCTTTTTCTCCAACAACATAAAGAGGAAGCTGTCCGGCATTTGACATATGAATTATCTTTTTTTTGGGTTCAATCAAAAGTGCTGAAAAGGTAACAAGGATATCTGAAACACAGTCAAGAATGCGGCAGAGTTTCTTATTAATTAAAGTCAGGAATTTTGAGACTGAAATATTTCTGTTTTCAGCTATAATTGTTGATGTTATAACCTTGAGCATAGCTGTTATCAGTGCCGGCTTGATCCCGTGGCCTGATACATCTCCTATAAGTAGAATAAATCTTTCATCCCCTACCCTTATCAGGTCATGATAATCACCTCCGCAGTAATAATCGGGCAGTGGTTCATATTTAAGTTCCACCTTCATATATTCAGATTTAATATCAGGAATTGTAAGTATTTTCCGCTGCAGTTCTCCGGCGCACTTTAATTGATCTTTTATCCGTTCCTGCAGATTTTTATTGTCAATACGGATTTTATATAAATTTCTGGCTTTTATAATTTCCAGCAGAAGCATATTAGGATCCCATGGCTTAAAAATCAATGCCTGTATTTCGGCCGTTATGGCTTTCTGGATTTCCGGCAGATCAGTATAGGCAGTCAGCATAATAAGAATGATATCAGGATACAGTTCATGTATTTTCAGCAGTAAATCGCTTCCATAAAGATTGGGAGTGGGCATCCTCAGGTCTGCAATAACAAGGAATATTTCTTCTGAATACTTTTCAAGATATTCCAGCGCGTATAATGATGTTTCAGATGTTACTACATTAAAAGGTTCTTCCAGTGGGAGTATTTCAAGTTCACGCTTCAGGGCAATCAGCACCTGCGGTTCGTCATCAACAATAAGAATAGTTTTAGCGTTATTTTCTTTTATATCCATAACAAATCCTATCAGACAAAATTTGAATTGGCAATAGCTGGATATAAACTATCCTAAGTGCTATAGTTTTTACAATATTTATTAACAAGGTAACTTATGGAATATCAAATATTTCTGGTTCTTGCTCCGTTTTCTATAGGAATTCTTTTGGGAACTGGAAGCCTTATCTATCATAAAAAACAGAACTTTCCGGCTAGGATTTTATTAATTTATTTTATTTTTGTCTCATGTTATCTTTTCAGCAACATAGCTGAATTATTGTTATCCTCAGAATCATGGACACTGACTGCGGCAAAACTTCAGCATTTTTTCTTTTCGTTTATTCCGCCAATCTGGTTTTATTTTGTACTTGTATATGTAAAAGACTACAAACTCCGTCAAAACAAATTTATAATTATACTTTGTTTAATTCCTGTTCTTACCAATATTTTTACTCTGACTAATTCAATTCATCATCTGATCTGGAAAGATATTGTATTTTTTCGCATTGACAACAGATACCTTACAATGAAAGCTGTTTATGGACCGTGGATGTGGATTTACGGAGGGTATAACAATCTGCTTTATTTTCTGGGAGCGCTTAAAATTGTACAGTCTTCAAGCGGAGGGATGAAACTTTATCAGAAACAGTCGGTGTTTATTATAATAGGTATTCTTTTCCCGGTTTTTTTTAATTTTGTGTACGTCCTGCATTTGTTTCCGTATCTCAGAAAAGATTATACATCAATCAGTTTTGCAATAACAGCTATCTGTAATTATATTGCCATAACGAAACTGCAGCTTTTCCAGGTAGCCCCGGTAACCGGTAAATGGATACTGCAGAACCTTAAAACTGCTCTGGTAGTTTTAAATACCGATTATCAGGTAATTGACTTTAATCAGGCCGGAAAAGACCTTCTAAAACTTTCTGACGATAATCTGGGTATGAATTTTAAGGATATTGGTTCTCTGGATTTTTTCATAAAAGGTATTAATAACTATAACGACGCCTGGAACAGCCAGGGGCAGGTTGAATTCAATTCAAGATTTTACAGAATACAGTGGAAACCAATAACTGTTGACCAGACTTTTCATGAAGGATTTCTGATAACAATTGTCGATATCACACAGGAAATTATTCATTTAAGGGAAAAAACAGATCTGGCAGCACATCTGGAAAAGGTAAATAAGGAACTTCAGTCCGCCCATTCCATTATTCTCCAGCAGGAAAAGCTTGCTGTCATCGGGCAGGTAACTGCAGGGATTGCCCATGAAATGAATAATCCTTTAAGCTTTGTAAGGAGCAACTTTTATACTTTTAATCATTACTGGAAACTGTACCGAAACATAATCTCAGTTGATCCTGAAACCAACACAATCATTGAGCGCCCGGATCTTGAAAAAATTGAAAACCAGATGGCTGCAATGCTGAAAGACCTTCAGGAAGGAACTGAAAGGGTAATTTCAATTGTTCAGAATCTTTTAAAATTTTCCCGTTCTGAAAGAAGTAAAGAAGAAAAGCTTTTTGACCTTAACAAGGAAATTGAAACAAGTCTGATTATGATGGGAAATCAGTTAAAATATACAGCAGAGGTAGTAAAAGATTACGGTGATATACCAAAAGCAGAGTGCCGCGAAAATGATATTAATCAGGTTGTTGTAAATCTGATATCCAATGCTGTCCATGCCATGAAATTAAGGAAAGATATTGATCAGGAAGGTTACACACCGCTTTTAAGTATCAGGACATGGGCCGATAATAATTACATTTTCTGCGAAATAGGAAATAACGGACTCCAGATCCCGGAAAAAGATATTCTTTTTCTTTTTGACCCCTTTTTTACAACAAAAAAAGCAGGAGAAGGGACAGGACTGGGCCTTGCAATTGCCAAAGACATAATTGAAGGACGCTATGAGGGGAGCCTAAGGGTTGAGACAACAGACCGTACTTTATTTACTTTCTCACTTCCGATAGTCAACCGTAAAAGAATAAACAAAAGTGTATCCGATAATTTTCATACACGGGGTACTTGAGATCTCAGCCTTATCTGATTGATTTAGAACAAAATAATAGATCCGTTTTAATTTTTATTCCCATATACACGTCATGTTCGGTTGGTCCACAGGTCATCGTGATACAGGCCGTTTTTGCTATCGCTGTTAGCGCAAGAAATTATTTTCAGAATTGTCCAGTCAATAACCAGCTAATGATTAATTTTACGAAAAGAAGAATAATTATTGCTGCGAATAAAATTAAGGGGATCTCTATTAACCTTCGGTTGATCCCCATACCGGGCACCTAATCGCCAATGGCGTAAGGATTTTTTTTTTCGTAAACGGAAAAAACATAGTTTTTAGAGGTGCCCTTAAATTACACAATGATATTATTCAAGTTATCTATTACTTTTTTTTAAAATAATTTCATTGAAAAATGCTTCAAATATAATATAGTAATGTATAATAAAATGTTATTAATTAATACATATTAATAACTATTACTAATAGTTATTAATTTTTTTATTTTGATTGTTTTTTATTATAGACTGGAAGGTTACTAAATGATTTTTGCGACATCCCCTTTTTTTCTCAATCTTCTATCCTGTTTTTTACAGCTTATCCTGTTTTGTAACTTATCAGGATTTATAAAATCCTATTTCTATAACACTTTCGCTTATTTGATATTGACTTTAGTTTTCCTTCTTCTCACAAACAGCTTTTCAATTAATTCTATCATTATTATAATTCTTTCAGCTTTTATCTTTTTCATGAGATTTAAAATATTCAATCAAATAATTGGAATAAAAAAATCCAACAATTATTTATATTACACATTCTTTGCATTTTTAACTTCAGGAATAATTTATCTTTTTAAATATTTAAATCCAATTGAAATATCAGTTAATATACTTGCATTATCATTACTATTTAGCGGTATTTCGTTTCTTGTTTTTAAATATAAGGGGATAAAAATATTATTTCTTTCAGGATTAGTAAATATAATTGAATTCATCTTTTTAATCCATTACACCGCAATTGAATTCTTTAAATTATCTGAACAAACCTTTTTTAATGTTTTTGCTTTATTTGATTTTTTGAATATTATTTTAATTATATCTGGCCTGATTTATTACTTTATCATTTCACATAAAAATAACATAATAAAGTTACCTAAAGAAACATTATACAACCTTTTTCATGATGCAATATTTATTATTGATAACGGAATAATTATAAACTGCAATGATGTTGCAATAAGTCTATTCAAGTATACTACGAACCAGATGATCGGAATGAACATAACAGATATTCAACCTTTGATTCAACCAAATGGGGAAACTTCTCAAAATACTTTTAAATATTTTATAGAACAAACAGTACTAGGCGAAGAAATTCATACTGAATGGCTTTATCAAAAATCTGATGGTACCAATTTCCTGGCGGAAATTAATATAAAAAAGTATCCAGGCTCAAATGGGAAAAAAGTAATTATAACCGCAAAAGACATAACAAGTATTAAAAGAATTGAAAACATCGCTAAAATTGCCTCAGTGACATTTGAAAACTCGTTTGAAGGTGCATTCGTACTTAACTCTGAAGGAGTTTTTTTATTCGCAAATACAAGTCTTATTGAAATGATTGGATACAAGGCAGAAGAAATTATAGGAAAATGCGAAAGTTGTTTTAGGGCAAATATCCCTGATGAAACAGTTTACGAAAAAATAAAACATACAGTAATCGGGAATGGGAAGTGGTCCGGGGAGCTTTGGAATAAGAAAAAAAATGGAACCCTTTTTTTATCAATGATTAATCTAAGTATTATGAAAAATGATAATGGAAAAATTGATAAAATAGTAGGTACGATTATTGATATTACTGAATATAGTCGTAATAAAGAACAGCTCAATCAATATCAGAACTTTGACAGGTTGACTGGACTGATAAACAAAGAAAATTTCACTGAGAATTTATCAAGAAAACTTCTTGATTCTTCAATTGATATAGCTGTTTTTAATATTGATATTAATAATTTCAAATCCATTAACGATACTTTCGGCTTTGTGAAAGGTGACAATCTTTTATTTAATTATTCAGTACGGTTAAAGAATATCGTTTCTTCAAAAAAAAAGTTGTGCCGATATTCTGTTGATGAATTTATTTTTTTCTTCGAACACTGTGATACAGAATTACAAATTTCTCAAATTATAGAAAAAATATTTGAGACAGTAAGGAATCCATTCGTTATAAATGGAGAAGAAGTTTGTATAACTATATCACTGGGAATAGCGTTGTCCAGTTCAATTTCAAAATCTCCTCAAAATCTAATAAAGAAAGCCAACATTGCATTACATGATGCAAAAAGAAAAGGAAATAATCAGTTTTCAATATATAACAAGGAGATGAAAAAAACGACATATTATAAACTTAAACTTGAAAATGATCTGCGGTCAGCAATTAAAAAAAACTCAATAACAACCTTTTTTCAGGCAAAAGTAGACTCCAAAACAGAAAAGATTGTAGGGATGGAAACCCTTGCCCGGTGGATAGATAAAAACAATCAAATTATTTCTCCAAACAATTTCATCCCTTTGGCAGAACACACTGGACTGATTTTCCCCATGACTGAAAAAATTATAACAAGTGCTATAAATTGGACTGACAAATGGAATACAAAAAATACAACCAATCTGCGTGTAGCAATCAATTTATCAGCTAAACATTTTCAAGATTACAATCTGATAGGTTTTGTTGAAAATATTTTAGAAAAAACCTCAATAAAAGGAGAAAATCTTGAATTTGAAATTACAGAAAGTGCATTTTTAACTAACTCGAATGCTGTTTCCAAAATAATTAAATCAATAAAGAAAATGGGGATTCACATCTCTCTTGATGATTTCGGAACCGGATATTCTTCTTTATCATACTTAAAAAAAATCCCTCTTGACGGTCTAAAAATAGACAAAAGCTTTATTGATGACATTGAATACAACCCGCAATCCAGAAAACTATTAAAATCAATAATCACTATAGCTAAAGACCTGAATCTCAATACGGTTGCAGAAGGAGTTGAGAACAAAATTCAAAAAGAAATTCTCATAAACATGGAATGTGACATGTTACAAGGGTATCTATTCTCAAAACCTCTAAATCCTGACGATTTTTCAAATCTCCTTGACTCAATAAAGCCCCCTGCCGAAGAAAATACAAAAATAAACTTTGTAAATCTATTAAGAAATGCAGAATAGATTACTAAAATAGTTAATATTTCAATATTTTAAGATTGTCATAAAAAATTTTTACATATAAAATAGCTCAATATTCATATCTTTTACTGTAAAGAAATATAAAATGGCCAGAAAAACAACTTTTTTCGATATTATTTACAAAAGTTTTATTAATTCAGTTTTAAAAGGTCTGTTATTGTATCTATTAATAAATATTTTTCTTCTTTTTGTTATTTATTCCTTTATTCTAAACAAAAATAAAAAAATAATTATAAATGAAACCAATTCCAAAATATCCCGGATAATGGAACATCAGACTTTAATGCTTGACTCAGAACTTACAGATATATCCAATCTAATCACCTTATTACAAAGCGATTATCAATTTGTCCTGAAAAATACACATTCCTTTAATAATATTATTGAAACAAAGAATATTAATTTTGTAAAATCTGAAAATGGTGTTTTCCATAAAATTAATGACAATAAAGGCAGCGGAGTTTATTTTTCATCTGATACTATTATTACTGATCTGTTAATTTCTAAAGCAATCGCAACAGAAATATTTGATATTAACTTTATAAAATTAGTTAATACCAATGAATTAATTACAAGAGCATATTTTAATTCAAAAGATAATATGTGCAGGATCTATCCTGACTTAATAAATGGTCATAAAGATTTTGGTCCGATTGTCCATCTTAATGAATATTGTTTTTATTATGAAGCTGACAAGTTAAATAACCCTGATAAAACGCCAGTTTGGAATTCAATTTATTTTGATCCAGCTGGAAACGGGCAAATAATATCCTGTATCGTGCCAATATATAATAATGATATTCTTGAAGGGGTAATTGGCCTTGATGTTGATATAGAAGTGCTTGTGAATAATGCGTTAACAAAAATAGTTGATAATAATGATTATAACACAATGGTTCTTGATCAATTTGGGACAATTATTGCAGTGAATAACGGACTTAAAGATTTATTGAATATCCAAGATGGCAGCAAATCCGCATCCCCTTTTTCAGTGATTAATAGTAATTCATACATATATAACATTTTCACACCAGGCAATTTCGAATTATTCAAAATCTATTCTCCTGTTTTTGCCAAAAACGAAGAAAATGCAGAATTAGTAATATCAGAAAAAGTATTTATAGTTAAAACAAAAACCATCCCAACAAACAAATGGAAAATTGTTACTTTTATCAATAAAAATGAATTACTATCCGTTTTAGAAAGACACAAAAAATATATAACTATTTTATCTTTTTTTTCAACACTTATTCTTCTATTAGTTCATTTCTTTTTTATTGTTATTTCAAAGAAAAGAATCAGGAAGATATCAAAAAACATATCTCTCCCTGTAAAATATCTTTCCAATATAGTGAACTCTGATGTGAAAGAGCTGGATATATCTAAATGCGAATCTAACATAGTCGAAATTGATAATTTAACTAAAAATATTATTAAGTTACTAAGTAACATGAAATTAAAAAATGAAGAATTGCTGAAAATAGAGTTATTAAAAATTGAAAAAGAAAAAGAAGCTGAAATATATAAAAAAATATCAATTACCGATACCTTAACAAAACTTAATAACAGACTAAAAATTGACAGTGATCTTAAAATAAAATACGATCTGTTTAAAAGATACGATAATTTTTTTAGTATTATTATTCTGGATATTGATGATTTTAAATTAATCAACGATAAGCATGGTCATTTAGTTGGTGACAAAGTACTAAAAAAAGTAGCAGATATATTAAAAAACAACTCCAGAATTACTGACATAATAGGAAGATGGGGCGGTGAAGAATTCATCATTATAACCCAGGAGCCTATAGGAAAAGCATACTATTTTACAGAAAAATTACGTAAAAAGCTGGAAAATACAATATTAAATACAAATATCCGCTGCACAGCATCTTTTGGCATAGCTCAAATTATGAATGAAGATACAATTGAAACATTATTGCAACGCGCAGACAACGCATTATATTGTGCAAAAAAAACAGGGAAAAACAAATGTGTAATGGATCCTTCGTTTTCTGCAATTAATTAATTACATTTTACTCCTATAATGTATTAACAGAATTGTATACTTTTTAACAATAATCATCTGTAATATTAAATACATTTTCTTCATTTTTTTTATGACTTCAATCGGCAGTTGTCTGAATTCCTGTTTTTATCTGCATATATCTGTAATCCAATCTGAGTTTTATCAGTTCATCCGGAAATCTATCAGCAAATTTCCTGTTTGTATTCTTCAGCCAAAAGCATAGAATAATGAACATAACAGATCTTTCAGCATAGTCAGTAGGTGGGGACGGTTTTCCTTTTATTTGGATTTTGTATTTATTTATAAGAATTATTTTTAAGAATAGAAGAATAATTATTGCCGAAGACGAGACTTGAACTCGTACAGCTTTTAGGGCCGGAGGATTTTAAGTCCTCTGTGTCTACCAATTCCACCACTTCGGCAAATAACTATACTTAGCAGTATAATACTTTTGAATAGCCGGTTGGTCAAGCACTTTCATCTGTTTTCTGCCCCCCATTTCAAGCTTGAAACTATACATAAAACCCCATAAAATAAGGCCATGACTGAGAATTACAACCTGTATGACGGAATTACAGATTCCCATTTTCACCAGCTTGAGATGAGGAAGAAAGGGCTTGATCCGCACATTGTTCTTGATAACTGTTTCAGAGACGGACTTTCAGCAGCTGTAGATATTTCTACAAATACAGATACCTTTTACGAAAGGCTTGAATTCGCAGAACAGTTCAGCTCCCTTTTCATATCGGCGGGATTAAGTGTCGGAAAGGCAGAGCATGATTTACCCGTGATTGAAAGAAAACTGAAGGAGCTTGAAATACAGCTTGAAACAAACAAAAATAACCCGAAGCTGAAAGCGCTTGGCGAAACAGGTCTTGATTTTTACTGGAACTACGGTACAGAGGAAAAACAGAAGTTTCTCCTGGAATCCCAGCTCCTACTTGCAGAGAGATACTCACTTCCTGTCATTATCCATAACAGGGAAGCTGACAGCGGTATAATTGAGCTTCTTCAAAAAATAAAACCTTCAGCGGGGGGGATAATTCACTGCTTCTCATCAGACCGGGTGTTTGCAGAAAAATGCCTGGATCTTGGTTTCATGATTTCCTTTGCCGGGAATATCACCTATAAAAAGACAGAGGCAATGAGAGAGGCAGCTTCCATTGTCCCCCTTGATTCAATCCTTGTTGAGACAGACGCACCCTACCTCACCCCTCAGAAGGTAAGAAAATTCCCCAATCACCCCGGATTTATCGGCTATACATATGAACTTATTGCAGAAATAAAGGGAATAAAAGCAGAAGAACTTGTAAGAGCTGTAAATACCAATTTCAGAAAGATTTTTGATGTTTAATTTAATCTGAAAATCAAGATCTTCTGTTAACTTTTCATCCCTTCCCTAGTACCTTCATAACCAGAGGAACTGTATCCTTCGGGCTCACCTTGTACCAGCACTCTGCAATCATCCCTTTTTCGTCTATGAGAAATGATGACCTTACTATTCCCATAAAGGTCTTGCCGTACATTTTCTTTTCACCCCAGACACCGTAGCTTTCAGAAACTCTGTAGTCTTCATCACAGAGAAGCGGAAAATCAAGATTATACTTATCAGCAAACTTTTTCTGCTTTTCAGGATTATCAGGACTGATACCGATAACAGCAGCATCAAGGGATGAAAAATCAGGAAGCGACTCCTGAACACTGCATGACTGGGCTGTACAGCCGGGGGTGTTTGCTTTCGGGTAAAAATATATAAAAAGCTTTTTACCCTTAAAATCCTTTAAACCTACATAATCCCCATCCTGGTTTTTCAGGTTAAAATCCGGAGCCGGGGTGTTTTTTTCTAGTTTCATAAATTAACTTCCTTTTCTTTATACAGGTAATACAGCATAATTAACAGCTGAGATTCATTACAACAACTTCCTTTATATTATGGGCACCTCTAAAAACTATGTTTTTTTCGTTTACGAAAAAAATAATTCCTTACGCCATTGGCGATTAGGTGTCCGGTATGGGGATCAACCGAAGGTTAATAGAGATCCCCTTATTATCAATCAGAATAAATTTATTATCAGGAAAACAATGAGTCAAGATAAAACGGAAAAACAGGTTTTAGCTTTTGATCTGAAACGAAAAAACCCCGGCGTTGAATACCGGGGTCTTATAAAATATCTGAATAATTCAGCTGTTATACAAACTTTCCTACGAAATCAATCATATCGTTTGTAGCCTGAGCAAATACAAGAGCATTTTCCTTGAGTGATGTTATTTCATTGAACTGCTCAATTGCGTATCCGTCTTCTTCATAACCTTTTACAAAGTATGGAACCTGCATGAGTTTATTCATGATTTTTTCATCAAGAGGTTTTTTCCAGCCGTTGGGAACTTCCCTGTTTCTGTAATGATAAAGCACATCGCCTATCATGTCAGGAGGACATGTGAATACCATGGGAGAACCGGCAAACATGTCAACGTGGGGATAGAATACATTGCCTTCAAAATCAATGTGTTTTCTTGCGGAACACATAAGCATCTTTAAAGGCTGTTTTCTTTCTTCCATCAGTTTGATACATTTTTTCATTACTGCGTTTGAGGATTCCCTGAGTTCAAGAGGACTTATGTCCATGTTGTTTTTGTTGATATATCCCCTGAAAGCTGCTGAATCTTCGAATCTTCCTGACATCTGTGTGATAACTGCTCTCCAGCCGTGTCTTTCCTTGCCGTTTTTTCTGTGCTCGGTAATACCTTCTGTTACAGCATTTGCAACAGCCATGATCTGAGGTACGCAGAAACATGTTGTAGCGTTTGTAGCAATCCCTTTTGAAGCAAGATATTTGAAAACAGGAATACCTGCTGTTGAAGCAGGGATCTTGACCATTACGTTAGGTGCAAGTGCAGCAAGTTCATCAGCCATCTCTTTCATTGCAGCTTCATCTTTGATAAGGTTAGGATCAACCTGACCTGAGATGTGGCCGAGCTTACCGTTGGATGCTTCAAAAAGAGGAAGGAATTTTTCAGCTCCCCTTTTTACAGTTTCCTTATATACTTCCTTGAAAAGACCGTACTGCGATCTTCCCTTGTAGCTTTTTCTTTTGTCCTTGATTATTTCAACCCATTCGTCAGTTCTTTTCTGAAGAACTGCCCATGAAAGAGGGGGGTTTGTTGTACAGCCCTTGAATGCCCATTTATCAACCGGTGCATCAAGAAACATTTTGTTAACTTCTTCAGTAAACCAAGCCTGGTCTTCAGCAGGAAGATTTTTTACATAGCTTGCAACAAAGTTAGGCCATACAAGGGGGGATGAATCCCACCATATTTCTGTTTCAGGATTTAAAGCCTGTATTCGTCTCCAAACGTTTTCCATACCTTTCGCTCCTTATAAAAATAGAATCCAGCAGTCAGATTTGACCTGACTGCTGATTTGAAAATTATCAGTTATTTAAATTATTTGGCGCAGAATTCTTTTACTGCTTCAACCATTGCCTTGTTGTCAGCTTCGTTACCGATAGTAATTCTGAACCATCCGTCCCTGTTATACATAGCAGCCTGGTTTCTGAGAATAATTTTCTTGCTCTTCAGTACATAATCAACAATATCCTCACCTTTTTTGCCTGTATCGGTAGCATCAAAGAGGATATAGTTGCCGTATGATTCAAATACAATCATGCCGGGAATTTTTGCAAGTTCTGCAGAAATCCATTTCACCTGTGCATTGTTGTAGTCCACTCTCATCTTGAGCGCGTCCTGATCACAGAAAGCAGCATAAGCAGCCCAGAGAGCTATTGTGCTGATGTTCCATGGGATAAGAGTTGCTGAAATCTGTTTGATTACAGCAGGATTTGAAAGGAGGTATCCGAACCTTACACCTGCAATACCGTATGCTTTTGACATTGTTCTTGTAACCATAACGTTTGGATAGTCTTTTATGAGTTTTGTCATTGATTCACCGTATCCGGCATATTCAATGTATGCTTCATCAACTACAAGCGGAACACCGGTTTCTGCAACTTTTCTGAAAGCATCTTCACCCATGAAGTTGGCAGTTGGGTTGTTGGGGTTTGCAATAACAATAATTTTTGTTTTAGGTGTGATTGCAGCAATAATTGCATCCGGATCAAACTTCATCTGTTTGTCTTCATATTTCATGGGAACAGAAACAAGTTTACCACCGTTTACAGTACATCTGAGTTTATAGATACCGAAACAAGGTGTGTGCTGAATAACTTCTTCACCCTGACCAGCCTGAAGAAAACTTCTCCAGATCATGTCATATACTTCACTTGAACCGTTTCCGAGAAGAACATTTTCTGCCCCTGCAAGACCATTGAGTTCAGCAATTTTTGCCCTTGTAATTGTACCCTGGTCAGCATAGATATTACCTTTTTTAGCGAATTCTTCAATTGCCTTAACAACAGAATCTGCCGGCGGAAAAGGGTTTTCATTTGACATCATTCTGTGAAGTGATTCATCCTTCCATGCCATTTCAATATGGGGAGAGATGTACATAGGAACGCCTTTAATCCATGGTACAAAATAATCTTCCATCTTTTTCATTTCTTTTCTCCTTAAAAATATATCTATATAATTTCTGGCTGCGCGCCTTTTTAAAGCCTGTTTTATTAAACCTTCCTACTGTGTATAACTGCCTGTTTCTACCTGAAAGAGGTATCTGTCGCCCCTGTAATATGAATGAAGCACCTCAACACATTCCCCCTTTGAATCAAAAGCACGGCTCTTGTAAAACATGCAGGGGATGTCCCTTGATATTTTAAGTCTTGCCGCGATTTCCTTTGACGGACGTACTGCCTGAAGTGTTCTTATTGAATGGTCAAGATCAGCCCCGAATTCGCCGACCAGTATCTTGTACATTGATCCTGTAATTTCCATATCAAGAAGTTTTCCGAAACGGTCATATGAATAGTACTGTATCTCATAAAGAAATGGGGTCTTATCAGCTATCCTGACCCTTTCCACCTTAACAGCATATTCACCGCTCTGTATATTCAGTATTGCAGATATTTCAGCAGGGGGAGTTATCTTTTCCTGGGAAATTATCACATCTTCGGCTACTACTCCGTCCCTGGAATCAAGCTCAAAGTCATCAATAAAGCTTGTCATTTTCCCAAGCTGCCTTACCGGAGCAAGGGGCTTTTTTCTTCTTACAAAAGTACCCACCCCTTTCTGTTTTTCAAGAAGTCCCTGCTGTACCATTACAGATATTGCATGCCTGATAGTGTTTCTGTTGAGCTGGAACTGCTCGGCTAGTTCCCCTTCTGAAGGAAGTTTTGACCCTACTTCATATTCAGAACTCTGCAGCATGCTTTCTATCCAGTTGGCTACCTGTAAATACATTGGAACAGGATTATCTCTGTCTACCATTACTCCCCTTCTACCTGTCTACCTATGTAAATAACTATACACCTATTTATTTTTTGTGTCAAACAGTTTATACAAGATTAAAACAAAGATTTTAAAATTTTTAATAAATAAACAAAAAAAAGCAGCTGAAAATTCCAGCTGCTTATCAAAATCATCAACTTTAAATTATGGGCACCTCTAAAAACTATGTTTTTTTCGTTTACGAAAAAAATAATTCCTTACGCCATTGGCGATTAGGTGCCCGGTATGGGGATCAACCGAAGGTTAATAGAGATCCCCTTATATAACTGTTTTTATATAATCCTTTTCCCTGAATGTAAGATACATCCTGTCAAAAAGTTCCCTTGACATTACTGTAACATTCACAGTGTAGCTCAGATAGCTTCCTTTGCTGCTTACCCTTTCCCGCCAGTTGCTGCATGGAATATCAAGATCTGAAAGGACAGATTCCAGCTCCTTACGGTGCTCTTCAGATTCTTTCGCAGAAGTTACAATTATTTTAAGATCAAAATTAACAGGAAAATCTATATCAGCTTTTGATAATTCACAAAACAAATCAATCTCCAATTACTATAATTTTATTTCAAGAAGCACCTTTTCCGTAACAGGGGTCGGGATACCTGTTTCTTTTCCCATCCTCACTATGTTATATCCAAGCGCATCTATTTCTGTATTCCTTTTCCCCTTTTCAACATCAAGCTGAAATGAGGTTTTTGCTTCCGGATCGATGTTTTCAGCAACCTTTACTGAAGCTTCTTCAGAATCCTCAGGCATATCTATCCCTTTTTTCACAGCTATAGCCCTTATTTCCTTCATAATTCCTTTAAAATCTTCTTTAAGGTGGGGATCGCTTATTACTCCGTTTATTGTCTTTCCGCTTGCTGCTGTAAGAAGGGCGGACGGGGCAATAAATATATATTTTTTCCAGATTGCTCCGTAGGGATTTTCATCCCATATAAATTTGATCCCCATACTCCTGAAAAAATTAATTATCTCGCTGCTCTCATAATCAGAATTTTCAGGATCAGGACCTGAGATTATCCTTGACAGACTTCCCATCATTGCGACAACACCAGGTTCTTCTATTTTTGAAGAAATATATACTGAAGTAGGGAGTATTATTCCTCTGTTTGTAATCTTTCTTATCCTCTCAGCATTATCAACACCATTCATAAGGGGGATAATAACTGTAGAGGCTGTAATCTTGTCCTTAACCGATGTAATAAAAGCTTCAAGATCATAGCTTTTGACAGCAACAATCAGAAGATTCAGAGGGGCAAGGTCTGTCACCTTGTCTGTTACAACATTGGGAACACATTTAACCGGATCCCCCCCCCAGGGTTTCAGAATCAGCCCACCCTTTTTAACCGCATCAAGGTGTTCACCCCGGGCTATAAAATTGACAGTCCTTTTATCCCTGTAGTTTGTTGTTATGTTTAATGCTATCATCCCGCCGTAATACCCGCCGACACCGCCGAGTCCTGCTATACATATATTGTTATAAGCCTGGCTTTTATCAAGATTCATCAGTTTTCTCCTTTAAATATTCAAAGATGCAGCCGGAAACGCTGTTAACCTTCCGGAAGACATGAATAAAGATAATATAATTATTTATGTGGATCCTGTCCACATTATATATATTGACATATTAGTCATATCTAATTACATTCGAGGTATAAAATGATTTGATTAACGGAGTATTGAATGTCTGTGAAAATTAAAGATCTTAAACCGGGTGATTCAGCAGTTATAACCGGGTATGAAGCAGGTTCAAACTATTACAGACAGAAGCTCCTGTCCATGGGACTTATAAAAGGGACAAAACTTATTCTTCTTAAAACTGCCCCTTTGGGAGATCCTGTACAGCTTGAACTCAGAGGATTTAAACTCTCTTTAAGAAAAAAAGAGGCAGATATACTGATACTTGATAGGATTGAAAGCAGCATTGTATATGTTGAGACAAATATATTCAGAGGCTGGGGACGGAAATGGAGAGGAAAAGGATGGCGCAGAGGTGAAAGAGGGAAAAAAGGTTGTTGCAATTGCGGGGAACCCGAACTGCGGGAAAACAGCCCTTTTTAACAGCCTGACAGGGGGGAACCAGCATATCGGCAACTGGCCGGGGGTTACTGTTGAAAAAAAAGAGGGTGAAATTTATTTAAACAGTGAAAAGGTCGTAGTAGTCGACCTTCCTGGTATATACTCTTTTTCAGCAACTTCAGATGATGAAAGGGCGGCAAGAGATTATATACTGAGCGGTGAACCTGACCTGGTTATAAATGTCATAGACTCAACCAATATAGAAAGAAACCTTTATCTTACCTCACAGCTTATTGAAATGAAAGTTCCCCTTGTTCTTGTGCTTAATATGATAGACCTTGCTGCAAGAAATCATATAACAATAGATACAGACTTTATGGAAAAAACAATTACTTCACCGGTAGTTGCAATCTCTGCAATGAACAGATTTGATGTTGAGAGATTTAAAAAAAGGCTTTCCGAGGTTCTCCTTAAACCTCTCTCTGCTCCTGATATTAAAATTGACTATCCCAATGAGATTGAAGATATAATTGAATCATGGAACGACAGGCTTTCAGATTTTGCTGCCGGAATAGGTGCAAATTCCAGGTGGCTTTCTGTCAAGCTTCTTGAAGGAGATGAATGGCTTATAGACAGGGTTTCAGGGGCTGAAATTCTCCCAAGCGGCGAGATAAGCGGGGCAATCCTGAAAATCAAGGACATACTGAAGGACACACCTGACATACTTATAGCAGAATACAGATACGGCCTTATTTCAGGTCTGACCAAGAAGGCTGTTCATAAAAAGATTGACAGGATATCTATTTCAGACAAGATTGACCAGTTTGTAATGAATAAATATCTCGGAATACCTGTTTTCTTTTTTGTAATGTTTTTGGTATTCTGGGTCGCAGTGACATTCGGATCTGTTTTTATAGATTTTTTTGATATACTTTTCGGAGCTGTTTTTGTTGACGGACTATCAGTTGTACTGGATAATATGGGTTCCCCTGAATGGCTGAAAGCGGTACTGGCCGGGGGAGTAGGTGCAGGAATCCAGACTGTATCAACATTCATACCTGTAATATTTTTTATGTTTCTCATGCTTTCGCTTCTGGAGGATTCCGGGTACATGTCAAGAGCTGCTTTTGTTATGGACAGATTCATGAAGTTTCTGGGGCTTCCGGGAAAAGCATTTGTGCCGATGATAGTTGGCTTCGGATGTACTGTGCCTGCTATCCTTGGAACAAGAACACTTGAGTCCAGAAAAGACCGATTTCTGACCATTTTCATGTGCCCTCTGATGTCTTGCGGGGCAAGACTGCCTGTATACGCCCTCTTCGGGGCAGCCTTTTTCGGTGAAGCTGCAGGAAAAGTTGTTTTTTCCATATATATGATGGGTGTACTGATGGCTGTTTTCACAGGCCTTCTGTTCAAGAAAACAGTATTTCACGGCCAGTATTCACAGTTTGTAATGGAACTTCCCGCATATCATGCCCCCAGATTCAGGCATATAATGATTCACACATGGATAAGACTTAAAATGTTTATAATCAGGGCGGGCAAAGTAATAATAGTGCTTGTTATACTCTTAAGCCTTCTTAACTCCATAGGATCAGACTTTAAATTCGGCAATAAATCTGAAAAAGACTCCCTTCTTGCCGGAATCGGTATAACAATTACCCCCATATTCAGACCGATGGGAATAGAAAAGGAAAACTGGCCGGCTGTTGCAGGTCTTTTTACAGGGCTTTTTGCAAAAGAATCTGTTGTAGGCACCCTCACCTCACTATACAGTCAGATATACATGATTGAAAACCAGAATAAATCTGCAGAGGATTTCAGCTTTTCTGATGATGTAAAAAGTGCTTTTTTGTCAATTCCCTATCAGTTTGCTTCAATTTTTGTCCCTGATGTCATATCATCAGCATCACCAGATGACAGCTTTGAGAGAAGCATATTCGGTCTTTTAAGAAATCACTTCAACAAATACAGTGCATATGCTTTTATGCTTTTTGTGCTTATTTACTTCCCGTGCGTAGCAGCACTGGCGGCTGCCATAAAAGAGCTTAAGATGTTCTACGGACTTCTTCTCCCGGTGTATCTTACAATTCTTGCCTGGATTACAGCAACGCTCTACTACCAGATCTCCTATGCAAGGGAGCCTTTGTGGATAATAATTCCATTTTTGATGCTGGCATCGCTTTACGGTGCACTTAAGCTGTTAGGGAAATCGGAAAAAAAAGAGACAAGATGATTTTATCCGGAACTCTCTTTCCAGGTAAAGCTGCTCCAGTCGAGGGATTCATATGGTTTAAACCTCCCCTTGTATGACATTGAACTGTTTCCTTCAATATAATATCCAGGATAGTAATACCGCTTTCCCAGCTGCTTTGCCGTTTCTATCTCAATAAGTGTACTGAATATCCCCGGAGAGAGGGAGGAATAATCCGGATCGAAGGCAAAATATACAGAACTGAGGGCATCATCTGAAATATCCACCACTCCAATTCCAATAAGCTTTCCCGATATTCTGTATTCCATAAAAACTGAGGGGACAGCGCTTATACAGAAATCATCCCTGAAGCTTTCCCTGTTTACTACAGTATTAAACCTTATTCTTGAGTGCTTTCGGAATACCTCGTACCGTTCCTCTGAAAAATCTTCTCCTGAAAATCCGATCTCTTCTACGGAGACAGCTGTATTCCGGTTCTTCCTGAGCACCCTTTTCATGCTTTTGGTAAAAGTAATTTTTCCTGTAAGCACCCGGATCGGAATACATTCCATACATCCTTCGCATGATGGTCTGAAAAAATAAAACCCGAATTTTCTCCACCCGTTTTCGAGAAGTGATGAAAATTCCTCCTCATCAACACCGAAAGCAAGAAAATATTCCTGGATAAATTCCCGCCCCGGAAGATAGGGACACTTAACAGAAGGGGCCTTTTCTTTTTTATGAAGATAAATCATTGTTTTTATTATACATTTTTTCCCTGTATTCACAAAATAGTAATTGATATTTTTCTCCAAATCAAATATTATCCTGATAATTTTATGAAAACATTGTTTAAGGGAAATACATTTCTTTTTTACTCATTAATTGTGACCGCCATTGGTATTTCTTCTGAACATCATATTAAGTGAATTTTATACCCCGGTTTTGCCGGGGTTTTTTTTTGTAATTAGGAGGTAAAATGTTAAAATCTTTTTTTAAAGGATGCAATGCAAAGATCATAACACTTGGCATACAGCATACATTTGTTATGTTCGGCGCAACTGTACTTGTCCCGATAATAACCGGGCTTGATGTAGGGGTTGCCCTTTTTGCGGCTGGTATCGGTACAATAATTTTTCACTTTGTAACAGGGATGAAAGTACCGATTTTTCTTGGAAGTTCCTTTGCCTTTATACCGCCGATAGCAGCAATAACAGCAAGCGGAGGTTCCCTTTCAATGGCACTTGGTGGAATTGTAATTGCCGGGCTCCTGTACATAGTTGTTTCTATCATACTCAGGTTTGTAGATGTTGATGTTATTGAAAAAATCCTCCCCCCCCATATCACAGGGCCGATGATTGTTTTGATAGGGCTTATGCTTGCACCGGTTGCTATACAGAACGCAAGCGGCGCATATGGTCTTGCAGATGCAAAAGGACTTATGGGCTGCTGGATGATAGCATTATTTACCCTCGGTACCGGTATTTTTGTTAAAATCTTTTTTGAAAATAACGGGAACAAGTTTCTTTCAACACTTCCTGTCCTGATCTCCCTTGTAGCCGGGTATACGGTTGCTGCTGTTTTCGGCTTCGTTGATTTCAGCTCTGTTCTCAATGCAGCATGGATCGGCGTGCCGAACTTTTCCCTTCCCGAGTTCAACATAACTGCCATAAGTATTGCAGTTCCTGTTGCAATTGTTACAATTGTAGAACACTTCGGGGATGTACTTGCAATTGGAAATGTCGTAGGAAAGGATTTTATCAGAGATCCCGGTATTTCAAGAACACTGATCGGCGACGGTATTGCTACATCAATATCCGCAATGATAGGGGGACCGGCAAACACTACCTACTCTGAAAACACAGGAGCTGTTGCACTTACAGGGAACTCTAATCCGGTAATAATGAGGGTAGCTGCTGTCTGCGCAATAATACTTTCATTTATTCCGAAGTTTACTGCTATAATATCAACTATCCCTTCCCCTGTAATCGGCGGGATATCCATACTTCTTTTCGGAATGATCGCATCAATAGGAATTAAAAACATGGTTGATGCAAGGGTTGATCTTACAGATCCGAGCCTCCTTATTATTACTGCAACAATGTTTGTTCTCGGGCTTGGCGGGGCTGAATGGATATTCGGACCGGTTAAACTGAGCGGACTCGGACTTTCTGCAATAGTGGGTATACTCCTGAACCTTGTTATAAACAAAAAATCCTTTGTTAAAACAGGAACAAAATAAAGATCCATATCAGGCAGCTGGGGCTGCCTGATTTATTTTTCTGTTTCCGTTCTCCCATACCTGTTTTTAAAAATTGCAATATATATTATCCACGGTATCAGCGCCATAAGCCAGTATCCAAGGGTCTGAAATACAATAAAATAGGGGCCAATTCTTTTATTGCTGAAAGGCATGCTCAAGACCTGCCATGAATACACGTGGAGATTGAATGTCTCAGTAATAAATCCGACCATGGTAACTATTATAAACAGGGACAGGAAAAAGGAAACCGATTCACTCAGCTTCAGTCTTTTGAAAAACTCAATCCCGACCATCAGACTTACAAGATGATATGACAGGGCTATGGTCCATTCAAAAACATATTTCAGAAATGTATCAGCCTGGGTATAATGGGGATAAATCCAGTAACCGAGTTTTATACCGCATATGTCGGTAAAAACAGAAGCTGCAAACAGCACGATATAATACTTGCTTCTTTCCCTTTTGCCCCATCCGTGGAAAAACTTTTTTCTTGTTACAATTTCATATAAATCAAGAAGGATCAGATAAAACCCTATTGAAAAAAGGGTATAAAAATGGGGCTGCCGGTAGGTAAAGGTCTGAACAGCCGAGATCAGAAGGCATAAAGGTCCTGTCAGATGCCTGATATACTGCTTGATATTTTCCATATTCTGCTCTTCTTTTTTCCGAAAATCATATACCTTTTCTGAAGCCTGATCCTGACAGCTTATCAAGCGCAAGTATCAGGGCATGCGTTCCTGACTTTCCGTATCCAAGAGCTTTGAGAGAGACATAGAGCTGATGGACCAGAGAAAGACCCGGAAGAAAGATGTTCATTTTTTTTGCCTCATCAAGGGCAATTCCCATATCCTTGATAAAATGCTCAACCATGAAACCGGGTTCATAATCCTTTTTCAGAATACGGGGCGCATAGTTTTCAAGGGACCAGGATGCAGCTGCCCCCCCCTTGATTGTATCTATCATAACCTGAAGATCAAGTCCTGCCCGGTGGGCATAAAGAAGCGATTCACAAACCCCGATCATAATTCCCGAAATCGCAATCTGATTGCACATTTTAGTGTGCTGCCCGGAACCTGCTTTTCCCTGGTACCTGATATTTTTTCCTATAATATTAAAAAGGGGAGATATCATATCAAAAACATCCCTGTCACCCCCGGCCATAACAGCAAGTGTACCGTTTTTGGCCCCAACATCACCGCCTGAAACAGGAGCATCAAGAGCCTTCACCCCCATTTCTCCTGCCTTATCATAGATCTCAACAGATAAAGAGGGTTTTGTTGTAGTCATATCAATCACTACAGAACCCTTTTTTGCAGTTGAGAAAACTCCGTTCTTTCCGAAATAGACCTCTTTTACATCTTCCGGATATCCTACTATTGAAAAAATGATATCAGCTTTTCCGGCAAGCTCTCCAGGTGAATCTGCCCATTCAGCACCTGCATCGACAAGCTTCAGGGCTTTTTCCTTTGTCCTGTTAAAAACAACCACCCTGTACCCGTTTTCAAGAATATGCCGGCACATCCAGTATCCCATTACACCTGTACCTATCCACCCGATAACTGCTTCCTTCTTTTCAATCATTTTGCTGTCCAAGACTGCCCCCCCTGATGGTATTTTTTCCTATGAAAAAAATTGTAACACATTTTTCATCTACAGATAACTATTTTTTTATTTCAATAATACCAATAATTTGTTATCTTTTTTGAAGAAAAATCTATACTTTTTATACTTAAGACAAAGATCAACAGGAGAACATAAAAAGGATGAACAAAAGCTTTACAACAAACCTGACAGCAGTATTACTTATAGCACTTGGTTATTTTTCCCCTTTCTACAGGGAACAGATCATTACAACCGGCTATTTTGCCCTATCAGGGGCTGTAACAAACTGGCTTGCAATCTACATGCTGTTTGATAAGGTTCCGTTTCTTTACGGATCAGGGGTTGTCCCGCTCCACTTCGAAGATTTCAAGGCTGGGATTAAAAACCTTGTTATGGAACAGTTTTTTTCCGAAAAAAATATTTCTGCATTTACATCTTCAATTATGACCTTTTTTTCCTCATCAATAGATCCTGAACATATAATCAAATCAATAGACCTTGATAAACTCTTTGACAAGCTTACGGAGATAATTATTGCTTCATCATTCGGAAGCATGCTTGGCATGTTCGGAGGAGCGAGGATACTTGAGTCTTTCAGAGAGCCTTTTCATGAAAAAATGCAGGCTTCAGCATCCGAGATAATTACAGATGAAAAAATCAGGGAAATAATAAGTAAAGGTCTTTCTGATGAAACAACATATGAGTCAATTAAATCGAACCTCGAAATCATGGTTGATAACCGTCTTGCGGAACTTACACCGCAGATGGTCAAAGAGATAATACAGAAAATGATAAAAAAGCATCTTGGATGGCTTGTTGTTTGGGGGGGAGTTTTCGGAGGCGTTATAGGTTTTGCAATGAGTTTTACAAAATAGGGAAATTACCCATATTGCGGTTATCAGATATAAGAACTATACACCGGAATAAATATCATGCTAAGATCAGATAATGCAGATTTTTATCAGGCATTTTATATTGAAAAAACCCGAAACTGGTCAGAATTTCATAAATCTGCATGATTTTGCATGGAGAAAAAATTGGATCAGACTGAAATCAAAAAAATACTTGTAGTTGATGATGAAGAGACTATTGTAAAACTGGTCTGCAGAATACTTGGAAAAGAAGGATACCAGACAGTAACTGCAAACAACGGCAAAAAGGGGATGGGGGTTTTTGAGGCGGAAAAACCGGACCTTGTTATTACTGATATAGTCATGCCTGATATGGAAGGAATTGAGTTTATAATAGCACTTAATAAAAAGAGAAAAAAGCTTCCTATAATAGTAATGTCGGGCAATCAGGTCGGGACCAAATTCCTGAAAACGGCAAGCCTGCTTGGTGCCAGCGCAACTCTGCTCAAACCTTTTTCCACTCAGCAGCTTTTAGACAGCATTGCCGAAATAGAAAAAAGGATCCTGAGCTGACAGATAAAATTAATTTATCTACCTTATGCTTTCCTTGCCTGTAATATGCTCAATATCAACTGCATATACAGCTGTTTTATCCTTCATCTTTTCAATATATTTCAATCCGTTTTCATAAAAATCAGGGGAAAAACGGCGGATCAGATATGTAAGTGCTCTTACCTTCTCATCTCCTTCTACCCTGTTTACATTTCCGAAAGCTGTAATGCTTCTGAAGCTTGTTGTAAACTTTTCAGGGACAGTATGAGACATATCTACAGCTGAAAAACATACCCTGCTGTCATATTTGAAAGCATCAGTCTTCTCCCCTTCAATG
Source organism: Spirochaetia bacterium (assembly GCA_963668405.2). Taxonomy (GTDB): domain Bacteria; phylum Spirochaetota; class Spirochaetia; order CADAEX01; family CADAEX01. The sequence continues at coordinate 313,315 of OY764342.2, read as the reverse complement.
GCGCAGTGGAAATAAACCCGGTTTTCCTCATATACATGATTGAGCGGAACAGCATAGGGAAACCCGTTTTCAAGCTTTACAGAAAGCGTTATATAGCTGCAGTTCCTGAGAATCCCGTAAGCAGTCTCTTCAGAGACTTCCTTTTCACCCCTTCTCATTTTCCTGAATTCTGTCATATCAGTTTCCCCCCTGTTCTTTCTTTTCACATGATGTATCAGGAAGCCGCATAAATGCAGAAAGCACCAAAAGAATAAGCGAGGATGCCATAATGCCGTAGCCTACCCCTACCAGGTCTGAAAGAAATCCCATAAGAAGAGCTATAAGCGAGGCAGTTATTGCAGACAGCTGTGAATCTGTGGAAAGAACAGTTGCCATAATACTGTCGTCAATTATACTGCTTATATAGGCAACACCTACCGGTCTTCTGAAATTTTCAAAAAGGTATATCAGAAGAAAGCCCCCTATTGAAACAAGCGGAAGGTTTGCGTTATAGGTTATACCGATTGCTGTTCCAGTTGCAAATGCAGCCATAAGGGTCAAATTAAGAGGTCTGCACAGATGCTTAAATCTTTCTGATATGTTTCCGGCGCTTTTTGATGCGGCAGAATTTAAAAGGTAAATTACTGTATAAATAAATCCTATCAGGACTGAAACCCTTTTATCCTCATCAAGATCTGTAAAAAATGGGAATGAAACAGCAAAAAGGATAATTACCGGCTGAAGATAGTCTTTTACAGCCTTATGAAAACCCTTGGGAACTGAGATATTGGCAAGGGCCCTTATAAATACCGGATCTCTGAATGAATTGAAAAAATTTCTGAAAACATTCTTCACTGTCCCGGAAACTTCAGCAAGTTTAATTTTACCGGTAGAACCTTCAAGTTCTTTCGGATAGCTCAGCATAAGAAAAAGATCAAGAAAGTAAGGTATGGTTGAATACAGAAAAACAACCTTCATTGTCCCTGTATAAAAAACAATAAAAGCTGCAATTACAGCAGATACGGCAGAGCCGATCTGGGAAGCCGCCCTTGTATTTCCATAATAATGGACCTTCTGGTCTGTCCATCCATTAATCTTCAGATACTCAAAAATCATTGCTTTATGTGTTCCTGTCCTGAACGCTTCTCCGAATGAGAAAAATATCATGGCAAGGGCAAAAAGAGGGAAGAGGGAAGAAAAGTTAAAAACAAAAAAAGCAATTATATATGATATAAATGAAAAGACCATTGTTCGTCTTCGTCCGAATGCATCTGCAAGAATACCGGTAGGTATCTCGAGAATATTTACAGATATCTCCCTTATTGAATAAAGCACCCCTATTTCAAAATAGGAAAGTCCCTTTTCAAGAAAAAAAAGCATGAGAAATGGTTCAAAAAACCGCAGATTTTTAAGAAAACCGTAACTGCAGAATTTATAGAACTGCAGATCCCTGTTATATTTCCTGCCCATATTAACTCCGTAAATTAAGATACAATATCTATAATATTAGAAAGACAGCTGACTTCATATTTAGGAACTGTGTCCGGCCCACTCTCTTCAGAAGAAATATCTTTTCCTGACAAATTCAGCCAGCAAGTGTCAATACCATAGCTGTTTCCCCCTTTTATATCTGAGGAAAGACTGTCTCCAATAACAATAACCTCTGAAAGGGGAGGATTCCCGATCCTGTCCATTGTAATCCCGAAAAACTGTCCTGAAGGTTTCTGATGTCCTATCTCGTCGGATATAATTATATGTTTAAAATACTTTCCGATTCCGGATACCTTTATCCGTGAATACTGTATCTCTGCTATCCCGTTCGTTATCATAGAAACAGAATGCCTTTCCGACAGTTTTTCAAGGAGTTCCGGGGCCCCCTCAAGAAGATTACCGGATAAGGACAGAAACTCAAGATATGTTCTTCCCATCTTGCCGGGATCTATACAGCCGAAACCCCCTTCTTTAATCAGGTTTTTAAATCTTTTAATTCTGAGTTCCTCAAGGGTAATCTTTCCGGCTTCAAACTCCTGCCAGCACATACTGTTGATTTCCGTATAAAGTCTGAAATAATCAGCACCACCGGTATCAATACAGAAGGTTTTAAAAGTATTTTCAAGCGATTCCTTTTCTGCCTTTTCATAATCAAAAACAGTACCGTCAGCATCTATCAGTATATATTTATAGCGCATAATCTTTATTTTAATATGATTTTAAAAAAAGGAATATATATTCAGGAAATAATTCTGGAATTTATATTATTAAGATAATAATCGATAAACATTTTAGCAGTTATCGGTTTACTGAAAAGATAACCCTGAAACTTTCTGCAGCCTTCGTTATAAAGAAAGTTGAATTGATTGATATCCTCAACCCCTTCAACAACAACATCAAAATTGAGTTCCCTGGACATAGTAACTATTGCCCTTACTATAGCCTGATCGCATGCATTATGAAAAACACTTTCCACAAATGATTTATCAATCTTGAGAAGATCAATTGCAAACTGCCTTAGATAGTTAAAGGAGCTGTAGCCGGTCCCGAAGTCATCGATACAGATTTTAACCCCTGCATCCTTAAGCACATCAAGTTTCCGTGAAGCATCAACCGGATCCGACATAAGGCTTGTTTCTGTCAGTTCTATCTTGAGAGAACCAGGTTCAAGCCCCCTGGTCTCAATTATTCTTTTGACAAACTCCACAAGGTTTCCTTCATGGAACTGAAGGGATGAGACATTTACCGATACAGGAATTGTAAAGCCGTATTTTTCCTTCCATTCCTTCATCCTGTCTGCAACACTGTACATAATCCAGTTACCCAGCAGTACAATTATACCTGTCTCTTCTGAAAGAGGAATAAATCTGTCAGGACTGATAAGCCCCTTCTCCGGATGGTTCCATCTTATCAGAGCTTCTGCACTTATTTCATCTATTACAAGCTTACCAGCAGCATCTTCAGATGCATGAATAATAGGCTGGAAATACATTTCAAACTGATCACTCATTCCATCCATCGCATTCTTTTCAAGCGCCTTAATTATATAATTCTGTAGTTCCAGTTTTTCTACAGCCCTCTGTTTAAACTCATTCTTGAAAAAAAGATAATCAACCCGCCGTATTCTTGCATGCTCAAGGGCAATATCCGCTGATGTTAAAAGCTGCTCTTTGGTTATACCGTGATCAGGAAAGATTGATATTCCTATGCTAGCCCCTATTGTAATGTGATATCCCGAGATGTTTTCCTTCTCTTTTATTATTTCACATAATTCTGCTGCTGTTTTTTCTATGCTCTCTACATTATCTATATCTTTAAGAAGGATTATAAACTCATCCTCCCGTGTATGATAAAGCCCTTCGCCGCCCAGCTGCTGCTTCAGTCTCATTCCCAGCTTATAAAGAACCCATTCACACAGCGCCGGCCTGAGAGTCTTGGTGAGAACATTGTAATTCTTGTCAAGCTGTATTATTAAAAGTCCGACATACTTGCCCTCTTCCTGGTAGCTGGTTATGTCAAGATAGGAGCTTATATCCTGGGAAAGTTTTAATCTGTTGGGAAGGCCTGTCTTGGTATCAATAGTGAGTTTTTTATGAAGATCAATATTTATTTTTTTCTGTTCTCTGTAAAACCTGTCAATTTCTTCAGTTTCCTGACATTTATCAAAAAGCCTTTTCTCGAGATCGCTTATCATTCTTTTATGACTGATAAGTTCTGTCTTAAATTTGTCAGGTGTAATCTGATCGATGAAAACAGATGATATATCAAGAAGCCCCACAGATTCTCCTAATTACTTCTAATACAATCATTATCGGTCTGCTGTTCCAATAATTAAACTGTTCTTGTCTGTTTGGAAATTATTTATCAAGCATTTTCCTGATTAATCGAAGAAGCTCCTTTTCAGAATACGGTTTCTGAAGGATCTTTCCCGGACAGCCGGTTGAAAATTTCTCCTTCATAAAGTTTGAATAATAACCGCTTGTAAAAACTATCCTGATATTACCTTTCTTTTCCGGGTGCAGGTCCATAATCCGCTCAAAAGCCTCTTTGCCGGTGAGTTCCGGCATGATTATGTCAAAAATCATCAGATCAACAAGCCCTTTGCTGCTGATATATTTTTCAACTGCATCAATTCCGTTTTTTGCCCTGATTACATTATAGCCGTATTTAAAGAGAATTTTTTCAGTATAATCTGCGACAAGTTCGTCATCTTCCGCTATCAGAATAGTTTCATTTCCGGTAAATGAAGACATGGGTTCATTCCCTTTATCATGACCGGATTTCTCCCCGCTTTCTGAGATGGGAAAATAAACAGAAACTCTTGTTCCAATACCTTCAAGAGAGCTGAAATCAATTTTTGCATTATGAACTTTTACAATTTCCAGGACAGTTGCAAGCCCGAGCCCTGTTCCCTCACCTGCTTTTTTTGTCGTAAAAAAGGGTTTAAAAATATCCTCCATCTCTGTCTTTTTAACTCCGCACCCGTTGTCCTTCACTATCAGACAGATATATTTACCCGGCTCAATAACAGAAAATTTTCCGCTGTATTTTTCCAGGAAATCAACCTCCCTGATGGTTATCTCAATTACTCCGTTTCCTTCTATTGCATCACGGGCATTCAGACAGAGGTTCATCAGAAGCTGTTCAATCTGCCCCTGATTTCCTTTTATAATTGAATTTCTGCTCCCTGTTGAAAAAAATTCCAGCTTTATCTTCTCTCCTATAAGCCTTTTCAGAAATTTCAGAAATTCAGCTACAACATCAACCAGTTCTATTCTGCTTAGAATCATATGTTCATTTCTGCTGAAAAGAAGAAGATGTTTTATCATATCAATTGATTTATCAGCAGCCTGTCTGATCTTTCCGGTATAATCCATGGCCTCATCATCGCGGGAAAGTTTTTCCGAAAGCATTTCACTGTAGCCCGATATAACCTGGAGCATGTTATTAAGATCATGGGAAATACCTCCGGCAAGCTGGCCCACTGCCTGGAGTTTATCGGAATGCAGTATCATGTTTTCAAGTTTGACTTTCCCTGAAATATCATAAAAACTGCACAGAACAAGGTCTCTCTCCTCTATCCTTTCAAAATAGGAAAAGTTTTCTGATACCCAGAGAAATGTGCCGTCTTTCTTTATAATTTTTCTTTCATTCTCATCTGAACCTGCAGAGCCTGAAACTGCGTCTCTGAATTCCTCAAGGCAGGTCCCGGAATCCTCCTCAGAATGGAGATCAGAAATCCTCAGTTTCCGGAGATCATCTTCACTGTAAAGGGTTGCTTTTTTAAAACTGCTGTTTGCATATATAATACTGCCTTCCTGATCAGCTAAAACCAGCCCCACCGGGGCAATTTCAATCATCCGCAGGAATCTTTCATATATATCATATACTGCTTTTTCCGCCTGCTTTTTTTCAGTGAGGTCTCTGGTTATCCCGATAATTTTTTCAAGCTTATTCTTTTTGTCAAACACAGGGCAGATGCTGAGTTCAACCTTGATCTCTTCACCGGTCTTTCTGACGCTGACAGCTTCAAAAGTCAGCGAATAATCATCCTCAAGCTGTTCTAAATGGGCTTTACTCTTTCCTGTCTCAATAAAATCAAAAACCTTATCACAGGAAACAGAATCTATGAATTCATCAAGACCCATATTAAGAGATTCCTCAACAGTGTAGCCGGTAATTCCAAAAATTGAAGGGCTTACAACAACAGGCTTCATAGCATTGTCTAAAATCCAGATTATATCTTTTGAGTTTTTTATTATCAGCTTATCAATATTCATGATTTCAATTTGTACTCACAGGATAATCTATTTAAAAAAAAGTGTTTAGTCAATTTGACTTAAATTAAAATAATTAATATCATGGTCATCATGAAAATTGATGTACATACCCATGTTTTCCACGACAAAATAGCAACCAGAGCAACCTCCCAGCTGGTGGACCATTACAGCCACTCACTCTCAGGAGACGGTACGGCAAAATGCCTGACCGATATGCTTGACAGGGCCGGAATAGAAAGGGCATTTGTCCATTCTGCCGCAACAAAGGCTGACCAGGTAATACCTGCAAACACATGGGCCCTGAAACTTAGGGAGAATAAAAGATTTATCCCTTTCGGGACTGTTCATCCCGATTTTTCAGAATGGGAAGAGGAACTTGAAAGACTTGAAAAAAACGGTATCAGGGGAATAAAGTTCCATCCGGATTTTCAGGGATTCAGCCTTGACGACAGGAGAATGTTCCCGATTTATGAGGCAATACAGGGCAGATTCGCCGTAATGTTTCATGTAGGGGACACCCTTCCTCCTGAAAAAAATCCCTCCTCTCCGCAGAAACTATCCAGGGTACTTGAAAACTTCCCTTCCCTTACTGCAATAGCTGCCCATTTCGGGGGCTACTGCCACTGGGAATGGGTGTGTGAATATCTTTCAGGAAAAAGATTATTCATGGACACTTCAAGTTCCCTGAAATTCATACCTGATATTCTCCTTAAAAAGATACTCTCATCCTTCCCTGAAGAAACCTTTCTTTTCGGAAGCGATTACCCCCTCGGAGACCCAAATGAGGAAATTGAAATGCTGAAAAAAAAGGCTGGATTTTCAGAAGGCAAACTGGAAAGACTTCTTGAACGGGGCAACACTGTGTTTGACTGTATTCGGGGGTAGTATCATTACCCCCCGGTATATTCCGTAATGCACCGGACAAATTCCCTGCCGTATGAATCCAGTTTAATCTGTCCGACCCCGTTAATTTCAGAAAACTCATCAAGTGTTGCAGGTTTTTTCAGGCTCATCTCCCGTAGAGTCTTATCTGAAAAAATCATGTAGGGGGGAAGGGCCTTCGTGCCGGCAATTGACCTCCTGAGCTTTTTAAGAAGATCCAGAAGCTCTTCATCCCCTTCACCTGTATCCTCTTCCGATGCGGTTTTTTTAATGTGATATCTTTTGGCAATAAAAAATTGATCATCACCGAAAAGGATTTCTAATCCCCGTTCAAGAATTTTAAGGATACTGTAGTTTTCATCATCCCTTAAGACACAGCCCTGACCAATCAGCTCATCAATTACTGCATGCCAGTGATCCCTGCTCTCCCCCTTTCCTACACCGTATGTTGGAAGGAGATCATGCCGGTTCTTTCTGATCCGTTCAGTATTTGCCCCCTTTACTATATCAACTATATAGTTGCTGCCAAACCTTTCTCCCGATCTTTTTACAGCAGAAAGAATTTTCCGGGCATCAACTGTTGCATCAATCCTTTCTATCTCGTCATTGCATGAATCACACATTCCGCAGTCCCCGGGAAAATCTTCGTCAAAGTAGGATAAAAGCTGCTTCCTTCTGCAGGCTCCGGTTTCAGCATAACCTGTCATTCTGTAGAGGTTTTTCAGCGCCCTCTCTTTTTCAGTTTCGTCTGATATATTCCGTATGTGAAAGTGTATTTTTCCTGTATCCCCCCTGCTGTAAAGCAGGAGGCAGTCGGATTTTTCTCCGTCCCGGCCTGCCCTGCCTGTTTCCTGATAGTAGCTCTCTATACTTTTGGGAAGGTCCCCGTGAATAACAAACCTTATATTGGATTTATCAATCCCCATGCCGAAGGCTATGGTTGCAACAATAACATCTGCCTCATCTGTCCTGAAAAGCTCCTGATTATTTTTCCGCTCGCTGTCTAAAAGTCCTGCATGATACGGAAGAGCCTTTATCCCTTTTTCCTTCAGAAAAGCAGAAGTTGTCTCTACATCCCTTCGGGTATTACGGTAGACTATACCTGATTTACCAGGGTTTTGTAAAATAAAATCCAGGACCTGTCTGTTTACATCAGTCTTCCTGGTAATCCTGTAGTAAAGCTCCTTCCGGTTAAAAGAAGACCGGATACGGAGAGGATTATCAAGCCCAAGTCTGGCTATAATATCCTCCTGCACCTTTTTTGTAGCAGTTGCAGTGAATGCAGAAACCGGGACACCGGGAAAAACTTTTTTAAGTAATGACAGGGACAGGTAATCAGGCCGGAAATCATGCCCCCATTCAGAGACGCAGTGCGCTTCATCAACTGCAAAATGACTGACATCATAACTCTTAAGCAGATCAGCAAAACCTTCCGAGGAAAAACGTTCAGGTGCAATATAGAGGAGTTTCAACCTTCCGGCTGCAAGCATTTCATAAACACCTGATGATTCTTCGCGGGACAATGAGCTGTTTATGAATCCAGCCCTTATTCCGTTTTCCCCCGCACTGTCAACCTGATCTTTCATGAGAGCAATCAGAGGACTGATAACAACAGTAATTCCGGGCAGGAGGAGAGAAGGGAGCTGATAGCAGAGGGACTTCCCCCCTCCTGTAGGCATGGCAGCAAAAACATCCCTCCCCTCTAAAACAGAAATTATAATCCTTTCCTGCTCAGGCTTGAAAGATGAGTATCCGAAAACTGTGTTGAGTGTTTTCAAAATGTCGTTTTTCATTAAAGTCCCTTATTTAACAGTCTCCCGATATTTGGCAGCAGTATTCCGGATCTGTTTTCAAAATATCTGAATCTGCCTGTTATCGAAAATACAGATGAATTCAGACTGCTGCTTCATCTTAACTGTATTCAGGCTGAGAAACAACCGTACTTCTTTCTCTGAGTACAAAGACAGAAAATAAAATCTCATGGATATATATAATATCATATTCATTATTTCCATTTTTATAATATAATGAAGACAACACTATGATCAGAAACATCCTCATTCAGATTAAAACCCGTATTTTCTTTATAATTATTGCTTTATCTGTATGTGCGTACGGAGAGGAAATTATAACCTCTGCTGCGGAAGTAGATTATCCTCCATTCTCAATGGTTGATCCTGACGGGAATGCCTACGGCTTTTCTGTTGAACTTCTTGAATCAGCCCTTGCCGCCATGAACACGGATGTTACATTTAAAACCGATATATGGGCAAAAGTAAAAAAGATGCTTGAAACCGGAGAAGTGCAGGCGCTTCCTCTTGTTGGAAGGACCCCTGAAAGGGAAAAGATGTTTGATTTTACATTCCCCTACATGTCGCTTCATGGAGCAATAGTTGTAAGGGACGGGACAGAAAATATCACAGAACTGAACGACCTTAAAGGCAGAAAAGTAGCCGTAATGGCAGGAGATAATGCAGAGGAATTCCTGAGAAGAGAAACACAGGGTATTAACATAATTACAACCCCAACATTCCAGGAAGCATTATATGAACTTTCGGCAGGTATATACGATGCAGTCGTTATACTTAAGCTTACCGCTCTCCGGCTGATTCAGGATACAGGCATTGATAATCTGAGGATTATAAACAGCCAGATAGAAAATTTCAGGCAGGACTTCTGTTTTGCCGTAAAAAAAGGGGACAGCAGGGTCCTCTCGCTTCTGAACGAAGGACTATCTATTGTCATGGCAGATGGTACATACAGATATCTTCATTCAAAATGGTTTGCAGCGCTTGAACTGCCTTCAGACAGGAGGATTATTATTGGAGGAGATCAGAACTTCCCCCCTTTTGAGTTTGTCGATAAAAACGGGCTGCCTGCCGGCTTCAATGTGGATCTCTCCCGTGCAATAGCAAAAGAACTCGGGATAGATATAGAAATAAGGCTTGGACCATGGACTGAAGTTCTTGAAAAACTTGAAAAAGGGAGTATAGACGCAGTCCAGGGAATGTTTTATTCCCCTTCACGTGATCTTAAATTTGATTTTTCACAGCCCCACACTCTGATCCATAACATAAGCGTTGTAAGGAAGGGGGAAGAAAATCCGCCCGAATCGGCCAGAGACCTCAAGGGGAAAAGCATTGTTGTGCAGAAAGGTGATATTATGCATGACTTTGCAGTTTCAAATAATCTTGAAATTACAGATCTGGAGTCACAGGAGGAGGTACTCAGCGCTCTTTCGAAAGGTGATTTCGACGTTGCACTCACGGCAAGGCTCAGCGCAATCGACCTGATAAAAAAACACGGATGGAAAAACCTTGTAATCAGCAGGAAACCGCTTCTTGTATCAGAATACTCCTATGCTGTTCTCAACAACAGGAAACCGCTTCTTTCAGAGTTTTCAGAGGGTCTGAAAATTATTGAAGAATCTGGAGAATACAGGCAGATATATGAAAAATGGATGGGAATTTATGAAAAGGATGATTTTTCAGTAATAATCCGTCATATCGCTATCGGAGCTCTGCCTGTTCTTGCAGCACTTCTGGCAGCCCTTGCCTGGACATTGACCCTTAGAAAGCAGGTAGCTAAAAGAACTTCTGAACTTAGAAAAAGCGGAGAACAGTTCCGTTCCCTGATTGAAGGGGCATCTGATGCGGTTTATGTCCAGACAGATTACAGGTTTTCCTACATCAATAAAAGTGCATGCAGACTTTTCGGGGCATCTGACTACAGGGAGCTTATAGGTCAGCCGGTTGCTGAGCGTTTTCATCCTTCTGAGCGTGAATCTGTATTACACAGGATACAGGTTTTAAATGAAAAAAAAGAGAGCGTCCCGCTGGTTGAAAAAATAATCCTGAATCTTGACGGAAAAGAAATACCTGTAGAAGTTTCGGCTGTACCTGTAAACTACAAGGGTTCAGACGGATCTCTGGCTTTTATGAGGGATATCACGGAAAGAAGAGAAGCTGAAAAGGTGAGGATCTCACTTGAAAATCAGCTGGCCCAGTCGCAGAAAATGGAATCCATAGGGAGGCTTGCCGGCGGCGTTGCCCATGATTACAACAATATGCTGAGCGTAATTATTGGATATACAGAACTTGCAATGGACAGCGTTGACCCGGAAGACCAGCTTTATTCAGACCTGATGGAAATACACCAGGCAACATTGAGATCTGCGGAAATAACCAGACAGCTTCTGGCTTTTGCAAGAAAACAGCCTATAACACCTGCAGTACTTGATCTGAACAGAACTGTTGACAATATGCTTAAAACTCTCAGAAGACTGATAGGAGAGGATATTGATCTTGCATGGTTTCCTGGAACTGATTTGTGGAAAATAAAGATGGACAGTTCGCAGGTGGACCAGATACTGATAAATCTCTGTATAAATTCGAGGGATGCTATTTCAGGGGTAGGGAAACTGGTAATTGAGACAAAAAACGTTGTTACAGACAGGGATCCCGGCGGAGAGGATAAAAGCATAACTCCTGGCGAATTCATCCTTCTTGAGGTAAGTGATGACGGCTCCGGTATGGATAAAGAAACCAGAAGCCTGATTTTCGAGCCTTTCTTCACAACAAAATCAGCGGGGACCGGGACAGGTCTGGGACTTGCAACAGTTTACGGTATTGTCAAACAGAACAACGGAATAATAAATGTTTACAGCGAACCCGGGGAAGGGACCTCCTTTAAAATTTATATTCCAAGATATTATGGAGATGAAGAAATATCAGTAAAAGAAAAACAGGCAACAATTCAGGTAAGCACAGGAGAAACAGTTCTTGTTGTTGAGGACGAAACCGCTATTATTAATATGATAAGCAAGATGCTTATCAAGCTGGGGTACAAATTCTTTTCAGCTTCAAGTCCGGCGGAAGCTCTGACACTTGCAGGAAAATACAAAGGCAAAATTGATATTCTGATAACCGATGTTATCATGCCTGAAATGAACGGACTTGAACTGTCAGGAAAAATGCAGAATATTTATCCCGGTATAAAAACCCTTTTCATGTCAGGATATACAGCGGATGTTATTGCCCACAGAGGAATACTTGAAAAAGGGGTCTGCTTCATTCAGAAACCATTTTCACTTGATGATCTTGCAGTCAAAATCAGGGAAGCACTGGAATAACTGCAGAGGATCTCTTTTAACCTTCGGTTGATCCCCATACCGGGCACTTCTGAAAATCAATGATTCCTGATTCCGGATATTTCCCCTCCCCCTTTTTTGGATAAACTCCCCCTCCATTTCGCAGAGAAAGAATCAGAACGAGTACTCAATCCCCGCTCCTGTCTCTAATCCCCACTCATCAAACTCCGGATCAGCTGAAAATGATCTGTAAAAAGAGGTATATATACTCCAGAAAAGGAGGTTATTTTTTGTCCATCCCAGATCAAGAGTTCCCCCTGTTTTAAAAACAGTCAGATTGCTGTCTCCCATGCCCCCGTCATCATCAAGTGCTTTTCTGTCAGTGTAGTAAAGGTATCCGGCAAAACCTTCCGCCCCTATTTCAACTGAACTCAATGGAGAAAAGCTCCAGAGAGATGAAAGCTTATAGCTGATTAAATCCTCGCTGTCTTCATCAAGTCCGTAAGCTGAAGAAAACCTGTTTGCATTTGAATCCTGGAAACCTGTTTCAGCTGTTATCTCCCATTCCGCAAAATACCCTGCCGTTCCACCAGCGGAAATTTCAGCAGAAAGCTTCCGGTCAAACCGTTTTGAAGAAGTCTCATTCCCAAAACTGTTAAAAAGACAGTACTCACTGTAGTTTTCAACTATTCCCTTAAGAGCAACTGAGGATGAGAATTTAAACGAAGGATCATAGCCGGCTGAAATACCAAAGCTGTTTATCACCCTGTCCTCATAGTAATCCTCCTGATATATTATTGAGCCGTTGTAGTCAAACTTCAGAGAATACGGCGAGTCAGGAATAAAAAACACTGATCCCCCCCAGTCAGGCTGAAAATAAGCTCCATAATCAATACTGTTGAGTGAAAATTTTATTGATGATCTTCCTTCGTATTCGAAAAGACCTCTTTCAAGGTGAAGATCAACAGACAGTTTTTCCATATCCTTATATTCATTATCATCCGACAGATTGAGATCAATCACTGTTCCCGCATACCAGGAGTAATATCCCTCATTAAAGGTCTCTCTCTGAAAAACATCGCCTGAAAAACCGGTAAAAATACTGTCATCGGAACTGTCAGAATAGCGGTTAACACTCCCTGATACCCCTGCATGATACACCGGCTCAAATGCCGCTATATTAAATGACAAATAAAAAGCTGCTGTTAAAAAAAATATTTTCCTGCACATCTGTTTTCTCCTTTACTGAAGCACCCTTTTTTCCAGCTGCCTGAATGTTCTCACACTGCCCAGCTCCCCGGTAATTCTTGCGGCAAATTTTTCAGGCGGTATATTACTGCGTCGCGACCGGATAAAAAGGGAGATAATACCGCTGTAATCATCCTCTTTCAGGGAGGAATCAAGGACCGCCTTAACAAGGGAAAGGGCCGTCATATCAGGAAGCCCCCATTTCACAAGTGATACAAAAAGACTGGTTGACGGTATATAGCGATCAGGGTTCTGAATATTCATTTTAACAAGTTCTGCTGCAGTATCCTCATCCGCGCCGGCTGAAAAAAGAACTGCTGTTCTCTGCCACAGATTTTTCTGCCGAAGAAAAGAATCAGCATCAGATATTTTTTCTATAACAGATCTTGCTTTATCCAGAGTCCCTATTTCATTAACCAGCACTTCAGCCAGCTTTGAGGAAGATACCTTTTTTGATAAAGCCTCATCTATACGGGGTTTTATGAATTCAAGGGGGATCCCCCTTAAATCAGCATCTATGCACAGATCCATTACTTCTCCGATACCCTGTTTATTATACTCTGATTTTTCAAGGCTGCTGCGGATCAGGTCAATGGAATCGGAAAATGCTGACTGGGGAAACAAAGAGAAGTGTAAAATTACTGTGAAAAAAATAAAAATGATATGAAATTTATATACAGCTGCCTCTGTCCCGGCGGCAGCTGTATATCTTTCAGGAGAACTGTTCATAAAAAGTTAATCCCGGCATCTACTGCTTCTTTCCTTTCATAATGTTCCCCCCTTTTCCTGATCCTGAACCATTTTCCACTACATTGCCGTTGCCCTGCCTGACACGGTCTCTCAGAGTTATCTGAAGCTGGCTCTGCACGGAAGACTCAACACAGTCCCTGATCCGTTCCCGGATCCTGTCCTGGTCCTGGTTTTCCCCTTCTTCCCAGCCTGCCATCTTCTGATACATTTCACGGGTGCTTCTCATAACAACTCCTGCAGTTTCCCTCTCATCAAGTCCTGCCTTCTCCATATTTTTTGCTTCAAGTGAAACTTCAAGGGCAAACATTGCCTGTTCCCTGAGGTTCAAAGTATTACCCTTCTCTTTTCCGTACTGAAGAGCACGGGCTGTAATCCCGGCATATGAAGGATTTGTCCCTTCCCAATTGAGAGTTCTGCATGCCTTAATCATATTCTGTATCTCGGTCTGATTCCACTCTTCTTTCTGCAGTTGAAGCTGAAGCTGCTCTAGAAAAGGATTATCCTGTGCAGCCAGATTTACTGCGCCTGCAAGCATAACAATTAAAATAATCCATAAAGTCCTGTAAGTTTTCATATTTTCATCTCCTGTTACTAAAATAAGGGGATCTCTATCAACCTTCGGTTGATCCCCATACCGGGCACCTAATCGCCGATGGCGTAAGGAATTATTTTTTTCGTAAACGAAAAAAACATAGTTTTTAGAGGTGACCATAATCTAAATATCGAGAACAGAGTTTTCACCTCCGAATCCGTCCTGAATACTGAACGGGGCATTTGGATCAGATATCCTTACATCGCCGTTTATAAGAAACTGATACCGGTATTCCTGTCCGGGAAAAACTTTAAGTTTTATCTCCCACCTTCCGTCTTTATCCCGGTCCGAAAGCATATCCCTGCCTGCTGTCCAGCTGTTCCAGTCACCTACTACCGAAACATTTTCCGCCTCAGGGGCATACAGATAAAGATGGACAACTACCTTGCCGCTGTTACTGAGAGCCCCTGATACGGTGAGAGTAACAGAGACTGAAAGGAGGACAAGAAGAACTGCCGCTGCTGCAAGGTGTCTCAGCTTGATATTTACTCCACTGCCCTTTCCTCCGCTTTCAAGCGCCCTCTGAAGCGACTTCTGCTCAAGAAATGCCGGCAGCGGGGGCCTGAGAACTTCTCCCCCCCCAATCAACTCAAGAGCCTTTATCAGTTTCCTGCAGGATATACAATTTTCAATATGCTCCATGTATTCCCCGGGAAAACCTTCTCCTGAATTGTACTGACAGCTTATAAAATCCCTTACCTTTTTACAGTCCATCCCGCATCCTCTCATCTATATATACGCATTTAATTGTCATAAGGTTTCACCCCAGTCACGTGAAAGAAGAATTTTCTTCAGCTTCTCCTTTCCCCTTCTGCTTAAGGTCTTTACTGTATTTTCAGGTATCTTAAGGACAGCAGAAGTCTCCTTTACAGATAATCCCTCTATTTCTCTCAGAATAAAGACCTCCCTGAACCTCGGCTCCAGTACAAGAAGGGAGGACTGAACCGCTTTTTCAGCTTCACCCCTGATAACTTCATCCTCAGGGTTTTCCCCCTGCGTAAAGCCCCTTTCATTTATCAGGTTCTCATCAAAACTGACAGAGGCGTCTGAAGCAGTATCTCTTTTTCTGCGGAGCTCTGATCGGAGGTAATTGAGGGCAACAGTAAACATCCAGGTATAAAACCGCTTTCTCCTGTCATACTTATGAAGCTTTCTGAAGATAAGTATAAAGATCTCCTGAACAGCATCTTCTGCCTTCATCCGGTTTCCGAGCATACGGTAACTGAGAGTATAGATGGGATGTGTATAGCGGGAAACAATCCTTTCGAAAGCACCGGGATTTCCTGAAAGCACCTCATCTGCGCTTTCAATATCAAGTTCCGCTTCCCTTTCACGAGTATCCATTATCTGTACTGCAGCAGCGTCCGGCAAATATAAAAAAGTATTGCTGGCCCCTGTATATATCAGCCGGTTTTATTTCATGCACCATTCAATAATTATATACGCATACTGCCCTGGATGGTTTCAAAAAAATGTATTTAATTCCGGTTGTATAATTCGTGGAATTGTCCCGGGGTAATTATGGGAACAGATCTTGTATTTCTTTAGCCGGGACAGATAATTATCAGCTCCTGTTTTGTCTCATATGATAATGTATTCAGAATATCCGGATAATGCAGAACTGATTATCCCGGTCACAAAAAAAGAGGGGCAGACACGCAGGTCTTCCCCTCTTTTTAATTATTTTACTATAGAATTATTTACAAATTGTGTTTTCCGATAGGAAAACTGCCGGTAAGAAATTCTGATGGCACATAAAACAAACAACATGAGACTATTTAATCAATAATTATATCTCCATCTATAGTTATTTCTTTAATCTTCCAAACATCTTCGTCATCTTCCAGCATTGCAAACACAGCAGTTCTCCCATCATATCCCCATGCACCTGTGCTATTGATTGTGGCGGTATAAGTACCTCCACTCTTAGATGTACTACTTAAAGAATAGCTTATTGCAGAAGTCTGAAATCTTGTATTCCAATAAGTATCAGGCTTACAAGCATCATATTGGTCAGCATCTGGATGAATATTTTTATAGACAGAACTTCTGTCCAATGAATTTATATCATCCATAAACATACTAATTCTTTCTTCTATCGAAACAGACTCATCATCATCCTCTTTACAGCTGGAAACCATAACCAACACGATCAAAATTATAAAATAAATTATGATTTTGTTTTTCATCTATCTTTCTCCTCTATATTAAATATCTGCCTCAACTAAATGTGGTACAACAGTGTCTTCAAAACTCTTTAACATCCCATTATAAATTTTCATAAAATCCATATATGTTGGATCGTCAGTTTTCATTATATATTTTGTTTTCATGAGAAGGTATATTTTACTTATTATAAATCGCCTCATTGATAATGATGTTAATGTATAATATCGTTTATTTAGAAAAAGGATTCCAGCTTCATTATTCAAATCTCGTAATAGTTGTTTTTTTTCATCATCTAATTTTTCGATGGTTTTATCATCTAACATTTTTTGATATTTTGCGGTTTCCGCATCAAGCAATGTTTTTTTTATTATAAATTGAGCATCCAATTCATCTATTTTTTCATCATAATATTTCAATCTTTTCTCAATCCCTTTTAAAGAAGCCTGGGGATCTTCAAGCATTTCTTTTTCTTTTTCCTTGTTCCATGCCGCGAAGTTAAGGGGCTTCCCCTTGAGAGAGTATTTATCCCCCGGTCCTTCACCCGGTCTTACTTCAACCGCCTCATCCTTGCTTAAACTAACTGTCTTTCCTTCAGACTCAACCTCGACAAGGCCGTCTCTTACTGCAATGAGAGAAGACCCGTCAGCCCCTGCATAAACCCTGAAATTGGTTCCCCTGACCCCCGCAACAGTACTGTTTGTCGCAATCAGCGGCTCAAGACTTCCTGCCCTCTTAAACTTGAACGCAATCTCCCCTAGAGTACATGCAAGAACATTCTGCTTTGTCCCGTCAATCTCCATCTCCCTTACAGTAAATACCGTGTTGGGAGAGATATTATAAGTACTGCCAGAACTCTCTTCAAGTTCAGCATAACTGTCATCATCTGTAATCACAGAGTTCCCTGCAGTAACCTCGTCGCCGATAAAGGCCTCTGAAATATCACCGCTCCCTGTTTTTATATCAACCCACCCTTCAAGATAGGTAATAGTCGCAATTTCATCAGAAAATATAAACGCTGCTGTAAAAAACAGAATTATTGTAAATATCTTTTTCATTTCACCGGCCCCTTAAATCCGTAAATTACAGGGAACTTTTCCTTCGCCCCTTTTCTCTGAAGATACTCCTTCAGGTCCCCGACCCTGAACCATGAGAGCTCTATAGGACGGTCGAAATCAACATCCTTGTCAATTGTGACATACCTGTAGCTGCCGAGGAGAATATAAAAAACCCCGTTATCAGAGTCAACCTTTACAAGAGAGGCATCTTCCGGAAGATACTTTTTGAAAAAGGTCCTGACCTCCATTGTATCTGCAAAAAGAGCATAATCATCCGGGGTTACAGGAACGGAAGATTCAATAACAGCATTTCTGAACCCGAACCTTGATCTGTTAAGGTTAGTCCATATCATGCTTATGTCTTTTTCAAGCACAATCAGCTCACCGTCAAAAAGAAACGGATTTGAAGAAATCTCTTCAAGATATTCCTCCCCGGGATGGTTTATCAGATCAACGACCTTTTCCGCAGAACTGTCCCACATGCTGTAGGGAACAGAAGTGCAGGATATGAGGAACAGCGGAAGCAATACAAGATATATAAATATCAGCTTTTTCATTTTTTTGTCCTTATCTGCATTTAATTCAATTACTACTTTAATCCTAAAAACAGTTATATTCAAGAATTTTTGAAGACCGGCATAATATCAGCCGGCCATCTCCTGAGATCTTATACACAGAATGACAGAAAGAGGGTATTCTCCCATCCTGAAATCAAACCTGAAAAGATCTCCGGTTGAAACCTCGAGCTCATCTTCATACTCATCAAATACTATCATGGGAAATCCTGTTTTTACAGGTTCGTCCCGGCGGACAACCTTTGAAATCATTTTTTCAGTTATTATCGAGGATATTTCGAGAAAACAGTCATCCTTCATAACCCTTCCGATATTGTCCCATTTATCATCAAAAACCTTTTCAATAATTGTCTTTTTCGTTTCAAGAGCAAATTCATAAAAAACTACACCGCTGATCGGGGTGAGCGTTTCGACATAAAACCTCTGCCCCACATCAAAATCCTCAGCATCCTCAACCGCAACAATCCTCATCCCGCATAATCTGCCCAGAACACCCTCCAGGGCAGAGAGTATGATATCAACGATTTCCTTATTGCTGTAACCTCTTAATTCCACTGTATTTCTCCTGTCACTGCTTTTATATCTTCTGATGAGACAGGTTTGCTTATTACTCCCAGCAGTCTGCAGTTTCTGAGAAGATCACTGAACCTCTTTTCCCCGTTTTCCGCAATTATTATCACAGGAATACTGCAGATCAGATTATTCTTTACAGCCTTCTTAAGAAGGGTAATTCCGTTCATCTTCTGAAGCTTTAAAGAAAGAATTATAAGATCAGGAACAAACTTCTGGTCCTTTATAATTCCATAGGCAGCTGATCCGTCATGGGCTTCGATAAATTCAATTTCGCTGCTCAGTTTAAGCAGTTCCTTTTTTATCAGAAACCTTGCAGTATATGAATTATCTACAATAGCAATTTTTTTCATATACCCTTCCTTATAGAAGGATACAGATTATTCCCTGTCAAAAAGGAATATCTTCTTCTCCTGTTTTTCTTTCCTGATATGTTCACTGTATACCTTTTCCTCTTTTTCTATCTCTATGCTCTTCTGAATATTGCTGACAAGGACCTTACCTGTCCAGGGGAAAAAATAGATTTTTCTGCCGTAATCCCCCCCTACATCCTTTGAAACAACAGGTATTTTCTCAGCCTTCAGAAAATTCATCACAAAATCTGTATTCTTTGCCCCTATATGGTCCTTGCTGTCAGGAGAGTTGTATAAAACCCGCCCCCCCCCGAATACTTTGGCAACAAGTCTGCTTTTATCTATTCCTTCCCTCATAAGAGCATTTATTAAAAGCTCCATGGCATATACCCCGTATCTGCCGGATTCCTCTTTCTTCTTAGCCATTACAGGGTCTGAAGTTGAGGGAAGCATAAAATGGTTCATCCCCCCGGTCCTGTCCTTTTCTGAATATAATACCACGGAAATACATGACCCGAGTATTGTATTGATAATATATTCCGAGCTCACATAGTATTCTCCGGGAATTATGTGCATAATATCTTTTTTGAATTTAGGATTATAAACTTTTCTCAATCTTCCCTCTTTATAAATATAAGTATCAGCAAAATCAGTCTGATTGTAAATAAACAAAACACAAAAAAATAAACCGAATTTTATTTGTTTTTTTATAATATCGAATTATATTCTGTATTATAATAATTCATGCTTATCAATAAAGCATTACCTTGTATTATACAAAGTTAATTAAACATTAAAGGAGATTATATGAAGATTTCAAACCTGAAAATAGGTGTCAGACTGACACTGCTGATTGTGACAATCACTACTATTGGAATTGGTATAATACTTTTTTCTGTGGTTTTTCTCACTGGAGATTACTCAGATAAAAATGCCAGAACAGTTGCAGATGCAACTGCAGGAGAATATGCACAGACAGCATCCTTATTTATAAATAAACCGTTTAATGATATAAGAAATATTGCCGGTATTATACAGAGTCAGCTGAATAATAATGTAAATCTTACCAGGGAAAACATATACACCATACTTTCTGAGCATCTTGAAAAAAACCCGGATCTTCTCGGGACATATGTCCTTTTTGAACCAGACGCATTCGACGGAAAGGATTCTGAATATGCAAATACGGAATACCACGATAAAACAGGAAGGTTTGTTCCATATATAGTGAGGGATAAAACAGGAAATATAATTATAGAACCTCTCGTCGGATATGAGACAGACGGGGACGGTGATTACTATCTGATACCGAAAAGGACAGGAAGGGAAACAATAATGGAGCCCTACAAATATGAAATTGACGGAGAAGAGATACTTCTGACATCCCTGGTAGTTCCGATTAAAAACAGTGACGGTAAATTTATCGGTATTGCCGGGGTTGATATTGCTGTTTCAGATATTTTTAATATTTTAAAAAATATTAAACTATACAGCACCGGATACTTAAATCTGTTTTCAGATACTGGGATAGTTCTTTCATCTTTCAGCAAAGACCTGATTGGCAAGATGATTGATTCAGTAATTGATGACAAGACATATATTGACAGTATAAAGAAAGATGATGAATTCCTTTTCAACTACAAATCAAATCTTACCGGCACTGAGTATCTTGTTTACGGTGTACCCATCGGGATGGGAGATACAGGAGTGACATGGTGCCTTACTGCAAACATTCCCACAAAAGAAATATATGCAACATCCAATAAAATAATGGTTACTATTATTATAGTCGGAATACTGGTCCTTATAATTCTGTCTTTTGCTGTTTTTCTCATCTCAAAAACCATATCCTCCCCTGTCAGGCAGGGTGTTGATTTTGCAGGCAAAATAGCCAACGGCGATCTTACAGCAAAAATAGATTACAGCAGCTCTGATGAGATCGGGGAGCTTGTAAATGCCCTTAATACCATGAGAGATAACCTGTCCGGAATGCTTTCAACAATCAAGGATGCAGCAGGCCAGGTCGCATCAGGGAGTAAACAGATATCAGCTTCTGCCCAGCAGATTTCCTCCGGTGCAAATGAGCAGGCGGCAAGCACAGAGGAAATATCTTCCAGCATGGAGGAGCTTGTTTCAAATATCCAGCAGAACTCTGAAAACGCAAAAACCAACCTTGACGTTACAGGACAGGCTGGGAGCGAAATGGGAAAAGCTCTTGATCAGGTAAACAAAACAGCCTCCAGCATGGAAACAATCAATGAAAAGATATCCCTTATTGAGGATATAGCAAGAAACACAAATATGCTTGCCCTGAATGCCGCGATTGAAGCTGCAAGGGCCGGAGATGCGGGTAAGGGATTTGCAGTTGTTGCAGCCGAAGTCAGAAAACTTGCAGAAACAAGCCAGAAGGCAGCTGTTGATATAACAGCTGAAGCAGAAAAAAGCGTTTCCATATCAAGAGAAACACTGATATCAATGAAAAATGTTTCTGAAATGTCCCAGAAATCTTCAGAACTAACAAACGAGGTAGCTGTAGCCAGTGCGGAACAGAATAACGGAGCAGAGCAGATAAACAGCGCTATACTCCAGTTTGACTCTGTTATCCAGCAGAATGTATCAGCTTCAGAAGAGCTATCCTCCATGAGTGAAGAACTTGAATCACAGGCCCAGCAGATGCTGGATAATATCAGTTTTTTTAAACTTTAAGTCCCCCTTAATCCCCCCCGATGGGGGGGACAGAGAAGGGTGGCAAATATTATAAAATAATATGCTTATGTCTTACTTATTTTCCCCGAATTCTGTATAATAACTATACTTATTCAATATATTTGTTTGCAGGGAATGGAATGACACTAAAAGATATTTCTGAAAATATGACTTCCGATGTAATTTACAGAGGAAGAGTTTTTGATACATTGGAAATTATAAATGTTTCCGCAGGTGATATGATGAGTGAAGTCCTTGTCGGTGATGAGGAAAACAGGATTATTGTTACAGCCCTTACAACTGATCAGGTGATCCGTACGGCAGACATAGTTGAAGCAGCGGGAATTATCCTGATAAACGGTAAAAGGCCTCAGGCATCAATGAAAAAACTTGCTGAAGAATCAGGGATAACCCTTTTATCAACAAAGATGAGTATGTTTGAAACATGCATAAAACTGGGTGTCCTTCTCAAAAAATGCTTGTAAAATGACAGAACTTTCCATAAATACATCCAATTCACACGATGTAATTCTTGATATAATCTACCGGATCAAGATAAAAGCAGTCATGTCCAAAAATCCGACAACAGTATCTCCTGACAATTCTGTAAATGAAGCAAAAATACTGATGAAAGAAAAAGGGATCTCAGGTATGCCTGTGGTCAATGACCGGCAGCTTATGGGAATAATCAGTACCCATGATATATTTGAATGCTATGAAAAAGGCTCAATAGAAGACAAAGTACGGATGTTTATGACCCGCAACATTGTTGTGCTTGAAGAGGATATGCCTATATCCTTTGCCCTTTCCTATTTTCAGAAATACAGGTACAGACGCTTCCCGGTTATTAACAAAAACAGGGAGCTGTCGGGAATAATAACCAGCCGTGATATCAATGTTTTTCTTCTTAATGAAATAAATTCGGAACTCCAGAAAATAGACCGGATTAAACAGAAGGATTCGGAACAGACTGTAAAAGGCAAATTCTATAAACAGTTTCAGATCAGAAGATATGACTTTGAAAATGCCGGAAAAGTGTCATTTTCAATAAAAAAGATCCTGAAAGAAAAAAATATATCTCCCGCAATTATCCGGCGTGTATCAATAGCAGTATATGAGCTTGAAATGAACCAGGTTGTCCATTCCGACGGAGGTCTGATAGTTTTCGTTATTGATGAAAACGAAATTACGATCAAGGCAGTTGATAACGGTCCAGGAATAGAGGATCTTGACCAGGCCCTTGAGGAAGGGTATTCAACTGCAAGCGAATGGATAAGAAGCCAGGGATTCGGAGCCGGCATGGGACTCCCGAATGTCAAAAGGGTAAGCGATAATTTTCAGATTGCCTCAGGCAGGGAGACCGGTACTGAGGTTATAATAAACATTAAAACAGGAAAGACAGATGAAAGTAAGTGATTTGGCAGAAAAAACAGGATATGAAACTGCGGTAAAAGGGCTACCGGATGCACCGATAACAGCAGGGTATACAGGCGACCTTTTAAGCGATGTTATGGCTAATGCCCCTTCAGATTCAGTGCTTGTCACAATACAGGCCCACAAAAACACCATAGCGGTGGCAACACTTGCAGGCATAAGAGCCATTGTTATATGCAACAAGAGAAAGATCCCTGATGATATGAGTGAAGCAGCTGAAAACGAGGGTATTGCATTATATACAACCTACAAGGACCAGTTTACTGTTTCTGCGGAAATAAGTAAAAATTTTTAACCACGGAGGAGTTTCTCCCGTTTTTTCCAGAAACAGACTATATGCTGATAAAAGCAGATCTACATATTCATTCATGTCTCAGCCCGTGCGGTTCTCTTGAAATGTCTCCAAAGGCTATAGCTGAAAAAGGGGCAGAACTCGGACTTAGACTGCTGGCCCTCACAGACCACAATACTGCACTCAACTGTCCGGCTTTTGAAGTAAACTGCAGAAATAACGGTATAACAGCTGTATTCGGCATTGAAGTTACGAGTAAAGAGGAAGCTCATATTATAGCTCTTTTTGAAACTGTGGATTCAGCACTGGATTTCGGTTCCTTCATTTATGAGATGCTTCCGGATATTGAAAACAACCCGGATATCATGGGAGACCAGATTGTTGTAAATGAGTTTGAGGAAATAATTGATGAAGTTGAAAGATATCTTGGAAATGCTACAGAACTTACAATTGATAATATAAAAAATGAAATAAGGAAAAGGGACGGACTTTTTATCCCGGCCCATGTGGACAAACCGGTTTTTTCAATCCCCTCCCAGCTCGGATTTCTTCCTCCTGACGATTATGATGCCCTGGAGGTATTCACCCCTGAAAACGCAAAGCAGTTCAGTTCTCTTTACACAGTTATTTCAAACTCGGATGCCCATTATATTGATGATATTGGTAAGAAAAACCTTATTCTCGACATGAATGAAATAAGCTTTAAAAACCTGAAAAAACGGCTTGAAAAAGCTGTTATCTGATTTTCCTTACCTGTTTTCATTATTCAAAAAACAATATCTTCCTTGCAATAATAAGCCAATCGTTATATATATAAAACTATGAAAACATATGAGGAAATTAACAGGAAAATAGAATCCGGAAAAGCGGTTGTAATGACAGCCGATGAAATTATTGATTATGTAGACAGAAAAGGGCTTGATAAGGCAGCTGAAGAGGTTGATGTGGTAACAACTGCCACTTTCGGCCCGATGTGTTCTTCCGGGTGTTTTCTTAACTTCGGTCATTCAAAACCAAAAATGCGGATAACAGAGGCCTGGATAGACGATGTACTCTGTTACTCGGGGATTGCTGCTGTTGATGCGTATCTCGGTGCTACCCAGCTACGTCACAATGATCCGGCAAACATGTATTATCCCGGGGAATTCAAGTTCGGCGGGGGACATGTAATTGAAAAACTTGTAAAGGGAGAAAAATGCCAGCTCTTCGCCCTTTCATACGGAACAGATGATTACCCGCTCAAGGAACTGAGGACATGGTTTGATATAAATGATCTTAACCAGGCAATAATGGTTAACCCGAGAAACTGCTACCAGAACTACAATGTGGCAATCAACTGCTCCGAAAAACCTGTATATTCATACCTAGGAATGCTTAAGCCTAACATGGAAAACCTCACCTATTCATCGTCAGGACAGCTTTCTCCCCTCCTGAATGATCCTCTTTATGAAACAATCGGGATCGGGAGCAGCGTATGGCTCGCCGGAAGCAGGGGACATGTTCATGCAGAGGGAACACAGCACTGCCCTACCTCATTAAGGGGCGAAAATGATGTGCCTGTTGAAGGGGCGGGAACACTGGGACTTACTGCAGATATGAAAAAAATGAAAGGTGATTATATCAGGGGGGTAAGTCTCAAAGGCTACGGTGTTTCACTTTCTCTGGGGATAGGAATTCCGATCCCTGTCCTTAACAGGGGCATATTAAAACGTACAACTGTCAGAAATAAAGAGATTGAGGCATGTGTTATAGATTACAGCAGTGACTATCCGAATAAAACAGGAAAAGTACTCTGCAGGGTTAATTATGAAGACCTTATGAAAAACAATATTACCATCAACGGTAAAAAGGTTGAAGTAAGTGCAATGTCATCATACAACAAAGCCCTTGAGATTGCGGAGATTCTGAAGGATGAAATTACGAGAGGAGACTTTTGCCTCGGAATCCCTTCACAGAAACTTCCTGCCGTCCAGGGGATGAAGGGTCTTGAAATAAGGAGGGACAGATAATGATTACAAAAAAAGTGCTTCTCCTTTTTCCTAAAAGCGAAACTGAAAAACCGATAGTTTATCATCTTGTGAAAGACTATGACCTTATAGTAAATATATTCAGAGCCAAGGTGACCCCCGAGGAATACGGTTACCTGGTTCTTGATCTTACAGGCACAGATGAAAATATCAGAGCAGGCCTTGATTTTGTCAGATCTTTCAATGTTGAAATCAACGAGGCAGACAGGGGGATAAGGTGGGATGATAAGAGATGCATACAGTGCGGGAACTGTCTTTCCCACTGCCCAACCGAAGCTCTTTATATATCAG
The DNA here is from genome assembly GCA_963668405.2 of Spirochaetia bacterium. Classification (GTDB taxonomy): domain Bacteria; phylum Spirochaetota; class Spirochaetia; order CADAEX01; family CADAEX01. The sequence goes on along the minus strand of OY764342.2, from coordinate 287,532 downwards.
ACCCTCTGACAAGGAAGATTGACTACAATGAGGACAAATGCATTCAGTGCCTCAGCTGTATTGACAACTGCCCCTACGGAGCATGCAGCTCCATATTCTGACTCAGACTGTGAAGCAGAAACGGATCTGGCGCAAATTTTCATATCTGGGTGCAAACTTCAGGATATCATCACCCGGATATGATATTATTGTTGATGAAATAATCAGACAGAGAACAATACTCAGCAGATATATTGAAGTAAACCCCTCTTTTCTCTCATCACTGGTTCCACTGGAAACAGAGCCGGACGCTCCTGATATTGTGAAAAGGATGCATAAAGCATCGCTTCATACCAATATCGGCCCCATGGCATCAGTTGCAGGGGTCAATGCCCAGATTGCATGTGAAAAAGCGGTTGCAGCCGGATATGATGAAGCCATAGTTGAAAACGGAGGGGATATATATCTTTTTTCACAGGAAGAAGTAATTCTTTCGCTTCATGCAGGAAACACCCCATTCGGAGACAGGCTTGCAGTTCTTATAAAACCTGCAATGATGCCGCTTTCAGTATGTTCATCCTCAGGCACTATGGGACACTCCATGAGTTTCGGAAAATGCGATCTTGCAACTGCAGTTTCAGCAGACGGTGCGCTTGCAGACTCTGCAGCCACCCTGGCATGTAATCTTGTAAAAATGGAAGAAGATATACCATCTGCACTTGAGCGAATTATCTCAATAAAAGGGATTACCGGTATTCTTATAATTAAAAATGATAAAATCGGGATAGCCGGAAGTTTCCCGGAAATAATAAAAAACACTGATCCTGATGCTGCAGGAAAAGTAACCAGAGACAGATACAGCCTCTGATATTTCTATCGGAATTGGTATCTAAAAGCAGGAGCAGTATTACTGCAGGAAATCAGAGGGATTCAACTGATTACAACCCTGTTCCTGCCGTTTTTCTTGGCCGAATAGAGAGCATCGTCAGCCAGATCAATCAGCTGTTTCATTGTCAGATCAGGTTTAAATTCCGTAATTCCCACACTGAGTGTGGATGAGCAGCGGTCCATACAGATGTTTTCCTTATGCCCGAACAGGCTTCGGATACGTTCAGCAATTGTTGCAGCTGTTGTCAGATCCGTATCAATGAAGAGAAGAAGAAATTCCTCCCCGCCCCATCTGCAGATATAATCATATTCCCGGCACTCACTGAGGAACAGGTCAGCAACCGCCTTAAGTACATTGTCTCCGCATTCATGACCGTATGTATCATTTACTTTTTTGAAGTTATCAATATCTATCATTGCTATGGTAAAACTTTTTCCTGTACGCCTGGCCCTCTTGATCTCCTGGCCAAACAATTCAGACATTTTTCTGCGGTTCACAAGACCGGTCAGAGGATCTGTATTAGCCAGCTGGTTGACTTTTTCATAAAGGATAGCATTATGTATGACCAGACCTATCTGTTCTCCCAGATAATAAAAAAAGCTGCTGTCAAATATTTCACTCCCGGTTTTCGTGGAATAAACAGCAGTAACAGCACCTATAACACCCTCGGATGTTTTAATCGGCGAACTGAGAAGGGTTGTTACCCCTTTTCCCTTATATTTTTCCGCAACCGCCCTGTCGGAGTATGATTCAATATCAACTTCAACAACCCGGTCCTGTTCAAAAGCCCTGCCTGCGGCCCCTTCACCGATTTTTACAGTTTTCACCATATCAAGGGGAAGGTCCAGTTCATTAAACCCATATGCCATTGTAAGAATCTTTTTATCTTCATCAGCGAGATAAATAGCAGCAGTATCAACTCCCAGCAGTTTCCTCAGGACTTCCCCGATGGAATTGTACAGGTCCTCAAGGTTAAGGTGCTTTGCAGTATCATTCAGAAAATCAAACAGGTAGCCCAGTTTTTCCTTTTCCCTGATTATTAAATTGTTTTTATATCGCAGAAAAGCGTTGAATATTCCCATGTAATAAATCAAATTGTAGATAATAATATAAATAAAAGTAACGGTTGTCGGCAGGTTTCTGTCATACAGCGATTTTACAGCTCCCAGACCTGTCACGGTAAAAACAACCCTTACTGCATAAAAAAATACCGAAAAAACAAAAAGCAAAAATAGCTCTCTGGTATATAAAAGAGGCTGAGTTTTTGCCTGAAACCTTTTTCCGATCAGTAAAACGGGGTATAAATATAAAAAAGCAAAGAGAACAGAAATTATGATAATTCTGACCGGGGTATTGAATTGAATATAAGTATAGTAGATAAACAGAGTCCAGTAGGCTATGCTCACAAACGGCAGAATAAAACGGCTGTACTTTTTACTGCCGATTTCAAACATAATGGTTGCAGATATCTGGTAATAAAATCCGAGCAGAATAAAGTAATTAGCTATAAGAACAGCTATAAAGGGTGACAAGGCCCTCTGCATCTGCAACAGAAAAAAACCGGTAAAGACAAAAACAGAAGAGATCCTCCATTCAGTCAAACCAGCTTCTCCTGTATTTCTGTAAATAAAGAAAGTAAAAAAAACATTGATCAGCAGAATTATATTTAATATGGCTAGAAGTGTAAAATTATCCATCTCTAAATTATCGGTATTACAGCTGTTTGTTTAAAGAGTTCATCACTGCACATTGAATCTGATCATTGGAAATATCAGACAACCTGGAAGATTCTTCCTGTAAGGGTGTTGATAACCCTGTCTATTTTTTTGTTTTCCTCAAAGAGGAAACTGTCTATCCTTTCCTTTTCACTTGATACAGGTAAAAGATTCAGGCATCCTGTAGTCCCTTCATAGCTTCTTGATGCAATGATCTTTTCAGGGTCTTCATCTGCAAGCTTCTCAATGTTAAGCCCGACTTCCCTGTATGCGTCCCGGAAACTCAATCCCTTTCCTACCAGCCGGATAGCTTCATCAGTTGCATAAATTTCAGGTATGAACCCCTTTTTCAGGTTCTGCCTGTTAACCTCAATCTTGTCGATTGTAAGAGACATTATAGTTATTGAATCAAAAGCTGTATCCAGGGACTTCATCAGAGGTTCCTTTGTTTCCTGAAAATCCCTGTTGTACCCTGTAGGGAGAGATCTGATAATATTTTTAACCTGTACTGAAGCAGCAGAAACGGATGCGGATTTTGCCCTTAAAAGTTCAAGCGCATCTGGGTTTTTTTTCTGCGGCATTATACTGGAACCGGAACAGAGGTTTGCAGGAAGGCTGAAATAACCGAACTCAGGCATTGAATATATAATAAGGTCCTGCGCCATTTTGCTTAAGGTAAGGGTAATCTGATCAAGCGAATCAATTATCATCGACTCTATCTTTCCGCGGGCATTATTGCAGTAAAGGACATTATTCTGCACCTTCTCAAACCCGAGAAGATCAGAAGTCATTTTCCTGTCAAGAGGCAGAGGAACACCATAACTGGCAGCCGATCCCAGTGGTGACTGGTTATTGATATGGTAAACCGATTCCAGGAGCCTGATACAGTCTGAAAGTTCCTCGGCAAAAGCCCCTGCCCAGAGTCCGACAGAGGAAGGCATTGCAATCTGCATATGGGTCCTTCCAGGCATTGGAACATCGCTGTATTTTTCAGCTGTTTTAATCAGGTTTCCGACAAGAAGAGAAACTGCTTCCATAATTTTAAGGATCTTTGAGCGGGAGAAAAAGCGGACAGCTGTAAGAACCTGATCATTTCTTGATCTGCCGGTATGTATTTTCTTGCCTGCATCACCGATTTCAGCGGTTAGCCTGTTTTCGATAGCTGTATGACAGTCCTCATCAGAAAGGGTAATTTTAAAATCACCTCTGTCAGCATCCTCCATTATCCTGATAATCGCATGCCTGAGACTGTCGAATTCATCATAGCTGAGAATTTTTATTGAACTCAGCATCTTTGCATGGGCAATACTTGACAGGCAGTCCGACATTACAAGGGATGTGTCAAGTATATAATCAATCCCTACTGTAAACCTTTCAACTACCGAATCAAGTGTATAGTTTTTCTGCCATAATTTTGCCACTCTCAAGGCCTCCTTAACATGAACTGACTCAAGAGTGGCATAAAAAACGTGTTTTTTCAATAAAGGAAAGAGGTTTTATTTTTTAGTAAATAAAACAGAATCCCCCTCCGAACTGATCTTTATTACATCACCTTCAACAAATGTCCCTTTAAGAATTTCCTTTGCAAGCGGATTCTGGACCAGGTTCTGTATAGTCCTTTTCAGCGGTCTTGCGCCGAAAGCAGGATCATATCCCAGGTCTGCAAGAAGCTGTTTTGCACTGTCTGTAATTTCAATATCATACTTTTTAACTTTAAGCCTTGAAACAAGCTTTCCTATTTCAATATCAACGATCCTGTGTATCTCATCCTTTCCCAGCCTGTTGAACATAATTATCTCATCTATCCTGTTGAGAAACTCAGGCTTGAATTTTGATCTCAAAAGTTCCGAAACAGCAGCTTCAGCCTCCTTAAGGTCTTCCATCTGCAGAATATACTCACTCCCGAGGTTACTGGTCATTATTATTATAGTGTTCTTGAAATCAACAATTCTTCCCTGACCGTCTGTAAGCCGGCCGTCATCGAGGAGCTGAAGCATTACATTAAAAACATCTGTATGGGCCTTCTCTATCTCATCAAAGAGTATTACAGAATAGGGCCTTCTTCTTACCGCCTCTGTAAGCTGTCCCCCCTGGTCATAGCCGACATAACCGGGAGGAGCCCCGATAAGGCGTGAGACAGTATGCTTTTCCATATACTCACTCATATCGATACGGGTAAGGGCATGTTCATCATTAAAAAGAAAATCAGCAAGTGTCTTTGCAAGTTCTGTTTTTCCGACACCTGTCGGTCCTATAAAAATAAAAGAACCCAGAGGTCTACCCTCCTCTGAAAGACCGGTCTTGTTTCTTCTTATCGCATCAGATATGGCTTTGATTGCATTCTCCTGTCCTACTACCCTTTTGCCCAGAAGCTCTTCCAGTTTCAGATATTTCTGCATCTCAGAAGAAAGCATCTTGGAAACAGGAATTCCTGTCCATGTTGATACAACTTTTGCAATATCTTCCTCACCTACTGCCTCCTGAAGCAGAGTGCTCTCACTCTGGATACTGTCAAGATCACTGCTCTTTTTCTCCAGCATCGCCATTACTTCCGGAAGACGGCCGTGTTTTATCTCAGCAGCTTTTGAAAGGTTTCCCTCTCTCTCAAAGCGGGTCTCCTCAATCCTGAGATCTTCTATCTGCTGTTTCAGTGATCTGATCTCATCAATAGCAGCTTTTTCATTTTTCCACTGAAGCTGCATGGCATCCCTTTTCCCCTTCAGGTTTGCAAGCTCTTTTTCTATTATATTAAGCCTCTCCCTTGAAGCCGGGTCTTCTTCCCGTGATAAAGCCTGTTTTTCAATATTCAGCTGAAGCATCTTCCTTTCTGTCTGATCAAGTTCAGTGGGCTGGCTTTCAATTTCCATTTTAAGGCGGCTTGCAGCCTCATCAACAAGATCTATCGCCTTATCAGGGAGGAATCGGGACGTTATATACCGGGAGGAAAGGGTTGCTGCAGCTATGATAGCCTCATCCTTAATCCTTACCCCGTGATGAATTTCATACCGCTCCTTAAGTCCCCTGAGTATTGCAATTGAATCCTCAACGCTCGGCTCTTTTGTAAATACAGTCTGAAACCTTCTTTCGAAAGCTGCATCCTTTTCAATATGTTTTCTGTATTCATCAAGTGTTGTTGCCCCGATACATTTAAGCTCACCCCGGGCAAGCGCCGGTTTCAGAAGATTAGAAGCATCCATGGCCCCTTCTGCAGCACCTGCACCGACGAGTGTGTGAAGCTCATCAATAAAAAGTATAATTTTCCCGTCGCTCTGGGTTATTTCATGTATTACAGCTTTAAGCCTCTCCTCAAACTCCCCCCGGAATTTCGCCCCCGCTACAAGGGCACCCATGTCAAGGGCAAGCAGCTGCTTGTTTTTGAGAGAGTCAGGCACATCTCCTGATACTATTCTCCTTGCAAGTCCCTCGGCAATAGCAGTCTTGCCGACTCCGGGTTCTCCTATAAGTACCGGATTGTTCTTTGTCCTTCTTGAAAGGACCTGCATGACCCTTCTTATCTCCTCATCCCTGCCGATAACAGGATCAAGCTTTTCCTTCCTTGCAAGGACAGTCAGGTCCCTGCAGTATTTTTCAAGAGTCTGATATCTGTTTTCAGGGTTCTGGTCAACAACCCTCTGGTTTCCCCTGATAGAAACAAGTGTTTTAAGGACATTGTCCCTGTCTACCCCGGCTTTACGGAGAAGATTTGCTGCATCAGTATGCGATTCTATAATTGCTGTAAATATATGTTCAGTGCTGATATATTCATCTTTTAGATTGCCGGCTTCTATTTCCGCTTTATTCAGAATCCTGCTTACTTCTGCTGACATATGGATCTGGGCAGTATCACCGTAAACACTCGGTTTAGCTTTAAGTGCTTTTTCAATATCACTTTTAAGCATTTCCCTGTTCACCCCCAGCTTGTCCAGAAGGGGGGGGATAATCCCGTCCTGCTGTGAAACAAGGGCAAGAAGCATATGCTCAGGATCTATTGATGAATGGTTATATTTATGCGAAAGGGTCTCTGCATCCTGTATAATCTCCTGCGCTTTTACTGTGAGTCTGTCATATCTCATTGTTTTCTCCGTTATCTGTATTTTTAAATAGTTTCAGCACAAAAATAATAAAAGTGATGAGCAACTGTCAATCAGTTTTTCTTGACTCAGTTCTTATACTGCTACATAATCATATAATAATGAAAAAAATAAACTTAATCATATTTTCAGCATTTATAACGCTTTTTCCTGTTGCTCATACATCAGGACAGGATCTCCTCAGACCCAGAATCACTGTTTTACCTCTTGAAAACAGATCAGCTGATATGCAGGTTGATATAGTTTCCGCAAATATAAAAAAAACCATTGATCTGAATCTTAAGATATTGGACAGGTATGAAATTGTACAGACAAAAGTAAATGATTTTAGCAGGGAAACTGACTGGCTTAAAAATTTCTGCCTTGAAAACAGAATAGACAGCGTTATTTTCGGCGAAGCATCGATGACTGACATGGGAAGCATAAATATTGACATGTCTGTTTACAGCCGGGAAACTGAAAACATTACCCTGTCCAGATCAGGAACTGCAGAAACAGTTTTTGATATTTTTGATACATCTGAAACTCTTGCAGTTGAGATGATGGAAGGTTTCAGCGGTATTCACATGGGGTTCGGATCGCTTGAAGTAATAAACACTGGAGATGAGGGGAAATATACCCTCCTTATCGATGATGTTTTAATCGGAGATAATATCAGAAAAGTATCAAAAATCCTTAACGGCAGCAGGGTAATAAAGGTTAATCAGGACAGGATGTTCGGAGCAGCAACAATCCTGGAAAAAGAGCTTTTCATTGAAGAAAATAAAGGATTCACTATAGATTTAAGCATACCCGGCTTTACTGAAGAAGAGGCTGCCGCAATCAATGGAGCTGAAAGTTATATCAGGGAGAACAGGGAAAATCTTTATTACAGGAACAGGATTGATAAAAGGTTTGAAACACTTGATCAGCTTCTGACTTCAACAGATTACAGTAAAACTGCATCTGATAAGAAAGCAGATATTGAACTTTTAAAAAATGAATGGATCAGCCGGAAGGAATTATGGGATGAAAACCGGGGAATGGCCCTTCTCGACAGGAAGACAGGGCTGACAGTTTTTGCAGGAACAGCTTTTTACACCCCCCATTATGCTGTAGAAGGGGAACCGGGCTGGGGATATACCCCTTCTCTTTCTGCCAGGGCAGGTCTTTCACTATCAAAAAGACTATCTACCCTTACTTCAGTTCAGGTGGAAGCAAACTTCACCATGGTTGAGACAAAAGTGAATAACAGCCTTAATCTTTCCTCAAGCCTGGTTGAATTTCCAGCTGTTGAAATCCCTCTTTATTATAAAATAAGACTGCCTGATAAAAGGTTCAGCCTTTACGGAGGAGGATCGATTATCCGAAATATCGGAACTGCATATATTGAGATGGAAGCTCCCGGAATGACGGAAGGGTTTGATGACGATGACGGGGAATATGTTGAAAAAACAGGGATAAATGCCCTTGCAGGTCTTATGATTGAGATACCGGTAAACCGGCATATTATAGTACTTGACCTGAGATATACCCGTGCTCTAAATGACTGGTCAAAGGATGACAATGCTGAATTTTTCCCCGACTGTTTTGCAACTACAATCGGTTATGAATGGAAGTTTGATTGAAACCGGATTAAATTGTCATGTTACGGATAAATAACTGTTGCGTTTTAGGTTGAGCTGTAATACCCTATCCCCATGAGCAGACTACTTACAAATATGGCTATATCTGTTATTTTTGCAATCTCAATTGCCTTTATTCTGATTAAAAAATTCAGAAATGATAATATCAGGCCAGGTGAAATATGGGGTTCCATATTCATAGGACTTTTTGCAATCTTTCCTGCCAGTATGGTTGAGATAACAATTGTCCTATATACGACAGCACTAAAAGGAATATTAAAAGACATTTTTCATGCATTTGTCATTGCAGCCTTTGTCGAGGAAACAGTAAAGTTCCTTTTCGTAAAACTGATTTTTTATATCAGAAAAGCTGAAACACATATAAAAGGGGTTGTAATAGCAGTTGCTGTCGGCCTCGGATTTGCCCTTCTGGAAAATGTGATGTACAGCTTTGATTCCTCATTTATTGTTGTTGTCAGGTGCATTTCAGCAGTTCCGCTCCATATCACGACAACAGGGATAATTGGCTATCACCTTTATAAAAGCAATGGCGACAGTAAAGCTTTAATAAACAGGGGGCTTCTGGAAGCTGTTCTAATACACGGCCTTTATGATTTTTTTATATCACAATCTTCTGTTCTGTCATTCCTTGCACTGCCTGTCCTTGCAGCAGCATTTTACAGATTATTTGTTTTATACCGCAGTATCCGTGTAAACCACCAGAAATAATTGAAATTTATCAAATAATTATAATAATTATTATTATGGTTGATAGAGACGCGATATTTATTCCCGTTAAAGGGATGATCGCGTCTCCACAATACCGATTCATAATATCAGTCCACAACCTTATAACCGATTTTTTCAACAGCATCAACTACATCTTTTCTGCTGTATTTGCCGTCAACAGTTACTCTGTTTTTTTCAAGATTAACCTTTACCTTAGTTACGCCGGCAACGCTTCCTACAGCATTTTCAACATTTGCAGCGCAGTGATGGCAGGTCATTCCTGTCACATTAAGAACTTCCATATCAATCCCCCTGCTTTCATTTAAATCTGACTCAGATTTTTCAGATTTTTTAATTCTGTATTTCAGCTTTCTTCCGAAAGAAAGAATTATCAGGAACAGGAAGAATAATGCTGCTCCGTTTGAAATAATCTGTTTGAATAACGAAGTATGCCCCCCGTGTTCCATAATTCCTGGTATGTAGGAGACAAGATCTGTATACCTGTAGAACAGATTGATAATCAGACCTGCAATAATACTCCCGGATATTATTGCAGAAATATAGATTATGGTCTGTTTTTTCCCCAGGACCTTATAAAGAACAGCCAGGGAAGCAGCGTTTGTTGCCGGTCCAGCAATAAGAAATACATAAGCCGCCCCCGGGGAAATCCCTTTTGCAATAAGAGCTACAGCAATTGGAATACTTGAAGTTGAACAAATATAAAGAGGTATCCCAATTATGATCATAAACAGCATTCCCGGAAGACCGTCTGCAAGAAAAGTCCCTGAGAAAAAATTATCAGGAATGAGATAGGAAATAATCCCTGCAAGAAACAGTCCTATTACAAACTGTGTAGCAATATCATCTACAAAATCGACAAAAGCATAATTTCTGAATCGAAGGAATTTGTTTTTAAACCCTTTTACATTATCAATCTCATCAATCTCGAAACTTCTGTTTCTTTTTTCCGCTGAATGATCAAAAATAAGGCTTAAAAAACCACCCCACATCCCTGTCAGCAGTGCTGCCAAAGGCCTGTATACAGCAAAAAACGGCCCAAGCATTCCATATGTAGCTATAATACTGTCTATCCCTGTCTGGGGTGTTGATATGAGAAATGACATTGCAGCCGGTTTTGAAGCACCAGCCTGCCTTAAATAAACAGTTGTAGGTACTACCCCGCAGGAACAGAGGGGAAGAGGCACACCGAAAAGCGCTGCCTTGAAAATTGAAGAAAAGCTATGCCCTCCGATATGCCTTGCTACATATTTTTTATTCACATATACAGAAAGAATACCTGCTATAACAACTCCGAAAAGGATATAGGGTGTCATTTCAACAAACAGGCTGATTGTTTCCTTCAGTATACCTGTTATAAAAGCGCTCATTTTTACTCCTTTATATGCTCAAGACCTGTCTTGAGAATTTCCTTGATATGATTGTCGTTGAGGGAATAATAGACATGCTTGCCCTCTTTCCTGTACTTGACCAGCCTGCTCTGCCTAAGTATTTTAAGCTGATGGGAAATTGCAGTCTGCTGCATCTCAAGAGCTTCAGCTATTATATGTACACACAGTTCCTGTTTCTCCAGAATAAACAGGATTTTAAGTCTTGTAGGATCACTGAAAACCTTGAAAAACTCTGATAAATCCTGCATTTCCTCTTCGACCGGAATAATAAATTTTATATCATCAATACTGCTGTTACATATTTCTCTGTCTGAACCCATATATTCCCCTTATGCTTTATATATGAACATCTATTCATATATTACTATGTTTTCATCTTTTAATCAATACCCCGCTTATTATTTCACCTGACCTGTTGACATAAATACTTAATATTTGTATATTGTTTCCAACGTCGCAGGGTAGAGCAGTTGGCAGCTCGTCGGGCTCATAACCCGGAGGTCAGAGGTTCGAGTCCTCTCCCTGCTAAATCAAACCAGTAGATTTATCTGCTGGTTTTTTTTTATTAATGACCTTTTTGCAGTTATTGTAAGATATTTTCTGCTTGACAGCGCCTGCATCTTTCGTTAACCTCTTTATTTATCATGGTTAACATAAATAGTGATAAAAAATTTTCAATACTTAACTGCCTCAAAAATTCAACATCCCCGGTATCAGGGGAAGAGTTAAGCAGAATAACAGGAATATCCAGAGTAGGTGTCTGGAAACATATAAAAAGGCTGAAAGAACACGGTTATGAGATTAATTCGAATCACAGCGGATATCTCCTTGAAACAGGAAGCGATCTGCTTCAGCCATGGGAATTCCCTGATCTGAAAAATGAAATAAGCTTTTTTGCAGAAACAGATTCCACCATGCTGAGAGCAAAGGAAATGGCACGGAAAGGGGCTCCGGACCGGAGTATTGTAGTAGCTGAAACCCAGACCGGCGGGAAAGGAAGAAAAGACAGAAAATGGGAATCAGAAAAGGGAGGACTTTACTTTACAATTATCCTGAGGCCTGATATCCCCCTGAATTATTACAACCTGCTGACCCTTTCCACTGCGGTCGGTATCAACAGCTACTTTGAAACACTCATCCCTGAAAGCAGATGCAAATGGCCAAATGATATACTTATAGGAGACAAAAAGATATCCGGAATTCTCACAGAAATTTCCGGAACATCCGACAGGATTGAATACGCGCTTATAGGAATAGGAATTAATATAAACAACAGAAGCGAAGGTATATCTCTTAAAGACGCCCTCAAAAAGGATGTCCCGAGAGAACAGGTTCTTGACAGTGTCCTGAAAAGCATTTTCAAAATCTATGATTCGGATTTATCAGATATACCTTCCATGTGGAATTCAAAATCATCTTTCAGAAAAACAAAAATTAAATACAGGATCAACAGCAGAATTATAGAAGGCAGATGCAGGTCTGTCACACGTGAAGGGAATCTTCTTCTTGAAACTGACACTGGGAAGAACGAAATTATATTCCCCGGCGATGAAAGAATAGCATAAGGAGTTTATTAATGGTTATTTTATCAATTTATCTTATCCTGTTCCTTGGCATAGGGATTTTTGATTACTTCAGGGTAAAAAGCTTTGACGATTATATTGTTGCGGGAAGAAGACAGAAAGAAGGTTTTGTTATCATGTCTATTCTGGCCACAATAATAGGGGCTTCAGCAACAATGGGTATATCATCCATGGCTGTCAAAAACGGATTCGCAGCATTTCTCTGGCTTGGAAGCGGAGCTGCTGGTCTTATTGTACAGGCCATTTTCCTTTCTGAAAAAATAAGGAAACTGAATGTATATACTCTCCCGGGGCTGGCGGAGGCAACAGCAGGGAAAGGGGGTAAAATCGCATCAGCACTTGTCATTGTCATATCATGGACAGGCATTATTGCAGCACAGTTTTTAGCCCTCTCAACAGTTGTGGCATTACTTACCGGGGGAGAATCATCCAATACTCTCATTACTCTGTCTTCACTTGCTATTATCCTATATACTGCCTTCGGAGGACAGATATCAATTATAAAAACCGATGCTCTTCAGTTCATATTGCTGTCATCAGGTCTTCTTATTGCTTTTTTCACTGTCATGAATACGGGCGATAACGATATCACACTCATATTTTCCTACAAGGGAACAGAAGGAATTCCTGTTTCTCCTGTTAAAATTCTTCATTTAATCTTTATTGTCGGAGGAGCCTATCTCGTAGGGCCTGACATATTTTCAAGGAATTTTACAGCTGAATCACCAAAGGCCGCCAGAAAAGCAACGTTCAAATCCGGTTTGATACTTGTATTTTTCAGCCTTGTTATTACCATGACAGGAATCAAGGTTGCCCTCCTTTTTCCAGACATCAGTGTAAATCCTCTGATCTACACAGCAAATAATCTGCTTGCCCCATTCGGAAAAACAGTACTGATACTTGGGCTTCTGTCGGCAATAGTATCTTCAACAGATACCTGTATTATTACAGCATCAGCCATACTTGAAAAAGATATAATTGGAGACCGGAGTGTAGTAAAAACAAGGATACTGGTCCTCATTACAGGACTTCTTGCACTGGCTATTGCTTTGCTGAAAAAAGATATTCTTTCCCTTATAATAGGGACATATTCAGTATATGTTCCCGGACTTGTGGCACCTGTTTTCATCTCAATTATAAATTATGGGAAGAATGATATTAACAGAAAAGTCTGGACTCTATCAGTCGTTTCAGGCGGTACTCTGGGAATAATATCAGCAGTTACAGGAAATGATATCTATTCCCTTTCCGGTATGGCACTTTCCCTTGTTATTGCGGTATTTTCTGTAAAATACAGACGCACTCCAGTCCGGTAACTTTCAGCTTACCGGATGATACTGCCCTATAAATACAATTCTGTTTCGTACCGATTCAACTCCCGGTATCTGCCGGGCAATACTTTCACACTGTTTTATAATGTTTTCAACAGCAACAGATCCGTTAAGGGTAACATCCCGGTTTTTGACATTCACATCAAGAAGATGTACAGGCAGGTTCTCTGTATAAAGTATCCTGTTCATTATCTGCTGTGCAATTATATGATCCTGAAGGACTGGTTCAGCAGAAACATCGGTATTTTCCTTAATAAATGATTCGACAGCGGATGAAACCATTCTGTTTACAGATTCAGCCCCCAGATTATCAGTATTTATTACAATGTCGTAAAACAGGGGATCACTCCAGGACTCATTGAAATAAAACCTGTGGAACCTGTTTCGTTCATGGTCTGACTGATGAATTATTTTTTTTGCATACCTGGAATCACAGTCGTATTCTTCCATGATCCTTACCACTCTGGTTTCCTGCGATGCAATGAGCCTGACCCTCAGAACTCCCGGGATATTTCTGAGCAGGAAACTGCATCCCCTTCCAAGAATTACACACCCATCATTTTCGAGAACCTTTTCAAGAATGTAAAGCTTGAAATAATTGTAGTATTTTTCAAATCCGTGCGAAAAATTACCCATGACAGTCGGTTTTTTTTCATCAAACCGGTTGAAATTTTCAGGCGCCATTCCATAGCGCTGTTCAAGCTCCTTTTCAATAATAGCCTTGTCAACAAAAGCCCATTTATACTTTTCAGCAATACCTGCTGCAATTTCGCGGCTAAGACTACCTTCCTCCCGTGAAATAGTTATAATAGCCATTTTTTTAACTCCTATAAAAATTCTAATACTGAGGACGAATAAAATCAATAATCAGAGATTTTAAAATAAGGGGATCTCTATTAACCTTCGGTTGATCCCCATACCGGGCACCTAATCGCCAATGGCGTAAGGAATTATTTTTTTCGTAAACGAAAAAAACATAGTTTTTAGAGGTGCCCATAAGATGATCCTATAATTTTCAATTCCGGTAAACTTTGAACAAAAGTCTACATTATCGGGGGGTATTGATTAATAAAGACGATCTTGTTATTCACTGTTTTTACCCCATCAACCTGGCGGGCGCAGTTTTCACACTGCTCTATGAGGCTTTCAACCTCAACAGATCCTATCAGGGTTACTGCGCCCCCCTTCACATCTGCTTCGAGCAGATGGACAGGAATTTTTTCAGTATAAAGAATTCTGTTGATAATTCTCTGTGAAACAAGAAGATCGGTAAGAGATGATTTGCCTGTTTTGTTTTTTTCTTTAATAAAGCTGTGTATAGCCCCTGAAATTATACTGTAGATTGTATCAGCCTGAAGCTTGTCAGTGTTAAAAACAATATCATAAAAAGAGGGGTCATCCCATGATTCATTGTAAAAAAACTTATGGAATCCGTTTCTGTCATGATCTGTCTGGTGCATGATTTTTCTGGCATATTTTGAATCACAGGAATAGTTTTCCATAATTCGTTCTATTCTTGTCTGTTCAGATGCAATGAGTCTCAGGCGTAGCACACCAGGTACATCCTTGAGAAAAAATGCCCCGCCTCTTCCGAGGAGTACACAGCCTTTGTTTTCCAGTGATTTTTCAAGGATATACAGCTTGAAAAAATTATAGTACCTGTCATATTCCAGAGAAAAATTATCCCACAGGGACGGTCTTTTTTCATCATACTTGTTAAAGCAGTCAGCCTCTATACCGTAGCCTTCAAGTGCTTTTTCAATTACTGCCTTGTCTATATAAAGCCATTTGTGTTTTCGGGCAATTCCTTCAGCTATTTCACGGCTGAGACTCCCCTCCTGTCTGGAAATTGTAATTATTGCCATATTTTCAACTCCTGTAAAAATTTTATTATGAGTTATAGATAAAATCAAGGAATTGTTTTAATCTGTCTTTACGGAAAAATGTAAATATGGAAAAAGTATGAAAGAAGAAATACCGAGACTGGACAGCGATACTGATCTCAAAAAAAGGATACTCCCCTACTGCAGGCTTAAAAAAGGGGAAATATGGGAAGATAAAATATCCGGGCACAGGGTTGGAGTACTTGATGCCTGTTCTGCAGATGATACCGGGAAAATAATGGGAGACAGCAGGGCCGACCTTATTATCAACGATCCACCCTATAACATTGAAGTCGGGAGCAGGAACACTGAAAACCTTTTCAGGGACAACACAGAAGCATATATCGATTATTCTCTGAAGTGGGTAAATAACGCTTTCAATGTTTCATCATCAGACAGCTACCTGTATATCTGGCTTGGAGCTGACCAGAAAAACAACTTCTCCCCTTTGCCTGAATTCATGATAATGATGAAGAATTTCGGGAAATACTCTTCCAAAAGCTTTGTGACTTTAAGAAATCAAAGAGGATACGGAACTCAGAAAAACTGGATGTGCATACGGCAGGAACTTCTCTGTTATAAAAAAGGGGACCCTGCTTTTAATGTTCTTTATACCGATATTCCAAAAGTGCTGAAGGGGTATTACAAAACAATCAATGGCAGGACAATGGAAAACATGGAGAGGAGCAAGTCAGATACAATCCGGCCGGGTAATGTCTGGATTGATATACAGCAGGTTTTTTACAGGATGAAGGAAAACGTTCCCGGAGCATATGCACAGAAAAGTATAAAAGCCATACAGCGGATTATTGATTCCAGCAGCAGCAGAGAAAGCATTGTAGCTGATTTTTTTGCACATTCAGGAACCACACTGCTTGCTTCCGAGATTGCAGGACGGAAGTGCTTTACCTTTGATATAGACCCTGTTTTTGCAGAGCTTTCAATAAGAAGGCTTGAGTATTTCAGAAAAACAGGAGAACCTGGCTGGCAGTGTAAAAACCCCTTTCCTGAAATAGAACATTAGTCTGAGGGTTGTATAAAACAGTAAAAAATGATATAAAAATACCTCTCCCCCCAAACTGGAGAAAGAGGAACAACCGATAAAAAGAAGGAGAAGAAAGGGTGGAGGCTATTTACCCTTTCGAATATATTAATATATAAAACTTCAAACGTCAAATGTTTTTTAAGCAAAGTTATTAACGTTATAATTTTTGGTGATAATAAGATATACTATATTAATGAATAAACAAGTAAGAGGTTAACAATGATTAAAGCAGGTGCTATTGATAAAGGTATGTTTTTACTGATTAAAGGTGATCCACATCTTGTAGTTGAAAGAGAATTCGTAAACCCCGGAAAAGGATCAGCATTTGTAAGACTTAAACTGAAAAATCTTATAACCGGTCAGGTTTTAAAACCTGTTATGAAATCCCAGGACAATACTGAAGAAGTAACAGTTATTGAAAAACCATGCCAGTACCTTTATGTTGACGGCGATTTTTATCATTTTATGGATACTGATTCCTATGAACAGTTTACAGTTCCTATGCAGGGATTTGAAGACAAAAAAGATTTCATGATTGAAGGGGAAACTTACAAGGTTGTGCTCTGGGAAGATAAACCCATTGATGTTAAAATCCCAACCAAAATTGTTTATACAGTTGTGGAGGCAAGCGAAGGGGTCAAAGGTGATACAGTTACCAAGACTACCAAGCCGGTAAAAATTGAAACAGGACTTGTAGTACGTGTACCTCTCTTTATAAAAGAGGGGGAAAGAATAATGATAAATACAGAGACAAAAGAATATGTTGAAAGGGTCAACAGTTAAATAATTCATGGATAAAACAGAAAATACCTCGCATCCTTATGCGGGGTTTTTTATTAACAGAGAAACAGAATTCACCTATGATAAAAATCTGATAAAAATCAGTCATTCCCATGCACTTTTCAGCAGTCATGAAGTTGATTCAGGATCTAAATTACTTTTAAAATCACTCTCCAAACAAATAGAAAAAACACCCCCTTCAACTGTTCTTGATGCGGGCTGCGGCACCGGAGTACTTGGTATTGCTATCAAAAAGAAAGTACCTGAAGCTGATATTCATCTTTATGACAGGGATAAACTTGCTGTATCATTTACAGAACTTAATCTTGCAAAAAACGGTATAACTGATTTCCGGACTGAACAAAGCCTTCTGATGTTCCCCTTTACGGATAAGAGATTTGACCTTATTGTTTCCAATCTCCCTGCAAAGGCAGGAAAAGAGGTGCTCTCAGACTTTATAAAGGAAGCGCCGTTTTACCTTACCGGAGGTGGGATTGTTGCAGCAGTTATTGTAAAACCGCTCTCTTCGTTTGCTGAAGACACTGTAACAGAAGCCGGTTTTGAGATACTCCATATGGAAAAGACTTCCGGCTACTCGGTCTTCCATTTCAGATGCCGGGATTCAAAACAGATTGAGCAGCACCGGAAAAAAACAGATCAGGAGCTTTTTGAAAGTTATATCAGAAGCAGGGGACTCAGATTCAGAATAGGAAAGGTTGACTATCAGATTGATACAGCAACAGGACTTCCTGATTTTGACAACCTGGGTTTTGATACAAAACTTGCAGGGGAACTTATCTTTTCAATCAGGGAAAAACTGAATAACGACAGAAAAATCCTTATAATAAATCCGGGGCAGGGGCATATCCCGCTTTTCTGCGGCAGTATGCTGAAAAACAACGGAATAAAGCTTTATTCAGCATCAAACGATCTCCTTCAGATCAAAATAACTGAGCATAATATCGCTTCCCTGGAAACAGCCCCTGAAACAGTATTTATAAACAGCCCTTCTGTTTTCGATACTTTAGACAGACTTGAAAGCAGCAGCTTTGATATGATTATTCTTTTTTATGAATCTGTTCCCGGCTTCAAAGGACATGAACTTCTGATGCAAAAGATGAATATGGTCCTCAAGACAGGGGGCAAACTTATTATGACTCTATCAGCATCAGAAGCGAGCAGGTTTCTCTTCTACAGGAAAGGCTTTGTAAATGTAAAAGGGAAAAGGAACAAAGGGACACGGTCTGTTTATCTCAAAAAGAGTGCTGATTCAAACTAAGGTATTATTTCCCCCAAAAACAGGGAAACAGTTTTCAGATGAGCCCCTGATCTTTTCCGACAGCACTGTCTTTAATATGAAGGTCCACCTGAGGATAGGGTATCTCAATATTATGCTTTTTAAACTCTCTCCATATCTCAAAGTTGTTCCATGACAATGCTGAGTTTCTGTCAGCAACATCTTCAAGGGTGATATAAAGGCTCATGTTTATCCCTGAGTCTCCGAATGATTTAAGCCGGACCTCGGGGAATGTTCCAGTCTTGATAAACGGGTTACCCTCCCCTATTTCAATAAGCACATCCTTTGCAACATCGAGGTTTGTTTTATATGAAACTGAAATCGGGTTCCCTATAATAATACTTTTATCTGAATAGCTGTCGTTAAAAATCACATCCGAGATCAGAAGAGAGTTGGGTATTATAAGTGTTTCATTCCACAGGGTTGTCATGACGGTTGATATTGTATTGATCCGTGTAATAAAACCTCTGTTTTCACCCATGCTGATCAGGTCCCCAACCTTAACCGGCCGGGAAATAATAATTACAATACCGGCAAAGATATTTGATATAATGTTCTGGAGACCAAAACCGAGACCAAGACCAAGCACTCCGAAAATAACAGCTATAGATGACAGATCTATACCTATAACAGAAAGCCCGACAAGTACAGCAATTACTGTTATCCCGTACTTTACCAGGTTTGCAAATGTGAACTTCCTCTCATCCGTAATTGCATGGTTCTCTGCTATGGAAGTATCGATAAGTTTATACGTTACCTTTCCTATCCATGATGCAAAATAAAAGACAGGAATCATCATAATGATTGTCACAACCGATATTTCAGTACTGCCTGAAACAAAAAAAGGTTCATTAATTACACTTATAACAAGTTTGAGATATTTTGAGACCTGAGCTCCGAGCACCTTTCCTGTCAGAATAAAATAAAGGAATATAACTATAAAACGCAAAAATATTTTAAGGTATTTTATTGTGTTTGTTTTAGCTGTATCTGTAAAAGAGGTTTTGTTAACCCCCTTCTGTATGAGCCTGACAGTTATTTTGTAAAAGAGAAAAATCAGTACAAAAGGAATGAGCAGCTTGAGTATAATCTCAAGAAGAGTAAGCTGCATAACTTCACCTTTTATAATAATATTTGTTAAAAAAATATTTTTCAGGATTTCTGTCATATTAATTAAGATGTATAATATTTCATCACTAAATAGTCAACCCGCAACCGCCTGCAGGGGCAATTCATGAATTGCCCCTGCGGATTGTAAAGAATCACAGATAAATATATAATTCATTTATTTCAGTCAACAGAGGTTACAAAATGAGTATTTTTGAAATTATAATGCTCTCATGTTTCGGAGCAGCCTGGCCTGTCTCGATATGGAAATCTGTCAAATCAAAAACAACTTCAGGTAAAAGTCTCCCTTTCATGATAATTATCAACATAGGGTATATAGCAGGAATGATGCATAAAATATTCTATAATTTCGATCCGGTATTTTTTCTTTACCTGCTGAACTTCCTCATGGTATCTGCAGATTCAGTCCTTTTTTTAATCAACAGGAAAAATGAACACCGTATCAGTGGCAATTAAATATATTGAGACAGGTTATACTGCAGAGACGATTCATTAATCGTCTCTGCATGTATTTCCATAGATTGCTAAAACGGAATGGCAAAACACCTGATTCCTTCATCTGGAAATTTCGATTTTACCAATTCAACCGCCTGTTTTATTTTTTCCCCCTCCGAATCTTCGCAATATATAATCAGGATAAAATTCTCTTCAGGCCAGACAGGACTGCCCATTTTGGGATCACTGTAGCCGCTTCCGTGAACTCCGTTCAGGCGTGTATAAAAAGTGTCTGCATTTTTATCAGAAAGCGCTTCCATTATGTCCTCTTCAACTGCATTGTTTGCAATAATTTCCAGTCTGTACATTATTAAGCCTCCAGGTTTTTATTATGGCCGGATAAAGCCAGCCCGGGGACTGTCTTTACTTCTTTCTCCCTGTTGAGAAGAGAGTATACAACAGGTGTAACAAAAAGTGTTATCAGTGAACTTACAGATAATCCCCCTATAATTGTCTGTGCGGTGGGACGCACCATTGCGGTATCCCCCCCTGTAGAAAGTGCAAGAGGAAGCATTCCAAGTATTGTTGTAAATGTTGTCATGAGGATAGGACGCAGTCTGCTCCCTGCAGCATCAATACATGCTTTTTTCACAGGATTGCCTCTGTTTTTAAGACGGTTTGTATAATCAACCAGAACTATTCCGTTGTTGACTACCAGCCCTACAAGGACAACAAGCCCGACTGCTGAAAAAACACTGAAGGTAACTCCGGTAATCTTATAGAACCAGATAACCCCGATAAGCATGAGAGGAATCGAAAAGAAAATTATAAAAGGATCTTTCAATGATTCAAACTGGCTTGCCATAATACCGAAAACAAGCAGAGCAGCCATTATAAGTATTACAGAAAAACTGTTTGTATACTCAGCCGTATCCTCAAAATCACCACCGTATTCAATGCTGACATCAGGATCGGAAACTATATTATCTGCTATCAGCTGTTTAATATCAGAAAGCGCTGTATTGGACGGGTAACCGGCCGCCAGATCCCCTGAAACATGAACAGTTCTTATCTCATCTTCTCTGTTTATTGCAAGAGGTCCTTCATTTTCAACAAGCGATGCAATATTTGAAACAGCTATTCTTTCCCCTTCAGAACTTATTACAGAGATTTTATCAAGGTCAGGTATTTCATCCCTGTCCCCTTCCTTCAAAACCAGAAGGACATTATACTCTTCCCCATCATCCCTGAATGTAGTAGCTGTCACTCCCCCGAGGCTTGCCTTTATCTCATTGGCGACTGTTTTGACATCAACTCCCAGGACATAAGCCCTGTCCCTGTCAATCTCTACCTGCAGCTGCGGAATACCTTTATCCATATCAGTCTCAGCATCAGTAATACCTTTAAGATTTTCCTTTATCAGGGCAAGTATTGAATCAGCTGTCCCTACAGCTTTTACAAGACTGTCCGACTTGACAATTATATCCACAGGACTTGAATTTCCCATCCTTCTTCTTCCTGCTGAAAAAGAAAACTCCACCGAAGGAAAATCATTAAAATACTTTCTGAGTTTCTTTTTTATCTCCTTGTCTGTATCTCCACCTGTTCCGTCAGCCAGTACAATTTCCATGTTCCCCTTATATGAGGAGGTACTGCCCATTCTTGAAGATGTTCCGGCAGTGAGTATTATATCACTGTAACCATTAATGTCTTTTTCAGCTATTTTTTTCATTTCTTCCAGTACTGCCTGTGTTTTTTCAAGTGTAGTCCCCGGAGGGAGAACAGCTTCAAGGGAAACAGAATCCTCATCCATCTGAGGTACAAGCTGTATACCAAGAGATGGAAACTGCTGCAGTGAGAATATCAGAAGAAGAAAAACTGCGAAAATAACAAGACCCCTGTTTTCGAGAGCACCAGTAAGAATTTTCTTATATCCTTCTTCAAGCATCTTTTGCCCTTTTTCCATGAAAGAATCAATTCCGGCAAGGATCCTGTTCCTTACCGGTCTCTGGGTTGATGTATATATCTTGATATAATGGCTGCACAGAACAGGAACAATGGTTAGCGCAACAATAAGGGAAGTAAGAAGAGATATAACAATTGTAAAAACAAGATCCATAAAAATCTGCCCCATCATGCCGAGATCATTCTTGAAAATTATAATCGGCAGGAACACACAGATTGTAGTAAGGTTTGAGGCAATAATAGACATGTACATTTCATGACTTCCAAGGGCTGCCGCAGTTTTAAGCTTTGTCCCTCTCTCCCGGTACTGATAGATATTTTCAAGAATAACAATAGCCCCGTCAACAATCATCCCCAGTCCAAGAATAAGACCTGCAAGAGTCATGAGGTTGAGGGTCAGATCAAAAAAATACATACACATTACAGTTACAAGCATTGAAATAGGGATCGAAAGTCCTACAATTATCGTACTTCTGATATTTCTCAGAAAGAAAAGAAGAATTCCCATTGCAAGAAGAAGTCCCTGTACAGCGGATTTAATGACAGTATTCAGAACCCCGCTGATCATTTCAGTCGAATCATAAAGGACTTCAAGCGTAACTCCCGGTGGAAGGATTTTATTTACCTTATCAACAGATACTTTAACATTTTCAGCGACTTTCACGCTGTTTGTCCCGCTTTCCTTTTTAACTGAAATATAAACACCGCTTTCACCGTTTATAGTAACAATTGAGTCAGCATCTTCATATCCCCAGAATACATCAGCAATATCCCCAAGAGTGATAGTTTTAATACTTTCAATTCCTCCGCTCCCTGATACTTTTTTTGTACTGATAACGGTATCTCTTATTTCTTCAACAGAACTGAATTCCTCATTGGTCCTTATATAGTATTCAAGATCTCCCCTTTTTATATCACCGCCTCCTACCTGAAGGTTCTGTTTGGAAAGAACTGATGAAACTGAAGTCAGGGTGAGATTATAGGCCTCAAGTCTGTTCTGAGACACCTCGACCCTTATTACAGATCCACGCCCCCCGTTGACAGAAGTTGTGGATACTCCGTTCACCCTTTCAATCATTGACTGGATATCATTCTCAGCTATTTCCCTCAGCTCTTCAGGAGTCCGATTGCCGGTAACGACAAGATTCATGATAGACTGAGCAGACGGATCAATTTTAAAAGTAACAGGCGAATCACAGTCATCAGGCAGGTTATCCGAAATTATTTCAAGCTGGTCCCTGATATCATCCAGTGCTTCATTAAGATCTTTTCCGAAATCAAACTCCATAACGATAAGACTGAATCCCTCGCTTGAAGTAGAAGTCATTTCTTCAAGATCACTCACATTGGCAAGCTGCCCCTCAAGAAGCATTGTAAGGTTTTTTTCGACCTCTTCAGCGCCAGCCCCGTCATATGAAGTTCTCACAACTACAATAGGAGGACTGACAGAAGGAAACAGATCTATTGCAATACTCGGAATCATAAAGACAGCAAGCGCAACAAGCAGAATAAAAACAATAACTATAGTTACAGGGCGCTCTATAACTCTCTGGGTAAAAGTCATTATAAAGTCCCCCCGATTACTTTAACAGAAGTACCGTCCTCGACAAGACTCTGTCCTGACACTATTATATTCTCATTCCCCTCAAGACCGGAGAGAATTTCAGTTTTTGTATCTGATTCCAGACCTGTTTCAACAAACCTGACTACAGCTTTGCCCTCTTCAACTGCATAAACATAGCTTCCGCTGCTGTTTTCAAGAACAGAAGAAGAAGGAACTGTCAGCGCACTTTCCGAAACCCTGGTAAAAATCCTGACGGATGCGAACATACCAGCCCTTATTATACTGCTGTCAAAATCATCAAATGATAACTTAACCTCGATTGTCCTTGAATCCGTATCAAGAACAGGACTGACCTCGGCAATATTAACTGAGAATTCCTTCCCCGGGTATGGTACAAATTCAGCCGCCCCTTTCAGTCCTGACTTTATCCATGATAAATATTTCTCAGGGATAAAAACCTGGATCTGAAGGTTTTCAAGATCTCCTATTGTTGCAACAGAAGTAGCTGTTGTCACAGTATAACCGATACTTCCGGGCAGCCGGGTAACAGTCCCTGATATTGTTGATTCTACAGGGCTTGCCTCATAAACAGTCCCGGGTTTTGAAGGATCGACCTTTGCAATAATATCCCCTTTTAAAACGTAATCACCTATCGAAACAAACCTTTTTATTAGCTTTCCGGATGTATCAGGGTATATTTCAACACTGTTCTCTGCAACCACATCTCCGTTTACCTTCAGGCTTTCCCTTATTCTTTCAATTGAAGGTTTTTCTGTATTAACTGAAAATACTGTCTCAATCTCCGCAGAATCAGATCCGGCGGGACCCTTCATCCCCTTTGCTCCCTGCGGAACTTTTCCGCCGCTGCCAATAATATTAAATGCAACAGAAACTGTAAGAATAACGGTGCATGCAATAAGCACCAGACGTGTCATCCCGATGCTGCTGATTTTTTTATTCATTTTTTCCAACCTCCCTGAGTGTTTCTATATCTGTATTCAAAAGAAATGCCAGATCCAGAAGTCCTGATCTGTACTGATAAAGCCCGGAAAGATAATTCTGATGGGCTGTTTCCCAGTCCTGCCTTGCCTCTTCAACTTCAAGACGTTCGGCAGTACCCTTCCCGAAAGACTCTTCCGTCATCTGGTATGATTTTTCTGCAAGAATTATATTCATCCTTGAAAGTTCGAGATTGTCTCTATAGGTTTCAAGTTCAAGTATCCTGGAATTAATATCCCGCTCCAGCGTCTCCAGCGCATCATCAAGTCTAAGACCCGACTGCCTCAAAGAATCCTGTGCTGATTTTAGACTGAGATTTTCTTTGGAACCTTTTAAAAGAGGATTCGGAGACCAGGTAAGTGCAAGGGTCACAGAAGCGCTGTCTGTCCATTCTCCGCTGTCGGCAGACAACTGGGAAGCTGACGGAATGTTTTCTGTAAAATCATTTAAAGTATTTGTGTAGCTTCCGCTGACTGAAAAGGATGGAATATAAGCTGATTTCCTGGCCCCCTTCAGGATACTGGAGTTAAGTTCAGCAGTCTTTTCAAGAATCATAATATCTGCTGTTGAATGAAGGAATTCTCCAATCAACCTTTCCCCGTCAAGATCAAACGGTTCAATTTCCAGTTCCCCTTTAAGATAAACAGGAGTCCCTTTATCAATTCCAAGCATATCCTTAAAGCTCATCAGAGTATTTTCATAGTCGAGCCTTGCAGAGCTTATGTCCGGTTTCTGATTTTCAACACTTATTCTTGCCTGAAGCACCTGAAGTTCAGATTCAAGCCCGTTTTTGAAGTTTATCTGTGCCTGGGCATACTGTTTTTCTGCGAGTAAAAGAGCCTTTTCCTTGATCGCAATATTTTCCCCTGATGCGAGAAGATAATAGAACATTTTATCAATATTATTTTTTACAGATTCAACAGTATTTTCCATGTTCAGATTCTGTATAGAATAATTTATCTTTTTCTGTTTTATATTTTCCCTTACTGCCGGATCAAGTGTAAATGACAGCCCAAGGGAAAGATCCGCATCAAAGGGATTTTCACCATTGCAGAAACTTTCCTTACCGCCTGCTGTATTCAGGTCTGCAGTGGCAGACAACTGTGGAAGCAGTTCATTCCATCTGCTGTCAGAAGCTCTTTTTGCCTGATCAAGATCAATACGGCTTATTTTCTCATCCCGGCTGTGAATGAGTGCAAGCTCAACAGCTTTTTCCCTTGTTATTTCAAGAGATTCCTTTTCTTCAGCAAAAAGCCGGAAGTTTGCCAGAATTAATATTAATAAAAATGCTTTACGCATAATTAAAACCTCCTGTTAAGTTTTACAGCTATTATGAAGCAGCACAGGGTTTCCATGCAGTGTACAGGGACACAAAATGATATGACTTGAGTCATATAAAAACGGGAATGAATATTACTTTTGATTATTAATAAAAGGAAAAAACCTGTGATATACTTTTAATGAAATGAAAAACCATATAAATTCTTCAATAAAAAACCAAAACCTGTCAAGACTTGCCCTGCTTGCAGCATACCTTGCCATACATGCACCTCTTTATCTTAGAATTCTAAAAAAAGAATGGGATGGTAATTCATATTTACCATCCTATATAATAATCACGCTTGTTTCCGCTTTGGTTATTTTTTCTCTTGAGATAGTCGAATATTTTCAATGGAAGTATGAGACACCAAGATATATAAGTATTTTGCTTTTTTCAGTAAGGATAATTCCCTTTCTGCTCTCTGTTTCGACAAGAAGCCCTGATCTTTATGCTTTTGTTTTCGCCCCTTTTGTTGTTTATTATGCGACATTCATATTCGGAAACAAAACCAGATGGACAGTTTTTATAATTATCCTTACAACAGCAGCCCTTGTCCCCCATTTCGCACTATATCCATTCCATGACAAAAGAACTCCACCGGAGTTCATAATGACAGCAATGAATATATTCAGGATGGGAAAGGTTATTTTCTTTCAGACCATGGCAGTACTGTGGTTTGAAGACCGGAAAAATATAAAATCCAATCAGAGACTGCTTGAAGATCTTAAAACCTCAAACAAAAAGATCACTGAATATGCAAATATGATAGCCGATACAGTTGCAGCAGAAGAAAGAAACCGTCTTGCACGGGACATTCATGACAGTATCGGGCATTACCTTACTGCTACCAATATACAGCTCGCCAAAGCTCAGGCCTATTTCAGAATTGACCCGGATATTTCGCTGAAAGCAATAGAAGATGCAAAAATGGCTTCACAGGAAGCGATGGATGATGTCAGAGAATCGGTAAGGAGCCTCAGAGATAAAAATGATTTTATGCTGAAAGACGGTTTGTCAAAACTTATTAAAAGAATGGAAAAAAACAATATTGAAATAATTTTCTCCTACATCGGAAATGATTCAGACTGCAGCTATTCTGTAAAACTTGCCATCTACAGGGTGGTACAGGAAGCTTTAACAAATACCTTAAAACATTCCGGATCCGGCAGCGTAAGTGTCTCTGTAAATTTCGACAGAATGAGAGCAATAGCCATTATAAAAGATAACGGGAAAGGATTTGACCCTGATAATATACCGGATTCAGCTTTCGGGCTTTCAGGATTAAAGGAAAGGATTGAGCTTGTGCGGGGGAATTTTGAAATAGAATCTATAATCGGAACCGGAACAGTTATAACGGCATCTGCCCCCTTTGATCCGGTTACTACCGGGAACAGGATTGATGAATGGAAAATAAAATAAAGGTTCTTGTTGTCGATGACCAGAGGCTTATCCGGGAGGGGATTGCATCACTGCTTTCACTTCAGGAAGGTATTTCAGTTTCAGGGACTGCGGAAAACGGAAAGGATGCTGTCGGGATTTCGATGGAACTGAAACCTGATGTAGTTCTTATGGATATAAGAATGCCGGTAATGGACGGAATTGCAGCGGCAGAAAAAATTATAAAAAAGGGTTACTGCAGTAAAATAATCATGCTGACCACTTTTGATGATGATGAATATATACTTAAATCGCTTAAAGCAGGGGCGGTCGGATATCTTCTGAAGGATATTCCGGAAAAAGACCTTGCACAGGCTGTAAAGCTGGCTTATCAGGGGGTTTACCAGCTGTCCCCTTCAGCTGCAGGAAAGCTTGTGGGGAATATAAACAGGGAAAACAATGATATTTCAGAAAGCGACAGTGATAATCTGGAAATAATAAAAACACTTTCTGAAAGGGAAAAGGATGTACTTGCTGAAATAGCAGACGGGCTGACCAACAGGGAAATAGCAGAAAAACTTTTCCTAAGCGAAGGCACAGTAAAAAATTATGTTTCAAATATTCTGACAGCGCTTGATCTGAGAGACAGGACACAGGCTGCCCTTACCGCCTACCGGCTTGGATTATCATCTGAGAAACACCGCAGAGACGATTCATGAATCGTCTCTGCGTGCAGTATTTATTTTACAATCAGTCTGTAATGCCTTTTTTTACCGGCTTTCATCATTATTTCCCCGTCCTCGACATAGGATGAATCAATAATGGCATCAATATCTGTTATCTTTTTATCTGAAACAGTTGCACCGCCCTGTGTAACAAGACGCCTTGCATCCCCTTTTGATCCGCAGAGAGCTGTCATTGTATAAAGATCAAGAACATTAATCCCTTTTGCAATATCTTCTGAAGATATTTCCGATGAAGGAATTGAAGATTTATCAAGTGAAGAAGCTCCTCCGAAAGCTGCCTTTGCAGCTTCAAGCGCCTTATCTGCTTCATCTTTACCATGTATTATTTTTGTAATCTCGTATGCCAGGACCTCCTTGGCCCTGTTTATTTCCTGGTCCTTCAGGCTGCCGAGTTCTCTTATCTCTTCAATAGGTAAAAATGTATAGAGGCAGAGAAATTTCTCAACATCAGCATCCGCAACATTTCTCCAGTACTGGAAAAATTCAAAGACAGGTGTCATTTCAGGATTCATAAAAAGGGCGCCCTTTTCAGTTTTACCCATCTTCTTCCCGTCAGATCTTGTTACAAGGGGAAATGTAAGGCCGATAACCTCATTACCCTCTATTCTCCTTGTAAGGTCAGCACCTGCAACTATATTCCCCCACTGGTCATCGCCACCTATCTGCATTCCGCAGCCGTATTTCTGATTAAGGATAAGAAAATCATATGACTGGAGCAGCTGATAATTGAATTCAATAAAGGACAGTCCCTTTTCAAGTCTCTGCTTGTATGCTTCAAAGCTGAGCATCCTGTTTACAGAAAAGTGTCTTCCTATTTCCCTGAGGAAATCTATATAATTCAGGTTTGCAAGCCATTCCGCATTATCGAGAAGAAGCGCCCTGTCATTACTGAAATCTATAAACCTTGAAATCTGGGCTTTTAGTTTTTCCGCATTGGATTTAATATCTTCATAGGAGAGAATTTTTCTCATCTCTGTCTTGCCGGAAGGATCACCGATTCTTGCAGTCCCCCCTCCGACCAGGGCTATCGCCTTGTGCCCCGCCCTGTTAAGGTGCGCCATTGCAAAAAGAGGAACCAGATGCCCTGCATGAAGAGACGGTCCTGTCGGGTCAAACCCGCAGTAGAAAGTAAGGCTCCCTTCGTCAAGCTTTCTGCTGAGCAGATCCAGGTCTGTACACTGCTTTACAAAACCCCTTTCCTGTAGTATTTCAAGTGCTTTATTCATTATTACTCACCTCTTTTGTAATCCCTGTCAGCTTTTCTGATAAACTCAGGTATTTCATTAATATTAATTCTGACCTGTTCCATTGAATCCCTGAACCTCAGGGTAACTGTATTGTTTTCTTTTGTTTCATAATCAACAGTTATGCAGTACGGGGTACCTATCTCATCCTGTCTTCTGTATCTCCTGCCGATAGCGCCGCTCTGGTCATAAAAGGTTGCAAAATCCCCCCGGAGATCCTTCTCAATATTCTGGGCAAGCTCTGCAAGTCCGTCCTTTTTAACCAGGGGAAATACTCCGACCTTCACAGGTGCGAGGTTGGGATGAAAATGCATTACAACACGTGAATCCTTTTCATCAATCTGCTGCTCTTCATATGCATCCGAGAGGACTGTGAGAACTGTTCTTGTAAGTCCTGCTGATGTCTCAATAACGTACGGGATGAACTTTCTGTTTGTAACCTCTTCCAGATATGCCTGCTCCTTACCGCAGTACTCTGAATGCCGTTTCAGGTCAAAATCAGTCCTGTTGTGTACCCCTTCAAGCTCCTGCCATCCCATCGGGAATTCATATTCAATATCATAGGCGTCCTTGGCATAATGGGCAAGTTCATCAGGCCCATGCTGATGGAACCTTAGTTTATTCATTCTTATCCCGAGTTTTTCATAATAGTTCCATCTTTCCTTTTTCCAGTACTCGAACCATTTATCGTCCTCTTCCGGTGCAATAAAAAACTGCATCTCCATCTGTTCAAACTCGCATGTCCTGAAAATAAAGTTCTTAGTTGTTATCTCGTTTCTGAAAGCTTTTCCGACCTGAGCAATACCGAAAGGGACCTTTACACGGCTTGTCTGAACAACATTTTTAAAATTAACATATATACCCTGTGCTGTTTCAGGCCTGAGATAGACAACGCTCCCCCCGTCCTCAACCGGTCCCATAGCAGTTTTAAACATGAGATTGAACTGTCTTGCCTCTGTAAGCTCCCCTCCGCATTCCGGGCATTTTTTCGAATCCCTGTTTTCCTCAGGAATTTTGTCTTCTCTGAATCTCTGCTTGCAGTTTTTACAGTCAACAAGGGGATCTGTAAAGTTCTCAACATGTCCGGATGCCTCCCATACTCTGGGATGCATCATAATTGCTGCATCAATACCTACGATATTATCATGAAGTCTTGTCATCTCTTTCCACCAGACTTCCTGTATATTCTTTTTAAGCTCGACACCCAGTGGACCATAGTCCCATGCTGAGGAGAGCCCGCCGTATATTTCACTTGACTGAAAAACAAAACCTCTTCTTTTGCAAAGTGAAACCAGAGTTTCCATAGTCAGATCATTTGCCATAATTAACCTCGTTTTTTAATAATTCTATTACCCTGTCTATGCGGGCATATGTTTTTTCAAGACCGAGCAGTTTTACAGAACCTATAATGGGAGGTGAGATCCTGGTTCCTGTAACTGCGACCCTGAAAGGCATAAGAAGATCGCCGAGCTTTATACCCAGCTCTTCTGCATATTTCCTGTATTCCTCTTCTATCGCCTCATCGGAAAGGGGGATAATGCTTTCAAGCTTTCCTTTTAGGAGAGAGAGGATTTCAACGGTTTTGGAAGCATCAAGCTTTTTAGGAATAAGCTCTTCCATGTTGTAATTCTCTGTTTCCCTGAAAAGAAATCCTGCAACCTCTGTAATATCGGAGAGGACCTTCAGCCTTTCTTTTACAAGAGGCATCAGCTGGTTAAGGAGCTTCTCTTCAGCTCCGGAAGGGGGTGCTGAAACATAATTCTCTTTCTGAAGGTATGGAAGAACAAGAACTTTCAGCTCTTCATCAGTCTTCATCCTGATATACTGACCGTTAAACCAGTCAAGTTTCTTATAGTCAAACACTCCAGGGGCTTTATTCAGCTTATCTATTGTAAAAAGCTTTTCAAGCTCTTCCCTTGTAAAAAACTCCCGTGAATCGTCAAAAGACCATCCTATAAGGGAAATATAATTCAGAATTGCCTCAGGAAGATATCCCTTTGCAATAAAATCCCTTACAGCTGTTGAACCATGGCGCTTGGAAAGCTTCTGTCCGTCTTTTCCCATAACCATAGGAAGATGGCAGTACACAGGAGGTTCCCAGCCGAAAGCTTCATACAGAATAACATGAAGAGGGCCAGAGGGAAGCCATTCCTGGGCTCTCATGATATGGGATATCTTCATATAGTGATCATCAATAACATTTGCAAGATGATATGTCGGAAATCCGTCAGATTTAAGAAGAACGGGATCAGGGCTTACATCCCTGTTTTTTTTCTTTATCCTTCCGAGAATATGATCATTAAAAACTGTCTCCCCTTCAAGAGGGACCTTCAGTCTGACAACAGGCTTTATTCCCTGTTTTTTGTATTCATCAATATCCGACTGCGTCAGGTTCCTGCACTTTCTGTCATACCCGGGATCCTTTTTATTCTTTTTCTGATCTTCCCTCAGTATATCAAGCCTCTCTGCAGTACAATAACAGTAATAGGCATGCCCGTTTTCAACAAGCTGCCTTGCGTGCTCTCTGTAGAGTTCCGTCCGCTGTGACTGGACATACGGTCCGAATTCCCCGCCTGTATCAGGTCCTTCATCCCATTTTATACCAAGCCAGTTAAGTGTATCATAAAGATCCTGTAAAGCATCCTCCTGATAACGTTCCCTGTCAGTATCCTCAATCCTCAGTATAAACTTTCCCCCGTTGGCCCGGGCAAAAAAATAGTTAAACAAGGCAGTTCTTATACCGCCAATATGCTGCATCCCGGTCGGGGAAGGGGCATACCGTACTCTGACACTCATATCATTTTTCTCCGCATTTATATTATGCCCATTATAGGAATTAAAGATTGTCGGGTCAATAATGACAAATATAATTGAATATCTTCTTGTAATAAAGAAAATGAATAGTTAGTATTTTGCCGGAGGTCAGGCAATGAAAAATGAATTAAAAACAGGAACAAGAGAAAAACTGCTGATTGCACAGAAAAATGAGATTACAGAACACCATATTTATAAAAAACTATCCGGAGTGATCAGGGATAAGCATAATTCAGAGATTCTGTCGCATATAGCTGAAGACGAATTAAAACACCATAATATCATGGAAAAGTATACAGGAGAGAGGGCAAACCCGGTTAAATCAAAAATATTTTTCTTCTACTGGATTTCAAGAATTTTCGGAATAACATTCGGCATCAAGCTTATGGAAAAGGGGGAAGAAAAAGCCCAGATTAACTACAACTCCTTCAGAGAGGAAATTCCGGAAATTGATTCTGTCATTGATGATGAAGACAGACATGAAGATGAACTGATCGGGATGCTCAGGGAGGAAAGGCTTGAATATGCCGGTTCAGTCGTACTTGGACTTAATGATGCACTTGTGGAACTTACAGGAACACTCGCGGGACTTACCTTTGCACTTCAGAATACCCGCCTTATCGCACTTGCAGGGCTTATAACAGGTATTGCCGCTTCGTTTTCCATGGCAGCATCAGAATATCTTTCAACAAAAACCGACGGCGGTGAGAATGCACTGAAATCATCTGTATATACAGGAATTGCATATATTGCAACTGTTTTTATACTTATTCTGCCATACCTGATAATAGATAATTACATGCTGTCCCTGTCCATGACACTTGCATCTGCTGTTTTTATCATTTTTATATTCAACTACTATATATCTGTTGCAAAGGATTATGATTTCAGATCCCGCTTTACTGAAATGACAATAATAAGTCTGGGTGTCGCAGCACTCTCATTTATAATTGGCTATCTTATCAGACTCACCCTTGGAATAGAGGTTTAATGTTTATATATGGAACCTGACAAATTCCTGTTTCAAAGGCTGTCCGAATCACGTTTCAGGAGCAGTTTCACACTGAAAGGGATGGAGCTTTCATATCTGAGACAAAAGGGGATAACAGTAATACTTTCCCACGGAAGAGATTTTATCGAAGAACGGCTTAAACCTGCTGTTATTAAAAATGACGGCAGACAGACCCCGATGAAAAATCACCCCTTTTTTATAGCGCAGCATGCAACCGGGATGTGCTGCCGGAAATGTCTTGAAAAATGGCACAGGATCAAAAAAGGATCTGAACTGACAGAAGAGGAGATAGAATATATCCTTTCTGTTGCAGGAATGTGGCTTGAAAAATTTCTTTAAAAAGAAGCTTATTCAGGAATCACGTTCTCCGTAAATCCATTCAACAGACTGTTCAATTATCCTGCTGAGAAAAAGAACATGCAGCTCCTCTTTTTCCTTTTTAATAATTTTATCAATACTGTCCCTGCTGTTTTCCGAAATAAAATCATCTCTGAGCTTTACAGGTACCTCTCCTGATGCTATATAGAGGAGATAAACAGAACAGAGCCTGATAACCCTGTCCTTTGATTTTTCTGTCAGCTCTTTCAGATTAATCAGGGCCTTTTCAGACTTTTTCTGAAGGACAAGAACAAAACAGTAATCAAACAGAAGCCATTCATCACTCGGACCGGAAGAGCGGTTTATTTTAGGTTCAAGATATTTCTCAACATCCTCAGCATTTTCTTTTAAAAGACGTCCGGAAACAAACATCAGCTGACTTTTCCTGTACAATACCGGTTTGTTTTTTTCAACAAACTCTTCAAGCCGGAAAAGTGAATCCATATCAGCTGTAAGATAACAGGCATTTACAAGCAGCTTGACTGATGTATAAGAAATTCTCCCCTTTTTATAGATCTTTTCCTCTATAACAGGTTTCAGAGAAGTCCAGTCCTCAGTCTCAACATACTTCAGTATTGACCAGTTTGAAAGAAAAAAGATGTTAAAAAAAGCGATCAGGACAAAAAACACAACCGGCAGATACCAGTTGGAAGCCCAGAAATCCTTTGCATAATCCATTCCAAGAACTGTAAGCGGCAGAAGAAAGACTGCAGTAAAGGAAATAAACATAAAAAAGTTGAAAAATATTATTATTAATTTATATTTCAAGCTGTTTTCTCCAATAATATATATAGGATATACTATATCACATATCAGTCAGTTAAAGGAACATGGATATTTAAACTTATGAAAACAATTAATATAAGTGAAATTAAGCCGGATACATATTATTCAGAAGCTGTTTTTCTTGATAAAAATTATATACTGACAACACCTGATATCCCAATTCCGGAAGGCCTTATTGAACGGCTGAAAAAATGGAACTATAAATCAATACAGACAGACGGTTTTCCGGCAGATCAAGCCGTTAAAAGGACTATTGAGGAAAAAGAAGGTTTCACATCATCAAACCTGAACGAGGATGTGGCACAGGAGGAAACAAGACAGGAAGCCCAGGTTTTTTTCAGGGAGATCTGCGGTTTCCTTGAGAACATATTTGAAACATACAGAATAAAAGAACTTATCAGCCAGAAGCAGGTACTTGAACAGGTAAAAAAAATCGCTCCGGTACTGAAAGAAAAAAGAAACTTTATCCTGGATTTTTCAAGTCTTAAAACAACAGATCATAACTATCTGATATCACATTCTGTAAAAACCACTATTGTCAGCATAGCTCTTGCCGATTTTCTCAAACTTCCTCCCCACAGGACAATAGAACTTGGAATGGCGGCAATAATGCACAAAATAGGAATGCTTAAGCTGCCTGAGAATATTCTGTCCAATACAGGGGGGCTTAAGGAAAACGAGTGGAAAGCTATTCAGGCATATCCAATTCTGGGATTCAAGATCCTTAAGGAAATGGAGTTCCCAGGGCCCTCATCCCTTGCAGTGCTTGAGCATCAGGAGAGAAACAATGGAACAGGATATCCACGCAAACTGCAGGGGGACCAGATATCACTTTACGGTAAGATACTGGGTGTTGTTTCATCCTACTGTGCTGCAATAGAAAAAAGACCGTTCAAGGAGAAAAAGGATGCACACACAGGGATAATGGACATACTCAAGGATATGGGAAAACAATACGATGACAAAATTGTAAAAGCCCTTGTATTCACCCTTTCGATTTATCCGATCGGAACGGTTGTGCAGCTTACCAACAATTCAACAGCAGTTGTTACAAAAACAACCCCTAACAATCCAAAGCAGCCTGTTGTGAAAGTAATCACTTCAGAAGAAGGGGAAGTCCTTACTGAAAACATAATTATCGATCTTTCACAGAACAACAGGATTCAGATATCAAGGCCTCTTTCCCAGGGAGAAATAGCTGCTCTTGCAAATAAATTAAGAAAATAATTATATTTTTCTATTTTTGTTGACACAGATATGCAATTTACGTTAATTTGATTCCATTCATCCTATGAACACATTAAAATCACTGTTAAATCAGCTTTGCGGTGCAGATGACAAAATCCGCGGAGATATTGAATCTCAGCTTAATGAACACTTTTTAGATCCGTTTTATGTCAGCAGGTCGGCATCCCTTCCTGAAAATGATGTATTAAAAACGGAAGCCAGAATTATATCCGATGCTTTTGAAGCTGTGACAAATGGAATGTATGATGCAGAAACTTTATCGGAACTGAAAAAAATCAGCGCCACGTCCTTTTTTATTGACTGGAAACACCTGACTGAAGCACTCTATTTTCTTTACAGAGAGAACTTTACAAAAGCTGATGAAGTTTTTAAAAAGATTTCTCATGATTCTATACCTCACCTGCTTGCTCCTGTTTTTTATCAGATAATAAGCAGAAATAAGCCGTCATTATTCAGGGAGCTTACAAAAGAGGAGAAACTCCATATAAACAGTGTAATCAGGGAAAATCTCAGTATAAAAAGCAGTCTTGATCAGGTTGAAAACAGCCTTAAATCCGGGGAAGAAGAACAGTTTCTGGATTATATAACACTGCTTCTGACAGATCTGTACCCCAAAAATCAGAACCTTGCAAAAAGACTGGCAGCCTGGGCACTTAAACAGTATTCTGTTTATGATATGTCCCCATCAATTTTTCTGGAAAACCTCAAACTGATTTTCGGAGAAACTGAATCATACAGACTCACTGCGATTGCTTTTAAGGATGAGGATCCTGAGCTCAGCCTTGTTTTTTTTGTAAAAACAGCTCTTCAGCTCATAAGAAGCAGTATGCCGGAGAAGGAATTAATTGAAGCTTATATTGATATTATAACAGACATGCTTGCGGAAGTGGAAAAGGAAAAAAGCTATGAAGCCGAAGAAGAAGACGATGAGATGTCAGAAAAGATCAGAAACATTCTGACCGTCCTTGAAAGGGAAATATCGCTGCACTACCCGGGGTTTCTGGATGGAAAAACAATTTCTGTTCTGGCGGAAGAAAAACTGAAGAATACGAAACATTCCTCCGATATTAAAAATCCTGTTACTGCACAGAAAAAAATCTCCGGTAACAGCAGAAAGCCGGTACAGCTGGAACTTTTCTTTTAAACAGGATTAAATATATGGTTAAAAAAGAACTTAAAGACAAAATACTTTCACCTTCAGATTTCTCCGACCTCACTGAAATTAAAAATTCCATAAAGCTTAATCCCTGCTATACAGGACCCGGCAGCTGGCTCAAGCTTCTGAAAGTACTCTACAACCAGAAAAACAGCCAGAAAAGGGAAACCGCCTGATATTTTACGTTTCAACAATAAAGGGGATCTCTATACATTTCCTGTTCGGTTGATCCCTATGCAGGGCACCTTGCCACAGGCACGCTTTGCAGTCGCCGATAGTGTAAGAAATTATTTTTTTCGTAAACGGAAAAAACATACTTTTTAGAGGTGTCCTAAATATTATATCTGTATTAAGTTAAAAAATACTTGCAGAAAATAACCCATCCGGAAATGGAGCATCAGTTTTGAAGGAGAAACCTGGATGAAAATCAAATTGAAGTACCTTATTGTTTTTCTATTGATCTTTCTGACTATTATATTAAACGCAGAGGAAAATACAAAAAACGACCGGGGAATGGTCTTTCTTCCTTTAATCGGATATACACCGGAGACAAGTCTGGCCATGGCAGTGGCCCTTTCCGCTTACAATAATCCGGATCCTTTAAATCCTGATCAGAAATACGACACTGCAATGGCTGCAATCACCTATACCCTTAATGAACAAGGGGGAATATCCTTTTCTGGAAATAAGTTTTTTAACAGTAATTCCAATCTCCTGTCAGGATCTATAGGTTTTTCGAAAGCCCCCTCCTCTTTTTACGGTATAGGAAATAATGTAACGGATGAAACGGAAGAGGAGTATAATCATACTTTGCTGGAAGTAAAAAGCTCATTCATGACTGAAGTAAGGGATAATCTTTATATTGGACCTGAATTAGTGTTTTATTCAGACACACTTGAGGAAAAGGAAAAAATGCTTGCCGCAGGTGCAGTTGAAGGGAGTGAAGGGATTACTCAGTTGGGAGCAGGAGTTGTAATTACAGTTGATACAACAGATAGTTTTTCATATCCCCATTCAGGAATACTATATAAAATCAACTGGAATATTTTTAATCAAAAAGCAGGAAGTGAGTATAGCTATAATCATTTTTTAATTGATTTAAGAAATTACTTTCATATAGCAGGTGAACATGTTATAGGGATCAATGCTGTTTATGATATTACTGAAGGAGATGTCCCGTTTCAGATGCTTCCGCAGCTCGGAGGTGCCAACATAATGAGAGGTTTCCTGCAGGAGAAATATAAGGATAAACACTACGCGGCATTACAGAGTGAATACAGATTCCCGATTGCGGGGCCATTCGGAGGGGTTGTTTTTGCAGGAGCGGGGAATATAGCACCGGGAATAAATAAATTTGATTTTAATGAACTAAAAACCTCAGCCGGATGCGGCATGAGATTTAATCTTAATAAGAAGCAGCGGATGAACCTGCGGTTTGATCTTGCATTTAACAGTGACAATGAAACGCAATTCTACATGAGTCTGATGGAAGCATTCTGACAATTCAAAAAAACTTTAAAAACCAATTTAATATTCCAAATAAAATTTAAAATTATTATTTATATATATTGACACGCATGTATGTATATCAGTATCTTACATACATATATGTATGTATAAGGAGAGCGTCCTTGAGAAAAACAAAGGAAGATGCGGAAAAAACCAGGCAGGACCTGATTGATGCCGGTATAGATATATTCAGTGAAAATCTCTATTCAACCGTGAGCATGAGCGATATAGCAAAAAAAGCCGGAGTGACACGTGGTGCCATATACTGGCATTTCAAAAACAAAGCAGAGCTTTTCATGGAAATTCACAACTATGTCTCGATAGAAATATTCAAAACAATTGACAATGCAATAGCAAAAGGAAAGACCATCTATGAGCGGACATATTCTATCTTTTTTGATCTCCTGATGAATTTCAAAACTGATGCAAAACTTAAAAAAATAAGCAGGCTCATGAATGTGAATTTCGGTATTTTAAGCCTGGATGAGTTCAAGGAATGGCATAAAAATCAGCACCTTGAGGAAAAACAGTTTTATCTTGATCTGATGACAAAGATTACAGAGGGTATTGACATGAAAAACCTGGAGGATGCTGAAAATATCAATCCGGTACATGAATTCATTGTAGCGGCAGCGTTTCTGCACGGGATGTTTGAGTTTATATCATACGGAGAGGAAATGGAGATTGATTATCTTAATAATGATGATATTTCGTCCATTATAAAAATATTTCTTAACGGTCTGTGCCCGGAGAATACATTTATAGGAAACCTTAAAGCGGAAGTCAGGCCTGAAAAAGCAGATAGCAATCTGATAGAACCGGGAAAAAATATAAAAGAAAAATCTTTATTAAATACAGCTCATGGGGGAAAAAAATGAAATTCAAAAAAACAACAATACTTGTACTGCTTGCAGCAGTTACAGTTCTGACTGTTGCATATACAACAGGCGGAAAAGAGGAAAAAGAAGAAGCAAAAAGCATGACTCAGATACATAACGAAGATGGTATCCCTGTAAAAGTCAGAACTATTGAAAAATCTCCTTTTCATACAGAGTTGAAATATACATCAAAGGTTACCGGGATAACAGAATCTTCCAAATTCTCTCTTATTTCCGATTCTGTGGACCAGGTTCTTTATACTGTAGGTGATTTTGTAAAGAAGGACACAGTCCTTATTACATTTCCCAAAAATAACCCGGCGGCAAACTACTACCAGTCCAAGGCTTCGTATGAAAATGCTGTTGAATCCTTCAGAAGGATAGAAACCCTTTACAAGACAAAAGGTGTCTCGAAACAGAACTACGATGATGCAAGAACAGGTCTTGATGTTGCAAAGGCAAACTGGGACATGGTTAACAACATGGTGGAGATCAAGGCGCCAATAAGCGGATATATTACAAGAATTGATGTAAGACCTTCTGAAAATGTTGAATCGGGAGATCACCTTGTAACTGTTTCAAATTATGATCTTCTTAAAGCAAGGATCTGGATCCCTGAAAGGGAGATCAGCAGAGTCAGAACAGGGATGGCAGCAAAGGCCTCATGGGAAGGAAATACTGTTGAGGGATTTGTTGTACAGACAGACCTGTCAGTTAATCCTGATACAAACTCATTCGGAGCCCTTATTGAGTTTGACAATAACAGCCACCTCATCAAAAGCGGTGTTACTGCTGAAATAAGCATTGAAACATACAAAAATCCCGGGGCCATAGTTGTTGAAAAGAAAAACATCCTTCAGAAAGGGGACAGGGATTGCATATATGTTGTAGATGGGGATAAGGCTGTAGAGAGAGAAATAAAAACCGGATCAAGACAGGGACTCGAAGTTGAAATCACAGAAGGACTTTCTGTCGGGGACATACTTATAACAGAAGGGAACAGGCTTGTATCAGACGGCAGCAAAGTTCTTCTGGCAGCAGGGGAGTAATATAAATGTTTTTATCAAATGTATCAATAAAGCGTCCGGTAATGATATCCATGATCCTTGCAGCTCTCCTGCTGTTCGGGATCCTGGCTTTTGTTGCCCTTCCGCTGAACCTTACACCTAACGTGGAGTTTCCGTTTGTTGTAATACAGACAGTATATCCGGGAGCAAGTCCCGACCAGATAGAAACCCAGATCACAAAGAAGATTGAGGATGAAGTATCTACTATAAGCAATATAAGTTATATACAGTCGTTCTCACTTGACAGTGCATCAATAATACTGATGAGGTTTGATCTTGCAAAAGACCAGGATGTTGCCCACCAGGAGGTAAAAAACAAGATCGACAACATAAAAAATGAGTTCCCTGATGATGCAGAGGAACCTATTGTTGAAAAATTTGACATTATGGCCTTCCCGGTTGTGGATGTAATGCTTTCCGGAAATATCCCGATGCAGGAACTTTATGAGATTGCTGACGGAAAGGTAAAGGAGCTTTTCTCACAGGTTGAAAATGTGGGAAGCGTTGACCTTACAGGTGGACAGGAAAGGGAGATCAGGGTTGAGTTTGACAACCGTACTGTTTACCAGAACGGGATTTCACTTGCAGCTGTTAACCAGATACTCAGCGCCTCAAACATGAATATGCCGGGAGGTTATTTTCAGAACAGCGGTCAGGAATACTCTGTCAAACTGAACGGAGAATTCAGGGAACTGGATGAATTAAGCAACATTGAAATACCGACATCAAAGGGAAACAAAAAACTAAGGCAGATTGCTGACATTATTGACTCCGGAGAGGAAGTCAGGGAAAAGGCGATATATTTCAATAACAAAGATAAGACAAGAAATTCCAACGCAATACTTGTAAGTGTTATCAAGAGTTCGGAAGGCAATGCTGTAAAAATTGTACATGATGTTAAAAAGGTCATGAAAGAGATAGAAGGCGAACTTCCTGCCGGGGTAACACTTGAGATTATTGATGAGTCAGCAGCGTATGTCCAGTCATCTGTAAGCGATACAATGTCAAATATTATTCTTGGAATTTTCTTTACTTCCCTTGTACTGCTTTTCTTCCTTCATGACCTGAGATCAACACTCATCATAGTTATAACCATGCCGGCATCTCTGATCCCGACATTTCTGTGTTTTAACATGATGGGATTTTCTCTGAATATAATGACCCTGATGGGACTTTCCACATCGGTAGGGCTTCTTGTTATGAACTCTGTTGTTGTACTTGAAAATATATTCCGTCATAAGGAGATGGGACACGGGAGAAAAGAGGCTGCAGCGTCCGGTACTGCAGAGGTTACAGTAGCAGTACTTGCATCTACCCTCACGAACCTTGCGGTCTTTCTGCCTCTTGCAACAATGGATGGTATAGTAGGTATGTACCTCAGGGAATTTGCACTGGCTGTAACATTTGCAACAGTATTCTCACTTCTTATAGCTTTTACCCTCACTCCTATGATGGCTTCATTCATTCTGCCAGAGCATGCGGTTAAAAAGAACAGGATAGGTGAATATCTTGAAGCAATGTTTAAAAGGTGGGAAGCAGGTTACAAAAAGATCCTGATATCAATCCTTCAGACAAAATTCAGAAGCGCAATTGTACTTGTTTCAGTACTTGTAGTCTTTTTTATTGCAATGAGCCAGTTCGGAAGGATCCAGTTTGAGTTTATGCCGTTTTCAGATGAGGGGGATATATCTATTACAGTAGAGCTTCCCCAGGGATATGATATAACAGAAACAGAAAATATTACAAAGATTATAGAGAAAAGAATATCAAAGTATGATGAAATCAGCCATATACTGACACAGCTCGGAAAAACTTCAAGTATAAATACAGGCACAAACCTTTCAACCATAAGTGTTTCAATGGTAGACAAGGATAAAAGGGATATCAGTAATGAACTTCTTGCCGCCAGAATAACAAGAGACCTTGCAGATATTCCGGGAGCTGATATTAAGGTTTCAGCTGTTTCAGGAATGGGAGGGGGAGGCGAAAAACCTATCGACTTCTACCTCACAGGGAATGACAACGTTAAACTTGAAGGCTATAAAACCCGGCTCTTTGAGGCCCTCAGCAAAAGAGAGGGATTCATGAACCTTGACACCTCATCAAGAGAGGGTAAACCTGAAATCACGATCTTCCCCGACAGAAAAAAGATAAATGACGCAGGGATAACAATATATGACCTTGCAATGACACTCAGAAGCGCTGTAGAGGGAATGGTCATGACCAGCTACAAAGAATCAGGGAAGGAATACGATATAAGGGTAATACTGAATGATGATGCTGTTAAAAGCTATGAGGATGTCAGAAACATAACTATTGCAACAGCAGACGGTATTTATCCCCTTTCATACTTTGCCGAGGTAAAATATACGACCGGTTTCAACAAGATTATCCACTATGACAAGGTGAAGTCTATTGAATTCACTGCCGATATAGCACCTGGATTTGCCCAGGGGCAGCTTATGAATATTGTTGATGAGGAGATTGAAAAACTGAATCTGCCCTTTGGATACAAAAAGATACTGACAGGTGAGTCAGAGGAGATGGAAACTGCAAACAAGGCTATGGGAGAGGCTTTTATTATAGCTCTGGTTCTTACATATATGCTTCTTGCAGCGATTCTTGAAAAGATGGGACAGCCGCTCCTTATACTCCTGACAGTACCGCTTTCACTAATCGGGGTTGTAACAGCATTTCTCATTACAGGCAAGAATATGAACTTTATATCAATGATGGCAATCGTTATGCTCATTGGTCTTGTTGTCAATAATGCTATCCTTATACTGGATTATGCAAATCAGCTCAAAAAGAAGGGGATGACAATGAAAGAAGCCCTGATCGAAGCCTGCCCGACAAAGCTGAAACCGATTCTCATGTCCAATATTGCGGCTATTCTTGGTATGCTTCCCATGGCACTCGGGATAGGTTCTGCCGGAGCTGAGATGAGACAGCCTATGGGTATTGTAAGTATAGGGGGCCTTGCAACAGCAACTCTTCTGACACTTTTTGTTATACCCACAGTTGAAACCCTGATGACTAAAAACAAGAAGAAAAGCGAGGAGACAGTATATGAATCTTAAAATAACTTCTGCGGTAATACTTATACTTATTTTTACCGCTCCCCTTTTCAGCGAAAGCTATACGCTTGAAAACTACATAAAAGGTGTTGAAAAAAACAGCAGACAGCTTGAACAGGCGGCCAAGGATGTGGTTATAGCAAAAGCCAATGAAAAAGCAACTACAGCCATGGCACTTCCAACAGTTGGGGCGCAGGCCGGATACACAAGGAACCTGCTTGAGGTTGAGCAGCCCTACCCTGTTGCAGCCCTTCCGAGCGGGGAGCTTCTCTACCAGGACATAGTTGTAAACAATGACAATGACTACAGCTTCGGTCTTTCCCTGAGCCAGCAGGTATTCAACTTAAAGGTTCTGAATGCAATAAAGGCAAGCCGGGAATACAGGCTTATGACAGATTCCATCTACGATATACAGCATCAGGAGATAATCACAATAGCAAAAAAGGTATATTACCAGAACTACCTGATGGAAAAGCTTTATGAGGTCAAGAAAACTACGGAGACCAACACATATGAAAGCTATCTGATTATAAAAGACAAGTTTGAAAACGGACTTGTTTCAGAGGTTGATCTTCTGAGGGCTGAAGTCGACTGGAAAATGACAATTCCTGAATCGACGCAGGCTGGAAAAAACCTTGACCTTGCACGGATAAACTTTAAAAACCTGGCAGGAATACCGCTTGAAGAAGAGGTAGTTCTTGACTGCGATATTACCCTTTATCCTGAAATACCACAGATCATCCCTATAGGGGAAATCCTTCCGGAAAGACCTGACTACATGACACTTATCAGGGAAAAAAGCCTCAGGGATATCAACATAAAAGCATCACTCGCAGACCACTACCCCACCCTTTCAGCTAATATCGGATACGGTTTTTCGGCAAGCTCTGATGAGTTTTCACTTGAAGACAACACCAAGGTCGCGACAATAGGGTTCACACTTGCAATGCCGATCTATTCAGGAGGCGCTCTAAGCGCACTGGACCTTAAGGCAAGAACAGAGTATGAACAGACTGTTCTTAAAATCGAACAGCTTAAAGAGGATGTATCAAGCGAAATCAGCAGTATTTACCTTTCGCTCAGAGAGGCAGAGGAAAGGATACAGTCAGCTGTTGCTACAATTGACACGGCTAAAAAGGCTTTTGAAATTACCCAGGCTTCTTACAACAGCGGGATGGGGACACAGCTCGAGCTGAAAGATGCAAGACTGAGCCTTGAGATGGCGGAGATAAGCCATATATCGGCAGTATATGAGTACCTGGCTGCATATTTCGACTGGGAAAAAGCTACCGGGAATGTAAATAAAAACCTCCCTGTCAACTAAAAGAGTTTACTGATCTGACAGATCGGTTATACAATATGGGTTGGGGACCCGTTTTCCTTCGGGGAAACGGGTCCCCTTTTTAGCAGGTATAAGGAGAAATATCTTGAGAGAAATTAATGTAACAATGACTGACGGACAGGTAATAACTGTACCGTA
Source organism: Spirochaetia bacterium (assembly GCA_963668405.2). GTDB lineage: Bacteria > Spirochaetota > Spirochaetia > CADAEX01 > CADAEX01. The sequence goes on along the minus strand of OY764342.2, from coordinate 243,013 downwards.
CGGGACAAGGGTTGATTATTTTATTGAAAATTCGCTGATCGGGGAGAACACTCCTCCTGTGGCAGGAGCTTTTGTAAACAATGAGATTACAAGCCTTTCCTATAAGATCATGGTTAACTCCACACTTAAACCTATATTCCTGAATACCCCGGAGGGAATCAGGCTTTACAGAGACTCACTCACATTTCTTCTCACAAAAGCAGCAAAAAGGCTTTTTCCCGAAAGAAGGCTTGTTATCAGCAATTCCCTTGGAAACAGCTACCTTTTTTATTTTGACAATATAATGAATGTCCCCCCTGATGAAATCAGAATGCTTACAGAGGCAATGAGATCTGACATAGAGCAGAACCTTAAAATATCAAGAAAAGTAATATCCTATCAGGAAGCAGCGGATCTTTTCAGGGAAAAAAAGAGTAAAGACACATCTCTCCTCCTTAAATACAGGAATGACAGCAAGATAGCAATTTTCGAGTGTGAAAATTATGCAGACCTTGCACATACCCCGCTTGTCCCGGAAACCGGGATGCTGAAGTATTTTGAATTAATGTGTTATTCCAACGGATTCCTTCTTAGATTTCCCGGTACTGAAAATCCTGAAACAATCACCCCGTTTGCAGATATGCCGAAGCTGTCAGCTATTTACCAGGAATATAAAGCGTGGGGCAAAATACAGAATTTCAGTTCTGTCGGAGAACTCAATGAGCATATTGCCGACGGCCGGGGGCAGGAGATAATAAGGGTTGCCGAAGCACTTCATAACAAGAAAATTGGACAGATAGCAGATGAGATTGCAGAAAAAAGGGGGACGGTAAAGGTTATTCTGATTGCAGGCCCTTCATCATCAGGAAAAACAACATTTGCAAAAAAACTGTCAACTCAGCTTAAGGTTGTGGGATTCAATCCTGTAGCAATATCGCTTGATGATTATTATGTCCCCAGAGAACTGACTCCCAGAGACGAGAATGGCGAATATGATTTCGAAATAATTGATGCTATTGATATTGAACTTCTCAATAAAAATCTTATAGCCCTTTTTGCAGGTGAAGAGGTTGATATCCCTGTTTTTGACTTCAAATCAGGACTCAGGGTCTATAAAAACCACAAAATGCAACTGAATGAAAGAAGCCTTATAATCCTTGAAGGTATTCACGGCCTTAATGACAGACTTACCTGGAAAATTGATGACAGATTAAAACACAGGATATATATATCCGCCCTGACCCAGCTTAATCTTGATGATCACAGCAGAATACCTACTACTGACAACAGACTTTTAAGAAGGATGGTGCGGGACTTTCAGTACAGAAACTATTCAGCAGTAGATACACTTTCAAGATGGCCTTCTGTGAGAAGGGGGGAAGACAGGAATATATTCCCCTTTCAGGGGAATGCCGACAGTGTATTCAACTCAGCCCTTGATTATGAGCTTTCTGTTTTAAAAACATTTGCTGAACCGATATTAAAATCAGTAAAACCATATGATACTCTATACAGTGAAGCTAAAAGGCTTCAGAGGTTTTTAAGCAATTTCAACAACCTTCCTGCAAGATATGTCCCCCGGACATCAATCTTAAGGGAATTTATAGGGGACAGCGGTTTCAAGTATTAGGGTACCTGTTTCCTCTCCTCATATTTTTCAGGATAAAGTGTCACATCAATATAGCTTTCTTTATTGAAATATACTGATGCTGCCTTTTTTAGCTCATCAGTACTCATTTTATCAACCATATCACCGAATTTATTTATCCATTCAAGTGAAGAGGAGGAGATCTCCTTTTCAAGAATTGCAGATTCCCAGAAACTGTTTTCCTTCAGGTTCTTCTCCTGCTGCTGGTAATCCGCTTTTTTTATCTTCATGAGTGTCTCATCCGGTATTTCCTTTTTAAGCTTTTCAAGTTCTGAAAAAACCATTTTCTTGAGTTCCTCCGCCTTATCAGGACTGCAGCCGAAATAGACTATTATCTGATACTCCGGAACCGGATAACGCTTAATGGAAGGATAGACATTTATACTGTATGTTCCGCTTTCCTCTTCCCTTATAACCTCCCTGAGTCTCATATCTGCTGCATCTGCTAGAGTCATGAGAATCAGATTCTCATACCTGTCCCATGCAATTTCCCCTTTGAATATAAGAGCAACCTCGCTCTTCTCATCCATCCCCTTATACACATTCTCCTGCTTCACCCCTGAAGGGAGCCTCATTCCGGTATCATTCCACCCCTCTCTCTGGCCGGAAATGTAATCCGGACTATTGAGCAGGGGGGAAATATACTTAAGGGCAAGATCGCGTATCTCCTCAGGAGGTACTGAGCCGGTAAAGATAAATGTAAAATCCCCCGGATCACCAAAACGTTCCCTGAATATCCTGTATGCCCTGTCAAAATCAACATTTTTTATAAAATCAAGATCAAACGGTTTCCCTCTGAAATGATTATCTGTAAGTATTCTCCTCAAAGTCCTTGAAAAAACAACATCAGGCTGTACTTCCTGGTTGGCAAGATAAATCTTAAGTCTGGAGATATATGAATCAAATGATTCCCGGTCTTTTGAAGGGGATGTAAAATAGAGATAAAGCAGTCTGAACATGTTCTCAAGGTCCTCAACAGATGATCTTCCTGTAAAACCTTCAGTAAGTTCCTCTATAAAAGGGGTAACTGAAACAATTTTTCCTTCAAGCATCTTATCAAGTTCAATTCTGGAAAAATCTCCGAGCCCCCCTCTTGTTATAACCTGGGCAGCCAGATTTGCCGATGCCCAGTCATCATCTGATACTTTTGAATGCCCCCCCCGGCTTACAGCAGAGAGAAGCACCTCGTTATCCCTGAAATCAGTCTGTTTTACAACTATCTTCGCTCCGTTGGAAAGAATATAGGTTCTGATATTAAATTCACTGTCATAGTCCTCAGAGACAACAGAACCTGGTTCCGGTATGGCCGCCTCATCCACAAGAGGACCTTCATTAACCTCATCTATATACTGGTCATAGGTTTTTGAAAAAACATTATTCAGTACAGCCTCAAGCTCCTTCTCGTCAGGTACATTCACCGACTCTTTTTCAGGAGCGCTGAGAAGAACAATTCTGTTATCCTCTGTCATGTATTTATCAGAAAGTTCATTAACCTCATCAACAGTGATCTCTTCTGTAAGTTTTAAAAAGAGTTTATATTCATATTCAATTCCGGGAATATACTCCCCTTCTGTAAAATTCCTTGTATATTCAGAAACATAAGACGAGGAATAAGTGTTTTTTCTTTCCCTGTACCCGTTCTCCATTGCCCTGAAGTAGCTCTGCACAGCCCTTTCGAACTCTGTTTCAGTAAACCCATTCTGTTTCACCCTTGCAGCTTCCTCCATAAGTCTTTCAAAGCCTCTGGAAATCTGTTTCTCGTCAGGGGTGCAGGAAAGGGAGAATGCAGACCTGGTCATTGAAACAGAACCGAATCCGGCAGAAGCATCCAGAAAAGGGGGGTCCTTCTTCTGCTTCATCTCATCATACCTGTTATTAAGCATTATTGAAAAAAGACCGCGGAGAATACCTTCCCTGTAATCATCAGAGGTTGCTTCACCGAATTTATCATGCTTATAGATAATTCTGATATTGGCGTTTGATGCTTCCTTATCCTTTACAACAAGGTAATCTGTACCGGCATTATCAGGCAGAGTATATTCAATTCTTTTTCTTCTGAAAGTCTGAAGGGGGAATTTGTTAAAATACCGGGTAATTAGCTCCTTCATTGCAGGTGCGTCGAAATCTCCAACAGCAATTACAGCCATGAGATCAGGCCTGTACCAGTCCCTGTAGTATCTGTCAAGAGTTTCTTTCTCAAAGCTTTCAAGTATCTCAACCTTTCCGATCGGGATTCTTTCCGCATATCTGGAATTCCTGAATATGGTTTTAAGCTGTGCATCACTTATCCTCTCAGCAGCCCCTTTATCCTTTCTCCATTCTTCAATGACGACACCCCGCTCCTTTTCTATCTCTTCAGGAGAATTAAGTATCCCCCCTGCCCAGTCAGCAAGTACCTTCATTCCAAGATCAACTGTTTCGGGTTTATCAGCAGGAAGCTCAAGCATAAAAACGGTTTTGTCAAAACCGGTAAATGCATTCAGATCAGGACCGAATCTGACCCCCTCCTTCTCAAGGAAATCAACAAGCGAATTACCGGGGAAGTTTTCTGTACCGTTAAATGCCATGTGTTCAAGAAAATGGGCAAGTCCCTGCTGATCATCATCCTCCATAACTGACCCGGTTTTAACTACAAGACGGAGGAATATCCTGTTCTCCGGTTTTTTATTCTCTCTTATGTAATATGTAAGCCCGTTATGGAATACCCCTTTTTCAACAAGGGGATCAGTGGGAATAACATCCCGGTCAAATCCTGAAACGGAAAATGATATAAATATCAGGAAAAAGAGAAAAAGATATTTTCTTGTTATTTTCAAAAGCATTATTAAACCTTCCAGTATTTATTAAATATTTTTTTCTATCAGCTCAAGAAAGTCTGAACGGCTTATCAGCTGTGCCCCCATACTTTCAAGATGGGGTGTATAGACCTGACAGTCTATGATTCTCACCCCCTCCTCTTTAAGTTTTTCAACTACAGAAATTAAACCATATTTTGATCCGTTGGTTACACGGGAAAACATTGATTCTCCGAAAAAGCAGTTGCCGGCCCTCACCCCGTAAAGACCGCCTGCAAGCTCTCCGGATTCAGGAACTCTTACTTCGACAGATAAGATGAATCCGTGCATAAAAAGTTCTTTATATCCTTTCTCCATATCGTCAGTAATCCATGTCCCGTTCTGCCCTTCTCTCTTTGCTTCCCTGCACCCTTTTATTACTGAATCAAAATCAGTATTGAATGATACATCAAAAAACCTTTTTTTAAAAAGTTTTTTCATTGATCCTGAAATATGCAGCTTCTCAGGAAAAAGGACAAACCTGGGATCAGGAGACCACCACAGAACAGGATCGTTTTCATTAAACCAAGGGAATATTCCCTGCCGGTATGCAGAAAGGAGCATTCCCGGAGAAAGATTTCCGCCGACAGCAACTATTCCTTCTTCTGATGCCCCTTCAGGGGGAGGGAATTTAAAAAAATCATCTATACCATAATAGGGAAACCGGTTTTTCATCAGACCTTTTCAGGGTTTATCTTTATAATGACATTCCCGTTTTCCGTATCAACAAAAGCTGCCCCACCTGATTCAAGATCGCCGAAAAGAACTGAATCAATAAACCTGTCCTTGACCTCTTCACGGAAAACCCGCCCTATATTTCTTGCCCCGAACTCATCTGAGTATCCTTTTTCAGCTATCAGATCCAGAGCTCTTTCAGATATCTCAAGTGTAATACCCTTTTCTTCAAGCTGTTTTCTGAAAATGCCTGACTCTTTTAAAACAATGTCTCTTGCAATCTTCCGGTCCAGTTTTTTGAACATGACAATCTTATCAAGACGGTTTCTGAACTCAGGGGCAAATAACTTTTCAACAGCAGAATCAAGCGCCGATTCACCTACCAGATTTCCTCCGAAACCTATCAGCGACTTTCCAAGTTCTCTTGCACCTGCGTTTGAAGTCATTATAAGTATGATATTTCTGAAATCTGCTTTTCTTCCATTATTATCTGTCAGTGTAGCATAATCCATGACCTGAAGAAGGATATTGTAAATATCCTGATGGGCTTTTTCAATTTCATCAAGCAGAAGAACTGCATGCGGATTTTTTATTACTGAATCTGTCAGGAGCCCCCCCTCTTCGTATCCCACATAACCTGGAGGTGATCCTATAAGACGCGCAACAGTATGCTTTTCCTGATACTCACTCATATCAAACCGGATAAACGGAACTGAAAGGATGTCTGCCAGCTGTTTTGAAAGTTCTGTCTTGCCGACACCGGTAGGGCCGAGAAAAAGAAAAGAGGCAACCGGTTTATCTGGTTCTGTAAATCCTGCCCTCGATCTTTTTACAGCATGGGTAATATCGCCGATTGCACTACCCTGACCGAATATAACCTTATTCAAGTCAGCTTCAAGAACCTGAAGCCTGCTTTTTTCTGAAGATGAAACACTTTTCTCAGGAATTTTGGCTATTCTTGCTATAATCTTTTCTACTATTGATTCATCAACTGTCCTTACAGGCTCAGAATTATCCCCTTTCAGTTTTTCTGCTTTTTCATTTCTGAAGTTCAGAAGCTTGATATATGCACCTGCTTCATCAATAACATCAATTGCCTTGTCTGGAAGAAACCTTTCATTTATAAACTGATTAGAAAGCTTTACAGCTGCCCTTACAGCTTTATCTGTATATACAACATCATGATATGCTTCATATCTTTCCTTAAGACCGAAAATTATCTCTTCTGTTTCAGCTGGTGTTGGTTCCGGAACATCAATTTGCTGAAACCTTCTGGCAAGGGCTCTGTCCTTTTCGAAAATTTTCTTATGCTCATCATAGGTCGTTGACCCCATGCATCTCAATTTCCCGGAAGCAAGAGCCGGTTTCAGAAGATTTGATGCATCAAGACTTCCCCCGGAAACAGATCCTGCCCCTATTATTGTATGGATCTCATCGATAAAAAGTATTACCTTTTCCTTTTTTTCAAGTTCCCTGATAATTTTTTTTATCCTGTCCTCAAAATCACCTCTGTATTTGGTCCCTGCTATCAGGCTTCCCATTTCAAGCTGATAAACAGAATAATCCTTTAAAAAATCAGGAACATCTCCATCAGCAATTTTACGGGCAATTCCTTCAGCCAGAGCTGTCTTTCCGACACCCGGATCGCCGACAAGCACAGGGTTATTTTTCAGTCTTCGGCACAGAACCTGTGTAATTCTCTCTGTTATCTCTTCCCTCCCGATAAGAGGGTCAAGCTTTCCCTCTGCAGCAAGAGAAGTAAGCTCGGTAGTATATTTAAGAAGATATCCTTTTTTATCTTTTACCTCCCCGTTTTCTTCAGAAGTCAGGGAAACCAGCTTTTCAGTTTCCTCTTCCCCTTTTGTTTCAGACTGACGGGAAATTACCCTTAAAAGATCAAGACGTGTTATACCGAGTTTTTTCATGTAGTATGAACCATAGCTGTTTTTCTGATCAAAGATTGATACAAGTATATCAGACAATGCCAGTTCTTTCTTTGAAGAATGCTCTGTCTGGGCAACTGCCCTTTCTATCACATGCTGAAGCCCTAATGTCTGAACCGGTTCCCCCTCCTCAACCACAGGAATGTCCTTTTCAAGATATTTTTCTATTATTTTTTTAAGTTCATCAGGGTCTACATCACATTTCGCAAGAATATCCCTGCTTGTTTCAAAATAAAGTGATGTATAAAGAATATGCTCCGGAGTAAGATATTCATGCTTTCTTTCAAGAGCTTCATCATATGCCGCATTTAAAATTATCTGAACTTCTTCATTTATCTGCATTCATTCCCTCTCCATTGTACATCTCAACGGGAAACCGTCCCTTGAAGCCCTTGTTTCGACCTGAAGGATTTTTGTTGCTGCAATATCATAAGGATAAATCCCCACTATACCATAACCATTATTGTGCACTTCAAGCATTATCTTATTGGATTCAGGTACGGTTTTATGAAAAACTGTTTTCAGTATCTGTACTACAAAATCCATTGTGGTATAGTCGTCATTATGGAGAAGTACCCGGTAGTGTCCAGGTTCATCAACACGTTCCTCAGTCTCATTTTCAGACAGGTATACAGTTTCTTCTGCCATAGATTATTCCCCTTGATTCATATATCTGTTTTATCTATCTATAATATAATGCTAAATATTATGAACTACAACAACTATGGGGAACTGAAATCAAACCGAATAAAAAAAACCCGGCCAGAAAGCCGGGATAATCTAAAAACCATATATTTTATTCAGATAATCGTAATTGCCGTTAACCGTAAAGGTGGTGGTAGTCATGAAGAAGCTCTTTTGCCTTTTCAACACAGCTGCCGCATACAGTTCCGAGTCTGGTTTTCTCCTGAAGTTCTTCAAAAGTCTTACCCCCCTCTTTTACAAAATTCTCTATGTCCCTGTCTGTAACATTCTGACAAACGCATATTATTTTTGCCTCTTCCTCTTCTATCTCGCTTTCAAGACCGTTTCTTCTGTAGTAATCCTCTATAGCAGCCCTAAGTGCCCTGTCGCCCAGTACTGAACAGTGGATCTTATTATCAGGAAGCCCGCCGAGACTGCCGACTATATCTTCAGGTTTGATATGGTATGCCTCTTTCAGCTTCATCCCCTTTACCATTTCAGACATCATGGAGGTGCTTGCTATAGCGCTTGCACACCCGTATGTTTTCCATCTGCAGTCAGATATCCTGCCGTCTGAAACCCTGATAACAACCAGCATCTGGTCTCCGCATGCTATATTTCCAACCTCACCTCTGCCGTCGCTTATAAATTTATCTTCATCCTCAAGAACATTCATCGGGTTTGTAAAATGCTCTTTTACTTTATCACTGTAAAGCCAGGAGTTTCCTGTCATTTTTTCTCTCCTTTGTAAATTGTGGACATTTTTCTAAGCCTCTCAATAACCGGGGGTAGTTTTTCAAGAACATAATCAATCTCCTCCTCGGTATTTTCCCTTCCGAGGCTGAACCGGATAGATCCGTGGGCAAGTTCAGGCCCCAGACCTGTTGCAAGAAGAACTGCACTCGGCTCAAGAGAATCAGAAGAACATGCAGATCCTGTAGAAACTGCAATTCCCTCAAGGTCAAGATACAAGAGAATTGACTCCCCCTCTGCACCTGGAAATGAAACATTGAGAGTATTCGGAAGGCAGTCTTCCGGATGTCCGTTTATTTTTATATCCGGGATTTTCTCAATTATCCCTTTTTTAAGCTTCTCTTTTAAGGCTTTTACCTTTGCATATTCAGAAGCAAGCTCTTTCTGCGCAATTTCAGCAGCTTTCCCAAGACCTATTATACCCATGTTATTCAGAGTACCGGCCCTTCTTCCGTCCTCCTGATGTCCGCCGTGTATAAATGGGCAATAAGGAGCCCCTTTTCTTACATAAAGCACCCCTATACCCTTTGGAGCATATATCTTGTGCCCTGAGAGACTGAGATAATCAACACCGAGACTTTTAACATCAATCGGAAGCTTGCCAACAGCCTGTACAGCATCAGTATGAACTAAAGCCCCATATTCCTTTGCTATTTCTGTAATCCTTTTTATATTCTGTATTGTTCCTATTTCATTATTTGCCATCATTATTGAAACAAGCGCTGTACTTGTACTGATTTTCTTTTCAAGCTGGTCAATATCAACCTTTCCATATCTGTCTACATCAATAAATACAACCTTTCCCCCCTGCTCTTCAATAAATTCCATGGTAGTAATTATACTTGGGTGCTCAATAACAGATGTTATAATTTCCTTTCTCCCCCCCAGAGAGCAGCAGCTTCCTGAACACCCTTTTGCCGGATTACAGACAATATACTTCAGAACAGTATTATTGGACTCTGAGCCCCCTGCAGTAAAGATAATCTCTTCAGGATCCGCATTTATAAGCCGTGCAATATTCTCCCTGGCCTTTGTTATTTTACTGTTGGCCTCTCTTCCCGGAGAATGAAGACTTGACGGATTGCCGTAAAGATCAAAGCTTTCAATAAGTACCCTTTTAACCTCGGGGTGTATTGGAGTTGTAGCATTATAATCCAGATAAATATTTTTCATTTTTACTTCCTCTACAAAATATTATCAAACAGATTCACTTTTCAGATATTTATCAATAAAATTCTGAAGAGTAAATTCTACCAAATATTCGCTTATATATTCCTGATAATCTTTCCAGAAATCCCGGACACCGCAGTGATTGTTTCTGCTGCAGATCCCTGTATTTTCAATGCAGTCTATAAGTGTTACATGCCCTTCAATTGCATTCATAATTTCATAAAGGGTGATTTCTGAAGCCTTTCTGGTCAGTGCATATCCCCCTTCCCTGCCCCTTACACTTCTGACAATCCGCCCCTTTTTTAAAAGTTTGAAAATATTCTCCAAATACTTGCGTGAGATATTTTCTTTTTCAGCAATCAGGTGTAAATTAACAGTATGCATCGGATCACAACCCGCCAGAAATGCAAGAGCTCTCAGACCGTATCTGAACCTAGTTGAAATTTGAAACATAATTTTTATTTCCTACTTTTCCTACGTCTTTTATATGAAATTATAATTAATCTACCGCTTTGTCAACAAAACATATCCCCAAAAGCAAAAAAACATTATTTTATCACGTTACTTACCTGTTCAAATTAAAAGCAGTTAAGTTTCTTAAAAATACAGTTATATTTTTAATCTCATCCTCAGTGAAGACGCTAATAGATGTCAGCTTTCATTATTATTGTAATCTCAAAAAAACTAAACTATACTAATTTAGTATATATTAATTATTGGGAATCGTTTATATATAATAAAATATATCTGTTTAGTACAGAATAAAACTTACTGTACATAATTAATGAGGAGATAATAATGGATTTGAAAAGAATAGTTATCATAGGGGGCGGATACGGTGGTATTGAGGCTGCCAAAAAGCTTTCAAAATCATTAAAAAAGAGAAAAAATACAGAAATAACACTGATAGACAGAAATCCCTTTCATACCCTGATGACAGAGCTTCATGAAGTTGCAGGAAACCGGGTTTCTCCCGATTCAGTAAGAATCAGTTTCAACAGAATATTTGCCGGCAATGACATGGTCAACTTTTCACTTGATTCAGTTGAAAAGATTGATTTTGAAAATAACACTTTAAAAGGGAAATTCAGACAGTACAGTTATGACTATCTTGTTCTTGCGACAGGAGGTGATCCCAATTATTTCGGCATCCCTGGGATAGAAAAGTACAGTTTCCCTCTCTGGTCATATAATGATGCTCTGAAATTAAAGGAACAGGTTGACAGCTCATTTCTTAAAGCGGCACGGGAACCTGATAAAATAAAAAGAGAAAAAATCCTCACCTTTGCAATAGCCGGCGGAGGATTTACAGGGGTTGAACTTGCAGGGGAACTTGTTGAAAGGAAAAAAACACTCTGCCGCAAATACGGGATACAGAGTGATGAAGTCTCAATTATTCTGATAGAGGGTTTATGCAGTCTGTGTACCTATCTCTCCGATAAAGGACAGACCAAAACACGGGAAATACTCGAAAAAATGGGGGTAAAACTCTATCTGAATTATTTTATCACTTCTGTTGACAATAATGTTATTACGCTTAACAAGGAGACAAAGCTTGAAGCAGGGACCCTTATATGGACAGCAGGAGTCAAGGGAAGCTCTTTTTCAGAAGACCTTGGTATCGGCGACAGCGATAAAGACAGAAGACCTGCATCCAACAGCTTTATGCAGTCTGTTAAGCATGAAAATGTCTATATAGTCGGAGACAATCTTTTTTTCAAGGAGGGGAAGACTCCTCTTCCCAAAATAGTAGAAACAGCTCTCCAGACAGCTGAAACAGCATCCCATAATATTACTGCGGATATTATGGGTGGAGTAAAAAAAGAGTTTAAATCAAATTATCATGGTTTTATGGTTTCAATAGGATCCAGATATGCGGTTGCGCAGTTAAACAGCCTCTATCTGGCCGGACTTCCTGCCATGGCTGTAAAACACCTGGTCAACTTCCATTATCTTTTCGGTCTGGCAGGACTGAATGCACTCTGGGGATATTTAAAACACGAATTTCTTGATATTAAAGACAGAAGATCCATGATTGGAGAAATTGCTGCATATAAAATTCCCAATTACTGGACTGTTCCCTTGAGACTTCTTCTCGGAGGTAAATGGCTGTATGAAGGGGTAAAAAAGATTTTTGAGGGATGGCTTGTCCCCGGGGCAGGAGGCTTTCTCAATCCTGACCCGTCGTCCATAAGACTTCCGGGAGTTGATTTTTCGCACCTAATCTCATCCGCAGCAGATACTGTCTCTGCTGCTTCAGAAGAAGCGGTTGAGGAAGTTGTTGAAGCTGTTTCATCCGCATCGGAAGATGTTGTTGAACAGGTAGCTGAAACTGTTGCTGCTGCATCAGATTCAGCCTACAATGCAGCAGCTGATGCTGTATCCGCTGCTTCAGATGCTGTTTCAGGCGCGGCTGAACATGTAACGCATTATGTTAAACCGCTTATTGAAGCCCTGCCCCCTTATACATGGTTTGCAGAGAATGTTCTGAGCCAGTCAACCCTTCTGGCTTTTTTTCTTCAGGCATCAGTAATAGGAGCTGAAATTGCAGTAGGACTTGCACTTCTCGGAGGATGTTTTACCTTTTTAGCTGCAGGTGTATCCCTGCTGCTGAGTATAATGTTTATATCATCGGGATGGGGAAATCCTGAGCTGCTGTGGTATATGGCTGCTGCAATTGTTATGATAGGCGGCGGCGGAAGAGGATTCGGTCTTGACCACTGGGTTATCCCTTTTACAAAAAGGTGGTGGAACAGACGAAAAATAGCCCATAAAACATACCTTTACCTTGACGAACCTGAAATCAGGAAACCCGGCAGGGGGTAAACTGTAATGAACAGATCCTTATTGTATGATTCATCCCTTGCTGAAGAACTTGCTTCAATAAAGGATATTATAATAACCAGCATCGGTAACAGCTATTCTGCTGTTACCGATCCGCTTAAAGAACTTGTCAGATCAGAATCCAAAATGCTGAGGCCCGCTTTCCTTCTTCTTTCTGCAAGATTCGGAAAGTATGATAAAGATAAAATATACCCTTTTGCCGCTGCTGTTGAAATGATACATACCGCAACACTTATCCATGACGATATTATTGATAATTCAAAACTCAGAAGAGGCAAAACAACCCTTTATGCCAGGTTCGGCGCTAAAAAATCTGTCCTGATGGGAGATTATCTCCTAACAAAAGCATTCAAACTTGTTGACAGCAAATCAAGGACCAACAGGGAAAAGGTTATCACAGATGTAATAATAAAAATATGTGAAAGTGAAATTGCCAATTCGACAGACTCATTTGACACCGGTATCAGCGAACTAAGATATATACGTAAAATTGCGGCAAAAACCGCTTCCCTATTTGCTCTCAGCACCCACATAGGCGCTACTGAAAGCGGCAGCAGCGATAATACAGTGCAGACCCTAAGAAGGGCCGGTTACAGTACCGGGATGGGTTTCCAGATAATAGACGATATACTTGACTGTATTGGAAAAGAGGAAAAACTGGGCAAACCGGCAGGCTCCGACCTCACAGAGGGGACCTTCACCCTGCCTGTCATATATGCCCTTTCTGAAGAAAAAAGGAATGGGAGAACAGTACTTGCTGAAATGCTTAAATCTCATCCCTATAAATCTGATACTATGAATACTATTATAAGCATGGTAAAGGAATACAGAGGGATTGAAAGTGCATGGGAAAAAGCCTCTGTATATACTGCAAGGGCAATAAAAGAGCTTGGAAAACTTCCTGAAACAGGGGACAGGGAAATACTTTTCAACCTTACAAAAAACCTGCTGATACGGGAAAACTGAAGTATCAATCAGATATGAGTTTATAACTGCTGTCTGTCAGCTCGAAACCTTCTCTGAAACCTGAAGTAAGATATATCTCATTCGTATCGCTTATATAAAGGACATCGATTCTGTTATCTGATTCTGCCAGTTTCAGCCCTTTTTCAATCCCCATTGCAAAAAAAGAAGTCGAAAGTGCATCTCCGTCAACAGACCTGTCAGTTAATACAGATATTCCAAGTACATTATTTACAACAGGAAACCCTGTAGCAGTATCAAGAATATGATGATACCTTTTGCCGTCTTTCTCATAAAACCTCTCATATGTGCCTGAAGTTACAACAGAACGGTCTTTAACCTTCAGAATTCCAAGATACTCCCCCCGGTCTGACTGAGGATCCTGTATTCCTATCCGGAAAGGGATATTGTCAGACTTTCCGCCGATTGTCAGTATATTACCACCAAGATTTATAATTGCACTTTCAATCCCTTCCCGTAGCATCAGATCCTTAATTCTGTCTGCAATAAATCCTTTGGCAATAGCTCCGCAGTCAAGTTCCATCCCTTTATCAGGGAGATAAACAGAAAGAGCGTTTCTGTCAATCCTGATTTTTCTGAAATCAACAAGGCTTAATGCTTTTTCTATCTCCTGTTTTTCAGGGACCCTTGCCGCTTCAGTCCCGATTCCCCAGAGCGACACAAGGGGTCCAACAGACAGGTCAAATTTCCCGTCAGATAAAACTGAATACTCAATTCCCTTTTCAATAATATCGAATGTCTTTTCAGAAACTGAAACAGCTTTAATACCGGCATTTGTATTGATTTCCGATATCTCACTCCCCTCAATATTTCTGCTTAAAGTATTTTCATAATCCCTGATAAGGGTGAATATTTTTTCAAAAACAGATTCCTGGACTTTATCATATATTGAAATTGTAACATATGTCCCGAGAAAAAAACCTGATTCCGATTTGACATCAGTTTTTCCTGAGCTGCACCCGGATAAAAGAAAAAGAAATAATATACCATTAAATGCGCGATTAAAGACACGAGTACTCGCGCATCTATTAAATAACATATCTACCCCGATATCCCTAAAGAAGTTTTGCAGCAAGATCAGAAAGGGGACTTCTTTCTGTCTTTTCAAGCAGTATATGACCGAATAGACCCTGCCCCTTGAAAGCTTCAACAAGATATGTAAGACCGTTGGAACTTGCATCAAGATAGGGATTATCAATCTGATCCGGATCTCCTGTAAGAATAATTTTTGTATTTTCCCCAGCTCTGCTTACAACAGTCTTTATCTCATGAGGAGTGAGATTCTGTGCTTCGTCAATTATGATATACTGGTTCGGAAGAGACCTTCCCCTGATATATGTCAATGCTTCAATCTCAATCTGCTTGTTTTTCACAAGACTCTCCATGTTCTTCTGCTCCTGTTTATCTGAAACAGATTCTATAATCTGACTTAGATTATCAAATATGGGCTGCATCCAGTGGGACATTTTTTCTTCCTTGTCTCCCGGGAGAAATCCTATATCCTTACCCATCGGGATTACTGGACGGCTTACAAGAACCCTTGTATATACTTTTTCATGCACTACCTTTCTGAGTCCGGCAGCTATTGCAAGAAGGGTCTTTCCTGTTCCAGCCTTCCCTACAAGTGAAACAAGTCTTAGTGAATCGTCAAGCAGCATATCAAATGCTATCCTCTGTCTCGCATTTAAAGGGCTTATCCCTGCTACAGTTTCGTTATTATAACTGATTCCTGACAGGATTTCCTTTTCCGCATCATATCTGCCTAAAATCTTTTTTTCTTCATCGTTAATAATAATATACTGATTCTGATAAAGCTTCTCATCCCACGAGGAGATACCTGAACTTAAAAAATTTTCAACCTGGGTTTTATTGCTGCTTTTAATATCATATTCTCTGACTCCTGAGTAAAAGTCATGAATATTTACTGTCTGCTTTCTGTAATCTACAGCCTTTATGCCGAGAGCGCTTGCCTTCACCCTTGCATTTATATCCTTTGAAACAAAAAAGACAGTCTCCCCTTTTTCCTGCAGGTCAAGAGCTGAAAAAATAATTTTATTGTCCGGTTTATTGCTAAGCAGGTTTGTTTCAGAATGCCTGTGGACCTCTACGTCAACACGGACACAGATACCATTTTCTATTTTAACCCCTTTGCTGATATCACCATGGCTGCATACAGAATCAAGAAACCTTACCGCATGCCTTGCACTTCTCCCCCTTTCATCACTGAAAGATTTCAGCTTATCAAGTTCCTCCAGTACCCACAAAGGAATAACAACATCAGACTGTTTAAAAGACAATATTGCATCGCTTTTATGTATCAACACATTTGTATCAAGAACAAATACTTTCCTCGGTTTATCCTTATGCATAAAAAGTTTCCTTATATCAGTATAACTCTACTGTCTTAAGAGATTTTTCAATCACATCCCTGTATTTTTCGTACTCCTCTTTCATACCGGCAGCTTCCGCTACAATAATGTTTTTTTTGTCTGCAGTTACCGCAGTAAGATAAATATAATAATCATTGCCGTAATTCATCAACCAGTAAAATATAACGCATTCTTCTGATCCGCCGGAATTTACTTTTTCCTCTATCAGTCTGTACCCTTTTTTTTCAAGATGATTTTTCAGGGATTCTGACCAGTATGAAACTTCCTTTGATGGCTTATTCTCAAAACGTCTTATTCTGAATTTCACCCCTTCCGGACTGAAGGAACGGAATGTCCCTTTAACTGTTTCCGCAGCAAAACCTTCCGGCTTTTCAACAGTAAATCTGCTGCAGCCTGATATTATAATTAATGAGACAATTATAATAAAAAATATTTTTCTATTCATAATCAGCCTGCTCATTCATGAAATGAATAAAATCTATACTGTTTATCCAGTCGAAGGTTGAAGTGTCAGTTTCTCTGTAGTAATCATCAGATTGAAAGTTAATTTCCAGCATGGCGTAATCCCGGTTATTAATTAACTTTTCTATTCGCCCCTTCGCCCTGTCAATCTCACCAAGAAGAGCTTCAATCTCTTTTTCAAGATTTATTGTACTTCTATAATCAGACCCGGACATAAGATTGTAATATACTGCAAGAAGTTTTTCCTTTGCTACCAGCTGTCCTTCCAATATCGCAATCTCATCATCCTGATTTTCAGTGCTGTAGAAATAATTTATAATATCACCTGTATTTTTTAAAATCTTCAGAAAATCATCTGCATTAAAATCAGGGACTCTGATAATAACACGGTTATCTGAATGCTGCAGAAAATACCCCATCCTCTGCTGTGCCCATTCTATCATTTTATTCCCGGCTTCACTGCTGTCATCCACCATAAGTTCAGCAACTACAGAAACAGACAGGGAAGAATCAGCAAAAAGCTGACAAGGTGAGAGTATAATAAAAAGAAAAAAAAGAAACTTTATACTGAAATTCATTTTATATGTAATCCTTCAAAAGCTTTGCTGATCTTTTCCGAATATTTAACATATCCTCCATTGTCCGGATAGAATATTTCAAAAATATAAAGAAGGGGCCCTTTAACAACAGTTCCTGCATAATATTTAAAACCGGATCTCCCTCTGGATGTAAATAAAACACCTTTTACAGAAGATAAATCAACTGTTTCATAGGAGCTGTATTTTCCTGCTGTATGATAAACAAGGGCTTTCTGCCAGAATTCCGGATCCCCCTCCGGTTTGTTTTTTACTGTGCCGATCCTCAGGACAGTACCATCAGAGGTTTCAGCATGAAAATACCTTTTATCTTCTGCTACGGCGAAATCTTCACCCAGTTCAATTTCCACCCTCCTCAGAACTTCTTTTACCGAACAGGTAAACGGATCAAGCTCAGCTATCCACCTGAACGGAATCACCCTGTCACGACCGGAGTCATTGTACATAACAAAATCTACAGTAATCATAGAAAAGGCTATTCTGCTTTCAAGAGCTTCTATTGCAGATCTGATTCTCTCTATTTCATTATCAAGCCGTTTAATTTCCTTGAGGATCTTAACTTTAATATCAATATCTTTTTCCTTTTCAAGAAGAGACATAAAACGGTTTCTTGATTTTCCTAGAAGCTTCATCCTTCCTGAAAGATCTGTGTATTGATCAGTTACATCAGCTGATTCAATATATTTTGAAATGACCTCCCCCTCTGCCAGTACTTCTTCAAATGCAGTCAGCAGTTTTGAAGCAGGTATTCTCAGGACCACTGTCAAACCTGTTACAGAATCAATATAGCCGTTATATCTATCAGCAATTTTTCCCAATTTTTCAATTTTTTCATTGATATCATTGATTCTGATTCTGCATCCGGCATGAGAAGTTTTTTTTCTCACCGTAATTATCGATTTTTCAGAGAGGTTTTCTGAATCCAGACTGGAAGGAGCGGCACTTTTTCTCATCAGAACAGGTTCAGATTTTTCATCCAAAACCTCATATTCCGCTTTTTCAAATCCTCCCATCGTTTCAAGAGCTATGCTTTCGTTAAAATCGCTATCAGCTCCTTTACAGGAAAATACAAAAAAAACAAGCAGAAGCAGAAAGCTTCTGCCATATATTTTCCTAGAGATTTTTTCCTGATATAGCAACAAGCGAATTCCCTTCTATAATTTTAAGTCCCAGGTTGATATCTTCCACTTTAAATATTACAACAGCTTTATTGTTCTTATTTTCAAGTGAAGCATAAAGATATTCTATATTAAGCCCGTTTTCCTTGAAAAGTTCCATTATTTTATGAAGCCCGCCCGGTTTATCTTCAATTTCAATTCCGAGGACCTTTGTTATCCTGATCGTAAAACCGTTATCTTCAAGAATTTTAGCAGCTTTTTCAGGATTATTTACAATCAGCCTTAAAATCCCGAAATCAGCTGTATCAGCTATTGTCATGGCTCTTAGATTTATTTCACCGTCAGCCAGGACCTTTGTGACATCTGCAAGTCTCCCGGATTTATTTTCAAGAAATACTGATATCTGATTAATTGTCATATCAAGCTCCTTATATAATTCTGTTATCAATTACCCGTTTTGCTTTCCCCTCACTTCTTGTAATTGTTCTGGGTTCCACAAGTTTAATTATACCATTAATTCCAAGCTTTGACTTTATAGTTTCGGAAATTTTATTTCTGAGATTCTCCATCTTTCTTGTTTCATCAGAAAAGAAGCTCTCCTCAACTTCAACCTGAATTTCTATTTCATCAAGGTGTTTCTCGCCTCTGTTCAGAATAATCTGATAGTGTGGTTCTGTTCCTTCAATATTAACAAGTATATCCTCGATCTGTGAAGGAAATACATTTACCCCTCTGATTATCATCATATCATCATTTCTGCCGTAGAGCCTGTGCATCTTGATTGTTGTTCTGCCGCAGGAACATTTGTCTCTGAAAAGATATGTAATATCTCTTGTTCTGTATCTGATTATCGGTGTGCCTGTTCTTGTAAGTGTTGTAAAAACAAGTTCACCTTTTTCCCCTTCTGGAAGAACTTCTCCTGTTTCAGGATTGATAATTTCCGGATAAAAATAATCTTCGTTAATATGCAGCCCGTTTTTTGCACTGCATTCAGCCGCCACACCGGGGCCAATAATTTCTGTAAGACCATAAATATCATGGGCACTCAAATTAAGTTTATTCTCGATTTCATCCCTCATGTTGTTGCTCCAGGGTTCCGCTCCGAAACACCCTGCCTTTAACGGGAGAGTTCTGAAATCAACCCCCATATCCTTTGCAGCTTCAGCCAGATACAGAGAATAGGACGGTGTACAGGTGAGAAGTGTTGTTCCGAAATCCTTCATGACAGCAATCTGTTTTGCTGTATTGCCGGCAGAAATAGGGATAATATGTGCACCAAGTCTTCTGGTCCCGTAATGAACCCCCAAACCCCCTGTAAAAAGCCCATAACCATAAGCATTCTGGATAACATCTTTCGGAGTAGCTCCGGCCATTGCAAGTGTTCTTGCCATGGCATCAGACCATATATCAATATCTTTTTCAGTATAGGCATCAACTACAGGAGTACCTGTTGTGCCGGAAGATGCATGTACTTCAACTATATCCTCCATGGGTGATGAAACAAGGCCGTAGGGATATGTTTCCCTCAGTTCAGATTTTGTTGTAAACGGAAGTTTCTGAATATCGTCAAGTGAATCTATATCTCCCGGCTTTACCCCGGCTTCATCAAACTTTTTTTTATAAAACGGTACCCTGTTATATACCATTTCGACCAGCTTTCTCAAACTTTCTATCTGATGCTGTCTCATATCTTTACTGTCAGCTTTTTCTGCATCAGGATTCCAGATCATCTTATCCTCCCGGTAATGTTTTTTTGTGAATACCCTGAAACCGGCCGCCCAGTCGGTGTTTTTCAGAGTTTCTTTTCAATTTAAACTCAATATCAGTAGCGGGTCAAGTAGAATAAAGATTTGTCTGAAAATATCTAAATAGGACATATGAATTATTATTTTATTTTTAATTACTTTTTCTCATTTATATAAGTTTTTTTTAAAGTTTTTCTATTGAAAATGGCAAAACTTATGTATAATATCAGTATTTATTTTATACTTTCTTAAATCATATTAGTAAAAGGGTGGGTACTATGAATTTTGAATTGGCTCTTTATGCAACTATTGCTGGAAGTGCAGTTGCATTACTCTACGCGTTTATCAGAACAAAATGGATCTTTGCAAAACCGATTGAAAATGAAAAACTAAAACAAATCAACGGGTATGTAGCTGACGGAGCTATGGCTTTTCTTTCAAGAGAATACAAAATGCTGATTCCGTTCGTTATTATTGTTGCTGTCTTTCTAATGATAGCCAATCAGGGATACATCAAACTCCAGGCAGCGGCTTTTGTCCTGGGAGCAGGATGTTCCGCGTTAGCTGGTTATATTGGAATGAAAGTTGCAACCGCCGCCAATGCAAGAACTACAACAGCGGCAGCAAATAACGGTCTTACTGATGCTCTTAAAATCTCATTTGCAGGCGGTTCTGTAATGGGAATGAGCGTTGTCGGACTGGCACTTCTCGGGATTTTCCTTGTTCTTTTCCTTGCAACTAAATCACTTGGAACTTCCGTTGAAATGCTTGCTGACAATATTCTGCCGATATTATCAGGATTTTCACTTGGCGCTTCATCCATAGCACTCTTTGCAAGAGTGGGTGGAGGTATTTTCACAAAGGCTGCTGATGTTGGTGCAGACCTTGTAGGTAAAGTCGAAGCAGGAATTCCGGAAGATGATCCCAGAAATCCTGCTGTTATTGCAGATAATGTCGGAGACAATGTTGGTGATGTAGCCGGTATGGGGGCCGATCTTTTTGAATCATATGTCGGTTCAATTGTCGGCTGTATGATTCTGGGGATTGCAGTAGATGCTTCAAGCTCATTAAAATTCAAGCTTGTCTCTCTTCCGCTTCTCCTCTGTGTAACAGGTATTATTGCCTCTGTAATAGGTATTTTTCTTGTAAAAGCAAAACCCGGATCTGATCCGCAGAAAGCTCTGAACACAGGATCCTTCGGTGCAGCAATAATTGCCGCGATACTTACATATCCGCTGTGTATATGGATATTCGGGGGAGAAACTTTTAATAACGGAACAGGACCTGTTAATGTTTTCCTTGCTTCAGTAATCGGTCTTGCAGCCGGTGTAGCAATCGGTATGCTTACAGAATACTATACCGGTACAAATAAAAAACCGGTAGAAACAATTGTGAAAGCCTGCGAAACCGGAGCGGCAACAACACTTATTACAGGGATGGGAGTAGGAATGCTTTCCTGTTTTCCTTCCGTTATTGTAATTGCTGCCGCAATTATGTGCAGCTTCTTCATTGCCGGACTTTACGGTGTTGCAATAGCAGCACTTGGAATGCTTGCAACACTCGGTATCCAGCTTGCAGTAGATGCATACGGACCGATTGCAGACAATGCAGGTGGTATGGCAGAAATGGCAGGTTTTCCTGAAGAAGTCAGGAAAATTACAGACAGCCTTGATTCTGTAGGAAACACAACTGCTGCTATAGGAAAGGGTTTTGCAATCGGTTCAGCAGCCCTTACAGCTATCATCCTTTTTACAGCTTTCCAGGCAACAGCCGGAGTTGAATTTATAAACCTGACTGACACGACTGTAATTGCAGGTATTCTTATAGGTGCTGTTATTCCCTATCTTTTTTCCTCAATGTCTATGACAGCTGTCGGTAAAGCTGCTTTTGCAATGATAGAAGAGGTTAGAAGACAGTTCAGGGAAAAACCCGGTATTCTTGAAGATACAGAACTTCCGGACTACAAAAAATGTGTTGATATAAGTACAGCTTCAGCCCTTAAAAAAATGCTTCTTCCCGGAATTATTGCTGCTTCAACTCCTGTTTTAGTCGGATTTACAGGCGGAATTGAAATGCTGGCCGGTGTACTTACAGGGGTCACAGCATCCGGTGTTGTACTTGCAATATTTATGTCAAATACAGGTGGGGCGTGGGACAATGCCAAAAAAATGATTGAAGCCGGGGCAAGCGGCGGGAAAGGATCTGAAGCTCATAAAGCTGCTGTTGTAGGTGATACAGTGGGTGATCCGTTCAAGGACACTTCAGGACCTGCTCTTAATATCCTTATCAAACTTATGGCAGTTGTATCTCTTGTTATAGCTCCTATGCTTAAAAACTTCTGGAGTTAATAAAAATAGTTATCTTCACATAAAATCCCGGAAAAATCCGGGATTTTTTATTTAACCTGACATGAAAAATAATTTATTAAAATAATAATAAGTTATTTCTGGAGGTCCGGATGAAAGATCAGGAACTTTTATTTCTTTCAAAATCATCTCTTTTCAGCGGTCTTAAACTTAGCGAGCTGAAGAGTATTTTTCAGCAGCTCCCCCACATCGTAAAATCATATGAGAAAAATACCATTATAAAGATAAGGGGTGATGTCTATGACAGTCTTATCTTAGTATTGAAAGGGGAGCTTGATGCTGAAATAAGCGATATCAGCGGGAAAACAATCAAAATAGAATCTCTAAAAGCACCGGCAGTTGTTGCTTCTGTTATTCTTTTTGCATCAGATCCCTCAATACCTGTAACTATAAAAACAGCAAATGAAACAAAACTTTTAATACTTCCGAAAAAAACAGTTATATACCTCTGCCAGAAATCAGAAATTTTTTTAAATAATTACCTGCAGGATGCGGGTGATAAGATATCCTTTCTGGCTGAAAAGATACGGCTTTTCAAGTTTTCCAGCCTGAGACAGAAAACAGCAGGTTATATCCTCGATCTCGCATCAAGATATAAATGTGACAATTTCACCCTGCCACATACAAAAGAAGTTATAGCAGAAATATTCGGTGTAACCCGGCCATCCCTTTCCAGAATATTCTCAGAACTTTCTTCTGAAGAAATAATTTCCCAGGACGGGAAGGTAATTACAATAAAAAACAGATCTGCATTAATAGCAATGCTTAACGATAACTGCTGATTCTTTTTAAAGCCATTTCTCTGAAAGGATCATCCCCTCAATAGATATCACAATCTCTTTTACCGGTATTTTTCTTGACACTGATTCTGCTGCCTCTTTTGCAACAGCAGTAAGACCGCCGCAGCAGGGGACCTGCATTCTTAATACTGTCAAAGTATTTATTTCAGCATTTTCAATAAAATCCATTATCCTGTTTTTATATATTTCGGAAGAATTATCAAGCTTCGGGCATGCTATAACAAGTTTTTTGCCTTTGAGAAAATCCGAATGAAAATTTCCGGCTGCAAAAGCTGTGCAGTCTGCCGCCAGAAGAAGATCGGATTTTTTAAAATGGGGAGAAGATGGATTTGCAAGATGCATCTGAACCGGCCAGTTTTCAAGTTCAGCTTTCCCTGATAAGGTATTGCCCGATACAACAGCTTTTTCTGCAGGCCTGAGATCAACAGATTTCAATCCCGGACAGATATGCGGTTCAGCTCCATCATTGTCACTACCTGAAAGCTCAATATTATTCTTCTTAAGATAATCGATCGCTTCGCTGTAATATTGATCTGCTCCATGCCCTTTCAGATGTTTCAGATGGGCCCTGATTGTAGCCTCCCCTTTTGGGACTATGTTTTTCATTACTTTTCCCTCATCATATGCTTCTGCCTCTCTTTCAACAACCTCTATTGCACCTTCAGGGCAATTGCCGATACATGCACCGAGACCATCGCAGAAAAGATCACTTACAAGTCTTGCCTTGCCGTCTATTATCTGAAGAGCTCCTTCAGGGCAATCCGGTACGCACAATCCGCATCCGTTGCATTTATCTTCATCTATTTCAATAATTTTCCGTTTCATTTAATAACTCCTGTTACTGATTTCACATCAAATATATACAGGATCTGGATTACAGACTGTAACCAATGTTACAGATGACAGGTTTTTTATAAAAAATCCCGGAAAATAATCCGGGATCTGTAACAACTCTTTTTATTTTTTCTTTTTCATTGCTATCCGCAGGCAGACTGCAAGTCCGCCCCAGAGAACAGCCATACTGAAAAGCATAAAAACTATTGCACCAATACTCATATTATTCCCCCTTTCCGGAAAGGGCCATAAATTCAGAGGATCCCTTCATTTTTGCAACTATAAATCCTGCGATAATTGCGATAACTGCAATTGATACACCCATTGCAATGAGTGCCGGAACAGGATATCCCTCATACGGATTGACTATATCCTCTATAACATTAAGAACAAGCATAAGACCGAGCAGTGCAGGTGTAACAAATTTAAGACATATCTCCCACCATTTCCCTACCGGAAAATCAGATATGGGATTTATATGGTTTTCTATATCTGAAAGTCTGAACATCCACGCAATAACAATTGCTTCAACAAGTCCTGCCAGGGCAACACCGTAATTCATTACAAAATGATCAGCAATATCAAGAACATAAAGCCCGCCGCCTGTAGCGAATATCATGGAGACAAGAAATCCGACTCCGCATGACCAGGATAGAGCCTTTTTTCTGCTCATATCAAACTTATCCATAATACCAGCTGTAAAAACCTCAATAATTGACATACTTGAAGAAAGTCCTGCGAACACAAGACTGGAAAAGAAAAGGATGCCGAATAGACCGTTAAGCCCGGGAAGTGAATTGATTGCTTTTGGAAATACGATAAATGCGAGCCCTACACCGGCACCTGCTACTTCAGAAACAGCGACATTCTGAGTATGGGCCATGTATCCAAGAATACTGAACACTGCAATACCGGCAAGAAGACTGAACCCGCAGTTTGCAAATGATGTAATAAAAGCATTATTTACTATATCAGTTTCATCCGGCAGATAACTGGAATAGGTTATCATGATTGCAAAAGCAATGGACAGGCTGAAGAATATCTGGCCGTATGCTGCAACCCATACCCTTCCGCTTAGTATTTTGCTGAAATCAGGTTTAAAAAGGTAATCAAGACCGGCAGCGGCTCCGGGAAGAGTTATACCCCTTATTGCAATGATTATTATCAGAACAATCAGAACAGGCATCATGATCTTGCTGGCTTTTTCTATCCCCTTTTTTACACCGCCCATTAAAACAGCATAATTAAGAATCCAGACAAGGATGAGCGGTATAAAAACCTTAAACTGGATTCCTCCGAGACTGAAAGGCCCGTCTGTTAAGGCAAGATAATTACCGAAAAAGAATCCTTTTGTGTCTTCACCCCATGACAGGTTAACAGAAAATAGCATATAGCTTATAGCCCAGCCGATAATTACAACATAGTAAACAGAAATGGCAAAAGATATGGCTGCCTGCCACCATCCCATCCATTCCCATTTTACCCCGAGTTTTCTGAATGTTCCGGGAGCAGATCTCCTCATCTTATGTCCCAGACCGAATTCCAGGATCATTATAGGGATCCCTGCTGTTAAGAGTGCCACAATATAGGCAATTAAAAACGCACCTCCGCCGTTACTAGCTGTTGCGTAAGGAAATCTCCAGATATTTCCAAGCCCAATAGCTGAACCGACTGCTGCGAGAACAAAACCTACACGGGTACCCCACTGACCACGTTCTTTCATGGTTATTCTCCTTTTATATTTTTAAACCGGAAATCCATTCCGGTTTTTCCTTACCAGTCTGATCGAAATATTTCTTTGCAAAGTATCATGCAGTTTAAAAGCATTTTTATATTTTCAGCTTTCAGAATATATTGCATTTTCTAATTTTTGCCGAATCATTAATGTGTCATTTATACTGTTATCCTGAATAATTACAAATATATCATTATTAATAAGATATATTTCCATATTAAATCAGTTTATACCGGATTATACAGATTCTGCAAGCTTATCTGTAAGATTTTAAATCAAATTCAGAATTGAAAAATTATTGCTTTTTACAGTCTAATCGAATATCCTGTTTTTATGAAAATCAAGAATTTTATGAATGACATCATTCCTGATGTCACCGATCAGCTGGAAAAAAGCATTAAAAAGGATTATCACGTTACTACCGGAGAGGAACTGGGAAAGTCAGGACGGGAAGGGGTTTATGAAGTTCTGGACAGTTTTCTGTCGATACTTTTTCCGGGATGCTTCAGTCGTGATATACTGTCTCCGGATGAAATAAATTTTTTCATCAACGAACGACTGAGATATATATGTTACAGATTTATTAAATACCTCAAAGACAGTTTCAGATATATGTGTAAAGTTGACAACTGTATAAACTGTGACTGTGATGAAAAGGCTTATACAGCACTTTTTGATATAATAAAAGAACTGCCTGAAACACGGAGAATTCTGATTACAGATATTAAGGCGGCAAAAGAGGGAGACCCGGCTGCATCTTCCCTTGATGAAATTGTTTTCAGCTATCCCTTTCTCGAGGCTATAGCTACCCATAGAATTGCACACAGCCTTTATAAACATGGAGTTCCGATAATCCCCAGGATAATGTCTGAAAGGGCACACTCAAGAACTGGAATAGATATACATCCAGGAGCAGAAATCGGAGAGAGTTTTTTTATCGATCACGGGACGGGTGTTGTAATAGGTGAAACCACAACTATAGGCAGCGGAGTAAAACTCTATCAGGGAGTAACACTCGGTGCTCTGTCTCCGTTCGACAGGGAAGGAAAGCCCAGAATTGGGGAAAAAAGACACCCGGATATAGAGGATGACGTTATTATTTATGCAAACTCAACCATACTCGGGGGAAAAACTGTTATAGGAAAAGGTTCAATAATAGGGGGAAATACCTGGATTACAAAATCAGTCCCCCCGGGAAGTGTAGTTTACAACAGCTAAAAAAACCCCGGTTTAAACCGGGGTTTTTATTTTCTTCCGATGCATTAAGCAGGAGAAAACTGATCTTTAGGAGCTCCGCATGCAGGGCATACCCAGTCTTCAGGTACATCTTCCCATGCTGTTCCGGGAGCAACACCATTATCTGGATCGCCTGCAGCCGGATCATATTCATAACCACATACATCGCAAACATATTTCTGCATTAATTTCCTCCAATTATTTTTATATTTTATTTTCCCCTTGCACCAAGCTCTTTGTCAAGCATATAAAGGCCTGTTGTGCTTTTTCCAACCATTGCAAGCTTGTTAAGGACATCCTCAACACTTGCCTCTTCTTCTATCTGTTCTGTAACAAACCACTGAAGAAATATCTCAGTTGCTATATCATCAACCTCTTTTGAAAGCTTGTACAGCTTGTTAATACAATCTGTAATATACTTTTCATGCTTCAGTGATGCAGTAAAAACATCTTCAGGAGAATCCCAGCTGTCTTTGGGAGTATCAATCCCCTGTAGAACAACCTTTTCGCCCCTTTCCTGAAGAAACCTCAGGATCTTCATACCATGGCCTATCTCTTCGCCATACTGGGCTTCCATCCATCCTGCCATTCCAGGGAAGTTCTTATCCCGGAAATCGGCTGCCATAGCAAGATAAAGATAGGCTGAATTGAATTCCTCAGCTATCTGTTTATTAAGCTGTTTTACAAGTTTTGCGTCCATATTCCTAACCTTTCCAGAGGCCATGTACATTACAGTATTCTCTGGCACTTACTTTATCCGCCTTTACACAAAATACTGCTGCCGGTGCATCCCCCGGTTTAAGATATTTTCTGTATGAAACCCCGTCGGCAACAAGTTCAATCCATTCAATAAAATGATTGTCAAGCATTGGATGGAGAGTACTTCCTACAGTAACTTTGTAACCGTCTGCTGTTTTCTCTATAATCGGAACATGCTTTTCAGTAGTTGAATCAGCTGTCTTTTCATCAAGCAGGGTCATATCCTGGCCGCAGCAGACAAGAGTCCCGTCCCCACCGCTTAATACTTCAACAACGTTACCGCATAATTCACATTTATAAACCTGTTTTCTATCTGCCATTTTTTCCTCCAGACTTTTTTATTGTTTTATATATATTAATACTAAATATTCAAAAAACAAAATATTCTTTATTTTTTTTACCAGTTCTCCCCCAGAATCTCAAAATAGGCTTGCGGATGGGCACAGGCAGCACATGAAAGAGGTGCCTGGTCACCTTCATGGATATATCCGCAATTCAGACATCTCCAGAATACCTTTCCGTCTTTTTTGAAGACCTGACCTGTTTCAATGTTTTTAAGGAGATCATTATATCGTTTTTCATGCTGTTTTTCGGCTATTGAAACAGCCTCATAAACAGCCGCTATTGCATCAAAACCCTCTTCCCTGGCTGTTTTTGCAAAACCTGGATACATTTCACTCCATTCGTAATGCTCACCACCGGCAGCTTCTTTCAGATTACCTATTGTATCTGAAATTATTCCGGCCGGAAATGTTGCCTGAATCTCGACTTCCCCCCCTTCAAGGAATTTAAAAAATCTTTTTGCATGTTCCTTTTCCTGATCAGCTGTTTCCTCAAAGATCTTTGAAATCTGAACATATCCCTCTTTTTTAGCGACACTGGCAAAATATGTATATTTATTTCTTGCCTGAGATTCACCGATAAATGATGTCAGAAGATTTTTCTCCGTGACAGTCCCTTTTAAACTTTTCATTTTTTGCTTACCTCCAGGTATTTTAATTTTTCCATATTCAAATCAGGATGTATTCCAAGTCTTGTCAAACTGAAATCAAACCTGACAGGATCACTTTCATCATAGCATCTGAAATTATCTGTAATTTCCATTGCAGTTTTCAGGGATGCTGTTTTTGCCCCTGTAAAACCGAGATAATGCCCGATCTTCATCATATGCGTATCAAGCGGGACAAGCAGATCTTTTTTATCCACAAAATCCCATCCTCCTGGATCTATTGCGTCATTCCGGACCAGCCACCGCAGAAATAAAAACTGCCTTTTACAGGCACTTCCCCTTGCAGGGGCAGTTATCAGAATTCCGGGTGAGTTTTCAGCCCCTGAAATTACTTCATCATGAAACAGATCCAGCACCTTAAGAAGATTCCGTTCCCTGCTGTATGATGAATAAAAAAAATCCCCCACAGAACCATATCTTCTGATTATATTTCCGATTGAAAAAAGATATGAACTTATCTGTTCTGTCTTGAAAAATCTGTAACTGAAATCTGAAAAATCATTTTCAATATCTCTGTATGATGATTTTTTCAGATAATCAAAGGGAGTTACAGTCTTTAAAAGAACTTTCTCAACTGCAATCAGGATCTGATCAACCCTTCCAAGTGCAAGAGATGAGGATATTAATCCTGCAACCTCTTTATCATAAATATTACTATATTTTAACACAAATACCAGAGGATCAGGATAAATAAATTCTTTTCTGTTATAGCGTGAGTGTATCATTTCAAGGATATCGCTGATCTTACTGTTTTTTTCCAATACCAAGTTTAATTCCTGTAAAGGTCATAAAAATATTATTCCGCCCCTGAAAATTATTGTTTATTTTTATCAACACCTTTATATTTATAAATATAAAACTAATAACCGGAGTCTAAAATGGCAATAGAAATTTCAAAAAATATTTTCTGGATAGGTGTAAACGACAGAACAACAGACCTTTTTGAAGGATTATGGCCGATAGCCAGAGAAGGGGTAACATATAATTCATATCTGATAAAGGATAAGAAAAGCGCTATAATTGATCTTTCAAAATCAATTAAGACTGACAGCTTTTTTGATGAGATAGCTGGAGTAACTGATCTTAAGGAAATTGATTATGTTATTATAAACCATATGGAACCTGATCACACCGGCGTTCTTAAAACACTGAGAAGACTTTCCCCGAATGTTAAAATACTGTGTACAGCAAAAGCCAAAAAAATGATTTCTGATTATTACGGAATAACTGATAACATTCAGACAGTTGAGAATGGTGAAACAATTGATCTTGGAGAAAACAAGCTTACTTTTTATCATGTTCCATTTGTTCACTGGCCCGAAACTATGGTTACCTTTATGGAAAAACAGGGGATCCTGTTTTCATGTGATGCATTCGGAAGTTACGGAGCTTTTTCAGGTTCAATCTTTGATGATGACTGTAAAAACATCGATTTTTATAAAAAAGAGGCTTTAAGATACTATGTAAACATTATAACAAAATTTTCAAGAAATGTTCTCAGCGCAATAGAAAAACTATCCGGACTTGATATAAAAATCATAGCCCCTTCCCATGGTCTCATCTGGAGAAAAAATCCGGCAGAGATTGTACAACTCTACAGGGAATGGGCAGAGCTTTCAGGAGTTCCTGGAAAACCCGGGATTACACTTCTTTACGGATCAATGTACGGCAATACGGAAAAAATGATGAATGCTGTTTCGCTTGGCGCATCATCAACAGGGCTGCCTGTTGAAATATTTGATGTGGCGCGTACAGATGTAAGTTACATAATGCCTTATGTATGGACAAGATCAGGAGTAATACTTGGAGCACCAACCTATGAGGTTGGTCTTTTCCCTCCGATGGTAAATGCACTTGAAATACTGGCACTTAAAAAAATAGAAAACAAAAAGGTTTTCTACTTCGGAAGCTACGGCTGGAGCGGCGGAGCCCTTAAAAGAATTAAATCAACAACTGAACCTCTTAAATGGGATATTACAGAGACCTTTGAATTCCAGGGGGGAGCTACAGAAGAGGATCTAAAAAAGGGGTATGAAATGGGCAGGAATTTCGCCCTAAGCCTTATTAAATAATATATTCGTGCGGAGACATACGGCAGTGCGTCTCCGCACATCAATTATCGACCGCCATGATATTTTCTGCTCTATTCAAACCAATCCGGAATAACAGGTATTATTTCTTCAATAGAATTAAAACTTCGTGAATATATTTTTCCGTCATAATATTTCACATCAAAAGAAAATATTCCGGGGCAGATACTTACAAGGAAAGGACCATCACCTGTGTTTTTATAAATAAAAACCCCCCTTTCCCCGTCAGGTTCAACAAGGATATTACCGTAAAGCCTCATATCATTTTTATTACCCCGTGAGACAGTCACATCAGTTTCAAGACTGCTGCTGTTATAATGTTTTCCGCTGATATATTTTTCCGTATATACTGTAATATAATTATCACTCCCTGTTCCGGTATAAACACCTTTGATATCCGAGTCTTCTTTAAAAGAGAACAATACCTCAGTTTTTCCATCAGCTGTTATTTTATATATATCACCCTCTTTTTTTCTGACAGTAACTATGTATTCCTCGTTTTCCCTCTTAAACATTGCAAAATCAATTATTTTTTCATCATCAACTGACGCATATAAATAAGGGACTTTATCAATATCTTTGTATATAGTGATTCCCTTATTTTTAACCAGAACAGCAGCATAGGTTTCTGATATTACAGTTTTCCCTCCGGCAAGAGGTCCGGCAGGATAAACAGCAGGTTCTTTTGCGATATCAGAAAAAATATAATATTTATCGGTTTCATCAACTGCTCCTGTATAACTGCTGTTATGCCAGACTTCCTTATAATGGCCTGATGCAAGTCTTACAGCTTTGCTTTCAAATTTATTTTTATCTGAGTAATAAATACCGCTTTCCGTTGCTGCAAAAACGTATTTATCCCCTATATAAAAATCATAAACCCTGTCCGGATATATAAATCTGTTATTTATATATGAAATACCCTCAGTCATTACCCTGAAAACAGAACCGTTAGCTGCAGATTTTAAAAAATAGCTGTACCCGTTTTTATCATTACAAAATGATATATTTTCATCCTTTTTTTTGTCATACGATGAAAAATAACCGGCCTTGCCATTTTTATCAATATTATAAAAGACAACAGAATTTCCCTTTAAAACAGAAAAAAATACCCTGTCATATGAGGTTTTAAAAAATTCCAATCCTTCAAATTCTCCGACAGGAACTGTATCTTCTGATATTATATCCATGTTTCTGTTTAAAGCGTACAGAGAAAGTTTACCGCGGGAGGATAGCGAAGCGTAAAACAGAATTTCCCCTGCACTACATAAATATGTTCTAAAGAGCTCATCCCCCAGGACCGGAAGATTGTTCCTTTCCAGGCTGCCGTCATTTTTTACCCTGAAAAGTGCGGCTTTACCGGTTTCATCAATTGCCGAAAGAAAAATATTTTCACCCAATGCAGCTACTGATCCTCTGTTAAAATGAAAATCATTGTATAGCGCTAACCTCTCAGGGCTTGCAGGATTTTCAACATTCAGAACCCTCAATCCCTTTTCCGGTTCATTTAAAAAGAGATAAGGATACATTGACCATATATTGTCTGATTTATACTGTTCTTTCCTTATAACCGGGACCGGATTTGAGGGATCTGAAATATCATAGATTCTTAATCCCTCATTTTCCGAAACAATGTAGCAGTACTTTTCATCAACACTCAGACTCACAGCCTTTTCCTCAATTCTACCTGTATAAACCGGATTAAGGATGTCTGTAACTTCCGAAACTGTTATTTCATTTTCTTTGATGAGGTATGCATAATTATTCAGAATATAGGTATTGCGTATACTGCCTGAATTATCCGGCGAGATTACAAAGTGTATTTTTTTATTTCCGCCTGTTGAGGGTCTGGCCTCAGTTTCAAGGCTTCTTACAGTGATATATCCCGAAGGTTTTACTGAGTAGCTGTAAAGATCAGCAGGCGATACATCACGGTCAATAAACATTGTCCCCTCATACCGGTCAAAAAGAATCTTTTCATCACCTGTTCTTTCTGATTTCCTGAACAATTGATAGCTTTCGGCTTTTTTTATTCCCGCCCATGAGACTCCGATACTCTGAAACTCTTCTGTAACTGAAGGCTTCATATATCCGGGATCAAGGGGAAGAACCTTCTCATCCGCCCCTTTAAATATTTCACCTGATTCAGTTTTTAATGCTTCAAGTCTCAGTCTGTATAGTTTACCGTTTGACAGGTTTGAAAACATCAAAGGGGAAGAAATATTTTCATATACCTTTTCTTCACCCTTTTCGTCAGAAAAATACAGCCGGTAAGTCGATTCAAAGGGTATATCATTCCAGTTTACAGATATTAACCCGTTACCTGCTTTGATATCGTAATCAACAAGATCGAATCTGCTTTTTAAAAGCTCCATGGAAACAGTACTGCTTTTATAGTTTTTAAGGGAAATATTTATTATCAGTTTCTGCGAAGAGTCCATATTTCTGTTTTCAAGTACCATGATATTTCTGAAACTGCCGTCTCTGCCTATACTGATCTCATCTTCAATCCCGGCAGGAAAGAGAGAAATTTTAGCTTCCTTAACCAGATCCTGAATATACCTTTCATGTCCCGGAATGTCTATTTTTCCCTCTGTAACAAGAAACTTTCCGAATTTATATGACTGGTATGGCTTATTGATTGTTATTTCAGGTTTAACATTTTTACTGAAAAGTACAATATTTTTTTCATGCTTTGAGCCGTCGGTTTTTTCAGCTGAAATGTTTATATGGATCTGCTCAGAGATATCCTCTGCCGGAACATAAAAGCCGAACTCACCTGCATAATCAGTTTCAATATCAGTAAAATCTCCCTCCCCTTTCCGCCACCCGAAAGAGGAAAGTTCTGAATCAAGAACTTTCCCTGAAACAAATATTCTTTTACTGTAAAAGCTTTTTGTTTCAGGTGTCTCCACTGAAAAAAGGGGTTCAGTGCTGATAACCTCATCTAAAATTTCAGGCTCAGAAGACTCTTCTGATTCAATCTCAGGTGTTTCTTCAGCAGGTTTCAGAATAACAACAGTTTCGACCTCAGGCTGCTCAGATACTTCATCCGGTTGCAGTATTTCAGCTACCTTTTCTTCAGCCGGTTTATCTGTTTCGCCAACCTTCTCCTCTTCAACAGGTTTATCTGTTTCAGCAGTCAGTTCAGCCGGAGCTTCCGGATCAGCTACAGGCTCCGTCTCCGGAGCAGGTCCCTCAGGCAGGTCAGCCTCCGGCTCCGGTTCCTGTACTGGTTCTTTTAGCACTATTTTCTCCGGTGGCTGAGGTATTTTAACAATTAAAGGTTCAGCAGGAACCGGAGCTGCAGGCATTTCTGTTTTTTCAGGTTTAAAACTTTTCTTCAGAAGAATAGACTCAGCAATTTCAGAATGCAAAAATGCAATACCTGATACTTCCTGTTTTGATATTGTTTCTTCTTTTTCAGAGGACATGTATTTCAGTATGAAAAAACCGGCAGCAATAATAAAAGCTGCCAGTATAATATATATTTTCCCTTTCTTCATCTTTCAATCTTATGGTTTATTAAAAGTTATCGACCAGCTCCCGGTATATGCCGCACAGTCATTTCCGGCAGCATCTTCAAATGCGCCTGCTGCAAATTCAATACTATAAATTGTTTCATCTGATAAGTCTGCAGGATCTATTTCAGCACTTACCGTGACACCTGAAGCAACTGCATCGTTTATTGTAACGTTTCCACCTGTTCCTGATGTCTTTTTAATTGTTATTACACCATCAGTTTTAGATGTAAGTGTTTCTGAAAAATCAAAACTGAGTTCTATAGTTGAGGTTCCATCTGTTATGGTCGTTCCATTAGATGGAGTTCTGGAGGCAGCAACAACGGTTGGCGGTGTTGTATCTACCGTAAAGCTCCAGTTCGGAGTATCCGTACTTCCGTCATAGGCTGCACAGTAGTTCCCGGCCGAATCCTTAAACGCCTGCGCATCTATTGCTACTACGTTTGATCCGTCCGTAAGTGTCGATGTCCCGAGAGTTATTGTTACTGTACTTCCGCTGATATTGGCTGAATAATACGTTGATCCTACCTTTACCTTCCCGGCATTTGTTCCGGTTCCTGATGATACATCTTCGCTGAAATTAAAGCTTATTGATGGAGTATTTGTTGTTATTGTTGCACCGTTTGCTGGACTAAGCGATGACGATACCTTAGGTGGTGTTGTATCTACCGTAAAACTCCAGTTCGGAGTATCCGTACTTCCGTCATAGGCTGCACAGTAGTTCCCGGCCGAATCCTTAAACGCCTGCGCATCTATTGCTACTACGTTTGATCCGTCCGTAAGTGTCGATGTCCCGAGAGTTATTGTTACTGTACTTCCGCTGATACTGGCTGAATAATACGTTGATCCTACCTTTACCTTCCCGGCATTTGTTCCGGTTCCTGATGATACATCTTCGCTGAAATTAAAGCTTATTGATGGAGTATTTGTTGTTATTTTTGCTCCGTTTGCTGGACTAAGCGATGACGACACCTTAGGTGGTGTTGTGTCGACTGAGAATGTCCAGTCATCCTTACTTCCGCCTCCGGCCGGGCCTATTCCAGCATACGGATTTCCTGCTGTATCTTTTACAACTCCTGATGCCATTTCCACATAATAAGCCGTTCCGTTTGCAATTGTAAACAGCGAATTATCAATAGTTAGGGCTGCTCCTGATATTGTTACATCAGCATTGGTTACTGCAATAGTCTGTGCCCCTGTTCCGTCATATTTTTTTATGACTATATTTCCGGTTCCTTTCAATATATTCTCATCAAGAGTTATTACCAGATCTGATGCTGTGTCATTTATTAAACTCGATGTTGCCGGAAGAAGTGTGAGTAAAACCGGGGCAGGGCCTGTTGTGAAGGTCCAGTCATCCTTACTTCCGCCTCCGGCCGGGCCTATTCCAGCATACGAATTCCCTGTTGTATCTTTTACAACTCCTGATACAATATCAATATAGTACTTTGTATCATCTGAAAGTCCTGTCAGTTCTGCAGCAGCTATAGTTAGGGTGTTTGTTGATACTGTGAAATCAGTCTGCGTAATTGTAATTACGGCAACTCCAGTTGAATAATTCCTGATCAGAATATCGCCGCTTCCTTTGCTTATATTCTCACTGAAAGTCATTTTTATATCGCTGCTTTCAGATACTGATACTGCACTGTCGAGTGGAACATGGCTGTCAAGAGTCGGGGCAGGTCCTGTCGTGAAGGTCCAGTCATCCTTACTTCCGCCTACGACCGGGCCTATGCATACGGATTTCCTGCTGCATCTGTTACAACTCCTGATACAATATCCATATAATACTTTGTATCATCTGAAAGTCCTGTCAGTTCTGCAGCAGCTATGGTAAGCACTTTATCTGAAACTGAAAAATCAGATTGTGCAATTGTTACAGTTGTACTGTTATCAGAATATTTTTTGATAAGAATGCTTCCGGTTCCCTTGGATATATTTTCACTAAAAGTCATTGTTATTTCATCACCTTCAGAAACACTAATTGCATTGTTTAAAGGAATATGACTTGAAAGAGTCGGAGCAGGCCCTGTTGTAAAGACCCAGTCATCCTTGTCACCTCCTGATGATAACGGCCCGATTCCTGCATAAGGATTTCCTGCTGCATCTGTTACAACTCCTGATACAATATCCATATAATACTTTGTATCATCTGAAAGTCCTGTCAGTTCTGCAGCAGCTATGGTAAGTACTTTATCTGAAACTGAAAAATCAGATTGTGCAATTGTTACAGTTGTACTGTTATCAGAATATTTTTTGATAAGAATGCTTCCGGTTCCCTTGGATATATTTTCACTAAAAGTCATTTTTATATCGCTGCTTTCAGATACTGATACTGCACTGTTGAGTGGAACATGGCTGTCAAGAGTCGGAGCTATACTGTCGACATTGAAATCAAATGGCAGGCCTGTATATACAGCACAAGGATTATTGTAAACATCAACAAAAGCTCCGCTGTCTATACTGATTTCATATGCCCCTGAGGTTACAAAATTAGCCGCCGTAAAAGTAACTGTCGCTGTTTTTGCAACAGCATTTTTTACTGCATCAGAAGCTGCTATGGAAGTTACATTTGTTCCGCCTCTTTTAAGTATTATATATTTATCTGTTTCGCCTATAAAATCATCATCTGAAAATGTCAGTATTAATTCAACATTTGTAGAAATACTGGCAATAGAGGAGCCGTCTGTTATAGTTGTACCGTCAGCTTTGACAATAATATTGCTGCATTCCGGCGGAGTTACATCCACATTAAAATCAAACGGCAGTCCGGTATATGATGTACAGGGATTTTCATAAGTATCTTCAAATGCCCCACTGTCTATGCTTATTTCATAGGATCCTGAAGTGGTAAAATCAGCTGCCTGAAATGTTATTGTTGCTGTTTTAGCATCCGTATCTTTAACTGCTGTATCAGCAGTTACAGTTTCCAATGTTGTTGCACCCTTCCTTAAAGTGATATATTTATCAGCCTGGCCTGTAAAATCGCTGTCCGAAAAAGTCAGAATAACTTTTACATCTTCAGAAATACTTCCTCTTGTTGACCCGGCAGGTATCAGAGTTGATCCTGTTTTAACTGCCACACCGCTGCAAACCGGAGAAGTTGTATCTTTTATAACAGTCCATATATAAGCTATATTATCGTTATCATTTTCATCAGTAAAACTCCCGGCTGGGATTGTGATCGTATTAAGAAGGGGTGCTTCATTGGTAAAAGCAGTAAGAGGAACTGTAACAGAAACATCAACACCATTTGCTGCAATTGTACAGACATCAGTATCAGTTCCGTTTATTTCAATTTTTCCGTCTGCATCCCCGGCTATTTCCACAGGTTCATTAAACTTAAAACTGATACTTCCTGAATATAAATGAGAACTTATGGTAGATCCATCATCAGGACTTTCTGAATCAGCAATTACATAAGGAGCTGCTTTATCAGGGAATTTAAATGTCCCTGTATTTGAGGGCAGATTATTTGCTACATCAAAAATTCCAGTCTGACCGGATGTTCCGCCAGAAGTAATAGTGTATACAGTAGTTCCATCCTCTATAATATTGCCGGAGCTTTTAGATATTACAAGTTTGACAGCAGTTTCTCCATCCTCAAGATTCCCTGTAACACTTGACAGATTGCTGACAGCAAGCGAACCACTGGTGTTTGTTATTGAAAAATCATCCTTACTAAGTACTGATGAAAAATCTTCCCCGCCCCATACCGGTTCATTGAATTCAACATCTATATAATAATTACTTACATCTGAAGTAACCGGATTTGCGGATAATACAAATTCCGGTTCGTCAAAATCCGGGGTTATAAAAACAGTTGTTACTGCCGTTTCTGATGAACCTTCAGCCTGAAACTGGAATTTGACTTTCTGAAGAATATTAGAATATCCTGCAGTATTTATTACAGGTGTAGTTGGCGTACTAAAATCATACCTGAAAAGCTCATCAACATTGGTGACTATCGGTGAAATATTTACTAACGCCGGGGCTCCGGGGTCAACATAATAGTTAAAATTATCATAATCCCTGTTTGTAGGCCCGACATGCCCCTCAAAACTGAAAATATCTCCTGCCTTGAAGTATCTGGTACCTTTGTGTTCCGGGGGCAGGAATGAATCTATAACAACAGCAGGACTTACATTTCCGTCCGAAATATTGAATGATTCTGAAACTGTATGTGAATTAAGATCAGATACAGTAAATTCAAAGTTTATTACTCCTGTCTGGGAAGAAAGAGGGATTACCCCTGTAATCGAACCGGTTTCAGTATTATAGGTTAAACTTCCGCCTGAATTAATATTCCCGGAAGCATCAGGAGTCTGACCGAAAACAGGAAGAGACTCGCTTAAAATTGATGTACCTACAACTCTCCATTGAATTTCATTAATATTTTCATATGAAATAGTTTCACCAACAGCAACATACTGATCCATTACTCTCCCTGTAAGACTCATATTTCCGCTGTATATTGAACCTTCAACAGGACTGGTCAGATCCACATAAGGTCCGTCCTCATTCTCGTAGAGAATAATTGTTTCCTCATATGCATTCCCGTTCCAGTCAACAGCCTCAAGATCTATAAAAAGTCTTCCTGTCAGAACATCAGGATCTATGGTTGAAAATGAAAAGGAAAAATTCCCGTTTGACGGAGTATAGGAAACAACTGTTTCACCGGCTGAGGTATCCTGACTCACACTGCTGCCGGAAATAATGACTCCCCCACCTATCGGCCGGTTCTGTACATTAAAAGAAAACCTTTCTATGGAATTTTTAGCATCATCAGTCACACGCCCTGAAAAAGTGACCAGTGATCTGTAAATTGAGTTGTTTGAAGGAGTTGATACAATGATTGTCGGAGCGCCTTTATCCTCAACCCTGGCTACAAGATCTTCCGTTATCGGATCCGGACAAGACATGAAAAGAGATAATAATAGGATTGAAAGAAAAAAAACTGAAATTATATTTCTATTCATAAGAAGTCACCGTTTTCCCAAAAAACTTTTTTAAAGATTGTCCGAGTCATCTCCGAAGAAAAGACCAGACCCGCCTGACATATCCGAAGCCCTGCCTCCGTCATCTGCAATTTTACCCAGGTAGTTATACTCATCTGCAAGCTCGGGATTTATTTCCCTTATAGCTTTATAATATTCGTTTGCCCTGTCATATTCTTCAAGTTCATAGTAGGACCTTGAAATATTAAGTACCACCTTTACATAAAGAGAGCTTTTCTGTCTGTTGAGGTTTACAAGTTCAGTTTCTGCCCTGTGGTAATTTCTAAGGGCATTTTCATACTCTTCCTGAAGAAAATAAAGATTTCCCATATTTATTTTAGGCTGAATATAGTTCCTGTCAATATCAAGTGCCCTGTTAAACGAATCTTCAGCCACTTTATACCTTTTGTACTGGGCGGCCAGAATACCGAGTGAATTAAAACTGCTTTTTGTCCCCTCTTTTTCCGCCTGAATGCTGTAATAGCTTATTACAGCATCAATAAGCCGGTCGAGATCCTTTTCAACCCCGTTTACAATATTCGCAGGCTCGCCGTACTGAAGACCTAGATCGGTTTCCTTCAATGATACCGGTCTGTAGATACTCTGCGCTTTTCTTGTGATATTAAAACCCCTTTTTTCAGGGTCTTTTTCATACAGCCTGTATTCATCTATTCCCTTCTGCCAGGCTGTCATAAAATCCTTTTCACCTACCATGGTTATTTCGACAGGTATCCATATTTTTCCGTCAAGCGTAATTGTCATATTGATATCAGGATAGACCTTCAGATATTCACGGGCAGGGATATCTGTATTAAATGCAGCGTAGATATGTCCCGGTACTGTTATGAATGCTGTCTCTATTCCAAGAGTTTCAAGAAGTGATGTGTAAAGAACAGTCAGATCATCACAGTCGCCGACAGCCCTTTTAAGTGTTGTCCTTGCAAGATTTATTGAATCAACAACAAGGGCATTGCCCTGTGCTGATATAAACGGAGAGGTCGGATCAACCTGATAAATACATCCAAGCTCCTTCAGACCGTAATAAATCTGGATACCAGACTGAAGTCTTTCAGAAAATCCCCCGTTTACAGTATCCTTACACACCTGTTTTATATAACTGGAATAATTACGCAGGGCGCTGTCTGCTGGTGTAATAAATGCACCGACTTTATTATCATCAGTCCAGGTGAGAGATGTTTTATCATGTAACTCATATTTAACCGGAAAAGTCTGTTTCGCACTTCTTGTCCTGGAAACATATTCAACAATTACCTCTCCGTTTAAAGGGGTTATCCCCTCAGTTTCAAAAACATTCTGGTTGAATGTTACAGGCAGGTCAACATCAACCGATCCCCCCTTTTTTATTTCAGGAACTGTTACCATTTTCGCGGGTGTATCCATAAAACCAGCCTGGTAAAACGAGACCTCCACATTTTCAATTGCAAAATCTTCAGTATTTGCTATTGTTATACTTCCGATAGGATTATTAACATAATAACTCTGCATTGCAGCAAATACAGGGGGAATATCTGCTTTCAGGAGTTTAATGCTTTTAATAATAGCTTTAGGTGAATCCGGGTCCTCTCCGAAGCGGTAGTTTACCCCGAAACCTATTCCGAAGGACAGTCCGTTGAATTTTTCGAGAGGATTCAGATAATAGCGGTATTTAATTTCAGGCATGACACTTATACACATGTTAAAGGATGGACTTAACCCCATAATACCGAGAAGCGATCCATATACAGTTTTTGCTCCATACTCCTTTTCAAGATCAAGACCGGTAAAAACCGCCTGTGCAAAACCCCCGGAAAAACCTCCCCCCATTTCAAAGTTTTTGCTCAACCTGTTAACATAGAGAATCCCTCCGGATGCAAAATAATATTTATGATCCCATTTTTCAGGTTCAATATTATCTTTGGAGTCTACAGTTGTAAGCCCCCCCCTTACAAAAGGTTTCAGCTTCGGATAAAAGGGAAGAGGATATTGAAGATTAAGGGCGAATTCATAGGTAAATGTATCGACTCCATAGTCAGTAAAAGGGTTGAAAGTTGAATAATCAACCCCAAAACTGAGCGGATAATAGTAGTAATCGTTGTAATCTATCTCTTTATTTTTCAGATTCTGTGGAAAAACAGCCGGAACTGACAAGAATAATAGAAAACAAAAAAATACTGTAAAATTTCTTTTTATTTCCATCCCCATCCCCCCCTCTTGAGAGGGAGCTGTCTACATCTTGGCAAGCAATTCCTCTGCAATTACGCCCATTTCGTTGCTTTTATCAATTTCAAGCACCTTATTGAGATACTTGACTGCATTTTCCGTGTTTTTCATACCGTTTGATGAATATGAAAGAAGCAGATAAACAATCTGGGCTTTTTCACTTTTGCTGTCCTTTGCAATATAACTGCTCAATAGTTTTTCAGCATTTTCGTATTCAAGCCCTTCAAGGAGGATATTACTCTTAAGAATAACAAAATCAGGATAAAAGTCATAATTTTCAGGAACCTCTATGCTCTCAAGATTATTAAGACTTCTGTCATTTATCCCTTTAAGATTGTAACATAGTGCTGAATAATAG
Source organism: Spirochaetia bacterium (assembly GCA_963668405.2). GTDB lineage: Bacteria > Spirochaetota > Spirochaetia > CADAEX01 > CADAEX01. The sequence goes on along the minus strand of OY764342.2, from coordinate 201,263 downwards.
AGCAACTGATCCCTGTTATCTTCAGAAAGTTCAATTCCCTCGTTAAAAATAGAGAGTGCCCTGTCAATATCCCCTTCGTCAAGGCTTGCCTTTCCGTCTTCGAGATAGTCAACACTGCTGTCAATCCATTCAACCTCAGAAGTTTCCTGCTTGGCACCTCTTACACCCATTACAGCGGAACTATTGTAAGCACCTTTATTAATAACATTCTTGAAATTAATTCCCCCTATTTTTCCAAGCTCCCATGTATTCTGGTTGTTTGCTGATTCAATTATATCAGATGCTGTGTAAATTCCTTCTTTCAGTAGTTTTATTGTGGTATTTGAAAAATTTATCTCTGCATAACTGTCAGCACCAAGTTTTATCTGCTGATTATTCTTTACAGCTTCCCCCATTTCAGGAAGATACCATTCCCCTGAATCCATTACCTCAACATCACCGTCAAAATAGGAAATTGTAAGTTCCTGTGCAAACGAAAGTGATGCGACCATTAAAATAATAGTAACCAGTAACATTTTTTTCATCTTTAAAATCCTCCCGGATATTATTGCTCATAAAAGTATAAATTTATCCTTAATACTTTAATTATATTTTAAAAACCAGTGAGACGCAAGTCGTAAATATTTTTCCTGAAATTATATATAAAAGGCTGCCTGTTATCAGGCAGCCTTGAAAATCAGTGTTTGTATACCGGTCTTTCGATATAGTGTGTATGAAGATACTTATGAGATTTCTCACTGCATGGTGAACCGAGGAATTTTTCATAAACCTCGATAATTTCAGGATTATGATGAGAACATCTTATTTCACATTCTGCATCATCCTTATAAATACCGGAAAGTCTCTTCTCCCTTACATTGTCTTCTGTACCGTAAGGCTGACCGCCGCCTGCAATACAGCCCCCACGGCACGCCATTACTTCAATAAAATCATAAGGACGTTCTTTCCCTTCAGCTTTTGCAGCTCTTATCTCTTCGAGAAGTGATTTTACATTCGCAAGGCCGTGAGCAACGGCAACCCTCACAGGTGTGCCCTTAATATCAACAACCCCAGCTTTAACACCGTCCATGCCTCTTACAGCTTCTACATTAACATCTTTAAGTTCTTCATTTGTTACAAGCTTGTAGGCTGTTCTTACTGCAGCTTCCATAACGCCGCCGGTTGCGCCGAAAATTGTAGCTGCTCCTGTATATTTTCCGATCGGGCTGTCAGCAGGTTCCTCTTTAAGGTTTTTAAAATCAATTCCTGCTGTTTTAATAAGTCTTGCAAACTCCCTTGTAGTGAGTACAAGATCCACATCGCAGTAACCTGATGATTTCATTTCATCGCATCTTGATATTTCAAACTTTTTTGCAGTACATGGCATAATAGCTACGGAACAGATATTCCGGGGATCAATCCCCTTCTGCTCAGCATAATATGTTTTTGTAAGAGCCCCCTGCATCATCATAGGTGATTTTGCAGTTGAAAAGTGGGGAATCATATCCGGATAATATTTTTCCATATAGTCAGTCCATGCAGGACAGCATGATGTTAACTGAGGAAGAGCTCCGGTCCCTTTTGTAAACCTGTTAACAAACTCGGTCCCCTCTTCCATAATAGTAAGGTCTGCTGAGAAGTTGGTATCAAAAACAGCATCAGCACCAAGCCTTCTGAGAGCAGCATAAATTTTACCTGTTACTATCTCACCTGGAGCCATACCGAATGCTTCTCCAAGAGCAACCCTGACAGCAGGAGCCATCTGAACAGCTACATGAACCCCGTCCTCTCGTACAGCATTGAGGAATTTTTTTGTCTCATCATTTTCATATATAGCACCTACAGGGCAGTGCGCTGAACACTGACCGCATTTTACACATGGACTTTCTGCAAGAGAAACATCTGCTGCCGGAGCAATTCTTGTATTTTCTCCTCTTCCGAGAAATTCAAGAGCCCATACACCCTGTACCTCCTGACAAACAAGAGCACACCTTCCGCACTGTATACATTTTGTCGGATCAAGCACTATTGAAGGGGTGGATGTATCTTTTGGAAGCCTTCTGACATTCATATCATAAGGAATTTCCCTTATCCCGAATTCTGCAGCAAGGGTCTGAAGTTCGCAGTTCTGATTTCTTGCACATGTAAGACATTCCTGAGGATGGGTTGAGAGAATCATTTCTATTACTGTTTTTCTTATCCCCTGGATTTCAGGGTCATGTGTAATATACCCCTGACCATCAACAACTTTTGTTGCACATGCCCTTACAAGTCTAGGTGAATTTTCAACTTTTACAACACAAATACCGCAGGCTGCCCATGGCTCAAGATCTGAATGAACACAAAGCTTCGGAATTTTCACTCCTACTTTTTTGGCAGCTTCCAGGATTGTTGTTCCGGCAGGAACAGAAACCGGATTACCGTTTATTTTTATTTCTACAGTTTTCACTGTTATATCTCCTTACCTGAAATCAATTAGAATTTTGATATTGCGTCGAATTTACATGCTTTAAAACATTCGCCGCATTTAATACACTTTTCCTGGTCAATTACATGCGGCTGCTTTCTTTCACCGCTTATGCAGTTTACAGGACATTTTCTTGCACAAAGTGTACATCCGATACATTTTTCAGGGTTGATTTCAAATCGAACAAGATCTTTACACTTGCCCGCTTTACACTGGCTGTGATCAATATGTTCAAGATACTCATCTCTGAAATATTTCATTGTAGAAAGAACAGGGTTTGCAGCTGTCTGTCCGAGACCGCAGAGGGCAGCCTTTTTCATAGCCATACCAATTTCTTCCATCTTTTTCATATCATCCCTGGTAGCATTACCCTTTGATATTTTATCAAGATAATTATAAAGCTTTCTTGTCCCGATACGGCAGGGTGAACATTTACCGCAGGATTCTTCCACGCAGAAATCCATATAGAACTTGGCAACATTAATAATACAGTCATCCTCGTTCATTACAATCATACCGCCGGAACCCATCATGGATCCGATTGCGGTAAGACTGTCGAAATCGATAGGTGTATCAAGGTTTGCCGACGTGATAACACCGCCGGAAGGACCGCCTGTCTGTACAGCCTTAAAGGCCCTGTTGTTTATTATACCGCCGCCGATATCAAAAACAATCTCTCTTAATGTAGTTCCCATAGGAACCTCAACAAGACCGGAGTTATTAATCTGACCGGTAAGGGCAAAAACCTTTGTACCTGGAGATCTTTCAGTGCCTATACCGGCAAACCAGTCTCCCCCCTTGAGGATAATCATGGGAACATTTGCCCATGTTTCAACATTGTTGATTACAGTCGGTTTCCCCCATAGTCCTTCAACAGCAGGAAAAGGCGGTTTTGGTGTAGGCATACCCCTGTTTCCTTCAATAGACCTCAAAAGTGCTGTTTCTTCACCGCATACAAAAGCACCGGCACCGAGCCTGATTTCAATATCAAAACTGAAATCACTTCCAAGAATCTTATCACCCAGAAGTCCGTAATCCCTTGCCTGTTTCATCGCAATTTCAAGCCTTTCGATTGCAAGAGGATATTCCGCCCTTATATAAATAACACCCTGTGATGCACCGATTGCATAACCGGCAATAGCCATAGCTTCAAGTACAGAATGGGGATCACCCTCAAGGGTACTTCTGTCCATATATGCACCAGGATCACCTTCATCAGCATTACATACAATATATTTCTGATCAGCTTCAACTGTTTTACTGAAATTCCATTTCATCCATGTCGGAAATCCGGCACCGCCTCTTCCCCTGAGACCGGATTTTTTCATCTCTTCTATTACACCTTCAGGTGTTATTTCAAAGAGACACTTTTCAAGAGCCTTATACCCGTCTCTTGCAATATATTCATCAATATTTTCAGGATCAATAAATCCGCAGTTTCTGAGAACAATTCTGAACTGTTTCTGATAGAACTGAATATCTTCAGAATCGAAACTGTCTTTTCCTGCAACCTCTTCTCCGCTGTAAAGAAGTCTTTTTACCATTCTTCCCTTAATTATATTCTCAGCGATAATTTCCTTAGCATCTTCCGGCTTCACATGAACATAGAATGCCTCTTCAGGAAGAACCTTGACTATTGGTCCTTTTTCACAGAACCCGAAACAGCCGGTTTTTACAATCTGAACATCGTCCTTTACACCCTGAACTTCAGCTTCCTTTATCAGGGATGTATATATATCATCAGCTTTTGATGATTCACAGGCTGTACCGCCGCAAACTAAAATATAGTTTTTTATTGCCATCCTTTCCTCCGTTAACCCTTAACAATATCAGCTGAAGGCTTATCAAAAATGTGGTTATTGACAAGTTTCTTGTTGATAATGTGCTCGTCAACAATTTTACGTGCTACATCAGCATCTACTTTTCCGTAAATAGTATCAGGCATTCCCGGCACCTTTACTTCAACTGTAGGTTCAACATAACAGAGCCCCATACAACCGGTCTGCTTAACTGTTACATGTCCCAGATTTTTCTTTTCAATTTCATCAAGAAAAGCTTCAAGAGATTCCTTTGCACCAGCTGCAATTCCGCATGTACCCATACCAATTATTACGACTATATCATTACCGGTTACATCTCTTCTGTCCAGAACCTTCTTTTTTTCTTCCCGAAGCTTTCTCAGGTCTTCCAGCGTCATCTTAGCCATTACCTGTCTCCTTTATCAAATCTTCTTCCTGAGAGTTAATATATTGCCGCGCAAGGCTTATTGAAACACCTGCACTTAAATCACCCAGGATATCCTGTAATTCAGATCTTTTTACTATATAACTTCTGCAAACTCCGTTCTTAATTATTTCCCTTTTAAATTCCAGCTCAAAATCGCCGTCAAACATCATTGCCTGAAGTACTGCTGTTGCAATATCACCCTCAGGAGGGGTATCAATATGCTGTCTGTCAAGAGTGAACTCAATCCTGGTCCCTACTCCCTTTTCAGATTCAATTGACAACGATCCGTCAACAATATTTACAGCCTGGATAAGAAACGGAATTCCCAGACCTACTTTTCTTTTTATATGTTTTGTACCGTCTGTATAGAAAGGGTCACGCACCTTATCAAGCTGCTCCTTACTCATCCCTTTCCCGTTATCGCTGACAACCACCCTTATGAGTGACTCCTCAAGGCTGTATTCAAGGGTAATAAAACCTGAACCTGCCTCTACTGAATTCTGAAGCAAATCAACAATAAAATCACAGACAGCTATATGCACCTGCTGTCAGCCTTTGTTTTTATATGATGCCAGAATTTCGGGAAGACTGTCTTTAGTTAACTTGCCGAATACTTCACCGGCAACAATTGCAACAGGGGCCAGCCCGCAGCATCCAACACATCTTACCGATTCAATCGAAAACATACCGTCATCAGTGACCTGGTTGACACCTATACCAAGAAGATTCTCAAGCTCCTGAATAAGGTCTTCGCCCCCCTTCAGATAGCATGCAGTTCCCATACAGACCTGAATATTATACTTACCAGGTTTTGTGGTCTTGAAAAAATGATAAAATGTTATTACCCCGTATATTTTTGCAAGGGGTACATCAAGTAAATCAGAAACCTTAATAGCAGCCTGTCTGGGAATATATCCGAATTCTTCCTGGACTCTATGAAGAACCATAATCAGGTTGCCTGGTTTCGATTTCCACTCCTCTATAAAAGCTAAAAGCTCTTTAGAGAACTCAATCTCTACACTTGTTTGTACAGACATGAAACCTCCACTCCTTTCCGTTTCAAGGATTTTTTCTGGGTTGAGTATAGATTATTTAGCAAAAATGTTCAATATATAAGACTTATTCAGTTTTTATGTGAAATCAGAACTTTTTGACAATAATAATACTATATTTTGCTTTTTTAATATTGCAAGTTGACATTTTATTGTGATTTTAATAACATTATAAATTATGAATAAGGAAATTGTACTTAGATTATCCAAATACAAAAGGCTTCTGCAGAAACTTAAAGCCCTGGGTCTTGAAAAGGTTTTTTCAAACAACCTGGGAGATGCCCTGGGGGTAACACCTGCACTCGTAAGAAAGGATTTTTCATTTCTGAAAATATCCGGCAACAAGAGGGGGGGGTATTCTATAGATGAACTGATCCAGGAAATAGACGATATCCTCGGAAAACATCATCCTCTTGATATTATAGTTGTAGGATGCGGAAAAATCGGTTCTGCCCTTATGCAGTACAACGGGCTTTCCCGTGACGGGATAACAGTTGCAGCCGGATTTGATATCAGACCTGAAAAAGTAAGCTATACCGGAGAAATTCCGGTTTTCCCAATGGAAAATATTGAAAAATTCATCAGAGAAAAAAACATAAAGGTAGCAGTTATTGCGGTTCCTGAGAATGCTGCCACAGATGTTTACGAGATTATGAGCAATGCCGGTATAAGGGGTTTTCTGAATTTTTCCACAGTTGATTTAAAATGCAGCAAATCGCCTGACAAAGACGGCGCAGGAAAACCGGAATGTATGGTAAACAACATAAATCTGGCAGTTGAAATAGAAAATCTTTTTTACTACGTAAACCAGAGGAACGGAGAAACAGAATAACATTATTTCTCAGCCGGAAATAATATCCGGCTGCATGAAAAAATCTTTACCGGTACTCAGCCTGCTATATAATAATAGATTCCGAAAAAATGCATAACAGTTCCGGCCAGAACCATAAAATGCCACAGAACATGAAAGTACCTTATTCCGGGAAGAATATAGAAAACAACCCCTGCAGTATAAAAAAGCCCCCCGGCCAGAAGCCATGCGACCATCCCGTAGTGAATGGAATTCAGCATAGGATTCCATGCAATTACAATCAGCCATCCCATTGCAAGGTATATAAACATTGATATTTTTTTAATTTTTGACTTGAATACAGCTTCCAGAACTATTCCGAGAACAGCAAGAAACCATACTATCCCGAACAGTGTCCATCCCCAGCCCCCCCCAATCGCGAATGCTATAGGGGTATATGTTCCTGCGATAAGAATAAATATAGCGGCATGATCAAATACCTTAAAGACCTCCCTTGCTTTTGTTGAAGAAAGGCTGTGATAAAGTGCTGACATAAGATAAAGAAGTATCATTGTGGAGCCGAAAATTGATATTCCGGTTATTATAATGCCGCTTTTTTCACCGGAAGCTTTAACAAGAAGGATTACCAGTCCTGCAACACCCAGTAAAGCACCTGCCCCATGTGTGACTGAGTTTAAAACCTCCTCAAGTACTGTCTGCGGCCTGTCCTTAAGCTTTTTCTGGTCTTTATAAAAATGGTATAATTTATTAAATACTTCTTTCATAAAAAATATAATATACAAAAAACCGAAAAGGGTAAACATATTTTTTTTGGTTGTTTTTGGACAACAAATTATTACTGCAGTCTGTTTTCAACTATTTTCATAGATTTTTTTTGACTTGATAAAATTTTTAATAGTTTTTCAATATATTTTTATATTATTTATTACTGATTTTTATTTTATTTACCCATTTATATTGTTTTTATTGCTTTTTTTCATGTTTTTTATTGACATATATGAGCATGAATAATAGTATAAACCAGTTTTTTATTTTAAAAGATCATAACGAGGTTAAAAATGGGTGCAAAACAAAAAACAGGAGCGGAAATTCTTGTTGACTTAATACAACAGGAGGGAACTGAATATATTTTCGGGTATCCCGGAGGAAATGCAATACCGATGTTTGACGCATTACTCGATTCTCCCATAAAACTGATTTTATCCAGACATGAGCAGGGGGCAACCCATATGGCAGACGGGTATGCAAGGGCAACAGGAAAGCCCGGTGTAGTACTTGTTACATCCGGTCCCGGGGCGACAAATACTATTACAGGGGTCTTTACCGCACTTATGGATTCAGTCCCTATGATAATCGTCTGCGGACAGTCAAATACTGCAAACCTGGGGCTGGATGCTTTTCAGGAAGCAGATGTTTCAGGAATTTCCTTTCCTGTCGTAAAGCATTCCTATCTCGTGAAAAAAGCGGAAGACCTTCCCAGAATTGTAAAGGAAGCTTTTCATATATCCCAGACAGGACGGCCGGGGCCTGTCCTTATTGATCTTCCCAAGGATATTTCAAGCAAACTTATTGATACAGATATTACATCAGATTTCAAACTCTCCGGCTACTCAGTTCCGGAAACAATTGACTATGACAAAATTGACCAGGCGGCGGAGTTTCTCTCCAAGGCGAGAAGACCTCTTCTTCTGGTGGGTCACGGGGCCTTAATTTCTAATGCCTCAAAAGCAGTTACACATCTTGCTGAAAAAATGCAGATACCGGTCATCAACACACTTCTCGGCAAGGGATGTTTTCCCGAATCCCATGAACTGAACCTTGGAATGCCTGGAATGCACGGAACAGCATATGCAAACAAGGCCCTTGTTGAGTGCGACCTTATCATGTCGATCGGATCACGATGGGATGACAGAATTGTCGGAAAAGTTGATGAGTTCTGTCCGATGGCAACTAAAATTCATATTGATATTGATCCTTCAGAAATAGATAAAATCGTACAGGTTGACCTCGGTATTATAGGAGATGCCAAAAAAGTCATTGAGGCAATAAATGTAAAGGTAAGAAAAGGCAATACAGGAGAATGGCTTAAAGAAGTTGAGAAACTAAAGAAAAAATTCCCCCTTAAATATAAAAAGGAGGGAAAACTCAAGGCCCAGCATGTTATTGATGAGCTTTACAAGCTCACAGACGGCAAGGCTGTAGTTGCAACAGATGTAGGACAGCACCAGATGTGGGCGGCCCAGTTTTATAAAACAGATTTTCCGCACCAGTGGATCTCTTCAGGAGGGGCGGGAACCATGGGTTTCGGATTTCCCTCCGCAATAGGAGCCCAGTTTGCACAGCCTGATAAAACAGTTATAGCTATAGTTGGGGACGGAGGATTCCAGATGACATTATGTGAACTGGCAACTGCCGCCGTAAACAAACTGCCTATAAAAATAATAGTTATAAATAACCGATATCTCGGAATGGTAAGGCAGTGGCAGAATATGTTCTACGACAACAGGCTCTCGGGAGTTGATCTTGAAGGAAATCCAAATTTTGTCCAGCTTGCAAAAAGCTATGGTGTCAAAGGGTTTTTCATCAGGAGAAGCGCGGATGTCAAAAAAACACTGAAAGCTGCTCTCAACTACAATGACGGCCCATGCCTTGTGGATATAGAAGTTGAAAAAGAGGATAATGTATTCCCCATGGTACCTGCAGGCGCCCCTCTTTCAGCAATGCTGCTTGAAGCTCCAAAAATAAAACTTGATAAACCGACCGGAGGTGCATAAAAATGAATGATGACTTACAGAAACATACGATAAGCCTGCTTGTTAACAATAAACCCGGCGTCCTGATAAGGATAGCACTTGTATTTGCACGACGGGGTTATAACATAGACAGCCTTGTAGTATCAGAAGGGAATGATCCTGCATTTTCCAGAATGACAATAGCGGCAACCGGGGAAAAAAAGATACTTGACCAGATAATAAAGCAGCTTAACAAACTTGTGGATGTTGTAAGAGCTATTGACCATACAGGAAAAAACATTATTGAAAGAGAACTGGCCCTTCTGAAGCTGAGCTGCATGCCGGAAAAGAGGAATGAAATATTCCAGCTTATAGAAGCTTTCAAAGGCTCAATTGTAGACATAAGCGACACAACTGTATCTTTTGAAGCCTCCGGTACTTCAGAAAAAATTGAAGCGCTGAAGCGAACATTTCTTCCTTATGATATTATTGAAATAGTCAGAACAGGAAAAACCCTTATCACGCGGGGGGGCGGAACAACATCTTAGAGGAGTGATACAGTCTATTGACCGGGTCTGCCGGCCATAGACTGTCTTATTCCGGATTTTCTTAAAATCTTTCTGGATACGGCTGTTTCAAGGGTATCCTCATCAGAATATATTGTTATTTTTTTCTTTGCCCTTGTAACAGCTGTATAAAGAATCTCTCTTGTAAGAATACGCCCTGAAAAGCTGTCAAGAATAAGATAAACATTGTCGAATTCACTTCCCTGGCTCTTATGTACAGTCTGAGCATAGGAAGGAGTCCACTCCTTAAGCATGGAAACAGGGATATAACGGATTTCACCCTGTCCGGTCCTGAACGCGGCTGTAAATATTTCATCTTTTTTTACAATTACACCCCTGTCTCCGTTAAAAACCATATTTATATAATCATTTTTAAGTACCATAAGTGGCATATTTTCGTAAAACTGTAAATTGCGGTATCCGGCGATTTCCTTCATGCTGTTGTTAATACTGTCCATCCCGAACTGCCCCTTGTTTGTAGCTGTCAGAATCCCGTTTTTCCCGATAATATCAAAAACCGATTCCGCACTGTGTGCCGGCAGATAAACAGAAGCCAAATCCCTGTAGATAGTTTTTTCATCAAGCGGTTTGAGAACAATACTGCTGCCGAATGAATCCGGATCATTAAAAGAGATTCTATTCTCCCTGATTCTGACAGAAAAATCCGTCAGCTCAGATGCCGATCTTTTCATTTTATCAAGAACTACCACAGATTTATTCAAAAGATGTCCTTCCTCCTTTGAATCAGCAAGCAGATCTGAAAAGACAGCCCCTGCCTCCACAGACGGCAGCTGGTCTGCATCACCTGCAAGAACAAGGGTTGTATCTGGTGATAAAGAAGAAAAGAGGTTCTTCATCATCTTAAGATCTATCATGGAGCTTTCATCCACAATTACAGCATCATAAGGAAGAAACCGCCCTTCCGGGTATAGGCTTTTTCCTCCGGATATTTTCAGAAGCCGGTGAAGGGTCTGTGGTTTTTCTATCAAGCCTTCAAGCCCCTCACCTCTGACCATCTCTTCAATTCTGTTTGCAGCCCGCCCCGTGGGGGCACACAGAGCAACGGAAATATTCCTCCCCCCTTTTTCTGCCCCTTCAATAATGGCCTTTACCATGGAAATTACTGTAGTAGTTTTACCAGTCCCCGGCCCTCCCGTAAGAAGGATAAAAGGGAGCGTAAGAGCTTTTACAACAGCTTCTTTCTGCTTCATTTCAAGCGTTATACTGTCACGCCCCTCAATAAGGGCAACTATCGCCTCTGCTTCAGAAAGGGTTTTCATCAGCTGAGGCGGCTTAAATGATTTTTCAGCATACTTTATAATAAGGTCAACAACCTTTTTCTCGAGAAAATAAAGCTTTTCCGATGTAATACTCTTTCCTGAATCAAGAATTACAAAAGGGGTTCTGAAAAGGGAACCGCCGAAAACCTCAGGGTACTTTTCAATAATACTATGGCTTTTTTTACAGTTTTCCAGCATACGGTCAGTTAGGAAAGAAGGGGATTTCAGATTAAGCAGGAAGTACTTTTCAAGATCCTCCTCCATGCTTTCAATATTTATCCTTATATGTCCCTCTTCAAGCAGAATTGAAACAGAAATAATAAAAAGAAGAAAATCATCGCTGTCAATTTTATAATGGTCTGACAGAAAATTGACTGCGAGAAAATGCCTTGGATCAAATATCTTCCCGGTTTCTTCAAGAATAGCATTCTTTTCTTCCATAACTAAACCAGATCCTCAAAAAAAGTATCGGAAAACCTCAAAACAGCTGATATATCAGGAGGTGAAAAATAAACACCGCTGTCCGTATCCTCATTATCAAGCCCCCTGAGAAAAAAGTAATAACATCCCCCTATCATTTCTGCTGCCTCTTGCAGTGGAATATGATTACGTACTGATATTATTCTTGCAAGAGCACACATATAAAGTTCCATCTGCAGATAATAATTATGCTCCTCCATTGCTGTTTTTAGCCCCTCTCCCCTGTAGCTGCCTTTTTCTTTTCCCAGATAATTTGTCTTCCAGTCTGCAATATAAAAAACATCTTCATGCATAAAAATCAGATCTATAAATCCCCTGATATATCCGTTGTCAAGATTAAGAGACGGGAGATTGAGCAGTCCCCTTCCTTTCCCCTTTTTTATTTTAAGCAGAAACTCAAGCTCATGGCGGCGCACCTCCTTTTCAAGCTGGCCTATAAAAAGGGTTTTACTTTTCCCCGGAAGGGAGAAAGAAGCATGAATTGTCTTATAAAGAAGATCCGCTATTGCAGGAAGAGAGGAATGTATTCTGCCGTGGGGGAGAAACTGCCTTGAGACGGTTTCAGTGAACCGCATTATATCTTCATCCAAAGACATGCTTTCAGTATCTTCAAAATCCAGTATTTTTTTATAATCAGCTTTTTCAAGGAGCATATGCATAAGATTACCGAACAAAGGCCCTTTGAGAATATCTTTTTCATCCAAAACAGAGAGCTGTTCCTCCTCTCCAGGGGTATTTTCCCCCGGAAGAACATTCCTGTACAGATGTTTTTCCCCTGATCTGACAATACTGCTGTAGCTGAAAAAGGATATATTTTTATTATCATAAGCCCCTTCCGCAGCCCTGAAAACAAGCGATGGTCCTGCCGGTTCACTTACAGGCGTCCTGATTTTTGAAAGAGGTTCAATCCCGTTTTCAATAATATTCCTGTATAAATCCCTGTTGAATGTGAAAATTTCCCCGTCATTAAAACTGGCCGACATCAGATCATAAACAGCTTCCGAGACAATATCAGTAAATTCTTCTTTCTTCATTTTCCCGGGGGGGCTCATTACAGCGAAAGGTATCTCAGGACAGATTCCACTCTCTTTCAATGACTCAGACAGTTTATCAAAAACCATTGATCCGTAAATATCTGTTAAATAATAAAGGTTTGAACGCCTGAAAACAGGCAGATAAAGCTTCTGACAGGCCCTTGTAAAAGCAACATAATAAAGCCTCTTCCGCTCCTCCCACTGATCATAATAATGCTTTATTTTATTATCACTGTTTTTAACAAGATCAAGCTTTCTAATCCCGTCTTCAACAAACTCATAATAATCCTCCTTTGCTGTCGGGAGACTGTCTCCGGCAAAACCTCCGCCGAAAAAGACTACAGGAAATTCAAGCCCCTTGCTTTTATGCATAGTCATTATTCTGACTGATTTATCATCCCGTTCAAGCCTTGCGAGCTTTTCATCTTCGTGTTCAGCCCCTTCCATAACAGAAATAATATAAGCAAGAAGCTCAGCAGAGTTTTCCCTTTTGCTTCTGTTACGGTTAACAAGAATTTCCCCTATATGCTCAAAATTGGTTATCACCCTTTCCCCACCGATCTCTCCTATCCTTCTGAGAAGAAAAGGAGATTTACTGCTTCCTGACAAGACGGGAAAAAGATCTTCAGAGCCTGTAATTTCATCCAGAACTGAGGAAAACTGCCCGCTGTCAACTGCATCTTTCCATTTAAAAAAGGATGCGGAAAGCTTCTCAAATGCATAGTCATCATCATACTGAGGCAGCTCGGAAAGCTGGAAATCAAAAAGTGGCGATATCAGAGTTTTTATGATTCCGCCCCTGTCAAGAGGTGATGCAACAGCAGACAGAAAATCAAGCATGGCATGTATTTCATCACTTTCAAAAAGATCTGTATCACCTTCATAAACAGCCGGAATATCAAGTGAAACAAGATATTTATACATTTTCCTGCATTTATCGTTCGATTCCATAAGGATACATATATCTGAAGCCTGGGCAGATCCGGACTCAACAAGTTCTTTTATCTCTGAAGCAAAAAGGGCTTCAATGGTTGATGCTATTTCATCTGCCCTGAATTTGGAGTCATTTTCAACTGCGAGGAATTCCACCCCTCCCCTTTTAAGGAGCGCTTCCTTTTCTTCGGGATATTTAACTGCAGAAAAATCTATCGCATGTCCACCGCCGGAACTCAGGGAAAACACCCCTTTGAATATTTTATTAAGAGCTTCAACCACCCTTTTTTCCGATCTGTAGTTGGTTTCAAGAATATAGCTGATGCTGCAGTTTTTCATCTCATCAAGCGCTTTAAAATAGACTTCAATATCAGCTCCCCGGAAACGGTAAATCGACTGCTTGGGATCACCGATAAGGACCAGCCTTTTTTCATTATCTCTGAAAAGAGCGTTAAAAATCTCCCACTGCAGATTATCCGTGTCCTGAAACTCATCAATCATAACAATTTTATACTTTCTCCTGATTTCCTCCCTGAAATCATTCCCCCTGGCGTCAGAAGCGTTATTTACAGCAGCATGGGTCAGTCTGATGAGATCTGAAAAATCAAGCCTGGAATTCTTCATTTTTTTTATATAGAGGTTTTCATTTAATATTTTCATGCTTTTCAGGATAAAAGCTGACCCTGCCACATCATGAAAGGGAAAATTCCCCTTACCCTCATCAAAACAGAAACCTTCCGGGAGGGAAAAAACTGAATCAACCAGGGAAACAAAGCGATACTCACGTTCATCAAGGACAGATAAGTCGCTTTCGTTTTTTTCAAGAAACGTAAGGGTAAGCTTGCTTACCCGACCGTAATGATATACAAGATCCCCGCAGAAAAAATCTGAAAGAACCTGGGCATTGGCCAGAGAATTAAAAAGATCAATCAGCAGCGGCCTGAAAGCGGCATTTATTCTGAGTTTAAGCTTACTGCTGACAGATGCCAAAAGCTCCTCGTCCGGGGCGAATTCCTTCAGCATCTGAAGATCACTGTAAAGCTTCCCTCTTCTAAAGAAAAAATCAGTTTTGAATTTTTCATATCGTCCAAGGATATCTTCATCAGGATATATCTCCGCCCCGTCGGACATACTGCCCTTTTTAAGAAGATTTACAAAATATTTAATGCAGTTATCAAATCCGGATTTCCCGGATCTGAAGGAAAGATATTCGTCATTATTTTTCACATCAAGAGTTCTGAAATAATCCATGACAGTTTCTTCATAAATACTGTCAGATTCCATAATTTTAAAATCAAAGGGGAGACCGCTTTCCACAGGAAACCCGGACAGGCAGTTCTGACAGAACCCGTGTATAGTAAAAACAGGTACTTCAGAAAATTCATAAAGTGCATTTTTCAGGATTTGATACTTTTCTCCTGAAGAGGTATATTTCGGATCAGCTCTTTTCAACTGCTCTTCTGAAAGAGAAAGCTCCTTTCTTAAAAGCATTTTTATCCTTTTTTTCAGCTCGGAAGCAGCCTTCTCTGTAAAAGTAACAACAAGTATCTCTTTGACACTTAATCCTGACTCAAGAATGTAACGGACAAAAAGGTGCTCAAGACTGTATGTCTTGCCTGTCCCTGCCGATGCCTCAAGAACCATATTAAGGGAAAGGTCAGCAGTTTCTATATTAAATACATTACGGCCGGACAAATCAGCTCCCCCCTTTTTTAAAATCAAGACAACTGTAAAAAAGTTCGAACAGCCTGTAAAAATCATCTCTTTTATAATCAGGAGCAATTTCAGAACCGGGATTAAGAAAACGGCTGTCTGTAAAACCTTTTGTCATGTAATAATCATCTGCAGCTTCAATAAAATTATCCATGCTGTTTATCCTGTTTTTCATTTTTACAAGTTCAGAAATACAGGATATGTCAGCTGTTACCGGAGAATTAAGACTCCTGATATATGAAAAAGCAATAGCTTCAAGAATCATGTCAACATCATAGCTGTTGTCTTCTATTACAGCAGCAGGAGTTCCGGAATTACTAAAAACATGAAGAACGGTGTCCCTGTCGCCTGTAATTTTCCTTAAAAGAAGATACCTGAAAAAAGGGGAAATCATCTGACGGATCTTAACACTGTCATAGGAGATAAAAAACCAGGAATTTCCTCTCCGCCTCAGCCCCCTTATTTGCCCGTCAACTGTTACAACTCCGTTATCTGCTTTAATTTTCACAGGAGGATACACTACAGAGCTGCTCTCCCCTTTTATACTCTTCTCATCCAGTATAATTTCAACAGGCTCTGATTCAAAATATCCGCCTGATCTTAAATTTGATTCGAACTGAAGAATTTCATCTTCTGAAAGGAGACACTCATACTCTGAAACACTGCTGCTGTTCAAGGTCCCTGAAAGCTTTCCGTCATTGAGATATACATCAAATATCCCTGAATCCTCACCATTACCTTCTTCAATCATCCTGTTGAGATTATTCATGTCGCCGTATGACAGACCGAAACTTTCCCTGTCATCATTCTCCGCAAGAACATTCTCATTAACCCTGATCCCTTTGACATGTTCAAGGAAATAGCTTACAGGATATTTCAGAAATCTTTCAGCCTGATAAACAGAAATTTCAGCTTCCGGATTATCAGAAAGCTGTTCTGTGGCAGAAAGGGATAACAAAGCCTTTTTCCCCTTTTTCTGCTCCGTGAATAAAGAAGCAGCATTATAGTACAACCTGTCAAAGGAAATATAATCCCTGAAATAACTACTTCCGCTGAAATAGAGACCGCTGTATGAATGAAGGGGATGCTTTATTATGATTTTTTCAGCAACATAATCATCAAACATGGCAGCTATCTCAGTAACAAGAGGAGACGGCTCGAGTGTTTCACCTTTAACAATATCTGTTCCTGTATATGATATAAAAAGCTTTTCCTGAGCAGATAAAATTGTTTCCAGAAATGTAAAACAGTCAGTATTCTGTACAGACAGATCAATGCTTTTCGGCGTCAGAGTCCTGAGATCGTAGTTTCTGCTCTTCTCCTTTCCGGGAAAACTATTCTCATCCATTCCGAGCAGGAATATAACCCTGAAAGGAATAGCCCTGAGCGGCTTAAGAGATGAAAAACTTATCCCGTCTGCAAGATACTGCCCTCTGCAGTATCCGCTTTTACCTGCAAACTCCTCAACAAGCGTCCTGTAAACGGAAAAAGGAACAGGTTTCTCCGAAAGCGAGGTTTCAGAAGTATTTTCAATTACAAGGGTATTTATCTGTCTGAAAACATTCTTAAGGAATTTCCTGTCATTGTCATCACCTGTACCGTAAACAGGACTCAGGAAAAAATCACAGAGCATCTCCATTCTCACCGCCCAAACCGGAATTTCAAGCTCTGAAAAACGGAGGTTGTATATCTTTCTGTAAAGCTCCCGGACAATGTAAAAAAGACGTGAACCAGTTTTCTCCTCATAATTCCCTTCAAGGCTGTACGGGAATATTTCACTGCCTGAAGGAAAACTTACCCTTCCTTCACTGTCATCAAAAAGAAATCCGCAGCATATTCTTTCAAGCCCCTTCTTCCATGTCGCAAAATCCGAAGAGCTGTTGAGCAGATCTTCCCGGTGTGAAGAGTCAAACCCCCACTTAATAAAGAGATCTTCACAGATATCAAGCCACAGAGATATATCGGAATCAGAAAGATTAAACCTGTTCATAAAGCATCTGTTGTGAAAAAGCCTGAAAAGCTCTTTGCGGGAAAACCTGGCACCTGAAAGATCAAGGAGAGAAAAAAAACCGTTAAGATAATCCGAGTCTTCCAGAAAACCTACATCCATCAGATTGTAGGGTATATCAAGGACCGGATCGGAAGACCTGAATATTGAATCAATGTACGGCACATAACTGTTTATATCAGGGGCCGCTACCCCTATCTCATAAAAATTATAACCGTATGTTTCAATTAAATTGATAATATTATTTTTAAGAATTTCAATTTCCCGCTTTCTGCCGGGAACAGAGATAATACGGAAACTGCTGTCATCCGGATCAAAGACAGCGCTGCATCTGATTTGATTATTAAAAACTGCCCTTTTCAGGCAGGAAAGAAGGTCACTTCTCTCACCTGAAGATTCAGCATAAGCTTCTTCAATGCTGATGCCTTTATCGACAAGCATTTGTGCAAGCCCGGTTACAATATTCCCCCACTGGGAGAGAAGTAGCGACTTCTCCTCTTCCTTCCTTAAAACAGAGGGGGAAGGAGAAAGGATAAAGTGATGGATTTCAGAGCTGCAGTTTGAACTGAGGTGATAAAAGAACTCAACAGCCTGTTCGCTCAGGAATGATGAGCCGAATATAATAATCTTCTTATTGACATCAGGAAGGGTATATCTGTTTTCAAGAATTCCGGCAATTATCTGGCCCGGATGAAGATAAGGTGACCCCTCGCCGAAAATAATATTCCAGAGTATCATCTGCCATCTTTCATTACCCTGAAGATATCTGTATTCAGTTCCTGCAGCATAACTGTCTCCTCTTTCCCATGACCTGACCATCTCAGATGAGTTAAGGCCGTAGTGATGGAAAAGACCAGCAATGCTGTCTGACAGGCGGTATAAACGGGATGATTTGATATTTTTCATCTCCCCGTCTGAAAGCGGATACTCATGGTTAACATATTTTTCAAGAGATTTGAATTCAGTATAGTCTTCAATATTTTCAAATATATCCCTGAGAGTATGAAATATAATAAGCTTCAGGTCATCGAGATATATTGTTTTTTTTGTTTCAAGCTCTTTCTTCACTTCAGGAGAAAGGTTTATTATACTCCGTAGTGTCTCGTCCTGGAACTGGAAATTTATACCTGCCGAAACACCGGTTTGTTCTGCCAGCTTAAGCTTAAGCCACTCTTCCATATTCCGGTTCTGAATAATAAAAACCGAGTCATTATCAAAGATATTATCTGGAATAAGAATACTGCTGTAATCCTCTATCATTTTTTCAAGCGAATTACTGAAGTAAGCTATGTACACCCTGCCACCTGTCCTCTGTTATTTTCATCCGGGATCTTTTTATTGAGTATTATAAATGATAATCCCGATATAATGGCAGGAAAAATCCAGAAAACCATGTAATTACCTGTAAGAAAGAGGGAAAAATCCATAAGAATCCCCCCGATCAGATTTCCAGCGAGGTTTCCCCCACCGGCAACAACAAATGAAAACAGCAGGTGAAGGGTTGAGCGGGTCTTAGCACTGCAGAATGAATCCAGAAATATGAATGCTGCTGTTGAATAAAGGGTGAATGTGAGCCCGTGCAGAAGTATTCCCGCGATTATCCATCTCCCTGGGGCAAGTGCAAAGACTGTGAACCTCAGGAATTCGGCTGTTATTCCTGCTGAAAGGATTTTCCTGTACCCGTATTTCTTGAGAAGTTTATAGAGAACAAACATTGCAATTAACTCCGAAATCAGCCCTGCAGAAATAACAGGCATTATTGACCTTTCACTGAAACCTGAAAACTTCAGAAACGGTGCAATCCCCAGATAATAATACTTGTCAACAACTGAAACCATAGTGCTTATAATAAAGAAGGTAAAAAGGACCTTCCTGTCACCTTCAATCGGAAGATTTTTTATTTTGAGAAAAAGGCTGCCCCCGCTCTTTTTGCCGGCAGCTGCCGGAGAAAGGGTGAGTGAGAACAGGCCGAGCAGGATTGAAACTGCTGAGGCAATATAAAAGACATCTCCAAGTTTTCCAGGAGAGCCTTTTAAGCTGCCTGATGAAAGCCATATATAACTGAAAAAAAAAGCCATTGAAATCCACCCGACTGTCCCCCATACCCTTATAAATCCGAATTTCTCCCCCTCCTTGTTAAGCCTGTGAAAAACCAGGATATTCAGAAGTGTTGCAGTCGGGGAAAGTGAAATCGTAATAAGAAGATACAGAAATACAATTACAATGAAATTATTATACTGCCTGAATACAATCAGAAGAATTCCATTAATGATATGGGCACAGGCAAAAAGCCTCTCCGAACTTATCAGCCTGTCCGCAAAACTTTCAGCTATCAGGGGAGAAGTGACAGAGGCAATGCTTGTCATTGAAAGGACAACCCCGACCATAAATCCGCTAAAAAGAGGAAGCTCTTTAAGATAAAGGCTGACAACAGGGACTATTCCACCGAGTATAAAATACTGAAAGAAAAACATAAGAGATAATTTTATTATGTCTTTTTTCAAAGGATAACCCTATCTATTCCTTAAAACTGTCCGGGATATGAAGAAGATCACGGGGCTTGCTGCCGTTCTGCGGTCCTACAATCCCCTTTCTCTCCATCTCTTCAACAAGCCTTGCAGCCCTGTTATACCCGATTTTAAGACGTCTCTGAAGGTATGATGCAGATGCCTTTCCTGCTGTTGTAACAATCTCAAGTGCTTTGTCCATAAGCGGATCATTGGCATAATCATCCTCAAAGGAGGAGAAATCATCTTCCTCATCATCTATAAAGATTTCATCGTCAATATATTCAGGCTCTCCGTATTCCTTCACTTTTTCAGTAACCTTCTCAACCTCTCCCTCAGAAAGAAAAGCACCCTGTATCCTTACAGGGAACGGATTCCAGGCTGATGTAAAAAGCATGTCACCTTTACCAAGAAGCATTTCCGCCCCGGATGAATCTATAATAATTCTTGAATCTGTTTTGCTGGCTACCATAAAAGCAATCCTGGATGGAATATTCGCCTTTATAAGACCGGTAATAACATCTATCGACGGACGCTGTGTAGCCAGAACAAGATGAATTCCGACAGCTCTGGACATGGCGGCAAGCCGTGCAAGGGTTGATTCCAGCTCTTTGCCGGTTGTAGCCATCAGGTCTGCAAATTCATCCACAATTACAAGGATATAAGGAAGAGGCATTGTTGCAATATTATTGTTTTTGATTTTTTTATTAAAAGATTTGATATCCCTTACCCCCAGAGCGTCAAGAAGGGTATAACGTCTTTCCATCTCAAAAACACAGTACTGAAGGGCCTGGAATGCTTTTTTCGGATCAGTTATGACCGGCGTCAGCAGATGCGGTATTCCGTTATAAAGCTTTAACTCCACTATCTTGGGATCAATCAGAATCATTTTAACATCCCTGGGAGGACGTTTGTAAAGAATTGAGGTTATTATTGAATTGACACATACAGACTTTCCGGATCCGGTAGCACCAGCAATCAGAAGATGGGGGGTCTGGGTCAGATCAATAATCTGCTCCTCTCCCGTGATGTCCTTGCCGAGAACTATCGGGAGGGCATACTTGCTGTACTGGTTATAGTTCACCTCTATAAGCTCTCTGAACGATACAATCGACCGCTTCCGGTTAGGGACCTCAATTCCGACAGCATGCTTTCCTGGAATAGGGGCAACAATCCTGACCCTTGAAGCAGCAAGTCGCAGAGCAATATTGTCTGCAAGGTTTGTTATCCTTGAAAGCTTCACACCGGGGGCGGGAAGGATCTCAAACATGGTTATTACAGGTCCCTTTCTAATCCCTGTTACTTCAGCCTCAATCTTGAATTCTGCCAGGGTATTTTTCAGAACAAGCGCTTCATCCCTCGTCCTGTTGTCTATATCGTTGTAGGATTCCTCCTCATAAATATCAAGAACACCTTCACAGGGGATTTCATATGCCCCGGGCTTTTTTGAGGGCTTTATAAATCTGGCTGAAGCAAAATACTCCCTGACTATCGCTGTATCATCCTCCTTACCGGGCTGAAGCTCCTCATAATCCTCAGAAAAATCATTATATCCTTCTGATTCTGGAACCTCAACATATCCATCTTCTTCAGGGAATTCAGCTTTAACTTCGACAGTATTATCTGGATCTACAGGATTGTCATATTTACTGCTCTCTTCTGCGTACTCTTCATAGCCGGGCCAGCCTGTAATTTCATCATCCGCATTTTCTTCTTCCAGTGTCTCAATCTCTTCAACCCATTTTTCATCAGCCGCTTCAGATGATAAAGGATATGTAATATCTGAACTTTCAGGGATAATTTCACCAGAAACATCTCTTTTATGTCTGTAATATGCAGGTTCTGACAAATCAACACCGTCAATTTCAAGCGGGTCATCTCCTGCCTCTTCCGCTGAAGCTTCCTCACCGTTTATATCTTCAGAGGTATCATCACCTGGACGTGTAACTCCCGCTGCAATATTATCTTCAGAATACGGTTTATTGCCCGGCAGAAGAGAGACAGAGTCAAGATTCAGCTCTTTATATCTCTCTTTTCTCTCATCTGAAGATTCCGGATCATATACAGCTGCGGCCTCTCCTTCTGCTTCTACCTGTTCCGTCCTATCAGCCTCAACCGGATCTGCTCCAGGTTCGGCCCCTGGACTTTTCAGGTAGAGAGCCAGTTTTATAAGGAAAAGCAACTCTATCACCGTCAGAAGAAACAGCAGGACAGGGCTGTAGGGACCGAACGAATCGTATACAGCTTTTTCAAAAAGGGTTTTACCTGTACCTATTGCAATCCTGAGGGCAATACCTGCTGTTAGAAACGGTACAACAGTAAGAATAAGAACCAGCACATCATTCCGGTCAAATTCTTTTTTAAGCAGAAAAAAAGAACAGAAGAGTAGATATGCCGGAACATAAAAGGAGAGATGATAGAAGGTATTGAAAATAAAATACCCTGCCGATCCCCCTGTGTTTATCCCTGACAGAGTCATAATTATGGAAAAAGTCAACCAAAAAGAAATAACAATAAGAAGCAGAGCAAAAAACAGGGCTGTTTTTTTAAACACAAAAATCCTCCGGGAAATTATTAAAGACACTTAATTATATAATTTATTTATATTTTCAGGAAGTGTGTTTCGCGAAAGAAACAGAAAGGGGGAGATTATTCCCTTATTTCAAGCCTTGATCCTGCAAAGATAAGGTCGGGATTTTTTATATTATTGTCTTTGGCAATTTTTTTATATAACCACGGGGTCCTGTAATACGCATATGAAATATCCCATAGAGTATCTCCCCTTTTAATTCTGTAATAGGTTTTTTTCACCTCAGGGACAGGTTTCTTTACCGGTTCTGCAGGAACCGGAGGTGTTTTATTATCATCAGCCGGCGGGAGTGCAGTATTAACTGTTTCCTGTTTTTCAGGGACAGCTTTTGCAACCTCATCTTCAACAACAACCTCAATCCCCTGACTGGAACTGCTTTCCGATTTACTGAGAGCGGGTTTTTTAACAAGAGTATATACAAGAAGCGCAACAAAAAGGATAAATATCACAGAGAGGAAAACAACTGCAATCTTCAGGGCTGTCGTCTTTCTGTCAGGTTTTTCATCTTTATAATCATAAAGATAATTCATTTCCTGCCGGCTGCCGGATTCCTCTTGAAAATCCTCATCCTCGTCATAACCGGAGGTGTCATCTCTTTCTTCAGCATCCAGTGAATCAAATTCATCATCTATTTCCGCAGAGAGAAATGAATCCTCATCACCGTCCGGAACATCAAAAAAATCCGCCTCATCTATACTGTCAAGACTTATCGAAAGAAACTGTTTTTCGCCGGAAACCCTGTCCTGGGCTTCAGCGTCAAGAATATTTTCTTCATTTATATTTATTAAAAGCTCAACTTCAGATCCGTTATCGCCGTTTTCCTGTATATTATTGAGAATAAGGCTTGCAACATAAACAGGATTAAGCATCCCGTCACCTTCTCCCCTGTATATATCAATCTTGACATCTTTCTGTCCCGTTGCTACTGGTGTCAGAATTACCCTCTTTTTTATCGAGTCATCAACGTTAAGTATTGGAAAAAAAGTGCCGTTGGCAATTTTAATGCCAATTACAGGGGTATTCACCCTAACTACCTCCCCGGGGTTATTGATCAGCCCCGTCATACAGCTGATATACAAAGCCTATAGCTCTGGAAATAATTTGTCAACAATTTTTATTTTATTGACAACAATAAACGCAAGTATATAATAAATACGTATGAATATTTACATTTTCCTTATTGTGTTTATTGCCGTGGTAATACTTGTCATTGGAGCTGTATTTCTGTTTTTAGCCAGATCAGCACCAGGCAGCAGTAAAGAAAGAGACAGAAACTATATAATAAAACACGCCAATAAAAAACTCGCCCAGAACCCAAAGGATACAGAGGCAGTTTCAGAACTTGCAAACCTGTATTTCAGTGAAGAGATTTATGACAAGGCCCTTCATCTGTTCAAGGTACTTCTGGACCAGACAGCAACAAACAGCAGTCTTGATGAAGCTGATATAGTTTTCAAATATGCAATATCAGCCCTCAGAACAGGGCGTATAGACGAGGCATATAAATACCTGGCATATGTCAGATCACTGAACAAGGACCATTTTGAAACAAACTACAATCTCGGCGTAATTGAGTTTGACAGAAAAAACTATGAAAAGGCGTATCTTCTTTTTTCTTCTGCCAAAACACAGATACCGGAACATCTGATGACTCTTCAGTATATAGGAAAATCATTGTACTTTATGGGAAAATACAGAGAAGCAGTCGGGTATCTCAGAAAAAGCATTGAAATGAGCCCCGGGGACAAGGAGATGCTTTTCTTTCTCGGTAATTCATATAATGAGACAGGACAGACAGATAACGCCCTCAAAATATTTTCCCATCTCAGGCCTGATCCTCTTTACGGCCCAGCCGCATCACTTGAAACAGGACAGATAAACTTTTCCAGACGCAATTACATAAAGGCTATTGAAGATTTTGAAATAGGTCTCAGGCATAAAAATATTGAAACCTCTACGAAACTCGATCTTTTTTACAGGCTGGCTCAAACCTATATCAAGGAAAACAGGATTAATGATGCATTAAAAATACTTGATCTGATAACACAGACCCATCCTGATTACAAGGATGCGAGGGGACTTAAAGCAAAGTATTCCGAACTTGCCTCAAACAAAAACCTTAAAACATACCTGATGTCACCTACTTCAGAGTTTGTCAATCTCTGCAGAAAACTTGCCCCTGTTTTTTTTCCTCATGAACACATGAAAATTACAGATATAACAGCTGCCAAAAATGATTATGTAGATATTACAGGAGAATTAACCACAGATCAGAGCGAGGATGTTGCGCTTCTCAGGTTTATAAGGTCTTCCGCATCTGTAGGCGATATCATGCTGAGGGACCTTTATTTTAAGAGCAAAGATATAAGGGCAGGAAAATCACTCTGCATTTCTGCCGGAACATATACAGAAACAGCTGAAAAATTTGTTGAAGCAAGAACAATAGATCTGGTTGACGGAAAACAGCTTCTTAATCTGCTGTCAAAAATATCATCCGGCTGATCAGTTTTTTCTGATAATGACTATATGCCGTTCCTCATCAAGATAAGGGACAGTTACCTTTCTGATATCATAAAACTCAACACCTGATTTTTCAAGTTCATTCAATATTCCGGATTTTTTACCTTTATATGCAAACAGATAACCGTCTTCGTTTATTTTCCCGATAAGACACTTATAATATTCATTGAAGTCCCGGAAGGCCCTGAAAGTAATCAGGTCGAACTTCTCCTTAACACTTTCAATACCCGATTCCATAACCCTGACATTGTCAAGCTTCATCAGTGCTTTACAGTTTCTCAAAAACCCTGCCCTGTTCCCCGACCTCTCCACCAGAGTAAAGCTTTTATCCGGGAAAAAAAGGGACAGCGGTATACCTGGAAGACCGGCACCTGAACCTGCATCAGCAGCAGTACAGAATTCAGCTTCCCTTAAAAGCGGCACCCCTGAAAGGGAATCAAGGATGTGATTAATAATAAGTTTCTCACCTGAAGCATTTACAAGACCGGCATTTTTATTCCAGAGGTTAATCTCATCGCAATAGAGAAGCAGTCTGGACAGTATCTCTTCTTCATATTCAATACCAAGCCTCTCAAGCCCCCCTTCCAGAAGTTTTTTCATTTTTCCTCTCCGCCCCTTTTCCTGCCCAGATAGATCATCAGCACAGCAATATCCGAATTCCTGACCCCTGATATCCTTGCCGCCTGTCCCAGGGTCTGCGGAAGTATTTTCATGAATTTCTGTCTTGCCTCAGTTGATATTCCCTCAATCCTTGTGTAGTCAAATCCGGATGGGATTTTTACATTTTCCATTTTTTCAACCCTGGTCACATACTTTTCCTGCCGGGAGATATATCCTTCATACTTTACATCAAGCTCGATCTGCTTAAGCCACTGCTTTCTGCAGGAAAGATTTTCCTCAACAGCAAGCAGGTCCTCAATAACAACATCGGGATCCTTGAGGATCTGTTCAAAGCTTTTTCCCCTGTGCTTTATTAAAACTTCCCCTTTCTCAGGGGGGAACAGATCAGAGTTGAAATCTTTCTCCTTCAGTCGTCTTTTCCGGAGAAGCTCGCGGATCTCCTCAATTTTTTCGCGTTTCTCAATAAAACGGCTGTAGGACTCTTCATTTACAAGTCCTGCCTGGTAACCCTTTTCAAGAAGTCTGCTGTCAGCTGTATCATGCCTCAGGGAAAGGCGGTGTTCAGCCCTTGAGGTAAACATACGGTATGGTTCTTTTGTTCCGAGTGTTACAAGATCATCGATCAGCACTCCGGTATATGCCTCTGTCCTCTTGAGAACAAGAGGCTCCTTCCCCTGAAGAAACATGGCTGAATTTATTCCTGCCATCAGGCCCTGACATGCTGCCTCCTCATATCCCGATGTCCCGTTTGTCTGCCCTGCGATAAAAAGCCCTTTAATCATCTTACTCATGAGGGAAGGATAAAGCTGCCTCGGATCTATATAGTCATACTCAACTGCATATCCAGGCCTCATAACCTCTACCTTTTCAAGCCCAGGAAGGGTTTTAAGAAAGGCCTCCTGTACATCCTCAGGGAGGGAGGAGGATATTCCGTTCAGATACATCTCCTCCGATTCAACACCTTCCGGTTCAACAAAAATCTGGTGACGCACCCTGTCGGGAAACCTCATCACCTTATCTTCAATTGAAGGACAGTAACGCGGCCCTGTTCCAACAATCTTGCCTCCGTATAAAGGAGAACGGTGAATATTTTCCCTGATTATCTCATGGGTCGTATCATTGGTAAAAGTTATGTGGCATGGCAGCTGGATTCTGTCGACACTGTCTCTTGAGAATGAGAAAGGGACAGTTTCAGTGTCACCCTCCTGAAGTTCCATTTTACTGAAGTCAAGCGATCCCCTGTTTACACGTGCCGGAGTACCTGTCTTGAGACGGCCCATCCTGAATCCCATCTCCCGCATCCTTGTTCCGAGACCGACAGCAGCCGGTTCGCCGATCCTTCCTGAAACAGCCGAATAATCTCCAATAAAAATTCTCCCTTCAAGAAAAGTCCCTGTTGTGAGCACAACTGTTTTTGAAGTGAATTTCCTCCCTCTTTCAGTAACAACCCCTTCTATGCTCCGGTCTCTGCTGCTTAGAATAAAATCTACAACAGTATCCTGGAAAAGTGAGAGGTTTTTCTCTCTTTCTACAGTCCATTTTGCAAGCTGGTTATAGGCAAACTTGTCAGCCTGCGCCCTTGGCGACTGAACCGCAGGCCCCCTGCTTTTATTCAGGATCCTGAACTGGATCATTGTACTGTCGATAAAATTTGCCATCTCCCCACCGAGAGCATCTATCTCCCTGACTATATTGCCTTTTGAAAGACCTCCGACAGCAGGGTTACATGAGAGTTTCCCTATTGTATCAATATTCTGTGTTATAAATAATGTCCTGAATTCAAGACGTGAAAGTGCAAGTGCTGCTTCAATACCGGCATGCCCTCCCCCGATTACTATTGCATCAAAATCCATATTTTCCTCTATCAGTTTTATAAAACTTATACTTACAGCCTGCCGTGCAAATAAACATTTCCTCCGGTTTTATTTTCCTACACAAAAACGGGAAAACATATTGTTAAGTATATCAGCACTTGTAATTTCACCTGTTATCTCTCCCAGATAATCCATAGCCTCTTTAAGATCAAGTGCAAGAAGATCAAGAGGAACTTTTCCCTGAACAGCCTTCTCGGCCATTTTCAGAGACTGGACTGCATTTTCAAGAAGTATTTTCTGTCTTTCCGAATCAATAACCGCATCATCAGTGATAGTTATCCCCCCTGCACCAGTTTTTTCAAGAATAAGTTCCTCCACTTCAGAAAAACCTTCTCCTGTAAATGAACTGACAGGGACAAAACCTTCATGTACTGCGTTTCTGCAGATATCTACCTTGTTCCACAGCTTAATAGTCTTTTTTCCGTCATAAAGCTTAAGAAGTCTTTCATCCTCTGAAGAAAGCCCCTCACAGCCGTCAACAAGATAAAGGACAATATCAGAGTTATCGATTATCTGCTCGCTTCTCCTGATCCCCTCAATCTCAACAGGGTGATCTGCATGACGAAGTCCTGCTGTATCATAAAGCCTCACCGGTATCCCTTTAATGGAAATATATGATTCAATATAATCCCTGGTAGTACCGTGGACATCAGAGACAATTGACCTGTCTTCCTTGAGAAACAGATTAAAAAGGGCTGATTTTCCGGCATTGGTCCTTCCTGCAAGCACAACCCTTACCCCTTCCTGAAAAAGACGGCCTGCTTTATAAGTCGAGGCAAGTTTTTCAAGTTCCATTACAGCCCTTGCAGGTGCATCAGGAGCAATATAAGCCTCAGGATCAGCCTCATCCTCTGCATAATCAAGCTGCAGTTCAACCTCTGACAGCATATCCATTATCATATTCTTTATATTGCTGATCCTCTCAAAAATATTTCCGGAGAGCCTTGCCATTGCAAGACTCTGGGCCTTTCTGGACTTGGAAGTAATTATTTCATGAACAGCTTCAGCCCTTGTAAGATCAAGTTTCCTGTTTAAAAAGGCCCTCATGGTAAATTCCCCCGGACCTGCATCCCTGAAACCGGCCTTCCGGAGAGTTTCAAGTACAGACATTATCCCGGGAAGACTTCCATGGGTATATATTTCCACAAGATCTTCACCTGTATAGCTTTTAGGATTCCTGTAGATTCCGGCAACAACTTCATCTATCCTGGCACCTGTATCAGGATCTGTGATATACCCTTTTACAAGGGTATTCCCCGGGCTTTCCAGAATCCTGTTTTTATCTGAAAAAACTGAAGCAACTGCAGAGATGCAGTTTTTTCCGCTTGTTCTTATAACAGCCAGAGCGCTTTCCCCCCATGGGGTTGCAAGTGCTGCAATAAGATCATCTGTATCATAATCAAGATTATTCATAATTACTGATTAGAATACATAAAAGAATTGATGGTATCAATATTTAAAGGCCAATCCTCCGCCAAAAAGAAAGCCTCCTGTATCAGGAGAGAGCTCTTCATCCGAGGAAAACCATTTCATGAATCCGGCTTCAGCAAATAAACCGAAATGTCTGGTCATGGAAAGATCAAACCCACCCTTTATAATTCCGACCGTATAATCACAACCGGAACCTGTCCGGCCACGGGAAAAACCATTTCCGAATCCTGCCTCGGATCTGAGGCTTATCTTACCGAAATGACGGAGCATTGCAACACCCGCAGTAAAAGCTGCAAGTTCAAGCCTGACTGAAGAACCTTCAACATCAATCAGGCGGTATGAGAGAACCGGATGAAAGACATAAAGGGCTCTGGAATATTCCATTGAAACAGCTGAAGAAGAACCTGAATAATCACTGGCTGAAATAATATCAAATGAATATGAGGTTTTCAAACCGAGATAATTTATCTTTTTTACAATACTGCCCTTGTCGGGATCAGTTTTACATTCAAGAAGTCTTCCGTAGGAAATCGACTTCTCCGCATCGGTAATTATTATTTTTCCATCCGGCTTATCGCTTTCAGTGTCAAATAAATCAAAATAATCACCCTTTTTAAAACCGTCCTCAGTCCCGCCGTTTATTATAACCTCGTCCTGATATATATCAAGAACCCGGAAAGACAATGATTTTTTCTCAAAGTCAAAATAACTATACTTAAACTGCCGGGGAAGGTTTGAAACAGCATTATTAAAAGCCTTTGAAGCGTTTTCACCGTGGCCGATATGGCTGACAGAAAATCCCTCCCCGTCAACATCAGCCATGCTTCCTTCCGGTTCAAGAGAAGCAGAAAGTTCGGTATCACAGAAAAAACCGTTTTTTTCAGATTCATAAAGATTATTAATCCTTATAACCAGACGGACTCTTTCTTCTGTATCAGCATCAGGGAAATCTCCCATATAAAGAGCCTCCCGGATATCCGAGAGGCTGATTATTTCCGATATCTCCCTCCCGAGGGAATACATAATCTCTGATTCATTCAGAAAAACAGTATCAAAACCATTTTCCCTGTCAATACTGGGTATTTCGATTAACAAAAGACTCCTGCTATCTGCATAAAGAGGGATATGATATACAAAAAACAGCAATATTACAGAATAAAAAAGTGGTTTTTTTATTTTCATGGGATTAACAGAAGCTCCTGTTATTCAGAAGCATTTTCAATAAATTTCCTGATTATAAGAATATTGTCAATTTCAAGGATTTCCCGTTTCTTATCATTCAGAAGATAGATATTAAAGTTCCCGTTTGACTTGTAGTCCGAAGGATCAAAATGAAGCGGTATATCAGAAGAAACTGAAGACTTAAAAACAGTATTGAACCTGCTGTCTCTTACTGAAATCACAGCTTCTCCTTCTGTCCTTATCTCAACTGGGTCAGAAAGAGCGATATTTTCACAAACCAGTATTTCTGAAGACGGAGACAGTTTCAAAAAACCGCTTTCAAATACCCCCCGTCCCTTTTCCGCATAATTATCCCCTGAACCGTTCATATCAAACCCGTCAGCAAAGACAAAATCCCCGTTATAAACCTTTTTCATATAATCCCTGAAAAGAGTACTCTCAACAGAATCATTCCCGTCACTGTCTCTGGCATATATGCCGGCTTCATCAAGAAGAGCATATAATCCTCCTATCCTTGTATAACCACCGGTATCTGAGGAAGACAGACTGAAGGGTATTTTTTCTTTTTTCAGAGTAACACCGTTAACAACCCACACCAAGTCTGTCGAATTCAGACCCGGATAAAAAAATACTGCCAGATCTGTTATTTCATTTCCGTGATAAGAAAAATATTCGGAGGTGCTTCTGAAACTGCCGTAGGGGGCTTTAATATCCGCATAATAGATGTTTCTTCCGCTTACACCTATATCAACTCTGAAATCACCGGAGCTGCTTGCAGTACTCAGAAGAGGGTATTCTGATAAAACATAATCACCAAAGAACATCTTTTCATAATCAGGAAGAAACCTTGCCCTGACTGTTGACATGGAAAGATGGCTGCCCCTGAACGGAAAAGCCATATATGGTACTGTCACTGAATCTGAAGGGGTAAATGAGTGTCCGTAAATACTGTTTTTAAAATCAGGCTCAGGCTCTCCCGAAACAGAAATTTCAGCATTTCCGCCGCCGTCCTCAGATAACACAAAACCGCTGTCTGAAAGATCTCCCCTGAAATGGAACAGTATCCTGTAAGAATCTTCCCCGGAAAGCTCATTCAGCCTCTGCCGGTTCTTTTCGGAAATAAAAACCGATGTTTCAGCATTGAAAAAAGAGACAAACTGTTTAAAATACCTGTCTGACGGTTTATAAGGGAGCATCTCGACAACGACAGGAACAATACCCTCACCAAGAGGGGAATCCAGTGTTACAATATTCCCCTTTTCATCTGCAAAACCCTCTCCTACAACCTTTCCATCCACAGACCACCTGAAGAACGGATTTGATCCCTCAGGAGCAGTATAATCGGTTTTCAATGTAAATCCCTCACCCGGGACCGGGTCAGGGGGGAATGATTTTACAGTAATTATTCTGTAAAGATCTTTATCATAAAAAAAACTTCTTGTTATCTCTTCTGTTATCCTTCCTGACGAGAGAAGTGTAAATCTTACGTGATACACCCCTTTTTCAAGATTATCCGGAAGCACTACCTCTCTTTTAACATTCTTTTCAAAAGATTCCTTCGATACAGTTTCTGAAGCAATCATATTTCCATCATCTGAATAAAGAAATATCTCAAGAGTGTCGAAATCCCCGTTTTCTTCATTGAAAGAAAGGGTTACCGGCAGTGGTGATCCGTATGAAAGAAGCCCTCCGTCCCTTACCGAGTACAGCATGACACTGTCACTGCCATCCTCAAGTACCGCAGGATCAGCGCAGGAAAAAAGAGTAAATATAACCAATAACAGAACAATCTTTTTTATAAACATCTTTCCAGTATTAATTATACCACATATCTGTTTTTTTTTAAACTGCGTTGAAAGCTGAGACGGAAAAAATTTCAGTTAATTCTTTACCCCTTTTTCATCTTTCCACAGTTTCACCAGATTCAGGATAACCTCGCATGATTTAACCATAGCAGGAACAGCAACCCATTCAATCCTGCTGTGAAAATTTGATCCCCCAGTGAATATATTGGGGCAGGGTATTCCCAGCTCGCCCAGCCTTGCACCGTCTGTCCCCCCCCGGATAATCTTTGATTCCGGTTCAAGACCTGCATCTCTAACAGCCTGATAAAGAATATCAAGAACCTTCCTGTCCCGGTTGATAAAGTTTCTCATATTTTTATAGCTTTCTTTTATATCAAGATCAATACGGCATCCGGGATTGAGATCTTCAAGAGCCTTGGCAATTGATTTAACAGCATCTATCCTTCTTGACATTCCCTCATTTTCAAAATCTCTGAGTATCATTTCAAGCCGAGCCTCCCCCATCCCACCACTGATATGGGTCGGGCAAAAAAAACCGTATCTTCCGTCTGTTGCCTCAGGACTTTCAGAAGAGGGAAGCAGCGAAATAAACTCAGATGCTATCTTGACAGCATTGATAAGTTTTCCCCTTGCGCTGCCGGGATGAATAACCCTCCCTTTTACTGTTGCAGCAACTGAGTAGGCATTGAAACACTCAGATTCCACTGTCCCTTCGACATCACCGTCAAGAGTATAGCAGAATAAGGATTCAGCCTTGTCTACAGGGAAAAATGCTGTCCCCTGTCCAATCTCCTCATCAGGAGTAAAAAAGATCTCAATCTTACCGTGTTCAATATCAGGATTGTTTATAATATATTCAGCTGTTGTTACTATCTCTGCAACACCTGCCTTGTCATCAGCACCAAGCAGAGTTGATCCGTCTGAAGTTATTATTTTTCTCCCTGTATAGCGCATTAAACCGGGATACTCAGCAGGGTCAAGAATACTTTCCCCAAGGCGGATAACACTGCCGTCATAGTTTTCATGAATAACCGGTTTTACATCCTTACCTGATACATCGGGAGATGTATCAACATGGGCAAGCAGCCCGATAACAGTACTTTCCTCATACCCTTTTGTCGCTGGTATTACAGCCCTTATATATCCTTTATCATCAAGCTCAACCTCAGACAATCCTGCACTTTCAAGTTCATCCCTTAAAAGCTCAAGAAGAACCCATTGAGTTTCAGTTGACGGAGTTCTGCCGGTAGAAGGATCAGATGTTGTCTCAATCTTCACATACCTCAGGAAATTGTCAACAAGCCTTTTTTCAAAATCATTATCAAACATGTAAAAAATATATAACGTTAAAATAGTATAGTAAAGAATAATTTATCAGCTGAAATCCATTTCTATAACCGAGGCAGCCTCTCTTCCGCTGTTTATCGCCCTGGCCACAAGAGAAGGACCTGAAATACTGTCGCCGGCTGCATAAATGTTTTCAGCGGAAGTCCTGTAATTCCCGTCAGTGCCTATATTACCCCTTCCGTCATATTTTACACCGAGGGCATTCAGAAATCTGCTCTGCTCAACATGAAGAAAACCTGCTGCTATGACTACAAGATCAACTTCAAGCTCAAACTCGCTTCCGTTTTTCCTTTTCATTGTTTTTCTGATATTTCCCTCCGGATCCTTTTCAGTTTTCCATTCTACTTCCCGGCACCATGCTTTTTCGACACAGATATCCCTTCCTGAAAACTGGTATACTTCAATCCCCCACTTTCTCTCCCCCCCCTCTTTATGGGATGATGATGTTCTTTTTATTGAAGGCCAGTACGGCCAGGAGGGATTGGAATCAGATTCCCAGTCGGCAGGCTCCTCCATTATCTCATACTGGCATATCTTTTCAGCACCCTGCCTTACAGCGGTCCCCACACAGTCTGAACCGGTATCACCTCCCCCTATTACAAGCACTTTCTTCCCCTCTGCCGTTATACTTCTTATTCCCCCCGTCTCCCCTGAGACAGCCCTGTTATTGTCTGAGAGAAAATCCATGGCAAAACAGATATTGTCAAGTCCGCGGCCGAGGGCATTTACATCCCTGGGGACAGAACTCCCCTGGGTAAGAAGAACAGCATTATGGAGCCTCATGAGATACCGGGGGGAAATATCCTCACCCGCATTTACACCGTTTTCAAAAATGACCCCTTCAGCTTCAAGCTGCTCAATCCTCCTTTCAACCACCCATTTCTCCAGTTTGAAAGAGGGGATTCCGTATACCAAAAGCCCGCCCGGTTTCTGCTCCTTTTCATATACCGTAACACTGAAACCACTCCTTCTCAGCTGCTGTGCAGCTGCAAGCCCTGCCGGACCTGAACCGATTACGGCAACGCTTATCCCATTTTCGTTTACAGGGGGCCTCGGGAGTACCCATCCCTCGGAAAAGGCGGTTTCCGCAAGCCTGTATTCAATATTTCTGAATAAAACAGGTGAATCACTTATTGAAAGGGAGCATGATGCCTGGCACAGGGCAGGGCAGAGCCTGCCTGTTATTTCAGGGAAGCTGTTTTTAGACTCGAGCCTCAGATAGGCATCCTTCCAGTCACCCCTTGCTATGGAACTGTTTATTTCAGGGATAAGATTACCGAGAGGACACCCCACCGAATGACAGAATGGTGTACCGCAGTCCATACATCTTTTTGTTTCAAATGCTGTCATTCTGCTGTCAGGGTAATCCACAAACTCCCTGTAATGCCTTATTCTTTCTCCGACAGGATGGTATGAAACCTCAGCCCGTTTTATTTCACTGAATCCTATTTTTTCAGACATAAACACACCTCTTTTCTTCCTCTTCCCATGATTTTTCCATAATTTTCCCGTATTCAAACGGAACAACTTTTACAAACAGGGGCCACATTTCCTCCCAGTGGAACAGAATATTCCTCCCCCACTCGCTTCCGGTTATATCAACATGCTCTGTTATAAGCGATTTAAGCTCATTTTTGTCCCTCTGCATAACAATAGGTTCAATATTCACCATTTCAAGATTGCAGCGGGTATCAAAAAGCTGGTCCTCATCAAGAACATATGCTATTCCTCCGCTCATCCCGGCTGCAAAGTTGTATCCGGTCCTGCCCAGGACCGCGACAAGGCCGCCTGTCATATATTCACATCCGTGATCGCCTATCCCTTCAACCACTGCCTTTGCCCCGCTGTTTCTGACACAGAATCTTTCACCGGCAATTCCGCAGAAAAAAGCTTTACCGGATGTTGCTCCGTAAAGGGCCGCGTTTCCTGCTATTACATTCCGGCTTGCCCTGAACCTTGCCCCTCCTGGAGGGGTAACAGAGATTATTCCTCCCGAAAGTCCCTTACCGGGATAATCATTAACCTCCCCTTCCACCCTGAAAAAGATACCTGGAGCCAGAAATGCGCCGAAACTCTGCCCTGCCGTACCGGTAAAAAGAGCACTGAGCGTTTTATCAGGCAGCCCTTTCGACCCGTGAACAGCTGAAACTACTGAGGAGAGTCTGGCGCCGGTTGATCTGTTTATATTTCTTATCCCTGATGAGAAACTCCCTTGAGAAGAAGATATTATCCTCTTCTCAAGGGTTTTTATCATCCTGTCCTCAAGCTCATCCCTGAATGAAACTGCTGTTTGCTCTGAAAAACGGATGATATTGGGATAATCCGGATCAGGGGGGGCGAGTATTGCTGAAAAATCAAGGTTTCTGTTCTTTACTGCCGGATTATCCTGATCAGTTTCAAGATACTCAACTCTTCCGGTCATTTCATCCAGCGTTCTGAATCCCAGGGAAGCCATAATCTCCCTGAGATGCATTGCCGTAAAAATCATAAAATTCATTATATGTTCCGGCTTTCCCCTGAACCTCTTTCTCAGTTCCGGGTCCTGTGTAGCAACTCCTACAGGACATCCGTTATTGTGACATTTTCTCATCATTATGCAGCCAAGAGAGACAAGGGAGACTGTTCCGAACCCGAACTCTTCCCCGCCGAGAAGGGCTGCAACTGCAACATCCCGTCCTGTCCTCATCTGACCGTCCACCTGTATCCTTACTGACTTTCTGAGATTATTTCTGACAAGGGTCTGCTGAGTTTCAGCAAGTCCAAGCTCCCAGGGAAGGCCGGCATATTTCACTGACGAGACAGGGGCAGCCCCGGTTCCGCCGTCATGACCGCTTATCAGCACCATGTCAGCTCCGGCTTTGGCAACTCCCGCAGCAACAGTCCCGACCCCTGCCTCTGAAACCAGTTTAACCGAAACTCTTGCATCAGGATTCCCGTTTCTGAGGTCATAGATAAGCTGGGATAGATCCTCTATTGAATAGATATCATGATGAGGCGGGGGGGAAATAAGGGTAACGCCGGGTGTTGAACACCTTATCCTGGCGATAACGCTGTCAACCTTGTATCCCGGAAGCTGCCCCCCCTCTCCCGGCTTTGCCCCCTGGGCAATCTTTATCTGAAGCTCATCAGCATTGACAAGATAGTTGCTTGTTACCCCGAAACGGCCGGAAGCAATCTGCTTCACCCTGCTCCTGTAGTCACTGCCGTTTTTACCGGGTTTATACCTGTCCTCATCCTCTCCCCCTTCTCCGGAGTTACTCATTCCTCCAAGTCTGTTCATCCCTTCAGCCAGAGTATAATGGGCCTCACGGCTCAACGACCCCATAGACATGGCAGAGGAGACAAACCTCTTAACTATGGAGGAGACCTCTTCCACCTCTTCCAGAGGAACTGCATCTCCCTTCCTGAACCGGAAAAGCGACCTTATTGTATTCTGCTTGCCGGAATTGTTTTCAATTTCATCAACATAACTTTTATACAGGCTGTAGTCATTCTCCCTGACTGCCCTCTGGAGCATGACTATAGCCTGAGGCGACATTGTATGTTTTTCACCGTCTCTCCTGTAATGAAGATTTCCCGGATTAACCGGGAATTTCTCCTCTTTTATCCTGCTGTTCTCAGCTGCCCTGTATTTTCTTACAGCCTCATCTGCAATCTCATCGAGACCAATTCCCCCTATCCTTGAAACTACTGAAGGGAAATATTTTCCTGTCAGGTCTGATGAAAGCCCGACAGCTTCAAGAATTCCCCCCCCTTTAAAGCTTCTGATAGTGGAAATCCCCATCTTTGACATTATCTTAAGAAGACCGAGTTTTACCGCCTCAATATAGTTTTCAAACGCTGCATCAGCCTTGATCTCCCTGTCAATCAAACCGGACTTTTTCATGCTGCTGATAAGTTCAAATGCCAGATACGGGTTAACAGCGCTGGCTCCGAGATTAATGAGGGCTGCAAAATGCATGACCTCCCTGGCTTCACCGGTCTCAATAATAAGCCCTGCAAGATGCCTCTTCTTTTTCCGTGTCAGATAGTTATGGACTGCAGAAACAGCAAGAAGCGGGGGGACAGGGACCTGTCCCTGCTCAAGGTTCTTATCGCTGAGGACAACAAAGGTTGCCCCCATATCAATCCGGTTTTCAGCCTTTTCACAGAGCTTTTCAACAGCACTTTCAAGCTGCTTTCCGTTTTCATGAGAAGGGTAAAAAAAAGTCCTTAAAACCTCGGTCCTCTCCCCTTCTATATCTATTTCAATCAGCCTCTTGATATCATCGTTTGTCAGAACCGGGTGGTTAAGCATCAGCTGCCGGCAGTGTGCTTCTGTTTCCTTGAGAAGGTTCTTCTCCCTGCCGACAAAACTCATCAGCGACATCACGATCCTCTCCCTTAAGGGATCGATCGGAGGGTTTGTAACCTGTGCAAAATGCTGTTTGAAATAATTATAGAGAAGCTGCGGTTTTTCAGAGAGGACAGCAAGGGGGGTATCATTTCCCATTGAAATTACAGGCTCATGCCCCTCTTCCGCCATTGTTTTCAGAGTGACCTTAAGGTCCTCGTCCGTATACCCGAAAAGGTCTGAAAGATAGGAGATATCAACCTCCTCGATAATTGATTCCTCCGGCGGTTGGAAAAGGTTTTTCAGTTCAAGGAGGTTTTCATTAAACCATTTCCTGTATGGTTTCTGCCGGGATACAGATGCCTTGATCTCGTTGTCAGAGAGTACCCTTTTCCTTTTTATATCTGCAATAATCATCCGTCCCGGAGAAAGCCGCCCCTTCTGGCGGATATTTTCAGGTTCAATATCAATAACACCCGCCTCTGATGCAAGAACCATCATATTGTCCTTTGTAATGCACCACCTGGCCGGACGCAGTCCATTCCTGTCAAGGGTAGCCCCTATTTTCTCCCCGTCGGTGAAAACAAGAGCAGCAGGACCATCCCAGGGCTCCATAAGAGCTGCATGGTACTGGTAAAAAGCCCTCCTGTCCTGGCTTATGTAATACTCGGGACTGAACGGCTCGGGAACCATCATCATAATACTGTGTTCAGGACTTCTGCCGCTTTGAAAAAGAAGTTCATATACATTATCAAAACAGCCTGAATCACTCAGTGATTCATTTATCACAGGCATTACACTGTTGAGAAAACTGTCTGTATCTTCTGCAAGGATTGATTTTTCCCTTGCTTTCATCCTGTCGATATTTCCTTTTATGGTATTTATCTCCCCGTTATGGGCAATAAATCTGAACGGCTGCGCCAGAGGCCATGATGGGAAGGTATTGGTACTGTATCTCTGGTGAACAATGGCAAAAGGACTTTTAAAAAGCGGATTGCCAAGATCTTTATAGAACTGAAGAAGCTGGGGAGCCACAAACAGCCCTTTGTATATGATTGTGTATGCTGAAAAAGAGGGTATGTAAAACTGGTCAATTGTGAATTTCCCTTTCTGATTCTTTTCAATCTCCCTTCGTACAAGATAAAGCCTTTTCTCAAGTTCTCTTCCGCCTAAGGGGGGAAAGGAAACAAAAAGCTGTCTGACAAGCGGCATTGAATCGAGAGCTGTCTTTCCGAGACATTCAGATGAAACAGGAACATCCCGCCAGAAAATTACATCCCCACCCCTCTTTTCAACAGTCTCATTAATATCCTCTTCAAGCTCTTTTACAGCATCTTCATCACGGGGGAAAAAAAACATTCCTGTCCCGTAATTTTCAGGTGAAGGAAGTTTTATCCCTGAAGAAGCTGCCTCTGATGAAAAAAAATCATGGGGTATCCTGACCATTATTCCTGCCCCGTCCCCTGATTTTGAATCGCTCCCGGACGCCCCCCTGTGTTCCAGTTTCTCCAGTATAGAAAGGCCGCTCCTGATAATATCATGAGAGATTCTTCCATTTATATCTGCTATAAAGCCGACTCCGCAGTTATCATGCTCATATGATCTGTCATACAGGGTTTTTGTTCCCATGATCCGCTCCTTACGGCAATTGATTGCCATTTAATTTCAGAGAACATATCACCACCCTGATCACCATGTCAACTTTATCTCTTATTAATTAAATAATTTCTAACAAATCAGTAGAGTTAATGGAGTTATATATCTTTATTGACAAATTGCAAAAGACGAGAGCTGAAACTTTCGGCAATATTGCCGTTTCATCTTATCCTGTTTTTGATTTCCCTGTATGAAAACATGTTTTTTATATCAACAAGTGTTGAAAGGGCACTTGATTCAACATGGATACCGTTCTCCTCCAGATATGCAACGGCATTCAGGCCGCCGGGGAGAACCCCGCCGTTCCTTCCCTCATTGACAGGAATATCAAAAAGCTCTTTCCCGGGCCATCCTGTTGCAAAAAGGCCGCCTAAACCCTCCCCTTCAATTCTCCTGTTTATTTCAATAACCTCTTTTCTGCACCCTTCAGGAAAATCGATAAAGCTTGCCCCGATTTTTCCGTTGCCGGATTCAATG
The DNA here is from genome assembly GCA_963668405.2 of Spirochaetia bacterium. Lineage (GTDB taxonomy): Bacteria > Spirochaetota > Spirochaetia > CADAEX01 > CADAEX01. Next base: position 161,639 of record OY764342.2, on the reverse strand, counting down.
ACCCCTTTTATATCAGTCATTTTCCCTTTTATAAATATTTCAAGGGGATCGATACTGGTTCCCCCGTATTTAATTATTTCAAGAAACCTCACAGGATTCCCCTCTCCGATTTCAAGGATACCCCCGAATATTGACCTTGCCGGGATCCCCTTTTTAAGGAGTATGGCATTAACATTTATAGAGCTTACAGTCCCGATCCCTGTATAACCCCAGGGGATAATAAATCCAGGAGCAATATCACTTCCCCCGGTTTCAAGGACAGTAATCAGCTCCCCCATAGTGCAGCCTGACCTGAAACTTTCAGAAAGGAGCCTTACAGCTTCGGGCAGATCTGAATTTTTTACAAGACTGACATTTATAACAACAGTTCCTTCCCCTGTTGCAATATCAAAACTTGCCCTCCATGTCATATCATCAATTCGTGCGGTCAGAAAACCGACCTTTTCGTATATTCTTGCAATAGAAAGTTCTTCTATCCCTTTATCAGTTATTACCCGTCCCTGCTTGCCGGACCTGTTTGTAAGCCCCTCCCTGTCAAGCTCAAGAAGGTGAAACCTCACTGTCCTTTCGCTTATTTCACTCCCCATCCGGTTAAGCTCTTCGGTTATCTGGCTGCCCGGAAGGGGTACTGAGGATTCCTTAAGAATCTTAAGTATTGAAAGCCTTTTCTTTTCTATCCTGTCACTCATCTTTTTTCCCCATTAATTATTATATGTGACTTCACACAATCTTCACACCAGTATCATTATAATTCTATAAACTAATCGGGAAAATTGCACTATATTATAGTTATGGCACAGATACTGATCGTAGAAGATAACGATTCAATAAGAGAGGCTGTCGCAGGGTATCTGGAACTGGATGACCATACTGTTACACAGTCGGATAAAATTGGAGGGACAATTGAAAAGGCAAGACAGGAGAATCCTGACCTGCTGATCCTTGATGTTATGCTGCCTGACGGCAGCGGATTTAATCTTGCAAAAAAGCTCAGGCAGGAAAAGGATTATCCTGTTATATTTCTGACAGCAAGGGATCAGGAATCTGACAGGATAACCGGTTTTGAACTCGGAGCTGATGATTATGTTGTAAAACCCTTTTCACCTAAAGAGCTTGTACTAAGGGTGAATGCGGTTTTAAAAAGGGTTTCACGCAAAACAGAAGACCAGGTTAAAAAATGGAAACACGGCAGCTACACTGTAAGCATTGACAAGGATAAACACCTGATATCTGAAAACAGCAATACAATAACCCTAACGACAGCCGAATGGAAGATATTTGAATATCTTTCGGATAATGCGGGGCTTGTTCTTTCAAGAGAAAAGATACTGGCGAGGTGCCTTGAATATTTTTACGAAGGCTCTGAGAGAACAGTGGATACACATATCAAGAATATAAGAAGCAAACTTGAGGGGAGCGATCTCATATCAACAATCCGCGGTTTCGGGTACAGGTTTGACGGAGAGGAAGTCTAAAACCGATGATGTCGCTGAAAAACCGGATACTGATTTCTTTTACCGCAGGCCTTTCAATATTTCTCGTAATATTTGCAGTTATAATTTTCTCAGGCTTCAACCTTTCACTGAAAGACTGGAAAAGGGCTAATGAGGAAAAATATGTTCAGGAAATTGCTGAAAAACTTCAGACAGCCTACAGGAGGGGAAATCCGGAAAGAGACGAAATAAGGCTCCTTCTCCTCCCTCTGCTTAAGGAAAACCTGGAAATTACAGTGTTCACACCAGACGGGGCAATAATTTTTTCACATAACAGAAGCGGCATAACAGGAAGAAATGAACTCCAGTTTATGAACATGATGAGAAACCGCCCCCCCGGTTTTCACAATCAGATGATGCAGGGTCCCGGAGGGGGGAGACCTGAACGGCTCCCCCCCCCTCCCTTGATTGTCCCGGTAACAGATGAAGGGGGAGAAATAAAGGCATTTGTCAGGGTCAAATCACTGAACTTCAGTACAAATGACAGGGTCAACAGACAGTTTATAGAATCCCTGATACAGACATCAGTTGCAGGGACTTTTGCAGCTCTCATAATTTCCCTTTTTTCATCTTTCTTTATCTCCAAGAAACTTACAGGAGATGCAACACTCCTTTCAAAAGGACTGGGGAGACTTGCAGACGGACAGAGAGATGTAGTATTCCCCGATAAAGGATCTAAAGAGATAATCTCAATATCTGAAAGCGCATCAATACTTCAGAAAGAGCTTATAAGGGATGAGGAAAGAAGAAAGCAGTGGGCCCAGGATATTGCCCATGATCTCAGGACCCCTATATCAGCTGTAAAAGCACAGATTGAGGCGGTGATTGACGGGGTTTTTACACCTGACAGTTCAAGAATGAAAAAACTTCTTATGGAACTGAAAAGGCTTGAACTTCTTGTTGAAGATATGAACAGCCTCAGCAGGATTGAATCCTCAGAAGGAACCATGGTTTTTTCTGAGATAAACAGCAGTGATATTGCAGGGATACTGGAGGAGCGGTTTGAACTTCTTGCTGAGGAAAAGGGGATAAATCTGGAGATTAACTCAGAGCAGTTTGTGTTCAGGTGCGATATAAATCTCATGATAAGGGCACTCAGCAATCTTGTCCAGAACAGCATTAAATACTCTGACAGAAATACTGATATTGATATAGCAATATCAAAAAAAACAGATAAAGCTGTATTTTATATTGAAAACAGCGGTTATATAAGGGAGAATGAAAAAGGGAAAATATTCGACAGGCTCTACAGGGGTGAGACAGGAAGGACATCCGAGGGGACAGGTCTGGGACTGACTATTGCTTCCGCTATAATAAGCAGACATAAAGGAAGCTTCAAAGCTGAAAACAGGGTGAAAAACGGAAAGGAAAGGGTAGGATTTACTGTAGAGATCCCTTTTCAGATATAAAGTTTTCAAGTTCTGCTATGGTTCTGAAAATATAATCAGGCATCGTATCTTCCATCCGTTCATAACTGTGCCATCCGTAGGTAACAGCAACTGTCATTACACCGGCCTTTTTCCCTTCTATTATATCGCCTCTGGAATCTCCTATCATCCAGGTGTTATCAGAGGTAAAGCAGTATTTATCCATGAAATACCTGATCTTTTCAGATTTGCTTCCCGGTGTATCCCCCCCGGTTATATCTTTAACATACTTTTCAAGATAAGCGGATCTTAGCCTGCTCCTGACAACTTTGCTGCTGTTGGCTGTATTTACACATACAGTATTTTCTCCGGTGCCCGCTTTTATAAGTATACGGTCAATCCCTTCAAAAAAAGGAACTTCAAGCGCCTTCTTCTCCATTTCAGAGTAAACCTCTGCCAGGTATTCCCCGGATTCCTCCCTTTTCCTTCCTGACATTTTAAGGATACCATCCATTGTGATATGTTCAAGCTGGTTGACATTTTCTTTTGTCAGTCTGTAGTTATGCATGTGTTTGTTCCCTATCCTCCCGAGAACATCAATCCATGTATCAAGAGAATCTGCAATAACTCCGTCGTAGTCAAATATAAAAAGCTGTTTCATTTTTCTGTCCGATAATAATTTTTATACCTATATTGATATTTTTCCTTCAAAACCGTAGCATATATATATGATTGATACAATTCCTTCAAAACATTACAGACGCAAGCTTCAGGAATTATCCCTCCTGTTTGAAATCAGCCAGATACTGCAGAAAAGTGAAAATATGCAGACAGCGCTTTCACCGATTATCAAACACACCATACAGTCAATGGAAATGTATCAGGGAGTTATAACTCTCCTCAACCGGCAGACCCATGAAATCTCAATTGATGCATCATACGGTATATCAGAGGATTATGCAGGGAAGGTACGGTTCAGGGTGGGAGAAGGGATAACAGGTACAGTTATAGAGACAGGGGAAAAAATAATTATTGAGGATGTGACAAAGGACCCCCGTTTCCTTGACAAAACAAGGTCAAAAAAGAGATGGAACAGCCATTCCTTTATTTGTGTTCCCATAAAAATCGGAACTGAAACAATAGGGACAATAAGCGCCCAGAGAAAAATCACAGAAGAGCTCCTGCTTGAGGAGGATGCAAAACTCCTTTCAATCATAGGTTCAATGATTGCCCTTGCTGTAGAACTAAGAAGATCCTCCCAGGAGGTCCAGGAGGAGCTCAAGAACGAGAACAAAAGACTTCAGAATGAATTAAAAAACAAGTTCACACCTAAGAATATTATCGGCCGGTCAACAGCAATGCAGGAGGTATTCGACCTTATAGCCCAGGTTTCAAAAAGCGATGCAACAGTCCTGATAAGGGGGGAAAGCGGAACCGGTAAGGAGCTTATTGCATATGCGATCCATTTCAACAGCATGAGATCTGACAAGCCCTTTATAAAGGTAAACTGCGCTGCACTTCCTGAAACCATAATTGAAAGTGAGCTTTTCGGACATGAAAAAGGGGCCTTTACCAGCGCTATAGCTAAAAGAAAGGGGAGGTTTGAACTCGCCCATGGAGGAACTATTTTTCTTGATGAGATTGGGGACCTCTCACCGACAACACAGGTAAAACTTCTCAGAGTTCTTCAGGAAAGGGAGTTTGAAAGGGTCGGAGGCTCTGAAACAATAAAGACCGATGTAAGAATAATTACCGCGACAAACAGGGACCTTGAAAAACTGATGACTGAAAACAAATTCAGGGAAGATTTATATTACAGGCTCAATGTGTTTCCTGTTCATGTACCTCCACTGAGGGACAGAAAAAGCGATATAATGCTTCTGGCGGATTTTTTCACTGAAAAATACAGCCGCCAGAACAGCAAAGAGATAAAAAGAATATCAACACCGGCAATTCAGCTTCTTACAAGCTATCACTGGCCGGGTAATGTAAGGGAACTTGAAAACTGTATCGAACGGGCAGTCTTACTGAGCTATGACGGGGTTATTCACGGGAACCTCCTCCCCCCGAGCCTTCAGAGTGCTGAATCCACAGGAACAGAAATAGACAACACCCTTCAGCAGGCGCTTGATAATCTTGAAAAGGAGCTTATCATGGATGCACTCAAATCAGCAAACGGCAACATGACAAGGGCGGCTTCAATTCTTGGAATCAGCGAAAGAATTATGGGACTCAGAAAGAACAAGTATAATATTAATCCGGCCCGCTTCAAATCAGGCTGATATTACATTTATGTAACAACAGAAACAAATACTACATATATGTAGCTTTTAACACTTGATTTTATCTTGCAAAAGAGCCGGTTATTTTTCATCCTGTATTTTATTTTACTGCTATATAAGCAGTTATAAATATTTAATTTATCTTCGCCCAAAATGGCACATATTTTGCATTAAAGATAATATATATCTATCCATCCACCAGGAGGTCATATTTATAATGGATGAGAAAATAATTGATTTTACCAAGACACCATTAACAGAAATTTATGGTGAAAACTGTTTCAACGATGCGATAATGAGAGAACGTCTGCCCAAAAGCGTATATAAGGAACTGAAAGAGGTCCAGGAAGGGAATAAACAGCTTTCCCTCGAAGTGGCTGAAGTTGTTGCCAGTACTATGAAGGACTGGGCAATTGATAAAGGGGCAACTCACTTTACACACTGGTTCCAGCCTATGACCGGCCTGACTGCAGAAAAACATGATTCCTTTATCTCCCCTACTACAGACGGGAAGGTAATACTTGAGTTTTCCGGGAAAGAACTTATAAAGGGGGAACCGGATGCCTCCTCCTTTCCAAGCGGAGGTCTCAGGGCAACATTTGAAGCCAGGGGATATACAGCATGGGATACAACATCTCCGGCTTTTCTCATGAATGACAATACAGGTGTTACACTGAAGATACCTACAGCTTTCTTTTCATACACCGGAGAGGCGCTTGATAAAAAAGTACCGCTTCTCAAATCAATGGAAACCATAAACAAAGAATCAGTCAGACTTTTGAAAGCTATCGGAAATACAACTTCAAAAAAAGTAACAGCTACAGCCGGGGCGGAACAGGAATACTTTCTTGTAGATAAAACATATCTTGAGTCAAGACCTGATCTGCTGCTTGCAGGGAGGACACTCTTCGGATCAAAACCTGCAAAAGGGCAGGAGATGGAAGACCATTACTTCGGAACAATAAAGCTCAGGGTAGCAGATTTCATGAGAGAACTTAACTATGAACTCTGGAAACTCGGGATTTCAGCAAAAACGCAGCATAACGAGGTAGCTCCGAACCAGTTTGAGCTTGCTCCGATCTATTCCAGTGTAAATGTTGCTACCGACACCAACCAGCTTACAATGGAGGTTATGCAGAAAGTTGCGGGAAAGCACAACCTTGTAGCCCTCCTTCATGAAAAACCTTTTGCCGGTGTAAACGGGTCAGGAAAGCACAACAACTGGTCTCTCAGTACAGATGACGGAATAAACCTCCTTGAACCGGGAGACAGCCCCCATTCAAACATGCAGTTCCTCCTTGTACTTTCAGCAATACTGAAGGCAGTTGACAAATACGCTCCTCTTTTGAGATTTTCCGCCAGTAATGCGGGAAATGACCACAGACTCGGAGCAAATGAGGCCCCTCCGGCAATCGTTTCTATCTTTCTCGGAGAAGAACTGACAGAAATTCTCGAAAAGATATCAAACGGAGAAACAGTAGCAACAACAAACGGCAAAACCATGGAACTGGGTGTAAACTCGCTTCCCAAACTGCCAAAGGATTCAACAGACAGGAACAGGACTTCACCTTTCGCTTTTACCGGGAACAAATTTGAATTCAGAATGGTTCCGTCATCCTCTTCAATCGCAATGCCGAACACTGTACTGAACACTGTAGTGGCTGAAGTGATGAGTGAAATATCAGATGAACTTGAAAAAGCTTCCGATGTCAGGGAAACCGCAAAAAAAATCATTACAAAAATATTCAAAGAACATAAAAGGATTATTTTCAACGGAAACGGTTATTCTGATGACTGGCTGAAAGAAGCAGTAAAAAGGGGTCTTCCCAATCTCAAATCAACAGTTGATGCAATTCCTGAAATAATCAGCAGCGATTCAATAGCTCTTTTCACAAAACACAGGGTATTCACAAAAGAGGAGCTTGAGGCACGATATACAATATACCTTGAAAAATACAGCAAACAGATAAATATTGAAGCAGGAATTATGGTGGAAATGACCAGGCAGAATATTATACCGGCTGTATTAAAATACATGGACAGGATTGCCTCTTCAATCAATTCTATCAAAGCTGCAGGATTTGGCAAGGCAGTATCCTCGCAGGAGAAGGTACTTGAACTCCTCCTCAACAACTTCAACGGGCTGAAAGATTCATCTGATCTGCTTTCAGAGATACTTATTACAGCCCAGGCGATAGAAGATCCGCACAAACAGGCTGTTTTCTACCATGAAAAGGTTTTCCCGTCAATGGAAAAGCTCAGATTCTACAGCGATATACTTGAACAGTATACAGACAGGGAATTATGGCCTTTTGCCAATTACCAGGACCTTCTCTTTAAGATTTAGGTTTTAAAATGATTAAACAGACCGGCATCAGTATCAAGGGATGCCGGTTTTTTTATTCAATAATAAGCTTTGCCACTTCTGAAATAAGCTCATCGCTTTTAAATGGTTTTTTAAGTATCTTAAGATCTCCTGACAGATTTTCTATACCTTCGGCAAATCCGCTTATAAAAAGAACAGGTATCCCGGGTTTCTTTTCATTAATTATTTCAACGGCTTCTCTGCCCGTCATATCAGGCATTACCATATCAAAAATCATCAGGTCTATTTCAACATCACTTCCCATTATAAAATCGACAGCTTCTTTTCCGCTTGATGCTGTATAGACCCGGTACCCTCCCTTTTCAAGGATTATTTTACCCAGGGATGCGATAAGCTCTTCATCATCCACAAAAAGAATTGTCCTGCCCTCAGGGGAACCTGCTTCTTCTGTCGGCAGCAGCACCTCCTCTATCCCCTCCTCTTCCGGAGCTGCAGGAATATTCAGCGTAAAAACGCTCCCCTCGCCCTGTTTTGACTGGACCTGGATAAATCCCTTGTGGTTCATTATTATACCGTAGCTGACAGCAAGACCCATACCGGAGGATTCCATATTGCGCTTTGTAGAGTAGAATGGTTCAAAGATCTTTCTGATATCCTCTTCAGGAATACCCCTTCCGCTGTCTGTAATGCTTATATAGATATAGCTTCCGGAGGATGCCTCAGGATAGAGTTTCATATCGGAATCGCTGTATTCAGCCATTCCTGTTTTGATAACGACTTTTCCCTCCCCCTCTATTGATTCCCTGGCATTTATACAGATGTTGATCAGGACCTGCTCAAGTTGCCCCTCATCTCCCATTACTGATCCTGATTCAGAGGAACTGTCTATTTCAAGAACAATATCTGGCTTAAATATATCATTCAGGATGTTTTTAAGTCCGCTGATCAGGGTATCGATCTTTATTTTCACAGGATTTGAGAGTTTATTCTGCCTGCTGAAAATTTTCAGATGACGCGTCATTATGCCGGCCCTTTTACCTGCATCAAGAATATTTCCAAGGATCTGCTTCAGCTCATCCGGATCTCTGTTTTCAAACATGAGGTATTCAGCATAACCGTTTATTATCTGGAGAATATTATTAATACCGTTTGCTATATTTCCCGCAAGCCGGGACATCCCGTCAAGCTTATAGAAGTCGATCTGCTGTTTTTCCCCTTTATCGGTATCTGCAATTTCATTAAAACAGATTGCAACAAACCTTCTTCCCCCCTCTTCTTTTATTTCTGATACACTTATTTCAAAAAAACGGTGTTTCATTGTTCCCTGGTATAAACGGCACCTGTGGGTAAGGCTGCTTTTTTCACCGCTCAGTACTGCTGAAAGATTCTGGAGGACTATTTCAGAATCAGACCTGCTGAGAATTGAATAGAATATTGCAGGGAAGGTTTCATACTGATCGGGGAAAAGAGAACGGATAAAACTGTTGTCAAAGAGGAATTTTCCTTCGCTGTCCAGAAAAATCAGACCTGAAGGCAGGTTATGGATAAGAACCCTGAAAGTATTAAGCTCTGAGATGCATGCTTTTTCAATTTCCTGGTTCGTATCAAGTATTGTATTTATCGACTCGCCTATTTCGGCAATATTGTCATCTCCCGGCAGATAGATCCTCAGGAATTTGTTTCCCCTGAGTATCTCCTTCAGAGAGTTTCTTATATTTTCCATCCTGTCAAAGTAATAGAGGTTGAGATCCGGAAGGAGAAGAAACCAGATTAGAACAACGCACAAAACAAAAAAGGACAGCAGAAGCAGAGTATTTCGCAGAAGAAGGCTTTTAATCTGTGAAAAATCAAAATAAAACTCAAGGATTCTTGGATTTTCCGTTTCAGGGAATCCTGCTGTATCAATCTTTTTATAATATCTGTATATAGACCCGTCTCTTATAGTCACAGGTTTATTTTCAAGAATCCTGCTGTATTCATCTTCATGAACTTCAAGGGAATTTTCAGGATAAATAAGTGATTTTACTGTGTCTGATACAGCCATGTAGTAATCGGCGGAAACAAGATATTCAAACTTTAAAACAGCTGATTCCAAAAGTGGTTTTATATTTTTATCATGCAGCCAGGTCCTGTATTCATCATTCGGCATGTTCAATATTATTTCACCGTATTTTCCCGGGTTTTCCGTTTCATACTTGCTGTAGAAACTGTTTCTCATGACTTCTGCAAGATATGAATAATCAACAGTTTCAAGCCTGGAAACCATCTCCTCCATAAAAACAGCTGTTTCCTCAATTATCCGCGAGGTTGTTGTTTTCATTAAAAATGAAAATGTCAGTACTGATACAGCAATAAGCATTACTGTTAATATCAGCAGATAAGCAGAAATTTTTTTAATCAACTTTTTTTCCATAGATTCCCGAAACCTTTTCAGAACTTATTATAAATATTATTATATAACATTAAATGATACAAGATTTTTTATTTCCGTCATAGCCTTTGGGGGAGTTAAATTATCCATTATCTCAATTGACACTCGTATGTTTTCTATATATCATTACCATAAATGTCCCGGTAGCTCAGTAGGATAGAGCAACTGCCTCCTAAGCAGTAGGTCGTGCGTTCGAATCGCGTCCGGGATAAAAATTAACGTGTTACAGCATTATGAGTTATAAAGCTTCCGGATATTACCGGAGGCTTTTTTTATGCTTGAAAACAGTGACTGTGACAAAAATTAAGTTTTCGAAATGAGCTTTACACAAAAAAGTTTACAGGCTCTAAAATTATAATTCTATCCTTCTCATTATAAAGGTTTTATATAAAAGACATTATCCTAATACAATCGGATTGCTAATTTTTATCAATTCTTGTCTGTTTTAATAATTCCAAAGTATTAAAAATGTTATTCAGTTCATTATATCCTATCTCACTATTATAAGAAAAAGCAAAACATAACATATGATCTCCGACTTTTTTGGTGTACCATTTTTGAGTAAAATATACTGATTTGACATTTATTTCATAGCTATAAGTGTAGAACTTGATACCATTAACCTCTTCAATCAAAAACCCGGATTCCTTGTTTAAAGTAATTCCACTCTCTTTAAAGAGTTTTTGAACGTGCCATAAATAATCAGCCCCGGTTTTAACGCCAGGATTATATATAAGATTTTCACTCATAATTTGTAATAATAAATTTTCCAGAACAGGAGCGCCTATTTCATATTTTGAGCACATTAAAATATTGTAGACCTTTTCAGCTGCAAGTTCCTTAATGTACTCTCTTGAAGCTTCATCTTTATAGAGAAAATCAGTCCCTTCTTTTAAAGCATGCTCCCTCATCTTTTCATCTTGTATTACATAAGATTTTGGAATATTTAATTTAAATCCATAATATTTATTCATATATATGCCATCATCATAAGTTCCATAAATATCTACGATATTATTATCAGATGATTCTGCTTTACTTTTTTCTGTTGTAGCACATCCTATAAAAAATAAGATAATTAGAACACATATAAGAATTCTCAATATTTTTGAAATCATTTTCAACTCCTTGTTTTCGAAAAGAATAACATAAAATCATGTTATTGGTTATTATTTTTTAATATATAAATTCATAATATTTAGTTACATGTTATCAATTAATTAAAAACTCAAAATAACTGATTAAAAAATACTGCCCTTAACCACGCTCAACTTCTTCTATAATTGGAAAAAAGATATAGTATTACTTCTATATACAAATTTCATTGCTTTTATGGATTATATCATCATTTTAATTATAGATATTGCAGAATTATTTTGCCACATGTGACTAAAATGTGACAAAGAGGACAGCATTAAGGAAAAAGATGGACAAATTTTCCGTCATGGGATTATAATCTCATCAAAGAGCAGAAATAATGATTAAAAAGTTTATCAGAATTCTCCTGGTCGATGATGATATTACTCTCGTATCACTCATCAAGGATTTGATTTCCGAAAAAGGCTACATAGTCGATCTTGCCAATTCATATAATGAGGCTGAAAAAATGCTGAAAATGTACCGTTACCAGGTAGTGATTTCAGACTTCATTATGCCAGGCAAAACAGGTCTTGATTTACTTAAGTTATGCAGGACTTCTGATTATGATACGCAGTTTATTATTGTTACAGCATTCGGCAGTATTGAAAACGCTGTTGAAGCACTGAAACAGGGAGCTTTCCATTATCTTACCAAACCTCTTCAGATTGAGGAACTTTTTATTGTCCTGGAAAAGGCCCTGGAACACAGCAATCTTGCAGCAAAAAATGCATTTCTTTCTCAGGAGCTTCAGAAAAAAGAGGAATTTTTTCTTGAGAGCAGTTCAGCATCCTTCTCCGCTTTGCTTAGGAACATAGAGAAAGTCAGCAGGGTAGATTCCACAATCCTCCTTGAAGGTGAGACAGGAACAGGCAAGGAAGTCCTGGCAAGACTGATCCACAAAAACAGCACAAGAAGCAGCGAGAATTTTGTGCCCATCAATTGCGGGGCATTGCCGGAAAGCCTGCTTGAAAGCGAACTTTTCGGATTTGACAAAGGAGCATTTACAGGCGCTGAAAATGCCAAAATGGGTAAACTGGAATATGCTGACGGCGGCACCCTTTTTCTCGATGAGGTCGAGGCTCTGACACAGAAAGCCCAGGTTTCATTATTAAGATTTCTTCAGGAGGGGGAAATCACCAGATTAGGCTCAAACACGAAAAGGAAACTCAGTGTACGGATTATTGCTGCCACAAATAAAAAACTGATACAGATGTGCCAAAAGGGGGAATTCAGGGAAGATCTCTATTACCGCCTGAGTGTTTTCCCTCTGCATGTGCCGCCACTTCGGGAACGAAGAGAGGATATTCTTGAATTGGCAAGATGGCTTTTAAAAAGACTGTGTATAAAATTTGTCCATAATGAATGTGTGCTATCAGAAGAAGCCAGAGAAGCACTTCTGAACTATGACTGGCCAGGCAATATACGGGAACTGAGGAACTGTCTCGAACGGGCAATTATCATCAGCCCGGGACAAAGCATAGATACCGATGCACTTTTTATAAACACACAGAAAAGCTTCCCGATAAAATTTGACGAAATAGGAATTGTCCCTATCAGAATGCTGGAAAAAGCATACATAAACTGGACCCTGGAAAAACTTGATGGCAATAAAACCAGGACAGCCGAAGCCCTCGGCATAACATCGAGGGGCCTCTATTACAAACTGGAAAAATGAAGCATCTGCGGACCAGAGTCCTTATCCAGATACTTATCCCTACCCTGGCTGTTTTCCTGATAATAACTATCAGCTCATACCTTTTTTACATAGATAAGTATAAAGACTCTGTTATCGAAAAAAAGCAGGCAGAGTTCCTTAACGTATCAAGACTGTTCAGCGACTGGATATCAGGCAGAATAAGGGAGCTTATGCTCATTGCAACATCCAGTCAGATTGAGAGCGAAAATAATATACAGGCCAGAAATTATCTGAATTCTGAACAATCCCGCGGAGCACTTAATTTTACAGCCCTCTGGTTAATCAACAATACCGGGCAGTTCTGGAATACAGGGGGCAAAACAGGATTTCTGCCTGACAGCAGGGACACGGAACTGGTTTTCAGCAAAGATAAACTTTTCCTTTATTTTGTAACTCAGAATCAACAGACAGGTTCATCAAATCCCTTTATCCTCTTCGGGGTCCCCGTAGTCAGAAATGGAAAGGTTATCAGGATACTTGCCGGATCAATAGATACATCCGAGCTTGACTGGCTGTTAAACCTTTACACCTATAAAATGTTTGACTCCGCAGCCATAATAGATATGAATACATCGGAATTCCATACTTCAGGAGGAATTGTTATCGCCCACAGCGATGCCGGATTGTATGGCAGATCCGAACTGGAACTTTACGGAGGAGATATTTCCTCAAATAAATATATGAAATCCGAAAGTTTTTTTGTAACCTCGCTTATAAACAACTGGAAATTCACAGGCAGGATAAAAAACACAAACCTGTATTATCAGATCGATGTTCTAAGCAGATTTTTTATTCTTATTCTTGTACTGCTTATTATAGTCATCAGTGTACTGTCTATCGGCATATCAATGTTAATCGCCAGGCCCATTGTATCTTTGACTCATATGACCAACCAGATGCTGCATGGGGACTTTAATAATGCAATTTCAGTCAGGACTAAAGATGAACTCAATTCCCTGGCAAATGCCTTCAACCTGCTGAATAAACGGAATATTCAGCTGCGGACAAACGACAGGTTCAGTTTTCTTGGGCGTATATCATCCAGGATGGCCCATGAAATACGTCATCCTCTGCATGTTATTCAAATTGCTGTTCAGACTCTCAGCAGAGACAATTTTCCAAAAAACAGGGATATAATTTTTCAGGAGATCAGAAAAGCGGAAATGTTTATAAGGGAAATTCTGGAGATTGCAAAACCAAATGATCTGAGTCTCAAATATTATTCAATGTCCAAACTGGTTGAAAACATCTGCAGAAAATACAGGCTTTTAGAGGAAGAAGACGGAATCAACCTTATTATGTCACTGGATGCGGAATACGATTCTTTTTATTTCGATGTACTTAAGATTGAACAGGTCCTGACAAACATCATTAATAATTCCTTTGAGGTTACTCCTCAGGGAGGAAAGATCACTGTATCAGTTGGAAACAGCATTGAAAACAGCGTAACAGTCACAATCACCGATACCGGCCCGGGATTTGACCTGAAGAGTCTGGACAGGGTATTCGATCCCTATTTCACAACAAAGAAAAACGGGACTGGTCTCGGCCTCTCTATATGCTATCAGATACTGACCGCCCATGGCGCAAATATTGAACTGTACAATTCCCCTGCCGGAGGAGCCGGAACCCGGATAGTCTTTTCTTCATTACCCGACAGGTAGGATATTTTTTCATATAACTATGAAATATTTTCAAAGAGAAAATGGAGATAAAGAATGATTTTTTATTTCCTGACATTTTGACGGAAAATAAATATATATATTATATGAAATTATAAAATACATGCGGTTGTTTTTTCTGGCACGGCAATTGCTATGAAGAAAATAAACAATTCACAGGAGTATATTATGAAAAAGATTGTATCTGTATTGGTTTTTCTTTTACTTACTGTATGCCTCTTCGCCGGCGGCAAGGCAGAATCCGGGGAAACAAAATCAGAACCGATAGTTCTGAAACTCGGACACTTTGCGGCTGAAGATCATGCCGGTAACACAGCCACAAAGATGTTTGCTGAAGCTGTTGAGAAAAGGACAGACGGCATGATTAAGGTTGAAGTATATCCTAATAATCAGCTTGGAAATCCTCCGGAAGTTCTTGAACAGAACATCCTCGGGGCAATCGAGATGAGCCTGCCTACACAGGGGCAGCTGGCAAAATACAGCCAGAAATTCGGGTGCGTTATGCTGCCGTTTGCTTTCGACAGCTATGATACAGCTTACAGCGTTCTTGACGGCCCCTTCCTTGACTGGGCAGCACCGGATCTTGAAGCTCAGGGACTTGTGTTCCTCTCAAACTGGGAATGGGGATTCAGAAACCTTACAAACAGCGTACATCCGATTCTTAAACCAGCTGACGCAAAAGGTTTAAAAATACGAACTCCTCCGGAACTTTCAAACCAGTCAGCAATGGAAGCAATAGGAGCAGTTGTTCAGACTATTGCCTGGGCTGAACTTCCAATGGCATTGAAACAGGGAGTTGTAGACGGGCAGGAAAACCCGGTCTCTGTTATTTATTCCAATAAAATCTATGAAACTCAGAAATACATGACTATGACAGGCCACACCTACAATTCAATGGTTCATGTTATCAGTAAAAAAACCTGGGACAAACTTACTCCTGAACAGCAGAAGATAATCAGGGAAGAAAGTGTAAAAGCAGGGAACTGGATGAGGCAGACCCTGCAGAATGCTGAAGCTGATCAGATTAAAGCGCTGGAAGATCTTGGCATGACTGTTGATGTAGTTGATCTTGCTCCGTTCAAGGCAATGATGGGTCCGGCTTATGACAAAATGCAGGCATCAGTAGGCAAGGAAAACATGGAAAACTTTCTGGCTATGATTGAAAGCACACAGAAAAAATAGGATTCTGGATAAAGAGGTGTACATATGATTACTTTTCTGATTTTTGCACTGCTGATCGGCTGTATTCTGGCAGGGATTCCAATCGCCGTAGCCATGGGGACTACTTCGATTATTACGTTTATTTTTTTAGGTGATGCCCGGAATCTCGCCATGCTGGCCCAGCGGATGTATGCCTCTACTACATCATTTACCCTGCTGGCGATACCTTTCTTTATCCTCACAGGCAACCTGATGAATACCGGAGGAATAACCAACCGTATTTTCAGATTTGCAAGGGCACTTGTCGGCCACAAATGGGGAGGACTTGGGCAGGTGAACGTTATTGCCAGCATGATCTTCTCGGGAATGTCAGGGGCAGCTGTTGCAGATGCTGCCGGCCTTGGACAGATTGAAATGAAAGCAATGGAAGACCAGGGTTACGATAAAAACTTTTCAGCAGCTGTAACTGCCGCATCATCCACGATAGGGCCAGTCATACCTCCGAGTATTCCCTTTGTCATTTATGCTAATCTGGCCAGTGTGTCTGTAGGAGCACTTTTTCTGGCCGGGTTTATTCCCGGTATTCTGATGGGTATAGCTATGATGATTGCCGTTTATTTCATTTCAAAAAAAAGAAACTATCCCAGAGAGGAAAAGTCTTCCTTCAAAGAAATCTTCTTAAGTCTTAATGAAGCGCTGCTTCCGCTGGGTACGCCGGTTATAATCATAGGCGGCATATTGACAGGATTTTTCACTCCAACGGAGGCTTCAGTTGTAGCAACTTTATATGCCCTTATTCTCGGGCTGCTGGTTTATAAAGAAATCAGAATAAAAGATCTGCCTCAGATTTTATGGGAGTCAATCATCCATACCGTAAGAGTCATGTTCATTATCTCAGCCGCCGGATTTTTCAGCTGGCTGCTTATCCACCAGAGGATACCAAACCAGATGATTTCAGCAATGACTTCATTCAGCGACAGCCCTTATGTATTTCTGGGAATTTCACTTATCATACTACTTATTCTTGGATGTTTTATTGAAGGAATAGCGGTCTTTCTGATTACTGTTCCGATCCTGCTTCCGCTGGTTCATCATTTCGGCATTGATCCTGTTCAGTACGGCGTCATCATGACACTTGCTTCGATGCTTGGACTGCTCACCCCCCCTGTCGGGATGTGCCTCTACGCGGTATCAAGCATCAGTAAAGTTTCAGTGATTAATCTTACGAAAGAGGTTTGGCCCTATCTGATAGGTATTTTTGCAGTTCTGCTGATTGTTACCTACTGTCCGGCTGTTTCACTCATTCTTCCATCACTGTTTTTTTAGGGGGGGCCCTCATGAAAAAATCTGTTGATGCTCTGGTAAAAGGGCAGAAAACAATCGAAAATATATTCAAAATAATATGCCTTTTCTGCGGAGCAGGATTGCTTATACTTCTCACCGGGAATGTATTTACAAGGCTCTTTCCGGTTGTTTCACTTCATTGGTTTGGAGAGATCGTGGAACTTTTATTCGCCTGGCTGGTTTTTCTGGGAGCTGCTGTCCTGTACAGTCAGAAAGAACATTTTATGATCGACTGGATATCCAAAAAAACAGAGGGAACAAAAATCGGGCAGATATACCGGATCCTGACCTCCATCGTATCTCTGATATTTGTCGCTACATTAATGGTGCAAGGATACAGGCTTACGATGCTTGCACATGACTGGACCTCGGTTCTTCATATGCCGAGAAAATTTTTCTATGCTTCAATACCAATAGCAGGATTGTCAATGGTATACTCAAGTATTGTAGAATTTGCCAGATCATTTTCAGAACTTAAAACAGGATCTTAATAGCAGGTTGTATAAAAACATTTATATTAACTTTTTATAAAATTATTTGCAAAACGCAAACTCAGATACTAATTAATTGCGGATTGTCAGACCTCCCGCGGAGTGTATTGCAATAATATTATCAATACACTGAGAATGATTATATATACCTTTTTTGTCATATCCAGATAACCTGAGTTAATTTTCATTTTCTGTTTAAGTATATTGATCTATTCCAGCTGCAGGGCCCCTGTCAGATCTGCCGGATAGGCAGTATCATCTTCGGCAAAATAGAGAACAACCCCATCGATCTTATAAAGTACATAGACAACTGCGTCACTCTCATCTATGTATTTGAGCTTTTTAACCGAAGGATCGGCCGTTTCTCCTACCCATGTAAAACTCTTATTAAAATACAAACTTCAATTTCAGCATGGAAAAAAGATCAGTTCTCTTTTGGTGAATTAATAAAATGGCGACTGTTCTTCGAGGAGCTTTTATTATTCTTCTATTCCGCAGAGTTCAATAGGGTTTGAACATTAATATAATTTCAATTATCTTTTTACTGTGTTTTTGCTGATTATATTTTCTGTTTATTGAAAAGGGTAAAAAGCTTTTTCAGATTCCACTGTGTGTGCTTTTTCTGCTTAAAATCATAAATATTAAGAAACTTCATTATATCATTTTCACTTCCTGCGATTAATGCCTTATCCTCCCGGCAGAACCGGTACCTTGCGTTAAGAAACTTATACCCGCCCAAATCGGCATTTTTGACAGCTATTATATTTATATTGAACCTGTTGCGCAAATCAAGTTCAACAGCATTTCTCCCGAGATGCTGCTCAGGAATAGTCACTTCAAGAATTATTATCTCCTCATTAATCGGAATATAATTCAGAAGAGAATCAGACATAAGAATCGGGATTATCCTCTGGACAGCTTCCTGATTCGGATATACTACCTTTGTCGCCCCTACCATCTCAAGAATACTTCCATGCTGGTCTGTATCAGCCCTGGCCACAATCTTAGGGATATCCATTTTTTTTAGGTGACTGGCGATAAGAATAGAAGCCTCAATACTTTTCCCAAGATCCACAATAGCTATATCAAGCGTTTTTGGAATAATCTTTTTAACAGCTTCGAAATTAGTAACATCAACTATATATGCGTCGGAAACAAGATCCTTGAAGTTCTGGATAACGTCCCTGTTTTTATCAACAATAATAAGCTCCACATCCATGTTGACAAGCATTTTAAGGGACCTCTCTCCGAATGAACTGAGTCCAATTATACATATTTTTTTCTTCATCCTATTAAAACCTCCTCATCCGGATAGTCAATCCCTTTTAAACCGGTAGTTTTGAAAATATCCATAGCCATTACCAGAAGGCCGAATCTTCCGAAAAGCATTGTAAGAATTATAACCAGTTTTCCGGGGATGGAAAGGATTCCTGTTATTCCCAGTGAAAGTCCGACAGTACCGAAAGCGGAAAAGCATTCAAAGATAATATCAAATAATGAAATACTGTCATTGTTTGACACAGCGTACTCTGTGAGAGACAACAAAAAAATACAGAAAAAAAGAATTACTGATGCCTTAATTATAAAAATAAAAGCCTTAAAAATCGTTTCCGACCGGATGTTCCTTCTGAATACAGCTATGTTCCTGTTGATATCCATCTTTCTGAACATAACGATAATAACAATAAAAAAGGTGGTTACTTTTATTCCCCCTGCGATTGAACCTGGAGCGGCCCCGATAAACATAAGGGGAAGTATCGTCAGTTTGGAGACAAGGCTCAGTTCATTTAAAGGCACTGTATTAAAACCCGCGGTTCTCGGAGTGACCGCATTGAAAAGACTTATCAGGACCCTGTCTTTTAATCTCATGCCGGAAAACATATTCTCACTTTCGGCAAAAAAGAATATTGAGGCTGCAGAAAGGATCAAGCATAATGACATTAAAAGGACAATCTTGGTATGAATTGCAAGATGTCTTTTTTTTAAGGAATAAGTCTTTATTATATCGCGGATAAGAACAAAACCCAGTCCGCCGGATGTAATAAGGAACATGACTGTAATATTCAGCAGTGTGTCGAATTTATAATTCTCCAGGCTGTTTGTAAATGTTGAAAATCCCGCATTACAGAACGCAGAGACTGAATGGAAAAATGATGCAAACAAAGGATTGTCAACACCTTCGCGGCTGAAAACATAGTAAAGAAGTGCCATACCTATTAATTCTATAATAAAAGTAAAAAAGATAATTTGTTTTACAATATCCTCAGGTTCATATTCAACAGAATCAAGATAGTACTCCCTAACCAGTCTGCTCCCTTTCAGGGACATCCCCTTTGAAGGGATAACAATATACAGTGAGCTGAAAGAGATAATTCCAAGTCCCCCGAGCTGAATAAGAATAGCTATTACCAGCTGGCCAAATCTTGAGTATAATGCAGTATCAACTGTTATAAGACCTGTAACGCAAACGGCTGACACTGATGTAAAAAGGGCATCAATAACAGGTAAAGGGTTCTCCCCTTTCCAGGATACTGGAAGAATAAGGAATAATGTTCCAGAAACAATTATAGTGAAAAAATATGCGAATATTATCCCTTTCTCAGTTCTGAAAAACATATTCACAACATCTTAATATTATATCCGCGGCAAATCAATTACTATTCTTTAACATCCATACTAATATTTTGATACTGTTTTCCATAACCCTGCAGATAAAAACCAATTATTCCTGCTTATTCCCCCCCCTGTCTGAATAAAAAGCCCGCCGGGTTGTATCCGGGTTTGTGAGGTGCGAGGAATCGCCGTTGATTACAGGCTCCCATACCCCGTTTCTAAAATCAAAACAGGTAACGGAGCACATCGGCTGAAACTCATCCGGGACCGCCCCTGTAAGGGTTTTGAAAATTGACTTTATCGGAGATCCGTGGCTTATAATCAGTATGCTGCCGCTGTATTTTCCGGTAATACTCTCTAAAGTCTTTTCTGTCCTTGAATCAAGGGATTCCTGGTTTTCAGGGTATTCAGGATATATAATGCTTTTATAATCAGTATTTATTAAGGGAAACTGTTTTTTTAAATCTTCTGTATTGTAAAAATCAGGCATCTGGCTGAATTCCCTTGTTTTAAGCCATTCCGAAAACCCGGCTTCCACATTTATCATTTTACCCTTCTTTTCCGCCAGTGCATTCGCTGTCTGAAGGGTTCTGAGAAAGGGGGAGGCAAAAATATGATCAATATCCTCAAGTTTAAGCCGTTCAGCAGTTTCCTCCGCCTGTATCAACCCAACCGGGGCAAGGGGGGGATTGTACGGCTTTTCTGCAGACAAAACCCATTCATTATCAACAAAATCCATCCTCATCCCGTGACGTACAACCCATATTTTCTTCACATTATTACAGTCTATCATCTCCATATCCCCGCTGTTATAATATTTTCAGGTATCATAGCACAATTCAAACATCTTGATACAGAAGTAAAATATTTTTTCTTTCATCAACAATACTGCAACCATTTTTTCCTTAAAATACAGCTGAAGATTTTTTTAAAGGAAAAGTATAAGCTGACCTGTTTATATTTCAATAAAAAAAGGGACTGCATTAAAAACAGTCCCCTTATAATAGAATGGCTGGTTACTCGTGTTTGCAGCAGCCGCAGCCGCCGTTGTGGTCGCAGTCAGGGTCATCCATACTGTCTCCGCAGCAGCCTTCTCCGTGCTCATGCTCAAGAAGATTGTGGATATCCTCTTCTGTTGTCTCTCTGATCTCCCTTACATCAACCTTGAAAGTAAGGTCCATATCTGCAAACGGGTGATTGCCGTCCACAGTAACAGTATCATTCTCAATTGCTGTCACTGTTACAATAACAGGCTCGTCATCTTCATCAAAAGTCTGAAATTCATTACCAACCGCAAGGTTTTCAAAGCCCTCAAAAGCATCAATCGGAAATTCCTGGACAAGTGAATCGTCCCTTACCCCGAAAGCCTCTTCCGGTGTAAGGGATACAGTTATACTGTCTCCCTCCTCTTTTCCCAAGAGTGCATCCTCAACAGCCTGCAGCATCATCTCTTTTCCGTGAATATAAAGAATAGGTCCGCTCTCCTGAGTGCTTTCAATTATATTCCCATCAGTATCAGTGATCGAAAAATCAACCTGAACTGTTGTATTATCAGAAATTTTCATTTTTTTCTCCGTACATAAGATAGGCAAAAATATAGAATAGATAGCAAAAAGTCAATATTACAACTATAATATAATTATAGAAATTAAGGGATCATTACCATGCCGGACACGACGCGGGAATTTTATCATCTCTTTATAAGTACAGCATTTTCCAATAAGGAAAATGTAAATGCTTAAAAGACTGTCCATTAAATACAGAATGATTGCAGGGGGAATACTTGCAGTCATAATTCCGTTTTCAGTAGCCTCATTACTGATTTATACCCAGCTTTCAAAATCACTGATTGAAATGACACAGGAAAAATCAGTTATTATTGCCCAGAATATATCACAGATCCTTGATGCTACCCTTATGCAGGAGCTCAGACTTGCCTCTGCCATAGCTGCAAATCCGGTTGTTATAGATGCAACAGAAACAGGCAGTTATCAAAAAGCACAAAAACTGCTGGAAGCAACACACAGAAGAATAGGAGAGGAGTATTTCACTATTTTTTTGACTGATAAGAAAGGAATCAGCAGGGCAGATGCTCTTTTTGACCCTGAAAAAAGTATTGACCTTTCCGACAGGGATTATTTTCTGAAAGCAGAGAAAGGAGAAGCAAGCATTTCAGGACCCCTTGCTTCACGAGGCCCTAAAGAAACAGGATCACTTATTATTGTTATTGCCGCCCCTATTCAGAAAGAGAGTGAATTTTCAGGTATAATCGGAATTCCTTTCAACCTTAATTATTTTGAGGGCCTGTTATCAGAGAAAAGAATAGGCCAGACAGGTATTGCCTATCTTATCAGCACTGATGGACTTGTTTTGATCCACCCGCAGAAAGAGTTCAACCTGAATCTAAAACTCCTTAATATGCCGGGAACAGATGAAATAGAAAATCTTTTAAAAGGCAAAAAGTCAGGATCCGCCAGATACATCTTTGATGGAAGAGAGAGAATAGCAGGACTGTACATCATGGAGCAGGCCGACTGGGCTGTTGTTTTTTCACAGGATAAAAATGAAATAATGGCCCCTGTAAACAGTATCCTTTCCGTAATAATTCTGATCGGGATAATTTTTCTTATTTTTACGAATACAATCATTGTCTTTTATTTCAGCGGCATCAGCACCCCGGTCCAGAAAATGTTTGAAGTCATGAGGCAGATAACAGAACACTCAAGCGAAATGATCCTGCAGATAGGAGTTGATAAAAAAATCACATATGCAAATCCCGCGGTTGAAAAGATTACCGGATTTAAAGCAGCAGATATAACAGGAAAAAAGAATGAACTCTATCCTGCCGGCAATATGACTTCTGAAAAAATATGGGATCTACTTGAATCAGGAACGTTCTGGACAGGCAGGACCTTGTTTAAAAAATCTGATTCAGAAACCCTTACTATTGATGTGATACTTGTCCCCGTGAAAAACAGCAGCGGAGTAGTTGAGGGATATCTTGAAATAGGACGCGATGTAACAGGGGAAATTATATTTGAAAAACGACTGCAGCATTCTCAAAAAATGGAAGCTGTCGGAACCCTTGCAGGGGGAATAGCCCATGATTTCAACAATATACTGGGGGGAATCATCGGGTATGCTGAACTTTCCCTTATTGACATTAAAAATACAGAAAAAACAGAGCAGTATATAAATGAGATAATCAGGGGATCCGAAAGGGCGCGCGACCTTGTCAGCCAGATACTCACCTTCAGCCGGCAGAAAGAGGTTGAACTGAAACCCATACTGCCTGAATATATTATAAAGGAAGCGCTTAAACTGCTTCGCGCTTCCATTCCTGCCACAATCAATATCCGGTCAGATTTCAGCAGCAATTCCGCAATAATGGCGGAACCGACCCAGCTTCACCAGGTGATAATGAACATGTTTACCAATTCGGTGCATGCTATCGGAGAAAATTCAGGGAGCATAGAACTGGAACTAAAGGATTTCATTGTAGATGAGGATTTTGTAAAATCACATCCTGACATCAGTACGGGAAAACACATTATTATCCGTATATCAGACACAGGAAAGGGGATGAAGCAGGATATCCTGGAACACATATTTGATCCCTTTTTTACAACAAAACCTGTCGGAGAAGGGACAGGTCTCGGTCTTTCAGTTGTGCATGGGATTGTAAAAGAACTGAACGGTATTATTACAGCCTACAGCGAGCCGGGGAAAGGTTCGGTTTTCAATATAATTATTCCATCCATAATGACAGATGATTCTGAAGAGCTCCACTATAATTCTGAAATAAAGCGGGGCAGCGGCAAAATTGCAGTAATAGATGATGAGAAAGCTATTACTGAAACCATGCAGTCTATTCTGAAAAACATAGGATATGAAGTTACAGGCTTTACAGACAGTAAAGAGGCACTTGGAGCATTGTTATCAGAACAGATGAACTACGACCTTATAATAACAGATTATGCCATGCCTGAAATTTCAGGACTTCAAATTGCACTTGAAATAAGGAAAAAAGGGATCAGTACCCCTGTAATACTGACTTCCGGCTATTTTGACGATAATCTTGAAAATGCTTCACAGGAGGCAGGGATATACAGTATATTAACCAAGCCTGTCAACAGCTATCAGCTTTCAGATGCAGTTTACAGTGCTGTACAAAATGGAAACAGACTGAAGTAGCAGCACCTCATTGCTGCTGACAGCAGACCATTTACCCTGTTTTTATTATAACTTATGCAAACTCTTCTTTTTATCTTCGTCCTTGCCCGCTCAGGGATTGACAGAGAGTTGAAAATTTATTATTTATCTGATTATCACATAAAGATTTAATCCGCATCAGGGATTTCATGTAACACAGGTTTATTGACTCCTTAATAGGGTTGTGTTTTTATATTCACACCATTACTTGTTACAATCTTTATTGTTGAATGTATTACAAAAAAGCCCCCGGGTTCCGCGGGGCTTTTTTTTCAGGAAAACACGCTGCTGTTATTTTGAAAATCAATAATACCCTGAAGCGGGGCATGAGTGTAAACACGGTCCTTCACAAGAAGCACTGTAAAAGGAACTTTAAGCTCCTGATGAAAAACTACATCATGGCCAAGACAAAGCCCCATCTCTATGACAAATTCAGCCCTTTGATTAAGAAACTCAGCCTGCCCGGCAGGATTGCATGAAACAGCATCGGTTTCTTTATCCTCATCAATATCCTTTTCCCTGACTCCGCCCATGGTGCATCTGGCAGGAATTACACTTATCCCCTCACCGAGGAGCTTTTCCCTAACAAGAGAAGCAATATTTTCAAGACCGAAACAGTAGGCAAGTCCGACATTTCTGTAACTCTGAAGTCTGCAAAACTCAACAACTTCCTGAAAGCGGGATAACTCACCTGCCCTGCCGTTATCAACCAGAATTGAACTGCTTTTAACAATACCCTTTACATCTTCCCTTTTGTAGACTTCAAGACTTGAATCTTTAAGAGCAAAGCAGTCAGCTCCCCCTTTTTTACATCCTTTTGAAGTACATTCAAGACAGTTTCTTTCCATTGATATCTCCCGTTTAATTTATAAGGCATGCAATCCCCTTATCTGATTAATATAATAAAACAATCTGCAAACATAAAGTAAATATTGGGCTCACCTGCCTTAAACAGTTCTCTTGTTTAAGTGACAAAACAGATATATTATATAAGATAATTATAATATAGGAAACAGATCATGGATTTAAGCAGGCATTTCAGACCTTTCAAAGATAATATCATCGGAATTGACCAGGAAATGACACTTGTATCAGGAATCAGGTCTAAAATAATATATGCAGACTGGGTTGCAAGCGGCAGGATGTACAGGCCTGTTGAGGAATTCATGGAAAAAACAGTATCACCCTTTGTTGCAAATACCCATACAGAGACAACACTTACAGGGACAACAATGACACGCTCCTATCATGAAGCCAGAAGTATAATAAAAAAACATGTCAATGCAGGCAGGGATGATTCACTTTTCCTGACCGGATTTGGAATGACTGCTGCCATAAACAAGCTCCAGAGGATCTTGGGACTCCGTCTCCCCGAAGGATGCCCTGAAACATGCAATAGTATTAGGAAACCGCTGGTTATTGTGACCCACATGGAGCATCACTCCAATCAGATAACATGGGAGGAATGCGCGTGTGATGTTGAAATTCTCCCGCGCGATGACAGGACAGGACTACCTGACCTGGAAATACTCGAGTCCCTGCTGAAAAAAAATTCAGACCGCCCCAGGATTATAGGGGCATTTTCCGCCTGCAGCAATGTAACAGGAATTATAACCCCTTATCATAAAATGGCAAAAATCATGCACCGCTCCGGTGGCCTGTGTTTTGTCGATTTTGCTGCTTCCGCCCCTTATGCAGATATTAACATGCATCCGGAGGATACTGAAGAAGCACTTGATGCAGTATACTTTTCACCCCATAAATTTCTAGGAGGTCCCGGATCTTCCGGAGTTCTTGTAATGAATAATTCACTTTACAGAAGAATTATACCTGATCAGCCTGGAGGCGGAACTGTCAAATGGACAACCCCGTACGGTAGTCACAGTTATTTTGACGAGATAGAACTGAGGGAAGACGGGGGGACTCCCGGATTTCTTCAGGCCATAAGGACGGCACTTGCAATAAAAGTGAAAGAGGCAATGGGAACTGAAAATATAAGGAAAAGAGAAGATGAACTTATGGAGATACTCATGTCTGAACTCAGCAGAGAATCCCGGATATACCTCCTTGAACCCAAAAATAAAAACAGGCTTGGAATAGTATCTGTATATGCCCCGGGCGAACACCACAACCTCATTGTAAAACTACTTAATGACCGTTTCGGAATCCAGACCAGAGGGGGATGCAGCTGCGCAGGGACTTATGGACACATTCTTTTTTCAATTGATCAGTCCACTTCCCGGAAGATAACAGACATGATAGATCACGGAGACCTTACAGATAAACCGGGATGGGTAAGGATATCACTGCACCCCACAATGAGTGATGAAGAAGTCAGGTTTATAGGTAAAGCTGTCGTTGATGTCATACGTAATTACCGGGAATGGCAGGAGGAATATCATTTTCACCCCGAAAGGGGCGAGTTTACGCTTAAAAAAGGAGAACCTGAACTTCCCGACCTTTTAGGCAGCTTCAATCCTGTTTAGAAACAAGCGGGCCCCGAGAGGGCCCGCTTGAACATGCATACCTTAATTATAAAAATCAGAATATTTTTATACCGACGGTTGTGTCAGGCATAGGCAGATTCAGCATGAATTGCTTCATCCAGTCCAAGCCCTTCGTGCTCTTCAGAAACCCTTACCCTGGTGATTTTATTAATACCCCAGAGCATTATAAAAGTGAATATAAAAGCATATAAAGACGCACCTGCAACGGTAATTGTCTGTATAAGGAAAAAACGGGAAGAGCCGTAAACAAGCCCTGTTCCCCCGCCCTGATTGATAAAAGGACTTGAAAAAACTCCAAGTAATATCGTACCCATAAAACCGCCGAAGCCGTGAACGCCCCAGACATCAAGAGCATCGTCCCATTTCAACCTGTTTTTTAAAGCCACAGCATAATAACAGCCAAGACCGGCAATAATGCCTATTACAGCAGCAGACCAGGATGGAATAAACCCTGCCGCAGGAGTTATTGTAGCAAGACCGGCGACAGCACCTGTCATGAGTCCGACAAATTTTGGCTTGCGTTCCTTTCTCCACTCAACAATAAGCCATGTGACAGTAGCAAAAGATGCTGCAATATCTGTATTAACAAACGCAAGTGCGGTAATATGATCTACCTGAAGTTCACTTCCGGCATTAAACCCGTACCACCCGAACCATAATAATCCTGTACCTATTGCAACAAGAGGAATACTGTTGGGCTTTGTATTTTTATCCTTTCTCTCCCCAACATATATTACAGAAGCCAGAGCAGCAAAACCGGCTGTAGCATGAACGACAATTCCACCGGCAAAATCCCTGACACCCAACTGGGCAAGGATTCCCCCTCCCCATACCATATGTACAAAGGGATAGTATACAAATAACTGCCACAATACAAGGAAATAAAGGTATGCCTTGAAAGATACCCTTCCGGTAAAGGCTCCGGTAATCAGCGCAGGTGTAATTATTGCAAACATCATCTGATATGCAAAAAATACAAGCTCAGGTATTGATCCGTCACCGAATGGAGTTAATGCACTCACTCCTCTAAGAAACATCTTGTCAAGATTACCTATAACAGCTCCATTTCCGCTGAAACAAAGTGAATAACCTACCGCATACCAGAGCATTGTAGTTATTCCCAATGATACAAAACTCTGTATCATAATTCCAAGAATATTACGTTTGGAAGTCAGCCCTCCATAAAAAAATGCCAGCCCTGGTGTCATAAGCATTACCAGGCTTGTTGCTACCAGCATAAAGCCAGTTGATCCGGTGTTGAACATAAAGTTCCTCCTTAAGTTACCTCAGAAAAGCAATGGATCACTATTTTATCATCCGGTATGCGGGGAAAACAAAACAATCAGGATTTAAATATATTTTTTTGACCGGTCAAATCATTATATTAATATATTGCATACTTTGGCTCAATTAATGAATGAAAGAAACCAGTATAAAAAAAATGTATTAAATACTGTCATAAAAGAAATCCACATCAGTTTTCTGAGTGTTTTTAAAATCACAGTTTGCATACTTTGGCTTGTGATTTTAAACACAAATGTCGACCAACAACCAATTCTAAATCTGTTTTTTTTAGGCGTCAAGTTTAAAAAAAACTTCAGGTTTCTGTAAAACCTATGCTACACTATGGCAATGGATGTTACAGTTGTTAATCCCTTTCTTGAATCCGCTATAAATATGTTCAAACAGATGTTCGGTATTACCCCTGAGCACGGCAAACCGTTTATAGTAACACCGAACGCAAACCACAGATGGGAAATATCCGGAGTAATTGGAATTGTCGGATCTACCGAGGGGATTCTTCTGCTGCGGGTCACCAGACTGTTTGCCATGAAGCTTCTTGAAAAATCAGGTGTTACAGTCACTGATGATGCAGAGAGACAGGAGGTCATGAGGGAGATGATCAGCGAATTTGTCAATATAATTTCCGGTAATGCCCTCTCCAGGCTTGGAGACAAGGATATTGATATAACCCCTCCTGTGACAGTACAGGGGGAGAACCACTCTATATCATGGCCTGTCAATGCACCTATAATTGGAGTCCCTTTTCTCACAAAATACGGCCCGTTTGAGATGCAGATCAACCTCTGCACTAAAAAGGAAATATAATGAAAAAAGAAATTATTGACCTTTTTATAGAAAAAACAAAAAAAACCTTTTTTGTCCTTTTCAGAAAGGAAATCAGGGAAGGATCTCCGTATATTATCTCCGGGACAGGGAATGACAACTGGGATATATCCGGATTTGTGGGGGCAGCCGGGAGCTGTCAGGGGCTTGTTGCAATCAGACTTACTCAATCTACAGGTGAAGATCTTATGGATCTTATAAAAATGGACTTTCCCGATCTTACAGGCAGATGGGTGATTCTGAACGATATGATAGGAGAACTTGCAAATACAGTTGCAGGAAATGTTCTTTCTGAAGCCGGGGGAGATAAATTCAGGCTGTCAGTTCCGATCACGGTCCAGGGTAAAAATCATATAATTTCATGGCCGAAAAAAGCAGAGATACTGGCAATCCCGTTCTCCTCTGATATAGGCAGTTTTGAGCTTCAGATAAGTCTTGTTATAAACGGCTCACCTGTTTCCCTGGATTCTTTATAAATCTCAGACAGATTTTCTGTCCTTATATAATTATAGAAGTGATGAGGTTAATTATGTCAAAGAAACCGTTTTTTTTATTATCAGTGATTATATCATCACTGATCCTCACAGGATGCTTTGAAGTAACAACAGAAATAAGCCTGCGAAAGGACGGCAGCGGAACTCTCAGACAGAGAGTACTTTTTTCCCAGGTCCTTGTGTCTCAGATGAAAAATATGGCAATGAGTATGGGAGCAGATGAATCTGAAGGTTCCCACAGTATGTATGACGAGGAAAAGCTCATAAATGAAGCTTCCAAATACGGAGAAGGGGTTGTTTTTACATCAGGTTCGGAAATAAGGGAAAACGGTAAAGAGGGATATGAAGCTTTATACAGTTTTACAGATATCGGAAAAGTTGTGGTAGGCAACAACCCTTCTTCAGTTATAGAAATTCCTACAGGTACTGTGGATGACAGCATGGACCTTATCCGGTTTGAATTTGAGAAAAATAATGTTTCATCACTTACGATAATTATGCCTGAAAGTGAAGACACATACGAAGAAGAGACTGCAGAGGAAAGCAGCGGTGAAAAGGAGATGGATGAAGAGTCAATGGAGATGATGAAGCAGATGTTCTCCGGGATGAAATTCAGCTATAAAATAAACTTCGAAGGGGTCATAACAGAAACAGATGCCGACAACATTAACGGATCAACAATAACTTTGATGGAAATTGACTTTGACAAACTCATGAAAAATCCCGAATCATTCAGGAATTTTGAAAACCTTCAGGGAGACAATTCTAAAGAGGCTGTAAAAGCCATGAAAGACATGGAAGGGGTAAAAATCGAGATGAAGGAAAGGATTGCTGTCAAATTCAGATAAATCAGAGCGGGATTTTATTCCCGCTTAATGATTCCACCGCCTCTTTAATATGGAACAGTTTTACATAAGAGATTTTCTGGTACAGTTATAAGCAAAAACCAGAGATATCAATGCAAGCAGTAACGAAATCATAAATCCTGAGATAAAATATATATATGATGATCCTGCAAGAAGAAATCTCATCCCTTCAAGAATATAGGTCAGCGGATTAATTCTCGCCGTCATTTTCATCCATGAAGAAGTTATCATATCAAACGGAAGAAATGTAGTACTGAGAAACATCATTGAAAAAACAACCACACCTGTAATCTGAGCTGCCTGAAGATTCTCCGTCAGCACAGTAAGACCTGCCGAAATTCCGGAAAGAGCTACGGCAAGGAGCATTGCCAGAATAACGACACCTGCGAAAGAAAGGAAACCAAAGGCAAAGGGAACTTTCAGAAAAAAACCTATTATAAGTATTATAGAGGTGCCGACTGCCATTGAAATCATATCAGCCATTACAGGGGCAGCAACAAAAGTAATTCTCAAAACAGGGGTAAGATAGAGCCTGTAGAAATAGCCAGACTGGATATCACGGTTCAGCGCCTGTCCGGCGCTCCCTGTTGACCCTATGGAAAGGGAAATTATTATTAGGGGGAGAATAAAAGCAGTATAACCGCCATTTTCAAATTGAGGAAGGAATCCTATTCCTCCAATCCCTGCTGAATAGACTGCCAGAAAAAACAGGCTCATACCAAGACCGGAAATAAATCCCCATGGATTTTTCAACAATCCTGTCACTGCCCTTTTTACAATTAACAAGTTGCCGCTTCTCATAATCCGCTCCTCTGTCTTATTTCTTCAATGAAATTGAGATACCCTTCTTCAAGGGTGAGAAGGCTGTTTCCACTCCCTTCCTTCCCAGAGTTAAGGGAAATAAAATCAGATACCTTCCCGCTGAAAACTATCTCACCATCTAAAATCACTGCCATAATATCTGAGTTTTTCTGTGCCTCTTCAAGATACTGTGTTGTCATAAAAAGTGTCATCTGTTTTTCAGTGTTGAGCCGTTTCATCTCAGACCAGAACCCGTAACGGCCTTCGGGATCCATTCCCACTGTCGGTTCATCAAGAAAAAGTATTGAGGGATCATGAACAAGAGCAAGCGCTATATGAATCCGTCTTTTATTACCACCCGACAGATTCCTGATTTTCTTATCACGGAATTTTTCAAGCCCGAATCTATTAATAAGCGAGAGAGCCTTTTCTCCGGCTTTTGATTCCGCTATCCCGAAAAGCCCGCCCTGGAAGACCAGAAGTTCCAGAGGTGTTGCTTCAGGGGCTAGCGTAAGACTCTGCAGTGCCACGCCAATTTTTTTTCTGATTAAAGAAGCTGACTGATTCTTTTTCTCTCCCCCGATAAGAACATCTCCTGACGTTTCTTTTGAAAGTGTTGATAAAATCCTGACCAGAGTTGTTTTTCCTGCCCCGTTTGGACCTAAGAGGACAAACCTGCTGCCATGAGGAATATCAAGGCTGATCTTTTTCAGGGCTTCAGTTCCATCCCTGTATCTCTTTGTTAATTCCGAAACTGTGATTATGGATTCCAAAACCATATCTCCTTTTAATTAAATATGGTTTATTATAAAACATTGGTGTGCTATAGGAGGGTTCAGCTGTTTTTCAGCTTTTCCAGTTTAATTATAATATTATTGACAGCATCGATTGCCTTTTCAAGTGTAGTAAGCCATGAATCTGTGGGATAAAGTATTGGAGAAAACTCAAGTTCATGTGGTTCAGGAGTATCTATAACACTCCTTAAATCTGTATCTTCTTTTCGCCTGAGACTTGATAAAAACCTTCTTATAGCCATCAGACTGAATCCTCCGTTCCTCAGAACACGTATCACTTTGAGAATATCAATATCCATGCTGTTGAATTCCCTGTATCCTGAGATAGTGTTCCTTCTGAGCCTGAAAAGACCGTTTTTTTCCCAATTTCTTATCTGATCCGGTGTTATAGCAGCAATTACTGAAGCTTCCTTTATTGATCTGCAAACAGGATAATGCGGTTTAGAACCTCCCGACCTCCAGTTTTCTATAATTTCAATAGCCTTTTCTGTTCTGTCTTTTTCCTCCTCAAGCTTTTCGGCCAGCAGCAAGGCATTTTCCGTTGCTGAAACATAATCATATTCAGAAGCATTTTTCAGCAGGTTTATAGAATAATCCCGGACAGGACCTGTCATCCATGTAACCCTCAGCCCAAGATATGCAATTCCTGCGTGGAGAACAAAAATTTCATTGAACATCCTGTAGCCGGAAGAAGTCCGCGGAACCGGAGGTATAAAACCCTCTGATTCATACCACCTTATGGTATTTGGATGTACACCAACCCTTTGAGCTACCTCTTTTGTAGTTAAAAAGTTTTTCATTCCATATCCCCGGCACTTTATAATATTGAAGATAGATATATTTATCCAGTATTTTGGTTTTATTTAACCTGACTTTTCTGTTATAATAGTTAATTGGGAAACTGCTGCTCTTAATTTAATACAATCAATTTCGATAGAGGAGAAGATATTGCAAAAAAACTGGCATGTCGTATTTTGCGATAAAAAAACCAATGTCTGCCCTGTAACAAATTTTCTGATCCATGCCAGACCGGAACACAGGGATAAATTCTTCCACATTATAGAACAGCTTGAAGAAATGGGTCCAAACCTCCCCAGACCGTATGCTGATATCCTTCATGACGGCATACACGAACTCCGGGTAAACCTGTCAGGCAGCCGTTACAGATTTCTTTATTTTTTCTGTTTTGAAAAATATATCATCATGTTTCTGGTATTTGTAAAAAATACCGACCGTGTCCCTGAAAAGATTATCAGGCAGATGATAAAATACAGGGAAAAACTCCTCTCGAGAAATAAAATATCAGACCTTGATCAGAATGAACCCTTAGAGGACAGCCTCCTGTAAACTATGCCGACCATAAAAGTTGAGACAATACCGGTTATCAGATAGCTTATACCGATTGCTGCAAATATCCCGGCAATCCCGAAAAACCTGCTTCCGAGAAGAGAAAGCGGAGCGGAAAGAAGAAATGTTTCAATAATACTTAAAGCGCCTGCATGGAAAGGTTTCCTGAAGACATTTAAAACAGGAACTGAAACAAGATAAATCCCCTGAAAGCCGTATGCGGCAGAAACAATTTTAAGGTAAAGAGATGTCACGGAGACTACATAAGGATCTTTGTTAAAAACTGCGGCAAATATATCTGACATGAAAAAAAGCAGTATAAAAAAGAAAAATCCCAGAATCATCGAAATTACATTCCCGCTGAATATCCCCCTTTTTACCCTGTCATGCTTTCCTGCTCCGATATTCTGGCCGATAAAGGGTCCCATAACACTTGAAAGGGCATTTACAGAAGCAAGGGCAAAAAATTCTATCCTTGTCGCAATTCCGTACCCAGCAACAGCGGAAGCCCCTTGCGATGAAATAATCCTTGTCACAATTCCGGCGCCTACAGGGATTATCATTCTTGTTCCGATGTTGGGAATACCTATACCCAGTACAGCCCTGCATGAATGAATGAAATCCGGCAGCTTCAGCCCTTTGAAAGCAACAACTTTCTCTCTGAAAAAGAGAACATAAATTGCTACCATAAAGGTAAGGGAGCGTCCGACAAGAGTAGCTGCTGCAGCACCCCTGATTCCGAGAGGCGGAATGAAAAAACCTGTAAAATCTGACAGCCTGGCAAGGAACGGTATGGATTTAGAGCCG
The DNA here is from genome assembly GCA_963668405.2 of Spirochaetia bacterium. Taxonomy (GTDB): domain Bacteria; phylum Spirochaetota; class Spirochaetia; order CADAEX01; family CADAEX01. The sequence goes on along the minus strand of OY764342.2, from coordinate 127,658 downwards.
AAAATAAAAACAGGATCAAGAATTCCGTTAAGAATAGCCCCGGTAATCATGATCAGCCCCGGAGTTTTTGTATCTCCTGTTGCCCTGATTATATTGTTTCCGACCATGGGAACTACAACAAATATCATCCCCGGATACCAGACAGACATATACTCCCGGATATACGGAATAGTCTTTCCGTCTGCACCCAGAAGCCTGAAAAGAGGTGCAATTGTAAGAAGTCCGGCTGCGACGAAAACAGCAACAACAAACAGCGAAAGAAGAAGGCTTGAGGTTGCAAGCTGCCTGACCTTTTTATAGTCATTCTCCCCTATTGCCCTAGAAACAAGGGCGGAAGTTCCGATCCCGAGACCATGAGCTATACTGCCGACAACAAGTACAACAGGAAAAGTAAAAGCAAGTGCTGCAAGCTGTTCCTTTCCAAGTTTTCCCACAAAAAATGTATCAACAAGATTATATATAACCATACTGAGAATTCCGAAAATCATCGGAATCGTTAGCTTTACAAGAAGGGAGGAAACATTACCTTCAGTAAGGAGCCCCTTTTTTCCGTTATTTTTCTGCATATTCTCCCCTTTTCCTAAGATCATTGATCTTACAGGATGTTGTTTTTTCAACCTTTTCAAGCAGTCTGATAAGTTCTTCCCCTTCAGCAGGGCTCAGTTCTTCTGAACAGATATCTGAGATTCTGCAGAGAGTATTCATCAGTTTAGGTACAAGAGATTTACCCGAAGGGGTAAGATAGAGGTTAAAAACCCTGTTGTCACGGCTGTTTTTCTCCCTTGTCACAAGCCTGCTTTTTTCAAGCTTTGTTATCCCCCTGGCAACATTTGCCTTGTCAATATTCATCCACTCAGCAATTTCCTGCTGGGATATCCCCTCATGTTTAGAAATTATATGGAGAAGATGATACTGTCCCGCTCCTATACTGCTGTCAGTCATTTCGTGACATATTATCTGCTTTATGTTTCTGTCAATAATATTTATCAGTTTTCCTATAGATCGGCAGTCCTGTCCCAAATCACATCTCCCCTTTTAGTTGCGCCCGCAACCATTTAACAATATATAAACTTTCCTGTCAACAGACAAAAAAGATAATGGATTTTTTCGACTTAATTCTTTTCTGTTTCAGCAAACAGAGGTAAAATAATCTATTATGCTTAAAAATATTATAAGATATGAAGTTACAGGGTTTATGCTGATAATTGTACTTCAATGGGGAATTGAGATATTTGATTTCCCCTCTTTTTTATCAGGTCAGGAGCCTACCCCTGTAAATTTTACAGAAAGTTTTATTGAGACTGTTTTTATCCTGCTGGCAGCTTATTTTACAGTTTCAGCATCGGCAAAACTTGTAACCAGGATAAAGTTTCTTGAAGGTTTTATTGCAATCTGCTCATCGTGTAAAAAAATCAGAATGGACTCCAAGTGGGTGAGTATTGAGGAATATATACACAAAAATTCAGAGCTCCAGCTTACCCACAGCATCTGTCCTGATTGCGCTGAAAAATTATATAATATCAACCCTGAAGTAAAGTAAAAAAATTATTTCTTTGATATTGTATCTGATATAATACCGAGAAGTTCATCTTTCCTGAAAGGTTTACCTATAAATCCTGAGAGTCCGTCTTCCCTGAGCTGTCTTATATCCTCTTCTTTTGAAAAACCTGAGGATATTATCACTTTTACATCCGCATCAATCTCTCTAAGCCTGTAAAAGCACTTTTTTCCGCTCATCTCCGGCATAATCATATCAAGTATGATAATATCTATGTTTTCTTTATCAGCAGCAAATTTTTCTATAGCTTCAAGACCGTTTTCAGCTGTAATAACATTCAGACCGCATCTTTCAAGCATGGCTGAGGCAGTTTTCCTTATTACTTCCTCATCATCAACTACAAGAACAGTCCCAGATATGTCAGAAACAGCTTCATTGTCAACAGACCCCGGAAGCCCTGAATCATGGCTTAACGGAAAATAAAGACGAAATACTGTCCCGGTACCGGGTTCACTGTAGACATTTACAGCACCATTATGCTGCAGCACTGCGCCGTAGACTGTAGAAAGTCCAAGTCCAGTCCCTTCCCCCTGTTTTCTGGTTGTAAAAAAAGGATCAAAAATCTTTCCTATTATTTCAGGAGCTATTCCTGAGCCTGTGTCTTCAACAGATATATTTATATATTTTCCCGGCTTCAGCCTGAACTGACTTGCTCTGCAGAAAGACTCGTCAAGAAAAATAATACTGCTTGAAAACAGGAGCGTTCCTCCCTCAGGCATTGAGTAGGCAGCATTCAGAGACAGATTTATAAACAGGTTCTGAAGCTGATTGTAATCTGCAGAAACAAGATGATCTTCAGCTTTAAAATCTGTTTTTATTTCAATATTTTTATTAAGGGTATGTTCAAGCAGTTCTATCGAGGCAATAATTATTTCATGGATATCAGCTATCTTCATATCATACTGACCTTTTCTGCTGAAAACAAGAAGTTTTTGCGTAAGACCAGAAGCCCGCTCTGCTGATTTTTTTATTATATCAAGGTATTTCCTCCCGTCAGGCTGTTCATTGTCTATAAACTCTTCAGCAAGCTCGGCAGCACTCAGAATACCTGTAAGCATATTGTTGAAATCATGAGCAACTCCCCCGGCAAGATGTCCGATTGCATCCATTTTCTGGCTCTGCCTTAGCCGCTCAAGAAGTTCCTCCTGTTTTTTTATCGACTGATATGTGATCCTTCCCAGAAGGAAAACAATCATAAAGGAAACAAGAAGAACCCCTCCACCGGCAAGTGCTATTTTATGTTTCAGCGTGGAAAGGTCAGTTTCAATATCCTTCAGGTAAAACCCGGTGCTTACAATCCAGCCCCATGGCTCGAAATATATATAGTATGCTATTTTTTTTTCGATAATATCCGCCTGGTCTTTCCACTGCCAGAAATATTCAGTATATCCTGCCCCCGGGGAGAACGCTTTCGACATCATTTCCCTGACAAAATATTTGCCTGTTATATCCTGAAGATCATACAGAGACTGTCCCTCAAGATCCCTCCTGTAGGGATGGAGAACCACGGTAGAATTTTTATCAAGGACCCAGTAATACTCAAGCTTTTCAGTACCGTATCTCAGATCACGGAGACGCCTTATTGCCCTGCTTTTGGCGAATTCAGAGGAAACTATCCCCTCATCAACCTCTTCCTGCCTTGAGGAAAGGCTGCTGACAACAGTTTCTGTAAGCCTTTTAATCATTTCCTTCTTTTTTTCAAGGTAGGAGGTTTCCACAACCGGCAGAAGAAAAGAATATATTGTAATAACAACGAGCAGTATTACAGAAAATAATGAACTGCCTGTTAACAGCAGTTGGTGGTATATTCTTTTTTTCATATTAATATCCGGAAATGCAAATAAAAAGCTGATTAAATATTAATCAGCTGAATATTATTGTAGTAGCAAAAAGTGCAGCAGGCAAGAAAATATTTATTATATCAGCTTTTCAGCTCCGCAGTAAATCTCATTTACATCAAGGTAGAAGGCTGCTTTAGGGGTCATCTGAGGATGTTTTACATGAACCCATTCAACAGCATAATCATACTTTTCCCCTGCTTTATAACATTCAGTACTTCCCTTGATCTGATAGGATTTCCTTGTGTCAGGATCAAGCACTACAAAAGATATAAATGGGTTTTCATCAAGATTTTTTTCTGTTTTATTAAATTTGTTATCAGCAATTACTACAGTATTTTCATCGTATATCTTAAGGTATGTAACATAAACGATGTTAGGAATTCCATTTTTACCGGAAGTGGCAATACACACCGGAGAAGTTTTCTCAATTGCTTTCCTTACTTCATCAGGTATTTTTATCATAACAGCTCCTTTTTTTAATTTCAAAAGCATATTAACATATTGAGCATGTTTACTTCAATTGATTTAAAGGATATCAGCCCCTAAAACCGCTACTTGAATTAATCCGGAAGATACTGTAGTGTTCATTTATCTTCTAAAAAGAAAATCCATTCAGACAGGAATAAATAATATATGACTCAGGCAGTATTAACAGACTCAAAGCAGGCAGGACAGACAGATTCCATCAAAATCCGAAACATAGCAATAATAGCACATGTAGACCACGGCAAAACAACACTTGTTGATTCAATGTTCAGGCAGAGCGGTATTTTCAGAAATAACGAGATAATCGAAGAAAGAATCATGGACAGCGGCGATCTTGAAAAGGAAAGGGGAATTACAATATCTGCAAAAAACTGCGAAGTCCTCTGGAACGGGGTGAAAATAAACATACTTGATACTCCGGGACATGCTGATTTCAGCGGTGAAGTTGAAAGAGCCCTTTCAATGGTTGACGGAGTTGTTCTTCTTGTTGATGCGGCGGAAGGTCCCCTGCCGCAGACGCGATTTGTCCTTTCCAAAACCCTGGAAAAAAAACTCGGGATAGTAATACTTATCAACAAGATTGACAGAGAAGATGCCAGACCCTCAGAGGTATATGATGAAATACTTGACCTTCTGATAGACCTTGGTGCAGATGAAGAATATCTTGAATCCCCGGTTATTTATGCCAACGGAAGGGCAGGTATTGCAAAATACACCCTTGAAGAGGAAAGCAGCAATCTTAATCCCCTTATGGAAACAATAATAAGTCACATAAATCCACCTCTTTCAAATCCTGAACTCAGCTTTCAGATGGTAGTCTCAGACCTTGATTATTCAGATTATCTTGGAAGAATGGCCATCGGGAAAATAGAAAGTGGATCTGTATCTATAAATGACAGACTGATCTGTATAGGAAAAGGCAACAGGGTAAATCCTGTAAAAATATCACAGATACAGACCTATAAAGGAACAGATCTTGAAGCAGTGGGAACAGCCTGTGCAGGAGATATAGTAATCCTTACCGGGGTAAATGATATTACGATTGGAGATACAATAAGTACTCCCCTGAACACAACTCCACTGCCCAGAATCAGAATTGATGATCCGACTGTATCAATGCGCTTTACTACAAACTCATCCCCACTTGCCGGAACTGAAGGAATATATATACAGGGAGCCAAACTGTTTGAGAGGCTTAAAAAAGAAACACTAAGGAATGTCTCCCTTCAGGTGGAAAACGCAGAGGACGGCGACGGCTTTATTGTCAAGGGGCGGGGAGAGTTCCAGATGGCAATACTTATCGAGACAATGAGAAGAGAGGGCCTTGAGTTTTGTGTTGGAAGGCCCCATGTTATTTTCAGAAAAGATGAAAAGGGAAAGAAAACAGAACCGATTGAACACCTTGTCATAGATGTAGAGGAAACATATTCAGGAGTGGTTTCGGAAACACTCATGAAAAGAAAAGGGCTGATGGTTAATTTTACCAATACAAATTCAGGAAGGGTAATACTTGAGTTCTCAATACCATCCCGTTCTCTTATTGGATACAGGGACAAGTTTATGACAGATACAAAAGGGACAGGTATAATGAATTCATACCTGACAGGTTATGAAGATTTTAAAGGGGATTTCACCTCAGGGAACTCAGGATCTCTTATCGCAGACAGACAGGGTGAAGCAGTAGCCTATGCAATCTTCAATCTTGAAGCAAGGGGGAAAATGTATATAGTTCCCGGCAACAGGGTTTATGAAGGTATGGTTGTAGGAGAATATAACAGGGAAAATGATTTATACATAAACCCTACAAAAACAAAGCAGCTTTCAAACATGAGAGCATCAGGCAAGGACAATGCTGTAGTTCTGACACCTGTTGTTCCTCTGACACCGGAATCAGCCCTCAATATAATCAAAGAAGATGAACTTGTAGAAATAACACCTGTTTCAATAAGACTCAGAAAAAGGATACTGAAAAGGGCGGAAAGAAAACTGGTTGAGAAAAATGCCGGATGATTTTCAGAATTTATAAACCGGTGTTTTTGCTGTAAATATATTTCGGCCGGCCGACAGATCCGTATCTGACCCGGCTGACAATTATTCCGGTCCTTGTAAAATATTCAAAATAATGACGCAGAGTAACTACACTTATACCCAGTTCTCTTGATACATCTTCTGCTGAAAACTCCATACCGTCATTAATACGGTCGATGTATTCCCTGATACTGTCAAGAGTGGCCTGGTGAATACCTTTAGGAAGGTTATATCTCCCGACGTGAGTGTTGGTTATCCTGTCAATAACATTCTGATCTATAGAAGTAGTTGTCTTTAACGTAATAAACCTTTTTCTGAAATTCTCCATAGTCTGTTTGAGCCTTTCATAGTCAAAAGGCTTTACAAGATAATCAATAGCACCGTATTTAAGAGCGGTACTGATATTCTCGGTATCATTTGAGGAAGTTGCGACCATAACATCGGAATTTATCTGCTTCTTTCTGAGTTCCCTGATAAAAGTAATACCATCCATCTTTGGCATATAGATATCAACGACAATCAGATTCACAAATGTACTTTCAAGAAAAGTCAGAGCAGCAAGACCGTCACGCTCCATCCCGACAACATTGTAATCAGATATGCTCTCTATATAATTGCGGATTATTTCAAGGACCATCGGGTCGTCATCTACTAACAGAACTTTTATCATCTGCAACCTGGAACAAAAATAATTTTATTTACCATTCTATAATTTTATTTATAACATATTTTGAAATATTATAACATAAAATATTAAATATATATTGCAGTTCTATTTCTTCAGATAAAGGATTACTCCGCTTGTAATGATCAGTATTCCCCCGGATATTGAATAAAGATCAGGGAGTTCATTGAAAAGTAAAAAACCAAAAATAAAAGAAAACAGAATCTGCGAATATGTTACCACGGAAACTTCCCCGGCCCGGTAGCTCTGGAAACCAAGAGTAAGAAAATACTGCCCCCCTGTTGCAAAAACACCTATAAGAAGCAGAAATACTATCTGAACAGCCCCGTAATGCTGAAAAAGAAGCAGTGAAGGGAGAAGAAGAAAGAGAGAGGATAAACCTGAAAAATAAAAGACAATCCTCTCAGGCGGTTCCCTGTTGTTAAGAAAGCGGATAACTGTATAGGCGGTCCCTGCAAACAGAGCGGAAAGAGCTCCTGACAAGGCAGGAAGGATCTTAAGATCAAATTCAGGTTTTATAATCATCAATGCACCGGCAAATGCTGACAGTATCAGAGGTATACGGGAGATATGTATTTTTTCATTAAGAAAAAAGGCTGCGCTGATAATTATAAAAAACGGAGAAAGCTTATTCAGCATGGATGAATCAGCAAGTGTCAGGTTTTCAATTGAATAAAAATAAAGGATCACCCCGCAAAGTCCTGCCATTGACCTCAGAACAAGATATTTCAGATTAACAGGTAATTCAGGAGTGATCCCGATACCCTTGACCCGCATGACAGCTGATATTACTGAAAATGTTATAAGATTTCTGAAAAAAACCTTGTGTATAAAATTTATACCGCTGCTGTATTTCACAAACATGCTCATGAGACTGAATGAAAGTGATGATAAAATGATATATAAAAATGCCTTTTTTTTACTTTCTGTCAAAACAGTGTCAGCTTAGAATTAAAAGGAATGTGAGTCAAGCTCAGTTTAATCTGTAAGAATACCTGCCACCTTGAGGGTTTCAAGCACTTTTTTACCATGTGGAGCTTTGAGGATCTTTTCAGATAGATCTTCACCGCTTTTATTTCCTTTATGGAACCCTTCTTTCCAGGCAGGGACATCTGTAATATCGTAGACCAGGCCGTCAACTGAAATATACCTCTTTCCTGTTGATCCTGGCCCGTATTGCTCAAGCTGCTTCAGCGTAAAGGCTTCAACAAGATAGCCCTTTACCTCTCGCTTCTTTAGTACAGATTTTCCATGGGGAGCCTTGAGAATTTTTTCAGAAATGTCCTCTCCAGCCTTCCCCCCCTTGTGACTACCCTTAGACCACGGGGCAACACCTGTCATGTCATAGACAACACCGTCAACAGCAATATACTGCGGTTTTCCGTTTTTTCCGTCATACTTCATCAAATCATCTGATGTAAACCAGGTTTTCCCCCCTCTGACAACCTCTCCGGATATGAGAGAAGCCGCCAGAAATAAAATAACAGCGGCTGAAAACAATTTTTTATTCATGATATTTACACCTCTTATGTAAATTAATTCTAATATAGTTTCTCTAAAAATCAATTATTCCGGATATAGAAATATATTATTAAAAAGACAGCTTACCTTTCTGCAGTTTTTTTCAGCATAGGTACAAACCTTACCCCTGTTACTATTTCAGAGTTTATTCTGCCGCCATGCTTTTCAAAAACCATCAGCTGCTGGATAAAACTGCCGACCGGTATTACAAGGCGTCCGTTCTCAGAAAGCTGCACAAGAAGCTCTTCCGGTACTTTTTCAGGAGCAGCCGTTACAACTATGGCATTATATGGAGATTTCTCACTGTATCCTGCATACCCGTCACTGTGAAAAGAATGAACATTACTGTAGCCTTCAGCTTCAAGTACTTTAGAGGAACGGAGATAAAGAGCTTTTATTCTTTCAACAGTATATACTTCACCTGCAAGCTCACAGAGGACTGCTGTCTGATACCCGGACCCGGTACCGATCTCAAGCACTCTGTCATTCATGCCGACAGCAGCAAGCTCAGACATGAGAGCAACAATATATGGCTGGGAAATAGTCTGTCCGTGCCCGATATCAAGAGGGCAGTCATCATAGGCATACCTGGCCTTATCAGCAGGGACAAACCGTTCTCTCGGAACTTTCTTCATGGCAGTAATTACACGTGAAGAAACTACACCTCTGGGTATAATCTGCATTTCCACCATCCTGTCCCTTTTTAACGAAAAATCCATAGTTTAATTATATGACATTATTTCTGAATTTTTCCACCAGACCGTGAAAAGAGATTCCTGCATGATAAACATTATTTAAAAACTCCGGAGCAGAGGAAGGATTTCTGTTTATATCAACCTCAAGAAGCACAGGTTTATCAACAGGATAGGGTGAAGAGGCAATTACCCCGGCAATCCAGTCCCATTTATCTGTCCACGTAAACGGAGCAGAATGCTGATCCATATCCCCTCTGTTATCATTAAGATGCATTACTGAAAGCCGGTTTTTTGCAAACTCAGCACATCTTTCAAAAGCCCTGTCCCCGAGAATTATACAATGCCCGATGTCCCAGCAGAAACCCAGAACATCCGGGGAGAATTCCTTAAAATAGTACTCCAGAGTATCCAGATTCCCGAGTTCAGTATCATTAATTCCGGATCCGTCCGCCTGAAAAAGATTTTCAAGTGATATTTTTATTCCGCAGCTCCTTGCAAAACTCTCTGTCTCTTTCAGACTCTTCAGCCCCTGCTCCCTGTATTCCGGAAGAACTGATTTATCATATACAACAAATGGATGAAGAACCACCGCATCACCTCCAAGGAGCGATGTCATGAAGATCCTGTTTTTGAGAAGCTCAACACCGGCAAGTCTTTCATATTCAACAGGCGAATACCAGCATTTATCAATCCCGCTCGAGGCATGGGTGTCGCTTAGCTTAAGGTCAAGATCTGACAGCTTTCGTCTGATTTCCATAATTTCCGGCTCTGTATAGATAAAATCAGTATTCCACTGATGCCCCCAGTGCACATGGGAAAATCCGGCTTCTGCAATTTTATATAAGGAGGGGAAAGGGTTCCCTCTGTCATTTTCAAAATCTGTATTGATACTAATTTTATAATCCATTTTAAAGCCCCCATGATCTCTTTTTATTCCCAAATTGCCGTCATGAGAAGTGGTTATATTATTTTTTTCTATAACAATGTTACTGTCTCCATTTTATCAGGATAAAATCATGATATGATATAAGTAATGGGTAATCACTTAAAGAATTTTAAATCTCTCAAAGGAATGATAATAATATACTTCTCTTTTTATATCTTCATTTTCATGGCTATATTCGGACTTGCCGGATACAGACTGTTTTCTTCTATCTTTATGAAAAACATACTTACCTACACCCAGCAGATAATAGATGAAGCAAGGAGAAACATTGACTCCTATATCAGCCAGATAGATCTCATCCTGACTTCAACTGCATCCAACCATACTGTTATAAAATATGCTGAATTGACAGGATCAGATAACAATAAATATCTTTCAGACAGGTGGATTATTGAAGAATATCTTCAGAACTCAATAAAATACAATCCAAAAATTCGCGATATAATGCTGATTTCCATTAATGGAATAATCCTGAGCACCTCAGGGAAGGGGGTAGCTCCTGAATATAATTTCATTCACCAGAAATGGTTCCCCGGGTTCTGGCGGGACGGAAAAACATTTTATTCAGCCATGCACAGGCAGGATTACTACTATGAAAACTACGGTGGGACCAACCAGACAGTCTCAGCAGTTGTACCGGTCTATAGTCCTTTTGATAAATACGGCGAAATAAAAGCCTATATCATGTGCAATATCAACAGATTTGATCTTTTTGAAACACTTAAAGATGTTAAGCTGGAAAACAACAGTACATTCATTCTTCTTGACAAGGAAAACAATATAATTGTAAACACAAGCGGGAAAAAATATTCAGATATAAATCCGTCAATTCTGAACAGCAGTATCACAGAGAACAGCTCACCCTTCTACGTAAAAATCAAAAACGATACAACTGCTCTTATTTATACAGTTTCCAATATAACAGGATGGAAGCTTATTGCACTTGTTCCGGAAAGGGAACTTCTGTACCATATTAAACAGCTTAAATATGTATTCTTGTTTATATTTATTTTCATAATGCTCATTATTCTTATTTCATATAATTTTCTGAACAATATCATTACAAAACCTATCAGAAATATAACACTTATGATGAACAGGATTGAGCAGGGAGATTTTTCAGTAAAGATAAACGAAACAACAACAAATGATACAGAATATTTGAGCAAAAAAATAAACAGCCTTGTGGAAAACATAGTCAGTTTGAATAAAAAGGTATTTACAATTGAATTAAAAAACAAGGAAGCACAGATAAAAGCACTACAGTCCCAGATTAATCCTCACTTTCTCTTCAATACTCTTCAGTCAATAAAGGCTGCATCAGTCAGTGCGGACAGAAAACAGACAGGCAGAATGATAACTCATCTTGGGAATATGCTGCGGTACGGGATCTATGATCAGGACGAGCTTGTTACAATTGAAGATGAAATAGCCCATCTGGAGGATTATCTTAAAATACAGAATTACAGGTTCCCCGGACTCTTTACATGCAAAATTGATTGCGATGAAAATCTGAAACAGAAAAAAACAATAAAACTCCTTCTGCAGCCTCTTGTTGAGAATGCACTTACTCACAACAAACTGATCAAAGCGTCTATTGAAATAAATATCAGTATAACAAAGCAGATGAGGAATATCCTGATAAAGGTTTCTGATACCGGTGATGGTATTATTAGGGATAAACTTGAATCACTCAGAGAATATATCGAGGATATAAATCTTGAGGAAAAAAGCGAAAGCATCGGGATTAAAAATATCCACAACAGAGTATATCTTAGATTCGGAACTCCCTATGGGATCTCCCTGGAATCAGTTTATAAACAGGGTTTTACGGTAAAAATAATAATACCTGATACAGACTGGATCAATGGAGGAGAAAATGAAACTACTGATTTGTGATGATGAAAATCCTGCACTTGAAATGATGAAAGCTATAATCAACTGGAGCAAATTCGGTATTAATGATGTGTTTACAGCAAAAGACGGTATTGAAGCAAAAAAGGCAATTGAAAAAGAAACCCCTGATATTATAATTACAGATATAGTAATGCCGCATGAGGACGGGCTTGCCCTTTCGAAGTGGGTAAAGGAATCACACCCGGAGATCATGGTAATAATAATGAGTGCCTATAACGAATTCGAGTATGCACGTCAGGCCATAAGATACGGTGTTAAGGGATATCTTCTCAAACCGATTGATGAAGAAAAACTTGAGTCCCTGGTGATGGAGACTGTGAATGCAATAGAAAATAAAAAGGGTGTTGAGAAAAGAATTTCAACCACCCGTGGTATTGCTGCCGAAAGACTTTTAAGACAGTTATTATATCCAAGACATGACCTGTCGGAATACAGAAACCTTTTAAATGAACTGGAGATAAAGATAGATTTTTCATTTTTCAGATTACTTCTTATTACTATAACCCAGCATAACTATAATGACTATATTACAACAACAACTGAGGAAAAGGGAAAAGAAAATATCAATACTATTAAAAAGCTATGGGAACGTGGAGAAGGAAATGACTATATATTTGAAAACATTCCGGGTGAATATATAATCCTGATAACTGATATGGCTGAAAACAGGGACCTGACAAATCTGTTCAACGAGTTCAAAGACAGGATAAAAAAAGAAATAGGGGCCTTATTTGTCATTGCTGTCAGCAGTTTATATAAAAACCTATATAACCTTCATAAAGCTTACATTGAAGTCCAGTCATATACAGAAAAAAGATATTATCATGAAACAAAAAAAATCCTTACACCGGATCTTTTTGACAATTTTAAAAATGATCATTTCATTACAACTGACAGGGAAAAATCCGGTTATATAAAAAAGGCCAGAGAATATATAGCCTGTCATTACAGTGAAAATATAAATCTTGATGATATATGTGATTATGCAGCTATCAGCAAGAATTATTTTTGCCACCTTTTTAAAAATGAGACAGGAATCAGTATATGGGAATACCTGACAAATTTCAGGATTGAAAAAGCCAAGGAATTTATTATTGCATCAGACATGAAAAATTATGAAGTATCATTCAGGATAGGATATGAAAATCCAAGCTATTTCAGCAAAATTTTTAAAAAAATAACAGGGAAGAGTCCGACCGAATTCAGAAATCAGATAAAAGAACTTTCCTGAGTTCATTTACCAAGAACATTTTTCTGGAACTCTGAGGCAAAATAAAGATAATAAACCGGATCAGTATGACTTATTCCATGTTTTCTTTCCTCTGCTGAAAGAAGCGGATTATCTGGATTTTCAATATCATTTCTTATACAGTCAGATCCAATTTCATCGAGCATTAAGAGCTGAATATCCTTTGAAACCAGAAATGAAAGAAACAGCATGGCAGCTGCCTTATGGGGGGCATTTGCGAGTATACCGGCCCCGTCATCACCTTTAAAAAGTCCGAAATCAGGAATATAAAGTTTCATTTCAGGGTCAAGAAGACCTGATTTAATTGCTATCTGTGTATCATCTACAAATGCAGGTGTTATCCATGCATCTCCACTCTGGATTCTCGATATTGAATCATGGTTTGATCCGGTCAGACCGTAATTATTTTTATTGGAAATAAACCAATCCCAGACCATATCCCATTTTGAAATAAGTTCAGGAACAGGGACATGGGATCCTGTCCTGTATTTATCCGACCCGCCTGTGAGATGATATAAAACTGTATGTTTAAAAGCCTCTCCAGAGCCACCCTTTAAAGCGCTGAAAACAAATTTTCCCGGATTATCTGCAATCCACAGATTAAAATCATCCCAGCTTCTCGGCGGGACAGGCACTTTTTCAGGATTATACAAAAAAGCAACCTGGTTCCTGTACAAAGGAATCATCAGGTTTTCAGCATAAAGATTTTTATGATACATCCGCTCTTTTTCCATGAGTTTTCCCCAGTCAGGGATTCTCTTAACACCCTCCAGAAGAAGGTTTTCATCAAGTACTGTTCTAACATGTCCGATAAATCCTGCGAAATAAATATCAAGACTTCCTCTGGACCGTTCCTTCTCGAGAATAATTTTATGTGTAATAGTATCAATATCCTGAATAACGACCTCAACCTTGATACCGTATTTTTCTTCAAAGAGAGCTGCTACCCTGTTAAAATAGGCATCAGCCCACCATGTTGCAAATGAAACTGAACCCTCTTCCTTTCCTTTTTCAACAATCTCATCCCAGCCAAGATCATTCAGATCATAATCAGGTACTTTTGAATCATCAGATTTTTCCGTATAATCACAAACCCTGACTGTCATAAAATATGCAGCGGCAAAAAGAGTAAAAACAAAAATAGTAATAAAAAAAACTGATTTAATTTTCATCCTGCTAAATTATAAAATCAGGCTGCATAGAAAGCAAGCAGCCTGATAAAAGTCTGTTATTTCATTAAAACATTTTTAACAAACTGGTTGATAAATTCAACTTTGTAGGGAGCGGGAATCCATGCAACGCCATTGTTCTGCCTCTGTTCCTCCGGAAGAAGCATCATCTTTCCCTTTGCATCAGTCCTCGCAAGGTAGCTTCCTATTCTTTCATTCATCTTGATCTGCTGCTCAGGAGTTGTAAGGAAATGGAGGAAAAGGAGTGCAGCTGCCTTGTTTTCACTGTTTTTAACAACTCCGGCGCAGTCGCCTCCCCCTGCAAGACCGAATTCAGGAACATAAAGAACAGCATCCTTAAAAAGACTGCCCTTTTTAAGGTTTACCTGAGTATCATCATCCCATGCAATTGTCATCCAGAACTCTCCTGAATTGACCCTGGAAATAGAATCGTTATTTGATGTTGTATATGTCCAGTAATCCTCCATGCTGTTCATCCAGTCCCAGACAAGGTTCCAGTTTGCTGTCTTTGCAGGATCAAGTTCTTTGTCTCCCCTGTATTTATCAAGACCGCCGCATATTTCCCCTATTGCTGCGTGTATAAAGGACTGCCCTGACCCGCCTTTTGAAGGGTCGTTAAATCCGAATCTCTTGGGATTGGCTTTGATCCATGCAACAAGGTCATCCCAACTCTGGGGAGGATTCTTTACTTTGGCAGGATTATAAAGAATACCTGTCTGATTTCTGTAAAGGGGAACAAGTTCACCATTGTTCTTGATACCTTCAACATATTCTCTTAAATTCGGAGCAAGTTTTTCATAGTCAGGAAGAACTTTGTATGTATCAGGATAAAAAAGTCCGAGATCCATTACAGGTTTCAGATAGTCGCCGCCGATCATCATTGCATCGATTGTACCTGAAGCCTGTTTCCCTTCAGAAATCACCTTGTTTGCATTGGCCTGAGCATCACCAACAATAACTTTTGTTTTAATACCGTATTTGGCTTCAAATTCTTTTCCAGCTTCTACCCAGTGATTTTCTCCCCACCAAGTGTAGAACACCATCTCACCTTCTGCTTTAGCTTCTTCAACAAGCTGATCAAAAGTCATTGCAGTGTAGTCTTTCTCTGCTGCTGCAGCTTCTTTTTTCCCGCCAGCAAATACAGGTGCACAAAGAACGATTGCAATGATTAAAATTGCCAAGATTTTTTTCATCTTTTTCCTCCGATTTTTATATAATCCCGGCATATGCCGGTTTAATTATCCTGCAGTAAAATGCTGCAGGAATAACAGACTTGTAATTACATCTTCCCGAGTGAAGCGGAAAGATAATCAGTCTTCATCATCCGCTCCGCAATAAGGAGCATAATTATATTCGGGACCATGAGAATAAGTGAAACAACAGCAGCATTTGTCCTTATAAAATGATAGCCAAGAAACGAATACAGAATAGTAGGTACAGTTTCAAACGATGGTGTACCTATTACAAAAGTGAGATTGAACTCCTCAAGGCTTGTGATAAAGGTAAAAATAGTACCGGCAAAAAGCCCCGGCAAAACCATGGGGATAAAAACATGCCTTATCTTTGCCCATGTGTCAGCGCCGAGATTCTCGGCGGCATCAATAATATCCTGCGGAATAGAGGCAAAACTGGTTGTCAGAATTTTAAGCATAAAAGGCATCCCCATTAAACAGTGTCCGACAACCAGGCCCATAAATTTCTGTGATAATCCAAGGATGGAAAAAACCCTGCTTAGAAAAAGAGCCACAACCATACCAGGAAGAATAATCGGCAGCAGAATAAGATTGGAAACAATCTGTTTCCCGATAAACTTTTTTCTGCCCAAAGCATATGCTGTTGGAAGAGATAGTATAAATGCAAGCAGAGTAGCCAGAGGGGCAATTGTATAGCTTGTAGCCAGAGCTCTTAAAATATTTGTATATTCAAAAACATATTTCCATTGTTCCAGTGAAAGTGATTTGGGAAATGCATCAGGATATGACCACGGATGATCAGGATCAACAAGAGACCATAGAACTGCAAATATTACAGGAACAAACACCCACAAAAGCTGCATAACAATAAAAAAGGCTGTAACAATAGCAATTATCCTTCTCCTCCGTTTTAGGACCTGTTCTGTATATAAATTCATTTACTGTTCTCCTGAAGTAATTTTGCAATTTTTGTATAAAAGGAAACAAATATTAGTGCAGTAGCCATGATAACAACACCCATAACAGCAGCTCTGTTCCACTCCTGAAAAGTCATAGCCTCTGTAAGCATCCTCACACTCATGGATGTCGGATAAACAGGACCGGCAACTTTTGTTATTGCAAAGTCCCCGAAGGTCATGATAAACACAAGGATAACTGCAACCAGAATCCCGGGAATTGAAAGGGGGATAATGATCCGTCCAATTACCTGAAGCTTATTTGCTCCCAGATTAAGGGCTGCATCCTCAAGATCATCACGAATAGTTGCAAGTGATGATGAAATAATCAGAAGCTGAAATGGTATATTCTTCCATACCTGAACAAAAAGGACACCCCAGCCGAACTGGTCATTCAGCATCCTTAAAGGCTCATCAATAATGCCAAGTGCCATGAGCAGAGAATTGATAAGTCCGTGATATGAAATAAGATTTACAATCAGGAATGCCACAACCAGGGCAGGAATGAAAAGAGGTATCTTTATCAATGACCCCAGAGTTTTTTTACCAAAACCTTTTTTTCTAAGATAAAGTGCTATCGGATAACTGAAAAGCAAAGTACCGAATGCACTCCCTATCCCTACTTTCAGTGAAAAGAGGAAAGAGTCGCGAAATTCCTGCTCGAAAATCATTTTCCAGTGTTCAAAAGTAAATTTCGATTCCCCTATAAGAGTAAAAAGACCAAGACTCTGAAGTATTGTAAGGATAAATGCTGAGGCAAGAAAAAAAAGAATAAACCCTGCACCGGGGAGAAGAAAAAGAAATATATTCAATTTTTCACTTTTCATCTCTTAACCTCTCCTGCAAGTATTCTGAAATTTGATTCATCAACCCGGAGAGTTACAGCTTCCGTTTCTTTAAGATAAATTCTTCCGACCATCTGGCCCCGAACCCTGACTCCTTTGACTCTTACAAATATATCTGTCATATTTCCCATAAAAATAGACTGTTCAATCACCCCTTCCAGACGGTTGCTCAGACCTTCCCTGTAAAACTCCACATCCTCAGGCCGCCATGAAAAAAACACCTCATCACCTACGCTCCTGGAAGTTTTCCCCCCTTCCTTTTCCATATTGAAAATTCCATATTCCGTTTCTACTTCATAAAAAGAATCTTCAATACCAAGGACCTTACCTTTTCCTATGTTGGCAGCACCAATAAAATCTGCTACAAAACTGGTTTCAGGTTTCCTGTAAAGCCGGTATGGTTCATCAATCTGCTCGACCCGTCCTCTGTTGATAACTACAATTCTATCTGAAATGACCAAAGCTTCTGCCTGGTCATGGGTAACATAAATACTGGTAATCCCCAGGTTCTGCTGTAATTCACGTATTTCAATCCTCACTTTGTCCCTGAGTTTTGCATCAAGATTTGATAAGGGTTCATCAAAAAGAAGTATTCTGGGCCGTGTGACAATAGCCCTTGCAAGTGCTACCCGCTGCTGCTGCCCTCCTGAAAGCTGGGCGGGCTTTCTGTCAGGATATTTTTCAAGCCCAACAATTTTAAGAGCATCAAATATCCTGTCTTTTTGCTCCTCGGCAGGCACCTTCTTCATTTTCAAACCAAATGCAACGTTGTTATATACAGACATATGCGGAAAAAGTGCATAGGACTGAAAACACATTGAAGCTGATCTTTTATTTGGTGCAACTGAATTCACGAGATCATCATCAAAATATATTTCTCCTTCTTCCGGCTGAGCAAATCCTGCAATTATTTTTAATGTTGTTGTCTTACCGCATCCGGATGGACCCAGAAGTGTAATAAACTCACCCTCTTCGACCGAGAGACTGATCCCGTCAATAACTTTAACTTCACCAAAACTTTTATGTATATTTACAAGCCGTAATCTTGCCATTCTCACACTCCTTGAAATTTTAAAAAAAGGAAACCTGTCAAGATAACGTTAAACCCTCTTTTCGCGCATATAAAGATTCGATATTATTCTTTTCTGACTCTATATTCCTAAACCACCAGAGACACATTATTACTTATTATTTCGCATAACTTGCATTATATAATTGGGAACGGTTTAGACACAGGTAGAATAACGAAAACAGATCAGTGAGAAACGGAATAAACCGTGTACAAACTTAACATGCTGTTTTATTTAAATATTCAGAAACAGGGTAATTATATTATGGTCAGTCATCTCAATACCGTCGCTGTTACTGAGTCCGGAGAATCCGGGAAGAACGGATCTGTCAAAAACAGAAGAAACAGTCAAAGGATTTTCAGCTACAAGGCCTTTAAGGAAAAACCAGTCAAGATTCATTTCAAGGACATGATTAAGGTCTTTGATATTTTCCCTGCAGGTTATCTTCCCGGCTTCATTACAGCTTGTGCAGTCAAATCCTTTTTCTTCCATAAGCTCAAAAAGACTTTCCCATTTTTCAGGATTCATTCTTCTTGACTTCCCCATATCACCGTCTTTTTTTATCAGATCAGAAACTGTTTCTCCGTTTCCCCCATCAAATGTCAGAGTATTCATATCTCCGGCAACAAGCACAGGCAGATCAGGATAATACTCTTCTATATATGCAACAACAGATTCCATCTGTTTATATCGGCCCTTTGCATCAGTTCTGTCCTCAAGATGAACTGTTACAAGAAGAATTTCCTTTCCGTTTATTTTAACAGTTGAAAAAAGGGCAATCCGGCTTCCTTCCCTTTTCTGATAATCATTAAACCAGTTAAACTTTTCAGGAAGTCTGAGTAATTTTAAATTATCAAGAGGATATTTACTTAAGACAGCATTACCGTGGAGCGCTTCACTGTTTTCCGTAACAGTATTACGCTCAGCCTCTTCCCCCTTGCTCAATTCCTTAAATTCAATGCCGAATATCCAGTTCATTCCAAGTCTTATGCCAAGTTCCTCTGCAATATTTAAATTTCCGGATCTGGCCATACCTATATCAATTTCATTCAGAAGAATAATTGAAGCTTCTTTGAGATCTGGGTGATGCTTCAGATAGGCAGTAATCTCATCAAGTTTCTTTCCCCGTTCCGCATTGACAAATACAATACGAATTCTTTCTGCCGAAGAAGATTCTTTACTTATACTGTTGTCAAAATATATTTCATCCATATAATCAGGAATAATACCCATATTAAATACCCCGCTGTTTTAAAAATATTACGGATACTGCAATAAAAGAAGCGACAATATTATTTTTATTACATCTGATATTACTTTGAAAAATATAAATATCTGTATTTTTCAAGCTGGTTTAATAAAAACAATCACAGTTTCTTCACATTACATACAAATTAACCACATTTTCCATTTTAATATTATAATTATATATAAATTAAGGAGTTTAAGATGAAAAACAGATTAATACTATTTTTAATTGTCATTACTGTTTTCCCGGTTATTTCCTCCTATTCACAACAGCAGGGGAAAAAGGGGAATTTGCAAAACAATATAACGGGAGTACTTGAAAGTGTTGAAATAAATCCCCTTTCAGAAACAGAAAAGGAAGGGCTAAAATTCATGTTTGAAGAAGAAAAACTTGCCAGAGACCTGTATTACTTTCTATATGAAAAATGGAATACAAATACATTTAAAAATATTGCAGAAAGCGAACAGACCCATATGGATACAATAGAGTTTTTACTTGTGCGATATGAAGTTTCTTATGATAAAAATCAGGATACCGGAATTTTTACAGATCCCGAACTACAAAAACTCTACAATACCCTGACTGAAAAAGGAAAACTCTCTTTTGAAAAAGGACTGGAAACAGCACTGCTTGTTGAAGAAAAGGATATTAAGGATCTTATTGATGAAATTTCCGGAAGTGACAACACTGATATAAAAATTGCCTATCAGAATCTTCTTAAGGGATCAAGAAACCATTTGAGATCTTTCAGCAAACAGCTTGAAAAAACAGGCGGAAAATATAAGCCTGAGTTTATTGACACTAAAGAGTTTGAAAGAATAAGAAACTCAGAAATGGAAAGGGGTGGAATAATAACAGATCCGGAGTTCAGCTATTGATAAATCAATAGCTCTCTCCTCCCCATTCAACCTCTATCCCTATTTTTGAAGCAAGCAGCTCCATTGAAGCATCATCATGATAAAGAAGAGGAGCTGCTGATTCAACAATACCTTCACCTGTTTTTGTATATCTGACAGCTTTGTGATGAACCGACTTGATCTTCTTTTTATCACTCCGTCCTTTTTTGTATGTATTTGCTTTACCCTGACATATGCATATATATGTATTGCTGCTGTCTTCAACTTTAACAAAAAAAAGAGTCCCCCGGACACCCAGAACTGAAGTGGAAGTTTTAAGGACAAGCTTTTCATATGATTTTCCGATTTTTCCTAGTTTATCCGCGACAACACCAACAGATCCTTTGTGAAGTGAAAAATCGATAAAATCATTCTCTGCGATTTCAAGGATACTTCCGCTTTCCACCCTTATAATATTCCTTTCGTTGAAAATAAGTTCGCAGAAAGAATCCTCAAACGTTTCGACAACATCACCGCTGTTTACTGGAAGACCTGTTTCAGCTTCGCTGCCGTTTAAAAGCACATTACCAGTCATATAACTTATCTTTCCCGAAAAAGGGACTGAAACCGTTTTATCCTCAGAAGATCCCCCTCCGAAAAGAACTGCAGCAGATACAGACAAATACATAACTATAAAAAAACTTATCTTCGACCTCATAATAACTCCTTTATTTTCTCAGACAGAGACTGCATTACAAATGGTTTCTGTATAAAATCAATATTGCCTTCATCAAGAATATCATCATCTATATTCTCCTTCCCGTAACCTGATGAAATAAGAACTTTAATGTCAGACTTTATCTCTCTGATTATTCTGATTATTTCTACCCCATTAATGTCCGGCATTATCATATCAACAATTACAAGAATAATTTTATCCCTGTTTTTATTAAAAACAGAAAGAGCTTCGTGGGCAATCCCTGAAGAAAGGACTTGAAAACCGAGACTTTTCAACATACCGGAAAACAATTCCAGAATTGACGGTTCATCATCAATAACAAGTATAGTTCCCCCCTTTTTAAATTCCCCTCCTGAAATTATCACAGCCTCTTCAGCAGCATTCTGTACTTCTACAGCCGGGAAAAAGAATTCAAAATCAGTACCCTTGCCAACAACTGACTTAACATTGATATATCCGTTATGACTCTTAACAATTCCATAAACAGCAGCCAGCCCCATTCCCGTTCCTGTTCCGCCTTCTTTGGTTGAGAAAAACGGCTGGAAAATTCTGTCGATTATTTTATCATCAATACCGCAGCCTGTATCAGAAATTGTTATTCTTATATACTTTCCGGTTTTAATAGGAAAAGTATAGTCTTCAATGTGGTTGATCTTCACAAGAATGTTATCTGACCTGATAGTTAAAACCCCTCCCCCCGGCATGGAATCTCTTGAGTTAAGAGCTACATTCATGAAAGCATTCTGTATAAGTGAAGGATCACCCAGAACTGTTATGTCTGTTGCCTGAAACTTTTTTTCAATTATTATTTTTTTATCGAAACTGTGTTCAATAAAAAGGAAAAGCTCATGAAGAAGGTCATGAATATCAATAATCACAGATTTATGTCTGTCAATCCTTGCAAAAGCCAGAAGCTGTTTAACTACATCAGCCGAACGTCTTGCAGAGGTTATAATATTGTCGGTGTAGGCTACCAGGTTATCATTGCCTTCAAGCTCAATTTTAAGAAGATCGGCATACCCCATAATACCGGCAAGCTGGTTGTTGAAATCATGGGCCACTCCACCTGCAAGCTGTCCGATTGCTTCAGCTTTTTCTTTTCTTCGGAGCCTTTCAGTGCTTTCCTCAAGTTCCTTTTCCGTCATCCTGTTTTCAGTAATATCCCTGAAAGTTACAACAACCGAATAAGGTTCTTTCTCATTTTCCCTGAACATAGGTTCTGTATTGACTGACAGCCAGTATACTGTTCTGTTATCTGTTATCCCGATAATTTTGTTTTCAAGCGGTATTCCTGTGTTAAGGGAAAATGAGGCTGGATGATAACCGGCCATGTAAGGAGACCCGTCCTCATGGATTATATGCCAGATCTCGGATCCGTCTTCCTGAATGATCTTTCTGGTTGTCTTATTAAAAAATATTTCCGCCTTTTCATTGAGAAAGAGGATTTCTCTTTCCTTTGACAGGAGTACCAGGGATTCATTCATTGCCAAAATAATTGAACCCTGAACACTTCTGCTTTTTTCAAGCTCTTTTGTTGCACGGACAAGCATTTCCCTGTTTCTTATAAGATAAAAAATAATCATTCCCATGGCAGCTGTAAGCTCAAAAACTGCTTCCAGCCAGAATCCATAGGGGGTAAAAACTTTAACAGGATATAAAAAGGGATAATCAAGCTTATGGATTGCCCATAAAATAAAGACTATACCGATAAACCATGCAGATCGCCCTCCACCCGCTTTTCTGTTTCTGAAAAAAGCGGTCCCGGTTATGAAAAAGATAAACCCCTGTACTGTAAAAAGGGGAATGGTGATAAACCTGAAAGAAAGCGAGGAGTACAGAGTTGTCAAAATCCAGAAAGTTCCGAGTGAAAGAATTAATTTCTGATACTTCTTAATCTCTTTTTCCAGAAAGGAATATGTCCCCAGATAAAGAAAAACAGCTGTTATATATGAAAAAAACTGATTAAAAAAAAAGAGAAACGGGGAGCGGCTGTTTATAATTATCAATATCAGAAAAACAAACCTCAAACAGTTTGAACTCCATGCGAATGTCCACAAAAGGAGAAATCTTTTCTTCTCAATAAAATAAAGATAGGAATAAACAAAAACAAGAATAAGCGAAGCTGTCGCCACTGACAGAACAGATGGTAAAAGCCAATCCATATAAATCATTCCTCTGACAGAGATTTAAAGATACAAAAACCTGCTGAATCATGGGTTGTAGTGTATCTATGAATATAATATCGTTTATAAAACATAAGATGTCAAACATTCAGACAGGAGATCATCTGCTGATATCAAGTTTTTTAATTTTACTCTGAAGCGTTGTAGGTTTAATACCCAGCACTTCTGCGGCTCCCCCTTTACCGTATATCCTGCCGTTTGTACCGGCCAGAACAGATTCAATATGCCTTTTTATTACTGTATCAAGCTCTTTTCCCTTTCCGGAAATATTTACTGCACTGCTTTTTCCTTTTACCTGATCGGGATAAAACGACTCATCAAGATGACATGGTTCTATCATCCCCCCCCTGCTGAGTATTACTGCCCGCTCAACAGCATTCTGCAGTTCCCTGGCGTTTCCTCTCCATTCTCCTGCGGCAATCTTTTCAGCCGCTTCCGGGGTAAGCCCTATATAACCGGATATTCCTTTCTGCTCCTTTATCTTCCGGATAAAGTAATCAGCAAGAAGTATTATATCACCTCTCCTTTCCCGAAGCGGAGGAAGGTAAACCGGGAAAACACTGAGTCTGTAATAGAGATCTTCGCGGAACCTGCCTTTCCTGACAGCCTCCCTCAATCTGATATTGGTTGCAGCTATAATCCTCACATCTGCCCTGATGGTTTTTTCCCCCCCCACCCTTTCAAAACTATGTTCCTGGAGCACTCTCAGGAGTTTAGGCTGTATCTCAGAAGGAAGATCACCAACCTCGTCAAGAAACAGGGTACCTCCCTCTGCAAGCTCAAATTTCCCCTTTCTCATTCCGTATGCTCCGGTAAAAGAACCTTTTTCATGACCGAATATCTCACTCTCTGCAAGAGAATGAGATATTGCAGAACAGTTTACCGCGACAAACGGCTTGGAGGACCGGGCGGAAAGGGAATGAAGGGCCCTTGCAACTACCTCTTTCCCGCTTCCCGTCTCTCCCTCAATCAGAACAGGGGAATCTGCTGCTGCAACAAGTTTTACTGCATCCTTTACTGCATTCCACGAGTCAGATTCCCCTATAAGAGATCCGAGTATGCCGCTTTTATTATCCAGAAGGTTATTCCTTTCAGATGTAATTATTTTATTCACCTCAGATATTTTTTCAACTGCAATGATCTGGGAAAGAGAGAGAGCTATCAGACCTGAGAGATTTTCAACTAGTCTGACAATATCTCTTGTAAACATCCCGCAGGCGCTGTGGTCCAGGGTCAGGAGACCGACCGGTTTATCCTCCACATAAAGGGGTGAAACAAGACATGAATGATTATCAGGCATATCAATAAGCTCATAATAGGTATCCAGATGTTTCTCATCCTCACTGAAAAGATGGGTCTTCTTTCTGCCTATTAATCCTGCAATATCCTTTCTTGATGAGAGGGAAATCTCAAACCGGTCAAGTGCTTTTATATATAAAGGGCCGTGGGCTTTCATTACTTTTAAATAATCCCCCTCTCCATAGCTCATTACAACAGCAAGTTCATATGAAACCAGTTGCTGAAGTGATTCAAGTATTATAGTAAGAACCTTTTCAGGATTGATCCCCGGATAATCCATGCCGTCTTTATCAATTATATTCAAATAATTACCCTCCTGAATTCAAACCGATATAAAGTTACCGACGATATATCGTTCCAATTATCAACCATATTACGTTGCGTGTCAATTTGTATCTACCTGTACCCCTGTTATCCGGACACAGGGACGGGAAAACAACCTGGCACATTTTTTGCATTGTATTATTAAAGAATATAAATAAAAGGAGATAAAATCATGGAAGAGAAAAAAATCAATATGCCGCTTTTGGGAGATTCCTTTCCTTCAATAAAAGCAAATACAACACACGGGCCTATGAGTATACCTGAAGACCTGAAAGGAAACTGGTTTGTACTCTTCAGCCACCCTGCAGACTTCACCCCTGTATGTACAACAGAGTTTGTTGCCTTCCAGAAAAGGATGGGAGAATTTGAAAAAATGGGTGTA
Source organism: Spirochaetia bacterium (assembly GCA_963668405.2). Taxonomy (GTDB): domain Bacteria; phylum Spirochaetota; class Spirochaetia; order CADAEX01; family CADAEX01. Next base: position 102,466 of record OY764342.2, on the reverse strand, counting down.
AAGCTTATCGGGATGTCTGTAGACCAGGTATTCAGCCATATAAAATGGATTGAATGGATAAAGGAAAAACTCGATATTGAAATCACCTTTCCTGTAGTTGCGGCAAATGATGATATTGCAAACAAACTTGGGATGCTCCACCCGGGAAAAGGAACAAATACAGTGAGAGCGGTTTTTGTTGTTGATCCTGAGAGCAAAGTACGACTTGTTCTCTACTATCCTCAGGAAATCGGAAGAAACATGGATGAGGTGGTAAGGGCAACCAGAGCTCTGATAACATCAGACAGGGAAAAGGTTGCAATCCCTGCAGGATGGCCTGAAAATGAACTTATCGGAAAAAGGGTCATAATTCCGCCGCCAAATAACCAGAAAGATGCGGAAAAAAGACTTGATACTTACGACGGATATGACTGGTGGTTCTGCCACAGAGAACTTTAATACTGAATATGGCGTCTGTCTGAAAATGTTTATCAGACAGGCGTATTTTTTTACAATAAAAATAAAAAAATGCTATAATAAAATTCTATGGAAATACTGATTACAAATGATGACGGGGTATTTTCCCCCGGTCTTGAAGCTGCAGCAAAAGCAGCTCTTGAGTTCGGAAATATTACAGTAATAGCCCCTTCCAGACAGCAGACAGCAACCGGAAGGAGCCTTGCAGGAAACAGGGAACAGGGTTTTACTTCAACAGAACTTGATCTTGGCGGGAAAAAGATAAAAGCCTTCCACATTGACTGTACCCCTGCCCTTGCCCTTAAGCTTGGATTTACAACTGTTTTCAGAAATCGCAAACCTGACCTTGTTATATCCGGGATTAATTACGGAGAAAATATAGGTTCTGATGTAACTATATCCGGTACACTGGGGGCTGCTTTTGAAGCCGCTTCAATAGGGATTCCTTCAATTGCAGTATCACTTCAGACACCGATAGAGTATCATCTTGAATACGGCAATATGGAATGGGAACATGCAGGTTATTTTCTCAAACTTTTTATAAGAAAATTCATAGAAAAAAGAGGGTTTGAAGGCTTTGAAATTCTCAAAATAGATGTTCCTGAAAATGCAGATGAAAAAACCGGCTGGCTTATGACAAAACTTACAGATAAACCATATTACAGGAATATAATAAAAGAGGGGACTGAAGAGTCAAAACTGAATGAAATGAAGCTTGAAGTTGATAATGGAAGCAATCATATGAAAGGAACAGATGCCTATACTGTTGCAGTTGAAAAAATGGTTTCAGTTACCCCCATAAAAACAGATTTTACTGCATACAGCTGTGAGAAATACTTTTACTGACCAGCTTTCCCGAAACTGACAATACTGAATATATTTTTACCGGTTTTACAGGTTTCAATGTTTAAAAATTTATTTTTTTCAAGAATCGGGACAATTCCCTTCTCATAATTATAGGATCTGAAATTCCTGAAATGCTCTTTTCCTGCCATATATTCAATTGCATTTATTAAAATGCGCATAAAAACCGGTTTTACAGGATAATAATAATCCAGTACAAAAACCTTCCGGGCAATTTCATTCGCTTTTTTAAGAACTGCATCTCTTGATTTTTCATCAAACTGATGAACTGCCATTGATAAAACCGCATAATCAAAAACCGGCTCTGTAATATCTTTATATAAATCAAGAATATCATTGTTTATGAATTCTATATTACCATCTTTCCCTCCGGAAGCTTTACTCAGGGCAAAATCAATCATTACAGGAGCGATATCAACACCAGTAACGTTACTGCATTTGCCGGCAAGAAGAAAAGAGAAGGAACCGGTACCGCATGCAATATCTATTACGCTGCTCTTTTCACTTATCTTATTAAATATAATTTTCTGTGCACTTTTAAGAAGAGGATCAATAAAAAAAGAGTATAAAAACGGATTGTCATAATTATCTTTCAAAGCATAAATCCTTTATATATGTTTTATATATTTCATGCACTTTAATTACAAATATGAACATTACTTTATCTAATCAGTCCCATAATCATACTTAAACTATACTATATATATATAAAATAAGGGGGGAAAGATGGAACTTATTAATTCTCTGCTTGTTTTGGCTCTGATTATAGGGTCAGCTGTTTTTCTTATAGTTGTCTTCAGCAGAAAAGCTTTAAAACACTGAATTCGGCAGCAGCCGGAAACACAGTTTTAAAAGCTTCCTATCTCAACGCACTGCCGGATTTTTCAACAAGATTTTTCGAAAACTCTTCTATCAGGGGAGATTCAATATTCCAGCAGTGCCAGTAAAGCTTCAGATCTATGTAATGACCGGGAGAAATATCCACAAGTATCTTTTCAGAGAGAAGCTGTTCTGCCTGAATTTCAGGGATAATTCCGTAGCCAAGTTCAATCACAATACTTTGCATAAACATTTCGTAGGACGGAATATAGGTCACAGGTATTTTTTTAAAATCAGGCTGAAATCTGTCCTTTAGCAGCTGATCAAGCAGTCTGTCTGACCTGTTAAAAAATACAGCCGGAGAAATGGTCAGTGAATCAGAGGTAAAGCCGTCAGGGAAATACCTGTCCCTGAACGATGGCGTTGAAACCGCTATATAACGCATTACCCCAAGAAACACGCTTCTGCACCCCTGTACAGTTTTTGGAGATGAGGTTATACAACCGAGTACTTCCCCGTTTTTCAGAAGAAGATCAGTTTTGCTCTGATCATCGGTAACAACCTCAAGAAGAAGGTTCCTCTTTTTAATAAAATCCCCGACAGCCGGCAGAAACCAGGATCCGAGACTGTCGGCATTAACCCCCACAGGGAATTTAATAAACCCGTCATGTTTCTCAGAAAAGAGATACTCATTTTCAAGAAACATGACCTTCCTGAAATGTCTAAGCAGTTTTAGACCAGAGGCTGTTACTTCCGGCGGATTGCTCCGTTTTACAAGAACCTGGCCTGTCAACTCTTCAAGCAGTTTAACCCTTTGTGAAACAGCTGACTGGGTCAGACCCAGCTTTTCTGATCCCCTTTCAAAACCCTTTTCTGTTATCACAGCCGCAAATGCTTCCAAAAGCCTGTAATCAAACATTCCTCACATTAGCATATTTAATATATTATTAAATATATTAATTTTACAAATATTATATAAAAATATATATTTCTGTGTTGATTACTAAAAAAAACGGAGGCGTGGATGCTCTATTCATTTTTCTACGGTTTAACAACAGGGGCTTCGCTGATTATTGCAATAGGAGCACAGAATGCTTTTGTTCTCACACAGGGAATAAGGAAAAGATATTTCATTCTTGTTCCCTCAGTATGTGCACTTATTGATACAGTCCTTATTAGTGCAGGCATCTCAGGTTTCGGCCTTTTTTTCAGCTCAAACAGGATTTTTCAGACAGCAGCAGCCCTTGCCGGAGCCTGTTTTCTTTTTTTCTATGGAATCGGAGCTTTCAGAGCTGTCACTTCAAACAGTACCCTTGAAAAATCAGCAGCTATGATTGATTCGAGAAAAAAAGCTGTTATAACAACCCTTTCAATATCACTTCTGAATCCCCATGTTTATCTTGATACTGTAGTTCTTCTCGGAAGCATAGGAAACAGCTTCGGCGGCAGAAAGACAGGTTTTCTATTAGGTGCTGTATCTGCCTCATATATCTGGTTTTTCTTACTCAGCCTGGGAGGAAAAATTATTTCCCCCCTGTTTTTAAAACCCTCTGCCTGGAAAATACTTAATGCTGCGGTGGGCTTAAGTATGTGGCTGATTTCATTCTCCCTTATCAGGTTTGTCAGCCTAAATTTCTGACTACTTCTCTCATAAAATCAGGAAGATCCGCCGGTGTGCGGCTTGATACAAAGTTTCTGTCAACCACTACACTTCTGTCTGTCCACTCTGCTCCTGCAAGTTCCATTTCCGGTCTTATCGCAAAAAAACTTGTAATTTTTCTCCCCTTCAGAAGACCGGCTGTAATAAGTACAGTTCCAGCGTGACATATTGTCGCTATTGTTTTTTCTCTTTTATCGAGATTTATCAGAATATCTGCTACCTCTTTATGCCTCCTGAGCCTGTCCGGAGCAGATCCCCCCGGAACAATAACACCCTCAAAATCATCAGGATTTATTGTTCTGAAATCAGCATCGGATTTTACAGGGTAGCCATGTTTCCCGTTATAAACCTTTCCCTTCTCATCTCCTGCTATAACAACTTCATATCCTGCCTCCCTAAGCCTGATCACAGGATACATCAGCTCAAGATCCTCAAAATGCTCATCAACAAACGCCAGTATTTTTTTCCCCATAATACCCCCCTTTTATTTTCCGAACTGGGCAAAAAGCAGTCCGAGCACAGCCCCGTAGATAGTGGATGACCACGGGTTTGATGTTATCGGGCATGCACCAGATGCACATCCGATAAATTTATAATACAGAAACCCTCCGGCAGCACCAATAATAACTGGAATCGCTGTTTTTGCAAGTTCAAATGTCATTTATCAACCTCTTTACTATATAGTCTTTTATATATATTACTCATTCATTGGTCATTGATCAACTTATATTTAATATTTTTATAAGCCCGCCCCTTTAAACATCCCTTTTCTCCTATAACCTGTTTTTTACCAGGTTTCCAACACCTGTTATCCAGTAAATTTTTCAGACAAAAAGGGGTAAATAGTTTATTATAATAAAGTTATGTTCAGAATAGCACTACAGATTAAAAAAGAAAATAATATTCTAATCCTCAGACTACCTCCTGTTTTTAGAGCAGTGTTTCTTCTTTTTTCCATCTTTCTGGTTTTTTCAATTTTCAGCTTTCCTCTTCAGCCGGATGAAAGGGGGAACAATTTTCTGCCCTATTTTTTCCTCATTATATCAATATTCATCACTCTTTATGAGGAAAAATGGATATTTGATAAAACATCAGGTAATATAGAATGGCATATCGGTCTGGTTTTTTTTTTCAGCAGAGAAACCTTCCTGACAGAGAATCTTGATTCAATCAGAATTTCCGAGATCAAAAAGGGGAACCGCCGCAGCGCCAGATATCTGAAAATGTCTCTTGTATTCAGGGACAGCACTGAAAAAGATATAGATATTGTCTATATAGGAGAGAAGGAAAAGCTTAAAAAAAATGCAGAACTCATTGCTGAGTTCTGCACGGTTTCACTTCAAAGCGATTTGTCATGATAAAGGTAGCAGGCAACCTGATGATCGTCTTCGATCTCGGAGAGGGCAGGAATCCCCTTTGAGCATTTTTCCATTCTTTTAGGACACCTGTCGTAAAAATAACAGCAGCTCCTCTCCTTATCAGGTGAAGGTACATCTCCTGATAAAACAATCCTTTTTCTTTTCTTTTCAATGACTGGATCAGGAATCGGTGCGGCAGATAAAAGAGCCTCTGTATATGGATGAAGCGGTTTTCTATAAAGCTTTTTTGACTCAGAAATTTCAACAATCTTACCTAGATACATTACAGCAACTCTTGTACTTATATACTCAATAACAGCAAGATCATGTGCTATAAAAAGATATGTAAGATTGAATTCTTTCTGTAAATCTGTAAAAAGATTAAGGATCTGAGACTGAATTGAAACATCAAGAGCGCTTACCGGTTCATCCGCAAGAATCAGCTTCGGATTGAGAGCAAGAGCTCTGGCAATTCCAATTCTCTGCCTCTGTCCCCCTGAAAACTCATGGGGATACCTGTTCTTATAATAATGGGAAAGACCTACTGTTTCCATAAGATATTCTATTTTCTCTGTGATCTCAGCATTGCCTATCTCCATCAGCCCCCTGTTTTTGTAAACCCTCAACGGCTCGGAAATAATTTCACCGACTGTCATCCTGGGGTTAAGAGACGCATATGGGTCCTGGAATACCATCTGAATATTTTTTCTTTCCTCGAGAAGGTCGTGACTTGAAAGTTCATTAAGGTTTTTATTATTAAAAAGGATCTCTCCCGATGTAGCTTTATAAAGCTGGGCAATTGCCCTTGCAGTTGTTGATTTGCCGCAGCCTGATTCCCCGACCAGCCCCAGAGTCTCCCCTTCTCTGATAGTAAAATCAATACCATCAACAGCCCTTATTGATCCCACCTGTTTTTTGAATAAAATACCTTCTTCAACAGGGAAATGGAGCTTAAGGTTCCTGACTTCGAGTAATGTATTATTTGCCATCTGAACCCTCCTTGCTGTACAACCAGCAGCTCACCTCTGTATGATCATCTGTTTTAACTGTTTCAGGATATTTTATTCTGCATATATCCATTGCTTTCTCGCACCTTGGATGAAACGGACAGCACTCAGGCATATTGACAAGATTGGGCGGCTGCCCTTTGATTGAGTAAAGCTTTCCCTTATTCCCGGCATCAAGCCTCGGTACCGAGTTTATAAGCCCCACAGTATACGGGTGCTTTGGTTTTGCAAAAAGGGTGTTCACATCTGATTTCTCAACAACCTTACCCGCATACATTACACAGATATTCTCACACATCCCGGCAACTACTCCCAGGTCATGTGTAATAAGAATAATTGCAGTCCCGAGTTTTTCCGACAATTCCTTCATAAGCTCCAGAATCTGCGCCTGGATAGTCACATCAAGAGCAGTAGTCGGTTCATCAGCAATAAGGAGTTCCGGATTGCAGCTGAGAGCCATGGCAATCATTACCCGCTGCCTCATCCCCCCTGAAAACTGATGGGGATATGAGTCTATTCTCTTTTCAGGGGCGGGAATTCCTACAAGCTCAAGCATTTCAACAGCCCGTTTTCTTGCAGTTATCCTGTCGGATTTCTGATGCAGCATTATTGTCTCAACCATCTGTGTAGATATTCTCAGAAAGGGGTTAAGGCTTGTCATAGGATCCTGGAAAATCATGGAAATCTTGTTTCCCCTTATCCTTCTTATCCCGTTTTCATCATACCTGAGGATATCTTCTCCATCAAAAAAGACCTCCCCGTCTACAATTTTTCCGGGAGGAGAAGGGATAAGTTTCATTATTGAAAGATTTGTGACAGATTTACCGCTGCCGGATTCTCCCACTATACCGAGGGTTTCCCCTTTTCTAAGGTCAAAATTAACGCCGTCAACCGCCTTTACAATACCCTCATCCGTTTTAAAATGCGTTTTCAGATTTCTGACACTAAGTATTATTTCATTGTTATCACTCATATTAAGCGCAATCTCCTTTAGAATCTGTTTTTTCCCTGAGGATCAAAAGCATCCCTGAGTCCGTCCCCGAGAAAGTTCATGCCAAAAAGAAACAGCGTCATTGTGGCTGCAGGGAAAAAAAGTCTCCAGGGATAAAGGTTCATACCGTCAACCGCCTGCCCTACAAGAGATCCCCATGACGCAAGTGGAGCTGAAACTCCCAGCCCCAGAAATGAGAGAAACGCTTCAAGCATGATAAATGTAGGTATTCTCAGTGTGGAGAATACAATTATGACCCCCAGGGTATTCGGAAGAAGATGCTTGAATATTATCCTGAAAGTACCTGCACCGCTGCATTTTGCAGCTTCCACAAACTCTGAGTTTTTAAGAGACATTATCTGCCCCCTTACGACCCTTGCAACAGTCAGCCAGCTTACTATGGCAAGGGCAAAAAAGAGGTTAAGAATATTTTTACCGAAAATCGCCATAAAGATTATTACCAGCATCATATAGGGAAGTCCGTATATAACATCAACTATTCTCATAATAATATAGTCAACTTTTCCCCCTACATATCCGGCTATAGCTCCAAGAACTATCCCTATAAAAACAGATGTGACAGTTCCTATAAAACCGATTGCAATTGAAATCTGCCCTCCGTAAATTACCCGGGCGAGGAGGTCCCTGCCAAGATAATCTGTTCCGAAAAGATATCTTTTATGATGGATCTTCACCTCTTTGCCGTCAACTATCTCTGTTTCGGTATCAATCCGTGATTTAATACTCTCAAGTTCAGAAAGTTCCTCTTCTGAAAGAGGTCTTTTTTCCTTGTCAGCAAGAGCCTGAAACTGCCTTTCAGTTTTCTCGTAATAAAGCTGTCCTGCATTTTTTGTCAAAGACGGGGGGAGAAACTGGTGGTCAATTACCTGATGTTTGAATGAATAGATGGGAAGAAGAGGAGCAAAAACAGATATCAGAATATAAAAAACAACAACATACATTCCGAACATCGCCATCTTATTTTTCTTCAGCCTTTTCCATGCATCGTTCCAGAGGCTGACCCCTTTTACAGGCTGGTCAAACTCGTTTAAAGCTGTTTTTTTTATTTCTTCAGAAGACATATGCAATTCCTATTTATATGAAATTCTTGGATCAAGATAAGCATAAATAATATCAACTACAAAGTTCATAATTATGAGTATCACAGAGTAAACAATTACTGTTCCCAGAATAAGGGTATAATCCCTGTTCAGAGCTGACTGGACAAAAAACTTTCCAAGTCCGGGAACCCTGAAAACTGTCTCAACAACAATAGATCCTGTCAGAACTGCAGAAAAGGCAGGACCAAGATAGCTTACAACAGGAAGAAGTCCCCCCTTGAGGACATGTTTGAAAAGAATTGTGGAGTTTTTCAGCCCCTTTGCCCTGGCTGTTCTGATGTAATCGCTTCTCAGTATCTCAAGGATACTTGCCCTTGAGAGACGTGCAATATATGCAAATTTGTCAGCGGAAAGTGTTATAACAGGCATTATAAGAGTTACCCATCCGTACCTCCCTGTAAACCATCCTGAGGTCGGGAGCCAGCCCAGTTTCATTGCAAAAATATAAACAAGAACCGGTCCTATTACAAAAAGAGGTATGGTAATTCCAATAATGGCTACCGACATAACCAGATAATCCACCCAGGTATTCTGCCTTAGGGCAGATATCATTCCGGCCAAAATACCGAGGACAAGTGATATTGTCATTGCTATTGATCCCAGTATAAGGGAATTCGGGAGACTTTTCCCGATATAATAGTTTACATCCTGGTCTTTGTATCTGTATGACGGACCGAGATCTCCTCTCATTACACTTATCATGTATCTTGCGTACTGTTTTAAAAGAGGCTCATCAAGATGATATTTTTTCTCAATATTTTCCATTATCTGTTTTGGAAGTGTTTTTTCTGAATCGAAAGGACCGCCGGGGGCGATTCTTATAATAAAAAAAGAAATTGTAATAATTATCAACAGGGTCGGGAAAAGTCCCAGAAACCTTCTTATAATATAGCGAGTCATTGTATTCCCCTTGAATAAATAGATAGAGAGTATATAAATACTCTCTATCCTGATTAATTAACTGATATAATTAAAGGGACAAATCTATTTTTTGTAAATAAATTTTGTGGGATGCCAGTCCATTGCATTGGGATACCATCCGCCCCATTTGTTTGTATCAATCATACTCTGGGAAACATAATGATAAATCGGCATTACACCGTGATCTTCAGTTATAAATACATCTTCAGCTTTTCTGAGTTTGGCAAACCTTTCAGGGCCTGGCGCCATTCTTGCGGCAGCTTCCATGTTTTCATCAAAAATTTTGTTTGAGTATTTCCCTCCGTTCATAGCCTTGCCTGATCCGAACATTTCAAGGAAAGTACTCGGGTCCGGATAATCTGCAATCCATCCTGCCCTTGCTACCATAAACTCACCCTGTTTTCTTGTATCAAGATATGTTTTCCATTCCTGGTTTACAAGGGTACATTTGATTCCGAGGTTTTTCTCCCACTGCTCCTGTACAAACTCGGCAATCTTGAGATGCCTGTCGCTTGTATTATAAAGAATTTCAATTTCAGGAAAACCTTTACCGCCGGGATATCCGGCTTCAGCAAGAAGTTTCTTTGCATCATCAATAGTCCCTTTAACACCGGGGGTAGGTTTGTAACCTGCCATTGGAGGTACCATACTGTATGCAGCAGTTTCACCTGCACCTGTAACCTTTTTAACAAGAGTATCTCTGTCAAGACCCATTGACAGTGCTTTTCTTACCCTTACATCATTAACCGGTTCTTTTTCAACCTGGAAGATATAATAGTAAACACCAAGATAAGGAGCTACAACATAATCATCCATTAGTTTTACAGATTCAAGCTGTGCAAGAGGTACTTCCGGGGCCCAGTCAACCTCTCCGTTAAGATACATATTGAATCCGACATTATCATCATCTGTCGGAATATAGACAATCCTGTCAAGCTTTACAGTTTTCTTGTCCCAGTACTTATCATTTGGAACAACGGTGAGTTTATCCTGGGGTTCCCATGATTCAAGAACAAAAGGTCCGTTCCCGACATAGTTTTCAGGCTGTGTCCAGCTGTCAGGGTTTTTGGCAATAGCATGAGTAGGAACAATTGCAAATGCATAGTGTGAAAAAGCACTTACTATCGCAGGCATTGCGCCCACAAGTTCTACCTGAAAGGTAGAATCATCAACTGCTTTTATTTTTACAGATTCAGGTCCAGCTTCGCCGCTGTTGTAGGCAGCTGCCCCTGCAATAACATCAGCAGGAAACCATGCATAGGGAGCTGCTGTTTCAGGGTTCAATACTCTCAGCCATGAATCAACAAAAGTTTTTGCTGTAATAGGAACACCGTCGCTCCATGTTGTTTTTCTCAGGTGAAATGTATAAATCAGACCGGATGAATCAACATCCCAGCTTTCTGCAACACCTGGAAGAGGCTCTGCAGTGTCAGGATCTGAGGTAACAAGACCTTCACCTAAAGAATAATATATTCTGTGTTCAGGGACACCTTCAATCTGATGCCAGTCAAGGCTCTGAGGTTCAGCCTGGTTCCATACCAGAAATTCCGCTTTTTCTTTTGCTGCTTCTTTTTTACCGCCTGCAAAAACGGAACCGGCAACAACAAGAAGAATGAGAAACAAAAATAAAATTTTTTTCATCATTAATAACACTCCTTTTTTTATATTGTGCAATACTCTATTATATAGGCTTCACTGGAAAAATGCAAAAAGAAAAAGTACACAATATTATATAACTCCTTGCATAACAGGTATTTAGTATATTTATACAGAAATATCGAATAATTATTTAGTCTATAGACGGTCTATCCATATCATCCTTTCAAAACATGCTGTATTTATGTTATTCCATGCCGATTGGGTATATAATATTAAAAACAGATAATTTAACAAAATTAAGGAGGATATGTTTATGGATTTTTATGAACTCATCAGACAGAGGGAAAGTATCCGCTCCTATGATCCGGAAAGGAAAGTCCCGGATCATATTCTTAAAAATATCCTTAATGCAGGGAGGCTTGCCCCTTCTGCCGCAAACAGGCAGCCGTGGCAGTTTATCCTTGTTTCAACTGAAGATATGCTTGAAAAAATAAGACCTTGCTACAGTGGAGACTGGTTTTACAATGCGCCTCACATACTAATAATAAAGGGGAAAAGAAATGATGCATGGACAAGATCGTATGACAGGTACAACTCCCTTGAAACAGATCTGACTATCGCAATGGACCACATGATACTTGCAGCTGAATGTGAGGGAATTTCAAGCTGCTGGATAGCTGCTTTCAATCCTGTTATCCTGAAAGATTCTCTTATGCTCGCTGATGATGAAACAGTTTTTGCCATTACTCCTCTCGGATATTCTCCAGAAGGGTTTGTAAAAAAAGGGGTTAAATCAAGAAAAAGCCTTGAGGAAATTGTTACATACCTGTAGAAAGCTCTTTTAAATTCTTTTCTGTTAAATTTCCTGTCTGAAATCCTGAATAGATTTCACCAGGTACTGTTGCCGGAACAAATAAAGGATCAGCATCTTCCAGTATATGGAGAAGCCATGTATTGCCGCTTTTAAAGGCTGAATAAGCATTTGTATCAAGACATAGCTTCATTTACTATTCCCACATTTCAGGGTCAATTTTTCCGGTTACATATTGAACCTACCCCTTCTCGACCTCAACTGAAAGCCACCTTTTTGAAAGCCATCCTGAGGTGAGAATAAGGGCATGAAAAACCTGATAAAGGGCAAAGGAAAGCCAGCCCCAGAAAATACCAAGGGCAAGGACTTTTATGCAGAGCCATGTCATGAAAAGGATAAAAATCATATTGGTTGTAAACTCGGAAAAAAGGACAAACCGGCTCCACCCTATCCCTGAGAAGATTATTTCAAAAGTATATCCGAAAACCTCTATAAAAAAGAAGAATGCAAAAAACCTCAAAGCTTTTACAGTTATATCAACAGTACCCGGATCATTGGTAAATACCGAAGCAATTTCACGGGGAAAGGCTGAAACAACAGCTACTATGATAGAACCGATAATAAACCCGGTAATGGCGCAGCATTTTACAATAGCAGCAGCCCTGTCCTTCTCATCAGCACCAAGATAATTCCCTGCAAGTATTGCCCCTGCCCTTGCAAAACCGCCGACTATGGTCTTGTTAACCCTGAATACGCTGAAGATAATATGGGTAGATGCGAGAAAAACAGTGCCTATCACCCCTATAAATGATTCATAGATAAGGAAAACCGAAAGGGCTACAATATTCTGAACAGCTGTCGGTACTGCTATACGTGTTATATCCTTTAAAAGTTTTCCTTTAATCTGATTAAGACTGAAGATCCTGTAATGGGTAAACCTTTTTTCACGGCACAGATATATTAAAAGATAGAGCGCTCCGAAGATCTCAGCAAGGACAGTCCCCAGAGCAGCCCCCCTGACACCCATCTGTGGAAATCCCAATTTGCCGAATATAAAGACATAATTGAAAAAAATATTAATAATATTTGCACCTATTGTAACTACCATTATCTGAAAAGTCATGTTGATCCCTGCCAGAAATCCGGAGATCACAACGCCGGCACCTGCTATTGGAAAAACCCACCTGAAAAGGTTTGTATATTCAAGTGCAAGAGGAAGAAGTGATTTTTCATCTATAAGAAAATCAAGTATCGGGGAGCTGGCAAATGAAACAATAAATGCGATAAGCCCTGCAGCAACTCCTGTAACAAGACCGCTTGAAAGAACCTCCCCGGTAAACAGTGCGGCTGTTCCGTTGTGTTTGTCAGTTCCGCTTTCTTTATATTTTGCGCTGCCGTATCTCCTTGCAGTTATTGCCTGTACACCGTTTGTCAGAGGCCATATAAATGTTATAAGAACATGACAGTAAAGTCCTGCTATTGCTATTGATGCAAGCTCCTGTGTCCCCAGTCTTCCCACCATTGCAGTATCTGCAAGCTGAAGAAGGTACTGAGAAAAATTTCCGGCAAAAAGGGGGATTCCGAGGAGAGATATTTTTTTGAAATCACTTTTCACGTTATTCATCTTTGAAATATTACATTATAAAAAAGGATCAGGATAGATTGAACTTATAAAATAATCTCTGTTCAACAATAGAAAATTATCTGTATTTTAAGTATTTCAATGATATAATAGCACCTGTAATGAGCAGGGATGAATCAGTATATAAAACAATAATACCAGTTATAAAAGAACTCACTTCCGAAAAGCTGCCGGCTATATCTGTACTTTCAAATACATGCGCAGTCATTTATGAAAAATTTGATAAAATCAGCTGGGCAGGATTTTACATACTTGAAGGAGATACCCTTTATCTCGGCCCTTTCCAGGGAAAACCCGCATGTACAGAAATTAATATAAACAATGGGGTGTGCGGCAAGGCTGCAAGGGAAAGAAAAACAGTAATTGTTGATGATGTTGAAACTTTCCCGGGCCATATTGCCTGTGATTCTGAATCCAGGAGCGAGATTGTTGTCCCGGTTGCTTCAGGGGAGAATCTTATCGGTGTTCTGGATATAGACAGCAGAAGTTATTCATCCTTCGGGAATACAGACAGGATCTATCTTGAAGATATTGCAGGTATCCTTTCAGAATATTCCGGTATTATCAATTTCAGGATCATATAACACAGCTGTTTCATTTTAAAACTTTTTAGTTTTCCCGGAGAATATCAGCGTTTTGCCCTCTCATCCAGATATCTTTTTGAATCTCCCCTCTCATTAAACAGAGCCCTATACCCCATTTCCTCCAGTTCCCCGGAAACACTGTCAAAAGAAGAGAGTTTTTCATCAACTTTCCCTTTTCTTGTGTAAAGAGCATAGCTTTCCTGATAATGTGGTGGGGTAAGATTCGGCATCAGGACATTGGCCCCTGCCTCTATAGCAAGTGCCCTGGCCCCCTTTTCAAGTGCATCCATGGCAGTAGTTGCCGCAATGTTGACCTCCGGAAACATTATTCTCATTCTGGCATATATGGAGAGAAGCGCGTCTGCTGTTACAGGTTCAAATCCTTCCAGAGGAGTACCGGAAGCAGGGATAAACGGCCCTACACCTATCATATGAACCCCGAGCTTTTCCAGCAGGTCAAGGTTCTTCTCCGTATCCCCCTCTTCCTCGCCCGGAAGACCTGCCATGAATCCTGACCCCAGTTCAAACCCGGCCCTCTTGATATTAATTATATGCTCAATCCTTTTATCCAGACTTTCACCCGGGTGTAGGGAAGAGTAAAGTTTTTCGTTTGATGTTTCAAACCGGATCAGAAAACGGTCTGCTCCGGCTGATTTAAGACTTTTGTATTCTTCATAGCTCTTCTCCCCTATCGAAAGGGTAACAGCAGAAGCACTGTCATATTTCTTGATCCCTTCAATAATCCGGCATAGAAGATCAGTTGTAAAAACCGGGTCTTCACCCCCCTGAAGTACAACTGTTTTTATACCGCTTTTTATATGATTTTCAGCTATTGCGATGATTTCATCCTCTGCAAGTCTGTAGCGCTTAACCCAGGAAGTACCCCTCCTTATCCCGCAGTAAAGACAGTTCTTTCTGCAGATGTTTGAGTATTCAATTATTCCCCGGATATAGATCCCCCTGCCGTATACAGAATCTGTGACAGCCCTTGCTTTTCCGATAAGTTTTTTTGTCGCATCTGACAGCTCAATATTACCGAAAGTACTTTTCAATCACCGCTCCTGTTTCTTTCACCTCACTGAGAATGTTTTCATCTATCCTGCCCCCTCTTCCCTGGACAAAGATTTTATAATTCCCCTTGAGGTGTATGATAATTTCTTCTGAAATAAGGGGACTATCAGGTATGCAGCCACAGATAAATGCATTCCGCTTTCCGGCTGTTTTTACAAGCCATATGAAAGCATTAATTCTCCCCGATTTATTTTTAAGGATCAAATCCAGGACCTCAACATTTTCTTTCACTGTATCACTTCCTAAACCCGGAGGTCTCTTTCCCCTTTTTCAATCCGGCCGAGATACTCTTTAATCTTCGGCTTTATCTGCCCGGGAAGTTTTTCAAACTCTCTCTCCAGGAGTTTCTCCCCTTTTTCAATTGTTTTTTCCCCTGCATAGTCAAGAAGATACTCCTTGAAAGTAAGTACCGCATTAGGCATACAGAATGCATGAACTTTCCCGCACTTTGCAACATCCATGAATGCTTCCCCTGTCCTGCCGCACCTGTAGCCGGCTGTACAGAATGATGTCAGATATCCCTCTTCAGCAAGATCGGCAATAAACTCGTCAAGACTTCTTGTATCGCCGAGTTCAAACTGCTGCTTTTCAAGGTCCTGATTATCCCCCGATTCATCCTCGTGATAGGCACCTATGCCGATCCTGGATGCAGCATCACCCTGTGTACAGCCTACATTGAAAACCTCTTTCCTTATACCCGGTTTTTCCCGTGCAGTTACAATCATACCTGTGTATGGAACGCTCAGCCGGAGAACAGTTACAAGCCTTTTAAACTCAGAATCATTCACCCCGTATTTATCAAGGTCAGGGATAGCAATACCTGAAGCCGGTTCAATTCTGGGAAATGATATAGTATGCGGCCCGATTCCGCCGAATCTGTTTTCAAGATCTATAGTATGATAAAGAAGCCCCATCACCTCGAACTTCCAGTCATATATACCGAAAAGAGATCCCATACCGACATCATCTATCCCTGCTTCCATTGCCCGGTGAAGAGCATAAAGGCGCCACCTGTAGTTGCTTTTTATTCCTGAGGGGTGAACAGTCCCATACCTTGCATGGGAATATGTCTCCTGAAACACCTGAAAGGTTCCGATACCCACCTCATGAAGCCTCTTCAGTTTTTCAATTCCCATCGGGGCTGCATTGATATTCACACGCCTGATCTCGCCGTTATCAACCTTTGTATCATAAACTGTTTTAACAGTATCAACAATATAGTCAGCATCAGATTCAGGATGCTCTCCGTAAACCATGATAAGCCGCTTATGGCCAATCTGCTGAAGGGATTCCGCTTCATTTCTGATTTCAGAAAGAGAAAGCTTCCTTCTTCTTTCCGCTGTATTGCCGGTCCTGAATCCGCAGTAAAGGCAGTTGTTTACACAGTGGTTTGAACAGTACAGGGGTGCAAAAGTAACAATACGGCTGCCGTAAACCTTCTGCTTAACTTTCAAACCTGCCTCATACATCCCGGCAAGAAGATCCGGATCTTCCACATCAAGAAGCGCCGCAGTTTCATCTGGATCAAGACGCTCAAGATCAAGGGATTTTGCAATAATATCCCTTATTCTGGATTTTTCAGGATTCCTGTTTTCTGAAATCTGTTTTTCTATCAGAGCATCATCAATAAAATCCTTTCCTTTAATAAGATATCTGTCTATCTCATCCTGTCTTACAACAGAATCTGCCCATGTTTTTACCGGTAAAATCATTTTCTTCTCCCCTTTTACTTTTTGCTTATACCAGATTTAACAGTGACCCCCGGAAGAGTTCCGAGTTTCCCTGTCAGCGATCCGATCTCATCTGTGGTTGCATGAAGGATGAGGGTTATTATTGAAAGATTGTTATCTCCGACATGGGGCAGCCCCATTCTTCCGAGAATACAGCCTGAGTAGTCCGAAAGTATATCCTGTATTTTTTTGACATTACCTTCCCTTTTTTCAACAAAAACACCGGCGAAACCGTACCTTTTTTCTTCCATCTAATTTAAACCCCCTTAACAGGCACCTGCAATACTGAATTGTTTTCATAGAAGTGAATAAATCAGTCAGCAAAGTCCCCTTTTTTTGATAAACAGACAATATAACATCTGTTTTTGCGGAATCCTGAGGAAGGTAATTATTTCGGTGTAATTAAAATTAAGGAAGCATTGAACAGTTATCCCCTGCTGCATGATATTACCTGAAAAAGGGGATTAATAATAAACAAAATCTGTCACTTGCTCCTTGGGTCAGTCATAACCTTCCGTCAGAGATATTAAAGACACTATCTCAGCAGTATATTTTTGTCAATAACAATCCGGCTGTTTTTCTCCCAATACCATGGGTTTTCAATATGATTAAATGGATAAGAATATATCCTTTAGAAAGTAAATAAAATGTTTTTGTTCTTTTAGTAAATGACGTTATAATATTAGCAACAAATTATTAAAACCAAATATGGAAGGCTGCCATGAAAAAATCACTGATTTCAAAGATATCACTGATAATCGGGATCTGCCTGCTGGTATCATTTACACTATTCATCTTTTTGAGCTTTTCACTCAGCAGGAATTTTTATTCCGAACTCAAAATATCTGAAATAAAAAAAGAAATTACAATAAGTATTAACAGAATAAATTCATTTACTGCCCGTATGGAGAAAAAGGCTGAAGAACTCGCTGTTGCGGGAAAACTGTTTTATAATCTGAAAAAAGGAAATCCTGAAGAAAACTTTGACCAGACTGTTGTTGATTACCTGATTGACAGTTACTACACTATCCCTGAATCAATAGGGGGGGGAATCTGGTATGACGAGTATGCTTTTGATGAAAATCTGAAATATTTCGGCCCCTATGTTTACTGGGAAAATGAAAAGGTCACAAACACCTGGGACCTGTCGACAGATGAATATGATTATCTGAACCAGGACTGGTTTACAATGGCCCTGCCTGAAAACTGGAACAGAACGGAAAAAAGGGCTAAAAAGTATTACTGGTCAGCTCCCTACGTTGATGAGGCAGGGACCAAGGCGCTGATGATTACAGTTGATGCTTTTGTTAACAATAATGAAGGAAAAATAATCGGGCTGACTACAGTAGACTGGGTACTTGAAGATCTCCTTTCTTTTGTCAAAGAGCTTAAGGTAACACCGAACAGCCATACTTTTCTTGTTGATAAAAACTCATCACTTTTTCTTGCTTATACACTTGATGAAAATATGGTTATGAAGTCTTCTGAAAATGTGGAATGGGTGGACAGCATACTAAAAAACCGGAATGCTGAAGGCAGTTTAAAAAATCTGAAAATAGGCAAAGAAAACTATTTTATATCCTACAAAGAAACAGACAGCGGACTTTTATTCGGTATTGTAGTACCTGAAAACGAAATCTTTGCACCGGTAAAGAACTTCACCGTTGTTATTTCGCTATTATCAATTGCACTGGCACTATTAATACTTTTCTTTACATACTTTGTCCTTTTGAAATATATAAAACCGATATCGAAAGTCGGAAATCTTCTTAAAGAGATAGCAGAAGGGGACGGCGACCTTACAAAAAGACTTGAAACAGCAAGCGAGGATGAAATTGCAGAGGTTTCAAAAAGCTTCAACCTCTTCTCGGAAAACCTGCGGCTGATGATTTCAAGCATAAAGGACTCATCCGGCCGTCTTGCAAACACAGGAGAGGTTCTCCAGAACAATATGGAAAGTACTGCTGCCGCCATAAATGAGATAGCGGCAAATGTAAACTCATCATCAAAACTTTTTGAGAACCAGCAGTCAAGCGTCAATGAAACCGCCTCTGCAATAGAGCAGATTTCAAGGGCAATGGACTCCCTGAATAATATGATAGAGGAGCAGTCTTCAAGTGTTACAGAATCTTCCGCCTCCATCGAAGAGATGGTTGCAAACATGAACAATGTAAACAAGATTGTATCTGTTCTGGGCAACCATTATAAACAGCTTGTTGATACATCAAACGAGGGGAAAAAGAAGCTTAACATAGTTAATACCCAGATAAACGAGATATCTGTTCAGTCAGGAAACCTTATGGAGACAAACCACGTAATCAGCGGAATAGCAGCCCAGACAAACCTTCTTTCGATGAATGCTGCAATTGAAGCTGCCCATGCAGGTGATGCAGGGAGGGGATTTGCTGTTGTTGCGGATGAGATAAGAAAACTCGCTGAAAACTCTGCAACACAGTCAAAAGAGATTGGTCAGAAGCTGAGCTCGGTTAAAGAAGTTATTGATTCAATTGTTGACTCCTCCAAAAAGGCTGAAGAAACCTTTGATCTTATAATGGATGTTGTAACCAATATTGACAACCTCAGGAATGAGGTTGAGCATTCCATGTCTGAGCAGATAGAGGGGAGCAAACAGATACTTGAAGCAATCTCCAACATCAACAATATAACAAACTCTGTCAGAAACGGATCGCTTGAAATGAACAACGGGATAACTCAGATAACAGATGAGCTTGAGAAGTTCAAGAGGACAAATACAGAGGTTTTCAACAGCTATACAGAGATTTCAAACGGTACGAATGATATAAACAAATCCATCAGTGATGTCAAATACATAGCTGATACAACAAATGAGGTTATAAACGAAATAAAAGCGGAAATATCCAGATTCAAACTGGAGGAATAGTAAAATACTTATTTAACTGAAAATATCCCCCGGGAAAAGGCCTTTTTTCCGGGGGGTTTTTATAATCCTAATCAATTGCAAAGACATAATCCTTAAGCTCATCATCTGCCGGTTTTATATAATTATACAGTTTCTCTTCCTGCAGACTGCTGAACTCAGACAGGGTTGTTGACCGGTATGTATCAATATCATCCTTCCATCTTGCATAGGTTGTCTGATAAAAAGAAAGCTTCTTTTCAGGATGAAGTCCTATCTTTATCAGAGTGGATGCACCCTTTCTAAGAAGCTTCAGCTTTGTTTCAAGATCCTCCCTGCTTTCAATGACCCATACACCAAGAAAAACCGGCTGATTGTCATTGTTTATATCCCCTTTAAATTCCCCCCGGAGGAGAAAATCTCTCTCCTTCCCGAGATAAACAGCAAAATCAAGATGCTCTGCCAGCTTTCTGTCGGTAGCAAGAAAATTACCTGTTTCAGGATCAAGTGTAAATATGATATTGTTTTCAACCGCCTGCCCGTAGCTTTTAAAAAGGGAGCCTTTAAAACTTTCGGGTTCTGCATTTTCCTGAAAGTATTTCACCCTCCCCTTTATCTCCCTTACAATTTCAAAAAGCCATTTTTTCATAACTTCGTAATCCGGCCTGTAGGATTCAATCATCTCCTTTATTCGTGACTCAGGAATAAGGTTGTGATAATAGGCCAGTATATTTCTGTATATGGTCCTGACATTATGACTTTTGCTGAACTGCATGATAAGATTAAAGAGGAAAATCTCCATCTTCCTCAGCTGCCAGATATAGGAAATTACCTCATTCCGCGTTGTTTCCGGAGAAATGGAATACCCTTCCCATAAAGCCTGAAACTCATAGAACTGCCTTTCCAGCTTGAGAAAAACCTTGTCGGGAGCAGCAGTGCATTTAGTAAAAAGGATCTCCCACGTTGTACCTTTCCCGTAAATGCTTCTGACAGATATATTTTCAGCTCCGAAAGTCGAATAAATCTGTCTTGTTCCAACCCCTTCTCCTGAACTGCCCCCTTTTGTTGTTTTCCCTACAAATAAAGGATATCCTCTTTCATCCTTCTCAAGCAGCTCCTCCTTTATCCCGATCCCGTTATCCTGCAGAACAAGAAGTATCTTTTCCTCACTTTCATTAAGACTTATCCTGATATTACCCCGGTGCCCTGCCTCTTCTATTGCATCTATGGAATTGGACAGCATATTTAGAAGCGCCCGGCTGATATTTACATGATATCCCATAACTATAGGGGATTCTGCATCAAGGTTTATAAGCAGCCGGCATGGAACAGGGGCTGTCTTTACAAACGGGACAAGCCTTGCAAGAACCAGCTCCCTCAGATTTACTTCATGGACCACATCCATACTGTCCCTGTATGAATTAAGCATATTAATCAGCGATGTTGTCTCTCTGTTTATATCTTCAATAATCCGGTCGCAGTTATCTATCGAAAGCATTTCAACCATATCAGAAAGAAGCCGCAGGGTTTTTCTGGCATCATGCCTTGTCTTTCCTATTTCCTCTATTTCAGACTCAAGAGACTGATTCTCAGATCTGAGATTTGCGGTAACATCCTCCCTGACAGCTGTGAGATAGTAATAGATAAGGTTCCTGTATACTATCTGCTCCTCATTCTGAAACCCTCTGTTATAAAAAAAACTCATTGTATCTGTCTGTTTTTCCCATATATAAAGTGAGATCTTAGCCCTGGGCGGTATCTTTTCAGCAAGATGCCTGATAAAAAAACTGCCGATCCCTTTCCCTCTTCCGAACGGGCTTGTAGCAAGTTTGTAAATAAAATATATGTTGTTCTCAGGGTTTGAATAAACAATCATGTAGCCGAGTATTTCCCCTTCTGTATACCAGACATAACTGTGATTGTAATCCTTTTCTATATCAGGATATTTTATATAGGGGGACGGAATAATAAATGTATCGATATTAAGGAGAGGATTCTTAGTAATCCTGCTCTCAAGCTGCGGGGTAAGTACCCTGATATTGCTGTTTCCGCTATCCATTCAACACTCCTTTTATAAATTATATCCTGCTTCCTGTATTCTGCAAATCTCATGAAAAAGGTCTTTATAATAAATAAAAAAAGCTGCAGGGAAATCCCTGCAGCAGTAATTTTTCTTAATCACCTCAAAGATTATTTGCGGTAGGTACCATCCCTTACCTCGCCTTTGAGTGAAGGTATTTTAAGTATCTGTCCCGGGTATATCAGATCCGGATTATCAGGATACTTAAAAGTACTTTTGTTTGCCTTATAAAGTTCCGGCCATTTATGCGGATCATTATATACAAAATCATATCCTGCTATTTTCCACAGGCAGTCCCTGTATGCTTTATCAAGAACAACCTCGTAAAAAGCAGGAAGGACCCTGCCCCCCTTTATGTCTTTAAGCAGATCAATAACTTTAAGGGAATTTTCGAGACTTTCATCATAATTCTTCGCATCAAAGGTTGATTTTGCATCCTGGAAATAACCAAATGAACTGCCGAAAAGATCCGGATCCCTGTTCTCAAGATTAATTCTCTGTGCAAGTTCAATCCTTTCCTTTGCAGCAGCAAGTGCAGTCCGTGCCCGGTATGCTCTTACCATTTCAGCAATATATGCCTTGGAAAGAGCTGCGAATTCCCTCGACTTTACTGCATATTCATATGATTTGTCATATTCCCCTTCTTCAAGGGCAGACTCAGCCATTTTTCTGTATTCAACAGATTTCTGGTAGTACTCGTTATTCTGAAGGGACTGTGAATAAAGTCCTGCGGAAAGAACGATCGAAAGCAGAATAGTTAAAAAAAGTATTTTCCTCATTCAGCACCTCCTTCCGGTGTTTCAGCGCTTTCAGCATCAGCCTTATCTGCATCTTCCTCAACCGCTTTTATATCGTCTTTAGCCATCTGGAGTTCCTTTGATGCATTCTCTCTTTTTGTAAATGCAGTATCATAAACCGTATTAAAGGCAGTTTCGGCATCAAGATATATAAGAGCCGCTTTAGCAGCAGCTTCCGGGTCTGAAGCATCTAGCGCTTCAGCATTATCAAACATTTTCTTCGCTTCAGAATACTCATCCTTAACCGCGATATTGGCTTTAATTGATAATGCTTTTTCCATTGCGCTGTAAGCCCTGTTCCTGACATCTGTTATCGAAACAGGTTTCTGCACTGCTTCAGGTTCAGGCTGTTCAACAGGGGGCTGTTCAGGAGCAGATGCACATGAAAACATAACTATCGTAATAAGTAAAAGCAATATTTTTTTCATTTTAATTTCTCCTGTATATAAATATACCTCAGATCGGCACAAATAACCACTATTTAATCCTGACCCATAACGGTTTTAGTAACAACAATATCTGCATGGTTGGATGATATGTCATGTACCACAATATCAAAATTACTGTTCAAAGTCCAACCTCCCTGAAAAACACTAAACTCAAGAGGATCACTATCCACCCCGTCTTAAGCTGATTCCTAAAACCGGCACTTCTTATCAGATTTTTTTCAGTGAATATTTATCACTTCCAAGACCGATACTGACTGCATGATCAATACTGTACCTCCAGTCAGTCTGCGGATGAATTTTGCTAAACAGATCATCACCCTTTTTATAGCCCCTTTCATCAAGTACAGACCCCCTTATGTAGTCTGAATTGTTCACAAGATCAACAGAAGCCTTATCAATAGCTACAGGATCTGATGAAGCAAGTATTCCGATATTCGGAACTACCGGAAGGTCATTACTGTTGAAGCAGTCACAGTCAGGAGACACATCAGTTATAAAATTAATATGAAAGTGCTTTTTTCCTTTCAGAACAGCATATGCATATTCTGAAATCTTTTCGCAGGCAGTTTTTATATTCTCGTCCCAGTTGAAGATTGCGGCGTTGTACATACAGACAGCAACACATTGTCCGCATCCTATACAAAGATCATAATTGATAGCAGCTTTTTTGCTGCTGTTAAACGTTATAGCCTTCTGTGAGCAGTCCCTTAGACACTGCCCGCAGGACACGCATTTTTCTTCTTTTATCCTGGGCTTTGAGGAGGAATGCATTTCAAGCTTTCCCCCTCTTGATCCGCAGCCCATGCCTATATTTTTTAACGCACCTCCGAAACCTGTCATTTCATGACCCTTAAAGTGATTGATTGATATCAGAATATCACAGTCCGCTACAGCTGTTCCGATTTTTGCTTTTCCGACATGGGAGAAATTAAGTTCAATTTCCTTATAATCCGTCCCTTTGAGCCCGTCTGCAATTATTACAGGAGCTCCTGTTACTGAATAGGAAAATCCGTTTCTGATTGATGAAACCAGATGATCTGCGGCATTGGCCCTCTTTCCTGAATACAGGGTATTGGAATCTGTAAGAAACGGAATACCCCCCTTTTTCTTTATCATTTCAGTAAGAACTGAGATAAAATTAGGCCTTATATAGGCAAGATTGCCCGGTTCTCCGAAATGTACCTTCAGAGCTACAAATTTATTTTCAAAATCATATTTATCCAGCCCCCCTTTAAGGAGAAGCTTCTCGAATTTATAGAGAAGATTTTTCCCCGGTTCTGTACGCATATCAGTAAAATAAACATCAGTCATATCATGCTCCCTTGTTAATGTTCTGTTCTTTATTATATCATATTTTCCATATTTTTAATTGACCGGGAATAATATTTTGAATATATTGTATATAAAGATTCATATATAGGAGTTTTTTATGGGCGTAATAATATACAGTACACCTACTTGCGGGTACTGCAATATTGCAAAAGATTATTTCAGAAAAAATAATATTAATTATCAGGACTACAACGTTGCTGTTGATATAAAAAAAGCTGAAGAAATGGTGAAAAAATCCGGACAGATGGGTGTTCCTGTAATTGATATCAATGGTAAAATCATAGTAGGTTTCAACCAGAGTGAAATTGAAAAAGCAATACACAGATAAATAAAACTTTTTTTATAAAGTTCCTATATTGCACAAACCCGGTTTGATAAAGAAACCGGGTAGTAAAACGGCTTAATATTATAAAGTAAACAGAAATTGATACATATAATGATAAAATGATATCCATTGTTTGAATAAGACCAATTCACAAGACGGGCAGATTCAGTCATCAGAATTATTCCAGTTAAGGACCCTTCCTACTGCTTTTTTCCAGCCCGCATAAAGCTTTTCACGATCTTTCTCTTTCATTGAAGGGAGGAAAACACGATCCTTTTTCCATACAGACCTGATTTCCTCAATATCCTTCCAGAAACCTGAAGCAAGCCCTGCCAGAAACGCGGCCCCCATGGCAGTTGTTTCTATTGATACAGGTCTTACAACTTCCCTGTTTATAATATCACTCTGAAACTGCATAAGAAAATTATTAAGCGATGCCCCTCCGTCAACCCGGACAACAGGAACATCTGTCCCTGAATCCTTCTCCATAACTGAAATGACATCTCTTGACCTGTAAGCTATTGATTCAAGTGCAGCACGCACAATATGCGCCCGGCCGGACCCCCGTGTAAGCCCGATTATTGATCCGCAGGCACTCATATCCCAGTAAGGTGTACCGAGGCCCTGGAATGCTGAGACAAGATATACCCCGCCTGAGGAGCTCACAGATTCGGCCAAAGCCTCTGTTTCTCCGGCAGAGCTTATTATCCCCAGCTCATCCCTGAGCCATTGGACTACAGCTCCTGCCATAAAAACACTTCCCTCAAGTGCATAAGTTATTTTCCCGCCGATCCCCCAGGCAATTGTCGTAAGAAGACCATTTTCAGAAAGAACAGGTTCGGCCCCTGTATTCATAAGCATAAAACACCCTGTTCCGTAGGTATTTTTTACACTCCCCTTTTCAAGACACATCTGCCCGAAGAGAGCTGACTGCTGATCACCTGCTATCCCTGCAACAGCTATTTCCGAACCGGCAACATAAGGATCTGTATAGCCGTATACTTCACTTGACATTTTAACTTCAGGCAGCATCGAACGGGGAATATCCAGAATATCAAGAATTTCCCTGTCCCACTCAAGTGTTTTTATATTGAAAAGCATTGTCCTTGATGCATTTGAATAGTCGGTAACATGTATTTTCCCGCCTGTAAGCTTCCATATCAGCCAGGTATCAATAGTTCCGAAAAGGAGTTCCCCCTTATCCGCCGAAGCCCTTGCCCCTGCCACATTGTCAAGAATCCATTTTATTTTTGTTGCTGAAAAATACGCATCAAGGACAAGACCGGTTTTATGTTTTAAAAGGTCCTTGTAACCCCTTTTTTTAAGATCTTCACATATCGGGGCTGTACGCCTGCACTGCCATACTATAGCATTGCAGACCGGTATACCTGTTTTTTTATTCCATACAACTGTTGTTTCCCTCTGATTGGTTATTCCCAGAGCTGCTATTTCACTGCCTGAAACATTATTATCCTTTAGAACATTAAAAAACATTTCAAGCTGACATGAAAATATCTCCTGGGGGTCATGTTCCACCCATCCCTTTTCAGGATATATCTGGGTAAACTCCTTCTGAGAGACCCCCCTGATTTCACCTGAACGGTCAATAAGCAGCGCCCTTGAACTAGTTGTTCCCTGATCAAGAGATATAACATACTTTTTTTCTTTCATAATACAGCACCTCCCCCATATCGGGGGACATATCAGGCTCTGTAGTAGTGTTCCCCGAAAATTCCAAGAATTTCACCGAAGTAAATCCGGTGATAGTCCTTATCAGGATATTTTTCAAAGATTGAACTGTCAAGAAAATTATCAGGATTCATATCCTGCCAGTAGTTTTTTCTGCATTCAAATACCAGTTCAGCTTCTTTGTAGGAAGGGGCTTCTACAAGCTCGGAATTAAAAACAGTAAGTCCTGTCTCTGATACCTTATCTGTATCCCTTCCAGATCTGCTCCCCATTATGGAAAGGGCAGCCTTATACTGTGAAGGCAGAACAGATACAGTAAAGGTTTCATATTTCTCCATAAACTCAAATGTATACCTCTGAGGACGGACAACTACCTGGATAAAAGGCTTTTTCCACATCCCGCCGATACTTCCCCATCCTATTGTCATGGAGTTAAAATTTTTACTGTCCCCGGCAGTTAAAAGACACAGCCTGTTTAGCCAGACATTAACCACATCCAGTCTCAGATTTGCAAACTCAATTTTACTCTTAGCCATTAAAATCTCCCGAATTACAATAACATATTATTGGCTGTTCAATAAACTATATTTTCCCTTTCAGAGAAAATAATTCTATAAATCATGCTTATTGAGTACACCATATATTATTTTTCAACCTTGAAAATTGTTAAAAAAATAATCACAACAATACTGAAAACACAAAATAAAACAGCAGTTCCGTAGCTTTCTGTAATTTTTTCAGAAATACTGAAAAGATACGGACCGACAGCGCTTCCTGCGACTATCCAGCCCATAGCAAATCCTGTTATCTCCCCCAGATGTTTTCTGCCGAAAAGCCTGATCCAGGTGATGCTGTTAAGGACACCCCAGCTTCCGCTTGCAATACCGAGAAAAATAATAAATCCCCATATAGTTACAGGACTTTTACTCAGAGCAAGAAGAAATAAAAGAGCTGCCACTGATGATAAAAGATGCAGAAGCATTATATATTTTATCCTGCAACGGTCGCTTATCCAGCCGGAAATAAATCGCGAAGCAATAGAAACAACAGAATACGGGAGAAATATTGACACTGCAATTGTACTTGCCATCCCCTTAATCGCAAAAATTGAAACTATATGAAAGGTTATTGCTGTATTATACAGTGCCCAGAAAGCCACAGTAAAAATAGATATCCAGAAAACAGCTGTTTTTCTGGCTTCCTTAAGGGTATATGAAAACTCTTCAGAAACCTTTTCACTGCCAGAATCTCCTTGTTCTGCTGATAAGCCGCTTCCCCCGTCAGGCTTAAGTCCGCAGATTTCAGGATTGTCCCGGTAGAAAAACAGGATAAAGCATGGGAAAATAAACAAAGCTGTAATTCCGATTATTCTCCACGCCCCCTCCCATCCGTATAAAATAATCAAACTGTTAAAGGGTTTAGGTGCATATGCAAATCCGAATGAGGTTATTACGCCCATCAGGGCAGCTGCAAGTCCCCTTTTCCTGTTAAACCATTTCATCACCATATTTCTGGAAACCATGGTCAGAACCCCCTGTCCAAAAAAACGGAGGGCAAAAAAACCCGGAATAATCAGAAGAAAAGAAACCAATGTGAACGGGATCCCTGTCAGTCCGGATACAACCCTGCTGATTGTCTCAAGGCTGCTCATATACAAGAGGACAAGACCCATGAAAACCGAAGCTGCAAAAGCAGTTATCCGGGCTCCGAATCTGTCATACTGTCTCCCCGCAGCTGAAAGTATCATGCTGCTTCCCAACGTCCCTATCATGTAGGCAAGGCTAAGGTTAAGCCTGCTTATATTCAGAGATTCAATGAGACGGTCGGTAAAAACAGAAACCCCCATGGTCTGCCCCGGGATACTCATAACTACCCCGACAGCCCCTGCAACAAGAACTGCCCACCCGTAAAAAAAGGGAAGACGGGAGGGGGAGAAGGGAATATTTCCATATATTTTCCCGGGATTGCCGGCTTTTCCTTTCAATATCTGACTCCTGAACGTTATAAATCAATTATTCCCATGCAAAGCAGCAGAAAAACGCCGGATCCATGGGTAATTATCGTATTTCAAAATTATTACGGGAAATTGAACGATACATAATATACTTTAATCAGCTTACTGTTGCTTGAATGATTTTAATAATATAAATAGATTATATTAAAAAGAATAACTGATGAAAAGTAGGTTAACTGTGTTAAATCAAATAAAAGCTGTGTGTGTGTTCTGCGGATCAAGTAAAGGGATAAAAGAATGCTATGAGGAAGCAGCAGCCGCAGTCGGAAAAGAGATATCAAAGAAGAATCTGTCGCTTGTATACGGAGGGGGGAACATCGGCCTCATGAGAGCAGTTGCTCAGGCAGCTCTTGAGAACGGAGCAAGCGTAACAGGAATCATACCTGAAAAGATTGCCCGTAATGTCAAACCCCTAGAAGGGGTAAAAACCATAACAGTAGCCTCAATGCATGAAAGAAAAGCCCTTATGTATGAAATGTCAGATGCCTTTATTGCCCTGCCGGGGGGACCGGGGACACTTGAGGAGCTTATTGAAGTTATAACCTGGAACCAGCTCGGATATCACAAGAAGCCGGTCGGAATTTTAAATACTGAAAAATACTACAATCACCTTATTAGTCTTTTCAATCAGTCGGTTGAAGAAGGGTTTCAGAAACCGGGGCATATGGAAAACCTGATAATCGAAGAAAACCCCCAGATCCTGATCAGGGAATTATTGAAAAAAGAATTAAAATATATCAGCAAATGGGGGGAGAAATAATAAATCCCTAAACAAGCAGGGTTCAACCCCAAAAAACCCGTTTTCCTAAAACTTCATTCTGTTTAATCTTCTCCAGAGGGTTGTTGTACTTATACCCAGTTTTTTTGCAGCTTCTTTTTTATTCCCGTCAGTATCCTTTAGCGCTTTTTTTATCAGCTCAGATTCCACTTTTGAAATAATACCGTTATTTTTTGTATCATCATTAAAATAATCCTCCATATTATAATGTTCATTTGTTGCAGTAGCTTCATATACAGTGCTTTCATCAATTACGCTGTTTTCGCAAATAACAACAAGCCGTTCAACAATATTGCTTAAGTGGCGTATATTACCCGGCCAGTCCATCATCTCAAGCATTCCAACAGCCCCCGGAGTAATCCCTTCAATCTTTTTTAAATGCTTTTTGCTGATATTCCTTATAAAGTAATTTACCAGTTCTGCAATGTCTCCGTTTCTTAGTCGGAGCGGCGGCAGTTCAAGGATCAGAACACAAAGCCGGTAATACAAATCTTCCCTGAAATTGCCTTTAGCTATTTCTTCAAGAAGATTTTTGTTGCTTGCCGCAAGGATTCTTACATCAACAGATATGATTTTATCATCACCAATCCTCGTAAGTTCTTTTTCCTGGATAACCCTCAGAAGCCGAACCTGAACTTCATGCGGTATTTCACTGATTTCATCAAGAAATATTGTTCCTGTGTGAGCTATTTCAAAAATACCGGCTTTACCTTCACTGCTTGCACCTGTAAAAGCCCCCTTAACGTACCCGAATAATTCGCTTTCCAGAATACTCTGAGGCAGAGCTGCACAATTAACAGCTACAAACGGACTTTCTTTCCTCTTACTGTAATTGTGTATGCTCTGCGCAAACAATTCCTTTCCTGTTCCTGTTTCGCCCATGATAAGAATTGTACTGTCCACATTTGCATACTTTTTTCCTTTCTCCTTTACCAGAGTAATAGATCTGCTTTTCCCGATAATATCATCAAAAGTATTTCTTGCTACATGACCTTTCGCAAGCAGCTTTTTTCTGATTTTCTGCTCAAGTATCTGTATTTTTTTGCTTTCCTGAATAGTTGCCACTGCTCCGACAATTCTGTTTTCTACATTTATCGGAACACTGTTTATGGCAATGGAATAATTACCAATGTCACATAATTCACCATAGACCTCTTTGCCTGAACGGACTGTATCCATTATCTTTGTAAACGGCAATATACTTTTAATATTATAATTTTGCCCCTTGTCGTTTTTAACCCCAAGGATCTGCTTTGCAATATTATTCATATTTGTAATATTTCCGTTCATATCAACCCCGATTATACCCTCAGAAGCACAATATAATATGGAATTAATAGTTTCAAATCTTTCCTCCCTCTCCTGCTGTATCTTCAGGTTATAAACAGCTTCTTCTATTGCCTGTTTGATGGAATATTCATCAACATCAGTCATCAGTGATATCAGACCGTGCCGCCTTCCGATATTTACAACAAGCGTACCCCCTATCAGAACTTCAACCCCCTGTTTTGACAAAAGAGCAACTTTTTCCTCAATTTTCTGTTCCATATTTTCATCTGACTTCAAGTGAATTATAGCAACATTTTCGCCTAATAACTTCCTTGATCTCTCAGCACATTCAAATGCACTTGACGAACCCATAATAGCGATTTTATTTGAATATTTCATTGCCTTCTGGATTGAATATGCAAAATCGAAAAAAGTAAATTTTATTTCAACGACCGGTATATCGATTTTTCTTCTTAAAAAAGCGGCAGTTCCACCGCGGCTGACAATAACCTTTGCATTTTCAGCAATACAACTATTTGCAATTATTAATGCTTCATCTCTTGATGCTTCAAAAATAGGAAATTCAAGAGCCATATTTTTTAATATTTCCCTGGCTCTTTCTACAATAATTGCATTTGGAAATATCATGGCTATTCTTTTATCCATAAGAGGTTCCCTGAATATTTTTTTATTTAACAGTATATATAGTGTCCTAATACAAATTATGATTCAAGTATACAATTGCGTACCGGAACCGGATATCATTTTTTCCATTAAAAAAGTTTCAAAATCAAAAAATTATATTCTTTCATTCCCATAAACGACAGAATATACCGGTTATAAAAAAATCTCATTGGCCTTTTTATGGAAAATAAATTGCCAATGAGAATATTCTATTTCATAAACTGATACAGGTCACATTATAATTGTTTTTTTAAATATCCCATTTTTTTACAATATCCTTCCATTTCAAAGGTATTTCATTATTAAATCTATCTGCCATCCCCAAAGAATCTATCCAGACAAGCTTTTCATTTACTGCCTTTGTCATTACAGATCCAACATCAGCTTTGTCCAGAAAATCCAATACATTTTCGATTTCATGTATCCGCCTTTTAGAATGTATCAGTGTTCCTGATACATATCTGTCAATAGTCTGATCAAATGGGATACTGTCCAGAGATTCACTCATTGAATCCATTACCATTTTTTCAACACCGAATTTTCCAGCAGCATTCAGGGCCTCAATAAGAAGACATGCCAGTCCTTTGGTAATTATGCTTCTGATATATTTTATACTTGTTGCAGCCCCAGGGATATTATTTATTTTTGTCAGGTTCATATTATATTCAGTCATAATTTTAATAAACTTATCTGACCCGTCTCCGCTTATCAGCATGGGAACTTTATGCCGGTCCTTGGGCAGAGCCCCCAGCATGGCTGCATCAACAAATAATGCTTTTTGCGTACTCACAAGTTCAGAAATCTGTTTTTTTTCCTCAGGGCTTGCGGTTGTAACATCAACATATAATTTATTATCATTGAGAAAGGGAACTATATTCCCGGCAACTTCGACTGCAAAATTAGCAGGAACAGCTGCAAAAATAACATCAGCTTTCGCAGCAATCTCCTCAGGACTTTCAACCGGCATCACGCCAAATGTATTCATTTTATTGATAATCTTCAAAGAACAGTCAGTATTTTTCAACAAACTGTCATAAGCAAAAATATGAGATAATCCTTCCTCTTTAAATCCTGAAGACATTGAAACAGCTGCTTCTCCAAATCCTAAAAATCCTATAGTCATTTATTCACCTCAAAAAATATTTATCCAGACTTGTTAATCATCTGATTTCTATAAAGAATCCTTCAGCATCTCCGTAACCCACCCCGGAGTAAGATCAAATAATTTTTCGCCATTCATTCTTCTTTTTTCATATTCCGCGATATCTTTCTTCCGTTCAATTTCATAGGCCAGTTTTTTTTCAGCATTTTCAAGCGTTTCTTCGATCCTTTCAAATGGGACAACTACCACACCATCAGCATCTCCCATAATCATATCCCCTGGATTAACACGAATTCCACCGCATACGATCGGAAAATTTATTTCACCCGGGTTCTTTTTTGCAGGCCCCCTCTGCATAAAGCCCCGGGCAAAAACAGGAAATCCAAGCTCGATCATCCCCTCCCGGTCTCTTACAAGTCCATCCAATATCAATCCTTTTAATCCAACAGCTTTCGCAGTAGAAACAATTATATCTCCAAAATATGGGTGTTCACTGTGTCCCTTACCATCCATAACCAGAACATATCCTTCTTTTGCGGTGTAAAGAGCAAGGTGAATAGGAAGGTTATCCCCTGAATCTGTACTCAAAGTACATGCAGTGCCGACAACTTTCATCGACAAATCAACCGGATTAATTCCTTCATCCATGCATCCCTCAAAAGGGATACCCATATTTTTCATACCGTCACACAATAAAGCAGTACTCAGTCTTGAGGCTCTTTCTATTAAATTATCAGAAATTAAAGGGGGAAATTTTTCAATCTTTAATTTGCTCATTTTTTTTCTCCTGATTTCTTATTTCATAATTATGTAATGACCAGGCTGAAATAGTTTCATATGATCATTATTGATATTTTTAAATCTTCACGATTTAAAATAATTAAATTCTTCCTGTTTTATTTTTTCACCTTTTCTTTAGAACTGTTTTTAAAACAAGTAAAAACTGTCATTAACACCAGTAAAACAAAGATAAACAGACTGACAGGTCTGGTAAAAAAGATACTGTAGCTGCCGCGGGAGATCATAAGCGCCTGACGGAAATAACTCTCAGTCAATGGGGCCAGAACTACGGAGAGAATTAACGATCCGGAAGGGTATTTGAATTTCTTCATTAAATAACCAATAATCCCAAAAACCATCATAACCCAGACATTGAAGAAACTGTAATTTAAGGCAAACGCCCCAATAACACACAGGGCAGCAACCAGAGGCGATACATACTTTTGAGCTATCCTTATTAT
Source organism: Spirochaetia bacterium (assembly GCA_963668405.2). Taxonomy (GTDB): domain Bacteria; phylum Spirochaetota; class Spirochaetia; order CADAEX01; family CADAEX01. Next base: position 69,194 of record OY764342.2, on the reverse strand, counting down.
GTTTATAAACATTGGTATAAGAAGAATATTACTGAAAAACAAAAGAATATTTCCTAAAATCAACCCGGCTATCATGGCCCATACAATATCACCGGATTCAGTCATAAGTAACGGTCCCGGTCTCAGCCCGTACATTATTAAAGATCCCAGCAGAATTGCAGTCCCGCCTGAACCCGGGATTCCCATTGTTATCAGAGGAATAAGCGCCCCGGGAACTGAGGCATTATTGGCAGCCTCAACAGATACCAGCCCCTCAACAGCCCCCTTACCGAACTTTTCCGGATGCCTGGAGGCTTTTTTCTCAGCAGCATAAGCAAGAAAAGTTGCAATTGTGCCACCTGCTCCCGGTAAAATACCTATTGCAGTGCCAATAGCAGAACCTCTTAAAACCGGCATGGTAACATTTTTTAGCGACTTTCTGTCAGGAATAAATTCCTTTACGTTAAACGAGGGTTTCCCCAGATTAATTCTGACTGATTTTTCTATATTTATCAGCACTTCCCCGATTCCATACAGACCCATAATGATTGCGACAAAATCAATCCCCTCAATCAGTTCAGGAGTAAACGCAAACCTGACATGTCCTGAAACATAATCACTTCCGAACATCCCGATCTGGAACCCGAAAAAAGACATCAAAAGAGCCTTTAAAATGGAACCTTCAGTTAACAGACTGATAGTATACAGGCCGACAATCATCAGCATGAAATATTCGGGTGCTCCGAATTTTACTGCTATTTCGCTTACAACCGGCGAAAGAAATACAAGGATAATCAGACCGAAAGTTCCTCCGATAAAAGAACTGTAGGCAGAAAGCCCAAGAGCCAACCCACCCTTACCCTGCTTCATAAGGGGATAGCCGTCCAGTGCAGTCATTATTGCAGGAGCATCTCCCGGTGTATTAATTAATATAGCTGTTAATCTTCCGCCATACATAGTACCCATATAAACACCACATAATAGACACAGAGCGCTGTTTACCGGCATACCGAATGTCAGAGGAATCATAAGAGCTATACCTGCCGACGGCCCGAGCCCCGGTAACGCTCCTACTATTGTTCCGAATAATCCTCCGGAAAAAATAATTACAATATTATATAAGGTGAGAATATCACCAAATCCTGATAATAGATCCTGAATTGCCCCCATCCTCAGAACTCCTTTTATTAAGCTTAAATAATCTGGATAGGGACCCCTAACCAAATCCTGAAAATTGCATAAAAAATCATTACAGAAAACACTGCTACTTTAATACTTGAAGCTGTACTGTATTTTTCAATAAATCTGAAAACAATTACAAGAAATAATATCAGTGGAATTATCATCCCTATAAAACGCATCAAAACTATTGCAAGAACCAGAAGCAGAAAGGTAATAAGCATCCTCAGGAATCCTTTCCTGTCAGCAAACTTTTCATTCTCTACCGCACTTTTTTTATTGAGAAAACTTTTGGACAATAAAATAATTGAAAGCAGTATTGAAAAATAAGAAATACATTTCGGAAGAAATCCGGGACCAATTCCAAATTCTGCACCGGCAGGTAAAGATCTGCTGGCATATAAAATAATTATTGAAAAAATCAAATTCAAAGAAATAAATATTCTTTCACCTGTCTTCAATGCATATCTCCTGTTCAATCTGAAAAGCAGAAAAACCCTGCTTTTCAGACAAAAATATTATTTTATTATTTTAAGTTCTTTTAAAATGGTTTCATATTCCCCATTTAATTCGTCGAGGTATTTTGCAAAATCATCGCTGTCCAGATAACCTGCAGCAATTGTATTCCTTTCAAGATATTCCTTATTCCATCTTTCTGATTCGGAAAGTTTTTTAGCCATATCGGAATAATATTTTCTTGCCTCTTCTGAAATATTTTTTGGAGCAACAATCCCCCTGAATACAGATAATGAAATATCATAACCAAGTTCCTTTAATGTCGGGACATCCGGCAGCGCCGGTAATCTTTCGTCAATAGAAATACCCAATGCCCTGAATTTTCCGGCTCTGAGATAATCCAGAGCTGTATTTGGATTAGTTGCTATCATATCTATCTGGCCTCCCAGCAATGCTGAAACAAGTTCTCCGTCACCCTGAAATGGAATAAAATTAAATTTAATAGAAGTCATTTTCTGCAGTTTCATTGCAAGGATATGATCAATACTTCCCAAATTGCCACCAATATTTATTATTTCCCCGCTGTTAACTGCGTCTGAAAGTGTCATATATTTTGATTGTGAATTTACAACAATTATATTGGGATCAACTCCAAGTCTCGCAATCGGAGTGAAATCTTTGTAATTTACAGAAACATTTGTATTCAGAGGAGTAGCTAAGAAGGAAGATGTTGCTGACATCAGATAATGCCCGTCGCCTTCATGTCCGCTGACATAAGCCATTCCTATAGTACCGCTTCCGCCGGGTTTATTTATAACATTTATTGATTCAGTAATAATCCCTTCTTCTGTCAGAATTTTCTGCATTGTCCTGAGCATTGTATCGTGACCTCCTCCAGGTCCGTAACATGCAACAAACTCAAGAGGCCTTGACGGGAATTTAACTGATTTTCCATCATTTTCACCTGTCCCTCCTGCAAAAGCAGCAGATACTGCCAGTAATAGAACAACAGCAATAATTGCTGCAATTTTTGTCTTTTTCATTTTTCCTCCTAAAAATATGATTATCTTCAAACAGGTATAATACAATATATGTGCCAAGCTGCTTTTTTGAATGATTTTATCAAAATCAGCACTGAATAAACATTTTTTACTGTGATTATTTTATGATATATTTAATAATCAGGTTATCTTAAGATTCTTTTGTTAAATTTGCATTACGAACTATTTCATATTGAAAATATTTCACGCCATAACGTTTCAATATGAAATACACAAATAAAGAATAACCATATATTCATCCCTTAAATTATATCAGGAACAGAGTATTTTTTTATTTAGATTAATAAAAGGGAGTGAGTTATTAAAACAGGGTTTCAAGGTCTTCCAGTTCAAGAAGTTTTATCCTGCCGTCGCTTTCAGCATTGTCCCGCTCATCGATAAAACTATATCCCCATCCCGGCATGTAAAGGGAGACCCTGTCAAGCTCCTTCTCTTTTTTCACCTTTTCAAGGGTAAGGTATCTGTCATCAAGAAAAATAACCCTGTCTTTTTCGCTCCGGCAAAGATCCATGATTTCTTTGAGATTTTCATTCTTTGTCTTTCCCGTTTCAAGACCGATGATTTTATCATCCGGGAAATCCATTTCACCGTATTTCAGCAGTTTGGAAACAAACCTTCCCTGCTTTGTTGTAATTATATAGACAGAATCAAACTTCTCCTGCGCTCTGATAAGAAAGCTGCTGATACCAGGATAGAACCGGTGCCACGACAGCCACCCCGCTTCATCTATCCTTATCCAGTCATCCCTGACCCTGTCAAACAGTAATTTAAGTTCATCGAAATTATACTGGGATGATGTAAAAACCTGCCTCATTAAAAAGTTGTAATTCGCCCTGACAAAAGGGACACTGTAATCCTCTTCTATGAATTTAAGGATTGCAACAGCTTCAAATCCGGTATGAAGAAGAGGCCTGAGCTTTCTGAACTGTTTAAGGTACTGATCAGGAATATCCTGCTTAGCCCATACAGGCCAGAGAACACTGCCGGCAAACCATCCCGAACGGGCTGTTTCAGAAGCGCTGTCACATATAACGCCGTCAAAATCAAGTACAAGTATATCCATAAAAAATCCTGTTTTAAAGTTTTAAGACCCTTTTAACCGCTGACGGTTCAACCCTGAACAGAGAGCCCTTTCCCTGATGAAAATGGTGTTCCTTCAGAAGATGAAGTGAAAATGTTGAAAATAAAATCTTTTCCCCGGTCTCCTTCAACACTGCTTCACATGTGATCTTCCTCTGAAGTCCGTCTCCGAACGGACACGGAAGATGTCCCCTTGCCTCCTCTGTCCTGACCAGCCAGATATCATCTACCGATATAAACTCTCCAAGCCCTTTTTTCCCTTCTTCAATAAGATAGTCAAGCTTTTCCGTAAGATCATTATAATCAAGACCGAGATGTCTCATCATCTCCTCATCATCTTCAATAATATCGGTTATACTCCTGCTGTCTTCCCCTATAAATCCTGAGGCTGTAATAACTCCCGGGAGCATTTTTTCCTGTATGTTTTTGTATTCAGGTGACATTTTCATAAATATCTCCTCTTAAGCAAATTTATCATAATATATCCTGTCAAGCGGAATACCGTTTTCTGTCAGGACCCTGTTGCATGCATCAATCATCCCGGGGCTTCCGCAGAGATAACCCTCTTTTTCAGCCGCAGAAGCTATCCTCCGTTTAAGATATGAATCAAGCACATCTGTTATAATGCCTGTCTCCCACTTCCAGTTATCATCAGCCTGAGGTTCTGAAAGTGCCGGGACAAAATGAAATTTTTCCCATTTTTTGTCAAGCTCAAACAGTTCTTCTACATAAAAAATATCCTTACCTGTTCTGGCGCCGAAAAAATACCAGACTTCCCTGTCGGTCAGCCCCTTTTCATACATATCATACAGAATTGATTTGAACGGGGCCATACCTGAACCTCCTGCGACACAGACCATCACCGCCCCTGTCTCATGCCGTTTAAAATCCCCGAAAGGACCGATAACCTTTATCTGGTCCCCTTCTTTAAGATTTTCATGGACATAGGTGGTTGCAATACCACCGGGGACAAGCCTGACAAGGAGTTCTACATGGTGAGAGTCTGAGGGACGTGATGACATTGAATATGCTCTCTGGGTTTCCCCCTTTATTTTCCCGTAAGGAGGGACCACCAGCTGGACATACATTCCAGAGTCAAATGAAATCTCCTCATCCCCTATATCTATAAGAAGCTCCTTGATATCATGGGTAACATCTTTTATCTTTTCAACCTTCCCCCTGAATTCTTTGACATTGAAAAGAAATTCAGGGATTTCAATTGAAATATCCTTTTTAACCTTGATCTGACAGGAGAGCCTTACATTCCGGGATATTTCATCCTTATCAAGATAGGGGGTTTCTGTAGGCAGATGAGGGCCTACATCACTTGTTACCCTGCATTTACATGCTCCGCAGCTTCCCCTTCCGCCGCAGGCAGACGGTAGAAATATTTTTTCACCTGAAAGAAGATGCAGAAGAGGTGCTCCACCCTTTACAGTCAGCTCCTTTTTGCCGTTGTTAATATTAATCTTCACATCCCCGTAATTGTTTACAATCCTGTCAATTACCGATATAAATGCCGCAAGTACTGCTGTTATTCCAGCCACAGTAAGCGGTGCAGTCAAAAAGTCCATATGCCCCCCTTTTACTGAATTGGAACCATACCGGAAAAACCGATAAAAGCCATTGCCATAAAACCAATTGTGATCAGAGTAATCCCCGGCCCTTTAAGCCCTGCTGGCACAGGAGCGCTGCTGATCCTCTTCTGTATAGCAGACAGTGCTATTATTGCAAGCCACCACCCGAGTCCCGAACCGACAGAAAAAAGAAGGGTCTGGATAAGGTTGTAGGCTCTTATTTCCACAAAAAGGGCAACACCCAGAATTGCGCAGTTTACTGTAATGAGAGGGAGAAAGATACCCAGAGACATGTACAGGGCAGGCGAAACCCTGTCTATAACCATTTCCAGTATCTGGACAACAGCAGCAATAACAATAATAAAAACAATGTACCGCAGATAAAGTATATCAAGAGGTATCAGAATATAGTTAAGTACATACCAGTTTATTATTCCTGTAAAACCGAGGACCACTGTAACAGCAAGCCCCAGGCCGTTAGAGGATTTCATGTCCTTTGAAATTGAAATAAACGAGCACATCCCGAGAAAATTTGAAAGAAGTATATTGCTTGTAAAAATTGAAGCTATGAAAATTACAAAAGGATTTATTTCCGGTGCCATTACTTTGCCCCCTCCTTTTTCAGAATTATTGACTTGCAAATCCATATAAAAAGCCCGAGCAGAAAAAAAGCGCTGGGCGGCATAACCATAATTGTCCAGTAGGTAAATGTATCCGGAAGGATTCTGATACCGAAAAGAGTCCCGGAACCGAGAAGCTCCCTGACTGATGCTATTACAATAAGCACCCACATATAGCCGGCTCCTGAAGTTATACCGTCCCAGAAAGATAAAAGGGGAGGATTGGACCTTGCGAATCCTTCAGCTCTTCCCATTATTATACAGTTTGTAATAATCAGACCTACATACGGTCCAAGGGACTTACTGATAGCGGGAAGATAAGCTCTCAGCACTATATCAACAATTATTACATAGAAAGCAATAATAAGGGTCTGTATTATCATCCTGACCCTGTCTGGAATAAGATTTTTAAGCACTGATACTGAAAAATTTGTAAACGCTGTTACAAAAACAAGCCCGAGTGTCATTATAAGTGTATTAATAAGATTATTGGTAACGGCAAGTGTTGAACAGATACCGAGGATCTGAATAAATATAGGGTTATTTGTCCACAGGTTTTTTTTAAGAATAACAGAAGGTTTATCGCCCATCAGTTTCCTCCTCCCTGAATTATATTTTCAATAGTTTTGTTTACAATTGTTTCTATCGACTTGCTTGTAAGTGATGCACCGGTTATACCTTCAACCTCGCTGTTGTTTTTGTCAGTATCTTCACCGCCTGTTCCTTTTCTTACTGTTATACCGCTGCCACCGATTTTTTCCCCTTTAAACTGATCCTTGAACCAGTTCTCATCAATCCTTCCCCCGAGTCCGGGAGTTTCATTGTGGGATATAATCTCAAGTCCTTTAATTCTGTCCGTCCCTGAGTTAAATGCCAGTATACCTGTAATGGTACCCCATAATCCGCTGCCTCTGAAATATTCAACAACAAGGGGCTCCCCTTTAATTTCAGTTTTCATAATTCTGTCGCCGTCACTGTAATCGGGAAAATACTGCTTAAACAGGGCGGTAATATCCTCATCATCATTAAGATCAATACCTGATGCTTTAAGGACAGCTGAATAAAATGCTTTCCTGGCATTTTCGCCTGTCTTTTCCTTTGTCAGACCGTCTGCCATTGAGAGCAGAAAAACAAAAAAGAATGCTGTTATAAATGAAAAAACAACTGTATAGACAAGACTGTTTTTGTTCATTTCACATCCCCCTTTACTGCAGTTTTCTTCTTCTGAAACATCTCATCAAAAAGAGATGCAAAAGTATTGCCGATAAGGATTCCGAAACTGGTCCCTTCAGGAAACAGGGAAAATGTTCTGACTAAAGCAGCAACACTACCTATCACTAAACCGTAAATCCACTGGGCCCCCGTTTTTTTGGGAGCAGATACCGGATCGGTTGTCATAAAAACAGCAACAAAAAGAATACTGCCCGAGAGAAGTCCATGGAGAGGGGGAAAACTGTTTGCAAACCCGGAAAAATAAAAAGCTGTGCTTAAGGCAAAAAATGAGATCACAGTTGAGATGATTATTTTCCAGTTGGCAGTCTTTGTAATTACAAGATATATTGCGGCAAGAATTATCAGGATGACAAATCCTTCACCGGCTGAACCGCTTCTAAGGCCTGTTACAAGATTATAAAGCGGAGGGATATCTCCCTGCCTCATCATATCAAGAGGTGTTGCGGATGATATTCCGTCAATGGCTTTCAACCCGAACAGCGACGGAATTTTCCAGAGCGAGGTCATCTTCCCCGGAAATGCGATATAAATAAAAAGCCGTCCTGTTATAGCAGGATTGAATATATTTCTCCCGAAGCCTCCATATACACATTTGCCGAATAATACACCGAAAACTATTCCTGCGGCAGCTATCCAGACAGGAATACCCGGGGGAAGGGAGAGAAGATAGATCAGAGAAGTTACTATAACTGCTTCCGAAGTTTTTTTACTGTAATACTTCATAAAAAAATATTCGGTAAGGATCCCTGCAGCAACAACTGCGATAGATACAATCAGAAAATAGACTCCGTAGAAAAAAAGAGCAGCCAAAAATACAGGGATCAGAGAATAAATAACCTTTCTCATCATCAACTGTTTCTGAAACAACATATTTCCTCCTGTCGCATCTTTTTTAATTATATATTATAATTAAACTACAAAATCACTTTAAATAAAAGTGAAATTTTACCCGATTCTGATTGACCATATTCTGTCAGTTCAATAGTTTAGACAGACAGAAAATACTGCAGTATGTTAACCTGCCCGGAGATTGAATAATAATATGATTTTAAACCAGGACATAAAAAAAAGTTTTATAACTATCGCCTTTCCGGTGGCACTAAACAATCTCCTCATATCTTCAGTATCTTTTATTGATACAATTATGATAGGGCAGCTTGGGGCGACAGCAATATCCGCGGTCGGAATAGGAAACCAGGTTTTCTTCCTGTTCACACTGATGATGTTCGGGATATGTTCGTCAGCCGGTGTTTTCATAGCCCAGTTCAGAGGAAAAAATGATCCTGTCAGCATAAAAAAAACCGTTGTTGCGGGATTGGCCCTCAGCGGACTAAGCAGCATACTGTTCATGCTGCTGTCTCTGGTAGTGCCGGAGCAGATACTGGGCCTTTTCACAACAGACGATAATGTCATAAAAGCAGGCACCGACTACCTCCTGATCTCGGCAGTCAGTTATATCTTCTCTTCAGTGACCTTTTCCTACAGCATGATGCTGCGAAGCATGGAAAAAGCGAAAGTCCCCCTCTTTGCAAGCCTGATAGCCAATTGCGTTAACATTGTTTTCAATTACCTTCTTATATTCGGCATATGGATATTCCCCGAGATGGGGATCAGAGGTGCGGCAGCTGCAACGACACTTGCAAGATTTATTGAGGCCATGATAATAGTAATAACTGTATACAGAAGCAACAGGGAAATTGCTGTCAATATTCATGATGTAAAAACTGTTAATTCAGCTTTTATCCGGAAATATATTACCATAGCTGTTCCGGTAATTCTCAATGAGATCCTCTGGGCTCTGGGAATGACTATGTACAAGATTGTATACGGCAGGATCGGGACAAATGCCCTTGCAGCAGTAAGCATAAACGAATCGATAGTACAGCTGATGATGGTAATGTTTATGGGCAGCGCCAGCGCATGCGTTGTTGTAATCGGCAAGTCCATAGGGGAAGGTGACAGGGGAAAAACAATCCAGTATGCAAAAAACTTTCATATTATCGGAGCTCTGGGGGGAATTACACTTGCTCTTCTTTCGCTTTCAACTATTTTATTCCTTCCCCGCTTTTTCAAAGTGGAAGAAGTGGTTATGAGGTGGACAATCAGGCTGATCATAATCAATGCCATATATTTCCCCTTTAAAATTTTCAACATCCACAATATCGTAGGAATATTCAGAGGTGGAGGAGATACAAAAACAGCCTTTTATATCGAAATAATATCGGTATGGCTGATCGGAGTACCTATGGCATTTATTACAGCCTTTTATTTCCATCTGCCTGTTTATCTTGTTTTCATGTTTATCAATCTTGAAGAGGTATTCAAGGCTGTCATCTCTGTAAAAAGGCTTGTTTCAGGAAAATGGATCCATGACCTCACTGCCTGATAAAAGCATTTCCAGACTATCATCCGTGCCGCCTCAGGCAGCAGGAAATGCTTTTATCCTTTCAAAAGAGCTTATGGAAAATTTCGACAGGGAAAAAAGCATAGATATCTTCAGAAAACCCAGCGATAGAGACCCTGATTTTTCAACAGATTATCTTTTTTCACCCGCAAGGGGACTGATGTTCGGAATACTTGAATGTGCTGACAGACACGGGGGTACTGTAATCCTTAATGCCTTTTCAGGTCAGTACAACGGCAGATGGCTTGTCCCGGGATGGGTCCCCCCGGTGATTGATCCGGATGAATTTGAAAGAACAGTAACAGATATTGACAGGAAAATTAAGGAACTTGACATAAAGATAGAAAATCCCGGTACAGATGTATCGGAAAGGAAAAGCTATACTGCTGAAAGAAAAGAGATATCGCGGAAACTGATGAAGGATATCCATGCACTCTACCATCTCAGCAACTTCATGGGGGAAAGAGGGAAACTTACAGATATTTTTGAAAGGAAAAATAAAAAAGGGGGAGTTCCTTCCGGCACAGGAGACTGCTGCGCTCCCAAGCTCCTTAACTATGCAGCTTTAAACAATCTTATACCGGTAAGCATGGCGGAGTTCTATTACGGGCTTGAGAACAGATCAGGAACAAAAAAACATAAAACATTCTATCCCCCCTGCAGGGAGAAATGTATTCCCATACTCGGCTTTCTTTTAAGAGGCCTGGATAAAATACCTGAAGGGCTCTGTTATGAGTAACAGGAGGACAGATATAAGGATCATCTACAGTGATTCTCATATTGTTGTGGCAGATAAACCGGGAGGACTTCTCTCTGTCCCCGGAAGGGAACAGGACAAACAGGACTGTGTTGTCAGCAGAATCAGAAAAATCTTCCCCCTCTGTATAGAACAGCCCTCAGTGCACAGGCTTGATATGTATACCTCAGGTCTTATGGTCCTGGCTCTGACTGAGGATTCACACAGAAATCTTTCAATCCAGTTTCAGAAACGGTTTATCGTAAAGCAATATACAGCTGTTATTGAGGGGATAATACCTGGTGCCAGCGGCAGAATCACCCTTCCGTTCAGACTTGATCCCGATAACAGGCCATATCAGGTGTATGACCCTGTAAACGGAAAAGCAGGGACAACTTTATGGGAAAAAATATCAGAAGAAGGGGGAAGGACACGAATAAGGTTTATTCCGCTGACAGGAAGGACCCACCAGCTCAGGCTACATTCATCCCATCCCCTCGGTCTCGGGGCCCCTGTTGCAGGGGATATTCTTTACGGAAGCGGGGAAGAAGGAGATATGATGATGCTTCATGCTTCCTTTCTTGAGTTTACCCATCCGGCGACAGGGGAAAGGGTAAATTTCATATCAGATCCCCCCTTCTGAATCATAATAAACTCTATGATTTAACAAGCTTCTCTTCAGAAACCTCTCTGACAAGCCCCCTTGCAAGAACCTTTACAGGATCAATAAGCGGCACACCTGAAAAACTTTCAGAGACAAGGGCAAGGGGGAACTCTGTACAGCCTAAAATCACCCCTCCGGCCCCCTTTTTTACAAGCTTGTCAGCATATTCCCCAGAGAGTCTTACCGCTATTTCACTAACCGGTGTTTTTGCCTTGATCCCCCATTCCCTGTTGTAGATAATATCATGTACTGACCACTGTTCACTTTCATCAACCTCTACAAGACTGTATCCGCTTTTTTTAAGTGCGTTCAGATAAAGACCTGTTTTTCTTGTACCGGTTGTAGATAAAAGTCCTATCTCTTTTACCCCCCTCATATTCTCCCGGATCCACAGAACAGTCTCATCAATCATGTTAACTACTGTTATTCTCCTGCTGCATGAGGAAAGCCTCTCCTTAAACCTGCCGAAGATCTCCTCTGCATGAAAAGTATTGCACGGGACACCGACAACAGAATCCATACCGTTTTTGGCAAACATTTCTGATGCTGAAAGTACAAGAGAAGCCATCTGCTCTGCCGGATTTATTTTACCGTCTTCCAGCAGGTATGCAGTCCTGTCGCCTATTCTGGAAGAGAATGAGAGATGAATAACATCAATATGGTCCTGATCGCTTCCGGCTGTTTTTGTGTTTTCAATTATCTTTTTATGAAGAGCAACCCCTGCAAGTGGTCCTACCCCCCCTGCAATAATTATCCCTTTCATCTGCTTTCCCCTGTTTCTGAAAGTACTGAATATATTTTGGAGGCGGCCTTAAGGCCTGAACCGGTAAGGACTGATACTGCTGTCCCGGCGCTTCTGTTCTTAAGATAACTCTCAGCCCCTGCTACAGCGGCAGCTGAAGTCGGCTCAGTGTAGTAGCCCCTTCCGACCAGGGTAACAAGTGTTTTCTTTATCTCTTTTTCAGAAACAGTAACAACATTCCCGTCGGTTTTATCTATAACAGTCAGGATATCATTTATCCTCACAGGGTTTGTAATTGCGATTCCTTCAGCAAGTGTCTCTTCCGATACAGATAAACCGCCTCTTTCGCTGCTGCCCAGGATCCTGGATAAGGGAGAACACTTCGCTGCCTGGACTGCAATAAACCGCGGGATTTTCCTGATTACCCCGAAGTCATAAAGCTCTTTGAATCCGATATAAGATCCCAGAAAAAGGGTGCCGTGCCCTACCGGGAGAATTACAGTATCAGGGGCTTTCCACCCGAGCTGCTCGCATACCTCATATGCAAAAGTTTTTGTTCCGTGATAAAAATAGGGGTTCCATATATGACTCGCATAATAGTGTTTTTCAGCTGCTTCAAGGACCTTTTTCGAGGTTTCCGCCCTTGATCCTTCCACCGGGACAAGGGATGCGCCGTATGATTTTATCTGTGAAAGTTTCTGCTCGGAGTTTGAGGCAGGCACATAGACAGAACACCTGATTCCCCCTTTTGCGCAGTAAGCGGCAACTGAAGCTCCTGCATTTCCTGATGAATCTTCAACAACATAATCAATGCCAAGCTCTTTTGCCTTGCTGATCATAACAGCAGCGCCCCTGTCCTTGTAGGATCCGGACGGGAAAAGATAGTCAAGCTTAAGAAAAATATCACTGCCGCCGCAGTCATAAACTGAAAGAGGTGTTTTTTCCTCACAAAAGCTTACAATATCAGAATCTTTCTTAACAGGAATTACAGACCGGTAACTCCATATTCCTGACCCGCGACCTGATGCCGCAGAATCAGGGGAAAAGCCGGCATTATCAAGCCGTAAATTAAAGTATGAGCCGCAGGAAGGACAGCGCCAGAAAAGATCCTCCGGCGCATATTCCCTGCTGCAGCTGCTGCAGACAAGAATATCTTTCAAAACATCCTCACAGTTTATATTCTGGAATAATGATACAAATACTGATCATCACTATGAATTATAACAGAAATCGTCTGATTTATAAATGTTGTTGCATTAAAATCAGAGAAAAGCTGACAGGGACTCCCTTATGTGCCCTTTCCTCCCTGTTGTTTTTTCTGCAGTAATCATTGAATTCAGGACCGCTTCTTCCGAACATTCAGCAACTGCCCTGAAAACAAGATCAATATACTCCTCGTTCAGCATTTTATAATCAATCAGGGCATTTTTCTCATAATGATCCAGCTTCATGGCTGTCGAGAAAGCAAGGACAATCTCGCCGCTGCCGGAAGCAATATTATTACCTGTCCTTGCAACACCGGCTTCAGCCCTCCTGGCAGCTCTTTTCAGCTGGCGTGAGGTCATCGGGATGTCTGTAGCAATAATCACTATAAGAGAACCTTTATCTTTCTCCCGTTCTGCCTGGAGTTCAGCATCAATCTCACGGCCGATATTCCGCCCCCCGGCTGTCAGATCCTTCAGCTCCCCCATATTTGTCAGGACAAGAACCCCAAGGGTAAAATCTCCACCCCCTATCAGAAGCTTCCTCGATGCAGTGCCTATCCCCCCTTTAAGTTTATAACAGGACATCCCTGCCCCTGCCCCTTTAGCCCCTTCCTCAAAATCGGAAGCAGCATTATCAAGTGCTGCATCAATATGCTTATCACTTATATGCATCCCCCGGATATCGTTAAGGTATGAATCATTACACTCAAAAACAACAGGATTTACAGTTCCGGTGGTATCCCCTATATCGCTGTTCCGGTCAAGCATAATCTTTACAAGCCTGTTTACCGAAGTTCCGACCCCGAAAGTATTTGTCAGAAGAAGGGGCGTCTCAATAACGCCGAGTTCTTCCACCTGTACAAGACCTGTGCTTTTTCCAAAACCGTTTATAACATGAACTGCAGCCGTAAGCTTTTCCCTGAACATATTGCCGCAGTGGGGAAGAACAGCAGTTACCCCTGTATTCACCTCCCCCTCCTTTATAGTGGCATGCCCCACCCTGACCCCGTCAACATCGGTAATGGCGTTCCTTTTACCGGCAGGAAGCTCTCCGATAATTATACCGAAATCCCTTATTCTTTTCTGTTCCAGCAAAAAAAACTCCTTTTTTAATTTCCGCAGGATATTTCAGAGAGGCATCTTCTGACATAATCAGCAGATGTTTTTGTCTCAAGAGCCATATACTCTATATCAACACTTTCAAGAGCCCTGATCTGATCAGAATCAAGCTCCTTTACACAGTTATGTATAAGAGACTTCCTGAGTTTATCAAGATCAAGATCAACTGCCGATATCATGGAAGGATCCTCTGGAAGAATTATGGATTTTCCAGGAACCTCGTCAGCAGGGTTTCCGATACCCACCTCTATCCCGTTTTCACGGGCAAATGATATCTGGGGCTGTATATGCTTTCCTGCCCCGGTATATTCAGTCTCCTGGACTACAATTGTTTCATCCTGTCCCATCTCTTTTGCAATAGCAAACGCGGCTGCAAGTGAAATACTGCCGGCAGGACCCCTCTCAAGCCCTTCAAGCTGTGCAAGTACTTCCGTCATATAGAAAACCTCTCCCTGGTTAACTGTAACATACCTGTCCATGTAACGAAGGGGCCTTCCTGCTGACCGTGGAACATCAGACCTGTCCGGAAGGGTAGCAAACGGTATTCCGAATCCGGTATGACCTGTGGTAAACGACTTGAGATTGAACTGCCTGTCGCTGGCCATATGAAGACCTTTGAGGTTAACGCTTGCTCCTATAACTTTTGTTGAATCAGCACCGGCTTTGAGAAGTCCCCTTGCTGTTCCTGTCAGGTTCCCCCCCCCTGCATTTGTTATCACAACCGCATCTGCAGGGCGGCCTGTCTTTTCAAGCATCTGCTGGTTGAGCTCATATCCGAGTGTTTCAACCCCTGCTATCCCGAAAGGGGTATAAAGGGAGGCATTGAAATAACCTGTTTCATCGAGAAGCTTCAAAAAAACGAAAAACAGTTCAGGTCCTACAGTAAGCTGGACAACCTCAGCACCGTAAGCCTCGCATTTACGGGCCTTTTCAATAATTTCAGGCTGCCCTCTTCCGTTTGAATCGTAGCACTCCTGAACAATAATACAGTCAAGTCCCCTCATTGCAGCCTGGCTTGCAACAGCCGCTCCGTAATTCCCGCTTGTGGCTGCAATCACCCCCCTGTACCCAAGCTTTTTAGCATGGTAAACAGCAGTTGCAGCTCTCCTTGCCTTGAAGCTCCCTGAAGGATTGGAAGCTTCATCCTTTATGAAGATCCTCGCACCCCTGCCTTCACTGCTGTAATGCCTGGCAAGCTTTGTAACATTTCTGAGTTCGTACAGGGGGGTATTTCCGACCCCTGATTCAGACTGTATCAGGCGGATCTCATCCAGACTGTACCCCACTTCTCTCATCATTGCCTCATAATCAAATGCAACCTTACCCCGGCTGAACCCGGAATAATCAATCGCGATCGCCTTCTTCATGATCTCATTTTTTCTGGACATCAGAGCTGTGTATTCACTGTTCATCTCCATATCTCCTTCATGATTGACTTCAGCTTCCTGTCTATATGAAAAATTTCAGGGATACAGCTTCCGAAAGAATGTTTATAGGCAGGATTAATTTCGACAAGAGTTCCGCTGACCCGGCGGCCTGTTGATGTTTCAATAGTTACTTCGCTTCCAGGTTCAGCTTCATCATCAACAAGGAACCCCTTGTTCCACGACTCATAAGGAACTTCTGCAGTGTCTTCAGGAACCTGAGGGGCCCTCTGGCCTCCCTGCATCAGAATACTATGGATTCTCACCCAGTCATCCTTTTTTGCTTTCATTTATAATGACCCCCGTTTGTCAGTTTTTGAACAGAAGTAAATATGGAAGCACGGGAATTATCCCGGGCCCCATATTTACAGTAATTGAATATATTATAATATATATTTCTAAAGCTCGTTTAAATCAGGTTTTTCTTTTGTAGGTTTTCCGTCTTTGCCGGTATAAATCCTGCCCCAGCCTGTAAAAACAGCTACAAACATGACTATCAGGAGTACCCATGCATAGATTACCCATGGTGTAATTGACATCGGACTGAGGAACGGAACACCTGAAAAATCTTCGCTTGCACCCTTTGATAATCCGCTTGCGAAAAGAACAGCAGCTGTCCAGGGAAGACTGTATACAAGTGTGCATGAAAAAGCGTCAAGTATATTGGCCCTTCTGTAGGGATGAAGTTTAAACTTGTCGCCAAGCGGCTTTGTAAAGGAAAGGCCGACTGCAAGTATAGCCGGAGCATTGATACTCATAAGAGCGGAAAAGATGAGTTCAAGGACTGCTGTTGTAAGTTCCAGGCCTAAAACAGATTTCTTTACAATTTTGTGACCGAAAGCTACAAGAGCATCACCGCCTCCTCCGTCCAGCATTATATGAATACCTGCTGAAAGAAGAATAACAAGGATTGAAAGGTCGGCCATCCATCCGGATACACCGTTTAAGATAGCTCCGTCAGTAACTGAAAATATTCCGGAAAATGTGTTAAGTCCCGTAATCAGAGCAAAAACAATACTCAAGGCAATACCGATAATAAGTGAATAAATAATATTGCCTGTCTTTACAGCAAAATATATTGTAATTACCGCAGGAATAAACATGATAAGACCGAGAGGATTCATCTGTGATGCAAGTGCCTCATATGGAAGTGCGGAAACTGAACCTCTGTACATAAGACCTAGAATAACCATAATCAGTATTGATATTCCCCCGGCCACCATGGCATATTTCACCCTGGATTTGACAACGCCGCCGATATCTGTATCCTGGCTGGCAGCTGATGATATTGTAGTATCGGAAATAGCTGCAAGATTGTCGCCGAAAGCGCCTCCGCCGATTATTGCGCCGGCAAGAAGCAGGGGATGCGCACCAAGGAGAACACCGGCCGGATAAAGAACACCCATTCCTGCTGCAATTGTACCGAATCCGGTCCCGGCAGCTGTTGCAAAAATACAGCATGCAATAAATGTAACAACAACAAAAGCTGTTCCTGTTGCACCGGTCTTTACAGCCAGCCACAGAATTCCGTTAACCATTCCTGACGACCTCATCACTGTTGCAAATATACCGGCAAAAATCCAGGCAGCAACCGGTACCAGTGCGACTCTTGCTGACATACCCTTGATTATTGTTTCACCGTAAAGCTCTTTGTCCTTTGCAAGGAAAAAGGCAACAATAATACCTATCAGAATACCAACCCACATTGCCTGAATTGTAACTTCCTCCATAGTGACAGCAATCACTACAGCTACAATCACAAACATGAGTATCGGAATAAAGGATGCAAATGACTTTCCGTAAAAAGTAAGCTTCTTTTCTTCCATCTAAAACCTCCAGTAATTATTTATTGCTGATTAAAAAGCAATAAATGTGCCATGCATGGAAGAAAATGTTTTAAATAATTATTTCATTTACAGGCAATGAATTATAAACAGACGTAAAATAACCGGCAACTGTAGAGCGGTATTATTTAATAGCACAGAGAAATAAATTTCCATATGAATGGGAAATTTATTTCTCACTTTCTCCTGCTGCCGGTTCAGATTACAGGAAGTATTCGTTTATCTTGTTAGTAAGCTGGCGTCTGCTCAGCTGAAGTTTTCTGGAAGCTTCAGAAATGTTGTTGCCGCAGAGGCTGAGGACCTTTTTTATGTACTCAGATTCCGCTTCCCTTCTTATTTCCCTGAGAGAACGGATTTCCTGAGAGGCATTATCCGGTTTAGTTTTAACAGGTGCAGCATAACGCCCGTCAATACAGTAGTCAGGGAGATCATCAACACCAAGAACTCCGTTATCAGAAAGAACAACCATTCTCTCAACAAGGTTCCGCATCTCCCGCAGGTTTCCCGGATACTGGTACTGATAAAGGAATTCCGTCAGATCAGGTTCAATCCTTTTTATTTTCCTGTCAAGATTGATTTCCGCCTTGTGTATGAAAAACCACAGAAGATCCTCTATATCCTCTTTCCGTTCCCTTAATGGGGGGATTTCAATAATTATGGTACCTATTCTGTAAAACAGGTCCTCCCTGAAATTTCCTCTGCTAATAGCTTCCTGCATATTTATATTGGTTGCGGATATCAGTTTAAAATCAGTTTTTACAGTTTTATTGCTTCCTATCCTCTGGATCTCCCTGTTTTCAATGCTTCGAAGCAGTTTAACCTGTATTTTCAGGGGAATATCACCGATTTCATCCACAAAAAGAACACCGCCCCGGGCTGATTCAAACCTCCCTTCCCTTGATTCCGTTGCACCTGTGAAAGCCCCCTTCTCATAACCGAAGAGCTCTGCTTCTACAAGAGATTCAGGAAAAGAGCTGCAGTTGATACTGACAAAAGGACTGTTTCCGTTTCCCCGGCACTGATGGATATATCTGGCAACTACCTCTTTCCCTACTCCGGATTCCCCGAGTATCAGAACATTTGTATCATTTCCGGAAACCTTTCTGGCAACCTCCAGAACAGAATTAAACCTGCTGTTTCGGGATTCAACAAGACAGGATGGATTGTTCTGCTGGATTTTCAGGATTGCATTGTCCTTCTCAAGATTGGATATCTTTTCGATTTTTCTGATTTCCATAATCAGTTCTTCAGGATCATGACTTTTCACAAAATATCCGAATGCCCCTTTTCTCATTGCATCC
Source organism: Spirochaetia bacterium (assembly GCA_963668405.2). Classification (GTDB taxonomy): domain Bacteria; phylum Spirochaetota; class Spirochaetia; order CADAEX01; family CADAEX01. The sequence goes on along the minus strand of OY764342.2, from coordinate 50,570 downwards.
ACAGCATTCCTGACTGTTCCGTACCCGGTGACAATCAGCACCCCCAGATCAGGATATTTTTTTTTGACCCTTTCAAGGAGCTCTATACCATCCATGCCGTCCATAAGGAGGTCTGTAACCAGGGCATTGTAGCTGTTTTCTTCAAGCATATTCAAAGCTGTTTCACCGCTTTGTGCTGTTTCCACTTTATACCCGTTCATAGTGAAAATATTTTCAAGAACATCCCTGTATTCGGGCTCATCATCGACAACAAGTATTTTAAAATCACTATATCGACTCATTCGGAATTCCCACCTCCAGGGGTAAATTTATAATAAAAGATGTCCCTTTCTTTACATTGCTTTTAACAACAATATCCCCACTGTATCTTTTCACATCGCTGTAAACTATATAAAGGCCCAGTCCTGTCCCCTTCCCTCTCTGTTTTGTTGTAAAAAACGGATTGAATATACTTTCCATATCCTTTTCAGGAATACCTGTTCCTGTATCCTGAAAAACCATTATAAGAGATCCTTTCTCCCTGCTGACATCGATGCTGAGAGCCCCGCCGTCAGGCATTGCATCAATGGCATTACCAACAAGATTGATAACAATATGCTTAAGCACCTCCCTGTTGATATAATAGCTGATTTCAGGACTGCAGTTTACAGAACTTTCTATCCTTTTTTTCAGCATTATCTTTTTTTCAAGCTGAAGTATTTCTTCGATAAAATCACCTACAATGATTTCTTCAGAATTTTCATTATCAAGCCTGGAAAAGTTAAGAAGGTTGTCGATTATACTGCTTGCCTTATCAACCGAAGATTCGATCTGGTTAATGCTTTTTGCAACCTGTGGATTCTCGATCTCTGCACTGTGCCTTAAAAGATAGCTGTAATTTCTTATCAGGCCGAGTGGATTTCTTATTTCATGTGCCATGCCGGCGGCCAGCTGCCCTATAGCAGCCATTTTATTATCCTGGAGGTATTTCTTTTCAGTTATCTTTTCTGTTGTTATATCCTTGACCATAAGAAGGACCTTGATAACTTCTGATTTATGAAGTTCTATCGGATATGTGTTGAGCTGATAAATTGATCCTTTAATTGACAACTCCTTTTTATATATCTTATTGTGCCGGAATGTTTTTTTCACTATGCAGCTGTCGCAGTTTTTAAAAAATGGATTTTCCAGATAAAGACAGTACTTCTGAAGTATCTCTTCCGGTTTTTTACCAATAAAACTGCTGAAAGAGCGGTTTATATTGACAATATTGCAGTTGCGGTTATATGTGACCATAAGGTGAGCAAGCCCGTCAAAAGTTGTTCTGAGTTCGTTGCGGCTGAGTTTCAGCTCCTCAGTCCTTTTTGCAATTTCAGATTTGAGAGTCTTGTTCCACTGTGAAAAAATATAGAGAGACAGAAGCATTAGAGTGAAGAATATTGAAAGGAGAAAAAGTATTTTTTCTGTTTTTTTTGCCTGAACAAATGATGCTGAAACACCCAGCCATTTCTGCTGAATTTTAAGCATCATGTTTTTTGTTTTCAGGTTATATATCCCTTTATTGATGATATTATTCAGCATCCTGTTTGACCTGGAGGTTGCAAAAACACATTCCATTTCATAGGCAGGCTCAGGAATTATCTTAAGATATTCAGATCCTCCCATTTTTTTAAGAAAAAAACTTAAAACCGGTTCATCACCTACAACAGCATCAGCATACCCGTCTTTAACCAGTTCAAGCGCTCCGTAATTATCCTTTGTAAGCATGAGCTTCTGTTCCGGGTTTTTTGACCTGAGAAAATCAACAGCAAAATCCCCTTTCGGGACTGCAATAACCCTGTCCTTAAGATCACCTATACTGTTGATTGAAACATCCTCATCCTTTACAACAATAATACCCCTGAGGTTGTATATTTTATTTGAAAAAAGGAATTTTTCACCTCTTTCTTTTGAAGGGAACATATCACTGAGATCTGTTTCTCCGGCCTCCAGTTTTCTGAGGGCCTCGCTCCATACAAGGGGCTCCATCTTTATCTCTATCCCCAGCTCAATAGACAGGGCATTCACATAATCCACCACAAGGCCGATATACTGCCCGCTTTTTTCATCAAGATACCTTAAAGGGGGGGAATTCCTGTCAGACCCGTATATCAGCACCCCTTTTTTATCAAGCCACAGTCTTTCCTCTTTTGTTATCCTGTTTCTTTTCAGAACATAATCAATCAGATTTATATCAGAAGTTATGGAATAATAGATCGTTACTATGACGATATTGAGAATTATTATTAAAGCGACAGCAACTATGATATTGCGTTTCATTTTAAACCCGGCAGACACCTGTTATTTAATGATTTTATTCGGGACCGCAATACAAAATGACGATTCCCGGAAACAGAACAACTCTTAAACAGTGAGACTGTAATTGTAAATCATAAAATTATCATCGACAAGCTTTATTATTGAAGAAGAAGGGCAGCACCGGAAACAATCCGGTGCATTCACCCTGTCAGCTGCTGGAATCAGTTATATCTTCTATTGTTAAAATGCCACCCGTTCAATAAAAGTATATACTGACCATAAGCTGAGTTTATTTCCATTTGTCATGGTCAAGCTGCTTCTCGCTTTTTGAAACAAGAATTGTACCTGCCATATCACCGGTAACATTGACACAGGTCCTTCCCATGTCAAGAAGTGCATCAATTCCGAGAATCATAGCATAGGCTGCAGCGACAGGAGTTCCTGCTTCTACAGGAAGCCCGACTGAATTAAGGACAAGAAGAAGCATTATAGCACCGGCTCCGGGAACACCTGCGGTTCCTATGGATGCAAGGACTGCTGTTATTATGATAGTCATCTGCTGACCAAACCCAAGGGGCATTCCTATTGCAAACCCGATAAAAAGAGCGCAGACGCCCTGATAGATAGCTGTCCCGTCCATATTTATGGTAGCACCGAGGGGGAGTGTAAATGAATAGATATTCTTGCTGACACCGAAGTTTTCCTTAACAGCTTTCATTGTTACAGGAAGGGTACCTGAACTGCTTCTTGTTACAAAAGCGGTAAGCATCGGAGCTCGTGCCCCTTTAATGAATTTTACAAAACTGAGTTTATTCATTGCAAGAAGTATCCCGTACACAACAACTACATGGATAATAAGGCCTGTATATGTTGCAAGGGTTACTACTCCGAGGGGACCGAATGCTTTTGCCCCCTGCTGGCCGAATACCACTGCAATAAGTGCAAATACACCGATAGGTGCATACTGAAGAACCCAGCCTACAATCATGTACATAACCTCAGCTGCCCCGTCAAACACCTTCAGAAGGGTTTCACCGATATCCTTCATTCTCTCGTCTTTACTGATCTTGAGATATGAAATCCCGATTCCGAAAATTATCGCAAAGAATATTACAGGAAGAACTGCTCCCCCGGAAAGAGATGCAAAGGGATTTGTCGGTATAATACCCAGTATGGTATTGATAAGTGACGGCTGGTTCAGTGTTTTCCCTGCAGCATCAGCTGCCCCTGCAAGGGCAAGCCCTGCGCCGGGTCTGAATAAATTACCTGCAAGAAGACCGATTGCAACAGCAAACGCTGAAGTAAGCATATAAAAAACAATAATTTTAACCCCTACTTTCCCAAGTGTTGCAGGGCTGATACTTGCAGCTCCGACAACAAGTGAAGAAAGTATTACAGGCATTACAATCATCTTAAGAAGATTAACGAAAAGACTGCCGAACGGTTTGACCCATGCAATACTGTTTCCGAAAATTATACCTGCAAGCGCACCCAGGATTAATCCGACCAGAATTCTGATCAATAAATTTGACTTGAAATAGAAATCTAAAGGACCTTTTTTAACTGCCTCTGTACTCATCTGTTTTCCTCCTGAGTATAATTACAAACCCGGACGGAGGAGAAGTAAATACATCTTATGGCTTATTTTACTCCGGATTTGTATTTCAGAAGGGGTGTTTCATACACCATATGGTGTATTTCAGATTAGATTTTCGTTAATTACCTTTTTCATAAACTCGACCTTTGAGGAAACATCAAGTTTCCGGTAGATATGAAGTATATGCTTTTTTACTGTTGCACTTGAAATATTAAGTCTTTCAGCTATCTCGCGGTAAGTGTCCCCTTCTGCAATAGCCTTAAGTACATCAACTTCCCTCAAAGTCAGCCTGTAGTCTGATTCGGAGATATTTTCATGCGTTTCTGTCTTCTGGATTTCGCTGAAAAGCTTTCCGGCAGCCTCGGGGCTTATCGGGGCTCCCCCCTTGCTGAGGGTCTTGAGCTGTTCAACCAGTTCCGCTGGTTTTGTGTTTTTTAAAACATATCCGGAGGCACCTGAACGGATAGCCCTCATGATCTTTTCAGGTTCATCAAAGATTGTAAGCATTATTACCTTAATATCAGGCCGGATCCTTCTGACCTCTTCTGTTGCCCTTATACCGTCAAGTCCGGGAAGCCCGATATCCATAAGAATAATATCCGCCCCCCTCCCGGATTTAAGAAAAGCCAGAAGCTCTTCTGCATCAGAAAAAGTCTTTGCCACCCGGATCTCGCTGTAGAGATTAAGAAGATACCGTAAACCCTCCCTCACCTCTTTTTCATCCTCGACAATAAAAACCTTAAGCTCTTCCATTATTTCTCCTGCCTTCCGGCCGGCGGAAATTTAAGAATAACCTTCAGCCCCCTGTTTTTCCGGATTTCAAAAACAGCTGTCCCATCGATATTGTTCATTCTGTTCCTGATGTTTTTTATCCCGTTCCCGGTTAAAGGAAGATCGCCGGCAGCGCCCCCCTTCCCGTTATCTGAAAATACCATAATAATCCTGCCGTGCTCTCCCCCGACTGTCAGAAAAACCCTGTCTGCATCGGAATGCTTCAGCACATTGCTCACAAGCTCCTTGAAGATATTAAGCAGTTCCCTGTCTGCGGTACCTGTGATCTGATCGTAAAAAGAGTCCCTTCTGATTTTCCATTTAATCCTGAAACTGATATTTTTAAGTTCAAGCCTTTTCCCGATCCTGTATTCAAGATAATCAGACAGATTTCCTGAAAAAGAGCTGCTGTCGCTTACAGTAATTTCACGGAGCTCCCGTATAGCAGTGTTGCAGTTATCAGAAATTCTGCTGTACATCTCTTCCCTTCTTTCAGGGAAATCGATGTCTTTTCCAGCAAGAAGAACATTATTGCAGATATTAATATTTGTAAGCTTTGCCCCGATGGAATCATGGAGATCCTGGAGGATCCTTTCCTTTTCCTCGATTATCCTCAGGCGGGTATTTTCTTTCTGGAGCTTTATGACCTCAGATGTCCGTTCCTCGACTTTCCGCTCCAGACTTTCAGAATATTCCTCAATAATCCCGAAAAGCCTGTTGAACTGGTCCCCTATCATTGCAAACTCATTTGATGAGTTGATACTTACCCTTACAGACCTGTCGCCCATTTCTATCTTTTTCATTACCGAAAAGAGTGCTTCAAGAGGCTTGATAATCAGTACACGGCTCAGATTTGCAAGGGCTGCTGAAAGAAGGATGACAAGGGCAAGATAGACTGCAGATATTATTGTTATTGTCCTGCTGATTCCAGCTGTTATTGAGTCATAGGGATATACAATGCTCAGGTTCCACCCTGTAAGATCGTTTTTCTCAAAAGCATAAAAATAGCTGTTTCCGTTAAAACTTCCTGTAAAACTTCCCTCTTTTTCATATGAAATTGAATCAAGCTTGTTGTAGATTATGCTTTTAAGCCCCTCAGCTTCCCCTGGAGAAAGGCTGTCAAGCTGGCTTGCAATTATTCGGCCTGTTCCTGTCATAAGAATACATCTTCCGTTTTTCGGAATATCAAGATCATCAAGGAAATCCCTCATTGATTCAAGCATTACATCAATGCCCAGTACCCCGACAAACTCTCCCCTGTTATATACAGGATTTACGCTTGTTATACCGAGCCTGTTTATGCTTGCATAAATATACGGATCTGTAATCACATGAGTGCCTGATTCGACCCCTTTAATATACCAGGGTCTGACGACAGGGGTATATCCTTCAGGAAAGCTCGGGGTATAATCTATAAACCCTTCGCCGTAACCCCATTCATACATTTTCCCGTTATCTGTCCCGAGATATACAGCCCTCAGATACCTTTTTCTGGCAAGAACATTGGTAATAAAGAGCTCCTTCATCTCAGGAACTCTGACTTCGTATACCGCGCTGTAGTTTACCAGTGATTCAGACAGGTACTCTATTTCCCTGAAAAAATTATTTATCTTGCTGTCTGTCTCATGAAGGATTGTCATTGCCTGCTCTTCCGCTGTTTTTTCAAAAAACCGTCCTATAAACTGGAAACTGAAAATAAGAACAGCAGTAAGAAAAAAGAACATAGAAATTACGATATATTTGGTCAGTTCATATCTGATGCTTTTTCTGAAAACAGTCATAATTTTTCCGGGTTTATTATAAACCGTGTATGATAAATTCACAAAACATTAAATCAGAATCATTGTAGTTATAATTAGTCTGATATATACTCTGCCGAAAGGAAAACTGAAGATGAATAAGGAAAATACAAGAGAAACAGGAGACATGAGGGGATATCTTTCCGCTACTGCTGCATATATTTTATGGGGATTTCTCCCTTTCTACTGGAAAACCCTGCACCATGTACCCTCTTTCCAGGTAATGCTTAACAGGATCGTGTGGTGCTTTGTCTTTCTTCTTATTATATCAGCATTCAGAAGGAGAAACCCGTTCCTATATTTTAAAAACCTGAGGCTTTTCGGCGCGGTCCTACTTACAGGGCTGATTCTTTCGGTGAACTGGTTTGTATATATCTTTTCTGTCAATTCCGGGAGAATTGTTGAGGCAAGCCTCGGATATTACATAAACCCTCTGGTAAGCATTATCCTCGGAATGATTTTTTTCAGGGAAAGGCTTAACCGGCTTCAGGTTACAGCGCTTATCCTGGCTGCTGCAGGTGTTTTATATATGACAATTGATTACGGCAGGTTTCCGTATATAGCGCTGATACTTGCTGTCACATTCGGTTTCTACGGTCTTTTAAAAAAGTATTTCTCTTTTGATTCCATAGACGGACTTATGGCAGAAACATTTGCAGTTACACCGGTTGCTGTAATAATACTTATATTTTTTACTGTGCGCGGTGAAAACGCCCTCTTTGCCGGGTCACTCAGGGATGATACCTTTTTAATCCTCTCAGGAGTGGCAACAGGAATCCCTCTTTACTTTTTCGGTGAAGGGGCAAAAAGGATCCCTCTGTCTGCCATGGGATTTCTTCAGTATATAGCCCCGACCCTGATGCTGATGACAGGGATACTCTACTACCGGGAACCTTTTCTGAGGGCCCATATAATCGGGTTCAGCCTGATATGGACAGGACTTGCTGTCTATACATATTCACTGATAAAAAGGATGAAGAGATAAACCGTCAAATCAGGTCTGCTCCAATTTATTATTAACTTTATCCATATCTATTCTGTCCAATTTCCTGTTTTTAAATTCTCCGCCTTTATAAATCCATTATTATTTTAAACTCCCGTAATAATAACTTTTCTACATTGCAAATCCTGTATCCACACTGAGATCAACAAATCCTTCAGGGGGAAGTCCGAATCCGCTGTAATTGAGATGCCTGAGGGTTGATATCCTGTAGTCATGCAGGTTTATTTTGAGCCATTTAAACTCTTCCTCATTCATATCACCTTTGAGATACTTAAGCATTATAAGCATGGTATCATACCGTCCGGCGGTAAGATTTGCTTCAAGAAAATCCTTTTTATCACGGAGGTATGCTTCAAGTATTGAAAAATCAACAGGTGTTGTAAACTCGTCAAACTCGACCCTCTGCCATAGTCTTGAGATATATGCAGGATTGTCATCGGCAAGAGGGTGCATGACAATTATCTGCCTCGAATGGTAAACATCCTCATAACTGCTGCTCTGCTGATACCTCATCCTGCTTCGCATGTCAATTCCTGCCTCATAAAAGAGGGTATAGAACTCAAACCAGTTATCAAGCCCCTCAGTCTTGCTGCTTGCCTTATCCCGGTAGATAAGTGTTTTGGGGCATTTCGGAAAACCGTAAACCCATTCGGTATAATAGGAGTTCCCCTCCGATCCGAGAGGCCTTGGAATATGGGGGTAGCTGTATTTCCCGGCTGAAATAAAGGCATCCTCAAGCTTTTTAACAATATAGTGGCGGGCAAAATGGTCAAACCCTGAATAAAAGGTGTTGCCGTGTCGCCAGTTCATCTTGGCAACCGGAAATTCCTGAAGTGTGTATATTATCCCGTCAATAGACCTGAAACCTGATCTTATCTCAAGATCAAGAGAATACTCCTGATTGGAGAGGATCCTCTTTGAGTAGGCAAGGTCCTGGATATTACGCCCCACCCTGTATGTGATTGTCCTTGTCTTGCATGCTTCAAGCTCATCAATGTGACAGTGGTGGAGCTTGCTCATATGGCTTGTTGTTGACTTTCTGTAATCAAAGACAATATCTTTCAGCCGGTTCATACTGCTGAATTCAGACGGGGATGAGGATGTCATAAGGAACTTGAGCATAAGTTCCAGCATTTCAACCCTTTCCTCCTTAAGATATTTCTGGAGATCTGATTTGTAATCATACAGATATTTTTCAAGCTTGTAAAAATCTATGTGGAGACTTTCCGATCCGAAATCTATCCTTTTCCAGAGCTTTGTAAGCTGCTCCTCCGAATCAGAGACCCTCGGTTCAAGCATTACAATGTTCTTGATATAATAACCGTCATTATCAACAGTATCATCAAAAATCCCGACCCCGGCCTGATCGAAACAGCCGGATGCTTTGTCCCACTCATCAACCTTTACAGGGAACCATTTTTCATAATCATCATCATAGAACTGGGGATAATACCCTTCTGCCCCGAAAACCCATTCATAGTAGTATATACCGTCAACATCCGACCCCAGCGGCCTCGGGACATGAGAAAACCTGTATCTTCCTGATCTGAAAAAGAAATCATCAAGCTTTTTAATAATGGCATGCCTGAAAAAAACATTCAGAGCAGAGAGGGTCTGCTTGTTTTCAAGGCTTTCGAGGGTGATATCGGAATCAGGATTGTTTATCTTTTTAAGATCTGTACCCCTGGGGATCCTGCATGCAGCCACAAAATCCTTCTCTGTTGTTATAACACCCCCGAGTCCCGGAAAAATATTTCTGATCTGTATATGTACCTCTGCCGAACCGCCGTAGCCGCCGCAGCATATTGTTTCTATTCCCATAACTCAAAGGATATTATCAGCAATCCTTTAAGTCAAGGAAATTACCCGGCCTTACTGATTGTTAATTTTACAGCGGCAATGTATTATCCTGAATATGGAGATCAGCCGGAAGCAGAGTGGATAGAGATCACCATATAATAAAAAACGGATCTGGAAGTTGATTAGAATTGAGAACCTGACAAAACATTACCGGGGGGCAGAAGTCCCTGCCGTTGACAATATCTCACTGCATATCAGGAAAGGGGAAGCAGCGGCGCTTCTCGGTGAAAACGGGGCGGGAAAAACAACTGCAATAAGAATACTCTCCACACTTCTGAAGCCTGATTCAGGCGACTGCCTCATCAACAGCTTCAGTATACTAAAGGATCCTGAAAACGTGAGAAAAAACACAGGGATACTTCTGGGGGGTGAAACAGGTCTTTATGCAAGACTGACAGCGGGAGAAAACATAGAATATTTCGGCAGGCTTCACGGAATTGATATAAAAACTATTAAAGAAAGGACTGCAATGTTTTCCCGAATACTTGATATGGATAAGTTTCTCGACAGAAGATGCGCTACCTTTTCAAAGGGGATGAAACAGAAGACCGCTATTGCACGGTCCCTTATCCACGACCCCCCTGTAATTATTCTTGATGAACCAACATCCGGGCTTGATCTGTCTGTATCAAGAAAAGTCAGAGAGTTTATCCTTTTTCTGAAAAACAGCGGTAAATCAGTCCTTTTTTCCAGCCACAACATGGGAGAAGTTCTTAAAACCGCCGACAGAATTATAATAATGCATTCCGGAAAAATAATTGATTCAGGAAAGCCATCTGAACTTGAAAAAAAATACAGCATGGAAATGGAGGATATTTTCCACTTTCTGACCGGAGGCAGAAATGAGGGTTAAAACAGTACTTACAGTCTTCCGTAAAGAAATTAAAGATGCGGTGAGGGACAAAAGATCACTTTTCATTTCTGTTATTTTCCCGGTAATACTTTTCCCAATGATATTCAGCGTACTTGATAAGAATATACAGTCTGTGAACAGCAGGGTTTCAGAAGAGATCAGAATTGGGTTTACAGGAAACGGAGAGAATGTAATAGAGAAATTTCTTGAGCAGCAGAAGGGAATAATCCTTGTTAAAGGAAAAGAGCTTGAAGAAAAGCTTAAAACCGGTGAAATTTATGCACTCGTAAGGGCTGAAAACAGCGGGGACAGGTTTCTTGTAAATATAGCCTATGATAATTCACGCCAGAGCTCCGTAACAGTATTCAACTCTCTTGCAGCAATGCTTGATTCATTGTCACAGGCACATAAAAGGGACGGGAAGCCGGAGGAGAACACCTTTATCACTGTCAGGAGCGATACTGTTTATGAAAAAAGCCGGGGGGACAGCATGCTGATCTTCTCGACTCTCCTTCCGTTTTTGCTGTTTGTATTTGCCGCACTAAGCACTGTAGCGCTCGCAGCAGACACAGGGGCAGGAGAAAAAGAGAGAAACACAATAGAGCCGCTCCTTTCGAATCCTGTTTCACGGGCAGATATTCTTGCGGGGAAGTTTTTAAGTCTGATACTGACAGGATTCACAGGAACAACAGCATTTGCTTCGGGAATAGTGTTATCCACAATAATAACACCCGGGGTTTTCGGTTTTGACAATATGGCAATATCAGTTTCACCGCTTTCTGCCTTACTGCTTTTTCTGGTTTCCGTAATCCTTATAATGTTTTTCAGTTCCGCAGAACTCTCATTGAGCCTGTTTGCAAAATCACCTAAAGAGGCGCAGGTATTATTCCTCCCCCTTCTCATGTGCTGCATGTCGGTAGGTTACGGCACATCTGTAATAGACCCAAGAAATGTAACATCCTTCTACAGGCATATCCCGCTTGTAAACCTGAGCATACTTATCAAGGAGCTTTCTTTAAATATAATTTCCCCTTCAATGATAACTGTTACGTTTTTATGGGGAACCCTTTATATTACCCTTTTCCTCCTCCTTTCTGCTTATCTTCTCTCAAAAGAATCAATACTGTACAGAAACTGATATTTAAAGAAACTCAAAGTACGGCTTTTCTACACCGTACTGGATAATAGTCAAGACTAATCTCCAATTACCTGGAGAATAGTCTGATATTTACTCCTGAATTATTACTTTCAGGCGAAACGGAACAGAAAAATATCTATTTCAGTTGTTCTCTCAGTAATAAATAATTGCATTTCCTGCAAACCTGTTATATTATTTCAGTGAAAAAACTGGTTCGGAGGATTTATGCTTTATCTGCTTCTCTGCGTGATTGCAGTAATTATTATTATCAGAATTGTTTAAGCAGCCCTTTTGCAGAGCATCCCTGAATACTCATCAATTCTGACAGAATAGTGTTTTTTTATTAAGACTTTATTTATTTCCTCCTCTCTGAAAACCTCCCTCCCCTGCCGGCTGTAAAGCAGGTTCAGTTTTGTCTTGTCCGGATATTTATTTATTCCTGTTCCAGTACGATAATAATGGTAGAATCCTAACAGGCAGGAGACTGTAATGGCGGTTTCTGAATCATTATTAAAAAGGAAATCAGCAGCTATACTCTGCTACGGCTCGTCATCAACATGGGGATATGACCCTTCATCAGGCAGCCGTTTCGGGAAAAATACAAGATGGCCCTGCGTAATGTCATCATCATCCGGCAGCAGCCTCGATATAATCGAAGAAGGGCTTAATGGAAGGACTGTACTTGATCATATACCGGGGAAAAACCCTGCGAACGGGATCCAGTACCTTGAGGATCTGCTGGACAGGGTTGATTTTGACTTTATTATCATATACCTCGGAATAAACGATCTTTTTGCGGACAGGGAGGTTTCAGTAAGACATATTGCGGGAGGTATTGAAAAGATGGTCCACAGGATCAGATTCAAAAAACCCCATTCATCAACTGTAATAATTTCACCTCCCAGGATCAACGGCGACTTTGAAGCAGCATATCTTTATCAGAGCGAAATAGAAAAATCTGTAGAATTTGCTTTCGAGCTGAAACATAAGGCAGCTTCCAACGGGTGTTTTTTTGTCAATGCGGATAAAATAATATCCAACAGCAGTATTGACGGAATTCACCCTGAGGGCAGCGAGCATATAAAGCTCGGAAGATACATGGCAGACTTCATCAGAATAAGTATGTAAAAACCTTATAAATTCCCTTAAAACACCTTCAGAAGACAGCTTTGAAAACAAGAAACTGCCGCTTCTTATATATACTATTTTTCATATATATGATATTCTATAATCCTTAAAGATCCGGGAAAAAAGGAGAATATCGTGCTTAAAAAAATAGTAACAAACAGAAGGGTAATCCAGGGATTAGCAGGTGCGGCTGTTTTTATGGCTGTATCATACTATCCGGCAGGTCTTATATATGTGCTTATTGGGGGAAGCCTGACAGGTATTATTTTCGGAAAGGTTTTCTGCAGATGGATGTGCCCCATGGGATTTATCATGGAGCTGATGATGAAAGGGGGTAAAGATGAAAAAGCATCCCATCTTTACAACTACCACAAGATGGGATGCCCTATCGCATGGGCCGGGGGACTTCTTAATAAAATCAGTTTTTTAAAAATAAAAAGATCCGAAGAAAGCTGCACCAGTTGCGGCCTTTGCGACAGAACATGCTATATTTCCACCCTTAATAAGGATTTCAGCCTCTATAAAAAGAATAAATCAAATCCTGCGGAGAATTTCAGCTGCTCAAAATGTCTTGAATGTGTGGCAGTGTGCCCGGCAGGCAGCCTGACATACACAAGCAGACAGATAAAAAAATAATTTATCAGCAGAGTCATAAAATACTACAGTATCGAAAGTTAACTGTCAAACTCTGAATACTAACGCAGAAGGCTATTGACAGGAGTATTAAAAATGTTGTATATATGTAGTTTTTGCTATGATTTTTTCATAACAAAAAAGAGTGTAAATAATTAATTTAAGGAGTGTAAGTATGAAAAGAGTATTGACAGCGCTTTTAATGCTGCTGGCGGCAGCTTCCCTTTTTGCAGGGGGTATTGAAAACAAAAACAACATGAGCGCAGGATATCTCAGGAATCCGAGTAAAAATACAGAAACAAAAAAACCTGATGCGGTTTTCTATAACCCGGCAGGAACAGCTTTCATGGAAGAGGGGCTTTACCTCGAACTTGGAAACCAGTTCCTGTTCAAGGACTATACCCATGATGCATCCGATCTGACGGGTTTTGATGAATATAGTTCAGTCGACCCGGTACTTCTCTATCCAAGCGGAGAGATAGTCTGGAACGGAGGAAACTTCGCCCTTTTTGGAGGATTCGGGGTAGCAGCAGGGGGCGGAGCTGCTGAATATGCCGATGGTTCAATCACAACAGTAGGAGCCCTCCTTGGATTTAAAGCAGTTGCTGGGCCATTGGCAGGATTAGTTGAAACTGATTCATCACTTGACCTCACCGCTATTATATTCGGGGAAACAGTCGGAGCTTCATATGCTATCAACGACATGGTATCTGTTTCAGCTGCTTTAAGACTTATACAGGGCAAGATAACAATGAAAGGGGAACTTGATGAAGAACCAGATCCTCTCCTATCTTCATACATTGATGATCAAACCCTTTTAGACTCTGAAGCAACTGCCAACGGATTCGGATTTGTATTCGGCCTCCACCTGAAACCTGTTGAAAAACTTGATTTGGCCCTCCAGTACCAGACCAAGGTTAGCCTTGAATATGAATATGACAAACTTGAGGCTGTTCCGTTCCTGCTTGCTTCTCTTAAGATGGAGGAAGGTGATACATATGACAAAGACCTTCCTGCAATGCTCGGCGCAGGGGTCGGATACCAGCTTCTTGACAGCTTATATACATCACTAAGCTTCAACTACTATTTCAACAAAGCTGCTGCATTTGAAACAGGTACAATGGGAAATGAAAACGAATATAATGATTCGTGGGAAATCGGAGCAGGGGCAGAATACACACTCAACGAAATGATAGCACTGAGCGGCGGAGTTCTTTATTCAAAACAGGGATTCAAAGATGACGAGAACTCAGCAGAAGTACCTGTCCTCGACAGCGTTACAATCGGGGCTGGTGCAGGCCTTACCTTTATAGAAGACCTTATGATAGATATCGGCATATTTAAACCTATCTACTTTGATGCGGATTATGAATCTTCAGCAGGTGATATAACCTTAAGCAAAAAGCTTTTTCTTGTCGGAATCAGCGCAAGCTACAAACTTTTCTAAATATATATTTTAATTTGCCAGCCGGAAGCAGGATCTGTTTCCGGCCTTTTTTATCTGTAAAAGCAATATGAAACCCTCACTCCTCCCTTTTAAATTAAATTAATTCAACTATAATTATTATAAACAAACTGCCTGGACATAAACCGGAACAAAGATTTCTGTGAAACATCTCGGAGGAGAGATCATATGGAACATAAATCTGTACTGAAAAATAAATACAAAGAATTTGTTAAAAAAACAAAATATATATTCAACAGCGTAAAATTCAGAAAACCTGTAGAAGCCCGAAAGTGCAGATCCCTTCCGGAGATTGAAAACATACTTGAAACAAGAACAGGGGACCTCAAGGAGAGCGAAGACAGGAACAGGGCAATGCTGAATGCACTTCCTGATATGATGTTTCTTTTCAGTGAAGACGGTGTCTTCCTTGATTATCACGCACCAGATTCACAACTGCTCAAAGCACCTCCTGAAGCATTTATGGGACACAATATCAGGGATATCTTCCCCGGTGATATCTCTGAAATAACCATGGAACAGATAAAAAATATTATTGAAACCGGGGAAAATGCCCATTACAGCTATGATATCCCTATTGGAGAGGAAACCAGATCATTTGAAAGCATAATGGTCCCCTGCGGTGATAATAACTTTCTTGCAATAGTTCATGATGTTACAGATCTCAAATCTGCTGAAAAAGAAAAGGAAAATCTGGATAACCAGCTGATACAGGCACAGAAAATGGAAGCAGTAGGGAGGCTTGCCGGAGGGGTCGCACATGATTTCAACAACATGCTGAGCGTAATAATGGGTCATTCAGAGATGATGCTTGAACAGATTGAGGATTCAAGCCCTCTTTTCAGTTCCCTTAATGAAATAAAAAAGGCGGCAGGCCGTTCTGCAGACCTACAGGACAGCTTCTGGCTTTCGCAAGGAAACAGGCCGTGGCTCCTGAAATTATTGACCTTGATAAAGCTGTAGAGGGGATGCTGAAGATGCTGAGGCGGCTTATAGGGGAGGATATTGACCTTATCTGGAAACCCTCCGGAACACATTGCAGTATTAAAATGGACAGGTCCCAGGTTGACCAGATTATGGCAAACCTGTGCATCAATGCCAGGGATGCTATTTCAGATACAGGGACAATTTCAATTTCAACTGAAAATATTTGTTTTAATAACAATGACTGCCTTTCCATGCCGGGTATCAGACCGGGCAACTATATTGTCCTTTCAGTAAGTGACAGCGGCTGCGGAATGGATAAAGAAACATTATCAAATATTTTTGAACCCTTCTTCACCACAAAGGAGAGGGGAGAGGGGAAAGGGGACAGGACTGGGTCTTGCTACTGTATACGGAATAATCAGGCAGAATAACGGGTTTATTAATGTCAAAAGCACCCCCGGAGTGGGATCTGAATTCAGAATATACCTGCCTGAATATGAGAAAAAATTCAGGGAGAAGCAGAAAGGAAAGGGCCGCCCTTCAGCAAGCAGCAAGGCAACAGTCCTTCTGGTTGAAGATGAAACAGAAATCCTTGAAATAACAAGGATGATGCTTGAATATACCGGATATAAAGTACTTCCGGCAAACACCCCGGAAGAAGCTATCAGAACAGCAAAGGGATATCAGGAAAAAATTGACATCCTTTTAACAGATGTTATTATGCCGGGTATGAACGGCAGGGAGCTTAAAGAAAATATTGAAAAATTATATCCGGGACTGAAAAGCCTTTTTATGTCAGGATATACTGCTGATATTATTGCTCCCCACGGAATCATGGATAAAAATGTTAATTTCATCCAGAAACCTTTTTCCATGAGAGATTTGAATGAAAAAATTGAAAGTATTATTTAAGAATTCCAAAAATGGTCAATGACTGAATTCCCAAATAATCTTTTAACCATGTCAGGATGCTTCAGAACCAGTAATTGATATTTTTTAATCCCTTCAATTTTTTTCTACCCCCTCTTGACTATAGTTATTATTTTTTGTACTTTTTGAACAAATGACTTGAATAGTCAAAAATACAAATATATGGAGTTAAAATGTCTGATGCAGATACAAGAAAAAGCATAATCAGGGAGGCCACTGCGGTTTTTGCAAAATACGGTTTCAAAAAAGCAAACCTTGATGATATTGCGGCCCGGCTCGGCAAGGGAAAAAGCTTTATCTACTATTACTTCAAAAACAAGGAGGAAATATTTCATTCCGTCCTTACAGATGAAGCAGCCCTCCTTCTGGATGCACTCTCCGAAGCAGCAGACAGAAAAACCGATGCAAAAACAAGATTGAGGGAATTCATTCTTGTAAAGGCAAAAACACTCAGGGAAATTGTAAATTTCTATCAGACAATTAAGGACGGTTATTTCAGCGAAAAGGATTTCTTTGAAACACTGAGAATTGATCTCGAAAAGAAAGAACTTGAAATTTTAAAAACAATATTCAAAGCCGGGATTGAATCAGGGGAATTCAGAAAAGTTGATCACAACTGGGCAGCTGAGTCTTTTCTTACTGCCATGAAAGGTTTCGAACTTCCACTGATTTCAAGAGACAGCTTTGAGGATATTGAAAGAAGGACAGACGCCCTTCTCGACCTGCTGTTCCATGGAATAGTAGAGACCTCAAAATAAACAACGGAGTAAAAAAATTGATTAACAGATTATTGAGACATCCGAAAACTGTAATTGTTTTCATACTTGCTGTTACCCTTTTTCTCGGTTTCCAGATACCGAAAATAGTAATCAACAATGAAGTTGATATCTTTCTTCCGGAAGACAACAGCTCAAAAGTCGGCTACAACAATATGAAAGAGACCTTCGGCAGCCAGACTATAATGGATATTGCCATAAAGGCAAAAAGCGGGACAATACTTACCCCTGCAAATATCACTCTGATAAGAGACCTTACAGAAAAGTTTGAAGCACTTGATAATGCTGAAGAAGTTACTTCACTTACAAATGCTGATTTTATCGAAGGGACTTCAGACGGGATGACTGTAAAACCTCTTGGAGATGATTTCAGCGGGTCTGATGGGGATGTGAAAGAGATAAAAAGAAAGCTTACATCATGGAAGGAGATGTATGAGTTAAACCTTATCTCTGAAGATTTCACCTCGACACAGATCCTGGTAAAGCTTGCTGTTGATGCTGATGCTGATGCAAAGGAAGCTATGTATCGCCAGATCAGGGAGATACTGAAAGAAAGCAGAAGCAGCGAAGTTGATTACTATCTTGCAGGAGATCCGGCAGTTATTGTCCTTATTGAAGACTACATGAAATCAGATTTAGCCCGGCTTATCCCCTTTGTAATTGTTGTTGTGCTTCTGACCCTTTTCATATGCTTTAAAACACCGGGAGGGGTAATTCTTCCCGTAATTACAGTGCTTATAAGCACAATATGGACAGTCGGGCTAATGGCGCTTTTCGGTTTTTATTTCTCCCTTGTATCAACTACCCTGCCTGTCCTCTTAATTGCTATCGGAAGCGCATACGGCATCCACCTGATAAATGACTATTATGCTGAACTTAAAAAAGACCGTCATGATTTCACAAAAGAGGAGCACAGTAAAATAATCCATGAATCAATAAAAAAGGTGGGAAAACCGATTATACTCGCAGGACTTACAACAGTTGCGGGATTCGCGTCCCTTGCAACAAGCCCGATAATGCCTTTAAAACATTTTGCCCTTTTTTCAAGTATTGGTGTCCTTGCAGCCCTTGTAATTACAATGACATTTATCCCATCTCTCCTTCTGATAAGAAAACATGCCCTTAAAAGCGGGGAAGACAGGAAAAAGTCACTCCTTGATCATATTTTTACATATCTTGCAGATGCAGTTGAAAGAAAAAAGATTCTTATATTCTCTGTTTCAGTAGCAGTCCTTCTTTTTTCAGCAGCAGGTATTACAAAGGTGGTTGTTGACCACATACTGATCACCAACTTTAAAAAAACCGAAGATATCCGGGTCTCTGACAGCATGATAAGGAAAAACTTCGGCGGTACAAAAATATTCAATGTAGTTATTGACGGAAAGGAAAAAGGGTCTCTGACAGATCCTGAAATCCTTAAAGCCATGGACGGACTTGATGCATATCTTGAAAACAATTTTGATGAGGTCGGGAAGGTGATTTCCTTTTCTGATTTTATAAAAAGAATGAACAAAGTTATGAATTATCCTGAAACTTCTTCAGACGAAGAAGATACGGCATATGTTTCCGGAAGCGGAGAGAATGTAAGCTTCTTTGGTTCAGAGGGGGAAGAAGGGGGCTCCTTTTTTGACAGCACAGAAAGCTCTTTCTTTTCTGAAAATACAGAAGAAAGCCCTGCTTCAGATACAATCACCATAAACAATACAGCAGATTATAAAGCACTTCTCAGTGAAAAAATGACAGCTGAAGAGTTCATGACACTTCTTTCTGAAAAAATAGCAGAAGCAGAGACAACAGACCCGGGAGCTGATGAAATTGTCAGATCGATCTTTGCAGAATACAATTTCAGGGGAGAAACATACAATGAAATACCGTATGATCCTTCAAAATATCCGGTTGAAACAAAAGAAGACCTGAAAAACCTTGTATCTCAGTACCTCCTCCTTTATTCGGGGAACCTTGATTCATACTCTGATGATGCAATTGAACCATCCATGGCAATCATGGTTGTCCAGATGAAAACGATAAATACAGTCCCTGTAAAAAAGATCAGCAGAATAATAAAGGAATATACCGACAAGAACTTTCCGGAAGGATACGAAGTCTCAATTGCAGGATATGCAGATATGGAAACCGCAATGACAACACTTATAACAGGGTCGCAGGTTTCAAGCCTTATTCTTTCTCTTATTCTGGTATTTATAATTGTGGCAGTATTTTTCAGATCCCCTGCCGCGGGGCTGTTCGGGGTCATCCCCCTTTCGTTTGCAATACTGATAAACTTCGGTGTTATGGGTTTTACCGGGATCAGGCTTGACATGGTAACAGCAATGATAGCATCAATTGCTGTAGGAATCGGCATAGACTATACAATCCATTTCCTGAGCGCATATAAGCATGAAAGGCTGCTTTCTGATGATCTCAATACAGTAACAGAAAAAACAATGTTGACAGCAGGTAAAGGGATCCTTTTCAATGCATCCGCAGTAGCTGCCGGATTTCTGGTTCTCTGCTTTTCAAACTTTACAACACTTAAATACATAGGGGTGCTGGTAGCACTTACAATGTTCACCTCATCAATAGCAGCACTGACCCTTCTGCCGGTGCTTCTTAATATATTCAAACCATCATTTATTAAAAATGGAACAACAGGAGAATAAAATGAACACTAAAAAAACCGGTATTTTAATTATTTCACTTATGCTGATTGCTTCGGCTTCAGCATTCAGCCTCACAGGAACGGAAATTGCACAGAACGCACACGACAGGGACACCGGAGATACGGCCCATGCACTGATGCAGATGGACCTCATTGACAAGGACGGTACTGTCAACTCAAGACTTGTTGAGACATGGAGGATGGAGGATGAAAAGGACCTTGACAGCCTTGTCATGGTATTTCACAAACCCGCATCTGTACAGAATACAAGATTTCTTGTTATTGAAAACGAAGACAGGGATGATGATAAATGGATATACCTGCCAGCCCTTAAAAAGGTACGCAGAATTGATTCAAGTGAAGGGGGCAACTCCTTCATGGGAACTGATTTCACCTACGATGATATGGAAACAAGAAAGGTTGAGGAAGATACCCACGAGCTTCTCAAAGAAGAAAAAATCGGAAATTATGAGTGCTATGCTGTAAAGGCAGTTTCAATTGATCCTGAAAACAGCCAGTACGGATACAGAGTAAGCTGGATAGACAAGGCTACCTGGGTCCCTGTCAAAATGGAGCTTTATGATAAAAAAGGGGAGCTTGAGAAAGTACTTACTGCTGACAGAATAGAAAAGGTACAGGATTACTGGTCAATAATAACAACAACAATGAAAAATGTTCAGACAGGTCATTCCACATCACTGTCAATGAAAAAACTTGTTTACGATGAAAAACTTAACCCGGCACTCTTCTCGACACAGTTTCTCAAAACAGGAAGGTAGGATACAAAAATGAAAACAGGAAATATTCTTTCATCAGCAGTCATTCTTCTCCTGTTAACAGCAGGGACATTAACTGCCCAGGATTCCTTTTCAGACTTTTCCTCAGACAGTTTCTCAGACACTTCTGATGCCGGATTCACAGGAGATTCCGGGGACAGCTTCGGTAGTTTTGCAGAAGGGGGGGAAGGTTCATCCCCCTTAAAGATAGGAGGTGAAATAAGGTTTCAGAGCAGGTATTATACAGGCAATAGTTCTATCGAAGAAGCTGAAGATATTCAGACGGAATCTTTTCCCGAAGTACGGCTTAATCTTGATTACTCAGCTGAAAACTCTGATTTTATTGCAGACCTTGTTTTCAGCGAAGACAGGATGTACTCGGACTACAGTGATGTGATCAAAGAAGCATATATAAGAATATATTATGACAGCTTTAATATTGAAACAGGATATATGAAGGTTGTATGGGGGAAAGGGGATGAACTTAAAGCAGTTGACATCCTTAACCAGACAGATTATTCAGACTTCTACAACAAGGACCTTCTGGAAAGAAAGATCGCCTCCCCCATGTTGAAAATAAATAAATATGCTGGAATAAACGGTCTTTTTGAGCTTGTATTTATCCCCTGCACAGACTACCCGGAGTTTGACACCGCGAAATGGGCGCCATACGACATAAAAACACTCACAGCATTGTCAGCAGCAGATGCAACAGATATCAGCTACAAAGACCACCAGACACTCGATTCGGGGCAGATTGCTGCCAGATACACAAACTCATCCAGCGGGTTTGACTACGGATTCATCTACAGCTACGGTTTTATGCCCCTTCCTACAACAAAACTCAAGAGCTTCACAGGAGAGATACCGGGAGAAGCTGAAGTTAAACTTGAAAGGGCGAATATTTTCGGAATTGAAGCTGCCAAGGTCCTTATGGGGCTTAACTCAAGGGCTGAGTTTGCATACTACATGTCATCCGATATTGAGGGAGATGACCCGGATATTCAGAACAACAAAATAATGTGGGTTTTCGGTTTTGATAAGGACTTACCTATAAGCAGCCTAAATTTCCTTCTGGAGACCCAGGGATTATACACTCTGCAAAATTCAGAAATTGAGAAAATGTCTGCTTCAAATCCTGATTATGATGTTGATTATGACATCGATGGGACCTACAGCCGAAACATGATTATCGCAAGGCTTAAGGACTCGCTTAACCACGACAGGATACGGCCGGAGATTTCACTCACATACCATGTTGAGGACAGTGATTTCATGCTCAGGCCTGAGGTTGAATTTGTCCTGAAAGATGATATCAGCTTTGATGTACTTTACACACTTTTTAAAGGAGATGAGGATACAGTATTCGGAGTATATGAGGAGAACAGCTTCCTCCAGGCAAAGGTTGTATATTCTTTTTAGATAATATAAAAAAAGCCTTTTCAGATGATCAGGCTGATTTATATACCCTGCTCTTATGAACAGGGGCTTACACTTTTTTTTATTTACACTCTTTTGCTGCCTGTTCCGTTGGTCCGGGCAGCATCTTTTTATCCTCTCCTGATTTTTTAAATAAAGAACAGCCTGATTTACTTTTAAATAAATATAATCTATATTAAAAAAATGGAATACATAATGTCAGTCCCGGTAATTGTAAAGATACTTGTTTCCCTTGCTGTAATGCTTATTGCCGACAGATTTATCAGAAAGCTCCCTCTGTCAATGGCAACAGGTATTGCAGTCCTTGCTGTCTGGTCAGGGCACAGCTTAAAAGCTGCGGCAGGAATAGCATTCAATCAGATGATAAGCTTTGATTATATTGTCCTTATTATTATGGTTTTCATGCTTGTCTGGCTCAGCTCCCAGATGCAGGAAAGCAGAATAATGGAGGACCTGGTAGCTGCCCTTAAAACCCGCTTTTCAGGCAAAGCCCTTTTTGCTGTTGTCCCTGCTGTTATCGGGCTTATTCCGATGCCGGGAGGGGCCCTGTTCTCAGCCCCCCTTGTTGATAACTGTGATACAGAAAAAACAATGGAGAATGAATTAAAATCAAAAATCAACTACTGGTTCAGGCATATCTGGGAATACTGGCTTCCCCTCTACGCAGGAGTTTTACTCGCAATACAGATTACAGGGCTTGAGATATGGCAGCTTGCCCTGCTGAACTTCCCTATAACAGTCTTTTCAGTTGCCGGGGGATACTTCATACTCCTTAGAAAGCTTGATCTCCCTGAAGAAAAAACAGAGAAGAGAATAAAGCTCCCTGTGATGATCCATATGATGCCGATAACTGTAATAATCATATCCTATATTATAATAAGCATACTCTTTCCATCCCTGAAAAATGTTTCAAAATATCTTCCGATGGGTATAAGCATTCTGGCTGCAATGATTCTCACCCAGATAAAAAGGCCTATATCAGGAGATAAATGGCTGAAAATAATTCTCTCAAAAAAGATCGTGGACATGGTCCTTATTGTGGCAGTAATCAGAATATACAGCGCTTTTATCGAGGCGCAGCTCCCTGACGGGACCTTTCTTATAGAAAATCTGAGAAATGAGCTTTCACAGGGGGGATTTCCAACATTTATCCTGATAATGCTCCTGCCCCTTATAAGCGGATTTGCAACAGGTATTGCCATAGGGTTTGTCGGGGCAAGTTTCCCGATTGTCATCAGCCTGCTCGGGCCGAATCCCCCCCTGACTGATCTTCTTTCTACTGTTACCCTTGCATATGCCTGCGGACATATAGGTCAGCTTCTGTCACCGGTTCATGTCTGCAATATTGTAACAAACAGATATTTTAAAACTGACCTGATTAAGACGACCCTGCAGCTCCTTCCTGCATGTATGTTTGTCCTTGCAGGTTCAGTATTCTCAATTATTGCTGTTAATATTATTTTTTAACCTTCCAGCGTGTATTCCGCAGAATCCTGTTCTATAATAATTTATACAGATCTTTAACAGGAGGTGGCGAATGGGCGGTTTTATACTGGTTTTAGTCATTCTGGTTGCAATGGTCGGAGGCGTTGCAGGCATGGTTATTCATGCAAACAGAAATAGTTTTTAATATCTGTATGTATAATCAACATCAGTCTTTTATTGTTTTATTAATGTGCAGAAAAGTTATCAAAGCTATAAAAGAATACAGATAGAATGATTTAAGGGGGCTTAGAAAGCCCCCTTTTTTTATAGATCAATATCGTCAGAAGAGGCCTGTAAATTAATATTTCCACGTTTACCTGTAGTATATTTTTTTCTTATTTTTTTTTATTTTTAAAAAGATTTTTAGTGATATACAAAAAAAGCCGTTGTATAATTATTTTTAATATTTCTATCAGGAGGTAAAAAATGGGCGGTTTGGCAATAGTTGCAGTTCTGCTGGTTGCTATGGTCGGCGGTGTTGCCATGATGGTTATTAAAGCTAACAAAGGCAAGTAAAAAACCCATTTTATGTATGTAAAATAATTGTTAATTTTGCATCATTGCTTGTTTTACCTTTTTCAGAATATTGCTGCTTGAAAAAACATACAGAAAAAACGACAAAAAAGCTTTCCCCGAAAGGGAGAGCTTTTTGAATTTCAGCCTGAAATATTAACCAATTTTTAACCTTCCTTAAGCTCTATACTAAAAAAGATATTATATATTATTTACAGAGTTAAAATATTGTTAAGGAGGATCTTTATGATACTTATCAATGTTCTGGTTATTCTGGGGATAATTGCTGCCGTTGTAATTGCTTTTGTTGAAGACACAATTGAGGTTGACCACGAAACAAAGGTAATGGAGAAAATGAACTGGTAAAACCGGCAGGTTTATTTATTCTTCCCTTTTTCAAGCTTCAGATAATGGGTAAAGCAGCTTAAATCAACACCGCTGTCATGTGTTACAAAAAGGATTGTACGGTTTTTTTTGCTCCCGATTTTCTCGCAAAGCGAAAGCACCCTGTCCCTGTTAAAATCATCAAGCCCCTGGCAGGGTTCATCAAGAATAAGAAGCTCAGGATTTTTTATCATGGCCCTTGCAATTAAAACCATTCTCATCTCTCCGTATGAAAGCTCTCTGAAAAGTTTTCCCTTTTTATCTGCAAGGGATGTTATTTCAAGCCACTTTTCCCCCTTTTCAATATCAGAAGTATTTATATCAGCGTATAAACCTACAGAATCGTATAATCCGGAAAGAACAGTATCAAAAACTGTACACCTTACACGGTAGTCAAGCTGAAATCCCCCTGACACAAAACCTATCCTCTTTTTGATTTCCCAGACACTTTCACCGCTTCCCCTCTTTTTCCCGAAAAGGATAATATCATTTGCATATGCCTGGGGATTATCTCCGTTGACAAGACTCAGAAGGGTTGATTTACCAGATCCGTTTACCCCTGTTATCTTCCACTTATCACCTCTGAAGACCTCCCAGCTGATCCTGTCAAGAACCCTGACATCTCCATAGGTTACTGTTACATCTTTCATCCGGACCAGGACATCACTCCCTGACCCGCCGGCTGCCTCATCCTCTTCAGCTGATTCCGGAATGGAAACTGATTTTGACAAACCCCCTTCCCTTTTCCTGTCATCTCTGAAAAACTCAAGCCCTTTTCCGACCGGCCCTGAAAATTCAGCTCTGCCTTCTGACAGAAGCAGCATATGTGTGCATTCGGGGAAAATATCCTCAATTCTGTTTGTGATGAGAATTATCTTCTGTTTCTTTTCAGCTAGAAGGCTTATAACCTTTTTCAGGCTTTCCCTTGAAAAAGCATCCAGGCCGTCAAAGGGATCGTCTATTACCAGAAGATCAGGTTTATCAAGGAGAGCTGAAAGAAGTATCACTTTACGGAATTCCCCTGTGGAAAGAAATTTAAGACCTCTGTCAATAATTCTTTCAACCCTGAACATTGAAATAAGTTCCTCCGCATACTCAGTATCACTGCAGCTTTCAAGAGAGAGCCATTTCCCGACTTTTGTCCCCTCATCAACAGCCCCGTGCATCAGCCGTGATTCATCCTTTCTCCTTTCAGCCTCAAGAATCCTGTCCTGAAGTTCAAAGGATGAATATCCTGTTTTTGCGTGCCCTGAAATACTTCCCTTTTCAGGCCTCAGAAGTCCTGCCATGACCTTACCCAGAACAGACTTGCCGCTGCCGTTTATTCCTGCTATGACCCAGCATCCCCCTTCTGAAAAATCTGCATTTATATTATCAAGAAGGATTTTTCTCCCCCCTCTTACTGTTACATTCTCAAGCTTTATCATAATCAGAACTCACCATTTTCCCTTTTTTTCTCTACCATTTCACTGAAAACCCTTATAAAGGGGTTATTCCGACGCCTGCTGTTCATACATATACCGACAAGATACGGTTCAAGCTCAGGATCAGCCTGTATAATCCTGATACTGTCCTTGAGGGGACTTTTATCTATTACAAGTTCAGGTACAAGTCCTATACCGCATCCCAGGCTTACCATCGCAAGGATTGCTTCATTTCCCGAAACCTGGGCATATATCTCAGGTTTTATCCCTTTCTGATGAAACCACCTGTCTGCCCTCCTCCTTGCAACCCCTTTTTCGGGAAGGATAAACGGGACATCAGCAGGATCAAGCACCCGGTTCTCTTTTTTCATGAATTTTGTATCATAGACCGGCGCAACAAAGACAAGAGGCGTAACTGCGACAGGCAGGAATTCAATATTTTCCGGAAGCTTTTCAGGCATCATTGTTATTGAGATATCAACCTCATTATCAACAACCTTCTGCATTGTACTTGAAGCATCACCTGTCTGCAGGTTTATATGGATATCGGGATAAAGAGACCTGAAATCCTGTATTACAGGGGGAAGAATACTGTAACAGGCTGTAACCGTACAGAAAAGGGAGATTTCCCCTTTAAGGTTATCCTCATTTATAACAGCATTATGCTTAAACTCCTTCAGCTTTTCCAGTATTTCAACAGCATACTCTTTAAAAAGCTCCCCCGCCGGTGTAAGAGCTACAGATCTGTTGCTTCTTTCCAGAAGATCATAGCCAAGATCTGCTTCAAGCCTTTTTATACTCCGTGTAAATGCAGAAGGACTCAAATTACACCGCCTGCTGGATTTCCCGAAATGCAGTGTTTCCGTTATACTCAGAAAATGCCGCAGCTGTATTATATCCATTTCACGCTCCGTATTGTTGCATATTTTACAACACAACAGGATATTTAAACCGTTTAACACAATAAATATATATGATATATTCTCATTTAAACAATAAGAACAGGAGTAAAATCATGAATTATTTTAATTCATTGCCGCTTAGGATACAGCTTGAAGAACTTGGCCAGTGCAGGTTTATGGATAAAAACGAGTTCAACGGTGTTGAAAAACTCAAAGGAAAAAAAATTGTAATAGTCGGGTGCGGAGCACAGGGGCTTAATCAGGGACTGAACCTGAGAGACAGCGGCCTTGATGTTTCCTACACCCTCAGAAAAAATTCAATTGAAACAAAAAGGCAGTCCTGGAAAAATGCCACTGAAAACGGATTCAAAGTAGGGACCTACGAAGAAATGATCCCGTCAGCAGATCTTGTCTGCAATCTCACCCCGGACAAACAGCACACCCCGGTTATTAAAGAGATAATGCCTCTGATGAAAAAGGGTGCTGCCCTTTCATACTCTCACGGATTCAATATAGTTGAAGAGGGGATGGAAATAAGGAAAGACATCACAGTAATTATGGTAGCTCCGAAATCACCCGGAACAGAGGTAAGGGAAGAGTACAAGAGAGGGTTCGGCGTTCCGACCCTTATAGCAGTTCACAGACTGAACGATCCAGACGGTGACGGATTTGAAATTGCCAAGGCATATGCAGCAGGAACTGGCGGAGACAAGGCCGGGGTACTTCAGTCATCCTTTGTCGCAGAAGTAAAATCAGACCTTATGGGGGAGCAGACAATACTCTGCGGAATGCTTCAGGTCGGATCACTTCTCTGTTTTGATAAAATGGTTGAAAAAGGGGTTGAACCCCGTTATGCTGCCAAGCTTGTCCAGTACGGATGGGAGACTGTTACTGAGGCGCTTAAGCACGGGGGCGTTACAAACATGCTTGACAGGCTTTCAAATCCTGCAAAGATTGCTGCTTTTGAACTCTCTGAAGAGCTCAAAAGTCTCATGTCAGATCTTTTCAAAAAACACATGGATGATATTATAAGCGGAGATTTTTCATCAACCATGATGAAAGACTGGGCAAATAATGACAAAGACCTTCTTACATGGAGGGAAGAGACAAACAAGAGTGCTTTTGAAAATACCGATGCTTCAAAAAAGGAAATAAGCGAACAGGAATATTTCGACAACGGTATCCTGATGATTGCTTTTGTCAAGGCAGGGGTTGAACTTGCTTTCGATACAATGGTCTCGGCAGGTATCAAGCCTGAATCAGCATACTATGAATCACTTCACGAGGTACCTCTTATTGCAAATACAATTGCAAGAAAAAAGCTTTATGAAATGAATGTTGTAATATCAGATACTGCTGAATACGGCAACTACCTGTTTACAAGCAGATGCATACCGCTTCTTAAGGATTTCATGAAAAATGTTGATTCAGATGTAATCGGCAAGGGGATGTCTCTTTCAGATAACGGAGTTGACAATATAAAGCTTATTGAAGTAAACGAAAAGCTGAGAAACACAGGCGTTGAAAAAATCGGGAAGATTTTACGGGGCCACATGACAGCTATGAAGGCAATAATTTAAAACTGATTAATCCTGATAGAGACGCGATTACTCGCGTCTCTGTCAGTTGTATAACAGCCGGGACCTGTTCTCAGCTAAAAATAAAAAACATCCCTGTCCTTTGCAAAAACTATATTTTTATTATTTGCAGTTTGTTCATTTATCCCCTCATCAAGAAAATCCTGATAAAAATGGGTCAGAACAAGTTTTCCGGGAGCTGCTTTTTCATAGAAACTTAGAATTCCCGGCCAGGTCATATGTCCCGGAACATAATTTCCCTCTGAATGAGAACATTCAACAACAGCAACATCTGTATTTTTTCCAAGTTTGACAATATTTTCATTATATTCTGTATCCCCGCTGAAGAAAAATGAATGACCTTTATTATCCGAAAAGCGGTAACAAAGGCTTTCTCCCGTATGAAAGGTCCTTTCAGCAGTTACATCAAGATCCATAAGTTTAAACCCGCCCGGACCTATCTCTCTGATATTTATATTTTCAGGTTTATATCCTTCTTCATACGGAAAAAGATATTTTTTAGCATTATAAATTATATCAGAAATCCCTCCTGGTCCTGTAATATTCAGAATTTTCCCCCCTCCTGAGCGCATATTCATTGACAGGATAAGGGCAAAAAGATCTGATATATGATCATAATGAAAGTGGGTTATCAGTATATTCTCCAATCCTGAAAAATCAGCATTTATATCTGCAAGCTGGCCGAGAATACCGGGACCGCAATCCACGAGAAGAAGTTCTCCGCTATTATCAAGAAGATAACCTGCACATTTCCTTCCCGCCACAGGGACTATTGTACCTGATCCGAGAACTGTAATTTTACTAAGCATAATATTATTCACCCGGCTCAGTATTATTCTGGAGGATATGAAGCTTGTCAGGATTAAGATAAACATAGACTTCGCCGTCGAGAATATTCCTGTATCCAGGATCATAGCAGTCTGCAACAACTGTGCTGCCAAGAGCTTCAATCCAGTATCTTATATAAGCACCTTCAAATATATAATTAACTACCCTTCCCCTGAACACATTTTCAGAACCGTTATCTTCAGTCCGTATTTCAACCATTTCAGGGCGGATACACAGTTTTCCCGCTCCTTTTTTATAACTGCCTGCGAGCCTGATTTTTTCTTCGTTATTTACTATAAAAAGTTTTTCATCTTTTCTGACTTCTCCCTCAATGAGGTTGGATGTTCCGATGAATTTTGCAGTAAACTCATCTGTCGGGGTAAAATAGATATCCTGGGAAGATGCATACTGGAGTATTTTACCTTTATTTATAAGTGCAATTTTATCCGATAGGGCAAGCGCCTCCCCCTGATCATGAGTGACATAGATTGTAGTAATTCCGAGTTTTTTCTGGAGCTGTCTGAGTTCAGCTCTGATATTCATCCTGAGTTTTGCATCAAGATTTGAAAGCGGCTCATCAAGAAGAAGAACTTCCGGTTCCATAACAAGGGCCCTTGCAAGGGCCACCCTCTGCTGCTGTCCCCCTGAAAGCTGGGACGGAAAACGCTCAAGAAGATTTCCGATATCAAGATAAGAAACTGTCTTATCAAGGCGCGAATTTATGGTTTTTTTATCCATATTTTTTATATTGAGTCCGTAGCATATATTATCCCTGATGCTCAGATGGGGAAAAAGTGCGTAATCCTGAAACACCATTGTAGTATTTCTCAAGTGGGTAGGAACATCATTGATAAGATTACCCCCGATATATATTTCCCCTTTCTGTACTTCATAAAAACCGGCAATTGTCCTTAAAAGTGTTGTCTTACCGCACCCCGAAGGGCCGAGAAATGTAGTAAAAAGTCCTTTTTCTATTTCAAGATTTATATTATGAAGAACTTCGGTATTCCCAAAACTTTTATACAGGTTTTTGATCACAAGATGATGATTCATTTATTCCTCCATTTTCCTAATCGAATATTTGTATTTTTTTGCCTGCAAGTTTTCTTCCTATAGCCAGAATCAAAAATGACACACAGAGCAGAAAAGTAGTCAGCGCAGCTGCTTTCCCGAAAAACCCGTCACTCACAAAATTCATTATTGTGAATGTCGCAACTTTATTATGGGAAGTGGCAAGAAACACAATTACACTTAAAGTTGTAATTGACCGTATGAATGAAACTATAAAGGCTGAAATAAATGAACTCTTCACAAGAGGAGCTTCTATCTGCCAGAATATTTTCAGCTGATTTGCTCCGAGATTGGATGCAGCTTCACTCAGGGAAACCGATATCTGTTTAAACGAATTCAGCCCCGTCTGATATCCCATGGAAATGTTCCAGAAAATCATTGCAAGTATTACAATTGTTGCTGTACCGTAAAGATCAGCAGGCCCCCTGGTAAATGTTACGGAATAACCGATACCAATAAATATACCGGGTAAAGCAGCAGGAAGAATTGATGCGAAATCAATAAATTTTGTAATAATACCCCTGTTTCTGCTCACAAGATATGCAGCGATTATAGCAAAAAGCGCACTTATACAGCCGGCTGTGACAGAGTAGACAACACTGTTCACAAGTTCCCTTCCCCGGTTAAGAACTTCTAAAAACCATTTCATAGTCAGAGACCAGTCAAATCCCCATCCCTTGACAAAAGCACCCATCAAAATACCGAAATAAACAAGCAGAATCATGACAGAAACAATCATACAGAAAATAAAGAACAGAACACGGGCATACCAGACTGTTGGTTTCTGTTTGATATTTACAATCTTCCCCGTAATAGTGACATAGGACCTCCGCTGAACCCAGAATCTCTGGAAAAGGAAAATAACAACAGAAGGGACCAGAAGTATAATGGAAATCACGGCAGCCCCAGCCACATCTCCCCAGCCCTCTACTCGCATCCAGGCCTCTGTCGCAAGAACAGAGAAGTCTCCTGAAATCATGATAGGATTTCCGAAATCTGCAAGCACAAGAATTGAAACAAGCAGAGCAGCACCTGCAACACCAGGGGTCGATAATGGAAGGGTTATAGTCCTGAAAAGTTTAAACCCGTCAGCTCCCAGATTTCTTCCTGCATATTCAACACTGGGCGAAATTGACCTCAACACTCCCTCTATAGACATAGCTGCAACCGGGAAAAAAGCTATAGTCTGGGCAAGCCATAATCCATGCCACCCCATGATAGATGCCCTGATTCCCAGTAATCCGTAAGTAATAAGTCCGTTTTTCCCGAAAAGCATAAGATAACTGAAAGCCACCATAAAAGGGGGGGAAAACAGAGGAAGAATTGAGACAATTTTAAAGAATTTTTTGAACGGAATATCTGTTTTAACAATACTGTAAGCATAAACAAACCCGAAAACTGTCGCGGTAATGGTTGACAGAACCATGATAAAAAGGCTGTTAAAAGCTGCTTTTCTGTATCTTAGATCTGTAAACACCTTTACATAATCCTCAATGTCAGGGAATAAAAATACACTTATAATCGGATAAATAACAAAAACTACAAGTGCAACTGTTATAACAACAAACATCAGAAGAAGTATTGGATCTTTGAATATTTTTTTCATATTAACTCCGATGATACAATCAGCAGGGGCAGAATACCCCTGCTTTACAAACTATAATTACAGATTAACCCTTATTTACCTGTAATTTCAGCCCATTTCTTTTTCCAGATATCAACATTTTTTGCAGCAGCTTCAAGATCCCATTTTGCCAGTTTAAGACTCTCAAAAGCAGGAACCCCTTCAGGAAGATCAACACCTCCCCTTACAGGATATCTGTATCCGTTTGCAGCATTAATTTTTCCGGCTTCTTTTGAAAGGAGGAAGTCGATAAATTTCTGAGCATTTTCCTTGTTAGGAGCACCCTTAATAATTGATGCTGCACCAATTTCAAATCCTGTATCTTCGGGAAATACAACTGTTATAGGAAGGTTACCCTGGATTTTCTGCTTTAATGTATCATGTCCCCATGCAAATCCAACAATTGCCTCCCCCTGGCTTACGAGAGGAATAGAACCGTTAGCACCCTTTGTATACTGGGCTACACTGGGATGAAGCTGTTTTATAAAATCAAACCCCTTTTCTTCACTCTGAAGTCTGAAAATCTGTGCGCACATCATGAGGTATGCACCGCCGGTTGTTGCAGGATTGGAAGCAATAACTTCACCCTTATATGCAGGATTTAAAAGATCATCCCATTTTGAAGGGGGATTAATCCCTTTGGGAGCAATCTCTTTTTCATATCTTTCGTTATTATAAATCATACAGAGTGCACCGAGATACCAGCCTGTCCAGTAGTTGGAGCTGTCCATGAGATCTTCAGAAATGCCAGCTTCGTCGATTACAGGCGATCTGTATGGTTCAAGAAAATTATTTTTTGCAAGATCAGAATGGAAGTTTGAATTCCCCCCTATAAATACATCTGCTCTTGGGGCAGCAGCTTCCGCCTTGATTCTCCCTGTTATACTCCCTGCCTGCTCGATCTGAAGAGCAAGTTCAGCTTTGATCCCGGTTTTTTCCTCAAAAGCCGTGCACAGGTCATTGGCAGTTTTTTCATCAAGTGCAGCATAAACCAGTACCCGGCCTTCCTCTTTTTCTTTTTTACCGCCTGCAAAAGCAGTAGATGCAATTACTGTAATAAGTAAGCATAAAAACAATCTTTTCATTTTACTCTCCTTTTAAACTGTTAAATTACAGAAAATATTCTTCTTTTGATAAATAATCACCGAAATTGCACTTTTATTATTCACAAAAATCCCTCCTTTACAAAACAGACTTGTGCAATTTAATCTCTGCATTTAAAAAGGCTTTCTTTATCTGTAATCAGAGAAACAGTTAATTTCAATATTCTGCAATATTTCAAACATATTTCAGAAACATTAAAAATACCATTTCTTTTAATGATAGCGCTCTCATTTATGATAGCACCAACATATTATCTTGGCAACTATTATTTATAAATAATTTTATATTGTTATTATATAAACATTTATTATACTATAATAAAGCAATTAATTGTTAGCGCTCTCACTGTCTTGTATTTTCAGGCATAAAAATACGTTATCGAACTGCACAATGCACAGTGTCCAGAATCCCCAAACAGTGTTTGCTCCAAAAAATATCTCAGAATTTAAAATCGGGAGGAAGATATTTCATCGCCAAAATTAAGATCCCTGAGGTCATGAATTTCATCTATTCCCCCTGTACCAACCAGAGTTATATAATTTCCACTGTAATTTGAATCTTTATACAGTTTATATGAAACACCATCAGGCAGCTGATATCTGATTGATGATACTTCATCATTAAATCCTGAATCCCCTTCAACAGTAATATATTTATAATTTGTTATTGATCCACCATTACCAGCAATAATTGATAATCTTCGCCCCCTGAATGTATCATCCTCAAAAAGTTCAATCCATGAATCAGATATATCAGTTATTAATGTTTTGGAATAACGGGAAGAGGATATATAATCACCAAAATCATAATCCTCCAGATCATTTATATCTGACACATCTCCGGAGCCCTGAAGCTTAAGCAGTTTTCCTTTATAATCGCTATGCTGAAATAAAAGATATTGATAGCCCTGAGGTATAAGCCAAATGGCTGATGAAGCACTGTCTCCAAATGAAAAGCTTTCATAATCAGAATAATCCCGTAAATTTCTGTCGCAATAGTCCACTATAATATTATTGTTCCCATAACTGTCATCTTTATATAATTCAACCCAGCTTTTGTTTATATCAACAACAGATGAATCCTCCACCCAACGGAATTCAGTAAATTTCAGCAAACTGTCTTCAGTATAAAAATATGCTGAATATATACCCATATTTCCGTTTTCATCAGTATATATACCCGCAGCGGCATCAAAATTCCCCTGATTGTCTTTGCAGTAAAAATGTCTGTTTGCAACTTTTGTTATCACAGGTGCGGTAGTATAATCATTGTTTGAAAACTCAACAGTATAAAGATCAGCCCAATCTTCCCCATTAATAACAGGTGCCAATGAAGATGAATTATGAAGCCCAACAAGATAAAGTTGGCCATCTGCCTGACTAACAAAATTTACAGCCTGAAAATTGCTGAAATTCGCATCCTGTCCATTAGCTGCCTGTACCGCTGTATGATACCAGGTCGTATAACTATTGCTGTCAAAACCATCATCAAAATCTGTAGTACTGGATAAGTAAAAATCAATACGTTTTGGCAAACTGTCACTGTCACTCCAGGCAGCAACAAGATATTTGCCGTTTTCAACCCTTGTTAAAGCAATTGCACCGGATTTTGCATTTGGCCTGTCGATATAATGATTGTACAATATCGGATTCTCAGGATCTGTCATATCATAAAAAATGATTTTACCTGAATCATCACCTTCCAGCGGAACTGCAAGAATATCACCCAGAACACTAAGTCCACCTGCATGCCACATTACATTATCAATAGCTATTGCCTTGACAACTTTATCATCAGTATCAGGAGAACTGCTTTGCAGCAAATTTGAACGGAGCCTCCCGTCTGAACTTCTGGAACCCATTTTAATAATAAAGATATGAGAAGACGGGACATTGGTGTCGCTGCCTGAGACAACAACATACTGCCCTGATTTCAATCTCTGAATCCCCTGAAAATGATTATTAATGGTGCCTGTATAATTCTGTACCTTTCCATTTTCCCAGGCAGCTAAATAATCACCATACTGTCTGATTTGTAAAAACCGGCTTTCAACATCATTTATATAATTAACATCAGAATTATTTTGAACAGAGACCAAAGATCTTCCACCACCCCCTTCAACCACTCCATTTAAAGATTTTTCCAGGTCACAACCTGAGAATACTGTTACAGTAATAAAAAAAATCAACAGTTTTTTTACCATTATTTTCTCCCAAAAATATTAATATTTATCAGTATTTAAAAATCATCAGGGATTATTGATATGAAACCTGGCCCAAAATTTACTTTATTATGCCGCTATGATTAATTTGCCATCCTGATTCAATTACTCATTTATAAAAAAATCATGAATATTTTTTTCCAGTTTTATTGTTAAAAATCCCTTCATGAGAGCGCTCTCATTATGATATCATTGGAATTTCAGATAGTCAACAAAAAAATATTTTTCTTTCACTTCTTCATAACAGTGATCTACCGACTGCCTGTAATTTCAGCAATCTGCAATATATAAAAAGTTATCAGGATTTATATTTTATTTAACTATTCCCTGCTGCAGGATTTTCTTATTACCAGTTCGGTAGAAAATATTGTTTCGTTTTTAACTGACGGATCCCGGTCTATTATTTTAAGAATGTTCTTCATTGCAGTCTGTCCGATTTCATACATGGGCTGCCTCACAGTTGTTAACGGCGGCCACAAATATTCAGCAAAAAAGGCATCATCAAAACCGGCAACAGAAACCTCTTCCGGTACTTTAATACTGTTTTCATTAAGATACAGAAGAACCCCCATAGCACTCTCATCATTTGCTGCGAATACTGCATCAAATCCACCATTCTTCATATACTTTTTTGCAATTTCATACCCTTTTTCCCTGGTAAAATCACCTTCAACTTCTACTAAGGAGTTTACATCAAATCCGCATTCAAGAAGACCCATCCTGAATCCGTATTTTCTGTCATTTGAGTCAATGTTATCGTTTTTCCCTGTAACAAACAGGATCTTCCTGTAATTTTTAGAGAAAAAATAATGAGCCATTTTTCTGGCCCCTCCAACATTATCAACTATTACAGAAGGGGATTCACTGTCATTGAATGGTCTTCCTATAAATATTACAGGCATGTTTTTTTTATTAATTTTCTTCATAAGAAAGTCTATTTTCTCAAACGACCTTGAATGCCTGATAATAAATCCATCAACCATATTTGAATCTATCAGATCTGCAGCATTTTCAATCTTTGAAATTGACTTTACAATGGTATGGTAATAGACATCCTGTGCAACATCATTAATACCTCTCAGAAGTCTGGTATAATAAAGAGTAGTAACATCAGGAAGTAATACAGCTATTGAATTTTTCTTTCCGCTTGAAAGTGCCCTGGCAAGCATATTCGGCCTGTAACCAAGTTTTTCCATAGAAGCTTTAATTTTCTCAACAGTCTCAGGTTTTACCTTACTCTCTTCGTTTATAACCCTCGATACTGTAGCCCTTGAAAAACCGGAATCCTCAGCTACATCCTCCAGTCTTACCATACAACCCCCATCCGCTAAAATATCATCAATGACAGCGCTCCCAATTAAATTAGCATTAGTTACACCAAAGCACAAGCGGTTTTTTTTGCCATTTCTTATTTCTTTTTAGTATATACACATATTCAATTTAGATATATACTTTTCGAATGATAGCGCTTACATTATCATAGACAATAAATCAGTTTACAGTTGTATTTAAATCATTTTTTTATAAATTAATATCAGATCAGGATTTTTTTAAAAAATTTTCAGATTATTTTTTAAATGTCTGATATTATTATAATACAAATGAATTTTTACAGTTTTTGCAAGGAGAAATTATGAAAAACTACGATGTCATCCATATTGGCAACTATACTAAAGATACTATTATAAATAAAGGAATTTCAAAAGTTGTTGACGGCGGCGGATTTAACTACGGGGCAAGGGCAACTGTCTCATTCATGGACAGGGTAGCAGTCGTGACAAAACTGTCAGAAAAAGACAGTCATGTTGTAAAAAAACTTGAAGAGTATAATATTGATGCCTACCCTGTATACTGCGCTCACTCCACATGCATGACTCTTGATTATTATTCGGATAATCCTGATGAAAGAAGGCTGCTTATAACCTCACTGGCAGATTCATTTACCATTTCAGACCTTAAAGACTTAAAATCAAAAGCATTTATACTTGCCCCTTCGCTTAAGGGAGAAGTACCGGATGATGTAATAAAGTACCTGGCGTCACAGGATGCAATTGTTGCAATTGATGCACAGGGTTTTATAAGAATACTGGATAACGAAGAGGTAAAATATTCTGAGTGGAAAGAAGCAGAAGATATTTTTCCGATTATAGACATCCTCAAGGTTGATGCTGTTGAAGCAGAATTCATAACCGGCAGTTCAGACCGGTACGAGGCAATTAAAAAACTCAACAAAATGGGGGCCAGAGAGATAATACTGACCTACAGAGACGGTGCAGTAGTATATGAAAACGGAAACATGTATGAGGAAAAATTCAAACCAGATGCACTCAGGGGAAGAAGCGGAAGAGGGGATACCTCAATTTCAAGCTACACAGCTGCCAGGCTTGATAAAAATCCTGCCGATGCCTTAAAATGGGCTGTTGCTCTCACATCACTCAAACTGGAAAAAGAGGGACCGTTCGACAGAACAGCGGATGATGTTAAAAAGTTCCTCTCCCTGAATTATAAATAATTACTGACACACACAGGCTGACACCCGTGTGTGTCAGCCTGCAAATATCGGACGTCTGCGTCCGGTTAATCCCCGGTTTACTGCTCCAGTTTTTGCCTGAGCAGTAAACCCCGGAAAGGAAGAATGAACATAACATAAAAAAGTGAATAATAAAAAGGGCATATCAGGGTAACCGCAATTCCTGGACCTATTATCTTTTTATCGCTGATGTTTGCAAGAACAGCGATAAGACCTATGAATACAGAGACAACTGTACACCCAGCAGAAAAAGAGGATAATGTTTTCAGAAAAAGCAGGCCCCTGTCAGTTAAAACAGCATCCTTCACCCCAATACCTCCAGATAATGTCCTGAAATATTTTTTCTGCTCAACAGGGGGAAATATAACAGAGGCAGCAATATATGGAAGTATAATTACAAGAATAAAACTGGGCAGATCAATATACCACCCGATATAACCTGCAAGATAAACTGCTGTCCCGAAAAACAGTACAACAATCAGGGAAATAATAAATAATTTTGATTTCATAATTAATTAAGCTCCTTTTTTATTAAAAATTCGAAATGATCAATATAAATGTTTATCCCTTTTATTATCAATTCAGTTTCTTCAGCACCAACCCCGTTCATCCTTATTTGAGATGCAGATGAGAAGGGATGAAACAAAACAGCCAGGCACAGAAAAACTGATGCAGCAAAAAAGATTCTTCCGGAAAAACCTGCCTTCCCGTTTACAGGAGGACCCGGAATCTCTTTACTTTCACCTGTTAAAAGATATTCCGGAATTTCAGGGACCAATACATTGTCCACTCTTCCGGCAAAGTATCTTCTCACCAATTTTTTCATACTGCCTGCTTTCATTAAACCACCCCCATGATTTTTTTCCGGAGAAGATAAACTCTGTTTTTAACTGTCCCGACTGGCATTCCTGTCACTTCTGCAATTTCAGAGTATTTAAGCTTCTCATAATAACGGAGATAAACAAGCTCTTTTTCATCAGGCATCAGAGTTTCTATTGCCCTTTCAACAGCAAGAAGATCTTCCCGTCTTATATAGTCACCCTCAATATCAACTGTTTTGTCAGGAATCTGAGGGATAACCCCTTCATCTGCATAATAAAGTCTTGCGGATATACGGCAAAGATCTGTCAGGTAGTTTCGTGCTATTGCATAAATCCAGGTTGAAAACCTGTATTCCGGATTGTATGTTTTTATTTTATCAAACACTTTTACCAGAATATCACTGGCCCTGTCGTCTGTTAGATCGCTTTTGCTGACTGAATCTATATATACACATAGCTTTGGATAATAAGTCTTCCAGATTTCCTCCAGCAGAAGGTTCCAGTCTTTATCAGAGTTATTCTTTCTCCATTTTTTCCAGTATTTTTCTATTTTGACCATTTCATAGATATTATACGCATAAGCATTAAAAAGGTTTTTAAATAAAAGAAAAACATCCTATTCATTTTTCATATAGCACACGCTAATTCCAGAACGCAGTCAGTCAGGAATCCTTTACGCATTCCGCTTCTGAAAGCACCTTTCTGCTGTAGGCAAGCATTATCAGAGCTGCCGACCAGTTGACAATTGCAAGGCCCCAGAAAACACCTGTTGCTCCCATCCCGAGCTTTCCGCACAGAAACCAGAAAACAGCAAAAGGGGCTGCTATCTGCCTGTATAGGGCAGTCCATAGAACAAAGGATGGTTTTTTAAGCCCCTGAAGGAGTGAAGCTGAACTGAAAAGAAGTATATAGGAATAATATGTAATAAGAACAATTTCCAGATAAAGCAGAGCAGTACGGGCAACTTCAGTATCTTCTGTAAAAAATGAGATTAAAAACCGTCCCGGAGGGATAATGATACTGAGCATAACAGCCATTACAATAAATCCGGAAATAAGGGCTGTTTTGAACGCTTTCCGCACCCTGTCATACCGGCAGGCCCCTGCATTCTGCCCGGTTATTGCAAGAAGAGCAGTATTTATTCCGATTGCAGGGAGAAGGGCGATCTGTTCAATCCGTAAGCCTATACCATAGGCTGCAACAGATTTGCCCCCGCCGTATATATTTAAAAAAAAGTTTATAACAAACATCCCTGCAGCAATTGACATCATATTCAGGCTGGACGGAAGACTCTGGGATATAATTTCTTTCAGATAAACGAGTTTAGGATAAAAACAGGAAAAGGAACATTTTCTGAAACCTCCAATTCCGGCGGCAGTTATAATAAGATATACAGTAGCTCCCCCCTGGATAAGAACAGTTGAAAGGGCAATCCCCGCAATTCCCATTTCAGGAATGATTCCCCACCCGTAAAGAAAAACAGGATCAAGAACAAGATTAAGAAAAAAACCTGCTATAAGCACATTTCTATAGCTGTATGTATTGCCCCTCGCATTCAGAAACCCGTTAAGGACATTGTTCATAAGAAAAAAAGGGATCCCCTTTATTATTACTTCCATGTAAAGCAGTGATGATAACAGAATATCCCCTTCAGCTCTCATAAACCTCAGCATGAAAACAGCAAGTGTTTTTCCTGCAAAAAGAAGTATAACAGATAGTGAAAATGAAAACAGAAGAGACTGGATAAAATAGATAACCGGCTTATCTCCCTCCCCTTTGCCTATTGCATTTGAAATAAGAGCAACAGATGCTGTTCCTATGCCGCTCCCCACGGCAAGAATAATGAAAAACATCGGGAAAGAAAGAGAAAGCCCGGCAAGGGCCTCTGTCGAAATCTGACCGCCGAAATACGTGTCAGTAATATTGTAAAGCGTATTAAAAACAAATCCAATACTGGCAGGAACACTCATCCGTATAAAGTGCTCGTGAATTTTCCCTGTTGTAAGATTACCCTCTTCTTTATTATTCATCTTCACCAAGCAGCTCTTTTACAGCTGCTATCAGAAGCTTGATTGAAAAAGGTTTATGTATTATTTTTCTGATTCCTCTCCCTCCGGGGGTACCGTCATCTGCTAAACTGGAATGCCCTGTTGAGAGAATAACAGGGATATTTTCTCTTAACTCGCATATTTTCTCAGCAAGTTCCACACCATTCATCTCTGACATTGACTGATCAGTTATAATAAGGGAAAAACTGTCCGGATCTTCCCTGAACCCTTCAAGGGCCTCAACCGGGTTGCTGTATCCGACAACCTGATACCCGAACCTCTCAAGGATATCCCTTCCAAGTGTAAGGATTATTTCCTCATCATCTACAAACATTATTTTCACTTTTTCACTCATGTTTAAATACCTCTATTAGATGGAATGCCGGGGTCTCATAAGGATGCACATCCAGAAGTGTTCTGACTGCAAGATCCCTGATGCTGTCCTCAAGAGCCATTTCAACCCTGAACTCAGCAGTTTTTTTAATCTCTCCCCTTTTTCCTGTATACGGATTACTCATAATCCCGGGAAGAAACTGTCCCTCTCCCTTTACCTGCCAGGAGCATTTAGAATAGTTGCCGATACTTCCTGCCCCGGCGCGGAAAAGGGCTTCTTTTGTTTTTTCAAGCGCCTCTTCCGGCACATAATATACAAGAATATACATTTTCAAATACCGCCTTCTTCTGAAGACAAATATTTTTTCAGTGATAGAATGTTCTCTTTCTCCCTTTCAGGCTCCAGAACATTATCTGCCGGAATATTATACACCTCTGAAACAAGACTCTTCACCCTGTTTCTGCAGAAAGCTCCCTGGCATCGCCCCATACCGGCCCTTGTCCTCCTTTTAACTCCGTCAGTAGAGATGACTTTTATTCCCCTC
This sequence comes from Spirochaetia bacterium, assembly GCA_963668405.2. Taxonomy (GTDB): domain Bacteria; phylum Spirochaetota; class Spirochaetia; order CADAEX01; family CADAEX01. The sequence continues at coordinate 9,107 of OY764342.2, read as the reverse complement.
TCAAGCGAATCCCTGATCACCCCCTCGGAAACCTGCTCGCACCTGCATATCAGCTTTTCCGGTGATGACAGCAGTTTTATCCTCCTCTCAACCTCCTCAGGAGGAAGACTTTCCCTCCTTTTAATAACAGCAGGTCTGTACGGATTGAAATCATCTTTTAAAAGAAGCTCCATTCCCTGTTCCCTTAAAATATCCTCAACCATAAGAGCAATAGCAGGGGATGAGGTAAGTCCGGGAGATTCTATTCCTGAAACATTTATGAAATTTCTGCTGTTTCCTGGAGCTTCAATAATAAAATCCCCTCTGTTTCCGACTGCCCGGAGTCCTGCAAAACTCCTAATAATTTTAGAAATATCAATTGAAGGATATGAAATACGTGCTTTAGCTGTAATCTCCTTTAATGATGAATAATCGGTACCTATATCCTCCCGGCTTCCGGTGTCAAGAGCATCCGGTCCTATCATAAGGTTTTCATGAAAAGTGGAGGTAACAAGTATCCCTTTACCCATTTTCCCGGGAACCTGAAAAAGAACAGATTTAAGAGAGGTTCCGGAGAAACGGTCAAAAATAAGATACTGTCCCTTCCTGGGTTTTATCTCAAAATAATCAAACCCTGCTGCCTTTGATATAATATCACTGTAAAGTCCTGCAGCATTTATTACATAATCTGCGATGTAAGTGCCGGAGGAGCTCTCCACACGGTAAGTATTATCAGCAGCAAGAGACAACGATACTACTTCAGAATTAAAAAAGAATTCAGCCCCGTTTTCAATGCTGTTTTCAGCCAGAGCTATGGCAAACTCATACGGGGAGGTTACCCCTGCAGTTGGAGCATAAAGAGCATATCGTACATCAGGATTTATTCCCGGATCTATGGAAAGGATTTTGTCCCGCCCTATAATTTCAAGGTCAGGGACATTGTTATTCAGACCGTTTGCATAAAGTTCTTTCAGAACCTCAAGGTCTTCATCAGTGAATCCAAGTACAAGAGATCCTGATCTTCTGAACCCGAAATTAAGCTCGCTGTCAAGCCGGCTGTACAGAGCATTCCCTATTACGCAGAGTCTGCTTTTGAGGGTTCCGTGTTTTGCAGCATAACCTGCATGAACAATCCCGCTGTTGGCTTTTGTCGAGCCTTCAGCAACATCCACCTCTTTTTCAAGTACTTTTATATCAAGCCGGTATCTTGACAGATTTCTGGCAATAGAACAGCCTGTTACACCAGCTCCTATAATAAGAACCCTTTTTAGATTATTCATTATAATCATAATACACTGAATAAAATATTTTTCAAATTTTTTATTTTATTAACGTTCTCTTCAGACAGTATAACAGCTGAATACAAAGGGGGACCGGTCCCCCTTCATTTACCGTGATAACCGGTATCCCTTACTTTATATACGGAATTGTCTGGGGACCTTCAGGCATAACACAGATTGAAAGGGCTCTCCCCTTCTTTTCCATTATCTTTTCAACTCTTTCAGATATATTCCTGCAGGGGATCATAAATCCTGTTTCTATCTGCTCATCTGTCAGATTGTCACTGTAAAAATGGACATCGGCTTTTTTGCAGATCAGAGCATGTATCTGCACCTGCCACTGGTCCTGCATAAAAAATCCGGGAGATCTTATCTTTTCAAGCGCATCGTCGGGGTCTTTTGAATCACTTAAAAGCTGGCCGTACATACCGTGGGAAGGGATACCGTCCCAGCAGTCAGCAGCGATTATTATATCACCCCCCTCTTTTACTATAAGAGATGCAGCGCTCATTCCCTTTACAGCCTGGTACATATTAAGGTCCAAAGGATATCCTGAGTTGCTTGTGATTACAATGTCAAAAGCACTATCAACACCTGCCATTGCATGCTCTTTTACATATTCACACCCAGCCTGATGGGCCTCAACATAATCGCCCCCGAATGCGGCAATAACTTCCTGATTTCTGTTAAGAGCGACATTTATCAGAAAGGTTGGATCTGCAAACCCTGCAGCCTCCTTTACATCCTCCCAGAGTATGTTGTTATTGGTAATACCCCAGATTGAGTTTTTATGGTCCATATGGACAGCACTGTGATTTCTCTGAACAGTACCCAGGGTGGCAAGACCAGGCATTACAGCTTTTCCCCCGCCTGAAAACCCGGCAAAAAAATGTGGTTCAATAAACCCGGTAAGTATCTTTACGTCACAGTCAAGGAACTCACTCAGTATCTCCACCCTGTTCCCCTCTCTGGTTGTCCCGATATACCGGTGGCTTTCAATATCATTGCAGTCGTTCTGCACAATCCGGTATTTTCCGGCAGCCTCTTTTCCAAGGATCTGTATAAGCTCCTCTTCAGTATTCTGCCTGTGTGTCCCTGCGGCATTAAAGAGGGTAAAGTTTTCACTACTCACATGAGAAAGTTCTGAAAAAATCGCAGGAAGTATTACATCATAGGGGGTCGCCCTTGTTATGTCGCTGAAAACTATCCCGACCCGGTCAGTGCTTTTTACTATTTTATTTAAAGACTCTTTTCCGTAAGGACTCTGAAGCGCTTTTCTCACCGCCCCTATCTGGTCCTCAAGCCCTTTTTCAAATCTGGGCTCTATAACAGTAATATTATCAGGCAGATCAACTTCCAGCCCTTTTTTTCCGTATGCCAGATTCAGTTTCATTTTATACCGCCTCCTTAAACATTCTTTATAATACTCAGGTCGCCGTCTCTGGCTGCTCTCAGTATCGGGCCCATATACTCATCTATCATTTCAGCAGTGAGAGGGACCGGCATATTCTGAAGTTTCATTGCCAGCTGCGGATTCTTAGCTGCACTGAGCGCTTTTTCTATATGCCTGTCTGTAAATCCCTGTACATCACCCAGCCTGTAGGGAAAACCGATTTTCAATGAAAGATTAAACATGGCTTCCGCAACTGAAACCCCGAGCTCCCTTCCGGAGAGGTTGTCGAGGTTTTTATCTGTAAGGCCTGCTTTTTTATAGATTGCACCGACCATTCTCAACGACTTTTCAATGGCAGGAGCAAAAAACACTGTATAATAGGGATTCATTATTGCACAGGCCCGTCCGTGGCTTAATACATCTACAAGTGAAAAACTTGTAAGATGCCCCCCGTTTGTTCCCCCTATCATTATTGAATACCCTCCCATATCTGTTGCAGTACATAGATTATCCTTTGCTTCAAGATCATCAGGATTTTCAATCGCTTTCTGAAGATTTTCAACGACAAGGGTTATACCTGTTTCCGCAACCTCGCCTACCTCATCATAGTTTTCCTTCCCTTCAGCGCTGTAAAGCACTTCAAGGCAGTGGGCAATCCCGTCAAGAGCGCCGTCCATCAGAAGGCTCTTCGGGGCATTGTATGTAACGCTGAAATCAAAAACAGGATAAGCAGGTACAATTGCAGGATCTACTACCAGCTTTTTCTGCCCGGTATGAATATCTGTTATGTTTGAATATTTGGTAAGATGGGCGCCTGAACTTGCCGCTGTCTGAATTGCTATATGGGGGGTGAGCTTAAGTCCTGTTCTTTCAAGTGCTTCCGTTACCTTTCCGACACCGAAATAATCCTCTATATCTCCTCCGATTGTCCTTAACACTTCAGCTGCTTTTACGGCATCTATTGTACTCCCCCCGCCGAAACTTATTAAAACATCCGGGTTTGCTTTTTTAATAACCTCAGTAATCCGTGCAAGATCTTCCCTCGGACAGTTTGGACCTGCACCGTCACCTTCAGCAATAAGCCGGACTCCCTCTTTAACGAGAGATCTTTTAATTTCATCTATATATATTTCACTTCCGGGAAACATATCCCTTATGAGGACTGCATTTTTACCTGCTTTTAACGATATTTTACCGGTTTCAGATAAAACACCCCTTCCGTACAGATAACTGTCCCCCTTAAATTTCTCAAGCAGTTTCTTACTTTTTTCACCTATATTCATCAGATACTCCTTTTAATAAAATATTCAAAATTAGCGCTGCTTCTGCTGTTTTTTATCTTTCTGTTTAAAAGCCCCAGTGCTTTTTCAGCTATATTTTCAGCTGTAAGTCCGAAAAGCTTTCTCAGCTCGGAGCTTTTACCCCCTTCACTGAACCTGTCCTCAACACCAAGCATATCCATTGATACAGGAAAGCTGAAATCCGCATTTTTCATTACTGCTCCTGCAATGATATTGCCGAAACCGCCTGTCTGATGCTCTTCAACAGTCAGAACAGCCCCCGTCTCCTCTGCAGATCTGAGAATTGTCCGGATATCCAGCGGCTTCAGGGTATTAATATTTAAAACACGGGTTTCAATATCAAATTCTTCCTTTAAAATATATGCGGCTCTCATTGATTCAGAAACTGTTACCCCGAAGGTTAAAATACATAAATCCTCATTCTCACTGATATAATCCTCTCCTGAAAAAATTTCAAAAGCATCAGTAAAACTGCACCTTATGCTTCTGTACCGTATGACATTGGCTTTGCCGAAACGGAACGGAGTCTGCTGATTTGTAACAACCGGAAGACTTTCGCAGGAAAAACGGATTACAGCAGGGCCCTGAAGCTCTGTCATTGATTTCAGAAGCTCAATCATTTCAAAAGAATCAGCAGGAAGAAAAATATGAATATTGGGAAGATAATATAAAGCTGAAAGGTCCTCCAGTGAATGATGAACTGCCCCCTCCCGGCCTGAAGAAAATCCCCCGTATGCATCAACAATCTTTACATTGAAATTATTAAAACATACGGTGGAACGAATCTGCTCCCAGTTCTTACCGGTTATAAATGCTCCGTAGGATATAATAAAAGGTATTTTACCTTCTTTGGCAAACCCCGCCGCCATCAGGGTCATGTTCTGCTCAGGTATATAGCGCCTGGCAGAATCATTCTGTAAAATATTTTCAGATCCTGCTTTCAGGATTTCCTCCCCCATAAAAACCATGTCATTCCTGTTTTTTGATATTGCAATATAATTCAGAAATATCTCGGCTGATGATGAATATGATACTCTCATCATTTTTTCAGAATTCCAGCTGTAGTCTCTGGAAAAGGAGGGGATTCTTTCTTTAAGATTGTTTTCTGTAACAGCATCATGTTTTTCCGCTATATGAAGAAGCTCATCTGGAGCAAGCGGGCAGAGAACAGTGCCGGTTTTTTTACCGGTTATATCAAATACCCGGTAAAGATCACTTAGTGAATAAATAGTTTTTGAATTAACATGCATATCATTACTGCTGTAATCTGAAATTATTACTGACGGTCTCTGTTCCTGACTTCTGTCAACTTCAAGAACCTGGAGAATCTGATTCAGATCATGACCGTTAACAAGGAAAACCTGCCATCCGAACGATGCATATTTATCTGCAAGGGAAGAAACACTCAACTCCTTTTTACCGCTGCACCCGGGACCCGGATCATTCCTGTCTATTATTGCCACCAGATTATTCAGCCTGTAACAGGAGGCAGACATGGCAGCTTCCCATACAGATCCATGGAACTGCTCCCCCCCGCTCATTATACAGAAGACCTCATAATCATAGCCGTCATTTCTGGCCCTGAGGGCATCTCCGACAGCAATCCCCAGTCCATGCCCCGGGGAACCCCCCGAGACTTCAATTCCAAGGGTTCTGAATCTGTCAGGATATCTGTCATAACCGGAAAAAAGCTTTCTGTATTTCAGTACCTCGCTGACAGGAAAATAACCGCATATTCCCAGGGTACTGTAGATTGCCGGGGCTTTATGCCCGGCAGACCAGAATACCCTGTCCCTGTTTATCCATCCAGGGTTGACTGGATCGTGTCTCAGATAATTAAGGTAGAGTACTGCTGCGATATCAATTATTGAAAATGCACTTTCACAGTATTCAGACTCAGAAGCACATAACGCTGCAGCAGTATAAAATCTTATCATTTCCGCCTTTTTCTCAATATCTTCTAATTTATAGCTGTATTTTATTCTACTGCTTTTAGAATCCATTATAGGCATTTTTACAGGTCCTGTTTTTCAGAAATATTATTGCAAATCCCCACAGCCTCTATTTCAATCTTTGCATCCTTTGCAAGCCGGCTGACCTCCACCGTTGCCCTTGCAGGATGATTTTCCGAAAAAAATGTTCCGTAGATTTTATTCATTAAATTAAAATCATTCATATCTGTAATAAAAACAGTTGTCTTTATTACAGATCCCATTGAGGAGCCCCCCTTTTCAAGAACAGCCCTGAGGTTTTCAAGGGTTTTCGAAGTCTGTTCGGCAATCCCCCCTGAAACAAGCTCTCCTGTTTCAGGACTTAAAGGGAGGATACCTGAGGTAAAGATAAAAGGACCGGCTTTCACTGCCTGTGAATATGGACCGATAGCAGATGGTGAATCCTTTGCCGCAATAATTATTTTCTCCATAATCATTTCCCCTTTCAAGCTATTACAGTTAAAAACAGGGGCCGTAAAAATTTCCGGAACAGCCCCTGTACAAATCTACATTTTGGATGGCAGCCATAAGACAAGCTGCGGGAAAATAATCAGTAATATCAGTGAAAATGCAATAATAAATACATAAGGGATCATGCCTCTGATAATATCGCTGGTTGATATTCCAAGTTCAGGAGGAGCTGCCCCTTTCAGGAAGAACATTGCATAGGCAAACGGGGGGGTGAGGAATGACATCTGAAGATTTACTATTATCATCATGGCAAACCATAAAGGATCAAATCCGAGTTTCGGAACAATAGGAGCAAGGATCGGAACCATAACAAAGATAATACCTATCCAGTCAATAAATGCACCAAGAACAAAACACACAACCATTATCATTGCAAAAACAGCCCACCGCCCGCCGGGGAACCCCATTATAAAACCTTCAACTACGCCGCCGCCCCCTGCGCTCAGAAACACACTTACAAAAGTCGTTGAGCAGCTTGCAATCAGAAGTACCATTCCGGTTAGTTTGATTGTACTTAATGAAACGTCCATAAGAACTTTCCATGTGAATCTTTTATATGCAATAGTAAGAAGAGTAGCTACAACTGCACCGACTGCAGCAGCTTCTGTAGGAGCTGCAACTCCGAAGTAAATTGCCCCCAGAACAGAAAGGACAAGAAGAGCCGTAGGTGCAACTGTAAGAAGCACAAGCTTTGTCTTTACCCAGAACGGGACATTTCGTTCCTCTTTGGGAATTGCAGGAGCTATACCAGGCTGTATATAGCACCTTATGGTTAAATAAATTATGTAAAGAAATGAAAGGAGAAATCCGGGGACAAAAGCGCCCATAAACAGCTTGCCAACAGATATCTGGGCTACCGGTCCGTAAATAATCAGCATTATACTCGGAGGGATCAGTATACCAAGTGATCCGCCTGCACATATTGCTCCTGTGGCAATCCCTTTATCGTATTTATGTTCAACCATTGCAGGAAGGGCAACAAGTGTAAGCATTGTTATTGACGCTGCAATTATTCCTACACATGCAGCCATTACAGTACCGATTATAATACTTACTATGGCAAGGCCGCCCCTGAATCCCCCGAACCAGAGATAAAGGGCATCATACATCTTTTTTGCAATCCCTGAAGATTCAAGCATATTTCCCATAAAAACAAAAAGCGGTACAGCCATAAGGCCGTAATTTGTTACAGTGTCATATACCCTGCTGTAGATAAGGTCAAAAGCCCTCGGACCGAACAGCATATACCCCATTATTACCCCTACAGAACCAATCGGGACTGCAAGAGGGAATCCTGTTATTATTCCGACAAAAATTGATCCGAACATTATTACAGTTATCATCTCCGGTGAAAGAGATGAAAAAAACATATTCAAAGCATCAATCATAATAGTTCCCTCTTTTTTATAACGTAATAAAGATCACACAAAAACTGTGCAAGGCACTGCAGTGCAAATAAAATAAATCCTATTACCAGCATACTCCTGAAAGGGGCAGCAGGGGGAAGCCAGCTGCTTTCAACCATTTTTTCATGTGTCATCCAGGACCTTATTGCCCATTTATAACCGACATTGATCATTACCAGAACAAGGGGGAACAGCATCAGAACAGTAAGTACTGAGTCTATTATTGCCTGTACTCTTCTTGAAAAAAGCATGTACAGTATATCAACCCTTACATGACCGTGATGCTGATGCGTGTATGCCCATCCCCATGTACCGATCACTCCAAGCAGCATTTTTGAAGATTCAAGGGCCCAGATTGTGGGTTTTCCAAATACATATCTGGAAGTAACCTCAAAGAAAAGAACAAGAATCAGTCCCAATATAAGAAACTTGATTATATGACCGGTTCCCTCACTCATCCTGTTTATAATCTCAACTGTCTTTCGCACTATGATCCAGTCATCTTTTTTAATGATTTCATCACTCACTAAAACCTCCTACTTGATTAAAACGACCCGTTTTTATGCCTTATATTTCACGTTTCCTGATAAACGGGTCTTTAATCGTGTTACAAATTATTTAATATCAAACTGTTCACAGATTTTCTTGAATGCAAGGTGCTTTTCATAAATCATCTTGAATGTTTCATCTTTAGCTGATTCTTCCTTGAAGTATTCTTCAGATTTTTCATTCAGAAGATCTATAATATCCTGCGGAACCTTTTCTACTTTGGTACCGTAATCAACATATTTCTGAACAGCATCTGCGTCCCGTTTTACTGTCTCTGTATAGTATTTTCTTGCGACATCATTAGATACAGCATCAACAATTTCCTGCAGATGTGCGGGGAGTTTGTCCCATTCTTCCTGATTTACCCATACAACCTGAACATCACATGGAGCTCTTGAAGGTGAAAGATACATATACTCTGCAACTTCGTGAAAACCCATTCCCCAGTTGAGTGAAGGGGTAATATATTCAAATCCGTCAATTACACCCCTGTTGGCTGATTCATAAATTTCGCCGCCGGGAAGAAATACAGGAGTTGCCCCCATTTTGGTGAAAATAGCATTAAGAGCAGTTGTTCCGAGTCTTATCTTGAGACCTTTAATATCTTTTACAGAATTAAGGGGTTTTGTTGTATGAGCCCATACCTCAGAAGGACTTAATGTAAGAATGTTTACATAATGAACACCCAGTTCTGCATAAAGTTTTTTTGCCAGATCTCTTCCTTCATAATTCATCCA